>NZ_ML119104.1 GCF_003789055.1 Histidinibacterium lentulum | reverse complement strand
ACATCCTCGCCCGGATCGGCGACCACAAGATCAACCGCCTCGACGACCTGCTGCCGTGGAACTGGGTGCCGCTCACTCAGGAGGACAAGGCCGTCGCCTGAGCTGCGGTCCTAACCGGCCGGTTACGGCCGAGACCGCACATGGCAGCCTGCCTGGAAGCATCGCCGATGTCTGGGAGGCCGAGAAGCCTGCATTGATGCCGTTACTCACGGCCTTCGATGGCTTTGTCGAGCAAAGCAAGCGAGTGTCGCCCACCTGCCTGATCACCTTCGAGCGTAATCGCTACTCTGTCCCTGCCAGCTTCGCGAACTACCCCGTCAGCCTGCACATCTACCCCGAGCGGCTGGTGATCGTCATGCTGAAAGCATGCCTGCGGCATGACGCCGAAGGGCACGTGGCCTGCGAGCATCGGCGCATCATTAAGCGGTCGGACCGACAACCTGGCCGCGTCATCTATGACTGGCGCCATTACCTCGCTGTGGTCCAGCGCAAGCCGGGCGCCCTTCGGAACGGCGCCCCATTCGTCGACATGCCGGAGGCATTCCGGCAGTTGCAGGGTCAGATGCTGCGCAAGCCCGGCGGCGATCGCGAGATCCGCCGTTCTGGCCTAGTCCTGCACCACGATGAACAGGCCGTGCTCTGTGCCGTGGAATTGGCGCTGGAGGCGGGCGTGCCGACCAAGACCCATGTGCTGAACCTGCTCCACAGGCTGGTGGAGGGCACGCCGACTGACCAGCCTGACGTAACCCCGCCAGAAGCTCTGACTCTGCGCAAGGAACCGCAGGCGAATGTTGCGCGGTATGACGGTCTGCGACGGTCCCAGGACACGGGAGGCTCACGTCATGCGTCATGATCCCACCGGTGCTGCCATCGTCATCATGCTGCGCAGCCTGAAGATGTGTCACGCCGCAGGCGTGCTTTCAGCACGACGCATGGCGCAGGCCGTGCATGATCTCATGGAGCAAGGGGCCCCGGCGTTCGAAGCCGCGTCACGCTGAAAGCGTGCCTCTGGCACGACGCCGATGTTGTCGTAGCTGCTCAAGGCTGAAATGGCCGGACGCGAGGTGCGCTCGATCTCCTACCACATAGAGGCCGCGCGCTTCCCGGCCTACAAGGACCTGTCCGGCTTCAACTTCGCCGCCAGCGAGGTCAACGAAGCCCTTGTGCGGCACCTGCATCGGTGCGAGTTCATGGACGCGGCCGAGAACGTGGTCCTGATCGGCGGGCCCGGAACCAGGAAAAGCCATGTCGCGGTCGTGCTTTAAGCACGCCTCTGGCGTGACCCTCGGCGTTCAGGCCCTCGAGCATCACCGCAAACGTATGCGATTCTTCTGCACCGTCGAGCTGGTGAATGCGCTGTAACAGGAAAAGGCCCATGGAAAGGCTTGAAAGACCGCCGAGGCGCTGGTGAAGAACGAATTGGTGATCCTCGACGAGCTGGGATACCTGCCGTTCAGCGCCTCGGGCGGCGCTCTGCTGTAAGCGGCGGCTGAGCCCCACCTTCTGGCTGAGCTGACGAGTTGCGAAGGCATCCCTGTAATGAGGCAGGGAGTGCGTTTCGCAATGTGTGCTACGAATGCGTTTCTCAGATCGCTGGGCGTAG
>NZ_ML119103.1 GCF_003789055.1 Histidinibacterium lentulum | reverse complement strand
GTAACCGCCCGATTGAAGCCGCCTGCCTGATTGCGGGGTTCCGAGCTAAGACACGTGCATAACGACGTCGTTAGCGACGTGTCTTATCGGAAGGTGCCATGCTGGGCGAGGTTTTGGGTGTCGAACGGCGCCGACGGTGGAGCGAAGACGAGAAGCTCGAGATCCTGTCGGAGGTCGGCGTCGGCGGTGTATCGGTGACGCAGGTAGCGCAGCGCCACGAGATTACCCGCTCCCAGATCTACGGCTGGCGGCGTGACTTGAAGAAGAAGGGCCTATGGTCGCCGGATCGCGGGGCCGTTTTCCTTCCGGTCGATTTTGGTGAGGCGCGGACGCCAGCGAGCGCGCCTGCGGCGGCGCGACCCGTCATGATCGAGCTGCGGCTGAGCAACGGCCGCTGCCTGAGGTTCGACAGCGGTATGGATGGAGAGGCGCTGACCCGATTGATCCGGGCTGTGGAGGCGGCATGATCGGACCGGGAACGGGCGTTCGAGTCTACCTGGCCTGCGGTCCCACCGACATGCGCAAGGGGATCACGGGTCTGGCCGCGCTCGCGCAGGATGTCCTGCGCCAGAAGCCCGCGAGCGGCGCGGTCTTCGCGTTCCGTGGACGACGGGGAGATCGGTTGAAGCTGCTCTACTGGGACGGCCAGGGATTCTGCCTCTACTACAAGGTGCTGGAACGGGGCCGCTTCCCGTGGCCTGCCGTCGCAGACGGTGCCGTGAGATTGACATCGGCGCAGTTGGCGATGCTCTGGGAGGGCATCGACTGGCGCCGTCCGGACTGGGGTGCGCCTCCCGCCAGGGTGAGCTGATAGTTCCTCCAAACCCCTTGTTTTACTGGTTATATCTGGCGCGGGGTGGTAGGGTCACGCATGTCCGAAGCCCCCTCCCTTCCGCCTGATGATCCGGCCGAGCTGCGCGCGATGATCGCCGCACTCGAGGCCGAGAACGCGGCCATGCGGGCGGAGACGACAAGGCTCACGGCCATCCTGAAGGCACACGAAGCCCTCGTTCAGGCCCTCCAGATCCGGATCGCCAAGCTCCAGCGGCAGAAGTTTGGTGCGAGTTCCGAGAAGATCGAGCGTGAGATCGAACAACTGGAGCTGGCCCTCGAGGCACTGGAGGTCGCGGCTTCCGCCGCCCGGGAGCTCGAGGAGGAGCTGGAGGCAGAGCCTGCTGCCCCGGAACCAGCTCCCATGCGGCGCAAACCGAAGGTCTCGGAAGCAACGCCCCGCGAACGCATCGTGCTCGATCCCGGCCATGCCTGCCCCGATTGCGGAGGCGAGCTGCGGCTCGTCGGCGAAGACATGAGCGAGATCCTCGAACTGATCAGCGCGCGGCTGAAGGTGATCGAGACGGCGCGTCCGAAGAAGTCCTGCCGGAGATGCGAGAAGATCACCCAGACCCCGGCGCCTGCACGGCCGATCCCGCGAGCCATGGCGGGACCGGGCCTTCTGGCGCACATCCTCGTCTCCAAGTTCGACGACCATCTGCCCCTGTATCGACAGAACGAGATCTTCGCCCGCATGGGCGCGGAAATCCCGGCCTCGACGCTCGTCGACTGGTGTGGCCAGGGCGTGCGGGTGCTCTCCCCGCTCGTGGCGCGGATCAGGGCCGACGTGATGGCCTCCGACCGCCTCCATGCCGACGACACCC
>NZ_ML119102.1 GCF_003789055.1 Histidinibacterium lentulum | reverse complement strand
TTCGACACCCAAAACCTCGCCCAGCATGGCACCTTCCGATAAGACACGTCGCTAACGACGTCGTTATGCACGTGTCTTAGCTCGGAACCCCGCAATCAGGCAGGCGGCTTCAATCGGGCGGTTACGGCGGTTCCGTGTGCTGTGCGTGATCGACGACTTCAGCCGGGAATGCCTGGCCACGGTCGTCGATACATCGATCTCCGGCATCAGGGTGGCTCGCGAGATGGACCGGATCGCCGAGATCCGCGGCTATCCCTGCATGGTGGTCAGCGACAACGGCACCGAGTTTACCTCGAACGCCATCCTGAAGTGGCAGGAGGAGCGCCATGTCGAGTGGCACTACATCGCGCCGGGCAAGCCCATGCAGAACGGCTTCGTGGAGAGCTTCAACGGCAGGCTCCGGGACGAGTGCCTGAACGAGCACCTCTTTGTCGGGCTGCGCCATGCCCGCCAATTGATTGCGGCATGGCGCGACGACCCACCACCGCCCGCACACGAGCCTCGACGGGCTCACCCCGCGGGAATACTTCAACCGGTCAGAGAAGGACCAAACCCCGAACAGACTTAACTTCTGATCGAGGACAATTGGGGGAGCGGTTGTTCCCGTGTCGGGTCCGCTTGTGCTCCGTCTGTGGGGCGATCGCGGAAGGTCGGCTCGGGCTGGTGCGTGTCGCGGCGGTCTTGCGCGGCGGATCGCGTCCATTGCATCGTTCGGAGAGGTTTCTCGTGTTTCTTTCCAGATCTGGCGGTGACTTACTCTCCCACGTCTTGAGACGCAGTACCATCAGCGCGACGGCACTTAACGGCTGGGTTCGGAATGGGACCAGGTGTTTTGCTCGTGCTATGACCACCAGATCGGGGAAGAAACAGGTCGGCGGGTGGGCCGCCGGACAATCTTTCCAAGTCGCGTATCGTGCATGACTTCTGGTCCTGGTGAGGGTTTTCCTCGCCACTTCCGGATCAGATCAAGCCAATCGGGCCATTAGTACCGGTCAACTGAACGCATTGCTGCGCTTACATCTCCGGCCTATCGACGTGCTGGTCTCGCACGGCCCTCAAGGGATACCTTGTTTCGAGGGGGGCTTCCCGCTTAGATGCCTTCAGCGGTTATCCTGTCCGATCATAGCTACCCTGCACTGCGGCTGGCGCCACAACAGGTCCACCAGTGGATCGTTCACCCCGGTCCTCTCGTACTAGGGGCAACTCCTCTCAAGTATCCTACACCCACGGCAGATAGGGACCGAACTGTCTCACGACGTTCTAAACCCAGCTCACGTACCTCTTTAAACGGCGAACAGCCGTACCCTTGGGACCTGCTCCAGCCCCAGGATGAGATGAGCCGACATCGAGGTGCCAAACGGTGCCGTCGATATGGACTCTTGGGCACCATCAGCCTGTTATCCCCAGAGTACCTTTTATCCGTTGAGCGATGGCCCTTCCACTCGGGACCACCGGATCACTATGGCCGTCTTTCGACTCTGCTCGACGTGTCAGTCTCGCAGTCAGGCTGGCTTCTGCCATTGCACTCAACGACCGATTTCCGACCGGTCTGAGCCAACCTTCGCGCGCCTCCGTTACACTTTAGGAGGCGACCGCCCCAGTCAAACTACCCACCACGCAGGGTCCCGGACCCGGATAACGGGCCGCGGTTAGACATCAAGCAAGGCAAGGGTGGTATCTCAAGGGAGACTCCACCAGGACTGGCGTCCCGGCTTCGAAGTCTACCACCTATCCTGCACATGCCTGGCCTGATGCCAGTGCGAAGCTATAGTAAAGGTTCATGGGGTCTTTCCGTCTAACCGCGGGAAGCCTGCATCTTGACAGGCAATTCAATTTCGCTGAGTCGATGTTGGAGACAGCGGGGAAGTCGTTACGCCATTCGTGCAGGTCGGAACTTACCCGACAAGGAATTTCGCTACCTTAGGACCGTTATAGTTACGGCCGCCGTTTACCGGGGCTTCAATTCAAGGCTTGCACCTCTCCTTTTAACCTTCCGGCACCGGGCAGGCGTCAGACCCTATACGTCGTCTTGCGACTTCGCAGAGCCCTGTGTTTTTAGTAAACAGTCGCCACCCCCTGGTTTGTGCCCCCGGCCCTCTTGGACCGGGCCTCCTTCTCGCGAACTTACGGAGGTATTTTGCCGAGTTCCTTCAACATCGTTCTCTCAAGCGCCTTGGTATTCTCTACCAGTCCACCTGTGTCGGTTTGGGGTACGGTCTGATGGAGGGCTATTTCCAGGAACTGTCTTGGATACGCCCCAATCCGATAAGGGACGCACGCCGCCACAATCCGTCACATCCTCCTGGCCCAGGAATATTAACCTGGTTCCCATCGACTACGCCTTTCGGCCTCGCCTTAGGGGCCGGCTTACCCTGCTCAGATTAGCTTTAAGCAGGAACCCTTGGACTTTCGGCGACAGGGTCTCTCACCCTGTTTGTCGCTACTCATGTCATCATTCTCGCTAGTGATCTCTCCACCGGATCCCTCACAGGCCGGCTTCACAGAAAGCCTCTCTCCTCCA
>NZ_ML119101.1 GCF_003789055.1 Histidinibacterium lentulum | reverse complement strand
GTAAGCGGCGGCTGAGCCCCACCTTCTGGCTGAGCTGACGAGTTGCGAAGGCATCCCTGTAATGAGGCAGGGAGTGCGTTTCGCAATGTGTGCTACGAATGCGTTTCTCAGATCGCTGGGCGTAGAGATCCACGCGTCAGGTCATCGGCGCTGGCCAGACGAGGTGAAGGCGCAGGCCGTGGCCGAGACCCTGCGAGCGGGGGCCACGGTGAAGGATGTTGCCGTGCGGTTCGGAGTTCAGCCCAACCAGCTGTCTGCGTGGCGGCGGCTCGCAAAGAACGGAGATCTGGTTCTGCCGGCGCTGGAGGACGATGCGCTCGAGGCCGTCTTCACGCAGCTGGTCGTGCGCGACGCGGAGCCGCTGGGGATCGAGGTTGGCGAACCCAAGGCTTGGTCCGAGCTTCGGATCGTCGTCGGCGAGGTGTCAATCCAGCTCGATGCCGATACGTCGGCGGCGCGCATCGCCGACATCGTCCGCGCGCTCGGGGCGGCCTCGTGATGCTGCCGTCGCACGGGATGCGCATCCTGGTGGCGACGCGGCCGGTGGACTTCCGCAAGGGGCATGACGGGCTGGCGGCGCTGGTGCAGTCGGCTCTGAAGGAGGACCCGTTCGCCGGCACGGTGTTCGTTTTCCGAGCCAAGCGAGCGGACAGGCTGAAGATCCTGTTCTGGGACGGGACCGGGCTCGTGATGGCCTACAAGCGCCTGGAGGAGACGACCTTCGCGTGGCCGACCATCCGAGACGGCGTGATGACGCTGAACAGGGCGCAGTATGAGGCCCTGTTTTCCGGGCTGGACTGGCGCAAGGTCCGGGCGCTGGAAGCCAGAAAACCGGCTGCGGCGGAATGACTCTGCTCCATCGAAATGGTATGCTATTCCAGCTGGTTCGGAGTATCTTGGGGGCATGCCTGCCGCCGCCAAAATTGACCTGTCGAGCCTGCCCGAGGACCAGCGCGATGTCGTAGCCGACTTCCTGCGCGAGCATGCGGACCTGCTGGCTGCGAACGCGGTCCTGAAGGCGGAAACCACCGACCTGAGGCAGATCGTCCAGCGGCTCGAGCACCTCGTCGCCGAACTGAACCATGTCGTGCACGGCAAGAAGTCCGAAAAGCTCGACGAGGACGACCGGCAGCTCGCTTTCGAGGATCTGGAGGCGGCGGTGGCCGAGGTCGAGACGCAGCACGACGAGCGCGCTTCCTCGGATGAGGTGCCGCGCCGCAAGGTCACGCCGGCGCAGCGCAACCGCGGCAATCTGCCGGCGGACCTGCCTCGTATCGAGCAGATCATCGAACCTGACAGCCTCGAATGCCCGTGCGGCTGCGGACGGATGCACCGGATCGGCGAGGATCGGGCGGAGCGTCTCGACATCGTGCCCGCGCAGCTGCGCGTCCTCGCCACCATCCGTCCCAAGTATGCCTGCCGGGTCTGCACCGACGGTGTCACGCAAGCGCCCGCGCCGGCGGCTCTCATCGAAGGCGGCCTGCCCACCGAGGGCGCCATCGCCCACGTGCTGGTCAGCAAGTATGCCGACCATCTTCCCCTATATCGCCAGAGCCAGATCCTCGCTCGGTCGGGTGTCAGCATCCACCGCAGCACGCTGGCGGACTGGGTGGGTGTCGCCGGCTTCCACCTGCGGCCCGTCGTCGACCGGCTGGCCGAGCATCTGAAGTCCTCGGGCAAGCTGTTCATGGATGAGACCACGGCGCCGGTGCTGGACCCGGGCCGGGGCAGGACCAAGACCAGCTACCTCTGGGCCCTCGCACGCGATGATCGCGCCTGGGGCGGCGCTGATCCGCCGGGCGTGGTCTTCTTCTACGCGCCCGACCGCGGCGGGCAGAATGCCGAGAGGTTCCTGCGCGGCTTCGATGGCACGCTGCAACTCGATGGCTATACCGGCTACAATCGTCTCACGCGTCCCTCCCGCAAGGGCGGTGATCCGATCCGCGTGGCGCACTGCTGGGCGCACGCACGGCGCAAGCTGAAGGAAGTGTTCGACCGCGACGGCTCGGAGATCGCCGCCGAAGGCCTGCGGCGCATCGCCGAGGTCTATGCCGTGGAGGCCGACATCCGCGGCAGTGCGCCGGACCAACGGCTGTCGGCCCGGCAGGCACGAACCGCCCCCCTGGTCGCCGCGTTCGGAGATTGGCTCCAGGCGCAACGACTGCGCGTCTCGCCAAAGTCCCGCCTCGGAGAAAAGCTCGCCTACATCCACCGTCATTGGGAGGGGCTCCAGACCTTCCTCCACGACGGCCGCGTCGAGATCGACTCCAACAGCGTCGAAAACCTGATCAGGCCGATCGCCCTAAACCGGAAGAACGCGCTCTTCGCCGGTCATGATGAGGGCGGCAAGGCTTGGGGCCGTATCGCGTCGCTGGTCGAAACGGCGAAGATCAACGGCATCGAGCCCTTCGCGTATCTCAAGGCCACGCTCGAAGCGATCGCCAACGGTCACCCTCAGTCCGCCATCGACGATCTGCTGCCCTGGAACTTCAAGCCGTCAAGCTGAAACGCCTCGTGGGCAGCAGACGCCGCTTAC
>NZ_ML119100.1 GCF_003789055.1 Histidinibacterium lentulum | reverse complement strand
GAGCACCTTGAAGGGCGTGCCCGCCTCGGCCACGTCCTCGCCGATGATGAAGACGGTCGGGTCGCGCCGCATCTCCTCGGCGAGCGCCTCGTTGACGGCTTTCGAGAGCGTGATCTGGCGGGTCATCCGCGGGGTCCTTCTGTCTGGGCATGCGGGGTGGCGCGGGCCGTGTGCGAGCTTGAGGGGCAGGATGTCGGGCGACCATTGGCCACGTCGGTCTGCGACGCCGGAGCGAGGGGCGCGCGGGCGACCAGCCCGCGCCGCGGCCGCCCCTCCCCAAGGGCGGGCGCATGGTCAGGTCCCGCGCCGAACGGATGTGCGGCGGGGTGGAGGGATAAAGCACCCCGCTCGGGCGGTCCAAAGCGCCCGCCCAGGGGCGGCCACGGCGCGGGCCGGTCGTGCGGCGTTCCGGATGGCGGGTTAAAAACCCGCCCTACACGCAGCGGCGACCGCTCCGCTCTGGTGCGGGGCCGCGGCGGGTTGAAAACCCGCCCTACCCGGAACGGCGACCGCTCCGCCTGTGCCCGGGCGGGGGCGCGGCCCGTGGCTCCCACCCCCCTCACGCCTTCGCCCCGTCGATATAGGCCAGCGCATGGGGCACGCCGGCAAAGACATGCATGTCCACCTCCTCGCCCGGCGGGTAGGGCGCCTCGAGCGCATAGGCCACGGCCTCGGCGGCATCCTCCTCCACCGCCTGCCCGATCGCCACCAGCTCCTCGGCCGAGGCCACGCCCTCGGCCTCCAGCCACTTGCCGAAGTTCACGATCGGGTCGCGGAGGCTCTTCCACTCCGCCTCCTCGTCCCTGGCGCGGTAGTAGTCGCGGTTGATGTCGCCCACGTGGTGGCCGTGGTAGCGGTAGGTCTCGAGCTCGACGAAGAACGGCCCCTCGCCGCGCCGGGCCCGGCCCACGAGATCGCGCGCGAGCCGGTTCACCGCGAGCACGTCCTGCCCGTCCACGGTGAAGCTCTCGATCCCGAAGGCCTCGGCGCGCTTGCGGATCTCGCCCGCCGCGATCTCGGCGGTCCTGGTGTACTCGGAATAGCCGTTGTTCTCGCAGGCATAGATCACCGGCAGCTTCCAGAGCGCCGCCATGTTCATCACCTCGTACCAGAGGCCCTGGGCCGTGGCGCCGTCCCCGAAGAAGCAGACCGTCACGTCCTCGGCGCCCTGCAGCTTGGCGCGCAGCGCCGAGCCCGTGGCGATCCCCATGGAGCCGCCCACGATGGCATTGGCGCCGAGATTGCCGTTCGACTGGTCGGCGATGTGCATGGACCCGCCCTTGCCCCGGCAATAGCCCTCGGCCCGGCCCAGAAGCTCGCAGAACATCTCCTTGAACTCCGCGCCCTTGGCCACGCAGTGCCCGTGGCCGCGATGGGTCGAGGTGATCCGGTCGGTCACCTCCAAGGCCTCGCAGATGCCCACGGCCACCGCCTCCTGGCCCGAATACATGTGGGTGAGCCCCGGCATCTTCGCCGAGAGATAGAGCTGGTTCGCCTGGTCCTCGAAGGCCCGGATGCGCACCATCTGCCGGTACATCCTGAGATAATCCTCGGCATTGTCCTTGGGATCGCCCGCCGCCGCTTTCGTCGCGCGCTTCGCCATGTCTCGTCCGTCCTCTGTCACGAAGGGCCGCGGCGCCCGCTCGCGCCGCTCCCCTCTCCTCATCTGGCCAGAAATCCTCCGGGGGGAGGCGAAGCCGGGGGGCAGCGCCCCCCTCCCACCTCGCCCCCGGGGGCCGCGTCCCGGGCGGCGCGCCGCCCCCCGGGCTGCCGTAGGGTGGGTTTCCAACCCACCGCTCTCCCCGGTCCCCCGTAGGGTGGGTCTCGAACCCACCCCCTCTCCTCAATACCGGTTCGCGATCGGCAGCTCCTCGGCCGGGAAGAGGCTGATCACCTCGCAGCCCGTGTCGGTCACCACCACCTCCTCCTCGATCCGCGCGGCGGAATAGCCGTCCGCGGCCGGGCAGTAGGTCTCGAGCGCGAAGACCATGCCGGTCTCGATCTCCATCGGGTTGTCGAGGCTGACCGCCCGGCTGATGATCGGCCGCTCGTGGAGCGCAAGCCCCAGCCCGTGGCCGAACTGCAGCCCGAAGGCCGCGAGCTCGTTCGGGAACCCGAGGCTCTCGGCCGTGGGCCAGAGCTTCGCCACCTGGTCGGTGGTGACCCCGGGCTTGATCGCCTGGATCGCGGCGTCGAGCCATTCGCGGGCCTTGACGTAGGCGTCGTGCTGCACCGGCGTCGCGCGGCCGATGTTGAAGGTCCGGTAGTAGCAGGTCCGGTAGCCCTGGTAGGACTGCAGGATGTCGAAGAAGGCCTGGTCCCCGGGCCGGAAGTAGCGGTCGGTGAAGTTGTGCGGATGCGGATTGCAGCGCTCGCCCGCGATGGCGTTGATCGCCTCCACGTCGTCCGAGCCCATCTCGTAGAGCATCTTGTTGGCCATCGCCACGATGTCGTTCTCGCGGATGCCCGGCTTCAGCTCCTCCCAGATCATGTGGTAGACCCCGTCCACCATGGAGGCCGCCTGGGTCAGGAGCTGGATCTCGTCCCAGTTCTTGATCTCGCGCGCCGACAGCATGACCTGCTGGCCGTCCACCACGTTCAGCCCCGCCTCCTTCAGCGCGTGGAACATCGCCGTCTCGGCATAGTCCACGCCCACCGGCATGCCCTTCATGCCCGCATCCTCGATCAGCCCCGCGATCTCCTCGGCATAGAGCTTCATCAGCCCGAACGAGGGCGGGATCGTCCCGCGCATCCCCACCACGCCCGCGCGGCAGTTCTCGGGCAGGAGCCAGTCGGCATACTTCTTGTGATGCACCGCCGCAGAGCCGAAATCCCACACATAGGGCGCATCGTCCCCCGTCATCAGCGCAAAGCGGCACATCTTGTCCCGCTCCCACTCGCCGATCTTCGTCCCCGTCACGTAGCGGATGTTGTTCACGTCGAAGAGCAGGAGCGAGCCGCACTCGCTCTTCTTCAGCGCCTCCCGCGCCCGGCTCAGCCGGTACCGCCGCAGCCGGTCATGATCCACGCGCCGCTCGAAATCCACCGACGTATGACCCCACGCCGGCAAACGACCCTCCCAACGCCAGTGCGGATCAAGATCCATCGGCTGCAATACATTCGGCGTCAACGCCATGTTCATG
>NZ_ML119099.1 GCF_003789055.1 Histidinibacterium lentulum | reverse complement strand
ACAGCATCATGTCTTTTGGGTTTTCGATGAGGGATTTGATGTGTGTTGCGAGGTTTGCGGCGAGGGCTCCGTTGATGGCTCTGTGGTCGTAGGAGAGGGAGAGGGGGAGCATTCGGGCGGGTTCCCATGTCTCGCCGGTCCAGAGGGGGTCCGTCCGGGTTGCCGAGAGGCCGAGGATGGCGAGTTCCGGCGGGTTGACGAGGGGGGTGAAGGCGGTGCCGCCGGTCTTGCCGAGCGACGAGATGGTGATGGAGGCGCCGCCCTGGTCCCCGGGTCCGAGCTTGCGGTCGCGGGCGCGGGCGGCGAGGGTCTCGATGTCGGCGGCGATGTCCCAGAGGCCCTTCTGGTCCGCGTTCCGGATGACGGGGACCATGAGGCCGTGGGGGGTGTCCACGGCGATGGCGATGTGGATGTAGTCCTTCAGGATCAGGCTCTGGCCGTCGGGGGAGAGGGAGGCGTTCACGCGGGGGTATGCGGCGAGGGCGCGGGCGAGCGCGAGGACATGGAAGGCCAGCGGCGTGAGCCTGAGGCCGCGGGCCCTGGCCTCGGGGGCGGCGCGGGCGCGCAGCTCCTCGAGCGCGTCGACGCGGGCGCGGTCGTGGTGGGTGACCTGGGGGATCGTGGCATTGGCGGCGCCGAGGTTCAGGGCGGCGGCCCGGTCGATGCGCGAGAGGGGCTCGGTCCGGACGGGGCCATGGGCGGCGTGGTCGACGTCCCAGAAGGCGGCATGGGCGGGGGCGGCCTGCGGCGCGGCGGCGGGGGCTTCGGCGGCGGCGCCGTCGGCGAGGTCGTCGGCGGTGAAGGCGCTGCGGCCGGTCCTGCGGGCGAGGGCCTCGAGGTCGATCCCCATCTCGGCGGCGCGCTTGCGGACGGAGGGGGCGGCGGCGATCTCGGTCATGGGGTCACTCCGGTGGTCATCTGGTCAGGGGCGGATGGGGTGCGCCGGGCTGAAGCCCGGCCTGCGGGTGGGGGCGACACAGTCATTCGAGGGTTGCGTGGGCGACCAGCCCGCGCCGCGGCCGCCCCTCCCCGGGGGCGGGCGCATGGGTGACGTCCCGCGCAGAACGGATGTTCGGCGGGACGACGCGATAAAGTGCCCCGCTCGGGCGTTTCGAGGCGCCCACCCAGGGGCGTCCACGTCGCGGGCCGGTCGCTGTCGGGCCGGGGCAGGTGGGTTCAAGACCCACCCTGCACGGGACGCCCCTGGCCTGCCCTGGTCCATCCCGCCTCACCATTCCGTCGAGATGTATTGCGTTTCCATGAACTCGAGCATGCCCTCGGTGCCGCCCTCGCGGCCGAGGCCGGACTGCTTGGTGCCGCCGAAGGGGGCGGCGGGGTCCGACACGAGGCCGCGGTTGAGGCCGACCATGCCGTAGTCGAGCGCCTCGCAGACGCGCAGACCCCGCCTGATGTCGGCGGTGAAGACATAGGCGACGAGGCCGTATTCCGTGTCGTTGGCCCGGGCGATGACATCGGCCTCGTCCGAGAAGCGCTGGATCGCGGCGACGGGGCCGAAGATCTCGTCGCGCACGCAGTCGGCGGTCTCGGGCACGTCCGCGAGCACGGTGGGCGGATAGTGGAAGCCCTTGCCCTCGGGGGCCTTTCCGCCGCAGACGAGGCGCGCGCCCTTCTCCAGCGCGTCGGCGACGAAGCCCGCGACCTTGTCGCGGGTCGAGGCGTTGACGAGCGGGCCCACGTCCACCCCCTCCTCGAGCCCGTTGCCGACCTTCAGGCCCGTCATGCGGGCGGCGAAGGCCTCGACGAAGGCGTCGTGGATCGCCTCGTGGACATAGAAGCGGTTGGCCGCGGTGCAGGCCTCGCCGAGGTTGCGCATCTTCGCGAGAAGCGCGCCCTCGACCGCCGTGTCCAGATCGGCGTCCTCGAAGACGATGAGGGGCGCATTGCCGCCCAGTTCCATGGCGGGGGTGAGCACCTGGTCGGCGGCCGACTTCAGGAGCGTGCGGCCCACCCCGGTGGAGCCGGTGAAGGAGACGACGCGCACCCGCGGATCGTGGAGGAGATGATCGACGAGCGCCCCGGTGCGGCGCGAGGGCAGCACGTTGACGAGGCCCGGGGGCACGCCGGCCTCCTCGAGGATGGGCATGAGCGCCAGCATGGTGAGCGGCGTCTCGGAGGCGGGCTTGATGATGACGCCGCAGCCCGCGGCGAGCGCGGGGGCGATCTTCCGGGTGCCCATGGCGGCGGGGTAGTTCCAGGGCGTGACGAGCACGGCGAGGCCCGCGGGCTTGTGCTGGACGAGGATGCGCGCGCCCGAGGCGGGGCCGCGGCCGAGATGGCCGGGGACGCGCACGGCTTCCTCGGCGAACCAGCGGAAGAACTCGGCGGCATAGGCGGCCTCGCCGCGCGCGTCGGTGCCGGCCTTGCCGTTCTCGAGGGTGATGAGGCGGGCGATGTCGTCGAGCCTCTCGGTCATCAGGTGATACGCCCGGCGCAGCACCTCCGAGCGGTGGCGCGGGGTCTTCGCCGCCCAGTCGGCCATGGCGGCCTCGGCGGCGTCGAGGGCGGCGTCGGCATCGTCGAGCGTGGCGGAGGCGACGGAGGCCAGCGTGGTCTCGTCATGGGGGTTCATCACGTCGAAGCGGGCGCCGTCGGCGGCGGGCCGCCACTGGCCGCCGATCCAGAGGTCGGACTGCAGCGCGTCGAAGCGGATATCGGCCTTGGTCATGGGGTGTCTCCCGGGCTGGGGGTGAAGGCTGGGGCGCGGGCGCGGAGGCCGGGCGCCGGGGCGAGGGGATCGGGGGTCATGGGGCGGAACGTGCGCGGGGTGGGGCGGGGTCCCGGGGCGAGGGACAGTTCCGCTTCGGGTGCGCGGGCGACCAGCCCGCGCCGCGGCCGCCCCTCCCCGGGGGCGGTCGCATGGGGAGGACCCTTGCAGACCGGATGTGCGGCGGGGTGGCGGGATAAAGTGCCTCGCCCGGGCGTATCGAGGCGCCCGCCCAGGAGCGGCCGCGGCGCGGGCTGGTCGTGCGGGGTGGGTGCCGGGCTCAAGCCCGGCCTACGGCCCGGCCAGAGGTCCGGCCTGCGTCCGGACGCCGTGCGCCCGCCCGCGGGAGGCGGGGGCGTGTCGGGCGCGGGGGCAGGGCGTCCCATGGGCGGGGTCCTCGTCAGAACAGGTGGCGCAGCGGGTCCTCGAGCCGGCCGGCGAGGCCGTCGAGGAGCCGGGCCGCGGCGAGGGGCGCCAGCGCGCCGGGGGCGGCCTCGAGGGTCAGGGTGAGGCCCGCGGGGCCGCGGGTCAAGGTCAGCACCGGGGCGGGTTCGGGCCCGGCGGCGATCTCGGTAAGGCGGCTGGCGGTGAGATCGCGCAGGACGAGGCTCGGCGTGGCGTCCTCCCCGGCGGCGGTCACCGCGGTGAGCCGGCGCGAGGGCACGTGCCAGAGGCTGCGGGCGTGCAGCGTCTCCACGGCCACCGTGGCGGGCAGGCCGAGGGCGGCCCCGGCGAGGCCCGCGAGCACCGCTTCGGGGGCGAGATCCGCGCGCTCGGCGGCCCAGGCGAGGGTCCCGGCGAGGCTGTCTTCGGAGAGGGTCGCCACGAGGCGCAGGCCGGCTGTGGCAGGGGCCGGGGCTGCGGCGGGGGCCGTGGCGGCCTCGGCGGCCAGTGCGCGCAGCCGCTCGAGATCGCGGACATGCCAGGGCTCGGGCACGCCGGCCTGGCGCAGGAGCGCGAGGTCGAGGCCTTCCTCGTGCGCGAGGCGGCGCAGCTTCGGCGAGGCGAGCAGCCGGCCACCCGTCTCCGGCGCGGGCGCGGGGGGGCTGACGGGCCTGGCGCGCTCCTCCGCCCTTGCGGGCGGCGTCGCGGGGGCGGGCTCCTCCGCCTTCGCAGGCGGCGTCGCGGGCGCGGGCGCCGCGCCCTCGGCGCGGGTGCGGGTGACCGGGGCCTCCGGCGCGGTCTCGGTCAGGATCGCGATGACCTCGCCCGTGGGGACCTCCTCGCCCGCCGCGGCGAGCGTGGCGGCAAGGTACCCCGCGGCCTCCGCGGGCACCTCCATCACCGACTTGTCGGTCTCGACCTCGAAGAGCGTGTCCCCGGCCTCGACCCGGGCGCCGGGCTCCACGCTCCAGGCCACGAGGAGGCCCGCGTCCTGGGCCATGCCGAGCACCGGCATGATCACCGCGCGGCCCTCGGGCAGGGCGGGGGTGTCCGGGGCGGGGGCGGGGGCCTCTGCCCCGGCATCAGGGGCGGGGGCGCTCGCCTGCGCCTCTGCCGCGCCGCTCTCCCCGGGGCTGTCGGCGATGCGCGCGATGACCCGGCCCACGGGCACGTCCGAGCCTTCCTCGGCGGCCACGTCCACGAGCCAGCCTTCGCCCTGGGCCTCGACCTCCATCACCGACTTGTCGGTCTCCACCTCGAAGAGCACGTCGCCCGCCGCGACCCTGTCGCCGGGCTTCTTCTTCCAGGCCACGAGATGGCCCGTGTCCTGGGCCATCCCGAGCGCCGGCATGATCACGTCAAGCGGCATCCATGGCCTCCCCCCGGCAGAGCCGGCGCGCGGCCTCGGCGACCGTCCCGGGCGTCGGCACGGTCAGGTCCTCGAGCGCGGGGGAGAACGGCACCGGCACGTCCATCGCCCCCATCCGCAGCACCGGCGCGTCGAGATGGTAGAAGGCCTTCTCCGTGAGGCGGCTCGCGATCTCGCCGGTGATGCCGTAGTTGCGGTGGCCCTCGTCGATGACGATGGCGCGGGAGGTCTTCCTGACCGACGATATCAGCGTGGCCTCGTCGAGCGGCACGATGGTGCGCGGGTCGATCACCTCGGCGGAGATGCCCTCCGCGGCGAGGGTCTCGGCGGCGGCCAGGGCCACCTGCACCATCGACGAGGTGGCGATCAGCGTGATGTCGCGGCCCTCGCGCTTGATGCAGGCCTCGCCGAAGGGGATCAGGTACTCCTCCTCGGGGACCTCCGCCTTGTCCTGGTACATGAGCTTGTCCTCGAAGATCACCACCGGGTTGTCGTCCCGGATCGCGGTCTTCATCAGGCCCTTGGCCTCATAGGCCGAGGAGGGCAGCGCCACCTTCAGGCCGGGGATATGCGCCACGAGGGCATGGAGCGACTGGCTGTGCTGCGCCGCCGACCGCCGGGTGGCCCCGAGATTGGTCCGGAGCACCATGGGCACCGTGAGCTTGCCGCCCGACATGTAATGGGTCTTCGCCGCCTGGTTGCAGAGCTGGTCCATGACGAGATAGAGGAAATCGCCGAACATCAGGTCCACCACGGGCCGCGCGCCGGTCATGGCCGCACCCACGGCCATCCCCACGAAGCCCGGCTCGGAGATCGGCGTGTCGATGACGCGGTCGGTGCCGAACTCCTCCACGAGCCCTGCGAGCACCTTGAAGGGCGTGCCCGCCTCGGCCACGTCCTCGCCGATGATGAAGACGGTCGGGTCGCGCCGCATCTCCTCGGCGAGCGCCTCGTTGACGGCTTTCGAGAGCGTGATCTGGCGGGTCATC
>NZ_ML119098.1 GCF_003789055.1 Histidinibacterium lentulum | reverse complement strand
AAACCTCTTGCGGGTTTGGTTTGGTATCCGTAGATAGCGCTTCACCGGCGGCGCTGAGGCGCGGCTGGGGCGCCAGACGGGGCGGCGGCGGGAGCCGGTGCAGACGAGGCGGTGACATCAGGGGCATGTTTGGCGGTGTCGCGCTGTGAATTGGCGCATCACTGTTGATTTTGCTTCTGCGCTTTTTGACATCGCGAGTATCTGAAGAGATATGCGGGCGGTTTGGTTCATTCGATGGATCAGACGTCTGTATGTCGGCTCACTAGGGTGGTTTCGGCTGTCCGATGATGTGAGTGTCAGCTTCACTGTTTGTCGGATCTGTTCCTTATGGGACGATCTGCAGACAGATGACTCATCGGTCCTAGCCGGGCCGATGGATGTGCAGAGGTTCGAACGTCAAGGACACGCCGCGAGGCGTTTCAACTTGAGAGTTTGATCCTGGCTCAGAACGAACGCTGGCGGCAGGCCTAACACATGCAAGTCGAGCGAACCTTCGGGTTAGCGGCGGACGGGTGAGTAACGCGTGGGAACGTGCCCAGCTCTGCGGGATAGCCTCTGGAAACGGAGATTAATACCGCATACGCCCTTCGGGGGAAAGAATTTCGGAGTTGGATCGGCCCGCGTTAGATTAGGTAGTTGGTGGGGTAATGGCCTACCAAGCCTACGATCTATAGCTGGTTTGAGAGGATGATCAGCCACACTGGGACTGAGACACGGCCCAGACTCCTACGGGAGGCAGCAGTGGGGAATCTTAGACAATGGGGGCAACCCTGATCTAGCCATGCCGCGTGAGTGATGAAGGCCCTAGGGTCGTAAAGCTCTTTCGCTGGGGAAGATAATGACTGTACCCAGTAAAGAAACCCCGGCTAACTCCGTGCCAGCAGCCGCGGTAATACGGAGGGGGTTAGCGTTGTTCGGAATTACTGGGCGTAAAGCGCGCGTAGGCGGGCTATTAAGTCAGGGGTGAAATCCCGGGGCTCAACCCCGGAACTGCCCCTGATACTGGTAGCCTTGAGTTCGAGAGAGGTGAGTGGAATTCCGAGTGTAGAGGTGAAATTCGTAGATATTCGGAGGAACACCAGTGGCGAAGGCGGCTCACTGGCTCGATACTGACGCTGAGGTGCGAAAGTGTGGGGAGCAAACAGGATTAGATACCCTGGTAGTCCACACCGTAAACGATGAATGCCAGTCGTCAGGGGGCTTGCCCTTTGGTGACACACCTAACGGATTAAGCATTCCGCCTGGGGAGTACGGCCGCAAGGTTAAAACTCAAAGGAATTGACGGGGGCCCGCACAAGCGGTGGAGCATGTGGTTTAATTCGAAGCAACGCGCAGAACCTTACCAACCCTTGACATCCCGTGACCGCTGCAGAGATGCAGTTTCCCTTCGGGGCACGGTGACAGGTGCTGCATGGCTGTCGTCAGCTCGTGTCGTGAGATGTTCGGTTAAGTCCGGCAACGAGCGCAACCCACACCCTTAGTTGCCAGCAGTTCGGCTGGGCACTCTAGGGGAACTGCCCGTGATAAGCGGGAGGAAGGTGTGGATGACGTCAAGTCCTCATGGCCCTTACGGGTTGGGCTACACACGTGCTACAATGGTGCCTACAGTGGGTTAATCCCCAAAAGGCATCTCAGTTCGGATTGGGGTCTGCAACTCGACCCCATGAAGTCGGAATCGCTAGTAATCGCGTAACAGCATGACGCGGTGAATACGTTCCCGGGCCTTGTACACACCGCCCGTCACACCATGGGAGTTGGGTCTACCCGAAGACGGTGCGCCAACCTTCTCGAAGGAGGCAGCTGGCCACGGTAGGCTCAGCGACTGGGGTGAAGTCGTAACAAGGTAGCCGTAGGGGAACCTGCGGCTGGATCACCTCCTTTCTAAGGATGATCCTGGAAGGCCGGCCTGCCGGTCTCGTGGATCACTTAGCAGCTCGGCAACGAGCATATCGGTCGAAAGTCCGCTTTCGACCCGGACCAGGCCGTCCTCATATCTCTTCAGACAGTGGTTTTGCCCGGGTGCAGCGCTCTTTGGGGCGTTAGCTCAGCTGGGAGAGCACCTGCTTTGCAAGCAGGGGGTCATCGGTTCGATCCCGATACGCTCCACCACGATCGAATGCCTTGCATTCGATCGCGCGTGCGAAAGACACATCTGCCTTTGGCAGATTTGACGTGGCATCGCCCGGTCGTCGTTCCGGGTGCCCGACAAGACCACGCTGTTCCGCTTTACCTCAACCGGGTGACGGCACGCGTTTGCAAGCAAACGCTTTCGCCGCACTGGTTTGTTTGGCGGAGCCAAACAAACCGGGTCGGTAGCTCAGGTGGTTAGAGCGCACGCCTGATAAGCGTGAGGTCGGAGGTTCAAGTCCTCCTCGACCCACCATATCCGCCCATGATTGGATCGCTGGACCTCCGGTCTTGCCGTCCAATCGGACATCGACGTCGGCCCTGCGCCGACGGATTTACATCGTTCAGAGAGAAACAATCATCAATATAGCCTGGCCTCCCGAGTGGGGGAGCGCCTGGGGTTCGACCCCGATGGCTATGTTGTCCAAGTCAAGTACAACTAACCCCCGCCATCCGCGAGGATGGTGGAACCGGGCCTGCGACCGACATCGCGGGCCCACGGGAAAGTATGACTTCTGATCGACGGCTCCCCTGCCAAGGGGGCGCCGGGATGCGGCCCTGCATCAAGGTAGTGGGCCGCATCTGACAGAAAGAAGCCTCGCTTCTTCTGGATCAGATCAAGCGCGAGAAGGGCGTTTGGTGGATGCCTTGGCAGCAAGAGGCGATGAAGGACGTGATACTCTGCGATAAGCTGTGGGGAGCCGAGAATAGGCTTTGATCCACGGATCTCCGAATGGGGCAACCCACCTGACAGTTTGTTATGACTGCGCAAGCATCTCATAGCGGGCTGAACCAGGTACTTTGAGGCTGAATACATAGGCTTCAAAGAGCGAACCCGGGGAACTGAAACATCTAAGTACCCGGAGGAAAGGAAATCAACAGATACTCCCCTAGTAGTGGCGAGCGAACGGGGATCAGCCGAGCCGTGAGTGTGACCGGAACCGTCTGGAAAGTCGGGCCATAGCGGGTGACAGCCCCGTACGGGAAGCATGATCGGACGCATCAAGTAGGGCGGGACACGTGAAATCCTGTCTGAAGATCGGGGGACCACCCTCGAAGGCTAAGTACTCCTTGCTGACCGATAGCGAACCAGTACCGTGAGGGAAAGGTGAAAAGCACCCCGACGAGGGGAGTGAAACAGTCCCTGAAACCGAACGCCTACAAGCAGTCGGAGGCTCCTTGCGAGCTGACGGCGTACCTTTTGTATAATGGGTCATCGACTTGGTCTCACGAGCAAGCTTAAGCCGTTAGGTGTAGGCGCAGCGAAAGCGAGTCTGAATAGGGCGCATGAGTTCGTGGGATCAGACCCGAAACCCGGTGATCTAGGCATGTCCAGGATGAAGGTACGGTAACACGTACTGGAGGTCCGAACCCACACCTGTTGAAAAAGGTCGGGATGAGGTGTGCCTAGGGGTGAAAGGCCAATCAAACCGGGAGATAGCTGGTTCTCCGCGAAATCTATTTAGGTAGAGCGTCATCTGAATACCTTCGGGGGTAGAGCACTGCATGGGTAATGGGGGCCCACAGCCTTACTGATCCTAAGCAAACTCCGAATACCGAAGAGTACTGGATGGCAGACACACGGCGGGTGCTAACGCCCGTCGTGGAGAGGGAAACAACCCTGACCTACAGCTAAGGCCCCCAATTCGTGGCTAAGTGGGAAAGCAGGTGGGACGTCCAAAACAACCAGGAGGTTGGCTTAGAAGCAGCCATCCTTTAAAGATAGCGTAACAGCTCACTGGTCTAAACAAGATGTCCTGCGGCGAAGATGTAACGGGGCTCAAGCCACGAGCCGAAGCTTAGGACGCAGCAATGCGTGGTAGCGGAGCGTAGTGTGACATAGTCTCATTCCTCCTTCGCACCCTCCGGGGTGCATTGGAGGAGAGAGGCTTTCTGTGAAGCCGGCCTGTGAGGGATCCGGTGGAGAGATCACTAGCGAGAATGATGACATGAGTAGCGACAAACAGGGTGAGAGACCCTGTCGCCGAAAGTCCAAGGGTTCCTGCTTAAAGCTAATCTGAGCAGGGTAAGCCGGCCCCTAAGGCGAGGCCGAAAGGCGTAGTCGATGGGAACCAGGTTAATATTCCTGGGCCAGGAGGATGTGACGGATTGTGGCGGCGTGCGTCCCTTATCGGATTGGGGCGTATCCAAGACAGTTCCTGGAAATAGCCCTCCATCAGACCGTACCCCAAACCGACACAGGTGGACTGGTAGAGAATACCAAGGCGCTTGAGAGAACGATGTTGAAGGAACTCGGCAAAATACCTCCGTAAGTTCGCGAGAAGGAGGCCCGGTCCAAGAGGGCCGGGGGCACAAACCAGGGGGTGGCGACTGTTTACTAAAAACACAGGGCTCTGCGAAGTCGCAAGACGACGTATAGGGTCTGACGCCTGCCCGGTGCCGGAAGGTTAAAAGGAGAGGTGCAAGCCTTGAATTGAAGCCCCGGTAAACGGCGGCCGTAACTATAACGGTCCTAAGGTAGCGAAATTCCTTGTCGGGTAAGTTCCGACCTGCACGAATGGCGTAACGACTTCCCCGCTGTCTCCAACATCGACTCAGCGAAATTGAATTGCCTGTCAAGATGCAGGCTTCCCGCGGTTAGACGGAAAGACCCCATGAACCTTTACTATAGCTTCGCACTGGCATCAGGCCAGGCATGTGCAGGATAGGTGGTAGACTTCGAAGCCGGGACGCCAGTCCTGGTGGAGTCTCCCTTGAGATACCACCCTTGCCTTGCTTGATGTCTAACCGCGGCCCGTTATCCGGGTCCGGGACCCTGCGTGGTGGGTAGTTTGACTGGGGCGGTCGCCTCCTAAAGTGTAACGGAGGCGCGCGAAGGTTGGCTCAGACCGGTCGGAAATCGGTCGTTGAGTGCAATGGCAGAAGCCAGCCTGACTGCGAGACTGACACGTCGAGCAGAGTCGAAAGACGGCCATAGTGATCCGGTGGTCCCGAGTGGAAGGGCCATCGCTCAACGGATAAAAGGTACTCTGGGGATAACAGGCTGATGGTGCCCAAGAGTCCATATCGACGGCACCGTTTGGCACCTCGATGTCGGCTCATCTCATCCTGGGGCTGGAGCAGGTCCCAAGGGTACGGCTGTTCGCCGTTTAAAGAGGTACGTGAGCTGGGTTTAGAACGTCGTGAGACAGTTCGGTCCCTATCTGCCGTGGGTGTAGGATACTTGAGAGGAGTTGCCCCTAGTACGAGAGGACCGGGGTGAACGATCCACTGGTGGACCTGTTGTGGCGCCAGCCGCAGTGCAGGGTAGCTATGATCGGACAGGATAACCGCTGAAGGCATCTAAGCGGGAAGCCCCCCTCGAAACAAGGTATCCCTTGAGGGCCGTGCGAGACCAGCACGTCGATAGGCCGGAGATGTAAGCGCAGCAATGCGTTCAGTTGACCGGTACTAATGGCCCGATTGGCTTGATCTGATCCGGAAGTGGCGAGGAAAACCCTCACCAGGACCAGAAGTCATGCACGATACGCGACTTGGAAAGATTGTCCGGCGGCCCACCCGCCGACCTGTTTCTTCCCCGATCTGGTGGTCATAGCACGAGCAAAACACCTGGTCCCATTCCGAACCCAGCCGTTAAGTGCCGTCGCGCTGATGGTACTGCGTCTCAAGACGTGGGAGAGTAAGTCACCGCCAGATCTGGAAAGAAACACGAGAAACCTCTCCGAACGATGCAATGGACGCGATCCGCCGCGCAAGACCGCCGCGACACGCACCAGCCCGAGCCGACCTTCCGCGATCGCCCCACAGACGGAGCACAAGCGGACCCGACACGGGAACAACCGCTCCCCC
>NZ_ML119097.1 GCF_003789055.1 Histidinibacterium lentulum | reverse complement strand
GTAACCGGCCGGTTAGGACCGCAGCTCAGGCGACGGCCTTGTCCTCCTGAGTGAGCGGCACCCAGTTCCACGGCAGCAGGTCGTCGAGGCGGTTGATCTTGTGGTCGCCGATCCGGGCGAGGATGTCGGCGAGGTAGGCTTCGGGATCATGGCCGCTGAGCTTTGCGCTCTCGATGATCGTCATGGCCTCCGCGAGGGTCTCGCCTCCGGCATCAGCCCCGGCGAAGAGCCAATTCTTCCGACCAATGACCACGGGCTTGATCGCGCGCTCGGCCGGGTTGTTGTCGATGGCCACACGGCCATCCTCCAGGAAGAGCATGAAGGAGGGCCAGCGGCGGAGCGCGTAGCGGAAGGCCTTGGCCAGTGCGCTCTTGCCCGAGACACGGCCGAGCTGGGTCTCCGCCCACGCCTTGAAGTCCTCCGCAAGCGGGCGCGTACGGACCTGCCTGACGCGCCGCCGCTCTTCGGCGGAGCAGCCGGTGATCTCGCGTTCGATGTCGTAGAGCGCGCCGATGCGGTCCAGCCCTTCTCGGGCGATCTCCGACTTGGTGCCGGTCCAGACATCGTGAAAGTCCCGGCGCAGGTGTGCCCAGCATGCGGCCTCGCGGATGCGAACCGCACCGGTGGCATCAGGCTCATAGAGCGCCTTGAAGCCCGTATAGGCGTCCGCCTGGAGGACACCGCAGAACTCGGCCAGGTGGCCTTGCGGATGCACGCTCTTCCGGTCCGGTGAGAAGAAGTAGGCGACGCCCGGCGGCGCGGTCCCGCTCCACGGTCGGTCATCCCGGAGGTAGGCCCAGATCCGGCCCTCCTTCACGCCCTTGCCCAGCCCCTCGAGCCGCCTGGCGCGATCGAGCACCCGCACCACCATCCCGCTTTTTTGGGTTGAAATGTCCGCTAACACCTTGAATGGAAAGGTGGTTTTAGCGGTTCGATAACCATTATCGCGGCTGTATCGCAGAGGCTCTGCGAAAGCCAGTTTCAGCACCGTGCGTTTGAACGCAAATTCGCCGTTTTCATAGAGTTTCCAAGGGTTTCCGAGGAACGTCAGGGCGTGTTCGATAAATTCCTCTAGGCGTCCCTTTGGCGGCACCTTCAGAGCCGCTTGTTCGCCCAGCTTGATCTTCTCACGCTCCAGCTTGTCGATCCGCTTCTCATACGCCTGAATCACCGAAGGACTGGTCGCATCCACGATCCGGTCGAGTAGCGCCTCGATCTGACCTTCGATGTCCTTGATCTGCGCTGCGAGCGTGCTTTGCTCCTGCCGCGCTTGCGTCAGCTTCATGTTCCATGCGTCGATGAACATCGCCCGCACCAGCTCATAGAGCTGTTTGGCGGGCTGTAGAGAGCGCAGGAGCGCTTCCGCACCGCCTTCGATATCGGCGCGCGGGATCGACTTGCGCTTCGACGCACAGGACGGCGTATCGCACAGGTAATAGGGATAGTGCTTGTTCCGGCCCTTCGACCAGCAGGAGGTCATCGGCTCGCCACAGTCGTCGCAGAGCACGAACCCGCGCAGCGGGAAATCTTCGTTGATGTCCTTGCGAGCGTGAGCATAAACATTCCCGCTCAGCACAGCCTGGACGCGCTCGTATGTGGCAAAGCTGATCAGCGGCTCGTGATGCCCTTTGCGTAGGGACACACCCCAGTTCGGCGCATCCACGTAGCCCGCATAAACGGCGCGCTGGAGCATATCCTTGACCTTGCTCGGATGGACATAGCCATTTGCGCCACTTTTGGGGAAATCGGGCTTAGATTCGAGGAACCGCTTCACTTCAACCTGAGAACTGAATCGCCCGCTGGCATAACCCTCCAAAGCTTCCGCGACGATGGACGCGACGGGTTCATCTCGAAACAGCAGTTTGCCATGCACGCGATCTTTTGCGTAGCGATAGCCAACTGGCGGATGAAAGACGTAATAGCCTTTCTCGACACGCGCCTTCATCTTTTGGATCACCTGACGGCGGTTCTGTTCCCGCTCTAGCTCGCCCTGCGCGGCGAAGATCGTCTCGACGAACTTGCCTTCCGGCGTGTCGTCGAGCTTGAAATTCAGGCATTCGATCCGCGCCCCGCGCGTCTGGAATTCACGCCGCAGCTTGATGTGAAATTCCGTATCGCGCGCGAACCGCTTGAGATCGTCGAAGATGACCACGTATTTCTTGTCCGGCTGCGCATCGAGGAAGCTCAGCAGCGCGACCATGCCAGGCCGTTTGATGAAATCGCCACCGCCCGAGGCGTCGTCGGGGAACACCGCTTCGACATTGTAGCCTTGCGCTGCCGCGTACTGGCGGCAGCGATGTTCCTGACTGTCGAGCCCGCCGCCTTCGGTCTTCTGCCGCGTGCTGGACACGCGGCAGTAAATGACCGCCTGCGTGATCTCTTTATCGTTGTTTTTGTTTGTCATTTGACCTCCGGCTTGCCTGGCGGAGCAGGCTTCTCAAAGGGTTTAGCTGTTTCCTGATCCTTCGATATTACCGCATCGAAGGCCCGAGCGGGAGGCTGACCGTCCGCATCGCAATCTTTTCCACAGGCTTCTTGCAGCGGATGAACGCCATAGCCCAGCTCGACGAAGGTGACGACGATGCTCCACACGGCGCGCAGAAACTCTTCCTTCTGCTCCGGCGTCAGATCGGACCCGTCGAGATATTCCTGATACTTGGCGACATCGATACTGAGCGTCGGACGTGCCGAAGCCGAAAAGGCTTCCAGCATCTCTGCCGTTTTGTTGGCATCGGTATAGTGTTTCATCGGTCTCTCCGATCTCTGGTTTTCCACACCAACACCTCTTTTTATTTTACCGTATTTTTCGGTATTTCCGCAGAAAGAGGCGGGTTATTTCTATGCTGCGAAGCCGCAATGATCGCGGCTTTAGCCCGTTTCGATCCTTTTGGGTCCGCGACTGTCCGTTTCGCTCCGGATTGATCCGCCTGCGTCGAGCGCCCGCTCGACGCAGTGCTTGATCAGCGTGGGCCGCGTGAGGTCACCATGGACGCTGGCTAGTCGCGTCAGGCCGCCTTCATGCTGAAGCATCACATCATGGCCGGTGCGATGGTTGGGCAGGATCAGCACATCTTCGACGGCCTCGCGCGCAATCCGCTTCGGGAAGCGAAGGACACTGTGCCGGACACTCACCTGATCATCGTCAACGATGATGGTGACGTGCTCGCGGTCGGCCAGCCACGTGTAGAGGCTGTACGGCCCGAAATTCAGGAACAGGAACGCGCCGCCTATGCAGTAGAGTGCAAGCATCCACCCGCGCAGATTTTCGAGCGGCACGTCCTGAGGCTGTGCGCGCGCAACTTCGGCCAGCGCTTCGAAGGCATTTGAGAGCGCCATGACCACGAAGGCCGCAAATTCGAGCAGGAAGTTCGCCTCGGGATCGGAAACCATGTCCGGCGCGTATTCGGAAATCAGCACATACAGGGCGAGGAAGAGCGCGATCAGCCAGAAGGCGATCCGCTGTTCGTGTCCGCTCGACGGCAGCCGATGCGCCGCCTTGATGCGCGTGCCGTTGCCATCCCGTTCGATACGGGGCTCGCCATCGAGCCAATGCTTTTTAAGGTCCAGAATGTTCATGGTTTTATCCTTTCTTCTTGCGGGCCTTTATCCGTTCTTGAGTTTTCTGATCAGCGGAGCCCAATCGAGGGGCATCATCACAAAGACGGGGCAATTCCATTGCGAGCCGAGCTGGTCACGCATCCCCTGAATTCCGAAATACCGGCATTCAAAGCAGCGCCCGCCGTCGATGCAGCTATACGTCACCAGCACATGCGGCGTGCCGTAGGTCACGGTGACAGCGAGCGCGGCAGCGCAGAGCCAGGCGGCAACGCTCCGGCGCAGCAGCCAGTGCAGCGCGCTAAAGATGCGGTCGCCAATGCTGCGCCGCCCCTCAAGGGTTGTCTGGCGCTTCGACGGTTCCGCCGTGCGCTTGCGCGGACGCGGCGGCTTCCGGCTGACGACTTCAACTCTGATCTTGGTCATGACTTGCTCCTTGTGCCGGAGTAGCGGAGGCGGAAGACGGGCTTGCCGCCGCGCGGGTGATCGCCTTCCATCGGGTTCGGATCGGCCCAGTCCCGCCACGGCGCGACATCCCAATAGCGCGCCTTTGCTGCGAGGACGGGCGGCGCGGCCTTGACGAACAGAAGCTGACGATCATCAGGCAGCGTCATGATCTCGGGCGGCAGCATGAGCGGCACGCCGCGTTCAGACGCGCTGACGCCGATCTCGTCATCGGCGCGCTGGCCGAGATTGTAGCTGCGCGTGATGATCGAGCGCTCGCCGAGCAGACGCGAAAGCCGCTGCGCAAGGTCGAAGTCCTGCACGGCAAAGAACTGCTTCACCTCGGACTGGCTCAGGATGATGTTCGCGGTATCGCGGCCATAGACCTGCGCCAGATGCGAAAGGTCCTGCACGATGACCCAGACGCGCACGCCATAGCCTGGAAGCAGCGTCAACGCTTCGGCGAAGCCCGCGATCTTGCCCATGTTGGCAAATTCATCGAGCAGGAACAGGACGCGCTGATTGCTGCGCTGTGTCGTCACCGCGTTGATCGCGTGCCGCGAGACCAGCGCCAGCCACATGCCGTAATCGCTGATCCGTTCGGCGGGGATCATGACATAGACGGTCGTGGGACGAGCCTTGAGGTCTTCAAAGCGGGCGTCGGTGCTGGACACGGCATCGGCCAGTGGCCCGCCAGGCCGGAAGACCTGAAGCGCGTTCGATGCCCCGTTGCGGAAATCCTCGAACTGGCGCGCGCCTTCCTCGAACTGTTTCAGAAGCTCGCTGCCATAGGCCGCGACGACGCCATCGAGTGCGTCGGACTGCGCCATGTCGGCCAGCGTCAGGCCGAGCAGGTTGGTGTCCTTGATCATCCTCCACAGCTCGGGCAGCGTGCAGCGCTCCGGTCTGCCGCGCGTGGCAAGATGCAGTTGCATCGCTTCGAGGATGTTGCGCGCGCCGTCACGGAAAAAGCGGTTCTTGTCGCCGCCTTCCGGCTCCGGTTCGAGCATGAAGGCTTTGGCCCGCGCCGCATCGCCCAGCTCGTGGTGACGGCGGGGATCGGCAGCCATGTCGATCAGGGGCTGGAGCGGGTTGTACCGGTCGCATGGCAGGCCGTTCAGCTTCCACGGGTTCAGGAAGATCACTTCATGCCCGAAGGTCTGCTTACGGTGACGGGCCGTGATCGCCGCTAGCTCGCCTTTCGGATCGGTGACGAACACCGAGCCGGAATAGTGCAGCAGGTTCGGGATGACGACGCTCGTGCCTTTGCCCTGACGGGCGGGCGCGACCGTCAACAGATGCGCCTTGCCATTGAAGAAGAGCGGCACGCCGTCCAGAGCGCCGAGGAACACGCCCTCGGGATCGGTCATGCCGTTATCCGCGCAATCCCGCAGATCGGCAAACGCCGCTTCGCCGAAGATGCCGGTCGGGGTTTCTGCCCTCCGGCGCGCAGCCCAGAGCAGCAGGACGCGGAGCAAGTCGAGGATGCCGAGGCCGAACAGCAGCACGCCCGCGAGGAACAGGAAGCCGAGCGCAAACACCGCCACCGGATCGCTATGCGAGTCCAGAGGGACCAGCAGCTGCCATATGCCAGCAGCAATCAGGCCGCCGACCAGCATGTGGCCGAGCGGATTTGGTGGCCGCTGCGAGCGCATGGCACCATCCTTCGATAAATTGTTCTGCTGTAGTTGAAGGGTTGGTTGTGGCAGGGGCCGTTTCAATAAAAAAGTTGGGCGGCTTGCCGACTATTTTGCACCCGTGTAATACAAGTATCTGAATGTACTACATTTTGCCGCTAAGACTGACCGCAAGATGTGTGTTGTACTACAACACATCTTGGCAAGGGGGCCGCTGCGCGCCCCCGTTGCATCCCCCAGCCTGTGGCTCTTCCAGGGCATTGAGCCCGTTCCAGAGCCAGCAGACCGTATCGCCGGTCAACCACTCGCAGGGCTTGGAGACGTCCCTCTCCACCTGCACCGAACCATGGATCAAAGGGCATATTGAAGCGCCCCGGGTTTCCGAGAGGGTAAAACTCTTGAAGGATGACCCTTATGGAATCGAAGAAGAAGCCCACCCCGAAGTACACGGCCGAGTTCCGCGAGCGCGGCGTTCGTCTGTATCGCGAGCATCGGTCCGACTACACGAGCGACAACGCGGCCTATCGCGCGATCGCTTCGAAGCTCGGCTGTTCGCATGAGACCTTGCGCGCCTGGTGCATTCAGGTTGCCCGTGACGCAGGCGAGCGTGCCGGTTCCACTACCGAGGAGAAAGCGCGGATCAAGGAGCTGGAGCGCGAGAACCGCGAGTTGCGAACGGCCAACGAGATCCTGAAGAAGGCCTCGGCTTATTTTGCGCAGGCGGAGCTCGACCGCCCGTTCCGCAAATGATTGCCTTCATCGCAGCCCATCGCGAGGATTTTGGGGTCGAGCCGATCTGCCGTGTTCTGCCGATCGCCCCGGCAACCTTCCATCGCCATGCCGCTGTCGCGCGCAATCCCGAGCATGCCTCGGACCGCGCCAAGCAGGACGCTGTGGACCTCGAGAAGATCAAGGCGGCCTACAGCAAGAGCCGGGGGCGCTATGGTGCCCGCAAAGTCTGGCATCAGCTCCGTCGCGACGGGCACGACATCGCGCGTTGCACTGTGGAGCGGCTCATGCATCTTCACGGATTACAAGGGGTTGTGCGAGGGCAGAAGAAAACTACCAACCCCGACCCTGCGCAGCCTTGCCCGGATGACAAGGTCAACCGGCAGTTCGTTGCAGAGGCGCCGAACCAGCTGTGGGTCTCCGATTTCACCTATGTGTCGACCTGGATGGGGATGGTCTACGTCGCCTTCGTCATCGACGTCTTCGCCCGCAGGATCGTGGGCTGGCGCGTCTCGACCTCCATGACCACCAGCTTCGTGCTCGACGCCCTGAACCAGGCCATCTCTCAGCGCTGCCCGGCGGAGGGCAACGGACTGATCCACCACTCCGATCGCGGCAGCCAGTACCTGTCGATCCGCTATACGGAGCGGTTAGGCGACGCCGGGATCGACACCTCGGTGGGCACCGTCGGCGATTCCTACGATAACGCCCTGGCCGAAAGCATCATCGGCCTGTTCAAGACCGAGGTCATCAACTTCCTCGGCCCGTGGAAATCCATGGCACAGGTCGAATGGGAGACCCTGCAATGGGTCAGCTGGTACAACACCGAGCGGCTACACAGCGCCATTGGCCACCGGCCGCCGCAGGAAGTGGAGGAGGCGTTCCACGCGGAAACCAGCGCCATAGAAAAAGCTGCCTAACTGACAGACGAAAAAGCCTCTCGGAAACCCGGGGCGCTTCACTACCCTTGCCCTGGACCCATCCCATCGAGCAGGGTCGTGCCGCGCCCCTTGCATCCCCGACCTACCGCCCGCCGCTTGGATGCCACCACCAACCGCGGCACACCATCACGAGCCATCCAACAACACCATCCGAGCCCTGTGGATAACTCCCACACTATCCGGATTCTGGATGCACGTACCAGATGTGCCTGCTAAGGTCGCTAAAAACACAACCCTTCGAGGGACGGAGCACGCATTGTACGAAAACGCATTCAACAAGATTGAACGAGACCTTCGCGCAGAAGAAGGCATCGCCAATGAACTGGATTACGTGGAACAGACCTCATGGGTGCTGTTCCTGAAATACCTGCACGATCTTGAAACCGAGCGCGCAGACCGCGCTGAACTCGATGGCGAAGACTACACCCCCATCATCGACGGCGCTTTCCGTTGGGACAAATGGGCCGCTCCCAAAAAAGACGGTGAGTTTGACCACAACGCTGCCCGCATTGGCGATGACCTAATCAAGTTTGTAGATCAGGAGCTGTTTCCGTACCTCGCGTCCTTCCGCCAATCCGCCACCAGCCCGCAGACGATCCAATACAAGATCGGCGAAGTCTTCACTGAACTGCGCAACAAATTCCGCTCCGGCTACATCCTGCGTGACGTGCTCGAAGCCGTGGACGGCCTGTCCTTTAACACCCAGGCCGAACGGCACGAACTGTCCCAACTCTACGAAACCCGCATCCGCCGCATGGGGAACGCAGGCCGAAACGGGGGTGAATACTACACACCCCGTCCGCTCATCCGCGCCATGATCAAGGTCACCGCCCCCAAGATCGGCGAGACGATCTATGACGGCGCGGTCGGCTCGGCGGGCTTCCTCTGCGAAGCCTATGACTACATGCGCACCGATAAGCTCTCCGCGTCCGATTACGAGACCCTGCAAACCAAGACCTTCTACGGACAGGAAAAGAAGGGCCTCGCCTATGTCATCGGGATCATGAACATGGTCCTGCATGGAATCGAGGCCCCGAACCTGATCCATTCCAACACGCTCAATGAGAACGTGATGGATATTCAGGAGAAGGACCGGCACGACATTATCCTCGCCAATCCCCCCTTCGGTGGCGGCGAGCGGCGCGAGGTGCAGCAGAACTTCCCGATCCGCACGGGCGAGACGGCCTACCTGTTCCTGCAACACTTCATCCGCAAGCTGAAGGTAGGCGGGCGCGCCGCCGTGGTGATCAAGAACACCTTCCTCAGCAACACCGACAATGCCTCTGTCGCGTTGCGCAAGGAATTGCTGGAGGCGGCGGAGCTGCACACCATCCTCGATTGCCCGCAAGGCACCTTCCAAGGCGCAGGCGTGAAAACCGTGGTGCTCTTCTTCGAGAAAGGCGCACCAACGCGAGACATCTGGTATTATCAGCTCGATCCGGGGCGCAGCATGGGCAAGACCAACCCCCTGAACGATGACGATCTGGCGGAGTTCGTGGAGCTACAACGCAGCCGCCCGAATGGGCCGAAAAGCTGGATCGTGGGCCGCGCCGATCTGGACGAAAACACCTTCGATCTGTCGGTCAAGAACCCCAACGCGCCTGAGGCCGAGGCGCTACGCAGCCCCGAAGAGATCATCGCCGACATGCTGGCGCGGGATGCAGAGACGGCACATCAGTGGTAACCAAAGAAGGGGAACCCGGCGACATTCTCATGTCTGTCCGTGCTCCCGTTGGGCCGATCAATGAGGCTACTCAGCGCATCTGTATCGGTCGAGGTCTAGCAGCAATCCGCGCTAAAGATGGGCTTGATCGCGATTTCCTTTGGTATTCCCTGTTATGGTTGCAGCCAACGATCAAAGGAAGTGCTGGAGCGGTTTTTGACTCCATTAACAAGGCTGGAATTGAAGGCCTTCCCATCCCCCTCCCACCGCTCGATGAACAACAACGGATTGTTGCGGTTCTGGACGAGGCCTTCGAGGGTCTGGCCCGCGCCCGCGCCCACGCCGAAGCCAACCTCCAAAACGCGCGGGAGTTGTTTAGTAGTGCGTTGCAGTTTGCATTCAAAGATGAATCCATCTCATGGAATGACACCGTACTTTCTGATCTTGGTTCGGTGGTCACGGGATCGACACCAAAGACGTCAGACAAGGGAAACCTTGGGGATCACCTGCCTTTCGTGAAGCCTGGTGATTTCTTGCCTGATGGCTCGCTCGTCTATGATAACCAAGGTTTGAGCGCGCAGGGAGCGTCCGTTTCTCGTGTGCTTCCTGCTGGCTCCGCTTTGATGGTTTGCATCGGCGCGACCATTGGAAAGGCAGGCTATAGTGATCGCCCGATTGCTACAAACCAACAGATCAATGCCGTTGTTCCCAAACACGGAATTAGTGGCGAATACCTATATTATCAGATGCTCACCCCTGAGTTTCAGGCCGACGTCATTCGTCGATCTGGTCAAGCAACATTGCCGATCATCAACAAAGGCAAATGGAGCAAGCTTACTGTTCGCATGCCGAACGATCTGACGAAACAGATCGAGATCGTCGATAAGTTGTCTAGCCTGCGTGCCCAAATCGACGCAACCTTCGCACAATATAAGGCTCAGATCGTTGACCTAGACGACCTTCGCCAATCCCTTTTGCAGAAAGCCTTCGCGGGCGAGTTAACATGATGTAACGAGTAGATAAGATGAGCATTCACGACGAAACCGAAGCCGATACCCGCGCTGAGCGCATAGACCCCGTCCTTGCGGCGGCGGGCTGGGGACAGAACGGCTCAAAGGTTCGGCGTGAGGTCATCTGCCCTGGGCGCATCCAGTCAGGCGGCACGCGCGGCAAAGGACTGTCTGCTGATTATGTGCTGATCCACAAGGGGCAAAAGCTCGGTAAGCGGCGTCTGCTGCCCACGAGGCGTTTCAGCTTGACGGCTTGAAGTTCCAGGGCAGCAGATCGTCGATGGCGGACTGAGGGTGACCGTTGGCGATCGCTTCGAGCGTGGCCTTGAGATACGCG
>NZ_ML119096.1 GCF_003789055.1 Histidinibacterium lentulum | reverse complement strand
GGCGCGGAAATCCCGGCCTCGACGCTCGTCGACTGGTGTGGCCAGGGCGTGCGGGTGCTCTCCCCGCTCGTGGCGCGGATCAGGGCCGACGTGATGGCCTCCGACCGCCTCCATGCCGACGACACCCTGGACCTGACGGGAGAAGAATCGAACCTTCTTTTTCAGGTTCTTGAGGAATGGGAACGCCATCTCGCGCATTTAGACCTTGATGGTCTGGAGCGCGACCATGACGAATATCAGAAATAACTTCAATGGCTTAGCAGACTGGCGGCTTCCTGATACGCCCGAGCCGGTGAAAGCGCCTGCTGCAACGCAAACCTCTAAAAAGCCCAAGCCCTTCTCCTTGCGCCTTAGCTTCGACGAACGGGCGCGGCTTGAGCAGGATGCGTCCGGCATGGCGCTGGGGGCCTATATACGTGACCGGCTTTTCGGCGAGGATGCTGCACCGCGTCAGGCGCGCGGGCATTTTCCGGTCAAGGACTATGCCGCACTCGGGCGCGTTCTGGCTGCCCTTGGTCAGTCGCGCCTTTCCAGCAATCTCAACCAACTCGCCAAAGCCGTGAACACCGGCTCGCTGCCCGTCACACCGGAGACCGAAGCCGATCTGCGGCAAGCCTGCAAGGATGTGCAGGCGATGCGGCGTGACCTGCTGATCGCGCTCGGCCTGCACGAGACGGGATCAGGCTCCAAAGCCGGATGGGATTTGAAGCCATGATCCTCAAGGCCAAAGAACGCGGCGGCGGCGCGCAGCTTGCCCGTTACCTGCTTTCGATTCGGGATAACGATCATGTCGACCTGCACGAGGTGCGCGGATTCGTCGGCGAGAACCTGCTCGACGCCTTCCGCGAAGTCGATGCCATCGCCAAAGGCACGCGCTGCGAAAATTACCTGTTTTCGGCCAGCCTCAACCCGCCTGGCGGCGAAACCGTCACAACCTCCGATTTCGAGAATGCTGCCGATGAGATCGAGCGCAAGCTCGGGCTTGAAGGCCAGCCCCGCGCCATTGTGTTCCACGAGAAAGACGGGCGGCGGCACGCGCATGTCGTCTGGTCACGGATTGACGCCGAACACATGCGGGCGATCAACCTGCCGCACTACAAGATGCGCCTGCGGGACGTGTCGCGAGAGCTGTTCCGGTCGCACGGTTGGGAAATGCCCAAGGGTCTGCGCGACTGGCGGGAGCGCGATCCGCTCGGCTACACGCGCGAGGAATGGCAGCAAGCGCGGCGCGTGGGGCTCGATGCGAAGCAGCTCAAGGCGCTTTTTCAGGAAAGCTGGAACCGCTCAGATACCGGCACAGCGTTCGCCCAAGCGCTCAAAGAGCGCGGTTTCATGATTGCGCGCGGTGATCGGCGCGGCTTCGTCGCCGTCGATTATCGTGGCGAAGTCTATGCGGTGGCACGGCAGACGGGCGCGAAGACCAAGGATGTTGCCGCGCGGCTCGGTGATCCCGAAGCGTATCCCTCGGTCGATGAAACCCGCAACTGGATCGCCGCCCGCATGTCGGAACGGATCAAGGGCTTCGTCCGGCAAGCGGAGCTGGAAGCCGGACAGTGCCGTAAGGCGCTACAAGCGGAGCGCGACGCATTGGCCGCGCGGCACCGGCAGGAGCGGCAAGCGCAAAAAGAAGCGCAGGAAAAACGCTGGATCGCCGAAACCAAGGCGCGGGCGGCACGGCTGCCGCGCGGCTTCTCCGGCATCTGGCATCGCCTGACCGGCAAATACAGCAAGATCAAACAGCGCAATGAACGTGAAGCCTGGGCCGCGTATGTGCGGGATCGCACTGAAAGCGATGGCCTGATCGCCAGCCAGCTCGACGAGCGCCGCGCCCTGCAAGACCGGATTAGGGATCAGCGCGAGCGGCAGCAAGCCGATCTGCTTCTGCTGCGCGAGGATGTCGCCCGCTACGTGACCATGGCTTTGCCGGAACGCGAGTCAGAGCGTCCCGAGCCGGAAACGCAACGCGAAGAACGCAAGGAACAACGCAGCCGCGGCAGAACGCGGGATCGCGGATTTGAACGATAAAGAAAGGAGGCTCGAAATGAGCAAGCCCGACTGGATTACCTATGTCCCGCGCCGCGTCTATGATGCCGCGCGGCGACTCGAAGCCGCGTGCGAGCGCTGTGGCTGCCCGTCACCGATTGGCGTAGCCGAATATCGCTCGGGTTTCCGGCCAACGCTGGCGGGGCGCGTCCTCTGGCATCAGGTCTGGTGCTTTCTGATGGAAGATCACAATGTCTCGGACATTTACGATATCGCGTTCGTGGTCGTCGATGATCCGGCGTTTGACTGCATCTACTCGACCACGCCAGAGCATTTGCATTGAACCACGTTGCTTTCTCCAACGTCTGAGAACGCCAAGGGAGACACACAGATTATTAAAGATAGGGCGTCTGGATAAAGAAAACTAGCGATCCATAGACCGCCAGCCATCGCCGCCACTGTAGGGATCACAGTATTGAAGGCGGTTGAACCACGTATTGTAGATTACAGCACCGTCCTCATGCATGGGATTTATGCAGGATGGAACGTAGCCTTTGCGGACGCAGCGCACGTTATTCGCGGCATTCTTACTCCAGCCGGAAACACCACCATCGCTAAAGATGACTATTCTTGAATCGTTCTGGCCTTGCTCAGTCGACGTCCAGTAGCGACCAGAAGTAAAGCCCCCGATTGCCGTAGCATTCGCATACAGAACCGAAAGCTCGCTGGTTGCGGGAACGTACCAGTCACTTTTCTCATGCACAAATAGCTGGCCGCAAGTTCGCGCAGCCAAATGTGGCTGAAATCCTGCGGCACTGCTGTCCGAGTCGATTCCAAGGAGGGCAGCAGTGTTAGACGCGCCCGTGACAGTACTTGTCCTTCCCGTGGATACGCGCCCAGGAGTATTCCCGTTATTCCATGGAGCGCCCGGAGCATCCGCCGGTGTGGTGTACATATGCTCGTTGCCGTCAGGTGTTATGCCGGCATAGACGGAGCCATCATCACAGACTTGACCTGGTGCTGGGTTATTCTGCGGCGCACAAGGGTCAGGATAAATCCGCGCTAATGCCTGAATCTCTTCATCCGCCAGAGCGCGGTTGTAAATGCGGACGTCGTCGATGAGCCCGTCATGATTTGGACCAATCCGAATATTTGCCGTGGAAATGATGCCAGTATCACTGGGGTTGGATCCTTCCAATGTTCCATCAACATATAGCCGCGTTAATGATCCATCATAAGTTGCCACTACGTGATACCATCTATCGGCCACAATTTCGTCAAGCGATGAAACCTTATATAGGCCTGAAGTATCGTTGAGCCAGTACCCAATTCTGTTTTTGGCCGTAGCCCCTGAGTGCCAGATCAAAAGCGCTGTATCTCCAAGCGCCCAACCACCAGTTCGTTTTTCAAACAAATATCTGCTATCTGCATCTGCTGCATTTGGTGTCTTAAACCATAATGAAATACTGGCTTTGGTCAAATCAATCGTGGGGTCATGCGGGATATCAATATAGTCGTCCACCCCGTCAAATCCGGCGGCGTTGCCAATCACGCCCGCAGAAGCATAGTCGATTCCGCCCGTTTGTGTACCGTCATTGCCATAACCGGAGCTATCCTCCAGCAAGCCGGTTTCCTCGTCCAGCTTCCACCAGCCGACAAGGCCGGTATGGGACGGCCTTGGATAGCCCGCTGCAACCCAGTCATCACCATTGAAGTATTTTGGTACACGGGCGTCGGTGTCGTAACGAATAGTACCCTTGCTAGCCATGAAGTAAAGCTTCTCAACATCAGCCTCTGAAAGAGCGTGGTTGTAAAAGCGTATATCATCAAGTTCCAAATCCCCCGAACCGGAACCGAGACTTAGGCTTGACCCTGAGGGCATGCCGATATTTCCAGTGCTTCCTGAAATGTCATTATCCAAGGACTCCACGTTGTCCAGATATACTTTGCCTCTACCAGTGTCCCTATTCAGAACAATAACGACATGGTGCCATTGTCCGTCATTCAGGCCGCTGCTAATAGTATTGTCAATAAGGTAGGGATTGCCGTTGCTGTCTCGAAATCGAGGGCGCAGCCGACCGCTGTCAAGTGCAACAACTGATATCTGATTTCCTGACCCCGCGTTAAAAAAAAGCGCACCTGGGTCCCCTGTCCGGAACCAAAATGATAGGCTTAGGCTTTCGGTCGGGCCAAGATCGAAATCCGAAAGCCCGCCACTGACACTACCTGATGCGCTGCTGCTGAAGTCAATAGCGCCATCGATACGGCCACTATTCAAAGCTTCCTCGGTGACGTCATTGTTGTCCCCGTCAGTAAAATTAAGATTCACGCCCGAGGAGCCGGAATCAAAAAGAGTCGATCCTGATTGTTCATCGAGCTTCCAGTGGCCAATCGGAGTGCTGGTTTCGAGGCTCCGAACACAGCGGGCGCGCCGATAGCTAGCCTTGGACAGCCAATTTTCTCCACCATCGCTAAACAAAATAATGCCTGCGTTATATATTCCGTTATCGTTTGAAGACCAGTAGTGGCTGGTGCTATTTTGTACGAAGTTTCCGATTTGACTGCGATTATTGTAGAGGACCGTAAGCTCGTCCATTGCCGGAAGGTACCAGTCGTCGTGGCCGTGAGCGACCAAATCGTAACATTCTTTTGCGATGCCGTGGTACTGGAATCCAGGAAGGGCCGAGTCGGCATCGGTAGCAACAATCGTTGCTGTGTTGGCTTCACCTGTCACACGGTTCCTCACTCCAACGTCCACGTTACGGGTATCATCACCGTCGTCCCATGTCAGGTCGAAATATCCATCTGCGTCATTTGGCGTTGTATACATTCGGACGTTGCCGTCGGGGGACAACCCCGCATAAATACTTCCATCAACGCATGTATCGCCGATGTCCGGACAACCGAGGGGTTCTTCCGGAAACGGCCCGATCTGCCGCCAATTCGTATCATCGCAGTATTGAATGACCCTGCCGTCATCATTGAAAATGATCTCGCCCGCGACCCCGACCGGATTAATGCAATCAGCGCGCGCTGTATCCGGAGAAATCCAGACGAGACAGAAAGCAACGAAGGTGAGAAACTTGAATTTATTCAGTTCTATCCTCCATGCTGAGTTCTTCTTGTGGGGATGCGTCTTCAACGTGGATCACAATGGAGTCCGTGACATTCCGGAAGCCGGAATATCCCGCCGGACAGAGCTCGATATTCTCATCATAAAATTCGATGCGGTCTCCCGTTTCAAAATTCTCACAAAAATAAATGATCTTATCTTCTTGCCTCGCATCATTGATCGCGGATTCACCCGCCACCGCTGGAGCAGAGGTCATCAATGAGGCAATAATGAGCGGCAAGGGTTTCATAAGCGTGCTTTCTTATTGTTTATCCTGCCCTTTAATTCTAACGGAAATTTTCTAATAAGTGCTTAAATTTATGGACTTTTCCACAAGCCGTACAGGAGGCAACGCCGGAAAACAGCGCAACCTTTGGGCCTCTCAAACTTCGCCCTCGCACTGATACAGGACGTCATGACCGAGCGGGCCGCAGTCGCGCCAGCGTTCGTCATGGATCGATGCAACTTTGGCGATCTGGACGGCGGCGTCCTCGTTGCCTGCCTCAATGACGATGTTATGCACGACATATTCGCCGCGTGAGATGATGTAGCGTGGCATGGTCTTTTCCTTTCCTTGCATGATTTGCATGAGAAGCGGGGCGCGCTCATGCGCACCCGTTTCCCTTTTCGTTCTGGTGATCCGGCCCTTCGAGGGGCTGGCGCAGGACGATGCGGCCATTAATCGGCACCGTTTCAAGCTGAAGGGTGTAGCCCTTGTCGTCCTTGTGCCGCCAGGCCGCGCCGACCTTGTTCCAGTACGATTTCTCGCCCTTATCGATGACGTGCCAGGCCAGAAAGTCCGGCGCGTTGTACTGCGGGGTGTCAGTTTTTTTCTGTGTGCGTGCCATGATGGTTCTCCTTTGGTTTGTGGTTGGCTCGTTACGCCATTCCGCAAGACCGGACGAAGAAGGCACGGCGTCATTTCCAACACGGTCCGGCTCTGCCGGAGTGGTGCGGGCAGGATATTGATGGGGGGCCGCGTGCGGTCAGGAAGTCAGGCGTTCCCGAGAACGAGCCGACCGCGATCCAAAGATCGTTCATCGCACAAGCATCACATGAGCTGAGACCCAAGCGATCAAGGCGCTCCCTCTTTTCTCCTGCGCCCGCCCATCGGCGCTTCCGGAAATCATGAATGGCAGAAAGGGCTGCGCATACGGCCAAGGCGGTGTGCCTGCTCCACTGTGTTTCGCCCGAAGGTGTCCGATAGCAGCCGCTTCCTGCGCCTCCTGATCCCGAGAAGGCCCGAATTGGTCGGGTCGCAAACGGAAAAGGAGGATCACATGATGACGCTTCTCACCATGCACGAACTGCACGGCCTGACGGCTCAAGAACTCGGCGAACTGCACCAGCTCTTTTCGATACAGCTGATCGAGACGCAGCCCGATACGCCGGATCGCCGCAACATTCTGGCGAGCCTCGAAAACATCGAACGCGCCATGGGCTGCCAAGCCAGACCGGCGGCACGACCGGCCCCTATTCGCTGAACAGCATGTCGGGCGCGGCACAAGCCGCGCCCGACCAAAACCAACCTCAAAAGGTAGCGGCTGGCCGGAAGGCCAGCCGCGAAATTTTCCGGCTAGAGCAAAGAAAGCTGCGGCGTCATCTCTGCTTCGAGCTTGCTCCGGAAGGTTGCAAGGGCAGGATTCCGGTCAAACCGCTCCTGCTTGTCGCACCGCTCCAGCAGGCGCTGCACTGCCCATCTGCGGGCCGCCAGAGCGCTTTTGAAAGCGATCCCGTCCCATACGGTCGCAGGACCGCCAGAACCGGAATCCGGCGCGTTGAAGTCACGGGCAACATGCCAGTAGCCTTTTCCGGTCCTGTAAAGGCGGATAGTGGCGGAATAGCCCTTATGCTCGACCCTGACTTTTCGGTGACGCTGTCGAGAACGCCGTGCTTGTTGCAGCTCGCGCCCCAAAGGCTTGCCGCTTCCTGAACGGCTTCCTCGCTTGCAAAATAGCGCTCGCCAAATTTCTGCTTGATCGCGTGCAGATCGCAACGCAGGTCGATAATATCGTTTGATTGCAGTTGGTTCATTTTCTTGTCCTTTCTGTTTGAATTCTGAATGGCCGAAGCCGCCGCTTACGCGGCGACTCCTTCCTGCTGCTGGGGTTGCTCGATGACGGGCTGCAAACCGTGCAGGAAATCCGCTGCACGCTGCGCATGGGCGGCGGCGCTGAAAATCGCCCGCTTGTCATCGCGCAGCACCTTGAGCCAGCTCTGGATATAGGCGGCATGATCGGTGCCAGGCTCCGGCGTCAAAGCCAGATCGGCACAAAGGAAGGCTGCGCCAAGCTCGGCGACCAGCTCTTCGCGGGCGTAGCCTTCATCGCCCCAACGCTTGCGCCCGAATTCACGGTCAAGGCGCTTTTCGTGCTTCGTCCAGTGAGTCAATTCATGGGCAAGGGTCGCATAGTAGGCTTCAGGGCTGCGGAAGCTCTCGAAATGCGGCATCTGCACATGATCGCTCCCGCCGCTGTAATATGCCCTGTTCCCACCGCTGCGGATATCCGCGCCCGTGGCGGCAAAGAATTCTTCGGCATGGTCGATCCGCTGCGCGGGATCGATGACAGGCTCGGGCTTGCTGTAGAAATGCTCCGGCAGCCCTTCGATCTGCTCGACATTAAAGACGCTATAGCCCTTCATGAACGGGATTTTGCGCTCTTCCTCGCTGCCGTCGTCCTGCTCTTCCGTCTTGGTGATGGTGTTGGCATAAACGACCAGATTGCCGCGCTCGCCCTTGCGGACGTGTGCGCCGTATTCCTTGGCTTGGCGGTAGGTCATCCAGAACGGCGAGAGATAGCCGCCTTCCATGGCCGCGCCCCAGAGCATCAGCACATTGATTCCGCTGTAGGCCATGCCGTTATGGCGCAGCGGCTTAATGATCCGCCCATCCATATTTCCGGCTGACCATGGCTTGTGCCATGTCAGTTCGCCTTGCTCCAGATCGGCAATGATCTTGTCTGTAACTTTCTGGTAAATGTCCTGTTTCATTGGCTCTTTCTCCTTTCAAAGCCGGTTGCACATGCAACCGGACTAGGCCCGCGCCAATGAGCGGGGGGAGACCGTCAGGACCGCAGACAGCGGAGGGGGATCACCCGTCCTGCACAAGCCGCAGGCGCGGAAGGACGGGGAGACCGCTGGCTGCGCCCGCAGCACATGCGGAGGGCTTGGTCTTGACGGAGGACGGGGCCGCAGGCCCCAAACAGAAGAAAAAAAGCGTCAGCCCGTCAGGGCTGGCCGATGATGCGCAAGGGATGGAAGCCGGATGGCCGAGACAAGCCAGCGGCGCAGGCTCGGTTCACGACAGCCCGCCCGCGACAGCGGTGCGCCAACCTTTGCCCACAAGAAAAGTATCCAACAATCAAGCTCTTGGTAGCCTTCGCTCGCAGACTACGGCATCATCGATCCATGCCTATCCTGCTTCGAGACATTTGGCCGATTGAGAATCCTGGTGAGTACAAGATTCACTTTGCCCGCTGGAACCAGCACACCCAACCGCTGGAGGTGTTTGCACGGGATCGCCGCGAGTGGCAGGAGTGGCAAGAATACAGACCTGGCCGCGATGACTTCAACCGCCCGCTGATCTTTTCGCTCATCCAGTTCTACCATGAACAGGACACATGGCTGTTCGGTGGGGTCTACCGCGTCCTTGCCCGTCACCCTGACCGCTACGAAGTCGAACTGACCGACATAGGGGCAAACATGATCGGACGGCTCAAGCTGTTCTACCCGTATCGGGACCGCACAACGCGCCCTGTCATGGAACGCCACCATGAAGGTTTCGAGGTTCAGGAAATCCTGCGCGAGCCCTATTCAGGGCGCACCTTCCCAGGGTTCGATGATATCGACCTGTCCTTCGAAGAGCTGGAAACGCTCGTCCGCAACGAACGCCTAGACTGGCGGGCGGCGCTGGAGAACATCAAGGGCGTCTACCTCATCACCGATATTCACACAAATCGACGGTATATCGGCTCGGCCTATGGCGACATGGGCATCTGGTCGCGTTGGCGTCAGTACGTTGAGACTGGTCACGGCGGAAACGTGCAGCTGACAAGGCTCGTTCGCGAGCAAGGGCTTCCCTACTGCCGCGAGCATTTCCGCTTCGCTCTGCTGGAACAGCGCACCGCCCGCACCGCCGATGATGTGGTGATCGCCCGCGAGAGCTTCTGGAAGCGCGTCCTGCTGACGCGCGGAGAGCAAGGAATGAACAGGAATTAGCTATGCTATAAGCCTCGAAAAGCAGGAAAACCCATTCCACGAATGGAGCAAAAAAGGCTCATACTGCTCATCTTATCTAGTCTATCTGCGGGCAGCCAATTCATCGTCAGTAGCGCGCTCAACCCTAAGTAATGCTTCTTCCCATGTTTCCCCAGGAGTACGCCGTGCGAGAAAATTCTTAACCTGCGTGTATTGACGGTGTAGCTGGCGTCGGGAAACCGAGCTTTGCGCATAAGCTGATGGAGTGCCGCCTTTTCATGGAAATTGAAGCCGTATCGGACGCAGCGCCCTAACTGGGATTGCGCGGCCCCCATCGGTTCTGGGTTCTCCAATCCAACTTGTGAGCGCTCGTGCAAAAGAGCTGGCAGACCGAAAAGAAACGCAAATTCGGGCACTACGCGCAGCACGAAGCGCCGCGCGCCATCGCAGGTCTTAAGCTTGGTGGGATCGGTGCCCAAAGCCAGCTCCAATTCTCTGAGCGGCTCCCCCCGCATCCAAAGCCAAACCAATTTCGCCAAGACGGGGAGTACAAGAGACGATTTCTCCTCAACGGTCTCAAGAGAAGCGTACTTCTTCCGCCCAAAGAGTTCAGCCAAAGTCTCAGGCCGGAATATCTGCTCCAGAAGATCCGGGTTCTCGGAAAGCCAGCGAAAAAACCACTTTCGCCACATCGGTACGGTAGCATCCGCTCCGGGGCTACTTAACTGAAGTGCACTAGACAACCGCCTGACTACTTCAAGGGGTAACCCAAGACTGGCTGCAACCTGGCTCTGTACAAGTTCAGCCTCGGTTTCAGGAGCATCGCCACCGAAGGATTGCTTGGCGGCGTCAATGCGCTGTTCGAGCCAATCGCTGTCTTCCCGCTTCCGAGCAAGAAAGCCAGCGAAGGAGCGGTTGATCGCTGTTTCAAGGTTCGACACCTGCTCCGACCTGTCTGCACCCGAAGCAAGGCGGGAAAGCGCGTAACTATCGATTTCGTGAGTGTCTGATATCTCTGCATGAACGCGGTCGAGCACTGCGGTGAGGGGATCATCTATTGAAAGACATTGATCGGACTGCCCAAATACCTCTCGAAGTTCTGTCCAATGGGCTCCAATTGTAGATGCCTCCAGATCGATTCCAACAACCTTACCAGGGATAACCAGAACTATTCCGCTGCCCCCCTCACCAGCTCTTCCCGCACGGCCAGCCGCATTCAACAGTTCTTGAGCCTTGAGAATCTCTTTCTTGTCGGTTGCCTCATCAAATCGGCTGTCTTCTCCAATCAATACTAGTTCGCTGGGAAGGTTCATCCCCTGCGCGAGCGTTGAGGTTGCCACGAGTGCCTTGATGCCGTTACGCCTTTTGTAAAGGGATTCGCAGAGCAGACGCTCTTCCGGCAAGAGGAGACCATGGTGCACTGCGGCTGCGGCGGTCACCCTTCCATTGTCAATCTTGTTATAGAGGTGACCTTCATCACCGAGTTCCAGAACAGCGATATCTGCCCAGCCTGCTTCCTCATCAGTGAGCTTGACGGAAACGGTTTCAAGCTGATCGGAAATCTGCTTGGCCGCGCTCGCGGCGTTCTTGATTGTCTGAAAGAAGACTAGCACCTTAACATTGCTCTGCACTGCTGCCGCTGAAATCGCTGATGACACGGCTACTGCATTAGGTGTTAGCCGCCAGTAATTGCTCGCACTCAGAAGCACTTTGTCATTCAGGAGGGGCACTAACGTGTAGTCGGCTCGCTTACTTGTAGCCCAGGTTTGCTTCAGGCTGAACAGGGCAAGTGGATAGGCACCGAGTTCCCGCTTGACGGCTACAGGAGGATTCTTGGTAGTGCGGCTTCTTTTCGAACGCCGCAGCAGGCTGGCAAGATCATCGACCTCACTTTGTTGATAGATGACACTTCCCCTTAACTGCCTGGTTGGCTTCCAAGCCAAGGAAAGTGGAAGGCAAGGCCTACCGGTCAATTCAGCTATCCATGCCGCAATATCATCCGTATTCTTCATCATTGCGGACAAAAGTAGGAAATCTATCTGCGGTGCAATACGAGGAATAATTAGGAGGCAAAGCATCGCATCGATTGCACGTCGATCATTTGGCTTGTCGCTCGGGTGCAGTAAATGACATTCATCAAAGACAAGAAGGCCGACATCCTCAAAAATGCTTGAGTCGATGCTTAACTGAGCCAGACATGCTTCCGGCGTCATCACAAATATCTCTGGAAGCTCATCGTCTCCAGTGGCAAACCCAAATTCGTCTAGACGTTCGCCCTGAACGGAAGCGGTCGGAAATGTTTTTCCAAGGTTGCGTGCTGTTTGGTCTACCAGAGCATGAGTGGGGCACAGAAAAATGACACTCTTGCTTCCTAGAAGAGCGGCATTGATCTTCAATTCGGACAGCGTAGACTTGCCTGCTCCCGTAGGAAACCCAACTGCTGAAGATGTGCCGAGTTCCAGATACCCTTGCTTGATTGCTTCCCGGTGATTGCGCCAGAGGTATGGCCGTGCTTTAGCAACACGCTGCATGCTCTCACCCCATTTTTCGGGATCAATGCCGGAAGGCGGCGGGATGTTGGCAACTGCACTATCGGTCAAATCGCTGGCCACAGCTATGAGAAGCGACGCAAGGTGATGAGGTCCTGAAAAAGTACTTGTAGAATGCTCGGCTTCACCGTCGAAGAAAGCTACATCGTCCCCAATACAAAGGGTTCTCACCCGACGAAAGATTGAGATAGCACTTTCAGTTTCTGCTGTTGCTCCGCCAGCTAATAGCTGGCTAGCAAGCGTATGAACTCCACGAAGCAACTCGAAATAGAGAGCCAGAGAACCTGCCTCGGCTAAATCTCCGCTCGCAATTGCGTCGATAGAAGGCATTGAGCGATCAAGCAGAGTCAATAGTCGGCCCTCGGCTATGTCAAGCAGACCAAGAATTAGAGAATCGGTAATCGGATCGCTCGAATCGGGTTGAATCGCTCTAGCAACTTCAGCCGCGTCAGATGTTGCCTCAGCCACCAAGAACAATAGCAGTGCTGCGACATCGCTCGAAATTGATCGGGGTCGCAGGTAACTACCCTGCCGTTCATCGCCACGAAGAGAATAGGCGTTCAGACTTAGTTGATGAGCTGTTGCCGCAACGAAGGCGGCTGCGCTTCGATCCTCTCGCTCTGGAAGCAAAGATACAAGTGCTTCATTTGTTGAGGTCAAACGCCTTGTTGTCTGCAGAATCTCTTCAAGGTCATCTGGGAGAGTCTCGTCGTCTTCGCGCAACCGAACACGCGCAGCCGCAATCTGCGCAAAGGCATTTGTGAGTAGATCAGGGAGTGATTGGCGGTCGAGACCTTCAAGCTCGGGTGTCGAACGGATTAGTGCAGCAGTGTCTTGGTCAAACATTTTCCGCCTCCCATTCGTCAATGATCTGTAAGGCGTTGTCCACAATATTCGCCATCCAATCTCGCATCGGTACCTTGTAAAAAGTATCTGCTTGCCTGAATTTTACATGAGAACGGTCGACAATCTTCTTATATCCCTTGAACAGTTTTTTGCGTCCCTCTTCAGAATGTTCGTCATCTCCCACGGTAACCGCCACGCTGTACGCTCTAGCATTGCCCCAGAGTATTTTTTCAACCACTGCGTCGGCATCAGGATGCCAACTTTTTTCTAGAAGGGTCGTAACTTCGGCAATCAATTCGTTATCGCGTGTACCCTTTTCAATCTCCCGAAACTCTGGCCAGACTTCGCTAGTGATCTTGCCCCGTGGGCCGGTTGTTGCCTTTTGCTCGCAAATAACAACCATTTCCGCACCGCCCGCATGGTCAAGCCGCACTTGAATGCCATCGAATCCTTTGTGCGCATGGATCATGTGTGGTGGTGCCTTCAGTGCTTCTGCATCTTGGAGATGCGCTGCGATCCACGCGATCACCTGGAATAACCAGCCGTCGCGGTGCCACGGTTTTGCAGGGTTTGTCGCGGTTAGCAATTTTTTAGCGCCAACGGCGGCGCTTGGAATCAGACTTGGAGAAATAACGTTTGTTTCTTTTAGTATTTTTTCTACATGACGTGCCTGACCTAGTGCCACTCTCGCAATGAGCGAGGCCAGTGAATCCTCGTCAGTGACAGTCCAATTTGTACCAGCCCAAAACTTGCCATTTGAAATTTTTTCAAATTGGATCATTTGCAAAACATCCGTTTTAACCTGAGTACAATGTCTTTTGCATGTTCTGAAATGCTTTTTTTATTGCCGCGAGGCCTCCGAGCTTCGATTTGCCCTCACTTACGCTTCCGTAGCGCGCAGTCAGGAAGGTGCCAAGCTTCTTAGTCGCCAGCTCGCTTTCCCCACGCGCTTCGTATGCGGCGAGTATCGCGAGCAGGAGCTCCTTGAGGCCTTCATCTGTATCGGATAGACCTGCAGCTCGAACGCCATCTGCGCGTTCGTGTCGTGTCTTCGGCTCATTGGTGAACAGCACATAGCTGAGGACATCGAACAGGTCGCTGTCAGCCGCATCGACAAGCCTGCGGATATCGTCGAGGCGGTCTGGCTCATACCCTCGGTCGGCAAGCTGCTGAAGGAAGTGCTCTCGCGTGTCGGGATCGCTCCAAACCGCGCGAAGCTGATCCTCGTCGGCGACAATACCCGACAGATCGCCGAAGAGGCGTTCTAGGAACTCGGCGGCTGAGATCGGTTTGCCCTTGGGGCTCCAGTACGTGGTAGATGCGATGTACTTGATCTTGCGAATTTTACCGTCGGATAGCTTCACGACGATCTTCTCGCGCGGCGGTTCTTCGGGACCATCTTCGCCAGTTTCAGGTTGGTCGCCTTCCGGTCCGAGCTCTTCGCCGCCAGGTGGCGTGCGAGGTTCCCTCGGGGGCTCCGGCTCAAGCGGTTCGCCGTCCCATTCGGGATCATTGAAGTTTTCGTGCGCCTTCACGAAATCCCAGATCGTAAAGAAGTCCTTTCCCTCGTAAGTCCGCGTTCCGCGCCCGATAATCTGCTTGAACTCGATCATGGAGCGGATCGGACGCATCAGGACGATGTGGCGAACGTTGCGGGCATCTACGCCCGTTGAGAGCTTCTGAGAGGTTGTCAGGATCGTTGGTATTGTCTTGTCATTGTCCTGGAAGTCGCGAAGGTGCTTCTCGCCTATAGCACCATCATCAGCAGTGACACGGTGGCAGTAATTCGGGTTTTTGCTGTCCTTCACCTGATTAATCAGGTCACGAACTAGCGCCGCATGCTCTTGGGTGGCGCAGAAAACCAATGTCTTCTGGCGCTGATCGATCTGGCTCATAAATTCCTTTACGCGGCTAAGCTCGCGCTCGGGAATGATGATCCGCGTGTTGAAGTCACCTTCCGTGAAGGCTTCCCCCTCTTCGACAGCGCCCGCGATCAGGTCGTCGCTGCCGTCATAGACGTACTCGTCGATTGTGCTGGCCATCTGGCGCACCTTGAACGGCGTGAGAAAGCCGTATTCGATCCCGTCGCGCAGGGCGTAGGTGTAAACAGGCTCGCCGAAATAGGCATAAGTGTCGGCGTTGTGCTTGCGCTTGGGCGTGGCAGTCAGGCCAAGCTGCGCGGCAGGTTCGAAATACTCCAGCAACCGCCGCCATTCGCTTTCGTCCTTCGCACCGCCACGGTGGCATTCGTCGATCACGATGAAGTCGAAGAAATCAGACGGGTACTGCGTGTAAACGGGCTCGCCTTCGCCCGTCATGAAGGTCTGGAAGATCGTGAAGAACAGGCTCGCATTCTTCGGCGGCTTGCCACGGTTCTTGCGGATCGTGTCGGGGTCGATCCGCGTCACCGCGTCATTCGGAAAGGCGGAAAAGGCGTTGTAGGCTTGATCGGCCAGAATGTTGCGGTCAGCGAGGAACAGGATGCGCGGGCGACGGATGGGCTCGCCCGTCAGGTTCCACTTCGCCTGGAAAAGTTTCCACGCAATCTGGAAGGCGATGGAGGTCTTGCCCGTGCCCGTGGCGAGCGTCAGCAGGATACGGCGGTCGCCCTTGGCCAGGGTCTCAAGCGCTGCATTGATCGCCTTGTGCTGGTAGTAGCGCAGCTCCCACTTGCCGCCGTCCGTTTCGAAATCGACAGCACCGAAACGCTCGCGCCAGATGTTGTGATCGGCGAAGGTGCGGTCCCACAGCTCGTCTGGCGTCGGGAAGTGTAAATCCAAATCACCCTCGGCCCCGCTGACCATGTCGATCTGATACCAGTTCAGACCATTGGAGGCGTAGGCAAAGCGCGAGCCAAGACGTGTCGCGTAGTCCTTGGCCTGACCAACGCCGTTGCGGTGGCTAACGCCCGCGCGCTTGGCCTCCATCACCGCGAGCTTTGTAAGCGGCGGCTGAGCCCCACCTTCTGGCTGAGCTGACGAGTTGCGAAGGCATCCCTGTAATGAGGCAGGGAGTGCGTTTCGCAATGTGTGCTACGAATGCGTTTCTCAGATCGCTGGGCGTAGA
>NZ_ML119095.1 GCF_003789055.1 Histidinibacterium lentulum | reverse complement strand
CGTTCGACACCCAAAACCTCGCCCAGCATGGCACCTTCCGATAAGACACGTCGCTAACGACGTCGTTATGCACGTGTCTTAGCTCGGAACCCCGCAATCAGGCAGGCGGCTTCAATCGGGCGGTTACACGCTTTGCGCGAACCTGAGCGCTTTGCGGCGGCGCTGAGGGCGTGGGGCATGGAAGGTTGTTCACCCCAGGACGAGGATGTGATTGCATACTTCAATGAATGCAAGGATTACCAACCACCATTCCAAGAGATGAGAGATGGAGTAAGAATTGCATGTTTTGGCTCGCAACGGGACAACCTGCTTATGTGGTCTCACTACGCAGACGGGCTTCGCGGATTTTGCATTGTCTTTGATGAGAACTTGGTCGTAAGCGCCACGCCGATCCCCTGCTGCCGCCGGCGATCTGACTGGGCCATTCTGCGCGAGCACGAGCGTGGGAGGCAGTGGTTTGGAGCGAGACGGCAAAGTGGGCGTCCATTTGGACGGCTCGACGGGTGGTGGGGTTTCCCGGCTTGAGGTGATCGAGGGGCCGACTGGTCGGCGGCGGCGCACGAAGGCAGAGCGGGCACGGATCGCGGCGGAGAGTCTGGTGCCCGGGGCGAAGGTCGCGGACGTTGCACGACGGCACGGAACGACGCGCTGGCAGGTCTACGACTGGCGGAAGAAGCTGCGGACGGGTCAGCTTGTCGTTCCAGAGAGCTTGGCGGCACTGCCGATGTTCGCGGAACTGGTGGTCGACGATGCTGCGGCGGTGGCGCCGGCGTCGCAGACCTTGCCTGCGCTGGAGATCGTCGTCGACGATGTCGTGATCCGCGCCCGGACCGACGTCGACGAGGGACTGCTGGCGCGGGCGATCCGGGCGGCGCGGGCGTCGATGTCATGATGCTCGGCCAGGGCGGGCCGGTGAAGGTCTACGTGGCGATGCGCCCGGTGGACTTCCGCAAGGGGATCGACGGGCTGGCGCTGGCGGTACAGGAGATGCTCGGGCTCGACCCGTTCTCCGGGGCGATCTTCGTGTTCCGGGCGAAGCGGGCGGATCGCATCAAGCTCCTGGTCTGGGACCAGACCGGGATGGTGCTCGTTCACAAGCGGCTGGAGGGCGGCAAGTTCGTCTGGCCCCAGGTGCGGGACGGCGTGATGCGGATGTCGTCCGCGCAGCTGGCGGCGCTGTTTGAGGGGCTGGACTGGCGGCTGGTGCGACCGGAGCGGGCGCGGCGTCCGCAGGCCGCCGGCTGAGCCTCCGGGACCTGTTCTTGCTGGTCAGCACGGGGCCCGCGTGATTCACTTCGGCACATGGATGCCGACGCCCTCAGCCGCGAGAATGCTCACCTGAAGGCCCGCCTGGCCGAGGTCGAGGCGACGCTGGCCGAGGTGCAGGAAGCCAACCGCCGGCTGGAGGACATCCTTCGCACGTCGCAGCGCGAGACGTTCGGCAGGCGCTCCGAGAAGCTGTCTGCCGATCAGTTCAACCTACCGCTCGAGGACGCCGAGCTGGCCCAGGGTGTGCTCGAGGCGGCGCAGGAGAAGGCCGAGGCCGCGCTGCGACGGGCGCGCGGGGAGACGCCCCGCAAGCCGGCGCGCAATCGTGGCCATCTGCCGACGCATCTGCGCCGCATCGAGCGCGTGATTGAGCCCGCCAGCACCCTCTGCCCCTGCGGCTGCGGCGAGATGGCCCGGATCGGAGAGGACATCTCCGAACGGCTCGACGTGATCCCGGCGCAGTTCCAGGTGCTGGTGACGCGGCGCCCCAGATACGCCTGTCGCCGCTGCTCACAGGCCATGGCGCAAGCACATGCGCCCGAGCATGTCGTGCCGGGCGGGCTGCCGACCGAGCGGCTGATCGCATGGATCATCGTGTCGAAGTTCGGAGACTTCCTCCCGTTCTACCGCCAGGCCGGGATCTTCGAGCGGCAGGGGCTCCACCTCGACCGCGGCACGCTCGGCAACTGGGTCGGCCGCGCCTGTTTCCACCTGACGCCGGTCATCGACCACGTGCGCGACCATCTGCGCACCGCCGATCGCATCTTCGTCGACGAGACCCGCGCGCCGGTGCTGGACCCCGGCCGGAAGGCCACGAAGAGCGGCTACTTCTGGGCCGTCGTGTCCGACGATCGCGGTCATGGCGGCGCTGGGCCACCCATCGTGCTGTTCCACTACGCTCCCGGTCGGGGGAAGTCGCATCCGCTGAAGTTCCTCGCCGGATACCGCGGCCGGTTCCTGCAATGCGATGCCTACCAGTCCTACAACGCGCTGACGGAAATCCCGCGCGAGAATGGTCCGTGGCAACTGGTCTATTGCTGGACCCATGTCCGCCGTCGCTTCGTCAAGCGCTTCGAGAACGAGGGCTCCCCCATCGCCGAGGAGATGCTGCGCCGGATCGCGGCTCTCTATGGGGTCGAGAAGGCTGTCCGCGGCAAGGATCCTGCCGTCCGCCTCGCCGCCCGCCGAACGCACGCCGCTCCGATCATCGCAGCGCTCAAGCCGTGGCTGGAGGCCAAGCTGTCGTGCATCCCGCAGAAATCCCGGCTCGCCGAGGACATCCGCTACACCCTCGCGCACTGGCCCGGCCTGATCCGCTTCCTCGACGACGGCACCCTCGAACTCGACACGAACCCGGTCGAGAACCAGATCCGCCCGATCGCGCTGACAAGAAAGAACGCCCTCTTCGCGGGCAACGAGACCGGTGCCGAGAACTGGGCCATGCTCGCCTCGCTGGTCGCCACCTGCAAGCTGGCCGGCGTGAACCCGGTCGAGTACCTCGCCGACACCCTCCGGGCCATCCTCGACGGACACCCCAAATCCCGCATCGAGGATCTCATGCCCTGGCGCTACGCACGGCCGTCAAGTCTCGCCGCATAGGGCCACGCCGTCGCGCTTACACTTGGTCACCAAAGCCGAGCCTGAAGGTTATGTTGTGGACGTGGCCTACATCGATGCGCCACCAACTTTGGACAGCTTCGTCTACGCGATCGCTCGGGACCAAGACTGGTATCATCAGATGGCAATCGAGGAGACGGAAACACGAATCCAGCATTTGAGGAAGACGGACGAAATGAGCTGGATCCCAATTTACGAACAGGCTGGTGCAGTCGCGTTACGGCAGATGCAAGAGATATGGCGACTTGTCTTCGCTGCGAAGCCCACGGAATGGAAATATGAGGGAGAGCGACGTCTTCTGGTTCAATCGCCGCAGAGCGACACCGCACCGATCCTTCGGCCGTACCCTCGCGAGGCGATCAAGGAAGTCATTCTGGGAGAGCGCATGGTGGACCACTATCGAGTGCAAATTCTGGCCTTGATGAAGAAACGCTACCCTGAAGTTCCGGTGAGGACGGCTCGTCGTGCGAAAGGTGTTTACACTTTGGTTATCGATTAACCTACCTATTGCTAGCTCGAAGGCTTTCAAACACTAGGCGCGCGATCTGCTTTGCAAGGAACGGCGGCACGGCGTTTCCGACCTGGACATACTGCTGTGTCCGATTGCCGAGAAACAGGTAATCGTCGGCGAAGGTCTGCAGGCGGGCTGCCTCGCGCACGGTCAGGCTGCGGCACTGGATCGGATCGGGATGGATGAAGTAGTGGCCATCCTTGGAGATGTGGCTCGTGACCGTGGTCGATGCCTCGTCCGCCAGCTGAACCCGGAAGCGGTCATTGAACACACCGCTGTGCCAGTTGCGGTGATCGGGGCTGAGCACCAGAGGAAAATCGGCGGCCTTCGGGCTGTAGCCACGGACGGTCCCGAACACGGCAGCGAACAGGTAGCGACCCAGATCCGATCCCATGTGCCCGCGCGTCTCGTGCTGGGCGATCGCGCGAAGTTCCGGTCGCTCGATCCACTGCAGCAACTCATCGTTCGAAGTGCCGTAGCCGTCTGGCAACCGTGACGCGGCCCGAACAATTGGCGGGTTTTCCTTCACTCGCTCCGAAACGGTCAGGAACGCTTCGCGGAGCGCACGTTTCTCCTTCCCCCTGGAGATGCCGGCCAGCAGCTTTGCGGCGTGTAGGACTTCTCCTCGCCAAGCAGCCGCGTCGTCGCGCCCGCGGCTGATGCCGCTTCGCAAGGCGGGCATCGTATCGATGACATCGCGGACGGTCCGCGCGATCCCCGATACAGCGATCTCCGCATCGGCTGCCTGTCCTGCGATGTCCGAACGGATGCCGACGATGATCACCCTGTGGCGACGCTGCGGGACTCCGAACGCCTCGGCGCGCACGATGAAATCCGAGGGCTGCGCCGCCTCCTGCAGGCTGGCCTTGCCATCCTCTACCCGGACGGCACGAAGTTCGTAGTGATGGGCGTGACCCGTGCCGAGCGAGGACAGATCCTCCATCATCATCTCGAAGACAAGCCGGCTCTCGACTGTGGACGAAAGCATGCCCTTGACGTTTTCCATAACAAAGGCGGCCGGGCGAAGCTTGTCGAGGACCCGGATGTACTCCCGAAAGAGGTAGTGCCGCGCATCTTCCTCCGGGACATAGCCGACCTTGCCTCTGGAGCGGACGCGCCCCACCAAGGAATAGGCCTGACAGGGCGGACCGCCGATCAGGATCGTGTCGTCGTACTTTCGTTTCAGCGTTGCGATGGCGCCATCAATGGCGGTTGCCGCAGCCCCGGTGCCGAGCTCGAGCGCGCGGGCTTCGTCGGTGGCATGCTTCCACGCTTCGGCATCGGCGGCTGACCAGTCCGGTTCGGATGCCAGCCCGGCATGGAAATCGATGAACTCTTTCGGCAAGACGCCATGACGTGCACGGTACTCGCGCAGAAAAGCACGCAGCGTCAGGGTCCGATGGGCCGACGCCTCCTTTTCGACCGAAATGCCGATCCGGAACGGCGCATGGCCGTCCTCGACGAGGGAAGCGAACCCCTCGCCAAGTCCGCCCGGGCCGGCGAACAGATCGACAATACCGAAAGTGGAAGGCAAATCAGGCTCCTGACGAATTTCATTCAGCCGGTATATACCAGGTTCAGGGACGAAAACCAGGACGGATGTGACCGATATTGTGGACCAGCAGACCCGTTCCCGGATGATGTCTGGGATCAGGGGAAAGAACACCAAGCCCGAGCTGGCCCTCAGGCGGGCATTGCACGCGCGCGGTTTCCGCTTCCGGCTTCATTCCGGCAAGGTTCACGGTCGACCGGACCTTGTCCTTCCGAAGCACCGGGCCGTGGTCTTCGTGCACGGCTGCTTCTGGCACCGACACCAAGGGTGCCGCTACTCGACCGTACCGGCAACCCGGCCGGAGTTCTGGCGGGCGAAGTTCGATGCGAACACCGCTCGAGACAGTGCCGTTCGCACAAGACTCCTCGAAGACGGGTGGCGCGTGGCGACGGTATGGGAGTGCGCCCTGCGGAAGCCGGAACAGGTTAGCGCCACGACCGATCTCCTCGCGGCGTGGCTGCACATGGGGCCTGTCACCATTGAGATCGGTGAAAGCGACATACTGCATAGCGGGAAAATCGCTACCGACGGGGATCGCGGCGGCTAAACCACCACCCCGCTGCTTCACCGACCTGGACATTGTTCGATTTCGGTTCCCTCTCGAAGCGCGTCCCTGAAATCGAAGTGCTCAGCGGAGACGCGATATTTTCGCTGTATTTCCAACGCCTTGAAGAAAATTCACCAAATCGGTGCAGTCATCAGGTCCGGAGAATATCGGCCTTGAGAGAGCGCTTGCGAGCCTCCTGGCAGCAGGAGGGGTGCTCAGGCCCACCTACATAACCCTCGAAAACACGGATGAGATTGAACAGCCCCTTTCGCTGCAACCGTGCTATTTTCGGGGGCGCGGGCGACCGCGTGGCCAAGAGCGGAGCATGAGGGGAAGGCTTCGTCGCGCAGCCTGATCAGTGTCGCACCTCGCTTGCGGCGCCCGCACCGTCCTTCTTGTTCTGTCGTCGCCAGTGCTCGGTGATGCGCCTGTACGCTCGTTCGGCCTGCTCGGCCTGGGCGCGGTCGGCTTGGCGGCGTTCCGTGATCCCGTATTCGTAGGCGGCGCCCCGCGTCCCGGGTTTGGCGGCGTGACCGGCCGCGAGTTCGAGATTGCGCAGTTTTCGAGCCATGAGCAGGGGCCGCCCCCAGGCGTAGTCCTCGCCTTTCGTGAGCATGTGCCAGATCAGGACGGTGAGCTTGCGGGCGACCGCAACCGCGGCGACATGGGCGCCGCGCCGGGCGCGCACGCGTTCGTAAAACGCCCGCATCGGGCCCGGGCTGCGCACCGTCTGCCATGCGGCCTCGACCAGGAAGTGACGGGCCCGGCTGCTGCCGCGCTTGGTGATCCGGCCGTGGTGGGCCCGCCCGTCGCCGGACTGCCGGACACTCGGGTTGAGGCCGAGATAGGCCACGAGCTTCTCGGGAGCGGCGAAGCGGTCGATCCGGCCGATCGCCGCCATCATCCCGACAGCCACGACCATGTCGATTCCGGGGATCGTCATGAGACGCCTCACGTTCGCGTCGTCGAGCGCGATGCCGGCGATGTCGCGCTCGACGGCCTTCTGCGCCGCGGTTTGGCGGTCATATTCCTCGAGATGCCGCTCGATTGCGACACGTTCGTCCTCCGGCAGGTCCTGTGTGCGGAGCCAGGCACGCCCCTTGCCGCCGAACAGGTCGGCATGCGGGCAGCGCGGGGCCAGGTGCGCGTGCAGGATGGATTGCACGATCGCCTTGAGCCGAGCCCGGCTCTTCACCAGCTGCTTCCGGCGCGTGACCTGCCGGCGCCGGGCCTGCGTTGCCGCGTCCGGAATCCAGACTTCGGGCAAGAAGCCGGCGGCGTAGAGCTTCGCCAGCACCCGCGCATCGATCTTGTCGGTCTTGGTCTTGGCCCGCGCGATCAGATGCACCTGAAGCGGGTTGGCCACCGCCACCCGAGCCACCTTCGGCGCAAGGATGTCCAGGACCGCCGTCGCATTGCCGGTGCACTCGACGACGACGTGATCCGTCGACTGCAGGGTGTCCGCGAACGACTCGAGCTGGTCCCGCGTCATCCCGATCCGTCCGAGCCGGTGGCAGACGCCGTCCTCGAGCGCCACCGCTTCGGCGAATGCCCGATGGATATCGAGCCCAATGATCCGCATGTCTCCCTCCTCTTCCGTCGAAGCGGGAGCTGGCGGGCACGCGGCAACTACAGATCCGTGCTCTCGGCACATCCGGGCAAGCCGCAGGGGCGACCAATTAACGGAACGGGCTCTCGGCCCATGTTTTCAGATCGGTCTGCCCGCACTCACGTGCTCCCGGTGCCCCGCATCCCGGATGACCGCATCATAGCATTGGTCCGACGCGACCGGCAGGACTCGAAGCACCGACCCAATCATGCCGGATAACGGAAAAATCCGGCCGCAGCCGGATCGGGAGAACGCTTTCGCGGGGGCAAGTGGCGGAGGGGATGGGTCTGACGTCCAACCTTCTCCAGTATAAGTCATTGATTTTATTTGATGCGCACAGCTGCTACGCTGGAAGAGCGGGAGTCCGTCCGCAAAGGTTGGCTCTATCGTGATGTCGGCAACGATGAGCGGCAGTCGGCTGCCTTGATCTTGGAGAGCACCCCCGATCATCCACCAGCCGCCCTCGGCGCCAACAGGATGACGGCCGCACCGGCGAGGCAGATTGCGGCACCTGTCAGGTCCCAAGTGTCCGGGCGCTGCTTCTCGATGAGCCACAGCCAGAGGAGCGAGGCTGCGATATAGACCCCGCCATAAGCTGCGTAGGCCCGCCCCGCAAAATCGGAGGGGGCAAGGGTCAGGAGCCAAGCGAAGACGGCCAGGCTCAGGAGGCCGGGGACCAGCCAGAGCGCGCTCGCGCCTTGCCGCATCCATGCCCAGACCGCAAAGCAGCCCGCAATCTCGGCCAGAGCGGCACCGATGTAGATGGCGAGGGTGCCGGGTGCTTTCACGATGCCGCCTCGCTCTCCGGATGCTGGTGATCGGTTGCGCATAGCGAATGGTCGCCCAGAACTTCAATGACCCGGCAATCGGCAATCCGACCGCCTGCACATTGCACGACCATGCGCTCAAGTTCGCCTTTCAGCGCAGTCAGGCGCGCAAGGCGGCTTTCAACCTCGGCCAGCTGCGCCCTGGCGATGACATCGGCGGCTGCGCAGGATTGATCGGGTCTGTCAGAGAGACTCAGAAGGTCTCGGATAGCGTCCAGCGGAAAACCGAGCTCCCGCGCATGGCGGATGAAGGCTAGCCGATCCAGTGCCGACTGCCCATAGAGCCGCTGGTTCCCGGCACTGCGATCTGGCTCCGGCAGGAGCCCGATCTGCTCGTAGTAGCGGATCGTCGGAACCTTCACGCCGGCCGCTTCGCCCAATTTTCCGATGGTGAGCATCAGATTTCCTCTTGAAGCTATAGCTACTAGAGACCTTAGGTTCCCGACTCAGCAAATACAATGTTGCCCGCTGGGCGGGTTGGAAGGGCGTGATGACGGCGAACGACAGTGCAACCTACGAATGGACGGTTTCCGGGATGGACTGTGCGTCGTGCGCCGGCAAGGTCCGGGGTGCGGTCGAACGCCTGCCTGGCGTGAGCGACGTCGATGTGGCGCTAATGACCGAGCGGCTTCGGCTGACTCTGGATGAAGGGCAGACCCCTCGCAACCAGATCGAAGCAATCGTCAAGCGGCTCGGCTACGGGATCGCGGCGAAAGGATCGAGCCCCGATCGGAAAGGCTTCGTGCTGCCGGACGATGAGCAAGCGTCCCGTGCGGACGGCTCGCGAGATGCCGCAGGACTCGAGCCCAACGCTGGATCGACAGGGCCCGAGAGCGGTCCCGGGCCCGGTTCGCGTTGGTATCAGACCGCGAAGGGCAGACTGGTGATCGGCACCGGTCTCCTCCTCGCGGCGGCATGGGCCGTGAAACTGCTCGCCTCCCAGGATGTGGCAACGTGGGCATTCATCCTCGCGACGCTCATTGGTGTCGCCCCTATCGCACGCCGCGCCGTCGCGTCCGCCAGAGCGGGGATGCCGTTCACGATCGAGATGCTGATGACAATCGCCGCCAGCGGCGCGCTCGTCATCGACGCCGCCGAGGAAGCGGCGCTCGTCGTCTTCCTCTTCGCCGTCGGGGAGGTTCTCGAAGGTGTTGCGGCGAACAAGGCCCGCGACGGGATCCGGGCGCTCGCTCGTCTGGTACCGAAGACCGCGATCCTGGAGATCGGCGGCCGGACTCGGGTGATACCAGCCGACCAGCTGCAGGTGGACCAGATCGTTCTGGTGCGCCCGGGAGACCGGGTCCCGGCAGATGGCGAAGTTATCGAGGGCACCTCGGGCGTCGATGAGAGCGCCGTCACGGGCGAGAGTGTGCCGAAGCTGAAGGAACCCGGTGCCTCCGTCTTTGCCGGCTCCATCAATTCCGAGGCGGCGCTGCGTGTTCGGGTCACCAAGTCGGCCGAGGACAACACCATTGCCCGTATCATCCGGCTGGTCGAGGAAGCGGAAAGCGCCCGGGCCCCGACCGAGCGCTTCATCGACCGTTTCAGCCGCATCTACATGCCGGCCGTCGTCGGAGTTGCGGTGCTGGTGGCCATCGTCCCGCCCCTCGCGTTCGGGCAAGGCTGGGATACGTGGATCTACCGGGCGCTCGCGCTTCTCCTGATCGGATGCCCCTGCGCGCTGGTGATCTCGGTACCGGCTTCCATCGCCTCTGCGCTTTCTTCAGGCGCGCGTCGCGGGCTGCTGATGAAAGGAGGCGCCGTGATCGAGGCCGCGGCGGCCACCACGCATGTCGCATTCGACAAGACCGGAACCCTGACCCACGGACGGCCGCGCGTCACGGACGTGGTGCCGATCTCGGGATCGGAGACAGAGGTGCTGGCGCTGGCTGCCGCCGTCGAAGCGGGGTCGAGCCATCCTCTGGCGGAGGCGATCCTGTCCCGCGCGGAAGCTGCGGGAGCGCCGTTCCTGGCCGCGACCGCCGCCAAAGCGCTTCCGGGCAAAGGGGCCGAAGCAGTCGTTGAGGGTGAAACCGCCTGGGTGGGCTCTCCACGGTTCGCCGGGGAGCGCGGTGTGTTGGACGACCACGCGCTCCGGGCGGTGGTCGGCATGGAAGATGAAGGCAAGACAGTCGTCGCGGTCTTCCGCCGGAGCCAGTTGGTCGGACTCGTAGCGCTCCGGGACGAACCCCGAGAGGATGCCGCCCGCGCGGTGCAGCAACTCAAGGCGCTTGGCATCGCGTCTGTGATGCTGACCGGCGACAACCGGCGCACGGCAGCAGCCATTTCCGCTGGGCTGGGCATTGACCATCGCGCCGAATTGATGCCCGAAGGCAAGGTCGCCGCGATCCGTGAGATGACCGCCAGAGACCGCGTGATGATGGTGGGCGACGGCATCAACGATGCCCCTGCGCTCGCCACCGCCCACATCGGAGTTGCCATGGGCTCCGGAACGGACGTCGCGCTTGAAACCGCCGACGCCGCGATCCTGCGCAATCGCGTGACCGATGTGGCCGGCAAGATTCGCCTTGCTCGCGCAGCCATGGCGAACATCAGGCAAAATGTGGCGATCGCGCTCGGCCTTAAGGCGGTGTTTCTGGTGACGACGATCCTCGGCATTACCGGGCTGTGGATCGCGATCCTTGCAGATACCGGCGCGACGGTGCTCGTCACACTGAACGCGCTGCGGCTTCTTGCGTTTGATCCGGAACGTGAGGCCTGAGATCAGATCATCGGCAGGGCGATGGTTCCGCTGCCATGCCGCAGGGCCGAGCGCTGAGAACATAAACCTCGGGGTACTGTTCCGCCGCGAGTGCTCAACATGCTGCAACTGGAATCGGGCTTCTGCTCGGTTTCGCGCTGGTGGCCGCCATCTGGTCGCGCACCACTACGGGGCTATTGGCCGTCCGGGGCGTGAAGCCGAACTCGAAAGAGAGACCGCAGGCGGCGATCATGGTGGCGTTCGTCGGGCTGCTCGCGCTCCACACGATTGAAATCCTGGCTTTCGCCGCAGTCTACAGGGCGCTGCAGGGCTGGGGCGTGGGAGGCTTCGACGGCAGCTACGACCCATGCTGGAGCGGCCTGATCTACTTCTCCGGCGTCAACTTCGCCACGCTCGGGTACACGCAGATCGAGGCAACCGGGCCGATACGGATGGTCAACATGATGCAGTCGCTCGGCGGCTTCATGGTGCTGACCTGGTCGGCGACGTTCCTCTAACTCGGTCTGCGAACTGGCCTGGCGCGAGTAGCAGCCGACGACCATGGGGAATGTCAGTTTGCCTCCGACACCCTCTCTTGGTATCGGCGCTCGCGCTCTGGCCATGTGCTCTTGATGTAGTCGAGAACGGCGCGGATGTCCGCGTCGCTCAGCACGTCTGCGAAGCCGGGCATGTCGCTCTCGTATCCGCCGCCGACCACGGCGGCGGTGCCTTCCCTAACGATGCGGAACAGGACATCGTCAGGATGGTGCCAGGTGTGGCCGCTGGCGTCGTGGGGTGGCGCCGGCAACCGGCCGGACGGAAGCGGCGAGCGCCAGCCCGGCTGGCCCTCCAGTTCCGCGCCGTGGCAGGCGGCGCACTGATCCGCATAGATCTGGCGTCCTTGCGCGATGATGTCCGCCGACGCCACGGCGGTGGATGCGGTACCGGCATAACGCCAGCCAGCAAAGACCGCGAGGATCACACCTCCGACGACCAGACCGATCACAACAGTATTTCGGAGAGCTTTTTTCAAGACGTCTATCGCCGATCACTGCGGAATAACATTCGCGTTTGGTCGAGACCACGTTGTGCCAGCGGCGAGGCGCCTGCGACAATGGACATTCTCGTGAGCAATGCCTATCTTTGCAGCATGCTCGAACGTGTCGTCACCATGCTTGCCATACTCGCGATCACCGTGGTGACGACGGTGACCTCCGCGCATGCGACACGCATGAGCATGAATTCCGGTGTGGATCACGCGATGCATGTCGCCGACATGATGCACTCTCCGGTCATTTCGGGCTTCGACTGTGACGCTGGAGAGCACTGTGGATCGGCCGATGCCGAGATGTGCGAGTTCGTATGCGCAGGCCTCTCTGCCTTCCTGACGTCGGCAGGCGAGGAAGCCGGGCACGCCTACGGCGCCGCCAGTCATGACGTCCCGTCCGCGGCAATCCACGTCAGCCGTGCGCCGGGACTGAACGAACGACCTCCCAAGCTCCGTCTCCTCTGAGCGCGCCCGGGCAGACGCCCGAGGCGCCCCATCGGTATTGATGAACGGGACGGAAGTCCCGAGGAGACGACCATGAACATGCTTTCTCGACGCGGCTTTCTTGCCGCAAGTGCGGCCGCCATTGGCGCTGCACACTTGCCCCGCATCGCCTTCGCGCAAGGGGTGGCGCCGATCAGCCTCTCCGCTGCGACGCGCACGCTCGACATCGACGGTCGCGCTGCCACGGTCTTCGGGCTTGCCGGCCCCGGCGGTCAGGGACTGATCCTCGACCCCGGCCAGAGGTTCCGGGTCGATCTGACCAACGACCTGGACGTCGGTACCATCATCCACTGGCACGGACAGATCCCGCCCAACGCGCAGGACGGTGTGCCGGACATGCCGATGCCCCTCCTCGCACCGGGTGAAACCCGATCCTACGACTTCGAGGCACGGCCCGGCACGCACTGGATGCACAGCCATGTGCCCACCCAGGAGATGCAGCTGCTCGCCGCGCCGCTGATCGTGCGCTCGGCCGAGGACGTTGCTGCCGACCGGCAAGACGTCGTGATGTTCCTTCATGACTTCTCCTTCAAGGCCCCCGAGGAGGTTCTGGCCGAGATCGGCGCAGGTCATGGCGGCGGGCACGGCGCGGGCCATGGTGCCGGTGCATTGCCCGATCAGGGCGCTCCCATGGGAGGCATGGGGGCGATGCAGGGCATGGATCACGGGGCCATGGGCCATGGCGCCACGGGCGGCATGCCGATGGGCAACATGCCCCGAATGGGCGGGATGATGGGTATGGGCGGCCAGATGGGCGGCATGGCCATGGACCTGAACGACTATGACTGGGACGCCTATCTCGCCAATGACCGGACCCTGTCGGACCCGGAGGTGGTCCAGGTCGAGCGCGGTGGCCGTATCCGGCTTCGGGTCATCAACGCCGCTGCGGCGACGGTATTCTGGATCGAGACCGGCGGTGCCGAGGCGCGGCTGGTCGCGGTAGATGGGCACGCGGTCGAACCTCTCGCCGGCACGCGGTTCGGTCTGGCAATGGGCCAGCGTCTGGACATCGAGATCGACCTGCCGCACGAAGGCGGCGCCTGGCCGATCCTCGCCCTGCGCGAAGGCGCGCGCGAGCGCACCGGCCTGATCCTCGCCACGCAGGGTGCCGAAGTGCGGCGTCTCGATGCAATGGCGGATGCCGAAGCGCCCGCGTTCGACACCGATCTGGCGCAGGAGGCGCGCCTCATCGCGCTGGACGCTCTGCCGGATCGACCCGTGGACCGCAGCCAGATGCTGATGCTGGGCGGTTCGATGCAGCCGTACGTCTGGACGATAAACGGGGCAGTCTGGGGCCAGCACCAGCCGATCACCGCACGCAGCGGTGAGCGGGTCGTGCTGTCGTTCCACAACATGTCGATGATGGCGCACCCGATGCATCTGCACGGCCATGTGTTCCAGGTCGTCGGGCTGAACGGGCGTCGGGTCGCCGGTGCACTACGCGACACGGTTCACGTGCCACCGATGTCGATGGTCGATGTCGCCCTCGATGTCGGTGAGGCCGCCCGATGGATGCTGCATTGCCACCACATGCCGCACCTTACGACGGGGATGATGACCGAATTCGCGGTCACGGCGTCCGTCTGATCCCAGCGGGTCGTCCGGACATGGCGCCCCGCCCGGCACCGATCCTGGTCTGTCCTGCCCCATGTTGTCGTGAGGGCCGGCCAAAAGACGCACCCTGCGGGTAAAAATCAGGAGGATGAGATGATGAACTGGAACGACATGGGCCCCGGAATGGGTTTCGGAATGGGGTTTGGCTGGCTCTTCGGCCTGCTGATCCTCGTGCTGCTGGTTTTGGCCATAGCAGCGCTGATCAAGTATCTTCGGAAATAGAAAAAAGGAGTTGGCAATGACCTACACGATCAATCGAATGTTCCCCGACGCCGGTATCGACGACGTCGACGCTCGCGCGCGGAAGGCCCTCACCGACCACGGCTTCGGCATCCTGACCGAGATCGACGTCAAGGCGACGATGAAGAAGAAGCTAGATGTCGAGATGCCCGCCTACCGCATCCTCGGCGCCTGCAACCCCAAGATGGCGCATCAGGCCATCGGGATCGAACCGCGCGTCGGTGCGATGCTGCCATGCAACGTCATCCTGCGCGAGGTCGACGGTGGCGTGGAAGTCAGCGCCATCGATCCTGTGGCGTCGATGCAGGCGATTGAGAACGCCGAACTGACGGCCGTGGCGGGCGAGGTGCGCGACCTCCTGGCGAAGGCCGTCGCGGCGGTCTGAGATGAGCCTGCGCGTCACCATTCTCGCGGGCCTTGCGATCCTCGGCATCGGACTGCTCGCTGTCTGGCAGTTCGCGCCTTCGGTGTTCGCCGAGGCGCGCAGCCTCCTGGAGCCCGAGCGTCTGGAAACGCTGGTGGCGCGTGCGGGTCTCTGGGGGCCGGTCCTGATCGTCACGCTTATGACCATCGCGGTCGTGGCCAGCCCAATCCCGAGTGCACCCATCGCACTGGCGGCCGGAGCGGCCTACGGACATCTCTGGGGGACCGTGCAGGTCGTCATCGGCGCCGAGCTCGGGGCGCTGATCGCCTTCGGTCTCGCACGGGTTCTGGGGCATGACGTCCTGCGGCGGGTGTTCGGGGACCGCGTCGATGCCGGGCTGCTCGGCTCGCAGAACGCGTTGACGGCGACGGTTCTTGCCAGCCGCCTGATGCCCTTCGTGTCCTTCGACATGATCAGCTACGCGGCCGGACTGAGCCGATTGCACGCCTGGCGTTTCGCCTTGGCAACACTGGCGGGGATCATTCCGGCAAGCTTCCTGCTGGCCCATTTCGGCGGCGAGGCGGTGAGCGGAGATCTGGGCCGGGCGACATGGGCAGTACTTGGCCTCGGCCTCTTGACGGGCCTGCCACTGCTTTGGGTAGCCATGCGGCAAAAGCCTGAAAAGGGAAATCCATGACCGGAAGCGAGTACCAGAAGAACAGCATCACCCTTTCCGGTGCGGTAGCCATGGGCACCGGCGTGATGATCGGCGCGGGCATCTTCGCGCTGACCGGCCAGATCGCCGAACTCGCCGGGCCTCTCTTCCCGCTCTCGTTCGTGGTCGGCGCCATCGTGACCGCCTTCAGCGCCTACACCTATATCAAGATGTCGAACGCATACCCGTCTGCGGGCGGCATCGGGATGATCCTGAAGAAAGCCTACGGACCGACGACGGTCGCGGCGGGCGCAGCTCTCCTGATGGCGCTGTCGATGGTCATCAACGAAAGCCTCGTCGCTCGCACCTTCGGAACCTACACCCTGCGAGCCTTCGGCGGCGATCCGGACAGCATTCTCGTGCCGGTCCTCGGCGTGGGGCTGATCGTCTTCGCCTATCTCGTGAACGTCTCTGGCAACCGGTCGGTCGGGCTGCTGTCCATTATCATGGCCATTCTCAAGGTGGGCGGCATTGCGCTGTTCGGGGCGGCCGGTCTGTGGGCCAGCGGCATTTCGTTCGAAGCGTCGGGCGGAGATTTTCGTGCGGGTGGGTTCGTGGCGTCGGTCGCGCTGTCCATTCTCGCCTTCAAGGGGTTCACGACCATCACCAACAGCGGCGCCGAGGTGACCAATCCGCATCGGAACGTGGGCCGGGCCATAGTCCTGTCCATCGCCATCTGCGTCGTCGTCTACCTGCTGGTCGCATTCGCGGTCGGCTCCAGCCTGCCGCTCGATCGCATCGTGGCGGCGAAGGACTACGCGCTGGCTGAAGCGGCCCAACCAGCCCTCGGGCAAACCGGCTTCTACCTGACGGTGGCGCTTGCGCTGGTGGCAACTGCCTCGGGCCTGATCGCCAGCGTGTTTGCCGTCTCGCGGATGCTGGCGATGCTGACGGACATGAAGATGATCCCGCACAGCCATTTCGGGATGCCAGGCACGATCAAGGACCACACACTCGTCTACACCGTCGTGATCGCAGGCTTCCTGACGGTCTTCTTCGACCTCAGCCGCATCGCCTCGCTCGGGGCCTTCTTCTATCTGGTGATGGACATGATCATCCATTTCGGCGTGTTCCGGCATCTGCGCGAAGAAATCGGCGCTCGGGGCTGGGTGTTGCTGACGGCAATCGCACTTGATGCCGTGGTGCTGGCCGCCTTCGCCGCGATGAAATGGCAGTCCGACCCCTTGATCGTCGTCCTGGGTGCGATCGGCATGGCGCTGGTGTTCCTGTTCGTCGGAATCTTCCTCGCACGGAATCCCGCCCTGGAAGGCGCTCACGACCACCATTGAAAAGAGCTTGAGCTTCCAACGGCTGGAAGCGGCAAGCTGAAACAAGAGATCGAAAGGCTGGCAGACTATGGAGCACGATCACCATCACGCGGCGCCCGACATTCCGGCGGGGGCGAATACCGCAAAGGACCCGGTCTGCGGGATGACGGTCGCGGTCAAGCCGGACGGGCGTCACGCCGAGTTCCAGGGAGAGACCTTTCATTTCTGTTCGGAGAAATGCCAGTCGAAGTTCAAGGCGGATCCGTGGTTCTACGCCTCGGGCCGGGCCGCCGGACAGAAGAAGGCTGCTCCGGCCAACGTCCAGTACACCTGTCCGATGCATCCCGAGATCGTCCGCGATGCGCCGGGGTCCTGCCCGATCTGCGGCATGGCGCTGGAACCGATGGTGCCGTCGGATGAGCCCAGCGAGGAGCTGACCGACTTCACGCGTCGGATGTGGATTTCGGCGGCGGCGGCGGTGCCGCTCATCATCCTGACGATGGGTGAACTGGTCGCGCTGCCAGTGCGCGACTGGATCGGGCATCAGACCGCAAGTTATCTCGAGTTCGTGCTGGCAACGCCGATCATCCTCTGGGCCGCCTTGCCTTTCTTCCGGCGCGGCTGGGACTCCATTGTGAACCGCAGCCCAAACATGTGGACGCTGATCAGCATCGGCGTGGCGGCGGCCTACCTTTACTCGCTCGTCGCGACGTTCCTGCCGGGGGTGTTTCCGGAACAGTACCGGATGGGCCACGGCGTCGGCACCTATTTCGAGGCGGCGGTGGTGATCGTCGCGTTGGTCTTCGTGGGCCAGGTGCTGGAACTCCGAGCGCGAGAACGCACCGGGGATGCGATCCGCGCGCTTCTGGATCTGGCGCCGAAGACCGCGCGGCGCATCCTGCCGGACGGCACTGAATACGATGCGCCGCTGGAGAACATCATGGAGGGCGACCGGCTGCGGGTCCGTCCCGGCGACGCCATTCCGGTCGACGGCACGGTGATCGAGGGCCGCTCGTCGCTGGACGAAAGCATGCTGACCGGCGAGTCAATGCCGGTGGAAAAGGGGCCGGGGGATGAGGTGACGGGCGCCACGATCAACAAGAACGGCTCTCTGGTCATGGAGGCAGGCAAGGTCGGGTCCGATACCGTGCTGGCGCAGATCGTGGCGATGGTGTCGAACGCGCGGCGGTCCCGCGCGCCGATCCAGGGGCTGGCCGACCGGGTGTCGGCGATATTCGTGCCGACGGTGGTGGTCATCGCCATCGTCGCCTTCGTGGTCTGGCTGATCTTCGGCCCGGAGCCCGCGCTGGTCTTCGCAATCGCCTCGGCCGTGTCGGTCCTCATCATCGCCTGCCCCTGCGCGCTGGGGCTGGCGACACCGATCTCCATCACCACGGCGGCGGGGCGCGGCGCACAGGCGGGCGTGCTGATCAAGGACGCCGAGGCGCTGGAGCGAATGGCAGGAGTCGATACGCTCATCGTCGACAAGACCGGCACGCTGACCATGGGCAAGCCGAAGCTGACCGATACGGTTGCGCTCGGGGACGTCACCGAGACCGACCTGTTGTCGCTGGCCGCAGCGCTGGAGCGTGGCTCGGAACACCCGCTGGCTGAGGCGATTGTCGAGGGAGCCGAGGCGCAGGGTGCGCCGCGTCAGGAGGCCACGGACTTCGACGCCGTCACTGGCAAGGGCGTACAGGGCCGGGTCGGTGGGCGCGCGGTGGCGCTAGGCAACGCGGCGATGATGCGGGAGATGGGGCTCGACACCGCGCAGGCCGAGTCAAAGGCCGACACCCTGCGCGCCGAGGGCAAGACGGCGATGTTCGTCGCGCTTGACGGCGCGCTCGTCGGCATCGTGGCGGTCGCCGACCCGATCAAGGAGAGTACCGCGCAGGCCATTCGGGAACTTCATGCCCAAGGGCTAAGGGTGATCATGGCGACGGGCGACAACGAACGCACGGCGCAGGCGGTGGCGGGCAAGCTCGGCATCGACGAGGTGCGCGCAGGCATCCTGCCCGAGGCCAAGAAGGACCTGATCGACCAGTTGCGCCGCGACGGCCACAAGATCGCCATGGCGGGCGACGGGGTGAACGACGCCCCCGCGCTCGCCGCCGCCGATGTCGGCATCGCCATGGGCACCGGGGCCGATGTTGCGATGGAAAGCGCAGGCATCACCCTGCTGGGCGGCGACCTGATGGGCATCGTGCGGGCGCGCAAGCTCGCCCGCGCCACCCTGCGGAACATCAAGCAGAACCTGTTCTTCGCCTTCGCCTACAACGCGCTTGGCGTCCCCATCGCCGCCGGGCTGCTTTACCCTGTCACCGGACTTCTGCTCTCGCCGATGATCGCGGCGGCGGCGATGAGCCTGTCGTCGGTCTCGGTGATCACCAACGCCCTGCGGCTCAGGCGGGTCGACCTCTGATCTGCCAGCCCACACATCCAACCTCGAAAGGAACATCAGATGACCCAAGACATGTTTTCCCGCCGCAAGCTCCTGATCGGTACAGCTGCGCTGGCGGCTGCGTCGCCCTTGAGGGCTCTGGCGCAAGGCGCCGGTCCGGCGATCCACGTGATGAAGGACCCCAACTGCGGCTGCTGCTCGGCCTGGATCGAGATCCTCGAGAACGACGGCTTCGCCGTCACGACCGAGGCGAGCGCCGGGACGCTTCTGATGCGCTACAAGCTGGACAACGGCATCCCGCAGGAGATGGTCTCCTGCCATACGGGTCGTGTGGATGGTTACATTATCGAGGGTCACGTCCCTGTTGCCGACATTCGCCGTCTCCTGCTGGAACGCCCCGACGCGGTCGGCCTCGCAGTGCCAGGCATGCCCTACGGCTCGCCCGGGATGGGACCGGAAAGCCAGCGCGAGGCCTACGACGTGTTTCTGATCCGGCGCGACGGATCGAACGAGGTCTTTACCAGCTACGCTGCTGCCTGACCTTGAGGCTCCAATTCGGCTCTTGATCAGGGGCGAGAACACATACGGACCTGATCCCGGATCACGGCGTAGTCGCTCAGCATCTCGGCGATGGCCGACCCGTGCGGCAGCCGCGCGAGCTCCTCGGCTGCGCGCGCCTGGAACTCGCGGCTGTACTCTACCACGGGCGGGCAGACGGTCGCGATGCCGGGCTCAGAACCGACCGTTGCGCAGCCGCTCAGCAAGCTCGTCGCGAGACCTAGGACGACGAGCCGTCGCCTCGAGCATCTGGCGTTGGACATCATTGGCTTTCTCCGTGGTCTGAAGGCGTTCAGCGAGGCGTCCCGCTCGCTCGCCGGACCGCCGAAGCGAAAGCAGGAACAGGAGCAGGGCGAGGATGATGGCGCCGTAGCGCAAAGCGGCCCGCATCCATGGGCTGGCGGCGAACCCGATCAGGAGCGGGGCCATCACCGCTGCCCTCGGCGCCAGTCATCGAGACGCGCGTAGATCGTGACCGCGATGCCGCCAAGCGCCACGGCGATGAATACCCAACGCAACGTGTCGAGATACGGCACAAGCGGCAAGATCGCGGTCTGGGTCTCGGCCAGCACCTGCTGCGCCACCTCGACGCCCGCCGCGCCCAGCGTCGCCACACCGGCTGCCCCGCCGCCCTTCATGGTGCGGCTGTCAGCCAGCACCTCGCGCGCGGGCGGCGTCTCGGCTGCAAATGCCGTCGCCCGGACCGGGAACCGCTCGCCCCACTGCCGCGCGGGCCCGAGATCGACATGGATGAACCCCGATCGCGGGTAGAAGCCGAAGCCGAGGAATCCGACCTCGCGCGCCGCAGCCTCGAAGGCCACCGGATCGTGGTTCGCCATGGCGATGTCGAAGGCGGCGCCGTCGAGATGCTTCGACCGGCCCGCGCCCCCCACGGCACGGTTGTGCTCTGGGCTGCGGTAGGCGGAGCGGACGATCAGCGGCTTGCCCAGCCGGTCGCGCAGCGCCTGCAGCTTGTCGAGCGCGGTTTCGTTCACGAGCAGCTTGCCGGTGCCCCGGCATGCAATCTCGGCGGGCGAGAAATTCGGCCAGCGCCAGGCGCTCTCCGGCACATCACGCCAATGGCGGTGGAAGGTCGTGGTCATGAGGGTCCTCCGAAACGAAAAAAAACCGCCTCGAGGGCGGGTGCGGTTGGGCTGGTGAACGGGGGTGTTGAGCGGCTACGGGCCGCCGCCGAAGATCTTCAGCTTGATCGCTATACCCGCGAGCAGCGCCAGCATGACGCCGGTGGTGATCATGCGGACGGCGGTCTGCATCGCGGTGCGGCGGACCAGCCGGATGCAGTCGACCAGGGAGCGCAGATCGCGGATGTCGAGCGCGGCCTCGTCGCCGTCGAGGCCGACATCGGCCAGCGCACGCTTGGCGCCTTCCTCCGCCGCCCGGGTCAAGATCGCCTCGAACTCGGCGTCGGGCATGCGCACGAAGCCCTCGGATCGGGGTGGGTTCATCGGATCCTCCTTCCGCCGCTCAGCCGACCTTGCAGCCCCAGAAGGACGTGTGGTCGGCGGCGAAGTAGCCGTCCGCGACCCGGAAATACCCCTGCAGCTCGACGGTATCGCCTGCCGTCAGCGGCACCATGGTCTGAAGCCAGATCGCGGTAGCGAGCGAGACATGAGTGGCGGAGATTTCGCCGAGGGAGCCGCGGATTTCGGTCGTGCCGTTCAGGACGAGCCGCCCGCGCATGCGGGCGGTGGCGCTGGCGTTGATCTTGTACAGCAGAGTCGCGCCGAAGAGGTAGGTGCCGTCCACGGGGGCGACGAAGTGGTTGTTCACGGCGTCGAACGCGCCCTGATCGTTGTAGTCGGTGTTGTTAAGGCCGATCTTGGTCCAGGTGCCGACGCCGACGTAGTTGTCGTAGTTCGTGTAAGCCTTGAACCGCGGCAGCCGGGGCTGATCGACAATGCCGGTGGCGTTGTCGACGCTCAGCCCGTCGAAGAAGGTGCTGCCGTCGGCGGAGACCGCGAGCCGGAAGCGGTCCGACCCGAACAGCCCCACCAGCGCCTTGGTCACGAAGCCGGTCTGGAGGGTCAAACCGAGATCGTCGCCGGCCGCCTCCTTGTTCATGGTGTAGAACAGGTCGCCGGTGCCGCCCTCGGCCACGGTCCTCGCCGTCCAGAGCGCGGCGTTGAGCTTGGCCGAGAACGGGTTCGATGCATCCGCCGTGGTGCCAACCCCGAGGAGCGCCATGTTCTGCAGCGCCGCCGGTGTGGTCCCGAGCCAGCCCGCGCCATCGTAGACCAGCAGCAGGCCCTCGTCCTCGACCCATGCGCGCCAGCCGATCCGCGGGGGAAGTCGCAGCCAGGCGCCATCGGTCCAGAGCGCGACGTTCAGGTCCCATCCGGACCATTCGCCCGTCGCGCCCGAGGCGACGATGTAGCGATCGCCATCGGCGGGACTGCCGGGCGGCGCTGTCAGATCGCGGTCGAGCACGGAGAGCTGCACGAGCCCGTCGAGCAGCCGCAGCGCCTCGTTGTGGGTGACGTGCTTCTGGGCCTGCGCCGCCAGGATGTAGGGCAGCAGGAGATGGGTCGTGGCGTCGGACATGGGATGGCCTTCAGAGTATCAGCGTGAGGGTCTTGGGCGCGCCCCGCCCGACGAGGGCGGAGAGCTGGTAGATGCGGCTGTCGAGCGTGTCACCGGGGCCGAGCGGCGCGCCCCAATCGGCGGTCTGGTCTGCGGCGGTGTAGACCGCGCTGGTGGTGGCGGTGCTCAGCACCCGCTTAACGGTCGCGCCATCAAGGATCTCGACCTCGTAGGCTTCGAGCTCTTCTCCGAGCGGCACTTCTAGCCCGCCCCAGCTGTCGGCCGCGAGAGCTCGGGACCGGCGCGTCCAGCGGATCGTCAGATCGCCGGGCGTGCGCGGCCTGCGCCACGGCTGCTCGACATGGGCGCCGGAGAACGGCCGCAGCCCGACGCCCGCGGGCGTGAAGGATTGCGCCACATAGGTCTCGTCGCTGACGGGGCGGCTCGCCGGACCGATGCGCCAGTTCCACGGCAATCCGAGATCGGCCTCGGCAATCGGCAGGGACGCCAGCGACGCGTCCAGCACCACGACAAGAGCGCCAGCGGGCGCCGGATTGCCCATCGCGCCCTCGGTGCCGCGCTGGCCGCGCAGGAGCCGGGTCAGCCGGTATCGACCCGGCGCCAGCAGCTCGGCCGCGCCCGCCTGCACGATCTCCCAGGTGCCGGGCGCGCTCTCGATAGCCAGCGCATTGGCGCCGCCCAACAGCGTCAGGTCGGTGACGCTCTCCAGCGTGCCGGTGAGCAGATCGACCACAAGCGCATTGCCGTGGTCGAAGCGTGAGGTGGGGCCCGGATAGAAGTCCGAGACCAGCGCTCCGATCCGGGCGCGGCTGCCGAACGTGGTCAGCAACTCGAACCCGTCCGTCGAGGGGCTGCGGAACACCGCCATCTCGCCCGGCCAGGGAAGAGCGTGCGCCGCGACAAACGGTCGATGCGCGGGCTGGTCCTCGGTCAGCTGCGGCAGGTCCATCAGCACCGCGTCCGGCGCGCCGAACACCACGGCCCGCGTCAGCGACGCCGCGCGGGGATCGCCGGGCGGCAGATCGTAAGTCGCACGGTCCTGCCGCACCGCCTCGATGCCGCGCGCTGCCGCGTCGGCGATGGAGACGAGCCGCAGATCGACCAGACGCCCGTCATGCGCGAGCCGGATCGCATCGGCCGGATCGAACGCGAGGCGCGAGGGTGGCAAACGGAACGCCGCCGTCTCGCGGCCCACCCACGCCTCCATCAGCGCGCGGCGGCAGCGCCTCTCGGCCTCCTCGGGCGGCACCGCCATTGGAAAGGACTCGGACGCGATCCGGGTCGTGTCCACGGTGATGCGCCGGGCCTCGACGAGGGCCGCGTCGTAATCCTCGTCGGCGCGGGCGACCTGCCATTTCAGGGCCTGCGGCAGTTCGGTCTCCTGGCCGCGCGTCAGTTCCAGCACATCGCCCTCGCGGGTGGCCACCAGATCGTCGGGCGCGAGGGTGGCGACGGAGGCCCGGCCGCGCATGACAAAGCGGATCCCCCCCTCTGTCTCGACGGCGTCGAAGCCGAAATGCCGCGACAGCGTTGTGATCGAGGCGCGTGGGCTTTCCAGCGCCGTGATGGCGTAGCCTTCGACCGCGCCCCAGAGGCCGGTGACGTCGATCCGGGACTCGGGCAGCCCGGCGCGCAGGCAGAGGTGCCGCACGAGCGCCGCCAGCGACACCGCGCCAAGCCGTCCGGTCAGCCAGTGCCCCAGCCGCCAGTTCGCCCCGTCCGTCCAGACATCGGTCAGCGCCGGAAAGAACGGGTACGGCCGCGCGTCCCAGGTCCAGGCGGCGCATTCCGGCACATGCACCATCCGGCCGCCGTAGACCGATGACACCGGGTTGTTCGCCGGGACGCCCCACCAGAGGTACGTCGCCTCGAGATAGGCGCGCTGGATCGCGTCGTCGCGCCAGCCCCGCGAGAAATGCGGCGTGAAGCTCTCGGACGACTTCGGGTCGAAGAAGACGTTCGGCTGGTTCGTGCCCCGGTCGATGGCGGGACAGCCGAGCTCGGTGAACCAGATCGGCTTCGACTCCGGCGCCCACGCCGTCAGCGTGCCGCTCTCCACCCCGCCCGGGCGGTCGTAATGCGCGTTCGACCACCAGGCGCGAAGATCCTTGTAGCGGAAAACCCATGGCTTGCCCGCCGCGCCATCGCTGATCGGGGTGCGCACCTGTGCCACCCGATCAGCCGCACTGGCATAGAACCAGTCGAAGCCTTCCCCGCCCGCAATGTTCCCCTGCAGATAGGCCCGGTCGTAGATCGCAGGCCAGCCCGCCTGCGCATCCGCGTGCTCGAACCCGTCGCGCCAGTCCGACAGCGGCATGTAATTGTCGATGCCGACGAAATCGATCTCCGGGTCCGCCCAGAGCGGATCGAGGTGGAAGAACACGTCGCCCGAGCCGTCGCCCGGCTGGTGCCCGAAGTATTCCGACCAGTCGGCGGCGTAGCCGATCTTCGTCCCGGCCCCGAGAATGGACCGCACATCGGCAAGGAGGTCCCGATAGCCCTGCACCGCCGGATAGGTGGCCGCGCCCGAGCGGACCGTCGTCAGCCCCGGCATCTCGGTGCCGATCAGGAAGGCATCGACCCCGCCCGCCGCCGCGCAGAGATGGGCATAGTGCAGCACCATGCGGCGCAGGCCCCAGTCGCCGGGCGTGCCTGTCCACGAAACCGATTGACCCGCCACGCTGAAGCTCGCAGGTGTCGCCGCGCCAAACAGCGCCGCGACCTGGCTTGCGGCCGTGGCAGTCTTGTCGACCGATCCCGCGTAGCCTGCCGCTGGAGAACAGGTGATCCGGCCCCGCCAGGGGAAAGCGGGCTGGCCGGTCTCGGCGGCGTTGTCGGAATAGGGGTTCGGCAGGGTGTTGCCGGGCGGCACGTCCATCAGGATGAATGGGTAGAATGTCACGCGCAGCCCGCGCGCCTTCATCTCCTGGATCGCCTGCACCACGGCGAAGTCGGACGGCGTGCCGCCATAGACCGGGCGGTCCTGGTCGTCGCGGCTGACCAGGAAGGCGTTGGCACGGCTCACGCCGTTCACCGACCAACTGGCGGGCGTGGTCGACTTGGCCGAGACCTCGACGCCCGGCCGCACCTTGCAGGAGCCCGCGCGCAGGTCGTCGCCGAACCAGGCCACGACGAGGCTGACGCTCTCGACCGCAGGCGCCATCGCTTGCAGCCGGTCGAGCGCCTCCACCATGTCGGTGGAGTCGGCCAGCGCGTTCAGGTTCTCGGGCATCGTCGCGCCGCCATCGGTCTTGCGGATGGCCTGCGTGGCATATGTGAACTCGCCCGAGGCCGGGATCATGGTGACGGCGCGGGTCAGCCCCTCGGCGGTGTCGGGATCGGCGAGCGGCCGGAAGACTTCGAAGGACAGCTGCGGCAGGCGGTTGCCGTAGGTCGAAAGCGCCAGTTCCTCGAAGACGACATAGGCGGTGCCGCGATAGGCGGGCGTGTTGGCTGCGCCCATCTTCCCCGCAATGAACGGGTCCGCCGTCTGCGCCTCGTCGCCGGGATACCAGCGCCAGGTGACGCCGGAGAGGTCCATCGGCTTGCCGTCGGCCCAGATCCGGCCAATGCCGGTGATCGGGCCTTCACACAAGGCCACCGCGAAGCTGGCGTAGTACAGATACTCGGTGGTCTTGACCTTGCCGCCCCCGCCGCCCTTGCCGCCGCCCTGCGTCGTGGTCTTCGTCTCCTCGCGGAAATCGGTCGCCCAGATGATGTTGCCGCCCATCCGCATCCGGCCATAGAGCCGCGGGATCACCGCGCCCTCGGTGGCCGAGGTGATGCGCAGCGTGTCGAGCCGCGCGCCCTCGATGCGCTGGGTCGGCGCCAGCGACGAGATGATCCAGCTGTCGACGACCGAGCCGATGCTCGAGCCGATGAAGCCGCCGATGGTCGCGGCGCTCACGCCGAGGATCGCCCCGCCGATCGAACCGCCGATGGCGGCGCCGGCTGCACCGAGAACAAGCGTTGCCATGTCGGGGTCTCAGCGTTGCGGGAAGAGGAAGGCGAAGGCGATGCGCCGCCGCCAGGCATTGGTGAGCGGTTCCTCGATCACGCCGAGCCGCTCATAGGCGTGGAGGAAGGTGGCAGGACCGGTGAGGATCCCGACATGCTTGGCGATGGCGCGGGGCCTCATGCAGAAGAGGACCAGCGCGCCGGGACCGGCCTCGGCAGGCGACACCTCGATCATCATGCGCCGCGCGCCTTCGGCCAGAACCTCGCGCGGGCCGGTCTCGCCCCAGTCGCGGCTGTAAGGCAGAATCGGGAACGGCTCCGGCCCCACCACGTCGCGCCAGACCCCCCGCGCGAGCCCGAGGCAATCGCAACCGACGCCGCGCAGGCTGGCCTGGTCGTGGTACGGCGTGCCGAGCCAGGAGCGTGCGACGGCGACGACACGCGCGGGGTCGGCCGATGCGAGAGGTTGCGTCACAGCACGCCTCCCTCGTGGCCGCCATCCTTGGTGGCGTAGCGCAGCACGGCATCCTGGCCGGGGATGTGCGGGAACCCCCGGAAGTTGGCCGTGTTGGCGAACCTGGCGCCGCAGGTCTCGATCCGCTTATCGCAGCCCGCACGGATGGTGAAGGCATTGCCCTCGGAGATCTCGCGCACCGGCGCCTCGAGAAGGGTCAGCACGGCGATGCCGTCCGTCACATCATGGCCGAGAACCTCGGCCCGACGCCCCGCGTTGGAGCCACTGGTCCATTCGATGGTCCCGAAGGTGAACCAGCCGGAGGCGAAGCCGCCGAGGCCCGAAGCGGTGAAGGCGCGGTCGCGTAGAAGGTCGATCACGACGCTCGTGCCCTTGAACGCCGGGTTCTCCAGATCGACGCCGCAGCGCGCATCGCCGAGCGCGGCATCGCAGGTCGCCTGGAACGTCCGCCCGATCGTCTGGCCAAGCACATGCGCGAGCGAGCGGACTTCGGCGACGAAGGCCAGCCGCCCGCGCCGGATCTGGCCGATGGCCCCGCGCCGCATCAGCACGCGCTGGTTCGTGTCGGCCCAGTTCACCCGCCAGACTTCGACCTCGGCGTTATCCCAGCGGCCGTCGAGGATGTCGGTCTCGGTAATCCGGTCCGAGGTCAGCACGCCCTCGGCGTCCTGCGCATCGACCGAGAGGTCCGAGCCGGAACGGACCTCGGAGGCCGTCAGCCCGCTCTCGGGCTCGAAATCCGTCCCCTCGAAGCTGAGCGTCCGATCGTGGTCGGTGAAGCCGAAACTCGTGCCGTCGGCGCGCACGATCCGCCAGCACCAGGCGAGCGTCGTCGTTCCCTCGTCGAGATGGGCCTGCAGGTCGGGGTCGAGGGACTTCATCGGCGCAGTTCCAGAAGCGGGATGGAGGTGATCGAGCCGAGCCGCTCGAGGTCGAGCGTCACGTCGAGCGCGTCGGTGTCGAAACGGACCGGCACGTCGAACTCGAAGCCCGCGGTGATGGCGGCGCCAGCGCCCGGCGCGGTGCTGAAGGTGACGACGCCGGTGGCGGTGTCGACCGACCAGCCGGAAGGCTGCTCGACCCCGCCGAGCGCGATGCGCGCGGTTCCGGTCACCGGCTTCGCGACGGCGCGCGTCCAGGATTGCGCACCCGAGGCGTAGCGCTTGACCAGCTGGAAGGCGGTCGTCGCGCCGTCGCCCGTGCCGATAGACTGATCGGTGGGCGACGGCGTGCCCGAAGGCAGGCAGGACTTGTGGTCACCCCAGTCCTTGAACCGGAAGCCATGCAGGCGGCCATTGCGCGCCTCGAAGAAGGCGACGACGGCGGCCAGATCGTCGGCGCGGCGGATGCCATAGGCGACATCGTAGCGGCGGCGCGAATTGGCCCAGCTGGCGTTGCGCTCCTCGTCGCCCGAGGCGAGCTCGACGATCTGCGTGCGCCGCTCCGGTCCGCCCCGCGCACCTCGGCTGATGTTGTCGGGAAACCGGACCTCGTGAAACGCCATCACATGCCCCTCCGACCGAGCGACACGGCGCGGGCGAGATCCGCGGCGACCTGCGTTCGCGATTGCCGGAAGCTCTCGGCGTCGCGGGCCATGATGGTCACGTTGACCCCGCCGCCCGCGCCGTAGCTCTGTGCCTCCCGCCGCGACAGCACGCGTTCCCCGCGCTGCAGGATCGCGGGCACCTCGTCGTGACGAAGCCCGGCCATGCCGCCACCATGCATCCGCGGCGCGGCGGCGAAGGCCATGGCCGGGACCATCCGCGAGGGTCCAGCCGATCCGACCATCCCGCCCGCATGCAGGACGTTGGCGAAGATGCCGCCCGCCCCGGAGAAGACGCCGGAGAGCGCATTGGCGATCGGCCCGAGGATGAACCGCCGCGCCGCCAGTTGGGCGAGATCGGCCAGCAGCGACGTCACCAGATCGCGGAAGTCGAGCTTGCCGGTCTTCACGAACTGGCCCACCGCGTTCTCGGCCGACTGGAAGGCGCCGACGAGGCTCTGGCCGATGTCGCCACCGATCTCGCGGGCCTTGCTGGCGTAGTCGGAGAGCGCGGCGGTGACCGCCCGCCAGCCGGTGACGGCCGCGTCGGTCGCGGGCTCCGCTACCGCAGCAGCAGCTCCGGCCGCCACACCTGCATCTGTTGCGGCGCGCCCGGCGTCGCCGAGGGACGTCTCCAGGCGCTCCGCCGCAGCGGTGGTCTCGGCCAGTGCGTCGGCGCCGTCCTCGTCGGTGCCGCGTACGGCATCGCGCAGCGCCTGCCAGCTTTCGAGGGGCGCACGGGCCCCCTCCGCCAGGTCGCGCGCCGCGCCGCGGTAAAGGTTGGCGGACTCGAGCGCCCTGTTCGCCGCCTCGGTCAGACCGAGATCGGGCGCGGAGAGCGGATTGTCCTCGAAGGCCCGATCGAAGGCCGCCTGAGCTGCCGTGGTTGCGGCAGTCGCCGCTCCCTCGAAGCGGTTCTCGATCTCGCCGAGGTCGAGGTCCGGAACCAGCGATATGCGCCGCTCCGACCCGAGCGCTTCGAGCCCCTGGTTGATGCCGCCGATAAAGCCGTTGATCCGCGAGACCACCCCGTTCAGCATCGCCTCGACGCCATCGACCAGGCTGTTGGCCGCCTGGAACGCGAGATCGCCGATGGCGGCGGGCAGCAGGCCCCAGATCGCCTTGATCGCCTCGTAGGCGCCTTCGAAGGTGTTCGCGGCCGTGTTGCCGAAGCCCACCACGCTCTCGATGGCGCTCTGCATGCCCGATGCGGCATCCGCCTTCAGGTCGAAGAACATCGCCGTGGCGGCCGCGCCCGCCGCCGCCGCGCCCATACTGATGCGTTCCCAGACCTCGACCGCGAGGTCCTTCAGGAGCGACATCGCTTCTCCGAAACCGCCGGCGCCGGAGACGAGCCGGGTGAACTGGTAGACGAGCTCGCCCGCGCCGACGATCAGCGCGCCGATGCCGGTGCGGATCAGCGCCCCGCGCAGGACAACGAGCGCCGTGGCGAGGCCCCGGACCGAGAGCGCCGCAGCCGCCATGCCGGCGACCCAACGTCCCGCGAGGAACGCCGCGAAGGTGGCGGCATAGGTGGTCAGGCGGCCGATGTTGTCCAAGAGACCGCGGATCGCGATGCCGAGCGGCCCGGTGCGGCTGGCCACCGCCGCCATGGCATCGGCGACGGCTTCCAGCGCAGGTGCCGCTGCGACCGCCAACTGGTTCGAGAGCCCGCGCCAGACCAACCCGAGCCGCGAGATGGCGTCGTTCGTCCGCTCGATCTGGTCGGCGTCCTGCTCGGAGACGACAACCCCGAAGGCGAGGACGTCCTCTGTCGCCTGGCGCAGCGTCGCGGTGTCGATCCGGCTCATCGCGATGGAGCCTTCCTCGCCGAAGAGCTGGCCCGCGACCGCCGCGCGCTCGGCGGCAGGCACGAAGCTCTCGATCGCCGCGTTGATCGCGCCCACGCGCTGGTCCAGCGGCAAGGCGATCAGCTCATTTGCTGAAAGCCCCAGCCGGTCGAGCGCGTCGGCAGCAGGGCCGGTCCCGGCGGCCGCCTGACTGAGACGGCGCGTCAGATCCTTGGTGGCCTGCTCGATGCCGGACATGGAGACGCCCGCCAGATCGCCCGCGCGCTCCAGCGTCTGGATCGAGGCGACGGTGGTGCCGAGCGACTGCGCCAGCTTCGCCTGCGCATCGACCGTCTGCAGGCTGGACCGGATCATCGCCACGCCAGCAGCGGCTGCGGCGGCCACGGCAGCGGCAGCCGCGACCCGCACCCGCCGCGAGAAGGCCGCGAGCCGGGCGTTCGCGGCTTCCATCTCCCGGCTCAGCCGTCCGAAGCCGCGCGACCCGGCCTCGCCCACGCCTTCGAGTTCGGCGCGCACCTGCCGTCCGCCCACGGCCGCGAGGCGGACGCTGACCCTCTTCTCAGCCATGGGAATGATCCATCTTTTCGTTGAGCTTGGCCACCATCACCGCTTCGATGACGGGCAAGAGTTCACCCGCAGCAGCGGGCGGGACGCCGAGCGCATTTCCCAGAGCGAGGGCCGCGGACAGGTCCCAGCCGACCACCGCGCCGGGCAGCACGCGCAACTGACCGCCGAGGCGGCCGACGAGATCCCAGACCTGCCAGCCCTCATGGGTAAGCGGCCGGTTCAGGCGCGTCGGGCAGTCTTCGCACGCTTGCGCGCAGGCTTCGCAGTAGCACTCGCCCCCGCCGAAGGACCACTCGGCGAGAGCGCGGAGGCGTTTTTTTCCTGTTCCAGCAGCAGGCCTTTGGACACGTAGGTCAATTGGAAGGCCTCGAAGATCGGCCAGACGTCGAGCAGCGCGTCGATGGCCTCGGGGGTGGGATCGATCGGGTTGCCGTCGGCATCGCCGATGCCCTCCCAGCCGAGCACAGCCCGTCGCGCCAGCGCCTTGGCGAAGGCGACGGCGCGCTCCTCGTCGGAAGCCTCCTCGGGCACCGCCTCGACGGCGGGGTCGCTGCGCGTCGCGACCATCAGGGCGGTCGTCAGCGGGCGCAGTTGCACCCGGACGCCGGGGGCGAGGTCATGCCAGCGCGGCGCGTTGGTCAGGTCGAGCGTCAGCATCAATACGTCTCCACGTCATTCACGAGGGTGGCGGTGCACATCCGGCCGACGACGCTGTCGCGCGCGGCCTGCCAGTCGAATGTCGCCTGGACGCCCTGCGGCCCGGAAATCTCGATCCGTGGACGCGGCAGGTAGACGGCGTGCACGGTGAAGGAGAAGCTTTCGCCTGAAGGCAGGACGTAGGCGAATTCCATCTCGCAGGCCTCGCCGTTGATCGCCTGCGTCACCAGCGTCTGGTCGGCGAAGCGCACCTCGATCCGGCCCGTCAGCGCGGCAATGGATGGATCCGCGCCATCGATGCGGCCGTCCGAGCGGATGGTCTCGATCCGGTCGAGGTTGTTGGCGTAGGTGATCTCGGCCGAGACCACATTGCCGAGGGCGGTGCCGTTCCGGGTGATCGCCCCGTTGAAATGGCCGAAGCGCTTCAACTCCAGTGCGGCGGGCGTTCCGGCACTGGTCGTGGTGCCGACCGTCTCGCCCTGCGCCACCAGCCGCGCGGTCGCGGTGAGCAGGCCCGAGCGCTGCATCTGCCAGGTGATCTGGTCGAGCACGCAGCCCGAGTACATCGCATAGCGGGGCACCTCGGGCATGCCGGTCTCGATCGACATCGAGGGCAACGTCCAGGACCCCGACTGAAATTCGTGGCTGTACGGGGCCTCCGCGCCCGTGGTCGTGGGCGCGCCGAAGGCTGCCTTCAGCCAGAAGCCGAACGCCTCGGCGTCCAGCGGCACGACGACGTCGCCGTCGGCCGTCACGGCGTCCTTGATCGGCGCTAGCGGATCGCGGCCGTAGCCGAGAAGCTCCGAATTCAGCAGCGGCTGCTCCGCGCCGAGCGACGTGCTGGCGAAGGGCATGCGGGTGAAGCCGCTGACGGGCGGCGTTCCATAGGTCGTCTCGAACGCAAGCGCCATCAGCGCTCGCGCCCCTTGGGCTCGTGCCATGTTCGTCTCCTGTGGTCGGTTGGGTCAGGCCAGCGGGTCGGCCGTGGAATAGTGCAGCACGACCGGGATAACGGCGGCCTTCAGACTCGCCGCGCCCTCGACCGGCAGATCGACCGGGCGCGGGGCTTCGGCCTCGACCCAGTCGCAGAACCCGCCCAGCGTCCGGTCGGCGGCGAGCGCTGCGCCGATGCTGGCGGTCAGCGTGTCAAAGGCGGCGTCGCGATCGGCACCCTGAACGACCGCCTCGATCTCGGCTCGGTGCTGGTAGTGATAGCGCAGCGGCGACAGCGTGACTTCGGGCGCACCTGGTTCGCCATCGCGCAGGATCATCAGGCCCTCGACCGGCATGCGCTCGGGCAGCACGTCCCCGCGCAGAGCGGTGGCGGGCAGCGCCGAGAGCCGCGCGTGCAGCGCGACGAGGATGGTTTCGCGAGGTGTCATGGGTCGGCCGAGTTGGAAATCGCGTCGAGCACCGGACAATCGGGGACTTCGGCGCCCGAACACCTGGATGCAGTTGTAGCGAGGACGGATTCGATACGCCGAAGATCCGCGATCCTCGCGCGGACATCGGCAAGGTGCCGCTCCGTCCGTTCCTTGACCTCGGCGCAGGTCGGCGCGGCGCCGTCGCCGAGCCCCATCAGCCCGCGGATGTCCTCCATCGAGAACCCGAGTTCGCGGGCGCGCAGGATGAAGCGGAGGCGTGTGGCGTGTGCGGCGGAATAGACCCGGTAGCCGGCGTCCGTGCGGGGCGGGTCGGGCAGCAGGCCGGTCTTCTCGTAATAGCGGATCGTCTCGATGTTGCAGCCGGTCGCCCGGGCCAGGTCGCCGCGTGTGAAGCCGCTCTCGCGCTCGTGATCGGTCATGGGCAAGTTTCCTCTTGAGCCTGTAGTTGCTACAGACCCTACACCCATCGTCAATCACAGACGAGAGGTGCGCGACATGGCGCTGACAGACGACAGAACGGACAGCACGGGCGCGGATCGCCCCGCCCGAAAGGGCTGGCTCGCGGCGGGCGGTGTGGTGGGCGCCTTTCTCGCCTCGGCCTGCTGCATCGGGCCGCTGGTGCTTCTGACTCTCGGCATCTCGGGCGCCTGGATCGGCAACCTGACGGCTCTGGAGCCTTACAAGCCGATCTTCGCCGTGATCGCGCTCGGCTTCATCGCGGCGGGTTTCTGGCAGGTCTATTTCCGCAAGCCAACCGTCTGCGAACCCGGTTCCTACTGCGCAAGGCCAGCATCGGCGCGCATCACCAAGTCGGCTCTCTGGGCCTCCCTGATCCTCGTTCTCGCAGCCCTCACCATCGACTGGTGGGCCCCGCTTCTCTACTGACCCCGAAAGGACATCCACATGAAGAAGATCCTTGCACTCGCCTTGTTCGGCCTGACCGCCGTTGTGCCGATCACCGCCATCCCTGTTGCCGCGCAGACCGTCGCCGCCGAGCAGACCGTCACCTTCGCGGTGGACAACATGACCTGCGCGCTCTGCCCAGTCACCGTGAAGCGTGCGATGGAGGGCGTCGCGGGCGTGCGCGCCGTCGAGATCGACTTCGATGCCCGCACCGCCACGGTGATCTTCGACACCGCCGCGACGAGCGCCGACGCCATCGCGACCGCGTCGGCCAATGCAGGCTACCCGGCGCGTGTCGCGGGCTGACGAGATGACCGAGCAGTCCGACCGCAAGCTGATCGCGACAGGGATCGTCGGCACCGTCATCGCGGCGCTCTGCTGCTTCACTCCGGTGCTGGTGGTGCTTCTGGGTGCCGTGGGCCTGTCGGCCTGGCTGGGTTGGCTCGACTACGTTCTGCTGCCCGCGCTCGCCTTTTTCGTCGCGCTGACCGTGTACGCGGTCTGGAGACGGCAGCGGCGCCAGACCACTCGAACGGATGGATGACTTGATGAAAGACGATTGCTGCGCGCCCAAGGGCGATTTCGACCTTGCCGTGATCGGCGCCGGATCGGCCGGGTTCTCGGCCGCGATCACCGCCGCCGAGGGAGGCAAGCGCGTCGCGCTGATCGGCCATGGCACCATCGGCGGGACCTGCGTGAACGTGGGCTGTGTGCCCTCCAAGACGATGATCCGGGCCGCGGAAGCCCTGCACGGTGCGCAGACAGCACATCGGTTCCCGGGCCTGAACAGCGAGGCGCAGGTCGCCGACTGGTCGGCGCTGATTGCGGCCAAGGACGATCTTGTCGCGACACTGCGCCAGAAGAAGTACGCCGATCTGCTGCCGGGCTACGGCGGTGTGACCTATCTCGACGAGGGTCCGGCGCGTCTCGTCCTCGGCGGGGTCGAGGTCGGCGGGCGCAGGATCACGGCTCCCAAGGTGATCGTCGCGACCGGTGGCCGACCCGCCGTGCCCGACATCCCTGGGATCCAGGACGCACCAACGCTCGACAGCACGTCGCTGCTGGAGCTGGACCGGTTGCCCGAAAGCCTGATCTTCCTCGGCGGCGGCTACATCGGCGTGGAGCTGGCGCAGATGATGGCGCGGATGGGCACCCGCGTCACCATTGTCTGCCGCTCGCGCCTGCTGCCGCGCACAGAGCCGGAGGTGTCCCGGGCGCTGACGGAGACGCTGCGCGCCGAGGGCGTCGCGGTTGTCGATGGCGCGACCTACGACGCCGCACGGCGCGACGGGGCCCGTGCGGTCCTGACGGTGACGGTGGACGGCGCAGACCGCGATCTGACGGCCGACCGCCTCGTCCTGACGACGGGACGCGCAGCCAACACCGAGGGGCTGGGCCTCGCGGAGATGGGCGTCGAGACCGACGCGCGTGGCGCGATCCGGGTGGGCGACGACATGCAGACCACGAAGGCCGGCATCTTCGCGGCGGGCGATGTGACCGACCGCGACCAAATCGTCTACATGGCCGCCTATGGCGCCAAGCTCGCGTCCCGCAACGCCGTTCTGGGCGGGGCGGAGCGCTACGACAACGCCGCGATGCCGTGGGTGGTGTTCACCGATCCGCAGGTCGCCGGCGTCGGGCTGACCGAGGCGCAGGCGCGCGCCGCGGGTCATGACGTCAAGACCAGTGTGCTGACGCTCGACAACGTGCCCCGCGCGCTCGCCGCCCGCGACACGCGCGGCCTGATCAAGCTCGTCGCGGACCGGGCGACCGACCGCCTCCTGGGCGGCGTGATCATGGCGCCGGAGGGAGCCGACAGTGTCCAGACGCTCGCCATGGCGCTCAAGTTCGGCATGACGACAAAGGCGCTCGGCGAGACGATCTTCCCCTATCTGACCACGGTAGAGGGGCTGAAGCTCGCCGCGCAGACCTTCGACAAGGATGTCGCGAAGCTGTCGTGCTGCGCGGGGTAACCCGAGCCGTCGGTTTCGTGGCTGCCGAGCAAGATTGCGCATCGATGCGATCACAACCTACCCCCCACCCAGTTCGCCACGATCAGCCCCGGCACGCTGTCCAACGCCCGGTCTGCATCCCGCGCCAGATCCAGCCGCTTCGGCAGCTTGACCTGCGGCACCAGCAGGAAGATCGGCGCAGTGACCTTTCCGCGCCCGGTCTTCGACCGCGACACCACCGCCTGGCCTTTCGTGTTCAGCCGCCCCTCGGCGACCAGCAGGCTGGGGCCCGTCCGGCGATAGACGAAACGCAGGCGGAGGCCGCGTCGCCGCTCCCATTCACCGGGGGTGATCCGGCCGCCGCGCAGGGATTTGCCCGCCGCGGGCAGCGGGATCGCCAGCCAGAACCCGTTCTTCGATCGGATCAGCGGCCCGGTGTCATGCGCACCGACGATTACTGGCGCCTTCGACCAGACCAGCGCCGCAGCCTCAAGGCTCTCGCCCGACCTCGGGAAGTTCTGGCTCCGGATCGAGTTGGCGAGCCGTGTACCAAGCCCCGCGTCGGTGATCTGCAACCGCCACGCCGTCTTCAGCCCAGTCCCGGCCTCGCGAATGGCGGCGGTGACGGCCCGTTCACCCGCCGCGACCTCGGCCGCCATCATCGCGACGATGTCGGGATCGATGTCGAGCTTCAGTTTCACGCGGGCCTCAGGTCGACGGTCCAGACCAGCCGCTCGCGGTCGCGGACCGGCTCGCCCTGTATGAGGAAGGCCTCGCCGTCGATCTCGATGCGGTCGCCGGGACGCGGGTTCGCCACCTCGGCCACGCGCAGGTCGATCCGGGTGGTTTCGGACCAGAGCCGCGCGTCGCCGAAGTCGGTGACCGCGTCGGCGCGACGGGCGACGGCACGCACCAGCACGGGTGTACCGCCGTCGGCGATGTAGACCGCGTCCCGGCCGATGTTCGGATCGGCGAAGAGCGCGCCGATGGCGGCGGCGAAGGCCGACATCAGAACGTCGCGTTCAGGCGCACCCGGCCGATGGTGTCGCCGGCGCCGCTCGCCACCGCCTCGACGGCCGCGCCGATGAGGGTGTTGTCGGTCGCGACGGTCGTGGTGCGCTTGTTGGTGTCGTCCCAATAGACCTTGGCGCCAACCGTCCACGCCTGGGAGCCGACCTTGGTGATGTCGAACACGCCGACGAGCGCGGTCTCGACGGGCTCGCCAATGGCGGCGGCACCCGCGGCGATGCCGAAGATGGAGCCGACGAGCAGGCCATCGCCGGAGGCGACGGCATAGGGCGCGGTCAGGGTGATGGTGTTGCCGGGCTGGACGTAGGTTTTCATGATGGGGATCCTCGTGGAAAGACGAAGGGCGGCCCGTCAGGACCGCCCGTGTGTCAGGGTTCAGGAAGCGCGCCTTACGCGCCCGGGTTCTTGTAGAGGCCGCGCCAGTCGATGGCCTTGGCTCCGAAGTCGAGGCGGCACTTGATCTCGACCCCGTCGACGTCGAAGCCGTTGCGCGTCTCGATATAGGCGCCCTGCTGGCCCTCGAGATAGGCGTACTCGATGGTGTCGATCTGGTTCGGGCTGGCCGCCAGATACCAGGCGGTCTCGCTGGCGGCGTCGAGCCGGGGCTCGCTGATCGGCGCCAGCGTCCTGATCGACTGCGGCACCACGCTGGACGTCGCGGCGGGCACGAGGTTCTGGGCCACCAGCTGTTCGGCTTTCAGTTCCAGTGAGGCCGGCACGATCAGGAAGGCAGGCCGGACGTTCAGCACCGTCTTCTTGTCGAGGCCGGTCTGCTTGGCCATCGCCGCGCGCGCCGCTCCGACGCTGCTGACATCGAGCGCCGCGCCGGTGCCTGCCAGGTTCTTGTGGGTGGTGTGGAAGAGCGCATTGCCGTCGGCCATCGCCGGGTTGGCGGTGATGATGCCCCAGACCACGTCCGACTCCAGCTGGGCGATGGAGTTGCCGTACATCGCCGGGATGCGGGTGAAGGCGTCGAGATCGTCGTTGATCAGCGTCTGACGGGTGATGGCGACCACCCGGCCATAGGTCTTGACCTTGTAGCTCTCCTTGCTCTCGCCCAGCGTGCCGCGCTTGAACTCGCCGCTTTCGCCGACCTCGAGCAGCTGCGGGGCTTCGCCGAGCTGGACGCGATGCATCGCCTTGAAGTCGGTCGCCAGCACCTGGCGACAGAACAGCATGAAGGTGCGGGGATAGGCCTCGTAGGCCTGCCGCAGCGTCTTGTTGGTGACGGCCGACAGGATCTCGGGGAAGTCCGAGGTCGAGTGCAGCGCGCGCGTCGCCACCTCGTCACGCGACAGGCCGCGCGTGTTGACCCCGGCATTGCCGAGGCTTTCGCGGGCGAGCTCCAGCAGCGTCATGCCGCGATACTGGCGCGCGGCGTCCTCGAGCTGGAACAGCGTTGGGCTGTAGCGGTGCAGCAGTGCGTTCGCCACCGCGTCACGGCGGGTGATGCACTCGTCTCGGCCGCCGAGCGGGACGGAGACATGGGGGAAGTTCCGGGTCTCGTCGGATTTCGCGGCGACCTGGTCGAGGATCAGTCGGCGGGACTCGTCGATGCTGACGCCGCGCTTGACCAGATCCTCGGCGAAGCCGCGCTCGAGGTTCAGCCGCCCGGCCAGATCGTAAATGGTGGAGACGCGGTCGCGCTCGGCCTCGCGGGCGCGGGTGGCGACCACTTCGGTATCGGGCGCGGGAGTTACCTGCGTCTTCTGGCTGCGCGTCTCGCTGGCCGCGACCTTCGGGTCGGGCGCAGCCGGTTTCGGCTCGGTCATGGGGGTGTCCTCGGTTTCGACCGGCGCGGTCGGCTGGGTGTTGGCGGGGGTTGCGGCGTCGCTCGCCGGGGTCTGGGTCGTGTCCGTCATCGGGATCGGTCCTTTCGTGGTGGAAGGGGCGTCCCGGCGGTGGAGGACGCAGTCGTGAAGGGGGTGCTGGGCGCGGAAGCCCGCTGCTGGGTCGGCTCCGACCGCGACGGCGGAGACCTCGAAGGGCGTCCAGTCCACCGCGCGCCAGAGCTCGCGGGCGCCATCAGGCTTCGAGATATCAAACCGGTGGACCTGGTAGCCGATGGAGACGGCGCGGATGTGCCCCGCCTGGATGTCGCGCCAGATCGGCTCGACATCGGCACGCTCGCTGATCCGGACCAAGGCGATGCCGCGACCGTTCTCGATCCGGGCCGAGCCCGGCACGACCGAGCCGATCACCGCGTCGAGCGTGTCGAGCTCGTGCACCTTCAGGAACGGCGCGCCCGCGTTCAGCCGGTCGAGCCGGACATGGGCCGGGTCGAGGCTGAGTTCCTCGTCATAAGGCTCGCCGAAGAAGGTGGCACGGCGGACGCGAGCCCCGGCCGACCAGACCACCTCGACGGTGCGGTTGTCGGCATCGGCCGTGTTCGGCGCAAGCTCCGCCGACCGGCGCATGGCCGGCAGTTCGATCATCGTGTCCATGAAGGTCAGTCCTGTTGGTCGGCCTGCGCCGGGTCTGTATCCGCGTCGGCGGTCGGGTCGTCGGCGTCTGGTTCGTCGGCGGCCGGATCGTTCGCCGGATCGCTGGCCCCGTCTTTGGATTGTGCGCTGCCGGTCTTGGTGACGCGGCGAGGGTCGCTGTCGAGGACCAACCCCAGCGCGTCGAGCTTGGCGTTGGTCGCCGCGATCTCGGCCAGCACGGCGTCGGGGTTGCGGCCCTGCCGGGCGATCACCTCGGCCAGCGTCATGGTGCCCGAGCGGATGGACAGCAGGTTCGCCATCGCGTCCTTCTGCGGATCGACCGCCTCGAACTTCGGCGGCGACCATTCCACAGGCACGATCGGCGACGGGATCTGCCCCGCCGCCCATGCGGCTTCCGTGAACCACCGCCACACCGGGGCGCAGAACATCGGGATGAACAGCTGCCATTGGACGGCGTCGATCTGGCGGCGGAACTCCACGAGACCCGCCCGGATCGAGGAGTAGTTCACTTGGGACAGGTCCCCCGTCAGCAGCTCGTAGGGCACGCGGAAGCCTGCCGAGATCGTGTGCAGGCTCGCGCGCTTGTATTCGCCGTAGCCGCCCGTCGCCGAGGGCTGGTTGAAGCGGATGTCCTTGCCGCCGCGGGCATAGGCGATCAGCCCCGGCTCGAACTGTTCCACCCGGTTGCCGTCGGCATCGACCACGGAGGGCGCGATGCCCTGTTGCGCCTCGTCGTCGCCGAAGACGATGGCGGTGACGCAGGCCTCGGTCTTCTTGCGAACCAGTTCGGCCACTTCATAGTCGTCGAGATCACGCAACGACCGGATCACCGGCGCGCCCCAGGGGACGCCGCGCGCTTGCGTGCGCTGCTTCTCGTAGACATGGGCGATCTCGGTCGCGGGGACCGGGCGGCTCTGCAACCCGTTCTGCAAGGCCCCGTAGGCGTCGCCCGGATGCTCGGCATGCAGCCAGTAAGCCCGGCGCTTCCCGACCGGGTCGAACTCGATCCCCTGCACGAGGCGCCCTGCGCCGAGGGCTCCGGACTTGGTGGCGTCGAGGAAGTCGGCTTCCAGCACCTGCAATTGCAGCGGCACCGGCAGGCCGTCGCTCGCGCGCCGCAGGCGGCGGCGCACCAGAACCTCGCCCGCCTCGACCATCTCCCGGCAGATCAGCGTCTGCAGGCCATAGAAGTCAAGCTGGCCATCGGCGTCGCAGTCCGCCGTCCAGCGTTCGAAGAGCGCATCGACCTTCCGGTCCAGCTTGTCGTCGCCGCTAGCGGCGCGGGGCATGATGCCCGCGCCGATGATGTTGTTGACCAGCACCGCCACGGCCTTGGCCGCATGCGGGTTGTTGCGCACCAGATCGCGCATGCGGTCGCGCAGCAGCGCCCCGGCGACGCCGATTTCGGTGTCGGCCGAGGATCCCGGCGCGCGCCAGCCGTCCGTCCGTCGCCCGCGCGCCGCGCCGTCATAGCCACGCGTCAGCGTCTCGAATGCCTGACGCGCCATCACGCGCCGAGCCGCCATGCGCGGCGCCACCGTGGCGATGGCGTGGTCGAACCAGGTCGCCGACATCAGCGATCCCCGCGCGAGAAGCCAGCGAGCCCCGCCACGGGCAGCGGGCGGCTGAAGCCCGCGATGGCGCGCTCGATGGTCCGGATGCGGGCGAGCAGATCCTCGGCCGAGCCGTAATCCACCGACTTGCCGTCATAGCTGACGCGCGTCGTGCCGCTGGCATAGGCCCGGCGCAGCGCCGAAAGCTCGGTTTCCGTCCAGTCGATCATGTTCAGAACCATCCCTCCCGCCGCCCGAGCCAGTCGGAGCGGCGCTTGCCCTGCGGGGCCTGTCCCGGCCGGTTGATCTGCCCGGCGGGATCGGTGTCGGTGGGGGCGGCCCCGAGCTGATCCTCGAGGTCGCGCCATTTCTCGTCGGGCCAGCGGTCCGCGCCCGCGATCCAGGCGGCTGCGCGGGCGTAGACCCGGCAATCCAGCGCCTCGTTGCGCTCGCGCAGCTTCTGCCATTCCAGCCGGGCGAAGCCGCGCTTGGTGCGCACCGTCACCAGCTGCTCGGCCACGAACTGCTTCAGCCATTCGTTCTCGACCCAGTGCGGCAGGTGCACCGAGCCGGGCGGGAACGCCGCCCCGTCGGCCATCTCCTCCTCGGTCGGGCGTGCCAGCCGCAGGAAGCGGTAGGTTTCGGCCTTGAAGGTCGAGACCGCCACGGTCCAGAGCCGCGCCCCGCGCCGCAGGCGTTTGCCGCCCTCGGTCGCGTCGACAAAGGTCGGCCCCGACACCGGGCTCGAGCGGTTGAACCCCTCGACGCCCTTGACCGGCGACACCTGCGCGAAGCCTTGCGCCCGCGACCAGGAATAGACCGCCGGGGCCTCGTAGCCGGTGTCGATGGCGAGCCGCGCGATCCTGAGATGCGCGCGGCGTTCATGCGGCCAGGACCTGTCCAGCAGCGCGGTCAGCTCCGACCAGGCGTCGTGCCGGTCGGGCCCGCCCTCGATGACGACGTGATCGACGAGCCAGCTTTCCAAGCCGCGACCCCAGGCCCAGACATCGACCTCGATCCGGTCCTTCTGCACGTCGGCTCCGGCTGTCAGGAACAACCCGCCTGCTGGCACCGTGCCGGATTTCCAGCGTTCGCGCCGGTCGTAGAGCCGCTGCCAGTCGGGCGCTTCCCCGGTCTCGACCCATGTCTCGCCGAGGATCGTGTTGCGGAACGCCTTGATCGCCTCGTCCGACCCTTGGGCTGCTTCCCATGACCGCACGATCCGCTCCCAGCTCAGCCAGCCGATCGGCGAATAGAGCGCCGAAAGGTGATACCCGACCGTGGTCGGATCGGCGGCCGTGGCGGTCGCCCGCCATTCGCCGCCCTCCAGCATCGCCGTCTTGTGGTGTTCCGCGATTGCCGCGTCGCAGCCCTCGCAGTGATACTCGGCCGTCTCCGGGCGGCCCTTTTGCCAGCGCAGCCGGTCGAACTTCAGCCATTGTGCGTGGCCGCATTGTGGGCACGGCACGAAGAACCGACGCTGGTCGCTGGCCTCGTACTCGCGCTCGATGCGCGACAGCCCCCGGATCGTGGGCGTCGAGACCAGCAGCACCTTGCGCCGGTGGGCGAAGGTCAGGGAGCGCGCCTCGGCGAGCGTGACCGGATCGCCTTCCTCGTCGGCCGAGGCGGGATAGGCGTCGACCTCGTCGAGGAAGATGTAGCGCGCCGGGGTGGACCGAAGCCCGACCGCCGAGTTCGCGCCCGTCATGATCAGGATGCCGCCCGCGAACTCCTTCGAGAGCATCGTGTTGCCCGCATCGCGGGATCGCGCGGGCTTCACCCGCTCCCGCAGCTCTGGGCTTTCATCGATCAGCGGGTCGATGCGCTGGCGCGAGTTGCGCTTGGCCAGTTCCACGGTCGGCTGGACCGCCAGCATCGGACCCGGCGCCTGGTGGATCGCGAACCCGATCCAGTTGTTGCCCGCCTCGGTCGCGCCGACCTGCGCCGCCTTCATGAACACGATCCGCTGCGTGGGATCCCCCGGCGACAGCCGGTCCATGATCTCGCGCATGTAGGGCGTGCGCACGGTGCGATACCGCCCCGGTTCGGCTGAAGCCCGCCCCGAGAGCATCCGGTGCCGGTCCGCCCATTCCGAAACGGTCAGCTCCGGGTCGGGCCGCAACCCGTTGCCCCAGGCGCGGAGGATCTCGCCCGCGCCGTCGAAGTCGATCAGGCCATCATCGTCACCGGAAGTCGGGCCGGACCTCGGCGAGTTCGTCGAGGTGGGCGCGTACATGTTTCTCCAGGACCTTCTGCATCGCGGCTGGCTCCACGGTGATCTGCTGGCCGGTCACGTCGGCGCACGAGGCTGACAGTTCGGCCGCCATCAGCGCCGCCGCGCGTGCAGGCCAGTTCACCCACGCGTCCCGTTCCTCCCGCGCCAGCCGGAACACCAGCGCCAGCGCGCGGGCCCGCTCGATCAACTCCCCCTTCAGCTTCTGGAGCCGGATGCGCCGCTCCTGCGCTTTCAGCACCTCGTTCGCGGTCTTCGCCTGCAGGAAGGTCGTGCCGCCGCCGACGGCCGGGACTGCCAGCCCCTGTTCACGCAGCGTGTCGCCAACAGCGGCCACGGCCGCCTCGGGGACGGGCTTCAGCTTCGGCGTGGGCGGCTTGCGGGTCTTGGACGGGTCGGTCGTCTCGGCACGTCTGGCGTCGCTGGCGGCCGCGTTGATGCTGCCGTCGGGATAGAGGACCAGCCGCTCGGCGGCCTTGGCCTTCTGGATCGCGCCCCGCGACAGCCCGACATGCGCGGCGTACTGGCGCTCGCTCATGCCCTGCATCGACGGCTCCGATTATCTATCGAAATCATGTTCTTATCGAGTTGATAAGCAGCGCGACCGGAGCGAACGTCCGTTCAGAAGGACGATGCAACTCACCAAGGAGCCATCACGATGACCACGCGCCTGAACCCGATCACCACCCCGCGCCACGAACTCCGCGCCGAGAAGGCGCGCCGGAATAAGGAAGCCGCGCTCGCGGCCTTCATCGGCAAGAAGGCCGAGATCGACGAGATGCTCGCCCGGCTGCAGACGCTGAGCGACGACCACTTCAACGCCCACCCCGACGAGATCAACTGGGGCCATGTCGGCACCCTCGAACACTACGCCAGCCTCCTGAAGCGCATCACCGACAGCGCCTTCGGCGAGGGCGAGCACGCCCGCTGATCTCCGGCACTGCCGGAACTCCCGCCGCGCGCCCTGCGCGGCTCGGGGTCGTAGGAGGCGCCGCATGACGCGGGCCCGAATACGGAGACGATCCCATGACCAAGCTTTCTGACACCCAAGCCATCATCCTCAGCGCCGCCGCACAGCGCGAGGACCGCATCGCACTGCCGCTGCCCGAGAGCCTGCGCGGCGGCGCCGCTGCCAAGGTGGTCGGCGCGATGCTCGCGAAGAACTTCCTGCAGGAGGTCGACGCCGACACGCGCAAGGGCGAGCTTATGTGGCGCGAGACCGGAGACGGCCACGGCGTCACGCTGGTTGCCACCGACGCGGGCCTTGCCGCCATCGGGATCGAGACCGAGGACGCGAACCCCGCGCCTGCGGGCGCGACGGACGCGCCTACCGAGGAGGCCGCGCCGGACACCCCCACCGTAGCCGAAACCGCGCCCAAGACGCGCACACCGCGCGAGGGCACCAAGCAGGCCACGCTGATCGCCATGCTGCGCGCACCGGACGGCGCGACCATCGAGGAGATCATGGCCGCGACGGGCTGGCAGTCGCACACGGTGCGCGGCGCGATGGCGGGGGCGCTGAAGAAGAAGCTCGGGCTCGAGGTGACCTCGGAGAAGGTCGAGGATCGGGGGCGCGTGTACAAACTCCCCGCCGCCTGACGCGCCGGACCCCGACAAGCTGATGACCGCCGTCCCTACGGGGCGGCGGTCGATCATTTGGCGCTCCGCATCCGGATCGCCTCGAACACCCGCCGCAAGGCGAAGGAACGGGCGATCGAGACGACGGTGAAAATGGCGCCCATCTTCAGGTTCTGCGCCAGCGTCGTGTGCAGCCCGAAGATCGGGAAGATCAGGATCTGCGTCACGACCGCGACGCCGTAGCCGACGATCACGTTGGCGACGGACTCGACCAGCGACATGAGGCGGGTCTGCTTCATGCCGCTGCCTCATCCATCGGCCAGCAGTTCAGCCGCGAGAGTTCGCAGCGCATGCGCCGCAACCAAGGGGACCACGCCGTTGCCACAGAGGCGAAGCCGGTCCACCCGGTGGGCCAACCCATCAGTGCCTCGACGAACAGCGGGTTCAAGGTCCGGCGCGGCTCGGAGGTATCGCTCCCAGCCATCGGCGTCACCAGGACCTGGCGGCCAAGCAGGCCGTTCACCGGCGTGTTCGCGAGTGTCGTCGCCCCGTCCTTGTGATCCCGCGCCGTCGGCGTCATCCACAATCCCACCGCATGGGTCAGATCGGCCGTCTTGCGGTTGCCCGCGCTCGGCTTGCAGCCGTCGTTCGCCATCGGCGTCGGCCAGTCCCGCGCCATGCGGTCCAGACCCTTCTCGTCTCGTCGTTCGCCGCCCCGGCTGCGGAAACTGTCGGTCTGCGGCGTGGGCCACATCGCAGCCGTGGTCGCCAGGTTCATGCCGTGCTGGCCCGCTTTCTGCGACGGCGTCGGTATTGTCTGCCTGTTCTCGTTGGCGCTGGCCCTTGGCGTCGGCCAGAGCCGCAGCAGTTCCGTCCGGTTCCCGCCACTCGACCGGGTGCCAGAGCAGGCGCGCGGGGTCGGCCAGATCGTCCCCTTCGCGGATGGCGAGGATGAAGAGCCGCTCGCGCTTGTGGGGCGCGCCGACTTCCGCCGCCGTGAAGAGGCCTGCCGCAAGGCGGTAGCCCATGCCGACCAGTCCTGCGGCGACTTCGGGGAAGCCGAGGCGGAGATGATGGGCGACATTCTCGAGGAAGACGAAGGGCGGTTCGACCTCGCCGATGATGCGGGCGACATGCGGCCAGAGGTGGCGCGGGTCGTCGGCGCCCCGGCGTTTGCCCGCGACGGAGAACGGCTGGCACGGATAGCCCGCAGTGACGATGTCCACCGCGCCGCGCCACGGGCGGCCGTCGAAAGTTGCAACATCGTCCCAGACAACAGCCTGATCCAGGGACGCGTCTTCCATCCGCGCCACGAGAGTGGCTGCGGCGAAGGTTTCCCGTTCGACATGGCCCACAGCACGATATCCGGGGATGGCGATGGTGAGCCCGAGGTCGATACCGCCCGCGCCGGAGCAGAGGGAGAGGCCGAACAGACATGCGTCTCCGGCTCCGGAAGCGTCTCCGGAGGAAGGTAGAGCCAGGTCATGCATGTCACGCGGCGGTCTGGCGCTTTCGCGCGGGTTCGGGTTCGGCGTCCGTGTCCGGCGTATCGGTGACGTCGCCCAGCCGCTCCGCCTTCACCTGCGCGAAGGTCCGGCCGTCGCCGTCGAGGATCGCGTCCTTGTCGGTTTCGGCCTGCCAACGCTCCACGGCGACATCGACATACGCCGCGCTGATCTCCATTGCGAAGACGCGGCGGCCATTGGCCTCGCCCGCCATGATCTGCGACCCGGAGCCGGAGAACGGCTCATAGCAGAGGCCGCCCCGCGCCACATGCTGGCGCATCGGGATCCCGAAGGCGTCGAGCGGCTTCGGCGTCGGATGGTCAGGCCGGTCATCCTTGGCGAAGCTGGGAAGCGCCCATGTCGATGGCAGCGTTTCCTCGGCCACCTTCGGCGGGCGGTTCGGGCGACGCCAGCCCATGAAACAGGGCTCGTGCTTCCAGAGGTAATGCGACCGGGTCAGGACGCCCCGGTCTTTCACCCAGATGATTTGCTGATGCACAAAGGCGCCTGCCTTCTCCCAGCAGGCTTCCAGCATCGCCTGGCGGCGCGAGGCGTGCCAGCAGTACCAGGCAGCATCCTCGGCGATGGCTTCCGCCACGGCTGCAGCGATGAACCCGTCATAGAGTTCCGCGCCCTGCGAACTGTCGTCCCAAGTCGTGCCGTAGGACGCCGACCAGTCCTTGTTGCGGGTCGGATGGTTCGAGCCGTCGTAGTCGACGAGATACGGTGGATCGGTCGCGAAAAGGATCGCGCGCTCACCGTTCATCAGGCGGCGCACATCGGCCGCGCTGGTGCTGTCGCCGCAGAGCAGCCGGTGATCGCCGAGGATCCAGAGATCGCCCGTCCGCGACGCCGGATTGCGTGGGGGTTCGGGGATGGTCACCGGCGGCACGGAGCCCCCGGCGCCCTCTTCCTCGCCGCCACCGTCGAGATCGAAGGCCAGCAGCTTGTCGAGTTCGCCATCGGAAAACCCGACCAGCGACAGGTCGAAGTCTTCGGCCAGCAGGTCGTTCAGTTCCGCCGACAGCAGCGCCTCGTCCCAGGTGCCGAGTTCCGTCAGCTTGTTGTCCGCAATCCGGTACGCCCGGCGCTGCGCTTCGGTCAGGTGCCCGAGCACGATCACCGGCGCCTCGGTCAGCCCGAGCTGCGTCGCGGCCAGCACGCGCCCGTGGCCTGCTATCAGTTCGCCGTCCTCGCCGACGAGGCAGGGCACGGTCCAGCCGAACTCGGCCATGCTGGCGGCGATCTTCGCGACCTGATCCGCGCCATGCGCCTTCGCGTTCTTCGCGTAGGGCTGGAGGCGCGACAGCGGCCACGTCTCGATCGCGTCCGGGGCGAAGCTCAACGTCATGATGGGCACGGTTCCTCGGTCGGGTGGATGCCGGTGGCTTCCGGACTCCGGATGCCGGGCCGGACTCCACACGGGGTCCAGCGGCCACCAGCGGTGTCCGGTCGGAAGGCCAGCGTTCATTGGTGTTTGCGCGGGGCGCGCGTGGCTCCGGCTTCCGGGTGGCTTCCCAAAAATCCGGCCCTGTCGCTGGCGATGTTCCGCGCTTCGCCCGCCAGCATACGAATGTCGCCAGGAAGGAACCGGAAACTGCCGTGGGATGGACCCCCGCCGGACCCTCGCTGGATACCGGGGTCCAGAAGAGCCCCGTCAACGCAAAGGGGAGAGCGAGCTTTCCAGCGCACTCTCCCCATCTTGCCTTCGGAATAGCATGATCATGTTGCAGATGTCGAAGGAAAAAGTGTTGCAACATATTGGAGTCACTGCGCATTCAGGCGCGCAGCGATCTTGGTCAGCGCCAGCTGCCAGCGACGCCAGGCGGTCGTGCGGTCGCACCCCAGCTCGCCGCTGATCTGCTTCCACGGCACCCGGGCCGCACGCGACCAGACCAGCTTGCGCTCCGCCTCCTCGATCCAGAGCACCCAGTCGAAGGTCTCCTCGAGCCGGGTGATCGCAGCGGCCGAGGGCCAGACCCGCATCGGCTGGGGTTCCATCGCCGCGATCTCGCGGCTGGTCCGCACGATGTCGGGCCAGGTGTTGAAATAGCCCTGCGCCTTCACCGGCGGCAGCTTGCGCAGGGTGCGGAACGCCTCCTCGAAATGATCGGCGACGCAGTCCGCGGTCCATTCCCGATCAGCCATGACGCGCCTCCCTGTCGGACGGGCGCGGGCCGTAGAGCTTCTCGCCCAGCTGGCGGACCAGTTCACGCTCGGGCCAGGTGAGGCGGTCGTCATCGGCGGAGACCGCGAGGACGCCCTGTTCCCGCCAGCCCTCACGCTTGACCTGCTCGGGATCGCGGCGCCGACCGCCGTAGCCATGGGGGTGCCATCTCATGCGACACCTCCCTTCGTCTCGATCGCCCAGAGCAGGATGGCGATGGCGTCGGCCTCGTTGTCGTCAGCGGGGCTGAAGCCGCGGGAGCGGACGGCGGCGACCATGGCGGCCTTGTCGGCGTTGCCCTTGCCCGAGGCGTGGCGCTTGATCGTACCGACCGGGACGCCCTCATAGGGCACGCCCCGCAGCTCGGCCCATGCAGTCAGCGTGGCCATCAGCCCGCCATAGATGTGGCTCGCGTCGGTCCCTGCGTGGCGGCGGACTTCCTCGAACCAGATGGCGGCGACGGGCCCGGACAGCCGGTCGATCTCGGTCAGCCAGTTGGTGAAGCGCAGGTAGCGCATGCCGCCGCCATCGAAGCGGCCGGGGCGCAGCGAGACGGTCCCGCTGGTAATCAGGCCGTCATGGCCGCGGATCGCCCAGCCGGTCGAGGTGCCGAGGTCGAGCGCGAGGATGCAGCGGTTGCGGGGTGTGTCGAGCGGCAGCGATTCAAACCTTGCGCCGTCGCAATTCGGGATCAGAGTCGGCTGAGCCATGATGGGTCTCCTTTGCCGGTGGCCTGTGGTGGTGGAAGACGACGGCGGTCTGGTGCTTGGCGGTACGGGGCCGGCGTCGTCGGATCGGAAAGCACAACACACCGTCACGGCGGCGCGCGCGGCTGACCCGGACGTATGGGAGGAGTGGCCAACCCTGTGGGGTAGCCCTCCCATACGTAGTATGGGGGTTTGACACCTAACTGTTCCGAGGCGTTCAAGTGGCTGAAATCATTGCGGAATAAGACTTCATGAAGTCTTCGGGCATGAGTTAGAGACCTAACTCTTATTTGCCCGTAACCCGTTGATTTCGTTGAGTGCACAGTTGGCGCTGTCATATGAGTCAGGCCTCACTCATATGAGTTAGGTCGTCCTCCAGCCCCTCCGGGTAGACCCAGACGGCGGGGTTTTCGACCTGCAGGCAGAGCCCGGATTGGGGGCATTTGAAGTGGCTGGGCAGGACCGGACGGGCGGGTGTGGTGACCTCGCCGGTGTCTGGATCGACATGCTCTACGTGCGCGCCGAACTGCATGCCCTCGACGCAGAGATAGCCGAACCGCGACCGGGTGACGGGGAAGCCGAACCCCGAGGGGTCGCGCAGGAACTTCACGAAGCCCTTGGTCGCCAGCACGCTGAGGCGCTCGCGGATCGTGTGCTTGCTGCCCAGACCGCCCCGGTTCTCGAAGGTCTCGGCGAACTGCATGGCGGTGTAGAGGCGCTCGCTCGCCGCCTCATCAAGCAGCATGCCGAGGATGACATCGTGTTTGCGCAGCCGTTCGGCATCGAGCCTGGCGCCGACCTCCTTGCGCACCAGGCGCTCGTTCATCGGGTTCAGCTCGACCCACTCCCCCTTCACCTTGTCGATCAGCTTCCCCGGCAGCGCGGGCCCGTTTCGAAGCTCGATCTCCAGCCTGCGGACGGTGCTGTCCTCGTCGGGTCGGTGCATGAGCAGCCCGGAGGTGTAGAAACCCCGCAGCGCGCTGGCGCCGGAGAGCGCGAGGAAGGGATCGTCCTTGACCTGATGCTTGGTGGCCTTGCGGGTGTGGTGGGCGAGGATGACGCCCGCATCCGGATTGACCGCCTCGCGGAGAAGCTCCACCCGGTCCTTCAGGAAGAACATCATGGCTGTGTTGTCGTTCTCGCCCCCGCCTTCGGGGCCGCCATCGAAGAGGTTGCGGATCGGGTCGATGACGATGATGTCGGGCGGCGCGTCGGGGAATGCGGCCCGGATCGCCTCGGCCACGCGGGCGACGCCTTCCGCGTCGAGCAGCAGCTTCAGCTTCGGCGTGGCGATGAAGGTGTCGCGCGCGGCGGCGATCACGGCGGCGGGCAGCGCGATCTGCTGCATGCGCTCGCGCAGATAGTGATACTGGATCTCGGCCTGCAGGTAGAACACGCGCAGCGGCCGGGGCGGCGTGAAGCCGAGGAACGGCACGCCAGCGGCCATATGCACGAGCCAGCAGATCAGGAAGTCGCTCTTGCCGACCTTGGGCGCGCCGCCAAGCACCAGGAGCCCGCCCGGCGTCAGCACGCGGGGACCGATGATGTCCTCGGGCATCGGGCTCGTGTCTTCGAGCAGCGCGCCGAGGCTGAAGGTCGGCAGCGGGCTGGCCGGGGCGTCGGCGTGGTCCGCGCGCAGGAGCGGCGGACCGTTGCGCTTCACATGCAGCGCCCAGAGGCGCTCGGACTCGGCCATCAGCCGATCGAGCGGCCAGGATGGGCGCAGCATGGCGGCGTTGTAGCCGCAGATCGCCTCCCAGCCTGCGAACGGGTCGAGGCGGCCCTCGTGCACCAGGCGCACGTAATGGCCGATGGCGGCGCTGGCCCCCTGGAAGCGGGACCAGTCGTCAACCGCGCCTTCGCGCACCGGCGTGGTGAGCACTGCGTCGATGCCGGGCTTCGCGGTCGGCGCGGCAACGTCGCTGGCGAAGCCTACGCCTGGCAGCGGCGGCATCTCGGCGACCTTTTCCGCGAAATCCGCCAAGTCGACCTCGACGTCGCGATGCTCGCGGATCTGCACGAGGCGCTGGTGGCCGTGCTTGTGATAGACGGTGCCCGGCACCCGGATCGGCTGATGCGCCGAGCGGAAATGCGTGTCGCCGCCGACCTTCACGGCGATCTCGCCCCGCAGGCGGCAGAGCGTCACCAGGTCCTCGCCCTCGGCCGGTTCGGTCAGCTTCCACCAGACATGGAGCTTGGCCGCACCTTCGGGCGTCCGCCCGCCGCTTTCGATGATCAGCGTGGGCGGGCCGAGATGGCGCGTGACATGGTCGAGCTTGGCCGGGATATCGCCCGCATCGAGATCGACCACGATGGCCTGCATCTGCAGCACATCGGCGGCGCGGGCCTGACCCTGCTCCTCGACCGTGCCGGGGATGACGTAGACGGCGGCGCCCTCCCGGTTCGCCCACGCGGCGAAGGTCGCGAGCTTCTCGTTCGCGGTCTCGTCGGCGGGGATCCAGATGTTGTGCGGCTTGCCGTCCCGGCCCTGACCCTTGTCGACGAAGCCCCGGAGCGGGATCAGCCCCTCGCACCAGCTGAACACGGTGTCGAGGAACACGGCGATCTGCTCGGGGTCGGGATCGCAGCCGAACGGGTTCTCGGACGGCGGCCCGTCGTTGAAATCCATCCACGGGTTGAAATGCAGGATGCCGTCGTCGCTCATGCCGGCAGCCCCCAGCAGCGCTCGGCCCACGGGCAGAAGCGGCACTCGAAGAAATCGGACGTGGTGGCGACGCGCGGCAGAAGCTCGCCCGCATCGGTCGCCTGCAGGATCCGCACGCCCCGGTCGGACATGCGCTGCGCGAGATCGGCGTCGAAGGGCACCAGCTCATGGTGAAGCTCAGCGGTGTCCTTGTTGATCGCGGTGAAGAGCGCGGGCGCGGCCGAGATGCCGGAAACCGTCCCTTCCATGTAGGCTTGGTAGAGCGCGATCTGGGCGGCGTAGACCGGCTTCGACTTCGTCACGCCGTCCTTGACGCAGGCGCGCCAGTTCTTCGCGTTCATCGTCTTGCATTCCCAGAGGGCGGGAACGGCCAGCTCGAAGCCTTCGGGCCCTGCGGCGATGATGCCGTCGACATGACCGCGGATGCGCCCGCCCGCAACGGAGAACCCGAACTGGCCGCCATCTGGCCGGTTGCCCTTGCGCGTGTAGAGGTCGAAGCCCGCGCCGCGCAGCCAGGCGACGGCCAGATCCTCGAGCGCATGGCCGATGGCGAAGATGCGCAGCGACTGGCCGCTGAAGTCCTGGCCCTCGTCCTTCGGCGCAGCCGTGAACTCGAACTGCAGGGCGCGCTCGCAGGCATGGCCGAGACGCGAGCCGCCGAGGTAGTCGCGGGGCGGCCGCGTGGCCTGATCGGCGGTCAGCGCCCGATCGACCGCGGCGTTGACCCGCTCTGCGAAAGTCGGCCGGTGATTGTAATCGAGGGTCAAAACGGCACCTCCGGCGTCTGCGCCCGGGCGATGTCGGACATGGCCTCGCGGAAGCCCTCGACGGCCTCCTCGATCAGCGCGCGCACCTGCGCCTCGGTCAGATCGGCGAGCGGTGTAGTCCAGCCGATCTCGTCCATCAGCAGTGCGACGCGCTTCATGGTGGCGGTGATCGCGGCGCGCTCCTCCTCGGTCAGGTCAACCATGGCGAAACGCTCCCGCGCGAAGCGCGTCCAGAAGGACTGGCAGGGCATCGAGCAGAACCAGACCGATGGCCGGGGCCGCTTCGACCGGTGCGGATCGAACCAGCCAAAACCACGGGTGGGTTGCCGGCAGACAGCACAAAGCGTCCCACGCGGATGCCAGAGTCGCCGCCGGTCCTCGGCCGTGATGGGGGTTGAGGGTGCCATGGGTCATGCCGCCCTCCGTTCGGGAGAGGCCGCCGTGTCGATCAGCTGGCGGATGGCGCGCTTGTTGAAGCCGAAGGTCATCAGCGCGGAGGCGCGGTAGCGCGTCAGGCCGAAGTCGTGGCGGCACTCGGGCGGCAGGTACTGCAGCTGCTTCTCGGTCGGCGGCTGGCGCAGCCAGGAGCGGGTCTTGAAGGCGCTCTCGTCGGTCTCGTGCGTGTTCAGCCAGTCGTCGGCCTGCGCGAGGCAGACGGTGCGCTCGCCGACGCCCAACAGGTGGGGGCGTTCGCCCTTCGCGCCGCCGATGGCGTACCAGACCCCGTCCAGCCAGAAGATGCCGCCCCAGGCTGCGAAGCCCGTGGCCATCAGCGCGTCGTCCGTGCCGTAGAGGTCGACCCACGCGAAGCTGGAGCGCTTCAGCAGGTCGATCTCGGTCATCATGAAGCCCGAGAGCGGCGCGGCGTCCCCGCCTTCGCCCGCATCCAGATCCTCGCGCGGGAACGCCTCGCCGCAGAGCGGGCATTCGGTGGCGGCCAGCGGGATCTCCGCCTCGCAGGCAGGACAGGTCTTCGTCGGCGCCTCGCCGATCTCGGTCTTGCCGTCGAGATCGACGTCCTGTTCCAGCGTGCCGTGGATCAGGCTGGAGGTGCCGAAGTCCAGCACGACGCAATCGGTTTTCACGATGCCTGGGTGTTCCTCGGGGTCGACGGTGCGCAGCCCGCGCCCGACCATCTGGATCATCGTGGACTTGTAGGAGCTGGGCCGCAGCAGCACGACGCAGGAGGTGGGCGGATGGTCCCAGCCCTCGGTCAGAACCGCCACGTTGACCACGACGCGGATGTCGCCCGCGGCGTAGTCGGCGAGGATTGCCTTGCGCGTTTCGGCCGCCAGATCGCCATGGATCAGCGCGGCGGAAACGCCCGCCGCCCTGAAGGCGTCGGTGACGTGTTCGGCATGCGCGACGGTGGAGCAGAACACCACGGTCTGCCGGTCGCCCGCCTTTTCCTTCCAGTGGCGGATCACCTCGTCGGTGACGGGCGCGCGGTCCATGATGCCCGCCACCTCCGCCATGTCGAAATCCGACATGGTCTTGCGGACGGACCGCAATTCGTCCTGGACACCGACATCGATGACGAAGGTGCGCGGCGGCACCAGGTGGCCCGAGGCGATCAATTCGCCCAGCCGCACCTGATCGGCGACGTTGTCGAAAACCTCGCGCAGGCCCTTCCTGTCGCCCCGGTTCGGCGTCGCCGTGACCCCGAAGATCCGGGCGTCGGGATTGGCCTCGCGCACCCGGTCAATGATGCGGCGGTAGCTGTCGGCGACGGCATGGTGCGCCTCGTCGACGACCAGCAGGTCGAGGCGCGGCATGTCGGCGAGGTTCGAGGCGCGCGCCAGCGTCGGCACCATGGCGAAGGCGACCTGACCGCCCCAGGACTTCTCCGTTGCGTCGATGACAGAGGTAGCGACGCCTGGCACCACGCGCTGAAACTTGGCGCGGTTCTGCGCCGTCAGCTCGTCGCGATGGGCCAGCACGCAGGCCTTGGCCCCGTCGTCGATCATCTCGCCGGTGACCGCCGAGAGCATGATGGTCTTGCCCGCGCCGGTGGGCGCCACGCCCAGCGTGTTGCCGCGGGAAGCGAGCGCAGCCACGCTGCGCTCGACGAAGGTCTTCTGGCGGGGGCGCAGGCGCATGGCCGGTCTCCCCTTACTGCGCCCAGCTCGGCCGACCGGCGGCGCCGGGGGCGGACGCGGGCTGGCTGGGCTGGGTGGACGTGGTGGGCTGCTGCGGGGCGTGGCCCTGCGCCGGGGCAGCAGAGGACTGCGGCGCGACCGTGCCCATCAGCGCGGCGTAGTCGCGATGGTCGGGCGTGACGGCATTGCGGATCTCGTTCTTGTCCTCGCCGTTGGTGTCGGTGCCGATGTCGATGCGGGCGATGAATTCGACGCCGTCGAGATCGCCGAACCCGTTGATGCGGCGGCGGGCCTGCGCCTCCGGCGAGTTGTCCTTGTCCGACACGCCGCGCGCCGAGTTGAGGATGCCGCGGATCAGGCCGCGCCCCATGTTGGCCCAGTCTGGACCCTTGGGGCTGTAGAGGCCGATCAGCGACCAGATTTTGCGCCGGGCATAGGGCCCTTCGAGCACCGTGTATTCGACGTCGAGATAGACGGCGCCGGTGGCGGCGCGGCGCGCCCAGCCGCCGGTCCAGCCTTGCGAGGGGTCGTCGTAGCCGCCGGGGCGCAGTGAGGCCCGCACCTTGGCGAGCGTGCCCTTCGGGATGACGTTGGTGTTGGATTGGGCGGAGTTGAAGTCGTTCCAGGGTCCGGACATTGCGCGGCTCCTTTCAGTTGGAGGATGGGACGCGCAGTGGCGTCAGAGGGGAAAAGCCACCCCAGCGACCGGATCGGGACACCGGGCGTGGCGAGAGGCGCTCAGCCATGGCCGGGCTCCTGCGCGGGCGCGGGATCGGCCGGGGTCACCGGCGGCCATGTCAGGCGTTCGGAGGCTGGCGCCGCGGGACGCTGGATCTTCTCCATCAGCCGGCCGAGATGCGGGGCCTCGACCCTGTCGAGGCGGCCGGAACGGTCCTTGGCCGGATAACCCCAGGGGTTCAGCGTCTGGCAGACGAAGGCGCGCTGCGGCTGGCCGCCCTGGTCCGGGATGTCGGCCATGGTGATGACCTGATCGACGATCCCCGGCAGCTCGAGCCCGGTCTTCGAGCCGTCGATCTGCGGCTGGAAGACCTTGCGGTTGAAGTCGTCGAGCCGCTCGTCAAGGATGCCGACGAACCAGACGTGCTTGCCGCGCGTGTGCTGCAGGTGGGTCAGCCAGCCGATCATCTCACGGCCATGCAGCCCGTAGGCGCCGCGGATGTCGGGCTTGCCGGTCTTCTCGGAGAACGCTTCGGGCTGCCCACGGCACCACTGGAAGCAGAGCCGTCCCGCGACGGTGATCGAGTCGATGAAGACGGTCTCGTATTTCCCGATCACCGTGGGATCGCCGTAGCGGCCGCAGACCTCGTCGAAATGCGCCTGGCTGTAGGGCTGGTCCTCGCGCAGCGCCGGGTTCGGCCCGCCGATGAACACCGCGAAGTCGCGACATTCCTTCCAGGTGCGGGGCCGGAGCGTGTCGATCTCCAGCCCCTCGACCGCCAGATCCCCAGCCTCGAGATCGAGGAAGAGCGTGTTCGAGGCGTTCAGCGTCCAGAGCAGGCTGGTCTTGCCGATGCCGGACCGCCCGAAGATGACGCCCTTGATGCCCTTGCGTTGCGCGAGCCGCTCATCGGCGCCGATGATGGGAAGGGCCATCACTGGCCCTCCTTCTTCATCACCGCCGTGGCGGCGCGATCTGCGCCGATGCACCCCGCCTCGCGGGCGAGCTTGTAGAGGCGCTTCAGCGCGTCGGCGCGGCGGTAGGCGGCCGTGCTCTCGCGCTCCGCTTCCACGATCGCGAAGGCGATCTCGTCGACGGTCGCCTCGACGACCGGCAGCGGCTCGCGCGGTTCGTCTCCGGGACGCTGCGGGAGGGAGATGGTTTCGGGGAGATCTTCGAGGGCGTAGTTCACCTTGCGAAGACGGGTGATGGCGTCCGACTGGTCCGGCATGGCGGTTCTCCGTGAGATGATGTGATCGAGGAGGCGCATCACGCGGCCTCGCGGACGTCGGGCGCGGGCTCGGCGACGTAGATCGCCAGCAGCGGCGTCCCGTCGGCATGGGCGCCGGCGTCCTCGATCTGATAGTTGCGGTTGGGCTCGCAGACCTCGGTCAGCTCCCAGCGGCGATAGAGCCCCGGAAGACGCCTGAAATCCTCGAGCGACAGATCGGCAGTGCGGTTCATGCGTGTCTGCTTTCGGTTTGAGGGAAGGCGCTCGGGGCGCTCGAATGGAAAAAGCCACCGGCGGGACCGGATCGGGACATCGGTTCAGGGGATTTCCTCGAGGGCGTCGTGCAGCCGGCGCATCGCGCGCTGGTACCGCTTGCGGGCGGCGGCCTCGGTCAGCCCCAGGTCAGCTCCCGCCTCGGCTTGGGAAAAACCCTCGATCGCCACGCGGATCACCAGCACGGCGTCGTCGCCGAGCAGCTTCCGCACGGCGCCGTTCAGCCGGGCGTACCCATCCGCGCCGATTCCGCTGTCGCCGCTGTCCGCCACCTCGTCGGGGTCGGCGCCGCTGGCGAGATGTTCGCGCGCCGTGTCGCGCTGGCGCACGCGGATCATGTCGCGCTCGACGTTGCGGAGCACCGTGGCCGCGATCCAGTTGACGCGCCCGAGGTCGAGGCCGCGGACCGCCTCGGTAGTGCGCGCCAGCACGTCGGACGCGACCTCGTCAGCGGTGCCGAGCCTGCGCCAGAGCGACCGGCGCCGGATGGCGTCGAGGCCGGGCCAGAGCGCCAGCAACAGCATTGTCAGGGCGCTGTCGGACGCGGGCCCGTCGCCCTGCGCTGCCCTCACGAGAGCGGCGAGGATCAGGTTCTTCTGGCCCTGATCGCCGGGGGTGCGGTGCAGCCCGTCCAGCAGGGCCGCCGGATCCCGGAACGCTGCAAGGGCGGCCTGCGTGCGCCGGATGGCGTCGAAACTGCGCTGGAAGTGAAGATTGGAGGAAGATTGCATGAGGTGATCACGGATCTCGTGCCACGCGAAGGACATCGGACGCCTGCCTTGCGGCCAGGCGTCCGGCGCCTTCTCGTGGCCAGGTCAGGACGTCGCGCGTCTCTGCGATTTCAGGGGGTTGGGTGAATGCGCGCGTCAGCGCGCGGGTGCCGTTGCGTTATTCAGCGTGGCGCAGCCCCGGCAGGTGGCCTGAACCGGAAAGCCCACGAGATACTCGTGCCCCCGCGCGAAGCGCAGGTGCATGCGGCCGTCCCGGCAGACGCCGAGCAGCTTCTCACAGCGCGTGCAGCGCCATTCCGAGTTGGAGGTGGTGGGCTTGGTCTTCGCGGCGCCGGACCAGCTCGTCTGGGCTGCCTGGCGCGAGGGGAAGGGAGTCGGCATGAAAGTGCTCCTCTGATGTGGAGCCCTTCCAATAATCAGCGGTTTGTTAGACCGTCCCGCCCGAAACCCTAGATGAACTCTAGATCACGCGGTGTCGGTCGCCTCGCCGAGACGCCAATAGCGATTGCTCGAGCCGTGCCGGATGTAAGTCGGATGCGCCTTCGCCCATGCGCCGGAAGAGAACAGCTGTCTGGGATTGTCAGACCCCATCCCGTCCATCAGGACCTTGGTCAGCCGCTGGCCTGTGCCATCGGTCGCCGCTTCAACAAGGCTTTCGAAGAGTTGGATCTGGCCCGCGCCGTCAAGCGTTAGCGGATCGAGACCCGGGATGATGAGCGTCGCAGAGCGAGGCGTGTGTCGTACAACTTGGGCGACTTGCGCGGAGGACGCCAGCGTTCGGTTCGCCTCGAATCGCCGAGCCATTTCCTCCTGGTCCAGATCGCCGAGGCTTCCGTCCTGAAGCAACAGGTCGCGTAGCGCGATCACGACGTTCGGCCCGAGGAATCGTGGTGGATCATTGGACACGGCGAGTACGAGACCAGGACCCGCCGTATGTCGCGACCGAAGCGCATTCTCGACATTCTCGCGGGCTTTCAGATCGGCAAGGCGGCGCGCCAGGTAAAGCGGGACCTTTCGCTCACCCAGTGCAATCGGCCCAAGCGAGACGAGGAACTCGTTGATGGTTTCGATGTTCCTGATACCGAGAGAGCCAGCTATCGCCTGGTGGATGGTTTCGGCGAGCCATGCTCGATCGATCCCGTACTCGATCGCATTGGTGTCGAGACGCAATCCGTCCGCCTCCCCAAAGGAACCGGTTTGTCGAACCGTCCCCGGCTCCGGACCCGTTTCCTGCTCAACTTCGACAACCTCATCGTCATCCTCGGCGAGCCCAATCACCTGCCGCCCTTTGCGGGCAATCAATCTCGCACTCACCAAGCGGGCTGGATCGACGCCCGCGGAGTTGAAGAATGCACCTGCAACAGTGTCGCCGGGCAGGTCGTACAGCGACAGAAGAAAGCCGAACCACTGCGCCCGTTCCTGATCGGTGAGCGTCCGCAGGTTCTGCGTAAGACCCCAGTGTTCGAGCAGTCGGAACCCAAGGTCCCGAAGGAACGGATCGCGCATGCTCTGCACGTCCGAACTGCTGCCATTCGAGATCGAGACCCGGAAGGTTCCCTTCTTGCCGTCTGATCGACGGGTGTAACCAATTGCGATGGCGATTTTTGTGAAGCCGAAACTCCGGATCAGGGTGGCTGAATTGGCGACGTATTTCCGGACAACGTCCTCCATCGTGTCTTCTATGGTCACCTTGATGTTCAGCCGCCGGCCCCACGAGCCGAGGCGCACCTCGGCCTCGACTACCGCCGCCAGCGTGATCTCGACATCGTCGAAATCCGGGCGATCCAGATCGAAGGAGGACCTGAAGCGTTCGAGGTTAAACTCTCGGCGGGTCAGCGGCTTGGCCGAAGGCGGGCGCCCTAGAACGACCTCCGCGAAGACTTTCGAGGTTTTTTCGCGAACCTCGCCGCTGGCTGATGCGACCTCGATTTTCTTCAGCTTGGGCGTGTAGATCAGGACAGCCTCGTGTGATGGCCTGTAGTAGTGGACGGTCCAGCCCCCTTCCTCGCGATGATTGTCGATACTTGACAGGGGCCCGGGATGGCGCAGGGCGACCATGAAGGACGGCGGGTAGTTGGCGGTCTCGGGCAATTCGAGGACGGACGCGGTGACCTTGCCCTTCAGTCCCAGAGCTTCCTGAACAGCGTCACAGAGCTTCTCGTCAGGGATTCCCTCTGCGTCGGCAACAGAATCGTGGTCGAAGTCCACCTCGCAGCATGTGTAGTACGTCCGCCGTTCTCGATAGCGCCGCGCGGCATAGAAGCTCTGGGCGTCGTGAAAGTGCATCGGGAAGACCGTGCGCATCCAGATGCTCTTGCACAGCAGGTCAGGCTGGGACTCATAATGGTCGTAGTCGACATTCTGCAGCCGTTGCCCCGCAACCGTGTCGAGTGAGGTCGCTCCCTTGTCCTGGCCCATGTCGAGCAGAGCGCCAGCGATGCCCTCAAGTAGCCCGATGATTTCCTTGTCCTCCGAACGCAGGTACGCACTCAGCGCGGCCTTGCCTTGATCATCGGTCGTGCCATCAATGATTTCCGGCGGAGCGAGAAGAGTGTCGTCGGGCCGTTTGAAGCTGGCGAGAAACTGCCGGACCAGCGCAGCTGGGGCGCCCTGAAGGATACTCCCGAGGTTCGGTCCGAATTCGCTCTTCCTCCGCGCCATGAACTCACCTCAATGAACAACTGCTCTCGATTGATTCAACCCACGATAATCATGGACATATCCGTGATCGGCAACCCCTGATGTTCTCTCCCTGTTCGCATTTCTGCATTCCGTTCTTCTGAGATGTCCCGTCCCGGGCGGCCGGGTGGCTTTTGATCGGTAACAGCACCACCGATCACGGCTACCAAGACATGAAACGACCCAATCCGCTCCCGCCCGACCAGATGACCGCCGCCGAGCGCCGCGCCGAGCTGTGCGGCCTGCTGGCACTCGGGCTGCTTCGGTTGCGGATGCGGGAGACGGGCGAAGTATCTGACGATACTGGAGAACGTTGCCTACACTATCCGCCCGACCGATGCCGTCATGCAACTCCAACTCGCCGGAGAAATGCATGAACAAGCCCGATCCCATCCCCGCGCGCCTGGCCGCGCTCAAGAGCACGCCGACACCCGACCTGAAGCAACAGTGGCGCGACCTGTTCGACAGCGAGCCGCCACCATTCAACCGCCGCTACCTCGAGTCCCGCCTGGCTTACCGCATCCAGGAACTCGCCTACGGCGGGCTGAAGCCCGAAACGATCCGGCGCTTGGAGCGGCTGGGCGAGGAACTGGACGGCGGCGACAAGAGGAAGCGCGGCATCCGCGCCGATCGCGACCGCCCCATCACCGGTACGCGCCTTCTGCGCGAATGGCAGGGCGTCGAACAGGTCGTCACCGTCACCGCCGACGGGTTCGAATGGCAGGGGCGGCCCTACAAGTCGCTGTCCGCCATCGCCCGCGCCATCACCGGCACGCGCTGGAACGGTTGGGTCTTCTTCGGCCTCAAGAACCACAGGGGGCGGCCATGACGAAGCCGCCCGAGAAGTCGAAGGTCGTCCGCAAGCTGCGGTGCGCGGTCTACACACGCAAATCCTCCGAGGAAGGGCTGGAGCAGGAGTTCAACAGCCTCCACGCCCAGCGAGAGGCCTGCGAGGCGTACATCGCTAGTCAGCGGTCGGAAGGCTGGGTGCTGGTCCGCGATCAGTATGACGACGGCGGCATCTCGGGCGGCACGCTGGACCGGCCCGGCCTGAAGCGGCTGATGGAAGACATCGAGGACGGGCTGGTCGATGTGGTGGTGGTTTACAAGATCGACCGCCTCAGCCGCTCGCTGGCGGACTTCGCCAAGCTGGTCGAGGTATTCGACCGGAACGGCGTGACGTTCGTCTCGGTCACGCAGTCGTTCAACACCACCACCTCCATGGGGCGACTGACGCTGAACATCCTGCTCAGCTTCGCCCAGTTCGAGCGGGAAGTGACGGCCGAACGCATCCGCGACAAGGTCGCCGCGAGCCGCAAGAAGGGGATGTGGATGGGCGGCGTCCCGCCCTTCGGGTATCGGGTCGAGAACCGCAAGCTGCTGGTCGACGACGAAAGCGCTGTAAATGTGCGCTGGATTTTCGAGCGCTTCCTCGAGATCGGGTCCTGCACGGAACTGGCGCGGGAGGTCGGCACACGTGGCATCTGCACCCCGCGCGGTAACCGGATCGACAAGAAGTACATCTACCGCATGCTGAGCAACCGCGCTTACATCGGCGAGGCGGTCCACAAGGGCGACAGCTATCCCGGCGAGCACGACGCCATCATCGACCGCGAGATGTGGGACCGCGTCCACACCATTCTTCAGGAAAGCCCCCGCAAACGCGCCGCGCGGACCCGCGCCGAGACACCGGCGCTGCTGAAGGGACTGCTTTTTGGCCCCGATGGCGCTGCGTTCTCGCCGACGCACACCAGGAAGGGCGACAGGCTATACCGTTATTATGTCAGCCAGACGGTGCTGAAGCATGGTGCCGGGTCGTGCCCGGTCGGCCGCGTGCCCGCGGGCGATATCGAGGCGGCGGTGATCGACCAGCTTCGCGCGGTCTTTCGCCAGCCCGAGATCGTGGCAGGGACGTGGAAGGCGGCACGCGGCCATGCCGACGACATCAGCGAGGCTGATGCCCGCGCGGCGCTGCAGCAGCTCGATCCGCTGTGGGACGAGCTTTTCCCAGCAGAACAGGCCCGCATCGTTGGATTGCTGGTCGCGCGAGTCGATATCGGGGCGGACGGCTTGAACGTGCGGCTGCGCGTCGATGGCCTTGGCGGCCTCGCGCGCGAGATGCTGGCAGGAGAAATGGGGGCGGCTGCATGACCCGCGGCAAGCCGGTTCCCGAGACGGTGACGCTCCACGTCCCGTTCCGCGTCGTGAAGCGCGGCGGGCGGAAGGAGATGCAGCTGCCAGAGGGCGCTGCGCAGCCGCGAAGGCCCGACAGCGCACTTATCAAAGCGCTGGCGCGCGCCTTCCGCTGGAAGCGCATGCTGGAGTTGGGCGAGTTCGCCACCATCGCCGAACTGGCCGACCGCGAGGGGATCGCGCCGTCCTACATGACCCGCGTTCTGCGCCTGACGCTACTTGCGCCCGACATCGCGGAGGCGATCCTGGATGGGAAGCAGGGGCCGGCGGTGACGTTGGCGCGCGTACTGGAGCCGATCCCTGCCGATTGGGCAGAACAACGTGCACACCTAGGTGCCGATCTCTAGGCGGGGTCTCACTAGCCGTGTCTCGTGGAACTAGGTCCTGACTCGACTCCTCGATCCATGTGCTTGGCATCCTTCCTAAATCTTCTAGACGAGCCCAAGGCTGCTGGACCGCTCAGATTCGTGGCACGGGCCATCGCCACATCCAACATCAGCAGAATATTTGCACCATATTGCAACATATCCGATCTGTTGCTATATAAGCCAAATGAAGGACAAGCGAGAGAGCTTTGTGAGGTTGGCTGAGGCCCGGGTGAACCGGGCCCTCAAGGACATCCGACTGATCGGTAACCTGTCGAACAAATCGGCCTACAGCTACACCGAAGAGGACGTGAAGAAGATGTTTCGCGCCTTGCAGCGGGAGATCGAGTTTGCTCGGTCGAAGTTTGGCGACGGAGACAGCAGCGGGTCCGGAGATTTCAAGCTCTAGGCGCCGTTTGCACAGGGCAGCACAATGGAGATTTAGCGGCGATGGTTGAACCAGTTCTTAGGTTCTTGGCCAACGAGGCTGGCGAGAAGGAGGGGCTCGGCGATGCCGGAATTGAAACCTTTCGAGACGAGCCCTATGCCAGCTGCGCCAGGGAGGCCGGGCAAAACAGCCGTGATGCCGCAACGGGATTGCCTGAGCATCCCGTTAGAATGTCGTTCAATGTTTTCGGTCTCAACCACGCAGACTTTCCTTCCCATGAAATCCTGAGGAGCACGATTGCTGCTTGCAGCGCCGAGGCCAAACAGGACCGGGAAAAGGAGTTTTTCGCGAACGCGTCCAAAGTGATCGGCGCGGATAGGATCGCCGTGCTCGAGATCGCCGATCGCAGCACGACCGGCCTCGTTGGCCCACCTGACGAGGAAGAAACGCCTTTTCATTCCCTCGTCAAGGCCTCGGGCGTGACGGCCAAGGATACTGTCGACTCCGGCGGCTCCTTCGGCATCGGCAAGAATGCGTCCTTTGCCGTATCCGACCTCCAGACGGTGTTTTACGCTACGACTTACAAGAACGGAGAGAGCGAAGCTTTTGCCGCTCAAGGCAAGGTGAAGCTGGTTTCGCATACAGACCCGGACGGCAAGAAGCAGAGGGCGACGGGCTACTGGGGGGATCCCGAGGGGTTCCGGGCTGTGACTGACCGCGCGCTAGTGCCGGAATGGATGGCGCGTACCGAAATCGGCACTTCGATCTTCTGCATGGGCTTCCGGGCGGCTGACGACTGGGCTGAGCGCATGACCTATTCGCTCGTCTCGAACTTCTTCGGCGCCGTTCACCGCGAACAGATGGTATTCGAGGTAGACGACGGGAGGATCAACATCAATCGCAACACGCTCGAGGGGCTGTTCGCGAGGCAGGACATCATCGATGCCGCAGAGCGCACGGGGCATCAGGCCGATCTGACCTTTGCAGGGCAGCTCTATCGTTGCCTCGTTTCAGACAATGCGGAAGAGCAGGTCCTCACGATCCCAAAGCTTGGTAAGATGCGGGTCCGAGTGCTGATCGAAGAGGGAATGCCCTGCCGCGTTGGCTTCATCCGAAATGGGATGCTGATCACGGACAACCTCCGGCACTTCGGACATCCTTTGGCACAGTTCCGCGGATCGCGCGACTTCGTCGTGGTCGTGGAACCGGATGACACTGAAGCTGGCGTTCTGCTGAAGAAGCTTGAGAACCCAGCACATGACGGCTTCTCCGCCGAAAGGCTGCCTGATGCCGGCAAGCGAGCAGACGCTTCATCGGCCATGAAGCGTCTCGGCAAAGAACTTAGGGAGATCATCAAGGCAACGACGGGCGTCAAGCATGAAGGCTCCGTCGTCCTGGACGAACTGGGCCGTTTCTTCGCCGAGACCGGCAAGACCGACACACCCGACGATCCGAACGCCGAGCATGATCCCGAGCGGTATACCTACGAGTCCAAAAGACGAAAATCGAAGTCTCGAAAGGCTCCGAGCCCTGCTGGAGGCGAGCAGGGCGGTCGGAGCCAGACCGGGACGGGTTCTGGCGGTAAAGGTGGAGGCAGCGGCTCCGGAACCGGCCAGGGCACAGGCGGCCGTGGCACAGCTGGAGATCGGGAGCCGGTTGTTCTCCGCGAGGTACGTAACCTTATCCGTTCAGACAGCTCCGGAGCAGCCACATCCCGTGAGCTTCACTTCACGCCGGAAGCCTCAGGACCGATCGAATTGATGGTCCAGGCCACGGGGGTGAACGCGCCCGAGGGCCTTATCGTGACGGCTGCAGACGCGGGCACCCCGGGTTCTGGCGTGCTCACTGTTGACGTCAAGGACGGCGAACGCTGCAAGGTGACAGTTTCGTTCGATGAACCATACGATGGCCCGATAGAATTGATCGCCGTGAGCCGCGCGGAAGTCGAGGAAACGCCGGCATGAGGTTTTCAGAAGAGAGTAAGCGGCGTCTGCTGCCCACGAGGCGTTTCAGCTTGACGGCTTGAAGTTCCAGGGCAGCAGATCGTCGATGGCGGACTGAGGGTGACCGTTGGCGATCGCTTCGAGCGTGGCCTTGAGATACGCG
>NZ_ML119094.1 GCF_003789055.1 Histidinibacterium lentulum | reverse complement strand
CGCGTATCTCAAGGCCACGCTCGAAGCGATCGCCAACGGTCACCCTCAGTCCGCCATCGACGATCTGCTGCCCTGGAACTTCAAGCCGTCAAGCTGAAACGCCTCGTGGGCAGCAGACGCCGCTTACACACATCTTGCTCATGCAATCTATGATCCAGAAATGACGGACTTTTCCGTGCTGAGCTCGAGACTTCACTTGGTATGGGTGCGTGCCGTATGCGGTAAGCTTGAGACTCGGATCCGGTATGCAAGCAACTCAGGCTGGAACACCTTCCCCGTCCCCAAGCTGACCGAAAAGAACCGCGCCGACCTGACAGCGGCAGCGGAAGGCATCCTTCTGGCCCGCGAGGCGCATTTTCCCGCCACCATCGCCGACCTCTACGATCCCGAGAAAATGCCCGCCAACCTCCGCGCCGCGCATGACCACAACGACGAGGTTCTGGAACGCATCTACATCGGCCGCCGCTTCCGCAACGACACCGAACGGCTGGAAAAACTGTTCGAGATGTACACGAAGATGACGACCAAGGTGAGCGCATGAAGCTGCAGCGCGTTGCCTATGCCGATCTCAACTCACGGCAGAAAGAGAACTACAACTTCCAGAAGGTTGCCGGGCGGCTGGCCGATTACGGCTTCAACAGCATCCGCCTGACCGATGACTGGCAGGGCGCGGATTTCATCGCCGTGCATATCGACGGCGAAACCTTTCTGAAGGTTCAGCTCAAGGGCCGGCTTGTCATCGACCGGAAATACTCGGGTAAGGGCATTCACATCGCCTTTCTTCATGGCGACGATCTCTATCTCTATGATCACGATGCCCTGGTCGGCTTCATGGAAGCGAATGACAAGATCGGCGCGGACAGCGTCACCTGGCATCAGAAGGGCTTTCGTAGTTGGCCAAGCCCGCCGGCCTGGGCCATCAGCTATTTGAACGAGTACAGGATTTCGCAATGACCAAAGGTGTTCCCTCCGTCTCCGTCAAATACGCCGCCAACGGCAGCTCGACCAAGTCGAACGAGCTGGGCATGCGCGCGATGCAGGAGCGCGCCTATGAAAAGCGGGGCGAGCAATACCTGCTGATCAAGTCGCCACCCGCCTCGGGCAAGAGCCGCGCGCTGATGTTCATCGCGCTCGACAAGCTGCACAATCAGGGCCTGCGTCAGGCCATCGTCGTGGTGCCGGAAAAGTCCATCGGGTCCAGCTTCAATGACGAACCGCTCAGCAAACATGGCTTCTGGGCCGACTGGACGGTTCAGCCGCAATGGAACCTCTGCAATGCGCCCGGTGGCGATGACGGCAAGGTCGGCGCCGTGGGCAAGTTCCTGGCGAGCGACGACAAGGTGCTGGTCTGCACCCACGCGACCTTCCGCTTCGCCGTCGACAAGTTCGGGATCGAGGTCTTCGACGATCGATTGATCGCGGTGGACGAATTCCACCACGTCTCGGCCAACCCCGACAACAAGCTGGGCACGCATCTGGGCGCGCTGGTCGCCCGCGACAAGGTGCATCTGGTGGCGATGACCGGATCGTACTTCCGCGGTGATGCCGAGGCCGTTCTGTCGCCCGAGGACGAGGCGCGGTTCGACACAGTCACCTATACCTATTACGAGCAGCTGAATGGCTACAAATACCTGAAGTCGCTCGACATCGGGTATTTCTTCTATTCCGGGTCCTATGCGGACGACATCCTCAAGGTGCTGGACCCGACTGAGAAGACGATCCTGCACATCCCGAACGTGAACTCGCGCGAGAGCACCAAGGACAAGCACCGCGAGGTCGAGCACATCATCGACGCCTTGGGTGACTGGCAAGGAACCGACCCCGCCACCGGGTTTCAGCTGGTCAAGACGCCCGTGGGGCGGGTGCTGCGCATCGCCGATCTGGTGGATGATGAGCCCGCCAAGCGTGACAAGGTATCCGCCGCTCTGAAGGACCCGGCGCAAAAGAACAACCGCGACCATGTCGACATCATCATCGCCCTGGGGATGGCGAAGGAAGGGTTCGACTGGATCTGGTGCGAACACGCCCTGACAGTCGGTTATCGCGCCAGCCTGACGGAAATCGTGCAGATCATCGGCCGCGCCACCCGCGATGCCGAGGGCAAGACGCGTGCGCGTTTCACCAACCTGATCGCTGAACCGGACGCCGCGGCCGAGGCCGTGACCGAGGCGGTCAACGACACGCTGAAAGCGATCGCTGCGAGCCTGCTGATGGAGCAGGTGTTGGCCCCGCGTTTCAACTTCACGCCCAAGACCGCGAAAAGCGGCCCTCTAGAAGGGTTCGATTACGGCGAGGGCGGCTATGATCCCAACAAGGAAAATGTCGGCTTCAACGAGGCCAGCGGGCAGTTCCAGATCGAGATCAAGGGCCTGGTCGAACCCAAGAGCAAGGAAGCCAAGCGCATCTGCCAGGAAGACCTCAACGAGGTGATCACCGCTTTCGTTCAAGACAAGACCACGATCGAACGCGGGCTCTTCGATGAGGAGTTGGTGCCTGAGGAACTCACGCAGGTTCGCATGGGCAAGATCGTCGGAGCAAAGTTCCCGGAGCTCAACGCCGAGGATCAGGAAGCCGTGCGCCAGCATGCGGTGGCTGCGCTGAACCTGACCCAGAAGGCGAAGGAGATCGCTCTGTCGAGCGGCGATGACATGCAGACTACGGGAAACACCGCGCTGATCGACGGGGTGCGCAAATTCGCGATGGATGTGCGTGAGCTGGACATCGACTTGATCGACCGGATCAACCCTTTCGGCGAAGCCTATTCGATCCTGGCAAAGACGATGAGCGAGGAGAGCCTTCGGCAGGTTCAGGCCGTGATCTCGGCGAAGAAGGTGCAGCTGTCACCGGATGAGGCGCGCGATCTGGCGAAGCGCGCTGTGAAGTTCAAGCAGGAGCGGGGCCGTCTGCCTTCCATCACATCGCCTGATCCATGGGAGAAGAAAATGGCCGAAGGCGTGGCCTATCTCGCCCGTATGAAGCAGGAGGCTGCCAATGGCTAAGGGTTTCACCGACGAAGATGATGCCCTGCTTGCAGAGCTTGGCGTCGAGGTCGAGGTCAAGAAGCAGCTCAGCCGCACACCGCGCGAAGAACGCATCATCGCAGGCTTTGAAGAGATCCTTCGGTTTGTCGATGAATTCGGTCGCCCGCCACAGCACGGTGAAGACCGCGATATCTTCGAACGTCTCTATGCAGTGCGCCTCGATCGGATCCGCAACTTACAGGAATGCCGCGATCTCGTCGCGCCCTTTGACAAACACGAACTTCTGTCAGAGGGCCCGATGCTCGTAGCGACGGACACGGATGAGCTCGATGATGACGCGCTTCTGGCGGAACTGGGTGTGGCGGTTGATGCATCCCCACTTACCGAATTGAAGCATGTCCGCTCTACCGCTGAGAAAAAGGCCGCCGACGAGGTCGCCAACCGTGAAAAATGCGAAGATTTCTCAAAGTTCAAGCCATTGTTCGAGATGGTCCAAAAGGAACTGGACACCGGTTTGCGCGAAACGCGCCCTTTCGAGATGAAAGCGGAGATCGAGAAGGGCCGCTTTTTCATCGTCGGCGGTCAGAAAGCCTATGTTGCTGAAAAGGGTGAGACCATCACGAACGAGCAAGGTCGTACGGATGCTCGCCTTCGGGTCATTTTTGACAATGGCACCGAGAGCAACATGCTGATGCGCTCGCTCCAGCGCGCGTTGAACAAGGACGACGCCGGACGCCGGATCACTGACCCATCGGCAGGCCCACTTTTTTCGGATCAGACAATCGATGGCGATGAGGCGAGCGGGATCATCTATGTGCTTCGTAGCAAGTCAGATCATCCGCTCGTCACAGAAAACCGGGAACTGGTGCACAAGATCGGCGTCACCAATATGAGCGTCGAAAAGCGGATCGCCGGCGCGCATTTGCAACCGACATTCTTGATGGCGAATGTCGAGGTGATTGCGACATACGACCTCTACAACATCAACCGGTCCAAGCTGGAAAACCTGATCCACCGCATTTTCGAACCCGCACGGCTCGAAATCGAGATCATGGATCGCTTTGGCCGGCCTGTGGTCCCAAGAGAATGGTTCCTCGTACCCCTCTTTGTCATAAACGATGCTGTGGAGAAGATCAGGGACGGCACAATAACCAGCTATCGCTACGATCCCCACGCAGCCGAACTCAAACGGATTTCGGGGTAGGTTGGGCGATGGATCGGGACAGTCACACGCGTCGAGGGAAATGGTCAGAGGCAGGCGTCCCGAAAAAAGGCTGGACCTGTGTCGGGGTCGAAGACTTGGAAGAGCCCAGCCAACTCTGCGAGATGTGTGAAAGCGCCGAAATCCGGTATGCTCATATCATGGAGCATCCAGACTATCCCGGTTCGCTTCAAGTCGGCTGTGTTTGTGCTGAGCACATGGAAGAGGACTACAAGCGGCCCCGGGAGCGGGAGAAGCGTCTCAGAAATTCCGCACGCCGCCGTGCTGCATGGCCTTCTCGAAAATGGCGCACATCCAGACAAGGCAACCTTTACATCAACACAGACGGGTTCAATCTTACGGTGTATCGGGCAGGCGCCGGATGGTCAGTGCGTGTCCTGAGAAGGGCATCGGGAGCCGCTCAGATTGGCAGGAAGGCATATTCAACTGAAAGCGATGCAAAGCTTGCCGCCTTCAATGCGCTTCTTTGGGCGAAGGATCACCTATAGCCATGCCCTTCCCGCTATCGCCCCAGAGCATTGACGCCATCGCCGACATTATCAGCGGCGGTGGGGGCAATGACACGACGCCTCCCATAGGGATCTATCGCAGCGGGCCGAAGATCGAGAAATTCATGCGCGCCTGCAATGTGGCCTTCACGGTGAATGGCTCCCGCGTGCCGTCATTGGTGCAGTGCCTTATCAATCTCAACAATGGCTTCGAAGCCGATCAAGCGCTCCCGAGGATCATCGAGGCTGCCGCTGACCCCCGCGACTTTATCCATGAGCCCGAGCGCCATATCGCCGTGCTCGATCATCTTAACCGCGCGCTGCGCTTCGACGGCTTCGAGGTTCAGCAGCAGGGCGGGCGGATGCGGCTTGTCGAGGCGGGCAAGAATGTCCCTGTCCTGGCGGAGCTTGCCGGGCTGTCCGAGGTGATCGACTTCGACACGGTGAGCCGCGATCTGGACCGCGCCCTCGCCAGTAGCCAGACCGACCCCGAGGATGCCGTCACCGCCGCGTGCAGCACGGTCGAGAGCGTGTGCCGGTCGATCCTCATCGAGCTGGGGTTACCGCTCCCTGCCAAGAAGGACGTACAGGGGCTCTACAATGCCGTGAAGCAGCCGCTTGGTCTGTCCCCTGACCGCTCCGACATCGACCCCTTGATCGCGAATGATGTGCGACAAATCCTTTCCGGCCTAGCCACGGTCATCGGTGGGGTAGGGGCTCTTCGCACCCATGGCGGGGACGCCCACGGCCGCGAGAAGGGCTATGCCCGTATTGACGCGCGGATTGCCCGTTTGTCGATCCATGCCGCGAGTACGGCCGCTCTCTTCCTCATCGAAACCTGGCAACGGAAATTTCCTGCCCGCCCGCTTCCAAAAGTCGACGATCCAGCAGGGTAACGGCCAGTTTCATCCTGTCAGTAGCACCGGTTTTGGCCGGTCTTTTCTTCCTCGTTTTTGAAGGCGGCTGAATGTCCCCGCGCTTGTGTCCCAACTGAGCCCCAAGTGATGGCGACCGAATAGGCCGCCTCTTTACGCCCTTCCCGGCACGGAGGAGAGCGCCGTGCCAATGGAAGACTCCAAGTTGCCCTGCCAACATGCTATATTTAGGTTGGAGCGAACGGTACGCTACAAGATGTTCTGAGGTTGCGAGATGTTTGAAGAGACACAACGATTTTTGCGGAGCCTCGATGGCGGCGGCCAAGTCCCGGTCCTCATTGAGGACGACGAGGAAGGCTACTTTGACCGTGAATGCCCATCGGATGAATGCCTTTTCCAGTTCAAGATGCTCAGCGAAGATTGGCATAAGGCCAAGGAAGCAGAGCGGCTTCACTGTCCCGCCTGCGGCCATACCGATCACAGCGACCGTTGGTGGACGCAGCAGCAGGTCGAGCACGCCAAGACCGCTGCCATCGCGCAGTTCAAAGCACAGTTCAGCAAGGCGCTCAAAGCCGATTCCGCCCGGTTCAACCGGAGCAGGCCGCGCGGCGGCTTTATTTCGATGACGATGAAAGTGGATTCCCGGCCGCAGCATGTCATGCTGCCCCCAGCCGCCACCGACCCGATGGCGCTGAAGATCACCTGTCCGTCCTGTGCCTGCCGCTACGCAGTGATCGGGGCTGCGTATTTCTGCCCCGCCTGCGGGCATAGCGCTGCCGAGCAGGTCTTCGAGCAGACCATTGCAGGGATCAAGGCCACCCTTGGCGCGCTCGACCAGGTGCGCGCCGCAATGCCGGATCGGGACACCGCCGAAACCACCGTGCGCGTCGTGATCGAAAACGGCTTGCAAAACGCTGTCACCGCCTTTCAGCGTGTGGTCGAAGCTCTTTTTGTGGAGCTTCCCGCTCCGCCGAAGGCAAGGCGGAACGCATTCCAGAACCTTGCAGAGGGCAGTACCCTTTGGCAGCATGCGACGGGGCAGGGCTATGGTGCCCATCTCGACGCCCCTTCCTTCGACCAACTCGCGCGGGCGTTCCAGCAGCGCCATCTGCTTGCCCACCGACAGGGGCTTGTCGATGAGGAGTATATTGCCAAGAGCGGTGACACCCGCTATCGGCCCGGCCAGCGGCTTGTACTTCGCGCCGAAGGCGTCACCGAGGCCGTAGAGCTTGTCGAGAGGCTCGTTGCGGGTCTTCGGGATGATGCAAGCAGTGCCCGTTCAGGGCAGATGTCTTCACCGTAAATACTGGCAGAGGCGCGGCGCCACCACATGAGAAGGCCACCGGCCTCCAGTCTGCCCTTGCCGCTCCGAGAACCGTGCGCGTGCGTTCACGGATGATCGTTCCGTTGCCTCTTTGATCCCTCGCCGCAAAAGCTACGCCTTCAAAGGAGCCGCAGTACTGTGGCTCGGTAGGTTGGACGGGGGACTGAAAGAAAAGAAATTGGGCCGGTCGGAACGGGTCCCGTCCCAACGCATGAGTTATAGAAGCCCAGTCTATAACTCATGACGCGCAGAATTCGGCATGGCCTGCTGTGCGACCGGCACTCCGCACCGCCCTTGATTGCCTGGCCCGCAGTCAGATCATGCCTGTCAGGCGGCCTCGACCATCGGCTCGTAGCGCACGTCGGGCATGGCATCATTGAGCCAGGCAGGCTGCAGGTCGCCATTGTTCCATTGGTACAGGTAGCCCACCAGCGTGTCGGTCTTCTTGCAGAGGATGCGCATGATCGGTTCGGCCGTAAGCCGCGGAAAAGTGGTCACGATGTGCTCCTCTCAAACTGACCTCAGGACTTGTTAACAACGAGGCCGCAATATCGTTTTGAACGTCTTAGGGATGGGTTTCTGCAACTGCAAGATGAACTCGGCGGCCTCGGCAAGAACCCACCGACAAAAGGACAAGTTGTCTTTATAGTCAGGTTTCTGGCGTAACCTTTTCTGCATTCTGCGCTGCAGCGCGAACGGCGATCTCGTCCAGAAGTATGTCGATCTCTGCCCAAACACGGGGCTCCAACTGCCCGCGGATCAGGGTCCATTTGCTGAGCACGTCGAGCGGGTCGTGGGCGCGCAGGAGGGCGGTCAACGCAGGGGCATCGACCGCCAGCGAGGTGCGTGCGCGCCATTCGGTGATCCGTGTCCGCTGCTCTTCAGACGGTGGGACGAACTCGGACCCGAGCTCCCAGTTCTTGACCGCGCGGCGCATGGCGGCGCGGATGACATGTGCGGGATCGACGCCGCAGTCGATCAGGGCTTCCTCTTGCCGTTCCAGTGCATTCACCCGGATGTCGATCTTGCGCGTCTCCGGACTGCTTCGCGGGCGGGTGGGAGATACCATGACCGCAGGCGCCGTCCTCGCGCCCGTCTCCTGGCTGGGCTGAGACGCGGACGTAGGCGCTTTGCTTGGACGCTCGGCGACGTCATCTCCCATTGGCGCTGGTTCCACACTCGCAGGTTCTGGCATCACCTCCGCGAGCCGCACCTCTTCCCTTCCCGGGTCTTCTACCACCTCTGGCCGCAGGGATGCGGCATAAGCCGGGTCGGGCCGCGTGATTGTCGGGATCTTCTTCCTCACCGCCCCATCCTCACGCCGCGAGGATGTTGTTGAGGATGTCAGTCGCCTCTTCGAGCGCCTCGACCACATGGCGCACATGGGGGCGCATGAGGGGGTTCGGATCGGCCTGTTTCTGCAGCGCCACAGCGTGCAGGAGGCCCTTCTCGTCCATCTCCTTGTAGACGTTCCGGCGCATCATCACGGTCTCGACCACCGGGAACCGCGCGATCGCCGCTTCGATGAGCACAGCATCGGCACGGGTGGTCTTCGGGTCCACCATGTTCAGGACCACGTGGTGGCGGGGCAGGCTGTCGGGGTCATCGACGCGGGCGCGGAGTTTCTCGAACCAGTCGGCCGTCTGTGCACCGACATCGAGATCCGAGGTCGAGAGCATGACCGGTGTCACGATGTGATCGGCCAGAACGGCGATCCCGTCCGACCACTCGGCCCCGACGCCCGCGGTATCGATGAAGATGAAATCCGCCGAGTCCGCATCATAGACCTGCTCAATCCTGCGATCCACGGCCCCCACGCTTTCGACGGTCGCCGAACGCAGGAGCGGCGATCCCAGCCCCGCGGCTTCAGCCCGCTTGTGCCAGGTGCCGAGCACGCCGGTGCTGTCGGTATCGATCAGAAGGACGCGACGGCCAGCGGCAACGGCAGCGCTGATAAGGGCGCGCGAGAGCGTGGTCTTGCCACTCCCTCCCTTCCGGGCCATCGCAGCGATCACCACGAGATTGTCGTTCGGCATGGGTGCGGACCTCTCGCAATAATGGTGAAACGCAGCAAAGATGTTTGCGCGTCGCTAACTCCTGCGCGTGACGGCGTCAAGCAGAAGACGGGATACGGGCTGCCTCAGGCGGAACGCGGGGCGCATGGTGCATCGCGCGGGGGGCGGACGACACGCTGCACGCGGCGCCCGACGTTATCCGGTCTGCGCGATGCAGGCCCCAGATGACGTGCGACTTTCGACATGGCCCATTGTCCGTGTTGCAGAAAACGCGACGCATCCCGCACAGGACGTGTGCCATCCGGCACCACGCGCGATGCAGGCGGCACATGGCATCGGGCACTCGCCAGAAGACGTGCTGCAGGGCGCGCAAAACGCCCTCCAAAGGACGCGATGCGCGGTGCAGGGAACGCGGGACGCGTTGCATTGAGCGCGTTGCGCGCTGCATTTGCCAAAGGACGTCAAATCGGCCTGTCTGGCCGATTTTCTACATTGAGTACAAGCCCTTGGTGCCTTCTCCGCTTGTGCTGGGAGAAGGCGGGCTTGTACGAAGTTGGCAAGAAATAGGAACGTATACTTCACATGAGCAGCAGTCGCAGACTGACCGATCAGGAGCGCCGTCAGATCGTCCGGGAACGGGCGAAAGGCGTCTCGGTCAGTGCGATCAGTGCGACGCTGAAGGTCTCGCCCAAGACCGTCTACAACGTGCTGAGCCGGGGCCGTTCCGCCGCCTCGGCGAACGATAGTCGCACCCGCGTGCTGACCATGCGCGTCACCGACCGCGACCTTCGCGGCTTCGATGCGGCTCTCGCGCGGCGCGGCATTGCCCACCGGTCAGACGCCATGCGCTGCCTGATGCTGGCCGCCGACGATCTCCTGCGCCCGGATGAGGGCATGACGGATGAGCTGAAAGGGATGAGCGCGGCGCTGAACCGGGTCGGCAATAACGTCAACCAGGTCGCGCGCCGCCTGAACGAGGCAAAGCTCAAAGGGGAGCGGCTGCCCTATACCCCCGCCAGTCATGCTGAGATCCGTGACCTTGCGGTGCTCGTTTTCGACATGGCCGACCAGATCCAGGAGATGTTCCGCGCGCGGCGTCGCGAACTGGACCTCGAGGTCACCAAGGCCCTCGCCGGTCTGGTGCGGCAGGAAGCGGCGCAGGTGGCCGAGCATGGCGCGGAGTGAGGCGCGCGGCGTCGGGCCCGCCCTCTTCGATCGCGACTGGAGCCGGGTCTCAGGCAGTTGGCAGGGGCTTGCGAAGAAGGCGCAGATGGTTCGGGCGGCGCGCGGCTACTCGCCTGCCATCTTCAAGCCTATCTCCAAGGGAGGGTGCCACACGGGCGCCCAGCTCAAGGCCCAGCTGACCTATCTCACCACCAAGTCGAGCCACATCCTCGACAGTCGCGGCACCCATGATGGTAAGAAGACCCTAACCGAGGCCGAGATCGACCGGGTCGTGCGGCGCTTCGAGAACCAATGGGGCGAGCGGCACAGTCCGAAACTCGGCCATACCTCGCATCTTCTGATGGCTTTTCCCGTCGGCACGAGCGGCGAGGAGGTCCACGCGATCACGGAATCCGTCTGCGAGAAGTTCTTTCAAGGTGAGGGGTCGCAATTCGACTATATTGCTGCAATACACCAAGATCGCGCGCATCCACATGCGCATATCGTTCTGAACCGCCGCAGCAAGGATGGCGAAATGTTCTTTCTCAGGAAGGATCACCACTTCAACTACGACGCCTTCCGGGTGGCGATGGTCGAGGCGGCGCAGGTCCACGGGATCCGGCTCGAGGCGACACGGCGTCTTGACCGGGGGGTCACGACCTACCGCGCCGAGATCGACGAGGTCTACAAGGCCCGTGACGAGGGCCGCCCGCCGGTCGAGCGCCAGCGCACGGGGGCCGATCTGGCCGCAGCCCTGGAAACGGTGGCGCGCAATGCGCTGACCTATCGCGGCCTGGCGGCTGAGGCGTCCCGGTCGAACTTCGACGACGTCGCCGAGGCGCTCGAGCGGGCCAGCACCATCCTTGCCAGTGGCGGTCAGATCCAATCTGACGGAGCCATCTACATGTCCCAAGACGAAACAGCGTTCGACACGCTGATCACTGAGTTTTCCCAGAACATCCGTCAGATCGAGGCGGCGATCGACCGGGCGCCCGCGGCCGCGCGACCGGAGATCGAGCGTAAGCTCACCGATGTGCTGGCATCGGTCGCGCATCTCAATCCGCTCGGGGACCGCTCGGCCACGCTCCTCGATGCACCATCCCGAGGCGGCGTCTATGCGCGGGCCAACATGCGCGAGGACCAGCTGGGGCGGCTCGACGATGATGCGGTGAAGGCGCGTCTCAGCGAGGCGCTGCAGGGCACGGGCATCGATCCCGAGGCAGTTGCTGCCCGCATGCGCGAGGGTGCAGGCAATGCCGCTCTCGAAAGGCAATGGTTGGCGCAGGATCTGCGCGCCATCGCCAAGGCGGGCGATCTCGATCTGGAGAAGGGCGAGGACCGCGAGGAAGCACTGGACCGGTTGGAAGCCGTCCATGTCCGTCTGGGCGACACCCTTACCGATGCGCGCATTCTGCGGGCCATCGATGATGTGGATGAGACCGAAGGTGACCCGGTTGCCTTGGCGGAACGGGTGACGCTGCCGGAGCGCGAGCGCACGGCGGGCGAGCCGGACATTTTCGCCCCGTCCGAGCGCCGGGATTTCCAGGAGCTCGTCGCCCAATTCCGCCGGACAGACTTCGACCACCCCTTCTCGGACGACCCTTCCGTGCGCCGAGCCGGTGCCGTCGAGGTCGAAGAGGCCCGCGCCGCCTTCAACGCCTTCGCGCAGCGGTCGCCCGATCATGCCGAACTGGCCTCGATGGCGTGGGACAAGATTACTGACAGCCGCAAGCCGCAGGAGTTCGCCGTCGACGAAAAGGACCGCACGCTCCATGCCGGGGACATGGACCTCGCGCTGCGCGATCCCATGCAGCATCTCGGGCCGATCACCGAAGACGACCGCATCCTGGCGCGTTACCGCGCCGAGATGCCGGACGAGGAGTTCGGGGCGGCGGTGCAGGAGGAAATAAACCGCCTGCGTGCCATGGGGGCATCACGCGCCTATATCAGCGAGCGGAGCTTCGACATCGAGGATCAGGCGCGACAGGACTACGCCGAACGGCGCTTCATGGCCGAGACCGCCCCTGATGTGATGACCTTCCTGCAGCGGGCAGAGGCCGAGGACGTGAAACCGCTCAGCGAGACGGATGGGCAGCGCCTCGTCGCCCAGATCGACCGTAACCTCACGCCGAACGCGGTGACCGCGCTGCGCGCGGGCCACGCCGATGTGCTGGAGAAATTCACCGAGCATCCGCTGCGGCAGCTGGAACTCGCGAAGGCCTATCTCGAAAGCAGCGAGGTGACTGCCCATGGCCCCGCTATGGAGCGGGTGCTGGATGCTTTGGCCGAGGAGCAGATCGAGGCGCAGCGCGCGCGCCATGCCGCAGCGCATTGCGAGAAGGGGATCACCCATGGATAAGGGGAAGATCGCGGGCGGGATCCTGAGCCTGACGCTGGTTGGCCTCGCCATCGGCTATGCCGTGGCTACGGGCTACCTGACCATCCGCTATGGCCTGTCGACGAACGCCTTCGACGTCACCCTGCTTGCGCGCGAGTACCGAGCCCTCGGCACCAGCGCACCGCGGGACTTCCTCTGGGTAAATCTGATCCTCGCAGGCTTCGGCATCGCCGCGCTGATGCTGAGCGTCACGCTTCTCGGCGATGCGCTTACGCGCTTCGGCACCACGCATTGGCAGACCCGTGGCGAGATGAAGCGCAACGGCTTCTTCGCCAAGCCGGGCGGCGGCTTCCTTCTCGGTAAGCTCGGCCCCCCGAAATCACGACGCCCCTTCCTTGTGTCAAAAACCTTCCCGCATGCGCTGATCGTGGCGCCCACGGGTCGGGGCAAGGGGGTGGGTTTCGTGATCCCGAACCTGCTCACCTACAAAGGCTCGGCCGTGGTGCTTGACGTGAAGGGCGAGAACTTCCGGGAGACCTCGCGCTTCCGTGCCGGCATGGGCGACAAAGTGTTCCGGTTCGCACCGACCGACTGGGACCGCCCGACGCATCGCTATAACCCGCTGGCGCGCATCGCCGCCATGACCAACCCTGACCGGCAGCAGATGGAGCTGAAGCTCACCGCCAAGCTCTTCCTGCAGACCGACAACGAAAAGCTGAGCGGCCTCCTGGCAGGCGGCATCGATCTCTTTGTGGCGGCCGGCCTTCTGGCTTTCGAGCGCGGCGTGCCGACCATCGGCGAGATTTACCGCATCACCGCCTCGGGTGGCGACAAGCAGAAGGAGTACCTGAAGCGCGCGCATGAGGTGAAGAACAGGTCGGCCAAGCTGATCTTCGAGCGCATGGCCTCGACCAACAACGACACCCTGACCTCCTACCTGTCGCTTTTGATGACCTCGGGTCTCGACACCTGGGACAACCGTGCCATCGACGCAGCCACCGCGACCTCGGACTTCTCCTTCCGGGACATACGGCGTCGCCCTCACGCGATCTATCTCGTGGTCGAGTCCGAGATGATCCGCCCCCTGGCCCCGCTGATCAGGCTCTTCTTCTCGGACCTCATCGCCTCCCTGCAGGCGCAGGAGCCGGGCGACGATGAACCCTGGCCGGTGATGATCATGCTCGATGAATTCGACCGCCTCGGGAAAATGCCGATCGTGGCCGAGAGCATCAAGACGCTGCGCTCCTTTGGCGGCAACCTCGCCATCGTCACTCAGACGATCCCCGCGCTGGACGAGATCTATGGCGAGAACACCCGCCGGTCGTTGCAGGGCGGCGCGGGCGTGAAGCTCTACCTCACACCTTCCGAGCAGAAGACGATCGAGGAACTGAGCCAGGCTGTGGGGAAGACGACAAAGCGCGTGGTGACCCGGTCGCGTGCGGTCGGGCGCAACCCGTTCGAAGGGCGCAGTGTATCTGAGCGGACAGAGGACACGCCGCTCTTGACCGAGGACCAAGCCCGCCGAATGGACCTCGATGAGGTGATCCTTGTCATCGACGCGCAGATGCCGATCCGGGCGCGGCGGATCAAGTATTTCGAAGACCCAGCGCTGAAGGCGCTGCATGCGGGTCAGGCGGGGAGTCTCCCGTACCCAGATGAAGACGGACTGCGGCGGGATAGGCAGATGACCGAGACGCGCGAGACAGTGGAGAAGTTGAAGCAGGAACTGCAGGCGGTTAGGGCTGCTGCGGGAGCGCAGGGGTCTGGGACCGCGCCCTCGTCGATGACTGTTGAGCCACCTGCAACGGAGACGCAGGATCCGCAGCCAGCGCCATCAGGTCGGGCGCGCGGCCGAGCAGCACGCGCTGCGGCGGGTGGCGGTGGGTCCGGTCGATTGTCGTTCGATCTGGTTGGACTGGGGCTCAAGGAGGCAGACAGGACCCAACTTGCGGCGGCTGTGCAGACGACTCGGGCCATCATCGCGGGGTATACGTGATCGGCCCAAAGCCGCCGTTCAGCCATCCCTGAGTCGACGCCCGCTTCAAGCACTCTACCACGTCCGTTACGAAACTGGCTTACCAACCCCAGAACCTGCCGTCATTACCTGTCGGCAGCGACAATATTGGCTCCGTCAATCTGCTCCACACCTGCAGGCAGGAGAAGCTGTTCCAGCCAGTCGATAGCATTGCCCCGCTCGGAGCAGTAAGCGAAGAACGCCCGCTGCCTCGCTCGAGTAAACGCGACGAAGAATGAATTTAGCTCTTCGCCGCGCTCCGGCGACAGGCTCCACCATGTCTTGGCATCGAGACCGAAAAAGATCATGGTGTGGAATTCGAGGCCCTTGCTCTTATGGATTGTCATGAGCGGGACCTGGTCCTTGCCTTCGAAGTGATCAAGAACGCCACTCCAGTCCGCTGCGTTCTCGACGCATTCCCGAAAAAGAACCTGAAAGCCGTTGCGCACTCGCTGAAAATCGGCGTCGCGTCGATATTCGGGATAGGCCTGACGCAGACGCTCGACCCCGGCGAAGTCCAGAGCCTGCGCGAACAACCGGTCGGCCACTGCCGGATCAGGTGGCTCGTCACGCATCGTCTGTTGAAAGTTCCTGGAGAACTCTCCGATCTCGCGCTGCAAGCGCTCCTGCCCGGCCTCATCTTCGGGACCGGTGCCCGCCAACGTTTGCAGGCGTTCCTGCGTCGCGTTCCAAGCATCGGGGTCGCGGACGCTTGCACCCAGCCGCAAGAGCGGGAGGAGAACTTCGGTCAGGGGCTCGGCTAACAAATCCTGAATGGCGATTTCGCCAACGTTTCTGGCAAGATTTCGCAGCGTGAGGTCGTAGGCACGGAGAGCGGGCGCAAGCTCGTCTTCAACGTTGTTTGCCCGCATGCGCACGAGGATGGCAATATCGTGTGGGGCGATGCGGCCATCATCGACTTCGCTCCTGATCCATCGCGCTATCTGCTCAGCTTCCTGCTCGCGGCTGTCGAACCGCCAGATGGCCGCCGTATCCCCCTCGACCGCCAGCTCGCCGCGCGCCTCAACCTCCTCGACATCGGGATCGATCTGCCGTGCGATGACATGTTGGATGGCAACAAGCGTCCCGTGAGATCTCCAGTTCCTGAGTAACGCATGGCGAACGGCATTGAAGTCGGCGGTGAATTCGTCGAACGCGTTATCCATTGCGCCCGCCCAACCCATAATCTTCTGCTTGTCGTCGCCGACTGCGGTAAAGACAGCATCGCTTTCGCTGAACGCAGCATCCACGAGGCTATATTGCGCGTAGGTTGTGTCCTGGAATTCATCGAGAAAGACAAAGGGATATGTGAGGCGCAAAGCGCGCTTGATCCTGGGATTCGCGCGAAGCATGTACTCAACGACGCGGTTGATCATCGCAAATGAAACAAGTGCGCCGTCCGGCATGGCATACTGGTCATCCCAGTAGGCCCGAAGCAGCTCTCTCGCACGTGGATTTTCAACGGTTTCTTCAAGCGGCAGCGGTGTGCGGGCGACCGCTCGCTCAAACCGGTCCGCACTAACGTCCGGACGGCCGTGTCTTCGCAGGAAGAGCTCTACGTCCTGCCTTGAGGGAAAAGCGATGCTGTAGTCTGCAGGCGGTCGGTAGGCATCGGGGATCGCAAGGCGGAAATGATCCAGCATGTGCTTCGTAAATGCATCGAACGTCATCGACTGAAATCTGCGGGCCTGGTCCGCAGGGCAGCGCTGGCGAACCCGCGCGGCAAGGTTTTGAGCGGCATCACGTTTGAAACTGATCGCAAGGATGCGCTTTGGTGCTGCACAAAGACCTGTCTGCAGGAGATAAGCGGCCTTCTGCGCCAGAAATTCGGTCTTGCCCGCTCCGGCACCGGCGGTAACGCAAACGCTCTGCGCGGTCTCTCGAAGAGCGTCCCAGGCTCGCGGTTCAAGGTCATCGACGCCCTGTGGTCGCCAATCTTCCGGCGCGACGGGCATCAGTCTTCATCCGGCTCGGGAGAGAGAACGTCTCTGACATGATCGATCAGGGCGCGCAGTTCCGGGGGCGCGCGCCGGGCGAGGTTTCGACGAGCGATCCTGCTCAGCGCGGCGAGATGGGTCTCCGGTTTGCTGCGGCTGAGGAAAAGATATGGATACCAGGCAAAGCTATCGTTCCATTGCTCGCCGTCGTAGATGTCGGGATTCCCGTTGGTTTTCAGGACCACCCTTTTTTTCTCGACAATCGCCTCCGCTGTCGTCCTGGGGCCTCGTCCACCCGGATTGGGGTGCTGGTACGCCGCAGAAAACGCCTCAAGCATCGCGAAATCCAAGTCGATGGGGTCGGAAAAGAAGACGGCTTCATGTCTGAGAGCCTGAAGCCAGTCATTTTCCGCCCAATCCTCCAGAACATCTTCGTCATCCAAATCTTCGAGATCGTCGAGACTGATGGTGCCATCAATAACGAGGGGATTTGCAGTCAGGTCGCGATCCACCTCTTCGAGAGCCGCGAACGCCGTTCGGATCATTTTGGCTCCGCCATGGGCGCGGCCAAGATCGAAGTCGAGCAGTGTCGCGTGAGGGATGCCGAGATCGGTGAGCAGTCTCCAGAAGTGCGAGACATAGCGACCGCCCAAAGGTACGATCGGCACGAATGACGGGTCAAGCGGAACGCCTCTTGCTTCGGCTAACCGGGGCAGAACGACTCGCTCCGAGTCCCCCTCCGCCAGGATCACGAACCGCGCAAAATATAGCTCGGGGTAGGAGCGGACTGCGAGGCGCACATAGGCGCTGGCTTCGGCATCGTCTTTAGGCAAAGTCAGCAGCCTGACGAAGGCGCGGCGCGTCTGCCGGTCGAGCCGGAAATAGCGGACTTCGTCCGCCTCGATGCGGGAGAGGATGCTCGCGCTATGGCTTGAAATGAGCGCCTGCGCTGTGCTCATTTCGCCGATCTCCCGCGCCTGCGTCACGATCCGGGACAGGAAGAACGGGGAAAGGCTGTTCTCAGGCTCCTCAATCGCGAGAATGGTCAGATGCGTGCGTCGGAGTTTTTCCTGATCGAACGGGCTTTCTGCCGCAACGAGCGCAAGTGCCGCCTGTTCGGTTTCGAGCGTCGCGGCCGTCAGAGCGATGTGGAAAAGTGAGCGTTGGCCGTCACTGAGATCGGCAAGGACTCGATTTCGACCGGCCTCGTCAGGGTGGAACACGAATTCAGCCCGCCGTACAAGCTCTTCGATCCTGCTCTCGATCAGCCGAAGATTGGGGGTCGAGTCTGTGTCACCTTCATAGACCTGCTGCCATCTGTGCGTCAGACGCTCAATGATGAAGTTGGACGGGGCCTCCTGATCGAATTGGTTCTGGATAAGCTCGGCCCCTTCAGTCGCGCGAGCGCCAAGATCAGCCGACCAGAGCGCCGCTCGCCACAGGCGTCCTTTCAGAAGCTCGGTGACACGGTCGGCGGCGTTTCGAAGGGCGGGAACGTAGACGACCTGAATACTCGCGCGATCCACGGCGGAGACTTTCGGAAGGGTCTCCCAGTCGAATTCGTCTCCGAGCGTCGTAATCCATCTGACGTCTTCTTCGACGGTCCCGTCTGGCGTGCCGTCTTCGACCCATCTGGCGACAAGCCGGATGCGCGCCTTTAGCGGTTCATCGGGGCCCGAGGCAGCCATGTGATTGAAAAAGTCGGGGACGGAGGGGGCGTCTTCGTCCTCTTCTTCGTCCAGCTCCGGGAAGCCGAGCACACACTCAATCTCCAGAGCCCGCCCGTCCGGCAGCTCCTCTTCGTCATGCGCGATATGGAAGTCTTTCTTGGTGACGGTCCTGTCCGTTCTCGTCACGCCAAAGAGACGGGAGAGCGCCTGGAAGAGCGCTGTCTTGCCTGATCCGTTCCCTCCAACGAAGGCTGTTACCTGCTCTTGCAGGCTGACTACCATCCACTCGGGACCGAAGCAGCGAAAATTGCGCACAGCAACACTCTCAATCTTCATGGGTGGGCTCCACTGCGAAGAATCTTTCTGCACGGCCAAGGCAGGTCGTGAAATATGGGCTATCCCACAACTCCTCGTCGGCAAGCGGAACTCTTTACGTCTCGCTGCGTGGTTGCAACCCGAAGATCGCGCCCCAAACAACTCTGTCGGCCGCCCAATCTTTGGTGACCACCGGTGAAATTTGGCCAATTACCTGTAGGCCCTTAGGCATTAGATCGGCCGTTGATCATCTTCGCAGCGAACGACTGCTTCCCGCCCTTCGCATCAACGAGAAGGCATCATGGCGGCGGCGCATTAGGTTTCACCGACCCAACCGCTTCGCTCTCTCAGCCATCCTGACCACCTGCGCGCTTGCCGTTGCCGCTGCGCTCCGCACGGCGGCCGGGGCTTGTACAGCCCCTCGTCCGATCGCTTCGCCTGTCGTCAGCGCGCCGATCCGCGCCCTGCCCTTGACGCCGTCGGTATTGAAGATCCCCCGCATGATCCCGGTCGATCCCGCGACCACAGCGGGTGCCGCAGCCACCATCAGGTTTCCAGAGATCCCCCGAACGATGAGGGGCGTTGCCGCAACGAAGCCCTTGGCCAGGAAGACCATCACAAAAAACGGCACCAGTGAACCGATGTTGGTGGCCGAGTTTGGGTCACCGAGCTGGGCCAGCAGCGAATTCGCCATGCCGACGACGGTCGAGAACATGGCGGCGATGACAATGGGGTAGAAGGCATAGCTGATCGTGGTTGAGACCCATCTGTGGAAGAAATCCTTCGTTGCATCGAAGAGCGACAGGGCGATCATGATCGGCGCGAGGCCGAGCATGAGTGTCAGCATCATCTTGGCGAAGATGAGGACGATGCCGGTCATGAAGCCAAGGAGGCTCAAGAGCACGAGGCCGATGCCGCCGAGGATCGCGCCCGTCATCCAGTTCAGGTTGTTGCCGATCGCGTTCAGGTATTGGCTGAACTCTGTGATCAGCCGGTCGAATTCGCCCGCGAAGTAGGTGGCCCCTGCCCCGCCGCCGCCAACCGAGGAGATTAGGGCCCCGGCGATGTAATCGAGCCCGCCGATCACGGCATTGGCGACCGCGTTGAAGTTGGCCCAGTTGAAGGCGAAAAGCCCTATCAGCGTCAGCTTGATCAGGTACCAGAAGAAGCTGGCCCCATCCATGCTGCGGATCTGGAAGGCCATGTTGATGCAGACGCCGATCAGCGAGAGCGTGACCATCAGCAGGACGATCGTGCCGGTATTGCTGGCCACAGTCCCGAACTGGGACTCGGCCGCATCGGCAAGGAAGCCATCGGCCGTTCCGACCATCCAGCTGACGATGCTCATTACCAGTTACCTTGCGCTTCGCAGATATCCTGGACGTCGCGGGCGATCTGGTTCTGTTCGTTGCGGAGGGCCAATTGGATCTGAGTGTGCTCTGCTTGAATGTTGGTCGCGAACCGTTCCTCGTACTCGGCCGAGGCCGCATCCCATGACGGGAAGCGGACATCACAACCGCATTCACCAGTTGCCTTGATCGCCTCCCACGACCGCAACTCGTAAAGTCGCATCAACGTCAGCGCCTTGTAGGCCTCGCGCGGGTGGATCTCGTCCATCCAGACCGGCCGTGCGGGCCGGTCGTTGCAGATCCGGTACTGCTGGGGCGCGATGGTCACGGTGAGATCGTTCGTGACCGGAGGCGAGGTCTGGGCCGCGAGGGGTGCGGCCAACAGGGTGACAACTGCGGCGAGGGTGATCTTGCGCATGGGGGGGTTCCTTTCGGGTCTTCATTCGGCCGCGACCGCGGGGTTCTCTGCTCCCCCGGTTGGGCCCGTGTTCTGGTCTGGGTGTTGTGCCTGCGCCGGCAGGAAGAACTCGGTAATGCCGCGAGCACCGTCGTGGCGACCGGCCTGGATGATCACGTCGATGGAGCCTTCGATGTAGTCAACCATGTCGGCATAGGTCATCGGCACATCGGTCTTGAGCGCCGCGATGGCGAGGCGGCGGACGGCGAGTTGCGGGGTCTCCGCATGCAAGGTGGTGAGCGAGCCGCCATGCCCGGTGTTGATCGCCTCGAGGAAGGTCATGGCCTCGCGGCCGCGGACCTCGCCCAAAACGATCCTGTCGGGCCTCATGCGCAGGGTCGAAGCCAGAAGCACATCGGCGCTGCGGGCCTCGGTGTCCCGGTCCGCAATCAGCGTTACGGCATTCGGCTGTTCGGGGCGCAACTCGGCTGCCTCCTCGATGGTGATGATCCGTTCCTCGGGTGCGATCAGCGAGAGGATCTTGCGCGCCGCGACCGTCTTGCCGGTCGAGGTGCCCCCCGAGACGATCATGTTGAGCTTGTTTTCGACGCAGAACCGCAGGGCGGCGTCGATGTCGCCGGAGGCCACCACATCGCGCAGCGCGGCGTTTCGTTCGCGACGCAGGCCCTCGAGGCTGCGCTCCTTGCCATAGAGGAAGCCAAGTTTGATGGCCTTCAGCGGCAGCGAGGAGAAGAACCGCAGCGAGATCGAGAACCCGCCTTCGACGGCGGGAGGTTGGATGACCTGCGCCCGGATCGGACGATCCCGGTAGAGGATCGAAACCGAGACGATGGGTTTCTTGGTGCTGAGCGTGGTCGATGCGGCCGAGGCGATCTGGTTGCCGAGGTCCTTGATCTCGGTCTGGCTCAGCGGGCTGCCAAGACCTCGCATGAAGTGATCGCCCTGGAACTCGCCCCAGACCTGCCCGTCGGGGTTGATGCAGATCTCGATCGTGTCGTCCCGTTTTACAGGCACGCCCAGCCGGTCGAGCGAGGCTTCGAGATAGCTCGCCGCCATGTCAGAAAATCTCCAGATCGCGGTCGACCATGACGGTGATCCGCGTGCCCTGATCGACATGAATTACGGGCCGGATTGCCAGATAGTCCTGCATGACGCTTTGGGTGCTGTCGCGCAGGTCCGTGCCGACGTCGCTCGCGATGTCGGCCGCGGCCTCATCCTCGATTTGTCCGGCGGCTGCTGCGGGCAAGGCCCCGATCAGCGAGATCAGCGCGGCCGAGCCGAAGCGCTGCGCAAAGCGGGTGTCGACAAAGCCGGTAGTGCCGGTGCGGCCAAGCTCGTCGCCACCAAAGGCACTGATTTCCACGGTCTGATTGTCGGGCAGGATTATGCGGTCCCAGGCCACCATGACCCGCGACTGCGCGAGCGCCACATCGGAGCGGTAACGCCCGACAAGGCGCGCGCCGCGCGGGATCAGGACGCGCGTGCCGTCGAAGGAATGGACGTCCTCGGAGACGATGGCGCGGATTGCACCAGGCAGCGTGCTGTCGAGCGCCGTCTCGGTCACGGCTTGAATTATCGTGCCTTGCACGACGGTGTTGCCGGGGTTCACGATCACTTCGGCCCGCGTTACCGGGGCGAGCGTTGCGCCTGCCCGCACGAAGGCTTCATCCTCATTCAGGCGCGCCGCCTCGAGGCTGTTCTCCCGGTCGGTCCCTGCCCCCATCCCGGAAAACGCGATCATGGGCGACGCGATACGTTCGGCCCGCGCCTCGGCCTCCGCGATGCGGCGGCGCTCGAGTTCTGCAAGCCGCAGCACCTCCTCGTTCGGCCCGAGGTCTGTCGGCGCAGGCGGGGTCAGCCGCGCGACCTCAAGGTCCATGCGCAACTGGTCAAGCTCGCGGTCGCGTTCGGTCAACTGTCGCTCGAGCGCGCGCTGCGCCTCAGACGAGGCCTCCTGCAGCGCCGCGATTTGTGCCGTGAGATCGGCGATGGCTTGCTCTGCGCCGCTTTCAGACGCCTCGACGGGCCGCGCGCGCAGGTCTTCGAGTTCCGCGCGCAGCGTGGCGAGGCTTTCCATCAGCGCCAGTTCCGACTCGGAGGGACCGGTCTCAGCCGGGGGCGGCGGGGCAGGCTCGACGACGGGCATGGGCACGAGGTCACCGAAGCCCGATCCTGCGGTCTGGAACTCTTCGGGGGCTGCGGTCGGTAGGGGCGCTTCCGGCGATGGTTGGAGGGTGGCCCAGGCCAGACCGCCCACAGCAACGATCCCGGCCACGCCGAGTATGGCGGCCAGCGGGGAGGGCCGAGCGGCAGCGCGCTTCTTGTCGCCTGTCGCTTCAAGAGCTGCAAGGCGCGCGGCGAGGTCTTCGGTGTCCTGGCTCATGACGTGGGCCCACCCATATCCTGAACACAGACCTCGTCTTCGCCGAGGCGCAGCACCCATTGGCGGTTCACGCCCGAGACACGGATCACACCGTCCTCAAGCGCGGTGCTGTTCACCGCTCGCTCGCCGCCATTGGCATAGCGGAAGATCGCCGGGACCGGCGCGTTCCGCGCGAAGCGGAAATAGGTGAAGGTGCCATCATCCCAGATGGCGGTCGGCGTGAACTCCTCCCGGGCGCTGACAGCGTAGTTGGCATTCGGCGCGTCGGCCGCGACAGCCCGGGCCGGTTGAACGCGGCTCTCGGGATAGCGGAACTGCACGACGTAATGCGGGGTCTCGCGCGCCTCGACCACGTGGAAGTAGTAGGAGCGCCGGTTCGTGTAGACGGTGATGTTGGTCGCAACGCCCGAGGCCGCAGGCTTGATTGCGAAGGCGCGTCCGCCCGGCACGCCGTCGAACTGGAAGCCCACCGTGTCGCCCGCGATGATCGAGCGGATGGTCTCGCCTTCACCGAACTCGACGGTGGTAACCCGGGTCAGGGTGGTGACGATCCGGTAAACCTGCCCCTCGGTCCAGGTGGCAACCCGGACGCGGTTGTCATGGGGACCGGGGCGCGGCGTGGTCTCGGCAAAGGCTGCGGGTGCGGAGAGCACGAGGGCGCCAGCGACGAGAAGGGCGTGAACGGATGTGAGAACTGGAACAGAGGTCATTCGGATCGGTCCGATCGGATGGCATATTGGGTGACGGTGAAGCCGAAAGGGTTCTGCCAGACATCGTCGATCGAGCGGGTCCGTTCGGGCTGAAAAGCGAACATCAATGTTGCTGTGAAGGATCCGTCCTGCGCGCCCTGCGGGCTGGTCAGGCGCTTTCTGAGGCGCACCTGCGCGCGGTTCTCGCCGATCAGCGTGATCGAGGCGATCTCGACGGCCATTTCGGCCGCAGGGCCGTAGCGGGTCGGCGGATAGCTCTCCTGCCCCGAGGTCCACATGGCCCTCATGCTGGCCTCGGCCGCACCGGTGGATTGCGCCAGTACCCGGCGCACACGCAGATCGTTGTCGAGCTGGTTGTAGGCTTCGCGGTCAAGGATATAGCGGTAGATCTGCGCCTCGATGATGGCGGGCCGCTCGGCAAGCGAGACCGTTTCCACCGTGGCGTTCGGCAGGGCGAGACCCGTCGCGGGATCATAGGGCACAACGACGGGCGGCGGCGTCTCAACCATCAGGGCGACGGCCGCAGCCGCAAGGCAGCCGAAGACCCCGAAGCCCGCTCCGCCAAGACCGATCATCCGCCAGAGCTGCTCCCGGCGCAGTGCGCCGTGGATCAGTTCCTCCTCAACGAGTTCGCGCGTGCTAATGCCTGGCGTCATGTCCGGTGCCTTGGTCATGGCCGCAGGATCGGCAGGGTGAAGTCCATGTAGCGGCGCTCCTCGGCGACAGTCGCGGCATCCACCACGCCCGCATTGCCCGCGCCGAGGGTCTGGATGGCTTCAAGCTCCCACATCCGCGTCATGGCGATGGCGAGTTCCGCCGTGACGCGGGTGTTGTGGTCCATCGACTCCTTGAGATCCTCCATGTCGGGGATCATCGAAACGAGTTGTTCGACGCGCTCGAGGGATTGCGCTGCCTCGGCATGGCTGTTCTGGGCCGCCGCCGACATCACGGCACCGGTCGTGGCCCGCGTCGCGACACCTTCTGCGCCGGGATTGCCGCTGGTGGCGATCTCGCGTAGCGAGTCCTCGTCGAACCCGGCGCTGGCCAGCGCCTGTTCCATCTGCGTGCGCAGGGGCCCCGCGTTGGGTCCGATCAGGCTCGACCAATCGCCCGCCTGGATGCCTCGGATCAGGCCGGGGATGTCTTCGAAATTGGCTTGCAACAGGCCGTCGAGGTCACCGCCCATGGCGAGGCCAAGGATACTGCGCGGCCCGGTGAGCGAGGCATACATCTCCTCGAGCTGGTCGAACTGCTGCTGCAGGAGGTCGAGTTGCGCCAGCGCATTGTCCAGAAGATCGGTCTGGATCCCGAAATCCTGCAGCATCTGCTGAAGCTGGCGGATTTCCTGGGCGATGTTCTGGGTATCGACCGTGGGCACGCCCTGTGCGGTGACTGGGCCCGCGAGGGCGGTGGTCAGCGCGAGGGTCGCGGCGGTGGTGGTGAGGGAACGGTACAAGCGCCGGATCATCGCAATGTCTCCTGGGTGAAATCCATGAACTGCCGCTCGGCGGCTTGGGCCGCGGCCATGGCGAGTTGTTCCTCGCTCAGAGGCTGGGTATGGGCGGCCTTGATCCGGGTCCGGATCGCGACCAGCCGGGCCAGCTCGGCGCGGGCATAAGTGTTGAGCGCGATTGCCTCGTGCAGGTCTTCGGTCTCATTGATGCGGGTGATGATATCCTGCACACGCAGGGCTGCCGCGCGGACCGAAACCAGCGAATAGTCGCCATAGACGCCCGCGCCATGGGCCGAGAGGCTGAAGCTCGCGTTCGCCAGAAGGACGGGATCGATGGTGCCGAGCGCATCGATGCCGCCCACGGCGGCGAGGTAGCTGTTGTACTGCTGCGGGATCACCACGACGTAGTGTTGGGTTTCCGCGAAGGGTGGGACGCCGCCGTGCTCTCGCACATTGCCCGGACCGGCGTTATAGGCGGCGAGCGCATGGATAATGTTGCCATCGAACATGTTCAGCATCTGCGCAAGGTAGCGCGCGCCACCCGTGACCTGCAGCCAGGGGTCGTCGTAATAGGCCGGGTAGATTCCGAGATCGCCCGCCGTGCCGGGCATGATCTGGGTGAGGCCGAAGGCTCCCACGGGAGAGCGCGCCCCGATCTGGAAGCGGCTTTCCTGCCAGATCAGCGCCTGCAGCAGGCAGCGCCATTGCACGAGTGAGAGCCCCGCGCGGCTTACGCCGGGCAGGCTGTGGGTGTGACGCGCCGCGCGGATGATCAGCTCCTCGATCCCTTCTCGGGCATCGCCGAACATTCGGGCCGCGGCCGGGTTGTTATCCTCGGGCGCATAGAGGCTGGCCGCGGCGCTTTCGACGTCGCCAACCGCCCCCTGCCCCGCCTCGAGCCCGGCCACGGTGCCAGCCACATCGCCGGAGCCGAGCGACATGGCATCCATCAGCCCTTCGAGGGAGGCGAGTTGCTGGCGTTCGATCTCGGCCAGTTCCTCTTCGTGGGTCAGCCGGTCTTGCTGAAGTGCCAGGTCGCGATCGGTCTGCTCGAGGATTGCCTGCCGTTCGGCAAACAGCCGCAGATCGAAGGTCGGTACGCCTTGGGCGGCGGCCGGCCCCAATGTGGGACCTGCCAGCGCAATGCTGACTATCGAGAGGGGAAGCCAGGTCCGCATGGGCTTAGCCGCCCGCCCCTAGCATCACGAAATCGCAGGCCGTGTCGCGGCGCGTAACGGCGGCCCCCATGGTCGAGATCGTCGTCGTGGCGGTTGCACCTCGTGCGGGCGCATCGCGGAAGTTGAAGCAGTTGGCTTGCGCGGGGTTATGCTGCGCGCAAGCCGTCAGGGTCAGGCCGAGGCCGAGCAGCACAGCGCTGCGGATGAGGATACGGGTCATGTCACTCTCCAGAAATCAGGGCGGTCCCGGTAATCGGCGCCGACCAGGGCCTCGCCCTTCTCCATGCCGCCAAGGATGGTCACGAGGGGGCCGAGGGCGCTGAGATCGGCGTCGATCACCACAGCACCCCGGTCATCGCGGACGAGGGCCAGCCGCGAGGCGGAGCCGACGCCCAGAAGAACGTCGAGTTCTTTCTCGCTAAGGCCGAGCATCGCGTAATCGGCAGCCGAGGCGCGGATGTTGGGCAAGAGCACCTGCGTCGGCACGGCTTCCACGATGGTCTTGCCGGTCCGGGTACGTTCGAGCTGGCTGGCATACTGGGTCATCATCACGACGACGGCGTTCTGCTTGCGGGCAGTCACAAGCCAGTTCGAGAGCCGCTCCGCGAAATAGGCGTTGTCGAGCGCCTTCCAGGCTTCGTCGATGACGATGATCGTGGGTTTGCGATCCTCGATCACGCGTTCGACCCGGCGGAAGAGGTAGGACAGGACCGCCATGCGTTCCCGCTCGCTCTCAGAGTCGAGGATACCGGTCAGATCGAAGCCTGCGACGTCCCCGTCGATGCTGAAACTGTCCTCGGCATTGGCCCCGAAGATCCAGCCGTATCGGCCGTCGGCCGTCCATTCCTGCATCCGCTCGAAGAGATCGCCCTCGTCATCGGTCGAGACCAGCAGCGAGGCGAAATCCGACCAGTTCCGTAGGCCCGCATGTCCTGCGCTCGCGTTCTGGCGTACGACCTCCTGCAGTCGGTTGGTCTGCACCGGGGTCAGAGGCCGGTCGCGGCGCTCGAGAAGACTTGCGAGCCAGTCGGCAAGCCAGGCCTGCCCGCGGGCGTCGATCTCGGTTTGCAGCGGGTTCAGACCCGTGGGGCGCCCTGCCCGCACCGTCGAATAGCTGCCGCCAAGCGCGCGGACAGCCATTTCCATGCCGGCGCGGTAGTCGAAAACGAAAAGCCGCGCGCCCGCCCGGTGCGCCATGGTCATGAGGAACGCCGCCAGCACGGATTTGCCCGAGCCGGGACGGCCCAGGATCAGCGTGTGGCCACCCGTGGGTTCGCGATCTGGCGCGCCCTGTTCGTGGAAGTTGAAGCGGAAACCGCTGCGCTCCGGTGTCGGGAAAAGCGTGATCGGCACGCCCCAAGGAACTTCCATACCGGTCTTGCCGAGGGGCGTGCGGTGGAAAGTAGCAAGATCGGCGAAGTTGTGGTTCGTGATCGCGGCCTTGCGGCTGCGCGCGCCGGTATTCCCCGGATGCTGTGCCATGAAATGCGCCCGCGCCCCGAAGGCTTCCGAGATCAGGTTGATGCCAGAGGTCGCAGAGATGTTGCGGATCTCGGCAGCGATGTCGTCTAGGGCAGCTTGGCTGCGCGCATAGACCGCCACCGTCATGTGGTGCTCGCCAAAGATCAGGCGCTTGGATTCCAGATCGTCCTGGGCGAGTTCCAACTCCTGCGCGAGGCTGACGGCGCCGTCATTGGCGGCTTGCATCAGGCGCAGCTGCCGTTTGATCCGGCCTGCCATGATGTTGGCGTTGATCGGCACAAAAGAGTGCGTGACCACCATGTCGACGGGCAGGTTCAGCTCGTCGAGCATCAGGCTGTCGGTCTTGGCAGGGTAATTCTTCACCGCGAAGATCGCGCCGAGCTTGTCGCCGACGGCGCCGTCGGAAAGCGCAATGGTCGTGCCACGGAAGGTGACGCGGGTATTGGAAACGTCCTCGGCGATCACGCCGAGGCGCGACCGGGGGAAGAGCGGGTGCTCCTCGCCCGTGTTGAGCGAGCCGAGGAAGCCCAGAAGCTCGCCGCTGCTTGCCGCAAGCAGGCGGGGCTTCAGCTCATCGAAGGAGGACAGCAGAAACCCCACGACCTCGTCGAGCTTGCGCAAGCGGCGGGTTGTGTCCGCTGCATGTCGCGCACGCGACGCCCCCAGCCCGAAGGGCAGACGGCTGCCTGCCTCCGGGCGCTTCAGCACCGTCAGCGTCAGCGTCTTGTCGCGCAGGCCCGACCGGCCCAGATGCGCGCGCCAGCGCTGGTCGACGGCTGCCGCGAACCCCTCGCCCGGGATGGGCGGCAGGGTCACGTCGACCGCTTTCGACACCTTGTGGAGGTAGAATGAGAACTCGGTTCCGACCTGCGCGACGATGCCTGCCAGGAGCCCGCCGATCCGGTCGAGATGCGCATCCTCGCTCGTGGTGCTGTTCACCCCTTCCAGCCGGATGCATTGCATCAGCTCGTTGCCGCGCGTTCGGATCGTCCGGTCGGTCAAGAGGCTCACATAGGGTAGCATCGTGGAGAGCTGCTTCTCGCCCTTGACCCACGCAGGCAGCGCGGTCAGCGGATCGAGGGTGTCGGCCACATCATCGGCAATTCCATCACGGTGCATAGCTGTCGCCCCCGTGCAGCTTGCGGTTCGCCGTGGGCGGGGTTTCCTGCAAGGTGATCACCAGGACATCGAGGAAGTTTGGATCCCAGTCCGCGGCTTTCCAGAGCGCCGGCCAGGCCAGCCCCGCGAAGACGGCCACCACCCAGCTCTGGACCCAGAGGAACAGAAGCGTCGAGCCGAAGAGCCAAACCATGGCGTACATGATCGGCAAGCCCATCAGCTTGGGTGGCCTGAGAAGGCCGATGAACACGCGGGACTGGTCGGACATGGGTGCTTCTCAGGTCGTCCAGATGGCGGCGACGATGGTGGGCGCCGCGGCGATGCCCGCGATCGCGACCACCACCCAAAGCGCCTGGCGGAAGTCGAGGATGCCGAAGAGCCAGGAGAGGAACACGCCGATCAGCGCGAGCGTGCCGATCACGATGCCCAAGGGGCCGGTGATCGCATCGACGATGCCCTGCAGCAGGGTCTGCACGGGCGAGAGGTCGATGCTTTGGGCCAGAGCGGGGCCGGCCAGCACGATGAGGGCCATCGCGCCGAGCGCGACAATGGAAGGTTTGGACGTCACGAAAGGTCTCCTCTCAGCCGCTGGAACACGGCTGTCACACGGGCCACATGGCCTTGGGTTTCTCGAAAGGGGGGAATGCCGCCGTGGCGGGTGACCGCATGGGGACCGGCATTGTAGGCCGCGAGCGCCAGCGCGGGATCGCCGAACTGCTCGAGCATCATCAACAGGTAACGGGCCGACCCGTCGAGGTTCTGCGCGATGTCATGGGGGTCGACGCCGAGATCGCGCGCGGTGTCAGGCATGAGCTGGCCGAGCCCGATGGCTCCGACCGGGCTGCGCGCGCCGGGATTGTAGGCGCTCTCGACCTCGATATTGGCGCGGTAGAACAGCGCCCAATCGGTGACCGACAGGCCCGCCTGACGCAGGGCATCATGGCTGCCGTAACGCAGCGCCGTGGTCTCGATGGCGTGGAGGATTTCGGGGGCGGCGCGGATGGCGCGCGGGGCAATCGCTGCGGCAGCTGTCATATCGCTCAGGGGACCATCATCCCCACGGGCCTGCGGTGCTGCAAAGAGAAAGAGACGATCTGTAAGAGGCCCATTCTGGGCATCTTCTTCGCCAGTGAACGAGCGCAAGGTGCTCGCAGTCTCGGCGGTGTCGATCAGTCGGCCATCGGGACTGACCTGGAAGATGAAACCGTCGGCCAGGGCCAAGGGTGCGGAACAAACACCTGTACCCAATGCAACGACGAGCGCAAACGCGCGGTCAGTTGTCCTTGACCAGAACCGGTCCGGTCCGTGACTCGGGCGTGCGCCCGGGTGCTGCATGGCGCTCGCGGGCGCCTTCGACGAGCGGGATGCTGGCGGTCGTGCAGCCCATGTCGGCAAGGAAGCTGACAAGGCCGACGATGGTCTTGAAATCGCGCAGCTTGAGGACGCTGCGGCTGGTGACAAGCATCTTGTCGTCACCGCCATCCGGGGCAACGGCTCGGATGACCCAGGCGCCGTACCAGCTGTTATGGCGCTTCTCGGCGCCTTCCTTGCAGACCACCTCGATGAGATAGCCCTCGGTAAGGAGGCCGCGCAGCCCGTCTTCTGTAACCACATTCGGTGCTTCTTCTATCATGGCCTTCCCTTGGGTCCTTGTTCTGCCTGGGTGCAGTCTCGGGCCCACGGGGTCGCAACACCGCGGGCGATACAAGACAACATGAATGATAGCAAGACAATTAAATCGACTTGACGCAGATTGCCTTGCTCCGATAACGGTGATAGCTGACAAAGTCGTGATCTTAAAGGCGGCAAAGGAGTTTTGCCCTGCACATGTCCTGTGCGTGCAACATCCCCCTCGCGCTGCTGATCACCGTCCTTGTGATGAGTGGCCCGGCCCATGCCTGCATCCCGCCGGAACGGCCGTTCCTGCCCGCGTCCCGAGATGACATGCGCGCTTACGCGGATCTGATCCGGGGGGACTTCGAGGCCTATATCGCCGATGTGCAGGACTACTTCCGCTGCATCGACGCGGAGCGCGCGCGGGCCTTTATTGAGGCTAGGGAAGTGAGCGAGGAATACGGGCGGTTCATCGAGGCTGTCGAGTAGCCCCCCTCCCGCTGGCACTGGGCGGGCCTGATCCGATAGGCCCATCAGGCCCGCCACCCTGCGTCGCCACGGGCTAAACGCACGGCGGCTGGAGGGCGGTTTGCCGGAATGGCGGGAGGGGGGACGGGAAGTCGCGCGCGTCGGTTGACCTCAGGCCACCTCGTCAACCCTCGTTGTCACTTCCTTAACCCAAGCCATCAGCGCCGCGGGATCAGACGGTAGCTGAACTGCCAGCCCTTCCGCGAAACTCTCGAAGGCCGGTCGGTTGAGCGCATTTAGACCGACCAGAACGGGGATCTCCATCGCAACCGCCTCGGCGATCACGTCGCGGAACCCCCGCCCCTCCGCCTCGTGCTTTCCGAACTTGTTGACGATCAGCAGGTCCGCGCCGGATGAAAGGCTCACCTTGACCAGCCCGACCGCCGTTTCAAGCGCGGCCGGGTCGAGGCGGCACCCCCGCGCCTGCGACCCGAGGTCCTGGCTGATGCGCAGAACGGGACCATCGGGCAGCACCCGCACATCCATGTCGCAGGGGCCGGCATCGGCGCGCTCGCTGTTGATCTGGACGGTTCCGCAGCATCTGAGGCCCCGGGCTGCGAGGTTCGCTGCCAGCCGTTCAAGCACCAGATCCGTATCGCCGCGTCCTGGCGCCATCGTGTAGGCGAGTTTCATGTCCGGGGCTCCTTCAGGATTGGCAAAAAGGTTGGAATTCGACCAGCGCACCGGCTGGCAGGGATTCGACGTCGGCGGGCAGAAACATCAGCCCGTCCGCTGGAGAGAGCAGCCCGACACGGGCCGAATGTGTGGCATCCTCGAAGGAGACGATCTCGCGACCATGGCCATCGAAACCGGCCAGCGTGGCGGGTCGGAGTTCGCAGCGCCCGGGCTTGCGGCGGATTGGGCCTGCGGTCACGACATGCCGTCGGGTCGGGGCGGGTCCCGCGCCGCTCAGGGCACGGATCAGCGCCAGTCCGAAGACCTGCCATGTGACGAAGGTCGATACCGGGTTGCCGGGCAATCCAAGCCAGTGCGCCTTGCCGATGCGCCCGACCGACACCGGCTTGCCCGGTTTGATCGCGACGCCGCTGAACAGGGTTTCGCCGCCCAATGCCATGACGGCCGGCTTCACATGATCTTCTTCGCCCACCGAGATACCGCCCGTGGTGATGACAAGATCGGCTTGCGCCGCCATGTCGCCCAATTCACGGACAAGACCGGCAAGGTTGTCGGCACCATGAGCCGAGGCAACGACGTCCACATCCGCAGCTGCAAGGCCTGCCGTCAGCATCGGTGTGTTCACGTCCCAGATCTGGGCTTCCTCGCGCGCGCCCCCGGCGCGGCGTACCTCGTCGCCGGTGACAAGCAGTGCCACGCGCAGCCTGCGCCGAACACGCAGGATGCCCGCGCCGGCGGCGGCACAGGCGGCGATCTCCCTTGGTCCGAGCCTGCGGCCCTTGTCCAGAACGGTCGCACCCTTGTACATGTCACTACCCGCGCGGCGGACGTTCAAACCCGGTTCAGGTCTGTGCGACAGATGTATGACGTCCCCGTCACGCAGGACGTCCTCCTGCATCACGACAGCGTCCGCGCCATTGGGGATTGGCGCGCCAGTAAAGATCCGGGCCGCCACGGCTCCTGCAACCGGCGTCGTCACCGCCTGCCCGGCAGGCACGCGCGCAACGACTGGCAGCACCCAGGGTCCAGCGCCAGTCAGGGCCGATGTCGCGATTGCATAGCCATCCATTGCCGCATTATCGAAAGCCGGTGCCATGGACCGGGACCGGACCGGCTGGGCAAGAATGCGGCCAAAGGCGTGGTCGAGCGACAGGGCCTCGGTGCGGCCGGCCGGTGCTACGTTTCCTGCAATCCGGGTCAGTGCCTCGTCGATGCTGATCAGCGCGTGAAGCATGTCCTGACTGTCACAGCCGCAGCCCGGTGACGCGATGGCTTGATGGATGGTCATTGTGCTGCCTCCTCGGCGGAATGGGTAGGCTGGAAATGCCCGGGCCCGATGCTGCAATCGAGATCGCGCAGGCGCCCGTCCTTGAGCCCGTAAATCAGGCCGTGCACCCGGACATCAGCCCCGCGACGCCATGCCCTCTGAAGGATCGGCGTTTCGCAGACACGCCGAACGCCTTCGACGACGTTCAGTTCGGCCAGCCGGTCACGTTGTCCTTCGAGGTCGGGTTCGCGCCCCAGATCGACCGCGTAAGCGCGGGCCAGGCGCCGGATCGGCTCGAGCCAGTGATCGGCCAGACCGTGTGGCAGATCCTCGGTCGCGGCCTTGACCCCGCCGCAGCCATAGTGGCCGCAAACGATGATCTCGCGAACATGCAGAGCATCGACCGCGAATTCCAGCGCCGACAGGAGGTTCATGTCCGAGGAATGAACGATGTTGGCAACGTTGCGATGGACGAAAACCTCGCCCGGATCGAGCCCCGCGACCACGTTGGCCGGTACCCGGCTGTCCGAACAGCCGATCCAGAAGAACTCGGGCGCCTGAAGGGCGGCAAGGCGGGTGAAATAGTCGGGCTCTTCGTCGTGACGTTGTTTCGACCACGCCACGTTGCGCGCCAGAAGGTCATTCAGCATCGGTCGTCTCCGGGAAATCTGGCAGCCCGCGTCTTGAGCGCATGTGTTTCGACAGGATCCGCAGATCGGCCCGGGTCAGCCGGGCGCGGGCAATCGGCAAGAGGATCGCGTTTTCGGCAACGAGGTGGCGCCGCACGTGCCCCGCAAACCTGGACAACACCCCGCGCTCCTTTGCGGACAGATCGGCCCCCCTATCAAGGCAACCGGCGAGCATCGCACGCACTTCGGGCAGCAGACGCATCGCCTCATCCTGATCGGCCCTGATCCGGTCGATCGCACCCTCAATCGCATCCTCTTCTGTGCAGCGCCGGGCAAGAAGCGGGAACAGGTCCTCAGCCTCGTCGCGCAGGTGGACGTTCAGTTCCTCGTTCACAAAGCGCAGCACCGTTGTCGCTTTTTGGCGATTGAAAGCGTCCGCCGTTGCCAGCGCGTCGATAACTGCGCAAATCTGACGTTCACGCAGGTGGTCTTCGCTGATGAAGTCCAGAGGATTTGCGAGCAGGCTCGGACTCGTCGGTTTGTCGCCACTGCCGCGCGTCACTGTCTCTGACGGTTTCATCACACGTCCTTTCGCGTGGTTCAGATCGGCGTCAGGCTTGCGCCGGAGATCTGCGCCCGTTGACCGAGGCTCTCCACGAAGGCGCGCGAGGCGCGCGCCCAGGCTGCCTTTTCCAACGCCTGCGCGATCTTCGGCCGAACGGTGTCGTAGGGCAGCACCTGCCCCGGCGCCGTGGCATTCAGTCGGATGATATGCCAGCCGTGGCGCGACAACACGGGCGCCGGGGTCACGGCCCCTTCGGTCAGGGAGCGCAGGGCTGCCTCGAACTCCGGCACGGTGTCACCGGGGCCAAGCTGACCCAGATGGCCGCCAGAAGCCTTCGAACCGCAATCGCTTTCGCGCGCGGCAGCGGCAAATCCCTTGGCATCGCCGTCGAGTCGCGCCAGCAGGGTAACGGCCCGTGCCTCGGCCGCGGCGCACTCGGCTTCGTCGCGCGGATCGCAGGCGCACAGGATGTGCGAGACATCCCAGAGCGGTGCCGAACGATATCGGGCGGGGTCCTTGTCCCATTCCCCGCGCACGGCCTCTTCACCGACGGGTTCGATCACCAGCGCCTCGTCCAGCAAGGCGCGGATCAGGGCTTCGTCGTCCGTCTCGAACCGCCCCGGCGCCAGCTCGAGCGGGTCGGGCGTCAACCCGCGCCGTTTTGCCTCCTGCAAGAGCAGCGTACGGATCGCCAGCGCCTGCGCCGCCTTGCGCCAGGCGATCCCCGGCTTGTCTTTGGGGGCGCTGTGGTTCTGGGCCTCGGCGGCGATTGCCGCCGAGGGGATGGTTTCGCCGTTCACGACGACATCGGGAAACAGGGCCACGTTCATCTGGCTCACTCCGCTGGCGTCGTGGCGGTAGGACCGCGTTTGGCTTGCACCTTGTCATAGGCGCGGCGGCGTTCTTCCAGCGGACGGTGGCGGCGCGACCGCACGATCTGGTAGCCGGGCCGCGTCAGCAGGTAGCGGAACGGCGCGGCGAAACCGGACCAGATGTGGACGAGCCGCGTGAACGGAAACAGCGCCGTGATGATGAGACCGAGGAAGATGTGCAGCTTGTAGAGCCAGTGCACGTCGACGACGGTGACCCAGGCGTTGATGTTCCAGCTGACCACGCTCTGCGACCAGGTCATGAAACGGACCATTTCCGACCCGTCCATGTGTTGCAGCGTCTGGGTGATCGTCAGCAGGCCGATGGCCAGCTGCAGCCAGATCAGGACCATGATCAGGATGTCGGGGAAAGTCGATGTCACGCGGATGCGCGGATCGACCAGGCGGCGATGGATCAACATGGTCGATCCGATCAGGGCGGCGATGCCAGCCGGGCCGCCGATCAGCACCGCCATCCATTGCTTGAGCGCATAGGGAATGCCGATGGCATCCAGCACCCAGATCGGCGTGAAGAGGCCGACGAGGTGACCGAAGAACACGGTCAGGATGCCGACGTGGAAAAGGATCGAGCCCCAGATCAACTGCTTTCGGCGCAGAAGCTGGCTCGAGGAACTCTTCCAGGTAAAGGGGTCCCGCTCGTAACGCACGATCGATCCCACCAGGAAGATCGTCAGCGCGACATAGGGCATGACCCCGAAGATGACGAAGTTGATGTCGAAGTCGCCGAACATGTCATGCACTCCTGTTCGATTGTTGCGGGGTCGGTTTGTCCATCGCCGCGAGCATGTCGCGGACCTGCGGACAACCGGCGTTCGGATCGGGGCCGAAGGTGACTTCCGTTTCCTCCCAGACAGCGTCGAGCGCCGCGAGGTCGGTCGGATCATCATCGGGCTGGGCCAGCATGTCGGCCACCGCTTCGGCGTTTGCCTTGTCACCTGACAGCTGCAAAAGAGCGGCGAACGCGGCGGCATATCCGCTGTCGCGCCGGACGAGCCGGGCCGCGAGAGCATCGAGGATATGCGCCGCGTCCGCCAAGGTTTCCTGCACTTCTGCGAAGGGACGCGTCGACAGGAATTCCAGCAGCACCGGCAGGTGATCCGGCAGTTCCGTTGTGGCGGGCTCGAACCCGCCTGCCCGGTAGGTCTCGATCAGACTGACCATTGCACCGCCGCGGTCCCGGCTTTCGCCATGAACGTGCTCGAAGAGATTGAGCGACAGCGTCCGCGAGCGGTCGAAGAGCATCACATAGCTCTCCTGCAGATCGTAGAGGTCGGCGTCTGCGAAGCCATCGGTCAACGAGCGCAGCGCAGCGCGTGTATCGGTGGCGATGCGAGGATCGGAAGCAAGAATTGTCCCGATCTCGGGCATCGCCTCCTGAAGTTCCCGCGAGGGATAGCTCAGGATCAGCGACAGGGCTTTCAGGGAACGGTCCAGCATCAGAAGGTCTCCTGCGGAAGGGCGAATTTCTTTTTCTTGCCGCCGAAGAGCGTCGTCTTGCCCGCCTCGCCGGTGGAACAGCCGTTGCCGTCGGTGAAGCCGCAGCCGCCGCGGATGTCGGCGCCATGCTCGTTCTGTTCCCGGTGCGCCGTGGGGATCGCGAAACGATCCTCGTAATCGGCGATGGCCATGATCTTGTACATGTCCTCGATCACCCGACCGGACATGCCGACCCGGGCGGCAATCGCCTCGTCGCGCACGCCGTCAACGCTGAGGGCCCGCATGTAGAGCCGCATCGCCGACATGCGTTCGAGGGCGTGAACGATGGGCTCCTCGTCGCCCGCCGTCAGCATGTTGGCGAGGTATTTGACGGGGATGCGCAGGGAGCGGACGTCGGGCATCTGGTCGCTCATCGCGATCTGGCCCGCCTGAGCGGCGTTCTGGATCGGGCTGAGCGGCGGGATGTACCACACCATCGGCAGCGTCCGGTATTCCGGGTGCAGCGGGAAGGCGACCTTCCAATCCATCGCCATCTTCCAGACCGGGCTGACCTTCGCCGCCTCGATCCAGTCTTCGGGCACGCCGTCACGGCGCGCCGCGGCGATCACCTCGGGGTCGTTCGGGTCGAGGAAGACGTCGAGCTGCGCGCCGTAGAGATCGGTCTCGCGCTCGGCGCTGGCCGCAGCTTCGATCTTGTCTGCGTCATAAAGGATCACGCCCAGATAGCGAATGCGCCCGACGCAGGTTTCCGAGCAGACCGTCGGCTGGCCGCTTTCGATCCGCGGATAGCAGAAGGTGCATTTCTCGGATTTGCCGGTGTCCCAGTTGTAATAGACCTTCTTGTAGGGGCAGCCCGAGACGCACATCCGCCAGCCGCGGCACTTCTCCTGGTCGATCAGAACGATGCCGTCCTCCTCGCGCTTGTAGATCGCGCCCGAGGGACAGGAGGCGGAACAGGTGGGGTTAAGGCAGTGCTCGCACAGGCGCGGCAGATACATCATGAAGGTGTTTTCATACTCTCCATAAATGTCCTTCTGCACCTGATCGAAGTTGTAGTCCTGAGACCGCTTCGAGAATTCGCCGCCGAGGATTTCCTCCCAGTTCGGACCCTTCTCGATCTTCTCCATCCGCTCGCCGGTGATCTTCGAGCGGGGGCGCGCGGTCGGGAACGCGGTCATGTCGGGCGCCGATTTCAGGTGGTCGTAGTCGAAATCGAACGGCTCGTAGTAGTCGTCGATCTCGGGCATGGCCGGGTTGGCGAAGATGTTCGCCAGGATCCGCCATTTCGACCCCTGCTTGGGATGCAGCTTGCCCGAGGCCGAGCGCACCCAGCCGCCGTTCCAGCGCTTCTGGTTCTCCCAGTCCGTCGGATAGCCGGTGCCGGGCTTGGTCTCGACGTTGTTGAACCACGCGTATTCGACACCTTCGCGCGTCGTCCACACGTTCTTGCAGGTGACCGAGCAGGTGTGACACCCGATGCATTTGTCGAGGTTCAGGACCTTGCCGATTTGCGCACGAACTCTCATTCCGCTGCCTCCACGTTCTGGGTTGCGGACCGGCTTGCGGGTTTGTCGAGCCAGTCGATCTTCTTCATTTTCCGCACGATCACGAACTCGTCGCGGTTGCTGCCCACGGTGCCGTAGTAGTTGAAGCCGTAGGACAGCTGCGCATAGCCGCCGATCATGTGCGTGGGTTTCAGTGTGGCGCGGGTCACCGAGTTGTGGATGCCGCCGCGATTGCCCGTCTTTTCCGAGCCGGGCGTGTTCACGATCTTTTCCTGCGCGTGATACATGAACAGCGTCCCCTGCTTGATGCGCTGGGACACCACCACCCGCGCGGTCAGCGCGCCGTTGGTGTTGTAGGCCTCGACCCAGTCGTTATCGACCAGCCCGGCTTTCTTCGCGTCCACCTCGGACATCCAGACCACCGGGCCGCCCCTGTTCAGCGTCAGCATCAGCAGGTTGTCGGTGTAGGTGCTGTGGATGCCCCATTTCTGGTGGGGCGTGATGAAGTTAAGCACCACGTGCGGGCTGCCCTCAGCCGCGTCGTTGTTGACGGCTGCAGTGATCGTCTTGAGGTCCACCGGCGGACGATAGCTGACGAACCCTTCGCCGAAGGCGCGCATCCATTCGTGATCCTGGTAGAGCTGCTGGCGGCCCGTCAGGGTGCGCCACGGGATCAGTTCGTGGACGTTGGTGTAGCCCGCGTTGTAGCAGACATCTTCGCTTTCGATCCCCGACCAGGTGGGCGACGAGATGATCTTGCGCGGTTGCGCGGCGATGTCGCGGAAGCGGATCTTGGTGTGATGTGCGCCCTCCGCGAGGTGGGTATGGTGCTGCCCCGTGGGCTTCTCAAGTTCTTCCCAGGCCTTCACGGCCACTTCGCCGTTGGTTTCCGGGGCGAGCATCAGGATCATCTCGGCCGCGTCGATGGCGGTTTCGAGTTTCGGCTGGCCTTTGGACACGCCCTCATCTTGAACGATGCCGTTCAGATCGCGCAGATGCTTGACCTCGGTCTTGGTGTCCCAGTTGATCCCCTTGCCACCGTTGCCGAGCTTCTCCAGCAGCGGCCCGACCGAGGTGAACTTCTTGTAGAGGTTGGGATAATCCCGCTCGACCGCGATGTAGTTCGGCGCAGTCTTGCCGGGGATCAGGTCGCATTCGCCCTTCTTCCAGTCCTTCACATGGGCCTGTGCCAGTTCGGCGGCGGTGTCATGGAGAAGCGGCAGCTGGACGATGTCGGTCTCCACGCCGAGCACCTCGGGCGCCACTTCGCTGAACTTCCGGGCGATCGACTTGAAGATCTCCCAGTCCGATTTCGACTCGTAGGCCGGGTCCACCGCCGCCTGCAGCGGGTGGATGAACGGGTGCATGTCCGAGGTGTTGAGGTCGTCCTTTTCGTACCAGCTGGCCGTCGGCAAGACGACGTCGGAATACACCGCCGTCGTGGACATGCGGAAGTCGATGCAGACCAGCAGGTCGAGCTTGCCCTTCGGCGCCTCGTCGTGCCAGCGGGCCTCCTTCGGCATCACGCCGCCTTCCTCGCCCAGATCCTTGCCCATCACCCCGTGGTCGGTGCCCAAGAGATGCTTGAGGAAGTATTCGTGCCCCTTGCCGGACGACCCCAGAAGGTTCGACCGCCAGACGAACAGGTTGCGCGGCCAGTTTTCCGGGGCGTCCGGATCCTGGCAGGACATTTCCAGATCGCCGGATTTCAGCTGTTCGGCGACGTAGTCTTTGATCTCCTTGCCGGCCTTCTTCGCGGCTTTCGACACTTCCAGCGGGTTGGTTTTCAACTGCGGGGCCGAGGGCAGCCAGCCCATCCGTTCCGCGCGAATGTTGTAGTCGATCAGGGAGATGTCCCAATCGCCTTCGGGTGCCGTGGGCGATAGGATTTCACCGGCGCGCAGCGTCTCGTAGCGCCACTGGTCGGTATGCGCGTACCAGCAGGAGGTCGAGTTCATGTGCCGCGGCGGGCGGTTCCAGTCCAGCGCGAAGGCCAGCGGCTGCCAGCCGGTCTGCGGGCGCAGCTTTTCCTGCCCCACGTAGTGCGACCAGCCGCCGCCCTCCTGCCCGATGCAACCGCACATCACCAGCATGTTGATGATGCCGCGGTAGTTCATGTCCATGTGGTACCAGTGGTTCAGACCGGCCCCGAGGATGACCATGGACTTGCCATGGGTCTTTTCGGCGTTGCCGGCGAATTCGCGGGCGACCGCGATGATTTTCTCCCTCTCAACGCCGGTGATCTTTTCGGCCCAGGCGGGGGTGTAGGGGCTGTCGTCGTTGAAATCCTTGGACACCCAGTCACCGCCAAGACCCCGGTCGAGACCGTAGTTGGCGCAGAAGAGGTCGAAAACGGTGGCAACCAGCACCTCGGACCCGTCGGCAAGTTTCACGCGGCGCGCCGGAATGTTCCGGGTCAACACTTCGGGGTGATCGCATTTCACGAAATCGCCCGTGGCCGCACCGCCGAAATAAGGGAAGTTAACGCCTACGACCTCATCGTGATCGCCATCCATGATCTGGCTGAGGCGCAGCTTGCTTTCAGCGCCCTTCGCTTTCTCTTCGAGGTTCCACTTGCCCTCTTCGCCCCAGCGGAACCCGATGGACCCGTTCGGAGCCACGATCTGACCCGACGCCTCGTCATAGGCGACGGTCTTCCAGTCGGGGTTGTTGGCCTCGCCCAGCTTGCCGTCGAAGTCGTCAGCGCGCAGCATCCGGCCCGGCACAAGGTGGCCGTCCTTTTCATCCAGCCGAACCAGCATCGGCATGTCGGTATACTTGCGGGCGTAGTCCTCGAAATACTCGGCCTGCCGGTCGAGGTGGAATTCGCGCAGGATCACGTGACCCATCGCCATTGCCAGCGCCGCGTCGGTGCCCGCCTGCGGGTTCAGCCAGATGTCGCCGAACTTGGCGGCTTCCGAATAGTCGGGGCTGACCACGGCCGACTTGGTGCCGCGATAGCGGACCTCGGTGTAGAAATGGGCGTCGGGTGTCCGGGTCTGGGGCACGTTCGAGCCCCAAAGCATCAGGAAACCTGCATTGTACCAGTCGGCCGATTCCGGAACGTCAGTCTGTTCGCCCCAGGTCTGGGGGGAAGCTGGCGGCAGGTCGCAGTACCAGTCGTAGAACGACATGCAGGTACCGCCCAGCAGGCTCAGGTAGCGTGAACCGGCGGCGTAGCTGACCATCGACATGGCCGGGATCGGCGAGAAGCCGAACACGCGGTCGGGCCCGTAGGTCTTGGCCGTGTAGGCGTTGGCGGCGGCGATGATCTCGGTCGCTTCGTCCCAGGTGGCCCGCACGAAGCCGCCTTTGCCCCGCGTTTTGTTGATCGAATTGCGCAGGGCGGGATCGCCCTGGATCGCGGCCCAGGCGGCCACCGGCGTCATCGTCTCGCACATCTTCCGCCACGCCCGCATCAGCGCACCACGGATCAACGGGTTCTTCACCCGGTTCGCGGAATAGAGATACCAGCTGTAGGAGGCTCCCCGCGCACAGCCGCGCGGCTCGTGGTTGGGCAGGCCCGCACGGGTGCGCGGATAGTCGGTCTGTTGGGTTTCCCAGGTGACGATCCCGGATTTTACGTAGATCTTCCATGAACACGACCCGGTGCAGTTCACCCCGTGCGTCGAGCGGACGATCTTGTCGTGCCGCCAGCGGTTCCGGTAGGTGTCTTCCCAGCTGCGATCCTCGCGGGTGGTCTGACCCCAACCGTCGGAGAATTGCTCCAGTTCCTTGCTCTGGAAGAAGTTCAGTTTGTCGAGCAGATGGCTCATTTGGCTGTCCTTTCGGGTGTCTGGGTCCGGGCGGCGAGCTCCGCCGCCCGGGAAATCAACTGAATCATTCAGCGGGCTGGGCTGCGGTGCCCTGCGGCGTGCGGCCATGTTCGATGTCGTGGAGAAGGCCGCCGGGGCGCGTGTAGACCACCCAGGTGATGACGACGCAGATCACGTAGAAGATCAGGAAACCCCACAGCGCCCCAACGGCAGACCCGGTCATCGCGATTGATGTCCCGTAGGCCTTGGGGATGAAGAAGGCGCCGTAAGCCGCGATGGCCGAGGTGAAGGCCACGATCGCGCCGGACTCCATCGCGATCTGACGCTTGCGCTCTTCAGCACCCAAGTGCGGCATCAGGCGCGGAATTTCGCGACCCATGATCACCGGGATCATCTGGAAGGTCGACGCGTTGCCGACACCGGTCAGGAAGAAGAGCGCCATGAAGCAGGCGAAGAAGCCGACGAAGGAGCCCAATCCAAGGAAGCTGATCACACCGAAGGTGGCGACGATCATCAGGGCGAAAGTCCAGAAGGTCACGCGACCGCCCCCGAACTTGTCCGAGATCCAGCCGGTGGCAGCGCGGCTCAGCGCCCCCACGAGCGGCCCAAGGAACACGTAGTTGAGTGCGTTCACTTCGGGAAAGGCCAGGCGCGTCAGCAGAGGGAAACCCGCCGAGTAGCCGATGAAGCTGCCGAAGGTGCCGGTGTAGAGGATGCACATCAACCAGTTCTGCTTGCGTCCGAAGATCACTGCCTGGTCGGCAAAGCTGGCGCGTGCATCTGCGATGTCGTTCATGCCCAACCAGGCCGCTATGGTCGCTGCGAGGATGAAGGGCACCCAGACGAAGCCTGCGTTCTGCATCCACAGCTGACCGCCGTCGGACATGGTCTGCGGTTGCCCGCCAAGTGCCCCGAAGACACCCGCCGTGATGACGATGGGCACGAGGAACTGCATGACCGACACGCCGAGGTTCCCCAGCCCCGCGTTCAGCGCCAGTGCGTTGCCCTTTTCGGCCTTCGGGAAGAAATAGCCGATATTGGCCATCGACGAGGCGAAGTTGCCGCCGCCAAAGCCGCACAGAAGGGCCAGGACGAGGAAAATCAGGTAAGGCGTGTCGGGGTTCTGCACCGCATATCCGATGCCCATGGCGGGCAGCAGCAGCGAAGCGGTCGACAGCGTCGTCCACAGCCGCCCACCGAAGATCGGCACCATGAAGCTGTAGAAGATGCGGAGCGTTGCGCCCGACAGGCCCGGCAAGGCCGCCAGCCAGAACAGCTGTCCCGGGGTGAAGTCGAACCCGATGGCGGGCAAGCGAGCCACGACCACCGACCACACCATCCAGACCGAGAAGGCCAGCAGAAGCGCCGGGATCGAGATCCACAGGTTCCGGCGTGCAACGGCACGGCCCTTTTCGGCCCAGAATTGTTGGTCCTCCGGCCGCCAGTCCTCCAGCACGCGCGGCATGGCGGTGCGTTCGGGGTGGTGAATGTCCTGCATCTCGGGCAGTTGCGGCAACTGGTCGAGCACTTCACCATGCGCAGCGCGCTCCATCGCGCGGATCGACAGGTGCATCCAGGTCAGAGCGATAGCGACCAGCCCGAAGAGCAGCGCAAAGCATGACGTGTAGATGCCCGTGAGATCGAGGAGAGCGCCGAAGGCGATCGGCAGGACAAAACCGCCAAGGCCCCCGATCATGCCAACAAGACCGCCGACGGCGCCCACATGTTTGGGGTAGTAGACCGGGATGTGCTTGAAGACTGCCGCCTTGCCGAGGCTCATGAAGAAGCCCAGAGCGAAGAGCGTGACGATGAAGGGCCAAAGACCCATTTGTGTCGAGAAGGCGATGGCACCGTCCTTGCCCTGGATGACGTAATCCGTGGGCGGGTAGCTCAGCATGAACAGGAACAGCAGGGAAAAGCCGAAGGTCCAGTACATGACCCTCCGCGCGCCAAACTTGTCCGACAGCACGCCGCCATAGGCGCGGAACAACGAGGCTGAAAGGCTGAAGGACGCCGCCGCCATCCCAGCGAAGCGCACATCGATGCCGTAGACGTCGATCAGGTAGTGCGGCATCCACAGCGCCAGCGCGACGAAGGCACCGAACACGAAGAAATAGTAGAGCGAAAAGCGCCAGACCTGGAGGTTCTTCAATGGCGCGAATTGCTGCGCCAGTGTCGGTGCCTTGGTGCCGGTCTTGCGGCGCTCGACCAGCTCAGGGTCGTCCTTGGCGAGCAGGAAGAACAGCACGCCGATGATGGCGAGCCCCGCCGCCCAGACATAGGCCACGCCATGCCAGCCATAGGCGACCATGACGAAGGGAGCGACGAACTTGGTGACCGCGGCGCCGACGTTGCCCGCACCGAAGATACCCAGCGCGGTCCCTTGGTGGCCGGCGTCATACCAGCGGCTGACATAGGCGACGCCGATGATGAACGATCCGCCCGCGAGGCCGATGCCAAGGGCCGCGATCAGATACATGATGTAGCTGTCTGCGAGCGTTAGCGCCCATGTGGCCAGCGCCGTCAGGATCATCTGGCTCGAGAACACCAGCCGCCCGCCGTATTTTTCGGTCCAGACGCCGAGAAACAGGCGGGTGACCGATCCGGTCAGGATCGGGGTGGCGACCAGCAGGCCGAACTGTGTGTCATTCAGGCCAAGCTCGGCCTTGATGGCGACACCGATGATGGAAAAGATCGTCCAGACCGCGAAACAGGCGGTGAAGGCGATCGTGCTCAGGCTCAGGGCGCGTGTCTGATCGGCGCGTGAGGCTGTGGCTACGGTCTGCATGGCGGGTCTCCGGCAAGAATAGCGGTTCACCCCTGTGAGGGGATCACTGCCAGACCTGACGCGACGGCGACGCTCGTGACTTGATCTAGATCACAAAACCTGGAAAAGGATAACGAAATAAATGGCTTACAGAAATTTGTCATCCGGTGCGCGGTCGCAGATCAAGGCTGCGGTCGCGAAGGTCAACCGACCGGTTGACATATATCAATTGATTTGGTGACAATTGTTAAGCGCGCGATGTGGGAGGGAGAACGACGTGCCCGATTCCGAATACCGGGAAATTCGAAAGCTCGATCTCTTTGCACATATGGCGGATGATAATTTCACATCCTTGATGCGGGGCGCCTATGTGCAGAATTTTCCTGCACAGATCGAATTGATCACTGAAGGAGAACCGAGCGATTTTCTTCATATCGTCGTTTCGGGCTCGGTCGATCTGTTTTCGACCTGGAATGGCCGAGAGACCAGCATGGCGACCGTCCGCCCGATCTCGACCTTCATTCTAGCGGCGACCATTAAGGATGCGCCCTACCTGATGTCGGCCCGCACGTTGGAGAAAAGCCGGATCGCGCTGATCCCCAGCCAGGACGTTCGCGCGATCTTCGACGCCGACGGCAACTTTGCCCGTGCGATCGTCACTGAACTGGCGCAGTGCTATCGCTCGGTCATCAAGGCGCAAAAAGACCTGAAACTCAGAACGTCGCTCGAGCGGCTCGCGAATTACCTGCTCAGGCAACAAAGGCACGCCGGCGGTGGGGCTGCGTTCGAGTTGGACTTCGAGAAGCGGCGCCTGGCCTCTGTGCTGGGCATGACACCTGAAAATCTCAGCCGCGCCTTCAAAGGCCTGCAGCCCTACGGGGTGACCGTGACCGGCACTCGCATCACCATCGACAGTCAGGCGGATCTTGAGCGCTTTGCGAGACCAAATCCACTGATTGATGACTTTTCAACTTGAGGGACTGACAGATGACCAAATCCATGCCCGGCGCCGCCGGAGATCTCGCCGAGGAACACCCCGATGTCTGGAAGGCCTATGCTGCCTTGGGCAAGGCTACAGCCGAATGCGGCCCGCTGAAAGACCGCGAAAAGCGCCTTGTCAAACTCGCACTCGCGATTGGCGCCGGATCCGAAGGCGCGGTCCATTCCCACACCCGGCGTGCCAGATCGGAGGGCATTGAGGCTGAGGCGATCATGCAGGTAGCGATGCTGGCCATCGGCCCGCTTGGCCTGCCTCGTGCCGTCGCCGCAAAGACCTGGATCGAAGACATCAAGGATTGACGTTCAGGGAAGCGGGCTGACCCCAAAAAGCAATGGATGCGCCCAGAGCAGCGCCCCGTAAAGCGCAACGCCTGCCGCAAGCCGTAGGAGAGTGCCCCCCGACAGGGACGCCAAGAGGAGCGGCGCCTCCGCTCCGCGATCAAGCATCCGTTGCCATTCTGGCCCCATCTCGCGGCGTTTGCGCCGGTCGATCAGTCGGCCTCCCAGCAGCGCGAAGGCGGCGAAGGTACCGAACAGGATCACATGGGCCAGATCTCCGTTGGGCACGACATGGGCCGCCGCCCAAAGCGCCAACGCCAGAAGCAGCGGGTGACGCGACAAGCGGACGATTCCGGGCCGTGCAGGATCGAACAGATCGTTGCGCGCCCCGCCGAACGAGAACGGGTTGGGCCGGCCGATGGACAGCGCGAGGATCAGGCAGACCGGCCCCATGACCGTCAGTGGGACATGGACCTGCCATAGGGCCCAATCCCAAAGGGTAACATGCGGTGCGCGACCCGCCGCCCCGATCAACCAGGAAAGTACCGCCAGCGACAGGACAGAATAGGCCAGTGTGAAGCCGGAAGCGCCTAGTCGAGCCTGAAGCCGAGGCCGCAACGGCGGGCGCACGGGCAAGGAATGCGACAGGAAGAACACGACATAGGCGAGGGCGAACTCGAACCATCCCATCGGTGCGCGCCTCAGATCCGCTTGGCGGCGGGCAGACGTAGCAAAAGCCCGCCGTAAATGACCGCAAAGCTGCCGAAGGCGACGATCCACGACAGCCCGGACACCGTGTGCAACGGGCTGGAAAATTCGGGCCATACGCCCCCAGCGACCCGCGCGAATACGGACAGGATCAGGGCTAGGTAGATTATAACCGTCCCCGCGCCGGCGGTGAGGTTCTGCCCTGTATGACCCAGCGTGGCGCGTGTCATCACGGCAAGCGTCATCAGCCCGATTGCGCCAGCCATCCAGAAATGTTGCGCGCCTGCCATTCCGAACGACCCCGGAGCAAGAATTTCCACAGCCAATACCAGAGCCCCCAGTGGGACGAAGGCGTAGCCGGCATGAAGCACCGTCACCAGCGGTTCAGCAAAGGTCCGGTGTCCGGCCCAGCGGGCCAGGCGCAGTGCATGCAACACGCCTGCCAGCACAAGGGCCAGCCCGGTCGGCGTCCCGAGAGGCAGCACGACCCACAGCCCAAGCGCCACCAGAAGAGCCGCCAGCGCCACCTTGTCGAAGGGCTGCATCGGCGGGACGGGCAAGGCTGTGCTGCGCCGTTTGACAAGCCAGTTGCGGGTGAAGGAGGGCACGATCCGCCCGCCGATCACGGCGATCATCATGATGCCCGTGCCAAGACCCAGCCGCAGGCCGTAGCCCTGGGCCGCGTAGTCGCCCTTTGCCGCCTCCCAGTGGAACAGCGCGTTGCCGAGGATGAAGACCCCCAGCATCGCCAGCACGATCAGGTTGCGCCAGTTCTTGCCCGCCGCGATCTCGCGCGCGATCAGAAGCGCAAAGACAGCCTGAAAGGCAAGGTCTGCCAAGGCAACCAGCACGGCAGGGACGCTTCCCGAGATCGCGACCGCCACGCGGCCCATCAGCCACAAGCCCGCGAGCATCCCGAGCCGCCAGCCGACGATCGGCAAACGCCCGGTCCAGTTGGGGACCGCGGTCAGCAGAAAGCCCGCGACGACGGCGCCGAGATAACCGTAGAGGAACTCGTGCGCGTGCCATGACACGGGGTCGAAGGCTGTGGGCAACATCAGGTGCCCTGACAGCATCGGCACCCAAAACACCATCGCCAGCACGGCCCAGACCGCCGCACCGAAAAAGAACGGGCGGAACCCGTAGGTCAGGATCGCGGGTCCGGTCCAGGCGCGCATCTGTTCGGCGGTCGAGGTCATTTGTGGCGTCCCTTGCGCGCTCAGGCCGGCGCCGCGGCGGCAATGCGGCGGTAGCCCGCCGTGCCATGATAGAAACCGTTGCTCAGGCCCGCATCCCCGCTCAGCGTCGCAAGGCGGGCATCGGCCTCGCCTGTCGGCCCGCGCCCATCGAGCACATCGCGAAACACCTGCGCCACCGCGACCATGTCCACCGCCTGTGGCATCAGCCGCAGGTGCGTGACGCCATCGGCAATCAGACGGGCCACTTCGGGGAGCAGGTCGACATAGCTTTCCGACAGGGTCTGGATGCCGTTCACCCGCAGGATCGGGCGGTCGTCGCGGGTGCGGAGCGGCATGCCGTCGGGGTCTTCTTCACAGACGAACTGGCAGTTGTCCTTGGTGTGGCCGTGCGCGCGGGCGTGATAGCACCGCGCTGACACAGCCAGAGACGCGCGGCCGTAAACCTGCACCTCGACACCCAGGCCCAACGCAACTGCTGCCTGCGCCGCGGCTGCAATGGCCGGGGCCGGCATCTCGGCCGGTAGGCAGACATGGGTCGCGCCCTGCCCGGCCATCCAGGCTATCGTCGCGTCGTTGTAGGCGTTCATGAAGGGGCCGATCCGATGCGGACGCTTACCTCGCGCGTAAAGCCCTGCGGCGTTGTTCACCTCCATCTCGGGCGAGACCATCTCGGCGATGTCCTCGGTTGCCTTGCGCTCGCGTTTCAGCATCACCTCGGCCAGCGTTGACAGGATCACGCGCTTGCCTGCGCGCTCCAACCGCTCGATCGTGGCCGGCAGGTCTGCCTGGTGGAAGGGCGCGCGCTTGGAGCAAATCACCTCGCCCAGATAAACCTCGTCGACGGGCGCCTCATCCGCGATGCGGGCATAGAAGTCACGCCGTGCATCCGCGGACCAGTGGTAAGCGATCGGGCCGAGCGTCAGTTTCGTCATGGTATTCACCGCCATTTCTTTGTCTCGAAGGCGCCCTGGGTCTGCTTCTGCCCCTCGGTCAGGGCGATCAGGTCGGCGATGTTTGCCTCGCGTCCGGCCTTGATGTCATCCACCGCTGCGCGGAACGCACGCACAACGCCGCGGACATAGCTCTTCGAGCGCTGACGCCCTTCGATCTTGAAAGCATGCACGCCCGCCTCGATTAATTCGGGCAGGAGCCGCGACAGATTCAGGCTGATCGGTTCCTCGAAGGCGTAGTAGCCCTCGGGGCGATGGGGCGCGGCGTAGCGGCCCTTGCAGATCGTGGGATAGCCGGCCTTCTCCTCGGGCCCGAACCGGTCGATGGTGAAACCCGCGAGCTGCGAGGACATCGACCCGTCAGCGTCGCGCACATATTCCACATCTGAGGCGGGCGAGCACACCCCGTCCATGTTCGTGGATTGACCCGTCAGGTAATTGGTCAGGCTGCATCGCCCTTCCACCATCAGCCCGTGATTGCCGAAGATAAAGGTCTCGATCTCGCAGGGAATCTCGCGGCGGATCTGGCGGATCTCGGGGATTGTCAGGATGCGCGGCAGGACCACACGCTTTACACTGAAGTTCTCGCAATAGTAGCGGATCGCCTCGGGCGATGAGGCCGCGGCCTGTACCGACAGGTGCAGCCGGACGCCCGGATACATCCGGGCGATGTAGTCGGCCACGCCCATGTCGGCCACGATGAAGGCATCAACGCCCAAGCGCGCGCCGGTGTCCGCCGCATGTCGCCAGAGATCGACCTTGCCCGCAGGCGGATAGGTATTCAGCGCCAGCAGCACCTTGGTGCCGCGCGCATGGGCATAGGTCACCGCCTCGGCCAGTTCATCGGGGGTGAAGTTCAGCCCCGGGAAGTTCCGCGCATTGGTCGCATCCTGGAAGCCGCAATAGACCGCATCGGCGCCCGCGTCGACGGCGGTGCGCAGCGCGGCGGGGGTGCCCGCGGGGCAGATCAGTTCGGCAAGGCTCATGCGTATTCCCTCGGTTTGGTGGCATCCGGATAGGCCCGCCGCAACCGTGCGAGAACCGTCCGTCCGGGTGTCCCGAACATCGCCGACGCCTCCTCGGCCAGCGAGCCGTCTATGTCGTCGAGCGCATTCCTAAGACGAACGACGGCCTCGGTGTCCCCGCTGATTTCCAGATCGCGCGAGAAGAAGGCCGCATCGCCGTCCTGCTCGGCGTCGATCAGTTCCAGAAGCAGCAAGAACCGCCCGCGGATCGTGGCCCCGACCTGCGGCGCCGTATCGCGCGGCACGGCGCGGAAGACGAGCGCCTGCGGGTCGGGGCGGAGATGCAGCGCAAAGGGCAGTTCCACGGGATCGATCAGGAAGTCAGTCGCCTGGTGCGGTCCGAGCCGCGCGAAGAGAGACGGGTGCCGCGCCGCGACCCGACGGACAACGCGCGTCAGGACCGGTTGCAGCACAAGGCAGGCAAGCCGCGCGATCGCGCCTTCGCCGGGCCGCAACCGGGCCGTTGGTTCGCTCGTCGGGATCATGATGGGTCCTTTCGCTCCCCCGATACGCCCTTCTCCGTCACGATCCTGTCGAGGGGAATGTCATGGGGCTGCGGGTAGATTGTGGTCAGTCGGGCTGCCGCCAGCGCGATGCCGATGGTGACGGGCCGCGGCGAAAGCGCGGCAAGTGTCCGGTCATAATAGCCGCCGCCCCAGCCGAGCCGGTAACAACCCTCTTCCCAGCCGAGGCAGGGCACAAGCGCGATATCGGGCACCAGGACCTCCGCCTCGGGCGGCGGAACGGGGATGTTCCAATGGCCGCGCAGCATACGCATGCCCGGCGTCCATCGTCGGAACACGAGCGGCGCTGCGGGGGTCTCCACCACCGGCAGCGCGATACGGACGCCCGCCGCGTGAAGATCGGACAGGAACGGGCGCAGATCCGGCTCTCCTCGGATCGGCCAGTAGCCGGCAAGCACGGTCTCCCGGAGGGTCCCGCGCGCGGCGAGGACCGTTTCGAGATGACCGCAGATGGAATTGCTCACCTGCGCCCGTCCTGTCTGGCCCAGCCCCTCCCTAAGGCCGGCCAGTCTTGTCCGCTCGGCCCGGCGCCAGCGCGCGACATCGCGCGCCTGCTGCGCATTCGTGCCAAGCGGATCGAAATAGGTCGGGTCCACCTCCGCCGCCATGCAGGGGGGCGAGGCGTAAGTCCCCTGTCCGCTCATGGCGTCACGCCCTCCTCGGCCACGGTTGCGACGGCGGCGTTGCACCAGTCCATGACTACAGCCTCGGTCGGTGCGAGGATCGTCGCCATGCCATCGGCATAGCGGTCGAACGCGGCCCTGTGGGTTTCGGAGAGACCCGTCAGGACAGGAACGCCGCGGGCAAGCGCCTCGGAGATCAGCGCGCGGAAGCCGCGCCCCTCTGCCTCGCTCAGGCCAAACTTGTTGAGGATCACGAGGTCTGCCCGGCCGGCCCGAAGCCGCGACATCGCCAGCCCGACGGCCTCCTCGAAGGCGCCCGCATCCATCCGGCAGGCGGTGGCGCCGGGTCCGAGATCCTGCGTGATGCGCCAGCGCGGCCCGTTGGGCAGAAGCCAGAGATCGCAGTCGCACGATCCCGATCCGGCATCGGGCGAGGCCGCGCGCAACGCACCCACCAGCCGGACGCCGTCCTGCGTTAGCCGGTCAGCCACCGCGTCCATAAGACGATCCGTCCCGCCGCGTCCCCCGACTGTCACTCCCGCAAGCCGCATCTTCGCCTCAAGCCTGCTCGAAGCGCGGGAACAGCACGTTGTTTTCCAACGCGATATGCGCACCAAGGTCGTCGAACAGCGTCGTCAGGCCGCCATAGAGCGAGCGCCAAGAGCCGCAGGCGTGCTCGGGCGGTGTCAGATCGCAGGTGAGCCGCCGGATTAGCGCGATGTTTTCGGCGTGATCGTCATGGTCGGCGCGCATTACCGCGATGGGGTGCTCGATGCCCGGCCCGCCGCCCGCGCGCATGGCCGGAAACAAAATCATCTCCTCCTTCATCATGTGATCCTCCATCTCCCCGGCGAGCGTCCGGATGGCCGCGGCGAGCCCCGTGGGCGCCTCGGGATCGTCCGCGTGCACCCGCTCGACCCGGTCGGCGAGCAGTACGAGCGAGGCGAGATCCTCCCGATGCATCTCGTGATAGCGCGTCAGGATGTGATCGATCAGCGCGCCGGTCTCCTGAGGCACGTCCGTTTCTGGGAGGTCTTTCATTGCGGGTCCTTTCCCTCGCGCGTCGCCCGGTCCTTGCGTGGGCCGCAGCGAATTGGTATTTGAGATACGCATACCGCTCGTGAATGCGCATTTCAACTACCAAATCAGGATCGCGACCTTGCGCCTCACCTCCTTCACCGATTACGGCCTGCGCGTTCTGATGCGGATGGCGGGCGCACCCGACCGGGCCTTCACCACGTCGGAACTCGCCGATGAATTCCGTGTCTCCCGCAACCATCTGGCCAAGGTGATCTCGGCACTTGCCGCGGCAGGTCTTCTCGAGACCCGGCGCGGCGGCGGCGGCGGCGCCATGCTTGCCCGCGCGCCCGAGGACATTCGCCTGGGCGATGTGGTGGCGTTGCTTGAAGCCGATCAGGCTCTGGTGGAATGCTTCGCGGTCGGCACCAACAGCTGCACCCTGACCCCGCAATGTCGGTTGAAAGCGCGGCTAGCCCATGCCGAGGCGGCGTTTGTCGCCGACCTCAACCGCAGCACCCTGGCCGATTGCGTTTACCGACCGGAAAACGCCTGACGCGCCACCCACGCGATCCAGCCCCAGACCGCGCTGCGCAGGGCCATGGCGTAAACGGTACGCATCTCGAAGGCTCCACCTCGGGCGACATGCAGGCCGAACGCCGCGAAAACCAGCAACGTTGCGGCGAAGATCGCGAACGATAGGGGCCAGGCCCATCGCCGCCCCTGCCACAGGCCGAGACCCGCGACGACATAGGCAAGCCCGGCTAGAGTATTGAACCACAGCACGAAGGGTACGACTGCCCCCATGTCGGCTGATCCGAGCAATGTTCGGCCACCAGAGAAAACGGTCAGCACGCCAAAGGCAATCGCAACACCGCCTGCTATGCGGCGCGTCAGACTGGTTCTAGGCATCGCAAGCGCCCTCCTTTGCGCGTAGAAGTTCCATCTGCACGTCAAACAGCCGCAACCCCTCAGGCACGAGCGCAAAGCCCCGGGCGCCGAGTGTCCAGCGGATGGCGACACCCTGCACCAGCGACGTCAGCAGGATGGCGACATCCTCTGGGATGACGTCCCGGCGCAGGTGACCCGCCGCCTGAAGTTCCCTGATCGCGGCGACAAGTCGGCCCTGGAACACGCCTAGAAGCTTGCGAAACACCTCGCGCAGCGCTGGATTGTCCACCTGTAACTCGCGCGAGAACAGGATCGACGGCAGGGCAGGCGTTTCAGCAATGGCCGTCAGTTGCGCACCGATCAACGCTTTCAGGCGCGCCTGCGGCCCGGTGGCCCCTGCCTCGGCCGCAGCCCAGTAACTCTGCAACCGGTCAGCGATATCCTTGGCCACCGCCAGCCAGAGCGCGCCCTTGGTGGGGAAATGCCGGAAGATCGCAGGCTGACTGAGGCCGATGGCACGCGCGACATCCGTGGTGCTCAGCCGGTCGGGTCCGATCTCATCGGCCAGCCGCAGAACCTCGGCCACGATCTGCGCCTTTCTCTCTTCAGCACTTTGACGGCCCGACACGAGTCACCTCTTGTTAGTTATAACTCACTAACATATACTGTTGACAACCGCAACCTCTATCCGGGTCGCGCACCCTGACCGAAAGGATCCTCGCCATGCCCGCCAAGACCGCCCCCGCCGGCTATTCCCGCCTTCAGATCGCGCTGCATTGGCTCATTTTCGCACTGATCGCGCAGCAATATCTTTTCAAGGACGCGATGTCGGCCGCATGGGACCACATCACAGATGGGCTGGAGGCTGGGTTCGACCCGCTCGTGCTGGCCCATGTGGCGGGCGGCGCGCTGGTGATGATCTTCGCGCTGTGGCGGTTGACCCTGCGCGCCCGGCGCGGCGTGCCCCCGGCGATCGAGGCCAGCAAGGTGCAAGGCATTCTCGCGAAGCTCACCCATGTCGGGCTTTACGCGCTGATGATCCTGATGCCACTCAGCGGGTCTGTCGCGTGGTTCGGCGGGGTCGAGGCCGCGGCGCAGGGGCATGACGTGATGAAGGTCATCCTGCTGGCGCTGGTTGCGCTGCATGTGATGGGCGCGCTCTACCACCAGTTCATCCTGCGCGACGACACGCTGGCGCGGATGCGCCGGGCGCAGGGCTGAACCCATGCGCCTCGCCCCGCTCCTGGCGCTGCCACCCATCGCGCTCGGCATTGCCGCGGCGGCCTGGATGGTCGCGTCTGCCCCCGGCCCCGCGCAGGTCGGGGGCGACGCGCCCGCACTGCCCGTTCGGGTGATGACGGTCGCGGCGCAGGATATTCGGCCCGCCGCGACCGCTTGGGGCAACCTGCGCGCGGCCGAGACCTGGGTCGCCGTGGCCGAGGTGCAGGGCGAGGTGATCTGGCGCCATCCGGACCTTGAGCCCGGTCGCCTGATCCCGGCGGGGACGGAAGTGCTGAGAATCGACCCCGCCGACTACGAGCTGGCGCTGGCGCAATCGCAGGCCGACCTCGCGGTGCTGGAGGCCGAGCGCGTGCAGCTTACGGCAGAGGCGGACAACACACGGCGCATCCTTTCGCTGGAACAGAACCGGCTGGCCCTGACCGAGACCGATCTGGAACGCACGCGCACACTCGTCGCGCAAGGCGCCGTTCCGCAATCGCGCGCCGACGAGGCCGAGCGCGCGACCCTTCTGGCCCGCCGCACGGTGGCGGAACTGGAGAACACGCTCGCCCTGATCCCCTCCCGCGAGGCGCGGATCGCGGCACAGGTCGCGCGCAGCGAGGCCGCCATCAACCGGGCGCGCCGCTCGCTCGACCGCACGACCCTGACGACGCCGTTCGACCTGCGCGTAACCGAGGTGAATGCTGAGCTGTTTCAGACCGTCGCCCCCGGTCAGGTGGTGATCCGTGCCGACGGGATCGCGGCGGCCGAGGTCGTGGCGCATCTGCCCATCGACAGCTTTCGACAGCTGCTGGGAGATGCACCGGAGGGCATCACCCTTGCCGACATGATGCGCGACATGCCCGCCACGCGGATTGCAGTGACGCTTAGCCCTCTGTCGGACCCGAGGCAGATCTGGAGCGCCCGTGTTGTCGGGATCGAGGGCGCGCTGGATGCCCGTGCGCGCACCGTGCCGGTGGTGGTCAGGGTTGACGACCCCTATGAGGGCGCGGACCCGCCCCGCCGCCTGCCGCTGGTGCCCAACATGCAGGTGCAGCTTTCCTTTTCGGGCGCTTCCATGACAGGCCTCATCGCGATCCCCGAGGCGGCGTTGCATGGCGACATGGTGCGTATCCTTGGCCCCGAAGACTTGCTGGAATTGCGCCCCGTCACCGCCGCCTTCGCGCAGGATGGCCGCGTCGTTATCGCCGCTGGCCTGTCGCCGGGCGAACGCGTGGTGATCGACGACATCGCGCCGGCCATTCCCGGCATGGCCCTGACCCCGGTCGAGGTCCAGCCATGATACGCTGGTTCACCGGCCACCCGACGGCGGGCAACCTGCTGCTTCTATTGTTCCTTGCAGCGGGCATCTTTGCCGCGCCGGGCCTGTTGCGCGAAACCTTCCCCGATTTCCGCGCCGTCGAGGCCGAGGTCACCGTGCCCTACCGGGGCGCTGCAGCCGAGGATGTGGAAGCCGCGATCTGCGCGCCGCTCTGGGACGGAGTGCAGGGTGTCGAGGGGCTGGAAACCTTCACGTGCACGGCCCAGACTGGTCGCGCGCGGGCCGTGGCAACCATGGCGCCCGGTAACGATGCGCTGCGCTTCGTCAATTCGCTGCGCACCGAGGTGTCCGCCATCGACACCTTCCCCGACCGCGCCGATCCTGCCGTGGTGCGCGAATTGCACCGCTCGGATCCTGTCACATCGGTCGCCATCTCGGGCGATCTGCCTCTGGGCGAGCTGGACCGCTACGCTGACGCGCTGTTGGACCGGCTGACCGCCCTACGAGGTGTCGCGGGCGTCACGCGCGGCGGCCTCGGCACCCGGACACTGACCATCATTGCGGAGCGCGCCGTGCTCGACAGCCACGGGCTGACACCCACGACGCTCGCCACCGCCATCGCCGCGCAGAACATCGACCTGCCCGCAGGCACACTGGAGGGGCCGGGCGCGGAGCTGACCCTGCGCTTCACCGCCGAGCGCGATACAGCCAGGACGCTTGCCACGATCCCGGTTCTGGTGTTGCCCAATGGCGCGACCCTGACGCTGGGCGACGTGGCGGCGATCGAGGAACGCTTCGACCCGCCGCAAGACCGCGCCTTTGTCGATGGCATCCCCGCCATCGTGCTCGATGTCGCCAAGGCGCTCGATGCCGACGCGCTGCGGGTGCTCGACGGCGTCGCGGCGCTGGTGGCCGAGGAAACCGCCCGCCTGCCCGACACGATCACGGTGGAGGTGGTGCAGGACGTGACCTCCATCATCCGCGACCGGCTGGTGATGCTGGTTCAGAACGGGGTGATAGGCCTTGTGCTGGTGGTCGTCGTCATGAGTCTGTTTTTCCGACCTGGCTTCGCGATCTGGGCAGCGATGGGCCTGCCCATGGCCTTTGCGGGCGCCTTCGTCTGGATGGCGCTGACAGGGCTCAGCCTCAACATGATGACGCTGGTGGCGCTTCTGATGGCGATCGGGATCGTGATGGACGATTCCATCGTGATCGCGGATTCCATCGCGGTTCATTCGGCCAAGGGGGCCACGGTCGAAACCGTCGCGGCGGGCGTCGCAGCCGTGGCGCCCGGCGTGATCTCGTCCTTCCTGACGACGTTGGCCGTGTTCCTGCCCCTTGCCTTTCTGGCAGGCGAACTGGGGGCGGTGCTGGAGGTTCTTCCGGTGGTCCTGCTGGCCGCACTCGCCGCTTCGCTGATCGAGGCCTTCCTGATCCTGCCCCATCACCTGAAAGGCGGGATGAAGGACACCGCCGCATCCCGTTTTCGCATCCGCTTCGAGGCGGGTTTCGATGCCCTGCGCGAACGTGGCGTGGGCCGCTTGGCAGACGCCGCGATCAAGGCGCGCTGGCTTGTTGTCGGTCTGGCCATCGGGGCGCTGATCGTGACCGTCGGCGCCTTGGGCGGCGGCGTGGTCAAGCGCGAGGCGATGCCCGAGATCGACGGCGACGTGCTGGAGGCGCGGCTGATGCTGCCCGCGGGCACGCCGCTTGTGCGCACGACCGAGGCCGTCGCACAAGTAGAGGCGGCGCTGGACCGCGCGAACGCCCGCCTGTCCCCCGATCAGCCCCAGGCACAACCGCTGGTGATCCGCCGCATCACCCGGCTGGGCCGCAACCTCTCGGCGGGCGAGGCCGGTGCCCATGTCGCCACCGTCGCGGTGGACCTGCTCGGCGCCGAGACACGCAGCAGCACGTTGGACGAAATCGTCACGCTCTGGCGCGCGGAAATCGGCACTCTGCCCGGTGTGTCCTCGTTGATCCTGACCGAGCCGGGGATCGGCCCGCAGGGCATCGCGGTGGAATTGCGCCTGAGCCACCCCGACCTCGCCACGCTGGAGGCGGCGGGGCGCGCCACGCTGGCGGAGCTTGAAACCTATGCCGGTGTGCGCAACGCGATCCTCGATTTGCGCCCGGGCGCGCCCGAATTGCGGCTGAGCCTGTCGCCGGGGGCCGAGGCGCTGGGGCTGGCCGCAACGGATGTGGCAAGCCAACTTCGCGCGGCCTTTCTCGGCACACAGCTTGCGGAAATCCGGCGCGGCGATCTGGCCTGGGAAATCGAGCTGCGGCTTGCCGATGAGGACCGCGCCAACCGCGCTGACCTGAACCTTTTCGAGATCGCGCTGCCCGGTGGCGGCACCGTGCCGTTGTCGAGCATCGCCACCGTCACCGAAGCACGTGGGTGGGGAACCATCACGCGCCGCAACGGGTTGCGTACGCTGACCGTCGCGGCCGATGTGGACGGCCGCATCGGCAATGCCGACGCGATCACCGCCCGGCTGGCCGAGGGCTTTCTGCCGGACCTCGCGGCTGCCACCCCCGGCCTGATCTTCGAGATCGGTGGGCAGGCCGCGAATTCGGCGGAAACCGTCGTCTCGATCCTGCGCGGGTTCCTGATCGGACTGGTGGGCATCTACATCGTCCTCAGCTTCCAGTTCCGCAGCTATGTGGAGCCGCTGATCGTGATGATCACCATCCCGCTGGCGTTCCTGGGCGTCATCTGGGGCCATGTCCTGATGGGCTACAACATCTCCATGCCCTCGCTGGTGGGGGCGGCCTCGCTTGCGGGAATCGTGGTGAACAACGCGATCCTGCTGGTCGGCGTCATCAACACCCGCCGCGCCGAAGGACTGTCAGCTGCGCTGGCCGCAGGCGAAGCCGTGCGATCGCGGTTCCGTCCTATCTTCGTCTCGGTCTCGACGACGATCATGGGCATGGCACCCTTGCTGCTGGAATCCTCGACGCAGGCCCAGACGCTCAAGCCGCTGGTGATCTCGGTTGTCTTCGGACTCTTGGCTGCGACAGTACTGATCCTTCTGGTTTTGCCTGCGTTCTACGCAGCACTTGAGGACCTCAGGCACGGAAAACGAGGAACTGGCGAACTGGCGGGAGCTGGCTGATCAGCCACTTATTTTCGGAACGACAAGCGGGCTGAAGCATTCTGACGTTTGCCCGGCCAATGGCTGCTATGAGTCGAAGCCGGTCCCCGCTTGCCCTCTTGGCAATCTGCACTCCGTAACGGTTGTGTACTATCCCGCGTCCCTTACGTTCGGGGCGTGATGTGCCCAGGGTGCGCGCGATCAATCAAATCCGCTTGCTATCGTTAGTGTTGTTTTGTATCGCCGCACCATTATAGCTGGAGTCGGTGTCATGAATCACAAGGTCCGGACCGCAGCAGCTGCTGCGGCCGTTACAGTATCGAGCCTCGTCGGTTCGGTCGAGCCGGCGCAAGCCTACCAGGTCGACTGTGCCATTCTGCTTTGTCTCGCGGGCGGCTGGCCGGCATCGGCACCCTGTGCCCATGCGCGTGCGGTCTTCATCCGCAGGATCACACCCTGGCCGATTGAGCCGCCCTTGCAGATCTGGCGTTGCCCTATGGGGGCGTCGTTCAACGCCCCTGCCCCGCTCTCGCCGATGGAACGGCTCTACGATATCGCCTTCCGAGAGGCGCCCCAGGCCAGCGTACAGCAAGATCCCCTGCCCCTGGTCCAAGTCCAGTCAGACGAGCAGGCCGACATCGACATTTCGGGCGACGCCTTCGACTTCGTCCGCAGCATCCGCGTCTTTCACATCCAGTTCAGCCAACGCGAAAACAGTGAAGGCGATTGCAACCGTTACGACGCCACGCGCCTCGGATCCTACGGTGTGCAGGGTGACTATCGATGGACACGGTCGAGTGTTGCCCACGTCCCGCCCGCATCACAGCTGCCCGACACCGGGCACTGCAACTGGGTCAGCTACCGCTCGGTCTTCGTGGACTGGCGGGATCATGAGGGGAACTACGGTTTCGAAGAGGTCCGCTACTGAACTTGGCCGGGCCTGGCCCGGGGCAGGTCCGCACCTGATCATCTTGCGCCTGTGACGGTGCACCGAACCAAAAAGGGAAACGACGCCAGACCGAAAAGCCTGACGCCGCACTAGAAGAACCCGTGAACAAGGATCTTCTAGCGCACTGTCCGAACCGCCGCAACCAGCAAAGTTGTTTTGCTGGCAATAATGTTGTTTGCTCTCGGCATGGGGTCGTCTCTCACAGGAGACACCGACCATGGAACCCACGACCGGCCTGATCCTGAGGCGGATCACTCAGACAGATCTGTCCGTTTCCGCCCACAAGCTGGCGACCGTCATCCTCGACGCCATTGCGTGGAAGGAGGGTTACAACGGGCTGCCGCGAGGGACGGCCGCCTTCACGCTGGCCGACTTGGCATCCAAGATGGGCATCTCGCGCCAGTACCTGACCGAGCTGCTGTCTGAACTCGAAGCGTCTGAGCTGGAGCTGAGACGCGACAAGCCCAACGGCAAATTCGCGCCCTGGCTCTTCCGCTTTACGGCCTTCGATACTGAGGACGGCGATCAGGATGTTGCGTCAGGCACAGGCGACACATCACTATCTAGAGAAAGAAATAACAAAACTATTTTCTCGGGACAGATCACTATTTCTGAGGTATCGAACGTCTTCCAGACGTGTTGGGCGGAGTTGAACAAAGCTGCGAAGAGGGCCCTGCCCTGCTGGAACGTCGACACGCAGGTGATCTGGGACCGATTCCTTGCCTTCAACCGAGCTCGCGGGAACGACAGGGTTCCCGCCGGCTATCTTCTCGGGTTCATGCGCCGATGGCGAACCTCACCCGGTTCGGAAAGCCGACCAACGGAAGCGCCAACTCCGCAACAGGCAGCTGACCCACGCGAGCGGGTGTTGCTCGCTCAGATCAAAGCCGCACCCAGCGGCAACCGGCAGTTTCACGCGTCAGATCTGTGTCGGCTCATCGGGCAGGCTGCCTACGATGCGCGGGTCGTCGACGTCATCCGGCAGTTTGGCTGCCCAAGGTTCACCGCGACACTCGCGGTTCATGGGAAGGCCGTGATCGCAGGCGAGATTACACGATGACTTTGCGGTGCTCCTGCGACACCGCCTGTGTCGGCTCACGTCAAAGACGAGAGACGATTTCCTTCAGGCATCGAACGCATGGACGTTGAGCAGATCGACATCGTGCGAATACCATCGCGCTGTATATCGACCGAATGGTCACGATCACATTCATGAACCAGGAGAAGCCATTGAACCTTCAACGTGCCATCGAAATCGCTGCGGAAGCCCATCGGGAACAAACCGACAAGGCCGGTGCGCCGTATCTGCTACATCCGCTCCGGGTGATGATGTCATTGGAGACCGACGACGAACGGATCGTGGGCGTCCTGCATGACGTGGTCGAAGACGGCCCCGGCTGGACATTCGAGCGCCTGGAAAAAGAAGGGTTCTCGCCGACTGTGCTCGACGCCTTGCGCCTTGTAACGAAGCGGCCCGAGGATGAAGGCGACAGCGAGGCAGTGTACGTGGCCTTCGTTCAGCGCGCCAAGGGCAACAAGATTGCGCGTCGGGTCAAGACGGCCGACATCCTCGACAACCTGAACGCTTCGCGTTTGTCCGCACTGACCGAAAAAGACATGCGCCGCATGAACCGCTACCTCGCTGCTCTACGGGAGCTGCGGGATGCAGACACCTGACAGCGCTGTATTCGGGTATCACTGGCGTGCGGCCAGCACATCGTAGAGATCCTCAGGCGACAGCCCATCATTTCGATCAGAGCTCGATCTTGTCTCTGTCGCGCGCGTCTCGACGATCCGCCACATGCGATAGCGCCCCTGCCCCGTGACCTCCCGGATCAGGCCCCGCTCCTCCATCCAGTCGACGTTGCGCTGAACCGTTGCCCGGTGCGCACCTGTCAGTTTCTCAGCCATCTGTACCGAGACGAGCGGCCAGCTTGTGAAAAGGTCCCGCAGCAACGGCGGTGTCTTGCCCGAGAGCGGTGCCATCGTTCGCTCGGCAGCCGCTGCCCAAGCCTCGATCTCGTCGAGCCTGCGCAAGGCTGCCAATGTCGCGCTCTCCATCGCGCTCAGCCAGCGCGCCAATCGGGCGGGCTGGTCCCCGATCGCGCGGAAACCCCCTCCCCCGCCCATGGCGATGGGTGCGAAGATTGCGCCCGGAGCGCTCCCCGACGGCGCGAGATCGGCGATCGCGACACGCGCAGCCGTCACCGCAGCCTCGAGCGGGTCATCGACCGGTGAAAGCTCCGCGACGTGCCAAAGATGAAAGCCCATGCAGGCCCGTGTCACGGGGTGGAGATCCTCAGCCTGATCCATCATCGCGAGCCATCCGGCGGCCCGGTCCTCAAAGGCTTCGCGCTCTGCCATCTCGGCCACGCGCGAGGGCGCCTTGGCATCGTCGAAACGCTCCCCCTGCCCCGGGCGGTCGCGCCGGTCGAGAAAGGTTTCGAGGTCGCCCACACCTGACCGATGCGCCAACGGCGCGGGTCCGCCGGTCAGCCGCCGCACGGTCCAGCCGATCCGGTACAGCGCTTGCGCATCATCCGTGACGGTCGAAACCCGCAGCGCCATGTAGAGCGACAACCGGTCGAGCCCAATGCGGTCCTGCGTGAGCCAGCTGAGATCCGCGGCTTCGATCAGGGCAAGCCGCTGCCGCCAGCCAGCCGGGCCTCGGCGCAGGCGTTCATCAAGGATTCCCAGGCGCGCAGAAACACGGGCGAGCTGCGCCGCCTGCCCGGCCTCGGCCGCGCGCCAGGCATCGACAACATCGGATTCCTTCGCCTCAGGCGGAGGTCCGGGCGGCAGGTAATCCGGTTCGTCCTCTATCGGCCCGGGCAGGAACCAGAGATCAGCGTCATCCCGGTCCTCGGACGCCTCCATGTCCTCAAGAGGCACCCCCTCGTCGTCCATATATGTCTGGCGTGATCGGTTCATGCGCGCATTATACGGCCATTATGCGCGCTTGACGATGGAGTTTAAGGGGCTGCGATTTTCTCTACTATAGAGGCGCCCGAGGCCCCTGTCTTCTCGAGGACGCTGGAGCGCCTCTCGCGGGCTTCAGCCCATTGATACAAGGCTTCCCGAACTCAGCGCGACGAAGGAAACACCCCTTGCGTACGTCTACAAACGGTCGTTTATTAGTGACATATGAAACTGCAAACGGCCTGTTTTGATGCCCCTGATCGGCTACGCGCGCGTCTCGACCGAGGATCAGACCCCCCTGCCCCAGTCGCAGGCCCTGAAATCCGCGGGCTGCGTCGAGATCCACGAAGAGCAGGCCTCGGGCGGCAACCGTGCGCGGCCCGTGCTGGCCCGCGTGCTCGAGCGGATTGGCAAGGGCGATACGCTGGTCGTCGTGCGCATTGATCGTCTGGCGCGATCGCTGTCGCATCTGCTCGAGGTCATCGAGCGGCTGGAGGCGAAAGGTGCCTTTTTTCGCTCGCTGACCGATCCGATCGACACGTCCTCGCCGCAGGGCAAGTTCACCCTGCAAGTTCTCGGTGCCGCGGCCGAGTTCGAGCGCGCCCTGATCCGCGAACGCACCAAAGCGGGGCTGGCCTCGGCACGCAGCAAGGGTCGGATCGGCGGCAACCCGGGCCTGCGCGCCCGCGATCCCGCGGCGCTTCGCAAAGTGCGGCTGGCGAGGCAAGACGGTTACATGGATCGCCTGAACGAGACGGCACAGGACTGGGTACCGCACGTTCGTCGCCTGCGGCCCGACATGGCCTGGGAGGACGTGCTGCGCATCATCAACGCTCCCCTGCCCCATGAACGTCAGTGGACACAAAGCCGATTACTCCGCGCTGTGAACGCGTATGTGCGGGATGGGTTCTTGGACGAAACCGTGTTGGGCCGTGCCGGTCGCCGCGATACCGACGACCGTTTGCCGGCCATCGTTGCCGGCATCAAGGGCGCAAACCCGGAGATTACGCTGCAAGAAATCTGCAACCGGCTCGAGAAAATGCGGGAGCGGACGCCGCGTGGGCGGACCAGCTGGCAGCCGTCATCCGTGAAGATGCTGTTGGAGCGAGCCGAGAGGCTGGGGCTACTTGATTGAAGTCGCGGGAATCGCCATGCGATTCTTATGATCTGCAGTCCGTAGGCGTCCACAATACATGTTGTGGCCACGACGCCACGACCCACGAGCTGTTGAAGTACGCTGCGAACAAGGCCACCCAACGCACTGATACTTAACGGTTTTCTCTCGTCAGAAATCAGCCCCTTCAACGCGCATACGCCGTTCAACGGTTTGGGCTGGATTTACTCACCAAAACTGTTAAGGTCTACAAAACAATAAAGACTTGAGGGCAGTGATGAGCGGGATACGAGCCTCTCAAAGATTCGATGTCATGTCCAAGCGGCTTGGTAGCCGGTTGCGAGAACATGCTCAGGAGACTTTTCCACCGGATGCCCAGAAGGGTCTCCGCCGCTTCGCGATGCGGGAAGCGGCAGATCTCCTACGGCTCAACCAGAACACGTTCCGCCACCATGTGTCAAACCTCGAAGGCTTTCCCGAAGGTATACTCGAGGGTGGCAACCGCCGCAGTTTCTCTGCCGAGGAAATGGTCGAGGCCCAACGCGTCCTTCTTGAGACGGGCAGGATTAAGCCCGATGAGCACCCTCACAGAAGAGCCGGCGAACCGTGCCAGGTCGTGACAATCTTCAACCTGAAGGGTGGGTCCGCAAAAACGTCGACCGTGGCTCATGTTGGTCAGCTACTGGGCCTTCGCGGCTATCGGGTCCTGCTGATCGACCTCGACAGCCAGGCAAGTCTGACGAACCTGTTCGGGGTGACCCCTGAACTCGATCCGGACATGCCGACCTCCTACGATTTGATCCGGTCGGAAGGTCCCCTGCCCGCCTCCGATATCATTCGAAAGACGAACTTCCCGACTGTGGATCTGATCCCGGCCTCCATGGACATCATGGAGTACGAGTTCGAGGTCGCTTTGAGCTTCAGACACGGCGCCACCACCTTCCACAGTCGGATCCGTGAAGCGCTTGAGCCTGTCCTGAGCAGGTATGATGTGGTGATCTTCGACACCCCGCCGCAGCTGAACTTCTCGGTGATCTCTGCCCTCTTTGCTTCCACCGGGGTCCTGATCCCGCTTAACGCGTCCATGCTTGATGTCATGTCCCTGGCAAGCTTCCTCGGTATGGCAAGCAACCTGATGGGCGTCGTCGAGGCGCATGCTCCCGAACACGGTCTGAACTTCGTGCGGGTGCTGATCACCCGCTACGAGAATACCGATGGTCCACAGGTCCAGATCTCGTCTCTGCTTCGGACGGTCCTTGGCGATGCGGTCCTCCCGGCCGAGTTCCTGAAGTCGACAGCGGTAGGTGATGCCGCCAATACGCAGCAGAGCATCTTTGAGGTCGAACCTCGCGACGTGAACCGCAGAACCTACGAGCGTGCAATCGAGTCCGTTTCGCGCGTTACCGACGAAGTCGAACGCGAAATCCTAAAGGCATGGGGGCGTAGCCATGGCGCGTAAGGTCTTCGGAGATTCCCTCAAGAACGCGATGGGCAATGCCGCGACTGCAGAAGAGGACGTGGATCTTGATCTGAAACGTACGAGCCCGACAGTCGCTCGTGCGCAAGCATCCGTGCTCGAGGAAGACAAACACGCCACGCGCCTGATCGACCCGAGCGCCGTGCGGATGTCCGCGGTCATGGACCGTATCGATCCGAGCGATGGTCTCGAGGAACTTGTGTCCTCGATCCGGGAGCATGGGCAAAAGGTTCCCATTCTTGTCCGCCGAACCCAGGATGGCGCACTTGAAATCGTCTATGGGCGCCGCAGGCTTCTCGCCTGTCGTGAGCTTGGTCAGAAGGTGCGCGCCACGGTCATGGAAATGACCGAAGAGGAAGCACTGATCGCCCAAGGCGTGGAGAACAATGCCCGCCAAGACCCCTCGTTCATCGAGAGGGCTTTGTTCGTCGCCGGCATCATTCGAGAACTTGGGAAAACAGACGAGACGCGCAAGAACGCCCAGACTATCGCCTATCGGGCACTCCAGATCGATGAGTCTCTCGTCTCTCGGATGAACCGTATCGCGACGGGCATTCCGATGGAGCTGATCCAGGCCATCGGACCAGCACATGGCGTTGGTCGGCGGGTCTGGGAGAAGCTTTTCAGGCTGTGCGAGAAGGACGTCTCGAGAGCCAAGGAAGTCGCCCGCGAAATCCCCCGTAGCTTGCCTGGCCCAGAGCGGCTTGACGCAGCGGTTACGCTGCTCACGGCCACCAAGACAACTCCGCCCAAGGCTGAGCCAGGTGAGCGCGTGAAGATCGGCCGCAAAGGCAATCGCATCACTATCGATGTGGACGCTGATCTTGCCCCACGCGTCGAAGAGGCCGTCCGAAAGCTGATCGGAGAGCTTCTTGACCGCGGTCAAGACGGCCCAAAGTGACGACCCCGTGTCTTGACCGCGGTCAAGACATCAAGAGCAACGAGCAGAAAACGAAAGGAGGAACGGCTAGAAAAGGAAAGACCCCCCGAAAGCGGTGCTTCCGAAGGGCCTCAATCAGTCTCGACACCTGATTGATACCCCCAAAACGAATCGAGTTCAACACCGCTCGCGGTGAACGGGGAAGCTTTTTCTTCCGAAACACCATGAGACATGTCACTCAAGCACGAACCGCCTTGGCGGAACAGGCGGCTAATGCCTGCCCTAACCCCTACGAGCTTCTGGGGCCGGTGCGGGTTCTTCGGAAAGACCTGAGCCTCACGAGCAACGACGTCACCGTACTGACAGCGCTCATCAGCTTTCTTCCGCGCGATCAGAGCCCCAACTCTGGTGAAACACACTGCAAGCTGACCGTTGTGTTTCCTTCAAACGCCTCCTTATCACAGCGCGCAAACGGCATTGATGAAAGAACGCTTCGCCGCTGCCTGGGGCGCCTTGAGGCTGCGGGTCTCATCCAGCGAAAGAGTTCAGCGAACGGGAAACGCTTCCCTCTCCGCTACGGAGGGATCATCAGGGATGCGTTTGGGATCGACTTGGGTCCGCTACTGCAGAGCCACGATGCTCTTGCAGCCAGAGCATCGAAGGTCACGGAAGAGCGTGAACGCCTGCGCTCCCTCAAGGCAGAAGCGCTAGCGCTGCGCGCGTCCCTCCTACAGGACGAACAGCTCCATGACGCACGGCGGGCTTCACTGGAAACGATCCGAAACCTGCTTCGTCGAGCAACCCTGACTGCCGACACAGTCTTGCAAATCATCGCTGGTCTCCGCGAGCTCGGAGCCAATGCCAAACCGAGCTACGGAGAGTGCCACGATTCAAACACCCGTGCGGACCGAGAGCAATCGCAAGACCAAACCCTCGGCCGTGAGTGCGCGAGCGAAATGTCCGCCAGGACCGGACAAAATGACCGGCAGATAGAGTCTGTAAAAAAAGAACATATTAAGAAAGACACGCACGTGAACCAGACCAACGCTTCCCAAAGCGTTGGAGCACCGACCATGAACCGGGACCCGGCAAAAATGGCATGGACGGACTTTTCACATGTCGCGGACTTCTTCCCAGACCCTCCACGAACAAGCGAAGCCCTCAACCGCGTTCTCTTCGACATCGGTCGATTGCTTAGAATACGCCAAGAAAAACTGATGCGTGGTCTTCAGAAAGCTGGGGCTGGACGGCTTTTGCTGATCTTGGACTACCTGTTGGGAAAAGGCGAAGCGATCAGGCAGCCCGAGGCATACTTTGAAACGATCATGAAGGCATAGAGCATCCAACTTGCACGTCTTGACCGCGGTCAAGACTGACGAAGAGAGGAAAAGGCTGGGGGTTTGAGGGGTGACGGGAGGTGAGATCGGGAGAGTGGCTTCCGGCGCCCGTCGTGGAGAAGATCTGATGGCGAAAGTTGCCCACAACGTCGTCCTGTCCCCATCGCGGGACATCCCCTTCAACAAGCTCGTGCTGAGCCAGTCCAATGTGCGGCGCATCAAGGCTGGCGTCTCCGTTGAGGAACTGGCCGAGGACATCGGGCGGCGCGGGCTCCTGCAGAGCCTCAACGTCCGGCCCGTGCTCGATGCCGATGGTGTCGAGACCGACACGTTCGAGATCCCGGCCGGCGGTCGTCGCTTCCAGGCGCTGTCGTTGCTGGTGAAGCAGAAGCGGCTGGCGAAGACCGCGCCGGTCCCCTGCATCGTGCGGGATGCTGCGTCGGAAATTCTCGCCGAGGACGACTCGCTCGCGGAGAACATGCAGCGTGTCGCCCTGCACCCGCTCGACCAGTTCCGCGCCTTCGCAGCCCTGCGCGAGAAGGGTCAGGGCGAGGAAGCGATCGCGGCGGCCTTCTTCGTCACGCCGCAGATCGTGAAACAGCGCCTGAAGCTCGCGTCCGTGGCCCCTGCCCTGCTTGAGGTCTATGCCGAGGATGGCATGACGCTCGAACAGCTGATGGCCTTCACGGTGAACCCGGATCACGCGCGTCAGGTGCAGGTCTGGGATGCGGTGAAGAACTCCTGGAACAAGGAGCCCTATGCTATCCGGCGCATGCTGACGGAAACCTCGGTCCGGACCTCGGATCGTCGCGCGGTCTTCGTGGGTGTCGATGCCTTTGAGGCGGCGGGCGGTGTCGTCCTGCGCGATCTCTTCCAGGGTGATGACGGCGGCTGGCTCGAGGATCCGGCCCTGCTCGACCGGCTGGTCTCCGAGAAGCTCCATACCGAAGCAGAGGCTCTGGCCTCGGAGGGCTGGAAGTGGATCGAGGTGGCGACCGACCTGCCCTATGGCTACAGCCACGGCCTGCGGCGTCTGGCCGGTGATCCCGCGCCGATGGCCGACGAGGAAAGCGCGTCCCATGCGGCGTTGCTCTCCGAATACCGCGCGCTGGAGGAGGAATACTCCGGCCAGGACGAATACCCGGAGGAGATCGATGCCCGGCTCGGTCAGCTCGAGACGGCGATGGAAGCGCTTGAGCAACGGCCCGTGATTTTCGACCCGGTCGAGGTCGGTCGCGCGGGTGTCTTCGTCACGCTGGATCGGGACGGTAGTCTCGCGGTCTATCGCGGCTATGTCCGGCCTGAGGACGAGCCGCGCGAGGAGACCGCGGTCCAGGATGGTGATGGCGCGGATGCCATGGGGCAGGGGGGTGATGTCGGGGGTTCCAGTTGGAACCCGTCGGCGACCTCCGCCGGGGGTACCGTCATCACCTCGGGTGGTCACCCGATCGGCGCGGACGCATCCGACGAGGAAGACGACGGGGCGCTGAAGCCGCTTCCCGAGCGGCTGGTCATGGAACTGACCGCGCATCGGACCCTCGCGCTGCGTGAGGCCATCGGGCGTTCTCCCGACGTCGCGCTGACGCTCCTGCTCCTGAAGCTGGTGACGGACACCTTCCGCACCTCCTCTGCTTCGGGCAGCTGTCTCGAGGCTTCGGTGCGCCACGTCTACATGTCCGCCCAGGCGCCCGACCTGAAGGACAGCGTCGTGGCTAAGCTGGTCGACGAGCGTCATGTCGCCTGGGAGGCTGATCTACCCCTCGGCGATGATGCTGCCCTCTGGGACTATCTGACGGCTCTCGACCAGGGCAGCCGTCTCGCCCTTCTGGCGCATTGCCTCAGCTTCGGGATCAATGCGCTCCATGAGAAGGTGAACCCTTACGGTGCGGGCATCTCGGCCAGCGGTCTGACCCGCCGCATGGCGCATGCCGACCTCGTGGCCCACGCGGTGGATCTCGACATGGTCGAGGCAGGCTGGGAGCCGACGGTCGATGGCTATCTCAACCGCGTGCCAAAGGCTCGGATCCTCGAGGCTGTGCGCGAGGCGAAAGGGGAGGGGACTGCGCAACTGCTCGACCATCTGAAGAAGGGTGAGATGGCAACGGAGGCCGAGCGGCTTCTCAAGGGCAGCGGTTGGTTGCCCGAGGTCCTGCGCCGGGCCGATCTGGTGGCAAGCGACGGCGAGGCGATCGCAGAAGGGCAGGGGGAGGACGCGGGTCAGCCCGAGGATGTCGATCTCCCGGCCTTTCTGACGGCCGATCTGCCGGACAGCGATGCGTCGATGATGGCAGCAGAGTGATCTGAGCCATCCGGGGGCGGGAAAACCCGCCCCTATATCTCACAAAACACAGCAATATCAATATGATGAATGCGGATACTCGCATTTGGGATGAGGAATCATGTCTGCAACAAACATCATCGACACAGCCCCTTTGGGGGCGCTCGTTCGCTACACCGACGGCAGTCCCAAGCCGCCGGCACGCTTCACCAAGAAGCTTGCCGCCTGGGAGCGTTCGAACGGCGTCGGCCGCCTTGTGAAGAAGGAGCCGCCCCGGGTCTATCCGACCTGGACGGCACCGGCCTTTTTTACGCTGCATGAAGGGAACTTCTCCTCGGACGGGGTGATCCTCGTCACCATCATGCGCAGTCATTCGGCGGACAGCCGACTGATCTTCGAAGTGGCCGAGGTACCGAAGGCTGGGCAGGTGCGTGTGCTCCTCGACTTCGGGGGCAACACTGAATTGCTGCATCTGGCGGAGTCCGTCACCGCGGCCGAGCTATGGATTGCGCGGGAGGGCTATCGCAACGCGCGGCTCGAGATCGTCGGTGCCGAGGAAGGCGAAAGGGCAGGGGGCGCGGACCTGGCCGCCTGAGCCCCGACAATGCGTGAGGGTCTGCCGAAGGGCCGGGCCTCTCACCGACCAAGAAGCTCGTCCCGCGATATCGCGGGGCGCCTTAGGATCCATCCCCCAAGACGGAGGTCTTCAACCAAGAGCCTGCCTGGGAGGCTGGCGGCGTTCCAAGCATGAGCGGGACAACCGGCTCCTGACGTTGGGGCACCATCCCCCGCTCGCCATTCCCTTCCTTGCCCCGAATCCTGTCTTCGAGATCAACCCGCAAAGGGGTCGGACTACGGGCGAGCCCGTGCCGCCGGGTGGATTCGGTCGAGCCGAACGCACCCGGTGATGTCAGCCAGTCTTCGGGCCTGCGGGGTCCTGTCGCGCGGGGGATGGTCCCCCGCCTCCAAGACAGGAGCCAAACAGATGTCCCGCAAAGATGCACACGCCTTCGCCGCCTCCCTCGCCGCCACGCTCATGGTCTCGATCGTTGTCTTTCAGGCAGGGGATGGAACCTTCGGCGCCATCCCCGCCGATGAAATCGACGGCGACGAGGTCCTGATCGTCTCGGAATACGATCCCTTCGGGTGAGGCTTCGGCCTCACTTCCCGAGGGCCCGCTACGGCGCAGGTGCGCCTCCGGGCTTATCGCCGACAGAGTGATCGTCGGTGCCGATCTGAGGAACACCTATGTGCCACCTGCACAGATCTTGGTGCGCACAGGGCGGGAGGACCGGTAGTTCGCTGCATTAGCGAACGCACCCCCGGCTTACGGCAGTGGCGGACACTCAATCAGGCTTATGCGGTCGGCTCCGGGCTGATCGGCCCCGCAGGCGGAGTGAGACAGGCGCTGCTGAGAGCCACTCAGACCAACGAAATTGCAGTATTGGGCTGGGGGACACGCTTAGGGGCTGGAAGATCGAAACGAACTACGCCCCGGTCCCGCATATCCATGATGACCTTGTTTAGATGCGTGCGACGGATCGGAACTTCCTCCATCGCCAGATTGAACATGGGCCCGGGAAACGCCCGCGTTCTGCCTTGCAGAAAGTCGACGATGATCTCCTCCGCCCGCGCTCTGTTCGCTTTGCAGCCGACGCCTTTCTGTTCCTGCTGAAACGCCGCTATGTCCGCCGACGAGAACAGACTGACCTGCGGGCTGTCCCCTTCGCGAAGGTTGTGCCTCATCTCCAATTCTTGCTTCTCGACCTTCTCCTGAACGTCGCGGAAAACCTCCAAACCGGACGGGCTGTGCGTCCCGAGTATGAGGCGCATCTTCACCCGGTCGCGCCTTGGTACCATGATCGAAAAATCTGGCAGGTATGACGCCACCTTGTTTGCGCGCATTGCGGCTTTCATCAAGTGCAGCATCTTCCGCTCGTTGCTCCACTCGGCTGGCAGGCGCGCAAATTCGTCAGCCCATTGGGCATCGGCGAGGAACCGAGCGAACGACGCTGCCACCTCGTGATACTCGGCATGTCGGTTGATGTGGTCCGACATGAAATTCAGCATGAACTCGCCGTTCTGTTCGCGCAGAAAGCGAAACACCTCCTCGTTGCGGATGTTCCATCCGGTCGGGTCGATGAAGGTGAACGTGAAGCCATCGGTCAGTTTGGTGGCAATGGCGTTGAGGTTGTCTTCGAATGCGCCTTCGAAAACATGTATCTCGAACAGCCCCTTAGAAGCGGCGTATTCCCGAAGGCGCGCAACCGCCTCTGGGCGCTGTTCGCAAAAGCAGAAGCGTATTTTCAACCCACCTACACCGCGCTTCCCAAGATCAGCGCGAACGGCTTCCAGTGTGTTGATTGCCTGATCGAAAGAGGCGTCTGAATATTTGGCGTCATCCGACACGCGCCACGGTCCAGCGAAGGCATCTACAAAATTGAATGTCGGAGAATGGCCTTGCAGCGTCTTGTAGGCCGCCGCTTGGAGGTATTTCGTCAGGAACTGGTGCTTTATAAAAGATTGTTCGCGGTCACGGTAAAGGTCTAAATCTGCTGCCATTCGTATCTTTCGCTACTGCAATTCCGCTATGATCGCCTTGGGCACGATCTCCCATGGGAAACCGTTCCATTCTTCACCTTCAAGCAGACGACCACCGGATTTCGGACGCGCACCGCCCCACTGTTTGAAGAAGAACGCCACGTCGTATCGCTCGCAGGCCACACGCAATTCGGTCGCCCACGCCGCTTCCATAGGACGCGCGCCAGGACCGCTCTCGCCGCCGACAATCGCCCAAGCCACGCCGGTTAAGTCAACCTCGCCAATCGGACCGAGCAGAGGCTCGAATGAGATGAAGCGCGCGTCAGAGTTAATCTGCCGAAGGTGTTCGATCCGCCCTTTGTGGGCGGCATCCTCGACAGACACGCCCAGCCAGATATGTGACGGCACTCGCCCACTGTCGTAGCGGCGGCGCACATAGTTGCGCATTAGCGACGACCGTTTGGTAAGCACCTGATACACGTGCCAGTCTGCAGCTTCCATCGCATCGAATACGCGGTCGATGAACTCGCGCGGAATGTCCTTGTTGAAAAGGTCGCTCATCGAGTTGACGAAGATCATGCGCGGCTTCTTCCACTGGGCTGGCTGTGCCAGCCGCGCAGGCCAAAGCCGCAAGTCGAAGCCCTGTTCGTAAGGATGCCCTGCAGTGCCGCGCCAGCGTTCTGCAAACCTTTCCGCGTAACAGTGGTCACAGCCAGGACCGACCTTCGTGCATCCCGTGACGGGATTCCACGTCGCGTCTGTCCATTCGATCTCAGATCTCTGTGCCATGGTCGCCTCGATTTTCTTTGTAATATTAAAAGTTTTCGCGACTGTAAGGAATCCCCCGCTATCGCGCAGCCTCGGAAGCGGACGCATCTGCTTCCGCCTGAACTCGCCGGGGGTCATTGCGAACGTCAACTACGGGGAGGCGCACAGCAGCGCAAAACGTGGAGTGCAAGGTCAGCTCAGGGCCGATCGCGTAGGTCAAGCCTTTAACTGATGGCGAGGTCGCTCGCGGTCTTTCCCGCCGCCAACGCCTCCACGAACCACTGCGGTTTGCGCCCCCGGCCGGACCAAGTGAGCGCCGGGTTCTCAGGGTGCCGGTATTTCGCCGCGGCAGGCAAACGGGCGGATTTCGTCTCGGTGTCGACAAGTTCGGCTAGTGAGTAGCCCAGATCCCGGGCGAGAGCTTCCACCTTGGCGCGGGCTTCCGCCTTCTGACGATCCTCGAATGTGGAAATCGCCTTGGCGACGTCCTTCTGCATTTTCTTCAGCTCGCCGAGCGACAGTGCCTCGAGATCGTAATCAGCCATTGATGCGGTCCATGCCCTGAATGTCCCGGTATCGATAGCCCGTCGTGGCAGGGTGCCGCAACTCCCGGAAGGCAAGGGCAGGGGTGGCAAGACTGGTGATCGCCGTTTCCGCCGCCATGGAGGTGCTGAACTGGGGGTCAGGCTTTTCCGATGGGCAAGGTGACAGGGTCGGGCATGGGCTCCTCGCGCATCTCTGGCTTCTGGGCCATCCCTTCGACTGACAATCCCCTAATCCCGTTCGGGCTCCTGCGCGCAACCCCGCGTCAGTCCGGGCCGTGTTGGCCGCCTTTGGCGTCCTGCCCGCTCCACCCCGGTCCTCTGGGGGTTTCCGGCGTCCATGCTGTCCACCGTGCACGCGTCACCCGACGGGCTTTTTCCGGGTCTTGTCGAAGGGACGGTCCCGAAGACAGGACACACAGGAGCTTACCATGCAGAACATCGTCATCCTCGCTGGCAACATCGGTCAGACCCCCGAAGTCCGCACCACCCAGGGCGGCACCAAGATCACCAACTTCAGCCTCGCCACCTCGCGCCCCCGCCTCTCGGAAGGTCGCGTCCTGCGCGACGAGAACGGCTACCGGGTCATGGACACCGAATGGCACCGCATCACCTGCTTCAACGGTCTCGGCAAGACGGTCGCGGAGCACTGCGAAAAGGGCATGAAGGTCCTCGTCCACGGCCGTATCCACTACACCAAGTGGATCGACAGCATGGGGAACGACCGCTACGGCTGCGAGATCATCGCCGAGAAGGTCGACTTCCTGAGCCGCCCGAAGTCGGCCGAGAACGAAAACCCCGAACTGGTCGACCGCGACGACGAGATCCCGTTCTGAGGAACGGGGTCTCCCCCCTCGGGCCCGGCGGGGAAACCCGCCGGGTTCGCGGCACTGCCACAAAGCGGCTTGGCGCACAAAACAGCCGATACTGGTACAACGATGAACCAAAGTCTCCGGCGTAAGTTCCTAGCCTATTGTTCATTCTGCGGGAGCCCGTCTTTGATAGCGTAGTAGTTACCTTTCTCCGCCACGAAGATGTGCATGGACAGATTGGTTCCGGTTGGACCGTCGAACACGCCCATGGCGATGGCGGTCCAGTCATGATGAACCGGGTCCCAAAAGAGCGTCGACCCGCAGACCGAACAGAACCCGCGCCGCACCTTTTCCGACGAGCGATACCACCGGACGTGTTCCTGCCCAGTGATCGACAACGCGGAGCGCGGCACATCAACCGAGGCGCCGAAGTGTCCGCTTTGCTTGCGGCAGGCGGTGCAGTGACAGGCATTCGGTTGCGGAAGCTCTCCCTGAACGGTGATCCGAACGGCACCGCAAAGACACGACCCGTTATGCACTTTGGGATGCCCTTTCGCTTTCAAGCCGTGCCCGCCGCCGAGTACTCACGTGGCTAATTACGGCCTGTGCCTCCGCAGGCGGCTTTCGCTCCACTCGGCGATAGTCAGAGCAGTCGCGATTTCTGGTCATTAACCCGCAAGAGATCATCGTCCGCCGTAAGGTCGCCGCATCCCCGAATGTATGCTCGGAGGCCAGGTGCGCATTCACGGCCTTTTCGCCGAGCGCCTTTTCCACGGGGAAAGTCGACCAAAGGGCCCAAAGAGCAAGCGTCTGAACAGCACGACGGGAAGGCCATTGTCGAAGTCGTCCCAGCGCATCGAACAGGTTCAGCGTGCGTTCGACAGATCTTGCATCCACGATTGGTGGGGCCTCGCGCGTGTCCAAACGGTTCCGGGCGGCGGCCGCAGCGCGCATATGTTGCAGGTTCTGGAAGCCCGCCGCCCTCGCGACCATGTTCATCAGTGCGAGGTGAGAGGGGCTGGTTTCGTCAAGCTGCTTCGACAGCGCGCGAGAGAAGACGGTCACGTCATCGACGTGGAGCGATAGGGGTGTTTTGGTCATCATACATCCAACACAGGCGTTGTGCTGCTTCGTCGGTCGCTGACTTAACGAAACAACGCCCTGGAAGATGCGATGTCGTTCATCGATATCGCGGCAGGTTTAGCACTCCGACTGGAGCAGCGACGCCTCGGTGACTGCCGACCGTTCTGCTCAATTAGTCGATTGTGCGACCGGATGCAATGAAGCTGACAGTGGAAGCCCGTGAGGGTTCCAGAGTGAGAGGAGTGCCGGTTTCCCGGTGACGGGTTGAGGGCTGGGAGAGTGGCTTCCGGCGCCCGTTGCGGGAGATAGCCGATGGGCGTTGTGGAAGTTCTGGATCCGGTCGCACCGACGCGGGCTGGTGGCTGGAAAGTGGATGTGAGCAGGGGTGAGCGGAACGGGCGGGTGTCGTCCGAGTGGTTCAATCGGCCTGATGACGAGCGGTACCTGTCGCTCGATGATCTTTGGGCCAACGTGAAGGGCCGCTCTGAGCGCAGCCGCAGCCGTGTGGTGCAGACCGCCGATATCCGGGTCGAGGCCGCGCGCGACAACCCTGAGCGGCTGCATCTGATGCTGCCGAAAGCGCATGAGCCGGTCGCGCCCACGCACTGGGCTTTCGGCCAGCTTGCCAGCATCGTCGGCGCACCGGCCTCCTACCTGCGGCAGCTGCCCGCGCCGCTGGCGGGGATCAACCTGCAATACGGCCTGACCAACCACCGCGCCGAGCAGGTGAAGACCTTCGAGACGGAAGACGGCCGGACCGAACTGCGTGCTGTGACCGGCCCCGATTATGGCCGCATCCATGACCATGAACTGGTCGAGGCAGTGCAGCGCATCGCGGGCAATGGCACCGGCGACACGCGCTGGAAGGTGCCGGGTGTGCTCGACTGGTCGACGGGGGTCTACAACCCCGATGTCGAGATCAGCCGCGACACGACAACGCTCTATGCCTCGGACCGCGATGTCTTCCTGTTCCTGGTCGACGATCACAACCCGATCGAAGCGGGCAAGCTGCCGGATGGCTCGCCCGATCTCTACTTCCGGGGTTTCTACTGCTGGAACTCCGAGGTGGGGGCGAAGACCCTCGGCATGGCGAGCTTCTACCTGCGTGCCGTGTGCCAGAACCGCAACCTCTGGGGCGTCGAGGATTTTCAGGAGATCCGGATCCGTCACTCGAAATACGCCGCGTCGCGCTTTGCCCATGAGGCGGCGCCGGCGCTCACGCGGTTTGCCAATTCCTCGCCGCAGGGCTTCGTGAACGGCATCAAGGCGGCGCGACAGCAGATCGTCGCGCGGACAGATGAGGATCGGGATAACTTCCTTCGCAAGCGCGGCTTCTCGAAGGCAGAGTCCGGCAAGATCATCGAGAAAGTGCTGATGGAAGAAGGCCGCCCGCCGGAGAGCATCTTTGACTTCGTGCAGGGCATCACGCGGCTTGCGCGCGACAAGACCCAGCAAGACGCCCGCCTCGACATGGAAGGGCGCGCGAAGAAGCTCCTCGACCGGGTCGGCTGACGCCGGACCCGATAACGCGACCGCCCTCGCGCGCGGCGGTCGCGCTTTCCCCTTCCACATACATGCCACGGGCCCCGCCCCGAGAGGGCTGGGGACTTCGGCCTGCGCATTTCAGCGAGAACCTCCATGACCCCCCAGGAAGAAACCGTCATCCTCGAGGCCCGCGACATCCTCGGTCGCTACCTCAGCCAGAACCCGGTCATCGGCAGCTGGCAGGCGCTGATGGACTATTGCGCGCTCACCGTCCGCGGCCCGATCGAGCGGTTCCACGTGCTCTATCTCGACCGCAAGAACCGCATCATCTCCGATGAGCTTCTCTCGACCGGCACGGTCAACCATGTCCCGGTCTATCCGCGCGAGGTGATCAAGCGGGCGCTGATGCTGAACGCCAGCGCCCTGATCCTGATCCACAACCACCCGTCAGGCGATCCGACGCCCTCGGAGGCCGATCTCAGCATGACCAAGGAGATCCAGAAGGGGTGCAAGTACCTTGGGCTGACGCTGCACGATCACATCATCGTCGGCGCCGGAACTGAGCTGAGCTTGCGGGCCCTCGGCAAGCTCTGAGGGCCCATCGGACCTATCACCGCTGCCCCGTCGAGGAAGAGGGCAGCGGTTTTGTCTTTGACGGTGAAGCGGGGAGAGAGGCTTCCCGCGCCGTCGGAGATACTCCCATGTTCGATCTGCCTTTTCCCATCCACCCGACCGCCCACGCGCGGGGCATCCCGCCGCATTTTACTTCGGGTAACACCGATCCCAATCACCCCTTCGCCCTGACCCTGGCTCGCTGTGCACTGGCTGATCTGATGTCTGGCCGTGCCGCCCCGTTGGTCCTCGCCCGTTTCGCGAGCCTGGCCGAGGCCATGCAAGGCGCGATCGACCATGCCGAGGGGATCGCCCCGGGTGCCGCACCCCAGCTTCTGGCAATCCTCGACCGCGATGCGCGCCTTGTTCTGGCCGGGGCCGCCAGCGACCACGCCGTCGTCTGGTGCCACCCGATGACGAGCGCGTCCGAGGTGCGGGGCGTCGTGACCGAGGCAAGCCAGCTGCGCGCGCAGGCGGGCCGCGCGGCTGCCTGGGGTGAGCCCGATCTCGCGCAGCGGCTGCGCCACCGCGCCGATCTTCTGGACGGACGTCTCGTCGACCCGCTCTGGCGCGCCTTCGCCGCCAGGTCACTGCCGGTCGCTGCGTGAGGCCCGAGAGACAGAGAAGGGCAGGGGGGATTTGGAGCTTGTCCGGGGGAGAGAGATCGCCCGGCCCGGCTCCGATCCCTTCCCCTTACCGGAGACACCCGATGACCCTGAGTGAACCCACCCTCGCACCCCCGATGGCGCCCTCGACCGTCGACGTGGCGCAGATCTTCGCGGCCCATGCCGCGCGCGCGGCCCGCATCGAAGCGCTGCGCCCCGGCAACAAGGACCGCCTCTTCGATGGCCTGATGGCTGCCGGCATCACCCATGTCACCGTGACCTTTGACGGCGCCGGTGACAGCGGCCAGATCGAAAGCATTGGCGCATGGTCCGGTGAGACCGCCGTCGAGTTTCCCGCGACCGAGATCGAATACGCGGCGCTGACGTGGGACGACCCCGAGGTCGAGATGCGGCAGCTCCCGCTGGAAGATGTCGTCGAGCAGCTGGCCTACGATTTCCTCTCCGACACCTATGGTGGTTGGGAGAACAACGACGGTGCCTGGGGCGAGTTCTGCTTCGACGCCGCGGCCCGCTGCATCCACCTCGAGTTCAACGAACGGTTCACCTCGTCCGAACTTTACACCCACGACTTCTGAGGGGGTGGCGATGGCACATCCTTATCACCACGCCCTGTCCTCGGTGAAGAAATGGGGCGGCACGGTCGACGACTTCATCTCCGTGCACACCTGGTTCGACGCCAGCAAGGAGATCACCGCTGACTTTCGGCACCGGGCGCTGCGCCACCATGCCGAGGGCATCTTCATGGCCGAGACGATCTTCGGGCCGACCCTCACCCTCTCGACAGGGCGCGTCATCCCGACCCGTTGGGTCGGCGAGCAGCATGTGAAGGAAGACCTCGGCTTCATCCCGAGCTTTGCCGATTGGGTGAAGGCGATCCGGCCCGAACCCTGGATGGGCCGGGCCGAGCGGATCGAGGCACTGGTCGATCCGCATCTTGCGTCACCAGTGGTCGAGGTCAGCTGAGATGACCGATCCGGCCTATCAGCGTCTCGGCCTGCCGGCGAAGGCGTCGCCTTACACCGTCCTGCGGGCGGCGGTCCGGGCGCTCCACCCCGACACGCGCGCCGTTCGTGGCTTCCGGGCCGCGCGCAAGCGTTTCTACCGGCAGATGCTCTGCGCCCATGCCGCGCGACAGGCAGCGAGCGATCCGCCCTCCGGCTGATCGGTCCCAACAAACCCCTCATCCCAATCCAGTGCCCGGCCTCTCGGCCGGGTCTTCAAATTCAGGAGGTTCCCATGGCGGATTACTTCACCCATTTCTCATGCCTGCTCGACGTCGGCAGCCCCGACAAGGCGGCCCGCGCGCTCGCGCTGCTCCAGGAACTGCGCGCTGCGGATCAGGACGCCGATGACCCGGAGGTCGCAGGCTTCGATCTGGTTCACCAGAACGCGCCCGAGGGCAGCAGCCTCTGGATCCATGATGACGAGCACGGCGATGTCGAAGCCGTCATCCGCTTCGTCCTGCGCCTCGCCGAGGAGCTCGGGCTCACTGGCCTCTGGGGGTTCCAGTATGCCCTGACTTGCTCCCGGCCCCGCCTCGATGCCTTCGGCGGCGGCGCGCATGTCATCGATCTCGGTGCCCGCAAATCCATCGGCTGGACCGGCAGCCAGGAATGGCTGGCCGCCGCGCTGAACGGGGAGGACGTCGATGCCTGAGGTGATCTGTACCACCGTCTACCAGTTCCCCGAACTCTCGGATGCGGCCAAGGAAAAGGCGCGCAGCTGGTATCGCGAACTGGGCCCCCACGACGATTGGTGGGACGCGGTCTATGAGGATTTCCAGCGGGTCTGCGAAATCCTCGGCATCCGCCTGAAAACCACCCCCGTCCGCCTGATGGGTGGCGGGAGACGGGCCAAGCCCTGCATCTGGTTCTCCGGCTTCTGGAGCCAGGGCGATGGGGCCTGCTTCGAGGGCTATTGGTCCCAGGCAAAGGGCGCGGCCGCGCGCACCCGGGACTACGCGCCCAAGGACGCGACGCTGCATGGCATAGCCGACCGGCTGCAGGCCATCCAGCGGCGGAACTTCTACCAGCTCGCCGCCGAGGTCAGCCACCGTGGCCGCTACTACCACGAATATACCATGGCCGTTGACGTCACGCGGGACAGCCCGACCTGGCAGCCACCGACCGAGGACGCCGAGGAGATCGTGACCGAGGCGCTGCGTGATCTGGCCCGCTGGCTCTACCGCCAGCTTGAGGCTGAATACGACCACCTGACCTCGGATGAGGCCATCGAGGAGGGGATCATCGTCAACGAGTACACCTTCACGGAAGCCGGGCGTCGCTTCGGGTAAGGGCGCACGGTTGAAAACTGTCAGAAAACTGCGTATGTTTCTGACAAAGGAGCGATCATGGAGCGCATGGCCGAGAGCATTATGAATGTCGCAACGACGTTGCCGGAGGGGGTGCCCTTGGCAGCGAAGGGGCTTTTGCATCTCGGCTCGCGCGCGGCGGTCGATCAAACGCTGTCGCGTCTGGCTGCGCGCGGCGAGTTGATCCGTGCAGGACGCGGCATCTACATGCGCCCGGTCCAGACACGCTTTGGACCGCGTAGCCCGTCGGCTGAACAGGCGATTGAAGCGCTCGCTATGCAGCGGGGCGAGACGATCGTCCCGAGTGGCGCTGCTGCGGCAAACGCTCTGGGCCTCACGACACAGGTGCCGGTCAAGTCGGTTTACCTTACTTCCGGTCGAAGCCGCGTGCTGAGCCTTGGCCGGCAGGAAGTCGAACTGCGTCATGCGCCGCGTTGGCAGTTGGCCCTTGGGAGCAAGACCTCGGGCCAGGCCGTCCGTGCGCTGGCATGGCTCGGGCCGGATGAGGCTCCCAAAGCTCTTCAAATCCTGCGATCCAAGCTCACGGAGACGGCAAAGACTGAGCTGATGTCCGCCGCGCCGCAGTTTCCGACTTGGCTGGCACGATTAGTCGGAGAGATGGTCCATGGCTGAGGCATTCCTGCGCCTCAGCGGTAAGGACCGACTGGATGCTCTTGGTGTCGCGGCCGATCGGCTCGGCCGACCAGCCCATCTCCTCGAAAAGGACGTCTGGGTGGTCTGGGCGATCCAGCAATTGTTTGGATCGCCCATCGGCACAAACCTCGTCTTCAAGGGCGGCACCTCGCTGTCGAAGGCCTACCGGGTCATTGACCGGTTTTCCGAGGATGTGGATCTGACCTTCGATATCAGAGCGCTGATCCCGGATCTGCTGGAGGGCCGTGAAGACGCCATGCCCGCCACATCCAGCGAAGAGCGGCGCTGGTCGAAACGTGTTCGAAAGGCTTTGCCTGAATGGGTGGCCGGGACCATTCAGCCGATCCTGCAGCAGGCAATTGATCGGGAAGGGGTCGATGCCGGCCTTCGGATTGATGGCGACAAGCTGTTCATCGACTACCCGCACCTCGCCCAAGGCACTGGATACGTTTCTCCGAGCGTGATGCTGGAATTCGGCGCGCGTTCTACAGGAGAGCCCGCATCCCCACGCGATATCGTTTGCGATGCCGCGTCGGTGATCGAAGGCGTGGAGTTTCCCACTGCCCGCCCGCGCGTGATGCATGCGGAACGGACGTTCTGGGAAAAGGCGACAGCGATCCACGTCTTCTGTTTGCAAAACCGTATGCGAGGGGATCGCTTTTCTCGCCACTGGCATGATGTCGCCCGGTTGGACGATGCGGGCATCGCCGCTGCGGCCATCGAAGATCGCGCGCTTGCGACCGCTGTCGCCCGGCACAAGACGATGTTCTTTGCAGAGAAGGCGGCGGATGCCACGTGGATCGATTACGGAGCCGCAACCTGTGGTCAACTCCAACTGGCCCCAAGCGGTGCAGCCCTCGACGTTCTCGCTGACGATTATCGCCGGATGGCCGAGGACGGCCTGCTTGCAAAAACACCAGAGCCCTTTGGCGACTTGATGGACCGCTGCGCTGACATCGCGCGTAAGGCCAATGCAGCGTTCAAGCCTGACTGACCATCTTTTCGGAAGATTCCCGCTACTTATTTCCGTCGATCCATTTCGACATAAGCCCCTTGTCGCGGAAGCACTCTTCCGGAACGGCGCGCTGTTTGATCCGGGCAAGTTTCTCCGCGAAGGCCACCTGCTTTGAGGTCGGCAGCCGGTCCATGTCGGAGACCGGCTTCAGCTGGGCCTGAGCCTCAATCCAGACGCTCAAGGACCGGCGGTCCTGCTGAACCTCCCAGGGCAGAAGGGTCTGATTGCGCAGGGCGAGTGACCGCGCATAGGCGATCTGCTTCGGTGTCGCGGGCAGGGTGTATGTGGTGCTGTCCATCGGGAAACTCCCTTTCTGGCTTGGCCCTCAATATAGAACAGAACAGGAACAAAATCAAGCCAAGCGAACGGAACGCACCGGTTCGAGAGGGAGAGAGGGGTCGGGGAAGATCAGGCCTGAGGGTGCCCGAGAGAGAGGGTGTCCGGGCCTATCCCTGTCCCTCATTCCGGAGTTTCCCGATGACCTATCTCGTGCCTGTTGCGCCTCCCGTTCCTGTTCCGTCCACTGAACCCGCGCCCGCAATCCTCGCCGTGGCCGAGGCACTGCAGCCTGATCTCGCGCAGGGCTTCCAGATCGACGTGCTGCGCCTGCGTCTCGAGATGGAGCGCGCTTTTGGCGGCTCCGATGCCGATGGTGCCTGGGACTGGAAGCTTGCCTATGAGGCGGGCGAGGTGGCGCTCGCCCTCTTCCTGCGGAAATTCGGCCGCGCGCTGCTCGCCCGGGTCGGCTCGCCCGCGGCGCTGCTGCCGATCCTTGCCAAGGTGGCGGGCCTCTTGCCGACGCATACCCGGCGCTCGGAGGAAATGGAGCGCTTCCAGCAATTCTCGACGCCGCTGCCCATGGGACTGGCTGCAATGGCAGCAGCCCAGATCACGCCCCGTGACCTCGTCCTCGAGCCCTCGGCCGGGACCGGCCTTCTGGCGATCCTCGCTGAGATCGCGGGTGGCAGCCTCGCGCTGAACGAGTTGGCCGACACGCGCGCCGATCTTCTGCGCCTCCTCTTTCCGGGGTGCCCTGTCACCAGTTTCGACGCCGCACAGATCGACGATCACCTCGACGCGGGCTTGCGCCCGAGCGTCATCCTGATGAACCCGCCCTTCTCGGCTGTGGCCAATGTCGATGGCCGGACGACCGAGGCGACGGCCCGGCATCTGCGCTCGGCCCTAGCCCGGCTCGCGCCCGGCGGGCGTCTGGTGGCCATCACGGGGGCGGGTTTTGCGCCTGATGTCCCGGCTTGGGCCGAGACCTTCACACGCCTGACCGAGACCGCGCATCTCGGGTTCACGGGCGCTGTGTCCGGTGCCGCCTTCGCCAAGCATGGCACCAGCTTCGAGACGCGGATTTCGGTCTTCGACAAGTGCCGCGGCGGCGAACGGGGTGGGATCACCGCCGATCTGGCTCGGGCGATGTCCGTCGATGCGCCGCAGCTCCTCACCCGGATCGTGGCCGAGTGCCCCCCGCGCCTCGAGTTGGAAGAGGGCGCGCTGCCTCGCCCCCAGCCCACTTCCCCTTTCCGGGAAAAACCAGCCCGTACGTCCGGCCCTCCCGCTCGACATTTGGGGGCAACGTCATCGGCCAGTGCCAATGCAATTGTCGCAGCGCCAGATGCCGAAGACCTCGGCTACACCCTGCGCGAGACGGCGGACGATCTCGGCGCCGCGCGCCTTTCCGACGCGATCTACGAGACCTTCCGCCTGCAGGCGATCGACATCCCTGGCGCTGCCCCGCACCCGACCAAGCTGGTCCAGTCCGCGGCGATGGCTTCGGTCGCGCCCCCGAAACCTTCCTACCGCCCGAAACTCCCCGCAGCCGTTCTGCGCGACGGCCTGCTTTCCGACGCCCAGCTCGAGACGGTGATCTACGCGGGCGAAGCGCATGGTGCGTATCTCGCCGGTTCGTGGACCGTCGATGAAACCGTCGATATGGTCTCGGCCGCGCCCGACGATGCCGCGGACGCCGTGCGCTTCCGTCGCGGCTTCTTCCTCGGCGACGGCACTGGCGCGGGCAAAGGCCGCCAGTCGGCCGGGATCCTGCTCGACAACTGGTGTCAGGGTCGCCGCAAGGCGCTCTGGATCTCGAAGAGCGACAAGCTCCTGGAAGATGCTCAGCGCGACTGGTCTGCCCTCGGCCAGGAGCGACTTCTGGTGACGCCCCTGTCGCGCTTCGCGCAAGGCCGCGACATCCCGCTGACCGAGGGCATCCTCTTCACCACCTATGCAACGCTTCGCTCCGAAGAGAGGGGCGCCAAGAAATCCCGCGTCGACCAGATCGTTGATTGGCTGGGGGCGGATTTCGACGGGGTGATCCTCTTCGACGAAAGCCACGCCATGGCGAATGCCGCAGGGTCCAAGGGCGAGCGTGGCGATACGGAAGCCTCGCAGCAGGGCAGGGCGGGACTGCGCCTCCAGCACAAACTGCCCTATGCCCGCGTGGTCTATGTCTCGGCCACGGGGGCCACGACCGTCCACAACCTCGCTTATGCGCAAAGGCTCGGACTCTGGGGCGGCGAAGACTTCCCGTTCGCGACGCGCGGGGAGTTCGTCGAGGCCATCGAAGCGGGCGGCGTCGCCGCGATGGAGGTCCTGGCGCGCGATCTGCGATCGCTCGGCCTCTACACCGCCCGGTCGCTTTCCTACGATGGCGTCGAATACGAGATGCTTGAGCATGCGCTGACGCCCGAGCAGCGCGGCATCTATGACGCCTATGCCGGGGCCTTCGCCATCATCCACAATAACCTCGCGGCTGCCATGGAAGCGGCCAATATCACAGGTGAGAACGGCACGCTGAACCGCCAAGCCAAATCCGCCGCGCGCTCTGCCTTCGAGAGCGCCAAGCAGCGCTTCTTCGGTCATCTGCTGACCAGCATGAAAACCCCCACGCTGATCGCCAGCATTGAAGCCGATCTTGCGGCGGGCCATGCGGCTGTCGTCCAGATCGTCTCGACGGGCGAGGCGCTGATGGAACGCCGCCTGTCAGAGATCCCGACCGAGGAGTGGAACGACATCCGCGTCGACATCACGCCGCGGGAATACGTCCTGGACTATCTCGCCTATTCCTTCCCGGTGCAGCTCTACGAGCCCTTCACCGACAGCGAGGGCAATCTCTCGTCCCGGCCCGTGGTGCGGGATGGTCAGCCGGTCGAGTGCCGCGAAGCCGCCCGCAGGCGCGATGCGCTGATCGAGAAGCTGGCCAGCCTGCCGCCGGTGCCGGGGGCGCTCGACCAGATCGTCCAGCGTTTCGGCACGGACCTCGTGGCAGAGGTTACGGGCCGCTCGCGTCGGATCGTGAGGAAGGGCGAGGGTCCTGCCGCGCGCCTCGTCGTCGAAAGCCGTGCCGGCTCGGCCAACCTCGCGGAAACAGCCGCCTTCATGGACGACCAGAAGCGCATCCTGATCTTCTCGGATGCGGGCGGCACGGGGCGCAGCTATCACGCCGATCTAGGCGCGAAAAACCAGCGCTTGCGGGTCCACTATCTTCTGGAACCTGGCTGGAAGGCTGATGCGGCGATCCAGGGCCTCGGGCGCACCAACCGCACCAACCAGGCGCAACCGCCGCTCTTCCGGCCTGTGGCCACCGATGTGAAGGCAGAGAAACGGTTCCTTTCGACCATCGCCCGCCGCCTCGACACGCTCGGGGCCATCACGCGTGGCCAGCGCCAGACCGGCGGGCAGGGGCTGTTCCGGCCCGAGGATAACCTCGAGTCGCCTTACGCCCGCGATGCCCTTCGCCAACTCTACCGCCGCCTCTATCGCGGCGATGTGGCGGGCTGCTCGCTTGGCGCTTTTGAGGATGCGACAGGGCTCAGCCTGACCGATGACAACGGTCTGAAGGACGACCTGCCGCCGATCACGACCTTTCTCAATCGCCTGCTCGCGCTTACGATCGACATGCAGGCCGTGCTCTTCTCGGCCTTCGAAGAACTCCTCGACCAGCGGATCGAGGGCGCCATCGCGGCCGGTGTCTACGACCTCGGCCTCGAGACGCTGCGCGCCGAGAGCTTCCGGGTCACGGATGCCCGGGTGATCTACACCCACCCGGGCTCCGGCGCGGAAACCCAGCTCCTCACCATCGCGGAGAAGCGGCGCAACACGCCGACCTCGCTCGCGGATGCGCTCGACTGGCTCGACGACCCACAAGCACGCCTGCTGGTCAACAGCCGCTCGGGCCGTGCCGCGGTGCAGGTGCCCGCCACCAGCTTGATGCTGGACGACGGCACGATCGAGCCCCGCTTGCGGCTGATCCGCCCGACCGAGGCCACCACGGTTCCGGCCAGGATTATGGACGAAACCCACTGGCTCGAGGCCGACCGCGCGGCCTTCGCTGCCGCCTGGACCGCGGAACTGGCTGAGATGCCGGAGTTCTCGGAAGCCACGCTCCACATCGTGGCGGGGCTGCTGCTGCCGATCTGGAAGCAGCTCCCACAGGATGAAACCCGCGTCTACCGGCTGCAGACCGATGACGGCCAGCGCATCATTGGCCGCCGGGTCTCGCCTGCCTGGGTCGCGACCACGCTGGCCAATGACGCGCCGCAGCTGACGGCGGCGCAGGTCCATGCCCTCGTTCTCGAGGGCAAGACCGTGGTGCGGCTGGCCGAAGGGATGGAATTGCACCTCTCCCGCGTCATGGGCGTGAACCGGATCGAGCTCTCTGGCTTCACGGAAGCGGCGAAGGACCGACTCAAGGCCGATGGCTGCTTCTCGGAGATCATCAGCTGGAAGCTGCGCCTTTTCTGCCCGACGGACTCAGCCGGCATCGCCGTACTTGATCGTCTGCTTGCACGTTGTCCTGTGACGGGACTACATGCACGCGGAGGGTGCTGAGCCATGTATTCCGAGACCGAAGATGTGATCCGCGCTCTTGCGGAGAATGCAGAGAGCGTGTGTCGCGCTTACCTTCCCGCTGGTCGGCGGGAAGGGTCCTACTGGATCGTGGGCGATCTGCAGAACAACCCCGGCCGGTCGCTCTTCGTGCGCCTGACCGGGCCCGCGTCCGGCCCGGGCGCTGCCGGCAAGTTCACCGATGGCGCCACGGGCGAGCATGGCGATCTTCTCGACATCATCCGCGAGAGGACCGGGATCTCCCGCTTTCCCGACCTTCTGGCCGAGGCCCGGGCGCATCTTGGCCGCCCGCAGCCGGTTCACCCAGATGCGCCAGAGCCGAAGAAGGCCAAGGCCCCCGGTGGCACACCAGCGGCCGCAGCGCGTCTGTTTGCAGCCTCGGTGCCGATCGCAGGCACGCTTGCCGACACCTACCTCCGCGCCCGGGGCCTGACCCAAGGAGGCACGATGAGCGCGCTGCGCTTCCACCCGAAGTGCTGGCATCGGGATGAGGGCCAGACCCGGAGCCTCCCCAGACCGGCGTTGATCGCCGCGGTCACCGATGGGGCAGGGGCCTTGCAGGGCGTGCATCGCACCTGGCTCGCGCCAGACGGACAGGGAAAAGCGCGGGTCGAGACGCAGCGGCGTGCCATGGGTCATCTCCTTGGCAATGCAGTCAGGCTGGCCCCGCATGACGACATCCTCGTGGTCGGCGAAGGCATCGAGACCATGCTGTCCCTGGTCGAGGCCGTGCCCGGCCTTCCCTTCTGGGCGGCGCTCTCGTCGGGACACCTCGGGGCCGTCCTGCTGCCGGAGGGGCTGCAGCGCCTCTACATCGCCATCGACCGCGATCCCGCTGGCCAACGCGCGGCAGAGAGGTTGAGCGCCAGAGCTTCCGAGGTCGGGGTGCGCGTGCGGGTGCTGGAACCGCGTCTCGGGGATTTCAACGATGATCTCCGGGCGAACGGCAAGGAGGCGCTTCGTCAACATCTGGCAGGGCAGATCGGTCCAGAGGATTGGCATCGCCTGTTGGGCTGAGCTGCATCGCGCAAGGGGCGGTCCGGGAGTGCGGGGCAGGGGTCACGGATTCCTGTCGTGGCTGTGGACCGTCGGCTTTGCCTCTTCCCGGGCAATCTCATCCACCCGTCCCCCGAGCGGCCTTCAAGAGATGGGCAGGCGGCCGTCAAAGGGGCCGCCCCTTCAAGGACGGGGGGCGACTGATTTCCGCCGCGGGGGACGAGCCCCCGCTTTGCATCGCGAGACAAATCAGCCGCCCCCCGTCCTCCTCCACATGCGTTCCGGCCCCGAAAGGGGGTGAAGGGCCGTCCCCTCCCACGGCTTTCGCAGCCCATGAAGGCCGCGCGGGATGACGCGCGGACCAGACAGGCCCGGAGGCAAGAACCGATGACGATCCACACCCACGACGACGCGTATGAACCCGCCCACACCGCATCCCAGACCGCCCATGCGCTCGACGAGCTGCAGCTCTATGGCTACCGCCCCTTTGACGAGCCCGATCCGCGCCCGATGCCCGATGGGCAGCGCCTCGCGGTCGCCGTCGCCGACATCTTCGATGCCCTCGTCGCGACCCTGGAAGACACCCGCATGGAACCCGACCTCGAAGAGGTGCTCTGGGGTCAGGTCAACCTCTTCCACCGCGCCACGGCCCGGATCGAGCGGTCGCTGGACGAGAACGAGCAGGCGCAACGCCGCCTCCAGCGGGAGCAGGATGGCTCCGAGGTGAAATCCACCGAACTCGAGCGCCTGACGGCCGAAGGCATGACCCTGATCGAACGGCGCAACTGCATGGACATGATGCGCGATCACGCCGCGACCGAGTTTGTCCATCACACCGGTTCCACCTGGCGCCCCCGCACCGGTTCGATGGTGAACCGCCAGCACATGACCGCAGCGCTGATCGACAGCCGCGATTTCCTGGCCGCGAAGCGCCGCGCGGAGACCGAGGTGATGCTGCCCGCAGGCCCCAAGGTCGCCCTCACCGGTGGGACCGACTTCAACGATCACCGCCTCATCTGGGGTAAGCTGGATCAAGTCCGGACCAAGTATCCCGACATGGTTCTTCTGCACGGTGGCAGCCCGAAGGGAGCAGAGACCATCGCTGCCAAATGGGCCGAGGCCCGCGGCGTGACCCAGGTGGCCTTCAAGCCCGACTGGACCAAGCATGCCAAGGCCGCCCCCTTCAAGCGCAACGACGCCATGCTCGACGTGCTGCCCGTGGGCGTCCTCGTCTTCCCGGGCAATGGCATCCAGGAGAACCTCGCCGACAAGGCCAAGAAGCTGGGCATTCCGGTCATGAAGTTCGAGAAGGGGGCGTGAGCCCCCTTTCCCCTCGCGGGGAAATCGAGGTGGAAGCGCAGGCTTCCACCTGATATTGTGTAGGAAACTTCACCCTATCACTACATGTACCATAGTCCGATCCAGCTTGATGTCTTCCCGACCGATGTGCAGATGCGCCGGATCGATCCGGCGCGTAACATGCGTCGCTTCTATCGACTGAGTGTGCAACGCGACCTCTTCGGTCGCGCCAGCCTCGTGCGCGAATGGGGCCGGATCGGGTTTCGGGGGCAGATGATGGTCGAGACCCATCCTGATGAAGGCAAAGCCATCACGGCATTGATGAAGCTTGCTGCGGTGAAGAAGCGGCGGGGCTATGAGGCCCTGCAATCAGGCGATTAGTCTTGATCGCATTGATTGCGATGATTACACTCCTCTCAGGAGGATATCATGGCGAGCATTACCATCCGGAACCTTGACGACGACGTAAAGCGCCGCCTTCGCATCCGCGCAGCCGAGCATGGCCGCTCGATGGAAGAGGAGGCGCGCGAGATCTTGCGCCATGTCGTCGGCGAAGCGAAGCCATCCCATGATCTTGCCGCGGCCATCCGAGCACGGGTCGCGCCTATCGGTGGCGTTGATCTCGACCTTCCGCAGCGAGAGGCCATGCGTGAACCGCCCGCGTTCGACCAGGCCTGACGCATGATCATCCTCGATACGAATGTCATCTCGGAGCTGTTGCGCCCGGCCCCCGAGCCCAGGGTCGAGCTGTGGCTGTCGGCTCAGGACGGGCTCAACGTCTACCTGACTGCGATATCGGAGGCAGAGCTGCGCTACGGCCTCGCGATCATGGGGAATGGCAAGCGCCGCGCCGCGCTGATTGACGCCGTGGACCGTATCCTGCGCGAAGACCTCGCCGGTCGTATCCTGCCCTTCGACAGCGACGCCGCGCAGTCCTATGCCACCATCGCTGCCACACGACGGTCCGCCGGGCGGCCGATCGCCCAGGCCGATTGCCAGATCGCCTCCATTGCCCACTCCCGTGGTGCCACCGTCGCCACGCGCAATACGCCTGACTTCGAGGGCTGCGAGATCGACCTGATCAACCCCTGGACCGCCGCATGAACGCCGTTGAAATCGAACAAGCCGTTTCTGAACTCGCCGAGCAGCCCTTTGATGCGGTCGAGTTCCCTTATGCCTTCCTCATGGCCTTCGGCAACAAGGACACGACCATCAAGCGGCTGCGCACCGGCGCATCGAACAAGTCCGATATCGGCGGCGTCCTTCAGACCAACAACATCCACCTTGCGACCTGCGCGCCGGGCGACATCGCGGCGACCCTGACCGCCCTTCGCGATAGCCCCGCCACGACCCGCGCCAAGGCCAAGTTCATCCTCGCCACCGACGGCATCGACCTCGAGGCCGAGGATATCACGACCGGCGAAACCATCGCCTGCCGCTACACTGATTTCCCCGACCATTTCGGCTTCTTCCTGCCGCTTGCTGGCATCTCCACCGTCAAGCAGATCCGCGAAAGTGCATTTGACATCCGCGCGACCAGCCGCCTCAACCGGCTCTATGTCGAGCTGATCAAGGACAACCCTGACTGGGGCAGCGCGGAAAAACGCCACGACATGAATCATTTCATGGCGCGGCTGATCTTCTGCTTCTTTGCCGAAGACACCGACATCTTCGTCAGCGACAACCTGTTCACCGCCACCATCGACCAGATGGCGAACCGCGATGGGTCCAACACGCACGAAGTCATCGGCGAAATCTTCCGCGCGATGAACACCCCCATCGCCAAGCGCGCCGAGGCCAGGCTGCCCCGCTGGGCCGATGCCTTTCCCTATGTGAACGGCGGGCTGTTTTCGGGCAGCACCGATGTGCCGCGCTTTTCCAAGATCGCGCAGCGCTACCTCTCTCATATCGGTAGCCTCGATTGGACGCAGATCAACCCCGACATCTTCGGGTCGATGATCCAGGCCGTCGCAGATGAAGAGGAACGCTCGGTCCTCGGCATGCACTACACCTCCGTGCCGAACATCCTGAAGGTGTTGAACCCGCTCTTCCTTGATGACCTGCGTGCAGAGCTGGAGGCGGCGGGCGACAACGCGCGCAAGCTGGCCAATCTGCGCGCCCGCATGGCCAAGATCCGCGTCTTCGATCCCGCCTGCGGGTCGGGCAACTTCCTTGTCATCGCCTACAAGGAAATGCGCGCGCTGGAATATGAGATTAACAAGCGCCGGGGCGAGCCGCAGCGCCGCACCGACATTCCCCTGACCAACTATCGCGGGATCGAGCTGCGGGATTTCTCGGCCGAGATCGCGCGGCTGGCGCTGATCATCGCGGAATACCAATGCGACGTGACTTATCGCGGCCAGAAAGAGGCACTGGCCGAGTTCCTGCCGCTGGACGCGCAGAACTGGATCACCTGCGGCAACGCCCTGCGGCTGGACTGGCTGTCGGTCTGCCCGCCCACAGGGACGGGGGTGAAGTTTCAGGCCGATGACCTGTTCATGGCGCCCCTGGATCAGGCGCAGATCGACTTCGCGAACGAGGGGGGAGAGACCTATATTTGCGGGAACCCGCCCTACGTTGGTGGAAAGAAGCAGAGCTCGGAGCAGAAGGAAGATCTAGCTCTAATTTTTGAGGGAAGCAAAAAATACAAGAACCTCGATTACGTTTGCGGCTTCATTCTAAAGGCATGCGATTACATTTCCGCATTGGATCGAGTTGCATTTGTTGCTACCAACTCCATCAACGAAGGGACACATGTTCCCGTCCTTTGGCCTGAGGTTTATAGGACTGGATGCGAGATCAACTTTGCGTACCTGCCATTCAAATGGTCAAATAACGCTGCGCATAACGCAGGCGTGACTGTTACAATTATTGGGTTGAACAAGAGAAGCGCCGCGCCGAAGTTTATCTTTCAGGGAGACACAAAGAAGGAGGTCTCTAATATTAGCCCCTACTTGGTCGAGGGGTCTGATCTTGTCGTCCACCCTCGTGCAACACCGGCTGGCCGGCTTTCGAGAATGATAACGGGAAACGCTGCATATGACGGTGGACACTTGTTCCTCAGCACCAGTGAACGAAATAGTGCATTGGAAAAATCGCCTGAGCTTGTTGATTTCATTCGACCAGTTAAGGGCACGAGTGAATTCATCGACGGCGTACAACGTTTCTGTCTGTGGTTTGAAGATGGTGATTTGAAACTCGCTGAATCTCTGCCAGGGTCAGCCGAGCGCATCTCTGGGGTTCGAAAATACAGAGAAGGCGGCGGAGAAGTTGCACGAACCTTAAGAAAGAACCCGCATCAATTTCGTTACCGAAATCTAGCTCAAAGTTCCCAGATACTCGTCCCTCAGGTCTCGTCTGAGCGTCGAGAATACTTGCCTGTTGGCATTCTACCGAGTGATGTTGTGATAACACATCTGTAAGCGGCGGCTGAGCCCCACCTTCTGGCTGAGCTGACGAGTTGCGAAGGCATCCCTGTAATGAGGCAGGGAGTGCGTTTCGCAATGTGTGCTACGAATGCGTTTCTCAGATCGCTGGGCGTA
>NZ_ML119093.1 GCF_003789055.1 Histidinibacterium lentulum | reverse complement strand
CTCTACGCCCAGCGATCTGAGAAACGCATTCGTAGCACACATTGCGAAACGCACTCCCTGCCTCATTACAGGGATGCCTTCGCAACTCGTCAGCTCAGCCAGAAGGTGGGGCTCAGCCGCCGCTTACAGAAGAGACGCGCTATCCGCATCCCGTCTTGGCGCAGGACACAGGGGATTTCACCGCCGGTGAATTCGACATGACCTTCACCCTGAGCGAAGACATCGCAACGGGGGCGCTTTCCATTCAGCACGATGTCACCCTGACGGAAGACGGGATCCGGAAACTCGTCGAGACCGGCAAGGCATCGGTAGGCTGCTTCGTCCGCTGCGCGGATACGTATCATACCGAACTGCGCACCCTGGCGTGGCCCACCGGTCGTACCGACTTCGCTGCCGGAGTTCTGCTGAACAGGGTAACCTTGCGGCCGATCGTCTGGTTGAACGACACGCTGGCTGGCTGGGATCCGGGGACCATTCACCCGGAATTTTCACCGCCGGTTGATCTCGGCCGCGGGGATATCATCGCGATCGGGGAGGAACACATCATCTCGGTCGGACAGGCCAAGCTTGCTCCCATCGAAAGCATCTTCGAACTGGACCGATCGCCGGACATCCCTGAAGGTACGTTGCAGGTTGATCTCGAGCGGGACCGGATCACAATCCTCGCCGGAGAGAAGACGCACGAGACCATCATGCTCTTGCGCGAGCAGAAGGCCGGAAAACCTGTGGTCATGAACTCTGTCTACCTTCCGGCAGTGATGGAAGTCCTTGATGCGCTGCAAAGTGGAGGAGACCAATACGAGGCATATCGCTGGCATGCTCCGTTCACGGCCCGCTGCGACGCCCGAGGCGTTGATCCAAAGACGGATAGATCCATCCTCGAGAGCGCTCAGAAACTTCTCGATGGCCCAGCAAGCGGACTGGAGCAGCTGGTAGCGGAGGCAGACAGATGACGGTATCGCCGCTCAAATATCTTTCTGAAAAAAAGCTTTCCGAGCTTAAGGAGAGCATCGTGGCCAACCGTGACCGGTATCAGGCCGGCGATTTCCTGGATCTCGAGCATGACAACGGCTGGGCAGTGGAGACCAGCACGGTTCAGGTTGATCATGACCTGCTGGCGACTCTCGATGGTACAGCGAGGACGGCAGCCGCCGACATCGACAACTCCCTGATCCTGTTTCAGGCCCTTCAGGGTATGACGCCTGCGCTCGCGCGGGAGGAGCGTGTCTGGGCCAGACTGACGCACATCGAGTGCCTTGGCTACGCGCGGGACAGGTGGCTGTCGGGGAACAGCGGTGAGCAGCTCGACTCCCAAGTCAGGATCCATATGTTCGCTCAAGGGCTTACCGCAATCCGCGACGACAATGCTCTATCCCGCCTCTGGTGGAACATGCACATCGCGAGCATCGCAGATCCGGATGATCCCGAAGGCGCGTTGCGCCTCATCCTGAAGACCGCGGACATCCGTAGCAACTTTGTCGAACGCACGAACACTGCCGCTCGAAAACCCCTTGCAAGAGCCGTTGTCCGCGCCATGCGAAAAGACAGTTGGGTTACCGCCAGCGAGCGATCGTTCAGAGAGTTCATGATTGCTTTGAACCGAGACGGTGGCGGGATCCTGTTCGAGGCGTTGTCTGACGACGAGGCTGATGCTCTGATTGACGTCTGTGCGACCCGAGCGAAGGCACACTTGGCGCAGAAGGCAGCTTGACGCGACCAACCTCCGAGAACTCTGCTCCACGCTCGAGGAAACTAGGAGGCTTGCGAGACCGTGGGGCTACTTTAGACTGGGCTTTCGCGTGCCAGAAGCTTATGGAGCAAGGCCGCGATCTGCCTCGCAAGAAAGGGCGGCACGGCGTTTCCAACCTGGACATACTGCTGTGTGCGGTTGCCGAGGAACAGATAATCGTCGGGAAAGGTCTGCAGCCGGGCCGCCTCGCGCACCGTCAGGCTGCGGCACTGGATCGGATCGGGATGAATGAAGTAGTGTCCGTCCTTCGAGATGTGGCTCGTGACAGTGGTCGATGCCTCGTCCGCCAGCTGAACCCGGAAGCGGTCGTTGAAGACACCGGTGTGCCAGTTGCGGTGGTCGGGGCTGAGCACCATAGGGAAATCGGCGGCCTTCGGGCTGTAACCACGGACGGTCCCGAACACGGCAGCGAACAGATAGCGGCCCAGATCCGACGCCATGTGCCCGCGCGTCTCGTGCTGGGCAATCGCGCGAAGCTCTGGTCGCTCGATCCACTGCAACAACTCATCGTTCGAAGTGCCGTAGCCGTCTGGCAACCGTGACGCAGCCCGAACGTTAGGCGGGTTTTCCTTCACTCGCTCTGAAGCGCTCAGGAACGCTTCGCGGAGCGCCCGGTTGTCCTTCCCCTTGGAAATGCCAGCCAGCATGTTCGCGGCGTCGAGGACTTCTCCTCGCCATGCGGCCGCGTCGTCGAGCCCGCGGCTGATGCCGCTTCGTAAGGCGGGCATCGTTTCGATGACATCGCGGACGGTCCGTGCCATCCCCGATACATCGATCTCCGCATCGGCAGCCCGTCCTGCGAGGTCCGAACGGATGCCGACGATGATCACCCTGTGGCGGCGCTGCGGGACTCCGAACGCCTCGGCACGCACGATGAAATCCGAAGGCTGTGCCGCCTCCTGCAGGCTGCCTTTGCCATCCTCCACCCGGATGGCACGGAGTTCGTAGTGATGGGCGTGACCCGTGCCGAGCGAGGACAGATCCTCCATCAGCATCTCGAAAACAAGCCGGCTCTCAACTGTCGACGAAAGCATGCCCTTGACGTTTTCCATCACGAAGGCGGCCGGGCGAAGCTTGTCGAGGACCCGGATGTATTCGCGAAAGAGGTAGTGCCGCGCATCTTCCTCCGGGACATAGCCGACCTTGCCTCTGGAGCGGACGCGCCCGACCAGGGAATAGGCCTGGCAGGGCGGGCCGCCGATCAGGATCGTGTCGTCGTACTTTCGTTTCAGCTTTGCGATGGCGCCATCAATGGCGGTCGCCGCAGCCCCGGTGCCGAGCTCAAGCGCGCGAGCTTCGTCAATGGCATGCTGCCACGCTTCGGCATCGACGGCTGACCAGTCCGGTTCGAATGCCAGCCCGGCATGGAAATCGATGAACTCTTTCGGCAAGACGCCATGACGTGCACGGTACTCGCGCAGAAAGGCACGCAGCGTCAGGGTCCGATGGGCAGACGCCTCCTTCTCGACTGAGATGCCGATCCGGAACGGCGCATGGCCGTCCTCGACGAGGGAAGCGAACCCCTCGCCAAGTCCGCCCGGGCCGGCGAACAGATCGACAATGCCGAAAGTGGAAGGCATATCAGGCTCCTGACGAATTTCATTCAGCCGGTGTATACCAGGTTCAGGGACGAAAACCAGGACGGATGTGACCGATATCGTGGACCAGCAGACCCGTTCCCGGATGATGTCGGGGATCAGGGGAAAGAACACCAAGCCCGAGCTGGCTCTCAGGCGGGCATTGCACGCCCACGGTTTCCGCTTCCGGCTTCATTCCGGCAAGGTTCACGGTCGACCGGACCTTGTCCTTCCGAAGCACCGCGCCGTGGTCTTCGTGCACGGTTGCTTCTGGCACCGACACGAGGGGTGCCGCTACACCACCACCCCAGCGACCCGGCCAGAGTTCTGGCAGGCGAAGTTCGACGCGAACGTCGCCCGGGACAGCGCCGTTCGTACCAAACTCTTCGAAGACGGATGGCGAGTGGCGACGGTGTGGGAGTGCGCATTGCGGAAGCCGGAAAAGGTTAGCGCCACAACTGATCGTCTCGCGGCCTGGCTGCTCGCGGGGACGGTCGGCGTGGAGATCGGTGAAAGCGACATACTGCAAAGCGGGATCGTCGCTACGGATTGGGAATGCGGCTGCTGAACCCTCACCCCACTGCCTTACCGACATGGATATTGTTCGATTTCGGTTCCTTCTCGACGCGCGACCCTGAAATCGAAGTGTTCAGTAGGCAAGGGATTAAATATCGCAATCTCAATGGTTTGTGAAGAATTCACCAAATCTGGGCAGTCATGAGATCCGGAGAACATCGGCTCTGAGAGACCGCTTCCAAGCGTCTTGGCGCTGGCGTCGGTGCTCAGCCCCTCCCGCATAACCCTCGAATATAACGGAAAAATCCGGCCGCAGCCGGATCGGAAGAACGCTTTCGCGAGGGTATGTGGCGGAGAGGAAGGGATTCGAACCCTCGAGACGGTTTCCCGCCTACACACTTTCCAGGCGTGCGCCTTCGACCACTCGGCCACCTCTCCGCCGGACGGTCTAGCGGATGGGGGAGGGAAGATGCAAGGGCGCGCGACGCGCTCAGCGCGGCTTCTTCAGGGGACGGCGCCTCCCCGGCCCGGGGCCTCCCGAACGGCTCTCAGCGGCTTGCCCGGAGATAGGCGACGTCCTCGGCGAAATACTGGTAGCTGTCGGCATTGCGCACGAGAACCACCCGGTCGAACTCGGCGAGCTGGGCGCAGGCGGGGCGCGAGTAGCAGATGTCTTCGGTGCCCGCGACGATGTCGAAATGGCTCAGCTCGTGGATGATCGTCCCCTCCCGCGTGCCGTTCTCCATCCGCACGCTGGTGCTCGGATGGACATGCAGCTCGGGCATCCCGAAGAAGGCCGGGCAGAGGTTGATCACATAGGCGTCGTGCGACCAGACATTGGCGTACATCTGCGCGTCGCAATCCTCCTCTCCCACGTTGGCGCAGACGATCTTCAGGCTCTGGTCGCGCAGGGCGGCGTGGATCGACTTGAACGCCGCGCGCACGATGCCCGCGTTCTCCTTCGAATAGGGGCCGAACCAGCGGCGGAACTCGGGCGTGTCGCCGATGGACACGGCCGCCTGCAGCGAGATCTTCGAGGCCGAGCCCATGGCGCCCAGGACCACCTCGATCTCCGCCTTCTCGCAGCGCTCGAACACATGCCGCTCGTCCGCGGCCGCCGATGTGGCAGCGAAGGCAAGACCTAGCCCGACCAGTGCAGACAGTGCCCTCGGCATCGCGGTTCTCCCCGGCAGGTTCCCTTCGGGCAGAAAGATAGGGCCGGACGCCCCGCCCCGGCAAGTCGCCGGCGCCTCAGACGAGGTGAAGGCTGATGCGCCGGTTCTGCTGGCCCTTCTTCTCGATCTTGCCGAGCCGCAGCCGCCCGATCTCGGCGGTGGAGGCGACATGGGTGCCGCCGCAGGGCTGCAGGTCGGCGGTGGCCTCTCCGAGGCCGATCCGCACCAGCCGGATCCGTCCCGCCCCCCGCGGCGGCTGCACCGACAGCGTCTTCACGAGGCCCGGGTTCGCGTCGAGCTCGGCCTCGTCGATCCACTCCGCGCCGACCGGGAAATCCGCCTCCACCAGCCGGTTGAGATCGGCCTCGAGCGCGTCGCGGTCCTCGGGCGGCTCGGCCATGTCGAAATCGAGCCGGCCCTTCTCGGCGCCGATCGCGCCCCCGGTGACGGGCAGCGGGACGACGACCGACAGCAGGTGCAGCGCGGTATGCACCCGCATGTGCCGGTGGCGGCGCTCCCAGTCGAGGACCTGTCGCACCCGCGCGCCCACCCGCGGCAGCGGCGCAGGCTCTGCGGGCACGAGGACCGGGCCGGTCTCTCCCTTCACGGTGGTGGCGATGCCGATCTCTCCGCCCTCCCACAGGAGACGCCCGCTGTCGCCGGGCTGCCCGCCGCCCGTGGGATAGAACAGCGTCCGGTCGAGGATCAGCCCGCCCTCCCCCGTCACCGCGCGCACCGTCGCCTCCGCCTCCCTGACGTAGGCATCCTCCAGCCAGAGCGCCTCGCTCATGCCGCCCCCTCCCCGCTTCTGTCGCCCCGCAGGACCTCGGGATTCTTCAACCAGATGTCGCGCTGCGCGAAGGGGATCTCGATCCCTTCCTCGGCGAAGCGGCGGGCGATCTGGTGGTTCATCTCCGTGGTCACGGCGATCAGGAAATTGATGTCGCGCAGGATGGCCCGAATCTCGAAATCGAGCGAACTTTCCCCGAAGCCCTTGAAATGCACGAAGGGCGCGGGGTTCATCAGCACCATCGGATGCTGGCGCGCGATGTCGAGCAGGATCGCCGAGACCTTCTCGGTATCGGTCCCGTAGGCCACGCCCACCGGCACGATGACGCGGCCCACGAGGTTGCCGCGGGTCCAGTTGATCACCTGGGCCGAGACGAAATCGGCATTGGGCACGATCACGTCCGTCCGGTCGAAGGTCTCGATCCGGGTGGCGCGCACGGAAATGCTCTTCACATAGCCCATCTGCCCGCCGACCTCGATCCAGTCGCCCTCGCTGATCGGGCGCTCGATCAGCAGGATGATGCCCGAGACGAAATTCGACACCACGTTCTGCAGGCCGAAACCGATGCCCACCGACAGCGCGCCCGCAACGAAGCCGAGCGCGGTGAGGTTCACGCCGGCCGCCGCGATGCCGATGAGTGCGGCGGCGAAGATGCCGACGTACCCCACGCCCGCGGCGATGGCGTTCTGCCCGCCGATGTCGAGCCGGGTGCGCGGCAGGACCGCCGACCGCAGGCCCCCCTGCACCAGCCGCGTCAGCAGGTAGATCGCGGCGAACACCATGACGAAGGTCAGGAACTGGCCCGGCGAGATCGTCGTCTCGCCCCAGGTGAAGCCCTCGCGGAACCGCGCCCAGAGCTCTGTCAGGTCCACCACCCGGGCGCCCCAGATCAGCGCCAGCACCGGCAGGGCCGCCAGCGACAGCACGAAGGCGATGAGCACCGGGGCCAGCGCATCGGTCTCGCTCTCGGGCCGGCCCGACAGCAGCGCCCAGGCCTCGAACACGAAGCGCTGCAGGATGATGAGCGCGCCCAGAAGGGCCAGCGTCCGCGCCACCGCCAGTTGCAGGAAGGAGGCGCCCGCGTCGAAGCCCAGTGCGGCCACCAGCGGTCCCAGCACGCCTGCGACCATGGTCAGCCGCCCGACCAGCGACAGCAGGCGGTCGCGGAAACTGCGATCCTCGGGCTTGCTCTCGTCGTCCTTCCGCAGCTCTCGCGCCAGGTTGCGTCCGAGACCGAAGAGCAGGAGCCCCAACGCCAGCGTCAGCGGAAAGGTCAGGACCGCGGCTGACCTCTCGGAGAGCTCGATCTGCGTCACCACGGCGCCGAGGAACACCTCCGCGGCCATGGTCCAGCCGATCGCCAGCGCATAGCGCCTGAGCCGCGCCCGCGCCTCCTCGCCGAGGTCGACGGGCAGGCCCTTGGGACCGGGGTCGGGACGAAACAGCCGCCCGGTCAGCCATGCGGCGGCGAGGACGATCCAGACGCCGCTCAGCAGCGCGCCCAGCAGCGCCTCGATCCGCGGACCGGCAAGGCCGGTGCCGACGACGGCGCCGATCACGAGCCCCGCCCCGAGCAGAGGCAAAGCGAAATGACCCAGGGACAGGAGCGTCATCACGGCTCCGGTGCCGGGACGGGTGCGGCGCAGCGCACGCGCCTCCGCGGCGCGGACCCACCGGCGTCCGAAGAGCAGCAGGGCGAGGCCGACGAGGCCCATAAGGGACATCCCCGGCAGCCCCTGCCGGGCGGCCTCCAGCCGCACCGGCGACTGGACGCTCGAGACCACCTCCGCGCGCAGCAGGGCCGCCCCCCGCCCGAGGTTGTCCGGCAGCGTGCCCCAGTTCTGCGGCAGGAGCGGGAGCGGGCCGCGCTCCGTCAGCGCGGCGGTCTGGCGATCGCGGATCAGCGCGTCGATCTCGGCGATCAGCCCGCTCGCCTCAGCGCGCGCCTCCTGCACCAGCAGCGCCGGCGCCGCGAGCGCGGCAAGCTCCGCCTGCAGCGCGGCCCGACGCTCGGCCACAGGCTCCGGTTCGGTCTCCCCCTCCCCGGGCGGCGGTCCGAGGGCGGCGAGCCGGCCCTGCAGCGTTTCCCGGCGCGCCCCGAGGCCGTCGAGCCTGCCAAGGCGGTCGCGCCAGTCCGCGAGGGTCATCCGCAGACCGTCGAAGGCCGCCGTCGAGGCGCGTCCGGCGTCCAGCGCCTCTGCCGCGCGGGTGGCCACGCGTCCGAATTCCTCGAGTTCCGCGGCGATCTGCGGGTCGATCTCCGCCGCGGCCCGGGCGGCCACCGCGTCCGGGCTGGCCTCAGGCCCCGACTCCGCCACCTCCCCGGTCTCGCCGGCCTCCTGCGCCGCGGCCGGAAGGCTCCAGCCTGAAAGCAGCAGCAGCAGAAAGAGCACCGCCGCCCCGCAAAGAGCGCGGCGCGCCCGGATCATGCGTCCTCGAAGACGCCGGGGATCGAGCGCGGCGCGCCGTCCATCCACTCGGGCACGGGCAGACCCTTCTCGCGCAGGAAGGTCGGGTTGAAGACCTTCGACTGGTAGCGATTGCCGTAATCGCACAGGATCGTCACGATCGTGTGCCCGGGTCCGAGATCGCGCGCGAGCCGGATCGCGCCTGCGATGTTGATGCCGGTGGAGCCGCCCATCACCAGCCCCTCCTCTCGCACCAGGTCGAAGACGATGGGCAGCGCCTCCTCGTCGGGGATCTTGTAGCAGAAATCGGGGGTGAAGCCCTCGAGATTGGCGGTGATGCGTCCCTGCCCGATGCCTTCGGTGATCGAGGTGCCGCCGGCCTCCTCGCCGGTGTAGAGCGAATAGATGCCCGATCCGCCCGGATCGGCCAGCGCGATCTTCACGCCCCTGGGCTGCAGCGCCATGCCGACGCCGGCGAGCGTGCCGCCCGAGCCCACGGCGGCGACGAACCCGTGCACCTCTCCGCCCGTCTGCTCCCAGATCTCCGGCCCCGTGGTCTCGACATGGGCCTGCCGGTTGGCCGTGTTGTCGAACTGGTTCGCCCAGATCGCCCCGCCAGGCAGGGTCCGGTTCAGCTCCTCGGCGAGGCGGCCCGAGTATTTCACGTAGTTGTTCGGGTTGGCATAGGGCACCGCCGGCACCTGCACGAGATCGGCCCCGGCGAGGCGGATCATGTCCTTCTTCTCCTCGCTCTGGGTCTCGGGGATCACGATGACGGTGCGAAAGCCCATGGAGGCGCCCACGAGCGCGAGGCCGATGCCGGTATTCCCCGCGGTGCCCTCGACGATGGTCCCGCCCGGCTTCAGCGCGCCACGCGCGATGGCGTCGCGGATGATGTAGAGCGCCGCGCGGTCCTTCACCGACTGGCCGGGGTTCAGGAATTCGCACTTTCCGAGGATGGTGCAGCCCGTCTCCTCGGAGGCGCGACGCAGCTTCAGGAGGGGCGTGTTGCCCACGAGGTGGGAGAGATCGGCATGAACGGCCATCGGCGCCTCGCGTGTTGTCCGGTTCTCAGGGTCTACGGGGGCTCAGGCCCGGGAGCAAGGGAGGGGGTTTCGCCCCGGCTGCGCCGGGGCGACCCGCCGGGGGCTGCGCCCCCGGGTCTCGGGGGGGCCGCGGGCTTCGCCCGCGGCGGGTGACATCGGGGTGGCGCCCGGTCCGGCGGGCGGCGGCGCGGGCGGCTGGGGAGGATATTTCTTGAGTATTTCCGGCCAGATGAGGAGAGGGCTCGGTGCGGGAAGGCAGGCGCGGCACGGTCATCCGGGGTCCCCGGGCGGCCGCGCGGCGGCGCCCCCTCAGCGGGCGAATCTTCCCCGGTCACGTTCCCGCGCGAGCCACAGGAGGAGCATCGCCACCGGCGTCGCGGTCAGCTCTCCGGTGCCGATCAGCGCCACCGCCGCGTCGAGGGGCAGGACATGGCTTCGGATGTCCTCCATCTCGCCCTCCGCGCCGCCGCGGCGCATGTGCGCCCCCGCGAGATCGGCGAGGCCCACGAAGGCATGGTGGAACTCGGTCGAGTAGCCCGGCGAGGGATAGGAGCGCAACACCGGGATCAGCTCGCCCACCTCGATCCCCGCCTCCTCGCGGGCCTCGCGCCGCGCCGTGTCCTCGGGGCTTTCGCCGCCCTCGATCAGGCCGGCGACCGGCTCGAGGCACATGGGGTTGGGATCGCCCCTGAGACTCGCGGCAAGGCGCAGCTGCTCGATCAGCAGCACCTCGTCCGTGGCGGGGTCGTAGGGCAGCACCAGCGCCGCGTCGAAGCCGATGTAGCATTCCCGCGTGAAGGGCGGCGTCCAGTCCCCGGCGAAGGGCCGGTGCCTGAGGTCGAGATGGCGGAAGCGGAAGAAGCCGTGAAAGCCTTCGTGCTCCTTCAGCACCTCCACCGGGTTGCCCGGCTGGCGCAGGTCCGCCCGGCCGGGATGGGCGCGGGCGAGCTGCCGCGCCCAGGCCCGCGCCTCCATCGCCGGAAAGAAGCGCCGGGCGTCCTCGGCAGGCTCGCCCCGTTCCAGCCGGCACAGGAATTCCGCCGCCGCCTCGGGCGCCGTTCCGCCCCAGCGCGCGGCCCAGTCCGCGAGGACGAAGGGCGCGCCGGGAACGAAGCGCGCGGTGTCCGGCCAATAGACCTCCGCGCGCACCGGGCCCCCGGCTGCCGTGACCTCGACCGTCCGCGTCCCGAAGGCGAAGCCGGCCTCGTAGGCGTCGAGCCGCGCGCGCTCCCCGGACGAGGGCGCATAGACGACCCCATCGGCCCCCGCGCCGCCTTCCACGATCATCGGAATGTGGTGTCCCGCAACCCAGCGCACCTCGTGGCCGGGGAGACGGGCCGCTGGCAGCGGTCCCGGGTCCCGGCCGAGGACGGCCGCCAGCAGCGGCGGATGCCGCAGCGTGCCGTAGAAGAACAGCGTCACCGCCAGATCCGTCCGAAAAACCCGGTGACGAGCCCCGCCACGATGCCGCCCGCTATGAGCGCGCCCCAGACCTCCGGCGTCGACATCGTCTGCAGATGGTCCCACATGAGTTCGAACACGGCCACCACCGCCTCCGCCGGGCCATCGTATTCGCGCCGCAGCGAGCGCATCAGCATGTCATAGAAGCTCTGCAGGAAGAGCGCCGCGATCACCGTCATCGCGATCGCGGTGAAGCCCGCGCTGATCGATCCGGAGACAGACACCCCCGCCGAGCGGCTGCCGAGGATCGACCAGCCGCAGAAGGCGGCGATCGCGGCGTTGACCTCGGCGAAGAGGCCCGGATCGAATCCTTCGGGAAAGCGCGGCTCGATCAGGTATTCCGAGACGCTCCACACCAGCGCCCCGAAAAGCACCGCCGCCACCACATGGGCGAATGTCCACATCGGCCCGCTCCCGTCCCGCGCGCGGCCCCTCGCTCAGGCCGGGCGTCCCACCGTGATCTGCACCACGTCGCAGTTGTGCCCATGGAAGGTGGCGGCGCAAGAGGTGAGGTAGACGTTCCACATCCGCCGGAACCGTTCGTCGAAGCCGAGCGGCGCGATCTCGTCCCAGCGGGCGTTGAAGGTCTCGTGCCAGCGCCGGAGCGTGATCGAGTAGCTTTCGGAGAATTCCAGCCGGCTCCTGATGGCGAGGCCCGCGCGCTCGATCTCCTCCTTCAGGCGCATGGGCGACGGCAGCATGCCCCCCGGGAAGATGTATTTCTGGATGAAATCCACGCCCTTGCGGTAGATCTCCCAGCGGTCGTCCTGGATCGTGATGATCTGCAGCGTCGCGTTCCGCCCCGGCTTCAGCCGCTCTCTGACCACGTCGAAATAGACCGGCCAGTAGCGTTCGCCCACGGCCTCGAACATCTCGATCGACGCGATGCCGTCGTATTGCCCGCGCTCGTCGCGGTAGTCCTGCAGCTTGAATGTCACGCGGTCCGCGAGTCCGGCCTTGCGGATGCGCTCTTCCGCATAGGCCAGCTGCTCCTTCGAGATGGTCAGCCCGGTGACGCGCAGCCCTCGCTCCCTTGCCGCGTATTCGGCGAAGCCGCCCCAGCCGCAGCCGATCTCGAGAACGTGGTCCCCGGGCTGCGCGCCCATCTGGTCCACCATGCTCTCGTATTTCTGGATCTGCGCCTTCTCGAGGCTCTCCTGCCCGGTTCTGAACAGGGCCGAGGAATAGGTCATCGTCTCGTCGAGCCAGAGCCCGTAGAAGGCGTTGCCGAGGTCGTAATGGGCCGAGATGTTCTTCTTGGCCTGGCGCTTCGTGTTGGACTGCATCCAGAAGCGCAGCTTCTCGTAGGCCCGGATCATGGCGAAGCCCGGGAAGCCGTCGAAGATCGCATAGTTGTCGGCATGGAGAAAATCGAAGAAGGCCTGAAGGTCCGGCGTGGACCAGGCTCCGTCCATGTAGCCCTCGCAGAACCCGAGATCGCCGTCGCGGATCAGCCGGGCGAAGATGTCGGGGTCATGGATATGGGCCTCGGCCACCGGGCCCGGGGCGGGCGCCTCGGCGCGGAACACGCGGCCGTCGGGCAGATGCAGGTCGATCCGGCCGTGATCGACCTTTCTGGCGATCTCGAAGACGCGCGAGAAATAGCGCGGCAGGTCGCTCTGCCCTTCGGTGGTGGTCAGGATCATCCGGCATTCCCCGCTCGTTAACATCCCCGCGAAGTTAGACCACGGCCCGGGGATGTCACGCCTTGGCGACACCGATCGCTCCGGGAGTGGGGACGCGCGGGCACGCTCCCGACCGGGCGCTCATGCGCGGGAGGCCACCGAGCGGCGGAACCCCAGCAGGCAGAGCGTCGCCACGAAAATCAGCGCGACCCCGAGCCAGAGCGCCGCGGCGGAGCTTCCGCTGCGGTCCGACAGATCCCCCGCGACCCGGGGCGCGATCACCATCACGGCATAGTAGATCGTCCAGAAGACCCCCATGCCCAGTGTCCTGTTGCGGGCGTCGAGCACCGTGCCGGGCAGCGTCATCGTGGGGCCCGCTGCGAGCCCGAAGACCCCGCCGAGCAACAGCAGCGCCGGGACCACGGCCATCGTGCCGCCCGCGACGATCGCCAGCGGCATCAGCACCATGTAGCCCACGAAGCTCAGCGCGATGATGCCGTCGCGCGCGCCGATCCGGTCAGCCACCGCGCCGCCCACCGGCAGCATCACCGAGTAGGCCGCCATCACCGCACCGGTGAGCGCGCCCGCGGCCGCAAGGCTCCAGCCCTCCGAGGTCAGCCAGGCGGGCGAGAAGCTGAACATCATCGCGAGCCCCGCCGTGTAGAGCGCCCAGACCATCCCGGCGAGGCTGATCGGCACCCAGGGCAGCGGTGGGCGTCCGGCGGCCTCCGGGCCGGGTTCCGCGGCCGCGGCGCCTGCCGCGGGCGGCGGCGCGTAGATGGCGACGAAGGCCAGCAGGCACAGCGCCACGAAGCCCGCGATGATCCCCTGCGCCAGCATCAACCCTCCCCAGGTCGCGATCAGGGGCAGAACCAGCGACGCCAGCGCGATGCCCACGGGCCAGGAGGTGATGAAGACCGCCAGCGCCGTCGACAGGCCCCTGCCCGCGAACCAGTCCACCACGAATTTCGTGAGGATCACGTTGACGATCACCCCGCCGGCGCCGGAGAGCACCCGCGCCACGATGGCGGCGGTCCAGCTGTCGGTCACCAGAACCAGGACGCCGCCCGCCAGCATCGACAGCAGCGCCACGACCACGAGCCGCACCTCGCCCACCTTCAGCGCCAGCGCGCTGCCCGGTCCCGCCACGAAGACCCCCGGCAGCAGGTAGAGCCCGATCAGCAGGCCGATGTCCGCGAGCCCTACGCCGAAGCGGTCCGCCACCAGGGGCGACAGCGCCGCGACTGACTGGAACTGGAACGCCATCGAGGTCCGCGCCGCAAAGAGCACGGCCAGCATCGTCCACCGCTGTGACACGTCCGCTCCTCCCGCCCGTTCACCCGTCAGCCCCCCGTCCGGGGGCGCGCCACCCGCCGCCGCGTCAGCCGGGACGGGCGCGCCGCCCGGTCGACTTGCGTCGTGCAATCCTTTGCATTGCGCGCCACTTGGACCCGGCAGGCACCGGAGTTCAAGGCCCTCCCTCGGGGCCGCGCCCCCCTCTGCGGCCGGGCGACAGCGGTTGAGGCCTCCCCGCATCGGCCGGCGCACCGGCTGCGATACCCCTGCCGCCGGAGGCCCGCCTCCGCGTCCGCCGGTCCCCTGCCCGACCCTCCATCCGGATGATCCCGCGTCACCTTTTCCGGGCTCCGGAGCGTCCCGCCGGGATCCCGCCCCTACATCTTGCGGCCCCATCCGGTCGGGCCACATGTCGTGAGTCCTCCGGGCCACGCCCGGCGCCTTCCTCTCCGCCGCCCGCAGAATCCGCGTGATCCTCCCGGCCCGGCCCGGTCATATGGCCGGGCATCCAGAGAACCGGTCATTGTCCCGGTTCGGCCACAAGGATGCCCCAGCCCGCTGGCAGGTCGGGCTGAAGGACACGAGGAGAGCGGTGTGACCAAGGCAAGAATGCCGGTCGGACTCCGTCCGCTGACCCGCGCCGACTACCCGGCGTGGCGCGGGCTATGGTCGGCCTATCTGACCTTCTACGGCACGTCGGTGCCCGAGGATGTCGCGCAAACCACCTTCGCGCGGCTCACCGGCGACGATCCGGGCGATTTCCACGCCCGCCTCGCGATCGTCGGGGGACGCCCCGTCGGCCTCGTGCACTACCTCTTCCACCGCCATTGCTGGCGCATCGAGAACGTCTGTTACCTCCAGGACCTCTATGCAGAGCCCGCCGTCCGCGGCCAAGGCGTCGGCCGCGCGCTGATCGAGGCCGTCTATGCCGAGGCCGATGCCGCCGGCGCACCCCGCGTCTGGTGGCTCACCCAGCATTTCAACGAGGAGGCCCGCAGGCTCTATGACCGCCTCGGGCGCATCTCGGATTTCGTGAAATACGACAGGGCCCCGGCATGAGGTCCCTCCTGGCCGTGGCGGCCGTATCCCTCGCCTCCTGCGCGCCGCTCGACAGCACGGCGACCCGGGCACCGGCCCTCGACAGCACGCTCCCGGCGATGCAGAGCTTCGCGCCGACCCCGGCACAGCCACCGATGCGGTCCAATTCGCAGATTGCCCAGGATTTTCTCGATCTCGCCTTCATGATGGAAAGCGGGCGCCCGGTGCCGATGCTGACCCGCTACGAGGGCCTCATCACCGTCCGCACGACCGGCGCCACGTCCCCCACCCTGGAGCGCGACCTCGCCCTCCTGCTGCAGCGCCTGCGCCGCGAGGCCGGGCTCAACATCGAGGCCACGGCCGCCCCCGGCGCGAACATCACGATCGAGGCCCTGCCCTCGGCCGCGCTCCAGCGCGCCGTCCCCCGCGCCGCCTGCTTCGTCGTCCCGAACGTGTCCTCCTGGGAGGAGTTCAACCGCCTCCGCCGCAGCCCCCAGCTCGACTGGACGACCCTGCCGCGGCGCGATCGGGCGGCGATCTTCGTGCCCTCCGACGCTGCACCGCAAGAGATCCGCGACTGCCTGCACGAGGAACTCGCGCAGGCGCTCGGCCCGCTCAACGACCTCTACCGCCTGCCGGACAGCGTGTTCAACGACGACAATATCCACGCCGTGCTGACCGGCTTCGACATGCTGATCCTGAAAGTCCATTACGCGCCCGAGTTCCGCAACGGCATGAGCCGGGCCGAGGTCGCCCGCCGCCTGCCCGGCGTGCTCGCGCGGCTCAATCCCGCCGGAGAGCGGGGCGGACAGGGCTCGACGGGCGGCATCAGCCGCGACTGGATCAACGCCATGCAGATCGCCCTCTCGCCCGGCGATACCCCCGGCCGCAGGCGGGAGGCGGCGGCCCGCGCCGTGCGCCTCGCCAACACCTTCGGCTGGTCCGGCGCCCGCGAGGGGTTTGCCCATTATGCCTACGGGCGCCTCATGGTGGGATACGACGACGCCCATGCGCAGGCCGCGTTCATGGCCTCCGCCGAGGCCTATGCCCAGTCGCCCACCACCCGCATCCACTCGGCCCACGTTGCCGTCCAGCTCGCCGCCTTCGAGATGCGGCGCGGCAACGGCGCGGGGGTCCTCGAGATCGTGGTGCCCGAGATTCCCGTCGCCCGCGCCCATGAGAATGCCGCGCTGATGTCGACGCTGATGATGTTCCAGGCCGAGGCGCTCGAGATGACCGGCCGCTTCGACGAGGCCCGGGCCGTGCGTCTGGACAGCCTCTCCTGGGCGCGCTACGGCTTTGGTTCGGACGCGAACGTGCGGGCCCGCCAGCGGGAAATCTCCGGCCTGCGGCCCGCCACCAGAACCTGACGCGAGACCCCGGGACCGGCCCGGGACCAAGCGGGGAGCCTGCGATGATCTACCCTCTCGGCGGCGCCCTTCTCGGCGCGGTCATCGGCGCTCTCGCCGCCAGGCGGCGCGGTGGCAAGCCCGCGGATCTTGCGCAATGGGCCGCTGTCCTGGCCATCGTCTGCGGCCTGATCGGGCTCTTCCTGCTCGTCTTCATCGAGCGCAGCCTCGTCTGAGGCGCACCGCCCCGCCCGAAGGCCCGTCCGGAGCGGACATCGACGCCGCGGTCTCAGTGACCCCGGCGATGAGAGGTCGTCCTCTCCGCAGACCGCTGCCGCGACCCGGTCTCGTCATCACGGGTCCCCGCCGGCGCCTGCTGCCCGCCCAGCCGGTCGAGCAGATCCCGGAACCTGTCGGGAAGCTCGGGCTCGACCGCGAAGGCGCGGCGCAGGCCGCGCGCCACGGCGCGCCGGTCGGCGTCCCGTTCATCCATTTGCTCTGCACCTCTCATCTTCGGCCCTTCCATTCCGGTTCGGCCTCCCTCTGTGGTTATCTCAAGTTGCAAATCCGTTTCCGGTTCCAGGGATTCCGCGACCGATGCCATGATGTCACACCTTCCCCAGGGCCCGCTCCGGACCCATATCCGACCCATGATCAAGCTGACCCCGATCCTCCTCGCGCTCGCCTATGGCTTCGTCATGTACCGCTTCTCGGTCTGGCGGACGAAGAAGGCGCTGGACGCCCAGTCGACGGAGCTTGCGGATATCCGTCTCAGGCAGGTCATGGACAGGATGGCCCGCGCGCTCGAGATCGACCGCATCCGCGTGCACATCTACGAGCAGCCCGCGGTGAACGGCCTCGCCGCGCCCGACGGGCGCATCTTCATCACGCGGGGCTTCTACGACCGCTACCGCGCCGGACAGGTCACTGCAGAAGAGATCGCCAGCGTCGTGGCCCACGAGCTCGGCCATGTCGCCCTGGGCCATTCGCGGCGACGGATGATCGACTTCTCCAGCCAGAACGCCATGCGCACGGCCCTGGCGATGATGCTCAACCGGGTGATCCCCGGCATCGGGCCCTGGATCGCCACCGCGCTGATGTCCCTCCTCGTGGCCAAGCTCTCGCGCTCGGACGAATACGAGGCCGACGCCTATGCCTCGGCCCTGCTGCTCAAGGCCGGGATCGGGACCGAGCCGCAGAAATCGCTCTTCGGCAAGCTCGAGCGCCTGACGGGCATGCGCGCGGGCGCGATGCCGGCCTGGCTCATGTCGCACCCGAAGAGCGAGGAGCGCATCGCCGCCATCGAGCGCAACGAGGCCCGCTGGCTCGCCGCCCCCTGACCGCGGCCGCGGGCGCCGTCAACCGAGCGCGTCCAGCACCGCCCGCGCCGCGCGCAGCCCCGGCGGATCGCCGCCGCGACCCAGGCGCCGCATCGTCTCCGCCATCGCCGCCCGCTGCCCGCCGGGCGCATCGAGGAGCGTCAGAAGCGCGTCCGAGATCGGCCCCGGGCGGCAGGCCTCGTTCAGGAACTCGGGCACCGCCCTGGTGCCGCTCACGAGATTGACCAGCGTCACCGTGTCGATCCTGAGCATCCGTTTCACGATGATCCGCGTCAGCCACGGCTGGTCGTAGGCGATGACCATGGGCGTCTCCGCCGCCGCCAGCTCCAGCGACACGGTTCCCGAGGCCGCCAGCGCCACGTCCGCGGCGCGGAAGGCCGCCCGTTTCTGCGCCGCGTCCCCCGGCGGGATCAGGAGCGGCTCGCCCGGCCAGCCCTTCGCGGCCTCCGCCGCCAGCTCCGCCACGCCCGGAGCCACGGGCAGCACGACCCGCGCCTCCGGCCGCGCCGCGATCACCCGCGCCAGCGCGGCGCCGAAGGGCGCGGCGAGCCGGCTCACCTCGCTGCGCCGCGAGCCCGGGAGCGCGAGGATCACGGGACGCCGCCCGAGCCCCCGCGCCGCGCGAAACGCCTGCGCCTCCGCGGGGCTCGCCACCGGCGCCGCCGTCACCGGATGGCCGACGAAATCGCAGCGCAGCCCCTCGGCTTCGAAATAGGGCGGCTCGAACGGCAGCAGTGCCAGCACCTGGTCCACGAGGTCCGCCATCTTGCGCGCCCGTCCCGGTCGCCAGGCCCAGACCGACGGCGCGACATAATGCACGATCCGCACATCCGAGACCGCGCGCACCCGCCGCGCCACCCTCAGGCAGAAATCGGGGCTGTCGATGGTGATCAGCACATCGGGCCGCGCCGCGATCACCGCCTCCGCCGTCTCGCGGATGCGGCGCTTCAGATGCGCATAGCGCGGCAGAACCTCGGCGATGCCCATGACCGTCAGCTCCGACATGGGAAACCGCGAGACGAGCCCCTCTCCCGCCATGGCCTCCCCGCCGATCCCCTCGAAGGACACCGCCGGAGAGAGCCGCACCAGCCCCGCCATCAGCGCCGCCCCCAGCGCATCCCCCGACGGCTCTCCCGCGATCAGGAAGACCTTCATCGCCCCCGACGCCCCCTGCCGCCGCCGCCCGCCCGCCACGGAGCCACCCGCGAGGAGGCTTCGCCCGCGATCACCGGGATCGCCCCGCCCCCCGGCACCGCCACCCGCCCGGCACGGAGCCACATCCCCCTCCTCATCTGGCCCGAAATACTCACCTGCCACCCTCCGCCCCGGGCGCCGCCGCCCGAACCCAGAGCGCGATCCCGGCCGCCCTGGCCCGCGCCAGGACCTCCTCGCGCTCGAGCACCAGGACACCGCCCGCCTCGATCACGATGGCCGCAAGCCCCGCCGCCGCCGCACCCGCAACCGTTTCGGGTCCGATCACCGGCAGATCGACGCGCCGCTCCTGCCCGGGCTTCGGCGCCTTGAAGAGAACCGCCCCCGGTGCGCGAAGCGCGGCGAGCATGGCGTCGGTCCCGTCGGCACCCTCCCGCGCCACCTCGCCCCCCGGCGTGACGACACAGGCCTGCCCGCTGTCCGCCTCGCCCATCTCCGCCAACACCTGGTCGCCCACCCGCGCGGCCGCCTCGAGCGCCGCGTCGTGACCGCCGCCGGTCAGCATCCCCGCCTCGGGCAGAAGATCCGGCGCCAGCGCCTCCGCGCCCACGACGCGCAGACCCGCCTCCTCCATTATCGCGACGATCTCGCGCAGGGTGCCGTCATCGCCGCGCGCCATGGCCTCGATCAGCCGCGGCACCAGGACCGCGCTCGCGCCGTCCACCGCGGCCGGGTCCACCGCGGGGCGCCGCATCGCGCCCGCCATGCAGATCCGCCCGACGCCGTCTTCCCTCAGACCGGCGAGAAAGCTCCCCAGCCGCTCCAGCCGGAACTCGCGCCGCGGCAGATGCGCCGGCACCCGCGCCGCGACGCCGTCCATCACGCAGACCAGCGGCGGATCGCCCGCCGCCTCGGCCCTCGCGCAGAGAAGACCGGGCAGCGCGCCCTCGCCCGCGATCAGCGCAAGGCTCATGGCGTCAGGAACGACCGGTCCGTGTCGCCCAGGATGAAATCGACCATCTCGTGGACGTAAGGGGAGACCGCCTCCCCCTTCAGCCGCCGTGCCCGGTCGGCAAAGGTCCCCTCGCCGTCCTTCAGCGTCTGGAAGGCGGCGCGCAGCGCGGTGATGTCCTCGCGCGCGACGCCCTTGCGCTTCAGCCCCACGAGGTTGAGCCCGTCGAGAACGCCCCGCGGCCCCTGCACGAGTCCGTGCGGGACCACGTCCTTCGTCACCATGGTGACCGCGCCGACGATCGCGCCCCGGCCCACGCGGACCCACTGGTGGACGCCCGAAAGCCCGCCGATGATGACATCGTCCTCGAGCACGCAATGGCCCGCGATGGCGGCGTGGTTCACCACGATCACCCGGTCACCGACGTGCGCGTCATGGGCGATATGGCAGCCCGCCATGAAAAGCCCGTCGTCGCCGATCCGCGTGACGCCCCCGCCATGGCCGGTCCCGGGGTTCATCGTGACATGCTCGCGGATGCGGTTGCGCGCGCCGATCACCAGCCGCGTGTCCTCGCCGCCGAACTTCAGATCCTGCGGGATCTCGCCGATCACGGCGAAGGGAAAGACGACGCTGCCCTCGCCGATCTCGGTATCCCCCGCGACGACCACATGGCTCTTCAGCTCCACGTCCCGCCCGAGACGCACCCGCGCGCCCACATGGCAGAACGGGCCGATGGTGCAGCCCGGCCCGATCTCGGCCCCCGCCTCGATCACCGCACTGGGATGGATCCCGGTCATGCCCCGGGCAGGTCCATCATCGCGGTGAAATCGGCCTCGCAGGCCAGCTCGCCCTCGACCGTGGCCTGGCCGTGAAAGCGCCAGACCTTGCTGCCGGGCTTGCCCCGCGTGGTCTCGATCTCCATCCGCAGCCGGTCGCCGGGGATCACCTTGCGGCGGAACTTGGCATTGTCGATGCCCATGAAATAGACCAGCAGATTGCCGTCCGTCAGGCCCATGGTGGTGCCCACCATGACGGCGGCGGTCTGCGCCATGGCCTCGACGATGGTCACGCCGGGCATGATCGGCTGGCCCGGGAAGTGGCCCTGGAAATGGGGCTCGTTCATGGAAACGTTCTTCAGGCCGACCGCCCGGGAGGTCCCGTCGATCTCCTCCACCCGGTCCACGAGCAGAAACGGATAACGGTGCGGCAGGATCGCCTGGATGAGCTGGATGTCCGCCGAGAGCAGCGCTCCGGTCTCCGGGGTGGACGCCGTGGGCGCGTCGGTCATGGCAGGTCTCCCGCAGCTGTCGTCGGGCGCCTCGTTACCGGCCCCCGCGCCGCGGGGCAAGCGCCCGGGTCCGGCGCCGCGGAACGCCGCCCGGCTCAGCTCAGCTCCTGGACGCTGTCGTAGACCTCGAGGACAGGCGGCCCCGCGTAAAGGTCCGACTGCGGCCGGACGCCGCTGTGCGCGGCGCGGAAGGCGTCGGATTTCGTCCAGGCCTCGAAGGCCGCCCGGTCGCGCCAGAGCGTGTGCGAGGCATAGAGCCTGCCGCCCTCGATCCCGGGACCCTTCATGAGGTGGAAGGACAGGAATCCGTCCACCGATTTCAGATGGCTGTCCCGGGAACGCCAGACCTCCTCGAACGCCTCCTCGCGCCCCGCAAGCACTACGAAACGGTTCATCGTCAGGCAGGTCATGGTCCGGTCTCCCGTTCGATCGGCACCGCACGGCTAGCCCGCAGCGCGCCCCCGGCGCAAGGCCGCCGAACGGCCCCGCCCCCCGACGCCCGCCCATGCCACCCCGCCCCTTGCCTTTCCTCCCCGCGCCGGGCGAAGAACATGCGCCCGACAGGAGGACGCCATGACCCTGCCCCGTACCGCCCGGACCGGACCGCCCCCGGTGATGGAGGCGCGGCGCTGGATCGCCGGGCTCTCCTTCCCCTCGGACCGCCCTCTCCTGAACGTGAGCCAGGCCGCCCCGGTGGAGCCGCCGCCCCTGCCGCTCCGGACCGAGATGGCCCGCCTGGTGACCGAGGTGCCCGAGGCCCATCTCTACGGTCCCGTCCTCGGCCTTCCCGCCCTGCGCAAGGAGATCGCGGCCCGATGGAGCACCGATTACGCGGGCACCGTCAGCGCCTCGCAGGTCGCCGTCACCGCCGGCTGCAACGAGGCCTTCGCCGCCGCCATGTCCTGCCTTGCGGATGCGGGCGACGAGGTGCTGCTGCCGACGCCCTGGTATTTCAACCACGCCATGTGGTGCGAGATGGAGGGCCTGCGCATCGTGCCCCTGCCCGCGCGCGATCGCCTGCTCCCGGACCCGGCCGAGGCCGCGTCGCTGATCACTCCGCGCACGCGCGCGATCGTGCTCGTGAGCCCGAACAACCCCGGCGGCGTGGAATACCCTGCCGACCTTGTCCGGGCCTTTCACGACCTCGCGCGTGACCGCGGCATCGCGCTCGTCCTCGACGAGACCTACCGCGATTTCGACAGCCGCCCGACGCCGCCCCACGACCTTTTCTCCGAGCCCGACTGGGACGCCACCCTCGTCCAGCTCTACTCCTTCTCGAAGACCTACCGCCTCACCGGCCACCGCGTCGGCGCCATGGTGGCCTCCCCCGCCCGTCTCGCCGAGGCGGAGAAGTTCCTCGACACGGTGACCATCTGCGCGCCGCAGCTGGGCCAGCACGCCGCGCTCTGGGGGATGCGCAACCTCGGCCAGTGGCGCGCGGGGGAACGGGCCGAGATCCTCGACCGCCGCGCCGCCATGGAGGAGGCCTTCGCCGCCCTGCCCGGCTGGACGCTGATGGGCAGCGGCGCCTATTTCGCCTACGCGCGCCACCCGTTCGACCTGCCCTCCGACATCGCCGCCGAACGGCTCGTGACGGAGGCCGGGGTGCTGATGCTTCCCGGCACCATGTTCCGGCCAAAGGACGATCCGGACGGCGCGCGCGAAATGCGCATCGCCTTCGCCAACGTGGACCGCGCGGGCATCGGCGACCTGCGCGACCGTCTGGCCGCGGCACGGCTCACTTGATCCCCGGTCCCCTCTCGCATAACCCCCGCGGGACACTCTGACACGAGGACGACATGGCCCAATCCGCCGGCAAGAAGATCGCGACCTGGATCATCCTCGGCCTGCTCTTCGTGGGCCTGATCGGCTTCGGCGGCACCAGTCTCCGGGGCAACCTGAGCACCGTGGGCTCCGTGGGAGAGACCGAGATCACCGTGCAGGAATTCGCCCGCGAGCTGCAGGGCCAGATCCGCGCGCTGGAGGCACAGGCCGGCCGCAGTCTGCCCATCAGCGAACTGCAGACCTTCGGGATCGACAGCGCCGTCCTGGGACAGCTGATCGGCACCCATGTTCTCGAGAACGAGACCATCGCGCTCGGACTCTCCGCGGGGGACGAACAGGTCGCGGCCGAGATCACCTCCGCCCCGCAGTTCCGCGGCGCTTCGGGCGCCTTCGACCGGGAGACCTACCGCTTCGCCCTCGACCGGGCGGGCCTGACCGAGGCCGAGTTCGAGGAAAGCCTGCGCCGCGATCTCGCGCGCTCGCTGCTGCAAGCGGCGGTCACCGCGGGCGTGCCCGCACCCGACGCCTACGCCGAAACCCTCGCGACCTGGCTCGGAGAGACCCGCAGCTTCCTCTGGGCGTCCCTGACCGAGGCCGACCTCGCCGAGCCTCTGCCGGAGCCCGCCCCGGCGGACCTCCAGGCCCATTACGACGCCAACACCGACAGCTTCCTCAGCCCCGAGACCCGCCGCATCACCTACGCCGTGCTCACGCCGTCGATGATCGTGGACGAGGTGACCGTGGACGAGGACGCCCTGCGCGCCCTCTACGAAAGCCAGATCGACGATTACGTCCGCCCCGAGCGTCGGCTCGTGGAACGTCTGGTCTTCGAGACCGAGGAAAGCGCCCAGGCCGCCTGGGCCCGGCTGGAGGCGGGCGAGATCGACTTTGACGCCCTCGTGCGGGAACGCGGGCTGGAACTCGGCTCCATCGACCTCGGCGACGTGACCGAGGCCGAACTGCGCGACGCGGGCGAGGCGGTCTTCTCGATCCAGCCCGGCGCGGTGACGGCGCCGTCTCCCTCCCCCCTCGGCCCGGCGCTGTTCCGCGTCAACGCGATCCTGCCCGCCCAGGAAACCCCCTTCGAGGAGGCCCGCGAGGAGCTGCGCACCGAACTCGCCGCCGAGCGCGCGCGCCGGGTGATCGAGCAGTCCGCCGAAGGGCTGACCGACCTCATGGCGGGCGGCGCCACGGTCGAGGACCTGGCCGAGCGGACAGACATGGAGCTCGGCACGATCGAGCTGACCGAGGAGAGCGCCGAGGGCATTGCCGCCTACGCCGCGTTCCGCAATGCCGCGGCGGAGACCTCCCCCGGCGACTTCCCCGAACTGACCGAACTCGAGGACGGCGGCCTCGCCGTGATCCGCGTGGACGAGGTGGTGCCCCCCGCGCCGATCCCGCTCGAGGAGGCCCGCCCGCAGGTCTCCGAGGCCTGGCGGCAGGCCGAGCTGCGCACCCGCCTGCTCGCGCGCGCCGAGGAGATGGCCACCGAAATCGAGGCCGCCGGCGACTGGCCCGACAGCCTGCCGGTGCCCAATGCCGAGACCGGCCTCGACCGCCGCGCCTTCGTGCCCGACACGCCGCCCGGCTTCCTGACCGAGGTCTTCGCCATGGACGAAGGCGCCGCCCGCGCCCTGCCGATGCCGGGCGGTGCGCTCGTGGTGCAGGTCACGGGCATCTCCCCCGCCGACCTCTCCGACGAGGATCTCGCCGCCGCCGCCGACCGCTTCGCCGCCGACGCCCAGGCCGGGATCACCCAGGACATCTTCGACGTCTACACCCGCTCGCTCCAGTCCCGCACCGAGGTGCAGATCGACCAGTCCGCGGTGAACGCGGTCATCACCTCCTTCCAGTAGGCCGCACGAAATGGTGCCCGAGTTCGAGACCTTCCGCGCCGCCTACGAACGGGGCGAGAACCAGCTCGTCTACACCCGCCTCGCCGCTGATCTCGACACGCCCGTGTCCCTGATGCTGAAGCTGTCGGGCGCAGGCCGCGACAGTTTCGTGCTCGAGTCCGTAACCGGCGGAGAGGTGCGCGGGCGCTATTCGATGATCGGCATGAACCCCGACCTCGTCTGGGAATGCCGGGGCGAGACCAGCCGCATCAACCGCGCCGCCCGCTACGATCCCGACGCCTGGGAGGACATGGCGGGCTCCCCCCTCGACACGCTGCGGCAGGTGCTGGCCGAAAGCCGCATCGCGATCCCCGAGGGCCTGCCCGCCGCCGCTGCGGGCCTTTTCGGCTATCTCGGCTACGACATGATCCGACTGGTGGAACGCCTGCCCGACGTGAACCCCGATCCCCTGGGCCTGCCAGACGCGCTGATGCTGCGCCCCTCGGTGATCGCCGTCCTCGACGGGGTGAAGGGCGAGGTGATCCTCTGCGCGCCTGCCTGGGTGCAGGAGGGCCTTTCGGCCCGCGCCGCCTTCGCCCAGGCCGCCGAGCGCGTGATGGACGCCGAGCGCGCCCTCGACCGCCCCGTGGCCGTGGCCGCCCGGGCGCTCGGCGATGTGGAGCCCGCCGCCGAGCCCGTCTCCAATTTCACCCACGAGGGGTATCTCGCCGCGGTGGAAAGGGCGAAGGCCTATATCCGCGCGGGCGACATCTTCCAGGTCGTGCCCTCCCAGCGCTGGTCCCAGCCCTTCCGCGAGCCGCCCTTCGCGCTCTACCGCTCTCTGCGGCGCACCAACCCCTCGCCCTTCATGTTCTATTTCAACTTTGGCGGCTTCCAGGTCGTCGGCGCCAGCCCCGAGATCCTCGTGCGCGTCTTCGGATCGGAGGTCACGATCCGCCCAATCGCCGGAACCCGCCCCCGCGGCGCCACCCCCGAGGAGGACCGCGCGCTCGAGGCGGACCTGATGGCCGACCAGAAGGAACTGGCCGAGCACCTGATGCTGCTCGATCTCGGACGCAACGACGTGGGCCGGGTCGCGAAGATCGGCACCGTGCGGCCCACCGAGAAATTCATCGTCGAGCGCTATTCCCACGTCATGCACATCGTCTCCAACGTCGTGGGCGACCTGGCCGAGGGGCACGACGCACTGTCGGCCCTGCTCGCGGGCCTGCCCGCCGGCACCGTCTCGGGCGCACCCAAGGTCCGCGCCATGGAGATCATCGACGAACTCGAACCGGAAAAGCGCGGCGTCTACGGCGGCGGCGTGGGCTATTTCTCGGCGGGCGGCGACATGGACATGTGCATCGCGCTGCGCACCGCCGTGGTGAAGGACGAGACCCTCTACATCCAGGCCGGGGGCGGCGTCGTCTTCGACAGCGACCCGGAGGCCGAGTACCGCGAGACGGTCCACAAGTCGAACGCCATCCGTCGCGCCGCCGAGGATGCCACCATGTTTCGCGGCGGCGCCAACCGCTGAGCGAGCGACCGCGCGACCGGCAGAGATCCGGCGCCCGATCGACGCCGCCCGCGCGTCCTCTTCCTCCTCATGGCGTGGACGTCCGCCCTGCAGGACCGCAGGTCAGGGGATCGCGACAAGCACCGCGCGAATGGCGAGATACCACAGCAGCGCGCCCAGCACGCCGCCGGGCATGATCCACCAGACCCTGAGAACGCCAGGGCTCTCGCCCGTACCACACGCCTCGGAAAGGTCGTCTCCGAGATCCTCGATATCGCCGGGCCTTTCCGCCATTGCGCCGTCCTCGGAATTCGGCCCAGGTGGAGTCCGGTAAGCCATATGTCCGAGATTAGCGGCTGGACAGAGAACAGAAAGACACTCGAAATGGTCAGAACGGCATATTACGAGACCTCCTGCGACCGAGAGAGTATCCCGAGGCCGGTCAGCAGGTTCCGACCGCGCCGAGAGTCTCCAGTCGCTTCGTATCGCGACGTTCCTCGCTCAGCCGACAGGACACCGCGTTCTCCGTCGCGGCGATGAAGGCGGCGCGCAGCCTCTCGAGACCGAACGGCACGCGCAGGGTCGCATGACAGATCTGACGGCGCTCCAGGCCGAAATCATCCGCCCGGACGGATTTCGAAACGCAGAGCACGACCGCCTCCGGCGCAGCCTTCCGCAATGCCAGCAATTCGTCGACGGCGTGCAGGATATCCCCGTAGGCATCGAGGTTCACGACGAAATGGGTGAACGCCGTCACCAGATTCCTCTTCTGAAGGTTCGACTCGAGGCAGGGCGAGAAACCGACCAGCTGGGCGCCTCCGCCCTTCAGGGCCGCGGCCAGCTTCTCCGTGCTCGATTGCGGAAAGCCGACCCCGAGAACGACCGCGCCATTTGACCATTTGTCCGCCATTCGACTCTCCAGTTCATCCCATAGTGATGCGTCGCGAGCCGTGGGACCGAATTTCGAGAACCGCCAGTCATGTCTCATCGGTTACCACCCCCGTCCGCATGTCGCATCGGCCACCAGATTGCCCGGACTGCATTCGGAGACCCCCACCTGATCCTCCGTCCGGCGGTCAAGCGAGACAAAGAAGACACCTGCGGCCGCCAGATAGGCCCGTGCGTCGTCGAAACCGCGATCGAGGGCGCGCAGCGCAACACAATCACCATGTCTATCTGCCTTTCCTACCGGACAGGGCCACAGCCTCCGCCAATCTCGGCCCGGGGAGACCCGACGGCCTGCTCAGGTCGGGGCCCGCGATCCCACCTGTTGGGTAGCACGCCGCCGCCCACCATACCCCTATGCATGAGGGCTCATGATTTCTTCTTTGCCGCTTCGGAGCGCCGGGCAGATGCGGTCCCGCGCATCCGCGCCTGCCTCCTCTCTTCCGAGAGGTCGACCCTCGGCCGACGCAGCGCGCCGCTTCCGTCGAAGCGGGGATCGGAGCCAAAGCGATCGAATAAAAGAGACCCGCCGTCCCACGGTCGCACAGGTGGATCCTGCGCACGTCCGCGAAACGACGGGCCAGGTGTCAGGACGATAGGCGAATATCATCGTCCCGCAGGCATTCTCGCCCGGGCGTACCGGCCCCCTTCCTTCGGCCGGACCCGGATGTCCTGTTGACGGAGCGCGTCCGTCAGGGCGTATTGCGCATTCCCCGTTGCCCCCGGGGTGGATGATCAGGCAGGCGGGACGCAGGATCGCCGGCACAGACACCGCGTTGCGTCAGACCACCTCCAGGATCGTCCTGACCTCTTCTAGCGTCTGCAGCCGCCCTGTCCCCGCGCGCATTCGCGCGGGATGGGATCATTTGCCCGATCGCCTCTCCTTCGAGAGCGGTGGCCTTTCGGCCGGATGATCCTGTGACCCGGCGGTTTTCGGACGAGACCGCGGGATGGACCGGAACTGGCCTCCGGCGAGCCAGGGCGTTTCGATCCGCCCTGGCTCGGGCACGACCGGCAGGCCTCGGGAAAACCTCAGAATATGCCTCTTCTGATTGCCTCGATCACGGCGTGGGTCCGGTTGCGTGTGCCGAGCTTCTTGCAGATCGACTTGACGTCCATTTTCACGATGGTCTCGTCCACCTGCAGTTCATTGCCGATCTCCTTGTTCTGCAACCCTTCACAGAGATACCCGAGCACCCGCAACTCGCGCGGTTTCAGCTCGGCCTCCGCTTGCGAATTTGCCTGCTCGAGCAACATCTCCGGGGGCAGATAGAGTTCGCCGTCCGCAATCAGCCGGATGGCATGGCCGAGGGCCTTGACGGACATCGTCTTGGGAAGAAAGCCCCGGGCGCCCGCCTTGATCGCCCGTTCCGCCACATGCCAGTTGGCGGTGCCCGAGAACAGGGCGACACCTCCCCCGTTCAGATCGAGCAATCGGGCAAGCCCCTTCAGCCCGTCCATGCCGGGCACGTCGTAATCGAGCAGAATGACATCGTGCCGGCCGCTGCTGCGAATGGCCTCTTCCGCCGCGTCGACGCTCCCGACGGCCCCCACGTCGAGCCGCTCCATCGCGCCAAGCGCTGCGATGATCACCTCACTGACGAGCAGATGGTCGTCGACGAGGAGAACCCTCAGGATTTCAGTGTCTTCGTGGCCCGTGGACCCTGTCATGCGTCGTGCCCTCATCTTGCCTGTGAGGCGCAGCTATCAACGGGCGCATCCCGACGTAAGGCGCTCTACCCGAAAGAGAGTGCCGCCACGAGAATGCGCATGGGCGCGCCGAACGGACCGATCCTGACTCGGCCGCGCGCAGATGCCGGGGTCCAGGTTATCTCACCATCCGCAGCGGCGCGCGTGCCGGCCTTGCGGTGTTCGCCGCGACCTGGGCCGGCGTCTCCGGCATCACCCGGACCGTCCTCGATCCGGCCGTCCCGACCTCGTCGATCCGCCGCAACCGCGCGGCGCATTCCTCGGCCGCGGCCACGGCCGCCGCCTTCAGCTCGCCCAGGCGTTCTTCCGAGAGCTGAAGCGCATTATCGGCCGTGAGCGCGTCCCTGATCTCCTCGAGCGTGAGACCGAGCTTCTGGCCGTCCACAATGGCCGCGATCCGCTGGCAATCCTCGGCCGTATAGGTCCGGCGCCCCCGGGCCTCGCGCCGGTAAGGGGTCAGAAGGCCCTTGGCCTCCCAGAACCGCAAGGTGCGATGGGTCAGGCAGAACCGATGGGCGACATCCGCAATCGTTTCTCTAGCACTCATGTCGCACCCCTGGTCATTGCGCAGATGGGCCTTCACGGCCTGCGGCATCCGTCAGATTGGTTTCTGTCATTCCGCGATGGACAGATTCCGATATTTTCCAGGAAGAACAATTCAAAAATCAACCACGGGCCAGCTATTCCCGGAATATCACGTTCGGCAACTTTGGACAGGGAATTGACCCGGAATTGAGGTCCGCCACGGGACGGGCGCTGTCACGCGCGAGTCGCGGCGGCATGACGCCGGGCAAGGTCCGAACGAGCGGGCATCCCCGATGTCTTGCGCAGGACCCGCGACAGGCGTCAGTCCTCGCACCGCTGGCGCCAGGCCGCCTTCCGGACCGTCCCGACCAGGTCCCCATTCCCGAGCGGCTTTGCGAGGATCGCCTCGAACAGATGCGCATTCGCCCCCACGTCGTTCGGGCGCGCGGTGACCAGCACGCAGGGCGGCCGGATGCGATGGGCCTGCAGGGCACGCGCGATGTCGATGCCGCTGACCTGCGGCATGTCGAGATCGACCACGACGACCGACCATGTCTCGGGACAGGTGTCGAGTATCTCCCGCGCCTCCGCGGCATCCGACAGCGCCATGGCAAAGGCCCCGGCGTCGGACAGGGCGTCGGCCATCATCTGCGCGGCCTCCGCGTAGTCGTCGACCACCATGACGCTCAGCCCGCTGAGATCGGGGGCGGACGCACCGTCCCCGCCGGGGTTCCCCTCGGGGCGCGCCGGTCTCTCCCTGAGGCGGAGCACGGGCTCCGTGCTCGGCCATGCCACCGTGATCGAGGTGCCCCGCCCCGGAGCGCTGTCGATCCACAGCGCCGCGTGGTTGCGTTCGATCATCCGGCTGACGATCGGCAGCCCCATCCCGGTGCCGCGCTGCCCTTTGGTCGTGAAGAAGCGCGTGAAGATCCTCGATAGCAGGTCGGGCGCGATGCCGTCGCCGTCGTCGGTGATGCGAAACACGGCACAGGGGGTGTCGGACGGCATGTCGCCGACCATCAGCGCTCCGAAGTCCGCCCCGGAATCGTACTCCTCGAGGACCTCGATCGTGACGCTGCTGGCGCCCTCCGACTTCGCTTCGCAGGCGTTCCAGATCAGGTTCATCATCACCTGCATCAGGTCGATGGAGGCGCAGTAGACGGGCTGCTCCCGCTCCGGCAGATGCGTTGCGACGTGATGGGCATAGATCTGGTCGGGGCCGAGGATCACGAGCGCGTCCCCGACGATGGCGCGCAGGTCGTGCACCGCCTTCGGAACTGGCGCGCGTTCGAGACTCTGCAGATCCGTGACGAAATTTCCCGCCGCATCCATCGCGCGCTCGATCCGCGCCAGGCCCTCCAGCGCGTCCGGGCGGTCGACGCATTTCGGCCGGAGCATCGTGGCCGTTCCGCGAACCACAGCGATCATGTTGTTGAGGTCATGCGCCGCTTCCGAGGCGATCCGGGAGATGGACTCGCCGCGCTGCGCGACCCCCAGCGCGTCGCTCAGCCGCGCGCGCTCCAGGTTCCAGGCGATCTCCGCCGAGATGTCGCGCATCGCGCAAAGCAGCCTGCCCCCCTCCATGAGGTTGAGCGCCACTTGCTGGGGCACCTTGGCCCCGCTCCGGTGTCGTCCGGTCAGGCGGCCGCGCCAGTGCCCGGTCTCCTGCAACACGGGCATCACCGTCCGCTCGATCTCCGCCACTCCCTCGGGCGCATAGAGATCGCGCCAGGAGAGACCGCTGATGTCCTCCTCCGGGTCGATGCCGAACACCGTCTTGTGCGCGGCGTTCATGTAGGTGAACATCCCTTCGGCATCGGCGACCGCAAAGCCGTCCGTCGCGATGTCGAGCGCCATGGCCTTCTCCCGCAGCGCCGTTTCCTCGGATTCCTTGAGGCTGGTCACCTCGCTCTGGACCAGCACGAACCCTTCGATCTCACCGCCTTCCGCCCGGATCGCCTGCATGTCGAGCGCCATCCAGAACACCGCCCCGGTGGCATCGTGGAGCTTCAGGAGCGTCTGGATGCTCTCTCCCGCCTGAAGCGCCGCGCGCAGCCGGACCGAACCTGCCGGATCGGACATCATGACCCCCAGCAGAGCGACGCCATCCCTGCCCAGGATGGTGTCCAGCTTCACCCCCATGCGGCTCGCGAAGGCGGGGTTGATCCACTCGACCAGCCCCTTGCCGTCGAGGATCAGCACATGGCTCGAGGTCAGCTCCGCGATCTTCGCAAGCCGGACCCGCTCTCGGTCGCGCCTGCGCTCCTCGGTCACCTCCCGGGCGATGAAGACGCAGCCCGGCTCTGCCCCTTCCGCCGTCAGCCGGCCGCCGCTGACGATGAAATCCCGCTCCGCGCCGTCCACCTCCACCGAGAGCAGCACGTCCCGGCATTCGCCGGTCCGCCGCACCTGCTCGATGGCGCTCCACCACGTCCGCGCGGCCTCCGGCGGCAACACCTCTTCCGGCAGCTTGCCGATGAAGGCGTCCGGCGCATAGACCGGCCCCATGCTGGAGCCTTCGTTGAAACCGACGAACCGCCCGTCCGGTCCGGTTTCGAGGATGAGCTGCGGGATCGCGGCCAGCGTGGCCTTCAGCACCGTGTTCTGGTACTTCAGCGCCCGGCTCTGGGTCTCGGCCCTGCGCTCTGCCTCGCGCCACACGATCATCACGGAGATGGCATCTGCCACCGACCGCAGCAGCTGGATCTCGAAGCTCCTGAAGGCACGGTGACGCCGCACGCTGTCGTAGCCCACGAAGCCGAGCAATCGGCCCCGATCCAGCATGGGCAGCGCCAGCAGGGACTTGATCCCCTGCGCCTGCAGGATCGACTTCACCTCCGACGGGTCTGGCAGCGCGTCCACATCCGGGATTTCGATCTCCTGACCCGCCTGCAGGGCGGGGCGCCATTCGTCCAGCACCTCGTCCGGCATGTCCTGAAGATGCGCGATCATCGGCTCGATGCCTTCGGCGACCCATTCATGCGTGTTGTCGAGGCGCGCCGGGTCCCGGCGCAGGAAGACATACGTCCTGTCCGCAAGGGCCAGAGTCCCCGTCAGGTCGAGGGCGGAGGTGATGGCATCGTCCACCGCGTCGATCCGCGCGGTGAGGATGGCGTTGGTGATGTCGAATATCCGGGTCTGCCATCGCTTGACCTCGGCCATGAGCGCGGTGAGGGGCCCCGGAGGTGCGACAGGCCGGCCGGGGGGAGCGGTGTCCCCCGCCCCCCCGTCGGGAGGCCAGTCCGACCCCGGTCCGAGGGACCCGCGGTCCGCCAGGCTGAGCCGCTCCATCACCGGCCCGACCAGCGTCGCGACGCGGTCCATCAGCCGCCTGTCTTCCTGGGTAAAGAACGCGGCCCGTCTCGACAGCAGGACGAGGGCGAGGGGCGGGCCGATGGACAGGGCGATCGGCACCGACAGCAGGGACCGGTAGCCCTGGGCTGTCGCCGGCATGGCGCGCGTCCAGGACTGGGCGCCGAGATCGCTCACCGAACACGGCCGGGACAGCGGCGCGGCCGCGCCGGGCCAGTGCTCCGTCCGCGTGCCGTCGCGCCGCTCCGCGAGGGCGCTCATCGCGCCATCCGACTCGGCGCGCAGGACCACCCACCCGTCCGCGCCGGTCGCCTCCGCGCACAGGGTCAGTACGCGCCCGGCCAGCGCGCCGGCGCTCGACGTCTCGGAGACCTCGTCCGCGAGCCGCAGCAGCACGGCCCCATGCGCGACATCGGCGTCCGTCTGCGTCGGACCGGGGTCCTGTCGCTGGTCACGCCCTCTCACGATCGCTTCTCCTGCTCCGGACACGGGTCTCCATCCGTTGTCAGCCCGGGCGAGGGTTGGCCCGCTGCGGGAAAGACCTCAATCCATCCAAAAGAGTAAATGCCTCACCTCCGGCCGCCCCTCGACGCGGCCGCCGGTCGGGGGACGTGCGCGCAGGGTCCGGTCGGTGCCGCGCCGTGCCGGTCCGAAAGGCTCGGATACCGGGGCAGCCGAAGAACACCCGCGTCGCGTCCCGACCCGGTCTGGTCTGGTCTAGACGAGCCCTGCCCGACGCGCAGAAAGCACGAGGTCCGTCCGGTTCCGCGCACCCAGCTTCCTGCACAGCGACTTCACGTCGTTCTTCACGGTCGTTTCGCTCAGACCGGCCGCGCGCGCGATCTCCTTGTTCTGGAGCCCCTCGGACACGAGAGCGAGGACCTTCTCCTCGCGCGGCTTGATGGCGACCTGACCGTCGCCGATCCCGTTGGCCGGGCGCATGAGATCGGACGGCAGAAACGTCCCGCCGTCCGCGATGAACTTCAGCGCATGGTTGAGCACCTTCAGCGGCAGGGTCTTGGGGATGAACCCCGATGCCCCGACGGCGACAGCCTCGAGCGCGATCGCCCGTCCCGCCACTCCCGAGAACAGGGCGACCCCGCGCCCGTTCGCCGCAATGACGGCGGACAATCCCTCGAGGCCGCGCCCGTCCGGCAGCTCGTAGTCCAGCAGGACCACGTCATACGGCTCCCCCTGCCCGATCAGCGCCAGCGCCTCCTCGAGGCACCGCACAGAGGTCACGGCGAAGTCGCCGATCGACTCGAGGGCGGAGGAGACGGTGTCCGCTAGAAGCTGGTGATCGTCGATCAGGAGAACCCTCAGCCGCCGCGCATCGGTCATGTCCGCACTCTCCTCCGGCATGATCGCCCGAATTCCTGTCAAGAGCGGCCCCTTCGCATGATGTCGCGTCCTTGCCGATGACTGACGTTACGCAACATCGGGAGCAACCGGTCCGGATGGATCCGCTCACGGCCTTTGGAGACGCGCGGCGCGCGAAGGACAGGACCCCCTCCCGGACGAGCGCCGCCCTTGAGGCCCTTCCGGCGCCGGAATAGCATCAGAACCCGCCCGGCAGTGCCGAAGGCCGACAGCCTACCTCTCGCCGACGATCCTGGCCAGTCCCACGTTGACGGCTCCGAGCGCGGTCGCCGTCATGTCCTGCGCATCGAGCACCGCCGCATTGACCCTCGTCAGGATCCGCGCATTCACGTCGCCTGCGTTGGCGGCGAGGTTCATCAGCCCGACAGGCGCGTCCGGTGTCGTCCCCGTCTGCCAGACATCGGTCGCCGCTCTTGAGGATGCGGCGATCAGATCCTCGATCCGGACCGAGTCCAACGCGCTGGTCATCGCCATGTCCTCTCCGTAGAGCACGACCGAGGACGCCGGAACGCCTCCAAGCGACCCAAGTCCGGCCGGCTCGACCGAGAGGCCGGCGTCGACGGCCACCGACAGGATCACCTCCCCTGCATTCGTCGCACCGAGCGCGACGGACTCCATCGTTCCGAGAATCAGGTGGGCCGGCGGGCGCGCGATGGTCACGGGCGACAGGGACGCGGGGGGCAGCCCGTCCATCAGGGTGGAGATGCCGGCGTCAATCCTCGCGGGCCGGGCGCCGAATCCCGACTGCGCCGTGTTGGCGAAAAGGCCGGTGGACTCGATCCGGGCCAAGACGCGCTCGAGGACGCTCTGGGCCTCTGCGGCACCCGCCGAAACCGTGACCAGACCGCAGAGAGCGGCGCCCCCAAACACGGACGGCATACCTGACCGACCGTGGCGATCGGGGGGCCGGCGCCGGACCAGGGATGATCGCCAGTTCCTCACTTCGCCAACATGCCATGGTTCGCGGAGTTGGGGAAAGGGTGACTCTCCCGTTCCCCAACCTGCGAAGCCGGACGGTGTGCCGGCTTCGTGCGCGACCAGACCTGAGCATCCTGGGGGGATGCTGCGACTCAGGGACCTGGTGCGGATCATGCGGCCCTTGCGGACCGCAGGCGGCAGTGCCCCCCAAAGGGCACCGCCCGGACGGCCTTAGTTGACCGCCGCGTTGCCGACGATGGCGGTGATGACGCCGTTGACCTGGTCGGTGGCACCGGAGGTGATCGAACCGGTGTTGACCGCGCCGAGCGCCGTGGTGCTGATGCCGCCGGTGAGCGCCTCGATGGCCGACGGGATCGCCGACGCGAGCTGCGCCGCCACTTCGGCGCTCTCGGCGGAAGCGGCCGCCGTGAACAGCCCGTCGATGGCATCGGCGCCGAACGGCGAGCCCATCTCGAAGCCCGACCGGCCGATGGTGGCGTTGACGCCGGTCATCGAGTTCAGGACCGACGCGTTCACGTTGGTCTCGTTGAGCGCCGAGTTGATCGCCAGCATGGTCTGGTCCGCGGTGGTGCCCACCTGCGTGATCGTGTGCGCGATCCGCTGCTGGACCGCCTCGCTGGTGCCGGCCGTCGCACGGTCGATATCGTCCGTGATCTCCTGGTTGGAGCCGATCAGCGTGATGTCGCCCGTGTTCACCGCGCCGAGCGCCGTGGTGGAGATGTTCCCGATGAGGGCGGTCACGGCCTCGGTGGCCTCGGTGTTCTCCGTCACCGCTGTCGGCCCGTCGAGACCGCGCAGGATGTTCGTGACCGAGGCGTTGATGCCCGAGGTCGAGAACGTATCGGTGCCGATGGTGACGGTATCCGCGTCGACGCCGGCATTGATGTTGTCGGCGGTGTTGGCGAAGATGCCGGTGATAGCCTGCGTGTTCGTGCTCTCCAGCACGCGCTCCAGGAGCGACTGGGCCGAAGCGGCGCCAGTCATGGCCACCGTGGCGATGGCGGTCGTTGCGAGAAGTCTTTTCACGACGTTCCCTTTCTCAGTTGTCCGTCGCGACCCCCCTCCGGGTGCACGACGAGTTCGGGCTTCACGAGGGACCCGGTCCATTCCGCCCCGAAGGACGGAAACCCTGTGCGGCCGTCGCGGGGACGGCCCTCATCTCACTCCAACCCGAAGCGCTGCGCCTCGGGGGTTCCCGGCACGATCCGCGGACCGGAGGCGGGGCCTGTCGGTGCGGTGTCCTCGGCAGAGACCGACGCCTCCTCCTCGCCGCTCATGCCGGCGGGGGGCGCGACCGGCTCCGCGGCGGCCTCTGTGGCCAGCAGAAGTGCCTCCGCCGTCGGAGCACCAATGGTCGGGGCGACGGCGTCCGGCACCGCATCGGCCGGCTCCGCCCCTTCCTCCGCCGCGTCGTCCTCCGGAGGGTCGGACTCGCGCGTGTCCGCCGGGGCGGCGGCCTGCGCCGATGTCGCCTCCGCCTCCGGGGCCGCGTCCGAGCCGGCCTCCGCCGCCGGCGCGGCGCCGGCCTCCGGACGGTCGGCAAGGGCCTGCTGCGCCGCCGTGACCACGCCGATCCCCCGCTCCACCACGAGGGCCACGGCGTCGCCTTCGGGACCGTCGAGGCCCAGCTCCGCCGCACGTTGCATGATCTGCACGGCACCGCGCAGAAGCTCGGTCGCCTCCGCCGTCTTCTGGGCGGCGACATCGGTGGTCTCGGCGGCCATCGCCTCCTCCGCCGCAGCGACCGCGCGGGCTCCGAAGACCATGGCGTGGTTGGCCAGTTCCTTGACCTGTTCCTCTATGCTGCGCGCGGCGTTCCCCTGTTGCGCCGGGGCGGCCTCGGTCTGCCTCGACCGCTGCATCGCCGCGTTCTGCAGCGCCTCTCCGCTGCCCGACGCGAGGCGCAGCGCGGCGGGATCCCCTGTGCCGATACTGTCGATCGACCCGTAGAAGGGGCTCACCTGCGCCTTGCAGGGCGCGAAGGTGGCGGCGTTCATCACCTGGCCCAGCAGCTCGAACGTGGCGAAGTTGAGCATCTGGCGGAGCGCGAAATGCACCGCCTCGCGCTGTTGTCCGCCCGCATCGAGGCTGACCAGCGTCTCTCCGAAGAAGCGACCCATGGAGGCGCCCACCTCCCGCGAGAAGATCTGTTTCTGCAGGGGCACGCTGGCCACGATCCGGCCGGTCATGGCGTCGGTCATGGTCAGATCGAGCCCGATCATGATGCGGTTCTGACGGAAGCGCGGGCCGGTCCCGTTGATCTGCGCGCTGAAGCCGCCGCCGGGGATGAAATCGAGGCTGTTGATGCTGCCGGACAGGTAGAAGTTGACCGGCATCTGCTCCTCGAGGTTACGGATGCCCCATTGGGTCTCGACCACGGGGATATTGGGGTCGCGGCGGTTCACCACAGTCACCCCCGCCCGGAACAGGGCGGACTGCACCATCTCCCCGGCGCCCTGGGTGACGAACTTTCCGGTGCCGCCCTCGGCGTAGGACTCCTTGCCCGTCGCATCGACGATCTGCCCGACCGCGAAGGTGATCCCGGGCTGGATCTTCCCCTGCAGGCAGGCCAATGCCTCGTCGAAGGGCGTCACGACGTCCTCGATCGGCGGACCGTCGAGCAGCGGGACATTGTCCGTGGGGGAGGTGAAGACGCCCGGTGGCATCGTCGAACAGCCCCCAAGGCCCGTCATGCAGAAAGTCGCCACGGCCAACTGCCTCCATTTGTACTTCACGTTGAACTGCTCCGAATGGCGGGTTCATTCCCGTCCGGTTATTGACCGCTTCTGCCTTACCTCGAATTCGTTCCGTATTTCCCGGTGTCCTTCCTAGCGCCGGACGCAGTGCTTCGCGCGCCCGCCCATTCTGCTGCTGATGTCGATTCCCGACGGCGAGGCCATGGAACTGAAACCCGCCGAATTCTGCTCGATTGCCCCGTCGATGCAGCCTTCGTTCTCCGCCGCATTGGTCGCTATGATCTCGTTGGAATTACCGTTCACCTCGACATTCGTGGTCCCGGTGTTCATCGAGCCGATCGCGTTCGTGTTCTGGCCGATCCGGTCGCCGTTGAGCTGGAAATCGACCGACCCGAGATCGAGCGTATCGCCGAGCACTTCCTGGTAGTTCGACCGGCTGTCGTTGTTGATGTTGTTGTAGGTCGTGTTGTTGGTCGTGTTCGTCACGAGCGTTCCCGGCTGCGGCTCCATCTGTGCCTGCCGGATCGCCTGCGCCTGTTGCAGCGACAGGCTCCGATCCGCCGGCGATGCAAACCCCCAGGACGAGGACCAGTTCGCCCCGGGACTGGCGAAGTTCTGGGCCATGGCCGGGGTCTGGACCGACAGGAGAACCGCCGCCCCGATCACGACCCGCGCCGAACGACTCCGCCCTGCCACCTGCCGCATTCCAGTGACCGCCATCTTCCGTCTCAATTGCCGGAGGCGGCGGAGACGCCGCCGGGACCGCTGACGGCCACGCCGCTTCCGGACGCCGCGGAGACGCCCCCGGGACCGCTCGCCGCAGCAGCGCCGCCCCCTGCCGCGGAGGTGCCTCCCTTGCCGCTGCTGGCGGCGGACCCGCCTCCTGCGGCCGAGGTTCCGCCGGGTCCGCTGCTCGCCGCCGCGCCGCCGTTACCGCTGCTGGAGGCCGATGTGCCCCCCCCGCCCGCTCACCGCCGACGCCCCGCCGCCGGAGGCCGCGGCGCCACCCGGCCCGCTGGAGGCCGCGGCTCCGCCCCTGCCTCCGCTTGACGCCGCCGCGCCACGAGGACCGCTGCTGGCCGTTGCCCCGGCGCTCTCGCCGCCACGGTCCCTGGTGCTGCGGTCCGAGTTCCGCGCCGGAGCGCCCTCGCTGGCCCGGCCGCTCCTGCGGTCGCTGTCCGAGGCGACGGCGGCGACGGGCGTAACCGGAACCTGCGTCTCGACCGGCGCGCAGACCGTCCTGACCGAGGTCGGCACCTTGTCGACGACCCCGCCCGACCTCGGAAAGGTCTGCTCCTCCCAGCACACCATCGTGGATGCGACGTCGGGCTGACAGGCGGCGAGAGACACGGTTATTCCGACAGCCAATACCATGCGCGTCGTATTCAAGTAGGATCGGGTCATGGGCTCGAGGACTTTCTGCTTCTCTGGTTCGGCGTGAATACTGTTCAGCGACCAATTGGCCGCCCTGTCGTCTTCGTTTGCGCGCCCCAGCGTCAGTTATCAACAACTCCTTCGGAACCGCCGAGTCTCGAATAATTCGCAGGAACGTCTCGAAAGATATCTGTCTGAGAATTTCGATGATCGACGGGGATCGGATTGCAGGATCTTGTGCTGCGGCATCGAATGAATCGCAAAATCCCTGCCGTTTTCAGAAGCCCGGTGCCGCCGGCAAGGCCGCCATCTCGGCCCTGCCCGACCTGGGTCGCGAGACGGTGCCGGCGGTTTCCGTGATGCCTTGCGCCTTTTGAGTCACGGTCGAGGCGGTCGCCGGGGCCGGAACGCGATACCCGGCGGGCGGTCCGGGCCGCAAAGGTCGAGGGCGCAGGACCGGCCGACGGATACCCGGCGAGCCCCGGGGCTGGCGTCGGGTCCCCCGGGGCCGTAAGGCGGGTGCCATGAGTGACAGCGGGAAAACCGGCGAGCGGATCGCCAAGGTGCTGGCGCGGCGGGGCGTGGCGTCCCGGCGCGAGGTGGAGCGCATGATCGCCGCGGGCCGCGTGGCGGTGAACGGCAAGGTCATCGACAGCCCCGCCCTCGACGTGGGTCCGCGCGACCGCATCGCGGTCGATGGCGCGCCCGTGGCCGAGGCGGAGCCGCCCCGGCTCTGGCTCTATCACAAGCCCGTGGGCCTCGTGACCACCACCGCCGACGAGAAGGGCCGGCCCACGGTGTTCGACGACCTGCCCGAGGACATGCCGCGGGTGGTGTCCGTGGGCCGGCTCGACCTAACCTCCGAGGGGCTCCTGCTGCTCACCAACGACGGCGCCATCAAGCGGCGGCTGGAGCTGCCCGAGACCGGCTGGCTGCGCCGCTACAGGGTGCGCTGCCATCCCCCTCCGCAGCTCGAGGCGCTCGAGCGTCTGCGCGCCGGCATCGAGGTGGAGGGCATCCGCTACCAGCCCATGCTGGTCACGCTCGACCGCGAGCAGGGCCGCAACGCCTGGCTCACCGTCAGCCTGCGCGAGGGCAGGAACCGCGAGATCCGCCGCGCCATGGAGGCGGTGGGCGTCACCGTGAACCGTCTGATCCGCATCGCCTACGGCCCGTTCCAGCTGGGCAATCTCAAGCCCGGCGCGGTGGAGGAGGTCCGCCGCAGGGTCCTGCGCGACCAGCTCGGCCTCGATGGCGAACCGCCGCCGGAGCGCCCGGCCCGCGCCGGCAAGGGCGGACCACGGTCCGGAGGCCGCTCTGCCGCGAAGGCCGGAACGAAAGCCGCGGCGACGCCTCCCGGCAGGGGCACGAAGCCCGCGGGGCGCCCCGGGCAGAAACCGGGCGCGAGGCCCGTCCGGCCCGGCCCGGGACCCGGAAAGGGCCCGCCCCGCCGCCGGGGTTGAGACTTGCCCCTGGGTCAGGCCCGTGCAATCTGGCCGCGTCCTTTCGCCGGAACGCCATGACCGCCCAGCCCCGCCGGATCTGCCGCGCCCCGCCTCCCCGCGCGCCCATGCGACGCGCGTCGCATGGCGGCATCGCCCCTCGCAATCGGGGGGCGTCGCACCTATCCTCTGGGGAGACGGCAAGGTGAGCGCCCATGACACGCCTGATTCTGGCCCTCCTCCTGATCAGCGCCGCGGTGATCGCGGTGCAGGTCGTGACCGATGCGGTCCGCCCGCGGCCCCTGCCCCGGGCGCGGTCCCGTCAGCCTGCCGCCACCCTGGAGGGCCCGATGCCTGACACCATCCGCGCAATCGCCTATGTGCTGCTCTTCGTTCTCGCGCTCGGCGTGACCAGCGGGCTCATCGGGGGCGCCTGATGTCGCAGCGGTTCGGCGGGAAATACAGCCCCGGCACCACGTCCGGGGGCGGGACGAACACCCCCCGTCCGGCGCCCGCGCCGCTGAACGAGGCGCGGCTCGACGCGGGCGCGGGCGCCAAGGCCGGGCTGATGTTCGTGCCGCCCGTCGTGCTCGCGGTCACCTCGCTGTTCGCCCCGCCCGCCGCCCTGCTCGCGGGGCTCGTCGGCGCGGGCATCCTGATGCTCGCCGCCTGGCTCACCCGCGAGGGCATGCGCGCCGAGGCCGCCTATGACGCGCGGCCCGTGGCCCGGCGTCCGGCGATCCCGCGCAAGATCTTCGGGTCCGCCCTGACCGGGACGGGCATCGCCATCGCCGCCTGGACCGGCGAGACCGGCCTCGCCGGCTCGGGCCTCTACGGCATCGCCGCCGGGGTCCTGCATCTCGCGGCCTTCGGCATCGACCCCCTAAAGGACAAGCGCCTCGAGGGCGTGGACCAGTTCCAGTCCGATCGCGTGGCCAGGGTGGTGGACGAGGCCGAGGCCTATCTCGACACGATCTGGGCGCAGATCCGCACCACCGACGCCCGCGCGCTCCACGACCGGGTGGCGGAGTTCATTTCGGCCGCCCGCGGCATGATCCGCACGGTGGAATCCGATCCGCGCGACCTCACCGGCGCGCGCAAGTATCTCGGCGTCTACCTGATGGGCGCTCGTGACGCGACGGTGAAGTTCGTGGAACTCTGGAACCGCAAGCCCGATCCCGAGGCCCGGGCCAGCTACGAGGCGCTGCTCGAGGACCTTCAGGAAAACTTCGCGAAACGCACGGAGAAGATGATGCTCGACGACCGCAGCGACATGGATATCGAGATCAAGGTCCTGCGCGACAGGCTGCACCGGGAAGGGCTGTGACAGGGCCCGGGACCCGGGGCGGAAATTAACGAGGGAACATAGACAGGGGGACGGCAATGTCCGAGACGACAGCCAGGAACATGCAGGAAGCGCAGGCCGCGCTTGCTCAGGTGGAAAAGGTGACAGCCGTGGTGCTTCCCGAACCGAAGACGGACCTCGTGACCGTCCAGGATGCCGATCCGCCCACCGCCGAGGAAATCCGGCGGCGGATGAACGAGATCGACATGTCGGACACGAACTCGATCATCTCCTTCGGCTCCTCGGCGCAGGCCGAGCTGCAGGAGATCAGCCAGTCGATGCTCCAGGGTGTCCGCAACAAGGACGTGGGCCCCGCCGGCGACAGCCTGCGCGACATCGTCACCACGATCCGCGGCTTCTCGATGAGCGAGCTCGACGTGCGCCGGAAACTGTCGTGGTGGGAAAAGCTCCTCGGCCGCTCCGCGCCGGCGGCGAAATTCGCGGCCAAGTTCGAAGAGGTGCAGGGCCAGATCGACCGCATCACCGACGATCTGCTGAAGCACGAGCATGTCCTCCTGAAGGACATTGAAAGCCTCGACCTGCTCTACGACAAGACCCTCGCCTTCTACGACGAGCTCGCGCTCTACATCGCCGCGGGCGAGGAGAAGCTGGCCGAGCTCGACGCCACGACGATCCCCGCCAAGGAGGCCGAGGTGCAGGCCGCGCCGGAGGAGCAGGGCGTGATGAAGGCCCAGCAGCTGCGCGACCTGCGCGCCGCCCGCGACGATCTCGAACGCCGGGTCCACGACCTCAAGCTCACGCGCCAGGTGACGATGCAGTCCCTGCCCTCGATCCGGCTGGTGCAGGAGAACGACAAGAGCCTGGTGACGAAGATCAACTCGACGCTGATCAACACCGTGCCGCTGTGGGAGACCCAGCTCGCCCAGGCGGTGACGATCCAGCGCTCCTCCGAGGCCGCCCGCGCCGTCCGCGACGCCAATGACCTGACGAACGAGCTTCTGACCGCCAATGCCGAGAACCTGCGCCAGGCGAACAGGACGATCCGCGAGGAGATGGAGCGCGGCGTCTTCGACATCGAGGCGGTGAAGGCCGCGAACGAGAACCTCATCGCCACGATCAACGAAAGCCTGCAGATCGCCGACGAAGGCAAGAAGAAGCGGGCCGCGGCCGAGGCGGACCTCCAGAAGATGGAGGCCGAGCTGAAGGAGACGCTCGCCTCCGCGAAGTCGAAAAAGACGGGCCTCGGGGAGACCGTGGGCCAGGCCGAGGGCGTGTGAGACGGGGGCCGGCCCTCCCCCGCTCCCTGCGGCGGCTCCTCGGGGTCGCGGCTCTCGCCGGGCTGGCCGCATGCGGCGAGGCCCCGGTGGAGGTGTCGGCCCCCGTCCCGGAGCGCCCCCCGACGGCGCCGGACACCAGCCCCGTCCCGCAATCGCGGGCCGAGGCGCCCTCGGCGGCAAGCGAGGCGCTGTCGCTCTTCTACGCGCGGCTCGAGACGGACCTGCTCTCGCGCGGCCTCCTGCGCCGCGACGGGGGCGGGCCGGACGCGCCGTTCACGGACACCACGCTCGCGCGCAATTTCGAACGGATCGCGCTCTTCGACGAATACGTCTTCGACGGCCCCAGCATCCGCGCCGAGACCACCGAGAGCTTTCTGCGCCGGTGGGAGGAGACGGTGCGCTTCGGCGTGGAGTTCGGCGCCCGCGTGCCCGAGGCCCAGCGCGCCGAGGACCGCGCCAACGTCGCGGCCTTCGTGCGCCGCCTGTCGCGGGTCAGCGGCCATCCCATGATCTATGACGAGACCGACCCGAATTTCCACGTCCTGATCCTGACCGAGGACGACCGCCGGAGCATCGCGCCACGCCTGCGCGAACTGGTGCCGGGGATCAGCGACACCTCGATCCGCGCCTTCCAGACCCCCGACCGCGGCACGCTCTGCCTCGTTCTGGCCTTCAGCCCCGGCAATTCGGCCGTCTATACCAAGGCCGTCGCGCTGATCCGGGCCGAGCATCCGGATCTCCTGCGCCTGTCCTGCATCCACGAGGAACTGGCCCAGGGCCTCGGCCTCGCCAACGACAGCCCCCTCGCCCGTCCGTCGATCTTCAACGACGACGAGGAGTTCGGCCTCCTGACGACCCATGACGAGCTTCTGCTGAAGATGCTCTACGACCCCCGCCTGACCCCCGGCATGACCGCCCCCGAGGCCCGGCCCATCGTCCGGCAGATCGCCTCGGAACTGGTGGGCGGGCCGAGCTGAGGCCATGGCCGGGCCGTCGCCAGCCAGCCGCACGGCGCGCCCCGCGGCGGCGCGGGTCCTGGGCGGAGCGCCTTCGGCGCACCGGCTGGAGCCCGGCCCCGCCTCCGGCGGGACCGGGCGCTGCGGGGGGCGCTGCCCCCCGCGACGAAAGCCGGGGGCTTTCGCCGCTCCCCCCGGGATACTTCCGGCCAGAAAAAGGCAGGGCCTCGGGGCCCCGACCGCCGGTCGCGCGCGCCACGGGGCCGCCGCGTGACGGCGCTGGCCGCGGCCCTTCCGCTGGCGCTGGTGCTGGGTGCCATGGGCGCGCTGCACTGGTCCGCCGCGCGGGCGGGGGTGCTGGGCCTCGGGGCCGCGCTGATCCTCGCGCTCACGCTCTTCGCGCCGCTTCCGAGCGGCGCCCCTGAGACTCTCGCCGGCGCCGGGGCCGAGGCGCTTCATTCCACGGCGACGATCCTCTGGATCGTGCTCCCGGCGCTGATGCTCTACGAGTTCCAGAGCCGCACCGGGGCGCTCGACCGCATCCGCGACGCGCTGACGGGGCTCACCGCGGACCGCCGGCTGCAGGCCATCCTCATCGCCTGGTTCTTCGGCCTCTTCATGGAGGGCGCGGCGGGGTTCGGCACCCCCGTGGCCCTCGCCGCCCCCCTGCTCGCGGGGCTCGGCTATCCGCCGGTCCGCGCGGTGACGCTCGCACTCACGGGCCATGCCGCCGGCGTCTCCTTCGGCGCCGTGGGCACGCCGACGCTGGCGCAGATCGACCTCACCGGTCTCTCCCCCACGGCTCTGGCGGGCAGTGCCGCGCTCCTGCATGCCGCGGTCTCCCCGCTTCTGCTGCTGGTCACGGTGCGCCTCGCCGGGGACGGGCCGTTGTCCCGGGGCGATTACGGCTGGGCCGCCCTCGCCTGGGCCTGTTTCGCGCTGCCCTCGGTGGCCCTGGCGGGCCTCGCCGGCCCGGAACTGCCGAGCCTCGGCGGCGCGCTCATCGGCCTCGCCGTCTTCGCAGCCCTTCTGGTCCGCCGCACCGGCGCCGCCCCGCCCCCGCTCGCGCCGCTGGCCCGAGACCTTGCGCCCTACGGCGCGATCCTCGCCCTGGTCCTCGCGACCCGCCTCGTCCCGCCCCTGCAGGAGGGCCTTTCCGGCCTCTCCCTCGGCTGGACGCTCGGCGAGCGGTTCTCCGGCGCCTTCGCGCCGCTCTATCACCCGGGCACGCTGCTCTTTGCCGGACTCGCCCTCGGCGCCGTCGCCACCGGGCGCCGGGCGGCGCTCGCCCCGGCGCTCGCCGCCGCCCTCGCCCGCCTCGTCCCCGTGGCCCTGGCGCTTCTGGCGATGCTCGCCCTGAGCCGCGTCATGGTCCATGGCGGTCTCATCGACGCCCTGGCCGAGGCCGCCGCCGCCACCGGCGCGCTCTGGCCGCTGCTCGCCCCGCTCATCGGCGTGCTCGGCACCTTCGTGACGGGCTCGGCCACCGCCTCCAACATTCTCTTCACCGAGTTCCAGACCGGCGTCGCCGCCTCCCTGTCGCTCTCCCCCGTCGCCATGGCGGCGGCCCAGGGCTTCGGCTCGGCGATCGGCAACGTGGTCGCGCCCCACAACATCATCGCAGGCTCGGCCACCGTGGGGCTCGTCGGAAAGGAGGGCGAGGTGCTGGCGAAGACGCTCGCGCTCTGCGCCGCCGCGGCGCTGGCGGGCGGCGCGCTGATCCTCGCGGTCACCGCTTTCGCCTGATCTGGCGCGACGGCGCGAAAATGCCTATCTCTGACCGGAGGGCATTTTCAGGGGAGCCGCGCCATGGTGTTCAACTTCCTTTCCGGACAGTTCATCGACGTCATCGAATGGACCGACGACACCCGGGACACGATGGTCTGGCGGTTCCAGCGGCACGGCAACGAGATCAAGTACGGCGCGAAGCTGACGGTGCGCGAGGGGCAGACCGCGGTCTTCGTCCACGAGGGCCAGCTCGCCGATGTCTTCACCCCCGGTCTCTACATGCTCGAGACCAACAACATGCCCGTGATGACCACGCTGCAGCACTGGTCCCACGGCTTCAAGTCGCCCTTCAAGTCGGAGATCTACTTCGTCTCCACCAACCGCTTCACCAACCTGAAGTGGGGCACCAAGAACCCGATCATGCTGCGCGATCCCGAATTCGGGCCGATCCGCCTCCGCGCCTTCGGGACCTATACCGTCAAGGTGGTCGACGCGGGCCTCTTCCTGACGGAGATCGTGGGCACCGACGGCGAGTTCACCATGGAAGAGGTGAGCTTCCAGATCCGCAACATCATCGTGCAGGAAGTCAGCCGCGCGCTCGCCGCCTCGGGCATTCCCGCCCTCGACATGGCGGCCAACACGCGCGATCTGGGCCAGCTCGTGGCCGACGCCATCTCCGGCACGATCACGCAGTACGGGCTCACCCTGCCCGAGCTCTACATCGAGAACATCTCCCTGCCGCCCGAGGTGGAAAAGGCGCTCGACGCGCGCACCTCGCGCGGGATCGCGGGCAATCTCGACGATCACATGAAGTGGAAGGCGGCCGAGGCGATGGGCCAGCCCGGCACGATGGGCGATGCGATGGGCGCCGGCATGGGCGCGGGACTCGGCATGGCCATGGGCAACGCCATGGGCGGCATGGCCCAGGGTGGCCCCTGGGGTGGCCAGCCCCGCGCGCCCCAGCCCGCGGCCGCCGCGGCTCCGCCGCCTCCGCCCCCGGTGGAACATGTCTGGCACATCGCGAAGGACGGGCAGACCATGGGCCCCTACAGCCGCGCCGATCTCGGCAAGATGGTGTCCTCCGGCGAGCTGACCCGCGAGACCTTCGTCTGGACCCAGGGACAGGACGGCTGGAAACAGGCCGATGAGGTGGCCGGGCTCGCCCAGCTCTTCACCGTGATGCCTCCGCCGCCGCCTCCGGGCGTCTGACCGGGCTTGCCGCGGGGCGGCGCCGCGCCATCTCCCGCGTCATGACCGCCCGCCCCGCGTCCCTCAGGCCCTCCCGCCGCGCTGTCGTCATAACGCTGCACTGGCTCACCGCCTTCCTGCTCCTCGCGATGCTCAAGGGCGGCACCGGGACGCCGGTGGTCCGCTGGACCTTCGCCGCCGCCGCAGCGCTCTGGGTCGTCGTGGCCCTCGCGAAAGGTCTCGCCGGCCGCCCGGGGCCAAAGCTCTCGGGCGCCGCCCGCGCCCTGTACCGCCCCATGCACTGGGGCCTCTACGCGCTCCTCGCCGCCGCCGCCGCCCTCAATGCAGCCGAGCTCGCGGGACTCATCGCGCCCGGTCCCGCCTGGATCTCGCTCCTCGTGCTGCTGTCCGCGGGCACCCTGCACGGGCTCTTCCACTTCTGGCGCCACACCGCGCTCCGCGACAACGCGCTGCGCAGCATCCTGCCGAAGAGCCTGCACCACATCCTCTGACGCCACGGCTTTTCGCCGCGCGCCGGCCCGTCTAACCTGCCCCCGAAACCGCAGCTTCGGGGCCAGGCGTGGACGACGAGAAACATCACTTTCCCTGCGACATGTGCGGCAGCGACATGCGCTTCGATCCCGGAACCTCGCAACTCGTCTGCGACCACTGCGGCCACAGCCGCGCCATGGCGGCGGACGAGGGGCCCTGGGACGGCCCGCCCGCCATCCGCGAGCTCGATTTCGCAACCGCGGTCCGCCGGGAGCTCGACACGGCCGAGATCGAGGAGACCCGCGTCGTCTCCTGCCCCTCCTGCGGCGCCCAGACCGAGGTGGACGAGGCCACCCAGGCCACCGAATGCCCCTTCTGCGCCACCCCCGTGGTCACCGGCACCGGCACCCACCGGCACATAAAGCCCAAGGGCGTCCTGCCCTTCGCCCTCGCCGAGGCGCAGGCCCGCGAGGCCATGACCAAGTGGCTCGGCCGCCTCTGGTTCGCCCCCAACGGGCTCAAGGACTACGCCCGCAAGGGCCGGAAGATGAACGGCATCTACGTCCCCTACTGGACCTACGACGCCGACACGACGACCCGCTACCGGGGCGAACGGGGGGACGACTACTACGTCACCCGCACCGTCATGCGCAACGGCAAGCGCGAGACCGTCCGCGAGCGCCGCACCCGCTGGTCGCGCCGGCAGGGCACCGTGGCGCGCTTCTTCGACGACGTGCTGGTGCTGGCCTCCCGGTCCCTGCCGAAAAGCTATACCGACGGGCTCGAACCCTGGGACCTCAAGGAGCTCCAGCCCTACCGCCCCGCCTTCCTCGCGGGCTTCCGGGCCGAGGGCTACACGATCGATCTCGACGAGGGCTACGAGGAGGCCCGCGCGAAGATGGCCGCCCGCATCAAGCAGGACATCCGCCGCGACATCGGCGGCGACCGCCAGCGCATCCACGACATGGACACGGACGTGCGGGACGTGACCTTCAAGCACATCCTGCTGCCGGTCTGGATGGCCGCCTACAAGTACAACGGCAAATCCTACCGCTTCGTCGTCAACGCCCGCACCGGCAAGGTGCAGGGCGAGCGCCCCTGGTCCGCGTGGAAGATCGCCTTCGCGGTGATCCTCGCGCTGATCGTGGCGGGGGTGGTCTTCTACTTCGGGCAGGACATGTGAGCCCATACCCTGCCGCAAGAGCGTAGGCCGGGCCTCGGCCCGGCAAACCCGACCCGGCCCGGCCGCCCCCGGCCGGCCTGCGCCGACGACACGACATCCGCATGCCGGGCCCAATCCCGCAGGATCCCCCCGCTCCACCGCGCGGGCGACACCCCGGACAATGGTTAACGCCACACCCCATCATTCCGAAAAATAGTTCTATTTCAATGGTATGATCCGATGTCCACGCGTGGACGCCCCGCTCTTCCCCCTGTCCCTGCCCCTTGCCTCCCGCCCACCCGGGCGGCATGGTCCCACGACCCATACCCGAGGAGCGACCCATGATCCTGGCCTGCGGAGAGGCTCTCATCGACATGCTGCCCCGGCACACCGATGCCGGAGAGCCCGCCTTCGCCCCCTATGCCGGCGGCGCCGTCTTCAACACCGCCATCGCCCTCGGCCGCCTCGGCGCGCCCACCCGGTTCTTCTCCGGCCTCTCCACCGACCTCTTCGGCGACCAGCTCCGCGCCGCCCTCGAAGAGAGCGGCGTCGACAGCAGCCCCGCCGCCCTCTCCGACCGCCCCACCACGCTCGCCTTCGTCACCCTGACGGGCGGTCACGCGAAATACGCCTTCTACGACGAGAACACCGCCGGCCGCATGCTGACCGAGGCGGACCTGCCTGCCGAGGTCCCCGACACCGCCCTGTTCTTCGGCGGCATCAGCCTCGCCGTCGATCCCTGCGGCGCCGCCTACGAGGCGCTGATGCTGCGCGAGGCGCCCGCGAAGGTCACCATGCTCGACCCCAACATCCGCGAGGGCTTCATCCGCGACGAACCCCGCTACCGCGCCCGCATCGACGCGATGATCGCCGCGGCCGACATCGTGAAGGTCTCCGACGAGGATCTCGCCTGGCTGGGCCACGACCCGGCGAGCCTGCTCGGCAAGGGCCCGCGCCTTCTCTGCGTGACCGAGGGCGCAAGGGGCGTGACGGGCCACACCGCGAGCGGCGAGATCTTCGTGCCCGCCGAGAAGGCCACGGTCGTCGATACCGTCGGCGCCGGCGACACGTTCAACGCGGGCCTCCTCGCCAGCCTCCACACCGCCGGCGCGCTGACGAAGGACCGCTTGGCGGCGCTCACCGAAGACGAGATCCGGGCGGCGCTCGCCTATGGCGCCAGGGCCGCCGCAGTGACCGTCTCCCGCGCCGGCGCCAACCCGCCCCGCGCGGACGAGCTGTGAGGGCGGTCCTGCAGCGGGTCTCGGAGGCGTCGGTCACCGTGGAGGGTACCCGCATCGGCGAGATCGGGCCGGGCCTCCTGATCCTCGCCTGCGCCATGCCAGGCGACGACGACGCCACGGTCGCCCGCCTCGCCGCGAAGATCGCCAAGCTGCGCATCTTCGAGGACGCGGCCGGCAAGATGAACCTCTCGGTCCGCGACGCGGGCGGCTCGGCCCTCGTCGTCAGCCAGTTCACCCTCGCGGCCGACACGAGCCGCGGCGACCGCCCCGGCTTCTCCGGTGCCGCGGCCCCCGCCGAGGCCGAGCGGCTCTACCTGTCCCTCGCGGAGGCGCTGCGCCGCGAGGATCTGACGGTGGCGACCGGCCGTTTCGGCGCGGAGATGAAGGTGGCCCTCGTGAACGACGGCCCGGTCACCATCTGGCTCGACACGGCCGCCTGAACGACCGAAGGCCGCCCTCGGGGGCGACCTTCGACCTGTCCGGCAGACACACACATGCCCCGAGGGAGGGGCGGCCGGACACTCCGCCGGCCGACGTCTCAGCCGGCGAACCCTTCGGGCAGGATCACCCGGTCGATGACGTGAACCACGCCGTTCGACTGGTCGACGTCGGCCACGGTGACCGTGGCCACCCGGCCGTTCTCGTCCGCGAGCCGGATCATCCCGCCGTCCATCGTCGCGGTCAGCGTGCAGCCGCCCACGGTCTCCACCGGATGCGCGCCGCCGTCATCGGAGATCATGCCCGCGATCGCGCCGGAAAAGGCTTCTGCGGCCACGACATGGCAGGTCAGGATCTGCTGCAGCGTGGCCTGGTTCTCGGGCATCAGCAGCGTTTCGAGCGAAGCCTGGCTGATCTCCCCGAACGCGTCGTTCGTGGGCGCGAAGACGGTGAAGGGGCCGTCGCTGGCCAGCGTGTCGACGAGATCCGCGGCCTGCACGGCGGCGACCAGGGTCGTCAGGTTCGGCGCCATCGAGGCATTCTCCACGATCGTCATGTCCGCCATCATCGGCGCGCCGCCGACAGTGGGATTGTCCTGGGCGACGGCCGTGGTGCCGACGGTCGCGGCGAGGGCTGCGGCAAGCGCGGTGAAGGTCTTGGTCATCGGTTTCTCCCGTTTGGTGTCCTGTGACGCGCCCCGTCCGGGCCGCGCACACCGAAGACACGACAGGCGGACGGAGAGAGTTTCGGACCGGGCTCGCGGTCCACTTCACGGCTTCGAGAGCAGAGGCGGCCCCGGGGCGCGGCGACGCCTCGGGCGTCAGCGGCTCGACACGGGGGATCGGTGGTCCTGGTGATCCGCCAGGGCGGCTGCGGCGGCAGGCCGCCCGCCCGCTGAAAGCCACCCCCGGCGTCGCTGCGGTTACAGGTCGAGCCAGCGGGGAAGGTCCGCGATCGAGGTCAGCACCACCTCCGCCAGCGGCGCGAGATCGGCCTCCTCGGCCAGCCCCGTCAGGACGCCCACCGTGACCATGCCCGCCGCCCGTCCCGCGAGCAGGTCGTGGGCGCTGTCGCCGACCATGGCCACCTCGGAGGGGATCAGGCCCGTCGCCTCGCAGAAGGCGCGCAGCTGCCCGGGTCCGGGCTTGTAGCCATGCCCGCTGTCCGCGCCGGCCAGAAAGGCGAAGCGGTCCGCCACGCCCGAGGCCTCCAGGTGGGCGCGAGCGGGCTGCTCGCCATCGTTCGTGGCCACGCCCAGCGTCAGCCCTCGGCCGATCAGCCCGTCGAGGAACGGACCCAGCGGCGCCGCCTCCACCTGCGGCGCCACCGCCGAGCGGGCGTTCATCCGGCCGACGATCTCCGCCTTGGAGGGACGGCCCGGCAGGAGCGGCCCGATCACGTCGGCGATCTCGCCCGGCGTATGGGCGATCACGAGACTGTCCTTTCGGAATCTCCGCGCCTCCGGGTCATAGCCGAGGAGCTCGGCCATGGCCTCCACCAGCAGCGGGTCGCCTCCCGCCTCCGCCTCCAGCATTCCCAGCGTCCAGGCGCCCCAGGTCGCGTTGAAGTCGTAGAGCGTGCCGTCCTTGTCGAAGACGATCCCCCGCAGGCCCCGCCCGCCCCGCGCGCCGGTCATCCGGCCCGAAACCGGCTCGAAGGCGGTTCCGCCCGCCGGGTCCTGCGCCCCGCTCATGTCCAGTGCACCTGACCCGCGCCCGGCAGGGCATAGCGGGCGCGCAGCGGCATCTCGTAGCCGAGGCCGGCGGCGTCGCAGAAGGCCACGACCCAGGCGTCGTCCATGGTCAGGAACTCCAGCACCGAGGCCAGGAAGGCCGGGTCCGTCGCACGCTCCCTCAGCTCCTCCGCCGCGGCGCCGGTGGAGCCGAGGAAGACCGGTGCCAGCTCGTCGTTTCCGGCGAGCCAGCCCAGGGCCTGCAGCGCGATGGTTTCGGCATGATCCGGCGACACTGGCACACTCCTTCCGCGAGACCCCGGTCCGGGCAACGGTTCCTTAACCAAAGACGCGCAGCTTGGCGACGGGAACGGGCGAGACTCTCACGAGGAAAACCAGATGCCGTCGCAGATACTGATCCTCGACCCGGTCGTGACCAGCCGCGTCGTCCTGAAGGTCCACCTGAGGGAGGCGCTCTACGACGTGCGCGCCACCGGCACCCATGCCGGCGCGATGGCCCTGATCGCGGCGGGCCTGCCCGACCTCGTGCTGGTCGACATGGGCGCGGACGCCGCAGGGGGCATGGGTTTCTGTCAGGACCTGCGGCGGAGACCGGGGACCGCGTCGCTCCCGGTGATCGCGCTGGGCCGGTTCGACTGGCCCGACGAGCGTCTTGCCGCCCTCGCCGCGGGCGCCGACGAGGTCGTGACGAAGCCCCTGCAGGAGGCGCTTCTGACCGCCCGCATACGGTCCATTCTGCGCAGCCGCGCTGCCGCGGCCGAACTGGCGCCGCCGGTCGAGGCCGCGACGATGCTCGGCCTCGCCGAGGCCGCCATGCAGTTCCACGGACCGGGCCAGACCGCCCTGGTGATCCCGCAATCGCCCGCAGGCCTCCTGCGCGCCCAGTCCCTGCGCGGCAGCCTGCCGGGCGGCGTGCGCGTGGTCTCTCCGCAGGCGGCTCTCAGCCCCGGCGGGGCGGGTCGCAACATCGACCTCTTCGTGATCGACGCCACCCCGATGGAGGAGGACCGCTTCGCCCAGGACATCCTTCGGCTGATTCCGGAGCTGCGCGCCCGCTCCGACAGCCGGCATGCCGGGCAGCTGGTCATCCTGCCTCCGAGGGCGGAGGGCATGGCCGCCATGGCCCTCGACCTCGGCGCCGACGACATCGTGCGCCACGACGTCTCCCTCGCCGAACTCGAGCTTCGCAGCCGCCGCATCCTGGCGCGCAAGCGCCGTAACGACAGCCTGCGCGCCTCCTTCCACGACGGCCTGCGCGCGGCGGTCACCGATCCGCTGACCGGCCTCTACAACCGCCGCTATGCAGAGCCACACCTGCGCGGCCTCGCCCTCGGCGCGCGCGAGGGCGGCGCGGGCTTCGCCATGCTGGTCCTCGACATCGACCATTTCAAGCGCATCAATGACCGCTTCGGCCATGCCGCGGGCGATGCCGTCCTGCGCGAGGTGGCGCGCAGGCTCCGCGACGCCATCCGCCCGGGGGATCTCGTCGCCCGCATCGGCGGAGAGGAATTCCTGATCGCCCTTCCCGGACACGACGCGCGACAGGCCTGCATTGTGGCCGAACGGCTCTGCGCGCTGATCGAGGAAACCCGCTTCGCCATCCCCGGCCGCCGCGCGCCCGTTCAGGTGACGCTGTCCATCGGCGTGGCGCTCGGCGACGCCGGCGGCGCGGAGGAGATCGAGAGCATCGTCAGCCGCGCCGACGCGGCGCTCTATGCGGCGAAATCCGCGGGCCGGAACACGGTCAGCCTCTCTGCCGCCTGAGCGGCGTCAGCCACCGGTTCGCGCGCCTCCGGTCGGACCCTGCCGGGTCTCGGCCTCCAGCCGGTCGGCCAGCGCCGCCCGCTCCTGCGGCGTCATCGCGGCGATCCGCGCCACCAGCGCCCCGTGCCCCGCCTCGAGCAGCCGTCCCCCCCGCTCTCGCTGCGCGGCAAAGCCCCGGGCGAGCGCCTCCGGCTCGAACGGTTCCGCCCGGAGCAGCGCCACCGTCTCCTCCAGCGCCTGCCGCCGCGCCGTACGGTCCATGCCTCCGAGCGCACCGCTCTGCCGCAGGTCGCGCACGACTGCCCTGCGGTCCTCGGGCGAGAGCGCCCGCCCCAGCGGCCCGAGCGTCATGTCGATGCGCGGCCCGCCCCCGCGCGGGCCGTCGCGGACCACCGCGCCGATCACCACCCCCGCCACGGCGAGGTTCAGCGCCAGCGAGAGCACCAGAAGCACCCGCACCCGGCGCGACACCTGCCAGCCATCGGCCATTCAGCCCTCCATCCCGAAGAGGTCGCTCTCGGGCATCAGCGTCAGTTCCACCGGCGCCGCACCCAGTGCCGGCAGGTCGAGCGGCTGCGCCACACCGATCCAGACCCCGACCGCGGTCGCCGCCACGAGCCCCGAGGCCCCGGCCCAACCGCCCAGCATCGCCCAGAGACCCGCCCCGGGCACGCGGCCCGCCTTGACGGCGTCCGCCGGGCGGGACGCCGCCCGCTCCGCCGCCGCATCCGCCACGACCCGCTCGACGAAGTCAGCGGAGAGCGGCACGGGCGCCCCCCCGGACCGCGCCGCCGAGAAGAGCGCGTCGAGTTCCTCGTCCGCCAGTCCGTCCCTCGGCCTCTCAGTCATCCTCGAACCCCAGTTCCTCCCGGCGCCCGGCCAGCAAGGCCCTCAGCCCCCGCCGCCCCCGCGCGGTCAGACTCTCGACCGCCTCGACGCTCATGTCCATGATCCGGGCGATCTCCGGATTCCCCAGACCCTCCAGATGCCGCAGGGCCACCGCCTCCGCCTGGCGCGGCGGCAGCTCCGCCAGCGCCGCCCGCAGGGCCTCGGCCCGCGCCCGGGCCTGCATCTCCTCGGCCACGGACCGCCGCCCGTCCTCGGGCTCCGCCACGCTCTCCAGGGGCACGCCGCGGCGCCGCGCCCTCAGCCGGTCGGTGCAGAGGTTCGCCACCACCCGCCAGAGCCAGGTCGACACCTGCGCCTCGCCGTGGCGCCAGTCCGGCGCGATCCGCCAGAGCCGCAGAAGCGCCTCCTGCACCACGTCCTCCGCCTCCGCCGCATCGCCGAGCATCCGCCCCGCCTGCCCGAGCGCGCGCGGCGCCAGCCGCTCGGTCAGCAGGCGCGCCGCCGCGAGATCGCCCGCGGCAAAGGCAGCAAGAAGCGCGCCGTCGTCCGGCTCCGTCATGGCGCGGATGGGCGGGGCTGAAGGCGATGTCATGGGCCTCGGTCATAGTGTCCCGGCTGGGTCTGCGCCATCGCGCACCGGGCGGGACGGCGATCGCCGCGCCCGGTGGCATTCCGTCACCCCGTCAGGGCCGCCCGCCGCCATGGTGACCATGGCCGACGATCCCGCGCCAGCCCCGCCGCTCGGCCAGGGCCCCGAACTCCTCCTCCGAGATGACGCCGTCGCCATCGGTGTCGAGCCGCTCGAACATGGCCGGCCGCGGCCCGGCCAGTTCCTCGAGGCTCAGGTCGCCGCTGCCGTCGGCATCGCGCCGCGCGAGCATCCGCTCGGCGATCTGCGCGCCGCGCTCGACCATCCGCGCCTCGATCGCCGCGGCCAGTTCCTCCGCCGTCAGCGTGCCGCTCCCGTCGGTATCCGCGGCGGCGAAACGGGCCGCCATCGGCGCGCGCAGCTCCTCGGCGCTCAGCACGCCATCGCCGTCGGCGTCGAGCTCCGCGAAGCCCGAAAGCGCGCCGCTCAGGTCTCCGCGGCCCTGGGCGTCCGCCGGGGTGGTCAGTGCCGCCGCAGCCAGCGCGGCGATCATGAGATGGGTCTTCAAGGTCATCGTCCGTCCTTTCGAAGGTACGCGCAACGCTCCGGCGGATCCGCCGAAGTCCACCCTCGAACGGAGCACCGGGATCATTCCGTCGCGCTCCGGAGAGAAGGTCCGCAAGGTCCGTCGCGCGACATGCCGACGCGGGTTCCGCCCTGCCACTTCCAATCCGGGCATCTTGGGCGCATGTCTGGAGTGGCAACCCCCAGCAGAAAGCCTTGCCCGTGCCGAGGGATTCCTACCTGAGCGAGACCGAAGAGAGCCGCGACCCGCAGCCGGAGCGGCCCACGCGGCCCGCCGTGGTGCGCGGGCTGCGCCGGCGCTGCCCGAACTGCGGCCAGGGGCCGCTCTTCGAGGGCTATCTGAAGGTCGCCGACGCCTGCCCCGTCTGCGGCGAAGACCTGCATCACCACCGGGCCGACGACGGTCCGGCCTACCTGACGATCCTCGTCGTGGGTCACCTCATGGCGCCGGTGATCCATGTGCTCTTCGTCCGCCTGCGGCCCGATCCCCTCGTGCTCGCGACCCTGCTCACCTTGGGCTGCGTGGCACTGTCGCTCTACCTGCTGCCGCGCATGAAGGGTCTCGTCGTGGGCATCCAGTGGGCGCGGCGGATGCACGGCTTCGGCGGTGCCGCCTGATCCGGTGACCGATCCGGGCGTTCCCGTCCGGGATGCCGCCACGATAATCGTCCTGCGCGAGACGGCCGGCGGCCCGGCGGTCCTGATGGGCCGCCGCGGCGCCTCCGCGGCCTTCATGCCCTCCCATGTCGTCTTCCCGGGCGGCGCCGTCGATCCGGGCGACGCCGCGATCTCCCTTGCCGGCGGACTGAATCCGACCTGCGCCGCGCGTCTCGCCGTGGAGAGCGCCCGTACCCCCAACGCCCTCGCCGCCGCCGCGATCCGCGAGCTCTGGGAGGAAACCGGCCAGATCGCGGGCCGCGCCGCGCCCTGGCCAGACGCGCCGCGGGGCTGGCGCGGGTTCGCGCGCACCCGCCACCGGCCCGATGCGTCGGGCCTCACCTTCGTCTTCCGCGCGATCACTCCTCCGGGACGGCCCCGCCGCTTCGACGCGCGCTTCTTCACCCTCGACGCGAACCGCCTGGCGTCCGATCTGGACGATTTCTCCCGCGCCGAGGACGAGCTCGGCGCCCTCTCCTGGGTGCCGCTCGACGCCGTGCAGGGCCTGCGGCTGCCCTTCATCACCTCGATCGTGCTGGCGGAGCTGCGCGCGGGCCATGGCCGGGCCGGACCGCCTACCGATGTGCCCTTCTACCGCGACGGCGCCGAGGAAGCGGCTTTCCGCAGGATCCACGGACGGGCCTAGAAGCCGGTGTCAGGCGTAGAACCTGAGGTCCGCGACCGACAGATCCGCCCCAAACTCCCGTCCGATCGCCACGAGCCCGATCCGTCGCAGCCGCGCGGGATCGAAGGGCGCGGCGGTCCGGTGCGGCTCGACCCCCGCGAACGGCAGCCTTACCTCGGCCCAGTCCGCGCCCGCGACAAAGCTGGCCCGGTAGGATTCCCATGGGCGCCGGATATCCTCGGTGCGCAGGTGGAGGTTGTAGCGCTCGCCATTGCCCCGCACCACGAGCGCGATCCCGGCCCAGCCCGCGGCATCCACCGACCGATCGCCCGGTGCCAGATCGAGCGCCGCCTGCACGAAGCCACCGTTGTTCTCGAGGCTCACCTCGCCCCGCAGCCGCATCCCGCGCCGCTCGCCCTCCAGCGGATCGAGCCGCCCCGATGAGACGCCCCCCATCACCCGGTCCGAGACCATCGCCCAGTCCGTGCGGGTGGCGGCGCGGGGAAAGGGCGCCGCGAAATCGTCGATGACCTCCGCCGCGCCCATCCCGGTCAGTAGGGCATCGGATGGCGCTTGTGGACGGCGTCGATCTCCTCCAGCACCTCCGGCGCCAGCTCCAGGTCCCGCGCTTTCAGCAGATGGGCGAGCTGCGCATCGGTGGTGGCGCCGAAGATCGCGGAGATCGGAAACGGGCGGCTGCGCTGCCAGGCCAGCGCCATGTGCACCGGGTCGAGCCCGTGCTGCCGCGCGACCTCGAGATAGGCCGCCACCGCCTCGAAGGCCCGCTCCGTCTTGCGCCCGCCCAGGTCGCCGTTGCCGGCCATGCGGCTTCCTTGGGGAATCCTGCCGTCCTGGTACTTGCCCGTGAGCAGCCCCGCGCCCAACGGAGAATAGGACAGGAGCGTCACATCCTCCATCACCGACATCTCCGCCATGTCGGTGTCGTAAAGCCGGCACAGGAGGGAATACTCGTTCTGCATCGTGGCCATCCGCGGCAGGCCGTGCGCCTCGGCAAGGCGCAGCCATGCGCAGGTGCCCCAGCATGTCTCGTTCGACAGCCCGACCGCGCGCAGCTTGCCCTCGGCGATCAGCCCGCCCAACGTCTCGAGCACCTCCACCATGTGCGCCTCGACCTCGGCCGGGTCGCGGCCGGAGGGATCGTAGGTCCAGTACCTTCTGAAGTGATAGCTCCCGCGCATCGGGAAATGCAGCTGATAGATGTCGATCCGGTCGGTCCTGAGCCGCCTCAGCGAGGCCTCCACCGTCTCCCGGATGGTCGGCCCGTCGAAGCCGCGCCCGTCGCGGACGGCGGGCATCGGGCCGGTGACCTTGGTGGCGACGATCCAGTTGTCGCGCTTTCCCGACCTGGCGAACCAGTTTCCGAGGATCTCCTCCGACAGGCCGATGGTCTCGGCCCGGACAGGGTTCACCGGGTACATCTCCGCGCAGTCCATGAAATCCACGCCCGCGTCGAGGGCGAGGTCGATCTGCCGGTGCGCGTCGTCCTCCGGCGTCTGGTTGCCGAATGTCATCGTGCCGAGGCACCAGTCGGTCACCTCGATCCCCGTGCGTCCCAGCGTCATCCGTTTCATGCCTGTCCCCCATGCTGCAGCCGCAGCACCTTAGCCTGCCCATCGGAGGGAGCAACCGCACAAGCCCTGCGCGGCGGCGATCCGGCCACCCTTCCGTCCCGGCGGCGCATGTCGGGGGGACTCCTCCGGAGAAGGAGGTCCCGTCAGATGTACGAGACGCATAATTTCTTATCTTTTACAATTACTTGCGGCGCGTTTCATCGTGTAACGCCTCATTCTGGAGCCGCCTCGAGCAGCAGCGCGGACACCGGGGCCGGCTGCACCTGCCCCTCCCGTGCCGCCGTGCCCCACAGGATCAGCGCCGACAGCGTGTCCGGCGTCAGCCGTGCCATCACCGCCGCCCCGCCATCCTGCCGCGCCCGGAACGCCGCCTGATCCAGCGCCCGCCGAACCGCCGCCGCATCCCCCGCGTCCCTGTCCAGGACCCGCGAAAAGAGCGCCGCCGGAACCCCGGCCGCCTCCGCCGCGCGCAGGCCGGCGTTGAACCCGGAACTGACCGTGACCAGACCCATCCCCGCCTCCTCCAGCGTCACCACGGCCCGCGCCATCGCCTGGGGATCGCCCGCGAGTCCGCCGTCGCCCGCATCGACCAGAACCACCGCCTCGGGCACCGCCGCCCGCGCCGCCGCCAGCGCGACTTCGACATCCTGCGGAGTCGCGTTCCGCGGCACCGGCGACAGGAGCCCGACCTCGAGCCCCGCCGCGCGGTAGCTCTCCGCCGCCGCCGCCGCATCGGGGCGGGTCGGGTCTACCACGATCGTCACCGGGATCGGCAGACCGCCGAGCGCCGCCGCCCCTCCGGGCAGCGCGCCCGCATCGATCAGGACCACCGCCAGAAGCGGCCGCCCGTCGCGCTCGAACTCCGTGCCGAAGCGTGCCAGCGCGCCCGCGTCCAGAGCCTCCTCCGCCATCGCCGCGACCGGCGCGTCCTCCGCTGACGCCCCGGGCGTCGTCGCAGGCCGCCCAGGCAGGCCGCCGCCGCTCTCCGCGGACAGGGCGAACCGGGAGACCGCGGCCTCCTCACCGGCATCTGGGGGCGCGGCGCTCTCCGTCGACACGCTGGGCGCGGCCTCTGCTTGCGGCGCCGCGGGAGGAGTTCCGGGGTCGGCCGCCACCGCGCCGCGCTCCGGAGGTGCGGCGAGCTCCGCCCGGTCGGTCGCCTCCGGACTTTGCGGGGCCGCGGGTTCCTCCGCTTCCACGGGCCGGGCGGTCGGCGCCGTCTCCGCGGTGGGTGCGGCATCGCCGGAGGCAGGCGCGTCGGGCGCCGTCGCCTCCTGGCGCAGCGGCACGGGATCCCCGGAGGCGTCGGGGGCCGTGGCAGGACCGGCGACATCCGCCGGCTCCTGGGGGGCCGCGGGGTCCGGCTGCACGACGGGCTCGGCGAGCGGGTCCGTCTCGGGCTCCGGCGCGCCATCCCCCGCCGCCGGCTCTTCGGGAGCCGCCGCGGAGGCGCGTGCCGGCGCGGGATCCGCCTCGGCCTCGGGCAGTTCCGCCGGGCTGTCCGGCACGGCGGGACTCTCGGGAGCGGCCGGCTCGTCGGCGCTGGACGCGGGGCGCGGCGGCGGTTCCGTCTCTCCCACCGGACCGTCGGACCGCGCGTCCGGCGCCGAGGGGGCCCGCGCGACTTCGCCCGGCGGAGCTGCGTCGCCGGATGTGGCAGGCCTGTCGGGCGCCGCCGCCTCCTCCGCCCCGGCGGGTTCGGCGGGAGCGGTCGACTGCGGCGCCTCTGGCGGGGTTGCGCCGGGCGGAGGATCGGCGACCAGGGAAGCCAGGCCGAGGCTCAGGACCGATGCCAGTCCGCCCCAGAGAACGCCCGCGAAGATGCCCCGTCCCATGCTCACCCCTGCTGAACCGCCTGCCGTCCCGGGCGCCCCCGGGGCCTTGACGCCGCATCGCTTTGCGGCCCATGTAGCCCGACCCTACACCCATCTGCCAAGACGGGGCCAGTGCCCCGCCGGACCGGGGCCCGCCATGCTGCTGCTGATCGACAATTACGACAGCTTCACCTACAACCTCGTCCATTATCTTGGCGAACTCGGCGCCTCGGTCGAGGTGCGCCGCAACGACGCGATCGACGTGCAGGCCGCCATGGCCCTGCGTCCCGCGGGCATCGTGCTCTCTCCGGGTCCCTGCGATCCCGATCAGGCCGGGATCTGTCTTGCCCTGACGGCTGCCGCCGCCGAGACGCGGACGCCGCTTCTCGGCGTCTGCCTCGGACATCAGACCATCGGCCAGGCCTTCGGAGGCCGCGTCGTGCAGGCGGGCGAGATCGTTCACGGCAAGATGGGGCGCATTCGTCACGAGGGGCGCGGCGTCTTCGCCGGGCTTCCCTCGCCCTTCGAGGCAACCCGCTACCACAGCCTCGTCGTGGAGAGGGCGACCCTGCCAGAGGCACTCGAGGTGACCGCCGAACTCGAAGACGGCACGATCATGGGCCTTGCCCATCGGTCGCTGCCGATCCAGGGCGTGCAGTTTCATCCCGAGAGCATCGCCTCGGAGCATGGACACCGGCTGCTCCGAACTTTCCTCGACACCGTGCCGGAGCCCGCATGACCGACGCCATGAAGCCCCTGATCTACGCCGCCTCCGAAGGACCGCTCAGCCGCGCCCAGGCCGAGGCGGCCTTTGCACTCCTGTTCGAGGGCGAGGCGAGCCCGGCGCAGATCGGTGGGTTCCTGATGGCGATGCGTGCGCGCGGCGAGGCCGTGGCAGAATACGCCGCCGCCGCCGCCGCCATGCGCGCGCGCTGCATTCCCGTGACCGCGCCCGAGGGCGCCATGGACATCGTCGGCACGGGCGGCGACGGCATGGGGACGCTCAACATCTCGACCGCCACCGCCTTCGTCGTGGCGGGTGCGGGCGTGCCCGTGGCCAAGCACGGCAACCGCAACCTCAGCTCGAAATCCGGCGCCGCTGATGCGCTCGGCCAGCTCGGCATCGAGGTGATGGTGGGCCCCGAGGTCATCGAGCGGGCCATCGCCGAGGCCGGCATCGGCTTCATGATGGCGCCGATGCACCACCCGGCGATGAAGCATGTGGCGCCGATCCGCGCGGAGCTCGGCACAAAGACGATCTTCAACATCTTGGGACCATTGACAAATCCCGCAGGTGTGAAACGCCAGCTCACCGGCGCCTTCGCCATCGACCTGATCTGGCCCATGGCCGAGACGCTGCAGGAACTGGGCGCCGAGAAGGCCTGGCTGGTCCATGGCGCCGATGGCACGGACGAGATCTCGATCTGCGGGCCGACCTCTGTGGCGGTGCTGGACCAGGGCCGCATCACCGGACGCGAGGTGCATCCCGAGGATGCCGGTCTGCCCGTCCACCCCTTCCGCGACATCCTCGGCGGCTCGCCCGAGGAAAACGCCACCGCCCTGCGCGCCTGTCTCTCCGGCGAAATCGGCGCCTACCGCGACGCGGTGCTCCTGAATGCCGCGGCGGCCCTGCTGATTGCCGACCGGGTGACCGACCTGACCGACGGCGCGCGGATGGCCGCCGAAAGCATCGACTCGGGCGCGGCCCTGCGTGCGGTCGAAACCCTGAGCCGGATCACGAAAGGCGCCCCATGACCACGGTTCTCGACCGCATCAAGGCCTACAAGCTCGAGGAGGTGGCAGAGCGCAAGGCCGCCATACCCCTCGCCGATCTGGAGGCCCGCGCCCGCGCCGCCAGCCCGCCCCGCGGGTTCGCCGACGCGCTGCGGCGCGCGGCCAAGACCGGCTACGGCCTGATCGCCGAGATCAAGAAGGCGTCGCCCTCCAAGGGCCTGATCCGACAGGATTTCGACCCGCCTGCGCTGGCCCGGGCCTATGCCGACGGCGGGGCGGCCTGCCTCTCGGTCCTGACCGACGCGCCGTCCTTTCAGGGCGCGGACGACTATCTGGTCGCCGCGCGGGACGCGGTCGACCTGCCCGCCCTGCGCAAGGATTTCCTCTACGATCCCTGGCAGGTGACCGAGACGCGGGCCCTCGGCGCCGACTGCATCCTGATCATCATGGCATCAGTCTCCGACGGGCAGGCCGCCGAGCTCGAGGCCGCCGCAGGGGACTGGGGCATGGACGTGCTGGTCGAGGTCCATGACGAGGCGGAGCTGGAGCGGGCGAGCCTGCTGAAAAGTCCCCTTTTGGGGATCAACAACCGCGACCTGCACACGTTCGAGACCTCGCTCGACGTGACCCGACGCCTGTCGCGCCTCGCCCCGCCCGAGGCGCTTCTGGTGGCGGAAAGCGGCCTCTCCACCCCCGCCGATCTCGCTGATCTCGCCCGCTACGGAGCGCGGTGCTTCCTGATCGGGGAGAGCCTGATGCGACAGCAGGACGTGGCTGCTGCGACGCGCGCCCTCCTTGCCGATCCTCTTGTGGCATCAGGGCTCTAGATGGCGAAGCTCACCCATTTCGACGAGGCGGGGCAGGCCCGCATGGTCGATGTCTCGGACAAGGCGGAGACGGCGCGCACGGCCGTGGCCGAAGGCCATGTGACCATGTCGGCCGATACATTGGCGCTGGTCACCCGGGGTACGGCGGAGAAGGGCGACGTGCTGGGCATCGCGCGGATCGCGGGGATCACCGGGGCCAAGCGCACCTCCGACCTCATCCCCCTCTGCCACCCGCTTCCCGTGACCAAGGTGGCCGTGGACCTCGTGCCCGACCCCGGGATGCCCGGCGTCCGGATCACCGCAACGGTGAGAACGTCCGGACGCACGGGGGTGGAGATGGAGGCGCTGACCGCCGTCTCCGCCGCCGCCCTCACGATCTACGACATGCTGAAGGCCGCGCAGAAGGACATGGAAATCGGCGGTATCCGCCTCTTGTCCAAGGAGGGCGGCAAGTCCGGTCCCTGGTCGCGCACATGATCTCGGTCAGCGACGCGCTGCGGCACCTTTTCGATCTGGTCCGGCCCACGGGCACGGAAGTGGTGCCCCTGTCGGAAGCGGCGGGTCGCGTGATGGCCGGTCCCGCCGTGGCGCTCCGGAGCCAGCCGCCCTTCGACAGCGCTGCCATGGACGGCTATGCCCTGCGCGCCGCCGAAGCCCGCCCCGGCGCCCGGTTCCGCGTGATCGGCGAATCCGCGGCGGGTCGACGGTTTCCGGGACAGGTCGGCCCCGGCGAGGCGGTGCGCATCTTCACCGGCGCCCCGGTCCCCGAGGGCGCGGACCTCGTGGTGATCCAGGAGAACATCCGCCACGAGGACGACGCCGCCGAGATCACCGATGACCCCGGAGAAGGGCGCAACATCAGGCCGTTGGGGGGCGACTTTCAAGCAGGAGACAAAGTTGCGCCCGGCCTCCTCACGCCCGCCCGGGTGGCGCTTCTGGCCGCGATGAACATCGCGCGCGTCACCGTGGCCCGGCGCCCCGTGGTGGCCATCCTGCCGACAGGGAACGAGTTGGTCCAGCCCGGAGAGACCCCCGGACCGGACCAGATCGTGGCCTCCAACAGCTACGGGCTGCATGCGCTCCTCACCAGGGCCGGGGCGGCGCCGCGCCTTCTGCCCATCGCCCGTGACGACGCCGCCTCCCTCGAGACCGCGATCGGCCTTGCCCGTGGCGCGGACCTGCTGCTGACCATCGGCGGCGCCTCGGTGGGCGACCACGATCTGGTCGGGTCCGTTGCGGAACGGATGGGCATGGAGAGGGCCTTCTACAGGGTCGCGATGCGCCCTGGAAAGCCGCTCATGGCCGGCAGGCTCGACAGGATGGCCGTGGTCGGACTGCCCGGAAACCCCGTATCGGCAATGGTTTGCGGGCACATCTTCGTCCGGCCCATGATCGACGGCTTTCTCGGGCTGCCGATGGCGCCGGTGCCAAGGCGGCGCGCGCCCCTCGCGATGGACATCCCCGCCAACGGCCCGCGCGAGCACTACATGCGCGCGACCCTCGGGCATGACGGCCTCAGGCCCGCGCGAAGCCAGGACAGCGCCCTCCTGACGATCCTGGCGGAGGCCGGCGCGCTCATGGTCCGCGCGCCCGACGATCCGCCGCGCAGGGCCGGCGATCCGGTGGACTACATCGCACTTGACTGATGTCGTTGCGGGACCGGTTGACACAAACCGCGAACATATATAGAACACACCGCAAACGTGCCGCCCGCACGCATCAGCCCGGCGTCCATGACCCGGCGACAGAGGAGAAGCGTCGGATGCTCACCCGAAAACAGCTCGACCTGCTCGAGTTCATCCACAAGCGCGTGCAGCGCGACGGCGTGCCGCCCAGTTTCGACGAGATGAAGGAGGCGCTGGACCTGCGGTCGAAATCGGGCATCCACCGCCTGATCACCGCGCTTGAGGAACGCGGCTATATCCGCCGCCTCGCTCACAAGGCCCGGGCGCTCGAGATCCTGCGCCTGCCCGAAGCCATGGCCTCGAAGGGGTTCGAGCCCCGGGTGATCGAGGGCGGCCGCCCCGCGGATCCGCCGCCTCCGTCCGCCATGCCGGTGGAGGGCGCGGGCGCCATCGATCTTCCCGTGATGGGCCGGATTGCCGCGGGCGTTCCCATTGCCGCCATATCGGAAGAGGCGGGCCGGGTTTCCGTCCCGCAGTCGATGATCGGCCGCGGCGCCCACTACGCGCTGGAGGTGAAAGGCGACTCGATGATCGGCATGGGCATCAACGACGGCGATGTCGTGGTGATCCGCGAGACGAGCACCGCCGACGACGGCGATGTCGTCGTGGCCCTCGTCGAGGATCAGGAAGCCACGCTGAAGCGGTTCCGCCGCCAGGGGGCGCAGATCGCATTGGAGGCCGCCAATCCCGCCTATCCCACGCGCATCCTGCCGTCGGAGAAGGTGCGGGTCCAGGGACGCCTTGTCGGCCTGATCCGCGGCTACTGATCCCGGACCGCTCTGGCGAGGGTATGGCCCGGCGGCTCCGGAGCCGGGAGCGGCAAGGCGGTGCCTTCAGGTGACCAGAGCCGCGTCCCCGTCGTCTCGGCGACGGAGACGAGGCGCAGACCGCCCGTCTCGGTCAGCCAGCCGGCGACAGCGCCCGTGCGGCGCAGGGCCGGCGCGTCGAGAACGAGACAGGGTCGTGTCCCCGCCGCCCCGTCCGTCACGAGGATGTCGGCGCCACCGCAGTCCTCGAGGTCGTCGAGGCGACCCTGCCCTGTCACATGCAGCACCGTCAGCCCCGCCAGTGCCGCAGGACGTCCGCGCTCCATCGCGCCCAGGGCATGGGCAACCTCCTGCGATACCGGCGCGCCGTCGTTCTCCAGCCATATCCCCGCGGCGAACCCGTCCCCCCGCGGCTTGGACAGGGCCCGGCCCTCTGAGGTCATCAGACCGACCAGCGCGCCGCTCTCGGCCACAAGCAGGTCCGGCCGCTCCGCCTGCGACCAGAGCCAGGCCGCCAGGGCGAGCGGCACGGCCCCCGCAAGTCGCCCGCGCCCTTGCCACAGGATCGCCCAGAGCCCGGCCGCCGTCACCAGGGGCAACACCGCCGGACCGGGCGAAACCACATGGCCGACGGCGCCGTCGAGGCCGGCAACCCAGTCCGCCATCGTGAGGATCCACAGGATGCCGCGCTCCATGACCCAGAGCGCCGGCCCCGCAAGGCCCAAGGGCGCCGCACAGGCCGCCAGGACCGCCGCCGGCATCACGACCGCCCCCATGACCGGGACCGACAGCACGTTGGCGATCAGCCCGTAATGGGCGATCTGGTTGAAATGGGCTGCGGCGAAGGGGGCCGTGGCGAGCCCCGCCACGAAGGAGGACAGCACCACCGCGCCGATCCGGGCGAGCCAGCGCGGGCCGAGGCTGCGGCCCCGCAAGGCACCGAATACGGCGACCAGCGCCGCGGTCGCCGCGAAGGACATCTGGAATCCCGGGCCGGCCAGTTCCTCGGGCCGGCGCAGCAGCACCAGGACCGCCGCGACCGCCACGGCCCGCAAGGTGAGCGCGAGCCGCCCCGCGAGGATGGCGATCAGCATGACGGCGACCATGATGTAGGCCCGTTCCGTTGCCACGCTGCCGCCCGACAGCAGCAGATAGCCCGCACCGCAGACCAGGGCCACCGCCGCGGCCACGCGGCGCGTGTCGAGACGCAGCGCCACCCACGGCCAGAGCGCCAGTCCGTAGCGGACCGCCCCGAAGACGAACCCCACCAGCAGCCCCATGTGCAGCCCCGAGATCGCCAGGAGATGCGCCAGGTTCGAGTCCCTCAGGGATTGCAGCGCGTCGGCCGGGATCGCGGAGCGGTCCCCGGTCGTGACCGCGGCCGCGAAGGCCCCTGCCTCGGCCCCCATGGCCGACTGCAGCGCATGGGACACCGCCATCCGCTGGCGATAGACCCAGAGCCGGGGGTCGCCCTCCGGTGGCGAGAGCATCAGCACCGGACTGCGCGTGTAGCCCACGGCGCCCAGCCGGTCGAACCAGGCCATCCGCCGGAAATCGAAGCCGCCGGGCTCCACCGGCCGGGAGGGCGGCGAAAGATGCCCCGTGGTGATGACGACAAGGCCCGGTTCCGGCACGATCCAGCCCTGCTCGCCATGCAGCGACACGCGCACCCGCATGGGCGTTCGTCCAGGTGGCACCCTCTCCAGCACCACGCGGTCGAGTGTCAGGCGGAGCGCGTCCGAGGCGGAACGGTCGATGGCAACGATCCGCCCCTCGATCGGCCCGTAGTAGCGAAAGCCGAGCACCGGCTCCGCCACCGCATTGGACCGCGCGCCGGCCACCAGCACGCCTCCGGCCACCGCAAGGACCGCCCAGCCCACAAGGGACAGCCACGGACGCGGCAGCCGAGCCATGACGGCGCCCCCGGCCACGAGCGCCGCGCAAAGCGCATAGACAACGCCACCCGGCTCGACGCCGAGGGAGAAATAGATCCCGATGCCGAGGCCCAGCCCCACCGGCAGCCAGCAGAACAGCTCCGGCCGCTGCGCCAGCAGCGCCTCCGTCAACCGGCCCGGCACGCCCACTTGTCCCCCGTCCTTTCGCCCAGTATCCCGTCGATGGTCCCCCATCGAGGTTAGCGAGAGGTAAACGCGTCCCATGTCCGAGACCGGCGCCACAGAGGTCGTCACCCGCTTCGCCCCCTCGCCCACCGGGGCGCTGCATATCGGCGGCGCGCGCACGGCGCTCTTCAACTGGCTCTATGCTCGCGGGCGCGGCGGCCGGTTCCTGCTGCGGATCGAGGATACCGACCGGGCTCGGTCGACCGACGAGAACCACCAGGCCATCCTCGACGGGCTGAGCTGGCTCGGGCTCGACTGGGACGGCGAACCGCTCAGCCAGGCGACCCGCGCCGACCGTCACGCCGAGGTCGCGCACGCGCTGCTGGCCCGGGGTCGCGCCTTCAGGTGCTACTCCACCCAGGACGAGATCGAGGCATTCCGCGAACAGGCGCGGGAACGCGGACAGTCCACGCTCTTCCGGTCGCCTTGGCGCGAGATCCCCGAGGATCAGCATCCCGACGCCCCCTTCGTGATCCGCCTCAAGGTTCCGCGCGAGGGCGCCACCACCGTGCGTGACGAGGTGCAGGGCGACGTCACCTGGCAGAACGACCAGATCGACGATCTCGTGCTCCTGCGCTCGGACGGCTCGCCTGTCTACATGCTGGCCGTGGTGGTCGATGACCACGACATGGGCGTCACCCACGTGATCCGCGGCGACGATCACCTGGCCAACGCGATCCGCCAGACCCTGATCTACGAGGCAATGGACTGGCGCGTGCCGGTCATGGCCCATGTGCCGCTGATCTTCGGCCCCGACGGCAAGAAGCTGTCGAAGCGCCACGGCGCCACCGGAGCGGCGGAGTACCGGGCCATGGGCTATCCGGCGGCGGGCATGCGCAACTACCTGACACGGCTCGGATGGAGCCATGGCGATGCCGAGTACTTCACCGACAGCGAGGCGCGGGAATGGTTCGACCTCAGGGGCATCGGCAAGTCGCCGGCCCGCTTCGACATGAAAAAGCTGGAGAATCTCTGCGGGCAGCATATCGCCGCCGCGGAGGATGCTGCGCTGCTGCATGAGCTCGAGGGCTATCTCGCGGCTGCCGGCCGGTCACCCCTGACCGATGCGCAGCGCGACGGCCTGTCGCGGGGGATGTACTGCCTGAAAGAACGCGCGAAGACCTTTCCGGAACTGCTTGAAAAGGCTCACTTCATCCTGGCGGATCGTCCGCTCGATCCGGACGGGGCCGCGAAATCCGCGCTCGATCCGGTATCCCGTGGTATACTGTCAGAATTGACGCCGCACCTGCAAACTGCTAGCTGGACCCGCGAAGACCTGGAGGCAGCGGCGAACGCCGTGGCCGCGGCGAACGGGACCAAGTTCGGCAAGCTTGCCGGCCCCCTCCGCGCCGCGCTCGCGGGACGAACCGTGACGCCGTCGGTGTTCGACATGATGCTTGTTCTCGGGCGGGAGGAGACCGTCGCCCGGATCGCCGACGCTGCCGCCTGACCCGGCATCACCGGGGCGGTGCGGATCATTCGCCGTCCGGCCGAGGCCGGGGGCGCCCATCGTGAAGGGAACATCCATGGCCGACGATACCCGCCCGCAGCGGACCGCCACGCTGACCATCGACGGTCAGAACTTCGAATTGCCGATCCATTCGCCCACCGCAGGGCCCGACGTGCTCGACATCCGCAAGCTCTACGCGCAGGCGGGCGTGTTCACCTACGATCCGGGGTTCACCTCCACCGCATCCTGCGACTCGACGATCACCTTCATCGACGGGGACAAGGGCGAGCTGCTGCACCGCGGCTATCCCATCGACCAGCTCGCCGGTCGGTCTCACTACCTCGAGGTCTGCTATCTGCTGCTCTACGGCGAACTGCCGTCCTCGGACCAGCTCGAGGATTTCGAGAACCGCGTGACCATGCACACGATGCTGCATGAGCAGATGCGGAACTTCTTCTCCGGCTTCCGCCGCGATGCCCATCCCATGGCGATCATGGTCGGCGTCGCGGGCGCCATGGCGGCCTTCTACCACGACTCGACCGATATCTCGGACCCCTGGCAGCGCGAGGTCGCCTCGATCCGGCTGATCGCCAAGATGCCGACGATCGCGGCCTGGGCCTACAAGTATTCCGTGGGCCAGCCCTTCGTCTATCCGCGCAACGATCTGACCTACGCCGAGAACTTCCTGCACATGTGCTTCTCGGTGCCGGCGGCCGAATACCATGTGGACCCGATCCTCGCCCGGGCCATGGACCGGATCTTCACGCTCCACGCCGACCACGAACAGAACGCCTCGACCTCCACCGTCCGCCTCGCCTCGTCCTCGGGCGCGAACCCGTTCGCGTGCATCGCTGCGGGCATCGCGTGCCTGTGGGGTCCTGCCCACGGCGGCGCCAACCAGGCCTGCCTCGAGATGCTGCGCGAGATCGGCACGCCCGATCGCATCCCCGAATACATCGCGCGGGCCAAGGACAAGGACGACCCGTTCCGCCTGATGGGCTTCGGCCACCGGGTCTACAAGAACTTCGATCCCCGCGCGAAGGTGATGAAGGAAAGCGCCGACGAGGTGCTCGATCTTCTGGGTGTGGAGAACAACCCGCTCCTGAAAACCGCCAAGGAGCTGGAGAAACAGGCGCTCGAGGACGATTATTTCGTTTCGAAGAAGCTCTTCCCGAATGTCGACTTCTATTCAGGCATCATCCTCGAGGCGATGGGCTTCCCCACCGCCATGTTCACCCCGATCTTCGCGCTCAGCCGCACCGTGGGCTGGATCAGCCAGTGGAAGGAACAACTGAGCGATCCGCAGCTCAAGATCGGCCGCCCGCGCCAGCTCTATCTCGGCGAGACGGAGCGCGACTACGTCGACATCGAGAGCCGGTGATCCTGAAGACGGAACGGCTCCGCCTGCGTCCGGCGGAGCCGGCCGACGCGGAGCCACGGTCGACGACACCCGCGCCCGGTTGGCGGAGAAGATGGCCCGTCCGGCCCCGGCGCAATTCCTGGTGATCGAGCGGGACGGCGCAGCCATCGGCGCAGCGGGCCATTCGGGCGGCGGCGAGATAGGGTATATCCTGCACCGTGCGCATTGGCGCCAGGGCTTCGCTCACGAGGCGCTCTCGGCCTTCATTCCCTACCTTTTCGGCATCCTCGATGTCCCCGCGCTCAAGGCCGAGGTCGATCCGGAGAACCTCGCCTCCGTGATCCTGCTTTCAAGGCTCGGCTTCCGCGTCACGGGCTACTCCCGCGACTACTACCTCCTCGAGGACCGACCCTGCGACAGCGTCTACCTGCGGCTCCCCCGCCCCGGGGCGGCGGCTTCGGTGTGACGATCCCTGCCAAGGCCAGGCTCAAGCCCGGCTTACCCCATCTCCGCGCGGATCCCCGGCCGTCACAACCCGCCCAGCCGGTACCGCGCCAGCTCCTCGTGCACCGGCCCCGCCTTGGTCAATGTCGAGGCGTAGAGCGCAAAGCTCGTCACCGGCACCGGCTCGAGCCGGAACCGGGCCTCGGCCTCGAGAAACCGCCGGAGCCGCTCCAGATCGGCGCCCGCGACGCGATGGCGGAACCGGGCGAGCGTCACATGGGGCCGGAACCGGCGCCGCTCGAGCGTGAGGCCGGCCCGGCGCGCACAGCTCGCGACCCGCGCCTGCAGCGTCTCCAGCTCGGACGTCAGGGCCACCTCCGCCATGAGGATCGCCGGGCTCGCCGATCCCAGCGTCCCCAGCCCCGTCACCGCGACGGGAACGGGCGGCAGACGCAGCGCGGCGAGCCCGTCATGCACCATCCCCAGCGTCTCGTCGTCCACTTCCTCGCCCAGAAAGGCGAGCGTGACGTGAAACGTGTCGGGATCCGTGGCCCGCCCCAGCGGCAGCCGCTCCTGAAGATGGACGAGCGGCGCCTCCGCCCCCGGCGGCAGGTCCAGAGCCACGAATGCCCGCATGACGCCCCCCGGCCTCAGCGCCCCTCGTAGACAGGCGGGCGCTTCTCGAGAAAGGCCACGACCCCTTCGCGGAAATCGCGTGTCTGGCCGCACCGGCCCTGAAGCTGCGCCTCGAGCGTCAGCTGTTCCTCGAGCGTGTTGTCGAGGCTCGCGCGCATCGCGGTCTTCAGATGCCCGTAGGCCGCCGTCGGCCCCTTCGCGAGATGCTCCGCCCGGGCCCGCCAGTGCGCCGAGAAGCTCTCCGCCGGCACGGCCTCGTAGATCATGCCCCAGTCCGCGGCTTCGCGCGCCGTGATCCGGTCGGCGAACAGCGCCGCGCCCATCGCCTTGGCAAGCCCCGCCTGCCGCGGCAGGAACCAGGTCCCGCCCGCGTCGGGAATGAGCCCGATCCGGGTGAAGGCCTGGATGAAATAGGCATCGTCCGAGGCGATGCAGACATCTGCGGCCAGCGCGAGATTGGCCCCCGCGCCCGCCGCGGGCCCGTTCACCGCCGCCACCGTGGGCACCGGGCAATCCACGATCGCGCGCAGCATCGGCATGTACTCGTCCCGCAGCGTCCGCTCCAGATCGAGGTTCGTTGCCCGCCCGTCGCCCAGATCCTGGCCCGAACAGAACGCCCGTCCCTGTCCCGTCATCACCGCGACCCGCGCCTCGCCGGGCGCCCGGCGCAGGGCGTGCAGGATCTCCGCACGCATCTGCGCATCGAGCGCGTTCATCACGTCGGGCCGGTTCAGCGTCACGACCGCAACGCCTCCGGTCACCTCGTAGCGGATCGTCTGGTACTCCATCGGCGTCCCCGTCCTGTGTTCGCGGCGGACCCTACGCCGTTTCGCGCCGGGGGCAACAGGACGTCACCGCTTGCCCATAAGCTCGCTCAGCCGCGCTTCCTCGTCGTCCGTCAGGCCGTCCGGCGCGTCGGCCGAGGCGCGCGACCGGATCGCGCCATAGCCGATGCCCAGCGCCGCGATCAGCAGGGCCGGCGCCGCAAGCCACAGGATCAGGTTCGCCCCGTCCTTCGTCGGCTCCAGCAGGACGTACTCGCCGTAGCGGTCGACGATATAGGCCACCACCTCGCGGTCGCTGTCGCCCGCCACCAGCCGCTCCCGCACAAGGAGACGCAGATCGCGGCTCACCGGGGCGGAACTGTCGTCGATGCTCTCGTTCCGGCATACCGGGCAGCGCAGCCCGGCGGAGATGTCCCGCGCCCGCTCCTCCAGCACCGGGTCGTCGAGCACCTCGTCGGGCTGGACGGCAAGCGCTGGACCGGCAAGCAGCAGCGCCAGGGTCAGGGCCAGCCACCTCATTCCGCGGGCACTCCGTCCGACGGTTCGCGGCGCGCGGTCCTGCCGGCGCCCGCGCCCACGCGCAGCCGGCGGTCACTCAGGGAGATCAGCCCGCCGAGGGCCATCAGGATCGACCCGCCCCAGATCCAGTTGGAGAAGGGCTTGATATGGGTCCGCACGGCCCAGCCGCCTCCGGTCTGCGGATCGCCGATGACGACGTAGAGATCGCGCCAGAACCCGTTGCGGATGCCCGCCTCGGTGGTCGGCATGTCGGCCACCGGGTAATAGCGCTTCTCGGGGTTGAGCGTGGCCACCCTCCGCCCGTCCCGCGACATGGTGATGTCGGCCATGGTGGAGATGTAGTTCGGCCCCTGCACCTCGCGCACGCCCACCAGGGTGACCTCGTAGGCGCCGACGGCATAGCTCTCCCCCTCGCGGGCGACGCGGATGTCCTCCTCCTGCCAGGCCAGGTGCCCGGCGATCGCGAGCACGGTGATCCCGAGGCCGGCATGGGAGACCATCTTGCCCCAGTCGCCCCGCGGCAGACGGCCAAGCCGCCGGATGCGGCCGGCCAGATCGCCGCGCCCGGTCCGCGACCAGAGATCGACGAGCGATCCCGCGACCACCCAAACGCCCAGCAGCACGCCGATCGGCCCCAGCGAGGATCGGCTGGTCTGCAACGCATAGGCGAGCCCCGCCAGCGCCACCGCCAGCAGCGCCGCGGGCCAGAGCGGCCGCGCCGCCTTGGCGAGGCTGCCGCGCTTCCACGCCAGCATCGCGCCGACCGGCAGCACGAGGCAGATCGCCACGAAGAAGGGCGTGAACGCCGCGTCGAAGAAGGGCGGGCCCACGGACAGCGTCCGGTCGAGGAACATCTCCGCCACCAGCGGCCAGATCGTGCCCACGAAGACGACGAAGGACGACACGGCGAGCAGGATGTTGTTCAGCACCAGCGCGGATTCGCGGCTGACGGACTGGAACACCCCCGAGGCCCGCATGGCATTGGCCCGCGCAGCGAAAAGCGTCAGCGCGCCGCCCATGAAGATGGCGAGGATGATCAGGATCCAGACGCCCCGCTCGGGGTCGTTGGCGAAGGCATGGACGCTCGTCAGCAGCCCCGACCGCACGATGAAGGTCCCCAGCAGCGAAAAGCCGAAGGCCATGATCGCAAGCAGGATCGTCCAGCTTTTGAGCGCCTCGCGCTTTTCCACCACGATGGCGGAATGCAGCAGGGCCGCGGCAAAGAGCCAGGGCATGAACGACGCGTTCTCCACCGGGTCCCAGAACCAGAAGCCGCCCCAGCCGAGCTCGTAATAGGCCCACCACGACCCGAGTCCGATGCCGATGGTCAGGAAGACCCAGGCCGCCAGCGTCCAGGGCCGCACCCAGCGCCCCCAGGCGGCATCGACGCGCCCCTCCATCAGGGCGGCCACGGCAAAGGAGAAGGACATCGAGAGCCCGACATAGCCGAGGTAGAGAAACGGCGGATGAAAGGCGAGGCCGGGATCCTGCAGCAGCGGGTTCAGATCCTGCCCGTTCAGCGGCGGCACGGCCAGTCGAAGGAACGGGTTCGACGTGAACAGGATGAAGGCATAGAAGGCGACCGAGACCGCAGCCTGCACCGCCAGCACGCGCGCGCGGAACTCGGGCCGCAGGCCCTGCCCGAACCATGTGGCGCAGGCCCCGAACAGCACGAGGATCAGCAGCCAGAGCAGCATCGAGCCCTCGTGGTTCCCCCAGACGCCGGTGATCTTGTAGATCATCGGCTTGTCGGTATGGGAGTTCAGGAACACGAGCCGCAGCGAGAAATCCGACACCACGAAGGCATAGGTCAGCGCGAGGAACGAGAAGCCCACGAGGATCACCTGGCTCGTCGCGGCGGGGTCGGCCATGGCCATCCACCCGCGCCAACCCTTGTGCGCTCCAACGAGGGGAATCACCATCTGCACGATGGCGATGGCGAAACCGAGGACGAGCGCGAAATGGCCGAGTTCTGTGATCATGTCCCCTAGATAACGCAGTCGTCCGCCGCCGGACAGTCACAAGCCTACGGGGCGCGGTGTCGCAGGCACCGCCTCACCGGACCGGCGCGAGGTCAAGCCCGCCGCCGAGGGCGAAGGCCATGACGCCGAGAACAAGGGTTCCGAGGATCAGGCGCACCAGCCACTTCAACGTGTCCTCGATCGCGCTCAGGCGCTTCTCCACGGCGGCGCGGTGGACGTCATCCACCGCGCCCCGGGTCTCCAGCGCCGCCAGCCGCCGGTCGACGAGGCGCGTCCAGTCATCGGCCATTGCCCGCTCTCCATGCATCGAGTGCCGCGTTCGCCTCTCCCGCGGGGGCCGCGACTGACGCCGCGGGCGCCGCGGCCGGCGCGGGCTTTGGCGTCCGCATCCCGTCGAGAACCTCGATATTGCGGCTGACCGTAGCGGCGCGCGCAACGGTCTCGGCGACGGAGGTCTGGAACTCCTGCCCCTTCGCCTGATGACGTGCCCCGAAGTAGAAGCTGACAATGGCGCCCATCAGCCACCACAGCGGCTCGGGCACCAGCGCGAGCCCCTGCATCCGGCTCGAGAACCACAGGGGATCGACCATGGCCACCACGAAGAGCGCGATGGTCCCGAAGGCGAGGATCGGTCGCGGCAGCCGGTTCGCGCCGTCGATGATCCGGTCGAAGAGCCCCTTGCGCTGGCCCGCGAACTCCGCCGCGAACTGCTGCATCGCGGCGGCCTTCATCGCGGCCTCCCGGTCTCCCGCCTTCTCGGCATTCTCGCGGAAGATGCCCGCGGTCTCGGCGATGACGTTGCGCCCGTCGCCGAAGATCAGGTCCAGCCCCCGCCCGATCAACCCCATGCCGCGACCCGCGCGCGATGCTCGGCCTCCGTCAGGTGATAGCGCGGGGCGATGAACGCCTCCGCCCGGACAATCCAGCCGCCCTTGCCGCCGTCCCGGCGCCGCGCGTACTTGCGGCTCGCCGGGCGCCGGTCGGCGAGATCGTAGTAATAGTTCCGCCGCGCGATCCCGTAGGCGTCGACAAGGTGATCCGGCGCCGCCGCCATCGCCTCGCGCGCCACGCGGATCGTCTGCGGCCCGATCACGCCGTCGATCGCGCAGGGCAGCCTCATCTGCCCGAAAAGCCGCTGCAGGATGCGCACGGCATTGCTGCCCGCGTTCACCTGCATGTCGAAGACCGAAGGCTGGAGCGGCACCGGCAGCTCCCCGATCCGGGGCCTCTCGAAGTAATGCTCGAGGAAGATCTCCACCGCCTGAGCCCGCGACAGCCGACGCACGTCCTCGGCCGTCACCCGCCCGTCGCCGTCGAGGTCGAGCCCCAGCCTCCGCAGGGTGTGGACCGTGACCCCGTGATTCGTGGCGCCCCCGGGATCGTCAGGATCGTTCACATAGCCGCCTTCGCGCGCCACGATCTCTTCGGCGATGTCTCGCACGTCCATGCACCCTGCCTCCGGATGGGAACCGGCGGGCAGGATCGGACCCAGGCCTTAATTCGTGACTGGAGCGCCGCCCGTTGCATCCGGCTCCCGGTAGACACCCTGTTCCTTCAGCGCGTCCATCACCTCCGCGGGCATGTAGGTCTCGTCATGCTTGGCGAGGATCTCCACCGCCTGGAACTCGCCGTCCACATAGCGGCCCTGCCCGACCATGCCCTCGTTCTCGGCAAAGAGGTCCGGCAGGATGCCGGTATAGCTGACCGGGATCGAGGCGCCGCCGTCGGTCACGCGAAAGCGCACCGTCTCCCCCTCGCCCCGCACGATGGATCCCGCCTCCACCAGTCCGCCGAGGCGGAACATCTCCGTGGGCTCGGGCGGGTCCTCCGCGACCTGGCTCGGCGAGCGGAAAAAGTTGATCCCGTCCCGCATCGCATAGCCGATCAGCGCGGTGGAGATCGCCAGCGCCACGAAAGCCAGCACGATCACCTGCACCCGCCGCGTCTTCTTCAGGCTCTTCATTCCGTGCCTCCCGTCAGCCGGCAAGATCCACCCGCCCTGTTCATCTGGCCGAAATCGCGCGAAATGCAACCGATCCGTGCGCCCTGCGGCAACCCGTCAGGGGAAGACCGGAACCCCGCGCAGCCCCGCGCCCTCGTCGAGGCCCAGCATCAGGTTGGCGTTCTGCAAGGCCTGCCCGGAGGACCCCTTGGCGAGGTTGTCCAGCACGGCGACGATCACGGCCCGTCCGGGGATGCGGTCGTCGACCACGCCGATATGGCAGTAGTTCGACCCCCGGACATGCCGGATCGAGGGCAGCTCCCCCTCTGGCAGGACCAGCACGAACTCTTCCCCGGCATAGGCTGCCGCCAGCGCGGCATGGACCTCCGCCGGATTGCCGTCGACATAGACCGTGGCGAGAATTCCCCGGTTCGCCGGGATGAGATGCGGCGTGAACTGCACCCGCACCTCCCGTCCCGCGAGGGCGGAAAACTCCTGGTCGAACTCGCCAAGATGCCGGTGCGTCCCCCCCGCCGCATAGGCATGGGCCCCTTCCGACAGTTCCGCATGCAGGAGGTTCTCCTTCAGCGACCGCCCCGCGCCCGAGACCGCCGCTTTCAGGTCGATCACGATGCGGTCAAGGTCGATCACCCCCGCCGAAATCAGCGGGCGCAACGCATACTGCCCGGTCGCCGCGTTGCAGCCCGTGCCCGCCACCAGCCGGGCCGCGCGGATCTCGTCGCGGTAGAACTCCGTCAGGCCATAGACCGCCTCCGTCTGAAGCTCCGGCGCGGCGTGCTCCTTGCCGTACCAGCGACGATAGGCCTCCGGGTCCCGCAGCCGGAAATCGGCGGAGAGGTCCACCACCTTCAGCCCCTCCGGCAGGCCCGCGATCACCGCCTGGCTCGTGGCATGGGGAAGCGCGCAGAACACCAGGTCGACCCCCGAAAGGTCGGTCTCCTCGATCGTGGTCAGTCGCGGCAGGTCGAGATGGCGCAGGTGCGGGAAGACTGTGGACATGGCGAGCCCTGCCTTGGAATTGGCCGACAGCGCCGCGATCTCCATCGACGGATGGCCCGCGATCAGCCGCACCAGCTCCCCGCCCGTATAGCCCGAGGCCCCGAGGATCGCGACGCGCTCGCCCATGATGTCTCTCCCGCCCGATGGTGACGCCGACCGGATACCGGGCCGACGCCCTCTTCGCAATGCGCGAGCCCCGGTCTTGAAGGCCGCCCGGGCGCACTCCATAGAGATGGCGAGCCGCGAAAGGACAGATGATGGAGCCCGCAAGCCTCGACGCCGCCTTCTGGATCAGCACTGCCGTTGTGCTGGTGCTGCTCTGCTTTTCCGCCTTCTTCTCCGGCTCGGAAACCGCGCTGACCGCGGCCTCCCGGGGCAAGCTGCGCGCCGCCGCCGACCGCGGCGACAAGGGCGCGGCCCGGGCGCTCGAGGTCAAGGAGGATGACGAGCGCTTCATCGGCGCGATCCTGATGGGCAACAACCTCGCCAACATCGTGGCGACCTCGCTGGCGACCGCGGCGCTGACCACGCTTTTCGGCGCCAACGGCGTGGCGGTGGCCTCGCTGGTGATGACCGCGCTCATCCTGATCTTCGCCGAGGTGCTGCCGAAGACCTACGCCATCTCCGCCCCCGAAAGGGCCGCCGGGATCGCGGCCCCCGTCATCGCCCGCCTGATGACGGTGCTCTCGCCCTTCGTCACGGCGGTGCGCATGCTGGTCCGCGCGACGCTGCGGATCTTCGGCGTGCGCGTGGCCGCCGAGGACAACATCCTGTCGGTGCACGAGGAAATCGCCGGTGCGCTCTCCATCGGCCATTCCGAAGGCGTGGTCGAGAAGGAGGACCGCGACCGCATCCTCGGCGCGCTCGACCTGGGCGAGCGGTTCGTGGAGGAGATCATGCTCCACCGCTCGGGCATCGAGATGATCGACGCGGGCCTCCCCCCCCGCGAGATCCTGCGTCAGGTCCTCGAAAGCCAGCATACCCGCCTGCCGCTCTACCGCGACCGCCCGGAGAACATCGTGGGCGTCCTGCACGCCAAGGAACTCCTGCGCGCGATGCACGGCCTCGCGGAAGACGGCGACGTCACGGCAGAGGAGCTGAGCCAGTTCGACGTGATGGACGTGGCGATGGAGCCCTACTTCGTCCCCGACACCACCACGCTCGACGACCAGATGCGCGAGTTCCTCAAGCGGCACACCCATTTCGCGCTGGTGGTGGACGAATACGGCACCCTGCAGGGGCTGATCACGCTCGAGGACATTCTCGAGGAGATCGTGGGCGAGATCACCGACGAGTTCGACACCGGCGAGACCGACTCGATCCGCCCGACCGACGACGGCGCCTATCTCATCGACGGCGGCACGACGATCCGCGACGTGAACCGGGCCAACGACTGGACCCTGCCCGACGACGAGGCCAACACGATCGCCGGCCTCGTCATCCACGAGGCGCAGATGATCCCCGCCGAAGGCCAGGTCTTCTCCTTCCACGGCTTCCGCTTCGAGGTGGTCGAGAAGCACGAGAACCGCCTCGCCGTCCTGAAGATCCGCCCCCTCTAGGCAGCGCGTCCCCGCCCGCCCCGCCAATCTCCCGCACCCTCCACGCCGCAGGCCGACCCCATCGCCACCTCCGTAGGCCGGGCTTCAGCCCGGCCCAGGCCCCGCCCGCATCTCATCCCCCCGAAGGCCTCCCGTCCCCCCTTGCCACCCGACCGTCGCCGCAGCAGACATCCTCCATGCAGCGTCTCTCCCAGTCCCCTACGGACCCCGCCTTCGTCCAGGACCCCTACCCGTTCTACGACCGCGCCCGAGCGGCGGGGGATTTCTTCTTCTGGGAGGACTACGGAAAGCCCTGCGCCCTGTCGCATCGCGCGGTCATGGCAGTCCTCAAGGACCGCCGCATGGGCCGCGAACCGGTGGACCCGCCCCCGATCCCGCCGGGTCTCGAACCCTTCTACGACATCGAGGCCCATTCCATGCTCGAGCTCGAGCCGCCGCGCCACACCCGGCTGCGCGGCCTCGTGGTGCGCGCCTTCACCTCGCGCCGGATCGCGGCGCTCGAGCCCGACATCGCGGCGCTCTGCGCGGCACTCATCGACCGATTCCCGTCCGGACCCTTCGACCTGATGGACGCCTATGCCCGGATCATCCCCGTGGTGATGATCTGCCGCCTTCTCGGCGTACCCGAAGAGCGGGCGCCGGACCTTCTCGCCTGGTCGAACGCGATGGTCGCCATGTATCAGGCCCGCCGGTCCCCCGCGATCGAGGAGGCCGCCGTCGCCGCCAGCCTCGCCTTCCGCGCCTTCGTCGAGGAAACCATCGCCGCCCGCCGCGCCCGGCCCGGCCCCGACCTTCTCACCGATCTGATCGCCGCCGAGGAAGCGGGGGAGAAGCTGACGACCGACGAGCTTGTCACCACGGTCATCCTGCTCCTGAATGCCGGCCATGAGGCGACGGTGCATTCCATAGGCAACTCTTTGACTTTGCTACTTAAAGAGGGCCGTTACATCGTGAACGCCGCTGTGATTGAGGAAGCCCTCCGCCTCGATCCACCGCTCCACATGTTCGACCGCTGGGTCTACGAGGACCTCACCCTCTTCGGCCACGCCTTCCGCCGCGGCGACCGCGTGGCCTGCCTCCTCGCCGCCGCCAACCGCGACCCCGAAGCCTTCCCGGAGCCCGCCGCCTTCCGTCCCGGCCGCACCACGCCGCAGATCACCAGCTTCGGCGCCGGCATCCATTTCTGCGTCGGCGCCCCCCTCGCCCGGCTGGAGCTCGAGATCGCCCTGCGAACCCTCCTCGACCGCTGCCCCCGCCTCGTCCTCGCCGAGCCGCCCCGCTATGCGGACGTCTACCACTTCCGCGGCCTCGAGCGGCTCCTGATCAAGGTCTGAGCGATCTCGTAAGGCTCACAACGGCAGCGCCCGCGTCGACTTGATCTCCTCCATCGAGAGCAGGGCCGTGACGTTGTAGACCCGCACCTCGGAAATCAGTGCCTGATAGAAGGTGTCATAGGCCCGCGCGTTCTTCACCCGGACCTTCAGGATATAGTCGATATCCCCCGCCAGCCGGTGCGCCTCCTGCACCTCGGGCCGCGCCTTGAGGGCGGCAAGGAACTTCGCCTGCCACTCCGCCTCGTGCTCCGAGGTGCGGATCAGGACGAAGAAAGTCGCATCGAATCCCAGCGCCTCAGCGTCGGGCACCACCGTGGGCGGCCCGATGACCCCGGCCTCCCGCAGCTTGCGAATGCGGTTCCAGACCGGCGTCTTCGACGAGCCCACCGCGCGGGCGATCTCGTCGAGGGACCGGCCCGCGTCGATCTGCAGTTCGGAAAGGATTTTCCGGTCCATGGCATCGATCCGGACGGACATTGCAGAGCCTCCTTCTTTTGCGAATGTCCGTTTCTGACATGGCGAGATGCAGGACGCACGTCCTTAATTGTGCGCCCCTATGGCCAGAAACGGGACATCCGTTCTATATCGAACGAAGGCGACGGAGACAGCTACCATGCAGCACTTCCCGATCTTTCTGGACCTCGCCGGCCGGCGCGTCGTGCTCGCGGGCGGCGGCGAGACCGCCGTGGCGAAGCTGCGGCTTCTTCTGAAGACCGAGGCGCATCTGACCGTCTTCGCCACCGACCCCTGTGCCGAGATCGAAGCCTGGGCCGAGGCCGGGCGCCTGCGCCTCGTGCGTCGCACCTTCGGTCCCGGGGACGCGCTCTGCGCCGCACTGGCCTATGCCGCCGAGGATGACCCCGAGGCTGATGCCCGGACCGCGCGGCTGGCCCGCGCGGACGGCGCGCTCGTCAACATCGTCGACAACCTCAAGGGCAGCCAGTTCATCACCCCCGCCATCGTCGACCGCGATCCGGTGACCGTGGCGATCGGCACCGAGGGCGCGGCACCGGTGCTCGCCCGTGCCATCAAGCGCGACCTCGAGGAGCGGTTGCCCGCGGGCCTCGGCGTGCTGGCGCGGATCGGCAAAGCGTTCCGCGCCGCCGCCGACCGCCTTCCCATGGGCCGCGCGCGCCGCGACTTCTGGGCCGACTACTACTTCGACGCGGGACCGCGCGCCTTGGCGAAGGGAGAGGAGACCGTGCGGCCCGCGCTCGACCGCCTGCTCGAGGTCCATGCCGGGCGCCGCCCCGACGCGGGCCGCGTGGCCTTCGTGGGCGCCGGACCCGGCGATCCCGAGCTTCTGACACTGAAGGCCCGCCGCGCGCTCGATACCGCGGACGTGGTAATTCACGACCGGCTGGTGACGCCGGGCATCCTCGAACTCGCGCGCCGCGAGGCGGTGCTGATCGCAGCGGGCAAGGAGGGGTTCGGTCCCGCCGTGGCGCAGGCCGACATCGACGCGCTGATCGTCGAACACGCCCGCGCCGGCGCTCATGTGGTGCGGCTGAAGGCGGGCGATCCGACGGTCTTCGGCCGGCTCGACGAGGAAATCGCCGCCTGCGAGGCGCATGGCATCGCCTTCAGCATAGTGCCCGGGATCACGGCCGCCTCTGCCGCCGTGGCAGGCATCGGCCAGAGCCTGACCCGACGCGGCCGGAATTCCTCGGTCCGGTTCCTGACCGGCCACGACGTCGCGGGCTTCGCCGATCACGACTGGAAGACGCTCGCCGCCCCGGGCGAGGTCGCCGCGATCTACATGGGCAAGCGCGCCGCGCGTTTCGTGCAGGGGCGGCTTCTGATGCACGGTGCCGACCCCGACACCCCGGTGACGGTGGTCGAGAACGCGGGTCGGACGGATCAGCGCGTGATCGCGCTGCGCCTGTCGGAACTCGAGCCCGGGCTGACCGCAGCCACCGTAACCGGGCCTGCCCTCATCCTATACGGGCTTGCGCCGCGCGCCGCGGAAACGGCGCTGGCCGATCTGCCGGATCTCAAGGAGGCCGCGCTGTGAGCAGGACTTTCACCCCAAAGGTCGTCACCGGCAATGCGCTGGTCGAGGGCGACGCGGTCTGGCTGACCGAGGACGACCGCTGGAGCCGCCACATGTCCGAGGCCGAGCTGATCGAGGACGAGGCCCATGCCCAGCTTCGTCTGCTCTTCGCGCAGTCCCAGCCGGGGCAGGTCGTGGGCGCCTATCTCGCCGAGGCCCGTGCCGGGCGCTCCGGCCCCGAGCCCGTCCATTTCCGCGAGGCGTTCCGCACCCGCGGTCCCTCCAACTATCCCCATGGCAAGCAGGCCGACAGCGCCACGAATTTCTAGAGATTCGTGACGTGCCCACGATCTTCTAAAAGATCGTGGCGGCCCGACAGGAGCACGCGATGTACAGCTATTCCGAGTTCGACAACGCCTTCGTGCGGACCCGCGTGGCCCAGTTCCGCGCCCAGGTTGACCGGCGCCTATCGGGCGCCCTGACCGAGGACGAGTTCAAGCCGCTGCGCCTGATGAACGGGCTCTACCTGCAGCTTCATGCCTACATGCTGCGCGTGGCGATCCCCTACGGTACGCTGAACCCGCGCCAGATGCGCCAGCTCGCCATGATCGCCGAGCGCTGGGACAAGGGCTACGGCCACTTCACCACGCGCCAGAACATCCAGTTCAACTGGCCGAAACTGGCGGACGTCCCCGACATCCTCGACGCGCTGGCGGACGTGCAGATGCACGCGATCCAGACCAGCGGGAACACGATCCGCAACGTGACCGCGGACCATTTCGCGGGGGCCGCCGCCGACGAGATCGCCGATCCGCGCCCCGTGGCGGAGCTGCTCAGGCAATGGTCCACGGACCATCCGGAGTTCCAGTTCCTGCCGCGCAAGTTCAAGATCGCGATCACCGGCGCGCCCAACGACCGCGCGGTGACGAAGGCCCATGACATCGGCCTGAGGATGGTCGAGAAGGACGGCGCGCCCGGCTTCGAGGTGATCGTCGGCGGCGGCCTCGGCCGGACGCCGATGATCGGCAAGGTCGTGCGCGACTTCCTGCCCCGCGAGGACCTGCTGCCCTATGTGGAGGCCATCGTCTCGGTCTGGAACCTGCTCGGGCGGCGGGACAACAAGTACAAGGCCCGCATCAAGATCACTGTCCACGAGCACGGGATCGACGAGATCCGGCGGCTGGTGGAGGAGCGTTTCTCCGAGATCCGCCCCGGCTTCGCCGGCGCCGACCAGGCGCTGCTGGCCGACCTCGAGGCGGCCTTCGCTCCCCCGCCGCTCCCCGCGGTGTCGCCCGCGCCCTTCGAGGCGGCGCGAGAGGCCGATCCGGTGTTCCGCGCCTGGGCCGACACCAATGTCGCCGCGCACCGGCACCCGGATTACGGCATCGTGACGATCTCTCTAAAGGCCCATGGCGCCACCCCGGGCGACGCCACCGCCGAGCAGATGCGCGTGATGGCCGACCTTGCCGAGGCCCATGGCCATGATGAGCTGCGCATCAGCCACGAGCAGAACGTCATCCTGCCCCATGTGGCGCGCGCCGATCTGCCGGCGGTTCATGCCGCTCTACGCGCGGCGGGTCTGGGCACGGCCAACGTGGGCCTTGTCTCCGACATCATCGCCTGCCCCGGCATGGACTACTGCAGCCTCGCCACGGCCCGCTCGATCCCCGTGGCCCAGGAGATCGCGACCCGTATCGAGGAACTGAAAATCGAGCACGAGGTGGGTCCGCTCAAGATCAAGATCTCGGGCTGCATCAACGCCTGCGGCCATCACCATGTCGGCCATATCGGCATTCTCGGCCTCGACCGCGCGGGCGTGGAAACCTACCAGATCACCCTGGGCGGCGACCACACCGAAACCGCGGCCATCGGCGAGCGCACCGGCCCGGGCTTCGCCTATGACGAGATCGTGCCCGCCATCGAGCGCATCCTCCGCGCCTATCTCGCGCAGCGCGCTGCGCCGGCCGAGACCTTTCTCGAGACCTACCGCCGGATCGGACCCGCGCCCTTCAAGGCGGCGCTCTACGAGAATGGGGACGCGCGCGCCGATGCGGCCTGAGACCGATCTCTCCGCCCGCGCGGCGTCCCTGAACGCACGCTACCGGCACCACGGAGCCACCGCGGTGCTGGAGCGTGCGCTGAAGGACCCCGAGGTCGGGCGGATCGCGCTGGTCTCGTCCTTCGGCTCAGAGTCGGTGGCGCTGCTGCATCTGGTGTCGGTCGTGGACCCGCAGACCCCGGTGATCTTCATCGACACGGAGATGCTGTTTCCCGAAACCCTGACCTACCAGTCCGAACTCGCCGTGCGTCTGAACCTGCGTGACCTGCGGATCGTGCGCGGGCGTCTCGCGGAGACGCTGGCCCGCGATCCCGACGGACTTCTGCACGGGCGCGACCCCGACGCCTGCTGCGCCCTCCGCAAGACCGAGCCGCTGGCGCGGGCGCTCGACGGCTTCGACGGATGGATCACCGGGCGCAAGCGCTACCAGGGCGGCCAGCGCGCGGCGCTCGAATTCTTCGAGGCGGAGCCCGAGACCGGGCGGCTCAAGGTCAATCCGCTGGCCCATTGGTCGAGTTCGGATGTGCAGGACTACATCGAGGAGAACCGCCTGCCCCGCCACCCTCTGGTCGCGAAGGGCTATCTCTCGATCGGCTGTGCCCCCTGCACCAGCCCCGTGGCGGAGGGCGAGGACCCGCGCGCCGGACGGTGGCGCGGACATCAGAAGGACGAATGCGGCATCCATTTCGTGGATGGCAAGCTGGTGCGCGGCGGCAAGCCGCGCGCTGCCTGACAGGGTGCACCCGAAGATGAGTATTTCAGGCCAGATGAAGGAGGCGGGACGGTTCTGCCGACCGGCCGGGAGAGCGAGACCATGACCGTGATCGTGACCGACGGGGGCTTCGGCCCCGACGACTGGACCGGGCCCGTGGTGGCTTTCGAGGACGCGGGCGCCGAGGCGGGGCCGGGTGCGGCGCTCGACGTGCCGCCCGACGCGGACCCGTCCGCGCTGGCGACTCGGGCGCAGGCCGCCGGCATGGTGCGCATCCGCTTCCCTGCCTTTTCCGACGGCCGCGGGTTCACCCTTGCCGCCCATCTGCGCCGGGCCGGATACCGGGGCCGTCTGCGGGCCGCGGGCCATGTGATCGCCGACCAGTATGCCATGGCCCGCCGCGCGGGGTTCGACGAGGTGGAGATCGGCGACGACCTCGCGCGCCGCCAGCCCGAGGACCAGTGGCGCGCCCGCGCCGACTGGGGCGCCCACGATTACCAGGCCCGTCTGCGCGGCCGAGCGTGACGACGCGCCGCCCGGAGAGGCGCTTTCCCTGACCTGAATCAATGATAGGAGGGGCGTGGCGGCCTATGCCCGCGCCCATGACCGAGATGACAGAAGCCAAGCCCGTGACACAGACAGCCGCCCGCCCCGTGCCGACCCTCCCGGACGCCCAGGAGGTGACGGAGGTACAGCACTATACCGACCGCCTCTTCCGGTTCCGCACGAAGCGGCCGCAGAGCCTGCGGTTCCGCTCGGGCGAATTCGTGATGATCGGCCTCATGGGCGACAACGGCAAGCCGCTGCTGCGCGCTTATTCCATCGCCTCGCCCTCCTGGGACGACGAACTCGAGTTCTACTCGATCAAGGTTCCCGAGGGCCCGCTCACCTCGAAGCTGCAGCATATCGCGCCCGGCGACCAGATCATCCTGCGCCCGAAACCCGTGGGCACGCTCGTCCATGACGCGCTGCTGCCCGGCAAGCGGCTCTGGCTCTTCGCCACGGGCACGGGCTTCGCGCCCTTCGCCTCGATCATCCGCGACCCGGAGACCTACGAGCGGTTCGAGGAGGTCATCGTCACCCATACCTGCCGCGACGTGGCGGAGCTGACCTACAGCCGCGAGATGATCGAGGGGCTGAAGGAGGACGACCTGATGCGGGAGCTTCTCGGTGACGGGATCGACCGGCTGCGCTACTATCCCACGACGACGCGCGAGGAGAGCCCGAAGATGGGCCGCATCACGACGCTGATCGAGTCGGGCGAGCTGTTCCGGGATCTGGGCGTGCCCCCCCTCGATCCGGCGGCGGATCGCGGCATGGTCTGCGGCAGCCTCGCCTTCAACCTCGACATAAAGGCCCTCCTCGAGGGCGCGGGCCTGCGCGAGGGCGCCAATTCGGAGCCCGGCGAGTTCGTGATCGAGAAGGCCTTCGTCGGCTGATGCACCGGCCGGGGGATGTCCCCGGCCGGCGCCCGTTCCGGTTCAGAGACCGAGGGCCTCCCGCAGCCGCACCATGAGCGGCTCGAGGTTCTCGGGCGTCTCGGCGACCGTGTTGACGGCGCTGGTGAGCGCCTGCTTCTGAACGCCCGAAAGATCGGAGGCCTCGATCACCTCGATCACCCGCGCGCTGTCGAACCCCTCGACCGTGAAGAGATCGCGCAGGGCCTGGAGTTCCATGTCGGCGGCCTCCGCCAGCGCCTGGGCTTCCGCCGAGGCCGCATCAACGGTCTCCTCGGCGACCGCGGCGACGTCGCCCGCGGCCTCCTCGACGGCTGCGGCGCCCTCCGCGGCAGCGTCCCCGGCTTCGGTCGCCAGCTCGGCCGCACCATCGGCGACTGCGGCAGCACCTTCGGTTGCAGCGGATTCGAGTGCGGTCGCGGCCTCGCCCGCAGCCTCTTCGGCCGTCTCGACCGCATCGGAGGCGGCCTCGGCAGCGTCGCCGGCCATCTCGGTTGCGGCCTGCGCCGCGTCATCGCCCGCCTCGGCCGCGGCCTCGGCCGTGGCAGCGGCCGCGTCGGCGGCGGCCTCGGCGGCATTCTCGGCGCCTTCGACGGCGTCATCGGCGGCAGCGGCCGCGTCCTCGACGGCCTCGACCGCGCCCTCTTCGGCGGCGGCCTCGGCCTCCGCGGCGGCCTCCTCCGCCGCATCGGCGGAGATTTCCGCCTCTTCGGCGAGTTCGGCAGCCGACTCGGCGGTGGCGTCGGCGGTCTCCTCCGCGTCCATCACCGCGTCACCCGCACCCTCCGCCGTTTCCCCGGCAGCCGCGCCGTCTTCTGCGGGCGTCCCGACTTCCGTGCCCGAGACCACGTCTAGCGGCGTCCGCCCGTTCGCGAAGTATTCGTAGCCGAAGAAGCCCAGAGCCCCCACGATCACGATGATCAGGATTGCACGCATTCCGAAACCTCCGTTGCGCCCGCGCCCAGATGGCGCCCGGTCAATCTCTGCCATGCCCCAGAGTGAGGCGAAAGCCGGATTCGGAAGCGGAACGGCAGGGCGCCAACGCTTTTGCGGGTTGAAGAGAGACCCGGCGCACCCTACTCTTCGGCACTCAGTTCATGCAACGACCGAAAGGACCGCGACATAGCCCGCAGACCGCACAACGCGCCTCCAACGCGCGATACTGGCCCCCGGATCAATGACCGCATCAGGGCGCCTGAAATCCGGCTTATCGGCCCCGAGGGCGAAAACGTGGGCGTTGTCACGCCGGCACGCGCGCTCCGGATGGCGGAGGAAGCCGGGCTCGACCTCGTGGAGATCTCTCCGAACGCCGATCCGCCGGTCTGCAAGATCATGGACTTCGGAAAGTTCAAGTACGAGCAGCAGAAGCGCGAATCCGAAGCCCGCAAGAAGCAGAAGACGATCGAGGTGAAGGAGGTGAAGTTCCGCCCCAACACCGACACGCACGACTACGACGTCAAGATGCGCAACGTGTTCCGCTTCCTCGAGGCGGGCGACAAGGTCAAGGTCACGCTGCGGTTCCGCGGCCGGGAGATGGCACACCAGAACCTCGGGCGGGAACTGCTCGAGCGGGTCGCGGCGGACGTAAAGGAGATCGGCAAGGTCGAGAACATGCCGAAGATGGAAGGCCGTCAGATGGTCATGATGATCGGCCCCGCACGGTAGGTTCCCCTGCCCTCGACCGACCCCGAGGCGCGCCCCGTGGCGCGCCTTTTTCACGACATTCTTGTCTCAGCCAGCCGCCTCCACGGCCCGGCGCGTGACGACGCCCACGAGATGGGCCCGGTACTCGGGCGAGGCATGGAGATCCCCGATCATGCCGTCGGACCCGGGCGCGAGGCCCGTCAGCGCCTCGGGCGACCACTCCCGAGACAGCGCCTCCTCGGCTTCGGTCCAGCGGAACACGCCATCCTCGGAGGCGCCGGTGACCGCGACACGCACCCCGTCCGGCATCCGGGCGGCGAAGACGCCGACGAGAGCGAAGCGCGATGCAGGCTGTGCGAATTTCACGTAGGCCGCCTTCTCGGCGACCGGAAAGCGCACCTCGGTGATGATCTCGCCCTCGTCCAGGGCGGTGGCGAACATCCCCTGAAAGAAGTCGTCCGCGCCGATGCTGCGACGGTTGGTGATGATCTCCGCTCCGGTGCCCAACGCCGCGGGCGGATAGCAGGCGGACGGATCGTTGTTGGCGAGGGAGCCGCCGATGGTCCCGCGTGTCCGCACGGCCGGGTCGCCGATCTGCCCGGCAAGCGCGGCAAGCGCAGGAAAATGCGCCGCCGCCTCGCGCGCCACCACGGCATGGGTCGTGGCCCCCCCGATACAGACCCGGCCCTCATCGTCTCGGCAGACGCCGGTCATCTCCGCGATGCCCGCGAGGCTCACCAGTACCGAGGGCATGGCCAGCCGCGCCTTCAGCGAGGGGATCAGCGTCTGTCCCCCGCCCAGCGCCTGCGCATCCTCTTCCGCCAGCGCCGCGATGGCCGCCTCGAGGCTGGTCGGGCGAACGAACTCGAAGTCGTACATGACGTCTCTCCTCAGACCGGCGCCGACACGGCCTGCCCGCTCGCGGCCAGGATCGCCTTGACGATGTTGTGGTACCCGGTGCAGCGGCAGATATTGCCCTCGAGATACTCGCGCACCTCGTGCTCGGTCGGCTTCGGGTTCTCCTTCAGCAGCGCCTCGGCGGCCATGACCATGCCCGGCGTGCAGAAGCCGCACTGAAGCCCGTGATGCTCCTTGAAGGCCGCCTGCACCGGCGACAGGGCGCCGTCGGCGCCGGCGATCCCCTCGATCGTGGTAACGGTGTGGCCCTCGGCCTCCAGTGCGAACATTGCGCAGGCCTTTACCGGCGCTCCGTCCACATGCACGATGCAGGCCCCGCACTGGGAGGTATCGCAGCCCACATGGGTTCCGGTCAGGCCAAGCCCCTCGCGCAGGACCTCGACAAGCAGCGTGCGGCCCTCGACCTCGGCAGAGACCTCCCGCCCGTTCACAATCATCGAAACCACTGCCATCGAGCGTCCTTTCTCATCGTGCCTGCCGCCCCTTGATGCCCGGGGCGGCAGCGAGGTTCAACGCTCTCCTGCAAGCGACCGGTCAGAGCGTCTCGTCGAGGAAGGCCTGCAAGCCCTCCCAGGACCCCTGATCGGCTTCCAGCAGATAGTCGTCGGAGCCCCAGACCGTGAAGGAATGCCGCGCTCCGCCAAAGACTTGCGCGCCATGGGGCACGCCCGCCTCCTGCAGCTCGTCCAGTACCTGCGCAAGATCGGCCATGCCGGACACCGGATCGGCGCTGCCGTGGAAGAACATGATCGGCGCCGAGGCCGCCTCCCAGGTCTGGCCCTCCGGCGTACCGAGCCCGCCGTGGAAGCTCACGAACGCATCGAGATCGGCGCCGGCCCGGGCGGCCTCCAGCACTGCCGCCCCGCCGAAGCAGTAGCCGATCATCGCCTTGGCATCCGTCGCTCCGGGGATCGCGGCGCTTTCCTCGACCGCGCCGAGAAGGCGCTCGCGGAAGGTCTCGCGGTCGGAATACATCTCGCCCGACAGCCTGCGGTAATCCTCGACCCCCTCGGGCTCCACGTCAGCGCCATAGACGTCGATGGCGAACGCGGTATAGCCCAGGGCGGCCAGCATCTCGGCGCGCCGCATCTCGTAGTCGGTAAGCCCGTCCCAGTCGTGGACGATCAGGATCGTGCCCTTCGTCTCCTCGAGATCTGAGTTATAGGCAACATAACCTTCGAACTCGGTATCCCCCACGGTATAGAGATGGGGCTCCGCCACGATCTGGGCCGTGGCGGCTCCGGCCGTCAGGCCACAGATGGCAGTCGCGGTCAGGAAACGCATGGGTCTCTCCCTCATGTCAGGTCGGATTTCGCTCGGGGCACTCCTGGCCCCTCCGGAAAGCTAGCCCGTTCCCCCCCGACGTCAGCCCTCGGTCCCGTGATCCCGCGGCCGGGGGCGCGTCGGAATTTCCTTCAGGAGCCCGCCGACACCCATCCCGGCGATCTCCGCGGGTCCGACCGGAATGCCGCAGACGACCCGCTCCAGCACCCTGTCCGCGCCGTTGAGTGCAGGAGAGCGCGCGCAGCCCGGCAGGCCGATCACCGGCGAATCTCCGAGCCGAGCGAGAAACAGCAGGTTGCCCGGATCGACGGGCATCCCGACATGCAGCACCTCTCCCCCCGCCCGCCGCACCGCCTCGGGCCCCACATCGCGCGGATCGGACGTGGCCGACCCGGTCAGGATCAAGACGAGCGGCGCCTTCGCCGCGCGCAGCGCCTCCGCCAGCGCCTCCGTCTCGTGGGCCACCCTCAGGGGCCCGTCCATCCCTGCCCCCAGCCGTGCCAGCCGGGCCTCCGTCGCGGCGGCCCCCTTGCCCGGTCCGGCATCCCCCACCAGCGTCTCGATCAGAAGCGCGCGCTCCAGCCGCGTCTCCGACAGCCCGATGGCCCCCCGCCCGGCCTCGCAGGCGAACTCCAGGGCCCGCTCCGGCACGCCGTAGGCGATGATCTTGACCGTGGCGATCATCGTCCGGTCGTCGCAGCGCTGCCACTCGGGCACCGTGGCCACGGTGATCATCGGATCGACGGCGTTCACCCGGTCGATGGCGGCACGGTCGATCCGGGCCACTCCGGGCCCCTCGGCGTGGAGGTTCACCCGTCCCGTCGCTGCCCGTGTCACCCGGATCCGCGCGCCGGGGACGACAAGCGCCTCCGCGAGACGCGCCGCCGCCGCGTCTTCTCCGAGATCGCCCGGCCCGAGCCGCGCCACCGTCACCTCGCGCCATCCCGCCGCCGCCAGCGCCGCGGCATCCTCGCGCGTGAGGACCCGGCCCTTCTTCAGCCGCAGGTCGCCCTGCCGCAGGGAATGGGCGAGGACCGCTCCGACGCAGTCGGCCACGGGGACGGGACCGAAGTCCATCAGCCGCGCCGGAGCGTTGCAGTGATCTCGGCCATGATCGACACCGCGATCTCCGCCGGCGAGCGCGCCCCGATGTCGAGCCCGACCGGCGCGTGAATGCGCGCGATGTCACCCGGGCCGAACCCGGCCTCCTCGAGCCGCGCCACGCGCTTGGCATGGGTCCGGGTCGACCCGAGACAGCCCAGGTAGAAGACCTCCGAGCCGAGGGCGGCGCGGATCGCCGGATCGTCGAGCTTCGGATCGTGGGTCAGCGTGACGACACAGCTCCGCGCGTCGAGTCCCAGCCCCGCCAGCGCCTCGTCCGGCCAGTCGTCGAGGATCGTCTCGCCCGGAAACCGCGCCTCCGCGCCGAAGGCCGGACGCGGATCGACAAGGACCGGATCATACCCGCAGGCCCGTGCCATGGGCAGCAGGGCCTGTGCGATATGGACGGCCCCGACCACCACCATCCGCAAGGGCGGATTATGTACCGCGACGAAGGTCTCTCCGTCCTCCTCGAGCCCTGACCGGTCCATGCGGAACCGGTCAGGCCACTCCGTGCGCGCGCCGAGCCGCGGCGCTCCGTCCTTGAGCGAAGTGACATAGGCGACGGGCCGCCGCGCGGCCCGCTCCGCCACCAGCGCCTCGAGCACGTCCACCGGCAGCGCCTCGCCCACGGGCTCCACCAGAACCCTGATGCGCCCGCCGCAGGCCAGCCCCACCGCGAAAGCCTCGTCGTCGGAAACACCGTAGTCGAGAAGCCTCGGCCGGCCGTCCTCCAGGGCATCCAGCGCCTCGACGACCACCGCGCCCTCGACGCAGCCCCCCGAGACGGAGCCCTCCATCGCGCCTTCCCCGTCGATGACGAGCTGGCTGCCCACCGGACGCGGCGCCGAGCCCCAGGTTTCGACCACGGTGGCAAGCGCCACCTTTCTGCCGGCATGGTGCCAGTCGAGCGCGAGTGCGGGACTATCTGTCATGAGGGCCTCCATCGCCGCCACGATACGCCCTCCGATGAGGGGTGCAACGCCCCCTGTTTTCTGGCCGGACATATCCCGGGGGAGACGGCGGCGGCAGCGCGCCTCACGGCCAGCCGCCGAGATCAGTCCCCGAGCATCCAGGCGCCGTCCGGCCAGAAGGCGTGATAGGCGAAGGCGAACATCACGTCATGGGGCAGGTCCGCGCCCGCGGCATCGCGCACCCGCACGTTGCCCACGTCGCGCCCCTCCGTGATCTCGCGCGTGTCGAGCGCCGAGGCCTGCCCGGCCTGCCAGCTCAGCACCACGCCCGCCTCCTCGATCCGCCCCTCCTCGGCGAGGCGCGCCATCGGCCAGGCCCTGTCGCCGACCCTGACGACCCGCTCCAGCGGACCGATGCCGTGGGGCGGCATCTCGCCGTTGTAGAGGAACGGCCGGTCGGCGCTGTCGTAGCGCACATACGGATTGGCGCCGTAATCTCGGGCAAATCCTGTCGGCCGAGCCATGACGAGCCCTTCCGGATTGCGCTCGGCGAAAAGTGCCCAGCTCTCCATCCAGGACGGCAGCGTGTCCAGCCGCATTCCCGTCAGGTCTCCGACGATCGCCTCGCCCACCGCCTGCTGCCACCAGCTTTCGGTCTGGCGGTCGTACATGATCATGTCCGAATGGCGCAGCTTGCCAGAGACGCCGAACTCGAGCATCCCCGCTTCCGTACGCCGGTCGAAGGTGATGCCCGAGTTGCAGAGCGGACAGAAGGTGACGGCGACCGGAATGCCGCCGACCTCGTCGTTCACGATCTCGTGCCAGGTCAGGTACCGGATCGGATAGGCCCGCGGCGTCTCGCCCTCGATCTCGAGGGTGATGACCGGCTCGCGCGGGGCAAGCTCGGTTTCCTCGGAGACGGGGCGGAAGACCGGGTCCTCGATCGACGGGATCCCGTCTTTCGGGGGACCGCCGGAGATGATCTCGACCCAGCTTCCGACCGAGGAGACGGTGAAATCGGTGTCGGGCCATTCTGAAGTCCAGAAGGCCGGAGGGCGGCCCTCCGCGGCGGCTGCGACCGCAAGGCTTGCCGCCGTCAGAACCGCGCCGACCGCCAGAACCATCCCGCGTTTCATGCCGCAGTCCCCGTGCAATGGTCGTCGCGGCGAAGGCTGGCATCCTGCCGCCCCCGCGTCACCCCACCTCACGCAAAGGTGCGCGGGGCTGCGGCGGGGCCCCATGATCCTCGTTGAAGCTCATGTACGATCATTCGTCCGATGATCGACCCCGCCAGGCCGGTGCGCTCAGGGGGCCGGACGCACCGCGGCCGCCGCGATCCGGTCCGCGCCCGCGCCCACGACGCCGTTGCCGCCCGCACCGCGGCGGATCGCGTCGACGACCTCCATGCCCGAGACGACCTCGCCCACCACCGTGTACTGCCCGTCGAGATGGGACGCGCGGTCGAACATGATGAAGAACTGCGAGTTGGCCGAGTCGGGGCTCGCCGCCCGCGCCATCCCCACCGTGCCACGGGTGAAGGGCACGTCCGAGAACTCCGCCCGCAGGTCCGGCAGGTCGGACCCGCCCATGCCCATGCGGGACACGTCGCCGTCCGGGCCGCCGAATTCCACGTCGCCGGTCTGCGCCATGAAGCCTTCGATCACCCGGTGGAACGCCACGCCGTCATAGGCCCCCTGCCCCGCCAGCGTCACGATCCGCTCGGCATGGCCCGGTGCCGCCTCGTTGAGGTCGATGACCACCGTGCCCGCGGCCTCGCCCGCCACGCAGAGCGCCAGCCACGGCCCCGGCGCCCCGGCGGCAGGTCCCGTCTCCGCGGGGACGGCGTCGAAGGCCGCGTCGAAGCCGCAGGAGGCCGCATCGAACTGCGCAAGCTCGACCGGCGGCGCGTCCTCGGGCTGCGTCATGACATAATAGCCACCGATGAGCGCGAGGCCGGCGGCGAAAATCGCATAGGGCATGATCCGGTTACTCCACATCCGCCGCGACCCTGACGGAGATCATCCGGTCCGGGTTCGCCGGGGGCTCGCCTCGGGTGATGGCGTCCACATGTTCCATCCCCTTCGTCACGCGACCGTATACAGTGTACTGGCCGTTGAGGAAGTGGTTGTCGCCGAAGTTGATGAAGAACTGCGAATTGGCGGAATTCGGGTTCTGGCTGCGCGCGGCGCCCAGTGTCCCGCGGTCATGGGGAATGCGGCTGAACTCGGCCTTCAGGTCCGGCTTGTCGCTCGAGCCCGTGCCGGCCCGGCGCGCATTGTAGTCCTTTTCCATGTTGGCATGCTCGACATCGCCGGTCTGGGCCATGAAGCCCTCGATCACCCGGTGAAAGGCCACGTTGTCATAGGCCCCTTCCCGCGCGAGCTCCTTCATCCGCGCGCAATGCCCGGGAGCGATGTCGGGCATCAGCTCGATGGTGACGGTGCCGTCCTTCAGTTCGATCAGTATGGTGTTCTCGGGGTCGGCCATGGGATCCTCGCGTGCTTGTCTGGTCGCGGCGGACGCTATGCGCGCTGACCTTCCGGGGCAAGGGACGGAACCCGCGCTCCCCAAGGGAGTATTTTCGGCCAGATGAGGACAGCAGGACCGGCGCGGACGGCGGGTGCGGTGCATTTGCCCCGCCGGGGCGGTTGACCGGGACGGGCGGAGCGCCCATCACAGCTGCGTCACCACGAGGAGAAAGCGATGGCCTGGAAGAGCCTCGACGACATGGATCTCGCCGGCAAGCGCGTGCTGACGCGGGTCGACATCAACGTGCCGATGGAGGACGGGCGGGTCACCGACACGACCCGCATCGACCGCATCGTGCCCACGGTCCGGGACATCCTCGCCAAGGGCGGGATGCCGGTCCTGCTTGCTCATTTCGGCCGCCCCAAGGGCAAGGTCGTCCCGGAGATGTCTCTGCGCCACGTCCTGCCCGCGCTCGAAGCGGCGCTGGGGCGCGAGGTGACCTTCACCGAAGAGCCCTCGGGAGAGGCGCTCGCCGCCCTGCCCGAAGGCAGCGTCGTGCTGGTGGAGAACACCCGCTTCTCCCCGGGCGAGGAGAAGAACGACCCCGAGATGGCGCGATTTCTCGCCTCGCTCGGGGATATATACTGCAACGACGCCTTTTCCGCCGCGCACCGTGCCCATGCCTCGACCGAGGGCGTGGCGCATCTGCTGCCCTCCTGCGCCGGCCGGTCCATGGCGGCGGAACTCTCGGCGCTCGAGGCGGCGCTTTCCAGCCCCGAGCGGCCGGTCGTGGCCGTGGTGGGCGGGGCCAAGGTCTCGACGAAGCTCGAACTTCTCGGGAACCTGACGAAGAAGGTCGATATCCTCGTGATCGGGGGCGGCATGGCCAACACCTTCCTCGCGGCCCAGGGGATCGACGTCGGAAAGAGCCTCTGCGAGCACGATCTGGCCGACACCGCGCGGAAGATCGCCGAGGAGGCCGCCGCGGGCGGCTGCGAGATCCTGCTGCCCCGCGACGTGGTGGTGGCCGCCGAGTTCAGGGCGGGCGCCGCGCACCGGGTCGTTCCGGCGGAGGACTGCCCGCCCGACATGATGATCCTCGACGCGGGCCCGGACAGCGTGGCCCATGTCGCGCAGGTCTTCGAGCGCGCGAAGACCCTCGTCTGGAACGGCCCCCTCGGCGCCTTCGAGATCGCGCCCTTCGATACCGCCACCGTATCCGCCGCGCAGAAGGCCGCCGAGCTGACGAAGGCCGGCCGGCTCAGGTCCGTCGCCGGCGGCGGGGACACCGTCTCGGCGCTGAACCACGCGGGGGTCGCGGATGACTTCTCCTATGTCTCCACTGCCGGCGGCGCCTTCCTCGAATGGCTCGAGGGCAAGACCCTGCCCGGCGTCGCGGCGCTCGGCTGACCGCGGACCACAGGTTAGCGCAACCGAAATTGCGGCCCCCTCGCCCGCCCCCTAAGACGGGCGCGACCGCCGCCACACGAAAGGACAGCACCATGAACACGGAAATGGCCGACAAGGTCCGCAAGGGTCAGGGCTTCATCGCGGCCCTCGACCAGTCGGGCGGCTCCACGCCCAAGGCCCTGCGCCTCTACGGGATCGAGGAGGACGCCTATTCGTCCGAGGAGGAGATGTTCGACCTGATCCACGCCATGCGCGCGCGCATCTGCACCTCCCCTGCCTTCACCGGCGACAAGGTGGTCGGCGCGATCCTGTTCGAGATGACGATGGACCGCGAGATCGGGGGCAAGCCCTCGGCGGCCTATCTGTGGGAGGACAAGCGCGTGGTGCCCTTCCTGAAGGTCGACAAGGGCCTCGAGGCGGCAGCCGACGGCGTGAAACTGATGAAGGACATCGGCGGCCTCGACGATCTGTGCGAGCGCGCGGTGGGCCACGGCGTCTTCGGGACCAAGATGCGCTCGGTCATCGACGCGGCGAACCCCGGGGGCATCGCCGCCATCGTCGCCCAGCAGTTCGAGGTCGGCAACCGGATCGCGGGCCATGACCTCGTGCCGATCCTTGAGCCCGAGGTGACCATCACCATCCCCGACAAGGCCGAGGCCGAGGCGATCCTGCAGGAGGAGATCCTGAAGCACCTCGAGGACCAGGGCCCCGAGATCATGCTGAAGCTCTCGCTGCCCAGCGAGGACAACTTCTACCGCCCGCTGATCGAGCATCCGAAGGTGCTGCAGGTGGTGGCGCTCTCGGGCGGTTATTCCCGGGACGAGGCGAATGGGATCCTGTCGCGCCAGAAGGGCATGATCGCAAGCTTCAGCCGGGCACTGACCGAGGGGCTGTCGGCGCAGCAGTCGGATGCGGAGTTCGACGCGGCCCTCGGCGCGACGATCGACAGCATCCACGCGGCGTCGGTCGCCGGATGACGGCGGACATGCTGCGGGCGGCGGTGCTCTTCGGCGCCGCGGCGCTCGCCTCCTGTGCCCCGGCGGCCGACCAGGAGGCCCTGATCGGCCAGCCCTTCTCGGCCGGGCCCTACGGACCGGGCGGGCCGCCTCAGATCGGCTCGATCGACGCCCTGATCGGGGACGAACCCGTGAGCCGCCGCGTCTACGACTACTCCGTGGGCGCCGTGGACCCGGGCGCGCTGACCGTGCCCGCACCCGGGGGCGTACGGCTCTTCCTCATCGGCGCGACGCCGCCCGATCCGTTTCGCCATGCGGGCGAGCTGCGGCTCGAGGCGGTGCTGCCCGATCTCGCCCCCGGCGAGGGGCCGCTCACCATGCGCCTTCTCGTGGACGGGGAGGACGACGGGCCGCGCCTCGAGGGCGAGGGACGGCTTGCGCTCCTGCAGGTCGCGCCCCCGCCCGAGGACACATCGATCAGCCTTTACGGTCGGATCACGGGACGGTTCGAGGCCAGCCTCTGCCCTGCCGGCGGGCATCCGCCCGGCCCTTGCCTGCCCGCGTCCGGCAGCTTCGACACCGCCGTCTACGAGAACCGCTGAGCCGCCCGGCGGGGCCTGAGTCCTGCGCGCCACGCCCCTCGAAAAGCGGCGACAACGCCGATTCCCCTCGTCTCTTTCATGTGGCAGGGTCGCTCGGAAGCCGCCCCCTCAGATGCGGCACATGAGGCAGACATGACCCGCAGTACCGGCCCGCACCTCGGCGCGATTCTCTACCTTGTCGGCATGGTCGTCCTGAGCGCCTATTTCGTCTTTGCCGCCGTGCAGGGCGACTACGGCCTCTTCCGCCGCGCCGAGATTGCCGCCGAGGCCCGCGCGCTCGAAGTGGAACTGGCCCTTCTCGAAGGCGAGGTCGCCCGGATGGAGAACCTGACGCGCAGGCTGTCGGACGAATATCTCGACCTCGACCTGCTCGACGAACGGGCCCGCGACGTGCTCGGCTTCATTCGCGCCGACGAGGTGGTGATCCGCTGAGAACCCGGCCTCAGCCGTCCAGGAGCAGAAGCAGCGGAACGCTGTAGATCGCGGCCCCCGCCGCGAAGGGAAGGAAGCGGCTCTCGCGGCTTTCCGGCAGTTCCTCCTTCAGCACGTTGAGCAGGATCGCGCCCGCAAGGAGCGACGACAGGCCGATGATCGCCTGTTCGGGCAGGTCCAACACGGCCGAAAGCCCTGCCCCTGTCAGAACGGCCCCCGTCAGGATCCAGCGTCCCAGCCCGTCATAGACATGCGCGTGATCGTGGCGCAGGCCCAGATCGACCGTCACGAGATGCAGCGCCAGCGCCACGGCATAGAGCGCGAGGCCCGACAGCGTGTCGTCGTCCCGGTGCAGGAGCAGGTAGCCGACCAGTACGTTGTAGATCGCGAAGGCGCCGAGATGGACCCAGAAGGTCCCGTCCGCGGCGGCGGCCGGCGGCGTGCCGGGCGCCTGGCTGCGGTCCGCGCGCACCAGCCGCTCCAGCCCGTAGAAGGCGGCAAGGCCGGCAAGGGCGAGGACATAGACCAGCGCGCCGGTGTGGGTCTCGGCAAGGTCGCGCTCGTGCTGCGCCAGATCGGGCAGCAGGTGCAGGAAGACATAGGCCACCGACGTGCCGCCCGCCGCCGACACCCACCACGCCCGCGGCAGGTGACCCAGCCGATAGAGCGCCGGAGAGACGATATGCACGGCCGCAAAGAGGCCCGCGGCGAGAAAGGCGAAGATCGCTTCGACGGTCACGCCCGCATCTTGGCCCCTCGCCCCCGCCTGCGCCAGCCCTGCGCTGGCGACAAGCCCGCAATGCGGCACTGCGGCGACTTTTCCCGGTTTCACAGCGGAGCCGGTCAAGCTAGAGATCGTTTAACGCTAAACGATCCGGTCCAATGCGGAGGAGGTCCCATGGCGACCCGAAAGCGCGCGGCGAAGCCGAACGTCTCGGCCGAAGAGCTGATGCACTACTACAAGGAAATGCTGCTCATCCGGCGTTTCGAGGAAAAGGCGGGCCAGCTCTACGGCATGGGCCTGATCGGCGGCTTCTGCCATCTCTACATCGGGCAGGAGGCCGTCGTCGTCGGGCTCGAGGCCGTGGCCGAGGAAGGCGACAACCGCATCACCACCTACCGCGACCACGGGCACATGCTGGCCTGCGGCATGGACCCGAAGGGCGTGATGGCCGAGCTGACGGGCCGCGAGGGAGGCTACTCCAAGGGCAAGGGCGGCTCGATGCACATGTTCTCCAAGGAGAAGCGCTTCTACGGCGGGCACGGCATCGTCGGCGCCAACGTGCCCATCGGGGCGGGGCTCGCGCTGGCGGACCAGTACCTCGGCAACGACCGCGTGACCTTCACCTACTTCGGCGACGGCGCGGCGAACCAGGGCCAGGTCTATGAAACCTACAATATGGCGGAACTCTGGGACCTGCCGATCATCTTCGTGATCGAGAACAACCAGTATGCCATGGGCACCTCGGTCAAGCGCGCCACCAAGGGCATGACCCTGCGCCAGCGCGGCGAGGCCTTCGGCATCCCCGGCGAGGAGGTCGACGGGATGGACGTTCTGGCCGTCAAGGAAGCGGGCCAGCGCGCGGTCGAGAACTGCCGCGCCGGCAAGGGGCCCTATCTTCTCGAGGTGATGACCTACCGCTACCGGGGCCATTCCATGTCGGACCCGGCCAAATACCGGACCCGCGAGGAAGTGCAGAAGATGCGCGACGAGCGCGACCCGATCGAGCATGTCCGCACCATGCTGCTCGAGGGCAAGCACGCCTCCGAGGAGGACCTGAAGGCCATCGACAAGGAGGTGAAGGACCGCGTGAACGACTCCGCGGAATTCGCCAAGGAAAGCCCGGAGCCCGCGGTCGAGGAACTCTGGACCGACATCTACGCCGCCGAGCTGCCCCAGGGGGAGGCGATCTGATGGCGGAGAACGTCACCAATGAGCTCCTTCTCGAGCATCTCAAGCGCATTCCGGACAGGCTGACGCGCGTCGACGGCGGTCTGGGGGATGTCATGACCGAACTTCGCGCCCACAAGGCCATTCTCGGTTCGCTCGTCTCCTCCGAGGCGGTGCGGGATGGCCGGATCGCCGATATCTCTCAACGTCTCGAGCGGATCGAGACACGCCTCGATCTGAGGGAGGCCGAATAACATGGCAACCGAAATCCTGATGCCCGCCCTGTCGCCCACGATGGAAGAGGGCACTCTCGCGAAGTGGCTCGTGAAGGAAGGCGACACCGTCTCCTCGGGCGACATCCTGGCCGAGATCGAAACCGACAAGGCCACGATGGAATTCGAGGCCGTGGACGAGGGCACCATCGGCAAGATCCTCGTGGCCGAGGGCACCGAGGGCGTGAAGGTCAACCAGCCCATCGCCGTCCTGCTAGAAGAGGGCGAGGATGCCTCCGCCGCCGACGCGGCCCCGAGTGCTGCCCCCGCCGAGGCCGAGAAACCCGCCGACGGCGCGCCGAAGCCCGACACCGGCGCCACGGCCCCCGCCCAGGCGAAGAAGGCCGACGAGCGCCCCGCCCCAGAGCCCAGGGCCGCCAGCGCCGCGCCCGAGTGGCCCGAAGGCACCGAGATGAAGTCGATGACCGTCCGCGAGGCGCTCAACTCCGCCATCGCGGAAGAGATGGAGCGCGACGAGAACGTCTTCATCATGGGCGAGGAGGTCGCCGAGTATCAGGGCGCCTACAAGATCACGCAAGGATTGCTCGACAAGTTCGGCGCCAAGCGCGTGATCGACACGCCGATCACCGAGCACGGCTTTGCCGGCATCGGGGTGGGCGCGGCCTTCGGGGGCCTCAAGCCCATCGTCGAGTTCATGACCTGGAACTTCGCGATGCAGGCCATCGACCAGATCATCAACTCGGCCGCCAAGACGCTCTACATGTCCGGCGGCCAGATGGGCTGTCCCATCGTCTTTCGCGGCCCGAACGGCGCCGCGGCGCGCGTGGCGGCCCAGCACAGCCAGGACTATGCCGCCTGGTACGCCTCCGTCCCCGGCCTCAAGGTCGTGCAGCCCTACCACGCTGCCGACGCCAAGGGCCTGCTGAAATCCGCGATCCGCGACCCGAATCCGGTCGTGTTCCTGGAGAACGAGATCCTCTACGGCCGCTCCTTCGAGGTGCCCGTCATCGAGGATTTCACCGTGCCGCTGGGCAAGGCCCGCGTCGCGCGCGAGGGGAGCGAGGTGACCATCGTGTCCTGGGGCATCGGCATGTCCCACACGATGGAGGCCGTGGCCGAGCTGGAAAAGCAGGGGGTCGACGTCGAGGTGATCGACCTGCGCAGCCTGCGCCCGCTCGATTACGACGCGATCCTCGCCTCGGTGAAGAAGACCAACCGCCTCGTGACCGTCGAGGAAGGCTGGCCCCGGGCCTCCATGTCGAACCACATCTCGGCCTACGTCATGGAGAACGCCTTCGACTGGCTCGACGCACCCGTGATCAACGTCACCGGCAAGGACGTGCCCATGCCCTATGCCGCCAATCTCGAACGCCTGGCACTGGTCACCCCCGAAGAGGTGATCGACGCCGTGAACAAGGTGACCTACCGGAGCTGACGGGATGGAGGTGCTTGGCCGGGACAGCGCGCGCGAGGCCTACCGCATCGCCCATGGCGGCGCGGTGGCCTTGCTGCCCGACCACGTCATCGCCTCGGGCCTCCGTCTGACCGGCGGCCACGGCCACCGGACCGCCTATGACTGGATCGCGCGGCATGATCGCGCGATCCGCGACGCAATCGACACGCTGAAGGCCGGGGGGCGCCCGCCGGCGCCCTTCGACCGGATGGACCTCCTGGAGGAGACCGAATGCCCACCGAAATCCTGATGCCCGCCCTGTCGCCCACGATGGAAGAAGGCACTCTCGCCAAGTGGCTCGTGAAGGAGGGCGACACCGTCTCCTCGGGCGACCTCCTTGCGGAGATCGAGACCGACAAGGCGACGATGGAATTCGAGGCCGTGGACGAGGGCACGATCGGCAAGATCCTCGTGGCCGAGGGCACCGAGGGCGTGAAGGTCAACCAGCCCATCGCCGTCCTGCTCGAGGACGGCGAAAGTGCGGAGGACATCGGCACCGGAGCCGAGCCGAAACCGCGCGAGGAAAGCAGCCATGCCGCTCCGGCCGAACCCTCACCCCAGACCGAACCCGCTCAGGGCTATGGCCGCGACGGCGGGCAGCGGGACGGCGCTGTCCCGACTGGCGCGGCCCAGGCGCGGGAGGGCAGCGAGCGGATCTTCGCGTCCCCCCTTGCCCGCCGCATCGCGAAGGATCGCGGCATAGACCTCGGAGAGGTGAAGGGCACCGGCCCCCGGGGCCGGATCGTGAAGGCCGACATCGAGAGCTTCGAGCCCGGCGCCGCCGCGGCCCCCGCCCCGAGCGCGGCCACGGAGGCCCCGAAGACCGCCACCGAGGGCGCCAAGCCCGCCATGCCCGCGGGTCTCGGTGCGGACGAGGTGAAACGGATGTACGAGGGCCGCGCCTTCGAGGAGGTCAAGCTCGACGGGATGCGCCGCACCATCGCCGCGCGCCTCACCGAGGCGAAACAGACCATCCCGCACTTCTACCTGCGCCGCGACATCCGCCTCGACGACCTCCTCGCCTTCCGCTCCCAGCTCAACAAGCAGCTCGAGCCGCGGGGCGTGAAGCTCTCGGTGAACGATTTCATCATCAAGGCCTCGGCGCTGGCCTTGCAGGAGGTGCCCGACGCCAACGCCGTCTGGGCCGGCGACCGCATCCTGAAGCTCGCGCCCTCGGACGTGGCCGTGGCGGTGGCCATCGAGGGCGGGCTCTTCACCCCGGTCCTCAGAGACGCGCACATGAAGACCCTCTCGGCCCTCTCGGCGGAGATGAAGGACCTCGCCGCCCGCGCCCGCGACCGCAAGCTGGCGCCCCATGAGTACCAGGGCGGCAGCTTCGCCGTGTCGAACCTCGGCATGTTCGGCGTGGACAATTTCGACGCGGTCATCAACCCGCCCCATGGCTCGATCCTCGCCGTGGGTGCGGGCGTCAGGAAACCTGTGGTCGGCGAGGACGGCGCGCTGACCGCGGCGACGGTGATGTCCGTCACGCTCTCGGTCGATCACCGGGTGATCGACGGGGCGCTCGGCGCCCAGTTCCTCGAGGCGATCAGGCGGAACCTCGAAAGCCCGATGCTGATGCTGGCCTGAGTGGTTTCGCCGTGCCCTGCACGGCGACCCGGGGGGGGGGGGGGGGGGGGGGGGGGGGGGGGGGGGGCGCGGGGGGGGGGGGGGGGCGGGGGGGGGGG
>NZ_ML119092.1:71266-123241 GCF_003789055.1 Histidinibacterium lentulum | reverse complement strand
CCCCCCCCCCCCCCCCCCCCCCCCCCCCCCCCCCCCCCCCCCCCCCCCCCCCCCCCCCCCCCCCCCCCCCCCCCCCCCCCCCCCCCCCCCCCCCGCCGGGGGGGGGGGGTCCGCAGCGCCTCGCAATTCCCCGGGCGAGGGGATAGACCGCCCGGGATGACCCCTTCGGAGATCTTCCTCGCCGCGACCCCCGGTCTCGAGCCGTTCCTTGCCGAGGAGGCCCGGGAGGCCGGCTTCGGGGGCGTCGCCGTGACCCCCGGCGGCGTCACGATCACGGGCGGCTGGGCCGAGGTGCGCCGCGCCAACCTGGAGCTTGCGGGCGCGGGCCGCGTGCTCGCGCGCGTTGCGGAGTTCCCGGCGGTGCACCTCGCGCAGCTCGACAAGCGCGCGCGCAAGCTGGACTGGCCCGCCCTCCTGCGCGGGGACGTGCCGGTGAAGGTCGAGGCCACGTCGCGCGGCTCGAAGATCTACCACGCCGGCGCCGCCGCCCAGCGGATCGAACGCGCCATCGCCGACGCGACGGGCGCGCCGGCGGAGGGCGATGACCCGGTCCGCCTTCTGGTACGGATCGAGCGCAACCTCGTCACGATCAGCGTCGACACCAGCGGCGAGCCGCTGCACCGGCGGGGGTTCAAGGCCTTCGTGGGCAAGGCGCCCCTTCGCGAGACCATGGCGGCCCTCTTCCTGCGCGCCTGCGGCTGGGACGGCACGCGACCGCTGGTCGATCCGATGTGCGGTTCCGGGACGATCCTGCTGGAAGGGGCCGCGCGGGCGGCGGGGCTGTCGCCGGGGCGAGGACGGGAGTTCGCCTGGGCCCGCCTCGCGCCCTCCGAGCTGAGGCAGGAGGCCGGCCCGGCCCCGGCGGCGCGCGGGGACATCCCGCCGATCCTCGGCTTCGACCGCGACGACGGAGCGGTCCGGGGCGCCGCGGAGAACGCCGCCCGGGCGGGACTCTCGGGCCATGTCACGATCGGCCGCGCCGCCCTCTCGGATCTCGCGCCGCCGCCCGGTCCGCCGGGGCTCGTGCTCACGAACCCGCCCTATGGCGCGCGGATCGGAAAGCCCGGTCCGCTCCACGGGCTTTATGCCACCCTCGGCGCGGTGCTGAAGGAGCGTTTCCGGGGCTGGGAGGCGGGTGTCATCACCAGCGAGCCGGGCCTCGCGAAGACCACCGGGCTGTCCTTCACCGACACCGGGCCGCCGGTCCCCCACGGCCCGCTCAAGATCCGTCTCTACCGCACAGGACCCCTGCCGTGACCGTCGCCACCGCCTCCCGCCACACGCCCCTCGCCGCGATCCTCGTGATGTGCGCGGGCGTGGCCACGCTCGTGATGAGCGACGTGGCCGCGAAATGGCTCGTGGAACGCTATCACCCGCTGCAGATCCTGTGGGTCCGCAGCCTTCTGGCCTGTCCGGTCGTCGCGGCGATCGTGATCGCCCTTCAGGGTCCCTCGGGCCTCGCCTCCGCGCGGGTCGGCGTCCATGCCGTGCGCGCGCTTCTCGCCGTGGCGGCAACGTGGGCGTTCATCCTGTCGCTGCGCTACATGGCGCTCGACGCCGCGACCTCGCTGATCTTCGCCGCCCCGCTCTTCGTCGCCGCGCTGTCGCGGCTGGTGCTGGGCGAGGCGGTGAGCCGGGACCGCTGGATCGCCATTCTTGCGGGCTTTCTCGGCGTGCTCATCGTGGTGCGCCCCGGTGCGGCGGCCTTCGAGCCCGCGGCGCTGCTCGCGCTGGCGGCGGCGGCGATCTACGCGTTGCTGATGCTGGTCGCGCGCCGCATCCCGGCCTCGGACGGGTTCGGCACCATGACCTTCTGGATCACCGCCTTCCCGATCCTGTTCTGCCTGCCCTGGGTCTTCGTGCCCTGGCCCGAGGTCGAGCCGCTGGACCTGCTGCTGTTTCCCGCGACGGCGCTCTGCGGCACCCTGGGGATCAGCCTCCTGAGCCAGGCCTTCCGCATGGCCGAGGCCTCGGTCGTGGCGCCCTTCGACTATACCGCGCTCTTTTGGGCGAGCCTGATGGGCTGGATCGTCTGGGGCACGGTGCCGAGTCCCTGGACCTGGGCGGGCGCCGCCGTCATCGCGGCGGGGGGCGTCTATCTGCTGCGCACGGAGCGTCGCGCGCGGGCGCGGGCGAGGCTCTAGGCGTCGCGCCAGGCGCCGGGGGCGAGGCCGTCGAGGCTCCAGTCGCCGATGCGCCAGCGCACCAGCCGCAGGGTCGGGAAACCCGCCGCCGCCGTCATCCGCCGCACCTGCCGGTTGCGGCCCTCGTCGAGCACCAGTTCGATCCAGGTGTCGGGCACGGACTTGCGCAGCCTGACCGGCGGATCGCGCGGCCAGAGGTCGGGCGGGTCGACGACCCGCGCCGAGAGCGCCCGCGCGGGCCCGTCGTTCAGCGTCACGCCCTCGCGCAGGGGCGCGAGATCGGTATCGGAGGGCGCGCCCTCGACCTGCACGAGATAGGTCTTGCGCGTCTTCGCCCGGGGGCTGGCGATCCGCGCCTGCAGCCGCCCGTCGTCGGTGAGCGCGAGCAGCCCCTCGCTGTCCCGGTCGAGGCGGCCCGCGGCATAGACCCCGGCGGGCAGGCCGAAGGCGGAGAGCGTGGGCCGCGGCGAGGGGCTCCTTGCGTCGGTGAACTGGGACAGGACGCCCATGGGCTTGTTGAAGAGGATGACGCGGGCCATGGCGCGGCTCTGCCACGGGCGGGCTTCGCCCGGCAAGCGGAAGCGCGCGCCGAGGGCGCAGCCGCGCTGCGGCGGATCGGGGTGACTATCGGGGCGGAGCCGGTCTGCGGCCCCCTGCCCCGGCGGGTTGCGCGTTGCGGCGGAGGACGCGGTGGGGCAAGAGGCGGCATGGCGAAATCCCCACTCTTCCGCTGCGCCGCCTGCGGCGCCGAAAGCTCCAAATGGGCGGGGCGCTGCGAGGACTGCGGCGCCTGGAACACCATCGAGGAGGCCGAACCCCTGAGCGAGGGGCCGGGCCGCCGGGCGGCGGTCTCCCGGGGCAAGGGCCTCGCCCTCACTGACCTCGCCGCGCAGGAGGCCGCACCCGAGCGGCGGCTGTCGGGCGTGGGCGAGCTCGACCGGGTGCTGGGCGGCGGGCTCGTGCCCGCCTCGGCGCTGCTGCTGGGGGGCGATCCGGGGATCGGCAAGTCGACGCTCCTCCTGCAGGCCGCCGCCCGCTTCGCCCGGCAGGGCGCGGGGGTGATCTATGTGACGGGCGAGGAATCGGCGGGCCAGGTGCAGATGCGCGCGGACCGGCTGGGGCTGAGGGACAGCCCGGTGCGGCTCGCGGCCGCCACCAACCTGCGCGACATCCTGACGACGCTGGAGGCAGAGGCGCCCGACCTCGCGGTGATCGATTCGATCCAGACCATGTGGCTCGACAGCGTGGAGGCCGCGCCCGGGTCCGTCAGCCAGGTGCGGGCGGCGGCCCATGAACTCGTCGGTTTCGCCAAGCGGCGCGGGATCGCCGTGGTGCTGGTGGGCCATGTCACCAAGGAAGGCGCTCTCGCTGGGCCGCGCGTGGTGGAGCACATGGTCGACACCGTGCTCTATTTCGAGGGCGAGCGGGGGCACCAGTTCCGCCTCCTGCGCGCCCACAAGAACCGGTTCGGCCCCGCCGACGAGATCGGCGTCTTCGAGATGACGGGCCGCGGGCTCGTGGAGGTGAAGAACCCCTCGGCGCTGTTTCTCAGCGAACGCGGCGCGGCGGTGGCGGGATCGAGCGTCTTCGCCGGGATCGAGGGCTCGCGGCCGATCCTGTGCGAGTTCCAGGCGCTCGTCGCCTCTTCGGCCACGGCGCAGCCCCGGCGCAGCGTGCTCGGCTGGGACGGCGGACGGCTGGCGATGATCCTCGCCGTGCTGGACAGCCGCTGCGGCGTGTCCTTCGCCGGGCTCGACGTCTATCTCAACGTGGCGGGGGGCCTCCGGATCTCCGATCCGGCGGCGGATCTTGCGGTCGCGGCAGCCCTGCTGTCGGCGCGGGAGGACAAGCCGCTGCCCGAGGGAGCGGTCCTCTTCGGCGAACTGGCGTTGTCGGGGAGCCTCAGGCCGGTCAGTCAGACCGAAAACCGGTTGAAGGAGGCCGGGAAACTTGGTTTTAGCGAGGCGATCCTCCCGAAGGCGCGAAAGATGCGGGGCGGCGAGAGCGGCATGAGGCTGAGACCCATGGCCGACCTGCCCGCCTTCGCGTCGGACCTCTTCGGAACGGGATAGGGCCAGAGGCGAGGGACAGGCATGGAAAGCTTCACGATCGTCGACGGGATCGTCGCCGCGGTCATCGTGCTGTCGGCGCTGCTGGCCTATTCGCGTGGCTTCGTGCGCGAACTCCTGGCGATCGTGGGCTGGGTGGGCGCGACGATCCTCGCCTTCCTCTTCGCCGACCAGGTGCAGCCGCTGGTGCAATCGGTGCCGGTGGTGGGCGAGTTCATCGGCGACAGCTGCGAACTGTCGATCATCGCGGCCTTCGCGGCCATCTTCGCGGTGGCGCTTCTTGTCATCTCGCTGTTCACGCCGCTCTTCTCGTCGCTGGTGCAGCGCTCCGTCCTCGGCGGTGTCGATCAGGCCTTCGGCTTCCTTTTCGGCGTCGCGCGGGGCATCCTGCTCGTGGCGGTGGCGTTCTTCCTTTACCAGACCGTGCTGGCGGCGCAGGATGTCGCGATGATCAACGACAGCCGGTCGGCCGCCGTGTTCGACGATCTCGCGGCGCGCCTGCAGCAGCAGGACCCCGAGGCGGCGCTGGGCTGGATCACGACGCAGTACGAACAGCTCGTCGGCCCCTGTGCCGTGCCGTCCGAGCCGGTGGCCCCCGCCCTCCCCGCCGAGTGACCGGAACCGGGCGCGGACGCCCGGGTTGCCAAGCGGTGCGGTGAGCGAGCGGAGGATGCGCGATGCAGGTCTTCACCTGTCCGGCCTGTGGCGGGACCGTCTACTTCCGGAACCTCGTCTGCACCTGCGGCGCGCCCCTCTGGTTCGACCCCGAGGCGCAGCGGATGGTGCCCGAGGGCGACACGGCCTGGGACTGCGCCAACCGCGCCGCCATCGGCTGCAACTGGCGTGCGGAGGAGGGCGTGGACCTTTGCTCCGCCTGCGCCATGACCGAGCTGACACCGGACCTGCGCGCGGCCGGCAACCTGCCGCTCTGGGCGGAGACCGAGGCCGCGAAGCGCTGGGTGCTGGCGGGGCTTGCGCGGTGGGGCTGGTTCGTCCGGGACGATCCGGGGCCGCGGCCGGTGTTCCGGCTGATGTCGGAGGTCACGGCGGGCGGCGTCGGGGCGGAGGTCACCATGGGCCATGCGGATGGCGTGGTCACGCTGAACGTCACCGAGGCCGGCGAGGCCGAGCGCGCGCGCCGTCAGGAGGAGCTGGGCGAGCTCTACCGGACGATGACCGGCCATGTGCGCCACGAGATCGCCCATGTCCTCTTCCTGCGGCTCCTGGAACGGGAGGGCTTCGCGGCGGCGTTCCGGGAGCGCTTCGGCGACGAGCGGGCGGATTACGGCGCGGCGCTCGCGCGGCACTACGCCGATCCGCGTCCCGCCGACGACAGCCATGTGACGCCCTATGCCACGGCCCATCCGCACGAGGACTGGGCGGAGACCGTGAGCCACCTGCTGCATCTCGTGGACCTCACGGACAGCGGCGTTGCGGCAGGGCTGGGCTGGCCCGGGGGCCCCGGGCGGGGATATGACGCCTATGGCGAGCACGACGCCGAAAGGCTGATCGGCCATGCGCTGGAGCTGGCGCTGGCGGCGAACCACGTCAACCGCGCGATGGACCTCCCCGACCTCTATCCCTTCGTTCTGCCGCCGGGGGTGCGGCAGAAGATGGCCTTTGCCCATGGCTGGCTCGTGCCGGGCACCTGAGGGCCCGGGCCCGTCAGACGGCGACGGCGCCGATCAGGAGCGACACCACGCCCAGCGCCGCGAGGCCCGCGAGGTAGAGGGCGAGGAACCACAGGAGCCTCCGGCCCATCAGTGGTAGCCGTCGTCGGGGTCGAGCTTGCCGCGGAACACCCAGTAGGCATAGCCCGTGTAGATCAGGATCACCGGCACCAGCACGGCGGCCCCCACGAACATGAAGAGCTGGCTTTCGTAGGGGGCGGCGGCCTCCTCGAGGGTCACCGAGTTCGGGATCACGTAGGGCCACATGGAGATGCCGAGGCCGACGAAGCACATCACGAAGAGCCCGATGGCGAGCACGAAGGGCAGCCAGTCGAGGTTGTCGCGGGTGATCGAGACCCAGAGCGCCCCCGCGAGCGCCGCCACGAGGACCGGCACCGGCGCCACGATCAGGATCTGCGGCCAGGAGAGCCAGCGGTCGAAGAAGCCCGCGTCGAGGAAGGGCGTTGCGAGCGAGACGAGCACGATTCCCGCCACCGTGGCCACGGCGAAGCGGCGCGCGAGCTCGCGCACCCGGAGCTGGAAGTCGCCCTCGGTCTTGAGGTTGAGCCAGCACGCCCCGAGGAGCGCGTAGCCGCAGACGACCGACACGCCCGTCAGCAGGCTGAACGGGGTGAGCCAGTCCCACCATCCGCCGCCATAGGCGCGGCCGTCGACCTCGATCCCCTGGAGCAGCGCGCCGAGCGCGATGCCCTGGCAGAGCGCGGCGAGCACCGAGCCGCCGATGAAGGCCCAGTCCCAGTAGACCTTTGTGCGGGGGCGCACCGCGCGCCAGCGGAACTCGAAGGCCACGCCGCGGAAGACGAGCGCGAGCAGCATGGCGATGATCGGCGGGTAGAGCGCGGGCAGGATGATCGCATAGGCCAGCGGGAAGGCCGCGAAGAGCCCGCCCCCGCCCAGCACGAGCCAGGTCTCGTTGCCGTCCCAGACCGGCGCCACCGAGTTCATCATCAGGTCGCGGTCGCGCTTTTTCGGAAAGAAGGGATAGAGGATGCCGATGCCGAGGTCGAACCCGTCGAGCACGACGTAGACGAAGACGGCGAAGGCCAGGAGGAGAGCCCAGGCGGTGGTGAGGTCGAGCATCGGTCAGGTCTCGCTTCAGGTTGGTTTCGGCGCCTTCGGCGCCGACCCGCCGGGGGCTCCGCCCCCGGACCCCCGGGATATTTCAGGCCAGAAAAATGCGGGGCGCGGGCGGTGGGGCGGGCCGCCGCGCCCCCAAGGTCATTCGGCGGGGTGCTGCGCGCCGCGGCTGCCCTCCCCCAGCTGCGGGGCGGGGGTGACGCCGGCGGTTCGGATCGGGCCGGGCTCTGCGCGCACGCCGCGTTCGCCGAGTTCGGGCGCATGGCCCATCAGGCGCAGGATGTAGACGATGCCCGCGCCGAAGATGGCGAAGTAGATCACGATGAAGGCCACGAGCGAGGCCGCCACCGCCGCCGTGCCGAGGGGCGAGACCGCGTCGGCGGTCATCAGCTCGCCGTAGATCACGAAGGGCTGGCGGCCGATCTCGGTCGTGAGCCAGCCCGCGATCACCGCGACAAACCCCGAGGGTCCCATGGCCAGCATGGCGCGGTGCAGCCAGGTGGCGTCGTAGAGCGTCCCCCGCAGGCGCGCGGCGAGACCCCAGACCCCGAGGGCGATCATCAGGACCCCGAGGCCCACCATCACCCGGAAGGCGTAGAACACCGGGGCGACGGGCGGCTCGAGCTCGTCGGGCACGGTGTCGAGCCCGTCCAGGGACCCGTTCCAGCCCTTCTTGAGGATCGGACCGCCGAGGCGCGGGATCTCCAGCGCATGGCGCATCTCGCCGGCCTCCTGGTCGGGAATGCCGAAGAGGATCAGCGGGATGCCGTCCTCGTAGCTCCGGAAATGGCCTTCCATGGCGAGCACCTTCACCGGCTGGTGCTCGTAGGTGTTCAGCCCGTGCTCGTGGCCCAGCACCGCCTGGATGGGCGCGGTCACCACGATCATCCACATCGCCATGGAGAACATGGTGCGCACGCCCGCGTTCCCCGAGCGGCCGCGCAGGAGGTGCCAGGCCCCCACCCCGCCGACGACGAAGGCGGTGGTCAGGTAGGCCGCGGTCACGCTGTGGGCGAGGCGGTAGGGGAAGGAGGGGTTGAAGATGATCTCCCACCAGTTCTCCGGGACGTACTGCCCGGCCTCGTTCATGGCGAAGCCCGCGGGCGTGTGCATCCAGGAGTTCACCGACAGGATCCAGGTGGCGGAGATCACCGTGCCCACCGCCACCATGAGCGTGGCGAACATGTGAAGCCCGTTCCCGACCCGCTCGCGGCCGAAGAGCATGATCCCGAGAAAGCCCGCCTCGAGGAAGAAGGCGGTGAGCACCTCGTAGGCCATGAGCGGGCCGATGACCGGGCCCGCGCGGTCGGAGAACACCGACCAGTTGGTGCCGAACTGGTAGGCCATCACGATGCCCGAGACGACGCCCATGGCAAAGGAGATGGCGAAGATCTTCAGCCAGTACTTGAAGAGCCGCAGGTAGGATTCGTCCCTGGTCCAGAGATACATGCCGTTCAGCACGGCGAGGTAGGACGCCAGCCCGATCGACAGCGCCGGGAAGATGAAGTGGAACGATACCGTGAAGCCGAACTGGATGCGGGCGAGCATCAGCGCGTCGAGGCCGAAGATCGTTTCCATGGGGGACCCTTCCTGACTGCGGACTTTCCTTCTCTCCCCTCGTCATCTAGGCGCCGGGTGTCGAACCGGGATGCGACAAAGGCTCATCTGCGCTGCAGCTTTGTCGCAGGGCCCGGGCAGCGGCCTGCAAGTCTCCGGCGGTGCCGCGGACTGCATGGCAGCAACCGGGGCGCCTCCCATGACCAGCGCCGTCCACGCCGCCGCCGCAGCGGTGGCCGTGCGTCTCGGGGGCGGCGGCGCCGCGTGAGCAGGATGCGGAGCGGGATCGAGGAGGTTCGGGCCCCGACCTGCCCTGTGCGCCGTCGACCGCGCCCGACGCGCGGCCCTTCTTCCTCGACCGGGTGCGCGAGAAGGCGCAGGTTCGGGCTGCGCGCCCGGGCCGGCGCTCTTTCGCGGCGGTGCAGCGTCCGGCACGACATCGTTTCGTGACACGCGTGTGAAGGACGCCTATGGAGGGGTCAAGAACCCCATCGGGATTCGGAGCCGCTGTCCTTGGCCAAACGCCTGCCCCCCTCGCATCCGTTCGATTTCGGAGCGGTCGATCCGCTCGGCGACGACAAGCTGCACGAGGAGTGCGGCGTCTTCGGCGTGATCGGCGTGACCGATGCCGCCAATTTCATCGCGCTGGGCCTCCATGCCCTGCAGCATCGGGGCCAGGAGGCGGGCGGGATCGTGACCCACGATCCCGAGAGCGGCTTTCAGACCGTGCGTCGCTTCGGCTATGTGCGCGACAATTTCACCGATGCCGAGACCATGGCGAAGCTGCCGGGCACGCTCGGCATCGGGCATGTGCGCTATTCCACCGCCGGATCGAAGGGCCAGACCGCGATCCGCGACGTGCAGCCGTTCTTCGGCGAGTTCGCCATGGGCGGGGCGGCCATCGCCCACAACGGCAACATCACCAACGCCAATTCCCTGCGGCGGGAGCTGATCGAGCGGGGCTCGATCTTCCAGTCCTCCTCGGACAGCGAATGCATCATCCACCTGATGGCGCGGTCCCTGCAGAAGACCATTCCCGACCGGATGGAGGATGCGCTCCGCCGGGTCGAGGGCGCCTTCTCTGTCGTGGCCATGACCCGGTCGAAGCTGATCGGCGTGCGCGATCCGCTGGGCGTGCGCCCGCTGGTGCTGGGCCGCGTGGGCGACGGCTGGGTCCTGTCCTCGGAGACCTGCGCGCTCGATATCATCGGAGCCGAGTTCGTGCGCGAGATCGAGCCGGGCGAGATGGTGGTGATCAGTGCCGCCGGTCTCGAGAGCCTGCGTCCGTTCCGGCCGAAGAAATCGCGGTTCTGCATCTTCGAGCATGTCTATTTCAGCCGCCCCGACAGCCAGATCGGCGGGCGGTCCGTCTACGAGACGCGCGAGGCCATCGGCGCGGAACTGGCGCGGGAGGCGCCGGTGGAGGCCGATCTCGTCTGCCCGGTGCCCGACAGTGGCACGCCCGCCGCCATCGGTTATGCGCGGGTCTCCGGCATCCCCTACGGCATGGGGATCGTGCGCAACCAGTACATGGGCCGGACCTTCATCGAGCCGACCGAGCAGATCCGGAACATGGGCGTGCGGCTGAAGCTCAACGTCAACCGGGCGCTGGTGAAGGGCAAGCGGGTGGTGCTGGTGGACGATTCGGTCGTGCGCGGCACCACGAGCCGCAAGATCAAGGAGATGATCCTCGACGCGGGCGCGGCCGAGGTCCATTTCCGCATCGCCTCGCCGCCCACGGCCTGGCCCTGCTTTTACGGGGTGGACACGCCGCAGCGGGAGAAGCTGCTGGCGGCGGGCATGTCCGAGGAGGAGATGCGCGCGCATCTCGGGGTCGATTCGCTGCGCTTCATCTCGCTCGACGGGCTCTACCGCGCGGTCGGAGAGGCCGGCGGCCGGAACGCCGCCGCTCCGCAGTATTGCGACGCCTGTTTCTCGGGGGAATACCCGGTGGAACCCGCCGACATGGTCGAGCAGGGCTTCCGCTCCAAGACCGCCGCGGAGTAGCGCCGGTCCGCCTCGCGGCCATGTGAGCGCTATCGGCGGCGCGCCGCCCAGGGTGACGCGGCGCGCGCGCCGGTTTTCGCTGCCCTGCAGCATCGGCCTTTCGCCCCGCGCAGGAAGGCCCGATACGGCCCGGACCGTTCCGGGGGCGATATCCCCAGATCCCGGGTTCAGCCGGGGCGCGTGCCTTCGGGACGGTTCCTTCAGATCACGGGACCGACCAATGCACTTCGAGAGCTTTCCCCCTTCCGGCGCGCCCACCTCCGAGACCGAGGCGGCGGCCACCGAGAGCGGCCTGCTGCCCGACCGGGGCCCGGCGCTTCTCGGCATCGTGGAGGGACCCGAGGGCGCCCGCGCGCTGATCCGCCATGATGGCGGCGAGGTGACCATGGCGACCACGGGCGACGACACGCCCTCGGGCCGGATCGCGGCCGTGGGACAGGGCCAGGTGGTGCTCTCGGGCGGCGTGTGGGACACCGTCCTGACGATGCCCGCGGGCTGACTTCATTCCGCCATCCGGCGCCGCTAGGGTTCCGGGCATGACGCGCCCGGCCGACCATGACGCCTATCTCGCCACCCTGTCCGGGCCGGAGCGCGCGGCGCTGTCGCGGCTGCGGGGCGTGCTGGCGGCGGAACTGCCCGGCGCCGCCGAGGTCATGGCCTACGGCCTGCCCGGGTTCCGGGAGCGGAAACTCGTCGCGGGCTACGGGGCCGCCAAGGGGCATCTGTCGCTCTATCCCTTTTCGGGCCGGGTCCTCGACCGGCTCTCGGCGGAGATCGCGGCGGCGGGGCTCAGCTTCTCGCCCGGGGCGTTGACGTTCCCGCCGGACCGGCTGCCGCCGCTGTCACTGATCCGCCTCGTGATCGCGGAACGCCGCGCGGAGATCGGCGGATGACCGTCCCGACGACCATCCTGGTGCTCAACACCGGGCGCTGCGGCTCGACCACGCTGGCGCGGGCCTGCGGACACCTGACGAGCCATACGGCGGGACACGAGACGCTGAGCCATCTGACGGGCCCGGCGCGGCTGGCCTATCCCGAGGCGCACATCGAATGCGACAACCGGCTTGCGTGGTTTCTCGGCCGGATCGAGGCCGAATGGGGCGACCGGGCCGCCTATGTGCACCTCACCCGCGATCCCGAGGCGGTGGCCCGCAGCTTTGCCCGGCGGGCGAACCCCGGGATCCTTCAGGCCTATCGCAACGGCATCCTTCTGGGCGCCGCCTGGAAGAGGCCGGATCAGCCGAGGATCGAGATCGCCCGGGACTATGTCGCCACGGTCACCGCCAACATCACCGCCTTTCTCGCCCGGCGCGCCCATGTCATGGCGCTGTCGCTCGAGACGCTGGAGGAGGAGTTTCCGCGCTTTCTCGACTGGATCGGGGCGGAGGGCGACCTCGGGGCGGCTCAGGCGGAGATCCGGCTGAGGCACAACGCAAGCGAGCCTTGACGCCCCGGTGCGCCCGCGCCAAGGGAGCGCCATGACAGACAGCCGACCCGCCGCCCTGATCACCGGCGCCTCCCGCGGGCTGGGGGCGGCGATTGCGCTCGCCCTCGCCCCCACCCATCACGTCGTCGCCTGCGCCCGCACCGTGGGCGCGCTCGAGGAGCTCGACGACCGCATCCGCGCGGCGGGCGGCGAGGCGACGCTGGCGCCCATGGATATCACCGTGGACGCGGCGATGCAGCAGCTCTGCCGGTCCATCTTCGAGCGCTGGGGGCGGCTTGCGCTCTGGGTGCACACGGCCGTCCATGCCGCGCCGATGTCGCCCGCGGCCCATGTGGCCGAGAAGGAGCTGACGAAGAGCCTTTCGGTGAACGTCGAGGCCGCGGCGCGGCTGATCCGCTACACCGCGCCGCTTCTGGGGGCGGAGGGCCGGGCGGTGTTCCTTGCCGATCCCCAGGGCGGACGACCGTTCCATGCCGCCTATGGCGCGACCAAGGCCGCGCAGATCGCCATGGCGGAAAGCTGGCGCGAGGAGACACGGAAGACCGGGCCGCAGGTCGCGATCCTCGAGCCGCGGCCCATGCCCACAGCCACCCGCGCGCGGTTCCATCCCGGCGAGGACCGCGGCCTGCTGACCCCGCCCGAGGCCGAGGCGGCGCGGCTCCTGCCCGCGATCCTGGGCTGACGCCGCGCGGGCGGCGGGCGTCTTTTTCGAGTATTTCCGGCCAGATGAGGACGGGGGATGGCGCGCCTTTCCTCGGGGCGCGCTTGCGGGCAGGGCGGCTCTCGCTTAGGAGGCGGGGAAGTCGGCAAAGGTGATCCATGCGCATTCTCGTGACCAATGACGACGGGATCAACGCCCCGGGGCTGAAGGTGCTCGAGGCCATCGCCGCGGAGATCGCGGGCGAGGAGGGCGAGGTCTGGGTGGTCGCGCCGGCCTTCGAGCAGTCGGGCGTGGGCCACATGATCTCCTACGTCCACCCCACCATGATCGCGGAACTGGCCCCCCGCCGCTATGCCGCCGAGGGCTCCCCGGCCGATTGCGTCCTGGCGGGGATCTATCATGTGCTGGGGGGAGAGCGGCCGGATCTGGTGCTCTCGGGCGTGAACCGGGGCAACAACGCCGCCGAGAACGCGCTTTATTCGGGCACCATCGGCGGCGCCATGGAAGGTGCGCTGCAGCGGCTGCCGTCCATCGCACTGTCGCAGTACTACGGTCCCGACAATGCCCGCAGCGCGGACCCGTTCTCGGCCGCCCGCGCCTGGGGGGTGGAGACCGTGCGGCGGATCCTCGCCCATGGCGACTGGGGCGGGGACGGCTACACGACCTTCTACAACGTCAACTTCCCCCCGGTGCCGGGCGAGGCGGTGAAGGGGCTCAGGGCCGCGCCGCAGGGCCTCCGACCGGGCGTCTTCCACTCCGTCGAGGGCATGCTCTCGCCGGGCGGGCGGCGGTTCCTCTGGGTCCGGGGCGGCGACCAGACGGTGCGGCCGGCCGAGGGCTCGGACGCGGCGGTCAATCTCGACGGCTGGGTTTCCGTCACGCCGATGCGCGCGGATCTCACGGCCCATGACGCGCTGGACCCGCTGGAGGCGGCTCTGACGTGACCGACGAGGCGGAGCGCAAGATGCAGTTCCTCTTCGCCCTGCGTTCGCGCGGCGTCACGGACAAGCGGGTGCTCGAGGCCATGGAGCGGATCGACCGGCGGCGCTTCGTCACCGGGCTCTTCTCGGACCGCGCCTACGAGGACATGCCGCTGCCGATCTCCTGCGGGCAGACCATCAGCCAGCCCTCCGTGGTGGGGCTGATGACCCAGGCGCTGGAGGTCGACGCGCGGCACAAGGTGCTGGAGGTGGGCACGGGCTCGGGCTACCAGGCCGCGATCCTGAGCCTGCTCGCCCGGCGCGTCTACACGGTGGACCGCCACAAGCGGCTGGTGCGGGCGGCCGAGGCGCTGTTCCGCGAGCATGACCTCGTCAACATCACGGCGCTGGTGGCCGACGGCAGCTTCGGCCTGCCCGAGCAGGCGCCCTTCGACCGTATCCTCGTGACCGCGGCCGCGGAGGACCCGCCCGGCCCGCTCTTGGCGCAACTGCGCGAGGGCGGTATCATGGTGCTGCCGGTCGGACAGTCCGACGCGGTCCAGGCGCTGATCCGGGTCGTCCGGACCCGCGAGGGCTTCGACTACGAGGAGCTGCGCGCGGTGCGGTTCGTGCCTCTGGTCGGGGGCCTCGGAGAGGATTGAGCGGCTGCCGGGCGAAGGTCCCGGGAGAGACGGAGCGGACGTCCCGCCGAACGGGGCGCAGGCATGAGGACGATGCAGATGGCGCAGGCGACCCCCACGGCACGACCCATCAGGCGGATGCTGGCCGCGAGCGCGCTGGCGCTGGCGGCGGGCTGCAGCGGCTCCGGCGTCGATTTCGACATGCGCGGGCTCGGCGGCGGGTTCAACACCAGCGACGTGACCCGCGACCTGCCCGCCCGGCCCGAGCCCGACGCCCGCGGGATCATCACCTATCCCAATTCCCAGGCCGCCGTGGCGCGGCAGGGCGAGACGGTGGCCCAGCTCGCCGCCCGCCTCGGGCTCGACGCGGCCGAACTGGCGCGGTTCAACGGCATCACCCCGGACAGCACCCTGCGCCGCGGAGAGCTGCTGGTGCTGCCCGCGTCCGCCGGGACCGTGACGGCGCCCACCTCCGATCTGGCCGCGCCGGGGGCGGTCGACGTGACGGACCTCGCCTCGGCGGCGATCGACCGCGCCGACGGCGGCGCCCCCGCGCCGACGCCCGTCCGGGCCGAGGCCCCGGCCCCGGCGGCGGGTGCCGAGCCGCTGCGCCACCAGGTGCAGCGGGGCGAGACGGTCTATTCCATCGCCCGCCTCTACGGCGTGCCGGCGCGGGCGCTGGCCGACTGGAACGGGCTCGGCCCGGACCTCGCGATCCGCGAGGGCCAGCAGCTCCTGATCCCGCAGGCGGGCGGCACGGCCCCCGCGCCGGCCACCGTGGCGCCCGCGGTCGCCACGGTGCCCGGGGCGGGCAGCCCGACGCCCCTGCCCCCCTCCTCGACCGCGCCGCTGCCGCAGGAGCAGCCGCCCCCCGCCTCGGCCGCCGCCGTGGCGGAGGATGCGCCGCCCACGCCGGACCTCGGCGCGGAGCGCGAGGAACCCGAGGACAGCGGCCGCCTCGCCATGCCGGTGCAGGGCACGATCATCCGCGAATATGCCCGGGGCCGGAACGAGGGCATCGACATCGCCGCCCCCGCCGGCACCGCCGTGCGGGCCGCCGACAGCGGCACGGTGGCGGCGATCACCCAGGACACGGACGGGGCCTCGATCGTCGTGCTGCGGCACGCGAACAACCTGCTGACGGTCTATGTGAACATCACCGATCTTGCGGTGGAGAAGGACCAGCAGGTCAGCCGCGGGCAGACCATCGCCCGCATTCCGCCGGGCGATCCGAGCTACCTGCATTTCGAGACCCGCGAGGGGCTGCAGAGCGTCGATCCGGCGAACTACCTGCCGTAGGGACCCATGATCTTCCAGAAGATCATGGGCGCGCAACGATCCTCGAGAAGATCGTTTCAGCCCAGCCGCACGCCCTCGCGGCCGGCAAGATCGGTGAAGTATTGCCAGGCCACGCGGCCCGACCGGCCGCCGCGGGTGGCCTGCCACTCGATCGCCTCGGCCCTGAGCCGCGCCTCGTCGATCTCGACACCCCAGGCTTCGCAGTAGCCGCGGATCATCGCGAGATAGGCGTCCTGGTCGCAGGGATGGAAGCCGAGCCAGAGCCCGAAGCGGTCGGAGAGCGAGACCTTCTCCTCGGTCGCCTCGGAGGGGGAGATCGCGGTCTGGCGCTCGTTCTCGATCATGTCCCGCGGCATCAGGTGACGCCGGTTCGAGGTGGCATAGAGCACCACGTTGTCCGGACGGCCCTCGATGCCGCCGTCGAGCACGGCCTTCAGCGACTTGTAATGCGCATCGTCATGGCCGAACGAGAGGTCGTCGCAGAACAGGATGAACCGCTCCGGCCGGTCCCGGAGCAGGCCGAGGCAGCGGCCGATGGAGGCGAGGTCCTCGCGCTGGACCTCGACGATCTTCAGCTCTTCGTGCACTGCCTGAACGGCGCCGTGCACCGCCTTGACGAGGCTCGACTTTCCCATTCCTCGCGCGCCCCACAGGAGGGCATTGTTCGCGGGCAGGCCGGCGGCGAAGCGGCGGGTGTTCTCGAGCAGCGTGTCGCGGGCGCGGCCCACGCCGACGAGAAGGCCCACGTCGATGCGGTTCACCCGCGGCACGGGGACCAGCCGGTCGGGCTCCACATGCCAGACGAAGGCCGAGGCGGCGGCGAAATCCGGCGCGGGCGCGGGCGGCGGCGCGAGGCGCTCCAGCGCCTCGGCGATCCTCAGCAGGGGGTCGGTCACGGTTTCGGCGCCTCGTCGTCGGGGTCTGCATAGAGATCGTGCAGCCCCTCGTTCTCGCCCAGCACGCCCTCCGCGCGCAGCTCCTCCTCGCGCTTCCGCTCGACGCGCTGCACGAGCTGGATCGACACCTCGTAGAGCCCGTAGACCACCACGAAGAGGATGAGCTGGGTGATCACGTCCGGCGGGGTCACGAGCGCGGCGAGCACGAGGATGCCCACCACGGCATACTTGCGGACGGAGCGCAGGCCCGGGGCCGTCACCAGCCCGGCCTTGCCCATGAGCGTCAGCAGGACCGGAAGCTGAAAGCAGAGGCCGAAGGCCACGATGAACTTGATCGTGAGGTCGAGATAGGCCTGGGCCGAGCCCTGGAACACCACCGACAGGCCCGAGCCGACCCCCGGCGCCGGCAGCGCCTCGCCGTCCTGGCCGAACTGCTGGAAGCCGAGGAAGAAGTCGTAGGCGAGCGGGGTGACGATGTAGAAGGCAAAGGCCGCGCCCGCGACGAACATGAAGGGCGAGGCGATCATGAAGGGCAGGAAGGCGCCCTTCTCCGACCGGTAGAGCCCCGGCGCCACGAAGCGCCACATCTGGAAGGCGATCCAGGGGAACGACAGCATCAGCCCGCCGACGAGGCTGACCTTGATCGCCACGAAGAAGCCTTCCTGCGGCGAGATGAAGATCAGGTCGCAGTTCTGACCGCGCTCGGCCAGCGTGGCGCAGAGCGGCCCGGTCAGGAAGTTGAAGATCGGCGTCGCCACGGTGAAGCAGAGGACCATGCCGACGAGGAACCCCAGGACGGCGTGGATGAGCCGCGTGCGCAGTTCGCGCAGATGCTCGATCAGCGGGGCGGAGCTGTCCTCGAGCTCGTCGGCCTGGCTCATCGTGTCTCGTCTCCCGTGGACTTCGGCGCGGGTTCGGGGGCCGTGCGGAGGGTCTCCGCGGGACGGGCGCCGGCGCTTTCGGCCATGGCGGCCTCGAGCGCGGCCTCGGCCTCGTCATCGGCCTCCTCGACCGCGGCCTGTTCGGCGGCCTCCCGCTCGCGGGCCTCGCGGGCCATGCGCTCCTCGGCCATTTCGGCCGCGCGTTTCTCGATCTTGCGCTTCGCCTCGAGCCGCTCCTGCGACAGCCGCTCCGTCTCCGGGCCGAGGCCCGCGGCGTGTTTCAGGCTGTCGGTGCCGAACTTGCCGGGGTTCGCGGCGGCCCGGATCGTCTTGTTGATGTCCCTGACGCCGGACTGATCGGCGGCGTCCTCCATGGCGCGGCTGAATTCGCGCGCCATGCCGCGGGCCTTGCCGGTGAACCGCCCGACCGCGCGGAACATCTGCGGCAGGTCCTCGGGGCCGACCACGATCAGCGCCACGATCCCGATGACAAGCAGTTCCGTCCACCCGAGACCGAACATGGGCTACGCTCCTGCGGCCGGGTCAGGCCTTGTCCTTTTCCTCGTGGGGGGACACGTCGCGGGCGGCCATGGCCTGCTCGTCGGTGCCGTCCTCGAGTTCTTTCTTGCCGTCCTCGACGCCGCGCTTGAAGGCGGTGATGCCCTTGCCGACCTCTCCCATGAGCGACGAGATCTTGCCGCGTCCGAAGAGCACGAGAACCACGACGGCGATGAGCAGAAGGCCGGGAAGGCCGATGTTGTTCAGCATGGGGTCTCTCCCGCTTTGAGGTCGACCCCGGGTCTAGGCGGGCGGCGCCCGGCGGAACAGCGGTATTCGCCCGGTTCGGGCTGCGCGGCTGGCGGAGGGGTGCATTTCGTGACAGAAACCTGTCAGGAGCCATTGCGATGAGCCGGGCCGACCGCCTTTCCGACCTGATGCGCGCGCTGCGCCGTCCCGGCCCGCACCGGGCCGAGGCGCTGGCCGGTGCGCTGGGGGTGAGTCCGCGCACGATCTACCGCGACATGGACGCCTTGCGGGAGGCGGGGGTGCCCGTCTCCGGCACGCGCGGCACGGGCTACCGAATCACCGCGACGCGCAGCCTGCCGCCGCTGCACCTGACGGACGACGAGATGGAGGCGTTGCAGGTCGGGCTTGCCGCGGTCGCCCAGGCGGCCGATCCGGATCTCGCGGCCGCGGCGGCGCGGCTTTCGGAGAAGCTCGACGAGGCCCTTCCGGAGGACGGTCTCGCCCCCCGCCCCGCCGATGCGGCCACCCGCGCCCTGCGGCATCTCCCCACGCTTCGCGGAGCGATCCGCGCGCGGCAGAAGCTGCGCCTCGACGGGCGGGTGGTGCGGCCGCTCCGGCTGGAGTTCTGGGGCCGGCTCTGGACGCTGCTGGTCTGGGACGAGACGGCCGGGGCGTTCGCGGAGCTTCAGGTGGACCGGATCGGCGCCTTGGAGGGACTGCCGAGCCTTTTCGTGGACGAGGCGGGACGGCGGGCGCGGGACTACCCGGGCTAGGATGCGGACCCGCGGTCCGGCGGGATCGGCGCGCCCGGCGGTGCAAAGGCACCGCGCGCCCGGGATCAGAAGCCGAAGGAGATGTTGCGCGTCACGCCCACGCGGACCGAGAGGCTGTCCTCGCTGCCCTGCTGGACGATGGGGCTGTCCGCGGCGGAGCCGATGAACTGGTTGTAGGTCACCGCGCTGTCGATGCCCCAGTCGTCGTTGATCTCGTAGGTCATGCCAAGCTCGACCCCGGCGCTGAGCGCGCCGCCCTCGGCGTCGAAGGCGGCGAAATCGCCGCCCGAGGCCACGGATTCCGCGGCGCTGACCCCGAAATAGGTATCGGCATAGTCGTCGGAGCCCAGGAACACCCGCGGGCCGAGGCGCAGGGTGAAGCGATCCGACGGACGGAACACGGCGTCGGCGCCGACCTCGCCCACGAGCGATTCGTGGCCCGTCACGCCGTAGCGCAGGTCGGCGAAGGCCTCCACCGACGGGGTGACGTAGCGGATGCCGAAGCCGAGCTCGATCGCCTGGTCCACGTCGTCGAGACCCGCAAGCTCCGGGAAGTCGTCGCTGCTTCGGCCGGGAATGTAGCGAAAGCTGCCCGCGATGCCGAAGCCCGCGGCATCCGGCTGTCCGAGGCGCAGGCGGAAGTTGGAGAACCCGAGATCCGGGCCGAGCCGGTAATCCTCCGACCCGAAATACTCCGGTTCCGCGGCCACGCCGGCGCGCAGGGTGAACTGCGGCGAGATGTCCCCGAATGTCGCGAGCGACTGCGCGCTGCCGGCCCCGGCCAGAAGCACGAGCGGAAGGCCGAGGAGAAAGGGGCGGACTGGATGCAAGGCAGGATGTCCCGGCTGGAGGTGCCCCAATATCTAGGGGGCGGTTACGATTCTGCCAACGGCGGACCCGGATCGAAATCGCTTGCCCGCGGGACTGTTGCACGGCAGTCAGACCCATGCTCTCCTATCAGCACGCCTATCACGCCGGAAACATGGCGGATGTGCACAAGCACAGCGTGCTTGCCGTGGCGCTCGACTATCTGGCGCAGAAGGACAAGCCGCTGAGCTATGTCGAAACCCATGCCGGGCGGGGTCTTTACCGGCTCGACGATGCCGCGGCGCTGAAGACGGGCGAGGCCGCGCGCGGCATCGGCGCGGTGGAGCGGAGCTTTCCGGAGGGCCACCCCCTGATCCGGGTCATCCGGCGCACCCGGGCCATCCATGGCCCCGCGGCCTACCCGGGCTCTCCGCTGATCGCCCGCGGGCTGCTGCGCCCGGGCGATGCGCTGCACCTGGCGGAGCTGCATCCGCAGGAATTCGACGGCCTGCAAGACACCATGGGCCGCGACGCGCGGCTCTACCATGCCGACGGGCCTGCGCTCGCGCTGTCGCTGGCCCCGCCCGACCCGCGACGGGGGCTGTGCCTCGTCGATCCCTCCTGGGAGGTGAAGGACGAATGGACCGCCCTGCCCCGGTTCCTCGCGAAGCTGCACCGGGCCTGGCCCGTGGGAGTGCTGATCCTGTGGATGCCGCTTCTCGCGACGGGCGCCCACGAGGAGGGGCTCGCGGCCGTGGCGAAGGTCCTGCCGGAGGCGCGGGTGCACCGCATCGGCTTTGCCCCCGCGCGGCCGGGACACGGGATGATCGGGTCGGCGCTTGTGCTGGTGAACCCACCCTGGGGGCTCGAGGCGGAGCTGGAGAGGCTCGCCGCCCTCTTCCCTTGGCAGCGGCCCGGCCCTAGGTAGGGCGGCATGTTTGGTGATCTCCTGCGCCGTCTCACGGCCCCCGACCCGGAACCCATGCCCGACACGGACGCGCGGATGGCGCTGACGGCGCTGCTCGTGCGGCTGGCGAAGTCCGACGGCGACTATGCGGTGGAAGAGATCCGCCGCATCGACCGGATCATCGCGACGCGCTACGGGCTGAACCCGGTCGAGGCGGCGAAGCTCCGCGCCGATGCCGAGCGGCTGGAGCATGACGCGCCCGACACCGTGCGATTCACCCGTGCGATCAAGGCCGCCGTTCCCTACGAGGACCGCGCCGGGGTGATCGAGGCCCTGTGGGAGGTCGTGCTGGCCGACGGCGTGCGCGACGACGAGGAGGATGCGCTCCTTCGGATGGTGGCGCCGATGCTGGGCATCAGCGACCAGGACAGCGCGCTCGCGCGGCAGCGGATCGAGGACCGGCGGTCCTGAGGCGGGGAACTCGCCGGGCGGCCGCCGTTTGCCGCGCCGCACCGACCCGTGTCCGCTCCGCCCGAAGACCGGGCAATCGACGGCCCGGCGCCGGACGGGCGGCGCGGAAACGTTGCAATCGGCGCGTTGTTGGGGTGCAATCGGCGCGACGTCACCGAGGCCGGGAGGCTGACCCATGACTGCGGACCTGCCCGTCCTCGAGATCCGGAACCTGCACAAGAGCTACGGCGCCCTCGAGGTGCTCAAGGGCGTGAACATCACCGCCCCCGCGGGCCATGTGGTCTCGATGATCGGCTCCTCGGGCTCGGGAAAGTCCACGCTCCTGCGCTGCGCGAACCTGCTCGAGGACAGCCAGCAGGGCGACGTGATCTTCTGCGGCGAGCCGGTGATCTGGAAGGGCCAGGGCGCCCACCGTCATCCCGGAGACCGGAGACAGACGATCCGCATCCGGACCAACCTCTCGATGGTGTTCCAGCAGTTCAACCTCTGGGCGCACATGACCATCCTCGAGAACGTGATGGAGGCGCCGGTGACCGTGCTGAAGCGCAACCGCGCGGAGGTCGAGGCCGCGGCGCGGGCCTACCTCGACAAGGTCGGCATCGGCGACAAGGCCGACGCCTACCCGGCCCAGCTTTCCGGCGGCCAGCAGCAGCGGGCAGCCATCGCGCGGGCGCTCGCCATGGAGCCGAAGGCGCTGCTCTTCGACGAACCGACCTCCGCGCTCGATCCGGAACTGGAGCAGGAGGTGGTGCGGGTCATCAAGGCCCTTGCCGAAGAGGGCCGCACCATGGTGATCGTGACGCACGACATGCGCCTCGCGGCCGATGTCTCCGACCACGTCGTCTTTCTCCACAAGGGCGTCATCGAGGAGGAGGGTCCGCCCGAGGCGGTGTTCGGAAACCCGCAGTCCGAGCGGCTCCGCGGCTTTCTCGGTGCGGGCCGTGCCGCCTGAACCACATGCCCGAAAACCGGGCGAACACCGGGGAAGCAGGCTCCGGTGCGCGTACGGGCGCTTGCCAAGGCCGTTGTTTCCGCCCACGCTCCGGGGCACCGCAATGACAGGGCCGGATCAATCACGGCCCGGAACGACCAAGGGGAGAGACCGACACATGAAACTGCTGACACTCACCGCAGCCGCCGCCACGCTCGTCGCCGGCGCGGCCTTCGCCCAGGACACCGTGCGACTTGGCACCGAGGGCGCCTACCCTCCCTACAACTTCCTCAACGACGCGGGCGAGGTCGACGGCTTCGAGATCGAGCTGGGCAACGAGCTCTGCGCGCGGGCCGAGCTGACCTGCGAATGGGTGCTGAACGACTGGGATTCGATCATCCCCAACCTCGTGTCGGGCAACTATGACGCGATCATGGCCGGCATGTCGATCACCGACGAGCGCGACGAGGTCATCGACTTCACGCAGAACTACTATCCCCCCACCGCCTCGGCCTATGTCGGCGCGTCGGAAGATGCCGACTGGCAGTCGGGCGTGGTCGCGGCGCAGGCCGCCACGATCCAGGCCGCCCATGTGGCCGAAGGGGACGCGGCGCTTCTTGAATTCGCCACGCCCGAGGAAACCGTCGCGGCCGTGCGGAACGGCGAGGCGGACGCGGTCTTCGCCGATTTCGACTTCCTCAAGCCCATCGTCGACGCCTCGGGCGGAGAGCTGATCTTCGTCGGCGATCCGGTGCCCCTCGGCGGCGGGATCGGCATGGGCCTGCGCGAGACCGACGAGGAGCTGCAGGGCGCCTTCGATGCGGCCATCACCTCCATGAAGGAGGACGGGACGCTGAACGAGCTCCTGATCAAGTGGTTCGGCGAAGACACCCAGACCTACGAATGATCCGGGCGCAGGATGGGTGACAGCGCCCATCCTGCCCACCGCACCCGATGTTCAGTTTCTGCACCGATCCTGCCGCGCTCGACGGCCTTCCGTGGTTCGCCTGTTACCTGACGACGGGCAAGCACCTGGCGTTCTACGCCGCCTTCGGAACGGTGCTTCTGCTGCTGGCGATCACGGCGCCCCTCGCGCTGGCCTTCGGTTTCGCCGGGGCGGCGGCGGCGCGGGGACCGGCCCCGGTCTCCTGGCTCGGAAAGGGCTATATCGCCATCGTCCGCGGCGTGCCCGACATCGCCTTCTTCCTCTTCTTCGTCATCGCCCTCGACCAGTTCTTCGAATGGATCCGCCACGAGATCCGCTGCCCCGACTGGGACCAGCCGATCCGGCGCGGAAATGATTTCCTCGTCTGCCCGGAGGCCAAGCTGCCTCTCGGCAATGCCGCGCAATGGGTGCACGAGACCTACGGCTTCCTCCTTGCGGTGCTGACCTTCGCCATCGTCTTCGGCGCCTTCGCCGCGAACGTGCTCCATGGCGCGATGCAGGCCGTGCCGCGGGCACAGATCGAGACCGCCGAGGCCTATGGCATGAGCCGGCGCCAGACCTTCTGGCGGGTGCTGGTGCCGCAGATGTGGGTCTATGCGCTGCCGGGCCTGTCGAACCTCTGGATGGTGCTGATCAAGGCCACGCCGCTGCTGTTCCTTCTGGGGGTGCAGGACATCGTCTACTGGGCGCGCGAGCTTGGCGGGACCAAGACGCCGCAGTTCACGGACTATCCCCACGGCGACTGGCGGATGTGGTATTTCCTCGCGCTGCTGGTCTTCTATCTCGCCTTCACCCGCGTTTCGGAAATCGCCTTCGCCCGGCTGACAGAGCGGCTGAGCCACGGCCAGGCCACTGCGGCAGGCGAACGCCAGCGCCGAGCGGCGGCCGCATGAGCGCCCCTTCCGCTCCTTTTCTGGCCGGAAATATCCCGGGGGGAGTCCGCACCGCGGACGGGGGGCAGGCCCCCCTGCCCCGCGCGCCCCGGAGCGCCGCGCCATGAGCTGTTGGGAGACCATCGCCGATTACGGCCTCAGGTCCCTCGGGATCGGGGAGCGGCTCCTGCCGCGGTCGGAGTTCACGCTCTGCCAGCAGATCACCCTCATCGGCTCGGGCATGATCTGGAATGTCTATTTCGGGCTTGTCGCCCTCGTGACCGGCTTCTTTCTGGCCACCGCCGTGGCCGTGGGCAAGGCGCAGGACAACCCCTGGCTTCGCAAACCTTCGGAATGGTTCATCTTCCTCTTCCGCGGCTCGCCGCTCTTCATCCAGTTCTTCTTCGCCTATTTCAGCTTCCTGTCGCTGAAATCGGCCTATCCGTTCTTCGATCCCTTCACCTCCGCCTGGCTCGGGGCGGCGCTGGTCCTGTTCCTGAACACCGCCGCCTATTCCGGCGAGATCTTCCACGGTGCGCTGCAATCCATCCCCAAGGGCGATCTCGAGGCCGCCGACGCCTATGGCCTCTCGGGATGGGCGAAGTTCCGGCGTGTGACATGGCCCACGATGCTGCGGCTTGCATGGCCCGCCTACACGAACGAGGCGATCTTTCTGTTCCACGCCACGACGCTCGTCTTCTTCTCCGGTTTTCCGGCGCGCCAGCAGATGGGCGACGCGCTCTATTACGCGAGCTATTTCGCCGACAAGACCTTCAATCCCTTCGTTCCCTACCCGATCCTCGCGGTCTATTTCATCCTCGTCACGCTCGGGATCATCGGCGCGATGGGGCTGGCCAACCGCCGTCTCAACAGGCATCTGCCTCAGAACCAGCGGCGCGGTCTGCGCCTGCGTCCCGGAGCAGCGCTGATGCGCTGACAGACATGAACCTCGGCGATCATCCAGACATCCGCACCATCCGCGTGGCCGCGGCCGATCTCAACGGCGTGGCGCGCGGGAAGCGCCTGCCCCGCCGCACCGCGGAATCGGCCATCTCCAGCGGGACGCGCTTTCCGCTCTCTGTCCTGAATCTCGACATCTGGGGCGAGGACATCGACGACAGCCCGCTCGTCTTCGAAAGCGGCGATCCCGACGGCGTCGCGCGCGCCACCGAGCGGGGCTTCCTGCCGATGCCCTGGCTGAATGCGCCCACAGCACTTCTGCCGCTCTGGATGTTCCGCGAGGACGGCACTCCCTTCGCCGGCGACCCGCGCCATGCGCTGGCGGCGGTGCTCGACCGCTTCGCCGCCCGCGGGCTGACGCCCGTCGTGGGCACCGAGCTCGAGTTCTACGTGATCGACGACACCGGCCCGCGCCTGCGCGTGCCGCCCAGCCCCCGCTCCGGCAAGCGGCGGCAGGGCGCCGAGATCCTGAGCCTGCGCGCCCTCGATGCCTTCGACAATTTCTTCACCGACATCTACGACGGCTGCGAGGACATGAACATTCCCGCCGACACCGCGATCAGCGAGGCGGGGATCGGCCAGTTCGAGGTGAACCTGAGCCACGAGACCGCGATGAAGGCGGCCGACGACGCCTGGCTCTTCAAGCTCCTGGTGCGCGGCATCGCCCGCAAGCACGGCTTTGCCGCGTCGTTCATGGCGAAGCCCTACGAGGATTATTCCGGCAACGGGATGCACGTCCATGTCTCGGTGCTCGATGCCGAGGGGCGCAACATCTTCGACGACGGCGGCCCGCAGGGGTCGGACGCGCTGCGGCACGCGGTGGCGGGATGCCTCGCCGCGATGCCCGGCTCGACGCTGGTGTTCTTTCCCCATGCCACCTCCTACGACCGGCTGGTGCCCGACAGCCACGCGCCCACCTCGGTGGGCTGGGGCTACGAGAACCGCACCGTGGCGCTGCGCGTGCCCGCGGGCGCGCCCGCCGCGCGCCGGATCGAGCACCGCGTGGCGGGGGGCGACGTGAATCCCTACCTGATGCTCGCCGCGATCCTCGGCGGGGTGCTCGCCGGGCTCGAGGACGCCGTCGAACCGCCACCGCCGGTCACCGGCAATGCCTATGCGCAGGACCTGCCGCAGCTTCCGGGCACCTGGGCCGAGGCCATCGACGCCTTCGACAGCTGCCCGCAGGTGGCGCGCATCTTCCCGCGTGAGCTGGTGTCGAACTTCGTCGCGACGAAGCGACAGGAACTGCATTACGTCGCAGAACTCTCCGAGCGCGAGAAGGTGGACCTCTACCTCGACACGGTGTGACCCGGGCGGGCGAGGCGCCGACCCGTTCCACCCCCGCCCGGATTGCCGCAGGTCGGCGGGGGCTTGAGCATACTCCGCGGCAGGCTTAGTTTCGCTCCATTCCTCACCCAGGTGTTTCATGCACATCGGCATCCTTCAGACCGGCCATGCCCCCGAGGCACTGGCCCACGACCACGGCGACTACGCGCAGCTCTTCGAGCGGCTTCTCGAGGGGCGCGACTTCACCTTCTCGACCTGGAACGTGGTCGACATGGAGTTTCCCCCCGGCCCCGAGGCCGCCCAGGGCTGGCTCGTCACCGGCTCACGCCACGGCGCCTACGAGGACCTGCCGTTCATCCCCCTGCTCGAGACCTTCCTGCGCGCCGCCAATGGCGCAGGCGTGCCCATCGTGGGCATCTGCTTCGGCCATCAGGTGCTGGCCCAGGCCCTCGGCGGCAAGGTGGAGAAGTTCGCGGGCGGATGGTCCGCGGGCCGCGTCGTCTACGACTGGCAGGGCGAGGAGGTCCCGCTCCACGCCTGGCACCAGGATCAGGTGACGGAGGCGCCCGCGGAGGCGCGCACCCTGGCGACCCATCCGCATTGCCGGCACGCCGCGCTCCTCTACGGCGACCGGGCGTTCACCGTGCAGGCCCATCCCGAGTTCGACCGGCCTTTCCTCGAGGGCCTGATCGCGCACCGGGGCGACGCCCTGCCCTCCGACCGGCTGGAGGCCGCGCGCGCCAGCATCGGAGCGCCGGTGGCCAACGCGGCCCTCGCCGAGCGCATCTCGCGCTTCTTCACGGAGCGCCGGGCATGACCGACTGGACCGACAAGCTGCCCCCCGCCGCCCAGGCCTATGTCGAGCGGCACAGGCTCGACGAGGTGGAATGCGTCATCGCGGACCTGCCGGGCATCGCCCGCGGCAAGGCCGTCCCGGCGACGAAATTCGCCACGCTCCGGCATTTCCACCTGCCCAACTCGATCTTCTACCAGACGATCACAGGCGACTGGGGAGAGGCCGCCACCGACGGCTTTACCGAGCCCGACATGATCCTGAAGCCCGACATGGCCACCGCCACCGCCGCCCCCTGGGCCGAGGACGGCACGCTTCAGGTGATCCATGACGCCTTCGACCAGAAGGGCCAGCCCGTGCCCACGGCACCCCGCAACGTGCTGAAACGGGTGGTCGAGCTCTACAAGGCGCAGGGCTGGCACCCGGTGGTGGCGCCCGAGATGGAATTCTACCTGATCGGCCGCAACATCGACCCCGCAAAGGCCATCGAGCCCATGACCGGCCGCACCGGCCGACCCGCCGCCGCGCGGCAGGCCTATTCCATGACGGCCGTCGACGAATACGGCCCGGTCATCGACGACATCTACGAATGGGCGGAGATCCAGGGCTTCGAGATCGACGGCATCACCCAGGAGGGCGGCGCGGGCCAGCTCGAGATCAACCTGCGCCACGGCGATCCGGTGACGCTCGCCGACACGATCTTCTACTTCAAGCGGCTGATCCGGGAAGCCGCGCTGAAGCACGACTGCTTCGCCACCTTCATGGCGAAACCCATCGAGGGCGAGCCCGGAAGCGCCATGCACGTCCATCACTCGGTGATCGACGAGAAGGGGCGCAACATCTTCTCGGGGCCCGCGGGCGGCGAGACGGACGCCTTCTTCCACTTCATCGGCGGGTTGCAGGAGCATCTGCCGAGCGCGGTGGCGCTGATGGCGCCCTACGTCAACTCCTACCGCCGCTACGTCAAGGACCACGCGGCCCCGATCAACCTCGAATGGGGCCGCGACAACCGCACGACGGGCATCCGCGTGCCGATTTCCGACCACGCGAGCCGCCGGATCGAGAACCGGATCGCGGGGATGGACTGCAACCCCTATCTCGGGATCGCGGGATCGCTCGCCTGCGGGTATCTCGGGCTGATGCAGGAAATCTGGCCGGACAAGCGGTTCCACGGCGACGCCTACGAGGCCGAGGACGCGATCCCGCGGGGCGTCTATGCCGCGCTCGACCTCTTCGATGCCGCCAAGGACCTGCACGAGGTGCTGCATCCCGAGTTCGCGCGGGTCTATTCCGTGGTCAAGCGCGCGGAATACGACGAGTTCCTGCAGGTGATCTCCCCCTGGGAGCGCGAGCATCTGCTGCTGAACGTCTAGGCCCATGAACCCGCTCCACCGCAACGACCGCGCCGGGGAATATCCGGCGAGCTGGTACGCCGAGACGGCGACGCCCGCCCCCCCGCGCCCGGCGCTGGAGGGAGAGCGGACCGCCGACGTGGCCATCGTCGGGGCGGGCTACACCGGGCTGTCGGCGGCGCTGACTCTCGCGGAGGCGGGGCTGAGCGTCGTCGTGCTCGAGGCCCATCGCGTTGGCTTCGGCGCCTCGGGGCGCAACGGCGGGCAGGTCAGCGCGGGGTTCAACATGGACCAGCGGGATCTTGCGAAACGGCTGGGGCCGGACACGGCGCGGCACCTCTGGGACATCGGCATCGAGGCGCGGGACATGGTGGCGAGCACCGCCGCCCGCCACGCGCCGGACGCCCGCTTCACGACCGGGCTGCTCCACGGGACGTGGGACGTCGCGGACGCGCGCGAGAAGCGCCGCTATGCCGACTGGCTGGTCGAGACCTATGGCTTCCAGTCCACCTGGCTCGACCGCGAGGACTTCGCCGCGATCTGCCGCTCCCCGGTCTACAAGGGCGGGATGCTCGACGAGCACGGCGGGCACGTGCACCCGCTCCGGCTGTGCCTCGGCCTCGCCGCCGCCGCCGAGGCCGCGGGCGCGGTGATCCACGAGACGACCGAGGTCACCGGGGTGGACGACACCGGGGCCGGGGTGCTGCTGACGACGCCCGGGGGCCGCGTCAGGGCCGGGCACGCGATCCTCGCGGGCAACGGCTACCTGCCGGGGCTGGACCGCGCCTATGCGGCGCGCGTCATGCCGATCAACAGCTTCATCGCCGCGACCGAACCGCTGGGCGCCCGGGCGGACGAGGTTCTGACCCGCGACGTGGCCGTGGCCGACGACAAGTTCGTGGTGAACTACTTCCGCCTCTCCGAGGACCGGCGCCTGCTCTTCGGCGGGCGCGAGAGCTATTCCATCGGCTTTCCCAAGGACATCCTGACGGCCCTTCGCGCGCGGATGGAGCGGCTCTTTCCGCAGCTTCGCGGTGTCGGGATCACCCATCACTGGGGCGGAACCCTCGCCATCACCATGAACCGCGTGCCCTATCTCGCCCGGTCTTCCGACCGGGTGCTGATGGCGGGCGGCTATTCCGGGCATGGCGTGGCGCTGTCGCTCCTGTGCGGGCGGGTGCTGGGCGAGGCGATCCTCGGCCGGACCGCGCGGTTCGATGTGCTGGCGCGACTGCCCGTGCCGGCCTTCCCCGGTGGCGCGGCCTTCCGCGCGCCGCTGCTGACGCTGGCGATGACCTGGTATTCGCTGCGGGACCGGCTGGGGATCTAGGCAATCGACGCTCGGATACCTGTCCAAAAGTTAGCATCCCCTAAAATCCCGGGGCGCCTCTCTCAGGCCGGGACTAATCGTGGTGTCATCACGATTTTCTGAAAGCTTATCATGACGCTACGTCTTTTTCGGTGTCGCGACTGCGGGCATCGGATGCGGTTCTTCGGAGCCCGCTGCGGCAAATGCGGGACGGAACGCGAGCTGTATCAGCGCGGCTGGCTCTGGATCACGGCCGTCGCGCTTGTCGCGTTCGGGGCCCTTGTCGTCGGCCTCGGCTGACCCCTCAGCCCCGCCCGCGCAGGCCCCGCCGTCCCATGGCCGACAATCCCACCGCGGCGAGGATGATCGCCCCCACCAGAACCTCGCGCAGGTAGCTGTCGACCCGCATCTGCGTGAGGCCATTGTCGAGCACTCCCAGCGTCAGAACCCCCGCCATGGTGGCGAGCACCCGCGGCTGTCCGTCCCGCGTCAGCGTCATGCCGAGGAACACCGCCGCGATGGCCGTCAGCATCAGCCCGTCGCCCTGCGTCGGATTCGCCGAGGCCACGCGGCTGGCGTACATCAGCCCCGCGACGGCGGCGCCGACGCCGGTGAAGGCGAAGGCCGAGAGCCGCAGCGCCCGCACCGGAACGCCGGCGAGCACCGCCGCCTCCCGGTTGCCGCCGATGGCGTAGAGCCTGCGGCCGTAGGTCGTCTGCTCCAGCACGACCCAGACCACCAGGATGACCGCGAGCGCCACCAGCGTCAGGTTCGGCAGCAGGAGCGCGCGGTCGTCCACCGTGGCAACCTGCGGCCCGCCCCGCGCGAAGGCGCCGAAGGCCTCGGGGATGTCGCGCCCGAAGATGGTCCGCCCGTCCGAGATCAGGAAGGCCGCGCCCGAGAATACCGTCAGCGTCGCCAGCGTGGCCACGAAGGGCAGGATGCCCACAAGGCTGACCATCACGCCGTTGAAGAGCCCGCCGAGCAGCCCCACCGCCAGCGCGCCCGCGAGCGCCGCGGGAATCGACCAGCCCGCGACGAAGAGCATGGCCGCGACCACCCCCGCCAGAGAGGCCATGGAGCCGACGGAGAGGTCGAAATCCCCCATCACCATGACCACCGTCATGGTCGCCGCCACCACCGCGAGCATGGACACCTGCTGCGTCACGTTGAGCAGGTTGCGCGCCGTCAGGAAGGTGTCGGGCAACGAGACGGCGAAGAAGAGCACGATGGCCACCATCCCCGCCAGACCGCCGAAGCGGCGCAGCCCCGCCCTCATGCCGCCCGCGCCCCGTAGATGGCCGCCAACAGGTCTGCCTCGGTCATTCCCGCCGTCTCCCTTTCCCCCGCAAGGCGGCCCTCGTGCAGGATCAGCACGCGGTCGGCAAGGCCCAGCACCTCGGGCAGGTCCGAGGAGGCAAGCAGCACCGCCACACCCTCGGCGGCAAGTCCCCGGATCAGCCGGTAGAGATCGAACTTCGCGCCCACGTCCACGCCCCGCGTCGGCTCGTCGAGCAGCAGGACCCGGGGCCGTCCGGCCAGGGCCCGGGCAAAGAGCACCTTCTGCTGGTTGCCCCCCGAAAGTTCCTCGCAGGCCTGCGCCACCGAGGCGGCCTTGAGCCGTACATCCCGGCCAAGCCGCTCGGCAATCTCGCGCTGGCGGCGCGGCGACAGCCAGAGCCCGGCGCGGGACAGCCGAGCCAGGTGCGGCAGCGACACCGTCTCGGTGATCGCCCTGCGCAGCATCAGGCCCTCGCTGCGCCTCTCGCGCGGGATATAGGCGAGGCCCTGCCGCCAGGCCTGCGCGGGGGTCCGGCCCAGGGGCGCGCCCGCGAGCGTGACCGTCCCGGTCCGGGGCAGCGTGCCCATGAGCGCCCTCAGGAGCGCGCCCCGTCCCGCCCCCGCAAGCCCGGCGACGCCCAGGATCTCGCCCGAGCGCAGCGTGACGTCGATGCCGTGGAGACCCGGCGCGGAGAGACCGCGCGCCTCCAGCACCGGCGCGCCGCGCGGGTCGGGCCCGCGCTCGGGAAAGAGCGCCGACAGATCGCGGCCCGTCATCTCGCGGATGATCCGCTCCTGACCGGTCTCGGCAAGCGGCAGGGTCGAGATGTGCCGGCCGTCGCGCAGCACCGTCACCCGCTGCGCAAGGCGCAGCACCTCGGGCATCCGGTGCGAGACATAGAGCACCCCCGCCCCGCGCGCCGTCAGCCCGCCGATGACCTCGAAGAGTCGCTCCGCCTCCTCCCCCGTCAGCGCGGCGGTGGGCTCGTCCATCACGTAGAGCCAGGCGGGCCTGTCCCCCGCGCCTGCATCGTCGATCAGCGTGGCGGCGATGCGGGCGATCATCTGCTGGCCGGTGCCGAGATCGGTCATCGGCCGGCGCACGTCGAGATCGGTCACGCCGAGCCGCGCCAGAGCCTCCGCCGCCGCCCGGTTCAGCGCGCGCCAGTGCACGAGGCCGGCCCTGCGCGGATAGGGGTGATCGAGATGCATGTTCTCGGCCACCGAAAGGCCCCGGACCGCATGGAGTTCCTGGTGGATGAACCGAAGCCCCGCCGCGCGCATGGCGGCGGGCGCCCCCGGGGGCAGCGCCGCGCCGTCGAGCGCCATGCGCCCCGCGTCGGGCCGGTCGAGCCCCGCCATGAGCCGGATCAGGGTGGATTTCCCCGCCCCGTTCTCGCCCATGAGCGCATGGACCTCGCCGCCCCTCAGGGTCAGAGAGACGCGGTCCAGCGCCTGCACCTGCCCGAACCGGCGGCTCAGCCCCTCGAGGTGCAGGACGGGGGCCTCCCCCGTCCTGCCCGCAGCGCCGCTCACTCCGCCGCGTTCGCCGCCGTCACAAGCTCGGTCGGCACGTAGATCACCCGCTGGCGCAGCTCCTCCCCGGCGAGCAGCCGGGCGACGGTCTCGGCGGTGGTCGCCCCGATCCCTTCGAAGTCCTGCGCGACGCTGGCCTCGAAATTGCCGCCCGCCGCGATCGCGTCGCGCGCCTGGGGATTGGCGTCGATGCCGGTGATGACGATGCCCTCGCCCTCGCGGCCCGCGGCCTCGATCGCCTGGAGCGCGCCCAGCGCGGGCTGGTCCCAGGCCGCCCAGACCGCCGAAATGCTGCCGGGCTCGGGGTTCGCCGCGAGAAGCGCCTCCATCTGTGCGCGGCTGTCGGCGATGCCGCCGTCGGACACGTCGGGGGTGATCCGGTCGATCACCTCGATGTCGGGGAAGTTGGCGAAGACCGCATCGGCGATCACGCCGCGCACCTGCACCGGCGGGAAGGGATCGAAGGTGAACATGACCACCGCCCCCTCTCCGTCAATGCGGTTGGCGACGTAGACGGCGGTCTCGGCGGCCATGGCATAGCCGTTCGAGGTCACGTTGGCCGCCACATCGGGGTGCGAGCCCGCATCCATGCCCACGACCGGGATGCCCGCATCCGCCGCCGTGGCGAGACCCGCGCCCACCTGCGCGGGATCGACGTTGATGACGATGGCGTCCACACCCTGGGTGACCACGTCCTCGATCCGGCTGATGACCGCGCCCACGTCGCCCGCGGTGTCGATCACGTTCACCGTCCAGCCCCGTTCCTCCCCCTCGGCGGTGAAGCCGTCGACGTAGAACTGCGTGCCGGGCTGGGCGAGATAGGGCGTGATCACCGCCACCTCCTGCGCCAGCGCGCCCGCCGTTCCCATCCCCAGCGCCACGGCGCCCGCCGCCGCGATCCTCGTCCCCATGGTCATGTTCTTGCCCTCCCTCTTTGGTCCCGACTATGACTTGGCGCGGACTATGGGGCGGGTCCGGAGCGGCGTCCAGAGCGGTCCGGCAGGCATCCGGAGAGGACAGGCATGGCGCGCGGCGAGGTTCTGATCGGCATCGACATCGGCACGAGCGCGGTCAAGGCCGTGATGGTGGCGCGGGGGGGCGCGCGGCTCGACGCGGTGGCGGAGAGCTGTCCGATGGCGCGCCCCGCGCCCGGCGCGGCCGAGCAGGACCCGGACGACTGGCTGCGCCTCGTGCGCGCGGCGCTCGAGCGGTTTGAGGCCCATCCCCGGGCAGGGGAGGTGGCGGCCATCGGCCTCACCAGCCAGGTGAACACCCATGTCTTCTGCGGCGCAGACCTCTCTCCCCTGCGACCCGCGATCACCTGGCAGGACACGCGGGCCGCGGCGGACGGCGCGGCGCTCGACGCGCGACTCTCCACCGGAGAGAAGATTGCCGCGCTGGGGGCCCCGATCCCGGTGGATGCGAGCCACGCGCTGGCGCGCATGGCCTTCGTGGCCCGGACCGATCTTGCCGCCTGGACCGCGACCCGCGCGGTGCTGGCGCCCAAGGATTACGTCATCGCCCGGCTGACCGGGCGGAGCGAGGCCGACCCGATCGCCTCCATCGGCCTCGTCGGACCGGACCACCGCTATGCGCCCGCGGTTCTGGCCCTTCTGAGCGGCGCGGAGGCGCGGCTGCCGCCGCTCTCGGACCCTCTCGCCCTCGCCGGAGAGATCGCGGAAGGGCCGTTCGCGGGCGTGCCGGTGGCACGCGGCACGATGGACGCCTGGGCCTCGATGTTCGGCCTCGGCGTGGCGCGCGAGGGGGAGGCGATGTATCTCTCGGGCTCGTCCGAGGTCATGGGCCTCATCTCCGCGCGGCGCAGCGGCTCGGGCGGTGTCGTCACCTTCCCCGACTGGCGCGGCATCACGCTCCATGCCGCCCCGACCCAGGCGGGCGGGGGCGCGCTGACCTGGGCCTCGCGGCTTCTCGGGCTCGACTTCGCGGCCCTGGAGCGGGCGGCGGGCGCTGCGCGCCTCGGCCCGCGCAGTCCGCTCTTTCTGCCCCATCTCGAGGGCGAGCGCGCGCCGCTCTGGGACGCGGCTTCCCGGGGCGCCTTCGCCGGGCTCGACAGTGCCTGCGGTCCGGGAGAGCTGGCGCTCGCGGTGATGGAGGGCGTGGCCTTCTCCGCCCGGCTGGCACTCGAGGCGCTGGAGGACAGCGGCGCCCGGCGGGTGACCGAGCTCGCCTACGGCGGCGGCGGCGCGCGTTCCGAGGTGTGGAGCCGCCTGCGCGCCGATACCCTGGGTCGGTCGCTGGCCCGGGTCGCGGCGCCCGAAGCGGGGGCCGTGGGCGCCCTCGTCATGGCCGGGGTCGCGGCGGGGGTCCTGCCCGATCTCGCCGAGGCGGCCGACGCCTTCGTCGCGCCCGATCGCCGCTTCGCGCCGGATCCCGCGCGCGCCCGGCTTGCCGAAGAGCGGTATGCCCGCTTCCGCGGGCTCTACGAGGGGCTCGCCCCGCTGCATCACGCCATGGCCCGGGGCACGCCGCAGACAGGTTAGCGCCCCGCCCCCTCCTCATCTGGCCGGAAATGCTCGGATGCGCCCCCGGCCCCGAAGCGTCGGGTCGGGCGGATGACTGCCCGTCTTCCGAACAGTCGCGGACGGTTCGCAGTCGCCCCCGGGGCGCGCGCGACGGCCCCGCGCGCGCCCCGAATACGCGCGCGCCATTCGGTCACCTTCTTATCAGTAGATGTAGCGGATCTGGTCGGTCCAGTACCGCTCCAGCCGCTTGAGAGCATGGGCGATATCCTCGATCCCGGCCATGTCGAGCACGCCGCGCTCCTGCAGGCCCTTCGCATGGGTCTGGAACAGCCGGGCGACGAGGTCGCGCACCTCGCGGCCCTTCGGCGTCAGGCGGACGCGCACCGACCGGCGGTCGATCTCGCAGCGCTGGTGGTGCATGTATCCCAGGTCCACCAGCTTCTTGAGATTGTAGGAGACATTGGAGCCCTGGTAGTAACCGCGGGTCTTCAGCTCGCCGGCGGTCACCTCGTTGTCGCCGACGTTGAAGAGCAGGAGCGCCTGCACCGGGTTGATCTCGATGATCCCCACCCGCTCGAACTCGTCCTTGATCACGTCGAGCAGCAGCCTGTGCAGCCTCTCGACGAGGGTCAGCGCATCGAGATAGCGCGCCATGAAGCCCGCGGCGGCGGCACTGCCGCCCGGCTGTTCCATGCTGGAAAAGATGCTCATTCCGCCCCCTCCGGCCTGCCTCGTCCGGAGGGTTCTGGGGCAAAAGGCCCAACATCGCGTTAAGCGTCGAGACCCGCAGGAAAAAGATCGCGGGCATTCGACACGAATGCGAGGGAGCCCGGCTCACGTCAGCCGGTAGACCTCGCGCGCCGTGCCCTGCGCGATGGCCAAGGCCTCGTCCTCGGTGAGCGCGCCTAGGATCTGGCGGGTGATCTCCAGCCAGCCGGGAAGCCCCGGCCCGAGGTTCACCACCGGCCAGTCGCTGCCCCAGCAGATACGCGACGGTCCGAACACCTCGAGCACATGATCCACGAAGTGCGCCAGCGTCTCCGCCGAGGCCGTGCCCGGCGCGCAATAGGCCGGCAGGCCCGAGAGCTTGCAGCGCACATGGGGCAGGTCGGCCAGCGCCGCGATATCCTCGCGCCAGGGGTCGAGTCCGCCGCCGGCGATGTCGGGCACGCCGCAGTGATCGAGCACCAGCCGCACGTCCGGGCAGGCCTCGGCCAGCTCCCGGGCGATGGGCAGCTGCCGCGCCAGAAAGCACATGTCGAAGGCGAGCCCTGCCGCCCCGATCCGCCGGACATTGGCGCGAAAGGTCTCGCTGCGGGACATCTCGTCGTCCACCACATGCAGAACGCGGCGCACGCCCACGGCGCCCTTTGCCTGCACCTCCTCCAGCCAGGGGACGAAGCGCCCGTCCTCCTCCTCGGGCCGGGCGGAGACGATCAGGCCGAGGATGTCACTCCCCTCCTCCGCCATCAGCCCCGCAACATGATCGGTCTCCGCCCTGATGTCGGCATCGTCGACGGCGGTTTCCATGAAGAGGCTGCCCGCGATCTGCCCCTCCGTCAGGGCCTTGTAATCCGGAAGCGTGAAGGCCCCGGACAGCGCCGGGATGCCCGAGGTCCAGCCGTAGCCGGCCACCTCGGGGTAGATCAGGTGCTGGTGGGTGTCGATGAGCGGGATCATGTGGCGGCCTCCTCCTGCCGTTGATGTCTCAGACGTTGGCCCAGCCACCGTCGATGACCTGCGTGGTGCCGGTGGTGAAGGCGCTCTCGTCCGAGGCGAGATAGACCGCGAGCGCCGCCACCTCCTCGGCCTTGCCGACGCGGCCCATGGGCTGCCGCGCGACGAAATCGGCGCGGGCCTTGTCGACATCGCCGATGGCCTCGCCCAGCGCCCGCACGCGATCGTGCCAGGACGGGCTTTCCACCGTGCCGGGGCAGATCGCGTTGCAGCGGATGCCCTGGGTGATGAAATCGGCGGCGACGGACTTTGTGATGCCGATGACGGCGGCCTTGGTCGCGCCGTAGGCAAAGCGGTTCGGCGCGGCGATGATCGAGGAGACCGCCGAGGACATGTTGATGATCGACCCGCCACCGGTCTCCAGCATCTTCGGCAGGAAGGCGCGGATCATGCGGTACATGGCCGTCACGTTCAGGTCGTTCGAGAACGCCCATTTCTCCTCGTCGCAGTCGAGGATCGTGCCGTGATCGACGAAGCCCGCGCAGTTGAAGAGCACGTCGAGGGCGGGCAGGTCCGCCGCCGCCGAGGCGATGCTTTCGGGGTCGCGCACGTTCAGCACCCGCGTCTCGACGCCCTCGAGGGCGGCCAGCGCCTCCGCGTTGATGTCGGTGGCGATCACCCGCGCCCCCTCGGCGGCCATGGCCAGCGCAGAGGCCTTGCCGATCCCCTGCCCCGCCGCCGTCACCAGCGCGGTCTTGCCCGTCAGTCGTCCCATTCTCGTCTTCCTTCTGTCAGAGCGGCAGGCAAGCGGGGCCCAGCGGCTCGAATGTCTTGTAGGTCAGGATGAACTCGGTATGGCCAAGCTCCTCCGATTTCGTGGGATGCCCGTCCGCGACGCGGCGGACAAGGTCCACGATCTCCGCGCCGACCTCCTCGACCGAGGCGCCCTCGGTCAGGATGCGGCCCGCGTTGACGTCCATGTCCTCTGCAAGGCGCGCATACATATGCGGGTTGGCGGCGATCTTGACGACGGGTGCCAGCGCCGAGCCCACCACCGATCCCCGCCCGGTGACGAACAGCGTCAGATGCGCGCCCGAGGCCATCATCTCCACGATCTCCGCGTTGTCCGAGATGTTGGGAAAGCCGTAGCGCACCTCGCCGTCCGGGACGACATCCATGAGGTAGAGCCCGCCCCGGGGCGGGATGTCGCCCGGCTTGATCAGGCCGGAGATCGCCGACTGCCCCGATTTCGCATAGGCCCCGAGGGATTTCTCCTCGATCGTCGTCAGCCCGCCTTCGGCATTGCCCGCGGCGAAGCTGCCGAAGCCGAGCGTCGCGTAATAGCGCGCGGCCTTGTCCACGCTCGCGCGGATCTCCGCACCGAGCTCGGGGGTGGCGGCGCGCGCGGCCATGATGTCCTCGCAGCCGATCAGCTCCCCCGTTTCCTCGAAGATGCAGGCGGCGCCCGCCTCGACCAGCCGGTCGAAGGCCACGCCCACCGCGGGGTTGCCCGTAAGGCCCGAGGTGCCGTCCGAGCCGCCGCAGACGGTGCCAACGACCAGCTCGGAGATGTCCATGGGCAGGGTCTGCGCCTCCGCGAGCCGCGCCGCCATGCGCGCCACCATCGCCCGCCCGGCCTCAACCGTGGCCCGTGTGCCGCCGTCGCGCTGGATCACCAGCGTCTCCACCGCGCGCCCCGAGGCGCGGACCGTCTCCGCCAGGCGGTGCCGGTCGAAGCTTTCGCAGCCCAGAGACACCAGCACCACCGCGCCCACGTTGGGATGGGTGCAGAGCCGCTCCATCATCCGCTGCGCGTAGGCATTGGGAAAGCAGCCCGGAAAGCCGATCAGATGCGCCGCCGCGTCGTGGGGCTCCACGATCTTGCGCGCCACATGATGGGCGCATTCCACGAGATAGGCCACGGCGACGAGGTTGCGGATGCCCTTGCGCCCGTCGGAGCGGGGATAGCCTCTCATCTCGCGACATCCTCCGAGGTTGCGGCCAGCGCGTAGGTCGGCGTGTAGTCGCTGGCGACGTTGTGGACATGGACATGGGCGCCCGCGGCGATGTCCTCGGTGGCCCGCCCGATGGGGGCGCCGTATTTCACGATGCGTTCGCCCTTGGCGATGGCAGCCCGCGCGATCTTGTGGCCGAGGCCGAGCCGCGCGGGCATCACCGCCGCGCCCGCCTCCAGCGCCACGGTCTCGCCCGCCTCCACGGCGCCGCGCAGCACGAAGACGGTGTCGCCGGGGGAGAGGAGCAGAAGGCGGGGATCGGGCATGTCTCAGACCTCGGCCAGGGTTGCTGCGTCGATCAGGTCCCAGTCGAGGGACGCCCCCAGCCCGGGCGTCTCGGGCAGCGTGGCGATGCCGTTCTCGATGGGCAGGGGGCGGTCGAGGCCGAAGGCGAAGGTCTCCACCGGCCAGAGCAGTTCGAAATAGCTGGAGTTCGTCACCGCGCCGTTCAGGTGCAGGTTCACCAGCTCGAGGGGGTGAAAGATCGTCGTGTGCAGCTCGCAGCGGGCATGGAAGGCCTCGGCCAGATGCGCCGTCTTGAGCGTTCCCGTCACCCCGCCGGTCCAGCTCGGATCCGCGCGGACGGCATCGACAACCCGGGTGGCGAGGCACTCGGCCACGGACCAGGGGTGTTTCGCCAGCACCTCCGTGCCCACGACGGGGATGTCGAGGATGCGCGTCAGCTCCCGCAGGGCGCCGAAGGCCTCGTCGGGCAGCGGCTCCTCGTACCACAGATACCCCAGCCGCTCGAGTTCGCGGCCCATGCGCAGCGCTTCCTCGAAGGTATAGGGCTGCACCGGGTCGGACATGAGCGCGAAGTCCGGGCCCACGGCCTCGCGCACCGCCTCGTGGATCGCGATATCCTCGACCAGCGATTTGCCCGGCGGGTGGATCTTGTAGGCCTTCATCCCCGCCGCCTGCACCGCCCGGGCCTCGGCGGCATAGGCCTCGGGGCCGGAGAGCACGAGCGAGGAGGCGTAGACCGGCACTTCGCTCCGCGCGCCGCCGATATGGCGCCAGAGCGGCTGTCCGGCGGCCTCGGCGGCCAGCAGCCACAGGCAGCAATCCACCGGGCCGTAGGCATGGATCGGCAGGTGGTGCCACCAGCGGTCCGCCGTGCGCCAGTCGTGAAAGGCCCTCTCCCGGTCGAGCGCGTTGCGTCCCACGAGGAACGGCCGGAGCGAGGCCGCCGCCGTATGCGCCGCCCCCAGCGCCGACCGGCCCGCAAAGCCCACCATGGAGGCCTCCCGCCCGTCCTCGGTTCGGACGGTGTAGACGAGGAACTCCAGCCCCCCGATCTCCTGCCCGTCCCGCATCTCCCCGCCCGCGATGGACGCGGGGGCATGGCGGCAGGCCCGGATATCGAGGGCGGCGATCCTCATCTCAGAACTTGCCCCACTTGAGATAGGCCTCCTGCGGGTCCACGCCGTCCAGGATGGCGCGGCGGACCTTGCTTTCGGTCGTCATCGCGGTGACCGCCTCGGGGATCACCTCGTCCACGATCCCGGCGGGGATGCGCACCATCCCGTCGCGGTCGCCGTGGAGCCAGTCGCCCGGCGCGATCACCACCTCGCCGATGCGGATCTCCTCGCCCGTGGCCCTGGGCAGCCACATGCCCACGACGTCGCGGGGCGTGTGATGCGTGCCCCAGCAGGGCCAGCCGAGGCGCAGGATGAAATTCGTGTCCCTCAGCGCCCCGTCCGTGACGCAGCCCAGAACGCCCTTGGCGTGCAGCGTCTCGGCGGAAAGCTCGCCCATCTGCGCGACGAGCTGGTTGTTCGGCTGCGCCGTCCAGATGTGCCCGCCGGGGGCCTTCGACAGAAGCCCCGTCCAGGCGAGCAGCGTGGCATGGGCGTCGGCGCTCTCGTCCAGCTCCCCGTCCACGGTCCAGGCCGGCCCGGTGAGCACGCCCTCGGGGTTCAGAGGACGCACGCGCGGCGGCAGGGTGAAGTCCTTCAGTCCGCGCGCCCGCAGCACGTCATGCACGACGGAGGTGTAGCAGGTCCCCAGCTCCGCGATGCGCTCCGCGTCAGTCATGGTGGAAGACTTCCTCCATCATCGCCCACCACTCGCCCTCCTTGCGGGTCTCGAGCGGCGCCTGGCAGGGCATGCAGACGTCCCACCATTTCCGCGTGAGCGGATCGGCGGCCATCTTCGCCGCGTCCGCCTCGAAATCCTCCCCGGTGTATTCCCAGTAGCCGAAGAGCAGGTTCTCCGGCTCCTTGAGGAAGATCGAGTAGTTGGTGATGTTGCAGGCCGATATCATCTCAAGGATGCCCGGCCAGGCGTTGGCGTGAAGCTCCTTGTATTCGGCCACCTTCTCAGACTTCAGCCCGATGACCATGCCCATGCGCTGCATGTGTCTCTCCCCCTCCGATGCAGTGATGCGATCCGTGCACAATGCGTGCACGGATGGTGTTCCAGTCCCACTCGATGCCGAGGCCCGGAGCGTCCGGCGGATGGGCGCGGCCCTCGCGGATATCGAGCCGCGAGCTGGTGATGGCGTCGAGCTGCGGGATGTATTCGAGCATCGGCGCGTTCGGCACCGCGCAGACGAGGCTGACGTGCAGCTCCATCAGGAAATGCGGGCAGACGGGCACGCTGAAGCCCTCGGCCAGATGCGCCGCCTTGAGCCAGGGCGTGATGCCGCCGATCCGCGCCACGTCCGCCTGCACGACGGAGGCCGCGCCCTGCGTCAGGTAATCCTTGAACTGGCTCAAGGAATAGAGGCTCTCGCCCACCGCGACGGGCACGCGGGAGCGGGCGGCGAGCACCGCGTGCGCGCCCACGTCGTCGGCCGGCATCGGTTCCTCGAACCAGTGGATGCCCGTCTCGGCCAGCATGTCCGCCCGGCGCAGGGCCTCCGCGAGATCGAACGCCTGGTTGGCGTCGACCATGAGGTGGAAATCCTCGCCCACCGCGTCGCGCACGCGGGCGAGCCGCGCCCGGTCCTCGGCAATCGACGGCTTGCCGATCTTGAGCTTGGCGCCCGCGAAGCCCCTCCCTTTCATCTCGGCGGCATCCTCGGCCAGCGCCTCCGCCGGCAGGTGCAGCCAGCCGCCCTCCGTGGTGTAGAGCGGCACGCTCTCCTTGGCCCCTCCCGCCATCCGCCACAAAGGCAGGCCCGCCCGCCGGCAGCGCAGGTCCCAGAGCGCGGTATCCACGGCAGCCAGCGCCAGAGAGGTGATCGCCCCCACCGCCGTGGCATGGGTAGCAAACAGCAGGTCGCGCCAGATGCCCTCGATCTCCTCCGCCTCCCGCCCGATCAGGCGCGGCGCCAGCGTGCGTTCGAGGAGCGAGATCACCGCCGGCCCGCCCGTGCCGATGGTGTAGGAATAACCCGTGCCCACCGCCCCCTCGGCATCGGTGATCCGCACGATGGGCGTCTCCTGGCTGACGAAGGACTGGATCGCGTCCACCCGTGTGACGGCAGGCGGCAAGTCCACCATCAGGATCTCGACATGAGCGATGCGGGCCATCAGCGCGGCCTCACCGACCGGCCCGTGGCGGCGTCGAAAAGATGCGCCTTGTCGAGCGAGAGGCGGAAGGTCAGCGTCTCGCCCACCTTCAGGTCGCGGGGGTCGAACATCTTGCCCTGGATCTCCTGCCCGGCGAGCGAGGTGTAGATCAGCGTCTCGGTACCCAGCAGTTCCGCCAGTTCCACCGTCAGGTCGATCTCGCAGGTCTCGCGCGCCTCGTGGATGCCGTGACCGATGGGCGAGAGGTCATCGGGCCGCACGCCGAAGATCACCTCCTGCCCGCCCCTCACATGCTCCTTGAGCCGCCCGGGGACGGGCACCGTCCCGCCACCGGAGAAGCGCACCTCCCCGCCCTCGATGCGGCCGGGGATCAGGTTCATGGGGGGCGATCCGATGAAACTTGCCACGAAGGTGTTCACCGGGTGGTTGAACACCTCCATCGGCGTTCCGACCTGCTCGATATAGCCGTCCTTCATGACCACGATCCGGTCGGCGAGCGTCATCGCCTCCACCTGGTCGTGCGTCACGTAGACGACGGTGGTCGCCACCTTGCCGTGCAGCTTCTTGATCTCGGTGCGCATCTGGACCCGGAGCTTCGCGTCGAGGTTCGAGAGCGGCTCGTCGAAGAGGAACGCGTCGGGGTGGCGCACGATGGCGCGGCCCATGGCGACGCGCTGGCGCTGGCCGCCCGAGAGCTCCGCCGGGATGCGGTCCATGAGCTCCGACAGGCCAAGGATGCCCGCCGCCTCGGCCACGCGCTCCTCGATGACCTTCGCCGGTTGCCCCGCGATCTTCAGCCCGAAGCCGAGGTTGTCGCGCACGTTCATGTGGGGATAGAGCGCGTAGTTCTGGAACACCATCGACACGTTGCGCTTTCGCGGGGGCAGGTCGTTCACGACCCGCTCGCCGATGCGGATGTCGCCGTCCGAGATGTCCTCCAGCCCCGCGATCATCCGCAGCGTCGTGGACTTGCCGCAGCCCGAGGGCCCGACCAGCACCACGAACTCGTTATGCCCGATCTCGAGGTCGATGCCGTGCACGACCTCCAGCTTGCCGTAGCGCTTGACCACCCTGTCGAGCGTGATGCCTGCCATTCTCAGCCTTTCACTCCGCCGAAGGTCAGCCCGGCGATCAGATGTTTCTGCACAAGGAACGTGAGGATCAGCGCGGGCACGATGATGATCACCGCCATCGCGCACATGCCCGCCCAGTCGATGGTGAACTGGGACGTGAAATCCATCAGCCCCACCGGCAGGGTCTTGCTGTCCGTGGACCGCGTCAGCTGGCTTGCCAGCGCGAACTCGTTCCAGCTCGTCAGGAAGGCGAAGACCCCCGCCGCCGCGATCCCCGATTTCGCCAGCGGGAACTCGATCTTCCAGAACGCCTGCCAGCGCGTGCAGCCGTCAACCTGCGCGGCTTCCGAGAGCGACATGGGGATCTGCCGGAAGAAGCCGTCGATCAGCCAGACGGTGAACGGCACGTTGAGCGAGACGTAGACGATGATCAGCCCCATCTGCGTGTCGATGATCCCGAGCCGCGACCAGAGCATGAACACCGGCAGCGACAGCGCGATGCCGGGCACCGTGCGGAACAGCATGAGCCCGAGGAACCACGCGTTCTTGAAGCGGAAGCGGAAGCGGGCAAAGGCATAACCCCCCGCCATCCCGATGATCAGCGCGATCACGGTGGAGGTGGTGGCGATCACGAGGCTGTTCCAGAAATAGGACAGCACCGGGATCGCCACGGTCTCCTCGCCGATGCCGAAGATCTTGGTGAAATTGCGGAGTGTCAGGTCCTGGGGCACCCAGACCGGCGGCTTGGCGAGAATCTCGCGGTTCGGGCGGAAGGCCGACAGCACGACCCAGAGCCCCGGGACGCACATGACGATCATCAGCACGAAGGTCGTCAGCCAAAGGGCCGTGGCCTTGAGCCGCTTCTTCAGGGCGCGGGTCATGGACGGGCTCCGGGGGCCAATGGAAATCCGACCGATCCAGGAGCGCGGTGACCAGGCCGATCAACGAGCGCGTGCTCCGACCCGATGTCCCGCCCGGCGGGACGCCGGGCAGCCCCCGACCGCCCCCCCGGGCGGGGGCTTCTCCCCCGCCCGCGGTCGGGGGCTGCCCTTGGGTCTGCAGGACGACCGTTGCAGCGGGACAAGCTGGCAGATGCGACGACACAGGGGCCGGGCGGGACAGTCCCGTTGAGGTGCATTGAAAGACCCATCACTCAGCCCCTCCCATGTAGCGGCGGGCGGCCACCAGCTTGGTGAAGAAGAAATAGGTGAAGGCGATCGACAGGATCGTCGAGACATAGGCCATGGCATTGGCCTGACCCATCCGCGCATTCTCGTAGCCGACCCGCGCGATCAGTGTCCACAGAAGCTCGGTGCGCCCTGCGGGCCCGCCGTCGGTCATCACCTGCACGATGTCGTAGGCCCTTGCCACGTCCAGCGACCGGATCGTCATGGCGATGAAGGCGAAGGGCATGATGAACGGCAGCGTGATGTGCCGGAACGTCTGCCAGGCGTTGCAGCCGTCCACCTTGGCGGCCTCCAGCGGATCGCGCGGCATGGCGAAGAGCCCGGCCAGCAGCAGGATCGCGAAGACCGACGTGCTCATCCAGACCTCGGCGAAGATGATCGAGAACATCGCCAGCCGCGCGTCCACCAGCCACGGGATCGCGAAGTCGATGATCCCCATGGACTGCAGCGCGTTGTTCACGATGCCGATGTTGTCGTTGAAGATGAACTTGAACTGAAAGCCCACGAGGATCGGCGAGAACATCATGGGAAACATCATGATGGTCCTGAGCGTCCGTTGACCCCAGGTGATCTTGTTGATCAGCAGCGCGATCCCCAGCCCCAACAGGAACTCGACGTTCAGCGCGATCACCAGAAAGAGGATCGTCCGCCAGAACGCGGCCCAGAAGGCCGCGTCTTCCCAGAGCCGGACGTAGTTGCGGAACCCGATGAAGGTCTCGATCGTCTCGGGCCGGGTCAGCCGGTAGGGCGTGAGCGAGGTGTAGAACGAGAACACCAGCGGGATCGCCACGACGAAGAGCATCGTCAGGATCGCCGGGGACAGCAGCAGAAGCGGCGTCAGGGCCGCCTGCCGGGTGCGGAAGAATCGGGTCACGTGTGTCTCGCCTGTGTCGGGGCGGGCGCGGCGGCGGGAGGTCCGCCGCGCCCGGAGCTGCCGGCCTCGGATCAGAGGTAGCCGGCGTCTTCCATCACGATGCGCGCCTCGTCGGCGGCCTGATCGAGCGCCTCCTGCGCGGTCTGGTCGCCGACGATGGCGGCCTGCAGGCGCGGCCAGAGCACGTTCGACACCTCGATCCACTCGGGAATGAGCGGCGGGGTGAAGGCATCCTCGGCCATCGAGGCGGCATAGGTGTCGAAGACCTCGACGAGGAAGTCGTTGCCGCCTTCCGCGAACTCGGCCTTGGCCGTTTCCCAGACCTCGCTGCGGCTGGGCAGAAGGCCCGTGCGCGCCTCGATCATCTGGCGGTCGTGGTCGGTCAGGAAGGTGACGAAGCTGGCCGCCGCCTCCTTGTTGTCGCAGGTCTCGGTGATCGAGAAGCTGTGCGAGCCGGACCAGCCCGTGCGCACGCCCGCGCTGCCCATCGGCGCGCGGATCAGGCCCACGTCCCCGGCGACCTGGCTGTTGGCGGGATCGTTGAAATACGCCGACCAGCCTGCCCAGTCGAGGTTCATCGCCACGGTGCCCGACCCGAAGCCGAGGCCGGTGTCGTCCCAGAGGTAGTTCGGCACGCCCACCGGCACCGCCCCCGCCTCGTAGAGATCGACGAAGAACTGCAGCGCGCGCACCCCCGCCTCGGAGTTGAACGCGGGCTCCCAGTCCTCGGTGAAGAGCTGGCCGCCCTCGGCGACCAGCATCTCGTAGAACCGGCCGGTGACCGCCTCGTCCTTTCCGACGTACTGGAAGCCGAAGAAGTTGGGCGGATCGGCGAAGAACTTCGCCATGTCGGCGACCTGCTCCCAGGTCTCGGGCGGGGCCAGTGGATAGCCGTATTCCGCCTCGAAGGCGGCCTGGTTCTCGGGGTCCTCGAAGAGCGACTTCTGGTAGTAGAAGTTCGACACGTCCGAATGGCGCGGCAGCTGCACAAGCCGGCCGTCCACGGTGGAATGGTCGAGCACCCGCTGCACGAATTCCGACAGCACGTCCTCGGAGATATGTTCGCGCAGGTCGACGTAGATGTTGCCGTATTGCGGCGCGAAGCTGGTGTGGTTCGAGCCGACGCACCAGTCGAGCGTTCCGGCGGCGATGTCCTGCTTGATCTCGCGGTCGAGCTCGAAATGGTTCTTGCGGCTCAGGATCTCGACGGTCGCGCCGGTGGCGGCCTCCCAATCGGAGATCGTGGCGTAGAGCGGCTCGTACTGCGCGCCGCCGATCAGCTTCACCCGCAGGGTGTAGCCGTCGAAATTGCCGTAGTCCTGCGCCGCGACCGCACCGGCCAGAAGCGGCACCATGGCGGTGGCCGCCAGCGCCTTCAGTCTCAGTTTCATCATCTCATCCTCCCAGATGTCGTGCCTTGTCACGCCCGCCGCCTTGGCGATGCGTCTGTCCTGCCGTCCGCCGGCACGGGGCGGGACAGCAGGTCTTCAATGATGCGGTCGCGATCGCCGCCCAGCGCGGGGGCCGCGCGGGGGCTGGCAAGCGTGCGGCCGTCTATCCTGATGGGCGCGCGGAGGGCCGTCAGCCGCGTGTCCGCGCCCCGCGTGATCTCGGTCAGGACATCGAGCCTGCGGAACGCCTCGGACTCCAGCAGCCCGGGCCAGTCCAGCACCTCGGAACACCAGATATCCGCCGGTTGCAGCACCTTCAGCCAGTCCGCCGTGGTCCGCGTGGCGGCCGCCTCGGCGATCACCCGCTTGATCTCGTCCCGGTGGGTCATCAGCGCGGCGCGGTCGCCGTAGAACCGCTCCAGCCCCTCGATCTCCATCAGCCCCGCCAGCCGCTCCAGCGAGGGGGTCATGGCGAGCGCCAGCCAGCCGTCCCGGGTCGCATAGACCCCGTAGGGCGCGCCGAGATAGGCGTGGGCGCCGTTCACCTGCGCCCGGCGCGGCATCCGCCGCCCGTCGTTCAGATGCGTCGTCAGCACCTCGAACTGAAAGTCGATCATCGCCTCGAGCAGCGAGGTCTGCACATGGGCCCCCCGCCCGTGGATGCCCCGCCCCACCAGTGCCGCCAGCACGCCCATGGCCAGCGCGTTGCCCGCCAGCATGTCCGCCACGGCCAATCCCATCGGAACGGGCGGATCGCTGTCCGATCCCGTCAGCCACAGGAGGCCCGAGCGCGCCTGCGCCAAGAGGTCCTGACCCGGCAGCGGCGCCCAGGGACCGTCCTCGCCGTAGCCCGAGATCGAGCCGTAGACGAGGCGCGGATTGATCGCCCGCATGTCCTCCCAACCGAAGCCTTGCCGCTCGATCACGCCGGGGCGGAAGTTCTGGATCATCACGTCCGCCCGCGCGATCAGCTCCCGCAGCATGGCGCGGTCCGCCTCGTCCCTCAGGTCGGCGGTCAGGCTCTCCTTGTTGCGATTGATGGCGTGAAAGAGCGAATTGTCCCCGTCGATGTCGGTATCCGACAGGTAAAGATGCCGGCAGAGATCGCCGGTCCCCGGACGCTCCACCTTGATCACCCGCGCGCCGAGGTCCGCCAGCTTCAAGGAGGCCAGCGGCCCCGACAGGAACTGGCTGAAATCGAGCACCACCAGCCCGTCGAGGGGGCGCGCCTCCTGCGGCAGCGGCGTCATGGCAGGCTCTCCGCCCAGGCCTTCTCCAGCGCGTCAAGCGTCGCGTCCCGCGTCGCCTCGCCGCGCAGGAAGGCGTGCACGATGTCCCCGCCCTTCTCCTGAAAGCCCATGTACCCGTCGTGCCTCGGCCTCAGCCACGCGCTCTCCAGCGTGGCGCGCGTGCCGCGGAAGAAATTGCGGCTCGCCGTGTTGCAGCGGTCGCTCTCCCAGGCCACGGCATTGCCCGGCTGGCCCCCCGCGTCGAAGAACAGCCCCGCCTGACACTCCGCCCCGGCGATCCAGAAGGCATAGTCGAGGGCGAGATCCACATGCTTCGACGCCGTCGACACCGCGATCCCCGTGCCGCCGATCACCGTCCCGGACGGGTCCGCCCTCTCCAGCCCCGGCGCATCGGCGAAGATCAGCGGAAAGCGGCAATAGCCCGCGCGGCTGTAGTTCGTGTAGCCATAGCCATAGGGCGAATAGGCCGGCGCATCGGCGGTGCGTCCCATCCATTCATAGATCCCGATGGGATCGAGCGTGAGGCAGCGCGGGTCCATCAGCGCCACGATCTCGCCCAGCCGCGCCAGCACCGTCTCCCCCGCCGCGCGGTCGACGAAGCCCCCCGCGCGGCCCACGTCGGCGCCCAAGTTCCGCGCCATGCCCATGAAGGTCATCAGCGCGTTGATCGGGATGAGCGCGAAGGCCACCCGACCCTGCCGTGCGAGCACCATGACCCCGTCCCAGGTCTCGGGCGCGGCCTCCAGCCGGTCGGGCCGGAACGCCGCCACCGGGGTGGCCGCGTCGATGGCGAGACTCCATTGGCGCCCGTCGAATTCGTAGGAAGGATGCGACAGACCCACCGACTGCGCTGCCAGCGCGGACAGTTCCGCCTCCCGCCCCTGCCCGTCGAAGGGCATCAGCAGGCCCGAACCCGCCACCTCCCCCACATGGGGATGGTCGATCACCATGAGGTCGTAGCGTCCGGCCATCTCCTCGATCGGACGGTCCGCGAAGGCCTGGAGCGAGCGTTTTTCCCAGGTGATCGTCACGCCGGGATGCGCGGCCTCAAAGGCGCGCGAGGTCGCCACCATCGGGTCGAAGCCCCGGGAATGGTCCCAGGTCATGCCGCGCAACTCAGCCACGGCGCGCCGCCTTCTTCGCCGCCATCGCCGCCTCGGCCGCTTCCCGGAACGGCGCGGGATCGCGGTAGAGCGCGGTCATCAGGTGCTCGCAATAGAGCACCTGCTCCCCCTCGCCCTTGAACACCGAATAGCTGACCCGGACCTTGCCCATCTTTAGGTCCTTGACCTCCTTCGAGAGGTTCTCGCGGATCGTGTAGATCGTGTCGCCGATGAACACGGGCGCGATGAAGCGCAGCCGGTCGTAGCCATAGGAAAACGAGTTCAGGCAGTTCGTCGCCGCCAGCCCCAGCCCGTAGCTGAACACCATGGCCCCCGCCACGAGCCTGCGGCCGAACACCCCTTCCTCCGCCGCGAACCGCTCGTCCGAGACGTAAGGGTGGTGGTCCATCACGAGGCTGTTGAAGAGCATCGATTCGCCCTCCGAGATCGTCCGGCGGACGGAGCGGATTCTGTCTCCGGGGGTGAAATCCTCGAAATACCAGTCCTCGGAGTTCCAGACCGGGATCCCCGCATGGTCCCCCGGCAACCCGGGCAGCCCCCGCGCATGAACGCCGATCTCCGCCATCGCTCCCCCCTTCGGTCCCGCCCCGGTGGTCCGGGGTCGTCTCTCCCCATCGTTGCGGATTGCATTTCACCTGTCAAATGGTTTTGTATATCTGAAACGACGCGGGAGGAGACAGCGATGGAGCGGGAACGCTACTTTGAGGATTACGTGGAAGGCGAAAGCCGGCAGAGCTTCGGGCGGACGATCACCGAGGCGGACATCGTCATCCACGCAGGGCATTCGGGGGATTTCTTCCCCCACCACATGGACGCCGAATGGTGCGCCACGCAGCCCTTCGGCCAGCGCATCGCCCATGGCACAATGACCTTCGCCATCGGCATCGGGCTGACCGCCACCGAGATCAATCCGCGCGCCTTCACCTACGGCTACGAGCGCCTGCGCTTTCCGGCGCCCGTCCACGCGGGCGACACGATCCGCACCACCGTGACGATCGGCGCGCTGTCGGACGATCCGAAGCGGCCGGCCTATGGCAGGGTGACGGAAATCTGCGAGACGACGAACCAGAAGGGCCAGACCGTGATGTATTGCGAGCACATCCTGCTGGCCGAGCGGAGGGAGGCCGCCCGATGACGCATGACCTGACCCAGGACTGGCCCGCGCCCGAGCGCCCGCGCCCCATCGTCATCTGCGGCGCGGGCGGCATCGTCCGGGACGCCCACCTGCCCGCCTATGCCATGGCCGGGCTGACGGTGGCGGGCGTGACCGACATCGACCGGGACCGCGCCGAGGCGCTCGCGCGCGAGCATCACATCGCCGCTGTCCATGCCTCGCTGAAGGAGGCGGGAGAGGCTCACGGCACGGACGTGGTCTACGACATCGCCGTGCCGCCCCATGTCCTGCCGGGCCTTCTTCCGGAACTGCCGGACGGCGCCGCCGTCCTGATGCAGAAGCCCATGGGCGCCGACCAGGCCCAGGCCCGCGAGATCCGGCAGGTCTGCCGCGACAAGGGCCTCACGGCGGCGGTCAATTTCCAGCTGCGATTCTCGCCGATGATGCGCGCGGTGCAGGATGCCGTGCGGCGCGGGCTTCTGGGGGAGCTTCTGGAGATCGAGGTGCATCTCAACATCTTCACCCCCTGGCACCTCTTTCCCTTCCTCATTCCGATGAAGCGGGTGGAGATCGCGGTCCATTCGATCCACTACCTCGACGCGATCCGCGCCGTGGCGGGCGACCCCCGGGGCGTCTTCGCCCGGTCGCTCCACGATCCGCGCGCGGACGACTTCGCCCAGACCCGCACCAGCGTGATCCTCGACTACGGGCCCAGCCTGCGGGGTCTCATGTCGATCAACCACAACCACCGGAACGGGCGCAAATTCCAGTCCGCCTGGTTCCGCTTCGAGGGCACCGAGGGCGCGATGATGGTCAAGCTCGGCGTCTGCTACGACTATCCCAACGGCGAGGCGGACGAGCTCTGGCTCTGCCGGAACGGCGGGGAATGGGAGCAGGTGCCGCTCACGGGAAGCTGGTTCATCGAAAGCTTCATGGGCCCCATGCGCAACGTGCAGCGCGTGGCCTCGGGCGAGGACACGCATCTGCATTCCGGGGTCGAGGACGCCTATCGCACCATGGCGCTCGTCGAGGCCTGCTTCCGCTCGATGGAGCGGCCGGCGGAGCCGCTCACCCTCGACTGAGGCCCGAGAGGGGCGGCACTTCGGGGCCGCCCATGGAGGCGCTGATCGCGTTGGCGGTGGCGATCACCGCCTTCGCGCAGGCCTCGAAGCTTACCGGATCGTCGAACCGCTCGAGATGCGGCACGGTCAGTGCGGCGATGGCCTGCCCGGTGTGGTCGCGCACGGGCGCCGCGATGTTGACGATGCCCCGCGCGGTGAAACTGTCGGTGATCTCGTGGCCGCGGGCGGCGATCTCGGAGAGTTCCCCGCGCAGGCCGGCCTCGGTCTTGTCGGCGGGCAGCGGCACCCGGGCAAAGAGCTCGTCCAGACGCTCGGGCTCGGTGAACGCGAGGATCACCCGGCCCGACGATGCGCGCCAGAGGTCGATCCGCGCGCCGAGCCGGATCGACATGACGTGGTGGCCGGGCGGGTCCACCTGCCCGACGATCAGCACCGCGTCGTCCGAGACGATGGCCAGATGCGCCGACTGGTTGATCTCCGCCGTCATCCGCCTCATGAGCGGGCCGGCGAGGGCGGTCAGGCGCCGGATCAGCGGCGTGCGGTTGGCGACCTCGAAGAGCTTCGTCGTCAGGCTGTAACGGTCGGTCTCGGGATCCTGGGCGACATAGCCGCGCTCGGTCAGCACCACGATCATGCGGAAGATCTCGCTGACCGACCGACCCATGGCCCGCGCGATCTCGGCCTGGGAGAGGCCCCGCTCCTCCTCGGCCAGAAGCTCGAGGATATCGAGCCCCTTCTCGAGCGCGGGCGCCGAATAGCGCGGCGGCGGGGCGGAGTCGTCGGCGGTCATCGGGCGGGTCTTGCGGCGGCCTCGGGCAGTCCCGGGGAATGCCACCACGGGCCCGCGATTGCAACGGCGGGATCGGCGCGGCGGGGGGGGGGGGGGGGCCCCCCCCCCCCCGGGGGGGGGGGGGGGGGGTGGGGGGGGGGGGGGGGGGGGGTGGGACCCCCCCCCCCCGCCCGC
>NZ_ML119092.1:0-71256 GCF_003789055.1 Histidinibacterium lentulum | reverse complement strand
ATCGGCGCGGCGCGGTGGGTTGGAAACCCACCCTCCGGGAGATGTGCAGGTCGGTGTTTCGGGCCGCCTTAGGGTGGGTTTCCAACCCACCGCGCCATCCCTGGAACACCTCCGGGCCGAACCCGAGCCGGCCACCTGCCTCATCCGACCGTCACCTCTCCGAACCGCGCCGCGCCGCCCTCTCCCTCGGCCAGCAGCGCAAAGGATACCCCGGTGAACCACTCGCAACTCTCCGCCGACAGGAGCCGCGCCGCGCCTTCGCCCAGCACCTCCCAGCCCTCGGGCCGGGCCAGGAGGAACCGGTACCGCTCCGGCCCCGCCTCGATCCTGATCCGCAAGGGTCCGCCCGGGTCTCTTGCCTCCGCCGCCGTCGCCAGGTCGTCCACCTGGCGCGCGAAAACGAGGCTGCCCCCCGTCCGCCGGAGCGCATACCAATGCGCGGCATTGGCGAAGACCGCGACGCCCGTGGCGCCCCCGGCCTCCGGCACAGGCACCCATGCCTCGAACGCCTGCACCGGCTCGCTCTGCGGCAGGAGAACCGCGCCGCCGCCGTGCAGCACGCCAAGCCCCGCACCGCAAGGCAGCAGCACATCCGCTCCGTCCAGCTCCAGCGCCTCGTCCCACTGACCGAGCGACCGCCACCCCTGCCCCCAGAGACCGGCGGGCGACCGAACCGCTCCGCCGGTCTCCGGCGAGCGCGCGGCCTCCATCCCGGTCTCCAGCTCTCCGCCGGCGCCGATCACCGGCCAGCCGTCCCGCCACTCCACGGGCGCCAGCATCGTCTCCCGGCCCAGCAGATGATGCTGCCCGCGTTTTCGCACCCCCAGCGCCAGCGCCCACCAGCCGCCCGAGGCATCCTCCACCAGCTCCGCATGGCCCAGGGTTTGCAGCGGGTGCATCACCCGGTGGCGGTGGGTCAGAACGGGGTTCCACGGGCAGGGCTCGAACGGCCCCCAGGGGCTGCGTGACCGCGCCACGGTCTGCATGTGCCCGGCCCAGGTCCCGCCTTCGGCGGCGAAAAGGTAGTACCAGGCGCCGATCCGGTAGAGATGCGGCCCCTCGATGTCGTTCGAGCACCAGCCCCTCGGCCCCGGCGTGATCGCCCGGAGCGGCCCCAGCCGCCCCGTCCCGGGGTCGAGCACCCCCTGCACCACCGGGCCCAGGTCTCCGCCCCGCTCCAGCGAAGCGAGGTCCAGCGTGCGGCGGGTGTAGTAACAGGTCCCGTCCGCATCGAAGAAGAGCGACGGATCGAAGCCGCCGTCGTCGAGCCAGACCGCGTCCGACCAGTCGCCCGCCGGATCGCGGGCCGTCAGAAGGAAATTCCCCTGCCCTTCCGCCACGTTCGTGCAGACGAGGTAGAAGACGCCGCGATGATGCCGCAGCGTGGGCGCGAAGAGGTCGAGTGCCCCCGCCTTCCCGTCGCGGCGATACTGCGCGGGCCGCGTGACCGCGCCGCCCATGGGTACCCAGTCGCGAAGGTTCACCGAATGCCAGAGCCGGATGCCCGGCAGGTGATCGAAGGTCGAGGTGGCCAGCCAGTAGTCCCGCCCCACCCGGATCACCGACGGGTCGGGCGCCAGCCCCCTTACCACCGGGTTCTCCCAGCGGAAGACCGCCACCTCAGCCCTGGCCGCCGTCGCGGATGATCGCCTCCACCTCGGCCCGGACCGAGGCGATGATGTCGAGGACAGCCCGCTCCGCCGCGTCGCCGTCGCCGGCCACCACGGCGTCCGACAGCGGCCCGTGATAGCTGAAACTGTCGAGCCCGAAGGCCGCGCGGTTGAAGGGCGAGTCCGCCGCCCGCTCGAAGGCCTGGTCGAGATAGGTCAGGATCTGGGTGAACATCGGGTTGGCAGAGGCATCGGCGATGGCGGTGTGAAAGGCGATATCCGCCTCGCGGTAGTTCTCGCCCCGCGCCACAATCTCCAGCAGCACCCCGCAAAGCCGCGCGATCTCGGCCTTCTGGCCCTTCGTCCCCCTCTCGGCGGCGAGCCGCGCCACCTGCGTCTCGAGCGTCGAGCGCACCTCGAGGAGCCGCAGGACCGCAGCCCCCTCGAGGCGCACGTCCGGGTCCACCGGCCCGCCCGGCGCAGGGATGGGCGCCACGAGGAACGTCCCGATACCCCTCCGCCGCCGGATCAGCCCCAGACCCTCCCAGCGGTTCAGCGCCTCGCGCATGGTGGACCGGCCCACGCCCAGCTGCTGCGCCATCTGCACCTCGGGCGGCAGCCGGTCGCCCACGTCGAGGCCGGAGCGGCTGACCATCTCGGCGAGCGCGTCCAGCACCTCGTGCCCCCGGGTGCGGTTCGGCAACTTGCCGAGATAGGTCAGCGGGCTGTCCGTCATCAGGCCGCCGCCGGCAGGGACAGGACATCCGCCAGAGCTTCGACCAGCAGGTCCATCTCGGCGGCCGTGTTGTAACCCTGGACCGAGACGCGCACGAAGGTGCGGCCCTTCCAGTCCATCGTCGGGATCTCGATTCCGTGCCGGTCGAGAAGCGCGTCGTGCAGCCACAGGAAATCGCAGCGCGGCACCTCCATCGACACCATCTGCGGCGCGCAGAACGCCCGCGAGGCCAGCAGCGGCAGGCCGGTCATCTGCACCACCCGCTGCGCGGTCTCCCAGGCGAGGTCCGAACAGCCGCGCACCACCTCCCACCAGTCATGCGCCCGGCGGAAAGCCAGCGCCTCGGGCACCGACAGCCAGGCCGCGGGATCGCGGGTGCCCTGCATCTCCATCGTGTCGACGAAAGCGGTGCCGCCGAAGGGCCCCGGGCCATGCCGGTCGGGCTGCCAGCCGTGGGACACGGCAAGCGGCTGCATCAGATGCTGGTGATCGGCCCGCGCATGGAGAAACCCCGCCCCCTTGGGCGACATCAGCCACTTGTGGCAGTTGCCCGCATAGAAATCCGCGTCGAGCGCGGTCAGATCGAGCTTGATCTGCCCCGGCGAATGGGCCCCGTCGATCACCGTCCAGATGTCGCGCCGGCGCGCCTCGGCCACAATCTCCTCGATCGGAAAGAGCAGCGCGGTGGGCGAGGTGATGTGGCTCAGGAACAGCACCCGCGTGCGGTCCGTCATCTTCTCCTTCAGCGCGCCGGTGAAGGCCCCGGCCGAGGTCAGCGGCAGCGGCACCTCCGCCACCACGATCCGCGCGCCGGTGCGCTGGGTCACGAAGGCCCAGGTCTTCTCCAGCGCGGCGTATTCGTGATCCGTGGTCAGGATCTCGTCGCCCTCCGACAGCGGCAGGGACCGCGCCACCACGTTCAGCGCGTGGGTCACGTTCGAGAACCCGGCCAGATCGTCGGGCCGGACGTTCAGCTCCTCGGCCAGCGCCGTCCGCGTCTCGGCCATCCAGCGTCCATAGCCGCGCTGGATGTCGAGAAAGGCCACCGGCTGCCGTTCCAGCTGCACCTGCCACTCCTGGTAGCGGGCAAAGACCGGCTTGGGGCAGGCGCCATAGGAGCCGTGGTTGAGGAAGGTCACCTCCTCGTCGAGGAGGAACAGGTCGCGCAATCCGTTGGCCATGGTCAGCGCGCCTTCATCGTGGGGTCGAGCGCGTCGCGCAGCCCGTCTCCGAAGAGAGAGGTGGCGAGCACCGTGACGGCAAGGGCCACCGTGGGGAAGACCGCGAGATGCCAGTAGAAATACATGAAGTTCATACCGTTGTTGATCATCTGCCCCCAGGAGGGCGTTGGCGGGGGTACCCCCACGCCGAGGAACGAGAGCGACGCCTCGAGCATCATGGCAAGCGGGATCGCCAGAACGAAGCCGATGATGATGGGCGAGACGGAATTCGGGATGAGATGCACCCGGATCACATAGGCCGGAGAGGCGCCGAGGGCCTGCGCTGCGCGCACGAATTCCTTCTCCTTGAACGCCTTGATCTGCGCCCGGACCAGAAGGCAGACCTGCACCCAGCCGAAGAGCGCCGCGATGGCCACGATCATCCAGAACCCGCCCCCCGTCAGCGCGCCCAGGAGCATCGCCGCCAGCAGCGGCGGGACGACCGAGAAGATCTCGATCACCCGCATGATCACCCAGTCCGTCCGCCCGCCGAAGAACCCCGCCGCCGCCCCGAGAGGAATGCCGATGACGACCGAGAACAGCGCCGCCGAGAAGCCGATCGTCAGCGACACCCGCGCGCCATAGACGATCCGGGTAAAGAAGTCGCGCCCGAGGTCATCGACCCCCATCCAGTGCTGCGCCGAGGGAAAGGCCAGCGCATCGGTGAGAAACGCCTGCGCCGTGGGCCCCGCCGGCGTGATCCAGGGCGCGAAGATCGCCATGAGCGTGATGATCCCCAGTACGGAGCCGCCGACGACCGCCGCGCGGTTGGCCAGAAACCTGCGCCAGGCGAACCAGAGCGGCCCGCGCTGCCGCTTCGCAGGCTTTGCCAGCACGGCGGCGGCGGGCGCGACGTTCGGTTCGGCGGTCATTCCTGCTTTCCTCCGTGGCGGATGCGGGGATTGAGCCACGCATAGAGGATATCGGAGATCAGGTAGGCGAGGCAGAACATCACGGTCAGCATCAGCATCAGCGCCATTTCCAGCGGATAGTCCCGCGTCCGGATCGACGAGACGAAATAGCTCCCCAGCCCCGGCACCCGGAACATCGCCTCGACGAAGATCGAGCCCGTCGCCGTGCCGATGAACATCGGCAGGAACACCGTGACCAGCGGAATGGACGAATTGCGCATGACGTGCTGGAAGACGATCTGCCGCTCGCTCAGCCCCTTGGCGCGCAGCACCGTCACGAAGGGCTTGTTGAGCGTGTCGAGCATGGCCGAGCGCATGTAGCGCGCATAGGTCGCCATGGGGATCGTTGCATAGGCCGCGATGGGCAGGATCCAGCGTTCCGGCTCCCCCCAGCCCGAGGAGGGCAGCCAGCCCAGCCAGACCGAGAACACGAGAATGAGCAGCATCGAAGTCACGAAGACAGGGATCGTCAGCCCGAGCGTGGCCACCGTGGAGGCGAGATAGTCGATCCACGAGTTCCGCTTCAGCGCCGCCGCCATGCCGAGCAGGATGCCCAGCGGCACGCCGATCAGAACGCCGAGGCCGCCGAGGACAAGACTCGGCACCCAGGCCCGGCCCAGAAGCTCGAGCACCGTCTCGCCCGGGCTCTGGAAGGGCACGCCGAAATCGAACTGCAGCACGCCCCACATGTACCTGCCGTACTGGACGTAAAGCGGCTGATCGAGGCCGTATTGCGCGTTGAGCTTCTGCCGCACCGCCTCGGGCACGGGCATGTCCCCCCCGTCGAAGGGCCCGCCGGGGATCGAGTGCATCATCAGGAAGATGATGACCGACACCACGAAGAAGGTGACCATGACCGACAGGAGCCTGCGCAGGATATAGCCCGTCATGCCGCCTCCCCCTCCAGCACGGCCGCGACCCGGTGATCCGGGCCTATCGGCATCAGCCGCGGCCCCGCACCCTCCGGCACCGGCCCCGTGACCTCGCCCCGGCGCAGCACCGGCACGTCCCGCGCGATCTCCGCGCGGTCGCGGAAGGTCCGCCTGCGCCTCTGGCGCGGGTCGAGCACCGGGATCGCGTCGAGGAGCGCGCGGGTATAGGGATGGCGCGCCGAGGTGAAGATGGCCTCCGTCGGCGCCTCCTCCACGATCCGGCCCGAGAACATCACCGCCACCCGATCACACAGCGACCGCACCACCGACAGGTCGTGGCTGATGAAGAGGATCGACAGGTCCATCTCCGCCTGCAGGTCCTGCAGCAGGTTGATGATCTGCGCCTTCACGCTCACGTCGAGCGCCGAGGTCGGCTCGTCCGCGATCAGCACCGCGGGCTCCAGGATCAGCGCCCGCGCGATGGCCACCCGCTGCCTCTGCCCGCCGGACAGCTCGTGCGCGTAGCGGCTGCCGTAGCTGCGGTGCAGCCCCACCCGCTCCAGCCAGTCGAGCGCCGCGCGATGCCGGCTCGCGCCGTCGCCGATGCCGTGGATGCGCAGGGGTTCGGCCACCACCTGCGCCAGCGTGAACATCGGGTCGAGCGCCGAATAGCTGTCCTGAAAGACGACCTGCACCCGCCTGCGCCAAGGCTTCAGCGCGGCATGGCCCAGCGCGGTCACGTCCGTGCCCTCGATCAGGATCTGCCCCTCGCTCGGCTCCAAGAGCCGCAGCGCCATCAGCCCCGTGGTGGACTTGCCCGACCCGCTCTCGCCCACAAGGCCGAGGATGCCGCCCCGGGGGAGCACGAGGTCCACGTCCGCCACCGCGCGCAGCTCCGTCACGCGGCGCCGCAGGATCCCGCCCGAGCGCAGGTGGAACCGCTTGCCGAGGCCCCGCAGCTCCAGCGCGGGCACGGCGCCCGGCGGAATGCGGTCCGGCCCGCTCACGTCAGCCTCCAGCAGGCCGCACGGCGGCCCGGACCGAGGACCGCCATCGGCGGCTCCTCCGCCGCGCACTGGGCATCCGCCTGCGTGCAGCGCGGATGGAACGGGCAGCCCTCCGGCGGGTCCGAGGGATCGGGAGAGGCGCCGGGGATCTCCGTCAGCCTGCGCCTGCCGCCCTCCTGACCCGGGATCGAGACCATGAGCGCTCGGGTATAGGGATGGCGCGGGTCCTCGAAGAGCTCCACGACCGGCGCCTCCTCCATCACCTTGCCGCCGTACATCACCACCACCCGGTCCACCGTCTCGGCCACGACGCCGAGGTCATGGGTGATCATCACGAGGCCCATGCCCATCTCGTCCTGCAGGTCCTTGATGAGCTGCAGGATCTGCGCCTGCACCGTCACGTCCAGCGCGGTCGTCGGCTCGTCCGCGATCAGCACCTGCGGCCGGCACGAGAGCGCCATGGCGATCATCGCCCGCTGCAGCATCCCCCCCGACAACTGGTGCGGATAGCTGTCCAGAATGGCCTCCGCATTCCGGATCTCCACCCGCTCGAGCAGGTCCAGCGCCTCCGCCCTTGCCGCGCGCTTCGAGGTGGCGCGGTGCGCGCGGATCGTCTCGATGATCTGGTGCCCGATGGTGAACACCGGATCGAAGGCCGTCATCGGGTCCTGGAAGATCATCGCCGCGGCCCGGCCGCGCAATTCCGTCAGCTCCTCGCGCCGGGCCTGCATCACCTCGATGCCCGCAAGCCTGAGCCGTCCCGCCTCCACCTCGGCAGGCGGCGCGCGCAGAAGCCGCATCACCGCCATCCACGACACCGACTTGCCCGATCCGCTCTCGCCCACCACGCCCAGGCTCTCGCCCGGATGGAGCGCGAGCGACACGCCACGGACGGCCCTGACGCTGCCTTCGGCCTGCGGGAAGGTCACGCGGAGGTCCTCGATCTCGACGATCGGCTGTGCCTGGGTGTCTTTCATGGGAAGGGCGTACACGCTTTCGAGGCGTTGCCGAACCCCGGCGGCATGGGAGAGACACCGCCGGGGCCGGAGTGGACCGTCGAAACCTATTCGACGGTCAGGTGAGTGTAGAAATACGGCGTCAGCCGCGACGAGGCGCTGAGACCGTTCTCCGTCGGCACCGTTGCCTCTCCCGAGATCCCGTCGGCAAAGACGAAGGTCTGGATCGGGTGCACCAGCGGGATCACCGACACGTTGTCGTAAAGCAGGATCTGCTCGGCTTCTTCGTAAAGCGCCAGCCGCTCCTCCCATTCCGACGCGGATCCGGCCTGTTCAACCAGCGCGTCGTATTCCGGCAGGCGATGGTCGTGCCGGCCGCCGCCGTAGAAGATGCCGAAGAAGTTCGACGGGTCGATGTAGTCGTACTCGTAAGGGCTCAGGAACAGGTTGTTGGTCTCTTCCGTCAGCGCCTGCATCCAGTCCTGGATCGGCATCACGCGGATGCCCATGGTGATCCCCAGGTGCTCCTCGTACTCGGCCTGCAGGTACTGCAGCATCGGCGCGGTGATGGCGCCGTTGTAGCCGCCCTGGTCGCGGTACCAGATCTCCACTTCCGGAAAGCCCTCGCCGCCCGGATAGCCGGCCTCGGCGAGAAGCTCGCGCGCACGCTCGGGGTCGAAGACGGCCTGGTCGACGATGGCCTGATTGTGCCCGGGATAGCCCGGCGGCAGGATCGAGGCGCCCGGGATCGCGAGGTCCGCGAGCACCGTCGAGGTCATCTCCTCGCGGTCCACCGCCAGCGCCAGCGCCCGGCGCACGTTCACGTCGTCGAAGGGCGGCGCGTCGAGGTCGAAGGAAATGTAGGACACCGCGAAGATCGCGTTGCGCCGGATGTTGTCGCCCATCCGTTCTTCCATGAACGGTATCTGGCCCCGGTTCAGGTAGGCAAGGCCCAGTTCCCCCGCCATGAAGGCCGGCAGTCCGACCTCCGGCTGGCCCAGCGACTGGTTCACCTCGAAGCTGTCAAGCTCGCCCGGCCACGGCCCGGTGTAGTTCGGGTTGCGGACATAGGTGATCGTGTTGTCGTTCTTTTCCCAGCTCTCGACCATGTAGGCGCCCGAGGCGACCAGCGTGTCGACGTTCACGGCGTAATCGTCGCCGTGCTCGTCCCAGACGTGCTTCGGCACCGGATACCACAGGCTCACGACGCTCGGCAGGTAGGGCTTCGGCGAGGCCGTGGTCACGGAAATTGTCCGGTCATCCACCGCCTCGATCCCGAGGGTGGAGACATCCGCCTCGCCGTTCACCACGGCGTTCCAGTTCTCGATCCCGGCGGCGAAATCCCAGTACCAGGCGAAGTCATAGCCGTCCGTCGCCGCGCGCTGCAGTGCGAAGACGTAATCCTCGGCGGTCAGCGGATGGCCGTCGGAGAACATCAGCCCTTCGCGCAGGGTGAAGGTCCAGGTCAGCCCGTCCTCCGACTGCTCCCAGCTTTCCGCACCAAGGCCGACGATCTCGAACTCCTTGTCGAAGCTGGTCAGCGGCAGCATGCTGATCTCGGGATTGCCGGCGCGCGCGTAGACCGTCTTCATGTAGTCGAAATAGGTCCCCGAGGTGCTGTCCCCCGGGAAAACCGCGTCCTGCGCCACCGCAGGCAGGGCAGGCAGCGCCACCGACATGGCAAGGCATGCGGCCACTGAACGGAATAGCTTCATGATGTCCTCCGTGTTGGATTTCCGGGGCCGCCTGCATCGGGCCGCCCGTCGTTGGTTGGGACCGAGTCTGGTCCGATGTCATAATGTCTGACATTTGACAGCAAACCGATCAAGCCTGTCGTGCGCGTCCCGGGCATCAAACCGATCGCAGCCGGATCGCGCGCCCCGCGCTGTAGGTGTCCGCCGCCGCGACGATGGCGTCGGCGTCGATCATGAAATGACGGTGCAGGTCCTCGATCGTGCCGGTCTGGCCGAAATGCTCCACCCCGAGCGGCGCCACCCGGTGCCCCGCCACGGCCCCGAGCCAGGACAGCGTCGCCGGATGCCCGTCGATCACCGTCACCAGAAGGCAATGGGCGGGCAATTCCCCTAGGAGCCGCTCGACGTGGGAGAGCCCCCCGCCCACGCGCATCCGCCCCCGCTGCGCCGCCGTCCAGCCCGCGTTCAGCCGGTCGGCCGACGTCACCGCCAGCACCGCCACTTCGCGCCGGTCCTGCCCGATCCGCCCCGCGGCCTCGATCGCCGCCGGCGCCACCGCGCCCTGGTAGGCGATCACGACCTCGGTGTTCGGCCCCGGCGGGCGCAGCCAGTAGGCCCCCCGGGTGACACCCTGGGCGAACGCCTCGTCCCGCGCGCTGCGCAGCTGCTCCAGCGGCCGGGTCGAGAGCCTGAGGTAGACCGCACCCCCCGTCTCGTCCCGGAGCCAGGTCTCCTCGTCCGGATCGCCCTCGCCACCGCGCTGCATGTAATCGAGGGCCCAGTCCATCACGACCGACAGCTCGTCCGACCACGCGGGCTCGAAGGCCGCGAGCCCGTCCTGACTCATCCCGATCAGCGGCGAGCCGACCGACTGGTGCGCCCCGCCCTCGGGGGCCAGCGTGACACCCGAGGGCGTGCCAGCGATCAGGAACCGCGCGCCCTGGTAGCAGGCGTAGTTCAGCGCATCGAGGCCGCGCGCCACGAAGGGGTCATAGACCGTCCCCACCGGCAGCAGCCTCTCGCCGAAAAGCGAATGCGACAGCCCCGCCGCGCCGAGCGCGAGGAACAGGTTCATCTCGGCGATGCCCAGTTCCACATGCTGGCCAGCGGGCGAGAACGCCCATTTCTGGGTCGACGGCACCGCCTCGCCCTTGAACACGTCCTCGCGCCCCTCCCGGGCGAAAAGCCCCCGCCTGTTGACCCAGGCGCTCAGCCCCGTCGAGACGGTCACGTCGGGCGAGAAGGAGACGATCCGGTCCGCGATCCCGCCCTTGTCGCGTGCCATCTCGCCCAGGATCTTTCCGAAGGCCCCTTGCGTCGACTGCTCCGCATCGTCGAGCCAGACCGGGCCTTCCGTGGGATAGGTCGCCGCCACATGCCGCCGCGTGCCTTTGGAGAAGAACGGCACAGTCTCGAGAAACCGCTTCAGCCCCTCCGGATCGGCCACCGTCTCGAAGGGCTCCCACTCCCGCCCCTCGCGCACCCCATGCTGCGCGCGGAAGGCCTCCATCTGCTTCGGCGTCATCAGCCCGCCGTGATTGTCCTTGTGCCCCGCGAGCGGCGTGCCCCAGCCCTTGATCGTGTAGGCAAGAAAGGCCGTGGGCCGGTCGTCCCCCTCCGCCTCGGCAAAGGCCTGCGCCATGGTCTCCACGCATTGCCCGCCGAGGTTGGTCATCAGCTCGGCCAGCGCGTCGTCGCTGCGGCGGTCCAGCAGCGCCGTCACCTCTCCCTGGTCGCCGATGTCGTCCATCAGGCGCTGCCGCCACGCGGCCCCGCCCTTGAAGGTCAGCGCGGAATAAAGATCGTTCGGACAGCCGTCGATCCACTCGCGAAGCCTCTCCCCGCCCGGCTCATCGAACGCCGCCCGCTGCAACGCGCCATGCTTCACCCGCACCACGCGCCAGCCGAAGGCGCCGAAGATGGCCTCGATCCTCTGCCACAGCCCCTCGCGCACCACGCCGTCGAGCGACTGCCGGTTGTAGTCGATCACCCACCAGACGTTGCGCAGGTCGTGCTTCCACCCCTCCTGAAGGCATTCGTAGACATTGCCCTCGTCGAGCTCGGCATCGCCCACGAGCGCCACCATCCGCCCCTCGGCCCCCTGCCCCCAGCCATGGCCGCGGATGTAGTCCTGCACCAGCGACGCGAACGCCGTGATCGCCACGCCAAGCCCCACGGACCCTGTGGAGAAATCCACGTCGTCCGTGTCCTTCGTGCGGCTGGGGTAGCTCTGCGCACCGCCGAAGGCGCGGAAGGCCTCCAGCTTCTCCCGCGTCTGGTTGCCCATGAGATACTGCATCGCATGAAACAGCGGCGCGGCATGGGGTTTGACCGCCACCCGGTCCTGCGGTTTCAGCCGGTCGAAATAGAGCGCCGTTAGGATCGACACCATCGAGGCGCAGGACGCCTGGTGTCCGCCCACCTTCACGGCGCCCTCCCCCTTCGGACGGATGTGGTTCGCGTTGTGGATCGTCCAGGACGACAGCCACAACAGCCGCCGCTCGATCTCCTTCAGCGCCGCGATCCGGTCCATGCGAAACCCTCCGTTGTCGCCCCCAGCAAAGCCCGGGCCCGCGCCTCAGTCCAGCGCCATCATGCCCTTGAAGAACGCGTCCCTCACGTCGAGCAGCACCTCGTCCAGCTCCCGCGCCTCGGGCCCGCAGAGCCAGGCCATCACGCTCGCCGGCACCATTGGGTGCACCAGATCGCCCTGCGGGATCTTGCTGATCGGGTTCAGCCCGGCCGCGCGGATCGCGCCCTGCATCGCGGTGTCCGTCGGCGGAATGCCGATGAAGAAGACCTGCACGCCCGTCTCCTTCAGCTCCATCGCGGTCATCAGGCTCAGCATCCGCGCCCCCGCCTTCGAACTGCAGTAGGCCGTCCAGCCCTCCATCGGCGTCGACGCGGCGCCGGTCCCGGCGTTCACCACGACGCCCTTCGCCTTCTCCAGCAGCGGCAGCGCCGCCACCGTCATCCGGTGCACGCCCAGCACGTTCACCTCGAAGGCGGGCCGCAGCGCGTCCGTGTCCAGCTCGCGCAGCGGCCCGATGGGCGAGATCACGCCGGCGTTGTTCACCAGCGCGTCGAGCCGCCCGGCCTCCTCGCCGATCCGCAGCATGGCCGCATCGACCTGTGTCTGGTCGGTGACGTCGAGGCCGATGCCATGGGCTCCCGAGGGTGCGACATCCCCGTCCACATGCCCCGCATAGACCGTGGCGCCCCTCTCCACGAGCAGCTCGGTCAGCGCATGACCGATCCCCCTCCCTGCGCCGGTCACGAGGATCACCTTGCCGCTGAGGTCCGGAACCGGAACGGGCGCGAGATTGAACATGGGGACTTGACCTCCTGAATGGCAGCGTAGTTAATTGGCCTGACCAATTTGATACCGAGGCCACCCCGGCGTGTAAACTCCGAAGGCGCGGCCCGACACGACAGGGAGGAGCGCGGATGCACCGCGTGGATACGGTCGAGGCGATTCCGGTCGCCTATCCCGACCCGAACGATTTCGACACGATCCGCCGCACGGTGCTGGTCAAGGTCACCACCGACAGCGGCATCACCGGCTGGGGCGAATGCATCGCCATGTGGCCCGAGGCCTGCAAGGCGGTCGCCCTCGTCATCCACGAGGGCCTCTGGCCCGTCGTAAAGGGCCTCGACGCTACCGACACGGACACCGCCTGGACGACCATGCGCCGCCATATCTGGTGGTACGGCGAGGGCGGCATCGCCTCCATGGCGCTCTCGGGCGTCGACATGGCGCTCTGGGACATCGCCGGAAAGGCCGCGGGCAAGCCGATCCACGAGCTTCTGGGCGGGCTCAGGCACGAGAAACTCCTCGCCAACGCCTCGACCCACGTCAACAAGGACGGCATCCCCGCCTGCGTGGCCGAGGTCGAAAGCTTCTTCGAGGCGGGCTTCCGCTCCACGAAGCTCGGCTTCGGCAAGAAGGGCCTGTCGAACATCGGCGGCGATCCCGACCGCGACGTGTCCTTCGTCAAGGCCCTGCGCGAGGCCTTGGGCGACGAGGCCGAAATCCTCATCGACATCGGCAACGGCGTGCGCTGGGACGTGGACACCGCCATCGACGTGGCCAACCGCATGGGCGAATACCGCATCGGCTGGTACGAGGAGCCCCTCTACGTCACCGACGACGCGGGCTACCGCAAGCTCAAGGCCTCCACCCAGGTCCGCATCGCGTCGGGCGAGCGCGAGTTCACCGAGGCCGGCTACCGCCGCCAGATGGAATTCGTGCAGGCCGTCGACGTCTACGGCGTCGATCCCGCCCGGGTCGAGGGGATCACCGGCTTCCGCCGGGTGGACGCGCTCTGCACCGAGCATGGCAAGACGATCAACGCCCACGCCTGGTCCACCGCCATCACCACCGCGGCCTCGCTACACCTGTCGCTCGCCTCGCCCAATGCCGAGATCTTCGAATACAAGCCCCTGCCCGTCATCGTGCAGGACGAGCTCGTGGCCGAGAAGCTCTGGCACAAGGACGGCTGGGCGTATCCCCTCACCGGCCCCGGCCTCGGCATCGAGGTGCAGGAGGACGTTGTGGAGCGCATCCGCGACCGATGACCCGCCAGCCCACATATCGCGAGGGCCTGACCGAGGAGGCCATCCGCGCGCCGGGCTTCTCCACGCCCTGGGACGCGCCGATGGTGCCGCCCTATCCGTTCACCTTCCGCAACGCGACGATCCTCACCGTCTACTGGCGCACCGACCCCGCCGCCATCGCGCGGCTTCTCCCGCCGCCGCTCGAGCCCACGGGCGACGTCGCCTGCGCCCATATCTACCGCATGGCCGATACCGACTGGCTCGGCCCCTACGGCGAGATGAACGTCATGGTCGGCGCCCGCCTCGGCGCGCGCGCGGGCGGCTATTCTCCCTATCTCGCCCTCTCCTCGGACATCGGCGTCGCCCACGGGCGCGAGATGCACGGCCAGCCGAAGAAACTCGCCGAGCCGGTGATCGAGTATCGCGGCGATCTCGTCGTGGGCCGCGTCACCCGCAACGGCATCGACGTTCTGACTGCCACCACCCCCTACAAGCAGCGCGCGGTGGGCGCGGAGGCGATCAAGCCCCATTTCGACTTCGCCACCAACCTCAACCTCAAGGCGCTGGACCAGATCGACGGCAGGCCCCTCGTGCGCCAGCTCACCTCACGCCGCCTCTCGGACGTGACCGTCCACGAGGCCTGGGAAGGCCCCGCCACGGTGGAGCTGCGCCCCAATGCCCAGCTTCCCGTCCACCGCCTGCCGGTGCTGGAGGAGCTCGAAGCGATCCTCTGGCGCGCCGATTTCACGCTCGTCCCCGGCGAGATCGTCCACGACTACATGGAGGCCGCGCCATGAAGGTCGTCGTCACCGACTACACCTTTCCCAGTCTCGACGCAGAGGAAGCCGCCGCCCGCGCCGCGGGGGCCGACTTCTCCACCCACCAGGCCAAGACGGCGGAGCAGGTGGCCGAGGCCGTGGCGGGCGCAGCCGTGGCCGTCGTCCAGTTCGCCCCCTTCGGCCCCGCTGCCGCAGCCGCCGTCAAACCCGGTGCCACCGTGATCCGCTACGGCGTCGGTTACGACAATATCGACCTCGCCGCCGCCGCCGCTCACGGGCTGAAGGTGGGCTATGTCCCCGACTACTGCACCGACGAGGTGGCCGAGCACACCGTCGCCGCCGCCCTGACCCTGCTGCGCAAGCTGCCCAGCCTCGACGCCTCCGTCCGGGGCGGCGTCTGGGCCGCGGTCAAGGTCGCCAAGCCCTTGAAACCGTTCCAAGAGACCACCTTCGGCTTCTTCGGCCTCGGCCAGATCGGCCGGGCGGTCCTCGCCCGCCTCACCGGCTTCGGCTTCCGCCTCATCGCCGCCGATCCGGGGCTCTCCCCCTCCGACGCCAAAGCCCTCGGCGTCACGCCCGTCGATGCCGACACGCTCTTCCGCACCGCCGATATCGTCACGCTCCACGCGCCGCTTCTGCCCGCCACCAAGGGCTTCGTCGACGCCGCGCGCCTCGCCACGATGCAGCCCCACGCGATGATCGTGAACTCCGCCCGGGGGTCGCTGGTGAACGAGGCCGACCTCGCCGAGGCGCTGAAACGGGGCACGATCGGCGGCGCGGCGCTCGACGTCTTCGCCACCGAACCCCTGCCCTCGGACTCGCCCCTGCGCGATGCGCCGAACATCCTCCTGACCCCTCACGCCGCATGGTATTCCGAGGCCGCCATCGGCCGCCTCCAGGGCCTCGTGGCCGAGGACATCGCCCGCGCCCTGCAAGGGCTCCCGCCCCGCAAACCCGTTCCCGACATGCCGAAGGACCCCACATGAAACTCCTCCGCATCGGCGCGCCCGGCGCCGAAAAGCCCGCCCTTCTCGACGCCTCCGGAAAGCCGCGCGACCTCTCCGCCCATGTCTCAGACATCGCCGGCGACACGCTCTCCGACGCCGGCCTCGAGCGCCTGCGCGCCCTCGACCCCGAAAGCCTGCCGCTCGTGGACGAGACCGCCCGCATCGGCCCCTGCGTCGGCCATATCGGCAAGTTCATCTGCATCGGCCTCAACTATTCCGACCACGCGGCCGAGACCGGCGCCGAGCCGCCCCCCGAGCCGATCCTCTTCTTCAAGGCGACCTCCGCCGTCGTCGGCCCGAACGATGACGTCCTTATCCCCCGCAACAGCCGGAAAACGGACTGGGAGGTGGAGTTGGGCGTCGTAATCGGCAAGGAAGCACGCTACATCACCGAGGCCGACGCGATGGACCACGTCGCCGGCTACTGCGTCATCAACGACGTGTCGGAACGCGAATTCCAGATCGAGCGCGCGGGCCAGTGGGTCAAGGGCAAGTCCGCCGACACCTTCGGCCCCACCGGCCCCTGGCTCGTCACCCGCGACGAGGTGCCCGATCCGCAGGCCCTCAGGATGTGGCTCGAGGTGGACGGCCACCGCTACCAGGACGGCACCACCGCCACCATGATCTTCGGCGTGGCGCACCTCGTCTCCTACATCTCGCAATTCATGTCCCTGCAGCCCGGCGACGTGATCTCCACCGGCACGCCGCCCGGCGTCGGGATGGGCCAGAAACCGCAGGTTTACCTTCGCGAAGGCCAGACCATGCGACTCGGCATCGAGGGTCTGGGCGAACAGCATCAGAAGGTCGCTCAGGCCTGACGGGATTCGCCCGGGGGGAGGACCCCGGGCGGCAAAAGGCGCGACCCGCGCCGCCACCAAGGGAGGAAGTCACGATGAAGAAGCTGATCGGCGCCACCGCGGCGCTTCTGATGGGCGGGGCCACGATGGCCTACGCCCAGACCCAGATCGAGGGCGGGACGGAGGCCGACATGGTGCTCCTGCCGAAATTCCTCGGCATCCTCGTCTTCGACCAGGCCAACGAGGGCGCCCAGGAAGCCCATGCCGAGCTCGAGAACCCCGGCGAGTTGCAGTTCGTCGGCCCCACGCCGGAAAACTCCGTCGCCGGCCAGATCGAGCTGATGACCACCGCCACCACGCAGGGCGTCGCCGCCGTCATGCTGTCGAACAACGCGGGCGACCAGATCGCTCCGGCCGCCAGCGCGGCGCAGGAGGCCGGGACCCGCGTCGTGACCTGGGACAGCCCGATCCCAGGCGGCGAGGGCGAAGACATCTTCGTCGCCCAGGTCGATTTCGGCTCCATCGGCGTGGTGATGGCCGACATGGCCCATTCCATCCTCGACGGCTCCGGCCAGATGGCGGTGCTCTCGGCCACCCCCGACGCCGCGAACCAGAACGCCTGGATCGCGTCCATGGAAGAGGCGCTCGCCAGTGACGAGAAATACGCGGACATCGAGCTCGTCGACATCGTCTACGGCGACGACCAGTCCGAGGTCAGCTACAACCGCGCGCTCGCGCTGGTGGACCAGTATCCCGACCTCGGCCTGATCATGTCGCCCACCACCGTCGGCATCCAGGCCGCGGCCAAGGCGATGCAGGACGAGGGCCTCTGCGACGACACCAAGGTCTCCGGCCTCGGCCTGCCTGCCGAGATGGTCTCCTACACGATGAACGGCTGCGCGCCGGAATTCGCGCTCTGGGACTTCCGCGACCTCGGGTACCTCACCTACTACACCGCCTACGGCCTCGCCACCGGGCAGCTCACCGGCGAGATCGGCGAAAGCTTCACCGCCGGCCGCATGGGCGACTACACGATCGAGGAAGACCCGGGCCGGGAAGGCGCCAAGCGCGTCCTGATGGGCCCCTTCACGGTCTACAATTCCGAGAACGTCGAGGCCGCGGCGCAGTAACGCCCTGGGCGACAGCCGGGCTGAAGCCCGGCCTACGCCCAGCACCGACCGCATTGCAAAAGGGTAGGCCGGGCTTCAGCCCGGCCCGCCCGCCACCCGCCCGGAGTCCCCATGTCCGCGCCCGTCCTGTCGCTCAGATCGGTCACGAAACGCTTCGGCGCGACCCTCGCGCTCGACGCCATGTCGCTCGACCTCTTCCCGGGCGAGGTTCACGCCATCGTGGGCGAGAACGGCGCCGGCAAGTCGACCATGATCAAGACGATGACCGGCATCCACCGCCCCACGTCGGGCATGGTGGAAATCGACGGCGACCCCGTCACCCTGACCGGCCCCCACGACGCCCGCGACCTCGGCGTGACCGCCATGTACCAGGAGCCGATGGTCTTTCCCGACCTCGACGTGGCCGAGAACATCTTCATCTCGAAGACCGACGAGGGCCTCCTCCAGCGCCCCGCCGACCTGCGCCGCCGCGCGGCGGACCTGACCGCCCGCATCGGGATGCGCCTCGACCTCGACCGTCTCGCAAGCCAGCTCACCCTCGCCGAACAGCAGGCCGTGGAGATCGCCCGCGCCCTGAGCCAGGACGTCCGCGTCCTGATCATGGACGAGCCCACGGCAGCCCTTTCCGCCCACGAGGCCGAGCAGCTCCGCGCCGTCGCCGTCCGCCTCGCCCGGCAGGGCGTCGCCGTCGTCTACATTTCCCACCGGCTCGAGGAGATTTTCGAGATCGCCGACCGCGTCACCGTGATCCGCGACGGCCAGCACATCTCCACCCGCCCCATCGCGGACGTCACCTCCGAGACCATGATCGCCGAAATGGTGGGCCGCGAGGTCGACCACTTCTTCGAACACGTCCCCTCGAAGGCCCGCGCCGAAACCGTGCTCGAGGTTCGCGGCCTCGCCCGCGAGGGCGTTTTCGAGGACATCTCCTTCGACCTTCACGCGGGCGAGATCCTCTGCATGGCCGGCCTCATCGGCGCGCGCCGCACCGACGTGGCCCTCGCCCTCTTCGGCATCGCTCCCGCCACCTCCGGCAGCATCCGCTACAAGGGTTCCCCCTTTTCTCCCCCAAGCCCCCGGGCGGCCATCGCCGCCGGCATCGCCTATGTCTCCGAGGACCGCCGCAAGCTGGGCCTCGCCATGCCCATGTCGATCCGCGCCAACATCACGCTGGCCAAGCTGTCGGACGTCCTCTCCCCCTCCGGCTTCCTGCGCCGCCGCCGGGAGATCGAGATCGCCCGCGCCTTCCGCGAGCGGCTCAACATCCGCGCCGCCGACGTGGAGACCGCGGTGGAGAATCTCTCGGGCGGCAACCAGCAGAAGGTGATGCTCGCCAAGTGGCTCACCGTGAAGCCGGACCTCCTGATCTTCGACGAGCCCACCCGCGGAATCGACGTGGGCGCCAAGGCGGAGGTCCACCAGCTCATCCGGGATTTCGTGGCAGACGGCGGTGCCGCTCTCGTCATCTCCTCCGACCTGCCCGAGGTGATGGCCATGGGCGACCGCATCGCCGTCATGCGCGAGGGCCGGCTCATGGACATCCTCGACAACGCCGAGGCCACGCAGGAGCGGGTCATCGCCCTCGCCACTGGCCAGGCCCCCATGCAGGAGGCCTCCTGACATGCGCCTGATCGACCGCATGGGCCCCCAGACGCTGCGCCTTCTCGCACTGCTGATCGTTCTGGCGCTGGTCCTGGGCTTTTTCGCCACGCAGATCCCGAACTACCTGAACGGGCGCCTCTTCAACCGCATCTCTTCGGCGGTCGCGATCATGGCGCTCATCGCCTGCGGCCAGACGCTGGTCATCCTGACGCGCAACATCGACCTCTCCGTGGGCTCCATCGTGGGTTTCGTTGCCTATGCCACCGGCATGATGATCCACCAGTTTCCGGACATGCACCCCCTCCTCCTCGTCGCCTTCTCCATGCTGCTCGGCGGCGCCTTCGGCGCGGTCAACGGCGTGCTCGTGGCCTATGCCCGGGTGCCCGCGATCATCGTCACTCTGGGCACCATGGCGATCTTCCGCTCCATGCTGGTGGAACTCGCCGACGGCAGCTCGATCAACACCTCCATGCTTCCGACGTGGCTGGTGAACTTCCCCAACCAGCAGCTTTTCGTCCTTGGCGATCTGCAGTTCCGCGCGGGCTTCGTCACCGCCCTCGCAGTGGTCGTCGTCGCCCATGTCGCCCTCGCCCGCCTGCGGCCCGCGCGAAAGCTCTATGCCGTGGGCTCCAACCCCGAGGCGGCCGAGATGGCCGGCATCAACACCCGCGCCACCGTGTTCTGGGCCTTCGTCCTCGCCGGGGCGCTGACCGGCCTTGCGGGCTTCATGTTCCTCGCGCGCTTCGGCAACATCACCGTGGTCGCGGGCCTCGGCTTCGAGCTGCAATCGGTCGCCGCCGCCGTGGTCGGCGGGGTCAACATCTTCGGCGGCTCGGGCCTCGTGCTCGGCGCCTTCCTCGGCGCGGTCCTCGTCAACGTGATCGACACCTCCCTCGTGCGCTGGCAGCTCGTCACCGAGTTCTGGCGCGAGGCCGTCCTCGGCGCGCTGATCCTCACTTCGGTCGCGGTGGACCAGGTCGTCATGCGCCGCCTCACCCGCCTGCGCCGCGCCGGGCGCAGCGCCACCCCGGGCGCATCCGCGCGTCCCGCCCCGGGCGCATCCGCGCCCGCCCTCGGGGGGTCATCCGCGCCCCACGGCGCACACGGCTCTTCCGCGTCCCCCGGCGCCACAGGATCGGCCCGAAGCGGGTCCGCCAACAAGGGCTCCGATCGACAGGAGGGGCAGAGATGAGGGCCATGCTCGCCCGCCTGCAGAGCTGGGAAGGCTTCCTGACCTGCGTCGTGATCTTCGTGATCCTCTACAACACGGCGCTCACCCCGCAGTTCATGACGATGGGCAACCAGATCAACCTTTTCCAGCTGTCGATCGAGAAGGTCATCGTCGCCGTGGCCATGACCTTCGTCATCGTCAACGCCGAGATCGATCTTTCGGTGGGCTCGATGATGGGGCTGGCCGCCTGCGCCTTCGGCTGGCTCGTCCAGCAGGGCGTGCCGGCAGGCGCGGCGATCCCTCTGGTGCTGCTGATCGGCGCCGCGGGCGGGGCCTTCAACGCGTATTTCATCACCCGCGTGGGACTGCCCTCCCTCGTCGTGACGCTGGCCACTCTGATCGGCTTCCGCGGGCTCGCCCGCGTTCTCGTCGAGGACCGCGGCATCACCGATTTCCCCGACTGGTTCGACCGGCTCGGACAGCAGGGACTGATCGGGCCCTTCCCGCTCTCGCTGATCGTTTTCGCGCTGCTGATCGTGGCGGGCCATGTCCTTCTCGCCCATACGGGCTTCGGTCGCAGGACATATGTCATCGGCACGAACCGCGAGGTGGCCGAGTACGCGGGCATCGACACCGCGCGGCACAAGCAGATCCTCTTCGTGGCGTCGGGCACCATCGCCGCCCTCGCGGGGCTCCTGTATGCCGCGCGCGTGGGCGCCGTGCGGGGCGATGTCGCCTTCGGGTTCGAGCTCGACATCATCACCATCGTCCTTCTGGGCGGGGTGTCGATCTTCGGCGGGGTTGGCACGATGATCGGAACCGCGCTCTCGATCCTGCTCGTCCTGAACCTCCGGAACGGCATGGCGCTCATGAACATCACCGGCCACATCCAGACCGGGGTGATCGGCGTGCTGCTGATCGCCTCGGTCATCGTCCCGCGCCTCAGCCTCCGGCGTCGGCGGCAGGAGGCGGCGCCATGATGCGCCCCTCGCTCGACGCGCCGATCAAGCGCGAAAGCGTGGCCGAGCTCGTCGCGGGCCGCATCCTCGACCTCGTGCGGCGCGGCGAGCTGAAGCCCGGCGACCAGCTGCCCGCCGAGCGCGATCTCGCGCAATCGCTCAACGTCTCGCGGCCATCGGTGCGCGAGGCGATCCGGGGTCTCTCGATCCTCGGCGTCGTGCAGACCCGGCAGGGCGGCGGGGCCTATATCTCCCCCCTCGACGCAGAGGCGCTGCTGGGTCCGATCCAGTTCTACCTCTCCCTCGAGGACATGAACGTGGCCGAGCTCTATGATGCGCGGATGCTGATCGAGAGCGACGTCGCGCGCCGCGCCGCCGAGCACATGACCGATCCGGAGATCGACGCCCTCGCCCGCATCCTCGAGGCCCAGCGCGACACGCTGGGCGATCCCGACGCCTTTCGCGCCTCGGATTTCGCCTTTCACATGGCGCTCTGGACCGGGGCGCGGAACGCCTTCCTGAAGCGCATCGGCGAGAGCCTCAACGTCATCGGCCTCGATTTCCGCCGCCGCGCGTCGGAGACCCATGGCGTGCTCGAGCAGAGCCTGAAGGACCATGCCGCGCTTCTGGACGCCCTGCGCGCCCGCGACGCCGAGGCCGCCGCCCGCGCGGCCTCCGCCCACATGTCGAACGTCTACCGCTCGACCATCGCGCAGGGGGGCGAGCCATGACCGCCCCGTTCCGCGCCGCGCGCAGGCCCGCGCGAGGCGCCCCCCGATCCATCCCGCAAGAAGGAGCAGCGCCATGACCGCCCGCATCGGCATCGTCGGCATCGGCTGGTGGGCCACGTTCAACCACATCCCCGTCATCGCCTCATCGGGTGTCGCAGAGGTGGTCGCCCTCTGCGACCTCGACGACGACAGGCTGAAGGTCGCCGGGGAGGAATTCGGCATCGCCGCGCGCTACACCGATCTCGCGGCGATGCTCGCGGCCGAGGCCCTCGACGGTCTCGTCGTCTCGACGCCCCATGTCGCCCATACCGCGCCGGCCATCGCGGGGCTGGAGGCGGGCTGCCATGTCCTCGTGGAGAAACCCATGGCTACCTCTGCGGCCGACGGGCGCGCCATCGCCGCCGCCGCCGCGAAGGCCGGCCGCGAGGTCCTGGTGCCGACGGGACTCAACTTCGAGGACTATACCGCCACGGCCCGCAGGTGGGTCGAGGAGGGTCGCATCGGCGAGGTGCGCCACGTCGTCTGCCAGATGGGCTCCCCCCTCCACGATCTCTTCGCCGGCGAGCCGATGGAGGAGACGGCGGACCACCTCTTCCGCCCTCCGCCCTCGACCTGGGCCGATCCGGCGCGCGCGGGCGGCTATGCCTGGGGGCAGATGAGCCATTCGCTGGCCTGGATGATCCATGTGTCGGGCCTCCGCCTTCGGTCCGTCTACTGCGCCGCCGGCCAGTCGAAGACCGGGGTCGATTTCTACGATGCCGCCACCGCGCGGGCGACGAACGGGGCGACGGTGGTGCTCTCGGGCGCCTCCACCGTGCCGAAACACAAGGGGATGCACACGGATGTGCGCATCTTCGGGACCGAGGGCGTCGTCGTCTTCGACAATGAGCGGATGCGCGTCGAGCTCTGGCGGATGGACGGCCAGGACGAGGCCGCCACCATCGCCGACCGCCCCGTCTATGACGGCGGCCTGCCCACCCGCGTCTTCGCCCGTCTCTGCGCCGGGGAACCCGTCACCAACGCCTCGGACGCCGAATGCGGGGCGGAAGTCACCGCCGCGATCCACGCCCTCTACCGCTCTGCCGCGAGCGGCCAGCCCGAGGAGGTCGAATGAAACTCTCTCTCACCTCATGGTCCATGCCCTCCCTGACCCTGACGGAGGCCGCCGCCGTGTCCCGCGCGCTGGGCATCGGGGCGATCGAAGTGTCGCTCTTCTACCGCTCGGGTCTGAACAAGGGGTTGATCCTGTCCGATCCGGACGCCGCCGCCGCAGAAATCCGCGCGCTCGAGATGCCGGTCCCGAACTACTACCACCTCTTCGGTGAGGGGCTGACCGGCCGCAACCTCGCCGACACCGCCTCACTTGATGAAAACCTGAGGGATTTCAAACAGGTGATGGCCTTCGCGGATGCCGCGGACATCGCTTCGGTCTTCGTGCTGCCAGGCATCGTGAACACCGGCCAGTCCCGGATGGACGCGCTCCACGCATCCGCCACGGCCCTGCGCGAGATGCAGGCCATCGCGCAGGACCACCGGGCGCAGCTCTGCTTCGAGCCCCACGTCCAGTCCTTCGCCGAGAGCCCCGATATCGTGCGCCGCCTCGTCGACGACAGTGGCGTCGGCATCGCGCTCGACTATTCACATTTCGCCTGTCTGGGCTACCGCCAGGAGGAGATCGACCCCCTCGCCGCCCATGCCGTCCACGTCCACTTGAGGCAGGCGAAGATGGGCGACCTGCAGGCGAAATTCGCGCAAGGCACGCTCAATTTCCCCGCCATGTTCGCCACCCTGCGCGACGCGGGCTATGACGGCTGGCTCGCCATCGAGCCGGTGCACCAGGACTACATGAACACCTGGTATGACGACGTGCTGACCGAGATCGTCGCCCTGCGCGACTGCTTTCACGACTGGAACGGAGGAACCGCCTGATGCCCGGATACGCCTGGGTCCTCGAAGTCCGCCCGGGGCACGAGGAGGAATACAAGCGCCGCCACGACGAGATCTGGCCCGAGATGCTGGAGGCCCTGCGCGCCGCGGGCATCCGCAACTACAACATCTTCCGCCACGGCCTGACGCTCTTCGGCTATTTCGAGACGGACGACCTCAAGCGCACGCAGGAGATCCTCGCCGATGACCCGGTGAACGCCAGATGGGGCGAGTGGATGGGCCCGATCATGAAGGTGGAGGTCGATTCCGCCACCAGCTTCCCGTTCCTTCTGCCGAAGCAGTTCCACATGGAGTGACCACCCCCTCAGGGAAACTGCCACTCCCCGTGGTCGATCCGGATGATCCGCACCGGCGCGGGCCTGCCCGGCTGGTCCGGGTCGGGACGCAGGTTGACCTCGACCCGCTGGGGCTGGCCGAAGTTCTCGAACTCCACCCAGACGGTGATCATGCCGCGGAACATCGGCATCTCGGGGTCCGCATAGACCCGAAGGTTGGTGATGTCGAAATCCTGCGCATCATAGAGCGGGTCCGCCTGCCACTGGCTGTCGGCCACGGCCGACACGTCGCCGGCAAAGAAGAAATCCGCGGCCCGTCCGTGGCTGAACGGGCTCAGCGCCTCGCCGCGCATGGCCTGCTCGTGCCGCGTGTAGAGCCGCGAGACCAGCGACACAGCATCCTCGATCATCCGGTCGCCGTCCTGATCGGACGCAGGTCCGCCGGTGTCCTCCTCGAGGAACCGCGCGGCGACCCAGCCCTGGCTGCGGGCCTGGGCGTCGCTCATCAGGCACCAGCGCGGCGGCAGGTTCAGGCGCTCGCGCTCCTCCGGGGTCATCGTCATGCCCTGCGCCTCCGTCATGAACGGCACGCATGTCGTCATCGTCAGACCGGCCGCGTCATGGGCGAAGGAGCCGATGATCGGATAGCGGGTGCCCGGCCCCATGCGCAGGTTCAGCACGTCGTCGGACGTCACGCCGGTCACCCGCCAGGCATCCGGGCCATGTCCGCCCATCTGCGCCTCTGCCGGGCCGGGCAGCAGCAACAGGGCCGACACACCGGCCATCGCGGTGCGGAGAAGGGGGGCAAAAGGGTGCATGGCGTCATCCTCCGGTCTTGCGGTCACGACCCGGGCGGAGCGGAGGCACAGGACGGGACCTGCCGCCCCGCGCGGAATGCGGCGCATCCCCCGGACCCCTGTCCCGAGGACCGCAGGCTTGCAGCCCGACCCCCGGGTTTCAAGGATTCTCTGACCCCTTTCGCCCTACAGCCCGGCCCGGATCCGGGCCACCAGCTCCGCATGGGCCTCCGGCGCCGTCGTCTGGCCCGACACCCAGGAATACAGATCCTGGTCGTTCTGCTCCATCAGCCGCTCGAAGGCGTCGAGCTCGGCGCCGGACATCCCCGCCATCTCGCGGTCGGCGAAGGCCGCGAGAATGAGGTCCATCTCCCTGATGCCGCGCCGACCCGCGCGCATCCGCATCCGCTTCAGCCGGACGTCCCGGGCCTCCTCGCCCACGCTCATGCCTGCGCCTTCAGCACGGCGCGCAGCCGCTTCTCCAGAAGCCCCATGCGCTCCGCCGTCCTCTCGGCCTGGGTCCGCAGCGCCCGCAGCTCCGCGAGGACCGCGCTCGCCTCTGCCGGCATCGTCTCGGCGCCCGGGGGCTCCACCCCCTCGCCGGTGCCGGTGAGCAGCCAGCGCAGGGACACGCCGAGCATCCCCGAGAGCATCTGCAGCCGGTTCGCCCGCGGCTCGGCCTGATCGTCCTCCCAGCGCGCCAGCGTCGTCACCTTCACCCCCACCCGCTTGGCGAGTTCCTTCTGGGTCATCCCCGCGGCCTCCCGGGCCGCCGCCAGCCGGTCGCCGAAGGTCGCGGCCTCCTCGCTGTACCAGCCTTCCACAGTCTCCGCCGTCATGCCCAAGCCCCCCATGCGTCGCTTGTCTCCCGGATCGCCCCCTCTTAAGACACGACAGCCCAGCAATCCACCGGACACCGACCATGTATCCGCTCGCCGCGACACTCTCCCGCGTCGCTCCCTCGCCGACCGTCGCCATGGCGGGCCGCGCCCTCGCCCTCAAGGCCGAGGGGCATGACGTCATCGGCCTCGCCGCCGGAGAGCCCGATTTCGACACGCCAGCCCATATCCGCGCGGCGGGCATCGCCGCCATCGAGGCGGGGCATACCCGCTACACCCCCGTGGACGGCATCCCCGAGCTGAAGGACGCGATCGCCGCGAAGTTCGCCCGGGAAAACGGGCTCAGCTACACGCGCGAGCAGATCACCGTCTCCTCGGGCGGCAAGCAGGTGCTCTACAACGCGCTGATGGCGACGCTCGATCCGGGGGACGAGGTGCTGATCCCCGCGCCCTACTGGGTCTCCTATCCCGACATGGTGCGCCTTGCCGGAGCCACGCCCGTGATCCTGCCCGCGTCCGCGGACCAAGGCTTCAAGATCACGCCGGCCCAGCTCGAGGCGGCGATCACGCCCCGCACCAAGTGGCTGATCTTCAACTCTCCCTCCAATCCCACCGGCGCCGTCTACACGCCCGAGGAGATCGCCGCGCTCGCCGACGTCCTGCGCGGGGCGGAGCGGGTCTGGATCCTCGCCGACGACATCTACGAGCACCTGACCTACGGCGTGACCTTCGCCACCATGGCCGAGATCGCGCCCGATCTCGCGGACCGGACGCTGACCATGAACGGGGTCAGCAAGGCCTATGCCATGACCGGCTGGCGCATCGGCTACGCGGGCGGGCCCGCGCCGCTCATCGCCGCCATGCGCAAGGTCCAGTCGCAATCCACCTCGAACCCCTGCTCCATCTCCCAGCACGCGGCCCTCGCCGCCCTCACCGGACCGCAGGACTTTCTCGCGGACTGGCGCGCCACCTTCGCGCGCCGCCGCGACCTCGTGGCGGACCGCCTTGGCACCATCCCGGGCATCGACTGCCCCCGACCCGACGGCGCCTTCTACGTCTACCCCGGGATCGCGGGCCTGATCGGAAAAACCGCCTCCGCGGGCCGCCGCATCGCCACCGACGAGGACTTCGCCATGGCCCTTCTCGAGGAGGCCGGCGTCGCCGTGGTCCATGGCGCGGCCTTCGGACTTTCGCCGGCCTTCCGCGTCAGCTACGCTTTGTCGGACGACACGCTGAGAGAGGCCTGCGACCGGATCGAGCGGTTCTGCAACGACCTTTCCTGACGGGGCAGGAGCGATGACGGGGCGATGAGCGCGGAGCTTCCCGACTACTACTTCCGCATCCGGGAGAACGGCGCAGCCGTGTTCCGCGTGGAGACCGAGAACCGCCAGCGTCGCATCGAGATGGACCAGATTGCCGTGGTCAACGTCAAGAAGCGCGAGATCAAGCCCCATGGCGACCGCACCCTCAGCGCGGAGGACATCGCCGAGATCGAGGCCTGGATGACCCGCCGCATCGAGTTGCTGGAGCGCCGCAACATCGACGACATCCTGCGCGCGGTGGACTACCTCAACACCACCACCCAGTGGGTCCAGTCGAACGCCACCGACGACCAGCTCGAAGAGGTGACCGACGCGCTCCTCCTCGCCATGCACGACCTGCGCTCCGTCCTCGTGCGCAAGAAGGCCGACCGACTCCTCAAGACCGGCGGCGAAGGCTGACGCCACGGGATATCTGTCAGACCGCGCCGGATTGTCGGATGGCTTGACCGACGCGGCCCGTCAGGCTGAATTGACAGGACATTCTGTCATTCCTTCTCGGCCGCGAACGAACGATAAGGTCAGCCATGGGAGATCTCTTCAGGGTCCATTTTGAGTGTAAAGACTGCGGCGGGACCGTCCTCACCGTTGATGATCATCACACCGACGCGTCCATCGTCCGGTGCCGCACCTGCGGCGTCTCCCAGGGGACCTTCGGCGATCTCAAATCGAACGCGATCCGGAAGGCTCTCGAGAGCCTCCTCCCCAAGCTCGCGCAGTCGCTCAAGAAATGACCTGCTGATCTCGACGGACCTGATGTCCATTCCCCTCTCCCACCGTTTCCCCTGTGCCTACGCGGGAAACCGGGGAGCGGATCACCGGCGCCATGGCCCTGCCCGGAATTTTCCGCGCGCCGCCGCGCCTTCGGGCCGCGCGCGACCGCGCCATCTTGCGCAATCCCGCCCGATCGGCCACATCCCCGCCATGCCGAGCCTTTCCGAACGCCTCGCCCGGGCCGAGCGCCGCTGGCGCCGCTCCTTCGGCACGGACATCTCCACGCCCGCCGCCCGCCGGCAGGCGCAATGGCATTACAACTGGCTCGACCACGCCCACATCCGCAGGCTCTTCTCCAACCAGTACCAGATCGCCCCCGGCGTCTGGCGCTCCAACCAGCCCACCCTGCGCCGCCTCAGACGCCTGCGTGACCGGCACGGGCTGAAAACCGTGCTGAACCTGCGCGGAGAGGATGTCTTCGCCCATTACCTCTTCCTGCGCGAAGCCTGCGAGGCCCTCGGCCTCACCCTCGTGAACGTGAAGCTGAACGCCACCAAGGCCCCGACCCGGGACCGGCTGGTGAACCTGATCGAGGCCTTCGACGCGGTCGAGAAACCGGTCCTGATCCACTGCAAGTCCGGCTCCGACCGCACCGGCCTCGCCGCCGTCCTGTGGATGATGCTCAAGGAGGGCGAGAGCCTCGAGCAGGCCCGCCGCCACCTGTCGTTCCGCTACCTGCACATCCGCAATTCGGCGGCGGGGGTGATCGACGACATCCTCGACCTCTACGCCGCCCGCAACGCCCGGACACCCATTCCGATCGACCGGTGGATCCGCACCGAATACGACCGCGAGGCCGCCACCTCCGCCCACCTCGCCCGCCGCGGGAAGTCGCCCCCAACGTGAGGTGCGCGGCCTTGCGCGCCACGTCCGCCGAACGCCCCTAAAGCACCGTCCCGAGCCGCCCTGTCCCCCACCAGAACCGCACCGACAGCGCCACCGCCGCGGCCCCCAGCCCCACGACCATCCCGAGCCAGATCCCCGGCGCGCCCATGCCGGCCGGAAATGCCAGCAGCCAGCTCGCCGGGATCCCCAGCACCCAGTAGCTGACGATGGCGATGACCAGCGGAACGGTGGTGTCCTGCACGCCCCTCAGAAGCCCGATCGTCATCACCTGCGCCGCGTCGACCAGCTGGAACAGCGCCGCGATGGCCAGAAGCGTCACTCCCGCCGCGATGATCGCATCCCGCAGCGGGTCCGCAGGATCGACGAAGACCGACATCAGCGCTCCCGGCACGCCGAGAAACAGCGCCATGGTCAGCGCCACCATGGCCCCCGACAGGGCCAGCGCCACAAGGCCCCCCAGCCGCAGCCCCGCCTCGTCCCGCCGGCCGTAGGCGCGGCCCGCCCGCACCGTCACCGCCTGGCTCAGGCCCAGATGCACCATGAAGGTCAGCGAGGCGAGCTGCAGCGCGATCCCGTGCGCCGCCAGCCAGACCTCCCCGATCCAGCCCATCATCACCGCCGAGGCCGAAAAGAGCAGCGTCTCCGCCACGGTCGTGATCCCCATGGGCAGGCCCAGCTTCGCCACCTGCGCCGCGATCTGCCCGTCGAACCGCCAGAACCGGGTGAAAAGATCGTACTCCGCGCACCGCTTCGCCGCGTAGACCGCCAGCCCCAGCCCCGAGGCGACATGCAGCGACACCGAGGCCAGCGCCGCCCCCTCGATCCCCATCTCCGGAAAACCGAGATTGCCGAAGATCAGCACCCAGTTCAGCCCCACGTTCAGCACCGCCGCCGCCAGCGACACCCAGAGGATGATCCCCGCCAGCTCCAGCGCCGAGAGAAACGACCGCAGCGTGATCGCGAAGAGCGCCGGGAACAGCCCCCAGCCCGCAATCCTCAGGTAGTCCTGGGCCAGCCCCGCGATCTCCTCGGTCTGCCCCAGCCAGAGCAGCACCGGCGCCGACCACCAGAAGGCCGGCACGAAGATGCAGCCCGCCGCCACCGACAGCCAGAGCCCCATCCGCGTGATCCGCCGCGCCGCGACGCCGTCCCCCGCCTCCACCGCCGCCGCCACCAGCGGCGCCACCGCCCAGGCGAAGCCCGCGCCCAGAAGGAACAGCGTGAACCAGTAGGGCGTGGCGATCGACACCGCGGCCAGCGCGGTCACGTCGTACCAGCCCAGCATCAGCACATCGACGAACTGGATCAGGTTCTGCGCGAGGTTCGACCCGATCAGCGGCAGCCCGAGGACCATCAGCGCCCGCATGTGGCCTTTCGCGCCGAACCCGGGCGCGCCGACTGGACCGGTGATGTCTCCCATGGCCCGGCCTTATCCCTCCGCCCCGCCCCGGTCCAGAGCCTGCCGCCATTCCTGGTGGAAACCCGCGCCCGGGTCCGCGAGCCTCCGCCGGGTCACGGAAAAAGCGCTTGCGCCCCGGCACCCCGCCACCGCACACCTTGGCAGGACATGAGACGAACCCCGAGGCCGCCCATGACCCCGCTCGACCGCCGCACGCTCCTCCTCTCCGCCGCCGCCGCGACCCTCGCGGCCTGCGGCGGCGCCCCCCGCCTCGCCGGGGCCGCGGGTCCCTCGGGGCCTTCGGGCGCCGAGACCCTCACCCCCGACCTGCTGCCCCAGCCCAACGACGGCTGGAGCGCCTGGGTCGCGGCCTTCCGCCCCCGGGCCGAGGCCCGCGGCATCTCCCCCGCCACGCTGAGCCGCGCCTTCGCCGGCCAGGGCTACCTGCCCGGCGTGATCACCCGCGACCGCAACCAGACCGAGTTCACCCGCACCACGGAGGATTACCTCCAGATCGCCGCCTCGGAGGAGCGCGTGGCCCAAGGCCGCGCCGCCTACGCTCAGCAGCGCGCCACGCTCGACGCGATCGCCGCGCGCTTCGGCGTGCCGGGCAACGTGGTCGCCGCGGTCTGGGGCGTCGAAAGCCGCTACGGCACCCGCCGCGGCCTGATCCCCGTGATCTCCTCGACCTCGACGCTCGCCTATGACGGACGCCGCGGCGAGTTCTTCGAAAGCCAGCTCCTCGCCGCCCTCCGCATCCTGCAGGCGGGCGACACCACCACCGACCGCATGGTCGGAAGCTGGGCCGGGGCCATGGGCCACACCCAGTTCATCCCGACCTCCTATCTCGAGAACGCGGTGGATTTCACCGGCGACGGCCGCCGCGACATCTGGGCCGACGATCCGACCGACAGCCTCGCCTCCACCGCCAACTACCTTGCCCGCGCGGGCTGGCGCACCGGCGAGCCCTGGGGCCTCGAGGTCGCGGTGCCCGCGGGCATCGACCCGGGCCTCCTCGGCCGGCGCAAGAACCGCCCCACTTCCGACTGGGCCGCCCGTGGCGTGACCCGCTCCGGCGGCGGCGCGCTGCCCGCGGGCTCGGCCTCGCTGATCGTGCCCCAGGCGGGGGGGCCCGGCTTCCTCGCGTTCCGCAACTTCGAGGTGATCGCCCGCTACAACAACGCGGTGAACTACGTGATCGGCGTGGGACACCTGTCCGACCGGCTCGCCGGGGGCGGCCCGCTCCGGGGCAGCTTCCCGCCCGACAGCGCGGGCCTTACCCTCGCCGACCGGCAGGCGCTCCAGCGCGGGCTCACGCGGGCGGGCTTCGACGCGGGGAACCCCGACGGCATCATCGGCTCGGGCACCACCGCCGCGATCGAGGCGTATCAGCGCGCGAACGGCCTGCCGGTCACCGGCCAGCCCTCCCGCGCGCTCCTCGACGCCCTGCGCTGACCCGCCCGGGCCGAGGGCGCGCCCGCTCCCCCCGGCGCCCCCGCCCCCCGCTTTTCTGGCCGGAAATATCCCGGGGGGCGGCGAAAGCCCCCGGCTTTCGCCACGGGGGGCAGCGCCCCCCGCCCGCCGGCCGCCGCCACAGGCGGCGGACGGCTGATCCGGCGCGGCCGGAGGCCGCTCCGCTGCCTCAGCCCCGGCCCAGTTCCGCGCGCCACGAATGGACCGGCTCGAACCCCAGAAGCCGCTTCGCCTTCGAGATGTCGTAGAAGGTCTCCCGCTCGCCCATCTCCCGCCGCAGCGGCACGTCCGCGTAGAACCGCGCCCGGATCTCCTCCGTCGTCTCGCCGACCGAGTGCTCGGCATTCGCCACGTTGAAGACCTGGTAGCCGAGCCCGTCCGTCTTCAGGCAGCGGTCGATCATCTGCCCCAGATCCCGCGCGTCGATATAGGCGAAGATGTTGCGTCGCCGGAGGCTTGGGTCCTCCATGTAGGCCGCGAAATTCTGCTCATATTCATGGGGCTCGATCACGTTGTTGATCCTCAGCCCGTAGATGTCCGCCCCCGTGCGCCGCTGGAAGGCCTGGGCCGTGACCTCGTTCGCCACCTTCGAGGCGGCATAGGCGTCGCGCGGCCGGGTCGGGTGCTCCTCGTCCACCGGCAGGTACTCGGGCCTGACCTCCCCCTGCACGAAACAGACGCCATAGGTCGTCTCCGAGGAGGCATAGATCACCTTGCCGATCCCCATTTTCGCCGCCGCCTCGAGGATGTTGAAGGTCGACAGCGTGTTGACCCGGTAGGTCTCGGTATCGGGGACCAGCAGGATGCGCGGGATCGCGGCGAGATGGACGATGGCGTCGTAGCGCGGCACCGGCGTGCCCTCGGGCGCCTCCATCTCGTCGAAGCCCGCCCAGGCATGAAGCGCCGAGAAGACCTGTCCCGCATCGGTCAGGTCCACGATCAGGTTGTCGACCCCGGGATGGTCGAGCGGCACCAGATCGGCATTCGTCACCCGGTGACCCCGGTCCAGCAGGTAGGGCACGACGTGCCGTCCCGCCTTGCCGCTTCCGCCCGTCAGGAAAATCCGCATCCGCTCCGCTCCTCTTCTGCCTCGCCGGGGCCGGCGCGCGCCGTCGCGCCGGCCCCGTTCGCGGCAACCTAGCGGACGGGCCGCCCGCCGCAATGCCGGGAGAGGATCACGACGCCATCGGATCGTCGCAGGCGACGAGGTAGGGCCGGACCTGCCGGGCGAAGAGGGTCGGCGGCGCGTCCACCCCGGGATGGAGCATCACCCTGTCGCCCTTTTCCCAGTCGGCGCCGGTCACGACCCGGAACGCCGTGACCCGCTGCAGCGCATCGATCAGGCGCAGCGTCTCCTCGCTCGACCGGCCCACGACCATGGGATATTCCGTGATCGCGCGGACCTTCAGGCTCGGATCGATGATCAGCGTCTTGCGGATCGGCCAGTCCTCGTGCTCCTTGCCGTGGACCATGCCGATCAGCCGGGCCAGCTCGCCGTCGACGTCGGAGATCATCGGAAACCGCACCCGGTGACCGAAGAGCTGCGCGATCTCGTGATGCCAGGTCAGCTGCTCCTCGAGGCTGCTGGCGCAGAGGCCGAGGATCTGCACGCCGCGCCGGCGGAACTCGTCATGCATGGCCGCCATCGCCGCGACTTCGGTGGTGCAGACCGGCGTAAACGCCTTCGGATGGGAAAACAGCACCGTCCAGAGCCCCTCGGCCCAGGGATGGAAGGTCAACGGCCCCATCGTCGTTTCGGCCCGGAAGTTCGGCACGTAGTCGCCGATCTTCGGAAGCCAACGCACAGTCGTGCGATAGGATGTGGGGACGTCGGCCACGGTGGTTCGCTTCTTTCTGGAGAACAGTGCCCGTTTCATCAAATCGGCCTCACCCGGTCTTCTCTGGCGCCACGATCCCAGTGCGCCTGTCGTGTCGACCCCTGCTCCCCCCCGGCGGGACCGTCCCGGCTCGGGGTGCAGCGGCGGTAACGAGCTCAACCTTCATACCAGCTGTGGCGAAATTTGGGCAGATTTCCCCCTATGGTTGCATTACGCAACGTTATCTCGAGATCTGGACGCGACGTCACGAGGTGGCCGAGGCGAACTTTCCCATCAGGTAAGGCCCCGATATCACGCTCTCGCCCCCGCCCTCCATGGGGCGCACCTCGGCGTGCCAGTTGGGCTGGTGAAAGAAGGCAAGGCTCATCCGCCTCCGTCCGGCCAGTTCCCCGGGCACAACCACACGGTGCAAGGTGGATCGCCAGCGCCCGCCGGTCCAGAGCTCCATCAGGTCGCCGATATTGACGACGAAGGCGCCCGGAACCGGATCGACCGCCACCCACTCCCCCGAGGGCGCGCGGATCTCGAGCCCGCGGCTGCCGTCGTCCGGCAGGAGGATCGTCAGCGAGCCGTAGTCCGTATGGGCCCCCGCCCGCTGCTGCCCCGCCTCCGCCGGCCGGTCCGTCGCCGGGTAGTTCAGCGCCCGCAGCGCCGAGATCGGCGCATCGATGGCCGGGGCGAAGACATCCCTGTCGCGGCCCAGCGCGACCGCGAAGAGCGCCATGACCCGCGCGGCGAGCCCCTCCATCCGCCGGTAATAGGCCTCCCACGCCTCCCGGAACCCCGCCACCTCGGGCCAGGGCGTCGGCGCGTAGCAGAAGGCCAGCGCATCGGGATCGGTCTCCGCCGCGGGCACCGAGAGCGGCCCTCCGTTGAAGCTCTCCTTCAGGTCCGGGGGCGTCTGCTCACCCTTCGAGCGGGCCAGCGCCTCCGCCCCCATGCCGAGATAGCCGTAGGGCTTGCCCGGGCCCGCGCGCACCGCCTCCTTGACGCCGGGCTCCGCGCCGAAGAACGCCGCGACCGCGGCCCGGATCGCCGCGATCTCCTCCGCCGGCACGCCATGCCCCGCCAGCACGAGAAAGCCGGTCTCCCGGCAGGCGCGGTCCACCTCCGCCGCCACCGCGAGGTCCCCCGCCTCGAACGCCCCGAGATCCACCACCGCAACCGCCATCCTTGCCTCCTTCGTCCGACGTCGCAGCCTCCCCCGGGCCGGACCGGCCCGCAAGCCCTCACCTGTGGACAAGCCTCCACAACCCGTTGCCCGCACCGCCCCGGCCTGCCACACTATCTGCCAAGCATTGAGAAAGAGCAGCCATGGCAGACGATCTCCTTTCCGGGGCCCATCCCTCCTATGACGCCTCCTCCATCGAGGTGCTCGAGGGCCTCGAGCCCGTGCGCAAGCGGCCGGGCATGTATATCGGCGGCACCGACGACCGCGCGCTGCATCACCTCGTGGCCGAGGTGCTCGACAACTCCATGGACGAGGCCGTGGCGGGCCACGCCACGCGCATCGAGGTCACGCTCCATGCCGACCACTCCGTCACCATCCGCGACAACGGCCGCGGCATCCCCATCGACCCGCATCCGAAGTTCCCGGGCAAGTCCGCGCTCGAGGTGATCCTCTGCACGCTCCACGCCGGCGGCAAGTTCGGCGGCGACGCCTACCAGACTTCGGGCGGCCTGCACGGCGTCGGCGCCTCGGTGGTCAACGCCCTGTCCGACAGCCTCGTCGTCCGCGTCGCCCGCGACCGCAGGCTCCACGAGCAGCGCTTCTCCCGCGGCCTCCCCCTCGGGCCGCTGCAGGAGATCGGCGCCGCCCCCAACCGCCGGGGCACCGAGGTCACCTTTCACCCCGATGCCGAGATCTTCGGCACCCACCGGCTGAAGCCCGCGCGGCTCATCGCCATGGCCCGGTCCAAGGCCTATCTCTTCTCCGGCGTGGAGATCCGCTGGAGCTCCGAGATCGACGACGGGACCACGCCCGTCGAGGCCGTCTTCCACTTTCCCGGCGGGCTCGCCGACTATCTCGGCGAACAGCTTCAGGGCGCCTCCACCTATGCCGACCGGCCCTTCGCCGGCTCGGTGGATTTCCAGGCGCGGTTCGGCGTGCCGGGAAAGGTCGAATGGGCGATCAACTGGACGCCCTCCCGCGACGGCTTCCTGCAGAGCTACTGCAACACCGTTCCCACGCCCGAGGGCGGCACGCACGAGGCCGGCTTCTGGGCCGCCATCGTCAAGGGCCTGCGCGCCTATGGCGAGGTCGCCAAGGTGCGCAAGGCCAGCCAGATCACCCGCGACGACCTGATCTCGGGCGCCTGCGCCATGGTCTCCTGCTTCATCCGCGAGCCCGAATTCGTGGGCCAGACAAAGGACCGCCTCGCCACCATGGAGGCGCAGCGGCTGGTCGAGGGCGCGGTGCGCGACCATTTCGACACCTGGCTCGGGTCGGACCCGAAATCGGCGGGCGCGATCCTCGATTTCCTCGTCCTGCGCGCCGAGGAGCGCCTGCGCCGGCGCGAGGAAAAGGAGACCGCGCGGAAATCGGCCACGAAAAAGCTGCGCCTGCCCGGAAAGCTCGTCGACTGTTCCGCCACCGCGCGCGAGGGGACGGAGATCTTCATCGTCGAGGGCGATTCGGCGGGCGGCTCGGCCAAGATGGCGCGGGACCGGCGCACCCAGGCGCTGCTGCCGCTGCGGGGGAAAATCCTGAATGTTCTCGGGGCTGCCTCCTCCAAACTGGGGTCGAACGCGGAAATCTCGGACCTGACCCAGGCCCTGGGGGTGGGACTGGGCGCGAAGTTCAACATCGACGATCTTCGTTACGACAAGGTTATCATCATGACGGATGCCGACGTGGACGGCGCCCATATTGCCTCGCTTTTGATGACATTCTTCTTTTCCCAGATGCGCCCGATGATCGACGCGGGCCATCTCTACCTCGCCTGCCCGCCGCTCTACCGCCTGACGCAGGGGGCGAAACGGCTCTACGTGGGCTCGGATGCGGAAAAGGACGAGTGGCTGAAAAAGGGCCTCGGCGGCCGCGGCAAGATCGACGTCCAGCGCTTCAAGGGCCTTGGCGAGATGGACGCCAAGGACCTCAAGGACACCACCATGGACCCCGCCACGCGCAAGCTGATCCGCGTGACGATCGACGAGGACGAGCCGGGAGAGACCGGCGATCTGGTGGAACGGCTGATGGGGAAGAAGCCGGAGTTGCGGTTCCAGTATATCTCGGAGAATGCGCGGTTTGTTGAGGAGTTGGATGTTTGAGGGCTCGTTATGGCAAATAAACCCTATTCAACTTTTGAGAAAACTGTTGAGCGATCACGAGCATTAGTTGAGCTTTTCGACACAGACCCTCAAATAGACGAGAAGGAGGACCTGTTACGCGCCGCCGTAATTCTATGCGTAGCTGGATTTGACAGATACTTCACATCGAAGTTCTGTGACGTACTCGTCCCACACTTAAAATCGGGCGAAAAGATTGGCAATGACCTATTCAAGCGGCTGGAAGTTGCGGGATTCAATACTGAAGTTTCACTACGCCTCATTGCTGACAGTGTCAACAATCGGAACTCTCGGCCCTTTAGAAAAATTCGAACGATCGTGCAGAGCTCCTTGTCAAATCACACGACCCACCGTGACGACGCTATAGACGCTTTATTTCTCGATTTGGGGCTAAAAAATCTCTGCAACAATGCAGAAAAGAAGTGTAACAAAAAGGGTATCGTAAAGAAAATTATGGACCTTGTTGACATCAGAAACGCGATTGCACACGAGGCCCACGTGAAGACTTCCGGGCAACCAAGGTCAATTGACAGAGATCGTATTTTGAAAATGATCAACGCCACCGAAGCCTTCGTTCGATCCTGCGACCAGATCATAGACAACAGATTTGGCATTAAGGACGCTGTGTCCGCGTGACCGAGTCATCGGGTGCGCGTTCATGCGCACCATCCCCCGACGCCACCCGCGCAACGGTGCGCATGAACGCGCACCCTACCCCACACCTTGCCCCTCCGCGCCCCACCCCCCAAACTGCCCCCAACCCCACCGGAGCGCCGAAACATGCCCCTCACCATCGTCGCCGACATCCACGCCAATCCCGGCCACGAGGACGACCTCTCGGAGCTTCTCACCTCCTTCGTCGCCCCCACCCGGGCCGAACAAGGCTGCATCCAGTATGACCTCCACCGGGACGACCTCGACCCCGGGCATTTCGTCTTCTTCGAGATCTGGGAGACCCGGGACCTCTGGCAGGACCACATCGCCTCGCCCCATATCGCGGGCGCGGCCGAGGCGCGGGAGCGGCTGGTGGCCCGCTCCATCGTCTCGGAGATGACCCGCATCGCCTGACGCCGGACCGGACCCGCAGGCCGGGCCTCGGCCCGGCAATCCCGATCACACCCCCGCGAGCGCCGCGCCCTAATCGTTAACGCCGCAGCGCGTCCACACTGATTATCAAACCATTCCAACGGCTTGCGAATGCGTCCACATGTGGACGCCCGCCCTTTCCCCCGCCCCCGATCCGGCTAGAGTCCCCCCATGCGCCGCGCCGCCCTCATCCCCCTGCTCCTCCTCTCCGCCTGCGCCCGGCCGCTGACGGAGCCCGAGAGATCCTTTGCGCGGAACTTCTTCCCCGAGGAGACGCTCGAGGCCACGAAGATCGCCCCCGCCCCGCCCGTGGGCCTCTTCAGCTTCACCTTCCCCACGCGCCCCGCGACCACCTGCCGCGAGAAGATCGTCCCGCCGCCCCCGGGACCCGAGTTCACCGCCCGCACCGCCGGCGTGGTGCTCTTCGACCATTTCTTCGCGAGCCCCGACTGGTATCTCGAGGACTACACCCCGCGCTGGCCCGAGGAGATGAACCTCGGCGCCGCCATGTTCTTCGCCCACGAGCTGACCCATGTCTGGCAGTGGCAGAACCGCGAGATCACCGGCTTCACCCTCGGCCGCGTCGCCGCCGAGCACCGCACCGAGGAAGACCCCTACCTCTTCGACGACGCGGACGGCCGCGCCTTTCTCGACTACGGCTACGAACAGCAGGCCAGCATCGTGGAGGAATACGTCTGCTGCGCCGCCCTCGACCCCGGAGGCGCCCGCACCGAGCGACTGCGGACGCTCATCGCCGAGGTGCTGCCGCTGGAGGACTGGACGCCGCCGCCCTCCGTCCTCGTGCCCTGGCGCGACGCGGAGACCGGCGGGATTTGCAGCTGAAGCCCGGCGCCCTACCTCAGCGTCATGCGCTGTCTTGCCCTCCTCCTCGCCCTGGCCTCGCCCGCCCTCGCTCAGGACACGGATCTCGAACTGGTCCTGCTGGCCGATGCCTCGGGCTCCATCGACGCCACGGAAATCCGGCTGCAGCGGCAGGGCTATGCCGAGGCGCTGACCGATCCCGCGGTGCTTTCGGCCATCGAGAACACGGCCTACGGCTCCATCGCGGTGACCTATATCGAATGGGCCGCGAACCAGGCGGTTGTGGTGGACTGGACGGTGATCGCCACCGCCGAGGATGCCGAAGCCTTCGCCGCCGAGCTGATGATCCCGCCCCGCCTCGCCAGCGGCCGGAACGCCATCGGCGCGGCCCTGCTGGCGGGTCTCGCCGCGATCGAGACCAACGACATCTCCGGCTGGCGGCGCGTGATAGACTTCTCCGGCGACAGCGCCAGCAACTACAGCGGCTCCTCCATCGCCGAGGCCCGCGAGACGGTGCTGAACGCGGGCGTCACGATCAACGGCCTGCCGATCCTCACCGAACGGCCCTGGCTCCTTGAGGTCTACGAGCGGGAGATCATCGGCGGGCCGAACAGCTTCGCCATCGCCGCCGACAGCCGCGCAACCTTCGTCGAGGCCCTGAGGCGCAAGCTGATCCTCGAGATATCGGGCCTGACGCCCCGGGACGAAACCGTCATTGCTGAAGCTCCCGCAGGTACTCGGTAAGCGCCACCACCGCCTCGGCGGCGAGGATGGGCTGGCCCGATGCGGTTGCGATGGCCGCCTGCCGCCCGCGGTCGAAGAAGGGTCCGTAGACCGGCATCGGGCTGCCGTGGCTGACGAGCGGCTCCCGTCCGTCGATCCGCATCACCACCCGCTCCACCGGAAAGACGCCCTCGTTGCGGGCGGAAAGCCGCGTCAGGTCCGGCGGCTGCAGGATCAGAGCGGGCGCCAGCGGCCCGTCTCCCGTCGCATCGGCGCCGTGGCAATAGGCGCAATGCTGTGCGTAAAGCTCGGCCGCGTCCTCCTGCGCCGCCGCCGCCACGGGCAGCGCCGCCAGCGCCAGCGCGATGATCCGTCCTCTCATGTCCGCCTCCCCGGCCTCAGGGCCGCTGTATGGTCTCGATATACCGCCCCAGCTCAAGAAGCCGCAGCGGCACCGGCGTGCCCAGCCCGTCCGGCCCCGGCACGGTCACCATGGGGCCCATGTCGCCGGCGCCGAATTCGGGCATCGCCGCACTGAACGAAGGATCGCGGTGATAGCCGTCGATCGCCGACATCACCTGATCGAGCGGAAACACCCCGCCGTTCCGCGCCGCGATGCGTGACAGGTCCGGCGGCGCCTCGATGAGGTTTCGCCCGAAGCTGCCCTCGCCGCGCCCGTCCAGACCGTGACAGGCCGCGCAATTCTGCTGGAACATCAGCGCGCCGTCCCGGTCGAGATCCACGCCCTGCTCCGCCGCGCAGCCCGCAAGCACCAGCGCGGCCGCCATTCCGATCATCGCTCTCATGCCCGCTCTCCTCCTCCTCGCTCCGGCTGTGCCCGCCGGTTTCGACCATCCTCGTGGATGCCGCCCCGCCGCGCCTTGACCCCGATCAAGGCGCTCATCCCGAAGCGGTGCAGGTCGTGGCCTCCGCGCCCCGAAGCGAGAACATCGCTTCGTCGCCCCGCGTCCAGAGATAGCTGCCGAAGCTCGCCTCGTATCTCGCGCCCGAGGCGGCGGGGACCAGCACGCCCACGTCCACGCTGTCGCCGTAGTCGATCCGGACCGACGGCAGCGCCGTGTCGAAGAACATCCCGGCGACCTCGGAGCCGTCTTCGCAGGTGTAGAGGACCGTCGAACTCGGCTCCGCCAGCATCCACATGCCCACGAGTTCCGCCTCCCGCCGCAGGTAGGCCCCCTCCACGCAGTCCCGCAGGTCTTCGGCCTGCCAGCATTCGTCGCGCCCGCCGATCCAGCCCCGCTGCATCGCGCGCAGCTCATCCGCGGCCTCCTCGGCGCCGGCATCGAGCCCTTCCGCGACGGCCAGAGCCTGAGCGAAGGTCTCGGTCAGCCGCCGGTCGAGCGCCGCCAGATCCGCATCCTCGCAGACCAGAAGCTCGGCATCGCTCTCGGCGGTGCCGCAATCGAAGGACGGACCGTCCTGCGCGGCGGCGAAGCACGGAAGAAAGACCAGACCCGTGGTGAACAGCATGCAGCGCAGCATCGGCGACCTCCTCGACAGCCCGCCATCAGACTGCGGCCCTTTCCCTCACGGGGCAATGGCCTCGTCCGACGTCAGGCAGCGATCCGCCCGGCATCGAGCCGCACGACCCGGTCCATCCGCGCGGCAAGCTCGAGGTTGTGCGTCGCGATCAGCGCCGCGAGCCCGGTGCCCCGCACGAGGTCCATGAGCGCGGAGAACACCACGTCCGACGTGCCCGGATCGAGGTTGCCCGTGGGCTCGTCCGCCAGCAGCAGGCGCGGCGCGTTGGCGAGCGCGCGGCAATAGGCCACGCGCTGCTGCTCCCCGCCCGACAGCGCGCCGGGCCGGTGTTGGGCCCTCGGGCCGAGGCCGACCGTCTCCAGCAGCGACATCGCCCGCGCGTCCGCCTCCGCGGCCGTGACGCCGTTCGCCAGCTGCGGCAGGACGATGTTCTCCAGCGCCGAGAACTCGGGCAGAAGGTGGTGGAACTGGTAGATGAACCCCACCTCCCGGCGCCGTGCCTCGGTCCTGCGGCGGTCCGCGAGCCGGGTCATGTCCTGCCCGCCCAGCGTCACGGTGCCCTCGTCCGGCGTATCGAGCAGCCCCGCGATATGCAGCAGCGTGGACTTGCCCGCGCCCGAGGGCGCCACCAGCGCCACCACCTCCCCGGCCGCGACGGAGAGGTCCACGCCCTGAAGCACGGTCACCTCGTTCGGCCGGCCGTGATTGTAGGCTTTAGTCACACCGACCAGCGCCAGCTCATTCATAGCGCAGCGCCTCCACGGGGTTCATCCGCGCGGCGCGCCTGGCCGGGAAGATCGTGACGACCCACGACAGGAACAGCGACAGCCCCACCGCCGAGAGCACGTCCTCCAGTTCCAGCTTTGCCGGCAGCGCGTAGATGCCCCGGATCGACGGGTCCCACACGCCGCCGCCCGACACCCAGTTCACCGCCGAGAAGATCGGGTCGATGTAGATGGCGAAGAGACAGCCCAGAAGCACCCCCGCCGCCGTGCCAACCGTGCCGATGGAGGCCCCGCAGATGAAGAACACCCGCAGGATGGACCCCTGGCTCAGGCCCATGGTCCTCAGGATGCCGATGTCGCGGCCCTTGTTCTTCACCAGCATGATCAGGCCCGAGATGATGTTCATCGACGCGATCAGCACGAGGATGGACAGGATCACGAACATCACGTTGTCCTCGACCGTCAGCGCGCGCAGATAGGCCCCCTCGTTGTCCTTCCAGGAATAGAGCAGCGCGCCCGCGGGCAGCGCCGCGTAGACCGGGTCGATCCAGCGCTCGACCTCGTCCGGGTCCTCGACGAAGATCTGGATCTGGTCGACCCGCTCCTCGCGGTTGAAGAAGGGCTGCGCCTCGTCGAGCGGCATGTAGATCCGGGTCGAGTCCGTGATCCAGCGGCCCGTCTGGAAGACGTAGACCACGTCGAACGACGCGCGGCGCGGCGAGCGTCCCACGGCGGTCTGCACGCCGCCCGCCGTGGTCAGGCTCACACGATCGCCGACGCCCACGCCCAGCGCCTGCGCCACGCCAGAGCCCAGTGCCACGCCCTCGGGCACCCGCCCGAAATCGGCAAGGTCGCCGAGACTGTCCTGCGGTTCCGCGATCAGCGGGATCGCCGCGAATTCCCCGGGCGCGATGCCGAAGACCTGCACGAAGGTCCCCTCGTCGCCCCGGCTCGCCAGCCCCTCGCCATAGACCACCGGATCGGCGCGCTCGACACCCGGGATCGCGGCGAGATCGGCGGCGAGGGTCTCGAAATCGGCAATCGTGTCGACCCAGCGCGGCACCTCGACGGTCTGGTCGCCCTGCGTGACCGTGATGATCTCCTGCCGCTGCTGGCGCACCGTCAGATGCGCGTTCGCGCCCACGATCGTGTCGACGAAATCGGCGCGGAAGCCCGAGCGCACCGCCAGCGTGGCCACCAGCGCGAAAACGGCGAGCGTCACGCCCACGAGGCTGATCCAGGTCATCACGCTCACGCCGCCCTCGGCGCGCTTGGCGCGCAGGTAGCGCCAGGCGATCATCCATTCGAACCGCGCGAAGGGTCGGGGAGTGTCGGACATCGGCTCTGCCTCCGGGTTGCCGGGATACCTCGCCGCAGGCGGGCGCGCGGTCAAGCGCCGCCATGGCGGACGGTTGCGCGACGGAGCGCCACGCCGGAGTCCGCCTGTCACAAATCCGTGCATATCGGGCCCCAGAAGGGCCGGACGCACAAGGACGTCGCGGGGAGGTTGCCTCCCGGGACCTGAACTTTAAGCTAGACGATGCGAGGCCGAGCCGGGAGGGCAAGGCCGTTCGACAGAAAACGGAGGTCACCGAAGTGACTCAGTTGTTCAACAGGGACCGTCTGCATCCGGCCGTGCACATGCACGCCGCCGAAGTCGCCGAGGGCAAGCTTTCGCGCCGCGAGTTCCTCGCCCGCGCCACGGCGCTCGGTGCATCCGCCGCCGCCGCCTATGCGCTGATCGGCGTCTCGCCGGCCAAGGCGCAGGCCACGCCGCAGCAGGGCGGCACCATCCGCATCCAGCAGGACGTGCGCGCGATGCTGGATCCGCCGACCTTCAACTGGCCCCAGCTCGGCAACATCGTGCGCGGCTATCTGGAGTTTCTCGTCCAGTACAACGCCGACGGCACCTTCGAGCCGCGGCTTCTCGAAAGCTGGGAGGTCAACGAGGACGCCACCGTCTATGTGCTGAACATCCGTCCCGGCGTGACCTGGAACGACGGTCGGGGCACCCTGACCGCCCAGGACATCGCCTGGAACTTCACCCGCTGGTGCGACGGCAACTGGGAAGGCAATTCCATGGCCTCGCGCATGGCCGCGCTGCAGAACGCGGACGGCTCGGGCCCGGCCGAGGGCGCCATCGAGATCGTCGACGACCTGACCGTCCGGCTCAACCTCACCCGGCCCGACATCTCGATCATCCCCGCGGTGACCGAGTATCCCGCCGCCATCGTGCCCGACGGCTGGTCCGGCAATCCGGCGGACGATCCCGTGGGCACCGGCCCCTACCGGCTGGTGGAATACGAGGTGGGCGTGCGCGCCGTGCTCGAGAAGGACCCCGATCACCCCTGGTGGGGCGAGGGCGCCTATCTCGACCGGATCGAGTTCATCGACTACGGCACCGAGGGCGCGGCGCATCTCGCCGCCGCCGAGGCGGGCGAGATCGACATGACCTACGAGACCGTGGGCGAATATGTCGAGATCTTCGAGGCCATCGGCTGGGTCCAGTCCGAATCCGTCTCCGCCAACACCATCGTCCTGCGCACGAACCGCCTCGCCGAGGTGAACGGGATGCGCCCCTACGAGGACGCGCGGGTGCGGCGGGCGCTGGCGCTCGCGGTGCGCAACGACGTGCTCCTCGACCTCGGCTATGCCGGTCTCGGGACTCTCGCGGAAAACCACCACGTCTGCCCGATCCACCCCGAGTATGCCGACATCGGCCCGCCGGACTACGACCCCGAACAGGCGCTGGCGCTGCTCGAGGAGGCCGGCATGGCCGATTTCGAGCACGAGCTGATCAGCCTCGACGACGACTGGCGCCGCAACACCTCGGATGCCATGGCGGCGCAGCTGCGCGATGCGGGCATCCCCGTCAGCCGCACGGTCTACCCCGGGTCCACCTTCTGGAACGACTGGGCGAACTTCCCCTTCTCCTCGACGGACTGGGGCCACCGCCCGCTTGGCGTGCAGATCATGGCGCTGGCCTACCGCTCGGGCGTGGCCTGGAACGAGACCGGCCTCGCCTCCGAGGAGTTCGACGCGATGCTCGACGAGGCCTCGGCCATCGCCGACGCCGATGCCCGCCGGGACGTGATGGAGCGCATGCAGCGCTTCCTGATCGAGGACGGCACGGTGGTGCAGCCCTACTGGCGCTCGCTCTACCGTCACAGCCGGCCCGGCATCATCGGCGCCGAGGCCCATCCGATCGTCGAGATCCACGTCCACAAGCTGGCCCTCGAGGCCTGACCCGGTTTTCACGGACCAGCGGATCGGGGCGCCTTCGGGCGCCCCGATTGCTTGTCGGCGCCCCTTCTGGTGCGGCACGCGGGCGACAGCCGCCTGCCCCTGCGTCGCCAGGTTGTTGCACAATCACGAAAATGCGCGCTTCCCTTTCGTAACATTTGAGAGGAGCCCGCCATGATTCCAAAAATTCAACCCCTGTCGCTCGGGCTTGCCGCCTCGGCGCTCTTCGCTCCGGCGGTCGCCGCCGCGGACTCGCTGACCTGCGCCACCCTCTCCCAGGCCTCCGGCACCTATGCGAGCAACACCGGCGTCAATTTCAGCGTCGTGCCCGGCGACCGCATCACCGTGAGCGCGGCCTCGAACGCGACCGGTCAGGTCGCCGTTCCGGGCGTGAACATCTTCTATGTCGGGGATCTGGTCACCACGACCGGCGACACCGCCACCGCTGCGGCCGACGGCATCATCACCATCGGCCCCCTCACGCCGACGGGACCCGCCGAGCTGCGCATCTCCTGTTCCCCCGGGGGCGGCAGCAGCGATGGCGACACCGGGACGGATGACGGCGGAAGCGGTCCCGGCACGGGCGGAGGCACCGGTGCCGGACCCACCGCGCCCGGTACCGGCGCGCCGCCGGATGCCCCGTCCGAGCCCGACCAGACGACGACCGAGGCGCGCCCCGCCACCGCGACGCTGAGTGAGACGCTTCTGACCTACGGCAGCCAGATCGGCGCGGGGACCCAGTCGGTCGCCGTCAACGCCGCCGTATCGAGCGCCGTGGCCGCCTATTTCGGCAACGCCACGGGCTTCATGGCCACCCGGGACCTGATGTTCCTGTCCACCCGCTCGATCGGCGACGACGCCGCACCCGTGGACCTGTGGTTCCGCCTGAGCGGCCAGCGCTTCGACGGCGATGTCGAGGGCTCGGGCAACAACCTCACCGTCGGCGGCCACTACCGCATCTCCCCAACCGCCGTGGCGGGTCTGCTCGCCGATATCGGCCGGTTCGAGATCGACACCGGCGGGGCCGACCTCGAGGTCGACGCCTTGGCCGTGGGCCCCTATTTCGCCGCCCGGCTCGGCGCGGTCGATATCGACGGCTACGCGCTCTTCGCCCGCCCGACCTACGATTTCGGCGCCGGCGAGACCGACGCCCAGCGGCGGCTCTACGGGCTCACCGTCTCGGCCCGGTTCGATACCGGCAGCGTCTCCGTGGCGCCCTTCGCCCGCCTGTCGGGCTACCGCGAGGAGATCGAGGCCGGCGGACCGGTTGCGGCGCGCGACGTGGCCCAGGACACGGTGAGCGCCGGCGCGCGCGTGGATTTCGAGACCGGCACGGCCTTCCGCCCCTGGATCTCGGTCGCCGCGGACGCGTGGCGCTTCGACGACGGCACGACGGAGACGGAGGCCACGACGCCGGCACTCGCCGCGGGCTTCACCTTCGATACCGGCACCGGGCGGGTCACCGCCGACATCGCCTCCTCCGAGGTGGCCGAAGACGTCCAGAGCCTCGCGGTCAGCCTGCGCTACGACTTCGCGTTCTGACACGGAACCGGCCGCCGCCGCCCGACAGCCGGGAGGGCGGCGGCTATCCCGTCCGCGTCACCGGAGGCTCGGTGCGCGGCCCGCCGACGTGTCGCCGCCGCCGGAACGGTGCGGCCAGAAGCCAGCCCAGCAGCCCCGCGATCGCCCACCCCCCGGCATAGCCCGCCGCCGCCGACACCGCGCCCGGCGCCGAGAGCGGGACGGCGGGCACATAGGCCGACCACGTCCCCGCAAAGGTCTCCGGGTCCGCCATACGGTGCGGCATCACCAGCCGCTCCATGGGACTCGCGGCCTCGAGCTGCTCGAGCGCCTCGCTCAGCGTGCCATGACGCCGGATCGCCCGGCCCATGTCCGCCTGCCGGTCCTCGAGAAACGCCGTGCCGGTCATCTGCGCCAGCGCCGCCTCCCTTGTCAGGCCCGACCGCGCCGCCGTGGCGTCGAAATCCGACACGACCGCGCCCAGCGCATCGACCTGCCCCGCCAGCCGCTGGGTATACTGCTGCGCAAACTCGGGATACTGCGACAGACCCGCCGCGCCGGCGAGCCCGCCCGTCATCGCCAATAGTCTGAGGATCATCTGCCCGGCCTCTCTCGTGCCTTGTCGAGGCAGTCTACCATCCCGACAGCCCCCGGGCAAAGCCGACGGACACCCCTCCGGCAGGCCGACCTGGCCGGGCATGACAGCGCGCCCGGCCAACCACGCCCACCCCGGGCTCAGATCCAGGTGTGGAAGGTCCGCTTCGCCATCGGCTCCACCGCAGCGGGAACCGGCGCCGACCGGTGCGGGTGGTAGATCTCGTCGATCCGCGCCACCGCCGCCTCCGGCGTCATCTCCTCGCTCGCGCCGGTGCGTCGGTCGGTGACCTCGACCACTCCGGCCTTGAGCCCCCTCGGCCCGACGGTGATCCGCCAGGGCAGGCCGATCAGGTCCATCGTGGCGAATTTCGCGCCCGCCCTCTCGTCCCGGTCGTCGTAGAGCGGCTCGAGCCCCAGCGCACTGAGCTCGCCATAGAGACGCTCGCAGGCCGCATCGGCCTCGCCGTCGCCCTGCTTGAGGTTCACGATGCCCACATGGAAGGGCGTGACGCCCTCGGGCCAGATGATGCCCCTCTCGTCATGGGAGGCCTCGATGATCGCGCCCATCAGCCGGCTGACCCCGATCCCGTGGGACCCCATGTGCACAGGCACGGGCTTGCCGTCCGGCCCCTGCACCGTGGCGCCCATGGGTTCCGAATACTTGGTCCCGAAATAGAAGATCTGCCCGACCTCGATCCCCCGCGCCTTGCGCCGCCGCTCTTCGGGCACCTGCGCGAAGACCGCCTCGTCATGGGTCTCGTCGGTGCGGGCGTAGCGCGAGGTAAACTCCTCCAGCACCGCCTGGCACTGGGCGCGGTCGTCATAGTCGATGGCCCGGTCGCCGAACTTCAGGTCGGTGATCTCGGCATCGTAGAACACCTCCGACTCGCCGGTCTCGGCGAGCACGAGGAACTCGTGCGTGTCTTCGCCGCCGATGGGGCCGGAATCGGCGCGCATCGGGATCGCCTGCAGCCCCATCCGCTCGTAGGTCCGCAGGTAGCTGACCAGATGCCGGTTGTAGGCATGGAGCGCGTCCTCGCGCGTCAGGTCGAAATTGTAGCCGTCCTTCATCAGGAACTCGCGGCCGCGCATGACGCCGAAGCGGGGGCGGATCTCGTCCCGGAACTTCCACTGGATGTGATAGAGCGTCAGCGGCAACTGCCGGTAGGAGCCCACATAGCTGCGAAAGATGTCAGTGATCAGCTCCTCGTTCGTCGGCCCGTAGAGCATGTCGCGGTCGTGCCGGTCGCGGATGCGCAGCATCTCCTCGCCGTAATCGTCGTAGCGCCCGCTCTCGCGCCAGAGATCCGCCGATTGCAGCGTCGGCATCAGCATCGGGATATGGCCCGCCCGGACCTGCTCCTCGTTCACGATCCGCGCGATCCGCGTCAGCACGCGATAGCCCAGCGGCAGCCAGGAATAGATGCCGGCCGAGGCCTGCCGGATCATGCCCGCGCGCAGCATCAGCCGGTGGCTGACGATCTGCGCCTCGGCGGGCGTCTCCTTCAGAACGGGCAGGAAATAGCGGCTCAGGCGCATCTTGGCCTCCAGGTTTCCGGTCCCCGCTCCGATACGGCAGCCCCCCCGGCGGGACAAGCCCTCCGGCGGGCGCGGGGCCGGGCTTGAAAGCGGGCTCCCGCCCCACATCTGCGCAGGATGACCCAGCGTAATCATGGAGGCCGGCATGTCGGAGCTTTTACTCTTTCTCGGACAGGCGCTTATCGTCGCCGCGGTGGCCGCGGCGCTGATCGCGGGTCTCGCGCTGTTCTTCAAGTGGCTGCCGCGGATGGGCCCCGAAAAGCCCGGCGCGCGGGTCCGCGGCACGCCGGATCTCTTCGGCGCCGAGAGCCGCTACGATGTCCTGATGGCCTCGGGCCAGCGCCTCGCCGGGCTGCGCTTCGAGGGGATAGTGCAGGTGGAGGGCGACGGCGACTGGCCCCTCCGGCAGTTCGCCCTGATGCGCCGGTCCGATGGCGGCAAGGTCATCCTGCGCGTGGACTCCGTGCGCGTCTTCGAAGAGCTAGCGCCCTCCGCGCCCGGCGCCTGACCGTCATGCCCGGCAGCATCGCCGCCCCCCCCTCGCCGGGAGGCCCGACGTGATCGCAACCCTCCACAAGGCAACCTGAACCGCCGCCATCCGCATCGAGGCCGTTCCGCCGGTCCTGAGATGCCCCGCGCCACCCGCCGAATCCGATCACGGGACCTCACGCTGTGGTGATCCGGCCGGATGGCGCCGGTTGTCGCGCTAGACCTGACGGACACGACACACACACGAAAAAGGAGCACACATGACCTTCCTGCGCAGAACCCTGCTCGCCGCCACCGCCGCGCTCGGCCTCGGCACCGCCGCCCAGGCCCAGAGCATCGCAGAGATCGCGGCCGCCGACGGCCGCTTCGACACGCTGGTGGCCGCCGTCACTGCCGCGGGACTGGCCGACACGCTGTCCGGGCCGGGCAACTTCACCGTCTTCGCGCCGACCGACGATGCCTTCGCGGCGCTGCCGCCCGGCGTGGTGGACACGCTGCTGCAGCCCGAGAACCTGCAGACGCTGACGAACGTCCTGCTCTATCACGTCGACGACGGCGCGATTCCCTCCACCGCCATTCCCCAGGGAACCACCCGTCTCGTGCCGCTCTACAATTTCCCGCTCTGCGTCACCAACGCCGGCGGCTCCATCACCCTCGGTGACGGGTCGGGCTCCGCCGCGACCGTGGTCGTGGCCGATGTCGCCGCCACCAACGGCGTGATCCACGCCATCGACAAGGTGCTCGTGCCCACCGGCCACAACCGCTGTCACTGACCCGTCCCGGCGGCCGGTCCCCGGATCGGCCGCCCTCCGGGAATCCCTTGCGCCGTCTGCCTCTCCGTAAGAAACAGAACGGAAGACAGATGGAGGCTCCATGGCGCTGCCGGTCCATAAACAGGCGAAGTACTGGGGGATCGCGGCGGCGGCCTTCATCCTCGTTCTCTGGGCCGTGGGCAATGTCCTGACGCCCTTCATCCTTGCCGGCGCCATCGCCTATCTGCTCGACCCGATCGCGGACTGGCTCGAGAAACGCGGCCTCAGCCGCGGCCTCGCCGTCGCCATCATCTCGCTCGTGCTGACCCTCGTCGTGACGCTGCTGGTGCTGATCGTGGTGCCGGTCTTCGTGCGCCAGGTGCAGGACCTCGTGGTGGTCCTGGGCACCCTGCCAGAGCGCGCGCCAGAGCTCGCCTCGCGCTTCACCGCCTGGGTCTCGGCGAATTCCGGCCTCGAGATCGACCAGCAGGCCCTCCGCGACGGCCTCGCCCAGGCCGGCCGCTTCATCGAGGAGCGCTCGGGCCAGCTCGCCAGCGGCCTCCTCAACTCCGCGGCAAGCCTTCTGGGCGTGGTCGTGTTCTTCATCCTCGTGCCGGTGACCACGGTCTACCTCCTCGTGGACTGGGACCGCATGGTGGCCTCGGTCGACCGGCTGCTGCCGCGCGACCACGCACCCACGATCCGGCGCATCTTCGGGGAGATCGACCGCACGCTCGCCTCCTTCATCCGCGGCCAGGGCACCGTCTGCCTGATCCTCGGAACCTACTACTCCGTGGCCCTCGCCCTCGTCGGCCTCAACTTCGGCGTGGCGATCGGTGCGGTGGCCGGGCTCATCACCTTCATCCCCTATGTCGGCGCCTTCGTCGGCGGCGGCCTCGCGCTCGGGGTGGCGCTGTTCCAGTTCTGGGGCGAGTGGTGGATGATCGCCCTCGTCGCCGTGATCTTCTTCTCCGGCCAGACCATCGAGGGGAACTTCCTGACCCCGCTCCTCGTCGGCTCCTCAGTGGGCCTGCACCCGGTCTGGCTGCTGATCGCGCTCTCGGTCTTCGGCGCGCTCTTCGGCTTCACCGGGCTTCTGGTGGCCGTGCCCGTGGCGGCGGTGATCGGCGTGCTGGTCCGCTTCGCCGCCGAGACCTATACCGCAAGTCCGCTCTATCTCGGCGTATCGACCCGGGCCGGCGAACCGGGCACCGGCCACGACGACGACGCGGCATGAGCGCGGCGCAGATCGGTTTCGACTGGCCACCCCGCGTCGATCTCGGCGCCGGCTCCTTCTTCGTCTCCGAGGCCAACCGCGAGGCCCATGCCGTGGTCACCACGCCTGCGACATGGCCCGAGGGCAAGCTCGTCCTGACCGGTCCGCCCGCCTCCGGCAAGACGCACCTGGCCCGGCTCTTCGCCGCGGCCGAGTCCGCCGAGATCCTCGAGGCGCCTGATCTCGGCCCCGGCCGCGCCCTGCCCGAATCCCGCGCCGTCGTGATCGAGAACGCCGACCGCCTGCCCTCCCTGGCCCAGGAATGGCTGTTTCACCTGCACAACCGCCTGCGCCCCGAAGGTCTGCTGCTCCTGACCGCCCAGACCCCGCCCGCACGCTGGCCCCTGACCCTGCCCGACCTCGCCAGCCGGCTTCAGGCCGCCCCGGTGGCGCGCCTGCGCGATCCCGACGACGCGCTGCTCGCCGCCGTGCTGATGAAGCACTTCGAGGACCGGATGATCACACCGGACGAACGGCTCGTGACCTATCTCGTCCGCCGCATCGACCGCTCCTTCGCCGCCGCCGCCGACATCGTGGCCCGGATCGACCGTGCGGCGCTCGACCGCGGCGCGGCGGTGACGCGAAACCTGGCCGCGGATCTGCTGGACAGCGACCGGGCGGAGGGATAGGCCATGGCCTCCCCGAGCCCTTGCGTCACCTCCGAGGCACCCATGTCCGAGGCCGATTTCCTGCGGTCATCCCCGCCGCCGCCCGTCCCTCCCTCGGGCGACATGGACGGGCCAGCGCGCTATGTGAACCGAGAGCTGAGCTGGCTCGGCTTCAACTGGCGTGTGCTCGAAGAGGCCGAGAACCCCGCCGTGCCGCTGCTGGAGCGTCTGCGCTTCCTGTCGATCTCCGCCACCAACCTCGACGAATTCTACACCGTCCGCGTCGCGGGCCTGCGCGAACTCGCGCTGGTCGGCAACGTCACCCCCGCAGCCGACGGCCTCACGCCCGCCGAACAGCTCGACCTGATCGACGCCGAGGCCCGGCGCCTGATGCTGCGCCAGCAGGAGGTGCTGACGACCCTGCGATGCGAGATGGAGGCCGCCGGCATGGCCATTCTCGGCCGCGAGGATGTGACCGAGGCCGATGCACCCTTCCTGCGCGAGGTTTTCCTCAACCAGGTCTTCCCGGTGCTGACGCCGCTCGCCATCGACCCCGCACATCCCTTCCCCTTCATCCCGAACGAGGGCTTTGCGCTGGCGCTGCAACTGCGCCGCCGTAAGGACGGGCGCACCCTGCGCGCGCTGCTGCCGGTGCCGCACCAGATCGCCCGCTTCCTGTCGCTGCCCACCGAGAAGGGCCACCGCTTCCTGCCGCTCGAGGAGCTGCTGCTCCTGAACATCGACAGCCTGTTTCCGGGCTATGCGCTCGACGGGCACTGTGCCTTCCGGGTGCTGCGCGACAGCGACCTCGAGGTGGAGGAGGAGGCCGAGGACCTCGTCCGCGAATTCGAGACCGCTCTGAAACGCCGCCGCCGCGGCGAGGTGGTGCGGATGAAGCTGTCGGCGGGCGCCCCCGCCGACCTCAAGCGGATCATCATGGAGGAACTGCCGGTCCGCGAGGCCGAGGTGATCGAGGTGCGCGGCCTCGTCGGGATCAGCGCCCTGTCGGAACTGGTGATCGACGCCCGTCCCGACCTTCTGTGGAAGCCCTTCACCCCCCGCGTGGCCGAGCGCGTGCAGGACCATGAAGGCGACATGTTCGCCGCGATCCGCCACAAGGACATGCTGCTGCACCACCCCTACGAGACCTTCGACATGGTGGTCCGTTTCCTGCAGCAGGCGGCCCGCGATCCGGACGTGGTGGCGATCAAGCAGACGCTCTACCGCACCTCCCGCAATTCTCCCATCGTCGACGCGCTCTGCGAGGCCGCCGAGGACGGCAAGAGCGTGACCGCGCTCGTCGAACTCAAGGCCCGCTTCGACGAGGCCGCCAACATCCGGCAGTCGCGCCGTCTCGAACGGGCGGGCGCCCATGTCATCTACGGCTTCATCCAGTACAAGACCCACGCCAAGATCTCGACCGTGGTCCGGCGCGAGGGCGACCGGCTGGTGACCTATACCCATTTCGGCACCGGCAACTATCACCCGATCACCGCCCGGATCTACACCGACCTCAGCTTCTTCACCTGCGACGCGGCGCTGGGGCGGGATGCGACGAAGGTGTTCAATTACGTCGGCGGCTACGCCGAGCCGCAGGGCCTCGAGAACCTCAAGATCAGCCCGGCCACCATGAAGCCCTTCCTGCTCGACATGATCGGCCGGGAGGCCGACGCCGCCCGCCGCGGCGATCCGTCGGGCATCTGGGCGAAGATGAACGCGCTGATCGAGACCGACGTGATCGACGCGCTCTATGACGCCTCCCGCGCGGGTGTGCCCATAGACCTCGTGATCCGCGGCATCTGCGGACTGCGCCCCGGCGTCGCGGGCCTGTCGGAGACGATCCGCGTGAAATCGATCATCGGCCGGTTTCTCGAACACAGTCGCATCGTCTGCTTCGGGAACGGCCACGCCCTGCCGTCCCGCCATGCCCGGGTGTTCTTCTCCTCCGCCGACTGGATGGGCCGCAACCTCAACCGCCGGGTGGAAACGCTGGTCGAGGCGACGAACCCCACGGTGAAGGCCCAGATCACCGAACAGATCATGGCCGCCAACATGGCCGACACCGCGCAAAGCTGGGTCATGCGCCCCGACGGCGGCTTCTTCCGCGCCGTGCCCCAGGACCCCGGGACGGCCTTCTCCTGCCACCGCTTCTTCATGGAGAACCCCTCCCTCTCCGGCCGAGGCCGGGCCGGGGCGGGGGACGTGCCGGTGCTGACCCACCGGGCGGACTAGGGAGGACCCGGACGCGGGCAATGCTCCGCCCCGGTCGAGCCATCCTTAGGGAAGGGTTCCAGCCCACGACCCCGCATCAACCCCCACGCCGACCCGCCCGCCCCGCCACCAGGGCGACCCCGCCGAAGCTTTCTCGCGTCACGCCCCCGGCGCGTACCGACCGACCCGACGTTAACCCTTTATCTGAACGGAATCAAAGCCTTGCCAGCGGTCCCATCGTGGGACCAACCCTCTCCCCCGCTCCTTTCCCTTGCACTGTCCCCCGCGCTGGGGCAAGCCTGAGCCCAGGATGGACGACAAAAGCAGCGCTGCCCCCGGCGAGGACTGGGAAGGCTTTGGCCGGCCCCTCCTGGACGATCCCGACGTCCAGAACCTCTCCCGCGTGGGCGTGATCGACGTCGGTTCCAACTCCGTCCGCCTCGTCGTCTTCGACGGCGCCGCCCGAAGCCCCGCCTATTTCTACAACGAGAAGGTCATGGCCGGCCTCGGCGCCGGCCTCGGCGAGACCGGCCGCCTCAACCCCGAGGGCCGCCTCCGGGCGCTCTCCGCGATCCGCCGCTTCACTGCCCTCGCCGACCGCCTGGGCATCTCCCCCCTCACCACCGTCGCGACGGCCGCCATGCGCGACGCCGAAGACGGCCCCGAGTTCGCCGACCTGATCGAGCGCGAAACCGGCGTGAAGCTCATGATCGTCGACGGCGCCGAAGAGGCGCGCCTCTCCGCCCAGGGCGTGCTCCTCGGCTGGCCCGGCTCCTACGGCCTCGTCTGCGATATCGGCGGCTCGTCCATGGAGCTTGCCCGCCTTTCAGGCGGTGAGGTCGGCGACCGACTCACCTCGCCTCTCGGGCCGCTGAAGCTCGGCGCCGTGAAGGGCGGACGGAAGGGACTCGAGACACACGTTCGCGGCATCCTCGACGATCTCTTCCACCGGATGGGCGCCACCACCGGCGAGCGGCTCTTTCTCGTCGGCGGCTCCTGGCGCGCCTTCGCCCGCGTCGACATGGACCGCACCAACTACCCGCTCCATGTGCTCCACGAATACCGGATGAAGCCCGCCGACATCGGCCGTACCGCCGAGCATATCCGCAAGCATGACATCGCCGAGCTCCGCGCCCGCACCGGAATCTCCGACGCCCGGATGTCCCTCGTTCCCCTCGCCTCCGTCGTGCTGACCGAGCTCGTCCGCCGCTTCAAACCCAAGGACATCACCATCTCCTCCTACGGCATCCGCGAGGGGATGCTCTACGAGGCGATGTCGCCCGACCTCCGAGCCCGCGATCCCCTGATCGAAAGCGCCCGCTTCGCCGAGGCCAAGGACGCCCGCCTGCCCGGCTTCGGCCGGGTACTCTACGATTTCGTCAAGCCGCTCTTTCCCCGGGCCGACTGGCAGAAGAAGCGGATCATCAAGGCCGCCTGCCTGCTGCATGACGTGAGCTGGCGCGCCCATCCCGACTACCGCGCCGAGGTGACCTTCGACAACGCCACCCGCGCGAACCTCGGCGGCCTGAAGCATGGCGAGCGCATCTTTCTCGGCCTCGCCCTCATGCACCGCTATTCCTCGAAACGGGAAGGCACGGTCTATGACCGGCTCTTCAACCTGATCTCCCTCGAGGAGCAGGCCGAGGCCGAGGTCCTGGGCCGCGCCATGCGCTTCGGCGCGATGCTCTGGATGGCGACGGACGAGCGGCCGGGCAAGCTGGCCTGGCATCCCAAGAAGAAGGTCCTGAAGCTGACCCTCTCCGAGGCCGCACGTCCCCTCTTCGGCGAGGTGGCCGAGGCCCGGCTCAAGGCGCTGGCAGGCGCCCTCGGCGGCTCCTGCGAGGTCAGCTTCGCGTAGAGCGCGAAGTCACGCGCCCCTTCGCTTCTCAAAGATCGACTGCATCGTCGTCCGCGGTCTCGTCCGGCACATAGGGCGGCGCATCGGGCTTGCGGCGGATGACGATGTCGCCGTTGGGCAGAACCTCCGGCGCCTCGTAGTAACGCGCTTCGTCCACCAGCCGCAGGATGTCGCGGATCGCGGGACCCATCTCCGAGGCCAGCGCCTCGAACCCCTCGCGCAGCTCTCCGCTGCGGCTCTCGAGGTCCTCGATGGCCGGCTCCAGCTCCTGCAGGAGACCGCGCAGGATCATCCGCGCGCCCTCCTCCATGAGGGTTCCGCCATCGCTGGCGGGCGGCGTTTCAGGAGCCGCATCCTCCTGTGCTGCGGCGGGCAGCGCGAGGGCGACGGCGACGGCGGATATCAGGGCGATCTGTCTCATCCGACCGATATAGGATGGCCCACGGTTCTGCCCAAGACCCTCATATGTCGAGGTCCACCGAGACCGGAAAATGGTCCGAAGCCGCGAGCAGGGCCCTCCGAAGCACCGGATCGGCATAGCATTCGGGGTCCTCGAAAGGATGCCAGATGCGCCAGGCGGGCCGTTTCGACATCAAACCCTCGGACAGCATCACGTAATCGAGAAGCGCCGTCAGATAACGCCCGTCGGGCGGCAGCCTGAACCGCGCTGTGGTCGGCCGAGCGGCAGAGGGCGGTCCGAGCGCCGCCTTTGCATGGGGATCGAAAAGCCGCCTGCCCTCGCCGTCCCCCAGCACGATCTCCACCCCCGAGCGCCCGAAGAGCGTCTCGTATGCGTCGAGCCCGGGGCCGTCGTTGAAATCCCCCAGTACGATCAGGTCCTCGCCCGCCGCCAGATGGGCCTCCACGCGCTTTCTCAGCCAGATGCACTGCGCCAGCTGCTTGCGCCGGTTGGCGATGGAGACCGCCATCATCTGCGCCTCGGTCCGCGCACCATGGGGCGCCTTGGATTTGGCATGTACACCGATCATGCGCAGCGCGGTGCCGGTCGCCGTCAGGATCTCCGCCTCCAGCGGCGGTTTCGACCAGATCACCCGCTCCGGCGCGCGGTCGATGTCGAGGTCGATGCGGAACTGCCCGTCGAACCTGGGGGCGCCCAACTCCGACGGGGCATGCCAGGCCTCCAGCCTGGCGCGGTCGTAGAGCAGCGCGATCTCCTGCTGGGTATCGTTCACGAAACCGAGCAGCACCTCCCGCGTCCGCAACCGGAACCGCGCGGCGAAGGTTCGCAGGGCGGCCGCTGCGTCTCGGTTCCGGTGGTCGTCGGGCGCCTCGATCACCATGATAGCGTCGGCGTCCATTGCCCGGAACACCCGCCCCAGCGCCCGCGCCTGACTGCCGCGCCGCACCTCGCGCCGGCCCGACCAGCCGTCATAGGGCAGAAAGCGGCCCGCATCGTCGAAGAGATGTGTGAACCACTCGACGTTGTAGGTGGCGATCCTCATGTCCGCCTCATGCGCGGGCCGCGCTGATTTCCTCCCAGGCCCGGTTCACCGCGATGAGCCGCTTCTCCGCGAGCTTGACGGCCTCTTCCGGCACGCCCCGCGCGATCATCACGTCCGGATGGCTGTCGCGCACCATCTGGCGCCAGGCGCTGCGCACCTCCTCCAGAGGCGCGCCGGGCGGGACGCCGAGCAGGTCGTAGGGATCGCTCTCGGCATCGGGCACGAACTGGGCGCGCAGCCGCCGGAACCGCGCCTCGTCGAAGCCGAAGATCTCCGCGACCCGACGCAGAAAGGCATCCTCGCGCGGATCGTAGGTGTCGTCCGCAAGCGCGATGTGAAAGAGACCCTCCATCAGGTCGCAGAGCGTCTGCGACTGACCCGAGAACATCGCCGCGATCCGGGCCGCGTATTCCTCGAACCCCGCCACGTCTTCGCGCGCCAGATTGAACAACCGCGCCGCGTTCTTTTCCTGCTCGCGCGGGATGTGGAACACTTCGCGAAAGGCGGTCACCTCGTCGCGGGTCACGCGCCCGTCGGCCTTGGCCATCTTCGCGCCCAGCGCGATCACGGCAATGGCGAAGGCCGCGCGCCGCTCCGGCGGGCTTCGGAGCGCGTCGAAGACGGCAGACAGGCCCTCTCCGGCCCGAAGGGCGGCAAGAGCGTCGGCGATGCGGGACCATATCGACATGGCGCGCAGCCTAACCTGTGCGCCCCGCGATGTCAGAGGCGTTTTCGATCCGCAGTGACGCAGGGATACGACCCGCGCGGGCGGGCCGGATCAGGGCAGCCGTCGCACGCCGTGGGGGGTCTCGATCCAGGCCTCGATTCCCGTCGCGCACGCCTCCAGCGCGACGCGCGGATCGTCGGGGCGAGGAATGGTCGCTGCCTGCGGGTGGCGCACGACGAGCCGGGCCAGCCGGCAGCCCCGGTCCGGCAGCCGCTCCGCGGGATGCCGCGTGCCCGGTGCCCATTCGAGGAACGTGGGATGCAGCCCCTCCATCGGCAGCGCCCCGTCCGGCCGCGCCCCGAAGCGCCAGGACAGGTCGCCCCGCGACAGTGCCAGCGCCTCGGCGCCCGTCGGATGCACGTCCAGCGCCGTGTCGAGATCGTCCACCGCGCAGAGCCAGGTCAGCAGCCTCGGGGGCCCCTCGAAGGCATCGAGCCCGAACCATCGGGGCCGGCCCGGATCGGTCCCGGGCTCCGGTGCGATCACCTCGAGGTAGATATCGCCCAGGCCCAGCAACCGGTTGTGGGTGCCGAACCGCACATGCTGCCCGCCCGCATCGAGCGTCACGCCCAACGCCTCCTCCACGACGGCCACGCCCTCGGAAAGGTCGCTCGCGGCCACGGCAAGATGATCGAGCCGCATCAGCACAGCCCCCGGAGATCGCCGCGCGCGCGCCCGACGGTCATTCCCTCGCACACAAGGACGGGGGACTGCCTGCCTCCCGGGGTGAAAGCGGGGCTTTCGCCCTCCCCCCAAGGGTCCTTCCAGCCCGAAGTGGGAGAGCCGGGGCCGCCCTCCTTCACTGTCGCGCCTCGCGGATCAGGCGCAGGATGTCCTGCGCCGCGGTGGGGATGTTCGTGCCGGGGCCGAAGATCGCCTTCACCCCTGCCGTCTTCAGGAAGTCGTAATCCTGGTGCGGGATCACCCCGCCGCAGATCACGATGATGTCCTCGGCGCCCTGGGCCTTCAGCGCCTCGATCAGCTTCGGCGCCAGCGTCTTGTGGCCCGCAGCCTGGGAAGAGATGCCGACCACATGCACGTCGTTGTCCACCGCGTCCTGCGCCGCCTCCTCGGGCGTCTGGAAGAGCGGGCCCACATCGACGTCGAAGCCGATGTCGGCAAAGGCCGTGGCGATCACCTTCGCGCCCCGGTCATGGCCGTCCTGCCCCATCTTGACGACCAACATCCGCGGCCGCCGCCCCTCCTCCTCGGCGAAGGCCTCCACCGATTTCTGGATCGCGGCGAAGCCCTCGTCGCCCTCGTAGGCGGCGCCATAGACACCGGCGAGCGTCTTCACCTCGGCGCGGTGGCGGCCGAAGACCTTTTCCATGGCCATGCTGATCTCCCCGACGCTGGCACGGTGACGGGCGGCCTCGACGGCGGCCTCGAGAAGGTTGCCGCCCTCGGCGGCGCGGCGTTCGAGTTCCGCCAGAGCGGCGTCGCAGGCGGCCTGGTCGCGGCCCGCACGCAGCCGCTCGAGCCCCGCGACCTGCCCCGCGCGGACCTTGTCGTTATCGATCTCGAGGATGTCGATCGGGTCCTCGGTCTCCTTGCGGTACTTGTTGACGCCGACGATCACGTCCTCGCCCCGGTCGATCAGGGCCTGACGGCGCGCGGCGGTCTCCTCGATCCTGAGCTTCGGCATGCCCGAGGCCACGGCCCTGGTCATGCCGCCCATCTCCTCGACCTCCTCCATCAGCGCCCAGGCCTTTTCGGCCAGCTCATGGGTCAGCGCCTCGACGTAGTAGGAGCCGGCGAGCGGATCGACGACCTTTGTCACTCCCGTCTCCTCCTGGAGGATCAGCTGGGTGTTCCGCGCGATCCGGGCAGAGAATTCCGTGGGCAGCGCAATCGCCTCGTCCAGCGCGTTGGTGTGCAGCGACTGGGTGCCGCCGAGAACCGCGGACATCGCCTCGTAGGCCGTCCGAACGACGTTGTTGTAGGGGTCCTGCTCCTGCAGAGACACACCAGAGGTCTGGCAATGGGTGCGCAGCATCGACGACTTGGGGTTCTTCGGGGAGAAATCGCTCATCACCCTGTGCCAGAGCAGCCGTGCCGCGCGCAGCTTCGCCGCCTCCATGAAGAAATTCATGCCGATCGCGAAGAAGAACGACAGCCGCCCGGCAAAGCGGTCCACATCCATGCCGCGCGCGATGGCCGCGCGCACATATTCGCGCCCGTCCGCCAGCGTGAAGGCCAGTTCCTGCACCAGGTTCGCGCCCGCCTCCTGCATGTGGTAGCCGGAGATGGAGATCGAGTTGAACCGCGGCATCTCCTCGGCGGTGTATTCGATGATGTCCGCGATGATCCGCATCGAGGGTTCGGGCGGATAGACATAGGTGTTGCGGACCATGAACTCCTTGAGAATGTCGTTCTGGATCGTCCCCGACAGCTGCGCGCGGTCCACGCCCTGCTCTTCGCCGGTGACGATGAAACTGGCGAGGATCGGGATCACCGCGCCGTTCATGGTCATGGACACGCTGACCCGATCCAGCGGAATACCGTCGAAGAGCACCTTCATGTCCTCGACCGAATCGATGGCCACCCCCGCCTTGCCCACGTCGCCCACGACGCGCGGATGGTCGCTGTCATAGCCCCGGTGGGTGGCCAGATCGAAGGCCACCGAGACACCCTGCTGCCCCGCCGCCAGCGCCTTGCGGTAGAAGGCGTTCGACTCCTCCGCCGTCGAAAAGCCCGCGTACTGCCGGATCGTCCAGGGCCGGCCTGCGTACATCGTGGCCTTCACCCCGCGGGTGAAGGGCGCGGCGCCGGGCAAGCCGCCCATGTGGGGCAAACCTTCGGTGTCCTCGGCGGTGTAGAGCGGCTTGACGGCAATCCCCTCGAGCGTCTGCCACGTCAGACTGGCAGGATCGCGGCCCTTCATCTCTGCGCGGGCAAGCTCTTCCCACTCAGCCCATGACTTGTCCTTGGCCAAGGCACTCTCCTCCGGATGGGGGGCACGCGCCCTGCGCGGCCCGGATGTGGTCGGCCCCGGTGCGACATGACGCGCGGGGCGTGAAAATGTGATGGGGGCAGGCTGGTTCGGGGTGGGTCTCGGCGCGGGGCAACCCTATATCTTGTTCCATGACCAGACAGTTCCTCGCCGCCCTGCTTCTCGCCGTCGCCGCGATGCCCCTGCCCGTCATGGCGCAGGACACGGCGATGTCGGGCCTGCAGGCCACCGATGCCGATCCGGAGACGCCGATGACCGCACTGGAGCGCTGGCAGGCAGAGCCCGGCACCTTCTTCGAAGGGTCCGACATCGACCCGCAGGACTTCATGTGGCAGGCTCGGTTGCTCGTCGTGTTCGGCGACAGCCCGTTCGATCCCAACGTGCAGGAACAGGTGTCGCTCCTGCAGTCGGACATAGCCGACCTCGTGGAACGCGACGTGCTCGTTGTGGTCGATACCGATCCCGCGGCCGAGAGCGCGATCCGCGAGAGGCTGCGCCCGCGCGGCTTCATGCTGGCCCTGGTCGGAAAGGACGGCACGGTCGCCCTGCGCAAGCCCCTGCCCTGGTCGGTCAGGGAGCTCAGCCGCTCCATCGACAAGATGCCGCTGCGCCAGCAGGAGATTCGCGACCGTCGCTGAGGCCAAGTGCGCCTTCTCAGTCCCGCGAGCGCAGATAGAGCGCGACGCCCCGGCCGAGGTCCGCGATCACCACGACCCGTGCGCGGCCGTCGTAGATCAGCACCGCGCCGGGCGTGGTCATCAGGTCGCCCGCGCCCTGCGTCATCGCCTCCCCCATGCAGGGCCTCGGGGCCGTGACCGCAGAGATCAGCGCCGCGCCCGCCGCCAGATCGGCCGCCACCAGCACCCGGGACAGGCCGTCGGGCGACAGCCGCGCGTCCCTCATCGCCACGGCCTCGCCCTGCGCGATATGCCAGACGGCCTGGTCCGCATCGCTGACCTGGATCGCCTCGGCCCGCAGGAACGGCTGGTTCAGCCGGAACGCAGCCGCCGTGCACCGCCTCCCCGATCCGAAGGCCAGTTCTTCCCCCGGGTAGAGCCAGCGCGCCACCGCTTCCCGCGCCTCCTCCCCCGACTCGGGCCGGCAGGCGGCAAGGACCAGGAACGCGGCAAGGAACACCAGACGCACGGCAGCCTCCGGCAAGGGCTTGGGGAAGGTCCATACCCCCCGCCCGTTGCCATCCGGTTACCGTGCACCCGCCCATGGCCTATTCGAACTCCATGATCACGTCGTCCACGGCGAGGCTGTCTCCGGGGCCCGCGTTGATCCTTGCCACCACGCCCTTGCGCTCGGCACGCAGGATGTTCTCCATCTTCATCGCCTCGACGGTGCAGAGGGTCTGGCCCTCCTGCACCTCGTCGCCCTCGGCCACGTCGATCTTCACCACAAGGCCCGGCATCGGGCAGAGCAGCAGTTTCGAGGTGTCGGGCGGCTGCTTCTCCGGCATCAGCGCCGCAAGCTCCGCCTGCCGCGGCGTGCGCACATGCACCTTCAGCTCCGCGCCCCGCGTCCGCAGGCGAAAGCCGCCGGTGATCTTGTCGACCTTCAGCACGAGCGGCGCCCCGTCCACCGTTGCCCGCGCCAGCGATTGGCCCGGTGTCCAGTCGCTCTCGATCCGGTGCGCCGCACCATCGGCGAACCGCACCGTCGCGCCGCCCCTGTCGGCCTTCACCGTCACTGGCCAGCTCTCGCCCTGCAGCCCGACGACCCAGTCCTCGCCCACGCGCCGCTCATGGTTACCAAGGCGGCCTGAGACGCGCGTGCGCCGGATCTCCGCCACCCGGTTCATCGCCGCCGCCGTGGCTGCGATGCGCCTCAGCGCCGGCTCCGGCAGGGTCACGCCCTGGAATCCCTCAGGCCATTCCTCGGCGATGAAGGCGGTGGTCATGTCGCCCGCCACGAACTTGGGATGGTCCATCACCGCCGAGAGGAAAGGCAGGTTGTGCCCGATCCCCTCCAGCTCGAACCCGTCGAGGGCGACCCGCATCTCCTCGATGGCGGCCTCCCGCGTCGGCGCCCAGGTGCAGAGCTTGGCGATCATCGGGTCGTAGTACATGGAGATCTCGCCGCCCTCGAAGACGCCCGTGTCGTTGCGCACGGCCCGCGTCGCCTCCGCCACTTCCTCGGGCGGGCGATAGCGCGTCAGCCGCCCGATCGAGGGCAGGAAGCCGCGAAAGGGGTCCTCGGCATAAAGCCGGCTTTCCATGGCCCAGCCGTTGAGTTGAACGTCCTCCTGCCGGATCGACAGCGCCTCGCCGTTCGCCACGCGGATCATCTGCTCGACAAGGTCGATGCCGGTGATCAGCTCCGTCACCGGATGCTCCACCTGCAGGCGCGTGTTCATCTCGAGAAAGTAGAAGTTCTTCTCGCCGTCGACGATGAATTCCACGGTGCCCGCGCTGGCATAGCCCACGGCCTTGGCGAGCGCGACCGCCTGCTCCCCCATCCGCTTGCGCGTCTCCGCGTCGAGGAACGGCGAGGGCGCCTCCTCGATCACCTTCTGGTTCCGCCGCTGGATCGAGCATTCCCGCTCGTGCAGGTAGATCGCGTTGCCGTGGCTGTCCGCGAGCACCTGGATCTCGATATGCCGCGGCTGGGTCACGAACTTCTCGATGAAGATGCGGTCGTCCCCGAAACTCGCGGCCGCCTCGTTCTTCGAGGACTGGAAGCCCTCGCGCGTCTCGGCATCGGTCCAGGCGATCCGCATGCCCTTGCCGCCGCCGCCCGCGCTGGCCTTGATCATCACCGGATAGCCGATCTCTCCGGCGATCTTCACCGCCTCCTCGGCATCCGCGATCAGACCCATGTATCCCGGCACGGTCGACACCCCCGCCTCGGCGGCGATCTTCTTGGAGGTGATCTTGTCCCCCATCGCCTCGATCGCGCCCACGGGCGGGCCGACGAAGGCCACGCCCTCGGCCTCGAGCGCGGCGGCGAACTTCGGGTTCTCGCTCAGAAAGCCGTAGCCCGGATGCACCGCCTCGGCGCCGGTCTGCCGGATCGCCTCCATGATCCTTTCGATCACGATGTAGGACTGGTTGGCGGGGGACGGGCCGATATGGACCCGCTCGTCGGCCATCTCCACATGCAGCGCATGGCGGTCGGCGTCGGAATGCACCGCCACCGTGGCGATCCCCATCTTCCGCGCGGTTTTGATCACCCGGCAGGCGATCTCGCCCCGGTTGGCGATCAGCAGTTTCTTGAACATGTGCGAATGGTCCCTGTCCTGTCCCTCTAAGGCGCGTTCCCAGAACGCGACAAGGCCGCCGGGAGCATCTGCTCCGGCGGCCTTGCAAAGTTCGGTGCCGCGCGCTCCCGCGCGGCGATCAGACGTGCCTCAGCAGACGCCGACGTCGTCGCAGAGGGCGCCCGCCGCGCCGCCCAGAAGGGCCGCGCCGGCGACATCGCGCCGGTCACCGCCGGTAAGCAGCGTGGTGCCCGCGGCGATGGCGGCGCCGGTCGCGGCGCGGTCCGCGTCCTGCGGGTTCGGGGCGCAGGCGGACAGGCCGAGCACGGCGGCGACGGCGGCGACGGAAACAAGGCGGGCGGAAAGACGGGTGTGCATGGGTGCGCTCCATAGGTTTGGCGTTTGCCGGCAAACGGTGCCCCGATGCCGCGGTCTAGGCAAGGGCGTATTGTTTCACAAAAGGCAAGGGGACGGGGTGATCCGCCTTGGGGAAAGATGGACCACCCCCCGGGGACAGGATGACACGTGGACCGTGTCGCGGGCCGGTCCATATGGATGGCCCGGCCCGCATGGGAAGCATGCCACAGGCCGGCTCCATCGCGGCGCGACGCTTTCGCGGCCTGCCGCCGATGCGCCGGACTTTGCCGACGCCACGCGCCAATCGGCACATTCCGGCCGATGGAACCGCGCGCCGCACGGGTCATGGGGCCCAATCCGGGTCGAATATCTGGGGAAAGGCAGCCTCGGCCCGGGCCATGTCCACCCGGAGAAGCGAATCATAGCTTTCGGGGTCGAAGGGGTCCTCGGCGGCCACGACCTCCCGCCCGAAGAGCCACGACAGCCGCCCGGCATCGAGATTGCCCCGCACGAAGGGCTCCTCACCGAAATGCTGGACCAGCGCCCAGAGAAAGGCCTCGTCCGCGCGCCGGTCCGGCGCGCGCCGGTCCGCATAGCGCTCGCGCGCGATCAGCTTCGTCGCCCGGCCGTCCTTGGCGCCTCTCCGGATGGTGAACTGGAAATCCGTGCCCGGCAGCCGCCCCGGAAACCCGCGGTGCTTCTCCATCAGAACACCTCCAGCACGCAGGCGCCGTCCTCGACCGCGAAGGCCTCGAAGAACTGGACCGCCTCCGCGTCGCGCTCCCCAAAGGCGATCTCGCGGTCCGACATGGCGATCACCACCTGACGCGCGGCCCAGCCATTCTCCGCGAGGGCGGGCAGGATCACCCTGTCGCACAGCCAGGGGAAATCCCCCACCACGGCCTCGAAACCCAGGCCCGCGCCGTCCTCGAGCGCGATGCCCGGGGCGAGAAACAGGAACCGGGCCCGCTCCGCCTCCTGCTCCAGAACCACCTGGTAGAGCGTGACGCCTTGACCCGAAGGCACCTCCAGCACCGCCTGTGCCGCGGCCGCCCCGCCCAGCGCCGCCAGCGCCATCGTCAGGGCACGCGTCATTGCGGCCTCCGGGCGAGACAGTCGATCTCCACCAGCGCCCCCACCGCCAGGGCGGTCACCCCCACGGTGGTGCGCGCGGGCCGGCGATCCTCGGGGAAATACTCCTGGTAGGCCGCGTTGAACTCGGCATAGTCGCGCTCGAACTCCGTCAGGTAGCAGCGGCACTGCACGACATGACCGAGGTCCAACCCCAGACCCTTCAGGATCAGCTTTAGGTTCTCCATGACCCGCGCCGTCTGCGCGGCGATCCCCTCCGGCAGCGCCGCGTCGGGTGCCTGAGGGTCCGTGGGCATCTGTCCGGTCAGCATCACCCAGCCGTCGGCCTCGACGGCATGGGAGAAGGGGGCCACCGGCCTCGGCCCGCCCGCGATCATGTGAAACAGCGGCTCGCTCATCGTCTTGTCCTCCGCGCACGGGCGACCCAGCGCGCCCTGTTGCCCCCGTCCTCCAGCACGAGGGCGATCCGCGCGGCAAGCCCCCGCGGCACGGCGCCATCCACCTGACCGCCCGCCACGAGGCTCAGACCGCCCGCCTCCCGCCGCACCCGAACCACGGGCGAAAAGCCCCGGACCCGCCGCAAGGCGCGCCACAGATCCTGCCGCACCTGCTGCGCCACCCGGGCGCGCGCCGCATCCGGCAGCGCCGTCGCCGCGCAGACGTCGAGCCTGTCCCGACCGGGCCGGCTCAGCACCAGCTCACCCTCCTCCTCGCGCAGCATCCAGCGGGTCCGTCCCATGTCTTTCCGGCCCATGTCTTTTCTGGCCTGAACTATCCCGGGGTGAATTGGGCCCATCGGGCCCAGAAGGGGCAGCGCCCCTCTCGTCTCTCACAGCGGAATGTTGTCGTGCTTCTTCCAGGGCAGCTCCACCCGCTTCGTGCGCAGCGCGGCAAAGGCCCGGCTGACCCGCCGCCGGGTCGAGCGCGGCTGGATCACCTCGTCGATGAACCCCCGCTCCGCCGCAACGAAGGGATTGGCGAAGCGGTCCTCGTATTCCTCCGTATGCCTCTTGATCTTCTCGGGATCGCCCAGGTCCGCCCGATGCAGGATCTCCACCGCGCCCTTCGAGCCCATCACCGCGATCTCGGATGTGGGCCAGGCATAGTTGAAATCGCCGCGGAGGTGCTTCGAGGCCATCACCACATAGGCCCCGCCATAGGCCTTGCGGGTGATCACCGTGACCATGGGCACCGTCGCCTCACCATAGGCATAGAGCAGCTTGGCGCCGTGCTTGATCACGCCGCCCAGCTCCTGCCCCGTGCCCGGAAGGAAGCCCGGCACATCGACGAAGGTCAGGATCGGGATTTCGAAGGCGTCGCAGAACCGCACGAAGCGCGCGGCCTTGCGCGAGCTGTCGATGTCGAGACAGCCCGCCAGCACCATCGGCTGGTTCGCCACCACGCCAACGCTCTGCCCCTCGAGACGGATGAAGCCGGTGATGATGTTCTTCGCGAACTCGGCCTGGATCTCGTAGAAATCGCCCTCGTCCGCGACCTTCAGGATCAGCTCCTTCATGTCGTAGGGCATGTTGGGGTTGTCGGGCACCAGCGTGTCGAGGCTGGGCTCGATCCGCTCGGGATCGTCGAAGAAGGGCCGGACGGGCGGCTTTTCCCGGTTCGAGGCGGGCAGGAAATCCACGAGCCGGCGCACTTCGGCCAGCGCCTCCACGTCGTTCTCGAAGGCCCCGTCCGCCACCGAGGACTTGCGCGTATGGGTCAGCGCGCCGCCCAGCTCCTCGGCCGTGACCTGCTCGTTGGTGACCGTCTTCACCACGTCGGGGCCGGTGACGAACATGTTGGAGCTGTCCTTCACCATGAAGATGAAGTCGGTCATCGCCGGCGAATAGACCGCGCCCCCCGCGCAGGGGCCCATGATGAGGCTGATCTGCGGCACCACGCCGGAGGCGCGGATGTTGCGCATGAAGACCTCGCCATAGGCGGCGAGGCTGTCCACGCCCTCCTGGATGCGCGCGCCGCCCGAATCGTTGATCCCGATGACGGGCGCGCCGTTCTGCACGGCCATGTCCATGATCTTGCAGATCTTCTGCGCGTGCGTCTCCGACACGGACCCGCCCAGCACGGTGAAGTCCTGGCTGAAGACATAGACCATCCGCCCGTTGATCGTGCCCCAGCCGGTGACCACGCCATCGCCAGCTGGACGATTCTTCTCCATCCCGAACTCGGTGCAGCGGTGGGCGACGAACATGTCGAACTCTTCGAAGGACCCCTCGTCGAGCAGAAGCTCGATCCGCTCCCGCGCGGTCAGCTTGCCCTTGCCGTGCTGCGCCTCGATCCGGCGCTCGCCGCCGCCGAGGCGCGCGGCGCCGCGCCGCGTCTCGAGTTCGTGCAGGATGTCCTTCATGTCGCCCCCCGTCGATTTGCGCCACCCTAGCCGCGCAGCCCCCGGGGCGGAAAGGACGAATCGGAAAATTTGCAAATCGTACGCAGTGCAATCCGTCCGAATTGCAATCCTGCGAACCCGCCCCGTCTCCTCCTCTCGGGCCGGGCGTCAGCCCGGCGCACCCCCTCACCCCGCCCATGGACACCGCCCCGCGCCCGGCCTAACTCACCTGGATGACCACCGCTCCCGCCGTCCGGTTCCTCGATCGGACCACCCCGCCCCACATCGTCACGCTGATCCTGCTCGCCGGTGTCTCGGCGCTCACCATGTCGATCTTCCTGCCCTCGCTCTCGGGCATGGCCGTCTACTTCGGCGTGGATTACGCGGTGATGCAGCTTGCCGTATCGGGCTATCTTGCCACCACCGCGGTGCTGCAGGTCGTCATCGGCCCGGTCTCCGACCGCTACGGCCGCCGCCCCGTGACCCTCGCGGCCCTCGGGATCTTCATCGCCGCCACGCTGGGCGCGATGCTGGCGCCCACGGCGGCGGTGTTTCTCTTCTTCCGCATGTTCCAGGGCGCCGTCGTCACCGGAATCGTCCTCAGCCGCGCCATCGTGCGTGACATGGTCCCGCAGGAGCAGGCGGCCTCCAAGATCGGCTACGTCACCATGGGCATGGCGCTGGTGCCCATGGTCGGCCCGATGATCGGCGGAGCGCTCGACCAGGCCTTCGGCTGGCAGGCGGTCTTCGGCTTCCTCGCGCTCTGCGGCGCCGGCGTGCTGCTCCTGTCGCTCGCGGATCAGGGCGAGACGCTGGCCTCGGGCGGCATGGGGTTCCGCGAGCAGGTCCGCACCTGGCCCGAACTTCTCCGCTCGCCGCGCTTCTGGGGCTACACGATCTGCACCGCCTTCGCCTCGGGCGCCTTCTTCGCCTTCCTCGGCGGGGCCTCCTTCGTCGCGCAGGACATCTACGGGCTGAACGCGTTCTGGACGGGCGTGGCGCTTGGCGCGCCTGCGGTGGGCTATGCGACGGGCAATTTCCTGTCGGGCCGCTTCTCGGTCGCCGTCGGCATGAACCGCATGATCCTCCTCGGCGTGCTCGCCACCACCTTCGGGCTCGGCCTGTCGCTGCTGCTGACCGTGACCGGGCTCGGCAACGCCTGGACCTTCTTTCTCCTCGTCACCTTCATGGGGCTCGGCAACGGCATGACCCTGCCCAACGCCACGGCGGGCCTCTTGGGCGTGCGCCCCCACCTCGCCGGCACGGCTAGCGGGCTTGGCGGGGCGATGATGATCGGCGGCGGCGCGGCGCTCTCGGCGCTCGCGGGCGCGGTGCTCTCGGTCGAGAGCGGGTCCTGGCCGCTCCAGGCGATCATGCTGGTCTCCACCCTCTTCTCGGGGGTGGCGATCGCCTATGTCATCCGGCGCGAGCGCCAGCTCGGCATCCCCGCTTGACCCCCCGCCTTTGCCGCCGCTAATTCAGGGTCGCAAATCTGCGAAGGCAGGGCTGGCATGGCCGTCCAGAAACTCTACGCCGGCACCAAGCTGCGCGAATTGCGCGGCCGCCTCGGCCTGACGCAAAAGGCCTTCGCCGCGAAGCTGGGCGTCTCGCTGCCCTACCTGAACCAGATGGAGAACAACAACCGCCCGGTCTCCACGGGCGTCGTGCTGGCTCTGGCCGCGGAATTCGCCTTCGACGTGACCGAACTGACAGGCGGTGACGAGGCGCGTCTGGTCTCCGACATGCGCGAGGCGCTGGCCGATCCCGTGTTCACCGGCCCCGAACCTCCGCTTGCGGATTTGCGACTTGCCGCCTCGAACGCCCCGAGCCTGGCCCGCGCCTTCCTCGACCTGCACCGCGCCTATCGCCAGAGCCACGAACGCCTTGCCTCTCTGGATGCGGCCCTGGGCCGGGAGGAAGGCCGCCTGCAGCCCTCCCCCTGGGAGGAGGTCCGCGACTTCTTTCACTATTGCGACAATTACCTCGACGCGGTGGACCGCGCCGCCGAGCGGGCGGCCGCCCTCGCCGAGGCCGCGGGCCTCACGCCCGCCGAGGCCGCCATGGCCGCCCTCGCCGACCGCGGCATCCGCGTGAGCCTGACCGCCGAGGGCCCGACCCGCGTCTACGACGCCGAGACCCGCACGCTGACCCTGTCGCGGCTCAGCCCCCAGGCCACCCGGTCCTTCCAGCTCCTCGTGCAGCTCGCGCTCCTGACCCAGGCCGATCTCATCGAGGCCACGCTCGACCTCGGCCGCTTCCAGACCCCCGAAAGCCGCGCCATCGCCCGGGTGGGCCTTGCCAACTACTTCGCCGGCGCGGCGCTCATGCCCTATACCCGCTTTCTCGAGGCCGCCCGCGAGACGCGCCACGACCTCGAACGCCTTGCCGCCCGCTTCGGCGCCTCTCTGGAACAGGTGGCGCACCGGCTCTCCACGCTCCAGCGCCCCGGCGCCAAGGGCCTGCCGGTCTTCTTCGTGCGCGTCGACCAGGCCGGCACGATCACCAAGCGCCATTCCGCCACATCCTTGCAGTTCGCCCGCTTCGGCGGCGCCTGCCCGCTCTGGTGCGTGCACCGCGCCTTCGAGACGCCGGGCCGCTGGCTCAGGCAACTGGCGGAAACCCCCGACGGCGCGCGCTATATGCTGCTCGCCCGCGCGATCACCAAGACCGGCGGCGCCTGGGGCGCGCCGGTGCAGCGCTACGCCATCGGCCTCGGATGCGAGGTGCGCCACGCGGGGGACCTCGTCTATGCCGACGATCTCGACACCGCCCGCGCGGGCGGGTTCGAGCCCATCGGCATCTCCTGCCGCATCTGCGAGCGTCGCGGCTGCGCCCAGCGCTCGGTTCCGCCCCTCGAGCGGCGCCTGACCGTGGACCCCGACCGACGGGACGTCCTGCCCTACCGCGTGGAATAACCGCCCGCGGGCCATTGCCCCCGCCCCGGCCTTGGGCGAATGTGCGCTCCGCACAGGAGGACGGACATGGAACTGCAGGGCTCGCGCATCATCGCCGCCGACCGCCAGACGGTCTGGGAGAAGCTCAACGATCCCGAAACGCTGAAGGCCTGCGTGCCCGGCTGCGAGGAGCTCACGGGCTCGGCCGAGGACGGTTTCGAGGCGGTGGTGAAACAGAAGGTCGGCCCGGTGAAGGCCACCTTCAAGGGCGGAGTCCGGATCGAGGACGCGAACCCGCCGCACAGCTACCGCCTCGTGGGCGAGGGCAAGGGCGGCGTCGCGGGCTTCGCCAAGGGCGCGGCCGCGGTGCAGCTCAACGAGGTGCCCGAGGGCACCGAACTCGTCTACGACGTGGAGGCTCAGGTCGGCGGCAAGCTCGCCCAGCTCGGCAACCGCATCGTCGGCGGCTTCGCCCGAAAGATGGCGGACGAGTTCTTCGAACGCTTCCAGGCCGAGGTCGAAGGCCCCGCCGCCTCGCCCGACAGCGCCGAAGCCTGACCGGCGCGCCGCCTCTGTCCGCCACTCGGGCGCGACCCCAGGCCGCCGGGACCGCACACCCCCACTCATCTGGCCGGAAATACTCCCTTCGGGAGCCCCCTCTCCCCGCGCGCCCGGCCAGGCAAGACGCGGGGGGTCCGGGGGGCTCAGCCCCCCGGCGGGTCGCCGGGCGCAGCCCC
>NZ_ML119091.1 GCF_003789055.1 Histidinibacterium lentulum | reverse complement strand
GTTCGACACCCAAAACCTCGCCCAGCATGGCACCTTCCGATAAGACACGTCGCTAACGACGTCGTTATGCACGTGTCTTAGCTCGGAACCCCGCAATCAGGCAGGCGGCTTCAATCGGGCGGTTACGTCGAACTCGGCAGCGTAGCGGTGCAGGTGCTGCTTGCCGCAGTGCTGATACACGCCCTCCCACCCGGGCGGCCCCCTGTGAAGCCGGGACGACATCCTGGACGACGGCGAGCCACCCGTTGCGCGTCCGGTAGATCCCGTCGAAGGGCAATGAGCCATGCGCGGAGACGAGCGCCTGGGCCGCTCCGAGATCCTGACGTGCACCGATGATGATGGCGCACTTGTTCGGCCCCAGGATCGATTGTGCGGCAACCTGAGTTGTCGACATCACGGCGAAAGCCGCCGCAAGTGCCAGAGCTTTCATGATCGTCTCCCACCAAGCCTCCTGAACGGTGGTATCGACGAATCTGGCCGCGAAATCGGCAGCAACTTGACGCTTGGAGGCTCATGCGTATTGCTGCCGTAACGTTAGCATTCGCCGACGAGGCCCAGTCGGACAGATTGCAGAAGTAGTCTCTGGCAGCTGGTGCCTCGCGCCGGATGACGCCTTCGTCAACATTGAGAAGATCTGCCGGTTCGCTGACAGACGAAAGGTGAAGCGCGGCTACTGACCTAGACTGCGTCCGTAGGCATCGGTCTGCGTGCATTCGATGACATAGCCACCGCGCTGGTAGTCGGTCGGGTTAGGGGAATCACTTTCCACCGCTCCCGTCGGCCTTCTTGCTCTTCCGGCCCACGGCCATCGCATACTCGAACGCCTGGGCCAAGCGCCGGGCATCAGCCGCAGCTCGGTGTGCGGCACCGTCGCGGTGCTCCCAGCGATGACGGAGGTAAGCCGCCGTATGAACGCGAGGATCGCTCAGCAGAACGTCCTCGGGAGCGATCTTCAGCCTCGCCCGCTCGCATTCCGGCAGCACGTCGAGCAAGCGATCCAGCCACGCTTGGTCGAACGTGGGGGCATCTGAGATAAGGATCGCGTCCCCTGCTCTCTCTATCAGCTGGCGAGCCACTTCCCCAGCGGAGGGGACGTCATTCAGCTGTTCCAGGGAGATCTTGTGCACTTGCTGACTGCGATCCGACCAAGCGGCCATCGGCCAGCTTTCCTCGGGCCGGATCAGCGAGCTCCAGGTCCTGATCCGAGATCCCGCAAGCGAGGCCAAGCCGACTTCAATCGGCCAGCTGTCTTCACTCAGCGAGCTCGCCTCGAAATCGATGAATATGAACCGCCGATGATCACCCATTCCCGCCTCCAGGCTTCGAACATTGACTTGGGCAGGTCCGTTTTGCCACCCTTAGCTCGACGCAGGAGGCGACATGGCACAAGGCAGGCTCGACGGAGCACGACTGGGAGATGATGAGCAAATCGCGTGGCTCGATGCGTTCACAGAACAGATGGGGCATCCCTCGGACGCTGAAAAGACCTTCTTCGCCCGGCGTCAGGCCCTTGGCCGGGGCGTTGGCCTCGATGCCAGTGGCAACCTCGTTTTCGCCGGGAAGGGCACTGCTGCACAGTTCCGAGGATGAAAAGGAAAACCGGCCCCGAAGGACCGGCTTTCGCACCCGCCTGTGCAGACTTGTATGTTCCGAACCGCCGCTCGAGCGCCTCCAGCATCATGTCGCCGCTGTCCGAGCCGCTGATGCCAGCGTTCACCACGGCTCGCCAAGAGATGATCTCCCGATCATCTCCGTCGATGATGAACGCGCCCCGGACGATCTCATCGTTCCAGCAGGTGAACTCAAACCCGTCCGAGCAACAGCGTATAAGCCTCCTGGTTATGCCTGAGTGTCCGGTCGAAACGAGGGCCAGTTCAGAAAGATGCTTGTCCAGAAGGCAGATTCGGGCGATCTTGGCATCAGAGGGCGCGCGACTTGCGAATGTGACTCCAGATAGATGCCCGACGATGGAAAAGGTTTTAGACGCCATTTCTTCGATACTGCTGCGAAGAAGGTCAAGAACCAAGTTGTTTCAAAGAGGCCTTTCACTGGGTTTTTGTTGAGAGTTCTTTCATGTCGTCTCGACGAGACTGGACGAAGCTGAATTCCGAGAAAAAGATGCGCACTCAAGGGGTCCAGCCGCATGAAGATTTACTTCCGCGAGGTCCGAGCGTCGGTAAGAAGAAAAAAACATAAAGACGCAAAAGCGCTAACAAAAATCTCGACGCGGCGCGCCAAGACTTGATCAATCTTGTAGTAGATAGCGTAGCTGAAGGTGCCTGGGTCAGTGACAAGGTCCCAAAATCGACAACGCCTGCGCTTGCAGATGAGGTCCGAAAATCTGGTGGGTTAGTCGCGTGGGCTCAGGCACAGAATTGTTTCTCAAGTCTTCTTGATCGCAGAAGGATGGCACTGTTGAAGGCTTCGCGGAAAAAATTGCGATTCAGATAACTAAGTAGGTTATGAACGGACATGCTGCCAGCAGCATTCCGTGGAAACTAGCGCATCAAGGCTGAAAAAGTTCGAAACGTAGTTCGCAGAAATGCACCTCACGGCCCTTTCGGCTCGGACGTTAGACCAGAGTCGGCGACCGCGATGTAGCCATGACCTCATCCAACAAAACGCCAGCCCAGCGCCCTTCCCTTGGAGCAAATCGGGCGAGAACACTCTCGCCCGAAAGCTCCGCGCGCTCCACGCACTCGACGAAATTCGGGGGGGCCGGTAGCAAGCGTCAGACTCAGAACACCGGGAGCCTAGGGGTAAGCTAAACCTCCGCCGACACCGCGATCGTCTCCTCGAACAGATCGAGGATGGCAGAAGCATTAGCCTGGCGCGCCACATTCTGGACTGGTCTTCCCTCCCAGGCCGAGCCGGGCGGGTAGGGGATGGCCGGGTCGGCCTGGATCGTTTGACCCATGGCGATACCGTCGCGGATGACCCGCACAGGTCCTTCGGTGATCTCGAAAAGGCCGGGGTCGAGGGCATAGGCCACGGCCGCCGGGTCGTGGACGTAACAGCCATCCACGCCGAAGCGATCATGGTAGGCGACGTAGTGCCGTTTGGCTGCTGCCAGGAACTCGAGGCCGGGGTCGCCGCTGTCCGCCCAATCCGCGAGCACCCGGCGCGGCAGGAGGATGTTCCTAGTCACGTCGAGGCCGACGGCGGTGACCTTCCAAGGCGCTCCGAAGACGATGTCGGCGGCATCGGGATCGCCGATCATGTTTGCCTCGGCGGCTGGCGTGACGTTGCCGTTGCCGCCCGCGAAGGCACCGCCCATCAGCACGATGTCGCGGGCGAGCTCCACCAGTCCGGGGTCGGCGTCGAGCGCGAGCGCCAGGTTCGTCAGGCGTCCCACGGCGATGACGCGCACCTCGCCGGGATGGGCGCGCAAGGTCTCCGCTATCAGCTGGTGTGCCGGCCTGGGATCGCTCCGGGGCAGGTCGATGCCGGAGAGCGGTGCGTCGCCGAGGCCGTTCTCGCCGTGGACATGGACGGGCACCGGTCCCGCCCGTCCGCGCAGGTCGCGGCCTGCGCCCTCGGCCACGGGCGCCTCGATGCCGAACAGGGCCTTGAGGAAGAGCGCGTTGCGCGTGCAGGTCGCGATATCGGCATTGCCGAAGACCGTGGTGATCCCGACCAGATCGAGCGCCGCGGCACGGTGCAGGAACAGCAGCGCGGCGGCGTCATCGACGCCGGGGTCGGTGTCGAACAGGACCTTCTGGGGCATCCCGCGCCCTCTTCAGACGAGGAGCGAGGGATAGAGATGCGCCTTGCCAGCCGCGGCCTTGCGCGCATCCCATCCAGCGAGAATCGCCACCGCGCGGCTCGCCACCGCGCAACAGCGGCGGATAGAATCGGCGCTGTCCTCCCGCTGTCGCGTGGCGCGATTGGCACCTACGGAACAGATCATCCCGCCGCGGAACCCGAAAAGCTGGCAGAGGGTGAAGATCGTGGCCGCCTCCATCTCGAAATTGGCCACGCGCTGCCGGCGCAGGTCTTCGAGGACGGTGTCCATGTGCGACTGCCAGTAACCGCCGGGCATCGGGTTCACCTCGCCCGCGTAGAAGCTGTCGACGCTTGCCGCGAGACCGAGGTGGTAGGTCTCGCCCAACTCCTCGGCGGCTTCGATCAGCGCCATCAGCACCTCGTGGTCAGCCACCGCGGGGTAGGACTTGTCGACATAGGCGTCGGCGGTCCCCGTCAGCCGGAGCGCACCCGTGGCGATGATGAGATCGCCCGGCGCCATCTCGGGCTGGAGGGAGGCGCAGGAGCCGACGCGAATGAAGGTATCCGCGCCGCAGTTCGACAGCTCCACCACGGCAATGTCGGTGGACGGGCCGCCGACACCGTGAGAGCAGGCGGCGATGTCCACGCCCCCGGTCGTTCCGCGGATCGTGCGGAATTCCCGGTGATAGGCGACCTCCTCGTAGGAATCCCAAGCCTCGCCGATCGTGGTGACCCGGGCCGGATCGCCGGGTGTCAGCACGTAGCGCGGCACGTCGCCGGGCCGGATCTTGAGATGCATCTGGAGACCGCCGGGATGGATCGGGGTGTGCTCTGGGTCGGACATTCGGGACTTGCCTCGGATCGGGAAGGGTGGGCCGGCCTCCGCACGAGGGCCGGCCTGGGGGTCATTTCGTCGGGACGAACTCGGCCGAGTAGATCGTCGCGGGATCGATATCGGCGTCGTAGCCGGTGAACTCCCGCAGGATCTGCAGCGTGTCCTCGACCACCGCCGTGTCGAAGGCGCAGGCGCCGTTCTCGCGGGTGAAATCGGTGAAGACATAGCTTTCCTGACGGCGCAGTTGCTCTGCCTGCTGGACCGGGTCGAGCTGGTCGTTGAACTCGAGCACGGTCGCAACCGTCTCCTCGGGGTTCTCGTAGGCATAGGCATAACCGCGGACGGTCGCATCGACGAAGGCCTGCACCGTCTCGGGGTTCGCCTCGAGGAACTCCCGCGTCGTGAAGATCGCCTCGGCATTCGTGTTCACGCCATAGTCCGACGGAAGCAGGATGTAGGTCTCGATGCCTGCCAACTCGACCGCGATGGGTTCGTTCACGGTGAAGCCGGTCTTGGCGTCGACGTCCCCGTTGATCAGAAGCTCGGTCGAGGGCGACACCACGAGGTCGATGTCGTCGAGCGACACGCCCGCCGCGGCAAGCATGGCCTGGGTCAGCGTCCAGGGTCCGCCCTCGTTGTAGGCCAGCGTCTTGCCGACAAGGTCGGCAGGTTCCCGGATGCCTTCATCGGCCACCGTGATGACGCCCGCAGGGTGGCGCTGGAAGCATGCCGCGACCATGACGAGGTCCATGCCCTGCGCTGCGCCCAGAAGGATGCCGTTCACGTCGTTGGTTCCGAACGTGTTGGCCCCGGAAGCCACAAGGGCCGTGGAGTTCAGGTTCGGTCCGCCCGGCAGGATTTCCACGTCGAGGCCCGCCTCCTCGTAGTAGCCCTGGTCAAGCGCCATGACATAGCCCGCCGCCTGCACGTTGAGGAGCCACGGCAGGCGAAGTGTCACGTCCTCGAGGTCCTGTGCGAGTGCCGCGGGGGCAGCGGCCGACATCAGGCCGGCGAGGGCAAATGCGGTGGGGGTCTTCATCGTTCAGTCTCCTTTGAGCTGAGGGTCAGACGTCGATTCGTGCCTCGGGCCAGAAGAGGCAGGCCTTCTCCGCGAGGGTCACGAGGTAGAACAGCGCGATGGTCGCAAGCGACGAGGTGATGATCGCGGCGAAGAGCATCGTCGCGTCCATCTGGTAGCCGGCGGTGACGATCAGGGTCCCGATCCCGGTGTTGGCCCCGGTGAACTCCGCAACGATGGCGCCGATCACCGCCATGGACGAACTGATCTTGGCCGCGGCGAAGACATAGGGCAGCGCGGCATAAAGCCGGGCGTGGCGGAACGTCTGTGCGCGCGAGGCGCCGAGGACCTGCATGAACTCGAGCGCCTGGGCATCGACGGTCCGCAGACCCTTCACCGCGTTTACCAGCGTGGGAAAGAAGCAGATGATCGCGGCAATGGCGACCTTGGGCGCGAGGCCGTAACCCAGCCAGATCGTCAGCAGCGGCGCGATCGCGATGACCGGGATGGTCTTGATGGTAATCGCCCAGGGAAAGAGGGCCCGTTCGGCGGCCCGCGAGTAGAGGAAGACAATGGCGAGCAGCACCGCGAAGCCGGTGCCGATCAGAAAGCCCAGCACCGCCGCCAGCATCGTCGCCCCGAGATTGCGCAGCAGCAGCTCCGACGATCCGGCCATCTCAGCGAGGATCGCGGTCGGGGGTGGCAGCAGGAAGGCCGGCACGTCGAAGAGGCGCACGCCGAATTCCCAGGCCAGCGCGACGGCGAGAAATAGCGCGAGAGCCGGCGCCGCGCCCGCCGCTCGGGCAAGTGGAGAGGCCCCGTCACGCATCGAGAAGCGCCTCGAGTTCGGTCATCTGCCGCAGATAGGCGGCCGATGTGCGGGCCGATGGGTCCAGCGGGCGCGGGGTCTCCACCTCGATGACCGCCTTGACCCGTCCCGGACGCGGCGCCATCACCACGATCCGGTCCGACAGGTAGAGCGCCTCGCTCAGGGAATGGGTGACGAAGAGAACGGTCAGGGGCCGCGACCGCCAGATTCGGATGACCTCGTCGTGCATTTCGCGACGGGTGAACTCGTCGAGCGCGCCGAAGGGTTCGTCCATCATCAGGATCTCGGGTTCGTAGGAGAGCGCCCGCGCGATGGACACCCGCTGCCGCATGCCTCCCGAGAGCTGCGCCGGGTAGTGGTCCTCGAACCCGTCGAGCCGCACCAGCCGCAGCAGCTCTTCCGCACGCTTGCGCCGGGCCGCGCGCGGCATTCCCTGAACCACCTCCATCGGCATCTCGACATTCCCGGCTGCCGTCTTCCACGGAAAGAGGCTGTCGCCCTGGAAGACGAAACCGAACCGCCGCGTGCGCTGATAGTCCGCGCTGGACTGGCCCTGCACCTGCACGCTGCCCGAGGTCGGCCGGATCAGGCCTGTGATCGCGCGCAGGAGAGTGGACTTGCCGCAGCCGCTGCGCCCGATGATCGAGGTGAAACTGCCCGCCGCGATGCCAAGATTGATGTCACTCAGCGCATCGACGGGACCTTGCGCGCTGTCGAACCGGACAGAGACCCCGTCGATCTCGATCACCGGCGGCGCGGCTGCCTTGCCGAGCGCGGGATCGAGCGGTCTGGCACTTCCGGCGTTCATCCTGTCTTCCGTGGCAAGCAGGGCCAAGCGCTGCCCAAGAGCGCGCACAGGTAATTGGGTGCGCGTCCGTTCTGGTGTCTAAGTCGAGGAAAGCACTTGGCTTGCGCCCTCGCCAGCAGTTTAATGCGTGCTCTGCGCTCTCATTTCGGCATCACTCGGCCGTCGGCCGTCCCGGAGGTTCGCCATGATCCGCACCTCGCTCGTCTACTTCGACCAGGCGATCCGCGACGGGTCGATCCGCCGGGCGGCGGAGTCTCTCAACGTCGCGTCCTCTGCCGTGAACCGCCAGCTTCTGAAGCTGGAGGAGGAACTGGGGGTGGCCCTGTTCGAGAGGCTCCCGCGCGGCATCCGCCCGACCGCCGCGGGAGAACTGCTGCTGGGCTACGTCCGCCGCTGGCGTCGCGAGAGCGGGGCGCTGGGACAGGAGCTCGCCGCCCTGCGCGGCGGCATCCGTGGCACGATCCGTGTGGCGGCGGCCGAGAGCATCACGGAAGACGTCCTGCCGAACGCGGTGCGGGAGCTGAATGCCCGATATCCTCTTGTGGAATTCAGCGTCATCTCCGGGGACAACCTGCGGATCACCTCCGAGCTCTTCAGCAAGGACGCCGATGTCGTCGTGGCCTTCGACAAGCACGACGACGTGAGGGGTGAGGTGCTGCACACGATCAGCTCGCCTCTCGGCGTGATCATGCCGCCCGACCATCCCCTTGCCCGCCTCCCCGAAGTCACCCTCGCCCATTGCACGGGCTGCCCGATGGTCGTTCCGGGGGCTGAATGGTTGCAGCATTCCGGCCTCAACACGCTCTTTTCCAGCGGACGCTTCCCGGCAAGGATCGTCGCGAGGGCAGAGCGACCCGGGATGCTGAAGGCGATGGTTCGCTCGGGCATCGGGGTGGCGCTGCTGACCCAGCTCGGCGTCGAGCGGGACGTTGCGCGAGGCGACCTCGCGTGGCGCCCGCTCGCGACGGGCCAGATGCCGCCGGCGAGAATCTATCTGATGGTCCCGCGACACCGGGTGCCGCCCGTATCCACGCTGGTCTTCATCGATATCCTCAAGACCCGCCTCGACGCCTGCGGATCCCGGTCATCACCCTCATCCGCTCCGGGGTGAGAGCGACGCCGTCGTCTTGACGGCCTGCGGGGCCGCGGCCGGGGTCCGGCCGGTGGTCGGGTTGCAGTGTCCTGCCCGATCTGAGAAACCCTTTCGGGTCTTCTTTCCCTGTTGCTGCGTCCTGCGCACAGGGCGCTCCGTCCCGTGGCCGTCGCCTCGGGCTGCCGGAACCAACGACCGGGACGATCCGATGCCGCTCATCATCCGGCCCATCCGGGCCCTGCTTCTCTCGCTTCTCGTTCTCATGGCAACCCATGCCGCCGCTCAGGAAGACCCGGCGGCGTCTGCTCCTGCGGCGGAGAGCCCGGCCACCCGGCTGCTGGAAATCCTGCAGGACGATGAGGCGCGCGCGGCACTGATCGCGGAGCTCGAGCAGGCGGCGCGTGCCGCGGACGCTTCCGAAGGAGAGGAGTCCTCGGCGGATGTGGTGACACCCGCGACTCCGGAGCCGTCGCTGGGGCGCCGGATCGCGCTCGTGACCCAGGGCGCGGCGGAAGGGGTCGTGGCCTGGCTGGACAGCACCTGGCAGAGCGTCATGCAGACCCGGCAGATATTCCGGAGCCTCGGGCAGGACGAGGTCGATGTCATCCTCGACGCCCTGCGGGAGCTCTTCCTGATCATCGGCATCACCGTGGCCGCCTTCGTCACGCTGCGCAGCATCATGATCCCGGTCTTCCGGCGCATGGGAGGACGCGCGCGCAGCCTGCCCCTCATCCCGACGGTCCTGCTGTTCTCGGGTTCCGTGCTCCTCGATGCCCTGATCGTGCTCGCCACCTGGGCGATCGGCTATGCTGTCACCCTGCTGGCCATCGGCGAATTCGGCCAGATCGGCATACGCCAGACCATGTATCTGAACGCGTTCCTCGTCGTGGAACTGACGAAGGTGGTCGTCCGCGCCGTACTGGCCCCCGCGGCCTCCGGCCTGCGGCCGGTGCCGATCTCGGACGCAGGCGCTCTCAGCCTCTACCGCAACACGAACTTCGTCGTGAGCGTGCTCGGATACGGCCAGCTCCTCGTCGTGCCCGTGATCAACGTCAACGCCTCCTTTCTGGCGGGCCGCGCGATCTCGGCGCTGATCCTGCTCGTCGTCCTCGTCCATCTCGTGGTCCTCGTGCTGCGCAGGAAGAGAGCCGTTTCGGACTGGATGATCGGGCGGATGACGCCGCCGGAGCTGATCCCGGACGGGGACAGCGCCGCACCGGAGCCGCCGCGGCGGGACGGCCGCCGGGCGCAGGGCCTGCACGCTCTCGCGCGGAACTGGCACTGGTTCGCCTTCGCCTATCTTGCGGCGATGCTGCTGATCGTCCTGACGCGGCCTGCACAGGCGGTCTATGCCGCCGCCTTCGCCTCGGTTCAGGTTCTCTTCGCGCTCATCGTGGCCTCGGTCCTCTCGACCCTCATCACGAGGGCGGTCGCCCGGGGCGTCGCGCTGCCCGACCATGTGAACAGCCGGCTTCCGCTTCTCGAGCGTCGGCTCAACGGCTTCGTGCCCTACGCGCTGCTCGCGATCCGTCTGGTCATCGTGGTGGCGTTCTTCTTCCTCGCGCTCGATGTCCTCGGCGTCCTGCCGGTATCCGACTGGCTCGCCAGCGAGCTCGGGCTGCGCTTCACCGGGGCCACGGCCAGCGTGGTGCTCATCCTGCTTCTGGCCATGCTGACCTGGCTCGTCATGACCTCCTGGATCGACTACCGGCTGAACCCCGATTTCGGGTCCGTGCCCACAGCGCGCGAAGAGACGCTTCTGTCGCTCCTGCGCAATGCAGCGACCATCGCCATCCTGATCATCACGCTGATGTTCTGCCTTGCCGAGATCGGCCTCAACATCGGCCCGCTTCTCGCCTCCGCCGGTGTCCTTGGCCTCGCCATCGGTTTCGGCGCACAGAAGATGGTTCAGGACATCATCACCGGGGTCTTCATCCAGTTCGAGAACGCGATCAACGTGGGCGACGTGATCACCGTCGGCGGCATCACCGGCGTCGTGGAGAAGCTGACGGTCCGGTCGGTCTCGCTCCGGGACGTGAGCGGCGTCTTCCACATCATTCCGTTCTCTTCCGTCGATCTCGTGTCCAACTTCACCCGGGATTTCTCGTATTTCGTGGCCGACATGGGCGTCGCCTATCGCGAGGACACGCAGGAGGCGCGGCAGGCGATGGCCGACGCCTTCGACGAGCTGGTCCGCGACCCCGACCAGGGCCCGCTCATCATCGGCGAGTTCGAGTGGTTCGGCCTCAACAGCTTCGGGGCGAGCGAGGTCGTCCTGCGCGGCCGGATCAAGACCCTGCCCGGCAAGCAGTGGGGCGTGGGCCGGGCCTACAACGAGATCGTCAAGCGCATCTTCGACGAGCGCGGCATCGAGATCCCGTTCCCGCACCAGACGATCTACTTCGGAGAGAGGAAGGACGGCACGACCCAGAAGCTCCGCGTCGGCTGAGGAACCGATCTGCCGGGCCAGCCCTCCGTCGGCGACGTTGTCGCCCGGACGTCAGGCGCGCTCGAACAGCGCGGCGATCCCCTGGCCGCCGCCGATGCACATGGTCTCGAGACCGAAGCGCGCGTCACGGCGATCCATCTCGCGCAGGAGCGTGGCGAGGATACGCCCGCCCGTGGCCCCCAGCGGATGCCCCAGCGAGATGCCCGAGCCGTTCACGTTGATGCGCTCGAAATCCTCCTCGCCGAGGGCCCATGCCCGCGCGCAGGCCAGAACCTGCACGGCGAAGGCCTCGTTGAGCTCGATCAGGTCGATGTCGCGCAGCCCAAGGCCGACATGGCCCAGCGCCCTCGCCACCGCCGGAACCGGCCCGATGCCCATGGTGCGCGGCGGCACGCCCGCCACGGCCCAGGACCTCAGCCGGGCAAAGGCCCGGAGGCCGAGGCTCTCGGCCAGGGCGCGGGTGGTGACGATACAGGCCGCCGCCCCGTCGTTCTGGCCCGAGGCATTGCCCGCCGTCACTGTGGCCTCCGGGTCTTCGGCGATCCGGATCGGGGTCAGTCTGGCAAGCTTCTCCTCCGTGGCATCGGCCCGGGGATGCTCGTCCGCGGTCACGACTATGGCGGATGTCCGGCCGGGAACGGTTACCGGCACGATCTCCTCGTCGAAAAGGCCGCCTTTCTGCGCGGCGATGGCCCGCATGTGCGACCGGGCCGCCAGCGCATCCTGCGCCTCCCTCGGGATGGCATGCTCCGCCCGCAGGGTCTCCGCCGTCTCCAGCATCCCGCCCGCGACGGGATGATGCCTGCCCCCCGCCAGCACCCTGCCCCGGTGAAGCGCGTCGTCGAAGGTCAGGCCCGTCCCCGTCGCGCCCCAGCGGTGCGCCGTGGAATAGAACGGCGCGTTCGACATCGATTCCGCGCCGCCCGCGATCACCAGCGACGAACCCCCCGTGGCCACCTGCATCACCGCGCTGATCACAGCCTGCAGCCCCGAGCCGCAGCGCCGGTCGAGCTGCATCCCGCAGGTCCCGACCGGCAGCCCGGCATCGAGCGCCACCACCCGCCCCAGCGCCGGGGCATCCATCGTCGGATAGCACTGGGCGAAGATCACGTCCTCAACCCGGTCCGGCGGCAGGCCGCTGCGCTCAATCAGCCCGCGCACCACCGCGGCGCCCAGCTCCTCGGCCGAAACCCCCCGGAACTGGCCGCCGAACCGCCCCACGGCGGTCCGCACCGGCTCGCAGATCACCACATCCCCGAGCATGTCCATGGACCGCCCTCCCCCGGCCTTGCAGGCGCCCGTCAGCTCCCGCCCTTCGGCATCAGCCGTTCCGCCGCGCCCGACAGGACCGTCTCCCGGTCGGCCTCGGAAAGACCCAGCCTGTCGATCACCCCGAGGATGTCGTATTCGCCCATGTCGAAGGGATAGTCCGTCCCCAGCATCACCCGCTCCGGCCCCGCGCGCCCGATCAGATAGTCGAGCGCCGGGGCCCCATGGAGGATGGTATCGAAACGGAGCCGGTCCAGCGACGGCCCCGGCTCTCCCTTCAGCCGGACCTTCGCCTCGGGCCTCTCGGCCCAGCCGTGGATCCAGCGGTCCTGCTGATAGGGCACGAAACCGCCGCCATGGCTCAGCACGAACTTGAGGCCCGGAAACCGCTCCAGCACGCCGCCGAAGACAAGGCAGGCCGCCGCGATGGTCGTGTCCAGCGGATTGCCCACGAAATTGCGCAGGTAGAAATCCTTCAGCCGGTCCGCCCCCGCGACCTTCGGCGGCGGATGCAGCAGAAGGATCGCCCCCAGCCTCTCCGCCTCCGCCCAGAAGACGTCGAGCTCGGGCCAGTCGAGATTGCGCCCCCCGATGTTGGTGCAGAGCATCGCGCCCAGCAGCCCGCCCTCGGTCATCGCGCGCCGCAGCTCCTCGGCGGACTGGTCGGGCGCCTGCAGCGGCACCGTCGCCAGCGCGCCGAACCGGTCCGGCATGGCGCGGCACCGGCGGGCGAGGGCGTCGTTCTGGATGCGGCTGGCGGTCAGCGCCGTCTCGGGCGCCTCCTCGTACATCACCGTCTGCGGACAGACCGCCAGAAGCTGCCGGTCGAAGCCGTAGCGATCCATGTCCGCGAGGCGCTGCCCGATGTCCCAGCCGCCGCGCGGGAACGGATCGTAGACCGCGTCGCCCACGGTCAGCGCGCCGGAGGTCTCGGTCTTCGGCTCCAGCGTGACGCGGATGTCGAGGGCCTCGTCCAGCGCCTCAGCCGTCTCCGGCTCGAGGATGTGGGAATGAACGTCGAGTGTGGTGGGGCGGCTCAAGGTCGTCTCCTCGGATCGTTGCCTGAATGCGGGAAGGGAGGGCTCAGTCCACCTCGGGCGTCGCCGCGATGCGCCGCTTCATCTGGACCCGCTTGATGAAGCCCCAGGTGAAGACGGCGAGTGCGAGGCCGAGGACCGCCATGGTGACAGGGCGGCTGAAGAACACGGCAAAGCTGTTCTCGTTCATGTTCAGCCCGATCCGCAGGCTCCGCTCGAACTGGGCGCCGATGAAGATGCCCAGCGCGGCGGTCGCGGTCGAATAGCCGTGGCGCAGCATGAAATAGCCCACGAACCCGGCCGCGATGGCGACATAGACGTCGAAGATCTTGTCGTTGATCGCGTAGATCCCCAAGAGCGTCATCGCGATGGCCAGCACCACCACCACCTGCCGGTCGAGCCGCACCGCCCGCAGCATCATCCGCGCCATGGGCCAGCCCGTGGCGAAAAGGAACAGGGTGGAGGCCAGCAATCCGGCGATCGCGGCAAAGAGCAGCTCCGGCGCGTTCCGCGTCATCAGCGGCCCGGGCACGAAGCCCTGCACCGTCAGCGCCGCCAGCAGCAGCACCATCGACCCCGTGACGGGAATGCCGAGGCCCAGCGTCGGGATCAGTTCTCCGGAACTCGAGGCATTCTGCGCCGCCTCGTTCGACCCGATCCCCTCGATCGAGCCCTTGCCGAACTTCTCGGGCTCCTTCGACATCATCTGCGCGGTCTGGTAGCTGATCATCGCGGCGGGCGTGGCGCCTGCGCCCGGAATCGCCCCGACGAAGGTCCCGACGACGGTGCCGTTCAGCATGGCCGGGATCGCCGGCCTGATCTCGGAAAAGGGCGGGAACCTGGTGGCGCTGGCGCCGTTCGCGGCCTTGTCGCCCCACTGAAAGATCTGCCGGGCCGACCGGAACAACTCGCTCAGCGCGAGGATGCCCACGACCAGCGCCACCTCCTCGAACCCGGAGCGGATCTCCCGGAACCCGAAATCCATCCGCGGCACGCGGTTGATCGGGTCGAGCCCGACCAGACCGATGGAAATGCCCAGCGCCGCCGACATCAGCCCCTTGACCAGGTTGTCCGCCGCAAGGCTGATCAGCGCAATGAACCCGAAGGTGTAGAGCGCGAAGATCTCGGGGAAGGAAAACAGGTAGGCCGCGCTCATCAGCGGCACGACCAGCAGGATGAAGAGCGCGATGGAGAACAGCTGTCCCCCCAGCGCCGCGACGAAGGACACGCCAAGGGCAAGGCTGCTCTTGCCCTGCTTGTGCAGCGTGTGCCCGTCGATGACCGTCAGGATCGCGGCGGGGTTGCCCGGAATGCCCATGAGGATCGCCGGGATCGAATTGCCGTAGCCGACGCCGACCGTGATCGACAGAAGGAAGGCCACGCTGACGATGGGCGACATCGCAAAGGTGAAGGGCAGCACCAGGCCATAGGCCAGCGTCGTTCCGATCCCGGGCATCGCACCCGACAGCACCCCGAAGATGGTGCCCGCGAAGACGGCGAGCCAGACCCAGGGGTCCACCAGAAGGGACAGACCGCCGATGAAGGGGGTGAGCAGATCCATGCGGAGGTCTCCCGGGTGTTCAGAGAATGATCCAGCCGAGGCTGCGGAAGAGGTCGGTGAAGGGTCCGACAGGCAGACGGACGCTCAGGATTTCGGCAAAGACGACGTAGGCGGCGGCCGTATAGATGACGGCGATCGCCAGGATCGGCACCGGCCTCCGCTTGCCCAGCAGCGCAAGCGCGGCTGCGAGGAAGACCGGCGTCGCGATCAGGAACCCGGCAGGCCGCAGGGCGAGGGCATAGAGCACGCACAGCCCGATGAGCGCCATGCTGCGCAGGGTGCTTGCCGGGTGGTCCGGCTCGTCGGCGACCCCTTCCCCCTCCATCTGGTGGCTCTCGGTGGCGGACCAGCGCAGGAGGTGACCGGCGATGACCCAGAGCCCCCCGCCCAGCATGACGCCGCCGCAGATGTAGAAGGCCATCGAGGGTCCGATCGGATCGCGCATGATGCCCTGGGGGATCGCGCTGGCCTGGAAGAGGATGATCAGACCGACCAGGGCAAAGACGGCGGCGACAAGGATGTCGAAACGGCGATCCGGCATGAGATGCGTCCGGTGTCCTGAAGGGTGATGGCCGGGAGCGTCTGCGGGGGTCCGATGGCCCCCGCAGTCTGCGTGTTACTGGTCGGCCCAGTAGATCCCCAGGTCCTTGAAGATCTGGATCGAGGTCTCCAGCCCGAACTCCGCCAGCGCCATCGACTCCGCCGGATCGAGGTCGATCACCTCGAGCGCCGTGACCTGCTCGCGCCGGGCGACATAGTCCGGATCCTGCGCCGCCGTGGAGAAGAGCTGGTAGAGCCAGTCCCGATGGGCGTCCGGCACATCGGGCGAGGTGGCGATGGTCCGGGTCTGGCTGAACGGATCGGACCCGTCGAACAGCGTCTCGGACGGCGGCACGTCCTGCCACGGCTCGGGGAACGTGGTTCCGCCCGCGCCCAGCAGCAGGTTCACCCGGCCCGCGTCGTAATGCGGCCCCAGGACATCGGGCGGCGATGCGGTGATGTCGCCCTCGCCCGAGGCCACGGCCAGCGCGCGCTCCTGCGGGTTGCCCCCGATCACGTCGGTCATCGGGATGTTCAGCGCCGAGGCCCAGAACCGCATCGCCGCATCCTGGCCGCCGCCGGGGCCGCCCGTGACATGCCGCACCGCGCCGGGATTCTCCTGCGCATAGGCGATCAGGTCCTCGATCGTGTCGCCCCACGGCGCGTCCGCCCGCTGGATCAGGAAATAGGGCACCCGCTCGGCGGAGATGACCGGGTTGAGGTCGGCCATGGTCTGCCCGGTCATCGATTCGATGTCGAGCGCGGCCATGTCGACCTGTGCGTCCGGCACCGTGAGCACATAGGTGATGTAGCCCTCGCTCGCGAGCTCGCCCTGGTCCTTGATCCAGGCGATGCCCTCCCAGGTCCCGAAGTTGGTGAAATCCTCCCGGTGCTCCACCACGACGGGCTGCGGCGAGAACCGGCTCGCCGCCTCGGCGATCTGGCCGGCGAAGAGCGAATCCGCCGAACCGGGCGAGTCGATGACCAGCAGGATGATGGGCCGGTTCGGGAACCCGTCATCGAGGGGGGCCAGGGCCTCCTGGGCGATGGCCGACGTGGCCGCGAGCGTCGACGACAAGAGCGCCGACATCGCGAGAGCGTTCAAGTGTTTCATGGTGTTCCTCCCGTTCGTCGGGCCGTCGCGACTCGGCTTTCCATCCGATGCCGCGGGTGGATCGGCCGGCTGTTTCCGCCGCCGCTTGGTCTGGCCCCACGGATTCGAGACTAGAAATATGTCCGGACATTTGTCAAGCGGGATGGCTCTCCGCTCCCCACCCCGAGAACCCCGATTCATGGGATTGGATCAGGCCGGAAACCGGGCGTCCCGAAACGAAAAGAGCGCCCCCACGGGGACGCTCTGACCGGATCGCCGGGCCGTGGCCCGGCAACCGGATCTGCCGCTCGGGATCAGCGGGCGACGGCCGCGTAACGGTCGCCGTTCGCCTCGATCCAGGCCGCCACGTCGGCCTCCAGTTCTTCCATCGTGTAGTCGTTCGCCGCCGCGATGAAGCTGTCATCGAGGAAGGTGGAGACATCGTGGAGCTGGCTGATCTCCCCCACCGACAGCAGCGAGGGCTGGACGCGCTCCCAGAGGTGGGGATGCAGGGCGCCGCGCTGCTCGGACATCGGCTCGTGCAGGGTGTAGGCCGACAGGTTGGCCAGTTCGTAGCCCACGTCGAGGTCCTGCCACTGCTCCGGAACCGCGTCGGACATGATCGCCGCGGTCATCTGGATATCCAGGCGGCCCGCTTCCATGCCCTTGCTCCAGGCGCGCAGGAACCGCTCCACCGGGTCCCGCAGTTCTTCCTTGCGGTCGTTCCAGATCGCAAACGAGTTGGCCGGGTTCTCCGACACCTCGGGCGGCGTGATGTTGCGAATCTCGATCCCGGCGGACTGGATGGTGTTCAGCTCGGTGGCCCCGCCCGCAACGGCGTCCACGGTGTTTCGGCGGAACGCGTTGGCGAGCGTCGGCCCGCCCTCGCCGACGACAGCGGTCGACACGTCATCGAGCGTCAGGCCCGCGCTCTCGAGCGCCACGCGCGCGATCGCGAGATCCCGGTCGCTCACGAGGCCGATTGTCCGGCCCTTCAGATCGGCAATCTCCTGCACATCGCTCTCGGCGGCGACATAGAGCGCCTCCGGGGCGAACTGCATGTCCTCGTAGATGATCGTGAAGGGCTGGCCCGAATCCACCGCCTGCATGGTCTGGGCCGAGTCGAACATGACGAGGTCGGCCTGACCGTTGGACAGGAACGCGACATAGGGAATCGTGGTCGCCGAGGCGAGCCAGTTGATCTCGAGGCCTTCATCCTCGAAATATCCGAGCTCGGTCGCGACATGCATTCCGTAGAAGGTGGTGGACCGCTCGTTGGCGATCAGGACGTTGAGCGTGTCCATCTCCTGGGCCCAGGCGGCACCCGTGCCGACCGCGAAACAGGTGACGGCAGCCGCCCCGATCCGGTTCGTGAAGTTCATGATAGCTCCTCCCTTTGTCACGCCGCGAAACGGCGCGTTCTGGACCGTCCTCGGCACCTTGATGACGCCGTCGAACGCCTTTCGGATGGGCTGGTTCATGCCATGGGACAAGGAACGCGAACCCTATTTGTCCGGACATTATGCTGCAACCAAGCTTTCGCTCAGTCAAGCGATTTGATCTACTACTTCAGAGCCATCAGCCTGCGGCGCCGCTTGCGCGAAACCTGCTCCAGGCGTTCCGGGCGCAGCCAGAACACCGTCCTGCGGTCCGCCACCTCCATCAGCGTGAACAGGAGCAGCCCCATCAGCGCCATGCTGATCAGCACCCCGATCGAGGCCGCGATATCCAGCCGGTGGGCATAGCGCTGCATCATGATCCCGATGCCCTCGGTCGCCGAGGCGAACTCGGCCACGATGGCGCCCACGAGCGCGGTGGTGATCGCGACCTTGAACCCGGCAAAGATCATCGGCGCCGCGTTGGGCAGCATCAGCTTGAAGAAGGTCTGCATCTTGCTCGCCCCCAGCGACCGCATCAGCTCCTCGGTGTCCCGGTCCACCCGCAGGAGGCCCGAGAGCGAGTTGACGAAGATCGGGAAGAACACGATCAGAGCCGCCAGCGCGATCTTCGAATTCCAGCCGAACCCGAACCAGGCTATGAAGATGGGCGTGACCGCGATGCCCGGCGTGACGTTCAGCGCCACCGCATAGGGCGCCACGTACCGCCGGAACGTCAGGCTCAGCGCCGCCCCGATGGCGAGGCCGAGGCCGATTACCCCGCCGATGACGAAGCCCGAGACCGCCTCGAACATCGTCACGAAGAAATGCCAATAGATCTCCCCGGTGACGACGTACATCCGCCAGATCGCGGCGGCGATGGCGCTCGGCGCCGGCATGATCAGGTCATTGAGCCGCCCGGTCTGCCCGGCCCACTCCCAGACCGCAATGAAGGAGGTGAAGATCAGGACATGCGTCGCCAGCCGGCGCAGGAATACCGGGTCGAGAAGGACCATCCAGCGGGCCGGCTTCCGGCCGGGCGCGCCCCGGGCGATCACAGCTTGCTCCAGTAGGTCTGGCGCTTGCGCGCCACGCGCCGCATCGAGTCGTCGTGGTGCCAGAAGATGATCCAGCTCTCGAGGGACTCCATGATCCGGTAGAGGAAGAACCCGAGCACGGTCAGCGTCAGCAGCGCCGCGAAGGCCGCCGACATCTGCAGCACCGCGGCGAGGTTGTTCAGCAGCACCCCCATCCCTTCGTTCGAGGAGATGAATTCCGCAACCAGCGCCCCGCCCAGGGCCGAGGCCATCGCCAGACGGATCCCCGCCATGATCAGCGGCATGGCGTCCGGCACCATCGCCTTGGTCAGGATCTGCCACTTGCTGGCGCCCAGCGACCGCATCAGCTCGATCTGGTCCTCGTCGGCGGACAGGAACCCCGTCAGCGTGTTGATGAAGGGCGCGAAGAAGCAGACCAGCGTGACGATGGCCAGCTTCGCCTCGAAGCCGAAGCCGAGCCAGGCCAGCATCAGCGGACCGATGGCGATCCGCGGCGTCGCCTCCAGCACGATGATGTAGGGCTTCATGTAGCGCCGGGCCGTCTCGCTCAGCCCCGCCACCACGGCAAGGCTGATGCCGAGGATCGTGCCCACGACAAAGCCCGACAGGACCGTCGCCATGGTGATCCACAGATGCCGCCAGACGATCCCCTGGTCGATGAAGAGCGAATAGAATGAGTAGATGATCAGCGTGGGCCGCGGATACAGCAGCTCGTCCGCGATCCCGGTCACGGTCAGCATCTCCCAGACCGTGAGAAAGGCCACAAGGATGGCGAGATGGTTGAAGACGCGGCGCCAGGTCAGTCCGTCTTCCGCTGAAAGGCCGGGGATGGACTCGTCGCTCATGGCCCCCCCTACTTGTTGTCGCGGTCGAAGATGCCGCGGACTTCGGCCACCATCTCGTTGAACGGGACGGTCTGCATCAGCGAGATGTCCCGCGGCCGCTCGAACGGGACTTCGACGATCCCCGCGATACGCCCCGGACGGGGCGTCATCACGAAGACCTCGTCGGCGAGAAAGATCGCCTCCTGGATGTTGTGCGTCACGAACAGCGTGGTCCGGCCGAACTGCGCCACGATCCGCAGAAGCTCGAGGTTCAGCCGCTCGCGCGTGAACTCGTCGAGCGCCCCGAACGGCTCGTCGAGGAGCAGCACATCCGCGCCGGTCTGCAGGAGCCGCGCCAGCGATGCGCGCTGCTGCATCCCCCCCGACAGCTGGCTCGGGAAGGCATAGGCGAAGTCCTTAAGCCCGACGAGCTCGATCAGCTCCAGCGCATGGTCCCGGTCGGCGGCCGTCACCTTGCGCACCAGCTCGGTGGGCAAGAGCACGTTCTCCAGGACCGTGCGCCAGGCCATGAGGGTGGGCCGCTGGAACATCATGCCCACGTCCCGCCGCGGCTTGCCGACCGGATCGCCATGGACGTGAAGGCTGCCGCTCGACGGCTCGATCAGCCCCGCGATCATCCTCAGGAGCGTGGACTTGCCGCAGCCCGAGGGACCGACGAGCGAAATGAACTGGCGCGGCTTCACGGTGAAGGTCGCCCCTTCAAGCGCAACCACGGTGCCGCCGAACAGCTTGCTGACGCCGTGGCCGAGGATGACCGCGCCGCCCGGGTCGGCGCCGTCGGCCGCCCGCGTCTCATGATACATGGTGTCAGCCACCTGCGCCGCTCCTGCTTGTGGTAAGATCGCCGGGTCCGGACCTGACCGGGACACGATGACGGCCGGGCGCCGCGCCCCCGATACGGATGCGGCGGCCCCGGCTCATTTCAGAGGGCCCCGCTCGAACATCTTCGCGGTGCGCTCGTAGTGCCGCTCCGTCAACTCGCAGACCCGCTCCGCATCGCGCGCGAGTGCCGCGTCCGCTATGGCCGCATGTTCCTCGCCCAGGTGCCGCGTGCCGAGCTCGAAGGAGACCGACGCCCGACGATACCGCTCGCACAGGTCGTGCAGATGCCCCCGCGTCCACAGAAGCCAGCGTGATCCGCAGGCCGAAACGATCGCCGCGTGAAAGTCCGCGTTCGCCTTCTCCCAGCTGTCGGGCACAGCGCCCTCTGACTCCGCGAGCGCGGCATCTTCCTTGCGCATGACGTAGCTGGCCGCGACGACCGCGCCCTCCCACTCCAGCCCGCCGTTGCGAAGCGACATCCGGAGAGCCTCCTTCTCCACGGCGATGCGGGCGGTGTTGAGGTCGTTGAACTCCTCCCGGTCGAACGGGGCCACGGTGAACCCCCGGTTCCCCTCGGCGATCACGAGCTGGTCCGCGCTGAGCCGCTGCAGCGCCTCGCGGATCGGCGTCGGCCCGATGCCGTAGATCTCCCGCAACCGTTCGATCCGAAGTCGCTCGCCGGGGCTGCGGGTGCCGCGAATGATGTCCGCCTTGATCGAGCGATAGGCCTCGTCGGCCCGGGTCACCACGGAGGCGCCCGCCTCCACCCCGCCGACCTCTGCACCGGACTCCGAACGCATGAAACTCACCAGCGACCCTTTCCCGTGCCCGCGCAGAATCTGCTTTCCCGCGCGGTTATTTTGTATTTTAAACACGAAATCATCACCAAAATCGGGATGCAACGATAAAATGAAACTTTTCACGGGAAAACACGCCGGCCGCGACGTGGCCGGCCGCATCGACGGGGAAGAGGCCGTCGTCTGCGCGTCCGGCGCGGGGGCGGATCGCGCGGTCCTGTCGATGATCGAGGGCGGCCCCGAGGCGCAGGCGGCATGGGCGGCGATGGAGGAGGAGCGCGTGCCACTCGCCGAGGTGACCCTGTCAGCCCCCCTGCCGAAGCCCCTCCGGGACGTGTTCTGCGTGGGCAAGAACTACTACGCCCATGCCGCCGAGTTTCACTCGAGCGGCTTCGACTCGAGCGCGAAGGAGGAAGTGCCCTCGGCCCCGGTGATCTTCACCAAGCCGACGACCAGCGTCTGCGGCCCCGGCGACACCGTCCTCGGATCGCTCGATCCGACCGGCACCGTCGACTACGAGGGCGAGCTTGCCGTGGTGATCGGCACCCGTGCCTTCCAGGTCTCCCGGGAGGCCGCCATGGATCACGTCTTCGGCTACGTGATCGTCAACGACGTCACCTCCCGCGAACTGCAGAAGCGGCACAACCAGTGGGTCATCGGCAAGGGAATTGACACCTTCTGCCCCATGGGCCCCTGGATCGCGACCGCCGACGAGGTGCCCGATCCCGGCGCCCTGCGCGTGGTGACCGAGATCAACGGCGAGATCCGGCAGGACGCGCCCGTGGCCGACCTGATCTTCGACATCCCCACCCTGATCGAAACGCTCAGCCGCACCATGACCCTGCTGCCCGGCGACATCATCGCCACCGGCACGCCGGTCGGGGTGGGCATCGGCTTCTCGCCGCCGAAATACCTGGTGTCCGGCGACGTCATGCGCGTCACGATCACCGGGCTCGGTACGCTCGAAAACCCGGTGGGATGACCCCCGCGGCCTCCGGCCGTCAGGTCTGGAGCCCGCCTGCCCCGTCCCGGTGCAGCTCCAGCGCATATTCGAACCGCTTCTCGGGGTGGATCGTGACCGTGCTCTCGAAATTGCGCCCGCTCTCGTCAAGGTAGCGGCGCACGAAGGTCAGCGCGGGCGAGCCGTCCGCGACCCGCAGCAGCCGCGCAAGCTCTCCCTCGATCGAGCTGGCGAAGATCCGGATCTGCGCGTTCGCGATCACCACGCCCCTCTCGCGCTCGATGCGCTGGAACACCGGCTCGTTGGAGGTCGTCTCGCCGGCGACAAGCGGCGCGAATTCCGGCAGGATGTAGATATCGGACCAGCAGATCGGCAGGTCGGACCTGTCGCTCCTCCGCAGACCGCCGATCCGGTACCACTCGTGCCCGACCGGGCTGCCGATGTAGTCGGACAGCCGCGGGTCCACCTGAACCATCGTCGAGACGAGGTTTTCGCGATAGGTGTCCTCGGGGTATTTCAGCATCTCCGACAGCGACGACAGCCGGTAGATGAACGAGGGCGCGGGTTCCGCATTCTTCACCGTCGTCCCAGCGCCCCGGCGCCGGTCGATCAGGTTGTGATCGGTCAGCCAGCGCAGCGCCTCGCGCACCGTGAAGCGGCTCGCTCCGTAATGCTCGCACAGTCGGACTTCGGGCGGCAGCATCGACCCGACCGGATAGTCGCCGTTGCGGATGCTCCGGAGCAGGTCCTGCGCGATCCGGTAGTAGAGCGGCTCGGCGCTCGCCAGGTCCTCAGGATCGGCCAGCGTCGCATTCGTGTGCAGCTTGTTCATCGCCATCCTGCTCCGCCGCCCGTGACGCCCCGCCTCGACGGTCGGAGCGGGCGCCGCAAGACGCCGGTCGGCTCGTTCTGCGTTCGTCGGTCGTGAGATCGGTTTCCGCCCGGGACACTAGCACCATGACCACCAGCGTCAAACGGCGTGCCGCCCGGGCTCGCCGGCCCGAAACATCCGGTCAAATCTACCGTCGCACCGCTCCCGGCCCCGGAATTCGCGACAGGAAGCCCGAATCGAAGCCAAGTTGTCTGGACAAAATCAACTGGACAAGCCTGCCGCATCTGCGCGACCCTCCGCGCGACGGAGCCTGCCGGACCATTTGCCACGATGCCACAGCCCCCCACCCTTCCCCCGGCGCCCCGCCGGAGCGCACGCGCCGGCGCCCCCGGTCGCACCCGCTTGCCCCGCCGCAGGGTCAGGGGCCCCCGGTGACCATGGCAGAGGTCCCGCCAGCAGACGCGCTCCGGACCATGGTCCGCGACCATGTCCGCCCCGGCCAGACCCTGTTCCTGGGCGGCTTCGGCCATGCGGTGCCCTTCGCCCTCGGCCAGGAGATCGTCCGCCAGGGCATCGGCGGGCTGACCCTCTGCCGGTCCGGCGCCGATATCCTCTTCGACCAGATGATCGCCGCGGGCGTCGTCCGGCGCGTGATCTTCGGCTATGTCGGCAATCCCGGCGTCGGCCTCGGCCATGCCTTCCGCCGCGCGGTCGCGGCAGGCACGCTCGAGCTCGAGGAATGGACCAACTTCGCCATGATCCTGCGGCTCCATGCCGGGCGGCTCGGCGTGCCGTTCCTGCCCGCCCGCATCCTCGGGATCGGCGACCAGACGCCCGCGACCGCCGCCGCCGCCCGCATCGCCTGCCCCTATACCGGAACCGAGCTCACCGCGATCCCGGCCCTCGTTCCCGACGTGGCCCTGATCCATGCCCAGCAGGCCGATGACGAGGGCAATGTCCAGCTCTGGGGCGTCGACGGCGACACCGTCGAGGGCGCCCTGGCGAGCGAGCGCATTCTCGTGACCGTCGAGCGGATCGTCCCCGCCGCCACCCTGCGCGCCGCCCCCGAGCGCACGCGCCTGCCCGCCCATCGCGTCACCGCCGTGGCCGAGGTGCCGTGGGGCGCGCATCCCTCCTGGGTCGATGGCGCCTATGGCCGGGACGACGCCCATTACCGCGACTACGACGCCGTTTCCCGCGATCCCGCCACGCTGGACCGCTGGCTCGACGACTGGGTCCGCTCGGGCGGCGGCGCCCGCTGCACCGACCTGCTGACCGACGACGACCTCGCCGCCCTCCGCACCGCCCTCGGAGGCGCGTCATGACCGCCCTCGGAGAGACCGCCCGCATCGCCCTCGCCGCGGCGCGGGAGCTGGCGGACGGCGAAAGCTGCTTCGTCGGCATCGGCATTCCCTCCGATGCCGCGCTCCTCGCGCGCCGCAGCCATGCGCCCCGGCTCGGCCTGATCTACGAATCCGGCGTCTTCGGTGCCGATCCGCCCGGCCCGCCCCTCTCCACCGGCAGCCCCGAGGTCGCCGCCGGGGCCGCGATGATCGCCGACGGGCTGACCGCCTTCGGAGAGCTCCAGGCCGGCCGGATCTCCTGCGCGCTCCTCTCCGCGGCCCAGGTGGACCGCTTCGGCAATCTCAACAGCACCGTCCTCGGGCCCTACGAGGCGCCAAAACTGCGGATGGTCGGCAGCGGCGGCGCCCATGACATCGCCTGCCTCGCGCGGCGCCTGATCGTGGTCATGCCGCACGACCCCCGCCGCTTCGTCGAGCGGGTGGACTTCGCCACCAGCCCCGGAGCCGCGCCCCGGGATACCGCCCGACGCCGCGCGCTCGGCCTTGGCCCCGGTCCCTCGGTCCTGATCACCGGGCGGGGGCGCTTCGAGATGACCGCGGACGGCTGGCGGCTTGCCGCCACCCTGCCCGGCTTTTCCGCCGCCGACGCGCTCGAGGGCCTGCCCTGGGGTACCCCGCCCGGCCCGGTGCCCGGGGTCGCCTTCGACGCCGCCGCCCTCTCGGCCCTGGCCGCCCTGCCCCATCTCCACGAACCGTCCCCAGCACCGTGAGGCCCGCCATGTTCCGCATCGCGCAGATCGACATTCTCCCCATCGCCGTGCCGCTGAAGAAGCCCGTCATCATGGCGGCGGCCAGCGTCCACGAGGCGGAGAACCTCGTCGTGCGCATCGCCGACCGGGACGGCACCGTCGGATGGGGCGAGGCCGCCTCCGCCCCGATGATGAACGGCGAGACCCTCGCCGGCATGGTCGCCGCCGCCGCGCACATGGCCGGGCGCCTGACCGATGCCGAGATACCTGACCTCGCCGCGATAGCCGCCCTGGTCGATGCCGCCATCGTCGGCAATCCCGGCGCGAAATCCGCCGTCGAGATGGCCCTCCTCGACATCCTCGGCCAGAGAACCGACCAGCCGCTCCACGTCCTGCTGAACCGGGCCGAGCGCCCGCGCGCCCCGGTCCTGTCCTTCATCTCGGGCGGCACCGAGGCCGAGGAGCTCGCCCATGCCCGCGCCATGGTCGATACGGGCCATGTCGCGCTCAAGGTCAAGATCGGGCTGCTGGGGGTGGAGAGGGACCTCGCCCGCTGCGCCGCCGTGCGTGCTGAGGTGGGACCGGACATCCGCCTCTCCGCCGATGCCAACGGCGGCTATTCCCGCGCCGACGCGCTCGCCTTCGTGGCCCGCGCCGCCGAGACGGGTCTCGATTTCGTCGAACAGCCCGTGGCGCCCGGCGACATGGACGGCATGCGCGCCTGCGCCGAGGCGTCGGGCGTGCCCATCGCCGCCGACGAGGGCCTGAAGTCCATCGACTCGATCCGACGCCACCACGAGCTCGGCGCCGCTGCCGGGGGCAGCATCAAGACGATCAAGCTCGGCGGCTGCCTGCCCGTGATGGAGGCGGGCCGTCTGATGCAGAACCTCGGAATGCAGGTGAACCTCGCCGGCAAGACGGCGGAAACGAGCATAGCCAGCGCCGCCATCGCCCATCTGGCCATCGCGCTGCCGCAGGTGAACTGGGACGTCAGCGTGACCTCGACCTATCTCGCGACCGACGTGGTCCATGATCCCATCGCGCCCCGGGACGGCCATGTGACCGCCCCGGAGCGCCCGGGCCTCGGCATCGAGGTGGACGAGGCCCTCCTGTCGAAACTCCGGGTCTGACCCTTCAGCGGTTGGCCTTCAGCGGGCCGTCCTTCGCGCGCCCGAACTCCGCCGGCTTCAGTCCCAGCAGCTCCACCGCGTTCAGCCCGCAGATCTTCGCCTGGTCCTCGGCCGACAGGCCCGGCGTCTGCAGCACATGCTCGATGGGGTCGAACTCGGCCATGTCGAACGGATAATCCGTGCCGATCAGCACCCTGTCCGCGCCGAATTTGCCCACGAGGAACGCAAGCTGGTCGGTCTCGAACACGATGCTGTCGAAATACATCTGTTTCAGGTAGCTCGTCGGCGGCCGCGAGATGCGTCCCCGGCAATCGGGCCGCGCGCCCCAGGCGTGATCCATCCGCGCCGCATAGGCCGCCGCAAAGGCGCCGCCGTGGCTGAGCACGATCCTCAGCCCCGGGAACCGCTCCAGCACCCCGCCATAGATCATGTGATGGACCGCGACCGTGGTCTCCAGAGGATTGCCGATGGTGTTCGTCAGGTAGTGATCCGACAGACGGTCGCTGGCGAAGGACGTGGGATGCAGCAGGATCGGCGCGTTCAGCTCCTCCACCCGCGCCCAGAACGGATCGAGCCGGTCGGCCGACAATTCGTCATGCCCCGCACTGGCGCCGATCTCGATGCCCAGCATCCCCAGCTCGCCCATGCAGCGCTCGAGCTCGGAGATCGCCCGGTCCGTGTCCTGCATCGGCACCGTGCCGATGGCCCGCAGCCGGTCCGGATGCTCCGTCACCGCCTGCGCCAGCCGGTCGTTGATGATCTGGCTGCCCTCGAGGCACAGCCCCGCATCCGCCAGATAGTTGAACTGCGGCGGCACCGGCGAGATGATCATGACGTCGATCCCCATGCGGTCCATCTCCGCAAGGCGCTCGGCGGTCCCCGCCAGCTCGTTGGCGCGGTCGATGTTCTGCTGCACGTTGACCTTTCGCGAGGCCTCGCCCGCATATTTCACCGCGTCGAGCGACGCCGCAGGCAGGTGCGGCCGGATCAGCGCATCGGCCTCGGGCACCAGCATGTGACCGTGGATGTCCACGGTCAGGCTGTCGGGCCGCGTGTAGCCCTCCGCCAGGTGTTCGCGCGCCGCGGTGGAGCGGTAGGGCAGCATTTCGGTGTTGGACGAACTCATCGGTCTCTCCGTCAATGGATCAGGCGGGCCCCGCGCCGGGGACAGGCGGCGCCCATCCGGACGCCGCCGCGCCGCGGGGGTCAGTGTTTCGGCGGCGCCTTGTTGCCGTCGCTCGCGATGATCGACAGGTACTCGACCACCTTTTCCTTGCGCGCGTTGCGGAACTTCATGAAGTCGGGTTTGCGCTTCTCCAGGAAGGCGTTCATCCCCTCGAGGCTCTCTTCCGAGCCCCAGATCTCCGCCAGAAGCTCCATCCCGTGCTGCCACGAGGCATAGAGCTGGTCGCTCTCGAAATTCAGCGACTTCTTCGTGGCCCGCAGGGTCTGGCCGGAATAGCCCTTGATCTGCTCGCACCACTTCTCGGTCTCGGCCCGAAGCGTCTCGTGGGGCACGCACTTGTTGATCAGCCCGACCTCGACGGCCTCCTTGGCGGGGAAGGTGCGGCACAGGAAGATCATCTCCCGCGCCAGCCGCTCGCCGATCAGGCGCGGGATGTACTGCGTCGCTCCGACCGTGGGACAGGCGCCGACCTTCGCGCCGGTCTGGCCGAAATGGGCGCGGTCCGAGGCGATGATCAGGTCGCACCACAGCGCCAGCTCGTGCCCGCCGCCCATGCACCAGCCGTTGACCATGCCGATCACCGGGATCGGCAGGCCGCGGATGGTCATGGCAAGGCCCAGCATCCGGTCGTTCCAATGCGCCGCATTGGCCCGGTTCAGCTTCATCATGGCGTGAAAATCGCCGCCCGCGGAGAACGCCTCGTCCCCCGCCCCGGTCACCACCGCCACGGCGATCGACGGATCGTCCCGCGTCGATCTGAAGGCGTCGATCAGCTCGTCCAGCGTCTGCTCGCGGAAGGCGTTGCGCACCTCGGGCCGGTTGATCGTGATCCAGGCGACATTGTCGCGGACCTCGAACAGGATTTCCTTGTAGTCGGCTGGCATGGGGATAGGTCCTTTCCTCGGGATGTCGTGACGGGGTCGGGCGTCAGGGCCGTGCGGCGCGGCGGGGGCCGGACGACACGGGCGGCGGTGCTGAACCTGGCATGATCGTCCTCCCCCTCGGGTCGCCATGAACCCTGACATCGGCGACATGTCCAGACATTTCCCGATGACCCCATGAAAGTCCAGTCTCCCGAGACCGGAAAGCCGCCTTCCGGCCCTGCGCTCACACCCGGGGCAGCGCCGAACGCACCACCCCGGGCGCTTCCCTCGCCACCTGTCCGGACCTATCCTCCGCTCAGAAGCGGTAAAAGGCCGCCGGCGTATCGACCATGATCTTCCGACGCATCTCCTCGTCGGTCACCCATTCCCCAAAGGCGTTCACCAGATCGCCGTCGTCGGGATTGACCTCGTACTTGTTCGGATGCGGCCAGTCGGTGCCCCACATGATCCGCTCCGGGTTCGCCTCGATCAGCGCGCGGGCCATGGGCAGGACATCGTCATAGGGCGGCAGATCGGTTTCCGAGACCCGGTTGGCGCCGGAAATCTTCACCCAGGTATTGCCGTCCCGCACGAGCCCCAGCAGCGCCTGGAACCCCTCCGCGCCAACTCCGGCCTTCGCGGGCTGATAGGCGAAATGGCCGATGGACTGCGGGACCTCGATCTTCTTCAGCACGGGCATCAGCTCGACGATGTCCTTGCCCGGAAACAGCCACTCGATATGCCAGCCGAAGGGCTTCAGCTTGGCCTCGAGATCGGGGATCTCGTCGAACCCGATGGGCATGCCGCCCTTGTTGTCGGTGTTCAGTCGCACCCCCCGGCCCCCGATCCGGTCCCATTCCGCGATCTGCTCCTCGGTCACGTCCGCGTCCACCGCCACGACCATCCGCGCCCGGTCCGGCGTCTCGGCATTGAGCGCGGTCATCCCGTCGATGATGGCCGAATTGTCGGTCCCGTAGGGCGAGGGCTGGGTGAACACGACCCGGTCCACGCCAAGCTGGCTGTGCAGGTGCTTCAGGTCCTCCAGCGTCGATTCCGGCGGGTTGTAGCCGCGCGCCGGGCTCAGCCAGTACTTGTCATAGAAGACATGCACATGGGTATCGATCGACCCCTTCGGCAGGGTGATGTCCGGCACCGAAGGATGACGATGGGGCGCGATGCAGTCTCGGATGGTCATGGTCTCTCCTTCAGGTCAGCCACGGCCGATGTACGGCATCTTGGTGGCCATGATGGTCATGAACTGGACGTTGGTATCGAGCGGCAGACCGGCCATGTAGGCCACCGCCGACCCGCAATGGGCGACGTCGAAAACCGGCTCCACGGCCACCTGCCCGTTGGCCTGCGGCACGCCGTGCTTGAACCGCTCCCCCAGCGGCGTGTCGGCATTGCCGATGTCGAGCTGGCTGCACGCGATGTCGTGCTGCCGCCCGTCGAGCGAGATCGACTTCGTCAGCCCCGTGATCGCGTGCTTGGTGCTGGTATATGCCGGCGTGTTCGGGCGCGGCGAATGGGCCGAGACCGAGCCGTTGTTGATGATCCGCCCGCCCTTCGGCGTCTGTGCCTTCATGATCCGGATCGCATGCTGCGCGCAGACGAAGGCGCCCGTCAGGTTCACGTCCACGCATCGCTTCCAGTCGGCGACGTCGAGATCCTCCATCGGGACCCGGGGCGCGCCCCCGCCCGCGTTGTTGAACAGCACGTCAAGCCGCCCGAACTCCGCCCGGACCACGCCGAAGAGCGCGTCGATCTCCTCGATGACGGCGATGTCCGTCGGCACGGCGACCATGCGGGCCTCCGCGTTCGGGGCCATCGCGGCGGTCTCCTCCAGAAGCTCCCTGCGCCGCCCGGCCAGCACCACGTGAAACCCGTCCCCGTTCAGCGCCAGCGCCGCGGCCCGCCCGATGCCGGTGCCCGCGCCCGTCACCACCGCGACCTTTTCCGTTGTCATGTCCGTTTTCCCTCCGGCGTTTCGCCGACCGCCTCGCGTTCGAGCTCCATCGAATATTCGAACCGGTTCTCGGGATGCACGGTCAGCGTGGTTTCGAAATTGCGCCCCTCCTGGTCCAGGTAGCGCCGCACGATCGACAGGGCGGGCGTGCCCACCGGCACCCGAAGGAGGCTCGCGAGCTTGCTCTCGATGGAACTGGCGAACATGCGCACCTGCGCGTCGATCACCGTCACCCCGGTCGCCTCCTCGATCTGCTGGTAGATCGGCGTGCGCCCGTCCTCGCCACCGGCGATATGCTCCGCGAGTTCGGGCTCCACGTAGATGTCCGACCAGGAGATCGGCAGGTCGCTCGCGTCGCTGCGCCGGATGCCGCTGATCCGGAACCACTGCTTGCCGATCGGACAGTCGATCTTGCTCGCAAGATCGGGATCGGCATGCACGAGCCCGGTGAAGAGGTTCTCGCGCCGGGTCACCTCGGGATACTTCAGGATCTCGTCGGTCGAAGACAGCCGGTAGACGAAGGCCCCCGCCGGATTGGCCGAGATCACCAGCGTCCCCGCCCCGCGCCGCCGGGACACGAGGCCACTTTCCGACAGGCTCCGCAGGGCCTCGCGCACGGTGAACCGGCTCGCCCCGAACATTTCCGACAGGTCCGCCTCGCCCGGCAGCATGGTGCCGACCCCATACCGGCCCTCGCGGATATCGCGCGCAAGCTCCCGGGCGATCTGGCGGTACTTCGGCGCCTCGCCCCGGCGCCCCGGAGGATCGACTGGCTTTGGCGGCATGTCCGGCCTCAATGTTCCCCCCCCGCGGCTCGGGCCGAGCCGGCACGCCGCTCCTACCTGCCGAGCCGGCAGTTGTGCGGACATTTCGGAGTGAACACCGAATTCAGCGCCAACTCAAGCCGGATCGACCCTCAAATCGACCGGAACCGCAAGGCATTGACAATCCGCAGCGCTACATGTCTGGACTTATTGCCATGCCTGGCCGGACAGATCGGGGGATTCGACGTGGCGCTCCAGACCCTCAGCGCGACCGCGACCGCCCCGACGGGCCGCCCTCTCCCGGGCTCCGCCCCCGGCGGCCGGGGATGAGCGCCCGTCCGACGTCCGGCCTGCTCGCGCTCGTGGTGCTGGCCTTCGGCTCGGGGTACTTCCTCTCCTATTTCTTCCGGAATGTGAACGCCGTCCTGTCGCCGCTCATCGTTGCGCAATTCGAGCTGAACGCCACCCAGATCGGCCTTCTGACCAGCGCCTTCTTTCTCTCCGGGGCCATCATCGTGATCCCCGTCGCGATCCTGCTCGACCGCGTCGGGCCGCGCCGGGTCCTGATCGGGCAGTTCCTGATCACCTCGGCGGGGGCCGCGATCTTCGCCACCGGCACCACAGCAACCGCGCTCCTGCTGGGGCGGGCGCTCCTCGGGCTCGGGGTGGCGGGCTGCCTCGCCACGGCCTTCAAGGGCGTCACCGTCTGGTTCCCGCGCGACCGCTGGGCCACCGGGAACGCCTTGGTGCTGGCCGTGGGCAGTCTCGGCGCCATCGCGGGAACCCAGCCCCTGCAATGGCTTCTGACCCTTGTGACCTGGCGCGAGGTGTTCGTGATCTGCGCCTGCGTCAGCCTCGCCATGGCCGCCGTGGCCCACTTCCTTTTGCCCGACCGCAACGCCGAACCCGAGACCGCCGCCCCGCGCGGCGTCTACCGCCACGTCCTTGCCCTTCCCGTGTTCTGGCGGCTGATGCCCATGGTTTCTCTCTCGCTCGCCGCCTTCTTCGCCATCCAGGGCCTCTGGGCCAACGCCTGGATGTCGGATGTCGCGGGCCTCTCGCAATCGCAGATCGGCGGGCGGCTCCTCTTGATGGCGGGCGCCATGTCCTGCGGCATGCTGATCAACGGCACACTCGCGGATCGGCTCACCGGCCTTGGCGTGCCTCCCGCGGCGATGATGACCACGGGGTTCGCGGGCCTTCTCCTCGCCCAGGCCGCCCTTGCGTTCGAGCTGGCGCCGCAGGCCTGGTGGCCCTGGGCGCTGATGGGCTATGCCGGCAATATCGGCGCCCTGGGCTATCCGCTGATCTCCCGCCGCTTCCCCCTCCGCGAAAGCGCGCGCGCCATGTCGGCCGTCGCGGTCATGGGCTTCGCCTTCTCCTTCGCGCTGCAGTTCGGCTTCGGCGGCATCCTCGATCTCTGGGGCCGCGACCCCTCCGGCGCCTATCCGGCGGAAGCCTACCGCGCGGCCCTCGGCACGCTCCTCGCGCTTCAGAGCGCGGCCCTCCTGTGGTTCGTCACCTCCCGCGACGTCTGGGGCGAGGCGCGCTACGACAGGGTCCTGCCATGACGACGCAAGAGCCCTGGCCCCCGGCGATGACCTGCGAAAGGAAACCACCAGCATGACACCCCGCAAACACGGACTCGCGCGCGGCCTGACCAACTACGGCGACCCCGACTTCGCGATCTACCTGCGCAAGTCCTTCGCCAAGTCGATGGGCTATTCCAGCGAGATGCTGGACCGGCCGATCGTCGGGATCGCCTACACGCCCTCGGGCTTCAACAACTGCCACCGCAACTTCCCCGAGATGCTCGAGGCGGTGAAGCGCGGCGTCCTCGCCGCGGGCGCCCTGCCGCTGGAGTTTCCGACCATCTCCCTCGGCGAGGTCTTCCTCTCCCCCACCAGCCTCAAGTTCCGCAACCTCATGGCCATGGACACCGAGGAGATGATCCGCGCCCAGCCGATGGACGCCGTCGTCCTGATGGGCGGCTGCGACAAGACGGTTCCGGCGCAGCTCATGGGCGCGGTCTCGGCGGACCTGCCAGCGATCCAGCTCGTCGCCGGCCCGATGATGACGGGGCGCCACGGTCCCGAACGGCTCGGCGCCTGCACCGATTGCCGCCGATTCTGGGCGCAGTTCCGGGCGGGCACCGTATCGGCGGAGGAGATCGAACGGATCGAGGGCAAGCTCGCCACGACCACCGGAACCTGCGCCGTCATGGGCACCGCCACCACCATGGCCTGCATCGCCGAAACGCTCGGCATGATGCTGCCCGGCACCGCCGCGATCCCGGCCGTCCATGCCGACCGCCTGCGCGCCGCCGAGGCCACGGGCATCGCCGCCGCCCGCCTGATCGAGGCGCCGATCCGGCCATCGCAGATCGTCACCCGGGCCTCGGTGGGCAACGCGCTGCGGGTCCTTCTGGCCATCGGCGGCTCGACCAACGCCATCATCCACCTCACGGCCATCGCGGGCCGCGCCGGGATCGAGGTCCCCCTCGACTGGCTCAACGAACTGTCGGACACCACCCCCGTCCTCGTGGACCTGAAACCGACAGGCTCTTACTATGCCGAGGATTTCTTCGCCGCCGGGGCCATGGGCGCCGTGCTGCGCGAGCTGTCCCCCCTTCTCGACCACGACTGCCTGACCGTCACCGGCGAGACGCTCGGCGACAGGCTCGCCCGCGATCCAGGCTGGCACGACCCCGCCATCATCCGCCCCGCCGCCAGCCCCGTGTCGGACAAGGGCGGCCTCGTCGCGCTCTTCGGCTCCCTCGCCCCGCGCGGCGCGATCCTCAAACGCTCTGCCGCCGATGCCTCTCTCTTCGAGACCACGGCCCGGGCGGTCGTCTTCTCGTCACTGGAAGATCTGGCAGCACGCATCGACGATCCGGACCTGGACGTCTCCCCCGGCGACATCCTCGTCCTGCAGAACGCCGGACCAAAAAGTGCCTCCGGCATGCCCGAGGCCGGCTACCTGCCGATCCCGAAGAAGCTCGCCGCGCAGGGCGTCAAGGACATGATCCGCATCTCCGACGCCCGCATGTCGGGCACGGCCTTCGGCACCATCGTCCTCCATGTCGCCCCAGAGGCGGCCGAAGGCGGCCCCCTCGCCCTCGTCCGGACCGGAGACCTCATCGAGATGTCCGTCGCCCGGAACCGCCTCGAACTCCTGGTGAGCGAGGAGGACCTCGCCGCCCGGCGCCGGGAATGGGAGGCCGCCCGGCCCGCCGCCGCCGCCCGCCGCGGCTACGACAGGCTCTATGCCGAAGAGGTGCTGCAAGCGGACCAGGGCTGCGATTTCGCGACCTTCCGCGCCACCGGGATGACCGACCGATGACCCGCCACGTCGCCGGCGACACCCTGCGTGAGTTCGTCGCCCGCGCCCTCGGCGCCGCCGGCATGACGCCCGCCAACGCCGCCCGCATGGCGGACCTCATGACCGAGGCCGACCTCGGCGGACAGGACGGTCACGGCGTCTTCCGCCTGCCGCAATACATCCGCCGCATCCGCGCGGGCGGCATGGTGGCGAACCCCGAGATCGCCGTGCTTCAGGACCGCCCCGCCACCGCCCTGATCGACGGCGGCAACGGGCCGGGGCACCTCGTGATGTCCCGCGCCGCCGAGATCGCCATCGCCAAGGCCCGGACCACCGGCGTCGCCTGGGTGGGCGCCCGCCAGTCGAACCACGCCGGTCCCGCCTTTCTCTACGCGCGCATGCCCCTCGCCGAAGGCATGATCGGGCTTTACGTCGCCGTGGGCAGCGCCAATCACATGCCCCCCTGGGGCGGCACGGACCTCCTGCTCAGCACCAATCCCATCGCCGTGGCGATCCCCTCGAACCAGCGCCCGCCGATCGTGCTCGACATGGCCACCACCGTCGCCGCCTACGGCAAGGTCAAGACCGCCGCCGACCGGGGCGAGACGATGCCCGTCGGCTGGATGATCGACAGGACCGGCGCGCCCCTCACCGATCCCGCCCGCGCCTCCGAGGGGCTGCTCCTGCCCATCGGCGGGCCAAAGGGCTACGGGCTCTCGCTGATCTTCGGCCTGCTCGCGGGCACCCTCAACGGCGCGGCCTTCGGCGCCGATGTCGTGGATTTCAACGCCGACTCGGCCAGCGTGACCAACACCGGCCATTTCCTGATCGCGCTCGATGTCGCCGCCTTCATGGACCCGGCCCAGTTCCGCGCCGCGGTGGATGACATCTGGGCGCAGATGAAGGCCTCGAACCGGCTTCCGGGCGTGACGGACATCCGCCTGCCCGGAGAACGGCTGGCCGAGTGCCGGGCCGAGCGCCTCGCCACCGGCATCCCCCTGCCCGCGCCGCTTCTGGACCGGCTGGACACGCTCGCCGCCGACCTCGGGATCGCGCCGCTCTAGCCCTGGCCCTTCGCCATCCGCTCGATGGCGAGCAGGATCGCCGCATTGTCGAGATCGCCCTCGCCCCGCTCCGCAAGATCCGCCATCGCCTCGAGATACCGCTCCGCGAAGGGCAGTCCGCGCCCCTGCCGCGCCGCCGTCTCCCGGATCAGCTGAAAGTCCTTGCGCGACTGCGCCACCCGCCCCTCCGGCGCGAAATCGCGGGCGGCCATCTTCGGCCCCTTCGTCGCCATGACCGCCGACTCCGCCGCCGACATCCGCGCCACCTCGAGAAACACCCCGGGCGCGATCCCCATGGCCTCGGCAAAGACCAGCCCTTCGGCGCAGGCGGCCCGGTTCAGCCCCAGCACAAGGTTGATCGCCAGCTTCATCCGGTTGCCCGCGCCCAGCTCGCCCACCCGGCGCCGCTTGTTGGAAATCGCGCCCGCCACCGCCTCGAAAGCTTTGAGCCCGTCCCCATCCCCCGCCAGCAGCAAGAGCGCGCTGCCCTCCTCCAATTCCCGGCTGGTGCCCGATATCGGCGCCTCCACCAGCGTGATCCCCTTCGCCGCGGCGATCCCGCCGAGGCCCGCGATCGCATCGGGATCGCAGGTACTCATGGACACGAGCACCCTCTCCCCCTCCGGCGCGGCGTCGACGATCCCCGCAAGCTGCCCCGTGTCGAAGACCGCGGATATCACCAGCGGCCTCTCCCACACCTCCCCTGGCCCTGCCGGAACGCCGCCCATCGCCCGCAATTCCGCCATGCGCCCCGCGTCCGGATCATGCCCCGTCACGCCATGCCCCGCCGCGATCAGCCGCCTTGCGACCGCCGCGCCGACAAGGCCCAGCCCGAAGAGGCCGACGCCGCTCATCCCTCCCCCACGATCCTCGGAAACTCCGGGAACAGGTGCGAAAAATCGCTCTCCGCCAGCCCCATCTCCCCCGCCGCCCGCGCCAGCAGCGCGGCGGTCATGGCGCCATAGGGATTGGCCGCGCCCAGGTCCCGCGCCAGAACGTCCGCCATGGCCAGGTCCTTGGCGAGGTTGCGCACCTCCGACCGGCAGGTCATCGCCCCGCTGAGGATATCCCGCGGAAACCGCACCTCCGAGACATAGGACCGCGCGTTCCCCGCGTTCAGCACCTCGACTGCCGCGGCGGGATCGAGGCCCGCGGCCCGCGCCAGCCACAGCCCCTCGCAGGTGGCCAGAAACGTGGTGTGCAGGATCATGTTGTGCACGAGCTTCATGGTCTGCCCCGACCCGACCGGGCCGAGGTGAAAGACCTTGCCCGCGATCACGTCGAACACCGGCGCAAGCCGCGCCATGTCCTCCGCCGCCCCGCCCGCCATCAGCGTCAGCGTCCCCGCCTCGGCGCCCGCGCCGCCCCCCGACATGGCCGCGTCCACATAGGCCGCACCGCGCTCGGCCAGCCGGGCCGCCAGCGCGCGGCCCGCCCCGGGTTCCGAAGTCGTCAGGTCCACCACCAGGTGCCCGGGGGCCATGTCCACCCCCTCCAGCGCCGCCGCGATATCGGCGGTCGTGGGAACAACGAACAGCGTGATCTCCCCCGCCGCCACCACCTCGGCCACGCTGGCCGCCCAATGGCCGGGAAAGCCCTCCGCGCAGCCCGGCCGCGCATCGGTCACGGTCCCGGCAAGCCCCGCCGCGACGAGGTTCCGCGCGATCCCCTGCCCCATCTGGCCAAGACCGACGACCCCGACGCGCGGTGCCATGTCAGGCCTTCGCCTTCAGGTCGGCCAGTTGCGACATCGCGAAGTTCGACATCGGCAGGCCCACGGGTTCCCCGATCTCGGCCGACACATCCGCCGCCGAATAGGTCTCCATCACCATCCGCGCATGCCTCGGATCGACCATCACCGGACGGTCGAGCAGCACCGCCTCGAGGAAATGCATCGTCTCGGGTCCCATCTGCCCGGCAAAGACATGGTCCACATGCTCGCCCGGCATGGTCGACATCGGGAACTGCTGCCCGCCGGACACCGTGTTCAGCCAGTGATCCCGCGCCGTGTCGTCGAGGATCAGCGCGCCCTCGGTTCCGGTGATCTCGATCCAGGTGCTGCAATAGTTGGGAAAGCTGGGCGGCAGGTTCCAGCCGCCGCCGATGACCACCAGCGTCCCGTCGTCCATCGTGACGGTGGACCACATGCAGTCATAGGACCCGTTCAGCTCCTTCATGTAGCCATAGGCGCCCTGGGAATAGATCTTCACCGGCTTCGCGGGCTCCAGCAGCCAGAACACGAAATCGAGGTCATGGGTCGATTCCATCGCCGCCGGCGACAGCCTGACCCGGTTCGCCACCTTCTTTCCCAGCGAGCGGGAGATATGGCGGCTCACCATCACGTTGACGACCTTGCCGAGGGTGCCGTCCTTGATCGACTTCTTCGCATAGGCGATCTTCGGATTGAACCTTTGCGAATAGCCGATGGTGAATTTCACCCTGTTCTGCTCGGACAGGGAAATCAATTCATCCGCTTCGGAAAGCTCCATCGCGATAGGCTTTTCCAGAAGAACGTGCTTCCCGGCCTTCAGGCAATCCCGCGCGATGGGATAGTGCGTCGGCTCCGGCGTGGTGGAAATGTAGACGATCTCGATATCCGGATTATTGACGATATCCTTGTAATCCAGCGTCGCCGTCGCCGGATTGGTCAATTGCCGCACTTCCTCCAGCCGTTCCGGCCGGATCTCGCAAATGTGCAGGGCGTCCACCAGCGCCGATTTGGCCAGCATTTCCGCCCTGATACCCCCGCACCAACCGGTCCCGATAACCGCCGCTTCCACTCGCCGCATCCCGTCCTCCAGGAAATCTGTTGCATTCCTCGCGCGGCCGCGCGATTCTGAGCATCGGCCAAGGGCAGTCGCTCCGAATGCGAAAACGATATTTGAGCCCGCAGGCTTTGCCAACAAGGATCGCACCCCATATCAAAAACCGATAGCGCCGTTCGGATTTTAGGATTTGACCCTCCGACCGCAGCGCCCGCAAATTCGGACCAGTGCCCGAAAGGCGGCCGTTGACCGGACCCGCCCCCCGAGCCTGATCACCACGACCGGACAGGATGCAGCGGCGGAGGATACGCGGCGTCGACCGGACGGATATCACGCGCGCGCGACCCCGCGGCCCTTGGCGGCCCGCCGGATCGCAAGGGAGGACGCGAATGCAGGACCAGACACGCAACCAGATCGGATTGGCCATCGTCGGCTGCGGCACCATCGGCCGGATCCGCGCCAAGCTCGCCCGGGATTATCCCGGCGTGGGCTGGATCGGTCTCTGCGACGTCAAGTCCGACATCGGCAAGGCCCTCGCCGAGGACGTCCAGGCCGACTTCTTCACCAATGACTTCCGGGAGCTTCTGGCCCGGCCCGAGATCACCGCCACGATCATCGCCACCGACGAGAACTTCCACTTCGACCCCACGATGCTCGCGGTCGAAAAGGGGCACGACCTTTTCATCGAGAAGCCGCTCGCCACCGACGCCCGCCAGTCCGCCCAGATCCTCGCCGCGATCGAGGCCGCCGGGGTGGATGCCGTGATCGGCTACACCCAGCGCTTCCGCCGCCGGTTCCTGACCGTCAAGGAACGGCTGGTCACAGGCCAGATCGGCGAGGTTCACACCGTCGTCACCCGCGCCCTGATGAACCGCATGGTCCCCATCGCCACCGTCCAGCGCACGCAGGACCGCGCGACGCTCACGCCCATGGTCGTGTCGGGCACGCACAGCCTCGACATGTCGCTCTGGCTGATGGAGGGCAAGACACCGAAGACGGTCTACGCCAAGTCGAACGACCGCGTGCTCAGCAAGTGGGGCACCAAGGATTCCACCCTCGGCCTCTTCGAGATGGACGACGGCACGCTCTTTTCGATGAACATCTCCTGGGCCCTGCCCGAGGTCTGGCCCGGCGCGGTCTACGGTCTCGAGATCGGCATCGTCGGCACCGAGGGCGTCATCGACATCGAGGACACGCACCGCGATCTCGTCATGGCGACGAACTTCGCCCAGGGCGCCGGATACGCCCCCGAGGGCTACAAGGCCCCCGCCCGCCACGTCGAATTCCTGACAAGCTATCCGCCGGGCGATCTCTATGACGGCGAACTCTGGGGCCCGATGCGCGAAGAGACCAACGCCTGGTACCAGCGCCTCTACACCGGCAAGCGCACGCCCCACGCCACGGCGCAGGACGGACATCGCAACCTTCTGCTGACCATGGCGATGGATCTCTCGGCCAAGCGCGGCGTGCCGGTCGACCTGCCGCCCGATCCCGACGAGCTGATGGCCGAACTCACCTGATCCCGGGCGGGCCGTGACGGTGGAGATCCATATCGGGGGCTATCAGGGTCCCCGGTCCGTCCACACGCGGGCCACGCAGGTCCTGGCAGGGGCCGTCGCCCGCCTCAGCGACGGCGCTGCCACCGTGCGCCTGACCGGCAACGTGTCGGACGCCGGGCACAAGGCCGTGGACCTGCTGCGGATGACGGAGGAGGGCGCCTTCGACGGCTGCTATTTCTGGTCGAGCTACCTGACAGGCCGCGTCCCCGACTTCGGCCTCTTCGACCAGCACTTCCGCGTCCCCGAACGCGCGCGCGTCCATGCCCTGCTCGACGGCCCCCTGGGCGCGCGCCTGCGCGAGAAGGTGGCCGAGGCCACGGGCTACCGGCTCTTCGGCTACTGGGACAACGGCTACCGCCAGATCTCCAGCACCCGGCCGATCCGGACCCTCGACGACTGCCGGGGCCTCAGGATCCGCACCTTCGAGAACGAGGACTACAGGCAGGTCTTCCGCGCCCTCGGGTTCGAGCCCGTGGATGTCGATGTCCGCGACATGAACGCCGGGGCGCGGGACGGCCGCTACGATGCTCAGGAAAACCCCCTGACCAACACGCTCAACCTCGGCATCAACGCCTACCAGCCCCACATCCTGATGACCCGCCATCTTCTCGGCGTGTCCTCGGTGCTCTTCAACGCCCGGAGCGTGGATGGCTGGGGGGCGGAGCTGACCGCCATCGTCGAGGCCGCCGTCGCGGAGGCGACCGCGGCGCAGCGCCGGTTCGCCATCGACGAGGATGCCGACTGCCGGGCGCGGCTTCTTGCGGCAGGGGCCGAGATCACGGAACCCGACCCGGCCCTCCGCGCGGAGATGGCCGCCCGCGCCCGCCCGGTGGTCGACCGCATCCGGGACAGGCTCGATCCCGACCTGCTGGCCCTAATCGACGCCGAACTCCGGGACTGACCCCGCCAGGGGCCTCAGATCCCCCGCGAGGCGCGGTCCGCGATCTCGGGAATGTCGTGGCGGCTGATGCCGATATCGGCAAGGTCCCGGTCCGTGCTCGAGGAAAGCTCGCGGTGAACCTGCAGATAGGTCCGGCGCCGGGCGCGGGCCGCGCTGAATGACGCGCGCAGATCGTCGAAACCGAGGCGGTCGATCTGAGGAAGGAAACGTGCGGCGAGAGTGGTCATCGTCTGTCCTGTCATGGCTTGTGTCATCGTCTGTCCACCCCGAGCTAGGCCGTTAGCGCCAACGGGAGTAGGTCCGACCCGGAAGGCCCGGGATGCATCCGCTGCATGGCGCGCCCGCCATGCCCCCGAATCTCCCGTTTCCGCCGGCAGCCACCCGTCCCGTACACGCCCAATTTGCAGGCAGCGCCGCCACAAAGCGCCGCCTCGGCAGCCAAACCGCGACCCGCGCGCCGCCTGACAGACACCCGGGCCCGCGCCTGTGGCCGCCGCGCCGTGCCTGTTCCACCTTGGGCCATGCAGGACGCCTAGGGTTCCGCCGCGTCGCGCGGGTCAGGACCGAGAGGGGTCGCCGGTCACCGAGGCCGGTACACGGAGGGATAAAATCCCGGGAGAGCACTGCGATCGCCGGCCGTCACCCGCCCCGCGCGGCCGGCCACGAAAAGCGTTCAAGGAGCCAGACCGATGCCCAAACACCTTCCCGTCCTCACCGCGGCGATTCTCGCCGCCGCCACCCCGCTCGCTGCGCAGGAGCGCGACAGCTTCCGCGTGGCCTGGTCGATCTATGTCGGCTGGATGCCCTGGGGCTATCTCGAGGACTCCGGCATCATGGACAAATGGGCCGAGAAGTACGACATCGACGTCGAGATCGTGCAGTTCAACGACTATATCGAGTCGATCAACCAGTATACCGCCGGCGCGTTCGACGGCGTCTCGGCCACCAACATGGACACGCTCTCCATTCCCTCGGGCAGCGGCGTCGACACCACCGCCCTCATCGTGGGCGATTTCTCCAACGGCAACGACGCGGTGATCCTCAAGGGCGAGGGCGACCTGACCACGCTCGCGGGAAAGCCCGTGAACCTCGTGGAGCTGTCCGTCTCCCACTACCTCCTCGCCCGCGCGCTCGACAGCGTGGGCCTCAGCGAGGCGGACCTGGCCGGCGTCATCAACACTTCCGACGCCGACATGATCGCCGCCTTCGCCACCGACGACGTGGAGACCGTGGTCACCTGGAACCCGCTCGTGGCCACGATCCTCGAGGACCCCGCCGCCAACAAGCTCTTCGACAGCTCCGACATCCCCGGCGAGATCATCGACCTCATGGTGGTGAACACCGAGGTGCTGGAGGCCAATCCCGCCTTCGGCATGGCCCTCACCGGCGCCTGGTACGAGGTGATGTCCCTCATGGCCGCCGGCGACGAGGAGGTGCTCACAGCCATGGCAGAGGCCTCGGGCACCGATCTCGCGGGCTACCAGGCGCAGCTTGTCTCCACCGAGATGTTCTACGACCCCGCCGCCGCCGTCGCCTTCGTCACCGATCCCGCCCTCGCCGAAACCATGACCAACGTGGCCGAATTCCTCTTCGACAAGGGCATCCTCGGCGAGGGCGCGCCCTCCGCCGACTTCATCGGCGTGGAATATCCCGACGGCACCATCACCGGCGATCCGAACAACGTCCGCTTCCGCTACACCTCCGAGTTCATGCAGATGGCCGCCGACGGCGCGCTCTAGGCGCCCCCGCCCCGGTCCACCGCCATGAGGCTGATCAACAGACGGCCCGGGCCGCCCGCCGTGGCGGCCCTCGCGGCGCTGCCCTTCGTGGCGGTGGCGCTGATCTATGCCTCGGCCTCCGCCGCGCGCCGGGCCGAGAACCCGCAGGACCGTCTCCTCCCCGCGCCCGCTCAGATCCTCGACACCGCCGGGCGGCTCCTCTTCGAGCCGGACCGCCGCACCGGCGACATCCTCTTCTGGATCGACACCGCCGTGAGCCTCCAGCGCCTCGGCCTCGGTGTCGGCATCGCCGCGCTGACCGGCCTCGTGATCGGCCTCGCCATCGGTCTCCTGCCCCTGGCGCGGGCCGGCCTCGCCAGCTTCGTCGAGGTGCTCTCCCTGATCCCGCCCCTCGCCGTCCTGCCGATCCTCTTCCTGCTTCTGGGCCTCGGCGAGACCGCCAAGGTCGCCCTCATCGCCATCGGCATCACGCCCTTCCTGATCCGCGACATGGCGGGCCGCACCGCCGAGATCCCCCCCGAACAGATCGTCAAGGCCCAGACCCTCGGCGCCTCGTCCCTCGCCATCGCGCTCCGCGTCGCGCTGCCGCAGGTCATGCCGCGCCTGATCCAGTCGGTGCGCCTCGCCCTTGGCCCCGCCTGGCTCTTTCTCATCGCGGCCGAGGCCATCGCCAGCGAGGCGGGCCTCGGCTACCGCATCTTCCTCGTGCGGCGCTTCCTCGCCATGGACGTGATCCTCGTCTACGTCGCCTGGATCACGCTGCTGGCCTTCCTCATCGACCGCCTGCTGCGCTACGCCTCCCGCCGGTTCTTCCCCTGGGCGGAGACGGCATGAGCTTCGTGACCGTCACCGACCTCTTTCTCGACTACGACCGCCGCCCGATCCTCGAGCGCGTGAACCTGACCGCGCGCGAGGGCGAATTCGTCGCCATCGTCGGCGCCTCGGGCTGCGGCAAGTCGAGCTTCCTGCGCCTCCTCCTCGACCAGGAACGCCCCAGTCGCGGGACGATCCTCGTCGACGGCCAGCCCCTGACCGGAGAGCCGAACCGCCAGCGCGGCATCGTCTTCCAGCGCTATTCCGTCTTTCCCCACATGACCGTCCGCGACAACATCGTCGCCGCCGAGGCCCTGGGCGCCAATCCCCTCGGCATCCTCGGTCGCTCCGCCCGCCGCGACGCCCGCGCTCGCGCCGAGGCCACGCTCGAGCGGATCGGCCTCGCCCATGTGGCGGGCAGCTACCCCTCCGCCCTGTCGGGGGGCATGCAGCAACGCCTCGCCATCGCCCAGGCCCTCGCCGCGAAACCCCGCATCCTGCTGCTCGACGAGCCCTTCGGCGCCCTCGATCCGGGCACGCGGCTCCGGATGCACGACTTCCTCTCGGACATCCGCACCGAGACCGGCATGACCATCTTCATGGTCACCCACGACCTGCCCGAGGCTTTCAAACTCGGCGACCGTGTGATCGTGTTCGACAAGACCCGCTGGGACCCTCAGGCGCCCGAGGCCTACGGCGCGACCATCACCTACGACTTCGACGCCCGCCACGGCGGGATCCCCTACCAGACCCCGAAGGAAGACCCCCATGTTCCCGTTCCCGCGTGACCGCTCCCGCCCGCACCGGCGCCCCGCCCATGACGCGCGCCGTTTCCACCATCCGGACCTGTCGAAGCTCCAGGGCTGGAAATCGATGCGCGCCGAGGCCGACATCCCCGGCGACGAATGGGAAAAGGAACGCCGCTGGGCGCTCCGCATGGGCCTCACCGCCGCCGACAGCATCGAGGACCGCGCCATCCCCACCTTCGCGCGCGGCGAGCTGCCCCATTACGCCGGCATCAACACCTTCCTGAAGGCCCCCTATGCCGAGGACGTGGCCGAGGTCGGCAATTACGACGCCACCGTGCTGGGCGCGCCCTTCGACGGCGGCACCACCTACCGCCCCGGCACCCGCTTCGGGCCCCAGGCCCTGCGCCGCATCTCCGCGCTCTACACGCCCTACAATTACGAAATGGCCATCGACCTGCGCGAACAGATGAGCCTCTGCGACGCGGGCGACATCTTCACCATCCCGGGCAACATCGAGAAGACCTTCGACCAGATCAGCCGCGCCGTCTCCCACGTCTTCAGCTCCGGCAGCCTGCCCATCATCATCGGCGGCGATCATTCCATCGGCTTTCCCTGCGTGCGCGGCATCGCCGAATGCACCTCGAAGAAGATCGGCATCGTCCATTTCGACCGCCACGCCGACATCCAGGAAAAGGACCTCGACGAGCGGATGCACACCACCCCGTGGTTCCACTCGACGAACCTGCCGAACGTGCCCGCAAAGAACCTCGTGCAGGTCGGCATCGGCGGCTGGCAGGTCCCCCGCGACGCGGTGAAGGTGGCCCGCGAGCGCGAGACCAACATCATCACCATGTCCGACATGGAGCGCATGGGCATCGACAAGACCGCCGAAATGGCGCTGGAGATGGCCTGGGACGGGGTGGACATGGTCTACATGTCCTTCGACATCGACAGCATCGACTGCGGCTTCGTGCCCGGCACCGGCTGGCCCGAACCCGGCGGGTTCCTCCCGCGCGAGGCCCTGGCCCTCGCCTCCAAGGTCGCGGCCGAAGGCATCTGCGGCATGGAGCTGGTGGAGGTCTCTCCCCCCTACGACACGTCCGACATCACCGCCCTTCTCGGGACCCGCGTGATCGTCGACGTTCTGGGCTCCATGGTCTCGGCGGGCGTTCTGGGCAAGCATCGCGGTCATATCGACAAGCCCGTCGACCTGCCGCGCGGCGACTACGACCCCGCCACCGACGGCCCCCGCTGGCAAACCCGCGCCAGGGCAAAGGACTGATCCCATGCCCCACGATCACGCCCATGACCACGATCACGACCATGACCACGGTCCCGGCCATCACCACCACCCCCACGCCGGGACGGGCCACAACCGCCCCGGCGCGGAGCATCTCCACAGCCACATGGACCCCGCCGACGAGGCCGCCGACCTCCAGGCGCTGACGGACGAGTTCATCGCCGGGTTCGTCGCCGCGAAGGACAAGACCAGCTTCCTGCGCATCGCCGGCGTGCCCTTCGAGAAGGGCGGTCTGAAGCTGGTGGACGTGCGCCTGACCACCGGCTGGCAGGTCGGCACCGCCTCCCCGGGCTTCGGCACCCGCGAGCTCAGCTACCTCCCCTTTCCCGGCGCCATGGTCTCCGAGCGCACCGACATGGCCCTGATCTACGTCTCCATGGACACCCGCGAGGAGGAGGACATCCGCGCGTTTCTCGCCGCCCGGCGATAGCCCCGCGGCACTTTTCCCAAGGACAGGAGGTGAACCCCTGACGCCCCGGTGCTAGAGGTCGGGCATTTCGACCCCTCCCGGAGCATCCATGGCCCGCAGCATCCTCTCCCTCGGAGCCCTCCTGCTCGGCTCGGCCTTCCTCGTCTTCGCGGGCGGGCTGAACGGGCTGCTCTTGCCCATCCGGGGCGAGATCGAGGGCTTCACCGCCGCCTCCCTCGGCCTTCTCGGCACCGGCTGGGCGGTGGGCTATGTGGCGGGCTGCATCGCCACCTCGTCCCTCGTGGCCCGCGTCGGCCATGTGCGGGTCTTCGGCGCCATGTGCGCCGTCGCCGCGATCACCGTGCTCCTGTCGCTGCTCTTCGTCACCCCCTGGGTCTGGGTGCCCCTGCGCGGCATCGCGGGCTTCTGCTTTGCCGGGGCCGCCATGGTTGTCGAAAGCTGGCTCAACGAAAAGGCCGAGAGCAGCAACCGCGGCCGCATCTTCGGCGTCTACACCATGGTCAACCTCGGCGCGACGACCGCCGGACAGCTCGCCCTGACCACCGGCGATCCGGCGGGCTACGTCTTCTTCGTCGTCGCGGCCATCGTCTACTGCATGGCGCTGCTGCCCACGGCCGTCTCCGCCACCACGACGCCCACGGCGCTGGTGAAGGTCTCGCTCGATCTCGGCGGACTCTGGCGCAACTCGCCCATCGCGGTGGTGGCTGTGTTCATGGTCGGCATCTCCAACGCCGCCTTCGGAACACTCGTCGCGGTCTACGGCGCGCGCACGGGCCTTTCCGTCAGCGAGGTGGCGCTCTTTGCCAGCGTGCCCGTCCTTGCCGGAGCCATCGCCCAGGTGCCCATCGGCATCCTGTCGGACCGCTACGACCGCCGGAAGGTGCTCATCGGCATCGCCCTTCTGGCGCTCGTCGCCGATGCCACCTTCCTCTTCGCCGGCTTCACCGGCACCGCCGCCCTGATCGCCACCTCCGCCGTCTTCGGCGCGGCGGTCTTCTCGATGTACCCGGTTATCGTGGCCCATGCGAACGACCACGCCGCGCCCGGAACCTTCATCCAGGTCTCGGGCGGGCTCCTGCTGGTCTTCGGCGTGGGCTCGATCATCGGCCCCACCATCGCGGGCTTCGCCATGACCCGCTACGGGACCTCCAGCCTGTTCTGGACCACCGCCGCGGCCCATGTGCTGATGCTGCTCTTCGCGCTCCTGCGCCTGCGCGCCCGCGCCGCCGTGCCCGCCGAGGACAAGACCGCCTTCCGCGCCGCCCCCCTCGCCCGGGGAACCACGCCCGAAACGGCCGTCCTCGCCGAACCGACGGACCCCGAGACGCCCGCCTCCCCCGCCTGAGCCGCGGACGGCCCCCGGGACAGGCGGCGGCCGGCGCCGGCGCGGCCCATGGGCCGGCCACCGACCTTTTGTCGCACCCCCGTTTGATCCAGCGCAAATCCTCTTCCCTGGCCCGAGGGGATGCTGAGGGACGACACAGGGTCGGACCCGCGGGTCCGGAGGGGAAGGAGTACCGAATGCGCCTTATCGTCACCGCCGTCTGCGCTCTCGTCTGTCCTGCGGCGGCCCTTGCCCACGGCGCCCACCCCCCGGTCCCCGACAGCGGCCATGCCGTCGCCCATATCGCGCCCATCGCGGTCATCGCCGTCGCGGCCCTGGCGACCTGGTATCTCGAGCGGCGGGAGTGACGCAGGGCCTCAGGCCTCCACGGCTCTCGCATCCCGCCCGGTGATGATATATGTGTATTGCCACATATGAATCCGACCACAGGGAACCGCGCACCATGCCCGACAGCTGGATCGACCGCTTCGAGGGCCTCTCCCGGCTCCCTCCCGACATCCGTTCGGTCCTCGAGACAGGCAGCGCCATCGTGACCGTGCCCGCCGGCACCCCGATCTTCGAGCCGGGCAGCCGTCCCGGAAATTTCCTCCTGCTCCTCGACGGCACCGTCCGCGTGCAGCAGAAATCCGACACCGGGCGCGAGGTGATCCTCTACCGCGTCAACGCCGGCGAAAGCTGCGTGATGACCACCGCCTGCATGCTCGCCCACGAGGACTATTCCGCCGACGGCATCGCCGAGACCGACGTGACCGCCGTCGCCATCCCCCGCGCCGCCTTCGACGATCTGACGGGGCGCTCGCCGGCGTTCCGCGAATTCATCTTCCGCGCCTATTCGCGCCGCATCACCGATCTCTTCACCCTGATCGACGACATCGTGTTCCAGCGCATGGACGTGCGCCTCGCCGCCCGACTCCTGCAACTGGCGCAGGACGGCGACACGGTGAACGCCACCCACGCCTCCCTCGCCACAGAGCTTGGGACCGCGCGCGAGGTGGTGTCCCGCACGCTGGCGGAATTCCAGCGCCGCGGCTGGATCCAGCAGGGCCGCGGCACTGTCCTTCTCACCGGGCGCGAGGGTCTGAACCGCCTCGCCCGCACCTCGAACGATCGCTGAACGGCCGTCGGTGACCAAGTCACCGTCGGTCCCCGCCCCGCCGTGCCATCAAGGCAGCACAACGAGTCTCACGGAGGACACCGACATGACCACGAACATGGGCAAGATCGACCGGGGCCTGCGCCTCGCCCTCGCCGCGCTGCTGCTGATCTGGGCCTTCGCCACGCCCTGGGCAGCCTCGCCGCTGCTGCACTGGATCGCGGTGATCGTGGCGGGCGTCTTCGCCGTCACCTCGCTGGCGGGCAACTGCCCCGCCTATTCCATCGTCGGGCTGAACACCTGCCCGCGCAAATGACCGACCCAATGGAGGACCTCATGAAGGACACCGCAGACACCACCCTCAGGCCCGAGGTCACCGGCTTCTTCGACGACGCCACCAATACCGTGACCTACGTCGTCAAGGACCCGGGCTCCAACGCCTGCGCCATCGTCGATTCCGTCATGGACATCGACTATGCCGCCGGGCGGATCACCTACGACCACGCCGACCGGATCATCGACTTCATCCGCCGGAACGACCTCAGGGTCGAGTGGCTGATCGAGACCCATGTCCATGCCGACCACCTCTCCGGCGCGCCCTATCTCCAGCGCGAGCTGGGCGGCAAGCTCGGGATCGGGCGCAACATCACCATCGTGCAGGAAACCTTCGGCAAGATCTTCAACGAAGGCACCGAGTTCCAGCGCGACGGCAGCCAGTTCGACGCGCTGTTCGAGGACGGCGACACCTACGAGGTCGGCGGCATGACCTGCACCGCCCTGCACACGCCGGGCCATACGCCCGCCTGCATGACCCATGTCATGGGCGACGCGGCCTTCGTCGGGGACACGCTCTTCATGCCCGACTTCGGGACGGCCCGCTGCGATTTCCCCGGCGGCTCCTCCGAGGCGCTCTACGAGTCGATCCAGAAGATCCTCGCCCTGCCGGACGAGACCCGCATCTTCGTCGGCCACGACTACCTGCCCCCGGACCGCGACAGCTACTTCTGGGAGACGACCGTGGCCGAGCAGAAGGCCCGCAACATCCATGTGGGCGAAGGCAGGACCAAGGACGAGTTCGTAGAAATGCGCGACGCCCGAGACGCGACGCTGGCCATGCCGCGGCTGATCGTGCCCTCGCTCCAGGTGAACATGCGCGCCGGCAACCTGCCGCCCGAGGACGACAAGGGGAACGTCTTCCTCAAGGTGCCCGTCAACAAGCTGTGATCGCCGGAGACCTCTCCCGGTGCATGGCCTGTGCACACCCGGTGCACGGGCCTGACCGGCGGCCCTCCCCGAGGCGCCGCCGGTTTCCGCCCCCCGACCGGTCACACGGTCGCGACCGCGGGCGCCCCGAGCAACACCCACAGGCCCGCCGATTCGGCGGCCCGGTGACACGATAATCCTCGCGAGCGGCGCGGGCGGGGGGCATCCTCGCCCCCGGCGCCTCCCGCGTCCCAGATCGGACCCCCGGCACGATGTCCCGCCTCTCCCGCTACCTGCCCATCCTCGACTGGGGCCGCCGCTACGACCGCGGCGCGCTCTCCAACGACCTGATCGCCGCCGTGATCGTGACGATCATGCTGATCCCCCAGTCGCTGGCCTACGCGCTCCTCGCGGGCCTGCCGCCCGAGGCCGGCATCTATGCCTCGATCGTGCCGATCCTGCTCTATTCCGTCTTCGGAACCTCCCGCGCGCTCGCGGTGGGTCCGGTCGCCGTCGTCTCCCTGATGACCGCCGCCGCCATCGGGCAGGTGGCCGAACAGGGCACCATGGGCTATGCCGCCGCGGCCCTGACCCTCGCGCTCCTGTCGGGCGCGATGCTGCTCCTGATGGGCGTCTTCCGCCTCGGCTTCCTCGCCAGCTTCCTCAGCCATCCCGTCATCGCGGGCTTCATCACCGCCGCCGGCATCCTGATCGCGGCAAGCCAGCTCCGCCACATCCTCGGCATCGAATCGGACGGCCATACCCTCATCGAGATCGTGGCCTCCCTCGTCTCCAACCTGCCCGAGACGAACCTGCCCACCCTGATCATCGGCGTCACCGCCACCGCCTTCCTCTTCTGGGTCCGCAAGGGGCTGAAACCGCTCCTGCGCTCCCTCGGCCTGCCGGCCCGCGCCGCCGACATCGCCACCAAGGCGGGTCCCGTCCTCGCCGTCGTCGTCACGACGCTGGCGGTCTGGGGTCTCTCCCTCGGGGACCGGGGCGTGGCCATCGTCGGCGCGGTGCCGCAAAGCCTGCCGCCCCTGACCCTCCCCGCCTTCTCCCCCGATCTTCTGGGTGCCCTGTTCCTTCCCGCCCTGATGATCTCGATCATCGGGTTCGTGGAATCGATCTCCGTCGCCCAGACGCTCGCCGCCAAGAAGCGCCAGCGCATAGACCCGGACCAGGAGCTGATCGGCCTCGGCGCCGCCAACGTGGGCGCGGCCTTCACCGGGGGCTATCCCGTCACCGGCGGTTTTGCCCGGTCGGTCGTGAACTTCGACGCGGGCGCCGAGACCCCCGCCGCGGGCGCCTTCACCGCCGCTGGCCTCGCCATCGCCGCCGTGGCCCTGACGCCGCTGGTGTTCTTCCTGCCCAAGGCCACGCTCGCCGCCACGATCATCGTGGCGGTCCTGTCGCTCGTCGATTTCAGCATCCTGCGCAAAACCTGGCGCTATTCCCGCGCCGATTTCGCCGCCGTCGCCGCCACGATCCTCCTGACCCTCGCCCTCGGGGTAGAGGCCGGCGTGTCCGCAGGCGTCGTCCTCAGCCTCGTGCTGCACCTGATGAAGACCTCGAAACCCCATGTCGCCGAGGTCGGCCTCGTCCCCGGAACCCACCACTTCCGGAACATCCACCGCCACGAGGTCACCACCGACCCCGCCATCGTGACCCTCCGCCCCGACGAGCGGCTCTACTTCGTCAACGCCCGCTTCCTCGAGAACCTCATCCTCGACCGCGTGGCCCGCAACAAGGAAATCCGCCACGTCGTGCTCATGTGCGCCGCGATCAACGAGATCGACTTCTCCGCCCTCGAAAGCCTCGAGGCCCTGAACGAGCGGCTGAAGGACGCGGACATCGGCCTGCACCTGAGCGAGGTGAAGGGCCCCGTGATGGACCGGCTCAAGGCGACCCACTTCCTCGAGGACCTGAACGGCAAGGTGTTCCTCTCGCAATACGACGCCTGGTGTGCGCTGACGGAGCCCCGCGACACCCCCCGCGCGGCCGAGTAGCCCGGCCCGATTCGCGAGAAACACGCGGTCTCCGGCCCGGTTAACAACGCCGTCCGACAGCGGACGGCGGTCCGTCTGGGGCGCCGAAACCTATCCCGTTTCCGCCCTCTCCGGCGCCGCCTTCAATCGGCGCCGGTTGCGAAATTTCATTTACTCTTCATTTACTTAACCTGTGCCTAATCATCTTCGAGGCGCCAGCCCGACCGGCTCGGTGCCCCCGCGCTGGAGGCGCACCGAAGATGACGATGCAGTCGGCGATGCCGGACCTCTTCCCCCGGGCACACCGGCCGGGTCTCTACCGCGCCCGGGGAAAACGCGCCCTTGATCTTCTCGTGGTCGCGCTCCTCCTGCCCCTGGCGCTGCCGCTCGCGGGACTGCTCATCGCCCTGACGTGGCTCGATGGCGGCCGGCCGATCTATTCCCAGCCCCGGATCGGTCGCCATGGACAGGCGTTCCGCTGCCACAAGATCCGCACGATGCGACCCGATGCCGAGGCGCGGCTCGCGGGTGTTCTCGCCGCCGACGCCCGCCTTGCCGCCCAATGGGCCGCCACGCAGAAGCTGACCGAGGATCCCCGCGTGACCCGTCTCGGCGCGCTCCTGCGCCGCTCCAGCCTCGACGAGCTGCCGCAGCTCTGGAACGTCCTGCGCGGTGACATGAGCCTCGTGGGCCCGCGTCCCGTCGTGCCGGGCGAACTGCCCCGCTACGGCACGGCCGCGGCGGACTACACCTCCGTCCGCCCCGGCATCTCCGGGCTCTGGCAGGTGACGGGCCGCAACGCCACCTCCTACGCCGACCGCGTCGCCCTCGACACCGCCTACATCCGCGCCCAGTCCCTCGCCCTCGACCTGCGCATCCTGTTGCGCACGGTCGGCGCGGTCGTCCGGCGCACCGGCCACTGACACGGCTAGGCCCGGCCCCCTCCCCGCGCTAAGCCGGTTCCATGATCGGCAAGCTCGAGATGTTCATCGCCCTCGCCCACGAGCGCCACTTCGGCCGCGCCGCCGAAAGCCTCGGCATCACCCAGCCCACCCTCTCCACCGGCATCCGTCAGCTCGAGGAACAGCTCGGAGTGAAGCTGGTGCAGCGCGGCTCCCGCTTCGGCGGGCTGACGCCCGAGGGCCAGCGCGCGCTGGTCTGGGCGCGCCAGATCGTCGGCGACGCGCGGCGGCTCAGGGACGAGATGCGCGCGCGCCGCGAGGGCCTGTCGGGCAACCTTCGCCTCGCCGTGATCCCCACCGCGCTCACCTGGGCCGCCCGCCTCGCCCACCGCTTCCAGCGCCGCCACCCCAATGTCGATTTCACCATCCTCTCCCGCCCCTCGAACGAGATCCTGACCCTGCTCGAGGATCTCGAGATCGACGCCGGCATCTCCTACCTCGACAACGAGCCGCTGGGCCGCGTCTCCACCCAGGAACTCTACCGCGAGCGCTACGCCCTTCTCTGCCAGCCGGACCACCCGCTCGCCGGACGCGCCGCCCTCGACTGGGCCGAGATCGGCACCACCCAGCTCTGCCTTCTGACGCCCGACATGCAGAACCGCCGGATCGTGAACCGCCACCTCATGGAGGCGGGTCTCTCGCCCCGGATCGGCACAACGTCGAATTCCACCGTCGTCCTCGCCAGCCTCGTCGCCGCCGGCGGATGGGCGACGATTCTGCCGACGGGCCTCGCCGCCTATCTCGCCGAGGGCCACGGGCTGAGCCATATCCCCATCGGCCCCGCCGATCCGGGCCATGCCGTGGGCCTCGTCGCAGCCCATCAAAAGCCCCATACCCCGGTGCTCCAGTCGCTTCTCGCGGAGGCACGGTCGCTTTCGGAACGGGACGACGCTTGATAGAGAGACCCTATCGAGCGACGGCACTCCGATATTGAAACGAAATGCATCTGCGGGCACAACGGCCCATGACCCGGTCCGGACTCCAGATGACACACGCCCCTGATACCGCGGACCTCCGCGCCCTGATCGCCCCGCATCTCGGCCGCGAGGGACCGATGCTGCCGATCCTTCACGCGGTGCAGGAGGCCCATGGCCATGTCCCGCAGGCCGCGGTGCCGGTCATCGCCGAGGCGCTGAACCTGACCCGGGCCGAGGTGCACGGCGTGGTCAGCTTCTACCACGACTTCCGCGACTCCCCCGCCGGAAGGCACATGCTGAAGATCTGCCGCGCCGAAGCCTGCCAGGCGATGGGCGGCGCAGCCTTGTCCGAGGCGGTGCTGGAGAAACTCGGCCTCGCCTGGGGCGGCACCACGCCCGACGGCGCGCTGACGGTGGAGCCGGTCTACTGCCTCGGCCTCTGCGCCTGCGCGCCCGCCGTGATGCTCGACGGCCGCGTCCATGGCCGGGTCGACGCCGCCCGCCTCGACGCCCTGCTGGCGGAGGCGCGGGCATGAGGATCTACGTCTCCCGCGACAGCGCCGCGAGGGCCGTGGGCGCCGATGCCGTGGCCGCGGCGCTCGAGGCGGAGATCGCCGCGCGCGGGCTCGACGCCCGGGTGATCCGCACCGGCAGCCGCGGCATGGTCTGGCTGGAGCCGCTGGTGGAAGTGGACCGCGGCGCGGGCCGCATGGCTTACGGGACCGCGACGCCCGATCAGGCCGCGGCGATCCTGGACGGCGCCGCCGACAGCCTCGGACCCACCGAAGACCTCGACTGGATGCGCCGCCAGACGCGGCTGACCTTCGCCCGTTGCGGCGTGATCGACCCCCTCGACCTCGCCGATTACGAAGCCCACGGCGGCCTTGCCGGCCTGCGCCGCGCCGTGGCCATGAACGGGCAGGAGATCGTGAACGAGGTAAAGACCTCGGGCCTGCGCGGCCGCGGCGGCGCGGGCTTTCCCACGGGCATCAAGTGGCAGACCGTCCACGACGCTCCCGGAGACCGCAAGTACATCGTCTGCAACGCCGACGAGGGCGACAGCGGAACCTTCGCCGACCGCATGATCATGGAGGGCGATCCGTTCTGCCTCATCGAGGGCATGGCCATCGCCGCCCTCGCGGTGGGCGCCACCCAAGGCTACATCTACCTCCGCTCCGAATATCCCGACGCCATCGCGGTGATGGAGGAGGCGATACGCCTCGCCCGCTCGGCGGGCCTCCTCGGCCCGTCCATCCTCGGGAGCGCCCGCGCCTTCGACATGGAGGTCCGCGTCGGCGCGGGCGCCTATGTCTGCGGCGAGGAAACCTCCCTGCTGAACTCCCTGGAAGGCAAGCGCGCCGTCGTGCGCGCCAAGCCCCCCCTGCCCGCTCTCGAGGGCCTCTTCGGCCGGCCCACCGTGGTCAACAACGTCATCTCCCTCGCCACCGTCCCTGTGATCCTGGAAAAGGGCGCCGCGCAATACGCCGCCTTCGGCCTCGGCCGCTCCCGCGGCACGATCCCGATCCAGATCGCCGGCAACGTCGCCCGCGGCGGCCTCTTCGAGACCGCCTTCGGCACGACCCTCGGCGCGCTGATCCACGACATCGCCGGCGGCACGGCGACAGGCCGGCCCGTGAAGGCGGTGCAGGTCGGCGGCCCCCTCGGGGCCTACATGAGCGCGGGCGAGTTCGGCACGCCCTTCGGCTACGAGGAGTTCGACGGCGCCGGCGGGCTGATCGGCCATGCCGGGATCGTGGTCTTCGACGACACGGCGGACATGGGCGCCATGGCCCGCTTCGCCATGGAATTCTGCGCCGTGGAAAGCTGCGGCAAGTGCACCCCCTGCCGCATCGGCGCCGTGCGCGGCGTCGAGACCGTGGACCGCATCCGCCGGGGAGACGCCTCGGCGATCCCGCTGCTGACGGATCTCTGCGAGACGATGAAGGACGGCTCGCTCTGCGCGCTCGGGGGGTTCACGCCCTACCCGGTGATGTCGGCGCTACGCAAGTTTCCCGAGGATTTCGGTCCGGTGCGGGAGGCGGCGGAATGAGCGCGGTCATGCGGGTTTCGCCGCCTGCGGCGGCGACACGCCGGGGGAGGCTCCGCCTCCCCCGGACCCCCTCCGGGAGTATTTCCGGCCAGATGAAGACCACGGAGTCGTGAGATGAAGGATTTCGTCATTCCCTGGGACGACCGGGACATGGGCACGCCCGCGAAGACCGGCGCGCCGGTGACGCTGACCGTGGACGGCTTTGCAGTGACCGTGCCCGAGGGCACGAGCGTGATGCGGGCGGCGGCGGAGGCGGGGCTGCAGATCCCCAAGCTCTGCGCCACCGACAGCGTGGAGGCCTTCGGCTCCTGCCGGCTCTGCGTGGTGGAGATCGAGGGGCGGCGCGGCACGCCCGCCTCCTGCACCACGCCCGTGGCCGAGGGCATGGTCGTGCGCACCCAGTCCGACCGGCTCATGAAGCTCCGCAAGGGGGTGATGGAGCTCTACATCTCCGACCACCCGCTCGACTGCCTGACCTGCGCGGCCAACGGCGATTGCGAGCTGCAGGACATGGCCGGCGCCGTGGGCCTGCGCGACGTGCGCTACGAGGCGGGGGACAACCATTTCGAGACCCGTCAGGGCGGCCACGAGAACCCGCTCTACATCGCCGAGGACGACAGCAACCCCTATTTCACCTACGATCCCGCGAAATGCATCGTCTGCTCGCGCTGCGTCCGGGCCTGCGAGGAGGTGCAGGGGACCTTCGCCCTGACGATAGAGGGCCGGGGCTTCGACAGCCGCGTCTCGGCGGGCATGGCCGGCGACGACTTCATGTCCTCGGACTGCGTCTCCTGCGGCGCCTGCGTTCAGGCCTGCCCCACCGCCACGCTGCAGGAGAAATCCGTCATCGAGCTCGGTACGCCCACGCGCAGCGTGATCACCACCTGCGCCTATTGCGGCGTCGGCTGTTCGTTCAAGGCGGAGCTCAACGGGGACCGGCTGGTGCGCATGACCCCCTGGAAGCACGGCAAGGCCAACCGGGGCCACAGCTGCGTCAAGGGCCGCTTCGCCTATGGCTATGCCAGCCACGGCGACCGCATCCTCAGCCCGATGATCCGCGACAGCATCCATGACCCCTGGCGCGAGGTGAGCTGGGAGGAGGCCATGGCCTTCACCGCCCGGCGCCTGACCGCCATCGCCGAGACCCGCGGCCAGAAGGCCCTGGGCGTCATCACCTCGAGCCGCTGCACCAACGAGGAAACCTATCTCGTCCAGAAGCTCGCCCGCGCGGTATTCCGCAACAACAACACCGACACCTGCGCGCGGGTCTGCCATTCGCCCACGGGCTATGGCCTCGGCCAGACCTTCGGCACTTCCGCCGGCACGCAGGATTTCGACAGCGTGGCGCAGGCCGATGTCGTGGTCGTCATCGGCGCCAACCCCACCGACGGGCATCCCGTCTTCGCCTCCCGCCTGAAGAAGCGCCTGCGGCAGGGCGCGAAGCTCATCGTCATCGACCCGCGCCGCATCGACCTCGTGCGCCAGCCGCACATCGAAGCCGCCCACCACCTGCCGCTCAGACCCGGCACCAACGTGGCGGTCGTCTCGGCCATGGCCCATGTCATCGTCACCGAGGGGCTCATGGACGAGGCCTTCATCCGCGCCCGCTGCGACTGGGACGAGTTCCAGGACTACGCCGCCTTCATCTCCGATCCGCGCCATGCGCCCGAGGCCACCGAGATGCTCACCGGCGTGCCCGCGGCCGAGCTGCGCGCCGCGGCCCGGCTCTATGCCACGGGCGGCAACGGGGCGATCTACTACGGCCTCGGCGTGACCGAGCACAGCCAGGGCTCCACCACCGTCATGGGCATCGCCAACCTCGCCATGCTGACCGGCAACGTGGGCCGCGCGGGCACCGGGGTGAACCCGCTCCGGGGCCAGAACAACGTGCAAGGCTCCTGCGACATGGGCAGCTTCCCGCACGAATTGCCGGGCTACCGGCATGTGAAGAGCCCGGAGGTGCGCGCCATCTACGAGGCGCTCTGGGGCGTGGAGATCGACCCCGAACCGGGCCTCCGCATCCCCAACATGCTCGACGCCGCCGTGGAGGGGACCTTCAAGGCGCTCTATGTCCAGGGCGAGGACATCCTGCAGTCGGACCCCGACACGAAGCACGTCTCGGCGGGCCTCGCCGCCATGGACTGCGTCATCGTCCACGATCTGTTCCTGAACGAGACCGCGAATTACGCCCATGTCTTCCTGCCGGGCAGCACCTTCCTCGAGAAGGACGGGACCTTCACCAATGCCGAGCGGCGCATCAACCGGGTCCGCGAGGTGATGAAGCCCCGGAACGGCTACGCCGACTGGGAGGTGACGCAGCTTCTGGCGAACGCTCTCGGCGCGGGCTGGACCTACACACATCCCTCCCAGATCATGGACGAGATCGCCGCCACCACGCCCAGCTTCGCCGGCGTCAGCTACGAACTGCTGGAGGAGAAGGGCAGCGTCCAGTGGCCCTGCAACGCGGCCCATCCCGAAGGCACGCCGCTCATGCATGTGGACGGCTTCGTGCGCGGCAAGGGACGGTTCATCGTCACCGAATACGTGCCAACGGACGAAAGGACCGGCCCGCGCTTTCCGCTCCTGCTGACGACGGGGCGGATCCTGTCGCAATACAACGTCGGCGCCCAGACCCGGCGCACGGCCAACAGCGTCTGGCACTCGGAGGACCTGCTGGAGATCCACCCCCACGACGCCGAACTGCGCGGCATCAAGGAGGGCGACTGGGTCAAGCTCGCCTCCCGCTCGGGCGAGACGTCGCTCCGCGCGACCCTCACCGACCGCGTGGCGCCCGGCGTCGTCTACACGACCTTCCACCATCCCGGCACACAGGCCAACGTCATCACCACCGACTATTCCGACTGGGCGACGAACTGCCCGGAATACAAGGTGACGGCGGTGCAGGTCTCCGCCTCCAACGGGCCGACCGACTGGCAGGAGAGCTACGACGCCTTCTCGACCCGCTCGCGCCGCGTGCTTCCGGCGGCGGAATGACCTGGCGGCGGGCAGAGACCGCCCGGGGCCGCGCGATCCGGCCCGAGGGCGCGCGCGATGTGACGCGGACCCTGCCCGAGGAGACGCCGGTGGCGCTGGTCTACGACGGCTCGACCCAGGCCGTGATGATGGCGACCCCCGCCGACATCGCGGATTTCGCGGTGGGCTTCACCCTGACCGAGGGCTTCGCCGAGGCCGGCGAGATCGGCGAGGTGGAGGTCTTGCTGCATCCGCGCGGCATCGAGGCCCGCCTCTGGCTGCCCGAGCACCGCCGCGCGGCCCTCGCCCGCAGGCGCCGCGCCATGGCCGGCCCCGTGGGCTGCGGCCTCTGCGGCATCGACAGCCTCGATGAGGCGACCCGCGCCCTGCCCGCCGTGCCGGAGGGCGCGCGCTTCACCGCCGCCGAGATCACGAACGCCGCGGACGACCTGCGCGGCCACCAGCCGCTCCACGACCTGACCCGCGCCGTCCATGCCGCAGGCTTCCTGCTGCCCGGCGAGGGCATCGTCCTGGCGCGCGAGGATGTCGGCCGGCACAACGCGCTCGACAAGCTGATCGGCGCGCTGGCCCGCGCCGGGATCGACGCGGGGCAAGGCGCCATCGTGCTGACCAGCCGCGTCTCCACCGAAATGGTGCAGAAGACCGCCATGGCCGGCTGCCCGGTGCTCGTGGCCGTCTCCGCCCCCACCGCCCATGCCCTCAGGCTGGCCGAGGGCTGCGGCCTGACGCTCGCCGCCTTCGCGCGGGCCGGCGGCGTCGATCTCTACGCCCATCCCCACCGCATCCTGACGGAGGCCGCCGATGTCGCCTGAGAAGATGGTGACCATGGCGAACCAGATCGCCACCTTCTTCGCGAGCCAGCCCGAGGCGGACCGCGCCGCCCGCGTCGCCGCCCATGTCAACGACTTCTGGGAGCCGCGCATGCGCCGCCAGCTCCTCGACCACATCGCGGCGGGCGGCGCGGGCCTGAACCCGCTGGTCATCGAGGCCGCCGCACAGATCCGCGAACCCGCCTGACCGCCTTGCCCCTGCCCGCCTGCCGGGTAGGGTGCGCGCCGGGAGGACCGAAATGCCCCGCATCGTCTGCATCGGCGAAGCCATGCTCGAGCTGTCCGAGGCGCCCGAGCCCGATCTCTGGCGCATGGGCGTGGCCGGAGACACGCTGAACACCGCCTGGTACCTGCGCGAGCTGCTCGCCGCGGACTGGCAGGTCGACTACCTCACCCGCCTCGGCACCGATCCCTTCTCGGACCGCATCGCCCGCTTCATCGCCTCCTCGGGCATCGGCACGGGCCATATCACGCGCGATCCGGCCCACGGCCCCGGGCTCTACGCCATTTCCCTCGACAAGGGAGAGCGCAGCTTCACCTACTGGCGCGCCACCTCCGCCGCGCGCCACCTCGCCGACGACGAGGACGCGCTCGATGCAGCCCTGGACGGCGCGGCGCTCGCCTACCTCTCCGGCATCACCCTCGCGATCCTCGCCGAGGACCGCCGCGCCGCGCTGCTGCAGCGCATCGCCGCCGCGGGTGTGCCGCTGGCCTACGATTCGAACTACCGCCCCCGCCTCTGGGAGGACGCGGACACCGCCCGCGCCTGGGGCGAGGACGCCGCCCGCGCCGCCGCCTATGTCCTGCCCTCCGCCGACGACGAGGCCGCCCTCTTCGGCGACGACACCCCCGACGCGACCGCCGCCCGCTACGCCGCCATCGGCCCCGAGACCGTGGTCAAGACCGGCGGCGGCCCCGTCGCGCTGGGCACCGGCGAGACGGTGACGGAACTGCCGAAGGTCGATCCCGTCGACACCACCGGCGCGGGCGACAGCTTCAACGCAGGCTACCTCGCCGCCCGCCTCTGCGGCGCAGACCCGCGGGACGCCGTCCGACGGGCCCACGCCCTCGCCTCCCGCGTGGTGCAGGGCAAGGGCGCGCTCGTCCCCGCTGGACGGCAGGACGCCGCCGGGCAATAGTCCCGACATGCCCAAGATCCTGATCCTCAACGGCCCCAACCTGAACCTCCTCGGCGCCCGCCAGCCCGAGATCTACGGCCGCGAGACCCTGGACGACGTCGCCGCCGCCTGCGCCTCGCTCGGCACGTCCCTCGGCCTCGACACCGACCTGCGCCAGTCGAACCACGAGGGCCAGCTCGTCGACTGGATCCAGGAGGCACGCGGCACGGCGGCGGGCATCGTCATCAACCCGGGCGCCTATACCCACACCTCCATTGCCATCCTCGACGCGCTCAACGCCTTCGACGGGCCGGTAATCGAGGTCCATGTCTCGAACGTGCACAGGCGCGAGGACTTCCGCCGCCACTCCTACGTCTCGCTGCGCGCGGACGGAGTCATCGCGGGTTTCGGCACCGAGGGCTACACACTCGCCCTGCGCCGCATGGCCAGCCTCGTTCCGGGGGCCAAGCCGGGCTGAAACCCGGCTTACGCCAAAGCCCAACAGGGTCGCGAAGATGTAGGCCGGGCCTCGGCCCGGCACCCCCGCAAGAACCCGACCGTTCCGCAAGGCCGTAGGCCGGGCCTCGGCCCGGCACCCCTGCCCTCACCTCTTCGGCTGGTCGTCGTAATCGTCCGACAGGATCCTGTGCCGGTCCCCGTCCGGATCGTCGTACTGCTTCGACCTCAGCGTCCACCAGAAGGCACCGAGGCCCAGAAGCCCCAGACCCAGCGACACCGGGATCAGAATGGCCAGCACATCCATCAGCGGGTCCTCAACGCGTTCACCGACACCACGATGGAGGAGGTAGACATCGCGATCGCCGCCGCCAAGGGGCTGGCGAACCCCATGAAGGCGATCGGCACGCAGACCACGTTGTACAGCGCCGCCGCCGCGAAATTCTCCTTGATCCGCCGCTGCGCGACCCGGGCGATCCGCATCGCCTCTGCGACATTGCCGAGATCCCCCGCCACCAGCACCATGTCGGCGGCCACCCGCGTGGCCTCCAGCGCCGAGGCCGGGGCGATCGACACATGCGCCGCCGCCAGCGCGCCCACATCGTTCAGCCCGTCGCCCACCATCAGTACCCTGGCGCCGCCCGCCGTCAGACCGTCGATGGCCTCCGCCTTCTCGCCCGGCAGCATCGCCGCCTGCCAGTCCTCTATCCCCAGCTCGTCCGCCAGCGCGCGCACCGGCGCCTCCGCGTCGCCCGACAGCAGCGTGACCGGCACGCCCTTCGCTTTCAGAGCGGCCACCAGCTTCGCCGCGCCGGGGCGCAGCACGTCCTCGAACTCCAGCGCCACCGGCGCCTCACCCTCGACCGACAGAACCGTCCCCGATCCCTCCGCACCGACCCAGGCCGCCCGTCCCAGCCGCACCCGGCGCCCCTGCCAAAGCCCCTCGACGCCATAGCCCGGCGTCTCGCGGATGTCCGTCACGCGCACCTTCGGCAGGTCCCGCAACTCCGCCGCCGCCGCGATGGCGCGCGAGCGCGGATGGTCCGACCCCGCGGCCAACGCCGCCGCCAGCGCCAGCGTCTCGCGAGGCAGCCCGTCAGGGCCGACGAGCGCCGGCCGGCCCAGCGTCAGCGTCCCGGTCTTGTCGAACACGACGTGGGACACCTCCGACAGCCTCTCCAGCGCCGTGCCGTGCTTGACCAGCATCCCCAGCCGGAACAGCTTGCCCGAGGCCACGGTCGACACCGCCGGTACCGCCAGGCCCAGGGCGCAGGGGCATGTGATGATCAGCAGCGACACCGCGATCATCATCGAGGTGCGGAAATCGCCCGTGGCGCTCATCCAGGTCACGAACCCTGCCAGCGCCATGATGTGCACGAGCGGCGAATAGATCCTGCTCGCCCGGTTGGCGATGGAATTGTAGCGGCTCTTCGCCTCCTCCGCGACGGCCACGAGGTCGGCGAGGCCGTGCAGCAGCGTGTCCTCCCCCACCGCCGTGGCCCGCATCGTCAGCGGGCCGGTCAGGTTCACCTCGCCCGCGCGCAGCGTCTCGCCCTCGCCCACGGCGACCGGATCGGTCTCGCCTGTGAGGAAGGCCCGGTCGAGCTCGCTCGTCCCTTGCGTGACCACGCCGTCCACCGGCACCTTCGCCCCGGGCCGCACCAGCAGGAGATCGCCCACGGCGACCTCCTCGAGGCGCACCGTCTCGGTCCCCTCCCCCCCGATCCGCAGCGCCAGCGGCGCCTCGAGCGCGGCGAGCTCGGCGGCGGCAGACCGCGCCGTGCCCCGCATCTTCTGGTCGAGGAACCGCCCCGCCAGCAGGAAGAAGGTCAGAGAGATCGCCGCGTCGAAATAGGCGTGCTTGCCGCTCAGGATCGTCTCCGACAGCGACACGCCCGTCGCCAGCAGGATCGCCAGCGAAATGGGCACGTCCATGTTGAGCCGCCGCGCGCCCAGCGCCGCCGCGGCCGAGCGAAAGAACGGCTGGCCCGCGAACAGCACCGTGGGGATCGCGATGGCGGCGCTCAGCCAGTGAAACAGGTCGCGCGTCGCATCCGTCGCGCCGGACCAGACCGCCACCGACAGAAGCATCACGTTCATCATGGCAAAGCCCGAGACGCCGAGCCGCATCAGCAGGTCCCGCGCCGCCCGGTCGTTTTCCCCGGCGGACAGCGTGGCGCCGTCGAGCGGCATCGCCTCGAAGCCGAGCCGCCCCAGGTGCCGCACCAGCGCGTCCGGGTCGATCCCGTCCGCCACATGCACCGTCGCGCGCTTTCTCGTCAGGTTCACTCGCACGTCGTTGACGCCCGGCATCTGCATGAGACCCCGCTCGACGCCCGAGATGCAGGCGGCGCAATGGATCGTCGGCAGCGACAGCTGCACCTGCTGGCCCTCCGCCCGCCGCGCCTCTTCCGCCCGCCGGGCGATCTCCGGCAGCGCGACGCATCCGGGACAGGCGCCGCCGCCGCCCGCGTCCTCGGCATAGGCCATCAGCGCACGTCCACGATCACGCGCTGACGGAATTCCGTACCGTTGTCGGCCAGTGCCGTCATCCTGAGGTTCCAGTTGCCCGGCCCGCCGTCGACGACGGCGCGATGGACCTGCCCGTCAAAGGCGAAGTCCGGCGACTGGTCCCAGGCCACCGAGGTTGCCTTGCCGAAGATCGCGCTGATCCGCTCCGGCGTGACCGGCGCGCCGGCCTCGTCGGTGATCGCGAGGATCAGCTCGTCGCCCTCCAGCGTCACGGCGACGTCCCAGCCCAGCGCCTCCTGCGCGGCGCGGCGGATGTCGAATTCCTGGCTCGCGACGTAGGAATTCTTCACCTCGACGCCGGAAAAGGTCCGGACCGCCTGGGTCGCCAGCACCAGGTTGACCCCGATGATGATGCTGAAGGCGCCGACGAACGCCCCCAGCACGTGGATACCCCTGATCTCCATGGCCTAGTCCTCTCCTCGTCCGACGAAATGGGTGTCCTGGTGCGCGCGCTCGCCGTTGGTCATGTCCGTGACCCAGAACCGGAATTCCGTGCGTGCGCCCTCCGCCGGGTCCGAACCCGGGGGTGCGGTGACATAGACGCGCTGCAGCACCATCTCCTGCGCGGGCACCGACACGGCCTCGTAGGGCGTGCCCTCCAGCGTCACGCGCAGCGCGGGATCGCCCGTCAGGGTGATGCGGAACGGCCGCTCGTCGCCGTGCTTGTTGCGCAGCCGCACCTCGTAGGCGTTGCGCACCGTGCCGTCCGACAGGGTGACGTAGGTCGGGTTCCGCACCGCCGCGACGGTCAGCTCCAGCTCGGGCCGGACGAAGAGCGCCACCACCAGCGCCACGCCCACCAGCGACCAGAGCGAGGTGTAGACGATGGTCCTCGGTCGGAAGATATGCCGCCAGATCTGCGTCGGCGGGGCCCCCGCCCGCTCCGCCGCCTCGTCCTGCAGCGCGAAATAGTCGATGAGCCCCCGCGGCTTGCCGATCTTCGCCATGACATCGTCGCAGGCGTCGATGCACAGCCCGCAGGTGATGCACTCCAGCTGCTGCCCGTCCCGGATGTCGATGCCCATGGGGCAGACGTTCACGCAGGCGTTGCAGTCGATGCAGTCGCCGAGGTTGTCCGATCCCTCCGCCTTGCGGTGCTTGCCGCGCGGCTCTCCGCGCCAGTCGCGATAGCCGATGGTGATGGTGTCCTCGTCCATCATCGCCGCCTGGATGCGCGGCCAGGGGCAGGCGTAGATGCAGACCTGCTCCCGCGCGATCCCGCCCATGAAGACTGTCGTGAAGGTCAGGATCGCCATGGTCGTGTAGGCCACCGGATGGGCCTGCCCGGTGACCAGGTCCACCAGCAGCGTCGGCGCATCGGCGAAGTAGAAGACCCACGCGCCCCCGGTGGCCAGCCCGATCAGCGCCCAGACGACGTATTTCGTCAGCCTCAGCCGCGCCTTCTTCAGCGACCAGGGCGCCTTCCACAGCCGCACCCGGGCGTTGCGGTCGCCGTCGATCCAGCGCTCCGTCAGGATGAAGAGGTCGGTCCAGACGGTCTGCGGGCAGGTGTAGCCGCACCAGACCCGACCCAGCGCCGAGGTGAAGAGGAACAGCCCGAGCCCCGCCATGACCAGCAGTCCGGCCACGAAATAGAATTCGTGCGGCCAGATCTCGATCCAGAAGAAGTAGAACCGCCGGTTCGCAAGGTCGAGCAGCACCGCCTGGTTCGGCAGGTCCGGCCCCCGGTCCCAGCGGATCCACGGCGTCAGGTAGTAGATGCCCAGTGTCACGATCATGATCCACCACTTCATGCGGCGGAAGAACCCGTCGACCCGGCGCGGAAAGACGGGAACACGGCTGGCATAGAGACTCGGGGTCTCGGATTGGCTCATATGGACGTCCTGCCGTTCGCAAACCTGTGGCTACGATGATCCTTTTAATCGCCCCCTCCCCGGGAACCTTGATTCAGGTCAATCGCCCGTCCCCGCGCCCGCCGCCGCGGCCCCGCGCGTTTTGACGCAGCCGCCTCGGGGTCTAGGTCACAGGGCAGTCACAGGTCAGACATCGGGAGACACCGCCATGGCCCAATCCACCGAGCGACCGGGATCGCGGCTCATGGACCGCGCGGAATACGCGGCGAAACCGAGGCCGCTGACGCGCGGCCCCGACGCCACCGTGGCCGAGGCGGTCGCCGCCATGTCGGACCGCAACTACGGCTGCGTCGTGGTCGTCGATGGTGACGATCGGGTCACCGGGATCGTCACCGAGCGCGACGTGATGAACAAGCTGGTCGGCAAGGGCCTCGACCCGAACACCACCAGGCTCTCCGACATCATGACCCGGGATCCCCGCCTTGCGAAGGAAACCGACCAGATGCTCGACTGGCTGCGGATCATGTCCAACGAACGCTTTCGCCGCCTGCCGGTGGTCGACGAACAGGGACGGATCAAGGCGATCTTCACCCAGGGCGATTTCGTCAGCTACACTTGGCCCGACCTGATGCAGCAGATGAAGACCGTGGCCAAGGCGCAGATCGCCTCGAACTTCCACTACGTCCTGATCGGCGGCGGCATCCTGATCTACGTCCTGGCGATGATCGTGGTCCTGAACGGGACCTGACCCGTGAAAAAGGCGGCGCCGAAGCGCCGCCTCCCGGTCTTGCGGCAGGGCTGCGCCCCGGCTCACTCCTCGCCGCCGCCCAGCTGGTGGACATAGGCCGCGACCGCGTTCACCTCGGCCTGGGTCAGGCCCGGCTGGCGGAACTCGTCGAGCCAGGCCGGCATCACCCCGAAGCGCGAATAATAGACCGATTGGTAGATCGCCGCCTCGTCGCCGCCGAAGACCCAGATCGCATCCGTCAGGTTCGGCGCGCCCGTCCGTTCGTCGTCGGGGAAGTATTCCCCGTCGGGGTCCTCGGCCTGGAACTCGCGGGTGGCCATCAGGCTCCCCATCCCCTCGTTGCCGTGGCAGGAGGCGCAGTTGTCGAGGAAGACCTCCTCGCCCGCCGCCGCGAGATCCGCGTCGTGATCCTGCCCCGAGATCGCCAGCACATGCTGCACGACCTGGTTGATCTCGTCCCGCGACAGCAGGTCGTCGGCGCCGAAGGCCGGCATCTGCGACCAGCGCGCATCGGGGCTGTCCTCGTTGCGGATGCCGTGGGCGACGGTCCAGGCGATCTCGTCGATCCGCCCGCCCCAGATCCACGCATCGTCGATCAGGTTGGGAAAGCCGACCGCGCCGGCCGCACCCGACCCGTGACACTGCGAACACTGCGCGCGATAGACCGCCGCGCCCATGTTCACGGCATAGCTGTGCAGCGTTTCGTCCTCCGTGAGCGTCCGCAGGTCGGCCGAGGCCAGCTGCGCGTTGAGCTCGGCGTTCGCCATCTCCGCCTCGGCGATCTGGTCGGCGACCTGCGCCCGGGTCGAGAACCCGAGCACGCCGGCGGTGGCTCGGTTCACCAGCGGCCAGGCCGGGTAGGCGATGGTGTAGATCACCCCCCAGACGATCGTGGCGTAGAAGATCCACAGCCACCAGCGCGGAAGCGGGTTGTCGTACTCCTCGATCCCGTCCCAGCTGTGGCCGGTGGTGTCGGGGATGTTGGGATCCTTGTTCGGATCCTTGTGCTGGTCGCTCATGACCGCGCCTCCTTGTCGGCAGGCTCGAGCGCCGGCCTGTCATCGTTGCGGAACGGCGTGCTGGCCGCATCGTCATGGATGGCCCGCGATCCGGGTCGGAACACGAACAGCACCGCAAAGACGTAGCCGGAGAAAAGGGCGATCACCGGCCAGCTCGCGATCAGACTTTCAACGAAGGTCCGTTCTTCCATCACATCCTCCTCACCGGCTCGCGTCGGGCGTGAAGGTCGAGAAATCGACGAGCGTGCCCAGCATCTGCAGGTAGGCAATCATCGCATCCATCTCGGAAATGCCTGGACGACCGTCGAAATTCCGAACCTGCGCGCCCGGATACCGGGCCAGCAGCGCGTCGTAATTGTCGGAGAACGGGTCCACCTGCGCCTCGAAATCGGCGCGGGCGTTCTCGATCATCTCGTCGGTATAGGGCACGCCCACCATGCGGTTGGCGCGCAGCAGATCCTCGATATAGGTCGCGTCGATCAGCCGGTCGTCGAGATAGCCATAGTTCGGCATCACCGACTCGGGCACGACCGCCTGCGGATCGTTGAAGTGCAGGACGTGCCACTCGTCCGAATAGCGCCCTCCGACGCGGGCGAGGTCGGGCCCCGTCCGCTTCGAGCCCCACTGGAACGGATGGTCGTACATCGACTCGGCGGCAAGGCTGTAGTGCCCGTAGCGTTCCACCTCGTCCCGCATCGGGCGGATCATCTGGCTATGGCAGACATAGCAGCCCTCGCGGATGTAGATCTCCCGCCCCGTCAGCTCGAGCGGGGAGTAGGGGCGCATGCCCTCCACGTCCTCGATCGTGTTCTCGAGGTAGAAGAGCGGCGCGATCTCCACGATGCCGCCCACCGTAACCACCGCGAAGGAGGCGGCGAGCAGCAGCGTGGCGTTCTTTTCGAGAACCTTGTGCTTTTCGAGAATGCCCATCGGTCCCCCTCCTTATTCGGCCGGAGTGGCGGCGGAGGCGACAGGCTTCGCAGCCTGCTGGCCCCGGACCGTCATCCAGAGGTTGTAGCACATGATGACCGCCCCGGTGAGGTAGAGGACCCCGCCGAGCCCGCGCACCACGTACATCGGGAACTTGGCGCTGACCGTGTCGGCGAAGGAGTTCACGAGGAAGCCCTGCGCATCGACCTCACGCCACATCAGGCCTTCCATGATGCCCGTGACCCACATCGACGCGGCGTAGAGCACGATGCCGATGGTCGCGAGCCAGAAGTGCCAGTTCACCAGCGCATAGGAATAGAGCCGCTCGCGGTTCCACAGCCTCGGCGTCAGGAAGTAGAGCGCCGCGAAGGTGATCATCCCGTTCCAGCCCAGCGCGCCGGAATGGACATGGCCGATGGTCCAGTCGGTGTAGTGCGAGAGGCTGTTGACCGCCCGGATCGACATCATCGGGCCCTCGAAGGTCGACATGCCGTAAAAGCCGATGGAAATGACCATCATCCGGATGATCGGGTCGGTGCGGATCTTGTCCCAGGCGCCCTGCAGCGTCATCAGGCCGTTGATCATGCCGCCCCACGACGGCATCCACAGCACGATCGAGAACACCATCCCCAGCGTCGACGCCCAGTCGGGCAGCGCCGTGTAGTGCAGGTGGTGCGGTCCCGCCCAGATGTAGAGGAAGATCAGCGCCCAGAAGTGGATGATGCTGAGCTTGTAGCTGAACACCGGCCGCTCGGCCTGCTTCGGCACGAAATAGTACATCATGCCGAGAAAGCCCGCCGTCAGGAAGAAGCCCACGGCGTTGTGCCCGTACCACCACTGCACCATGGCATCCTGCACGCCGGAATAGATGATCACCGACTTGGACCCCCAGATCGACACCGGGATCGCCAGGTTGTTGACGACATGGAGCATCGCCACCGTCACGATGAACGACAGGAAGAACCAGTTCGCCACGTAGATGTGCGGCTCCTTGCGCTTGATGATCGTGCCGAGGAACACCGCCAGATAGGCCACCCAGACGATCGTCAGCCACAGGTCCACGTACCACTCGGGCTCCGCGTATTCCTTCGATTGGGTGACCCCCAGAACGTAACCCGTCGCCGCCAGCACGATGAAGAGCTGGTAGCCCCAGAACACGAACCACGCGAGATTGCCGCCCCACAGCCGCGCCGCGCTCGTCCGCTGCACGACGTAGAACGAGGTGCACAAGAGCGCGTTGCCCCCGAAGGCGAAGATCACCGCCGAGGTGTGCAGCGGCCTGAGCCGCCCGAAGTTCAGATAGCCCTGCGCCCAGTCGAAGTTGAGCTGCGGAAACGCCAGCTGGAACGCGATGAACACGCCGACCAGGAATCCGACCACGCCCCAGAGGGCTGTGGCGATGACGCCGGCGCGGATGACACCGTCGCTATAGGCGGTCTGATCCACCGCCGGCTTGTCCTCGCCGATCTGCCGCACGTACCAGATGAACAGGCCGGCGGCGACCGCGAAGACGATCAGAGCATGGATCTGGTAGGCCAGATCCCGTCCCCAGTTCGCGGCAAGCGCCGCGACCAGAGCGACGATGCCCAGGATCGCAATCTTGATCCAATCCCACATGTCGAGCGTTCCCCTTTGTTGGCCCACAGCGGAATGCGGGCATCTCGTGGGGCCGGTATCGGCGCGCGGGGGGGATCGCCGCCTTGATCCACATCAAGGCATCCGCGGATGGCATCGGCGAGATTTTGTCTGCGGGGCGCGGACTGCGCGGGCATGTTGTCGCACTGGCCCGCCACCATCCGCAGGCGCCCCCTCGACGAAAGGACCTGGACCATGGCCTTCAAGACGATTTCGATGGTCGTCACCGATTCACGGCACGAACGGGGCCTGATCCGCGCCGCCCTCACCCTTTCCGAGGATCTCGGCGCGCATCTCGACATCTACTGCCTGGCGATCGACCCGACCCACTTCGAACCGCTGCCCGCAGGCACCTCCACCATGCTCCTGGAGGCGTCGAGCGCCGAGACCCGCGACCGCGCGAGGGAGATCGCGACCTGGGTCGAGGATCACCTGCCCTCGGGCACCTACAAGATCGGGGTCGAACCCGTGGTGCTGCCGCAGCTCGGCCTCGAAAGCGGGCTCGGACGGATGCTGCGCTATTCCGACCTGATGATCTGCCGCCGTCCCTACGGCAAGGGCGGCTCCCCGCTCCTCGTGCAGGTGCTCGAGGCGGCCCTGTTCCAGCGCGGCGTGCCGGTCCTCGTGGTGCCGCCGCAGATGGACAGCCTGCCCGCGCCCCGCAAGATCATGATCGCATGGGACAACAGCGACGGCGCGATGGCCGCGATCCGGCAGGCGATGCCGTTCCTGACCGCGGCGGAACTCGTCAACGTGGTGATGGTGGATCCGCCCCGCACGGCGCCCGACCGGTCCGATCCGGGCGGCGGCATCGCTCAGAAACTGGCGCGTCACGGCGTCCATACCGAGGTCTCGATCGTGTCCCAGACCCAGGCCCGGGTCTCCGACTGCCTCTTGCGCCACGCCCGCGAACAGGGGCTCAACCTCGTCGTCATGGGCGCCTACGGACACAGCCGCCTGCGCGAGGCGCTTCTCGGCGGACCGACCCGGAACATGCTTCAGGATGCGGAAATCCCGATCCTGATGGCCCACTGAGGCGGCCGGTGTCCCGGCCAGCCCCTCCAGTGCCGCGCCCCATGCGGCGCGGCGCCCGTCGCTCAGGCGACCACGCCTCCGTCGACGTCGTCGCCGGTCTCCTCGATCAGGCGGGCCATGTCGGGCACCTCTATGCGCCGCTTGCCATGCAGCACGATGATTCCCTCGCGCTTAAGCGCGGAGACCTGGCGGCTCACCGTCTCCAGCGTCAGCCCGAGGTAGTCCGCCATCGCCTCCCGCGTCAGCGGCAGATCGACCATCACCGGGCCGACCGGCTTGGTCAGGCCGATCGACAGTTCCCGCCGCGCCACGATGGCCAGAAGGCTCGCGATCTTCTCCCGCGCGGTCTTGCGGCCGAGAATCAGCATCCACTCCCGCGCCGCGTCCAGCTCGTCGAGCGTCATGTCCAGAAGCCGCTGCGCGATGTGCGGCGTCGAGTGCATGAGCTTCTCGAACGGACGGCGCCGGAAACAGCACAGGGTCACTTCGCTCACGGCCGTCACGTCATAGGCGGAGGTCTCGCGGCCCGGCCGGCCGATGAAATCGGACGCAAGAAGCAGTCCGACCATCTGCGTCCGGCCGTCTTCCATGGTCTGGCTCAGCGTCGCGGCGCCCCGCACGACGGAGGCGACGAAGCTCATCTCGTCGCCGGCCCAGATGATCGGATGCCCGGATTCGTAGGTGCGATAGTACTTGATCTCTTCCAGCAGCCGCAGTTCGTCGGCATCGCAATTCGCGCAGACAGCGCGATGCCGGATCGGGCAACTGTCACAGCTCTGCTCGAGGGCCGCCTCGCTCATCCCACTGCCTCCAGGAGTCATAAAGTGTCTAGCCAACTAGACACTAGCATATCGAAAGCCGTTCCATGAAGCCCTCAAGCTCGCTCAAGAACCTCGGTCTACTCGACGCCCGCGTGCCCCGCTACACCAGCTATCCCCCGGCCAATCACTTCACCGGGGTCGGCGCCGGGACCGTGTCCGACTGGATGGGGGCCATAGAACCTGAGTCTGAGATATCTCTTTATGTTCATGTGCCTTATTGTCGGAACCTCTGCTGGTTCTGCGCCTGCCGGACCCAGGGCACGGCGACCGACAGGCCCCTCGTTCCCTATCTCGAGACCCTGACGCAGGAGCTGCGGATGGTCGGAGAGCGCCTGCCGGACACGGTGACACTGCGTCACATCCACCTCGGCGGCGGCACGCCGACGATCCTTCCGCCCGACCTTCTCGACCAGCTCTGCGAATCGATTCGGGGTCTCCGCCCCTGGGCTCCGGAGGCGGAATTCTCCGTCGAGATCGACCCGACCGAGATCGACGAGGCGCGGATCGCCGTGCTCGCCCGGCAGGGCATGACCCGGGCATCCATCGGCGTGCAGGATTTCGACCCGGTGGTGCAGGAGGCGATCGGCCGCCGCCAGCCCTACGACCTCACCCGCGAGGTGACCGGCTGGCTGCGCGCCGCCGGCATCCGGTCGCTCAACATGGACGTGCTCTACGGCCTGCCGCACCAGACCCGCGCGCGCCTGACCGCCTCGGTGCAGCGCGTCATGTCGCTGGAGCCCGACCGCATCGCGCTCTTCGGCTATGCCCATGTGCCCTGGATGGCCAAGCGCCAGCAGCTCATCCCGACAGAGGCCCTGCCCGACGCCGAAGCCCGGCTCGACCTCTTCGAGACGGCGCGCAGGCTTCTCGCCTGGGACGGGTACCGCGCCATCGGGATCGACCATTTCGCCCGCGACGGCGACAGCCTCGCCGAAGCCGATCGGCGCGGCACGCTCCGGCGCAACTTCCAGGGTTACACCGACGACCAGTGCGAGACCCTGGTCGGCGTCGGCGCCTCCGCCATCTCCCGCTATCGCCAGGGCTACGCCCAGAACGAGAGCACCTCCTCGCGCTACAGCGCCGCCGTGGCCGAAGGCGGCCTGCCCATCGCGCGCGGCCATGTCTTTTCCGCCGAGGACCGGCTGCGCGGGGCGATGATCGACGAGATCATGTGCCGCTTCGCCCTCGACCTTCCTGCCCTGTCGGCCCGGTTCGGCGTGCCCCTGCGGCGTCTCGAGGAGATGGCCGCCCCCCTGCGCGAAAGGTTCGCCGACGTGCTCCGGGTCGAGAACGGCCGCCTCGAGATCGTCCGCCACCAGGCGCTCCTGGCGCGGCTGATGGCCAACGCCCTCGACGCTTACGTCATGCCCGAAGGCCGCCACAGCCGCGCGCTCTGACGGCACGCCGGCCCGGCCCGGCTCACGGGACGTCCGCGAAAGGTTAACGCGGGACGGCGTCCACGGAAGTATCTCTTCCGAAACAAGGACTTGCGAATGTGTCCACGTGTGGACACTCCCGCAGGCCCGACCGGGATGCCCTTTCCAATCCCGCTCGGATGCCCTAAGCCCGCGCCGTCAGACACTGGAGGGGCCCCATGGGCTACAAGATCGCCGTCGCCGGCGCCACGGGCAACGTGGGCCGCGAAATGCTGAACATCCTCGCCGAGCGCGCGTTCCCCGTGGACGAGATCGCCGCCCTCGCCTCGCGCCGTTCCCTCGGCACCGAGGTCAGCTTCGGCGACCGCACGCTGAAGACCCAGGACCTCGACACCTTCGACTTCACCGGCTGGGAGATCGCCCTCTTCGCGATCGGCTCCGACGCGACGAAGACCTACGCCCCCAAGGCCGCCGCGGCGGGCTGCGTCGTGATCGACAACTCCTCGCTCTACCGCTACGACCCCGACGTTCCGCTGATCGTGCCCGAGGTGAACGCCGACGCCATCAGCGGCTATTCGAAGAAGAACATCATCGCCAACCCCAACTGCTCCACCGCGCAGATGGTGGTGGCCCTCAAGCCCCTCCACGACCGCGCCCGCATCAAGCGCGTGGTGGTATCGACCTACCAGTCCGTCTCCGGCGCCGGCAAGGAAGGCATCGACGAGCTCTGGGACCAGACCAAGGGGGTCTACGTCCCCGGCCAGGAGGTCGCGCCCGAGAAGTTCACCAAGCAGATCGCCTTCAACGTCATTCCCCATATCGACGTCTTCATGGAAGACGGCTCCACCAAGGAAGAGTGGAAGATGGTCGCCGAGACCAAGAAGATCGTGGACCCCGCGATCAAGGTCACCGCGACCTGCGTCCGCGTGCCCGTCTTCGTCGGCCATTCCGAGGCGATCAACATCGAGTTCGAGGACTTCCTCGACGAGGACGAGGCCCGCGACATCCTGCGCGAGGCCCCGGGCTGCATGGTGATCGACAAGCGCGAGAACGGCGGCTACGTCACCCCCGTCGAATGCGTGGGCGATTTCGCCACCTTCATCAGCCGGATCCGGCAGGACAGCACCATCGACAACGGGCTGAACATCTGGGTCGTCTCCGACAACCTGCGCAAGGGCGCGGCGCTCAACGCCGTGCAGATCGCCGAGGTGCTGGGCAACCGGGTGCTCAAGAAAGCCTGACATCATCCGGTCAGTCCGGCTCGATGAGGATCACGTCCTCCGCCTCCGGATCGAGCGGTTCGCCCGTGACCGCCGCGCTCCAGCCCGGCTCCTTTTCCTTCCGGGGGACGCGGCGGGTCAATGGTTTTGGCTGCTCACCCTGCCCAGCCTTTTCGAAGAGCCAGGTGTGGCTGTGGCCGGGAAAGGGCGCCCCGATCCGGCGCATCAGCCGGGCATAGCTGAACCCGAGTTCGCTGGCCTTGCAGAGTCGCTGACGGTCTGGAAAGGACAGGACGGCAAGGCCGCCGCCCGCCTCGACGAGTGTCACCCCCTCTTCCCGCTGCAGCCTGTGGAGCAGGACGGTCCAGGTCGGCGCCTCTGCGAGGATCGGGGCGAGACGCGCCCGCAAGGGCGCGACGAGCCGCTCGTCCGCCCTTACAGGCGGCCTCGCCCCGCGTTCGGCACGCCCGATCTCGCGCGCCAGCGCATCGCGCAGCAACTGGCCAAGACTGATGTCCTGCATCCGGGCAAGGTCCCGCGCCGCTGCATGCAGCGTCCGTCCCAGCCTTATGGTGACAGAGTCGTCGCTCATGGCCCGACCATGGCCGACGAGTATTAACCGCTGGTTGCCGCCCTCAGGGCGGCGACGACCGACCCACCGGGACGAAGTCCCCCGCTGCCGGGTCCCAGGTCTCGAGCCCGCCCTCCGCGATATCCGTCCACAGCCCGTGCAGCGTCAGATCGCCCGCCGCCGTGGCCGTCTCGACGAAAGGAAAGGTCTGCAGGTTCTCCAGCGACACCAGCACCGCCGCCTTCTCCAGCGCCCGCACCCGCGCCGCATCGTCGCCCGCCGGCAGCCGCTGATACCCGGGACGCAGGATGTCCATCCAGCGCCCCACGAAGCTCGTGCTCGCCTCCAGCTCCGGCGCGCGCCCCTCGCACATGTCGTAGCACCCCTGCACCCCACCGCAGATCGAGTGCCCGAGCACGATCACATGGGCCACCTTCAGCGACGTCACCGCGTATTCGATCGCCGCCGAGGTGCCGTGCTGCCCGCCGCCCGACTCGTAGGGCGGCACGAGGTTGGCGATGTTGCGGTGAATGAAGAACTCGCCCTGGTCGGCCCCGAAGATCGAGGTGACATGGACCCGGCTGTCGCAGCAGGAGATGATCATCGCCCGCGGATGCTGCCCGTCCTCCGCCAGCCGGCGGTACCAGGCGCGGTTGTCGGCATAGGTCGTCGCCTTCCAGCCCTGATAGCGCCGCACAAGGTAATCCGGCAGGGGTCTGACCGCACCCATCGCTGACCTCCGATCCGTCACTCAGGCCTCGAGCGCAATAGGCCGGATTTGCGGGAAGTTCGAGGGATTATTCGGCCCCGTGTTCACTGGGCGGCAACCGCGACCGGGCCATGGGATGCCCATGACCCTGCACCCGCATATCTCGCCCTCGGCCCCGGCCGGCCCGCCGCCGACGCCCCTCGTTCCGCGGGAAACGGTGCGGTTCGACCCCGCGCCACTGCTGCGGCTCTACGGCACGCGGGGGGAGGCGGAGGCCGAGGATGCGGTCTGCGCGGTGCTCGAGGCCATCAGCCACCGCCTTCTCCGGCTCGACCGCGATCTCTCCCTGCGCGAGATAGCGGCGATCCCGCGGCTGGCCACCGAAATCGCTGGCCTCGGCGACGGGATCGGCCTGTCCACCCTTGCCACCGTCGCCCGCGCCGTCGCCCGCTGCGCGGAAGCCGGGGACGGGGCGGCCCTCGGGGCGACGCTGGCGCGGCTCGGCCGCGTGGCCGACCGGTCCATTTCCGAGATCTGGGACATCCACGCTCCCTGAGCGACCTTCGACCCGCGGCCCGGCCATGGCCGCGGGCCCGCCGGCCAGCCCGGCCCGTCGGTCCGGACCTCGCTTGCCCCTGCCCCGACAGGCTTCTAGTCTCGCCCCAACACTGACAGGAGAGACCATGCCGCCCCGCCTCGCCCCCGCGGACGCCGACGCGCGCCCGATCACTGCGGTCACACCCGACACGCTCGAGGCCACCCTCGAGGCCCTGCCGGAGCTCGCCCGCGGCTGGGCCCGCGCCCGTGCCTTCTCCGCCGCTCCGGGCGAGATCCTGCCGCTTCCCGGACCGGACGGCGCCGTCGCCGGGGCGCTCGCCGGTCTCGGAACCCCGGAGGCCCGGGCCCGCCTGCGCTTTCCGCTCGCCGGCGCAGCCTCTCTCCTGCCGGAGGGCACATGGCGCTACCAGTCCCTGCCCGAAGGCCTCCGCGCCAACGCCGCCCTCGGCTGGCTGCTCGAGACCTACCGCTTCGACATCTACCGCGCGCAGACGCCCGCCCCGGCCCGCCTTGCCGCGCCAGAGGGGATCGACCCCGCCCGGATCGAGGCCATGGCGACGGGCGAATGGCTCACCCGCGACCTCATCAACACCCCGGCCTCGGACATGGGCCCGGCCGAGCTCGAGGGCGCGGCCAAGACCCTCGCCGCGACCTTCGGCGCCCGAGTCGAGACCATCGAGGGCGCAGACCTCCTCGAGCGGAATTTCCCCCTGATCCACGCCGTCGGACGCGCGAGCCCGCGCGCGCCCCGCCTGATCGACCTCAGGTGGGGCGACACGGGCCCGACCCTGACGCTTGTCGGCAAGGGCGTCTGTTTCGACACCGGCGGGCTCAACCTCAAGCCCGGCGCCTCCATGGGCCTGATGAAGAAGGACATGGGCGGCGCGGCCACGGTTCTGGGCCTCGCCCATATGCTGATGGCCACCGGTGCGCCCCTCCGCCTCCGGGTCCTGACCCCCGCGGTGGAGAATTCCGTCTCCGGTCAGGCCTTCCGCCCCGGCGACATCCTGCGCGCCCGAAACGGCCTGACGGTGGAGATCAACAACACCGATGCCGAGGGCCGGCTGGTTCTGGCCGATGCGCTGGCCCTCGCCTGCGAGGAGACGCCGGACCTTCTCGTCTCCATGGCCACCCTGACCGGCGCCGCGCGCGTCGCCCTCGGGCCGGACCTCGCGCCGGTCTACGCCACGACCGACGCCGATTTCGCGGCGCTCGCCGAGGCCGCCCCCCGGGCCTCCGATCCGGTCTGGCGGATGCCGTTCCACATCCCCTACGAGCCCATGATCGAGCCCGGCATCGCCGATCTCGACAACGCACCCTCGGGAGGCATGGCCGGCTCGATCACAGCGGCGCTCTTTCTGAGGCGCTTCGCAACGGCGCCGCGCTACCTGCATTTCGACATCTACGGCTGGAACCCGCAGCCCGCACCCGGGCGGCCCAAGGGCGGCGCCGGACAGGGCGCGCGGGCACTGTTCGAGGCGCTGCCGGCGCTGCTGCGCCCATGACCGACGCGGGGTCCGGGTTACATGGGGCACACGCCTCAGGTCGGCCCTCCGACATGCGCACCGTGATTGCGCCAGTGACCACGATCTGGCGGGACAGGCAGCGCAGCGCCCGGGATCGCGAGCTCTTGTTCGGCGAGGCATTCCGCGTCGAGGGAGACGCGGACGGCTTGGTCTTCGGTCGCGCCGACCGGGACGGCTACCCGGGCTTCGTCGATGCGACCGCCCTGTCGGACCGAGCGATCGCCCCGACCGACCGTATCACGGTCGCGCGCAGCTATGCCCTGCTTTCCCCCGAGCCGCTGCTCGATCCGCTGCACGCAGCCGTCGAGATGCTGCCGCTCTCTTTCGGCGCCCGGGTGCGCTGCATCGGCGCTGCGAGCCGGCGATGGGTGGAAATCGACCTCGGCCGGCCTCACCCGGGCGGCGTCGATGGCGAGCGTCACGCCTACGTCCCCCGCATCCACATGGGCGAACTCGTGCCCATGGCCGACCCTGTCGCCGTCGCCGAGCTCCTCCTCGGCACGCCCTATCTCTGGGGCGGCAATTCCGCCTTCGGGATCGACTGTTCCGGTCTCGTGCAGATCGCCTGCCTCGCCTGCGGCATCCCCTGCCCGGGCGACAGCCACCAGCAGGAGGCGGAGCTGGGCGAACTCCTCGCCGACCCGAACCCGAACGACCTGCGCCGCGGCGACCTGATGTTCTGGAAGGGCCATGTCGCCTGGGTCGCGGACGGCAGCCGCATCCTGCACGCGAACGCCCATCACATGGCCGTCGCTTTCGAAGATCGGGCCGCAGCGGTCGCGCGGATCAAGGGGCAGGGCGGCGGCCCGGTCACGGCGCTGAAGCGCCTTGCACCCGGCTGATCAGTCCACAGGCCGGATCAGCTTGCGCTCCAGCACCCGCAAGACGGTCTTCAGGTCGTCGCCGCGCTTCAGAACCTGCCCCTCCATCCCGATCACGGCATATTGCCCCTGCCGCAACCGCAGCCGCGGGCGCTTCTCGATCCGGTAGAGCGGGTTCTCCGCGGTGCGGCGAAACACGGAAAAGACCGCGACGTCGCGCAGGCTCGAAATCCCGTAGTCCCGCCATTCTCCCGCCGCCACCATGCGCCCGTAGAGCGAAAGGATCGGCGTCAACTCGGTCCGGTGAAAGGAAATCCGCTCCTCGGTCGGGCGCGGGAACGGAACGGGCGGCTGAAACGTCATCCGGTCAGACTTGCGCCTTTGCCACGCCAAATCAAGAGCCGGGAGAAATGCCGCCGAACCGCCCCGATCGCGCCCTGATTTCGACGTGACCAAAGGTCAGACAGGCCATGCGAAGAAGGATCCGGGGCGCCGAACCATTGCCCCCACCCAGTAAGGCGCCCCGGGTCCGCCTTCGGTCTCTTCAGCCGCAGAAGATCCGTGCGATCCGGCCGTCTTCGCCGATCTCGAAATTGATGCGTTCCGGCCTCAGGTCCATGGTGACTGCATCGCCCGGACGGATAACCCGAACCTGGCCCAGCAGCAGAACCCGCTCCAGCGCCGTGGCATCCTGGCCGATCAGCCGGACATGGCTGCCCGCGTCGCAGAGATCGGCGCCCGGCTCGGGAAGCGCGGGCAGAGGCGGCATCTCCGGCGGACGTGGGGCGCAGCCCGCGAACACCGCGCAAAGGGCAAGGACCGCGGCCCCCGCCCGCGTCATCCGCAATAGACGGAAGTGATCATGCCGGACGGGTCGACAAGCGCATTCACGCGGGTCGGCGCGAACTCCTCCGTCACGAGGCTGTCGGGCCGGATCAGCCGGAATGTGGGCGTCTCGGCGATGCCGATGGTGGAGGCGTCCCGTCCGATGAGATCGAGATAGGATCCCGCGAAGCACGGATCGAGCGGATCCGATGACTCGGGCCGGCGCGGCGAGAACGGGGGTGGAGGCGGGGCCTGTATCTCGTCCACGGCGGCACCCGGGGGCGCGATGGCGACCTCGGTGCAACCGGCGATGGCAAGACAGATGAGCAGAGCGCGGAACTTCATGAGGCCATAAGATCGGTTCTTTTGCAGGCTTCAAGCAGGGCGAAGGTTGATCTTTCACCTTTCCTGACACAGCGTTGCGCCAAAGACATGGGCCACGGAGAAGACCTGATGAGAACCCGCGCCGCAGTGGCAGTCGAGGCCGGAAAGCCGCTCGAGATCATGGACGTCAACCTCGAGGGCCCGCGCGCCGGAGAGGTGCTGGTGGAGGTGAGGGCGACCGGCATCTGCCACACCGACGACTTCACCTTGTCGGGCGCCGATCCCGAGGGCCTCTTTCCGGCGATTCTCGGCCATGAGGGCGCCGGCGTCGTGGTGGAGGTGGGCGCCGGCGTCACCTCGCTCAAGCCCGGCGACCACGTCATCCCGCTCTACACGCCCGAATGCCGCGAGTGCGACTACTGCCTGAATCCCAAGACCAACCTCTGCCAGGCGATCCGCACGACCCAGGGCGCGGGCAAGATGCCCGACGGCACCAGCCGCTTCTCCACGCTCGATGGCGACGAGATCCTGCACTACATGGGCTGCTCGACCTTCTCGAACCACACGGTCCTGCCCGAGATCGCACTCGCCAAGGTGCGCGAGGACGCCCCCTTCGACAAGATCTGCTACATCGGCTGCGGCGTCACCACCGGCATCGGCGCCGTGATCAACACCGCCAAGGTCGAGATCGGGTCGCGCTGCGTGGTCTTCGGCCTCGGCGGCATCGGGCTCAACGTGATCCAGGGCCTCCGGCTGGCGGGCGCGGACCAGATCGTCGGCGTGGACATCAATCCCGGCAAGAAGGAGATGGCCGAGCGCTTCGGCATGACCGACTTCGTCAACCCGACCGAGGTCGAGGGCGATCTCGTGCCCTATCTCGTCAACCTGACGAAGGGCGGCGCGGATTACAGCTTCGACGCCACGGGCAACGTCAAGGTCATGCGCCAGGCCCTCGAATGCGCGCACAAGGGCTGGGGCGAATCGATCATCATCGGCGTGGCCCCTGCCGGCGCCGAGATCTCCACCCGCCCGTTCCAGCTCGTGACCGGCCGGTCGTGGCGCGGCACTGCCTTCGGCGGCGCCCGCGGCCGGACGGACGTGCCCCGCATCGTGGACTGGTACATGGAGGGCAAGATCGAGATCGACCCGATGATCACCCACACCATGCCCCTTTCCGACATCAACACGGGCTTCGAGTTGATGCATTCGGGCGAGTCGATCCGCTCCGTCGTGCTTTACTGACGGAGAGTCGCGCCGCGCACGGTCCGAACGACAAAACTGGTGACGATCTGTCGCACCACCGATAATCATTCCTGATGGACACCGCCCGGTGGGTCGGCGGTGTCTGCCAGGAGCATGTCATGGTTTGGCGCGGCACTTTCAGAAACAACACCACCGAACTCTTCGATCCCAGCTTCGCGGCGGTCGAGGGGTTCTTTCTTCTCACGACGCTGACGGCGCAGAACAGCGGACGCTATCCGCACACGGTGGTCACGACGCCCACCACGGTGATCTACACGGCCCCTGATTTCGCGGGCCGCATCATCTTCACCGGCCAGGGTCTGCAGACCGGCCTCGTGGGTCTCGGAGACGGCAACTCGATGCAGCTGCTGACCGGCGGGCGCATTACCGGCATCCAGTATTTCTTCAACTATCGCCTGCGGGACGCCTCCGACAACGGCGTGCCGGGCGAACAGCAGTTTCCCCTGCGCCAGGCGCAGTTTCTCGAACCCGCGGCGACCATCTCGGTAAATTTCGCCGCCGCGGCCCTGACGAATGCCATCGTGCAATCCTACCGCCAGGATAGTCCTCAGCCGATCCAGAACTTCCTCTCGAGCGACAGCCACGTCTACAACGGGACGAACGGTCCCAATCTGCTTGTCGGGTTCAACGGCAACGACGTGCTCAGGGGCCTCGGCGGAACCGACAACCTCTTCGGCCGTGGCGGCAACGACGTGCTCGACGGAGGAGCCGGCTCGGACGGATTGAATGGAGGCCCGGGCAACGACCTCTACCTTCCCGGCCCCTCCACCTTCGCGCAGAACGGCGTCCCCGACTCGGTGACCGACGACGGCCCGCTCAGCGACATCGACACGCTCTCCTATGCGAATGCCCCCGGACCGGTCGGCATCGACCTCAACTTCAGGGACGGCGATCAGAGCTTCGGCTGGGCGCAGGGCCTTCTCGTGGGCGGCATCGAGCGGGTGATCGGCTCGCGCTTCGACGATGTCATCTACGGCACGGACTTTCCCGAGCGGATCGGCGACACGGCAGACGACACGCTTCTCGGCAATGACGGCGACGACAGCCTCTTCGGGCTTTCGGGCAACGACGTGCTCATCGGGGGCGAGGGCATAGACGTCCTGATCGGCGGCCCCGGCTCCGATACCGCAGGCTATGCCGGGCCGCGCTCCCGGTCCGACGTCTTCTTTCTCGGCGACGGATCGGTCCTCGTCACCGCCCCCGGCCAGGGCATCGACCGTCTCTTCGGCATGGAGTTCCTGCAGTTCTCCGACGGCCGCGTCTTCCTCGGATCGGTGGCCCAGAGCACGAAATCCCTGATTCTGGGAACGAACGGCAACAACAGCCGGAACGGGACCTCCCGCGACGACCTCATGTTCGGGCTCGACGGCAACGACCGCCTGTCCGGCCGGGACGGAAACGACCGGATCGAGGGGAACGACGGCGACGACTCGGTCTCCGGCGGCGCGGGCAACGACGCGCTCTGGGGCAATCCCGGCAACGACACCATCGACGGCGGGCTCGGCAACGACACGATATACGGGGGCACGGGCGCCGACCGCATGACCGGCGACCGCGGCATCGACCGGATGTTCGGCGACGACGGCAATGACGTGATGTCGGGAGATGGCGGCAACGACCAGCTTTTCGGAGGGCTCGGCAGCGACCGGATGACCGGGGGCGGCGGCAATGACCTGATGAACGGCGGCGGCGGGGGGGACAACCTCAACGGCGGGATCGGCAACGACCGCATGAACGGAGGAGGCGGCAACGACGTCCTCTTCGGCCTCGGCGGCAAGGACGTCATGAACGGCGGCGCGGGCAACGACCGCATGTTCGGCAACAACGGCAACGACAACATGAACGGCGCCGGAGGCCGGGACATCATCGTCGGCGGCCTCGGCGACGACGTGCTCTCCGGCGGTGCCGGCAACGACGTTCTCTCCGGGCAAGGCGGCAGGGACAGGCTCTTCGGCGGCCTGGGCAACGACCGGCTGAACGGGAACGCCGGCAACGACCGCCTCGAGGGCGGCAAGGGCAACGACATCCTGAACGGCGGGATCGGCGCGGACGCCTTCGTCTTCCGGCGCGGCGACGGCCGGGACGTGATCCAGGGGTTCCAGAACAACATCGACACGCTGGTGCTCGACGATGCGATCTGGGGCGCCCGGCTGACCCCGCTCCAGGTGCTTGCCCGCTTCGGTGAGAACCTGCCCGGCAACGCGGTGAAGCTGGATTTCGGCGTCCAGGAGATCACGATCGTCGGCATCTCCTCGCTCGGCCAGCTGGCCGACGACATTCAGATCATCTGACCCTGTGCATCGACCGGCTGCTCACCGTGCAGCCGGTCGATGATCCGGCGGATCAGCGTCAGATCGTCGAAGAGCGCATGCAGCGCGTCCTCGATATCCAGAATGCTGCGGTCGACATGGCCGACCTGCATGAACCCGAGCTCCCGGGAAAGCGCGAGAAAGAACCGCTCGCCCTCGAAGCCCGCAGTCATGCTCTTCGCGCCCTCCTTGCCGCCCTCGGTGTCCCCGATGGAAATCAGCGTGTCGAGAAACGCGTCGGGCATGAAGGCCCTCGCCGCTTCCGGGTCTTCGGCATGAACCTCGAACAGCTCTTCGAACCTATGATGCTCGAAGGCGACCCTGGGCATGCCGCGCCGCTTTCCGAAACTGAAGAAACCGGCGAGCTGGTTGCCGACCTTTCCGTAATCCCGAGCGATGAGGATCGGCGTCGGCGCGCCGCCCGGCACCTCGATACTGAACAGCAGCCCCATGAAGATGGTCCTGGTGGTGCCCGAACTGTTCGACCCGCCAGAGCTGCGACGCCGCAGATGCGCCTGCACCATCTCGAACGACGTGTCCCGCCAGGTCCCGCTGAGGTGATGCGTCAGGCTCTTGCGGTTGTATGAGCCGAACAGACCGAGGTCCCCCATCGCGCCAAGTGGAAACCCCGTTGAGGGCTCGCGCGTGTACTCAAGATGGCAGACGAACGAGACCACCGGCGGAATGACAACCTCGTGCAACTTCCGGAGCCATCTGTCGGCCCCCAGACCGCGCAGGACAAATCCCACGATCAGCCCGGCCAGCCCGAATACGAGAAGGAGAACCCAGTTCCCGAAGATCAGCGACAGGGCGATGCCGGCGACCAGCCCGACCGCGGTTGCGATCTTGACCTTGCGATTGCCTGTCTGGACGGCCTCTCGCCGTTCGGCCTCAAGCGCATCGATCCGCGGCGCGATCTGCGCGTCGAAGATCGGCGCGAACCCGCGCTCTATGGCACTCCGCTCGACGAAGGGCATGTCCCCATCCCCGCTGACCGATAAGGCGATAATGCCGGGTGATGGGTCGTCTGTCCAACCTCGCGTCGCGCCGCTGCATCCGATAGGGTCGCCGCACCCTTATCTGGAGATCCCATGGCCGATCACCGCCCCCTCCTCGCCGTCCTGATCGACGCCGACAACACCTCGCCGAAACACGCGGGCGCTCTCTTCGAGGAAATCGCCAGCCTGGGCGAGGCCAGCGTGCGCCGCTGCTATGGCGACTTCTCCAGTCAGCAGATGTCCGGCTGGAACCGCGTCCAGGCCGAACATGGCATCGTGCCGCACCACAGCCCGGCCAACACCGTGGGCAAGAACTCCTCCGACATCAGCCTCGTCATCGACGCGATGGACCTGATGCACACAGGCCGGTTCGACGGCTTCGTCCTGATCTCGTCCGACAGCGACTTCACCCGCCTGGCGAGCCGGATCCGCGAACAGGGGCTCGACGTCTATGGCATCGGTCAGAAGAAGACTCCCGACGCCTTCCGCAAGGCCTGCAAGCGGTTCATCTTCCTCGAGAACCTCGTCCCGTCCGAATCCGCCCCCTCCGGAGAGAACCGCATTCCGGCCAGCGACAAGACCCGGCCCGTGGTGGAGGCCCGCGACATCATCCTCCGCGCGATGGACGCCATCGACCAGGAAGACGAATGGTATGCCCTCGGCCCCCTCGGCCAGTTCATCACCGCCGCCGATCCCGATTTCGACACCCGCACCTACGGCCGCAAGAAGCTCTCGGACCTCGTCAAGGACCTCAAGGTCTTCGAGACGAAGCGCGGCGAGGGCAACCAGCTTCTCGTCCGCCGCCTCGACTGAGCCTCAGATCATCGACGGCACCACGAGGTCCGGCGGCCGATGCCCGTCGTCGAAGGTCTTGATGTTGATGATGACCTTCTCGCCCATCTCGAGCCGCCCCTCCCTCGTGGCGGACCCCATGTGCGGCAGAAGCACCACGTTCGGCAGGGCCCGCAGCCTCGGGTTCACATCCGTTCCGTTGCCGTAGACGTCGAGTCCCGCCCCGGCGAGCTCCCCCGCCCGCAGCATCCGGGTCAGTGCGTTCTCGTCCACCACCTCTCCGCGGGAGGTGTTCACGAGGACGGCGGACGCCTTCATCAGCTTCAGCCGCCGCGCGTTCATCAGGTGAAACGTCGCGGGCGTATGGGGGCAGTTCACCGAGATCACGTCCATCCGAGCCACCATCTGGTCGAGGCTCTCCCACCAGGTCGCGCCCAGCTCCTCCTCCACCTCCCCGCGCAGCCGCCGCCGGTTATGGTAATGCACCTGCATCCCGAAGGCATTGGCCCGCCGCGCCACCGCCTGCCCGATCCGGCCCATGCCGAGAATGCCAAGCCTGCGCCCCGCGATCCGCCCGCCCAGCATCGCCGTCGGGGCCCACCCCGCCCAGTCGCCGGTCTGCATCAGCGCCAGCCCCTCGGGGATGCGCCGCGTGACGGCAAGGATCAGCGCCATGGTCATGTCGGCGGTGTCCTCGGTCAGCACGCCCGGCGTGTTCGACACCAGGATGCCGCGCTGTCGGGCGGTGGCGACGTCGATATGGTCCACCCCCGCGCCGTAATTGGCGATCAGCTTCAGCCGGTCGCCCGCCTGCCCCAGCAGGCCCGCATCGATCCGGTCGGTGATCGTGGGCACCAGCACATCCGCACCCTGCATCGCCGCCACCAGCGCCGCGCGGTCCATCGGCGCGTCGTCCGGGTTCAGCCGGACGTCGAACAGCTCGCCCATCCGCGCCTCCACCGCCTCGGGCAGGCGTCGCGTGACGACAACAGTCAGACGGCTCTTCGACATGCGGCACTTCCTCTCCCGTCGCCTTGCATGGCACATTGCAGCCAAGTCGGGTGGGCCACAACACCCGCGCAACAAAATTGCGCCGCGATCCTGCGGCGTCGAGCAGGACAGACAGGATGATCGCACGATGATGGGGCCGGGAGTGCGGGCGCTCGTGCTCATGGTGACCGTGATGCTGACCGCCGCAGCGCCGGGGGCAGCGCAGGAATTCGGGCCGGAAACGAACCTGCCCTTGCCGCGCTTCGTGTCGCTCAAGGCATCCGAAGGCAATCTCCGGCGCGGGCCGTCCCTGTCGCACCGGATCGACTGGGTGCTGACACGCCGCAACATGCCGCTGCGCGTGACCGCCGAGTACGGTCACTGGCGCCGTGTCGTCGACCGCGACGGTGTCGGCGGCTGGGTGCATTACTCGCTTCTGTCGGGAAACCGCACGGTCCTCGTCGAGGACGAAACCGTGACGCTCTTCTCCCGTCCCGATCCCTCCAGCACCGAGGTCGCCCGCCTCGAGCGCAATGTCGTGGCGCGGATCGACCGCTGCACCCCCGGCTGGTGCCGCCTCAGCGCCGGAGGCTATCGCGGGTGGGCGCCGCGACAGGGCTACTGGGGCGTCCTGCCGGGCGAAGTGCTCGACTAGCCGCGCCGCCGGGGTCAGGATGGGGTGACGTTCCAGTGACCGGAGTTCGCCCCCGATGCCCAGCACCGACGCCTTCGAAGGCCGCCTTCTCGCACAGCGCAAGATTCTCGCGCGCCTGCTGACGCACCTCGGCGACGCCGAGCTGCGCGCCTTCCTCGAGGAACGCTCGCAGCTGTCGGCCCACGAGGAGGACCCGGGCTCCGACCCGGATCCTGCCTATGCGCTCGAGTCGGCCCTGGCCGAGGAAATGCAGGCGATCCTCGCCGAGTGGGACCGCCTGCGGGACGCCTGACCCGGCTCAGTTCTCCGTCAGCCGCGCATCCGTGGTGAAGAGGTAGTCGCCGCCGCCCGCGCCCTCGTGACAGGCGATGCAGCCTGCGTCGGCGCCCTTGCCGACGAGACCCGCAAGGGCCATGCCCTCCGGGTTCTGGTCCAGCGACCCGTCCGGCAGGTACTTCGCCCAGAACCAGTTGTTGGTCTCGGGATCATAGCCATCCTCGCGCTGGAACATGACCGTGACCGACAAGAGATGCTCCACCGGGTCCTCCAGCACCTCGTCCGCTGTCACGCCTTCGGGTCCGTAGTTTCGCTTGACCACCAGCACGCCGCTATGCCCCTCGACGGTGGCATCGCCGTAGAAGGTCTCCAGCATCATGCCGTGGGGGTCAGTCCCGGGATAGGGCAGCGCCAGCACCGGATCGGTGCCGACAAGGCTCTGCGCGTCCATCGCCTCCCAGAGCGCGGCGGCGTAGTCCTGATCCGCCTCGCTGCCGGCCATCTGCTGGGCCATGGCCATCGTGGCGCAGCCGGTGGCGGCTGTTGCGAGCATCAGTCTGAGCGATGTCATGCGGGTCTCCTTTCAGCGACCCCTCGCCCTCCCCTTCAGTCAACCGAACCGGACCCCGTCCGTCCAGTCACCCTTTCCTGAGGCAAATGAAACACCTGTACCCGTGTCGCCGCGCCGGACGGATATCAGGTCAAGCGGCGTCGAGCAGCCCCCGCCCCTTCAGCAGCGCCTCGACCCCCGGCATCGACCCGCGGAACCGGGTATAGAGAGCCGCCGCCTCGTCCGAGCCTCCCGCCGACAGGACATGCACCTCGAGCCTCCGCGCCGTTTCCGCGTCGAAAGGCCCGCCCGCCTCCTCGAAGGCGGCGAAGGCATCCGCATCCATCACCTCGGACCACATGTAGCTGTAGTAACCGGCAGCATAGCCGTCGCCGGCGAAGACATGGGCGAAATGCGGCGTCGCATGGCGCATCGCGATGGCGCGCGGCATCCCGATCTCCTGCAGAACCTCCGCCTGCCTCTGCATCGGGTCCGCCGGGGCCTCGGGGCCGTGAAACTCCATATCCACCAGCGCCGAGGCGATGTACTCCACCGTCTCGAAGCCCGTGTCGTAGGTCCCGACGGCCAGCAGCCTGTCTCGCAGATCCTCGGGCATCGGCGCGCCGGTTTCGGCATGGGTGGCGAACTCCGCCACCACCTCGGGCACCTCCAGCCAGTGCTCGTAGAGCTGGCTCGGCAGCTCGACGAAATCCCGCGCGACGGACGTGCCCGCGATCTGCGGCCAGGTCACCTCCGACAGCATCTGGTGCAGGGCATGGCCGAATTCGTGAAACAGCGTCCGCGCCTCGTCCCAGGACAGAAGCGCCGGCGTGCCCGCCGCCGGTTTGGAGAAATTGCACACGTTCACCACATGGGGCCGGACCTCGCCACCCAGCTTCCTCTGCCCCCGGAACACGGTGCACCAGGCGCCCGACCTCTTCGATCCCCGCGCGAAATAGTCGCCCACGAAAACGCCCATGTGCCGCCCGTCCCGCGTCACCTCCCAGGCCCGCGCATCCGGATGATGCAGGGCTGCGTCCAGCGGCGCGAACTCCAGACCGAAGAGCCGGTGCGCGACGGAGAACGCCGCCTCGATCATCCGGTCGAGCTGCAGGTACGGTTTCAGCTCCGCCTCGTCGAGATCGTGCTCCTGCCGCCGCCGCCGCTCCGAATAATAGCGCCAGTCCCACGGCTCAAGCGGTCCGGTCTGCCCGTCGGCATGCAGCATCGCCGTCAGCCGCACCTCGTCCTCGAGCGCCCTTGCCCGCGCCGGCTCCCAGACCCGCATCAGAAGGTCGCGCACTGCCTCGGGCCGGCCCGCCATCTCGGTCTCCAGCTTGAACTCGGCGAAACTGTCGTAGCCCAGCAGGTCCGCCCGCTCCGCCCGCAGGGCGAGGATCTCCGCCGCGATGCCACGGTTGTCCGTCTCGCCCCCCATGGCCCCGCGCGAGACCCAGGCCTCCCAGGCCCGCCGCCGCAGGTCCCGGTCGGGGCAGAACTGCAGGAACGGCACGACGAGCGATCGCGACAGCGTCACCACCGGTCCCTCCGCGCCGGCCGCCTCTCCCGCCGCGCGCGCCGCCGAGACGACGAACTCCGGCAGGCCCTTCAGCTCCGCCTCGTCGAGCTCCATCCGCCAGCCCCGTTCATCCGCCAGCAGGTTCTGGGTGAACGCCGTGCCGAGCTCCGCCAGCCGCGCCTTCACCGCCTTCAGCCGCTCCGCCGAGGGTCCCTCCAACTCCGCCCCCGCCCGCACGAAGGACCTGCGCGTGAGGTACAGAACCCGCGCCTCCTCCGGCCCGAGGCCGAGCGCGTCCCGCTCCTGCCACAGCGCCTCGATCCGTCCGAAAAGCGCGCGATTGCCGTGGATGTCCGAGGCATGGTCCGCCAGCCTCGGCGACAGCTCCCGCATCAGGGCCTCCCGTGCCTCCGTGGACTCCGCCCCGGCGATCCCGAAGAAGACGCCCAGCACCCGGTCCAGCTCCTCGCCCGCCTGCGTCAGCGCGCGGATCGTGTTGTCGAACGTCGGAGCCTCCGCGCTCTCCGCGATCCGCCCGACCTCCGCCCGCGCCTGCTCCAGAGCCGCGTCGATCGCGGGTCCGAAATGGGCATCCTCGATCCGGTCGAAGGGCGGCAGGCCGAACGGCGTGTCCCAGGTCTCCGTCAGCGGGTTCGTCATGCTCGGGCCTCCCTTGTCCTGCCCCTACCTAGCCTCCGGGCCCGGCCGCGCCCAGCCCGCAGGCCGGACAATCGGCCCGCCGCGCGGCCCCGATGATCCGCGTCTCCGCATGGAGCGCATCGTAAAGGAGGACCCGCCCGCGCAGGGGGGTGCCCGCATCTGTCAGCACCTTGACCGCCTCGACAGCCATCATCGACCCCATCACCCCCGGCAGAGGACCCAGGACCCCCGCCTCGGCACAGGCCGGCGCCAGTTCCGGGGCCGCCGCCACCGGAAAGACGCATTCGTAGCAGGGCGCGCCCCTCGCCGGATCCCAGACGGAGATCTGCCCCTCCCACTGCGTCAGCGCCGCCCCGACCACCGGCAGGCCCAGCCGCGCCGCCACCCGGTTCACCAGATACCGCGTCTCGCTGTTGTCCGACCCGTCGAGCACCAGGTCGTAATCGGCGAAAAGACCCTCCGCGATCTCCTCCGTGAGCCTGCGGTGATAGGGCCTCACGGTCACGAACGGGTTGAGCTCGGCCAGCGCGCCCTGCGCGGAAAACACCTTCGGCATTCCGATCCGCGCGTCGCGGTGGATCACCTGCCGCTGCAGGTTGGAGCCGTCCACCTCGTCGCCGTCGATCACCCCCAGCGTGCCCACGCCCGCCGCCCCGAGATAAAGGAGCGCCGGCGCGCCCAGCCCGCCCGCGCCCACGACCAGCACCCTGGAGCGCTTCAGCCGCGCCTGCCCCGGCCCGCCGATCTCGCGCAGCACCATGTGCCTGGCGTAGCGGTTCAGTTCCACCGGCGAGAAGGTGCCCCCGTCCGGCACCTGCCGCTCCCGCGCCGCCTCGGCCTCCTGCGCCCGCGCCCTGACCCGGCCCAGCCCCGTCGCGTAGAGCCGCACCAGCGCGGCAGCGGCCAGGACCAGCACCCAGAGCGCGGGCGAGGAACCCGTCGCCTCGCGCAGGGGATGGCCCTCCGGCAGCACCACCTGCAGCGCGATCACCGCCACCAGCAGAAGCCCGATCATCGTCCAGCGCGCCTGCCGCGGCGCCCCCATGACCGCCCCGATCCCCCAGAGCGTCCCCGCCATGGCGAGCACCATGATCACGCGCCGCCCTCCCCGCTCCGGCCGCTGCCCGTGGAGCCGAAACCGCCCGCGCCGCGCACGGTTTCTCCCAGCACGGCGCGCGGCTCGAACACCGCCCTGACCGCAGGCGCCACCACGAGCTGCGCGATCCGCGCCCCATGCCCGACCGCGAAAGGCTCCGTCCCCGCGTTCAGCAGAAGGATCCCCAGCTCCCCCCGATAGTCGCTGTCGATCGTGCCCGGCGCGTTCGGCAAGGTGATCCCGTGCTTCAGCGCCAGCCCCGAGCGGGGCCGCACCTGCACCTCCCAGCCCTCGGGAATCTCCATCCGGAAGCCCGCCGGGATCAGCGCCCGCGCCCCGGGCGCCAGCACCACGCCCTCTCGCGCGCCATCGGGAAAATTCGCGCGCACATCCGCGCCTGCCGCCCCCGCGCTCTCGTAGGAGGGCAGCGGCACCTGCGGATCGGCCCCCTCGACCCGGGCGATCCCGATGACGGGCGCGCTCACGCCCCCCTCCTCATCTGGCCTGAAATACTCATCTTTTCCGCCTGCCATCCCGCGACCGCTCCGGATACCGGTCCCTTCCGGGACATGACCGACCCGGGGCCGAGGTCAACCCTCCTGGAGCGCCTCGGCGATCCGCGCCGCCAGCCGGCGCGCCACGGTCTCCTTCGCCATGCGCGGCCAGCGCTCGGTGCCGCCCTCGGTGATGAAGAGAACCTCGTTCTCCGTCCCGCCCATGATGCCCGTCCCCTCGGAGACGTCGTTGGCCAGGATCCAGTCGCACCCCTTCCGTGCGCGCTTGGCCGCGGCATGGGCCTCCACCTCGTCGGTCTCGGCGGCAAAGCCCACGACAAGGCCCGGCCGGTCCGCCCCCAGCCCCGCGATCTCGGCAAGGATGTCCGGGTTCTCCGCCATCCTCAGGACGGGCAGCTCCCCGGTCTTCTTGATCTTCGACGCGCTCGCCTCGGCCACCCGCCAGTCCGCCACCGCCGCGGCGAAGACCGCGGCCTCCACCGGCAGCGCGGCGTGAACGGCCTCGCGCATCTCCGCCGCGGTCCGGACCCGCACCACCTCGACACCCGGGGGCGGCGGCACGTCGGCCGGCCCGGTGACGAAGACGACCTCCGCGCCCAGCTCCGCCAGCGCCCGCCCCAGCGCCGTCCCCTGCGCGCCAGAGGAGCGGTTGGCGATGTAACGCACAGGGTCGATGGGCTCGTGGGTCGGCCCCGAGGTGACCAGGACCCGCCGCCCGGCAAGCGGTCCTTGCCCGAAGGCGCGCGCCACCGCCTCGACGATCTCGAGGGGTTCGGCCATCCGCCCCGGCCCGAATTCCCCGCAGGCCATGTCGCCATCGTTCGGCCCCACGACAAGCACGCCATCCCCCCGCAGCGTCTCCAGGTTTCGCCGGGTGGCGGCGTGCTCCCACATCCGCACGTTCATCGCCGGCGCGATCAGCACGCGCTTGTCCGTCGCCATCAGGAGCGTGGAGGCAAGGTCGTCGGCGTGACCGCCCGCCATCTTCGCCATGAGGTCCGCCGTGCAGGGCGCCACCACCACGAGGTCCGCCGCGCGGCTGAGCTCGATATGCCCCATCTCGGCCTCGTCGGTCAGGTCGAAGAGATCGGAGAACACCCTGCGTCCCGCCAGCGCAGAGACGCTGAGCGGCGTGACCAACTCCCCCGCCGCCCGCGTCATCACCGGCGTGACGGCGCAGCCCCTTTCGCGCAGCCGCCGGATCGTCTCCAGCGCCTTGTAGGCCGCGATCCCGCCGCCGATGATGAGGAGTACATGCCTGCCCGCGACCATGCCGCGACGCTAGCCCCTGCCGCCCACCGCCTCAAGGGCGCCGGCGATCACTGCATGAGGCCGACCGCGCCCAGGACGGCCACCGGCACGAACAGCCAGCCCTGCGGGACCTGCAAATGGCTCGCCCCCTGCCTCAGGACCAGCGCGATACCGACCAGCGCGAACGCCCCCGCCAGGATCGTCGCCGCGACCGCCGCCGTGACGTCTCCGGCGAGACCCGCGCGCAGGAACAGCCCCGCCATCATCGCCAGCGCCACGCTGGTGAAATGCCAGCAGACATAGAGCGTGTCGCGCACGACGGGCGGAAGGCCGCCACCTTCGAGCAAGGGCCGCACCGTGTCGCGCCCTCCGGCAAAAGCATGCACCAGCAGCCAGACCGCCGAGAGAGCCCCGGCACCGAGAAACCACCAATGGCCCATGCCCGCCTCCCATCGTCCCACCCTCAGGATAGGGGTGACGCAAGGGCTTGTCTCTCCCCGGCGTCACCCTGCCGGAATACCCCGACAGCGAGCGATCACCGCAACCGGTCCCCCGATCCGAAGGTGGGACTTCGACCCACCTTCCCCGACCGCCTTTCAGATCGCGTCGGCCAGGGCCTGACCGCCCGAGGTTGTGCAGACGCCGGGGTTGTCCTCCACATGCAGCACCTTCACCACGCCGTCCTCGGCATAGAGCGCGAAGCGCTGCGACCTGCCGTAGAGCCCGGCGGGCGGCGCCGTGAAATCGAGGCCCAGGGCCTTGACGAACTCCCCGCTCGCGTCGCCGAGCATGGTGATGCCCGCCGCCTCGGCGCCGGTCGAGTCGCCCCAGGCCTTCATCACGAATGGATCGTTGACCGCGACGCAGATCACCTCCTCCACGCCCTTCGCCTTCAGCGCGTCCATGGCGCTGATGAAGGACGGGACGTGGGACGTGGTGCAGGTCCCCGTATAGGCCCCCGGCAGGCCGAACAGCGCCACCTTGCGGCCAGCGAACTTCGGGGCCAGCGCCACCTCCTCGGGGCCGTCCGCGCCCATTCTCAGTGCCGTGCCCTCGGGCAGCTTGTCTCCGACCGCGATCGCCATTCCGTCGCCTCCATTGGGTTGTCTTCCGTGCCCCGCCATATAGGGTCCGGGCGGCAGGCTGCGATAGGGGGGTCCGGCAGATGGCGCATTTCGTGGTGATCGGCGCCGGGCAGGCCGGGGCCTCGCTCGTGGCGAAGCTGCGCGCCGCGGGCTTCGCCGGGGAAATCACGCTCATCGGGGCCGAGCCCGTGCCCCCCTACCAGCGCCCGCCGCTGTCGAAGGCCTATCTGCTCGGCGAGATGGAAGAGGCCCGTCTCTACCTGCGCCCCGAGGCGTGGTATGCCGAACAGGCCATAGCACTGCGCACCGCGACAGAGGCCGCCTCCATCGACCCCGCCGCCCGCACCGTGACGCTGACGGACGGCGAGACGCTCTCCTACGACGCCCTCGCCCTCTGCACCGGCTCCCTGCCCCGCCGCCTGCCCGCGTCCATCGGCGGCGATCTCGGCGGCGTCTACACCATGCGGGACCTGCGCGACGCCGAGACCATGGCCCCCGAATTCGCCCCCGGCCGCCATGTCCTGATCGTGGGCGGCGGCTACATCGGCCTCGAGGCCGCCGCCGTCGCCGCGAAGAAGGGCCTTGGCGTCACCCTCGTCGAGATGTCCGACCGCATCCTCGGTCGTGTCGCCGCCTCCCAGACCTCGGATTTCTTCCGCACCCTCCACGCCGGTCATGGCGTGACGATCCGCGAGGGCACCGGCCTCTCCCGCCTGACCGGCGAGGACCGCGTGACCGGCGCCATCCTCTCGGACGGCACGCAGCTCGAGATCGACTTCGCCATCGTCGGCGTGGGCATCGCCCCCGACACGCGACTGGCCGAGGCTGCGGGCCTGACCATCGACAACGGGATCGCCACCGACGCCCGGGCCCGCACCTCCGATCCCCACATCTGGGCTGCGGGCGACTGCGCGAGCTTTCCCTGGAAGGGCGCCCGCATCCGGCTCGAAAGCGTGGGCAACGCCATCGACATGGCCGAATGCGCCGCCCTCAACATGATGGGAGAGGACACGCCCTACACCGCCGCGCCCTGGTTCTGGTCCGACCAATTCGACTGCAAGCTCCAGATCGCCGGGCTGGGAAGCGGCTTCGACGCGATCCACGTCCGCCGCGGCGAAGGCGAGGCCGTCAGCCACTGGTACTACGCGGGCGGCGAGCTGATCGCCGTCGACGCGATGAACGACAGCCGCGCCTACATGGTCGGCAAACGGCTGATCGAGATGGGCAAATCGCCCGATCCCGCCGTGATCGCGGACCCGGAGACGAACCTCAAGGCGCTCCTCAAGGCGTGAGAATCGTCGGGGGCCGTCACCGGGGCCTGCGCCTCGCCGAGCTTGGCAGGGGCGACATGGCAGCGGCGCTCCGCCCCACGCCCGACCGCGTGCGCGAGAGCCTCTTCAACATCCTCTCGAACCGCGGCCTGCCTGCCGGCGCGCGCGTCCTCGACCTGTTCGCGGGCACCGGCGCCCTCGGACTCGAGGCCCTCTCCCGCGGCGCGGAGCATGCCACCTTCGTGGAAACCGGCCGCACCGGGCTCAGGCTGATCGCCGACAACCTCGCCCGCGCCCGGCGCGAGACCGATGCGCTTGTCCTGCCCCGCGACGCGACCCGCCTCGGCCCCTGCGACGGCGCGCCCTTCGATCTGGTGCTCATGGACCCGCCCTATGGCCGCAGCCTGGCCCCCCCGGCGCTCGAGGCGCTCCGCAGCGGCCGCTGGCTCGCCCCCGATGCCCTGGTCGTGGTGGAGGAGGCCGCGGCCTTCGAGCCGCCCCCCGGTTTCACCGTCACCGACCGCCGCCGCTACGGGCAGAGCCACCTCACCTTCCTGACCCCCGGGGACTTGGCCGAATCCGGGGAAGGCTGATAGCCTCGTCCCCATGACCGACGCCAGCTGGACCGACGTCCCCCGCATCGCCCGCGCGCCCGAGGCGAGCGTTCCGCTCCCCGCGCCCGTGCCCTTCGCCGCCCCCGTGCTGATCGGGGACGTGACCACGCCCCTGGCCGGGGAAACCCTGCTCAGCCTGCTGTGGAAACGCCTGGACGACCGACCCTGACGCGCGCCTACCGCACCGCCGCGGCCAGAACTGCGTCCAACGCCCGCGTCTGGTCGTCCGTCAGGCAGCGGTTGTAGGTCACCGTCGCGCCCCAGCCGTCCCGGATCTGAAAGAAATAGGCCCCCGTGCTGCGCCCGATGACGAAGCACCACGACCCGAAATGCCAGATCGCCCCGCGCCCGGCCTCCGACAGCATCACGCCGGGCCCGTAGCGCACCCCGCCGCCCATGGGCGTCGTGGGCCAGTCCCTGCGCGGCGTCAGCCGGGCGGCGAAGCGCGCGAACTCCGGCGCCGACATCTCGAACCCGCCCCAGGGCACGCCTCCGCCGAAGGCCGAATTCACCCGCGCGTCGATCCCCAGGAGTTCGGGGCAGACGTCATGCACGTCCCGCCGCGTGACCACCGCGATCACCGCGCCCAGCACCGCGTAATTCTCGTTGTTGTAGAAGAACCGCTTCGGTCCCGGCGTCCGGCGCAGCGCGGTCTGGGTGACCTGAACCGTCCGGTCGCCGCCGCGCACGCCCCAGGGCGTGGGGCGGCCCTGGGTGCTGTCCTGCATGAGGCCCGAGGAATGGGTGAGCAGCTCCGCCACCGTGATCCGCGCCGCACCCGCCGTCATCTCCAGCGGGGTTCGGCCCAGAAGCTCCCCCATGGTCTGCCCGCGCCAGACCCGCCCCTGCGCCTCCAGCGCCATGATGCAGGCCCCGGTGATGCTCTTCGACAGCGACGCGAGCGGCGCGCGCTCCCCCGGGTCCATGCCGATCCCGAGGCTGCGGACCACCTCGCCGTTCCGCACGATGGCGATGGAGGACCTCCCGATGCCCGTCTGCGCCACCCAGCCGCGCCACGCGGCCTCCAGCCGGTCCGCATCCGCCGCCGCAAGGCCCGCCCAGCACGCGAGCGCGAGGCACAGCGTCAGGACCCTTCCGGTCAGGCCCATGTGGGATGAAACCGCCCCGCCGGCGAGAGGGTGAAGATCTCGGCCCCCTCCGCCGTCACGCCGACCGAATGCTCGAACTGCGCCGAGAGCGACTTGTCCCGCGTCACGGCGGTCCAGTCGTCGGCCAGAACCTTGGTCTCGGGCCGGCCGAGGTTCACCATCGGCTCGATGGTGAAGAACATGCCCTCCTCCAGCTTCGGCCCGGTGCCGGGACGGCCGAAATGGAGGACATTGGGCGGCGCGTGAAAGACGCGGCCCAGCCCATGCCCGCAGAAGTCCCGCACAACGGACATGCGCTGGCGCTCGACGTAACTCTGGATCGCGTGGCCGATGTCGCCGAAGGTGTTGCCCGGCCTCACGGCCTCGATCCCGGCCATCAGCGCATCGTGGGTGACCTCGATCAGCCGCTCGGCCTTCTTCGGAACCTTGCCCGCCGCATACATCCGGCTGGAATCGCCGTACCATCCGTCCACGATCACGGTGACATCGATATTCAGGATATCGCCATCCTTCAGGACCTTGGGGCCCGGGATGCCGTGACAGACGACATGGTTCACGCTGATGCAGCTCGCGTGGCGATAGCCCTTGTAGCCGATCGTCGCGCTGGTGCCCCCCTCGGCCGCGACCCAGTCCGTGATCAGCCGGTCGAGCTCGCCCGTCGTCTGGCCCGGAAAGACGTGATCCGCGATCCGGTCGAGAATGTCGCCCGCCAGGCGCCCGGCGGCACGCATCCCCGCGAAATCCGCGGCCTCGTAGATGCGGATGCCGTCTCTCGTCAGTCTGCCGCTACCGTTGTCCATGGGCGCCACCGTCAACTCTCGCGGGACGATCTAGGCCCTTTGGAGCCAGACCGCCACCCCCGCCGGACCGGAGAGCCCTGCCCAACCGCGGTGACGTGCACCGCCTGCGGTCCCGCATCCACGGGCAGCGGTCCGGCCAGCCGCACGCCCTCCAGCCCGATCTCCGTGCCATGGCACAGCATCTCCACGCCCTCGGCGCGCGCCGCATCGAAGGCCGCGGCATAGGCGGGGTCCAGATCGCCCGCCATCCGGAGCCGCGCGCAATCCGTCCGCTGCACGACGTAGAGCATCACCGCCCGGTCCCCCCGGCGCACCATGTCGGCCAGCTCGCGCAGGTGCCTCGCGCCCCGCTCCGTCACGCAATCGGGAAACTCCGCCCAGTCCCCCTCCCGCCGCAGGTGCACGTTCTTCACCTCGACCCAGGTCCGCCGCTCCCCCTCGATCAGGAAATCCACCCGGCTGCGGGCGCCATAGCGGACCTCCGCCCTCACCTCGCCTTGTCCCGCCAGCGCCGGAACGCGCCCCTCCGCCAGCGCCTCGACAACGATGCGGTTCGGCACGCCCGTATCGATGCCCGCCCGGTGCCCGCCCGGCAGATCACAAAGCCGCCATCCCCAGCGCAGCTTCCGTTTCGGATCGTCGTTCCGCTCCAGCCAGACCCTCAGCCCCGGCTCCTTCAGCCCCAGCATGGCGCCGGGGTTGGGGCAATGGGCCGTGACCACCTCGCCCGTCTCCTCCAGCTCGACATCGGCGAGAAACCGCATGTACCGGCGGATCAGCCGACCGGGCCGCAGGGGAGTGGCAAAGCGCATGTCCGCGCCATATAGACCGGGAAACGACGGAGCAACGCGATGCCAAACCCCACCGCCGCCATGCTGGTGATCGGAGACGAGATCCTCTCGGGCCGCACCCGCGACGCCAACACCCACCACCTCGCCGGCAAGCTCTCCGAGGCCGGCATCGACCTGCGCGAGGCCCGCGTGGTCGGCGACGTCGAAGAGGTCATCGTCGCCGCGATCCGCGCGCTCTCTGGCGCCTACGACCACGTCTTCACCTCGGGCGGCATCGGCCCCACCCATGACGACATCACCGCCGATTGCGTCGCGATTGCCCTCAATGTCCGCATCGGCGTGCGCGACGACGCCCGCGCCCTGCTCCAGGCCCATTACGACCGGACCGGCATCGTCCTGAACGAGGCCCGCCTGCGCATGGCCCGCATCCCCGAGGGCGCCAGCCTGATCGAGAACCCGGTCAGCGCCGCGCCGGGCTTCACCATCGGCAATGTCCATGTCCTCGCCGGCGTGCCCCAGATCTTCGAGGCCATGCTCTTGGGCCTCCTGCCCCGGCTGACGGGCGGCGCGCCGCTTCAGTCGCGCAGCCTGCGCGTGGAACGCGGCGAGGGCGACATCGCCAGCCCCCTGCGCGCTCTCGCCGAAACCTACCCCGACCTCTCCATCGGCTCCTACCCGTTCAACCAGAACGGCGTCTTCGGCTCCAACGTCGTGCTGCGCGGCCCCGATGCCGCCCGGCTCGATGACGCGCTCGCCCGGCTGACGGAGATCGTCGGGCCGCAATGACGCCCGCGGCCCTGAGCGAGATCCTCGACGCGACCTGGCCCGCGTCCGCGGTCGGCCGGTCCGGGGGCTTCACCCTGCGGGGCGACGGAAGCGGCGGCAGGCGGGTCTCCGCGGCCACGGCGGACGGCGCGGTCACCGAGGCCGGTCTCGACGAGGCCGAGACCGCCATGCGCGCCGAAGGCCGCGCGCCGCTCTTCATGGTCCGCGAGGGCGAGATCGCTCTCGACGTCCGGCTCGCGGCGCGCGGCTACGAGATCGCCCATCCCACCCGGCTGATCCGACTCGACATACCCCTGGCCCCTCCTCCGCCCGGCATCGTCCACGCGCACTGGCCGCCGCTCGCGATCCAGCGGGACCTCTGGGCCGCGGGCGGCGTGGGTCCGGACCGCCTCGCGATCATGGCCCGCGCCCGGCCGCCCCGCACCAGTCTCCTCGCCCGCGCGGGTCAGCGCCCCGCCGGAACCGCCTTCGCCGCGCTCTCGGGCCGGGCCGCGATGCTCCACGCGCTGGAAGTGGCCCCTTCGGTCCGACGCCGCGGAATCGGCACGGCCCTCGTCGCCGCCGCCGCCCGATGGGCCGCCCGCCACGGCGCCGCGACTCTCCTGCTGCTCGTCGAGGCAGGAAATACCGCCTCGCTCGCGCTCTGCCGTCGTCTCGGCGCCAGCGAGACCCCGGCCTACCACTACCGCATCGCGGCGCGGCCCGGCTGATGCGCGGCCCGTTTCTCGCCCTTGCCATCGCCCTCGCCGCGGGGCCGCTTGCCGCCCTCGAGCTCGATCTGCCCGCCACGGCCCAGCTTCAGGCGCAGGAAGAGCGTCCGGCCGAATCCGTCCCCATCGCGACCGGTCCCTGGACCCCGTCCACCGGCCCGACGCTCGCCCAGCCCGCCGGCACGATCCGCACCGAGGCCTTCCGCATCGGCGGCGCCACCCTCACGACCCTGCAGATCCTCTCCCCGCTCGCCGCCCAGATCGAGGCCGCCGGCTGGGAGGTCCTCTACACCTGCGAGACCCGCACCTGCGGCGGCTTCGATTTCCGCCATGCGCTCGACGTGTTGCCCGCCCCCGAGATGCACGTCAGCCTCGGCGACTACCGCTACCTGTCCGCCCGCGACGGCGACGACTGGCTCGCCATTCTCGTCAGCCGCGCGGCGGGGGCGGCCCATATCCAGGTGACCCGCGTCAGCCCCGAGGGCGCGCCCCCGCCGCCCGTCTCCACCACCGCCGTCCCGGTCGCGCCGCCGCCCGGCGACTTCGCCGCGGCACTGGAACGGGACGGGCGCGTGGTTCTCTCCGATCTCGTTTTCGCCACCGGCTCGGCGCAGCTCGGCCCCGGCGACTTCGCCAGCCTGCGCGCCCTCGCGGATTACCTCGCCGCCCGCCCGTCCCGCACCGTCGCCCTCGTCGGCCATACCGACGCGCGCGGCGCGCTCGAGGGCAACGTCGCCCTGTCGCGCCAGCGCGCGCAATCCGTCGTGGACCGCCTCGTGTCGGACCACGGCGTGGCCCGCGCCCGCCTGCGCGCCGAAGGAATGGGCTACCTCGCCCCCCTGACGACGAACCTCACGCCCGAGGGGCGCGAGGCCAACCGCCGCGTCGAGGTGATCCTCACCTCGCCCGACTGAAAGACTGGGCTACCAGCGGTCCGGCCCCTTGTCGGCGAACTGGTGGACGAGAAAGTCTATGAAGGCCCGCACCTTGGGCTGGGTGAACCGGCCCGGCGGATAGACCGCGTAGATCCCTTGCGTCTCCACCGGCAGACCCGGGATCGCCTCCTGCACCAGCCCCTGCTCCATCGCATCCGCGTAAAGAAAGGAGGGCAGATAGGCGATGCCCAGGCCCGAAACGCAGGCGTTGAGCAGCGACTGCCCGTCATTGACCGTCAGCCAGCCCGCCGTCCGCACCTGCCGCTTCTCGCCCGAGGGCGCGGTCAGCTTCCAGACCGCCCCGTTCGCCTGGTTCGAATAATGCAGGAGCTTGTGCTCGTTCAGATCGTCGATCCGCTGCGGGTGCCCGTACTGCTGGAAATAGCTGGGGCTCGCGATCATCCGCTTGGTCGTATCCGTCAGCTTGCGCGCGCGGAGCGTGCTGTCCTCCAGCTCGCCGATCCGCACCGCCATGTCGAACCCCTCCGAGATCAGCTCCACATAGCGGTTGTTCAGCACCATGTTCACGGTGATGTCCGGGAACTCCTGCAGGAAATCGCCCAAGATCGGCGAGAGGTGATTCACCCCGAAATCCGTCGCGACCGAGATCCGCAAGAGCCCCGACGGCGCCGACTGCATCGAGGTGACCAGCGCATCCGCCTCGCCCGCGTCGTTCAGCACCCGCCGCGCCCGGTCGTAATAGGCCAGCCCGATCTCGGTGGGACTCACCCGCCGCGTGGTGCGGTTCAGCAGCCGCGCCCCCAGCCGCGCCTCGAGCGACGAGACGTGCTTCGACACGGCGGACTTGCTGATACCCAACTTCTTCGCGGCATCGGTGAACCCTCCCTGGTCCACCACCGTCGCGAAGGCTTCCATCTCGGTCAGACGATCCATGTTCTGGCAGCCTTTCAGACATCCCTCGGACCGATGTGATGACCTCCAATTCCGGCAGCAATTTGCCGGCGCGGGGACAACATTCAGGGTTTTTGCCGATAGATGACCTCTCCGAAACAGAGTCAGAGCGCCGACGCCAGCCTCACCGCCTGGTCGATCGCCCGTTTCGCGTCCAGTTCCGCCGCCACATCCGCGCCGCCGATGACGTGAACCGCGGCCCCCGCCGCCTGCAGCGCGGGCACCAGCCCCCGCTCGGGCTCCTGTCCCGCGCAAATCACCACGGTGTCCGCCGGGATCACCTCCCGCCGCCCGTCAGCGAAGCGCACATGGAGCCCCTCCCCGTCGATCCGCTCGTAGGCGACTCCCGGGACCATCCGCACGCCCTTCATCTTCAGATGCGCCCGGTGGATCCAGCCCGTCGTCTTGCCGAGGCCCCGCCCCGGCTTCTCCGCCTTCCTCTGCAGAAGCGTCACCTCCCTCACCGGCGGCGCGGGCCGCGGCCCCTCCGGGCACAGCCCGCCCGCCACCTCCCCCGGATCGCAGACACCCCATTCCGCCATCCATCCGGGCAGGTCCTCCGTCTGGCTCTCTCCGGTCACGAGAAACGCCGCCACGTCGAACCCGATCCCCCCCGCCCCCACGATGGCCACCCGGCGGCCCACCGGCGCGCCGCGCAGCACCTCGCCGTAGTCCAGCACATGGGGCAGATCCTGCCCCGGAATGCGCGGGTCGCGCGGAACAACGCCCGTGGCGAGGATCACCGCATCCGCCCCCGCCAGCTCCGCCGCCTCCGCCTCAACGCCCAGCCGCAGCGCGACGCCGGCCTCCTCCAGCCGCGCCGCGAACCAGTCCACGAGCCCGTGGAACTCCTCCTTGCCCGGGATCGCCCGCGCGTAGTTGAGCTGCCCCCCGATCCGCGCCTCCCGCTCCCAGAGCGTGACCTCATGCCCCCGCTCGGCCAGGGTGATCGCCGCGGCCATGCCCGCAGGCCCCGCTCCCACCACCGCGATCCGCTTCACGGACTCCGCCCGCACCAGCGGGATCTCCGTCTCGTGGCAGGCCCGCGGATTCACCAGACAGGACGCCACCTTCAGCTCGAACGTATGGTCGAGACAGGCCTGGTTGCAGGCGATGCAGGGCGCGATCTGCCGCGCCCGGCCCGCCCTCGCCTTGGCCATGAAGGCCGCGTCCGCCAGGAACGGCCGCGCCATCGACACGAGGTCGGCACAGCCCTCGGCCAGCACGCGCTCCGCCACGTCGGGCGTGTTGATCCGGTTCGACGTGACCAGCGGCAGCCCGACCTCGCCCCTGAGCTTCTTCGTCACCCAGGCGAAGGCCGCCCTCGGCACGCTGGTGGCGATGGTCGGCACCCGCGCCTCGTGCCAGCCGATGCCCGTGTTCAGGATCGACGCCCCCGCCGCCTCCATGCCCTTCGCAAGCCCGACCACCTCGTCCCAGCTCTGCCCGCCCGGCACGAGGTCCAGCAGGGAGATCCGGTAGATCACGACGAAGTCCCGCCCCACCGCGGCCCGCACCCGCCGCACCGCCTCGAGCGGCGCCCTCTGTCGGTTCCCGATGGAACCGCCCCAGCGGTCCTTTCGCCGGTTCGTGCGCCCGGCGAGGAACTGGTTCAGGAAATACCCCTCCGAGCCCATGATCTCCACGCCGTCATAGGCCGCTTCCCGCGCCCGCGCCGCCGCCGCCGCGATGGCGTCGAGCTGCGCCTCCACCCCGGCATCGTCGAGTTCTCTCGGCGCGAAGGGCGAGATCGGCGACTTCAGCGCCGAAGGCGCCACTGCCTCGGGCGAATAGGCATAGCGCCCCGCATGCAGCACCTGCATCGCGATCAGCCCGCCCGCCTCATGGACCTCCCCGGTCACGCGCCGGTGAGTCTCGATATCCCGGTCGGAGAACAGCCCCGCCGCTCCCGGATAGACTCCGCCTTCCCGGTTCGGCGCCATGCCCCCGGTCACGATCAGCCCCGCGCCGCCGCGTGCCCTTTCGGCATAGAAGGCCGCGAGGCGGCGCCAGTCGCCCAGCTCCTCGAGCCCGGTATGCATCGACCCCATGATCGCCCGGTTCGGCAGGGTCACATGGCCCAGCTCGAGCGGCGCGAAGAGGTGCGGATAGTCGCTCATCTCGCCATCACGCGTCTTCCCGTTCGGCGTCCGGCGCATCGCCGGGCCATCGCGCCGGCATCCCTGCCTTTTCTGGCCGGAAATATCCCGGGGGGAGCCGAAGGCGGGGGGCAGCGCCCCCCTCCGCCCTCTCCGCGGGCGCCGCGCCCCCTCGCAGGGCAGGGCGGGTTTCCAACCAACCGCCTCCCCGCCCTCTCACGCGGTCTCCGTGCAATGTCGCCGGAACGCCCGCTTGAGCATGTCGAGTTCGGCGCGCAACAGCGCCACTTCCGCCCGGATGTCCTCGGTCAGGGCATCGCCCGCAAGGATCGCCACGCTGGCCAGCCGCGCCCCGGTGGCCGCATCCGAGAACAGCACGGTCTGCACCCCGTCCGACAGCACCTCCGAGGGAATCGGCAGCCGCACCAGGTGCCCCTCCGCCACGGGTGTCAGCTCCAGCCCCGGCAGCGACCGCTCGAGATGGGTCGCCACCAGCCGGGGCCGGTCGCTCGCCCCGGTCAGCACGCCTTCCCAGATACCGCCCGTCAGCCGGGTCTTCGTCAGCTGCATCTCGGCCATGGCACTCCCTCAGATATCCGCCCGCGGATAGCGGCAGAAGGTCAGGTCCCGGATCGTGATCTGGTTCATCTCCGGTCCCTCGAAGATCAGGTCGATCCACATCTTCTCCACCCGGCGCTCGTTCAGCTTCGAATAGGCGAGGTCGAACTCCACCATCACCTCGGGCTCGCCCAGCGGGATCTCCCGCACCAGCTGCTCGGTGTTGGGCCCGTGCCGGACGTTGAGCCGGGCGAAGAGCTCGATCGGGTATTCCGTCTCCACGATCGTGTCGAGCCGGATCAGATGTCGTTTCTTTAGCCCCTGCGAGGCCTCGGGCGGCAGGTCCAGCACCACCGACAGGAACGATCCGTCGAACCGGAAGACATCGAGCCGCATCCCGTAGGGCGCCAGATCGGTCTCCCGGGTGTTGCGTACCTGCCGGACGGTCAGCTCGGAAATGGTGCAGTCGTGAAAGACGGTGACCTCTCCGCCGATCTCCTGCCGGCGCTCCACCGCGGCGTGGCCGCGCTCGGGCAGGGCGCCGCGCCACATCTCCGGCCGCCAGGCCCATTCCATCCCGTGCGGCCGCGGGAAGGCGGTGTTGCCCACGAGCGGCAGCGCCAGCCGCTCGTCGGCCACATGCAGGAGCGCGTCCAGATGCTGCCGCAGGGTGCGGGCTTCGGCCTGGCGCCGGCGCAGATCCCGCAAGGTCGAGGTACGCGCGCCCCTGGCCGCCCGGCGCCAGCGCGCGGCCGACATCCGGTTGAGCCATCTCTCCAACGGTCCGGATCGAACCTCGGCCATCCGCCGTTCACCCCCGCCTCATGGTTCCCGTCCGGATCTTGGTGCCAAACCGTTTCGCAAATGGAAACAGTGTGTCGCCTCAGCCCGGCCGGTTCGCCGCCCTGAGCTGCGCCACCGCCTCACCGATCAGCCGTCGCTCCGCATCGGAGCTCAGCACCGCGCCGTCCACCGGACGGATGCTCACCGTCGCCATCCGGTCTCCCAGGTCGAGGAACGCCCGCCAGAGCGGCGGCGGCGGCCCGCCGGCCGCCTCCCGTGCCTCGCTGTAACCGACGAAGACCGTGCCCGGCGCCGTCTGGACCTCCGTGACCCGCACCGGCACGCCCTGCGCGAGAAGTCCGCGTCCCTCCGGCCCCTCGAGCAGCGCCGCCAGCTCCCGCGCGCCCGTGTCGCCCATGGCGCTGCCCGGGGCGCCGACCTGGACGGTCATCAGCGCATCGAGCCGCACCGGGTCGCCGCGCCCCGTGCGCGCGCAGCTCGCCAGGACGGCGAAGCCGCGGTCCGGCGCACTGGCACCCGGATCGACGCAATAGCCCGCAGGCCCCCGCACCGTCACGGCATCCCCGAGAACCTGAAGGCTCTCCCGCCCGGCAGGCGCCATCCCGAGGAACGCGAGCAGGCCGCCGCCCGGATCCGGAGCCGAAGTCGGGGACGCCTCCGGAGACGTGGCCGGGACGGGCGCGCCGCATCCCGACAGCGCCAGCCCGGCGGCCAGCGCGAGGCCGACCGCCGACCGGGTCACTGGTCCGCGTAGACGTGGCTTTCGCCCCGGGCGCCCGGATGCGTCACCGCGCCCAGCCGCGCGCCGCCCACGATCTGCGCGTATTTCCACAGCGCGCCCGAGGTGTAGACCGTGGGCCGCGGCCCGGCCCAGGTCTTCTTGCGCTCCGCCATCTCCTCGTCCGGGACATCGACCGACAGTTCTCCCCTGATCGCGTCGATGGTGATCATGTCGCCGTCCCGGATCAGCCCGATCGGCCCCGCATGGGCCGCCTCCGGGCCGACATGCCCCACGCAGAAGCCGCGCGTCGCGCCGGAGAACCGCCCGTCGGTGATCAGGGCGACCTTCTTGCCCATGCCCTGGCCCGACAGGGCCGCGGTGGTGGCCAGCATCTCGCGCATGCCCGGCCCGCCCGCCGGGCCCTCGTTGCGGATGACGAGGACCTCGCCTTCCTTGTACTGGCGCGACTTCACCGCCTCGAAGGCGTCCTCCTCGCATTCGAAGATCCGCGCGGGCCCGGTGAAGACCTGCTCTTCGCGGCTCATCCCCGCCACCTTCACGATGGCGCCCTCGGGGGCGAGATTGCCCTTGAGCCCGACGACGCCCCCCGTCTTCGACAGCGGCGCGGAGGCAGGGTAGATCACCCGTCCGTCCGCCTCGCGCTCGATCAGGTCGATCTCCTCGCCGATGGTGCGGCCTGTGACGGTCAGGCAGTCCTCGTGGATGAGACCCGCCTTGCGCAGCTCCTTCATCACCACGGGCACGCCCCCCGCCTCGTACATGTCCACGGCGACATATTTGCCGCCCGGCTTCAGGTCGACGAAATAGGGGGTGTCCCGGAAGATGTCGCAGACGTCGAAGAGGTCGAAGTCGATCCCCGCCTCGTGGGCGATGGCCGGCAGGTGCAACCCCGCGTTGGTGGACCCGCCCGTGCAGGCGACGATCCGCGCGGCGTTCTCCAGCGACTTCCGCGTGACGATGTCCCGCGCGCGGATGTTCTTCTCGATCAGCGCCATCACCGCCTCGCCCGAGGCCTGCCCATAGGCGTCACGGCTTTCATAGGGCGCGGGCGCGCCCGCCGAGTTCGGCAGCGCCAGCCCGATCGCCTCCGACACGCAGGCCATGGTGTTGGCGGTGAACTGCCCGCCGCAGGCGCCGGCGCTCGGACAGGCGACCTTTTCCAGCGCGGTCAGCTCCTCGTCGGAATTCTGCCCGGCCTGGTGCCGGCCCACCGCCTCGAACACGTCCTGCACGGTCACGTCCCGGCCCTGGAACTTGCCCGGCATGATCGACCCGCCGTAGATGAAGACCGACGGCACGTTCAGCCGCACCATCGCCATCATCATCCCCGGCAGGGACTTGTCGCAGCCCGCAAGGCCCACCAGCGCGTCGTAGCAATGCCCGCGCATGGTCAGCTCCACCGTGTCCGCGATGGCATCGCGCGAGGCGAGAGAGGACCGCATCCCCTCGTGGCCCATCGCGATCCCGTCGGTGACGGTGATCGTGGTGAACTCCCTCGGCGTGCCGTGGGCGGCCTTGACGCCCAGCTTCACCGCCTGCGCCTGACGGCTGAGCGCGATGTTGCAGGGTGCGGCCTCGTTCCAGCAGGTCGCGACCCCGACGAAGGGCTGCGCGATGTCCTCCTCGGTCATGCCCATGGCGTAGTAATAGGACCGGTGCGGCGCCCGCGCCGGCCCCATGGTCACATGCCGGCTCGGCAGCGTCGTCTTGTCCCACGTCTTCTTCGGCATCGCCCTCGACCTCCCTCGGAACCTGTCCGGCCCGGTCTAGCTTCCGCCCCAAGGTCCCGCAAGCCGCCGAAGGCGCCGCGGCCCGGGCCGGCAGCGCCAGGGCGACCAGACAGAGGAGACAGAGGAGCGGCAGGGCGAGGTCCATCCCCCCGCCTACCACGCGGGGGATGAACAAACCCTCAACCGCTCAGCGCAGGATCACGCGCCGCGGCACCGAGGCGAACTCGCGGCTCCAGACGATCCAGGTCGTCACCACCGTCGCCGCCACCAGCGCCGCCGGTCCCACCAGCCAGGCCGCCGCCGCGATGGCGTAATAGACCGCCTGCAGCCCCCGGTTGAAATTCAGCGCCGCGCGGATGTTCAGCTCCGCCGCTCGCAGCGCCCTCGGCTCGCAATCGGGGTCGGTCACCTCGTTCGGCACCGAGGCCATGACCACCGCGCAATAGCCGAACACCCGGTTCGCCCAGACGAACCGCAGGAACGCCAGCGCCAGCAGCACCGCCACCACGAGAAGCTTCACCTGCCACAGCACCTCCGGATCGCCCTCCTCCGTCAGCCCGGCGGCCAGCCCCGTCAGCGGCGCGGGGTTGCCTGCCAGTGCCAGCACCCCGCCGATGGACAGAAGGACGGTCGAGGCAAAGAACGACGTGCTCTGCCTCAGGCTCGTCAGGATCTGGCTGTCGAAGATGCGCGTCTCCCGCGCCGCCATCATCCGCATCCAGTCGCGCCGGTACTCCGCCATCAGGACCGTCACCGAGGGCCGCCCCTTCGGCGGATGCTCGATCACCCGCGCGATGCCCGCGAAGGAAATCACCAGAAGCGCCAGCGCCAGAAGGTCCCAGGGCCAGAGCAGCCGGAGGAGATCCGGCGCGGACATCAGAACGGCTTGACCACGACGACCCAGAGCACCGCGATCACCACGAGGACCGAAACCTCGTTGAAGACCCGGTACCAGGTCTCGCCGTGCCCGAACCGCCCCCGCATCGCATCCCTGACCAGAAGCCCGGTCCAGACGTAATGGGCGGCGATCACCAGGACGAGCGCCAGCTTCAGCAGCGTCCAGGCGGCGAAACTCCACCAGACCCAGGCAAGCCAGAGCCCCGTGACCAGCGCGATCACCCCGAGGCCCGCGGCGAAGCGGTAGAGCCGGAAGGTGAAATCCCCCGCAGGGCCCATCTTCCCCAGCGACGCGTATTCCCGCTTCCAGTAGATCAGGCCGCGCGGCACGGCGAAGATGCCGGTCATCCAGCCGAGAACGCACAGCAGATGAATGATCTTGACCCAGTCCATGGCGCTGTCGTGCCGGGAAGCCGGGACGGGCACAAGCGCCTGCGACCTTCCGCGCCGCCTTGACCGTTGCGGAGTCCGGCTATTGGTCATATGATTTGACCAATTCAGGCGCCGACAGGCCGAGGAGACCCCGATGGAAATGCCCGCCCCCAGCGCCGCGGTCCTCGCCAAACGCGACCGCATCGTCGAGCGCCTGCGCAAGCTCCTGCCCGCAGACGCGGTGATCGACGATCCCGCCGAGACCCGCGCCTACGAATGCGACGCGCTCACCGCCTATGCCTGCTCCCCCCTCGCCGTCGTCCTTCCCTCCACCACCGAGGAGGTCTCCGCCATCCTCGGCCTCTGCCACGCGGAACAGGTCCCCGTGGTGCCGCGCGGCGCGGGCACGTCGCTCGCGGGCGGCTCCCTGCCCACCGAAGACAGCGTGATCCTCGGCGTGGCGCGCATGACCGAGGTGCTGGAGACCGATTACGACAACCGCTTCATCCGGGTGCAGACCGGCCGGACGAACCTCTCGGTCACCGGCGCGGTGGAGGAGGACGGCTTCTTCTACGCGCCCGATCCGTCGTCGCAGCTCGCCTGCGCCATCGCGGGCAACATCGCGATGAACTCGGGCGGGGCCCATTGCCTGAAATACGGCGTGACGACGAACAACCTCCTTGGCGTGACCCTTGTGCAGATGGACGGCACGGTGCTGGAACTGGGCGGCGCGCATCTCGACCCCGGCGGGCTCGACCTCCTGGGCGTCGTCTGCGGATCGGAGGGCCAGCTCGGCGTGGTGACCGAGGCGACGCTGCGGATCCTGCCGAAACCCGAGGGCGCGCGGCCCGTGCTGATGGGCTTTTTCTCCAACGAGATCGCGGGCGCCTGCGTGTCGGACATCATCAAGGCCGGCGTCCTGCCTGTGGCCATCGAGTTCATGGACCGCCCCTGCATCCGCGCCTGCGAGGCCTTCGCCAAGGCCGGCTACCCGGACGTGGAGGCGCTGCTCATCGTCGAGGTCGAGGGATCGGAGACGGAGATCGAGGAACAGCTCGGCCTGATCCTGCAGATCGCCCGCCGCCACGAGCCCGAGGTGCTGCGCGAGGCCGCCGACGCCGACGAGGCCGCGCGCATCTGGCTCGGACGCAAGTCCGCCTTCGGCGCGATGGGTCAGATCAACGACTACATCTGCCTCGACGGCACCATCCCCGTGTCGAAACTCCCCGAGGTGCTGCGCGGCATCCGCGAGCTGTCCCGGGGCTACGGGCTCGAGGTCGCCAACGTCTTCCACGCGGGCGACGGCAACATGCACCCGCTGATCCTGTTCAACGCCAACGAAGGCGAGCTCGGGAAGGCCGAGGCGCTGGGTGCGGACATCCTCACGCTCTGCGTGGAGGTGGGCGGCTGCCTGACCGGGGAGCACGGCGTCGGCATCGAGAAGCGCGACCTGATGAGCGTGCAATACACCCCCGCCGATCTCGAGGCGCAGATGCGGGTGAAGGACGTGTTCGATCCGGCCTGGCTGCTGAACCCCGCCAAGGTCTTTCCGCTGGCGGCGAGCGCCAGCCGCAGGATCGCGGCGGAATGAGGGATTTCGCCGCCTGCGGCGGCGACCCAAGGGGGGCTCCGCCCCCCGGCCTTCGGCCTCCCCCCGGGATATTTGGAGCCAGAAAAACATGAGACCCGAGAGCGAAGAGGAGCTGGCGCGCCTCGTGGCAGAGGCCGCGGGGCCGCTGCGCATCCGGGGCGGCGGCACGCGGGAGATCGGACGGCCGGTTCCCGGCGAGGTGGTGGAGACGGGGGGCCTGTCGGGCATCACGCTGCACGAGCCCGGCGCACTCACCCTCGTGGCGCGCGCGGGCACGCCGCTGTCGGAGATCGACGCGCAACTGGCGGGCGACGGCCAGCGCCTCGCCTTCGAGCCCATGGACCACCGCCCGCTTCTGGGCACCGCAGGCGCGCCCACCATCGGCGGCGTGATCGCGGCGGGCGTCTCCGGCCCCCGCCGCATCGCCGTGGGCGCGGCCAGGGATTTCCTTCTCGGCGTGCGCTTCGTCGACGGGGCGGGCACGGTGGTGTCGAACGGCGGGCGGGTGATGAAGAACGTCACCGGCTACGATCTGGTGAAGCTGATGGCGGGCTCCTGGGGCACGCTCGGCATCCTCACCGAGGTCTCTCTCAAGGTGCTGGCGAAACCCGCCGCCGAGGCCACGCTGATCGCCCGCGGGCTTTCGGCGACGGAGGGCGTGGCGGCCCTGTCGCGCGCGCTCACCTCGCCCTTCGACGTGACCGGCGCCGCCCATCTCGACGCCGCGACGACGGGGGGCGACAGCGAGACGCGCGTGCGGATCGAGGGGCTCGAGGGCTCCGTCGCCTATCGTCTGAGGGCCCTGCGCAGCGGCGCCCTGCCCGGCTGGGAGACCGCGGAGGGCGAGGCCAGCGCCGCGCTCTGGCGCGAAGTGCGCGACGTGCTGCCCTTCGCCGGGCGGCAGGGCGCCGTCTGGCAGGTCTCGGTGAAACCCACCGACGGGCCTCATGTCTCGCAGGCGCTCCGGGAGGCCGGGATCGAACATGCCGCGCTTTACGACTGGGGCGGCGGGCGCGTCTGGCTGCTCACCCCCGACGCGGGCGACGCGGGCGCGGCCTCCCTGCGTGCCGCCACCCGGGGCCTCGGCGGTCATGCCACGCTCCTGCGCGCCAGCCCCGCCACCCGCGCCGCCGTGCCGCCCTTCCCGCCCCGCGCCAACGGGGTCGCGGCGCTCGACGCCGCGCTGAGGGCGAAGTTCGACCCGCGCGGCATCCTCAATCCCGGCCTCATGGCCTAGGCCGCACCGACGCCCCCCACAGGGACACCCACATGCAGACCCATTTCACCCCAGAGCAGCTCAAGGACCCCGGAACGGCCCGCGCCAACGAGATCCTGCGCGCTTGCGTCCACTGCGGCTTCTGCACGGCGACCTGCCCGACCTATCTGACCCTCGGCGACGAGCTCGACAGCCCCCGGGGCCGCATCTACCTGATGAAGGACATGCTCGAGAACGAGCGGGTGCCCGACGCGAAGACCGTCCGCCACATCGACCGCTGCCTGTCCTGCCTCGCCTGCATGACCACCTGCCCCTCGGGCGTGCATTACATGCACCTCGTCGACCACGCGCGCGCCTATATCGAGAAGCACTACGACCGCCCCTGGCACGACCGCGCCCTGCGCTGGCTCCTGGCGCGGATCCTGCCCTATCCGGGGCGCTTCCGGCTGGCCCTGCTCGCGGCGAAGGCGGGCCGCCCGTTCCGCCGCCTGATCCCCGACGCGCGCCTGCGCGCCATGCTGGAGATGGCGCCGAAGCGCATCCCCCCCGTCAGCCGCAACGACGATCCGCAGACCTTTCCCGCCCAAGGCCCCCGGAAGCTGCGCGTGGCGCTGATGACGGGCTGCGCCCAGCGCGCGCTCAACACGGACATCAACGACGCCACGATCCGGCTTCTGACCCGCCTCGGCGCCGAGGTCGTCGTCGTCGAGGGGCAGGGCTGCTGCGGCGCGCTCACCCATCACATGGGCAAGGAGACCGAGGCCCATGCCACCGCCGCGAAGAACATCCGCGCCTTCGCCCGCGAGGCCGACGCGGGCGGCCTCGAAGCCATCGTGATCAACACCTCGGGCTGCGGGACGACCGTGAAGGACTACGGCCACATGTTCGCCCGGACGCCGCTCGCGCAGGACGCGGCCCGGGTCGCCGCCCTTGCGCGCGATGTGTCGGAGGTGCTCTCGGACCTCATGCCCACGGCCCCCGCCGCCACCCCGCGCCCCGCGAAGGACTCCATCGCCGGAACCGATGCTCATGCGCCGCAGGAGACCCGCGCGCCCGAGGGGCTGACCGTGGCCTACCACGCCGCCTGCTCGCTCCAGCACGGGCAGAAGATCAAGGCCGCGCCCAAGGCGCTCCTGAAGGGCGCCGGCTTCACCGTGGTCGAACCCGCCGATCCGCACCTCTGCTGCGGCTCGGCCGGGACCTACAACCTGATGCAGCCCGGGATCTCGGCGCAGCTCAAGGCGCGCAAGGTCCGCACGCTCGAGGCGAAGGCACCCGATGTCATCGCCGCCGGCAACATCGGCTGCATGATGCAGATCGGCGGCGGCACCGCCATCCCGGTGGTCCATACGGTGGAGCTGCTCGACTGGGCCACGGGCGGGCCGAAACCCGGCGCCCTGACGCCGGAGACGTGACCTGCCCCATTTCCGCCGCAATCCGTCCCTAGGATTGCGCCACACCCCGTCCTCCGGTCCCCCATGCGCCGCATTCTCTCCGCCTTCGCCCTGCTCTGGGCCGCGCTGCCCGCCCTCGCGCAGGACACCGACCTGCGTGCGCTCGAGACCCTCGACGCCGCCCGCGGCTGGGAGGCGGTGGGCCGTCTCGACATCGCGGGAAAGGGCTTCTGCACCGCGGCCCTGATCGACGAGACGACGCTGCTGACAGCCGCCCATTGCCTCTACGACCGCCAGACCGGCGAGAGGATCGACCCCTCGCGCATGGAATTCCGGGCGGGCTTCCGCGACGGGCGGGCGCTGGCCTACCGCGACATCCGCCGGGCGGTGGCCCATCCGGGCTACGTCTTCGGCGCGTCCGCCGACATGGCGAACCTCGGGCGCGACGTGGCGCTGCTGGAACTCTCTCAGCCGATCCGTCACACCGGCATCCTGCCCTTTCCCGTGGGCCTCTCCCCGCGCGAGGGCGATCCCGTGGGCATCGTCTCCTATGCCGAGGAGCGCAGCGAACGCCCCTCCCTGCAGGAAAGCTGCGACGTGCTGGGCCGCCAGGACGGGATCTACGTCATGTCCTGCGACGTGAACTTCGGCTCGTCGGGCGCGCCGGTCTTCTCCCTTTCGGGCGGGGTGGCGCAGATCGTCAGCCTCGTGTCGGCCAAGGCGGAGCTCGAGGACGGTCGCGTCGCCCTCGGCGTCGACCTCGAGGCGCCCCTCGCCGCGATCCGCGCCGAGATGGCCGCCGGCCGCGGCACGGTCTCGGGTGTGGGCGCCAGCACATTCCGCACGGTGCGCCCCGGCGAGACCTCCACCGCCGAGGGCGGCCCGAAGTTCATCCGCCCCTGACCGCAGGGTGGGTTTCCAACCCACCGTGCCCTCGCCAAGTCCCCCCGCCGCCGGGCTCCACCCCCCGGCGCCACACCTCTTGAAACCCTCGCTGCCCCCTCCCAAATCCCTCTCGCGGAACGCCACCACAGGGTTCCGCACCCGGGTCCGTCCACCATGGAGGGCCCGCGGATGTCTCAGGTTTCGCTCAACGGAGGATACCCCATGCGGACTTTCGACCTTGCCCCCCTGTATCGGGCCACAGTCGGCTTCGACCAGATCGCCGACCTGATGGACCGGGTTCTGACGAACGACCCCGGCACCCAGACCTATCCCCCCTACAACATCGAGAAGACCGCCGATGACGCCTGGCGCATCTCGGTCGCCGTCGCGGGCTTTTCCGACGCCGATCTCTCGGTCGAGTTGCGCGAGCACGCGCTGATCATCTCGGGCCGCAAGTCCGAGGACACCGAGGGCGGCCGCACCTACCTGCACCGCGGCATCGCCACCCGCGCCTTCGAGCGTCGCTTCCACCTCGCCGACCACGTCCGCGTCACCGGCGCGAGCCATGCCGACGGCATGCTCCACGTCGACCTCAAGCGCGAGGTCCCCGAGGCCCTGAAGCCGCGCCGCATCGCCATCACCAACGCCGATGAGACGACCGAGACCGACGTCGTCGACGCGCAGACGGTGAACTGATCCGGCGCCAAGGCGCCATCTGACGGGCCGGGGAGCGATCCCCGGCCTTTTCCGTCAGGACGCGGGGCGGAGGCTCGGGCTCGGGGCGGATTGGTGGAGGATTACGGCCTGGGCGGGGGTCTGGCAGTTGCTGGTTCGCCAGCAAGGCAGGCACTGCGGAGCTTTCCGCCGTTCGTTTAGGTTGCGCGAAATTCTGCTTTTGCCTTAAGTGAACTCATTCAACACCGTAAATCATTTCCGCATACTCGCGAACTTCATCAGGTGTATTGCCTTCTATCTCTCGCAGATATCCCAAGAACTCATCTGGGTCGCTGAGAGAAAAAATCCTGGCCTTGTACTCCAAGGCAGTCGCAAGTGGTTCTTCCTTCAACAATACAGCGCAGCGTTTGTCGATGAAGAGTGCGTCCATATATGGCGCATACACCGAAATTGTCCTCACATCGTTCACAAGGCCACGATCTACTATTCTCTTCTCGCCCATGGCAACTCGCCTCGCTACAGCGGCAAACAGGTAAGCTGAAATCTTTTGGTGCGGTATTTCTCTTTGTTGATCCGAATGCCAGAATTCTACAATCTTAATCGGATGCTGACCTTCATCAACTCCACGCTCCTCAAGTAGGCGACAAAGCTCTCTGTATTCGCGATAAATTGGCCTGTTTGAAGCCTCAAGAAGCAACATTGGATCCTTTGATTCAGGATTCAAAACGTCCTGAAACCACTTGGCAAAGGCCCGCTTCTTTTCTGGCCCTATTGCCGAGAACTCGCTTTCGAGAACATTCGCAAACGTTGCCTTCTTCTCGAGCCAACTGTCCGCGATCTGTCTCATTGCGCCATGCACTTCTCCCCTTACGGCTCGAATGTGATCCGCAAATTGACTATAGTCGGCCCGCACGTCGATGAACATATCTGACAGCCATTCGTTCCTTTCAATATCCGAAATCTGTTCCAAATCAAAGGAAACCGCAGGCTCTGCCGAATCGAAGTAGGCCTTTGCGAATTGAATGTCCTGCAAGAGCTCAACATCGCGGGAGTCCATTAGCGAGACGTCGCCACCGAAAAACTCATACAAACCCCGCAAGTCAATGGGGCTGTGGAATACCGTTGTTTCATCGTGATGGATATCGGAGTGCGGCAAGAACACTTGCTGCAGGACAACACACCGCCTCAGCAGTGCGTAGACCTCTTTTGCAAAACTTTCGTGGCCCTTTGGCAGATTTCCGCCATTCTGGATCGCGTAGATCATACTAAACATGAACTGGTCCAGATAGATCGCCTTCTTGTTTAGTTTGGGCAGCGGGATTTGTACCGTCGCTCGACAGTTGGCGCAGCGTTTGGTCAATAATTCCCCACCGGCAGAGAGGATGCCCATTGTCGGCTGCAAACAATTGGCACACCGGGTAAACGGCCCTCGCTCCCATGAAAATCCGCTCAATGCGAAACCTCCGCTTTCAAGCAGTTTATCTTTACCGCGCTCCCGCAAACGAACGTTCGCGCACTTAACAGCATCGGTCAATCTTGGGCTCAAAGCGGCCATAATGTGTGAACGGCACAAACGACCCCTCCCTCCCCCCCTTCCCCCCACCCCCTCCATCGGGCACACACGCCCCATGGCCACTCTCCTCGTCGTCACCGCCCATCCCGAACCGCAGTCCTTCACGGCCCAGTGGGCGCGCGCCACCGCCCGGCACGCCGAGGCCGCCGGCCATACGGTCCTGACCTCCGACCTCTGCGCCCAGGGCTTCGACCCGGTGGAGCACCCCCGGCATTACGCCGCGCCGCCCGAACCCTTCGACGCGCTCAAGGCCCAGGCGGGCGCCGATCCGCTCCCCCCGGACGTCGCCGCCGAAACCGGAAAGATCCGCGCCGCGGACCTCATCGTCCTGCACTTCCCGCTCTGGTGGTTCGCGCCCCCCGCCATCCTCAAGGGCTGGACCGAGCGCTGCCTGCCCCATGGCCATCTGCACGACACGAAGCACCGCTTCGACACCGGTCACCTGCGGGGAAAACGCGTCCTCTTCCGCGTCACCACCGGCTCGAGCGCCGCCGAAAGCGGCCCCGACGGCCGCGAGGGCGACACCCGCCTGCTGCTCTGGCCGCTGGCCGCGACCTTCCGCTACTGCGGGCTGACGGTGCTGGCACCCCAGATCGTCCACGGCGTTCACGGCTATCACCGCGCCGAGCGCAAGACCGCTCTCGAAACCCGCCTGAAACCGCTTCTCGACGGCCCCGACGACATCGCCACCCTCTGTGCCGACCGGCCGGCGCTCCCCTTCAACGCCGATGCCGATTTCGACGACGAGGGCCGCCTCAGTCCCGGCGCGCCGTCCCATTCGCCCTTCATCGCCCGGGGCTGATCACCCGGCCCGCGTGAGGTCCAGAAACACGTCCTCCAGATCCGCCTGCTCGGTCTTCACGTCGCGGATGTGCATTCCGGCCCTGCGCACCGCCTCGAGGATATCCTCCGCCGAATGCACCGAGGTGCGGTAGGTGAAGGCCAGGACGCCCCCCGCCCGGGTCTCCACGATCACCCCTTCGGGCACCGGCGGCGGGTGCGTCGCCTCCATCGGCTCGATCACCAGTGTCTTGGCGTCGAGCCTCGACAGGAGGTTCGCCGTGGTGTCCTGCGCCACCACCTGACCGTGGTTGATGATGGCGATTTCGTCGCACATCTCCTCCGCCTCCTCGAGGTAGTGCGTCGTCAGGATGATCGTCATTCCCCGCGCGTTGAGCCGCCGCACGTTCTGCCAGAGCATCGTCCTGAGCTCGATATCCACCCCCGCCGTGGGCTCATCCAGCACCAGGATCTGCGGGCTGTGCACCAGTGCCTTGCCCAGCAGCAGCCGCCGCCGCATCCCCCCCGACAGCGAGCGCGCATAGGACTCCGCCTTGTCCGTCAGGCCGATCAGTTCGAGGATCTCGTCCGTGCGCCGCTGCGCCTTCGGCACGCCGTAAAGCCCGGCCTGGGTCTCCAGCGCCGCGCGGGGCGGAAAGAACGGATCGAGGTTCAGTTCCTGCGGCATCACCCCGATGGCGGCCCGGCTCTGGCGCGGGTTGCGGTCCTGGTCGAAGCCCCAGATCGTCACCTTGCCGGCGGTCTTCACCACCAGGCCCGCAAGGATGTTGATGAGCGTCGATTTCCCCGCTCCGTTCGGTCCCAGCAGGCCGAAGATCGACCCCTCCCGGATGGTCAGGTCCACGCCCTTCAGCGCCTCCTTGCCCGGGGAGCGTCCCGACGCCCGGTAGGTCTTTCTCAGCCCCTCGATCTCGATCGCATTGCCGGCCATGTCGCCCGCCCTTCCTGCCTGTGCCGCGCCTTGACAGCGTCCGCGCGGGGTGTAAGCCCGATGCCATCAGGCGGCAACCGCAGGGGATCGACCGAGATGTCAGAAGCCAAGACGCCAGAGATGCCCTACGAGGACGTGAGCCGCCTCTTCCCCGCCCCCGAGGAACAGGTGGTGACCGCCTGGCGCGTCCACTGCGACGGCGGCGAAGGCGCCCTCGGCCATCCCCGCGTCTGGATATCGATCCCCCGTGAATGGGGCTGGATCGACTGCGGCTATTGCGACAAGCGCTTCGTCCACGAGAGCGTGACCGCCAGGGGCTGAGCCCCCGGGGCCGGCGCGCCGCGCTCCCCGATCCCCGGCCGCGACAAGTCCACGCGGGGCGCGCGCCAGCCGCCCCGACCGTCAGGCGCATCCCCCCGCGGACACGCGCGTTCGTGCGTCGACCGCACGGCCGCCGCGCCGGCGGCCGGTCCCGACCGCAATCGCCCCGGGACCGCCTTCCCGCCGTGCTCCGGGCCTCTCCGGTCATCCCACCGCGCTTCCATGGACCTCCGGCCGGTAGCCGGCGCGAAGCACGGCCACCACCGGCGCGGGCGTCAGCACCGTCACCCTCCCCCGCGGCACGGCCCGCCCGTCCCCGTATCCGCCGAAGCTCCAGCGCAGCGCCCGCCCACGCCACAGCAGGAGGGCCTCCGCCCCCACCGCCACCATCGTCCCGTCCGGCAGCCCCTCCGCCTCCGCCGCATGGACCACCTGCTCCCGCGCCCGCGTGATCCGCGCGCGATGCAGCACGCCGTCGATGGTCCGCGGCATCGACAGCCCCTCCGCCGCGCCGCCATACACCGCTTCCCAGCAGGCCACGAACACCCGGTACCGCTCGCGGCGGCACTCCCCGCAAGGCCGGTGCCCCGCCGCCAGCGCCGTGGCCTCGTCGAGAAAGAACAGCTCCGTGTACCGCCCCGGCGCCATGATCTCGCGCCGGCGTCCCCGGTAGTCCAGCGCACAGGCCACCCAGTTCCGGTGCGCATGGGTCTTCCGCACGGTCTTCTCCCCGTCGTGGAGGACCCCCCGGTTTCCCATCAGCCCGCCCCGCGCCGGGACGGCATGGAACTCCCCGAAGGGATCGACCCGGTTCCGCAGGCTCATCGCGGTCTCCCCTCCGGCGCCTCGCGCGCCGTCATGACACGACCTTCCCATCCGGGACCAGATCGCGATGGCCACCCAGACGCTCCCCCGCGTCCCCGCCGTTCCGAGCTGAAACGGTCCCCGCGCGGACGAGGGACGGTTGCTCCCCCGCCAGCCCGCCGCCGGCGCCTCGTTTGACTCGACGTCGCGCCGGGTCCAGACTGACCCCGCCCAGCGACCCGTCCACAGCCGTGAAGGACCGCCACGATGCACAGGTCACAGCCCCCGTCCGCCGCCGTCGATCCCGCGCCCCGGTCCCGCCGCGGCCCGGCCGCCCGCCCGGGTGTCCTCCGACGCCGGGCGCGCCGCATGCTTCGGGCGACCGGCACGGCGGCACTCCTCGCGCTCCCCGCGGTTCCGTCCGCCGCCCAGGGCACGACCTTCACCGGATGCGACGGCCCCGATACGATCAGCTCGCTCGACCTCCAGGGAGACTGGCGCATCGACGAGGGCCACGCCGTCGTCAGCGGCGTGCCGTCCTCCGCCGGCGGGCAGGGCGTGCGCCTGCAGGCCACCGCCGGCGACCTCACCCTCGAGATCGACGGGCGCCGCATCGGCCTTCAGCAGACAGACGCCCCGCGGGAAGAGCTGCTCTGGCCAACGGGGCCCCGCGCCCCCGTTTCCGCCGAGCAACTCGAGATCGTGCTGGGATGCCGCATCGACGACCTGCCCCGGTGGGCCGAGCGGGGATCCGTCACCGCCGAAGGCCGCACCGCGGCGGTCTACTGGCGGGTCTTCGCGATCGAACCGGACTGGGTGATCCTGCAGTACGACCTCGCGGGACCGCCGTCCGCCGCCGGTTTCTTCTCCCTCGGACGATAGCCGCCACGCTCCGCGCCCCTCCGCCACTGGCCCGCCCCCGCGATCCGTGCCAGAACCGCGCGGGACCAGAGCGAGGAGGCCGGCATGGCATTCGGCAAGGGCTGTCACCTTCACCTGATCGACGGATCGGCCTTCATCTTCCGCGCCTACCACGCGCTCCCGCCGCTCACGCGCAAGTCCGACGGCCTCCCCGTGGGCGCTGTCTCGGGCTTCTGCAACATGCTCCAGCGCTACGTCGAGGGGAACGACGGCGGCGACTGCACCCATGTGGCGGTGATCTTCGACAAGGGCAGCCACACCTTCCGCAACGACCTCTACGATCTCTACAAGGCCAACCGCGACGAGATGCCCGAGGACCTGCGCCCGCAGATCCCCCTGACCCGCCGCGCGACCGAGGCCTTCAACATCGCCTGCAAGGAGATGGAGAACTACGAGGCCGACGACATGATCGCGACCCTCGCCCGCCAGGCCCGCGAGGCCGGCGGCCGCGTCACCATCATCTCCTCCGACAAGGACCTGATGCAGCTCGTCGGCGACGGCGTGGTGATGCTCGACGCGATGAAGAACAACCGCATCATCGACGCGGAGGGCGTGTTCGAGAAGTTCGGCGTCTACCCCTCCCGGGTCGTGGACGTGCAGGCCCTCGCAGGCGACAGCGTCGACAACGTCCCCGGCGCGCCCGGCATCGGCATCAAGACCGCCGCGCTCCTCATCAACGAATACGGCAGCCTCGAGGAGCTTCTCGACCGCGCCGCCGAGATAAGGCAGCCCAAACGCCGCGAGACCCTCATCGGGCACCGCGCGCAGATCGAGCTGTCCAAACGCCTCGTCACGCTCGACGACCGGGTCCCCCTCGAGTTCACCCTCGACGACCTCGAGGTCCGCGACCCCGATCCCGACACGCTGCTCGGTTTTCTCGCCGAGATGGAATTCCGCACCATCACCCGCCGCATCGCCGAACGGCTGGGGGTGGAGCCGCCGCTGGTCACGGAAACCGCCCCCGCCGCCGCCAGCCCCGGCGCGAGCGCGGGCGCAGGCACCGAGGTGCCGGAGGTCCCGGCCATCGACACGGCGCTCTACGAATGCATCACCGACGCCGCCACGCTCTCCCGCTGGATCGAGCGCATCCGCGAGTCCGGCCTCGTCGCCATCGACACCGAGACGACCGGACTCAACGAGATGACCTGCGAGCTCGTCGGCATCTCGCTGGCCACCGCGCCGGGAGAGGCCGCCTACATCCCGCTCGCCCACCGCGGCGAGGGCTCGGGCGATCTCTTCGGGGGTGACGCGCTCCTCCCCGGCCAGATGCCCCTCGACGCGGCGCTGGCGCTGCTGAAGCCCGTGCTGGCAGACCCCACGATCCTCAAGATCGGCCAGAACCTGAAATACGACCTCAAGGTCCTGTTCCGCTACGGCCTCGACGTCGCCCCCATCGACGACACGATGCTCCTGTCCTACGCGCTCAACTCGGGGCTCCACGGGCACGGCATGGATACCCTGGCCGAGCATTACCTCGGCCATGCCTGCACCCCCATCAAGTCGCTGATCGGCTCGGGCAAGAGCCAGATCACCTTCGACCGGGTGCCGATCGAGGCCGCCACCACCTACGCCGCCGAGGATGCCGAGGTGACCCTCCGCCTCTGGCAGACCTTCAAGCCGCAACTGCCCTGGAAACGCCTCGCCACCGTCTACGAGACGCTGGAGCGCCCCCTCGTCCCCGTGCTGGCGCAGATGGAGCGCGCGGGGATCGAGGTCGACCGCAATACGCTCAGCCGCATGTCCGGCGCCTTCGCCCAGAAGATGGCCGCCCTCGAGGAGGAGATCCACGCTCTCGCCGGCCGCCCCTTCAACGTGGGCTCCCCGAAACAGCTTGGCGAAATCCTCTTCGACGAGCTCTCCCTCACGATGCCCGACGGCAAGGCCCCGAAGAAAGGCAAGACCGGCGCCTACGGCACCGGCGCCGACGTGCTCGAGGATCTCGCCACGCTCCACGACCTGCCCCGCCGCATCCTCGACTGGCGCCAGGTCTCGAAGCTGAAATCGACCTATACCGACGCGCTGCAGGAACACATCAATCCCGAGACGGGCCGGGTGCACACGAGCTACTCCCAGGCCGGCGCCAACACGGGCCGCCTCGCCTCGACCGATCCGAACCTCCAGAACATCCCGGTCCGCACCGAGGAGGGCCGCCGCATCCGCGAGGCCTTCGTCGCGCCCCCGGGCCGCACCCTCGTCAGCCTCGACTATTCCCAGATCGAACTCCGCATCCTCGCCCATGTCGCCGGCATCGACGCCCTGAAACAGGCCTTCCGCGAGGGCCAGGACATCCACGCCGCCACCGCCTCGGAAATGTTCGGCGTGCCGCTGGCCGAGATGACCCCCGACATCCGCCGCCAGGCCAAGGCGATCAACTTCGGCGTGATCTACGGCATCTCGGGCTTCGGCCTCGCCCGCAACCTGCGCATCCCCCGCGACGAGGCCCAGGGCTTCATCGACCGCTATTTCGAGCGCTTCCCCGGCATCCGCGCCTACATGGACGACACGATCCGCTTCGCGAAGGATCGCCTCTATGTCGAGACCCTCTTCGGCCGCCGCATCCACACCCCCGAGATCGCCGCGAAAGGCCCCTCCGCCGGCTTCGCCCGCCGCGCCGCGATCAACGCGCCGATCCAGGGCACCGCGGCCGACGTGATCCGGCGGGCCATGATCCGCATGCCCGCCGCCATCGCGGACCTGCCCGCCACCATGCTGCTCCAGGTCCATGACGAACTCCTCTTCGAAGTGGACGAGGACGCCGCAGACACCCTCATCGCCCGCGCCCGCGAGGTGATGGAGGGCGCGGCCCTGCCCGCCGTCGCCTTCACCGTGCCCCTCGTGGTGGACGCGGGCCGCGGCCCGAACTGGGCCGCCGCGCACTGACCCCTGCCCCGGGGGCGCCTCGTGCCCCGCTTTTCTGGCCGGAAGTATCCCGGGGAGTCCCGGCCACGGGCCGGGACGGGGCGGAGCCCCTCCGCCCTTGACATCTCGCGCCCGCGACGCAATTAAGTTGCGCAAGATACCCGCCAAGCGGAACCATGTTACCCGATGGAGCGCGACATGCTCGACAACCAGCCCCGCGGCACGATCGTGATCGAGGATCTCGAGATCGGCATGACCCGCTCGCTCTCGAAAGAGGTCACCGACCGCGACATCGAGCTCTTCGCCGAGGTCTCCACCGACCGGAATCCGGTCCATCTCGACGACGACTACGCCCGCGACACGATCTTCGAGGGCCGAATCGCCCATGGCATGCTCACCGCGGGCCTCGTGTCGGCGGTGATCGGCGAGCAGCTTCCGGGCCACGGCACCGTCTATCTCGGCCAGTCCCTGAAATTCCTCGCCCCCGTCCGCCCCGGCGACCGGGTGACGGCCGAGGTGGAGGTCGTGGCCATCGACCATTCCCGCAGGCGCGTGACGCTCGACACCCGGTGCCTCGTCGACGGCAAGCCCGTCCTCAAAGGCGAGGCCCTCGTCCTCGCCCCCTCCGCCAAGTTCGACTGACCCCCGCGACGCCGCCCGAAGCCGTGACGCCGCCCGCAAGGGCGGAGGAGCGCGCCCCCGCTTGCGCTGCCCCGCGCCGCCCGCTACCCCCCGGCCCATGCGCATCGTCCGCGACATCGCCCATGTGGACCCCGCCGCGCGCGGGGCCTCGGCCGCCATCGGCAATTTCGACGGCGTGCACCTCGGCCACCGGGCGGTGATCGACACCGCCCGCGCCGCAGCCCGCGCGGCCTTCGCGCCCCTCGGCGTCATGACCTTCGAGCCCCACCCCCGCGAGGTCTTCAACCCCGGCGGCACCCCCTTCCGCCTGATGAACGCCGAGGCCCGCGCCCACCGGCTCGAGAAGCTCGGCGTCGAGGTGCTCTACGAACTCCCCTTCACCCGCGCCCTGTCGGACCTCGAGCCCGAGGCCTTCAGCCGCCGCATCCTCCACGAGGCGCTGGGTCTCGCCCATGTCGTCGTCGGCACCGATTTCTGCTTCGGCAAGGCCCGCGCCGGCACCGCCGCCGACCTGACCCGCCACGGCGACGCCCTGGGCTTCGGCGTGACCGTGGCGCCGCTTCTGTCGGTGGGGCCGGGACGCGTCTCCTCCACCGCGATCCGCGAGGCCCTGTCCGAGGGCCGCCCCCGCGACGCCGCCGCCATGCTCGGCCACTGGCACCGCATCGACGGGCCGGTGATCCAGGGCGACCAGCGCGGCCGCCTCCTCGGCTATCCCACCGCGAACCTCTCCATCGAGGGGCTGCACCCGCCGAAATTCGGCGTCTACGCGGTCAAGGCCGACGTGCTCTCCGGCCCCCACAAGGGCAGCTACGACGGCGCCGCCTCCATCGGCGTGCGCCCGACCTTCGGCGTCAACAGCGCCAATTGCGAGACCTTCCTCTTCGACTTCGCGGGCGATCTCTACGGCACGCACCTGTCGGTCGCGCTGGTGGAGTTCCTGCGCCCCGAGGAACGCTTCGACGGCGTCGAGGCGCTCATCGCCCAGATGGACGCCGACTGCCTGCGCGCCCGGGACATCCTTGCCCATGCCTAGGTCCCGCCCCCGGCCCGCGCCCGCCTTCGACCCGATCGACCGTACCGGCCTGCGCGACCGCTACTGGCGCGACACGCCGCTCTCGCGCATGTCCGGCAAGGAATGGGAGGCGCTCTGCGACGGTTGCGGCAAATGCTGCCTCAACAAGCTCGAGGACGACACCACCGGCGAGGTGGCGCTGACCCGGATCGCCTGCAAGCTCCTCGACGACACGTCCTGCCTCTGCGGCTCCTACGGCACCCGCCACAGCTTCGTGCCGGAATGCATCCGCCTGACGCCCTCCACCCTGCCCGATCACCTCTACTGGCTTCCCGCGACCTGCGCCTACCGCCTCGTCCACGAGGGCCGCGACCTCGCCTGGTGGCATCCGCTGGTATCGGGCGATCCCGAGACCGTGCACAGCTCGGGCACCTCCGTCCGCGGCCTCACCCTCTCCGAAGCCCTGGTCCCCGAAGAGGACTGGGAAGACCACATCATAGAGGACCTCTAGTGTTTTTCGCCTCCGACAATGCCGGCCCCGCCCATCCCGCGATCCTCTCGGCCATGACCGACGCCCTCGGCGGCTATGCCCTGGGGTATGGCGCCGACGACACGACCGCCGCCGTCGAGGCCCGCATCCGCGAGATCTTCGAGGCCCCCCGCGCCGCCGTGCGCCTCGTCTCCACCGGCACCGCGGCCAATGCGCTCCTCCTCGCCACGCTGGCGAACCCATGGGAGTCGATCTTCTGCACCCCCCAGGCCCATGTCTGGGAGGACGAGTGCAACGCCGTCGAGGCGATGACCGGTGGCGCCTCCATGGCCCATGTCGCGGCCGGGCCCGACGCCAGGATGACCCCCGACACGCTCCTCGACGCCATCGCGGGCCGCGGCGGCGCCGTCCACCGCGCCCAGCCCGGCCCGGTCACGATCACCTCCGTCACCGAACGCGGCACGCTCTACACGCCGGACGAGATCGCAGCGCTCTCGGATGTCGCCGCCACCCGCGGCATGAAGGTCCATCTCGACGGCGCCCGCTTCGCCAACGCGCTGGTGGCCCTGGGCTGCACGCCGGCAGAGATGACCTGGAAGGCCGGCGTCGACGCCGTCAGCTTCGGCGGCACCAAGAACGGCTGCCCGGCGGTCGAGGCCTGCATCCTCTTCGACCCCGATCCCGATTGGGAAATGCAGCTCCGGCGCAAGCGCGGCGGGCATCTCCTTTCCCGCCACCGCACCCTTTCGGGTCAGATGCAGGGCTATCTGGCAGGCGATCTCTGGCTCGACCTCGCCGCCCGCGCCAACGCCGCCGCCGCCCGCCTCGCCGCGGGCCTGCGCGCCCTCGGCCTCGGCGACACCGTCCTCGCAGAACCCGAGGCCAACATGATCTTCGTCTCCTGGCCCATGCGGCTCCATGACAGGCTCACCGCCGCCGGCGCCGTCTATTACGTCATGGGCCACAGCGACGATCCCGAGGCGCCCGTCATCGGCCGCTTCGTCTGCGACTGGGCCACCTCCGAGGAGGCCGTCGACACGTTCCTCGGGCACCTCCGCACGGCGCTCGAGACGAAAGCCGCCTGACGATCCGCGCCCGGGCCCGGTAGGCCGGGCGCGCGCCCGGCCTCTCCGCCGTCCTCAGGCCACCCCTTCGAGAACCCGGTTCGCCTGCACCGAGGGCCGCTCCTTCATGCGCTCGAAATGCGCGGCCACGTTGGGCGGCAGCTCCCAGCCCGCCACATCCACGGCCCAGTACTCGTTGTAGTAGAGCGCGGCGTCGGCGAGGGTCAGCCGCTCGCCCACCATCCATTCCCTGCCCGCGAGCTGCGCGTCCACCACCTCGAACGCCGCCATCATCGCGTCCCTGCCGCGCTGCTTCAACTGCTCCATCGCCTCGGGAATGTCGGAATAGGCATCCGGGCGGCGGTACATGCGCCAGGACAGCATGTGCACCGTCCCCACGACGTAATCGAGCGCCTCGATCGTCCGGATCATCCCCTCGGGATCGGTGGGCATCAGGTTCTTCTCGGGATGCTGCAGCGCCAGCCACATGGCGATGGCCGCGAACTCCGTCACCACGCTGCCGTCGTCGCGCACCAGCGCCGCCACCTTGCCCTTCGGGTTGAGTGCCAGGTAGTCCGGCGACTTCTGCTCCTTCTTCGAGAAATCCACGATCCGCAGATCGTACGGCGCGCCGATCTCCTCCATCAGCACATGAATGCCGATGGCACAGGTCTTCTTGGCGTAGCACAGGGTCGTCATGTCGGTTCACCTCTGGGTCGGTTTCCGGCGCTGGATGCTGCGGCGACGAAGAAGACAGGGGCTTGTCCCCGAGGGCATGGCCCGCGTCATCCCGTCGCCGGACCGGATGCCCCGGGTGCATCTCACGCGACGCGCGCCGGCCGCAAGCGTCTCCCCACAGGAAGTGAGGGGCTGATGCCCCCCGGCGCCAGGCCGGCACGGGCGCTCACTCCGCCTCCGGAAGCTCCACCTGTTCCACGTTCAGCGTGCCGTCGCCCTGCATGCAGAAGGACATCTCGGCCAATGTCCCGGTCACCCGGGCCTCGCGTCCCATGGCCTCCTGCGGGATCTCGCCGGCGAGCGACCAGACCGTGCCCTCGGCGGTGGTCAGGATCGGGCATTCGACGCCCCGCGAGATCGTCCCGGTCAGCACCCGCCCGCCATCCTCCTCCGGCGGGGCCCCGTCGTCGCCCGGAATGATCAGCTCCATGCCCGGCACGAGCTCCGGCGTCGGATCGAGGCCGTTCTCGGCGAGCAGCGCCGGAACCGACACGTCATGCAGCTCCGCGACCGACCGCACCGTGTCGCCCGGCCTCACCTCATGGCCGTTCGTCGCCGGTTCGCCGGGCCGCAAGCGCAGCACCGCGCCCGGCGACAGGCCCGAGGGGCTGGCGATCACGTTCAGCTCGTAGAGCTGCGCGAGCGGTACGCCGCAGGTGTCGGCGATATCCGCGAGCCGGTCCCCGGGCTTCACCCGGTAGGTGTCCCCGCAGACGCCCTCGGCGCCGGCGGGACCGGTCCCGATGACGAGGCACAGGCCGAGAAGGGGGGTCGCACGTCTCATGGCGGATCTCCTTTCCGGTCGAACGGCCCCGGCGCGCCCGCGTTCCGCCGCCTCAGAGCTTACCGGCCAGATGCCGGTCCAGATCGTCCAGCCGGTCGTGCCCCCAGAACCGCTGATCCGTCTCGGCCACGATGTAGAAGGGCGCGCCGAAGACTCCCCGCTCCACCGCCTCCTCCAGATTGCGCCCGTAGGCCTCCGCCCCCGCCAGCAGCCCCCGGTCCGCGAGTCCCGGATCGAACCCCGCCGCCCCGAGCACTTCCCGCACCACCGCGTCGTCCGCGATGTCCCGGTCCTCCTCCCAGACCGCCCGCAGAAAGCCCCGGACCAGTGCGCCAACGTCGCCGCCCCCCGCCGCCTGCGCCGCGATCACGGCATAGGACGACGGCGCCGGGTTCGTCGGAAAGTATGCGGGCCGGAGCTTCATCGGCACGCCGCGCTTCTTCGCGCCGCGTTCCAGCTCCTGCATCCGGTAGGCCTGCCGGTTCGGATGCCGCTCGGCCGGCGTGGTTCCCCCGGTGCGCGCGAACAGCGCCACGATGTCGAGCGGCCGATAGGTGACCTCCGCCCCGTGCCGCTCCGCGATCCGCTCCAGCTCGTCGCCGGCGAGATAGGTGAAGGGCGAGAAGGTGGAAAAGAAATAGTCGATCTGCGGCATCAGAACCCCCCTCGGCGTCGCATCCGGTGCGCCGCGGCTTGCGCGAACCTACGGTCGTGCTAGGCGGTGTCAACGGCGTCACCCCGCCGTCACACATCTCCGCTGCCGCCCCGGGAGACGCCCATGCCCAGCATCATCGAACCGAAGCTCATCTCCGGCAATGCCAACCTGCCGCTGGCACGCGCCGTCGCCCGGCGCATGTCGATGCACCGCGGCATGTCCGTGGGGCTGGTGGACGCCCGCGTCGAACGCTTCAACGACGGCGAGATCTTCGTCGAGGTCTTCGAGAACGTGCGCGGCGAGGACATGTTCATCGTCCAGCCCACGTCCCGGCCCGCCAACGACAACCTGATGGAGCTCCTGATCATCGCCGACGCGCTGCGCCGCTCCTCGGCGGCGCGCATCACTGCGGTGATTCCCTATTTCGGCTATGCCCGCCAGGACCGCCGCACCAAGGCCCGCACGCCGATCTCCGCGAAACTCGTGGCCAACCTGATCGCCGAGGCCGGGATCGAGCGGGTCCTGACCATGGATCTCCACGCCGCGCAGATCCAGGGCTTCTTCGACATCCCCGTGGACAACCTCTACGCCTCGCCGATCTTCGCCCTCGACATCCGCCACCACTTCGGGGACCTCTCCGACCTGATGATCGTCAGCCCCGACGTGGGCGGCGTCGCCCGCGCGCGGGAACTGGCCACCCGCATCCACGCCCCCCTCTCCATCGTCGACAAGCGCCGCGAGAAGCCGGGCGAGGTGGCCGAGATGACCGTGATCGGAGAGGTCGCCGGCAAGCGCTGCATCATCGTCGACGACATCTGCGACACCGCCGGAACGCTCTGCAAGGCCGCCGAGGTGCTCATGGCCGAGGGCGCGACCGAGGTGCATTCCTACATTTCCCACGGCGTGCTCTCCGGCCCCGCGGTGGACCGGATCTCGAAATCGGTCATGAAGAGCCTCGTCATCACCGATTCGATCGAACCCTCCGCGGCGGTCGTGGCCTGCCCGCAGATCCGCATCGTCCCCACCGCGCCGATGTTCGCCCAGGCGATCCTGAACATCTGGAACGGCACCTCCGTCTCGTCGCTGTTCGACCACGAGACGCTGGTGCCGATCTACGAGGGCATGTACCGGGCGGCCTGAGCACGACAGGCGCCGCCGCCCGGCGCACCGCTACATGTTTTCCGCGGCCCAGGCTTCCAGATCGGCCTCCACCTCGGCCGGGTCGAACCCGTTGGCCGCCTCGATGAACGCGTCGTTCAGGAACTCGGCGTTGTCGAACATCCGGTCGGTCTCCCCCGCGGCCATCAGGTCCTCCTGAAGGTTCGTCCAGATGTCCGAGCGCAGCTCGCCGTAGATGCCGTTGTCTGGCCGGTGCAGCGACAGGCCGAGGTCGAGCAGAAGCTGGCCCAGCTCCGGATTGACCCAGTCCTCCGGCACGGCCTGCGCCGCGATCGCCTGCACGATCTCCGGATCGGCCTCGCCCGCATAGACGCTCTTGGCCCAGGCCTCGAAGAACGCCTCCAGCAGCGGCCGCATCTCCTCGATCCGGTCCGTGCGCATGACGTAGGAGTTGGCCGGAAGATCGCCGATCTCCTCGGGCAGGATGTTGCGGATCGACAGCCCCTGCGACCTGAGCGACACGAGGTCCGACGGGCCCCCGACGATGGCGGAGACCTGCCCGCCGGCGAGCGAGTTCGACAGGAGTGGCGCGCTCTCGCCGAGCACCACGATCTGCACCTCGTCCGCCGCGACGCCGCCGATGTCGAGCGCGGTCAGCAGCAGCGCGCGGTCACTTTCGCCGACGATCCCGATGGAGGTCCCGGAAAGGTCCGCCACGCTCTGCGCCGCGCTGTCCTCGTTGACGAAGATGCCCTCGACGGCGCCGTGCATCACCTCGTAGACGACGTCTATGTCGAGCCCCCGCGCCTGCGCCTGGACCACCTGCGGCGCGTCGATGCTGGCGATGTCGACGGTGCCGTTCTCGATGAAGGAGGTCGCGGGCAGGTCGCCTCCGGGCACCAGCTCCAGGGTGATGCCCGCATCGGCGAAATAGCCCAGCGCCTCGCCGACGAGCACCGGATACCAGGACGCGGTGCGCGGCACCGGCGTCAGGACCCTGAGCGTCGTCATGTCCTGGGGCAGCGCGGGCCCCGCCACCGCGACCAGTGCCGCGGCCATCAGTCCGGTCTTCGTGATGGACATGAAATATCCTCCCTGTCCTGTTGCGCCCCCCGGTCCGGGCGGCGCCCGGCCTGCGGGAGCCTGTGCGGTCTAGTCCAGGACCGCCACGGCCTGGATCTCGATCAGCATCTCCGGCACCGCAAAGCCGGTCACGGTGATGGCCGCGCTCGCGGGAAAGTCGTCTCCGAAGATCTCGGTGCGGATCTCGGTCATCCGCGTGGTCTGGCGCACGTCGGTCAGAAAGACCGTCATCGTGACGATGTCCCGCAGCGTGCCTCCGGCCGGCGCGAGCGTCTTCTCGAGATTGCGGAAGCACTGCCGGCACTGGGCGTCGAAATCCCCCTTCAGCACCGTGCCGTCGTCGGACTTCAGGCCGCCATGCCCGGCCAGCCAGATCGTTTTCCGGGTATCGGTCGTCACCACCGCCGGCGAAAACGCCCGCCCCTGCTGCCAGTCGCCCTTTATGAAATCTCGCGCCACGTGAGTCTCCCCGCTAGGTATCCTGAAGCTAGCCGAGATTTCTCTCGACGCAAAGAAACTTTACATGGAGCGACACATGGATTCCGTGCCAGCCCGAGACTCGGTCAGCCACATCCTCGAGCAGTGGTCGGAGGTCCGCGACGACATCGACCTCCTGCCGATCGGCGTTCTGGCGCGGCTCCTGCGGCTGTCGGGCGGGCTGGTCCAGCAGGCCCGCGGCTGGCTCGACGCCGAGGGGCTGACCTGGGAATCCTTCAGCCTGATCGTGACCCTGCGCCGCCAGGGACCGCCCTTCGCCATGCGCCCGGCGGCGATCCTGGCCGAATCGCTCCTGACCTCGGGCGCCCTGACCGCCCGGATCGACCGGGTGGAGGGCCTCGGGCTCGTGCGGCGGCGCCCCGACCCGGGCGACCGACGCGGCGTCATCGTCGAGCTCACTCCCGAGGGGCTGGCCAGGGCCGATGCCGCGATCTCCCTGCACGCGGGCGAACTCCGGGCGCTCCTCGGCGGGATCGAGCCGGCCGAGCTCGAGCGGCTCGACGTCCTGCTCTCGCAGGCCCTCTCTGCGGTGGAGGCCGCGCGCGCGGCCGCGAACGGCGCCGCCACCTGACACGGCGCGGGGCGCGCGTCAGCCCGCCCCGTCCTCGCGCTCCGCTCCGGCCTGCTCCGCCGACCAGACGCCGGCCGCCTCCACCGCCACCGGCGAGGCGGTCGGCAGCACCCCGAGATAGCTCTCGGTCTCGGAGACCGGCACCGCGGCGCTCCGCGTCATGCGGTAGAGCGCATAGACCGCGATCGCCCCGAAGGTCCCGCCGAGCACCAGCCAGAAGGCGAAGGGGTCGAAGACCTGCATCCCCCAGCCCGCCATCAGCGGCCCGAGAATGGCCCCGAGCCCGAAGCAGAACACGAGCCCGCCCGAGGCCGCCGCCATGTCCTCCGCCGGCAGGTAGTCGTTCACATAGGCGAGAAAGAGCGCGTAGAGCGGCGTCGTCACCCCGCCCGCGAAGAAGGCCGCCGCCATCAGCGGCACCAGGCGGTCCCCCGCCATCCAGCCGCAAAGGCAGGAGCCCGCCCCCAGCGCCGCGGCGAGAAGGATCAGCCGCCGCCGGTCCATCTGGTCCGAGAGCCAGCCGACCGGATACTGCAGCACCAGCGCCCCCGCGAACAGCATTGCCACGAACAGCGCGATCTCCCCCGCGCTCATCCCGATCTGGCTGCCGAAGACCGCGCCCATCCCCGACTGCGTGGCGTAGACCCCGCCCAGAAGGAAGATCCCCGCCGTCCCCAGCGGCGAGGCGGCGAAAAGCGCGCCCAGCCCCATGGGCCGCGCCACCTCCACAGCGGGAACCGGCGTCACCGTCAGCAGGATGGGGGCGAAGGAGACCGAGACGAGGATCGACGCCGCGATGAACAGCACCGAGGTCCCCGCATCGCCCAGGGTCAGGAGCCCCTGCGCCCCGATGATGCCCAGCGTCTGCGCGATCATGTAGGCCGACAGCACCTTGCCCCGCGTCTCGTTGGTGGAGGCGTCGTTGAGCCAGCTCTCCGCGGTGACGTAGATCCCCGACATGCAGAATCCGACGAGGACGCGCAGCAGCGTCCAGGCCCAGGGCTCGGTCAGCAGCGGAAAGGCGATGAGCCCCGCCGACATGAAGCTGCCCAGCGCCGCGAAGACGCGCACATGCCCGACCCTGCGGATCAGCGCCGGCGAGTGGCGCGCGCCCGCGAGAAACCCCGCGAAATAGCCCGAGGTCACCACGGCAAGCTCCGCGGCCGAGAACCCCTCGATCCCCCCGCGCAGGCCGATCAGCGTGAAATGCAGGCCGTTGCCCAGCATGATCAGCACGATGCCGATGAGCAGGGCCCAGACCCCGGACAGAACCTTGACCATCCCGCACCACCCCCGCGCAGAGCCTCCCCCCGCCTCCCACGTCCGCCCCGTCGCCACCGTCGCCGCAGCGCCGCATCACCCGCCGTTTGCGACACGCGGCGCCCCGCCCCGGCCCGTCCGCCCCGGAGAGGCCGGACACTCCCTCCCCCCGCTTTTCTGGCCTGAAGTATCCTGGGGGGAGCGGCGAAAGCCCCGCTTTCGTCGCGGGGGGCAAAGCCCCCCGGATCGCCCCGGCGCAGCCGGGCGAAACCTAGGGTCGCCGCCCCAGGGTGTCCGCCATATGCGCGCGCCGCTCGCCCATGGGCCTGACCTTGCCCCGCGTCGTGTCGCGGCGGGACTGGTGCTCCATCTCCGCGTTCACAAGCGCCCCCAGAAGCACCACGAAGGCCGTCAGCCAGATGTAGAGCAGCAGGATCACCACCCCGGCGATGGCGCCGTAGGTGGGCTGGTAGCTGCCGAAGTTGCGCACGAAGGCCGAGAACAGCACCGATCCGCCCAGCCACAGCAGCGTCGCCAGCACGGCCCCCGGCGTGACCCAGCTCCAGCGCGGCGGGCGCCGGGCGGGAGCATAGCGGTAGAGCAGCCCCAGCGCGCCCACCGACAGGAGCGCCAGCACCGGCCACCGGCCCCAGGTGACGATGGTGTCGGTCCATCCCGAGAGCCCGAAGGCCCCCGCCGTCGCCGGCACCGCGACGGCAAGCGCCAGCGAGGCCAGCGCCATGGCCGTCAGCACCGCCGTGAGCCAGAGCGACACGAGGTTGCGCAGAAGGATGTTCCGCGTCTCCACCTCGGCATGGGCCATGTTGATCCCGCTCACCAGGTTGTCGATCCCCCGCGAGGCCCAGAAGAGCGACAGCGCAAGGCTGACGAGCACCGTCGCCGTGGCCTGGGCCGGCGCCTGCCCGGCGAGCGCCACCGCCTGCTCGCGCACCACCGAGAGCGGCTCCGCGGGCGCCAGCCCCTCCAGCGCGTCGAGCTGATCGACCACGAGCTCCGGCTCGAAGAACAGCCCGGCCAGCGCCGCCAGCGTCGCGATGGCCGGAAACAGCGCCAGCATCCCGAAAAAGGCCACGCCCGCCGCCACCAGCGGCACGAGATCCCGGTTCACCCGCGCCCCGGCGCGCAGCGAGATGTCCCGCCATCCGGCAAGGTCGATCCGGTGCGGCCGCCACGCCTCGCGGCCCCGACCCTCCGTCTCCAGCGTCTCCGGATCCGCAGGCGCGGCCGGATGCGCTCCCTCGGGATGGGGCGTGGCCCCCTCGCCGGGGCCGGGTCCTTCGCCGGGTCGGTCCTGCATCTCGCTCCCGCCTTGCTCGCCGTCAACGCACAGCCTCCGCTCCCGGTTCGACCGGCAGCACCCCCTGCGCCGAAACGGCCGGTTGAGCCGCACCCCCCGCCCCTGTAAGCCCGCCGCAACAACGGGGGCGCCATGTCGGCCGCACTGAAACTCGCCATCGGCAGCCTCGCCGTGGGGCTCGTCGTGCTGGGCCTGAAGACGCTGGCCTGGTGGCTGACGGGCTCCGTGGCGCTGCTGTCCGACGCCCTCGAAAGCACGGTCAACCTCGCCACCGCCTTCGCCGCCCTCGTGGCGATCCGCGTGGCGGCGCGTCCCGCCGACAGCAATCACCCCTTCGGCCACCACAAGGCGGAATTCTTCAGCGCCGCGCTCGAGGGCGCGATGATCATCGTCGCCGCCGTCTTCATCCTGCGCGAGGCCTGGGCCGGCCTCCTCGGCCCCCGCGCCCTCGAGGCGCCGCTCGAGGGCCTCCTGATCAACGGCGTGGCCACCGCGCTCAACGCCGCCTGGGCCACCGTCCTCCTGCGCCGCGGCCGCAGCCTCCGGTCCCCCGCGCTGGTGGCCGACGGCCGCCACCTCTGGACCGACGTGCTGACCTCCGTGGGCGTCGTGGCGGGCGTGCTGCTGGCCTGGGGCACCGGCTTGTGGATCCTCGATCCCCTGCTGGCCGCACTGGTGGCGCTGAACATCCTGTGGTCCGGCTGGCGCGTGATGACCTCCTCGCTCAGCGGGCTGATGGACGAGGCCGTCCCCGAGGAGACCCTCGCCCGCCTCCGCGAGATCATCGCCACCGAGGGCTCCGGCGCCGTCGAGGCCCACGACTTGCGCACCCGCCACGCGGGCTCCGCCACCTTCGTCGAATTCCACCTGGTCGTCCCCTCCGACATGACCGTCTTTCAGGCCCACGAGATCTGCGACCGCCTCGAGGCCGCCATCGCCCGCGCCATCCCCGGCGTCCGCGCGACGATCCATGTGGAGCCCGAGCACAAGTCCAAGCCCAAGGCCATCGTGGTGCTGGACTAGGATCTCGGCCGGCGCGCACCCCGCCCGACCAAAGTCACAGAGGCGCCCGGTTCCCGCCGACGCGCATCGACGGGCCGCGGACCGGCGATCCGACATCCGAGCGGCAGCGCTTTATTCCCAAAACCCGGCTCTGATGGCGCGTCGCCTCAGATAACCGAACCGGTCTTGCGGTCTCTGACGCCCTGGAGCCAAGGCTCAGATCTGACCCTCCCAGTACGTTTCCCCGCTCACCGGGTCGGTATAGGTGACGATCACGGTCCCCTTCGGATATTTCTCAAGCTCGTCCTCCCGCAGCGATCCGCCCATGCCGAACGTATCCCTCGCATCGTCCCATCTCAGCATGTATCTCCGCTCTTTCTTCTTGCGAGTGTCTTTCACACCGGGAGTGGCATCGCTGACATGCCCGGTGACGCGTGCTTCTCGCACTTCACCAAGATTTACAGCGCGGAAGGTCTTGGCGCTCTCGCGCCAGTAGTGCCAGATCATTCCGAGGAACCATACCAGCATGAGCAGACCAAGCTGGCCAAGCCAGAAGGCCGAGGTACTGCGCTTTGAGGGGTCAATTTCAACAAGGGTCGGATCATGGGCAAAATATCGGATATCAATTTCGTCACCTTCTTCCAGCCTAGAGTAAAAGGATGACCCGACTTCGGAAGTTTCCGAGATGGTTTGATCGGGAGGTGCCGAAAACTCCACTTCGACATAATAGTACCGGCTTGCATTGCCATTGGTGCCGGACCGGATGCTCCAATCCTTGGATATGACAGTGGCTGTTGTATCTACCCCGTCATTTTCCAGCAACCGGACCTCTTCGCTGGTTATCCACCAGCCGACTCCCAGTGCGATTGCAAGAATGAGAGGAAACAGCGCATGACCACCTCCACGGCGGACAAATGCACCGAGGCGGGACAGTTTCATGCGCTCTATAGCCATATCGTATCTTTCTACTGCGAAGTTCCGAGCCTGCATACAAATTGCGATAGTTGCCGGTTTAGTGTCGCCGACACCGATCCTTCTGTAAATGATTTTCAACAGACGGTCCTTCGCGAGGTCCACACGCCGCCCTCCGCGGGCTCCGAGCCGTGGCGCGCTCCGCAATAGTTCACGTGCGCTCCTGCCCCAGCCCGACGGCCGGCAAATCATGCCGCAGATACAGCACCCCCCCTCGACTCCCCGCCCTTCCTCCCTCACCTTCCCCCATGGACATCTTCCGCCTCGCAGAGCGCCTCATGGCCATGGACGACGCCACCTGGGCGCGCCATGCCAGTCCGTGGTCCGTCTGGACCCGCGCCGCGACGCCGCTGCCGCTTCTCGCCCTCGCCATCTGGTCGCGGGTCTGGATCGGCCCCTGGGCGTGGCTCGCCGTGGCCTTGGTGCTCCTCTGGATCTGGCTCAACCCGCGGCTCTTCGCGGCACCCGCCACCCTCGACGGCTGGGCCGCCCGGGGCGTGCTGGGCGAGCGGGTCTTCCTGCGCCACCCGGGCCGCATCGCCCCCCATCACCAACGCGCCTCGCGCACCCTCACGGCGCTCTCCGCCCTTGGCGTGCTGCCCTATGCCTGGGGCCTCTGGCGCCTCGACCTTTGGGCGGTGGTGGCGGGCATCCTCCTGATCTCGGGCGCCAAGCTCTGGTTCGTCGACCGGATGGCCTGGATCTGGGCCGATTTCACAGCCCGGGGCGGCAGCCTGGCCGAACTCGACACGGAGCCCCCGAAGCCCGAAACTCGAAATAGTTCTTAAATATCTTATACATAAATCCCCGTTACATCGTGTAACGCCCCCTCACCCCCGGGGCTTCGCGCGCAGCGTCGGCTGCGCCTCCCGGGGATCCTCCGGCCAGGGATGCTTCGGATACCGCCCGCGCATCTCCTTTCTGACCTCGCTGTAGGCCCCGTCCCAGAACCCCGGCAGGTCCATCGTGACCGCCACCGGCTTGCCCCCCGGCGACAGCAGCGCGATCCGCAGCGGACGCCCCCCGACGACCGGATGCCGCGCCAGCCCGAACATCTCCTGCAGCCGCAGCTCGATCGACGGATGCTCGCCCGAATAGTCGATCGCCACCTCCCGCCCCAGCGGCGTGACGAACCGCGCGGGAACCTCCCGGTCCAGCGCCTGCATCTCCTCCCAGGACAGCATCGCCCGCAGCGCCGGCAGCGCGTCGAACCCGCGCCACTCCTCCGCCGTCCTCACAGCCCCCAGATGCGGCGCGAGCCACTCCTCCAGCCCCGCCAGCAGCGCCGCGTCGCTCATCTCCGGCAGGTCCATTCCGCCGCCCCGCGCCAGCTCCACCCGCGCCCGGAACCGCTCCGCCGCCGCCGAAAGCCCCAGCCCCAGCTCCCGCACGCCCGCGCACATCGCCGCGGCCACCGCCTCCGGATCGGCCTCCCTGTCCGCCAGATCGGTCAGCACCAGCGCCCCCAGCCGCTCCCGCCGCCGCGCCAGAACCCGCCTCTCCCGCCGCGACCAGAGGCAGACCCTCTCCCAGGCGATCCGCTCGGCAAAGGTCTCCCTCAACTCCCCCTCCTCGATCCGCGCCGCAAGCCGCACGGTGGCCTCCCGCGCCTCCCCGTCGAGATCGAGCGCCACGAGAAAGCGCGCCCCCGCCAGCCCGTCGGCCGCGGAGAGCCGCGCCCCCTTGCCGCCCGAAAGAACGTAGCGCGGCTCATCGCCGGGCCTGCGCATCCCGATCCGGTCCGGATAGGCCAACGCCGCCATCTGCCCGACCGTCAGCCCCGGCCCCTCCGGCAGGCCCTTTCCCAGCCGCTTCGCCTCGGCCCTCAGCCGCTCCAGCACGGCCCGCGGCACCGCGGGTCCCCGCCCCTGCAGCGCCGCCAGCCGCAGCCCCACATCCGCCTCCGCCCCGCGCAGGGGATCGCGCTCCGACAGCACCGCCGCCAGCGACGCCGCGCCCCGCCCACCCCGCTCAAGCATGTGCCCCAGCCGCGGATGCACCGGCCGCGCCGCGAGCCTGCGCCCGTGCTCCGTGATCCGACCCGCCGCATCCAGCGCGCCCAGATCCCCCAGCAACGCCCTCGCCGCCGTCATCGCCCCCTCGGGCGGCGGCGTCAGGAACGGCAGGTTCTCCGACCCCCAGACCGCCAGCTCCAGCGCCAGCGGCGCGAGGTCCGCCGCCTCGATCTCCGCCGGCGGATAGGCGGCGAGCGCGCCCTCCTCTCCCTTCGTCCAGAGCCGGTAGCAGACCCCGGGCGCGACCCGCCCCGCACGGCCCGCCCGCTGCGCGGCCTCCGCCCGCGTCACCCGCTCGGTGACCAGCCGCGCCATGCCGGAGCCGGGATCGAACCGCGCCCGCCGGGCGCGGCCCGCATCCACCACCACCCGCACGTCCTCGATGGTCAGCGAGGTCTCGGCGATCGAGGTCGCCAGCACCACCTTGCGCCCCCCCTCATCGGGCCGGATCGCCGCCCGCTGCTCGGCAAAGGGCAGCGCGCCGAAAAGCGGCCGCACCCGGCACTCCCCGGGCAGCCGCCCCTCGAGCTGCGCCGCCACCCTCCGGATCTCCCCCTCCCCCGGCAGGAACACCAGCACGCCGCCTTCCGTCTCCGCCACCGCCCGCGCCACCAGATCGGCCGCCGCGCCCTCGATCCGCGCGCCGGGCCCGAGCGGCCGGTCGAGATACCGCAGGTCCACCGGATGGCTGCGCCCCTCCGAGGTCACCACCGGCACATCCCCCATCAGCGCCGCCACCGGTCCCGCATCCAGTGTCGCCGACATGGCCAGCAGCCACAGGTCCTCGCGCAGCGCCCCCCGGACCTCCAGCGCCAGTGCGAGACCCAGATCCGCGTTCAGGGAGCGCTCGTGGAACTCGTCGAAGATCACGCAGTCCACGCCCGGCAGCTCCGGGTCGGTCTGCAGCATCCGCGTCAGCACGCCCTCGGTGACCACCTCGATCCGCCGCCCCGGCACGCTCTCGCCCCGCATCCGGTAGCCGACCGCGCCGCCCGGCGCCTCGCCCAGCTGCTCCGCCAGCCGCTCCGCCGCCGCCCGCGCGGCAAGGCGGCGCGGCTCCAGCATCACGATCCGCCCCCGCACGGCAGGCATCAGCGCCAGCGGCACCCGCGTCGTCTTCCCCGCCCCGGGCGGCGCCTGCAGCACCGCGGCGCCGCGCCCGGCCATGGCCGCCAGAAGCTCGGGCAGAACGGCGTCGATGGGCAGGGTGTCGGCCATGGCCCGACCTGCTCCCAGCAAGCCGGCGCGCCGTCAAGCGCCCGGTCCCGCCGGCGGCCGGGTTCCGGCAAGGGCCGAATCGGCGGAAGGGCCCTGCCGGGGCGGGCAAACTCCCTCCTGCGCCGGCGGCTCGAACGTCGTTCCGTGGCAAATGGCCGTCAGAGCGCTCAAATTTTCGGCGCCCCATGCGGTGTGATCGCCTGGTGGGCAGATCCGGCGGCCCGATCTGCCGGTTTCCTTTGGGCGCCGGGCCGAATCTGCGCAGACTGATCCTGCAGGGTGCCTAGGGATCCGCCGGCCGCGTGCCGGGGCCGGACCGAGAGGTGCCGCCGGGCCGGCAGATTCCGCCCCGGTACACGGCGGGACAAAAGCCCGGGAGAGTACTGCGTCTGGTCGGCCCGGGCCGTTCGCTGCTCTCGTTGTTTCCCCGGTCGTCGACACATCATGAGACAGACACGGAGATCAACAATGACCGCATTCACCATCCCTTTCGGCCGCATTGTTGCTGCCTCGCTGCTCGCCGTGCCGTTGCCCGCCGCCGCCCAGAACGTCCTGCGCGTGCCGTTCTCGATCGACATCGGCTCGTTCGATCCCGACAACGCCTTCGAGACGCAGGCGCTGTCGGCGATCAACAATGTCTACGAGGGGCTGGTGGAGTACATCCCGGGCTCCACCGACATCGGACCCGCGCTCGCCGAGAGCTGGACGATCAGCGACGACGGCCTGACCTACATCTTCGACCTCGTCGACGGCGCCACGTTCCACGACGGAACGCCCGTGGATTCCGCCGCTGTCCTCGCCTCGATGGAGCGGCGCGGCAGCGAGACGATGATGCTCAACTACTTCCTGTGGAACGTGACGGGCATCGAGGCCCCGGACGGCGACACCGTGGTCTTCACCCTCGGAATGCCGCAGCCCTCCTTCCTCGACTACCTGTCCAGCCCCTGGGGGCCAAAGGTGATCTCGCCCGCCGCGATCGAGGGCAACCCGCCGGAATGGTTCGCCGAGAACGCCGTCGGCTCCGGTCCCTTCCGGCTGACGGAGTTCAACCGGGGCCAACAATACGTACTGGAGAAGTTCGAGGACTATCACGGCGAGGAACCCTATTTCGACGTGGTCGAGATCCCCGTGATTCCCGATATCGGCCAGCAGATCCTCCAGCTTCGGGCCGGCGATATCGACGCGGTGCCCACCAACTATCCCTGGGCCCAGCTGGCCGCCCTGCCGCCGGGGCTCGAGCTCACCGCGGCGCCGTCGATGGCGCTGCTCTTCGGCTATGTGAAGCCCGGTTCGCCCCTGGCCGAGGACGCCGACCTGCGCGCCGCGGTTATGACGGCGCTGGACCCCGACATCTGGGTCGAAGACATCTACGGCCCCTACGCCACACCTGCCCTGTCGCTGTTTCCGGCAACCATGCTCACCCCGGAAACCCCGGTGGACTTCCCCTCCGACATGGCGTCGGCCGCCGCGGCGGTCACTGCCGCGGGCGGGCTGTCGCTGACCATCGGCTATGGCTCCGAAGGCGCCGACGACGTCGACCAGGCGGCGGACATCATGGCCGCGCAACTGGCCGCCATCGGGGTCGATGCGGAGGTCGTCGTGCTGCCCGCCGGGGCCGTCTACGGCTTGCAGGAGGCGATGGATACCGCGCCCGACATCGTGCTGACCCGCAGCGTGCCCGACGCCGCCCATCCAGAGACTCAGGCCGGCGTGTTCTACACCACGGGAGCGATCCTGAACCTGATGGGGGCGTCCCTGCCCGAAGCCGACGAGATCGCGAACGGAGCGTTCGGGATCACCGATATCGCCGCGCGCGACGCCGCCTATGCCGAGGCCTCCGACCTCTGGATCGAGGCCGGCCTCTTCCTGCCCTTCGCGGACGTGCAGGATGTCGTCGTCCATGCCGAGGGGCTGACCGATCTCGGTCTGCGGCCGGTGTTCCTGCCCGGTAACATCGACTTCGGCACTGTCCGCTTCGAGGAGTGATCCGGTGACGGCCGTCCGCCGGCTCTATGTCCTGCTGTGCGGGTTCGAGATCATCCCCCGGACCGTCTCCGTCCGGGGGAGCGATCCGCGCATCATCCACGCGGTGCCCATAACCGCCTACCTGATGGACACGGATCACGGCTGGGTCCTGTTCGATGCCGGGCTCGACGAGGCCAACCTGAGGGACCCCGCCCGCCTGAAATCCCACTTCCTCGATCCCGGCTGGGACCCCCCTCCGGTCGTCCTCCCCGACCACGAACTCGGGGCGCAGCTGGCGCGGATCGGCCTCGGCTGGTCCGACATCGGCACCGTCGTCGTCAGCCACCTGCACGCGGACCATTCCGGCCACCTCAAGCGCCTGGCCCATGCGCGCAAGGTCCTGCACCGCCGCGAGCACGCCCACGCCCACGGCTCGACGGCCAGCGCGGCATGGTTCCGCGACGACTACGACATGATCGACGACTGGGAGCTGATCGACGGCGACACCCCCCTGATGCCCGGCATCGAGATCCTCGACACCGAAGGCCACAGCCCCGGCCACATCTCGCTGGCCATCGACCTGCCGAACACCGGCCCCGTCATCCTCGCCGCCGACGTCGGCGACCTGATGGAGAACTTCCGTGAGGAGAAACTGCCCGGCGAGGCCTCGAGCGACACCGCCGCCCTTGCCTCGATCCGCCGCATCAACGCCCTGGTCGCGGAGCGCGGCGCGCGGCTCATGCTCACCCATGACCCCGATCTTCTCCTGGGCCTGAAACTCGCACCGGATTTCTATGACTGAGCCGGTCGTCTCGGTCCGCGACCTTGTCGCCGATCTCGGGCGGGAGGCCGAGGCGACCCGCGTCCTCGGTGGCGTCTCCTTCGCAGTCGGTGCCGGCGAGATCGTGGCGCTGGTCGGCGAAAGCGGCTCGGGCAAGTCCACCATCGGCAAGGCGCTCCAGGGTCTCTTGCCACAGGATGCCGTCCGCCACCTTTCGGGCTCTGTCCGCATCGACGGCACCGAGGTCATCGGCGCCGACCCCCGCACTCTCCGCGACGTCCGCCGCCGTCTCGTCCGCGCGGTTCCGCAGAACCCGATGGGCGCCCTCAATCCGACCATGACCATCGGGCGGCAACTGGCCGAAAGCGGAGCGGCGCGCGACGATGCCGAAACCTGGCTCGCCCGCACCGGCCTGCCGGATCCGCGCCGCATCCTCGCCGCCTACCCGCACCGCCTCTCCGGCGGGCAGCGCCAGCGCGTGATGATCGCCATGGCGATGGTCGCCCGCCCGCGCCTGCTGATCGCCGACGAGCCCACGACCGCGCTCGATGTCACCGTCCAGGCCCAGATCCTCGACCTCGTGGCCTCGCTCCGCTCGGAGGGCACGGGCGTGCTCTTTGTCACCCACGACCTCGGGATCGCGGCCGGGCTGGCCAACCGGATTCTCGTCTGCCACCGCGGCCAGATCGTCGAGGACGGGCCGGCGGCCCAGGTGATCCGCGCGCCACGGGCGGCCTACAGCCGCGCGCTTCTGCGCGCCCGGTTCGACCTCTCGACCGACCGCTCCCGGCCGCTCCCGACCGCCGGAACCGCCGAGATCGCCCCCTGGCCGCCGGTGGCGAAAGGGAAATCCTGGGCGCTTGAGCTCTACCGGGTCGTCAAGCACTTTCCGGCCGGTCCGCGCGGCCGCTGGGGCCGACGCCAGCCGGTCCGCGTCCTCGACGGGATCGACCTGCGCATCGCCGCGGGCGAATGCGTCGCACTCGTGGGGGAAAGCGGGTCGGGCAAGTCCACCCTCCTGCGCATCGCCGCGGGCCTCGAGACCGCCGACGCGGGCGACGTTTCCCGGTCCGGTTCCGTCCCCCCGCAGGTCGTGTTCCAGGATGCCGTCGGCGCGCTCACCCCATGGCTCCCCATCGGAGCGCAGATCGGCGAAGGCCTTCCCCGCGACACCCGCGACACATGCATCGCGGAGGCGCTGCGCGAGGTCGGCCTCGATCCCGCGCTCGCCGCCGCGCTGCCGTCGGAGCTCTCCGGCGGCCAGTGCCAGCGCGCCTGCGTTGCCCGCGCCCTGATCCGAAAGCCGAGCGTGCTGCTCTGCGACGAGCCGATCAGCGCGATGGACGTCTCGCTTGCCGCGCAGGTGCTGAACCTGCTGAACGACATCCGCCGCCGCGCGGGCCTCGGCATGCTCTTCGTGACCCATGACCTCGCCGCGGCACGGCTCATCGCGGATCGGATCGCCGTTCTCGACAAGGGCCGCCTCGTCGAGGAAGGCCCCTCGGAGGAGGTCGTCACGTCGCCACGCGCCGCCTACACGGAGCAGCTTCTCGCCGCCGTTCCCCGCCTCAGCCGCGAGGGCCTCGCATGACTGTGGCGCGTCCCGACCCCGAGACGATCCCGGCCCGGACGCCGGGCCGGTTGCGCCGGCTCGCCGCGCGCATGGGCTGGCTCGAGACCGTGGCGCTGGTCTCGCTCGGCGTCATCACGCTGCTCGCGCTGATCGCGCCTTGGATCACGCCGTTCGACCCCTATCTGCGCGTCGCCCCTGCGCATCTGCCGCCCGGCTGGCCCCACCTCTTCGGGACCGACGACCTGGGCCGGGACCTGTTCAGCCGGGTCCTGCTCGGCGTCACCTACACCTGGCTGCCGGGCCTGTGCATCATCCTTGTCGCCCTTGTCGTCGGCACCGCCCTCGGTCTCGCCGCCGGCACCATGGGCGGAACGGCGGATCTCGTCATCATGCGGCTGGTGGAGCTCTTCCTCGTCCTGCCGTCGACCCTGATCGCGCTGGCCGTCGTCGCCGCCCTCGGCCCCGGACTGGTCAACACGATGATCGCGATCACGATCTTCTGGTGGCCCTGGTACACCCGCATCGTCCGCGACGAGGTCTGCCGCCTGCGCGTCCGGCCCCATGTGGAGGCGGCCCGCATCGGAGGCAGCCGCGGAACCGCTCTCGTGCTGCGCCACATCGCACCCGGCGTCGTGCCGGCGCTCCTCGTGACCGCGACGCTCGACGTGGCCAACGTGATCATGACCCTGTCGCTGATGTCCTTCCTCGGCCTCGGCCAGCCCGCGCCCGCGCCGGAACTCGGCGCGATGACGGCGCGCGGCATCGACAGCCTCACCGTCTTCTGGTGGCTGCCGATCCTGCCCGCCGTCGCCATCATGGTCATGTGCCTGATGGCGAACCTCGCGGGCGACGGGCTGCGCCGCGCGGTGCGGGGGGCCTGAGTCCGTGACCGGTTACCTCCTCCGCCGCGCACTGGGCTTCGTCCTCGTCCTCTGGATGGTGACCGTCATCGTCTTCGCCCTTCAGGCGATCATTCCCGCGGACCCGGCCCGCGCCATCACCGGACCCGCCGCGCCCGCCGAGACGGTCGAGCGCGTCCGCGGGCAGCTGGGCCTGAACGACCCGATCCCGCAGCAATACGTCCGCTTCCTCGGAAATCTCGCCCGGGGCGATCTCGGCACCTCCGTCCGCACCCGGCAGCCCGTGGCCGACGACCTCAGGCGATATCTGCCCGCCACGCTGGAACTGGTCGGCGCCGCGATGATCCTCGGCACCGCGCTCGCCCTCGTCCTCGCGCTGGCGCAGATGCTGCTCGCCCGCTCCGGCGCGGTCCGCATGACCATGCTCGCGGCGGGCTCCGTCCCGATCTTCCTGTCCGCCATGCTGCTCATCTACCTCTTCTGGTTCTCGCTCGACTGGCTGCCCGGTGCCGGCCGCATCGGGATCCGGCGGTTCGAGGGGCCGACCGGCTCCATGGTCATCGACGGCATCCTGCTGGGCCGCCCCGATGTCGTCGGCAGCGCGCTCGCTCATCTCGTTCTCCCGGCCCTCGCGCTTGCCCTGCCGCTCGCCGTCGCCGTGGGCCGCAGCCTCGCCTCCGCGCTCCACGACGTCCTGCGACAGCCCTATGCCGAGACGGCCCGCGGCAAGGGCCTGCCCGAATACCGCGTCGTTCTGAGGCACGGCCTGCGGAATGCCGCCTCGCCGCCCCTGTCGATGCTGGGCCTGCAACTGGGCCTGATGTTCGGAAATCTGCTGATCGTGGAGCGCACCTTCGCCTGGCCCGGACTCGGCCTCTACATGGTGCAGTCCCTCGCCTCCTCGGACCTCCCCGCCGTGCTCGGGGTCGCCCTCACCTTCGGCGCCGTCTACATCCTGTTCAACATGGCGGTGGAGATCGTCCAGACCCTCGCCGATCCTCGCATGAAGCTCTGACGCCGCAATTTCGCGAAGGGCCGCCGAAGAACGCGAGAAAATCCCGCAGGACCCGGCCCGAGTGCCGAAAAACCGCAGGGCCCTGCGGCCAGTGTCGGGCGACCGGTACGGAGGCAGAGATGACGCACGAGGTTTTCGCAAGGGAGGAGTCCGCGCTGGTCGCCCGTCTGGGCCGCGAGACATTGCGGATCGAGGCGCTGGGCGAGGCGATCCGCGTCCGCGCCACGCAGAATCGCGGCTTCGATCCCGGCGCGGTCTCGGGCCTCCTGCCCGACCTTCCGGAGGGTCGCCCCGACATCGTCACCGGCCCGGAGACCGCCTCCCTCTCGACCGACCGGCTGACGGTGGACCTCCGCTTCGCCGAGCGCGGCATCTTCCCCGGCCTGCTGCTGCGGTTCACCGACCGCCGCACCGGCGCCACCCTCCTCGAGGAGGAGGCGCCGCATTTCCTCTGGCCCGGCGCCCGCGCATGGACCGCGCGGGACGGCGACCTCTGGCATGTCGAGACCCGCTTCCGCGCCACGCCCGGAGAGCGCATCCACGGCCTCGGCCAGCACCAGCACGGCCGCTTCGACCAGAAGGGCTGCGTGATCGAACTCGTCCAGAAGAACACCCAGGTCGTCCTCCCCTGCCTCTGGTCCTCCGCGGGCTACGGCCTGATCTGGAACAGCCCCGGCGTCGGCCGGGTCGAACTGGCCGAGAACCACACGCGCTGGGTCATGGAGGCGGTGCCCCAGATCGACTACGTCGTCGTCCCCGGCGCCACGCCGGCCGAGGCGATCGGCACGCAGACCGCCCTGACAGGGCGCCCTCCGATGATGCCCGAATGGGCCATGGGCTTCTGGCAGTGCAAGCTGCGCTACGAGACCCAGGACGAGGTCCTGGCCGTCGCCCGCGAGCACCGGCGCCGCGGCCTGCCGCTCGACTGCCTCGTCATCGACTTCTTCCACTGGACCAAGGCCGGCGAATGGAGGTTCCGGGAAGAGGAATTCCCCGATCCCTCCGCCATGGTCGCCGAGCTGCGCGAAATGGGGATCGAGCCCATGGTCTCGGTCTGGCCCAGCGTCAACGTCAACGCCGAGACCCATGCCGAGATGGCCCGCGCCGGCTGGCTGATCGAGGCCCGCCACGGCGCCCTCGAGGGAGCGATCTTCTACGATCGCGCCCCCGACGGCCTGAATGCGCTGAAATTCTACGATGCCACGAACCCGGACGCCCGCGCCTTCCACTGGTCCCGGGTGCGCGAGGGCTATGTGCGCCACGGCATCCGCTCGTTCTGGCTCGACGCCTGCGAGCCCGAGATCTACCCGCTCCACCCGTCGAACCTGCGCTATCACGCCGGCGACGGCCGGGCGGTATCCTCGGCCTATCCCGCGTTGCATCACCGGGGCTACGCGGAGCACGCGGCCGCCGACGGCCTCGAAGGGCAGGTGCTCCTGTCGCGCTCGGCCTGGCTCGGCTCGCAGAGGTATCCGGTGCTGGTCTGGTCCGGCGACGTCGGTTCCACCTTCGGGGAGTTCGCCGCGCAGATCCGCGCCGGCCTCAACATGGCGATGAGCGGCTGGTCCTGGTGGACCACCGACATCGGCGGCTTTCACGGCGGGGATGTCCGCGACCCGGCGTTCCACGAGCTCCTGATCCGCTGGTTCCAGTGGGGCTGCTTCTGCCCGGTCATGCGCCTGCACGGCTTCCGCGAGGATGCGGCCCGCGATCCCCGCTACGGCCATGATTTCAGCTTCGGCGGGGCGGAGAACGAGGTCTGGTCCTTCGGCGACGACGTCTATGGGATCCTCTCGTCCTACATGCATCTCCGCACGCGCCTGCGCCCCTATATCGCCGCGCAGATGCGCCATGCTGCCGAGACGGGCATCCCGCCGATGCGCCCGGCCTTCTTCGACTTCCCCGACGACCCGGCGCTCCACGACGTGTCCGACGCCTATCTCTTCGGGCCGGACCTGCTGGTCGCCCCGGTGATCGACGCCGGCGCGACCACGCGCCCGGTCCGCCTGCCCGCGGGCGTGGACTGGACCTGCGCCTGGACCGGCACCCGCCATCCGGGCGGCCGGTGGATTGAGGCCGACGCCCCCCTCGACCGCATCCCGCTCTTTCTGCGGGACGGCGCCGACCTCCCGATCCGCCCATGACGCGCCGCGCGACCCGTGGGGCGGACCCGCGATGCGCAGTCTACCGCAAGACAGGAAGGGAAAAAGCATGGCAACCGTTCTGATCGCCGGCGGCGCGACGGGCATCGGCCGCGCCGCGATGCGGGCGTTCCGCGCCCGGGGCGACGACGTGCTCCTCGCCGACATCAACGCCGAAGAGGGTGGGGCCGCGGCCCTCGAGGAGGGGACCGGGCGCGCCCGCTTCAGCCATGCCGACCTCGCTGATCCCGACACACCCGCCCGCCTCGTGGCCGAGACGCTCGAGGCCTTCGGCGGCCTCGACACCCTGTTCTGCAACGCCGCGGTGATGCACGCCGCACCGCTCGCGGACTGGACCGCCGCCGACTGGGCGCGATCCCTCGCGGTCAACCTGACCGCGCCCTTCCTGCTCACCCGGGCCGCCGCCCCGGCCCTGCGCCGCTCGGACAACGCCGCGGTGATCCTCACCGCCTCCACCGGCGCGCTCCGCGGCCACGCGCGGATGCACGCCTATCACGCGACGAAAGCGGGGCTTCTCGGCCTCGGCCGGTCGCTTGCCGACGAGCTCGGCCCCGACGGTATCCGCGTCAACACGCTGCTGCCCGGCTTCATCGACACGCCCTTCAACGCGCCGTTCTGGGCCGCGCAGGACGATCCCGAGGCCGCCGAACGGGCGCTCGCGGCCTCGATCCCGATGAAGCGGCAGGGCTGCCCCGAGGATGTCGCCGGCGTCGTCACCTTCCTCGCGTCACCGGCCGCGCGCTATGTGACCGGCACGCAGATGGTCGTCGACGGCGGCTATTCGGCGGTCTGAGGCGCGAGCAGACGGTGCGCGGCGCGTTCGTAGACCCTGATGCAGTCGAGGAAATCGGCCCGCACCACATGGTCGTCCACGCCCGACGCAAGGTCAGGCTGCGGCCCGTAGCACACGGCCGGCACGCCCCTTGCCCGCCAGCGGCTGGCATCCGAGGCGGGCAGGCGGGTCACGTCCCGCGGCGCGGCGCCGCGCACCTCCGTCGCCGCCGCGCGCACCGCCTCCGCAACGGCGCCCTCGGGATCGGAGCCGTTGGGGTCCCAGCCCTTGATGACCTCCCACGACAGTCCCGGCCGCGCGGCGCAGAGCGCATCGAGGCGCGCGCCCATCTCCGCCACGGTCAGCCCGACCGGCAGGCGAAAGTCGATCTCGGCCTCCGCCGCGCTCGCCGCCTGGCTCACGAAGGCGCCGCCCGCGATGCGCCCGATGTTGGCCGACAGCCGCATCCCCTCGCGGTTGGCGTCATGGTCGAGACCGGCCTGCGGCGGCACTGCCGTCATCTCGTTCCAGCCGTCGATCTCGGCCAGCGCCCCGGCGAGCCGCGCCGTCGCGGCACTGCCCCGCGTCGTCAGCATCCCCTGCCCGACGCGGCCCCGGGCCCGCAGCCGCACCCAGAGGAGACCCTTCTCCGCCACGGCGAGATGCATCCCGCCCGGTCCCTCGCCGCAGATCAGCCAGTCGCCCAGAAGGTCCGGGCGAACCTTGAGCAGATGCGCCGCCCCGTCCGGCCCGAAGGTGCATTCGTCGGCTACCAGGGTCAGCGTCAGCGTCCCCCGCCATGCTGCGCGGTCCCGCGCCAGCCGGTCGGTGGCCAGCATCATCGCCGCCGCCGCACCCTTCATGTTGCCGGTCCCGAGCCCGTAGAGGCGGCCGTCGCGCGGGGTCAGCGCCAGCGGCTCCACGCTCCAGGCCGCGCGGTCGCCCGGCGGCACGGTGTCGAGATGGGCGTTCAGCACGAGATGCGGCCCCGCCCCGTTCTCCACCCTCACCACGAGGTTCGGCTTCTCCGGCACGGCCGCCACCGTCTCGGCCCCGAGCCCGCGCGCGGCGAGCCAGTCTTCGGCCACCGCCGCGGCGGCCACCGTTCTGCCGGGCGGATTGACGCTCTCGGCCGTCACCAGCGCGGAGAGCAGCGCCTCGGCCTCTGTGGGGATATCGTCGCGCATGGGCGGCACACTGGCCCCGGCGGGGGTGGGACACAAGCGAAGAGGAGACAGGATCATGACTGACCTGCTGGAAGGGCGCACCGCGCTGGTGACGGGGGCCGCGCGCGGCATCGGCCACGCGATCGCGGCGGCCCTGGCGCGCCATGGCGCGCGCGTGGCGCTCGCCGATCTCGACGGGGACGCGACCGCGGCCGCGGCGGCGCGGATTCCCGGCGCGCGGGCCTGCGTGCTGGACGTCACGGACGCCGACGCGACCGAGCGGGTCCTCGACGCTCTCGCCGCCGACGGCTGGACGCCCGACATCGTGGTGCCGAACGCCGGCATCCTGCTCCTGGCCCCCGCCACCGACATCGCGCCCGACGAATTCCGCAAGGTGCTCGAGGTCAACCTGACGGGCGCCTTCGTCACCGCCCGCGCCGCCGCCCGCCGCATGGGCGAGGGCGGCCGCATCGTCTTCACCTCCTCGCTCTTCGGCATCCGCGGCGGGTCGGGCAACGCCGCCTATGCCGCCAGCAAGTTCGGCATGGTCGGCCTGATGGAGAGCATGGCCGCCGATCTTGCGCCCCGCGGCATCCGCGTGAACGCCGTGGCCCCGGGCCAGATCCAGACCGAGATGATCGAGAAACTGGTCGCCACCCGCCTCGAACAGGGCCTGCCCGACCCCCGCGAGCGGCTGATCGCCCGCATCCCCATGGGCCGGATGGGCACGCCCGAGGAGGTCGCGGGGGCCTATGTCTACCTCGCCTCGTCCCTGGCGAACTACGTCACCGGCCAGACGCTCGTCGTCGATGGCGGCTGGCAGGTGGGCTAGGGCTGCGTGTCGATGGGCAGGTCGAAACCCACCTTGACCCGGTCCATCACCACGTAGGTCTCGAACCGCCGCACGTTGCGGTTTGCGAACAGGAAGCGCTCCACGAAGGCGTCATAGGCCTCCATCGACTTCGCCGTCAGGATCATCACGAAATCCGACGGCCCCGTGACATAGTAGCACTGCATGATCTCGACGCTCTCGCGCGTCGCGCGCTTGAACTCGGCGATCACGTCGGACTGCTCGCGCTCCAGCGTCACCGTCACGATCATCGTCACCCGCCGCCCCACCGCGGCGGGATCGATCACCGCGATGTCCGCGGCGATCACCCGTCCCTCGCGCAGCCGTTGCAGCCGCCGGTGACAGGCCGAGGCGGACAGGCCCACCTTGTCGGCCAGTTCCGCCGCGGTCTGGCGGTTGTTGCGCTGGATCTGCGCGAGGATCTTGCGGTCGAAGACGTCCAGCTCCATCCGGGAGAATTCTCCGCGATCGCGGCCAAGTTCGGCAGGATTTCTCGGCAAAAGCGCATTTCCGGCAAAAAGGTTCCACGCCCCCGGCGATAGCGTCCCTTGACGATTGTGGAAAGCGAGATCCGGAGGAGACCGCCCGACATGCAGATGAGCCGCGAAGACCTTGCCCGCGCCTATCGCACGATGCGCACGATCCGGGCGTTCGAACTGGCCGTGAACGCCGAGGCGCAGGCCGGGCGCGTGCCGGGCTCGACGCATCTCTACGCCGGGCAGGAGGCGGTGGCCACCGGCGTCTGCATGGCCCTGAACCGCGAGGACCACATCGTCTCGACCCACCGGGGCCACGGCCATTCCATCGCCAAGGGCTGCGAGGTCGGACCGATGATGGCCGAGATCCTCGGCCGCGGCTCCGGGACCTGCAAGGGCAAGGGCGGCTCCATGCATATCGCCGATCTCGACGTCGGGATGCTGGGCGCGAACGGCATCGTGGGCGGCGGCCCGCCCATGGCCTGCGGCGCCGCGCTCACCGCGAAGACGAAGAAGACCGGCGCCGTGGCCGTCGCGTTCTCCGGCGACGGGGCCGCGAATCAGGGCACCACCGCCGAATCGATGAACCTCGCCATGGTCTGGAACCTGCCCGTGATCTTCGTGATCGAGGACAACGGCTGGGGCGAGGCGACCTCTGCCGAATGGGCCGTCGCCGGCGACATCGTCAAGCGCGCCGAGGGCTACGGCATGGCCGCGGAGCGCGTCGACGGCCTCTCCGTCGGCGATGTCCACGAGGCCGCCCGCCGCGCCGTGACCCGCGCCCGCGAGGGCGGCGGTCCCACGCTCCTGCACATCGAGACCGAGAGGTTCTTCGGCCATTTCAACGGCGACGTGGACACCTACCGGTCGGATGCCACCAAGGAGGCGCAGCGCCGGGACCGCGACTGCCTGAACCGGTTCCGCGCCCAGGTGACCGAGGCGGGGCTGATGGAGCCCGCCGCGCTCGACGCGATCGACGCCGAGGTCGAGGCCGAGATCGAGGCCGTGGTGCGCGCCGCCCGCGACGCGGCCCCGCCGGACCCCGCCACCCTGACGACCGATGTCTATGTCTCCTACGGCTACGAGGCCTGATCCATGTCCGAGAAGACCTTCCGCGCAGCCCTGAACGAGGCCCTGCACCAGGAAATGGCGGCGAATCCCGATGTGGTCGTCTTCGGCGAGGACGTCACCGGCGGACTCGGCGGCGACGGCGAAGAGGACGCCTGGGGCGGCGCCTTCGGCGTGACCAAGGGACTGCTCGCCGCCTATGGCCGCGACCGCGTCCTCGACACGCCGATCTCCGAAAGCGCCTTCGTCGGCGCTGCGGGGGGCGCCGCGCTCACCGGCCTGCGGCCCGTGGTCGAGATCATGTTCGTCGATTTCATCGGCGTCTGCCTCGACCAGGTGATGAACCAGGCCGCGAAGTTCCGCTACATGTTCGGCGGCAAGGCCCGCACGCCGATGGTCCTGCGCGCCACCTTCGGCGCCGGGGCCCGGTCGGCCAGCCAGCACAGCCAGGCGCTCTACCCAATCTTCACCCACATCCCCGGCCTCAAGGTGGTGATCCCCGCGACCCCGCATGACGCCAAGGGCCTCCTGATCGAGGCGATCCGCGACGACGACCCGGTGATCTTCCTCGAGAACAAGATGCTCTACGACGTCACCGGCGAGGTGCCGGACCAGTCCTACACCGTCCCCTTCGGCGAGGCCCGCGTGGTCCGCGAAGGCGGCGACGCCACGATCATCGCCTTCGGCCGCATGGTCGGACGCGCCGAGGACGCGGCGAAGACCCTCGCGAAGGAGGGAATCGACGTCACCATCGTCGACCCCCGCACGACCTCGCCGCTCGACACCGAGACGATCCTCGAATTCGCCGAGGAAACCGGGCGCGTGGTGGTGGTGGACGAGGCCAACCCCCGCTGCGGCATGGCCGCCGACATCGCCGCGCTGATCGCCGAGGAGGCCTTCGACGCGCTGAAGGCGCCCATCCTGAAGGTCACGCCGCCCCACACGCCCGTTCCCTATGCGCCCGAGCTCGAGGACGCCTACCTGCCCGACGCCGCGCGCATCGCCGACGCGGTGCGTCGGGTGACCCAGCACTGAAAGGCCCCAGATGACCGACCGGATCACTCCCGTGACCATGCCGAAATGGGGCATGACGATGACCGAGGGCAAGGTCTCGGGCTGGCTCAAGTCGCCCGGCGACGCGATCGAGAAGGGCGAGGATTTCGTCGAGATCGAGACCGAGAAGATCACCAACGTGGTGGAGGCCGACACCTCCGGCACCCTGCGGCGGATCGTGGTGCCCGAAGGCCGCAGCGCGCCCTGCGGCGCCCTCATCGCGGTCATGGCCCCCGCCGCGGTCGGCGACGACGAGATCGACGCCTATCTCGGCGACTTCGCGGCCCCCGAATCCGAGGAGGCGGCCGCCTCCGCCCTGACCGGGCGGACCGTGGAGGCCGCGGGCCTGCGCCTCCGGGTCGTGACCGCCGAGGGTCCGCCCGAGGCCGTCCCCGCGGTGCTGCTGCACGGCTTCGGCTCCGACGCGGCCTCCTGGATGTTCAACCACGAGGAACTCGGCCGCGCCCGCACGGTCCATGCCGTGGAGCTGCCCTCCCACGGCGGCTCGGACGTGGACGCGGACTGCACCACGCTCGACGCTCTGGCGACGGTGCTGGGCGCCGCTCTCGGGCAGCTCGCGCCCGAGCGCGTGCATCTCGCGGGCCACTCGCTCGGCGGACGTCTCGCCCTGCGCCTTGCCGCCGAGCTGGGCGAACGCGCGGCCTCCCTCGCGCTGATCGCGCCGGCCGGGCTGGGACCGGAGGTGAACGCCGACTTCGTGGAGCAGTTCGTCGCCGCGGGCCGCAGGCGGCCGATGAAGGCGGCGCTGCAGATGCTTGTGGCCGACAAGGACGCCATCGGCTCGGACATGATCGAGCGCACGCTCTCCTACAAGCGCATCGACGGCGTGCCGGAGGCGCTGCGCGCCATCGCCGACGGCGCGCTCCTGAACGGCGCCGCCGCCGAGGGGGCGTTCGAGGACCTCGCGGCCGTGACCGCGCCCGTGCTCGTTCTCTGGGGCGAGGCCGACGAGGTGCTGCCGCCCGCCGAGCCCGAGGGCGCCGAGACGCGTATCCTCCCCGGCGTCGGCCACATGCCGCAGATGGAGGCCGCGGGAGAGGTGACATCCGCCCTCGCCCGTCACATGGAGGCCGCGGAATGACCGGCCTTCCCGGTCTGCGCGGGGCCGAGCACCTCGGCCTGACGGTCCCCGACCTCGACGCGGCGGAGCGGTTCCTCGTGGACGTGCTCGGCGCGGTCATGGTCTTCGACGGCGGCACCATCGACGACGCGGACACGATGACCCGCGTGCTCGGCGCGCCGGAGGGGACGACCTGCCGCTACCGGTTCTACAGGCTCGGCACCGGGCTCAATCTCGAGGTCTTCGAATACGCTCCTGCGGACAGGGGCGCGCCCCCCGGGAACCCCTCCGCCGGCGGACACCACATCGCTCTCTACGTCGACGACATCCACACGGCGGCGGCCCACCTCGCAGCCCACGGGGTCGAGATGTCCGGCCCGCCCGAACACATCACCGAGGGGCCCGCGGCGGGCTCCGACTGGCTCTACTTCCGCGCGCCCTGGGGGCTGCAGATGGAACTCGTGAGCTACCCGAACGGCAAGGCCTACGAGGCCGGGGCGACGACGCGGCTCTGGTCGCCCGTGAGGCCCGAGGAATGAGGAGGGACCCCATGCGCGACGACGAGGCCGCGAAGGCGCCGCTGCGCCACGTTCACAATGCCGGGGCCGGAGGCGCCATGCCCGACGGCGTGCGGCTGGCCCTGTCGCCGGTGGAGCACGAGGCGGCGGTGGCCGAGATCACCTCCTGGCCCGGCTACGCGCCCACGCCGCTCGTATCCCTGCCCGGTGCCGCCCGCGCGGCCGGCGTGGCCGCCGTTCTCTACAAGGACGAGGCGCACCGCTTCGACCTCGCCAGCTTCAAGGCGCTCGGCGGCGCCTACGCCGTGCTGCGCGTGCTGCAGGAGCGCCTGCGCGCCGAGGGACACGAGGCCACCGCCACCGACCTGATCGGTGGGGCCCACCGCGACTTCGTCTCGCGCCAGACCGTGGCCTGCGCCACTGACGGCAACCACGGCCGCTCCGTCGCCTGGGGCGCGCAGCTCTTCGGCTGCCGCTGCTTCATCTACCTGCACCAGAACGTCTCCGCCGACCGCGAGGCCGCCATCGCCGCCTTCGGGGCGACCATCGTCCGGACCCCCGGCGACTACGACGCCTCGGTGCGCCAATGCGGCCGCGACGCCGAGAGCAACGGCTGGGCTCTGGTCGCCGACACCAATTCCGGCGGCGGCCCGGACACGATCCCGCTCCTCGTCATGCAGGGTTACACCCTGATGGTCCGCGAGATGCTGGACCAGCTCGACGCGCCCGCCACGCATGTCTTCATCCCCGCGGGTGTGGGCGGGCTTGCCGCCGCCGTCTCGGGCCACTGGGCCGTCGTCGAGGGCGACCGCCGCCCGCGCATGATCGCGGTGGAGCCCCACGCCGCCGACTGCGTCTATCGCGCCATCGACACCGGCACGCCCGCGCCTCTGGGCGGCGACGTCAACAGCTTCATGGCCTGCCTGTCTGCCGGCGAGGTCTCCCCGGTTGCCTGGCCCGTGCTGCAGCACGCGCTCGACGACGTGGTGACCATCCCCGACGACCGCGCCATCGACACGATGCGCGCGCTCGCCTCCGGCCGCTGGGGCGACCCGCCGCTGGTGTCGGGCGAGAGCGGCTGCGCGGCGCTCGCCGCCCTGCTCGCCGCCCGCGACGTGCCCGCCGCATGGCAGGCGCTCGGGCTCGGGCCGGACTCGCGCGTCGTCGTCATCGGCAGCGAGGGGGCCACGGCCCCCGACATCTACGAACGGATCGTCGGTCGCCGGCCCCAGGAGGTCGCGTGACCCCACGAGCGAGAGAGCGCCGCCAAGGCGCCGGAGCGAAAGGGGCCTCCGCCCCGCAGGGAGCGGCCGCGACGGCCGCGCAAGGTAGCAAGGAGAACAAGATGACCCTCAAGACCATGATGACCGGCCTCGCCGTGGCCACCGCCGGCGCGCTCGCCGCCGGCGCCGCCTCGGCCCAGGGGCTGATCGACGAGATCCGGGACCGCGGCACCCTGCGCGTGGGCGTCGCCGAAGGCCCGCCCTACCAGTACATCGACCCCGCCACCGGCGACTGGATCGGCCTCAACATCGAGCTCGCCGAGGAAGTCGCCGAGATCATGGGCGTCGAACTCCAGATCGTGCCCGGAACCTGGGCGACGCTCGTGACCGGCCTCGACGTCGACCAGTACGACGTCGTCTTCGCCAATCTCTTCGCCACGCCGGAACGGGCGCTGTCGGTGGCCTTCACCGACCCCTACGACACCTACGGCTTTCACGTCATGGTGCGCGCGGACAGCGAGCTCACCTCGCTCGACGAGCTGAACACGTCCGATGTCAGCTTCGCGGGCGTGGCGGGGACGGTCGAGGCGCAGTACCCGCGCGAACTGTTCCCCGAGGCCAGGATCAACGAGCTGGTCACCGACCAGGCCGGGGTCGGCTTCACCTCGGTCCTGTCGGGCCAGTCCACCGCCTCCTTCGTCGACCCGGGCTTCATGCGCATCTTCCGCGCGCAGAACCCCGACGCCGCGGAGGGGCTGAAGCTGCTGAACGGCGAGGACGAGCTGCTGAAACCCGTGTCGCTGTCCTATGCCGTCGAGCATACGGACCAGGACATGCTCAACTTCCTCAACGTCTTCATCCGCGACCGCGTCGCCAACGGCGTGATCGAAGACCTCAAGGAAGAGTGGTTCGACCGGATCGCGAACCAGTGACCGGAGCGGCCCCGTCCATGACGCCGCCCGCCGGCGCGCCGATGACCGTCGGCCTTGCCGGGCTCGGCGGCATGGGCGGGGCCTTCCTGCGCAGGCTTGCCACGCCAAGGGCCGCCCTGCGCGGCCTCCGGCTCGACTGGGTGTTCGAGCCCGACCCGGACCTTCTCGCCGCCCCGGCCCTGACGCTTCCGGGGAGCGCGGCGGCGTTCCACACCATCGACGCTGCGCTCGACGCGCCCGTGGACCTGCTGATCGACTGCACCTCGTCCCATGCCCGCCTCGCGATCACGGCCGAGGCCCTGTTCCGCGGCCGCCACGTTCTCTGCGCGCCGCCGCTGGCCCGCGACTCCGACTCCGCGGCCCGGATCGCGGGCATCGCCGCCCGCGCCGAGGGCTGGCTCGCCGTCGCGCAGACCTGGCGCTTCGAGCCGGGTCTGCGCCAGCTCCGCCGTCTGGTCCGCGACGGCACGCTCGGCGCCCCGCAAGGTCTGTCGGTCCTCGTTCCCGCCGGTTCGCGTCCGGCCGGCCCCCCTCGCCGCGGCCTTCACGCCCTTCTGCGGGACCCCGGAGCCCATGCCTTCGATGCCGCTCGTGCCGTGCTCGGCAGCGACGCCTCCGGCGTCTCCTGCTCCGCTGACGCGCCCGACGGCGCCCGCGCGCATTTCGAGATGACCTGCGGCACGCTCTTCACCTTCGACTGCGGGCGGGCCGACCCTGCCGCCCATCCCTGCGGCTGCTGGCGCCTGACCTTCGAACGCGGCACGGCCCGCTGGGACGGCACCGGTCCCGCCGCCGCATGGGCCAATGCGGACCCCGGCGGGAACTGCGCGGATCCGTCCATCCCCCTGCCCCTGCCCGACACCGACGACGCGCTTCTGGCCTGCCTCGACGACGTGGTCGCCGCGATCCGCACAGGAGCCCGGCCCGAGACCCGCGTGCGCGACAACGCCTGCAGTCTCGCGATGCTCCTCGCCGCGCTCGACAGCGCCGAGACCGGCGGCCGCCGGGTCCCGGTGGCCGATCTTGCCCATGCCGGCGACGTCACCGACCGGCGCCCGCGGCGGGCCCACATCGGAGGAGCCTGAATGGAATTCCTCACCAGCCTCGATTTCTCTCCTGTCTGGCAATACCGCTGGCCGCTGTTCTGGGGGCTCGTGGAGACCCTCTGGATGGCCGCGCTGGCCTTCGCCATCGCCGTCCCGGCGGGCCTCGGCCTGGCGCTCGGGCGGATCTACGGCGGCTGGCTCGTGAACCTGCCGATCATGGCCTTCGTGGACCTGATGCGGTTCACGCCGCTTTTGGTGCAGGCGGTCTGGATCCACTTCGCCCTGCCCGCGGTCACCGGCATGAACTTCGCCGCCACCCAGAGCGCGATGATCGCGCTCTCGCTCCACGTCACCGCCTATGTCTGCGACGTGATGCGCGCGGGCATCATCGCGATCCCGAAGGGACAGGGCGAGGCCGCCCGCGCGCTCGGCATGAAGCGCCGCGCGGTGTTCTTTCACGTCACCATGCCGCAGGTCTGGCCTCTGGTGCTGCCGCCCCTCGGCAATGTGGCGGTGGCCAGCTTCAAGCTGACGACCATCCTCGGCATCCTCGCCGTGGACGACCTGATGAAGGTCACCAACCGGATCTCGACGCTCACCTTCCGCACCTTCGAGTTCTACACCACCGCCGCGGTGATCTACCTGCTCGTCGGCCTTCTGCTCACCTTCGCCGTGCACCGGGTCGAGCGCCGCTTCGGGGCCTCCCGGCTGGAGCGCAGCGCCGCCCGCGCCGACCGCGCCTCGCTGGCGGCGGCCCGCGGCGCCGTCGCCGCGGGTCCCCGCACCGTCGAGCCGCCCCCGGACCGCTGAGGAGAACCCATGGACTTCCAGTTCGACATCATCCTTCGCTATCTGCCCGACCTCCTGCAGGGCGTCCGAATGACGCTCATCGCCTTCTTCACCGCGCTCGCCATCGGCCTGCCGATCGGCATGACGCTCTGCGTCCTGCGCGTCGGAAAGAGCCGCGGCCTCGGACGTGCCGCGGCGGTCTACACCACGGTGTTCCGCACCATCCCCGAGGTCGTCCTGATCTTCTGGATGTTCTACTGCCTCCCGCCCCTCGTGGGCGGAACCGTCTCGGGCCTCTGGGCCGGCTCCCTTGCCCTCGGGCTCATATCGGGCGCGTTTCTCGCGGAGATCTTCCGCGGCGGCGTGCAGTCCATCCCCCGCGGCCAGTGGGAAGCGGCGACGGCCCTCGCCCTCCCCCGCGTCACGATCTGGCGCCGGATCATCGTGCCGCAGGCCGCGCGGCTCGCGATCCCGCCGTTCATCAACCACCTCACCGAGCTGATGAAGGGCACCACCCTGCTGGCGACCATCGGCGTCGCGGACCTCGCGCTGAAATCCTACGTCCTCGGGGCGCAGACCTTCCGCTACTTCGAGTTCCTGACCGCCATCGCCCTTCTCTACTTCATCATCATCTTCCCCGTCGCGCGCTTCGCCGAATACGTCGAACGCCGGCTTGCCGTCGCGACCCGCTGAGGAGACCGCCATGACCGACACCGACAGGCTCGCACGGCCGACCCTGCGCCTCGCTCACGCCGCCGCGCTCGAGATGGTCGCGCTTGCCGCCGCCGAGGCCGAGCGGCTGTCCGAGCCGCAATGCATCACCATCGTCGACACCGGCGGCACCGTGATCGCCCAGATCAGGATGGACGGCGCGCGCCTGAACGCGCTCGCGATCTCCGAGACCAAGGCCCGCACCTCGGCCTCCACGCGCGCGCCTTCGGGCGACGAACCGCTCTCCGTCGCGCTCGCCTGCGGCGGCCGGCAGACGGGGCTCGTCGGCGGACTGCCGATCTGGCTCGACGGCACCCATGTGGGCGGCATCGGCGTGTCCTCCGGCCCCGACGAGGCGGATCTCGCCTGCGCCCGGGCGGCCTTCGCCCTGTCGCCGCGCCTGTCGGCCAGCGCGCCATGACCGCCGCCTCCGCCACCCGCACCCCCGCGATCCGCATCGAGGGGATGTCCAAATGGTACGGCGCCTTTCAGGTCCTCGCCGACATCGACCTGACCGTCATGCCGGGCGACCGGCTGGTGGTCTGCGGCCCCTCTGGCTCGGGGAAATCCACGCTGATCCGCTGCATCAACCGGCTCGAGGAGCACCAGGAAGGCACGATCACCGTCGACGGCATCCGCCTCGACGAGAACACCCGCAACATCGACGCCGTCCGCAAGGAGGTCGGCATGGTGTTCCAGCAGTTCAACCTGTTCCCGCACCTGACGATCCTCGAGAACTGCACCCTTGCGCCCCGCACTGTCCGCCGCATGTCCAAATCCGATGCCGAGGCGCGCGCGATGCACTACCTGCACAAGGTCCGCATCCCCGAACAGGCAGGCAAGTACCCGGGACAGCTCTCGGGCGGCCAGCAGCAGCGCGTCGCCATCGCCCGCTCCCTCTGCATGGACCCGCGGATCATGCTCTTCGACGAGCCCACCTCCGCCCTCGATCCCGAGATGATCAAGGAAGTCCTCGACACGATGACCGACCTCGCGCAGGAGGGCATGACGATGGTCGTCGTCACGCACGAGATGGGCTTCGCCCGCCGCGTGGCCGATCGCGTCGTGTTCATGGACCGGGGCCGGATCGTGGAACAGAAGCCGCCCGAAGACTTCTTCAACGCCCCCGAGCACCCCCGCACGAAGCTCTTTCTCGACCAGGTTCTCGGACACTGACGACATCCCGCGCCGGGCGGGCAAGCCTGAGGGCAGATCTCGGCCGCCCCGCAGAGGCGGGGCGCATTCGCAGCCCCGCGCGGCCGTTCCGGGTCAGATCGCCGGTCGCGCGGCCCCCGTAAGGAGGTGACGCATGTCCATCCTCAACCTGACCCGAATTCCCTCTCCCCGCGACTACACGCTCGGCGGCCCCGAAGAGGCCCTTGCCCACCAGAGGGGCCTGATCGCCGGCGACTGGTATCGCACCCCTGTTCCCCGCAAGCGGATGAAGGAGCTCATGCGCCGCGAGGACGCCGCGCCGCTGCGCGACACCGCCCTCTGGATCGGCCTTCTCCTCCTCTTCGGCGCGCTCGGCATCGCCACCTGGGGCACGCTCTGGGCGATACCCGTCTTCGCCGTCTACGGCCTGCTCTATGCCACCGCCGCCGACTCGCGCTGGCACGAGATGGGGCACGGCACCGCCTTCCGCACTCGCTGGCTCAACGACGTCGTGTTCCAGTTCGCCAGCTTCCTGCTGATCGCCAACCCCGTCGTCACCCGCTGGGAACACGCGATCCACCACACCGACACCATCGTCGTCGGCCGCGACCCGGAAATCCCGGCGATGCGGCCGCCGCAACTCCTGCTAATCCTCGTGAACTTCTTCGGGATCATCGCCGCGCCGCTGAACTACTGGCGGATGCTGCGCCTCTCCGCCGGCCGTTTCAGCCGCGAGGAACGCTACTGCGTCCCCGAAGGCGAACGGCCGAGGGCCGTCCGCATCGCCCGTATCCATCTTGCCGTGCATCTCGGTGCGGCGACCGTCGCTCTGGCGACATGGTCGCTTCTGCCTCTCATGCTGATCGGACTGCCGCGGTTCTACGGCATCTGGCTGTCCTTCGTGATGGGCGTGCCGCAGCATATCGGCCTGGCCGAGGACGTGCTCGACCACCGCCTGAACACGCGGACCATCCTGATGAACCCGGTCTTCCGCTTCTTCTACTCGAACATGAACTACCACATCGAGCACCACATGTTCCCCATGGTGCCCTACTACCGCCTGCCGGCGCTGCACGAGGAGATCAGGCACGACTGTCCGCCGCCCTATCCCTCGGTCTGGGCCGCCTGGCGCGAGATCATTCCCTGTGTCCTGCGCCAGCTGAAGGATCCGCACCACTTCGTCCGCCCGGCCCTGCCCCCCGGCGCTGCCCCTGTAGCGCAGATCTCCTGAGGCGGCTGCCGACGCTCCCCTCCGGTCGCCGGTCTGCCCGGGCAGACCGGCGACCCCGGGAGGCCCGTTCGCGGTGACGGCCTCGCTGCGACGGGACCCGGCACGAAACTGAATGCGCCCCGCCGGCCTGCGGGGCGCATTCAGTTTCGTGCCGGATCATGTCAGACTGGCCCAACAGCAGGGAGGACGGACAGATGACCGACCGCGACGTCTATGTCGAGAAGATGAAGGCGAAGCTCGACGAGTGGAACGCCGAGATCGACCGGATGCAGGCGCAGGCCCGCGCCGCACAGGCCGAGAACAGGGCGAAATACGAGGAGCACCTGGCGACGATGCGCGCGCAGCGGGACGAGGCACAGGAACGGCTGAAGGAAGCCCAGTCCGCGAGCGACGCCGCGTGGGACGACATGCGCAAGGGGATGGAGCGCGCCTGGGAGGACATCTCCGGCTCCTTCCAGAAAGCCTGGAGCCGCTTCCGGTAGGCCGACACGCCCCGGGCGGTCGCGGACCGGACCGCCCTGACCCCGCCACGGCCCGCCCTCGATCCCGTCGCCGGGACCGGAACCCGCCACCTCGGCGCGGCGCAGTCGCGGCATCCCGCTCCCCGCCCCCGGGCCGCGCCGGCTCGTCGCGGTCCCGCCCCGGAGCCGGACGCCCCGCAGCAGCGCAGGCCGCTCCTGTCGCCCCGCCGCAAGTCCTCGCGCGGGGGCGACCTGCCATTGCCCCGTGGGACGACGTGCGGAACGATGCACCGGCCCACAGGCCCGCCCGCCGCGCGCATGACCTCTGCCGAGGCGCAGACCGGCAGCGGATTGCGCTCGCCCCTGGGCCGCATCTGGTCGTCGCGGTCCGGCTCCGGAACCAGGCGCCCCGCAGCAGCGCAGGCCGCTCCTGTCGCCCGACCGCAAGTCCTCGCGCGGGGGGACCTGCCTTGCCCCGTGAGACGACGTGCGGGCCGATGCACCGGCCCGACCGGCCCTACCGCCGCGCGCATGACCTCTGCCGAGGCGCAGACCGGCAGCGGATTGCGCTCGCCCCCGAGCCGCGCCGGGTCGTCGCGGTCCCGCCCCGGAGCCGGGCGCCCCGCAGCAGCGCAGGCCGCTCCCGTCACCCGACCGCAAGTCCTCTCGTGGGAGGGACCCGTGCCCAGCGCCCGGCGGGACGGCGGGCGGGGCGATGCCGCTTGCGGCGAGCGCCGTCCCCCGTCCCGCCTCACGCCAGGCTGTCCTCCACGCGGAACCCGTCCGGTACCCCGTTCTCCCCCTCGAGCACCAGCCGGGCCATGACCTCGCCCACCTTCGGCGCCATGCCGAAGCCGATCTTGAACCCTCCGTTGGCGATGAAATGTCCCTCCCGCCCGGGCCAGCGTCCCAGCATCGGCGCCCGGGTCCGCGCGCGCGGGCGCACGCCCGCCCAGCGCGCCACGACCGGGGCGCGCGCCAGGTCGGGCACCAGCCGCCGCACCCGCGCCACGATGTCCTCCAGCGCGCCGTCGGTCCGGTCCGGCGACTCGAACGCGCGCTCCGAGGTCGATCCCACCGCCACCGTGCCGTCCCCGTGCGGCACCACATGCAGCCCCTCCACATAAAGCTGCGGCCGCGCCGCGAGGTCCGCGGCAAGGGCCGCGGCCTGCCCCTTCACCCCGCCGCCCGTCTCCCGTCCCAGCGCCCGGCCCAGCGCCCCGAGCCCCTGCCAGCCCGTGGCCCAGACCACTGCCCCGTGGTCCGCGCCCTCCGTCGCGATCTCCCCGCCGCGCGCCCGGATCGCCGCGGCCAGCGCCAGGGTGGCACGGCGCGGATGGAGCCGGGCCGACAGCGTGTCCCGCACCACCGGCCCCGCGACCTGCCAGCCCCCGGCCTCCTCCGTCACCTCCCAGACCGCCGCGCCCCGCCACAGCGCGGCCGCTCCCTCTTCCCGCGCGCGCGCCCGCGCCAGCGCGGGCCCGTCGCCCGCCGGAAGTGGCTGCACCCGCCCGAGCCGCGCATAGCCCGGGTCCTCCCCCGAGACCTCCGCCACGCCGGCCCAGAACCCCTCCGCCATCAGCAGGCTCTCGAGCTGGAACTGCTTCTTCGGGTTCCACTGCTCGGGCACATGCGGGGCGAGCGCCCCCACGAGGCCGCCCGAGGCCCCGGCGCCCGGCCCGGCCGGGTCGATCACCCGCACCCTCGCGCCCCTCGCCAGGCAGGCCCAGGCCACCGACAGGCCGAAGATCCCCGCCCCCCGCACCGTCACGTCGGTCATGGACATCCCCCCGGCTTTGACGCACCCATCGCCCCGGACCTAGGGGAGCCAGAGGTGCAAGGCCAGACCGCCCGTCTCGACTGGAACGGCGACATCCCCGTCGCGACGGACTGGGGCGATCCCTACTACAGCCTCGAGAACGGCGCGGCGGAGAGCGCCCATGTCTTCCTTGCGGGGAGCGACCTGCCCGCCCGCTTCCGCCCCGGCTTCCACATCGCCGAACTGGGCTTCGGAACCGGCCTCAACGCGCTTCTCGCCTGGCACGCCTTCCGCGCCGCCTGCCCCTCGGGCACCCTGCGCTTCACCAGCTTCGAGGCCCGGCCCATGGCCCCCGCCGACCGCCTGCGCGCGCTCTCGGCCCTCTCCCCGCCCGGCGATCTCGCCGCCTTCTGCGCCGCCCTCGCCAGAAGCCCCGATCGCGTCTCCCTCCCCGGCCTCGACCTCACCGTCATTCCCGGCGACGCCCGCGCCACCCTGCCCCCCTGGCCGGAACGGGCCGACGCCTGGTTCCTCGACGGCTTCGCCCCCGCGAAGAACCCCGAGCTCTGGGAGCCCGCCCTCCTCGAGACCGTCGCCCGCCACACCGCGCCCGGGGGCACCGCCGCCACCTACACCGCCGCGGGCCACGTCCGCCGCGCCCTCGCCGCGGCCGGCTTCACCGTGACGCGCACCGAGGGCTACGGCCGCAAACGCCACATGACCCGCGCACGCCTGCCATGACGAACACCCGCCTCGGCATCGTCCTGATGCTCTGCACCACCTTCGTCTTCGCCATGCAGGACGGCATCAGCCAGCACCTCGCCCGGGAATACAACGTCCTGATGGTGGTGATGATCCGCTACTGGTTCTTCGCCGCCTTCGTGATGACCGTCACCGCCCGGCAGGCCGGCTCGCTGCGCGCCGCGGCCCGCACCACGCAGCCCCTCCTGCAGATCGGCCGCGGCGTCCTCCTGTCGCTCGAGATCTGCGTCATGGTCCTCGCCTTCGTGCATCTCGGCCTCGTCGAGAGCCACGCCGTCTTCGCCTGCTATCCCCTGATCATCGCCGCCCTCTCCGGCCCGATCCTGGGCGAAAGGGTCGGCTGGCGCCGCTGGGCCGCCATCGCGACCGGGTTCGTCGGCATCGTCGTGATCCTCGAACCCGGCTGGGGCGTCTTCGACCCCCACGCGCTCATCCCCTTCGCCTCGGCCTGCATGTTCGCGGTCTATGGCCTGCTCACCCGCTACGCCGCCCGCCGCGACGCCGCGGCCACCTCCTTCTTCTACACCGGGGTGACGGGGGGCCTCGTGATGACCTGTATCGGCCTCTGGGTCTGGGAGCCGATGACCCCGGCGGACTGGGCCTGGATGGGCCTCCTGTGCCTGACCGGGGCCGGCGGGCATTTCCTGCTGATCAAGACCTACGAGGTGGCCGAGGCCAGCGCCGTGCAGCCCTTCGCCTATTTCCAGCTCGTCTTCGGCGCGTCCCTCGGCATCCTCGTCTTCGGCGAGACGCTGGAGACCAACGTCGCCATCGGCGTGGCCATCGTGATCTCCGCCGGCCTCTTCACCTTCTGGCGCGAAGCCCGCGCCCGCCGCCGCGCCGCGCCCTGACGGACGCCGTCACCCGGGCGCGCCACTTGCCCCCGCGTGCCGACCTGCCCTCCTGTCTGGCCGGAAGTATCCCGGGGGTCGCCATCGTTGCGCCATTGGTCCGGGTGACAATGGCGACGGGGCGGAGCGCCCGGCGGCGCGGCGCACGCAGTGCGCCGAAACCGGAGCGGATCAGCCCCCCGGTCCGGTCGGCCGCGGCAACGGGCGCACCGGCGCCGGTCCGCCGATCTCCGCCGGTGCGCCGATGCCGCCCGCGACCGCCGCCCGCTCTGGCCGCGCGGGCGGCACCGGCGACACGGCAGGCGCCAGCGGGCTTCCCTCGGGCAGCGGCGCGGTGCGGCTCGAGGCCACCACCGGGTCGATGGCGCCGTCCGGCCGGGCCACGGGACGGACCACCTGCTCGCCGCCCTTCAGATAGTCGGTGAAGGCGATCTCCCCTGCCTCTCCCGCCAGCCGCGCCCGGTAGACGGGCACCGATTCCGTTACCCGCATGACGTAGTTGCGCGTCTCCTCGAAGGGGATGTGCTCGATCCAGTCCACCACGTCCACCTGCGGGCTGCGCGGGTCGCCCCGCTCGGTCATCCACGCGAGCGGCCGGCCGGGACCGGCGTTGTAGCCCGCCGCGACCAGCACCGGGCTCTCGCCGAACCGGTCGATGAGATAGTCGAGATAGGCCGTCCCGAGCCGCGCGTTGTAGGCCCAGTCCCGGGTCAGCCGCGCCCGGTCGTAGGGCTCTCCCAGCCAGCCGGAGACATCCTGTGCCGTGCCCGGCATCAGCTGCATCAGCCCCAGCGCGCCCGCGCCGGAGCCCGCGTCGATGCGGAACTCGCTTTCCCGCCGCGCGATGGCCAGCGCCAGGGCGGGCTCCACCGGCATCTCCATCTCCGCCATGTCATGGAGCGGGAAATAGATCGACGGCAGCACGATCTCGCGGTTCGCCGCGGACTTGCCCAGCAGCACCTCGTAGAATTCCTCGTCCCAGGCCTCGAGCCAGGCGCCCAGCGCCCCCAGCTCGTCGCGCTCCAGCCGCGCGCCCATCTCGGCGAAGAACAGCACCGCGAGCCCGCGCTCGCCGCCGCGCAGGAGATGCAGCCCGGCCTGGACCAGCGGCATCTCGCCCAGCCCCGCCGCCTCGAACTCCGGAAAGGTCTCGGTCCCCGCAAGCTCCGGGTCGAGCGGCATCCGCGCCTTCTCCGCGGCCAGAAGCCCGTAGAAGGAGGTCTGGTGCCGCCCCCCCTCCTCGTAGGCCGCCTGCGCCGCCGCGCTGTCGCCCAGCGCCTCCTGCGCGCGGCCGATCCAGTACCAGCCCCGGCCCTTGCTGATCGGCGTGTCGACGTTGCGCTCCATGGTCTGGAAATGCAGCAGCGCCACCGCCGGCTGATCGAGCTCGGTCAGCGCGATGTAGCCCGCGAGCCACTCGAGATCGGTAAAGGCCGTGCCCTCGGTCAGGAAATGGTTGGACGCTAGGCGATACGCCAGTTCCGGATCGCCCTCGCGCATCAGCCACCGCGCGAGCACGCGCCGGTATCCGGACCAGCGGAACGGCTCGCCCAGCGCCTCCGCCGAGGTGGAGGCCGCGGCCAGCATCTCGGCGGCCTCCTCCCATTGGCCCCGCCCCGCCAGCCAGTCGTAGCGCGCATAGCGGAAGGCCGCGCTTTCGCGCAGCGCCTCGGGGACCTGCGCGACCAGCCCGGGAAGCCCTCCCTCGCGCCGAAGGTAGCCGATCCGGGCGCGGCCGAGCGCCGCGGTGTCCGCATCGACCCGGCCCAGCATCCGCGACGCGTCGGTGGTCCGGTGCCGCCACAGGAGCCAGTCCAGCCGCCCGGCATGGTTCGGACCCAGTTCCGGCCCCCAGTCCGCCAGCAGCATCGCTTCCTCGCCCGCGGTCATGTCCATGGACAGCCAGGCGTCTGCGACCCGCGCCGCGGCCTCGCTCTCCCGTCCGAGCGCCACCAGCGCGGCGGCCCGCCGCAGGACGCCGTCCACGGTCTCCGGCTCGCGCTCCCCGAACCACGCCAGCACCGCCTCCGGCCCGAGGCCCGCGGGCATGTCCCGCTCGGCGAAGGCCCGGATCCGGTCGGTGCCCGGCCAGTCGCCATGCCGCTCGAGAAAGGCCAGCGCCTCCTCCCAACTGCCCTCGCCGTCCCTCAGCCGCATCCAGGTCACGAGATCGGCGCCGACCGCGCCCGCGGGCTCCGCCAGGTCCTCCGCCGTGCGCCAGTCGCCCCGGTCCGCCGCGGCGAAGGCCGCGGTCAGGTCGGGCACGCTCTCGGGGTCCGCGGCGGCGGGCGCCGCCAGAAGGGCCAGGATCAGGAACAGGCTGCGCATCGGATCATCCGGGTGGGGGGAGGGCGTGCAGTACCCTAAAGACCTCGCGCCACGGTTCAACTCACAAACTTGGCAAGCCCCCGCGATGGGTCTAGGGTCCGCACGATTTCGCCGACCTCATGTCCGGAGCCCTCCATGCCCTTCGACCTCAGCGCCATCCGGGGATCCATCCCGGCCCTGGTGACCCCCTTCCATCAGGGAGAGGTGGACTATCCCGCGCTGAAACGCCTCGTCGACTGGCAGATCGAGCAGGGCAGCCACGGCCTCGTGCCGGTCGGGACGACGGGCGAGAGCCCCACCCTCAGCCATGCCGAACATGACGAGGTCGTGGCGAAGGTGATCGAGCACGCCGCCGGCCGCGTGCCGGTCATCGCGGGCGCGGGCTCCAACAACACCGCCGAGACCGTCAAGCTGGTGAAGGCCGCCAAGGACGCCGGCGCCGACGCCGCCCTCGTGGTCACGCCCTACTACAACAAGCCCACCCAGGCCGGCCTCAAGGCGCATTACCTCGCCGCCGCCGACATCGGCCTGCCCATCATCATCTACAACATCCCCGGCCGCTCCGTGGTGGACATGACCCCCGAGACCATGGGCGCGCTGGCGCAGCACGAGATGATCGTCGGCGTGAAGGACGCCACCGGCGACCTCGCCCGCGTGCCGAAGACCCGCATCGCCTGCGGCCGCGACTTCATCCAGCTTTCCGGCGAGGACGCCACCGCCCTCGGCTTCAACGCCCATGGCGGCATCGGCTGCATCTCGGTCACCGCCAACGTCGCCCCCCGCCTCTGCGCCGAGTTCCAGGAGGCCACCCTCGCCTCCGACTACCGCACCGCGCTGACGCTCCTCGACCGCCTCATGCCGCTCCACATCGCCGTCTTCATGGAGCCCGGCACCGTCGGCGCGAAATACGGCCTCTCGCTCCTCGGCATGTGCCACGACGAGGTCCGCTCCCCCCATGTCACCGCCTCCGAGGGCACCCGCCTCGCCATCAAGGACGCCATGATCCACGCGGGCCTCCTGAACTGACCGCCCGCACCTACCGGTAGGCCGGGCTTCAGCCCGGCACACCCCACCCCCTCACACCGCGTCCCACGCCTCCTCCGCCACCGGGCGCCCCCACGCCCCCGCCAGCGCGAGATACCGCTCCAGTCGCGGACGATGCGCCGGCACCAGCCGCTCGAGCCCCATCACCTTCGCGGGCGCCATCAGCGCCCAGGCCGTCCCCTCCTCGCCGAACAGGAGCTCCCGCACCGCCCCCTCCCCCAGCCTGAGCACGAAGAACCACACCACGGCCCCCGGCCGGACCGCCGACTCCCCCCGGTGCCGCCACAGCACCTCCGCGCCGTCGATCCCGAGGCCCACCTCCTCCTCCACCTCCCGCCCGAGCGTCTCCCAGGGGCTCTCCGCCCCCTCTCTCCCGCCGCCCGGCAGATCCCACATGCCCGCCCACGGGACCCCCTCGTCCCTGAGCAGCACCAGCGCGCGGTCCCCCAGCAGCACCAGCCCCTTCGCCCCCTCGAACGCCACCGCTCTCACCCCCTGTCCTTCCTTCACCTCCCCCTGCCTACCCTCGCGGCCTTTCCAACGCGAGGCACCCATGACCAGCCCCCTCGACGACGCGCTCTCCCTGACCGAGCCCGCCTTCCTCCTCCTGTCGGACATCGACCCCGACGCCTTCCTCCGCGACCGCTCCGCCATGGACGAGGACGCGCTCGCGGAGCTCATGGGCTCCATCGTCGCCCACGGCCTGCGCCAGCCCGTCGAGGTGACGGAGACCGGGGCCACGCCCCCCTACGCGCTCGTCTCGGGCCGCCGGCGGTACGAGGCCATGCAGCGCACCGGCTACACGAAGATCCCCGCCCTGATCCGCCCCTCCGAGGATCCCGCCCGCATCCTCGCCGCCATCGTCGAGGAGAACGAGGTCCGCGAGGACATCTCCCCCTGGGACCGCGGCCGCGTCATCTTCGACGCCGTGGAGCAGGGCTATTTCCAGACCGTCGAAGAGGCGGTGCAGCGCCTGCACCCCGGCGCGTCCAAGCAGAAACGCGCCCGCCTGCGCCAACTCGCCGAGGTCGTGGCCCAGATGGAGCCCCACCTCCCCGACCCGGAAAGCTGGCAACAGGCCCAGCTCCTCCGCGTTGCCGCCGCCCTCTCCGCCGGTCATTTCGAGCTGATGGTCGCCGCCATCCGCGACCTCGAGCCGCCCCGGTCGCCCGTCGAGATTGGCGCCGTGCTCGACCGCATCGCCGCCGAGGCCCTCGCCGACCCGAAGCTCCTCCGCGACGACCGCCGCAAGGGCCGCCCCCGCCGCCGCGTCTCCCTGCGCCCGAAACTCACCTGCCGCCGCGAATACCTCCGGGAAGGCTGGTGCCTCCGCTTCTCCGGCCCCGACGCCACCGGCGCCCTCATGGAGGAGATCATGGACGCCATCGAGCGCGACTTCACCCCCTCCGACTGGCGCGAGGGCGACTGACGACCTCCGTAGGGTGGGTTTCCAACCCACCCCCCTCCGCACCGCCCCACACCACTCCCCCGTAGGGTGGGTTTCCAACCCACCTCCCCGGCCCGCCGCCCGCGCCGTCCCCCACCCCTCTCACCCAATACAATACGCTTTCAATGCGCGCCCTCCACCACCCGGTAGGGTGCGCACTCATGGTATCCCAGTAGATATTCACCGACTCGTTCCTACGAGCATCTAACAAAAAACTACTGTCCGGCTTGACTCCGACCATCACCTTACGTCAGATTTCTGCATCATAACTTCGGCAGGCTTCCAACGTGCGGATTCAATCGGTTTCAATCAAGAACCTGAGATCAATTAGGACCCTCAAAATTGAATTTGAGGCCGTAACAGCGCTTGTTGGCGCAAACAACGTTGGCAAGTCAACTATCCTAAGGGCCCTCTGCCTCTTTTTCGAGCCGTCACCAAAGGTTTCACAAGAAGATTTTCTTAATCGCGAAGAGCCCTCAATTGAAATAGCGATAGAATTCTCCAACATTACACCGGAAGAAGCACGGGATTTTGGATCTGCCGTCGTAGGGGGCAATATGACGGTAAAAAGGGTTATCTCTCAGGACCCCGAAGAGAATTTGCGCTATGAAGTGCTAGCCAAGAGCTATCGGGGCTTTTCCACTATACGCGCCACAACGGGCAAAGCGGAGAAACGAGCCGAATTCAACAGAGTCGCGCAAACGATTGATGGACTAGATAATGCGCGGAGCGCTGATGAAGCTGAGCTCAAGATGGCTCAGTGGGAACAGGATCATCCAGATGATCTTGAACTCTTATTCAGCCGAGACTTTTTTGGTGCCCCAAATGTTGCTTGTGGGAAGCTGAGGAAAAAGACTTCCGTGCATTTTGTGCCCGCTGTGGTGGATGCTCATGAAGAAACGTCCGACAAGAGGCGAAGCCCTATCATCTCGTTGCTGTCGGAAATTTCGCGACAGACCTTTGAAAATAAGAAGGAAGTACAAGACTTCATAGTTCAAGCGAATCAGAGATTTGAGGAGCTCGTGGACCCAGCGAACGCGCCTGACCTCCAAGACATCAGCAAGTTACTCACAGAATCTGTAGGCCGCTTCTATAAAGACTCCAAACTTCTTGCAGATTGGAACCTGAGCGAAGGTGTCTCCATTGAATACCCGAAGCCGAGCATTAAGGTCGAAGACCAAGGTTTCGAAACGACACTTGCTAACGTTGGACATGGACTTCAACGAGCCTGTCTCTTTTCAATAATACAGTTCCTAGCCGAACGCAATCTATCGACAGACGACGGCGAGGAATTCGAAGCTGCCCAGAGCGATATTGTTCTTTTAATTGAAGAGCCCGAGATTTATCAACACCCCCACAAGCAACAAATCATCTCAGATGCCTTCTATGATATCTGCAAAGACTTTAATCGCAAGTCTGGGATAAGATTCCAGATAATCTTTACGACCCATTCTGAGAAGTTTGCCGACATTCGCAATTTCCCTTCCGCTCGCATAATCCGACGCTCAGAGAATGCTGACGGCGCAATTCATCAAGCAACCTCTGTTCAATTGACCGATTGCTCTCAATATTTTGCCGATCTGCTTGGCCGCGCCAAGATGCCGGACGATGCGTTCTTGGCCAAGATGCACATATTTTCAAACGAGCTATGCGAAGGTTTTTTCGCTAACAGAGTCGTCTTAGTTGAGGGAGTAACAGACAAGGCGATACTAGAGGCCTCTTTTCGACTCAGGGGTCGCAGCCCAATCACTGAAGGCTTGGCAATTATCCAGGTCGACGGTAAGACCAAGCTCGATAAGCCACTCTATGTTTTCTCAAAACTTGGAATTCCAACCTATCCCATCTTCGACTCTGATGAGGGGAAAGCGCCCAAAAAGCAAAACATTGGATACAATAGACTTTTGCAGAAAATGTTGACTGATGAATTGCCAGTTGATTTTCCAACGGGCTGCCACGCCTCATATTGCTGCATAGGCGGTAACCTCGAGGCTTACTTAGCGTCCGCGCTAGGCGAGGAGCATTATAATGGTATATTTGAGGAAATGTGCGAGAAATTTGCGCTAACATTTGATAGCATATGCAAAACGCCACTTGCAATCACGCAAGTGCTGCAACGAGCTCAAGCTCTTGGGATTCAGTTTACACTATTTGACGAGATCATCATGTCAGTCGATGCCTTGAACGTCGCGACGGTTATGCGCTCTCCACTCAATGTGGAGAACGGATAAATTCCTAAACTTCCAACAACTTAACCCCCCGTTACATCGTGTAACGCCCCCCAACCAACCCCCTCCCCCACCCCCTCCTGGCCTGCTACACTCCCCCCATGCCAGCCCTCTGCCGCGACTGTCTGACCCAATTCGAGACCGGCGAGCGCTGCCCCTCCTGCCGGTCCCCGCGGCTGACCCGGCACCCCGACCTCTTCTCCCTCTCCATCGCCCACATGGATTGCGACGCCTTCTTCGCCGCCGTCGAGAAGCGCGACAACCCGGCCCTCGCGGGCCAGCCCGTCATCATCGGCGGCGGCCGCCGCGGCGTCGTCTCCACTGCCTGCTACATCGCCCGAATCAAGGGCGTGAAATCCGCCATGCCGATGTTCCAGGCCCTGAAGCTCTGCCCCGAAGCCGTCGTCGTGAAGCCCCGCTTCGACGCCTACGTGGAGGCCTCGAAAGCCATCCGCCAGATGATGGACGAGCTCACCCCCGTGGTCGAGCCGCTCTCCCTCGACGAGGCCTTCCTCGACCTCACCGGCACCGAGCGCCTCCACGGCGCGCCCCCGGCCATGATGCTCGCCCGCCTCGTGCGCCGCATGAAGGACGAGCTCGGCCTCACCGGCTCCATCGGCCTCAGCCACAACAAGTTCCTCGCCAAGATCGCCAGCGACCTCGACAAGCCCCGCGGCTTCTCCGTCATCGGCCGCGCCGAAACCGTGGCGTTCCTGAAGCCGAAGCCCGTCCGCATCATCTGGGGCATCGGCCCCGCCGCGCAGGAGAGCCTTGAGGCCGCCGGCATCCGCACCATCGCCGACCTCCACCGCTGGGAGAAGGACGCCCTCACCACCCGCTTCGGCGTAAGCGGCGTCTGCTGCCCACGAGGCGTTTCAGCTTGACGGCTTGAAGTTCCAGGGCAGCAGATCGTCGATGGCGGACTGAGGGTGACCGTTGGCGATCGCTTCGAGCGTGGCCTTGAGATACG
>NZ_ML119090.1 GCF_003789055.1 Histidinibacterium lentulum | reverse complement strand
CGTTCGACACCCAAAACCTCGCCCAGCATGGCACCTTCCGATAAGACACGTCGCTAACGACGTCGTTATGCACGTGTCTTAGCTCGGAACCCCGCAATCAGGCAGGCGGCTTCAATCGGGCGGTTACTCTCGGCCCACAGCGCCTTGCAGCGCTCTTCCAGCCAGATGTTCAGCGCATCAATATCCGGGAAGGCGGGCATCACCTGCCACAGCCGGTGGCGCGCATCGCGAACGTTCTTCTCGACCTGACCTTTCTCCCAGCCTGCCGCCGGATTGCAGAACTCGGGCTCGAAAACATAGTGGCTGGTCATGGAGAGGAACCGCGCATTCACATCGCGCTTCTTGCCCACGCCCACGCGATCCACCGCCGTCTTCATGTTGTCGTAGATCCCACGGCCCGGCACGCCTTCGAAGACCCGGAATGCGTGCCAATGCGCATCGAACAGCATCTCGTGGGTCTGGAGCAGATAGGCCCTGACCAGAAACGCCCGTCTGTGCGACAGCTTGATATGGGCCACCTGCAACTTGACGCGCTCGCCGCCGACATGGGCCCAGTCCTCGCTCGAGTCGATCTGGAACGCCTCACCGGGCTCGAACACCAGCGGCACGAATGTTCCGCGATCGGTCGTCTGCTGCGCGCGCTGACGGTCTCCTTTCGAGGTCCGCACGAAGGCTGCGAACCGTCATAGCCAAGCTGAACGAGATCAGCATGCATCTGCTTGGCGGTGCGCCGGTCATTGCGCGACTTGCGTTGCTCCGTCACTAGCCAGCCTGACAGCTTCTCTGCATGCGGGTCCAGCTCGCTTGGCCGCACCGCTGTCTGGAACCGGGGTTCGACGACCCCCGTCCGCAGATACTTCTTGATGGTGTTGCGAGACAGCCCGGTCCGCCGCGCGATCTCGCGGATGGGCATCTTGTCCCGCAAGGCCCAAAGTCGAATGACGCTCAAAAATCCCATGTCGATCACTCCGATAACCCCCGACGAACTCCGTCAGGGGCAAGGTTCCACATGGGGCAGTTTTCAGTGACAATTCCGACTACTGCCGGGTCAGTTCTCAGTGACATCCAACAGACGAGGTCCTTCTGCTATGTCGATGATCTCGTCGAAGCGTTCTTCCGGATGATGGAAACCGACGCCTCTGTCACCGGCCCGATCAACCTCGGCAACCCGGGGGAATTCACGATCCGGGAGTTGGCTGAGAAGACCATGACCCTCACAGGGTTCGGCTCGCAACTCACCCGGATGCCCTTGCCGGTTGACGACCCGAAACAGCGCCAGCCCGACATCAGCAATGCGAAGGCGATCATGAACTGGGAGCCGACCATCGCGCTCGATGAGGGGCTCGAGAGGACGATCGCGTACTTCAGGCACCGGCTCCCGGAACTGGTGGAAGCCTGAATCCAGCGAGAGACGGCGAGACGGCTGAGACTCAGAGCTTTGCTGGCCATGCCGCGACGGACATGGCTCGTCGGGAGCTGAGGAAGCAGTCTGACCACGCGCATGGGAGCAGGAAGGGCAGGGGCCTTGTCCGGCGTCATATCCAGACGTTCTGTTCGGCCTTGGCGAGATAGCGCGACAGGATGTTGACCGACGTCCAGCCTCCGGCCCGCATGATGGCCGCCGTATCGTGTCCACGTCGGAGAAGATCCTGCGCGGCGCCCACGCGCATCGAGTGGCCGGAGAAGGCGGCAACGTCGTCCGGCGCCATGCCGGCCCGCCGGGCGCCCTCCTTCACTAGACGCTTGACGGTATCCGAAGAGAGTGCGCGATCGATCGGTTTGCCGTGGTAGATCGGGCAGAAGAGGGGATCGATGCCCGGACCTCGCCAGTCTAGCCAGCCGAGTACGAGCGCGGCGGTTCGAGCGGAGGTAAACGCGATGCGGCCCTCGCCGAACGGGTCGTTCTTGGCGCGCCGGATCAGTACACGCATCGTCCCGTCGTCGGCCAATTCCAGATCGCCGACCCGCAAGGCGACGAGTTCGGACCGCCGGGTCAGGAGTTCGTAGCCGAGGCTGAGCATGGCCCGGTTTCTCATGCCCCAGGGGCTGTCGGGCTGCGCGGCCAGAAAGCGCGCGAGATAGTCGCTGGTCAGGCCTTTCGCCTGGCGGGGGCGGCTGGGTTTCGCGCGTCTGACGCGGCGCAGAGCGAGATTGACCTCTTCATCTCGGGTCGGATCCTCGAGGCCGAGGAGGCGGTGCACCTTCCGTATCGCGTAGAGGCGCCGCTGCACAGTAGATGGGGCCTTCTCCTTGCCTTGGGCTTCGAGGAAGGCACAGAGCGCAGCAGTGCTCGCCGGGAACGCCTCGATTCCCGCGGTCGCGCACCAGGTTTCGAAAGCCTCGACATCGGCCCGGTAGCTGCGCATGGTTGCAGGCGAGTAGGCGCCTTCGAGGCGTTGGATGGCAGCGCGCCAGTTGGAAGTGGGCATCTTTTGCATGCCATCAATATGATGCCAAATGGATCACAATGCAAGATGCTAACATCGTGGCAGAGCAAATTAGAGCTGCGAGAGCAGTGCTCAGTTGGTCGGTTGCCGAACTGTCGATGAAGACCGGGGTAGGTACGGCGACGATCAAAAGATACGAAGCAACGACGGGTGTGCCCAAGTCCAGGAAGGGTCACCTCCAGACGATCCGCAGTACGTTTGAATCCGCTGGCATCGAGTTCATCGGCACGCCAGAGGATCGTCCAGGCATCCGGCTGCATCGCCCCGCCGGTCCGTGAGACTACTGTGATCGCGATCAGACTAGCGCGACATTGGCAGGTTGAAGATGTTCATGGTTTGTACTAATATCTGGAAACAATCATCACACCGCCACAAGATGCAGATGTCAAAGCCGCCCAAGTCCAGGACGAAAAAGTCGAGTTCTGATGACGTACTTGACATTGTTCCGGGGCGTGACTTGCTCCCGGGTGAAGACAGGATGAGCCACGAGGCTCTGCGCGAGGCGCTTCTGAATGATCTGAACCCGGCGACGCCATACGAGCGGGTTCTTGCGGAGAACATCATCGGCCTTGAATGGGAGGCTTACCGCTACCGACGAATGCGGGACTCCATGATCAGGAACCGTTTTCGAGAACTCGCGGCAGGCGCATTTGCCGGAGGCGGCATTTTCGAGGGCCTCATAACCGATCCGGAGTCGCGAGCTCAGGCCGCCGCGCTTGCGGGGGCAAATGCTGCGTCGCACGAAAAGGCGTCGGAGGAGTTGGCCGCGAAGGGCTTCTCTGTCCCGGAGATTCTGGCGAAAGCATATGTCGAGCTGGCCCCGACCCTCGAGCCGCTGGAGCGCCACATTGCGCAGATGGAAGAGCGCCGCCGACGGCTTCGCGGCGATCTCGATACACTGACGGCCCGGGCGCCAATCGAGGACGCGGTGCTCGTCGTCAACGATGACGACTGAACGCCAGCGCACGGCCAATCGCCGCAACGCGGCCATGAGCACAGGGCCGAAGACCGAGGCCGGAAAGCGAAGTGCGTCATCGAACTCAAGAAGCCACGGACTGACCACGGCGGTGGAACAGGGCGACCTGATGCGATGGTACCGCACCATTACTGGCTTTCCGGACGCTGTTGTGCCTTTGCTTGCGGAAGGCGTTGATGAGCAGGCCACGCTCGCGCTTGCAGAGGCCGAGGCGCACCTCGAGCGCTGCATAGCTGCCGAACGAGCGGCGCTTGACCATGTCCTCGAGACGGCCTGGCCACCAGAGCGCGTGACCGTCGAAGACGTCCTGTCGGGGACAATGCACCTGAAACAGCAGGCGGATTATACGCGCGTTGCAATTGCGCTGGATCCGCCAGGTCATGTGCCAGGCCAGGCAAGGCGGTTCAGATTCACGACCTACATAAGGACATGGAACACCGCAAAGCGCCGACGCAAACTCGAGGCCATTCGGTGTCACCGCCAACGAGCGGAAGGACGCAGGCGCCGCGCCTTCCGGCGTTGGATGGCCTCACAGGACAAAAATGCAAAAACGAAGCCATTTTCAACCTAAGGTTGAAAGTCTGAGTTGCAGGGGTCCGTTTCTCCGATGGCTTTGGGAAAGAGCATGGTGCCCCCTGACCGCCCGCTTCGCGTGACTGCCACCCCCCCCCCTCAAACCCCCGATAACGCAGCTTCTCGTCGGGACAGACCGAAACGCCATACCATGTCCGTCTCCAAGGGACTCACCCGGTTTCGACGCGCATGAGTGCAGGCGACACCCTGCAGACCCGTGACCGGCCACCAGACCATTGGTGGGTTCCGACTCTGTCAGAATCCCGACACCAGAAGGTCCACGGCGGCCACGATGTCGTCGCGCCAGGCCGATGCATCTCCAATGGCCGGGCCAATCTCAGCGGCGGGCAGGGCGATCATCTGGGACATGAGTAGGACGTATGGGCTGCCATCCAGTTGAAAGGCGATATGAAGCTTTGGCGTGAGCGCCCCCCATTCGGAGCGTGGGAGGACCGGCGCACAGAGAATATACGGCGTTTCGATGCCGAGATCGGTTTGAATGCGGCAAACGAGGTCGCTACCGCTTCGCAGGCGATGGATCCGCCCCTGGGTCACGGTGATGTCGCCGAAAACTTCCTGAACCGCGCCAGGGTGGGCCCGTTCAGTTCGAGATGCCGGGCTTCGTCGGCGAGGCCCGCTTCTGCGGCGGCGATCCATTCAGCGCGCGCGCGCTCGGCTTGAGAGCGCGCAAGTCCCGCGTCGATCCAATCCCGGACAATATCCGAGATGGAGGCGCCTGTCGCCTTTGCCTCCGCGTCGAGGGCGGCTTTTCGTGCCTCGCCAATGTCACGAATGTTCAGCGGTGAGGGCATGTCATCCTTTTCCTTGCTTTTGAACGTCGCGTTGATACACGTAGTGCTACACGATCCGGCGTGCAAGCGCTTGTGCGACACGTTTCGGAAGCGAGGCGTGGTGAGCGACTGCGCAAGATAGATGGCGGCCGGGAACCCTCGCTTAGGCTTCAATATTTGGCGTAAGGGGCCGGACGCAGCGGCCCCGCCATGGCGCGCGCCACCAGGACGGGCTGGAGCCTGCGCCGCCCTCCAGTGCCGCCGCCCGCTATCGGGCCATCCTCTGGCCCGCGATCACACGCCTGCAGTGGGCCGCCGACCCCTGGTTCCGACGGGCCCGGCCATAGACCCGGCAATCTTGCCGGTGAAAATGCCGTCGTTGTCCTCATGCTCGATACGGGCAGCATAGCCCTTGTAGGTCATCGTGTTGGTCATGGTGTCACCCCCAACCCGTATTAAGGAATCGCGCGCATCGTGCGCCCCTTATCGTTTGGCTTCCCTGGCAGGGTGGGGGCGATGAAACGTCGCCACCTCGCCGTCTCTCTCGAACCGCACCCGCGAGCCCCGACCCTCGATGAGGGCTCACGCCTCAGGCGACACGGTCCTCATCGCCGCCTGCAGCAGCCGCGCGACGTTCTCTGCCGTGAACTTGTAGTCCTTTCCGTCCGGGATGCGCTTGGCGGAGATCGGATATCTGGGTCGGCGGGGATCGATCCCGGTCACGCGAAACCGCTCGCGTCCCGTCGAAAACTCTCGTCCGAAGTCGTCGGCCGACAGGCCGAACTCTTCGGCAAACGCTTCGAAGAGCATGCGCTCAGGGTCCATGGTCGAGCCGTCAGGCAAGGGGATGGAGACGCGTATGCCGAACTCGAAGCTCCAGCGCAGGTAAATGGCCTGCAGACCAAGCCCTTCGGCCACGAGGCCGTGCCGCGCGGCCACCTCGGCGCAGGCTTTGAGCATTTCGCTCTCGACCGTCCTGCACAGGCCGGGCGTCAGGTTTCTCGGCGGGGCTATCTGCGACATGGGCTCGACTCCATCCTTTGAATCTCAGAATACCGATTTCCTTCGCGGCTTCCACGCCCACGCCTCAGAGTGACGCTCGTGGGGGAGCTGCAAGCCCAGGCGGGCGGGTTTCCACGCAAACGACGTTCACGCCTGCGAAGCGTTGGCGACCTGACCCAGTCGCGCCACGGACTTTTCGGCTTCGCGGCCGTGCTCGCAAAGTCGTCCGTATTGCGGGCGACGACCGCCGGGCCATGTTCCAGCGCCGTGGCCGCAATCAGTGCATCGCGCTCGGAGTGCGGGTCGGGACCATGAAGCCGGGCACAGCGTCGTGCGATCGCGGCATCGATGCCGAGCGTGAGATCCCGGAACTCCGGACAGACGCGCGATGGGGTATCGTCCCCAATGGATCGGGCCTCGAGGCTGGACAGAGGCAGGGGGCAGTGCCATCCGCAGTCTCAGCTGCCCCGGAAAAAGCCCTGTCATGAAGCTCTCGGTCGTCACTGCCGTCTACAATCGCCGCGCCACGATCGAGGCGGCCGTGGAGAGCGTGCGGCGTCAGACCTACGGCGACATCGAGCACATCGTCCAGGATGGCGGGTCCGACGACGGGACGCTCGACCTGCTGCAGTCGCTGTCGGGGCCGGACATGCGGCTGGAGACGGGGCGCGACGGCGGGATCTATGACGCGATCAACCGCGGGATCGCGCGGGCCACGGGGGATGTCATCGGGCTCATGCATTCCGATGACCTCTTCGGCTCCGAAACCGTGCTCGCGGATGTCGCCGCGGTGATGACCAAGCAAAATGTCGACGGCGTCTATGGCGATCTCGTCTATGTCAGCGCTACCGATCCCTCCCGCGTGATCCGGATGTGGTCGTCGGGCGACTATCACCCGGACAAGCTCCGCCGGGGATGGATGCCACCGCATCCGACGCTCTACCTTCGCCGGGAGGTGTTCGAGCGGTGGGGGATGTACGACACGGACTTCCGGATCGCGGCGGACTATGAGGCGATGCTGCGCTGGCTCGTGAAGGGGCAGATCCGGCTGGCCTACATTCCGAAGGTCATGGTCCGGATGCGCGTGGGCGGGGAGAGCAACCGTTCGCTGGGGCGGATCATCCGGAAGAGCAGCGAGGACTACCGCGCGATCCGCAGGCACGGGGTCGGGGGCATCGGAACCCTGGCCGCAAAGAATTTCAGCAAGATCGGACAGTTCATGAAGAGGGATCCGTCGACACCATGACGAGGCGCGCACTTATCACCGGGATCACCGGGCAGGACGGGTCCTACCTTGCCGAGTTCCTGCTGGAGAAGGGTTACGAGGTCCATGGCATCAAGCGCCGGGCCTCGCTGTTCAATACCCAGCGGATCGATCACATTTACGAGGATCCGCACGACGCGAACCCGCAGCTCCGGCTGCATTACGGGGACCTCACCGACAGTTCCAACCTGACCCGGATCCTGGCCGAGGTGCGACCGGACGAGGTCTACAATCTCGGGGCGCAATCCCATGTGGCGGTCAGCTTCGAGAGCCCGGAGTACACGGCCGATGTGGACGCCATGGGTACGCTCAGGTTGCTCGAGGCGATCCGGTTTCTTGGCCTCGAAAAGACCACGCGGTTCTATCAGGCCTCGACCTCGGAGCTCTACGGGCTGGTGCAGGAAACTCCGCAGACCGAGACGACGCCGTTCCACCCCCGCAGCCCCTATGCGGTCGCCAAGATGTACGCCTACTGGATCACGGTGAACTACCGGGAAGCCTACGGGATGTATGCCTGCAACGGGATCCTCTTCAATCACGAGAGTCCCCGGCGTGGGGAGACCTTCGTGACGCGCAAGATCACCCGGGGCCTCGCCAATATCGCGCAGGGGCTCGAGGACTGCCTTTACATGGGCAATATAGACGCGCTGCGGGACTGGGGACATGCGAAGGACTATGTCCGGATGCAGTGGATGATGCTTCAGCAGGAGGCGCCGGAGGATTTCGTCATCGCCACGGGTAAGCAGTATTCCGTCCGCGAGTTCATCACCTGGGCGGCCGCGGATCTGGGGATCACGCTCGTCTTCGACGGCGAGGGTCTGGCGGAAGTTGGCCGGGTGACGGCGGTGACGGGGGACATGGCGCCAGCCGTGCATCCGGGAAAGGAGATCGTGCAGATCGATCCGAAGTATTTCCGTCCGGCCGAGGTGGAGACGCTGCTGGGCGATCCAGCGAAGGCCAAGGCGAAGCTCGGCTGGGAGCCGGAGATCACCGCGCGCGAGATGTGCGCGGAGATGGTGGCGGAGGATCTCAAGACCGCGCAACGCCATGCGTTCCTGAAGTCCCACGGCTATCACCTTCCCGTCGCACTGGAAGGGTAGAGGGCAGGACATGACGCGGATCTACGTGGCAGGCCACCGCGGGATGGTGGGCGGCGCAATCCTGCGGCGGCTCGAGTCGCAGGGTGTCGAGACCGTGACGCGCACCCATTCGGAGCTCGACCTGACGGATCAGGCGGCCGTGCGGGCCTTCATGGAGCAGGAGAGGCCGGAGGTCGTGATCCTCGCCGCGGCGAAGGTGGGCGGGATCCTCGCCAACGACACCTATCCGGCGGAGTTCATCTACGAAAACCTGATGATCGAGTGCAACGTCATCCATCAGGCCTTCGAGGCCGGGGTGACGCGGCTGCTGCAACTCGGCTCCTCCTGCATCTACCCGCGCAATGCCGATCAGCCGATGCGGGAGGATGCGCTTCTGACCGGGACGCTGGAGCCGACGAACGAGCCCTATGCCATCGCCAAGATCGCCGGGATCAAGCTCTGCGAGAGCTACAACCGGCAGTATGGGGTCGATTATCGGAGCGTGATGCCGACGAACCTCTACGGGCCGGGCGACAACTTCCACCCGGAGAAGAGCCATGTGCTGCCCGCTTTCATCCGCCGCTTTCACGAGGCGGCGCAGGAGGGTCGCGACGAGGTGGTCATCTGGGGGACCGGTACGCCCCGTAGGGAGTTTCTCCATGTGGACGACATGGCCGAGGCCTCTCTCTTCGTCATGGACCTCGATCGCGAGACCTACGAGGCCAATACGGACCCGATGCTGAGCCATATCAACGTGGGCAGCGGCACGGATGTGAGCATCCTCGACCTGGCAATGCTCGTTGCCGAGGTCACGGGATTTCAGGGCCGCATCGAGACCGATCCGACGAAGCCCGACGGGACGCCCCGCAAGCTGATGGATGTCTCGCGACTCGAAGCCATGGGCTGGCGTGCCTCCATCCCGCTGGACCAGGGCGTGCGCGAGACATACCGCTGGTTTCTGGACCATACGGCCGAGGCGCGGTTGTAGGCAGCCGGGCCAGTGCGGCCGACGTGAGAGCCTCGCGGTCGCGACAGCGGCTTCGGCGGGGCGGGAGATGGACCCGACTGCAGTTGTCGGGTTCCGCGCCATGACCTGATGGCCCTCGAACAACAAGGTGACGGCGGGCGGTCTCGGAGCGGGCGCGTGCTGTCCCCGTTACTCGATCAAACCGAAACCGGTTTCGGGGACGGTGAAACAGCTTTCGGGAGCGCGGTTTCGTCCTGAAAACTCTTTCTGACTGCCGGCTTCGCGTTTCGACCCGCCGGATCTCGCGTTCATGGAGACTTAGCCTGAGGGCTAAGTGTCTGGTCTCTCCGGACTTGACGCGTTTGCTGACGACGGGAACACGCAAGGCCAGAACACCAGCTGCGGGTTGACCTCCTACCGTCGCATCTCCAACTGGAACCGATACCGGTCGGACCGGAAGCTCAGATCGACATGCTCGATCGGCTTGTCGTCGGTGTCGTAGGAATTCCGCCGGGCGAGGAGCAGGGGGAACCCTTCCTCCACCTCCAGGATCTCGGCCTGAACAGGGTCCGCCGCGGCGGACTCGATATACGTCCGTGCGCGTCCCATGGTGACGCCGCATGTCGACTGCAGCCAGCCGTAGAGCGAGCCCGTCTCGAGTTCTTCGGCGGTGGGCGGCCCCTGGTTCCGGAAGAGCCGGGGGGCCAGCCATGAGAGGGCGAGCCCGATGGGCTCGTCGTCCGCGAGCAGGACACGGTGCGAGAGGAACACCTTGGCGCCGCGTCTGACCTCCAGCGCCTCGGCGACGCTTGCCGTCGCCGCCTCGCGGCCGACCTTCAGCACCCGGTACGAGGGTCTGAGGCCGCGACGGCGCATGTCTTCCGAAAATCCCGACAGAGCTTCGGCCGGCTGATCGACCCGCTTGCGCAGGACGATGGAGCCGCGCCCCGATCGCCGCACGATGTAGCCGCGCGTCTCGAGATCGTTGAGCGCGCTGCGCGAAGTCGCGCGGCTGACGCCGAACTGGAGGTTCAGCTCCGCTTCGGACGGCAGGGTATCCCCCGGCCCGAACATGCCTGTTTCGATGGCATTTCGCAGACGTTCCGCGATCTGGAACCACATCGGCGTGGGTCCATCGGTGTCGAGAGGGTGCTTCCAGTCATCCATCAGAACGTCCGAACGTCATACCATTTGTCATAGCAACTCGAATCGGTCACAGTCATCCCTGTTGCGCCCTCGAAGGACCATGATGTCCGCCGCAGGGCGAGACCCCCGGAGGCGGAAAACCGTCCCCGGTGCCAACCCTGCAACGAGCCATCGCCGAACGGTGGCCACCGCTCTGATCAATGGGGAATCTCATGAAACACCTGGTCGCCACTACCGCACTGGTCGCCGCTTCCATCGCAGCCTCGGGTGCCGCCGCACAGGAGACGATGCCGATCTCCGGCAAGACCTGCGCCGAACTCCTGGAACAGTACGAGGGTCTGCCCTTCACCGATGTCCTGCCGCTCGAGGCGGGGCCGATCGAAGTGGACGGGTCCACAGACGAGATCGTCATCGGTTTCTCGCAGACCGGGTTCAACCATCCCTGGCGGATCGCCATGCTGGAGGCCGCCCAGGCCGAGGCCTGCCGGCACGAGAACGTCAGCATGATCGTGCTCGACGGCAACGTCGATGTCGCCAAGCAGAACAACGACGTGCGCGACCTGATCGCCCGGGGCGTCGATGCCGTACTGCTGAGCCCGGTGGAATCCGCGGCCCTGATGCCTGCGGCGCGGGCGGTGATGAACGAGGGCATCCCGCTCATCGTCATGGACCGGGACGTGCCCACGGAGAAGACGCTCTTCATCGGCCAGAGCAACGTGACCATGGGCGAGCGTGTCGCCGAGGTCATGGCGGAGGATCTGGGCGGCGAGGGCAACATCGTCGTCATCACCGGCCTGCAGGGCTCCTCGCCCGCGGTGGACCGCGATCAGGGCATGAAGAACGTCCTCGCCGACCATCCCGGCATCGAGGTGCTGGCCGTGGGCGACGGCGAGTGGATCCGCGAACCGGCGGTGCCGATCATGGAAGACTTCCTGACGGCGTTCCCGGACATCGACGCGGTCTTCTCCCATGCCGAGGAATCCTCCTGGGGCGCCCAGCTCGCCATCGCGCGGGCAGGCCGCTGCGAAGACGGCATCCTGCACTACACGTTCGACGGCTCGAACGCCGGGTTCACCTCGGTGCGCGACGGAACCTTCCGGGCGGATGGCAATTACACGCCGTTTATCGGCGACATCGGGATGCGCGCGGCGCTCTACACCCTGATGGGCATGGAGATCCCCGGGGCCGAGGAATACGGCCAGCCGGGCGTGCAGCTCGCGCTGCCGGATTCGCCCACGGTGACCGAGGCCAATGCCGAGGAATGGATCGGCCGGGGCTGGGGCGACTTCGCGCCGCCGCTCGATCCCTGCCAGTAACCGGGTCCGGCCTCCCGGTTTTGGCCGGGGGGCCACTATGCGCGGCGCAACCATGACAGACCTACTTCTCGATGCGAGGGGCCTGACCAAGCGGTTCGGCGACAATGTCGTGCTGCGCGACGTCGATCTCAGCGTCGCGCCGGGCGAGGTCCATGCCATCGTGGGCGAGAACGGCGCGGGCAAATCCACCCTGATCAAGATCCTGGGCGGGGTGCATCGGGCCGATGGCGGCTCGATGCGTCTCGAGGGACGCGAGATTTCGCTCTCGTCGCCCCAGGCCGCCCTCGATCACGGTATCGTCGTGATCCATCAGGAGCTGTCGCTGGCGCCGCACCTGACGACGGTCGAGAACATCTTTCTCGGGCATTTCCTGCGGAACGCCTTTGGTATGCTGGACCACCGCCGGATGCGGGCCCGGACCGACGAGTTGCTGAAGCGGCTCTCCATCGACATCGACCCCACTATCCCGGTCGGTCGGCTCAGCATCGCGCAGCAGCAAATGATCGAGATCGCCAAGGCGATTTCGGTGCGGGCGAAGCTCCTGATCCTCGACGAGCCGACAGCGGTGCTCGACGCCAACCGGGTCGACACGCTCTTCGAGCTGATCGGGCGGCTGAAGTCCGAGGGGATCGGCGTCGTCTTCATCTCGCACCATCTCGAAGAGATCTTCCGGATCGCGGACAGGGTGACCGTGCTGCGCGACGGCAGCCGGACGGGCACGGAGCCGGTCCGGGACGTCGATCACGACTGGCTCGTCTCGCGCATGATCGGGCGCGAGTTCGAGAGCTACACCAGCAAGCAGCGTCAGCGGGGCGAGGTGGTGCTGGAGCTGGAGGGGCTCTCGAGCGAGGGCGCCTTCGAGGCGATCTCGCTTCAGGTGCGCGCGGGCGAGATCGTCGGGCTTGCCGGGCTGATCGGCGCGGGCCGGACCGAGGTCGCCCAGGCGATCTTCGGCGTGAGAAAGCACAGCGGCGGCACGATGCGGCTCAATGGCGCGGCCGTCCGGCTCTCGGGCCCCCGGGCGGCGACGCGCAGGGGCATCGCCTATGTCAGCGAGGACCGGAAGGCCTTCGGCCTGCTCCCGAACCGGCCGGTGCGCGAGAACATGACGATCTCCAACCTCGCCCGGTTTACCTCCTTCGGCGTCCTGCGTCTGAGCCGCGAGCGGGCCTTCGTGCGCGAGCAGATCGAGGAGCTCGATATCCGACTGTCCGGAATGCAGGCGACGATCAGCACCCTGAGCGGCGGCAACCAGCAGAAGGCGCTTCTGGGCCGGGCTCTTGCCGGTCGGCCGAAGGTTCTGATCTTCGACGAGCCCACCCGGGGCGTCGATATCGGGGCCAAGCGGGAGATCTATCGCTTCATCGAGGACCTGGCCGAGGAGGGCGCCGCGATCCTCGTGATCTCCTCGGAAATGGAAGAGGTCATCCGGCTGTCGGACCGGATCATCGTCATGCGCTCGGGCCGCGTTGCAGCCGAACTGCAGCGCGCCGAGGCCTCCGAAGAGACGATCATGCGCGCGGCGACCATGGCCTGAGATGCCCACGGAGTAGGTAAAGATGTCAGAGACCACACCGTCCTCCCGTCCGCGGGACGGCGCCGGGACCCGGAGCCGCCAGCAGATCTTCTCGGCCCTGATCGGCCGCACCGGCGTGCTGGCGGCGCTCATCCTGCTGATCATCGTGTCGTCCTTCCTGAACGATCGGTTCCTCAGCGTGCCGAACCTGATGAACGTGCTGCGGCAGGTGTCGATCGTGGGAATCCTCGCCGTGGGCATGACCTTCGTCATCCTCACGAAGGGCATCGACCTCTCCGTGGGCTCGATCCTCGGGGTGTCCGTGGTGCTCTTCGCGGGTATCCTCGAGACCCAGAGCATGGCGGTTGCGATCCCGCTCGGCATCCTGGCGGCCATGGCGCTCGGCCTCGTGAACGGGCTCGGAGTGGCCTTCGCGGGGATCCCGCCCTTCATCATGACGCTCGGGATGCTGTCCTTCGCCCGAGGGCTGGCCTTCATCTACACCGGCGGCACGCCGATCCCGATCCTCGACGAGGCGTTCTTCAACCTCGGCAACGGCTATACCTTCGGCGTTCCAAACCCGACGCTGATCCTGCTCGGAACGCTGCTCGTCAGCGGGTTCGTCCTGACGCAGACCCCCTTTGGTCGGTCCGTCTATGCGATCGGCTCGAACGAGGACGCGGCGCGGCTGTCGGGCGTACCTGTCGGCCTCTACACCACGATTGTCTATGTCATCTCGGGCGGCGTGGCTGGGATCAGCGGACTGGTCTATGCCTCGCAACTCAGCGTGGGCACGCCCATCGCGGGGCAGGCCTACGAACTCGACGCCATCGCGGCGGTGGTTGTGGGGGGCACCAGCCTCTTCGGGGGCAAGGGCTCGGTGACCGGCACCCTGATCGGGACCCTGATCATCGGGGTGCTGGCGAACATCCTGAACCTGACCGGGGTCGATCCCTTCGTGCAGCAACTCTTCAAGGGCGCGCTGATCGTGGTGGCGGTCTTCATCATGGCGCGGTCGAGCCGGGCATGACCCATTCCCAAGTCACTCGAAACCCAACCATGGCGCAGGTGACCCGCGCGCTGGAGCGTTGTGACGCCATCCGCGAGGAGGTGGAGAGCTACTGCACCCCGGAGCGTCTGACGCGCTATCTTCGCGCGCTGGCCGATACACCGGCGCCCTCCGGCGCGGCGGCGCTGATGCGCGCGCCGGTGCTGCGGACGCTGCTGGAAGAGGATGGCGCCCTGGAAAGCGACGCGCTGCGCCTGAACCCCGACCATGAGCGGACGGGGGCCGTGACCCTGTCCTGTGGTGGCGGGGCGGCGGCGGGGCTCTGGTACATCGCCCATCTCGACAGCATCAGCTATCTGATCCAGCCCCCGGAAGACGGCCGGTATCCGCTGGTCCCCTATTGCTACCACCTCACCCGGGATGGGGAGCGGCAGGCCGAGGTCCTGCGCTACGATCTCGAGGCCGGGACCTTCGTCACCCGTGCCGCGGGCCGCCTCCTGTCGGAAGGTGGCGATCCCTTCTTCCTCCCCGACGGCGCCCTCGACCTGCGCCCGGGAGACAGGGTCGTGCCGGTCACGCCCTTCGCGGCGGCGGACGACGGTCTGTTGACGGGCCATTTCGACAATGCGGGCGGGGTCGCGGTCATGGCCGTGGCGGCCGCGGTCCTGGCCCGCTTTGGGACGAGCGCCTTCTTCGCCATGCCCGACGAGGAAGAGGGGCCGGCCGCGGCGGGCAACCAGTCCATCAGCCGGGGCGCGACCCGCCTGATGGCGGCGGCGCCTACCCCGCGCCTGTCGGTCGTGATCGACATGCAGCAGACGGCGGCCGAGGGGAACGGCGGTCCGGACGGGGCAGGGGTCCCGGGCTCGGGCGCGGTGCTGAGCGAGTTCTCCAGTCGCGCCCGCGGCGCCGTGACGCCGCCGCATCTTTATGCCGCCGTGAGGGCCTTTACCGCCGGGCTCGAGGCACGCGGCGCCACGGTGCGCGAGACCTCGAACCTATACACTTCGCGGAGCGACGATGTCGCCGTGATGCAGCGCAGTCCGGGCATCGTCATCCTGGGCTTTCCGGGCGCCGACCGGCATTTCGACAGGGCCTTGCCGACCGCCCATCTGGAGGATTTCGTCAGCCTCTCCCGGGCGCTCGTCTACATGTCCCTCCTTTACGAGGAACTCGAAGGGCCGGCCGCATGATCGACCTCGTGACGACAGGCTGGCTGACGACCGACGACATCGTGCTCGAGGACGGCACGACCTCCATGGCCCGGCCCGGTGGCGGCGCGCTCTATTCCGCCATCGGGGCCGCGATCTGGGGCGGCAGGGTCGGCGTCCATGCGCCGGCGGGTGAGACCCATGCCGAAGCCAGCCGCCGCGAGATCGGGGCATGGGGCCTCGACACCGCCGGGATCGCCGACGCCCGGGGCAACGGACTCGAGCTGTGGCTCCTGCACGAGAGCGACGTGCACAAGCAGCAGGTGCGAAAGCTGGGGTCGTCTGACCCGCTGTCCCTCGATGCCGAGCGGGGGCCTATGCCCGAGAGCTACGAGCAGGCCAAGGGATTTCACATCGCGCCACAGGGACCGGACAGTTCCATCGCCACCGCGCGCAGGCTGAGGGCGGCGGGGCGCGTCCTGACCATGGACATCCTGTCGGACGCGTTCATCGACGCGACACGCTATGCCGATCTCGCCTTTCTGGCGGATATCGATGCCTTTCTGCCCAGCGAGCTCGAGATCCAGCGGATCTGGGCGCCGGACCGGATCGAAGACTGGCTGTGCCGGACGGCGCAGGAGAGCGGGACACACGTGGTGGGAAAGATCGGGGCGAAAGGCTCGCTGATCGCCGAAGGCGGCACCGGCCGCCTCACCCATGTCCCGGCCTGGCCCGCCCGGGTCGTCGACACGACCGGGGCAGGGGACGCCTATTGCGGCGGTTTCCTGGCCGGGCTGTCGTCAGGCAGGCCCCTTGCGGACTGCGGCGCCATGGGAACGGTCTCGGCCTCCTTCGTGGTCGAGGCCTTCGGCGCGCTGGCCACAAGACGACCCTCGGCCGAGGAAAGAAATGCGCGACTTGCCGCGGTGACCGACCGTGTCACGGCCGCCTGACCTGGAAGGAAGAGACTTCATGCCCACCCAATGCGACGTGCTGTCGGAGATATTCGGCCGCAGGAAGCCGCTCATCGGCAATGTCCATCTTCCGCCCTTGCCCGGAACCCCCCGCTACCGTGGTGCGCCGGTCTCGGACCTGATCGCGATCGCGCTGAAGGATGTGCGCGCTTACGAGGAGGGCGGCATGGACGGGCTCATGCTCGAGAACCACGGCGACGTGCCCTTCGTGAAGCCGCAGAACATCGGCCCCGAGGTCATCGCGGCGATGAGCGCCATCGTGCAGGCGGTTTCGGAAAGGACGGCGCTGCCCTTCGGGATCAATCTTCTGGCAAACCACGCCATCGGTGCCATCGCCGTTGCCCATGCCACTGGAGCGCGGTTCGTGCGGGTCAATCAGTGGGTCAACGGATACGTGGCCAACGAGGGATTCCTCGACGGCCTGAGCGGCGAGGCCCTGCGGTTCCGCCGCATGATCGGCGCGGACAGCGTGGCGATCTTTGCCGATGTCCATGTGAAGCACGGCGCCCATGCGGTCACGTCCGACCGGAGCGTGTCCGAGCTGGCGCGGGACACCGAGTTCTTCGATGCAGACGTGGCGATCGCCACGGGAAACCGGACGGGCGACACGATCCCCGAGGACGAGATCGCCGCGATCCGCGTCGGGACCACCCTGCCGGTCATCGGCGGCAGCGGGCTGACGGCGGAGAACGCGCCGGCCCTGATGGCGCTCCTCGACGGCGCGGTCGTGGGCTCCAGCGTCAAGAGCACCGGACATTGGTCCGGTCCGGTCGACCGTTCGAAGGTCGAGGATCTGGTGGCGAGTGTGCGGGATCTGCGAGGTCGCTGACCTCTGCTTCTTCAACGGGCGTCCGTTCGGATGGCACGCCGGAGTCCGACCCCGTGACCGGCAAGGGACTGGGGGTCTTCCTCTACCGCCAGAACCTGCCCCAGTCGGCCGTATAATCCTCGACCGACTGGTCCGCATAGATCCCGTAGAGCCGCCCCGGCACCGAAAGCCGCGCGCCGCCGTCGCGCTGCACGGGGCGGATCGTGCGATTGATCGTGTCGCGGCTGGGCTGGCCGGTGATCCAGTCCACGGGGATGGTCAGCAGGATGCCCTTGTCGAAGGAGCCCTCGCCGAAGTCCTCGAAGGGCACGTCGGTCAGGGTCGCGAAGGCGCCGATCTCCCAGCCGTTGTCGAAGCGGCGCTCGACCGACAGCGTCCCGCCCCAGTCGCCGGCGAGATAGCGGCCGGCATCCACTTGCGCGAAATAGCCGTTCCCCATGTCGTAGTAGACCGAGGCATGGCCGGTGACGATGTCGTAGTCGCGCAGGTCGAAATCCTGCTCGAAGGCGCGCTGCTGGGCGTAGTTAATCTCGACCCCGTAAGAGAGGCGCGAGGCGGGCGGTGACCAGAGGACTTCGGCGGAGACGCCGGCGAACTGGGGTTCCAGATAGCCGGCGGTGATCCGGGCGCTCACCGTTTCACCGGGCTGGAAGTAGTAGGCGCCATAGAGCCGGTGCAGGGTGGTCTCGCCCTCGCGCTGGTAGATGTTCGACTCGCTGCGGACCCGGGGCAGGACCGAGGTGGATTCGCGGGTGGACTCGTCGCGGTTGCCGAAGAGCCGCTGGCGGACCTCGCCGCTGACGATGAGGCCGGGCGCGGGCTCGTAGCTGGCCAGGAGCGACACGCCCACATCGACGCGGAGCGGATCGTCGGGGTCGAAGAGCGCTTCGGCGAGATAGGGCGCGATGCTGTAGCTGAAGGCGGGGTAGCGGCCGGGCAGGGGTGCCAAGGGGTCTGGCCCCTCGTCGAACCGGGTCCGGGCGTAGCTCTCCCAGGTCTGGTCGAGCTCGAATTCGTAGCGCTCCATCGTGCCGCGGGCGATGGTCGCGGAGGTGCCGCGGATGCCGCGGTTAATCGGCGTCACGGTGAAGGTTCCGACACCGGCCGGCATGGTTTGGGTCAGCACCCGGGCGGTGCGCCCGATGGCCTGGGCCGTGGCCGAGTAACGGGTGTTCTCGATCTCGACCGTCACGCGATCGCCCTGGAGCGCGATCCCGTGGAGGCCGAGGCCTTCGGCGGCGAGGGCGGCTTCGGTCGACTGGATGACCGAGGCGGGCAGGCCAGGTGGCGGGCTCGAGGCCGGCACCGGCCGCACGGGCGGCGGGCCGGGATCGCGACCGGAGCCCGAGGGCCGGTTCTGCGGGTTCAGCGCGAAGGTGGCGCGGATGCCGAACTCGCTGCCGTAGAGGTAGTTGGCGGCGATGTTGATGTAGTCGTTGGCCTGATAGGAGATGCCGAAGTTGTACTGGGTCTTCTGGTCGAAGGCCGTGCCGTCCTCGGGGGCGTAGTCGTCGGAGGAATATTCGGCGATGAGCCAGGTGCGATCGTTGAGCCGGTATTCGACGCCGCCGAAGAAGGCGGCGTCTCCTGAGAAGAGCGCGACGTTGGAGACTTCTCCGCCGCCCCGGAATTCCACGTCGTCGCGGTCCTTCAGCTCGTCCGAGAACACCCCCAAGGGGTTGTCGAACCCGTTGGCGCTCCCGAGCCGGCCCCAGCCGATCCCCCCCGTGACCCGGAACCGGTCGCCGAAGGTCTTCGTCGCGACGAGGTATTCGGAGCTGTAGATGCCGGTTCCGAGGAAGTCGTTGAGGCCGATGGCAAGGGCCGGTCGCCGGTCCGTTTCGTCGAAGAGCTGGTATTGAAGCGAGAAGCTTCGGTCGAAGATGAAGTCAAATACATCCCCGGTGCCGGATGGTCCCCCACCCCGGATGTCGTAGAGCGGCGAATACCGGAAGCTCCCCGTCAGTCTCGGGGCGAACTGAAACGTCAGCGTGTTCCGTGTCTGGTTCCGGAAATGGCTGCTTGTGAACGCCAGTTCCCCGTCCGGCCGCATCAGCGCTGAGGGCATGTCGATCAGCCCCGGCGCACCATAGGTGTTGTAGCCCGGGCCGGACTGCCCATGGACCGGCCCTGCCGCGGCCAAGGCCACGACCACTCCGGCAATCTTGACGGTTCTCGCATGCATTCATGCCGCTCCCACCCGCAGACCTTACCTGCTCTCACGGCGGGTTGAACCCCTGCTCTCCGGCGGCCGTCGGGAGCCGGGCGGTCGTTGCCCGGAGGCCACGGGATACGGGTGCCGTGACCGAGTTCGTCGAGCCAAGGCAGGAGCGGTCGCGGCGGCTTGCCGGTCATGGCTCGGCCCTTCCATGACAGGCCGGTCGCCTCTTGGTGCGTCGGATCTGCCGGGAGCGCATGCGCGCCGCGCCGACCACGGCGAGGGACCCGGTCCGGTCCAGTCGGAGCCCGAGCCAGGGGAACTCGTCCTGCGTCATCCCGTCGAAGGTCGCGAAAAGGCGGCAACAGTGGAAGCGCCCGGCGAGGTGCAGGCGCAAGCCGCGGAAGGGGATTGAGACGGGGGGGCAGGCAGTGAGCGGTCTCGGTCCAAGATGCCGTCGGGGCTTCACTCAGGTCCCCGGCTTCCGAATTTCCTGGGGTCCGCACAAGGCGCGCCGCCAATGGTGCCGCGCTGCCCGATGCGGCGCTGTGGGCGCCGGGACGTGGGCACTGCCCGCGCGGCAGGTTCTCGCGCGGACGGGCGCCATCCCGGGGCGGACGCAACCGGACCGCCTGACGAACCCGCGCTTTAGCGCGGGAGCGGGCGAGGGCGGCAGCGCCGCATGTCCCGGTGTCCCCGTTCCGCCCGCTCCGCGCCCTCTCACCGCCTGGCGCGGATCAGCCTTTCGAGATCGGCACAGGCGGTGGGCGCATCCGCGAACAGCAGGTCGATGTCGGCGAACATGGCGACCTTGTCGTCGTCGAAGGCATCCCCCGTCGCCACGCCGATGATCGCCCCCGGAACCACGAGCCGGAGGCCCAGCACCAGCCGGATCAGGTCCTGCAACCGCTCCTCGGTGCTGAGCGACAGGCCGATCACCTGCGCCCGGGTTTGCCGGGCCGCGGCGATGATCCCGTCATGGTCGAGACCGATCTCGAGGTCGATCTCCCAGCCTTCGCCGCGGAACACCTCCGCCGCGACCGTGATACCGATCCCGTGGGTCTCCCGCGGGACGGTGGCGAAGAGCGCGTGTTTGCGCAGCGCGACCTCCTGCGGACCGGTCCCTCCCTCGGTCTTGAGCGCGCGCATGAGCGCGTAGAGATGGCCCGTGCCGATCGTGACCTGGGCAAAGCTGAGCCGGTCCGCCTCCCAGTCGGCGCCCAGCTTGCGCGCCGCGGCGCCCACATAGCCGAGGTAGACGTCGCGGCGGCTCAGCCCCTCGGCCCGGCGATCGGCGATGAAGCGCAGAGCGCCGTCCGGATCGGGTTCGATCAGCCGCGCGCAGAAGGCCGCGCTCTCGGACTCGTCAATGTCGGGCAGAGCCGCGGCGGGGCGGGCGAGGCCCCCCTGGGCAAGGCCCCTGACGATGTCGCTTGCGAGAGCGGCGATGGCTTCGGGAGCCAGGACCGTCCGCTTGAGATCGAAGAGCGTTGTCGAGCGCGCAAAGACCTCCGCGTCGATCTCGATCGGGATCGGCTGCTGTCCCATTGGCCCCTCCCCAGGTTTCCGCAGGATACGGATGTATACCGTTCACTCAAGGGGGCATCGGCAGCGCGGCCGAGTTATCGCGTCGCAGTCGGCATCCGGACGGACCCGCGCGTGCGGCCGCGGCGCGTGTGGAGAGGGCCCAAGTCTCTCGGGTTGCGGGAGATTTTCGCGTCGTTCTTCGGGAACAACCCGGCCGTTGCCCCGTTCACGGGCGACCCGGGAGGGCGAGGACGGATCCGGAACCCAAGGGCCCTGACGTGTCGAGTGGGCGGTTCGGGGTCTCGGTCGCAATCGCGGACCTCGGGTCGCGGCGCCTGCACGCTGGCCGGGACGCCGAAGAACGCCTGAGGCCAGACGAAGGAGTGCACCATCATGATCCCCTCGAAATCCCTCGCGCTGGGCTCTGCCCTCGCCGTTTCCGCGAGCGCCGCCCTTGCCGCCGACCTCCCCGATGCTCTTGGCCTGGCGCAGGCCGCCGACGTCTGCGGCGGCTTCGTCGTCGAGTCCGCGCGCTACGTCGACGGCGGCGCGGGGCTTGCGGTCACCTGCGGCACCGCGCCCCTTCCCGCCGGGGCCTTGGATGACGACGCCGTGGGGGCGCTCCCGCTCATCGGCACCCTCGGCCCGGGCGGGGCCCTGGCGCTCGGCGTCGGCGGACTCGCTCTGATCGCCGGTCTGTCGCAGGACGACGACAGCGGCGGTCCGTCCGACACGCAATAGGCCCCTCGGGGATATCCTCCGAAACGGCGCGAGCCGCGACAGCGCATCAGGGATGGTGCGGTCCGTGACCCTGTTCTATCTCTCGTCCTGCTGGCCCCGTGCACGACCGCCGGGGCAGGGTGCCTCGCAGGCGGCGAACGCGGAGAACCGGGGGACGGGGTCTGGATACGGTCTTCTTCATCGCCTCGAAGGTGTTCTGGACCCTGGCGCGGCCCGAGAGCTGGATCGTCCTGCTGCTCGTCGCAGCTCTCCTGGCCTTTCGGCGGAATCGCCCGCGCCTCGGTCAGAGGACCCTGCTGACGAGCCTCCTCCTGCTCCTCGGCATCGGCATCCTGCCCCTCGGGGAGCTGCTGATCCGGCCGCTGGAGCAGAGGTTCCCGGCCCGGCCCGAGGTCGTGGACCCTGCCGGGATCATCATCCTCGGAGGGGCGGAGGACGCGCGGACCACGGAGGCGACCGGCCTGCCCGAGGTCAACGAGGCGGGCGACCGCTTTCTCGCGGGGCTGGCGCTGGCGCGGGCCCATCCCGGGGCGCGGCTCATCTTCACCGGGGGCAGCGGCAGCCTGCTCGACCAAGGCGTGAGCGGGGCCGATGCCGCGGAACGGCTCTTCGCCGAGGCGGGCGTGGCCCCGGAGCGGGTGCTGCTCGAAGGCGCCTCGCGCAACACCGCCGAGAATGCGGCGCTGACGCGGGAGCTCGTCGGTGCGGCGGAGGGGCCTTGGGTTCTCGTCACCTCGGCCTTTCACATGCCACGGTCCGTCGCCACCTTCTGCGCGGCGGGATGGCGCGACGTCGTGCCCTATCCGGTGGATTACCGGGGTGCAGGAAACCTGCCTTTCGGCTGGGATCTCGCGGAGCGCCTCCGGACGCTCAACACCGTCGTGAAGGAGTGGATCGGCCTTGTTGCCTACCGCCTGACGGGCCGGACGGAGGCGCTGGTCCCGGACGGCTGCTGAGAGGGCGAGGCCCGCACTACGGCCAGACGTGGCCGTAATGGGCGTGAAGCCGCGCCTCCTCCTCGGGTCCGGGCGGAGAGGTGGGATCGTAGTCCGGGCTCGACTTCACCGCCTCGCGGGTGGCATCGACCCGCACCGTGCGTTCGGTCCAGTCGATCTCCCTCAGCCAGCGCGGCGAGATCAGCACCTTGCGGCCCGGCCACCAGTTGCGCGTGTCCACCACGATGAACCGCACGGACCAGTCCTCGGGATCGAGGAGCAGGTCCTCGAGATGGCCGATCCCGCCGTCGGTGGCCTCGATCCCGTAGCCCGTCACCTCCGCGACGCTGCGAAGGTGAGGATCGCCCGAGGGCTCGTCGCGCGTCGCCTCCGCCTCCGAGGGCGCGTCCTCGGGGAGCATCCCGAGAGGGGCTGCGGGCGCGGCGGCGCCGGTGGCGACGCCCGCCGCCATGGGATAGCCGTAGCCGCCGTCCCAATAGGGCGTCCATCCGTAATGGCCGAAGACCTCGCGCTCCATCTGCCGCGAGACCGGCGCGTCGGTGGACAGTCCGGGCGAGTCCTTGACGGCGTCGCGGGTGATCTCGACCGCGAAGCCCTCCGAGACGGGGTCGGGTCCCGCGAGCTTGTCCTTCGGCAGAAGGACACGGCGGCCGGTGAGCCATTTGCCGGTGTCGGCCACCGCCCAGCGGATGGCCCAGGAGGCGTCGTCGAACAGGAGGTCGTCCACCCGGCCGATCTCGCCGTCGGTCGCGGCGATCGGCAGGCCGGTGATCTTCGAGGCTGCGAGCATGGTCATCTCCTTTCGGTGTGGGGGTGGGGCCGGCCGGGGCGGCCGGGGTCCGACGTCACCGGGTCACCGGCGGCACCGGCTCGACCGCAGCCCAGGGCCAGGCGATGGCCAGAAGGCCCAGCCAGAACAGCACGATGACCAGAAGCATCAGCGCCACCGCCGTGGCCGAGATCGCGTAGCGAGAGCCGCCACCTGCGCGATAGGGCCAGCGGTCGCGGGTATGGGGCCAGGTCGGCCAGGCGAAGACAGCGATCAGGAGAAAGAGCAGAAGTAACCAGAACCAGAAGCCGTCCATAGGTCGCCTCCTTTCCATTGGTGCAACGGGAAAACCGGCGGGCGCGCGGCCTGTTCCCGGCCGGTCGTGCCGAGGTCGTTCGCCGCGCGCATCTGGTCGGTCTCCGCCTTGCCTCGGGGCGCGGATCGGGTCATGTCCGGACGGCAGCTTTCCCCGATCCGACGAGCCCCTGATGCGCGCCAAGACCCATGTCCTCACCGTCCAGTGCGAGTCCCGCGCGGGCATCGTCGCCGCTGTCGCGGGCTATCTCGCCGAGAACGGGTGCAACATCGTCGATGCGGCGCAGTTCGACGACATCGAGACCGGACGCTTCTTCGCCCGCATCGCCTTCGTGATCGAGGGAAAGGCCGGGCCGGACGACCTGCGCGCGGGCTTTCCGCCGGTGGCGGAGCGCTTCGGGATGACCTGGGGGATCCACGATCCCGATGAGCGCATGAAGACGCTGATCATGGTCTCGAATTTCGGCCACTGCCTGAACGACCTCCTGTATCGCTGGCGCATCGGCGCGCTGCCGGTGGAGATCGTCGGCGTCGTGTCGAACCACATGACCTATCAGAAGGTCGTCGTGAACCACGACCTGCCCTTCCACCACATCCGCGTGACGCCGCAAAGCAAGGCCGAGGCCGAGGCGCGGCTTCTGGAGCTTGTCGCGGAGACCGGGGCGGAGCTGGTGGTGCTGGCCCGGTACATGCAGGTGCTGTCGGACGGGCTCTGCCAGGCGATGTCGGGGCGGATCATCAACATCCACCATTCCTTCCTGCCGAGCTTCAAGGGTGCCAACCCCTACAAGCAGGCCTTCGAGCGGGGGGTGAAGCTGATCGGGGCGACGGCCCATTACGTCACCGCCGATCTCGACGAGGGGCCGATCATCGAACAGGACACGGTGCGCGTGACCCATGCGCAGAGTGCCTCGGACTACGTCTCGCTGGGGCGCGACGTGGAGGCGCAGGTGCTGGCGCGCGCGGTCCACGCCCATGCTCAGCGGCGGGCGTTCCTGAATGACGGCAAGACGGTGGTGTTTCCGGCAAGCCCCGGCGCCTATGCGTCGGACAAGATGGGCTGACACCCTCCGGAAAGCGACCAGGCCGCGACCCGGTGGGGAGGCGGCCTGATCGGCTCCGGTCAAGTGTTGCGCGTCGGAGGCGGGCGGCGGCCCGGACGGACCGCCGCCCCCTGACGGACCTTCGGTCAGTCCACCGTGCCGCGGGTCTGCAGCTGCTCGTAATCGAAGGCCTCGAGCGTATCCACTTCCTGCGGGCCGTACGGCATATCGTAGCGCGGCCCGGCGGTCGGAACCGTCCCGCGCCAGGCGTAGGGATAGGCGTAGTAGCCGCCGGTCCCGTAGGCCGCCGCATCGGTCACGATGGCCGAAACCGCGTCGTCCTGCACGATCAGGTCGGCCACATAGCCGTAACGGACACCGTCGGTGAGGTAGGCATAGCTGCCGATCATGTCGGTCGCCTTGAAGATGCCGGACCCCGCTTCGAGGTCGTCGTTCACCGGCCCGGTCTCTTCCGTCTCGGCCTCGGTGAGCGTCTCTTCCTCGAACCAGTATTCGCCGAAGACGGTGTAGTCATCGACGGTCTCCTCGGTCACGGGGATCGTGGCGACCTGGATCGTGTCACCGATCTCGACCTGGTCCCAGGGCACATAGACGTGGGTGTCGCCGATGTCCCAGAATCCGCCGACCTGGGCGATGATCCCGAGGACCTCGCCGTCATTGGCGAAGATCACGTTCTCGACATCGCCGATATCCTCGCCGTTGGCGTCGCGGATCTCGGTCAGGTCGAACATGTTCTCCACGCTCCAGCCGGTCTCGTAGAGCGTGTCGTAGTTCCAGCCCGACAGCACCTCGACCTGGTCCTGCGACATTTCCGGCTGATCCTGCGCCATGTCGTCCTGCGCCATTGCGGGCGCGCCCGCGACGAGGGCGAGGGCGCTGGCTGCGATCTTCAGTCTGTCTGTCATGTCTGGTCCTCCAGGGTCATGTCTCGACGTCGCGCCCGGTCGGGCCGCGATTGGGGGAAGAACGACGACCGCCCCGCCCCTGTTCCGATCCTTGCGGCAGGCCCTGCCCGGATCCCGTTGCCGGACGGGGCAGGTTTGAAGCCCGGGGCGGCGACGCTATCTGGCTCCCGATGCAGCAGAACGATCCGCCCCGCGCCATGTGCGCCTGCCCGTCAGGTCCCGGCCTACATCCGCATAGGAAGTCCGGGAGCGGCCCGCATACGCGCAAGGCTGCCGCCGGGCCGGGCGACCCTGTGAGCCCCGCGCCGCCGGACCTTCCTGTGCCCGTCACCGCGCCCATGGCGATGCCCGAGCACCTGCTCGTCCGTCCGCGGCGGCGGCCCCTGCGACGGCTGCTGCGGCTGATCCTGCGCCGTGCGCGGTCCTGATCCCGCCACCCTTCGCCTGAGGGCGCTTGCGGGAGTGACCGTGGTCGTCGTGGCCTCGGGCCTCGCCTGGGCCTTCATGGGCAGCGTGCCTCATCCGGCGGCCATCGACTGGCTGCGCGCCGCGCTCGTCTTCGTGGCGGGCGCCTGGCTCGCTTGGGGCAGCGCGCTTGCCCTTGCGGGGCTCGCAGTGCGGCCTGCGCCGCCGCCCCGGGGCTCGGTCGCCGGGCGAACGGCGGTGCTGATCCTCCTGTGCGACGAGGAGACCGGTCCGGCGCTTGCCCGGATCGCGGCTGTCCGGGCGTCGCTCATGGCGACGGACCACGCGCATCTGTTCGAGATGGTCGTGCTGTCGGACAGCGGCCCACAGGCGGGCCGCGCGGAGGCGGAGGGGCTGGCGCGCCTGGTCGCGGAGGCGCCGGGACCGATACCCCTGATGTACCGGCGCAGGGCGGACCGGCGCGGGCGAAAGGCCGGTAACATCGCCGATTTCCTGCGCCGGTCGGGCGGGCGCTACCGCTATGCGGCGGTGCTCGACGCCGACAGCCTGATGGAGGGGGAGACCCTCGTGGAGATGGTGCGCCGGATGGAGGGGGCGCCGGAGCTTGGCCTGTTGCAGAGCGTGCCGCGGGTCATCGGTGCCCGCAGCCGCTTTGGACGGGCGATGCAGTTCGCCTCGGGCTTCTCCGGGCCGCTCCAGGCCGCGGGCCTCGCCGCGCTGCAGGGCAGGGCGGGTCCCTACTGGGGGCACAACGCGATCATCCGGGTGGCGCCCTTCGCCGCCCATTGCGGCCTCGCCGAACTGCCGGGCCCGGCGCCGTTCGGAGGGCCGGTGATGAGCCACGACTATGTCGAGGCGGCGCTGCTGGTCCGGGCGGGATGGGACGTCCGGATCGACCCCGATCTGGGCGGCTCCTTCGAGGAGGGACCAGAGGACATCGTGGCCCACGCCCGCCGGGACCGTCGCTGGTGCCAGGGCAACATGCAGCACGCCCGGCTGATCCCGCTCGAGGGTCTCGCCTTCTGGAGCCGGGTGACCTTCGCGCTCAACGTCGCGACCTACGCCATGGCCCCGCTGTGGAGCCTCTTCCTGCTGGCCAGTCTCCTCCGGCCGCTGGCCACGGGGGCGGCGCCCCAGACCGGTACGCTGGCGGGGTCCGAGGGGCTGATCTTCGCAGTGATCGGTCTGCTGGTGCTGCCCCGCGTCGCGGCCCTGCTGCATGACCTCTTCCGGCCGGGGCAGCGAGACCGCCTGCGCCGGGCGGGTGCGGCGCTGGGCGAGCTCCTGTTTTCTGCTCTCTTGGCGCCGATCCTGCTCGCCTGGCAACTGCGGGCGGTTCTGGAGGTCCTGACGGGACGCGACGGGGGGTGGCCGGCCCATCCGCCGGCCGGAGAGGGTCTCGATCTCGCCCGCGCCTGGGAGGCCTCGCGCTGGATCGCGACGCTGGGCCTTGCGGGGTTCGCGCTCACTGTCGCGGTGGCGCTCGGCTCGCTCTATTTCGTCGTCCCGGTCTTTCTGCCGATGGTCTTCGCGCCGCTCATCGTCTGGTGGTCGTCGCGGCCTCCGCGGGGCGTATCGTCAGGCCCCTTGCCCGAGGTGGCGCGCCGGCGGGACGCCTTTGCCGGGGCGCTCTCTCGCGGCGGGGCCTGAGCGGGCCACAGAAGGGCGCCGAGCCCCGGCAGCGAGGCCGCGAGGATCACGAAACCGAAGACGACCGAGGCGGCGATCCCCGCCTCAGCCGCCGCGCCCAGCGTGGGCCAGAGGGCCGCGGCCGCCCCCTCGCGCACGCCCCACCCGCCGACGGACACCGGCAGGATCATGGTCACGAGGATCAGCGGCACCACAGAAATCACCGCGACGAAGGGCAGCACCGTCCCCGTGGCCGCGGCGCAGAGGGCGAAGGCCCCGAGGTTGCAGCCCACGATCACGAGGCTCAGTGCCGCCTGCCAGGGCCAGACATCGGCGGCGAGCACGGCCCGGCCGACCGCGGCCCGGCTGTCGTGGGACAGCTGTCCGATGCGCCCCCGCGCCTGTCCGCCAATCCAGAGCGCCGCCGCGAGCGCCGCCCCGGCGCCGAGAAACCACAGGACCACGGTCACGACCCAGTCGGGCCAGTCGACACCCGGACCCGCGGCGCTGAGGACAAGCCCCGCGCCGAGGACCGAGAAAAGCGCCACCTGGCCCGTCAGCCTGTCGATCACCACCGCCTGTCCCGCCGGCACCAGCCCGGCCTCGGCCCGACTGCGCAGCGCGCGGCCCGCGTCGCCCAGAACGCCGGCGGGCAGGGTCATGTTGAGAAGCTGCGACAGGAAGTACTCCGACAGAGCCCGGCCCCGTCCGATGCGGAGTCCCAGCCGTGCGGCCGTCAGGCGCCAGCGGAGCGCGGAGACCGCATTCTGCACAAGGACCAGAACGAGCGCGAGGGAGACGGCCCACGGATCGACCTGCCCGAGAAGCGATCCAACCTCCTCCAGGTCGACGATCTGCCAGAGCAGGATGACGATGCCCAGGGGCACGGCGATCCGCAGAAGGCCGCGACCGGAACGGGCCGCAGGGGCGTCTGAAGTCTTGGGCATCGAAGAGATATCGCCCGGTCAGGCGCCGGGGCAAGGGCGGTGGCTGCGGCGGCGCCGGTCCGCCGGGGTGGAACCTTCGGGCGGGAAGGCTACTTCCGCACTCAAGCCGAGGCGGGGAGACCGAAGAGGATGGACAAGACGACCGCCGAGGAGCTGCGCCGGGCCGGCGCGGCCGAGGGCGCCCGTCTGAACCTCGAGGGGATCGCCAAGCGCTTCGACGGCGGCTCTGTCGCGGTCTCCGCGCTGGACCTCGAGGCGCTGCCGGGCGAGTTCGTGGTGCTGGTCGGGCCGTCCGGCTGCGGCAAGTCCACCACCCTGCGCATGGTCGCCGGGCTCGAGGCGCCGACGGAAGGACGCATCCGCATCGACGGCCGTGACGTGACCGCGCTCGGCGCCGCGGACCGGGATGTGGCGATGGTCTTTCAGGACTATGCGCTCTACCCGCACATGAGCGTCGCCCGGAACATGGGGTTCGGGCTGCGCCGGCGGGGGGCGAGCCGCGAGGAGACCCGGCGCGCAGTGGCCGAGGCGGCGCGGATCCTCGAGCTCGACGACCTCCTTGACCGCCGACCGGGCGAGCTCTCGGGCGGCCAGCGTCAGCGCGTCGCCATGGGCCGCGCCATTGTCAGGCGGCCCCGGCTCTTTCTCTTCGACGAGCCGCTCTCGAACCTCGACGCGCGGCTGCGGATCTCCATGCGGACCGAGGTGAAGCGGCTGCACGCCCGGTTTCCCACGACGACGCTCTACGTCACCCACGACCAGACCGAGGCGATGACCATGGCCGACCGCGTCGTGGTGATGAATGCGGGCAGGGTGGAGCAGGTCGGCACGCCGATGGAGGTCTACGACCGGCCCGCGTCGCTTTTCGTGGCGGGCTTCGTGGGCTCCCCGCCGATGAACCTGTTTCCGGCGCGCCTCGAGGCGGGCGCTCTGCACGCCGAGGGACGGCGAATCCTGCCGGATGTCCCGGCTGGGCTTCCCGACGGGCCCGTCATGGCGGGCCTGCGCCCCGAGGCGCTGCGCCTCGCCGATCCCGGCGCACAGGGTGCGATGCCCGCGCGTCTCGACCTTCTGGAACCCCTCGGCGCCGAAACCCTGGCGCTCTGGACGGCCGAGGGCCTGGGCGAGGTCTGGGTCCGGCACGATGCGCGGGCAAGGCTGGCGCCCGGTCTCAGGGCCGCGCTGACGGCGCATGCCGCCGATCTGCACCTCTTCGACCCCGGGACGGGAACGGCGCTTCGCTCGGGTGCATTTGAAAACCGGTCAGCGCCGCTAGGTTCACCCTCCTGACCGACTGCCGAAAAAGGACCGACGCCATGACCCTTCGCCTTTCCACCTCCGTCGCCGCGATCGCCCTCACCGCCGCACCGCTTGCGGCGCAGGACCTGATCACGCGCGACCGCGTGGGCCTTCCCGATGCGCCCAACGCGATGTCCTTCCGGCTCACGGCCTACGACCTCTATTCCTCGGACCTCGAGATGCGGGCGGCCTTCGAGGCGCTCTTCACGGAGTTCATCGAAGCGCGTCCCGACTGGCGGATCGACACGCAGCTCGCCACCGACAACATCGGCGAGGAACAGGCGCGGATGCTGGAACAGGCGCGCGCCGGGCGCGGGCCGGACTGCGCGATGATCGACAGCTCGCAGCTCGCCACCTTCAAGGCGGCGGGGGTGCTGGCGCCGATGAACGACCATTGGGCCGAGGAAGAGATCGCCGATCTCTTTCCCTTCGTGCGGGAGGCGGTGACCGACGCGGACGGCAACTTGGTGGCCTGGTGGTGGTTCACGGACCTGCGCGTCCTCTACCGCGACACGGCGGTGGTGCCCGAGGCGCCGCAGACCTGGGACGAACTCGAGGCGGCGGCGGTTGCCGCCAGCGAGGCGGGGCTCGAGGGCATCCTCTTCAACGGCGCCCGCTGGGAGGGGACGACCTTCGACTGGCTCGGCAACTTCTGGGCCGCAGGCGGTGAACTCGTGGACGAGGACGGGCGTCCGGTCTTCGGGGAGGGCGAGAACCGGGAGGCCTTCCTCGAAGCGCTGGGCTACTACCGGTCCCTCGTCGAGAGCGGCGCCGCGCCGGGCCGCGTGACCACGATCAACAACTATGACGAGTTCAACGCCGCGGCCGCGGCGGGGACCGCGGCGATGTTCGTGGGCGGCAACTGGCAGTACGGCCAGCTCGCGGGCACCCTGTCCGAGGAGCGTTTCGCCGACTGGGCGGTCTCCGAGCTTCCGGGGCCGACCGCAGAGGACCGGGCGACGGGCACCGGCGGCTGGACCATCGCCGCGCTCAGCGACGATCCCGAGAAGGTGCAGCTCTGCGCGGAGATGGTGAAGGAGATCTATTCCGGCGCGGGCAATGCGGTGCAGGGCCTGCTGCCCACCTCGGCGGCGCAGTACGAGACCTATGACGCCTTCGAGGGCCCGCAGTTCGATCTCTTCGCAGAGGCGCTGGTCAACGGGCGTCCGCGCCCCGGGGCGGCGATCTACCCGGAGATCTCGAACCAGATCCAGATCCTGATGGGCGACGTCCTGTCCGGCGCCGCCGAGCCTGAGGCGGCGCTCGATGCGGCCTTCGAGGCCTCGCTCGCAGCTTACGAGCGGCTCTGAGGCCCGGCGTGGCGGCGCGGCCGCTTCTCTGGCTGCTGCCGATCGCGCTGGTTCTCGGGACGGTCTACGTCATTCCCGTCGCGGACGTGGTGCGGCTGAGCTTCAGCGACGCCACGCTCCTGCGGCCGGCGGAGAGCTACGGGCTTTCCGGCTATGCGGCCATGCTGGAGGCGCGCGATCTCGGCGTCGTCCTGCGCAACACGGTCGTGTTCACCGTGGCCAGCGTGGTGGGGCTGCAACTGGCCGGGCTTCTCGTGGCGCTTCTCGTGGCGCGGGGCGACCGGCGCGGGCTTCCGGGGATGACGGCGCTCCGCACCATCGTCCTCGCCGCCTGGGTCGTGCCGGGGGTGGCCAACGGGATCATCTGGCAGACGCTGTTTTCCGAGGCACCCTTCGGCGCGATCAACTCCACCCTCGCGCTGATCGGTTTGCCGCGCGTGGCGTGGCTCTCGGACCCGGAGATGGCCATGGTCTCTGCGGTGCTGGCGAATGTCTGGCAGGGCACGGCCTTTTCCATGGTCGTCTTCTACGCTGCACGCCGGGCCATCGACCCGCGCCTCTACGAGGCGGCGGAGGTGGACGGGGCGCGGCCCTTCGCGCGGTTCGTCTACATCACCCTGCCGCAGCTGAAGGGAGCGATCCTCGTGAACACCGTGCTGGTGACGATCCAGACGCTGAACACCTTCGACAGCATCCTGGCACTCACGGGCGGCGGACCGGGGCGCGCGACGGAGGTGCTGTCGCTCCATATATTCAACAGGGTCTTCTACAACTACGACCTCGGCGGCGGCAGCGCGCTCGCGCTCGTGCTGGTGGCGATCAGCACCGCGCTGACGCTGGTCTACATCGCCCTGCTGGGCCGGGGGCGGACATGAGCCCGCGCGCCGCCGACCGGGCCACCTACCTCGTCGCGCTGCTGATCGCGGCGCTGTTCCTCGTCCCGCTCTCCTGGCTCCTGTCGCTGTCCGTGCGCACCCCGCAGGAGGTCTATCTGGGCGCCGCCCGCTACCTGCCGGAGGACCCGACGCTCGAGAACTTCCGCCTCGTGCTGACCGACCGGTCCTTCGGGCTGCATCTTTGGAACTCCCTGAAGATCTGCGCCCTGGGCGGGGCAGGGGCGGTCGCCGCGGCGATCCCGGCGGCCTATGCGTTCAGCCGCTTCTCGTTCCGGGGGCGGACGGGTCTCATGGTGGCGGTGCTGCTGGTGCAGATGGTGTCGCCGCTCGTCGTGCTGATCCCGCTCTATCGCTACATGGACGCGCTGGGGATGCTCGACACCCATCTGGGCGTGATCGGCGTCTATGTCGCGCTGGGCGTGCCGCTGTCCGTCTGGGTGCTCAAGTCGAGCTTCGACCGTGTACCGCGCTCCCTGGAAGAGGCGGCCGAGATCGACGGATGCGGCCGTGCCGAGACGCTTGTCCGGATCACCCTGCCGCTCGCCGGGCCGGGGGTGGCGGCGGCCTTCATCCTCAACACGATGATGGGCTGGTCGCAGTTCCTCGTGCCCTTCATCCTGCTGACGGACACCGGCAAGGTGCCGATCTCCGTGGCCATCTTCAATTTCGCGGGCTCGACCAGCGCCTCGACGACGCAGCTTCTGGCGGCTGCCTGCCTTGTCGCGATCCTGCCGGCGCTGGCGCTGTTCGTGGCGGTGCAGCGGCTCATTGTCCGCGCGGTCAGCGGAGGGGCGGTGCGCGGGTGACCGAAGGCCTGACGGCAGTGTCCTGGAACATCCACCGCGCGCGCGGCAAGGACGGGCGCGTGGACCCGGAACGCGTGCTGGCGGTCCTCGGAGAGGAGGTCTGCCCGCCCGGAACCGCCGACATCCTGGCCCTGCAGGAGGCCGACGAGGAACCCCGTCCGCACCGGGGCATTCTCGACATCGCCGGCGTCGAGGCCGCCACCGGGCTCGGCTGGGCCCATGGCGACCCCGCGCTGAGGTGGAGCGTGGAGAGCCACGGCTTTCTTGGCGCGATCCTCTTTCTGCCGACCGCCGCCACGATCCGTCACGGCGATCTCATCGACCTTCCGGGCCGGTGCCATCGCGGCGCGGTCTCGCTCGAGATCGGGCTGAAGGGCCGGACGGTGCGGGTCGTGACGACCCATCTGTCCCTGGGCCAGCCTCTCCGCCTCGTCCAGATGCGCACCATCGGCCAGTACCTGATGCGCAGACCCCGGATGCAGACGATCCTTCTGGGCGATCTCAACGAGTGGCGGCCGTGGGGCGGGCTGGCCTTCCGTCCGGGCCTGACACTGCTGCCGCTCGAGGGGCCGGCGCGGCCGAGCTTTCCGGCAACCCGTCCGCTGCTGCCCCTCGACCGCGTGCTGAGCGCGCCGGGCTGCGTCGAAGACCTCGAGGTGCTCGACGGTCCCGGCATCCGGGCCGCTTCGGACCACCGGCCCGTCAGGGCGCGGGTGCGAGCGGAGGGCTAACGCCCGAGCGGCGGCCACATCCGGGCGAACACGCCGTCCCGAAGCACGAACCGGTGATGCAGAGCGGCGCCCACATGCAGAACGATGAGCGGCACGAGCAGGAAGCGAGTCCAGAAGTGGATCGCCTGGGCCGTGGTCTCCAGTGTCTCGTTCACGGGCACGAGCGCCGGAACGCCGAGGGCGTCGAGCAGCTCGATGGGAAAGTTCCCGGCCTCTACCCGGACGTAGCCCGAGACTGCCATGACGAGAAGCAGGACATAGAGCCCCGCATGGGTCGCCCCGGCGATCCTGACCTGCCAGCGGGGCAGATGGTCGGGCATCGGCGGCGGCGGTCGCCAGGCGCGATAGGCGAGGCGGGCCAGCACCAGCAGCAGGATCACCACGCCCACGTTCTTGTGAAAGATGAAGAGCGCGTCGCGGGTCTCGCGGGGGACGCTCTCCTCGAGCATGAGCATCCCGACGGGCAGCGTGGCGATCACCACGATGGCGACCAGCCAGTGAAGGACCCGCGCGGTGCGCCTGTAGCCGGTTCCTGATCTCTCCATCATCGCACCCCCAATGGCCTGAAGGAGAGCTAGTCCTCCGGCCGGGTCGTGCAACGGCGACTTGACTTCCAGCCCGGGGCCATAAGTGCCGGGGATGGAAGACTCCCTCCGTCAGACCCTCGCCGCGGCGCGATGCGCTCCGGACCGCGCCGGCCCCCTTGCCGGGCTTCTGGGCGTGGCGCTCATCCACCTCGCGCTGGTGACCGGGGGCGGCATCATGCTCGGTGCCAGCTTTCCGGCCATCGCTCCGGGCCTCCCGATCGCGATCTGGCTCAATTCCGCGCTGACGGCCGGCGTCCTGACGATGCTGTGGATGCGCGGACGACGGACCTTCGGCCATGCCCGTCTCGGAGCCTGCAACGCGGTCACCCATCTGCGCGGCTCGCTCGCCTGTCTGCTGGCAATGCCCCTGGCCGCGCCCGATGCCCTGGCCGATCCGCGTCTGGGCTGGACGGTCTTCGGCATCGGCCTCGTGGTCCTCTGTCTGGACGGCATCGACGGCTGGCTCGCGCGCCGGGCAGGGCTGCAATCCGCCTTCGGAGCGCGGTTCGACATGGAGACGGATTCCGCGGTCGCGCTGCTTCTCGCTGTCCTCGCCTGGGCGAGCGGCACCGCCGGACCGGCCGTGCTGCTGCTCGGCGGCGCGCGCTATCTTTTCTGGGGTGCGACCTTCATCTGGCCCTGGCTCGCGGCACCTCTGCCCGAAAGGCACAGCCGCAAGATCGTCTGCGTCCTGCAACTGGGCACCCTACTTGCCCTTCAGGCACCGGCGCTGCCGGGGCGCGCGAGCGAACTTGCCGCCGTTCTGGTGGCGGCGCTGCTTGCGTGGTCCTTCCTCGTCGATATCCGCTGGCTGGGGGCGGCGCGGGCCCGATGAGGGCGGTGCTGCGCTGCCTGCTCTCGGCTGCGATCCTGTATCTTGTCCTGATCCAGCCGAACCATCCCGCGGCGATGACCTGGGGCGCGCTGACGCTTTTTCCGCTCGAACTGCCGGTTATCCTGCTCGCGCTCATGGCGCTGCCTGCCCGGGCTCGGGTGACCGTCTACGGGCGCGGGATGCTGGTGGCCATCCTGATGATCATAGCAGTTCTGAAGCTTGCCGATTACGCCACCTTCCTCGCCTATGGTCGCGGCTTCAATCCGGTGGTCGATCTTCATCTCCTGCCCGCGGCCTGGCGGCTCGGATCCGGGATCGTGGGGATGACCGTCGCGATCCTCGTGGCGGGTGCGGCTGTGGCGCTCGTCCTTGCAGTGACTTGGGCGCTCTGGTGGGCAACCGGCGTCTGGGCCTCGGTCGAGCCATGGGGCGGGCGGACCCGCGTCCGCGTCGCGCTGGGGTCAGCCACCGTGCTGGCGTGCGGTGTGGCGATCATGGAAATCGGGGCGGCCCGGCGCGCCTGGGATCTGCCGGTCCGGATACCGGCGGCGGCGTTCACGGCACGGGTCGGACTGGAGCGGATCGAGATGGCCCGCGCGACGTTCGCAGACCTGCGCCTCTTCTCGCGGGCGGCGCGGTCCGACCGTCTCGCCGGGGTTCCGGGCCTCTTCGACCGGCTCGACGGGCGCGACGTGCTCATCCTCTACATCGAGAGCTATGGCCGCGCGAGTTTCGACGTGCCGTTCTACGCCGCGCGGCACATCGAGACGCTGCGCGACGCCGGAGCGGAGCTCGAGAGGGCAGGGCTGGCGGCACGCTCGGGCTGGCTGACCGCCCCCATGGTCGGCGGTCAAAGCTGGCTCAGCCATGCGACGCTGGCCTCGGGCCTCTGGATCCCGGACCAGACGCGCTACCGCGCCTATCTCGCCAGCCCGCGCAAGTCGCTCTACCACCTTGCGCAGCAGGCCGGCTACCGGACGGCGGCAGTCATGCCCGCGATCACCTACGACTGGCCGGAGGGGCCACGGATGGGCTTTAGGCAGGTCCTCGCCTCCCGCGACCTCGGCTACCGGGGGCCGCCCTTCAACTGGGTCACGATGCCGGACCAGTTCACGCTCGACGCGATGGAGCGGCTGCTGCGCGCCGATCCGTCCGCCCCGCCGCTCTTCGCGCAGGTCGCGCTGGTGTCCTCCCATGCCCCGTGGACGCCGGTGCCCGAGCTGCTGGACTGGGACAGCATCGGCGACGGGGGCATCTACGTCAGGTGGGACGGGGAAGGCGATGCGCCCGAGGTCGTCTGGGCCGATCCCGACCGCGTGCGCGAGCAGTACCGTGCAGCCGTGGACTACGCGCTCGAGGTCGCCTTTTCCTATGCCGCCGAGCGGGCTGGTGGCGATCCGCTGCTGCTGATCGTCGGAGACCACCAGACCGCGCCGCACATCTCGGGCAGTGACAGTTTCGACGTGCCGATGCACATCCTGGGTCCGCCAGACGTGCTGCGCCACCTCGACGGCTGGGGCTGGACAGAGGGCGTGGTGCCGCCGGCGGAAATGCCGGCCCTGCCGATGGACGGGTTCCGCGACCGCTTCGTGGGCGCGTTCAGTTCGGCCGCACCGGACCCCGTCCCGGATGGACAGGGCCTCTAACGGGCAGCGACGCTCAGTTCACCGCCGCAGTCCCGAGGTTGATCAGCGTCGGGAAGAGCTGCTGCAGCGCCCGGTTCCAGGTCGTGATCGGCTGCGGCGCAACGAAGATGATGTCGTTGGGCCGCATCTCGAACCGCGTGGCGAGCGTGATCGCCGCCGCATTGCGGGCGTCGAGGTTCCAGGCCGTCACCGCGCCGAAGGCCGTGGGATCGGCGGAAGCGCGGAGGACGTAGATCTGCGCGGGATTGGCGCTCGCCGGAGGAATGCCGCCCGCGCCGAAAAGCACGTCCGCAAGGTGGGACTGCTGGTTGAACGGCAGGGGAATGCGGCTCTGCTCGGCCACTTCCCCCGCGAGGAACACATAGTCGCGGTCGATGGCATCGAGCCCAAGCTGCCGCTCGAAGAGCTCCCGATCCTCTTCAAGAGCCCCGCGCCGCAGGCCGATCTCGGCCTGTAGCTCTGCAAGGGCGGCGGACCGGGCGCCGCGCTCGAGTCCGATGATGTTGATCTGCTGCTCGTAGAAGGCCTGCGCCTGCGCGAGATCGTACGTCGTGTCCACGAAGACGGAGTCGCCCTCGACCAGCGTTGTGCGCTGCAGGTCGGGCCGGGTCAGGTAGGCTTCGAGAGGAATCTCGTAGAGCGTGCCGTCCCGGTAGATCCGGATCGTGGCGAATTCTTCCTGGGGGGCGGTGATGCCGCCCACCGCCGTGATCGCGTCGCCCAATGTCAGCGCGGTGAGTCCGATGGGCACGAACTGCGTGGTGGCCACCGCGCCGCCGACGGAGACGCGCTGCGAGTTGAACTCGGCCACTTCGAGGCTGAAGGTCGGGTCGAGCTGGCTGCGCACCAGCTCGTCGAAGATGCGGCTCTCGGCCTGTTCGACCGTCAGGCCCGCAAGCGGGATCGTTCCCACCTCCGGAATGGCGATCGCCCCGTCGTCGCGGATCGTATAGCCCTGCCGCTGGTTCTGGGCTGCGAGAAGGCCGCTCAGTTGCTCCACCGTGCCCCCTCGCTGCGGGGTCGACAGCAGCACCACATCGCCCACGCCCAGCCGGTAGGGCTGCGAGCTGACCGGCGGCGGCGGGCGCAGTTCCGCCGTCTGGGGGCGGGCATCCGGAACGAATGGCGCGTCGGGCAAGGCCCCGGCGCCCCGCAGGCCGGACCCGAGGCCCGTCTGCTGAAAGAACGAGGCGGGCAGGCTCAGGGGCGTGTAGGGTTCCCGATTGGCCAGAAGCACCGTCTGCGGCGTGACTTCGACCACCCGGACGGCCACGTCGTCGCCCGCGGTCGCCCGGACCGCCTGGGCATTGTAGGTCAGGCCGCAACCGGCCAGCGCCGTCGCCGCCACCAGAAGAGCGGTGCGGGCGATCCGGGGAAGTGTCGTGCTCATGCGGATGTCATCCTTTGCTTCAACGCCCGTCCGCCAGAAGTTCGATCTCCACATAGCCGACGCCGGGTCCCACCCATTGCCTCGACTTCCGGATCGTCCCGTCTGACTGTCGCCAGTAATCGTTCGTCATCGTCGCGTCGGGCAGGGCGCAGGTTTCCTCGATGCGCTGAACCTCGTAGCGCGACGTCAGTATCGGCAGGACCTCCCGGCCGCCGGGCTGCATCCGGCAGACCATGGCGAGGAAGACGGTCTTGTTCTCTCCGTCGAGATAGCTCGCGAACCGTTCGTAGGTGCCCCCCTCTGGCGGCCCGGACAGCCGCGCGACCGTCGCGGAGGCATCCGCCGACATCAGGTCGAACCCGAGACCTCGTGTCGCCACCACAACCCCCTGCTCGAGCGAGATCTGCGCGCCACCCGCGGCCTGCCAGGTGACAACGTCGCCGTTGCTGCCCGCGGGCAGCAGCGTCGCCGCGGTTCCCAGGACCGGCAGATCGGCGAGAATCAGGGGCTGGTCGAGTCGGTCCACCCCGGCCCTTGCCAGAAGCTGCCGGATCTCGCCCGCCCCGGGGCCCTGCCTGCTGCAGGAGGCAGCACCCAAGATCGCAAGAGCCGCCAGAAGCAAACCGGCACAGGAAGTTCGGCCTGCCACTGCACGAGTGACGCCCGGCCAAGGGCGTTGCGCCCTGGCCAGCGCCCCGTTGAACCCTGCGGCTTGACGCCCTCTCGTCGACATTCGGCTACCCCCTTCGCGAGCATACCCTCGACGGTCCCGGGATGAACCCCTGCACGGGCACCGCCGAAACCGCGGACGCCGCCGTTGCCCCCGGGACACGGCGATGCGCAACAGGCAGGCAGTTCGGAAGCCTTTCTGAGCTTCACAGGCCGTTTCGGCAACCGAAGCTTTGACCCCGCGTCGGCTCGAGGCTACGGTCGGATAAGATCGTCCCGCAATTGGAGTTGCCCAATGTCCTTTCGCAAAGTCACTTCGGCTTCTGCCGTTCTCGCCATCGTCGCCTCCGGGGCCTTCGCCCAGGACGGCAGCCTGCCTGATCCGGTCGAACTGGCCCAGGCCGCGGATGTCTGCAGCGGCTTTCTCGTCGCGACCGCGCGCTACATCGACAACAATACGAACCTCTCCGTCACCTGCAGCGACACGCCCGCTCCGATCGTCGAAGTGGAAGAGGATGACGAACTGGCCGGGTTCGTCCCGCTGATCGGCACCCTGGGCCCTGAAGGTATCGTGCTTGTCGCCGGCGGCGGTGTCGCCCTGATCGCAGGTCTGACCCGGGACGACGACGGCGGCGCGCCCTCCGACACGCAGTGAACCACCCGCGCGAGGGGCGGGTCTGCGCCTGCTCCTCGCGGCCCCTGACGGAGGGCATGGACGATTCAGTTGCGGACCGGCTCGACGTTTCGCTGGCTGGTGTGGACGGTCGCCGTCTGACCTACCAGTTCCAGGAGGAGCGTGATCCGCTCCTTGTCCGACAGGGTCTCGATCGTCGCGATCGCGTTGGCAAACGGGCCGGCCACGATCCGCACGGTATCGCCCTTCTTCAGCGACTCCACGGGGACCAGCAGACCATCGTCGTCGCAACGGGCCATCAGACTGGCGATGATCTCTCGCGACAGGGGGGTCGGAGCGCGGCGGTCGCCGATCAGGAGCCTCGAGATCCCGCGCGTGCTGTTGATCGCGGACCAGCGCCGGTCCAGCGGATCGAATTGCACGAAGACATAGCCCGGAAAGAGTGGCTTCTTGACGTGTTTCAGTTTGGTCCCGCTGCGCTGGGTTTCCATCCGCGAGGGCACGAACACACCAAATCCCTGCCGGGACAGATGGGTCTCCGCGTCCTTCAGCCCGTTCGGTTTGAGTTGCGCCACGAACCAGTTCAATGGAGTCATGCCGTGTGCTCCCTCCTTGCGCGGCGCCAGTCAGACCATGCCGAGCGGCCCCGGGCAACGAAGATCTTTGCCGCAGCGCGGCAGGACGTCAACCGCCCGTAGCCATTGGAACCCTTGCGGTTGCGTTCTGCAGGTGCATCCGATTTCGGCAGATCCCGCTGCCGGTCGGCGATGCCCCAGCGGAAAGGAGCGGACCGGCCTCACTCCCTCTTGATCTGCGGCAGCAGACCAGTAACGTGACGGTGAGCCTGATCGTATTCTGCCCGCCCGGTCGCCAGTTCTGCGCTCCGGCATGTCTGCCCTCTGATCTCGGATTGGCCATGTCTGATATTGATGCGTCTTTTCGGGACGATTTTTCTGCTGTTTCGTCGTCTTCGTTTCGGGGGTTTCGTCACGGGTGCAGCGTGACGGGTCGGGCGTATCCCTACATTCGTCGGGGGGCGGATATCGTCGGGTCGGCGGTTCTTGCGCCGGTGGTCGGCGTGGTGGCGCTGGCGCTTCTGGCGCTGAACCCGTTCTGGAACCCGGGGCCGCTGTTCTTCCGCCAGCCGCGGATGGGGCGGGGGTGTCTGCCGTTCATGGCGCTGAAGTTCCGCACGATGCGGCCCGCGGAGGCGGTGACGCGGGCGGCGGACGATCCGCTGGAGGAGGACCGGATCACGCCGTTGGGGCGGGTGCTGCGGAAGATGCGGCTCGACGAGCTGCCGCAGGTGCTGAACGTGCTCGCGGGCGAGATGAGCCTGATCGGGCCGCGGCCGGATTTCTATGACCACGCGGTGACCTATCTGGCGTCGATCCCGCGCTACCGGCAGCGTCACATGATCCGTCCGGGGATCTCGGGTCTGGCGCAGACCGAGGTGGGCTATGTCTCGAGCATCCGGGAGACGCGGCGCAAGGTCTCGGCGGATCTCTACTACATCCAGCATGCGAGCCTGCGGATGGACGCATGGATCGTGTGGCGCACGCTGAAGGTGGTGCTCACGCGGGCGGGAACGTGAGCGGGCGCCGGGCGCGGCGTTCTTGAAGCGTGGCGGCGTTCGTGCAAGACCGGACTGACCCCGGGGGCGATCCGGGGTGCTGCACCGGGGACAGGTCTTGAACGAGGTATCGGACAGGCGCTACGGGGCGCAGGCCAGGGGACCGGTGCAGCCGCAGATGGCGGCGCCGCCGGTGCCCGAGGACGACGAGATCGACCTTCTGGGCCTCGTGCGCACGCTCTGGCGCGGCAAATGGCTGATCGGGCTCTGCGCGGCGCTGACGCTGCTGATCGGGGGCTATTACGTCTACGAGCTCGCGGTGCCGAGATATGCCGCCAGCACGTCGCTGGCGCTGGAGGTGGACCGGGCGCAGGTGGTGGACCTGCAGGAGGTGGTCTCCGGGGTCTCGTCGGACAGCCAGGCGATGCAGACCGAGCTCGAACTGCTGAAGTCGCGGGTGCTGCTCGGGCAGGTGGTGGACCGGCTGGATCTGACGTCCGATGCCGAGTTCAACGCGCGGCTGCGGCCGGAGCCGGCGTTTTCCACGGAGGATCTGAAGAACCTTGCGCGGCAGGTGCTGGGCCGGCCGATCCCGGTGCCCGGGCCGGACACGCCCGAGGCGGCGCGCAACCGCGCGATCGGGGCGCTGGGCGGGGCGATCTCGCCGTCGATCCTGCGGGGGACCTACGTGTTCACGATCCGGGTGGTGACCGAGAACGCGGGGAAGTCGGCGCGGATCGCGAACACGCTTGCGGCGGTCTATCTCGAGGACCAGGTCCGCTCGAAGCTGGAGGCGACGGAAGGTGCCGTGACCTGGCTGTCGGAGCGCCTGGTGGAGCTCGAGGCGGAGCTGCAGGAGCGGGAGGACGCGATCGAGGCGCTGCGGGCGGAGGCGGATTTCGTGAGCCCCGAGGGTCTGGCGGCGCTCAACACCCAAGCGCGGGAGGCGCGGGGGCGGCTCGACCTGGCGCGGGCGGACGCGGCGGCGGCGGCCGCGCGGGTGGCGGAGCTCGAGGCGGCGCGCACGGCGGGCGATCTCGAGGCGCTGCTGGCGGCGGCGTCGGACCCGACGCTGGAGCGGCTGGCGGAGCGCGGGCCGGCGGCGGAGGTGCTGGCGGCGGACGGCGCGTTCCTCGCGCGCTACGACCAGATCGCGGAGCGGGCGGGCTCGGATCTCGCGCGGTCGCAGGCGAGCCTCGCGGCGCTCGAGGATACCGCGGCGCGTCTCGACGGGGACATCGCGGAGCAGTCCGAACAGATCGGCCGGCTGCAGCAGATGATGCGCGAGCGCGACGCGGTCTCGACGCTCTACGAGACCTTCCTGACGCGGCTGCGGGAGACGACCGTCCAGCAGGGCATCCAGCAGGCGGATGCGCGGGTGCTGTCGGAGGCGACGGGCGGCAGCCTCGTGGAGCCGCGGGCCTCGCGGGTGCTGGCGCTGAGCCTGATCCTGGGGCTGATGCTGGGGGGCGGGATCGTGCTCCTGCGCGAGGCGCTGCGGAACGGGTTCCGGACCTCGGACGAGCTTTCGGCGGCGACGGGGCTCGAGGTGATCGGGCAGATCCCGGTGATCCCGATCCGGCGGCGGCGGCAGCTGGTGCCCTATCTGAACGACAAGCCGAACGCGGCGGCGACCGAGGCGATCCGGAACCTCCGGACCTCGATCCTGATGTCGAACATCGACACGCCGCCGCAGGTGATCGCCTTCACCTCCTCGGTTCCGGGGGAGGGCAAGACGACGGATGCGATCGCGGTGGCGCACAATCTCGGGGGTCTCGAGGGCAAGCGGGTGCTTCTGCTCGAGGGCGACGTGCGGCGGCGGACCTTCTCGCAGTATTTCCCCGAGACCGGCCGTCCCGGGCTTCTGTCGCTGATGTCGGGGGAGGCCGCGCTCGAGGCGGCGGTGGTGCCGGCGGCGGAGGCGGGGATCCGGGCGGACGTGATCATGGGCGAGAAATCGGCGGTGAACGCGGCGGACGCCTTCGCCTCGCAGCGGTTCCGGGACCTTCTGGAGACCCTGCGCGGGCGTTACGACTACATCGTGATCGACACGCCGCCGGTGCTGGTGGTCCCCGACGCGCGGGTGATCGGCCAGACCTGCGACGCCATCGTCTACTGCGTCCAGTGGGACCGCACCCCTCGCCCGCAGGTCCTCGACGGCCTGCGCGAACTGAGGTCCGTCAACCTCCACGTCGCCGGAACCGCCCTCACCAAGATCGACCCCCGCGGCATGAAACGATACGGATACGGCGGAAAATACGGCGCATACGCAAGATACGGAAACAAGTACTACCAGCAGTGAGAGGAGTGTCGGGCCGCGCCCGTCTCGCGCCCGCAGCGAATGCGGAACCTGTGGTCCGTAGCTCCGAACTCTTCCAGAGAACTCGATCCGCTCAGACGGCCCAGATCTGTCCCGTGAGGTGAAAGAACACGGGGGCCGCGAAGATCGCGCTGTCGAGCTGGTCCATGAACCCGCCCTGGCCCGGGATCAGGTGGGACCAGTCCTTCACGCCCCGGTCGCGCTTGATCGCGGAGAAGACGAGGCTTCCGGCCATGCCCACCGCCGAGGCGGTCGCCGCCATGGCCATCGCACCGGCCACTCCGAAGGGCGTGGCCCAGGCCAGCGCCGCGCCGATCAGCGCGGCGCCCGCGATACCCGCCGCGATGCCCTCGCGCGTCTTGGGAGAGATGCCCGGCGCAACCTGCACCCGGCCAAGCCTGCGCCCGAAGCCATGCTCGATCAGGTCGCCCCCCTGCACGCAGATGATGAAGAAGACGATCAGAAAGACGCCGCGCCCCGCGTATCCGGGGATATCGAGCGTCATCAGCGCGGGCACATGGCTGAGGCAGAAAACCGCCGTCATCAGCGCCCATTGCGTTTCCGAGACCCGAACCAGAAAGCCGCCGGGCGCGCCGCGCAGGGCCGAGACCACGGGCAGGAGGAGGAAGGCGTAGACCGGGATGAACGTGCCGAAGAGGCTCTGCATCCCGAAGCCCACGAAGGCATATTGCAGCGGCAGCACCACGAAGAAGGCCAGCGCGAGCGACAGGTGATCGGCGCGGGTCTTCGTCGTGTAGGTCACCATCTCCCTCAGCGCCGCGAAGGAGGCGATGGCGAAGAGCGCCACCACCCCGCTCTTGCCGATCAGCACCGCGAGCCCGAGGAGCGCCACCATCGCCCACCAGGACTGGACGCGCGTCAGGTAGGTCTCGATCATCGGGTGGGCACGGTCGTCCGTCACCCGGGCGCGCAGCAACTCGCCGGCGAGAGTCAGGACGGAGAGCACCAGCACCACCGCGGCGGCCAGGGTCAGGACATCATTGGCCGAGGGGCTCATCCGGCGGCCTCTCCGGCGTCGGCAAGTCGCTCGGGCGAGGGAGCGAGAGCGGCGAGTTCGCCTGCCGCCCGGGCGAGGAAGGCGGCCCGGTCCTCGCCGGGACGGAGCGCCACCGGCGCGCCGAAGGTCACGGTGCAGATCAGCGGCAGCGGGATCACCTCGCCCTTGGGCAGGATCGCGTTGAGGTTCGCGATCCAGGTCGGCACCAGCTCCACCTCGGGCCTGTCGCGGGCGATGTTGTAGAGCCCGGCGCGGAACGGCAGGAGCGGGTCGGCGGTCATGTTGCGGTTGCCCTCGGGAAAGAGGATCAGCGAGGCGCCTTCGTCCAGCGCGCGCAGGATCGCGGTCATCGGGTCCTCGGTGCGGTGCTCCGCCCGCCGGTCCACCAGCACGCAGCGAAAGACCTCCGGTCCGATGAAGGCCCGCATCCGGGTCTTCAGCCAGTAGTCGGCCGCCGCCACGGGGCGAGTCCTGCGCCGGATCGCCGGGGGCAGCACCGACCAGATCACCGGCATGTCGCCGTTGGAGACATGGTTGGCGAAATAGACGCGCTGATGCGGAACCGGCCCGACGCCCTCCCACTCCGCCCGCGCGGCCGTTATGAGCCGCACGAAGAGCACCAGCGCACGTCCCGTGAGGCGCGCGGCAAGGCGGCGCAGGCGCGAAGGGGTTGCGGGAACCGTGGCGGTCATGGCGCGAGACTGGACAAGGTTCGGCGGAAAGGAAAGCCGCGGCAGGCTCAGTCCCGTACGCCGCCGCCCCCGAACACATTCTCCGCCCCGTAGTTCACCTGCGCCTCCTGCATCTCCAGATGGAGGCCCTTGCCCGTCCACGGATGCGCGCAGGCGAGCGTCTCGTCCACCTCGATGCCGAGGCCCGGCGCGCTGGAAAGCTCCACATGCCCGTCCTGCACGACAATGCCGGCCTTGATCAGGTCGCGGTGAAACTCCGTCTCGATGGTCTCGGCCATCAGGCAGTTGGGAATCGCGGTCGCAAGATGCAGGTTCGCCGCCCATTCCACCGGCCCCGCGTAGAGATGGGGTGCCACCTCCGCGCCGAAGGCCTGGGCCAGAGCCGCGATCTTGCGCCCCTCCCAGAGACCCCCCGCCCGGCCGAGGGCCGGCTGCAGGATGCGTGCCGCCCCCGCCTTCAGAACCGCCGCGAACTCGGCGGAGGTGGTCAGCCGCTCGCCCGTGGCCACGGGCACGGGCTGGCCCCGCGCGACCTCGGCCATGGCGGCGGGATCGTCGGGTGGCACGGGCTCCTCGAACCACAGGGGATCGAAGGGCGCGATGGCCTGGCCCATCCGCAGCGCGCCCGCGACGGAAAACTGCCCGTGGGTGCCGAAGAGCAGGTCCGCCCGGTCGCCCACCGCCTCCCGGATCGCGCGGCAGAAGGCGACGGACCGCGAGATGTCGCGCGGCGCGGGCATGTGTCCCGAGCGGATCGTATAGGGTCCTGCGGGGTCGAACTTCACCGCCGTGTAGCCGCGCGCCACGAGGTCCGCCGCGCTTTCGGCGGCCATGTCCGGGTCGATCCAGAACTCCGGCAGGGGGTGATCCGGGCCGGGGTAAAGGTAGGAATAGAGCCGGATGCGGGGGGTGATGCGGCCGCCCAGCAGCATGTGGACGGGCTTTCCCGCCGCCTTGCCGAGGATGTCCCAGCAGGCGATCTCCATCCCCGAGAAGGCGCCCATGACCGTCAGGTCCGGGCGCTGGGTGAAGCCCGAGGAATAGGCGCGGCGGAACATCAGCTCCAGGTTGGCGGGGTCCTCGCCCTCCATGTGGCGGGCGAAGACGTCGGAGATGACCGCAGTCATCGCCTCCGGTCCGACCGAGGCGCCGTAGCATTCGCCCCAACCGGTGATCCCGTCGTCGGTGGTCAGCTTCACGAGGATCCAGTAGCGCCCGCCCCAGCCCGGATCGGGGGGCGAGGTCACGAGGACATCGAGATCACGGAGCTTCATGGGCGGTCCCCTCCGGTGGCTGCCGCCTGCCTATCAGCCGGAGGCGGGGAAGACGATCACGTTGCGCCGGGCGGCACCGGCGCGGGTGTCGGCCATCGCCTCGTTGATCCGCTCGAGCGGCCAGCGCGCGGAGATGAGCTCGTCGAGCTTCAGCCGGCCCTGCTCGTAGAGGTCGAGCATCCAGGGGATATCGCGCCGGATCACCGCGTCGCCCATCTTCGAGCCGACCATGGATTGCCCCAGCGAGGCGAGCATCACCGGTTCGTAGGTCGACAGCGCGCCGCTGTGGGGCAGGCCGATCATCACCACCTGGCCGCCCGTGGCCAGATAGCGGGGGGCGGCGTCGAAGGCGGGGATCGCCCCAACCGTGACGAAGACCGCGTCGGCGCCGCGCCCCAGGACCTCGTGCACCCGCTCCCACGGGGCCTCGTCCGTCGCGAGGACGGTGTCGGTCGCGCCGAAGTCCCGCGCGGTCTCCAGCTTCGTGGGCGACAGGTCCACTGCCACGATGCGGCGCGCGCCCGCGATTCGCGCGCCCTGGATGGCGTTGAGCCCGACGCCGCCCGCGCCGATCACCACTGCGTCCTGCCCGGCGCGCAGCCGGGCCGTGTTGACCACCGCCCCCACGCCCGTGATCACGCCGCAGGCCAGCAGGGCGGCCGCCTCGGGCTTTGTCGTGTCCGGGACCTTCACCACCTGGCCCTGGTCCACGACCACCCGGTCGGCGAAGGCGCCGCAGGCCATGCCCTGCCAGATCGGGCTGCCGTCCCGGGCGGTGAGCGGCCCGACCGCCGCCGATCTCGGCCCTTCGCACAGAGCGACCCGGCCGGTGGCGCAGGGCGTGCAGTGCTGGCAGCTCCGCAGCAGCGTGACCGCGACCCGGTCGCCCTCGGCCAGCCCCCGCACACCGGCGCCGAGGGCACTGATCCGCCCCGCGGCCTCGTGACCCAGAACCACGGGCAGGGGGCCGCCCCAGCCACCATCGGCATAGACGAGATCCGAATGACAGATCGCGACCGCCTCGAGCACCACCTCGACCTCTCCGGCGAGGGGGTCGCGCATCTCGATTTCCTCGAGGACGAGCGGCGCCTGGAAGGCGCGGCAGACGGCGGCTGTGATGGTCTTCATGGCGTCAACTCAGCGTCTCCGGCGGGGCGGGGTCTGGTCTGGAACCGGCATTATCCGGTCCAAACGAGCCATCCCCGCTCAGGCCCGGCCGGGAAGGTCGCCGGTCTCGGACAGGAACCGGATCAGCAGGTCGGCGAAGGCTTCGGGCTGCTCGAGATGCGGCAGGTGGCCCGCCCGCCGGATCAGCTCGAACCGGGCGCCGGGGATCAGCCCGGCGAGTTCCTGCAGCATGTCGGGCGGCGTCGCCCGGTCCTCCGAGCCCGCGATGCACAGCGTCGTCAGGCGGAGGCCGGACGTGGCGGTCAGAAAGTCGGTTCCGGCGATGGCGGCGGCACAGCCGCAATAGCCCTCGACCGCGGTGCCGAGGATCCTCCGACGCAGCTCCGCGACCTCCGGCGCGCCGCGGAAGCCGGGCGACACCCAGCGGTCGATCATTTCGTCGGCCAGCGTGGCGAGCCCATGCGTGCGGACCTTGGCGATGCGCTCCTCCCAGAGGTCGCGGGTTCCGATCTTGGCGCCGGTGTTCGACAGAACCAGGGTGCGCACGATGTCGGGCCGTTTCACCGCCAGACCCTGCGCGATCAGCCCGCCAAGCGACAGGCCAACGACGGCTGCGCCGCGCACATCGAGCACATCGGCGACCCGTTCCGCGTCGGCGATCAGCGCGCCCATGGCGTAGGGGGCGGGCGTCACATCGCTGCGCCCGTGGCCGCGCAGGTCGTACCGCACGACCCGCAACACGGGCGGCAGCTGGGCCACGACGCCATCCCAGCTCTCCAGCGTCGAGCAGAGCCCGTTGACGAACATCACCGGCGTCGCATCGGCATCCTCGCTCCCGTCGATTTGGGCGCGAAGCGTCACGTCTCCATTGCGGATGAGATGCTCGGTCATTCTGCGCCGCGGCAAGGGGGTGCGAGGAGCGGGAAACGAGTTCTCGTCGATCTCGATGCGCGGTTCGGGCCGGCGTTGACGGCCCGGCCCGAACCGGCTTGGTCACGGCTCCGATACCCTTGCAGGGTCTCGAGGAGCGATGTGACCCTCCTCCCTGAGCCGCGACAAAACAGCACCGGTGTCATCGAGTCAACAGACTTTTCCCCCGCGCCGGGTCCCGACCGGTCCGACGGCCTCATGTCAACGTGCCGAGAGCCCGGGCGAAGAGGGCGGGATCGACATTGCCGCCAGAGGCAAGGACCACGACGGCGTCGCCCGGGATCGCGTCAGGACGCCCCAAAGCCGCGGCGAGCGACACGGCGCCGCCCGGCTCCAGCACGATCTTCAGGTCGCGGAAGGCCAGCGCCATGGCCGCGAGAGCCTCGTCGTCGGTCACGGTCAGGCCCGGCCCGCACAGCCGGTCCATGATCGGAAAGGTCAGCTCCCCCGGCGCGGGCGTCTCGATGGCGTCGCAAATGGACCGCGCGCGGCTCTCGTTGCGCTCGATCCTGTGGCTGACCAGCGAGCGCACGACATCGTCGAACCCCTCGGGTTCCACCGGCCGCGCTCGCAGACCCGGTGCCTCGGCCTCCAGCGCAAGCGCGACGCCGGAGGTCAGCCCGCCCCCCCCGCAGCAGATGAGCACATCGGCGGTCTCGATCCCCAGCGCCGCGACATCGGCGGCGATCTCCAGCCCCGCCGTGCCCTGGCCAGCGATGACCTCCGGCGCGTCATAGGGCCGTATCAGCGTCAGACCGCGCTCCTCTGCCAGCGCCTCGCCGATGGCCTCGCGATTCTCGCCTCCGGGCCGGTCGTAGGTGATGACCTCGGCGCCGAGAGCGCGAGTGTTGGCGAGCTTGAGCGCAGGTGCATCGCACGGCATCACAATGACCGCCGGAACCCCGTGCTCCGCCGCGGCGCGGGCCACCCCTTGGGCATGGTTGCCGCTGGAATAGGCCAGCACCCCGCGGGCGCGGACGGTGTCGGGCAGGGCGCTGACGGCCGAGAGCCCTCCGCGATACTTGAACGACCCCGTATGTTGCAGGCATTCGGGTTTCACCAGCACCCGCCGCCCCGCGATCTGGTCGAGCACGGGCGAGGACAGGAGTGGCGTGTGTCGCACCCGGCCGGACAGACGGCGGGCGGCGGCGCGGATCATGTCGATATTCAAGCGGAGCCTCCGATCACGCGGGAGATCACGCCGAGCGACGCAGGCTCGTCGAGAAACGGAACGTGTCCCCGGTCCGGCACGGTGGCGCTGACGAGGCCCGGATGGCGGCGCTGCATCTCCTCCAGCGTTTCCGCCGACAGGATGTCCGAGTTCGCCCCGCGAATCGCTCCGGTGGGCACCTCGCGCAGGGCCTCGAAGAACATCCAGAGATCCGGGAGAGCGCCGGCCGCGGATTGCTGCATCAGCGCGGTGTGCAGCGCGGGATCGTAGCGGTTCCGCAGCCCCTCCGGCGTCTCCTCCCAGCGCGCCGCGGCCTCCGCAGCCCAGCGATCCGGAGGGACGTCCGGAAAGCTGCGGGCCTCCGCCTCGGCCAGCGCCCTTGCCCCGGCGGCGAGGTCGGGCAGGTCCGGCTCCCGGCCCACGTAGCCCATGATCCGTGCAAGGCCCGCAACCCCAACGATCGGCCCGATGTCGTTCAGGACCACCGCGCTCAGGCGCTCCCGGTGACTGGCGGCCAGCGTCATCGCGACCAGGCCCCCGCGGGAGGTTCCGATGATCGCGACCCGGTCGAGCCCCAGGTGGTCGATCAGCTCCATCGCGTCATGCCCCTCGCGCAGGACGTTGTAGGTGGTGAAATCCGCAGGCCTCTCGGAGCGACCGCGTCCGCGCGCGTCGAGCCGGATCACCCGGTGCTCACCGAGATGCGGCAGCACATGGGCGAAATCGTCGGCATTGCGGGTCAGACCGGCAAGGCACAGGACTGGCGGTCCCGCACCCTCGTCGAAAAAGTGCAAGCTTACGCCGTCCGAGGTACGAAAATCGGGCATTTAGATCAGTTCCGTGACAGCGTTGAGATCGCGGGCCTCGTGATGGGGCATCGCATGGAGCCGCTCTGCGGGCTGGCCCGCACGGTTTACCCAGAGCGTGCGGAACCCGTAGCCCGCCGCCCCGGCGGCATCCCAGCCGTTCGACGAGACGAAGAGCACCTCGTCAGGCCTCGCGTCGAACGCCTCTCCCACAAGATCGTAGACCCGGGGCGAAGGTTTGAAGACCCCGGCTCGCCGCGCGCTGAGGATCGCGGCGAGCGCGCCGCCGAGCCCTGCTGCCGCGACCGCCTCCTCCAGCATCTCCGGGTCGCCGTTCGACAGGATGGCGGCGGGAATACCCCGCCCGGCCAGCGCCTCGAGCATCGCGCCCGCCTCCGGATAGGCGGGCAGCACGCGGTAGAGCTGGAGCAGCCGCGCGCGCAGCGCCGCATCGCCCTGCAGCCCCGCCGCCTCCAGCGCCCAGTCGAGCCCGTCGCAGGTCACCTGCCAGAAGTCGCAGGGATGCCCGGCAAGGCTGCGCAGCCAGGTGTATTGCAGTTGCTTCGCGCGCCAGTCCCGGGCGATGTCGGGCCAGTGCGCGGCCAGCGCCGCGCTGTCGGGCTCCGCTGCCGCGGCCCGCGCCGCGCCGTCGACATCGAGCAGGGTGCCATAAGCATCGAAGATGCAGACGCGGGTTGCCATGGCGCGACCTAACCACGCGCCGTTCGGGGCCGGAAGACCCGACATTTGCATTCCGCGACGGCCTTCCCTAGCTTTCTAGAGGCAAAGCCGGAGCACCCGTCGAGACTGGCGGCCTCCACCTCATGCAAAACCCCCACCAATGGAGAGACCCATGACGCAGGTAAAGACCGGCGATACCGTGCTCATTCACTACACGGGAACCCTGACCGACGGAGAGACCTTCGACAGCTCGCGCGGCCGCGAGCCGCTGGAGTTCCAGGTGGGCTCGGGCCAGATCATTCCCGGCCTCGACGCGGCGCTGCCCGGCATGGCCGTGGGCGAGAGCAAGAAGGTGGAGGTGCCCTGCGCCGACGCCTATGGCGAGACCGATCCGGATGCCCGCCAGTCGATCCCGCGCGACCAGATCCCCGCGGATATCCCGGTCGATCCGGGCACCCGACTGCAGATGCAGACCCCCCAGGGCCAGGTGGTTCCGGTGACGGTGGTCGAGGCCAGCGACAGCGCGATCACGCTCGACGCCAACCATCCGCTGGCGGGCAAGGATCTGATCTTCGACATCGAGGTCGTCGAGATCAAGGCGGCCTGACTTGCGCTCTCCCCGGTTCTCCGCCTTGCGATAGGGCGGCAGAGCCGGGGTCCCTCGGGTCCGCCGGACCGACGCGTGGCCCGACCGACCGCCCGCGGGTCAGCGGCGGCGCAGGCGGATGACGACGTCGACCTTGGAGATTTCCGCTCCCGCGGGCGCTTCCGGCAAGCGCGCAATCTCGAGTTCTTCTGCGGGGGCGTCGGTCAGTTCGGACCGGTCTTCCCAGAAGAAATGCGGATGGTCGGTCATGTTGGTGTCGAAATAGCTCTTTGACCCGTCGACCACGATCTCGCGCACCAGGCCCGCCTCGCAGAAGGCCTTGAGCGTGTTGTAGACCGTGGCCAGGGACACCTTTTCGCCGGTGGCCTGTGCGGCCTCGAAGAGGCTTTCCGCCGTGACATGCCGGTCATTACCGTCACCCACGAGGAGCGAGGCCAGGGCGATGCGTTGGCGCGTCGGACGAAGTCCGGCCCCCGAGAGCCAGTTCTCCCCGCGCATGGTCGCCTGTTCACATTGCGTCATCGCACCCTCCAACGTCCTTACCATATGACCGAATGCGAGCGATTTTCAATGCGTCACCGGTGTCGCGCCCGGCAAGGGCGCCACTCCGGGCCGCCCTTGCCACTCTTTGCCCCGGGGTGCTAAGGCCGCAGCCGAGATCACGGCACCGCCCTGGGGAGCTATCTGCGCATGGCCGACTACCCGACCAGCTTCGACAAGGAGGCGCTTCTCGCCTGCGCCCGCGGTGAGCTGTTCGGACCCGGCAACGCCCAGTTGCCGCTGCCGCCCATGCTGATGATGGACCGGATCACGGACATCTCGGGCGATGGCGGAGAGCACGGCAAGGGCCATGTCACGGCCGAGTTCGACATCACGCCGGACCTGTGGTTCTTCGAGTGCCATTTCCCGGGCAACCCGATCATGCCGGGCTGTCTCGGCCTCGATGGCCTGTGGCAGCTCACCGGCTTCAACCTGGGCTGGCGGGGCTGGCCGGGCAGGGGCTATGCCCTCGGCGTGGGCGAGGTGAAGCTGACGGGCATGGTCCGGCCCGACCGCAGGATGCTCACCTACCGCGTGGATTTCACAAAGGCCGTGCAGACCCGGCGCCTGACCATGGGCGTGGCGGACGGAACAGTCCATGCCGACGGCGAGATGATCTATCAGGTCAAGGACATGAAGGTGGCTCTGTCCGAGAGCTGACCTCAAGCCAAGGGAGTTGCCCATGCGCCGCGTCGAACCGGAGGTTCGCAGATGAGACGAGTCGTCGTCACCGGGCTCGGGATCGTTTCGCCCATCGGCAATTCCGCCGAAGAGGTCGCAGCCGCGCTCAGGGTCGGGAAGTCGGGCGTCGAGGCGGTACCCGAGATGGAAGAGCACGGGTTTCGCAGCCGCATCGCCGGCACGCTGAAGCTCGATCCCGCCGAGCATGTCGACAAGCGCACCCTGCGCTTCATGGGACCGGGCGCGGCCTATGCCTACCTGTCGATGCAGCAGGCCATCGCCGATGCCGGTCTGACCGAGGCCGAGGTCAGCCATCCGATGACCGGTCTGATCGCGGGATCCGGCGGGCCCTCGACCTCCGCCATGCTCACCGCCCACCAGACGGTGCTGAAATCGGGCGGAACCAAGCGCATCGGGCCCTTCGCGGTCCCGAAATGCATGTCCTCCACGGTCTCCGCAAACCTCGCCACGGCCAGCAAGATCAAGGGGATGAACTTCTCCATCACCTCCGCCTGCTCGACCTCGCTGCACTGCATCGGCATGGCCGCCCAGCAGATCGCGCTCGGCGCGCAGGACGTGATGTTCGCGGGCGGCGGCGAGGAGCTCGACTGGACGCTCTCCTGCCTCTTCGACGCAATGGGCGCCATGTCGTCGAAGTTCAACGACACGCCCGAACGCGCTTCCCGGGCCTTCGACGCGGATCGGGACGGGTTCGTGATCGCGGGAGGCGGCGGCATGGTGGTGCTCGAGGATTACGAGCGGGCCAAGGCCCGCGGCGCCACGATCTATGCCGAGGTCACGGGCTTCTCCGCCACGTCGGACGGTCACGACATGGTGGCGCCGTCGGGCGAGGGCGGAGAGCGGGCCATGCGCGGCGCGCTGAAATCCCTGCCCGACGATCGCAAGGTCAGCTACATCAACGCCCATGGCACTTCGACGCCCGTGGGCGACGTGGGCGAGGTGGAGGCGGTGCGCCGCGTCTTCGGTGAGGGCAGCACGCCGCCGATCAGTTCCACCAAGTCGATGACCGGCCACAGCCAGGGCGCCACGGGCGCGCAGGAGGCGATCTATTGCCTGCTGATGCTCCGCGACGATTTCATCGCGCCCTCGATCAACGTGGAAACGCTGGACCCTGTGCTGGCGCCCGGCGTGATCGCCACCGAGACGGTCGAGAACGCGGGCCTCGACACGGTCATGACCAACAGCTTCGGCTTTGGCGGCACGAACGGGTCGATGCTCCTCTCGAAACTGCGGGACTAGCCCCATGACCATTTCAATGGCTGGCAAGCGCGGTCTCATCATGGGTGTCGCCAACGAACGCTCCATTGCCTGGGGCATCGCGAAGTCGCTGAACGAGGCGGGGGCGGATCTCGCCTTCACCTACCAGGGCGACCAGCTGCGCCGCCGGGTGGAGCCGCTGGTGACCTCCATCGGCAAGGAGCTGATCATCGAGGCCGACGTGACCAGCGATGCCTCGCTCGACGCGGCCTTCGCCGAGCTGAAGGCGCAGTGGGGGACCATCGACTTCCTCGTCCATGCCATCGCCTATTCCGACAAGACCGAGCTTGCCGGCCGCTTCGCCGATACGAGCAGGGACAACTTCCTCAACTCGCTCAACATTTCCTGCTACAGCTTCATCGACGTGGCGCGCCGCGCCTCGGACCTGATGCCCGAAGGCGGCAGCCTCGTGACGCTGACCTACATGGGCTCGCGGTCGGTGATACCGTTCTACAACGTGATGGGCGTGGCCAAGGCGGCGCTGGAGGCGGCGACGCGCTATCTCGCCAACGACCTCGGCCCGCGCGGCATCCGCGTGAACGCGATCAGCCCCGGCCCGATGAAGACGCTCGCGGGTGCCGCCGTCACCGGCGCGCGCCGGACCTTCAAGCATGCCGAGACCAACGCGCCCTTGCGCGCCAATGCAACCCTCTCGGCGGTTGGCGGTACGGCGGTCTGGCTCTGCTCGGATGCGGGCGCCTGCACCACGGGCGAGATCGTGCATGTGGACGGCGGCTATCATGTGCTGGGCATGCCCCGGCCCGAGACGATGCCGAACCCGGCGGACGCGACCTGAGACCGCCGCAGGCAGCGCGGCAAGGGGCTGACGGCATGGCGGATGCGAAACCCTGGCGTAATTTCTACGGGCGCACCAAGGGCAAGGGGCTGCGAGCCTCCCAGGAGGCCTATATTGAGGAGGATCTCGCCGCGCTGTCGCCAGGGGCCGTGGATTGGGACGTCAACCCCGAACGCCATCCGCTCGACCTTGGCGCCCGGTTCGGCGGGCGGCCGGTCTGGCTCGAGATCGGCTTTGGCGGCGGCGAGCACATGGTCCACCAGGCACAGCGCACCCCGGGCGTCGGGATCATCGGCTGCGAGCCCTACATCAACGGCGTGGCGATGCTTCTGGGCAAGATCCGGGCGGCGGGGATTGAGAACCTCGCCGTGCATCCGGGCGACGTGCGCGATCTCTTCGACGTGCTGCCTGAGGGGAGTGTCGAAAAGGCTTTCCTGCTCTACCCGGACCCCTGGCCGAAGAAGAAGCACTGGAAGCGTCGGTTCGTGACGCCGCAGTTCCTTGGCCCCCTCCGGCGGGTGCTGAAGCCGGGGGCGGAGTTTCGCGTCGCGACGGACATTCCCGACTACGTCCGCCAGACGCTGGAGGAGGTGCCGAAGGCGGGGTTCGAGTGGCTGGCGGAAAAGTCCGCGGACTGGCGGGAGCCCTGGGCGGACTGGATCTCCACCCGCTACGAGGAAAAAGCCCTGCGCGAGGGGCGGGTGCCTCATTACCTGACCTTCCGCCGCCGCTGAGCCGCCGCTCTTTCTCCCTGACAGGCGGTCTCGCGTCCGCTCGGCTCAGGCCCGGTGCGCGCCGTCGGCGAGGGTCTTCACGAAGGCGAGCACTTCCTCGGGGCTGTCGCCCGCCGCGATCCGCTCCACGATGGCCGAGCCCACGACGGCGCCGTCCGCGACGCCTGCGATGGCCTCCGCCGCCTCGGGCGTGCGGATGCCGAACCCGACGATCACCGGCAGGTCGGTCTGCGCCTTGATCCGCGCCACCTCGGGGCCGACATCCGCGGCCTGGGCTGCGGCGGCCCCGGTGATGCCGGTGATCGAGACGTAGTAGACGAAGCCCGAGGTGTTCTGCAGGACGGTCGGCAGGCGCCGGTCGTCGGTCGTGGGCGTGGCGAGGCGGATGAAATTGAGCCCCGCCTTCTGCGCCGGAATGCAGAGTTCGGGATCCTCCTCCGGCGGCAGGTCGACCACGATGAGCCCGTCGACGCCCGCCTCCCCAGCCTCGGCGAGGAACGTCTCCACCCCCATGATGTAGATCGGGTTGTAATAGCCCATCAGCACCACGGGCGTCCTGTCGTCCTCGGCGCGCAGGGCGCGGACCATGTCGAGGGTCTTTCTCAGGGTCTGCCCGCCCTCGAGCGCGCGCTGCCCGGCAAGCTGGATCGTCGGGCCGTCCGCCATGGGATCGGTGAAGGGCACGCCGAGTTCGATCACGTCGACACCCGCACCAGGCAGGCCCTTGAGCACCGCGAGGGAGGTCTCGGGGTCCGGGTCGCCTGCCATGATGTAGGCCACGAAGCCCTTGCGCCCCTCGGCCCTGAGCCGCGCGAACGTGGCGTCGATGCGTGTCATGGCTGGTCCCCTCGCCGCTGCGGCGGGAGATGTCCCCCATCGCCGGGCGGAGTGCAAGGGCAGGGTTGCGCGTCCGGGTTTCGCCCCGGCTGCGCCGGGGCGATCCGCGCGCGCCTGCGGCGCGCGGCCCTGCGCCTCAGCCCTCCGCCGGGGCCTGGCCGATCATCCAGCGGGTTCCGTACCTGTCGGTGAGCGCGCCGAAGAGCGGTGCCCAGAAGCTCGGCTCCAGCGTCATGCGGATCTCTCCGCCCTCGGCCAGCAGGTCCCAGGCGCGGCGCGTTTCCTCCTCGGTGGCGAATTCCACGTGGACGTTGCAGCCGGCCATGGCAGGGGACTGGCCCGAAGGGTCGTCGCTGCCGTAGATCCAGCCCTCGCCCACCTGGAGGGCCGCGTGCATCACGGCCTCCGCGGGCATGCCCGGCATGGCCCCGGCCTCGTCGACGGGCATGTCGGCGAAGGACATGATCTCGGGCTCCGCGCCGAAGATCCGGCCATAGGCCTCGAACGCCTCGCGGCAGGTGTCCTTGAAGAAGAGGTAGGGGATGGGCTGCATGGCCGGGGTCCTCTGGCAGGGTCGCGCGGATCGTCTCACGACTCTGCCGCCCCGCCAAGCGGTTCAGCCGCCGTCGAAGGTCTCCTCGGCCACCCAGGCCTCGCGCGGGGCATCGAAGGCGGCCCAGAAGGCCTCGGCGATGAGGTCGGGCGCGAAGGGCGTGCCCTCCTTGATGGCCCCGTTGATGGTGATCGTGCGGAAGTTGATCCCGGCCCCGTGAAGCGCCTTGGCAGAGGCCAGGGCGAGGCCCCGCATGGCGGATTTCCCTGAGGTCAGCGAAGGCGAGCCCGACCCGCCCTGGGGCCGGAGCGCCGTCCCGCCCCCGGTCCAGAGCACCGTGCCGCGGCCCGCCGCCTGCATCGCGGGCGCCACGGCCTGCGTCGCGGCCAGCGCCGCCGTGGCGGAGATGCGCAACTCCGAGTCCAGCGTCTCGGGCTCGAGGTCGAGCGGCCCCACGGCCAGAAAGCGGCTGACGTTGTAGATCAGCGCCGCGGGTGGGCCGGCCCAGGCGCTCGCCCCGGCGATGGCGGCGCGGAGGCTGTCGAAATCGGCGCTGTCGGCGGCGAAGGGGCGGGCGGTACCGCCCGCGGCCTCGATCTCCGCGCAAAGCGCCTCGAGGCGGCCTGCATCCCGGGCCACGGGCGCAACGGCGCAGCCGCCTTGCGCGAAGCGGCGCGTGATCGCGGCGCCGAGGCCGGGGCCTGCGCCGATGACGATGGCGAGATCGGGCATGGGTCACTCCTGTAGCTGTCCCGGCCTGAGGGTGGCGCGCCGGCGCCCCGGGTCAACCGGCCTTGCACCCGGCCCGCCGCGCCCGTAAGCGAGGCGCGTCTTGAGCACCGGGAGAGGCGCATGGGCTTTCGCATGGGGATCGTGGGCCTGCCCAACGTGGGCAAGTCGACGCTGTTCAACGCGCTGACGCGCACCGCCGCGGCGCAGGCGGCGAACTTTCCGTTCTGCACCATCGAGCCCAACGTGGGCGAGGTCGCCGTGCCCGATGCGCGGCTCGACCGGCTGGCCGCGATCGCGAAGTCGAAACAGGTGATCCCGACGCGGATGACCTTCGTCGACATCGCGGGGCTTGTGAAGGGCGCCTCGAAGGGCGAGGGGCTCGGCAACCAGTTCCTCGCCAACATCCGCGAGGTGGACGCCATCGCCCATGTCCTGCGCTGTTTCGAGGACGGCGACGTGACCCATGTGGAGGGCCGCGTGGACCCGGTCGCGGATGCCGCGACCATCGAGACGGAGCTGATGCTGGCCGATCTGGAGAGCATCGAGAAGCGGCTGCAGAACATCGTCCGCAAGGTGCGCGGCGGCGACAAGGAGGCGGTCCAGCAGGAGCGGCTTCTGAACGCCGCCCGGGCGGTGCTTGAGGAGGGCCGTCCGGCGCGGGTGGTGGAGGTCGAGGCCGAGGACGCGAAGGCCTGGCGGATGCTGCAGCTTCTGACGACGAAGCCGGTGCTCTACGTCTGCAACGTCGAGGAGGAGGCGGCAGGCGCAGGCAACGCGCAATCGGCCCGGGTGGCCGAGATGGCCGCGGCCGAGGGCAACTCCCACGTCGTGATCTCCGCCCGGATCGAGGAGGAGATCAGCCAGCTCGAACCCGAGGAGCAAGAGATGTTCCTCTCGGAGATGGGGCTCGAGGAGCCCGGCCTCGACCGGCTGATCCGCGCGGGCTACGCGCTTCTGCACCTGCAGACCTATTTCACCGTGGGTCCCAAGGAGGCACGGGCCTGGACGATCCCGGCGGGCACGCTCGCGCCGCAGGCGGCCGGCGTGATCCACGGCGATTTCGAGAAGGGCTTCATCCGCGCCGAGACCATCGCCTACGAGGATTTCGTCACCCTGGGCGGCGAGCAGGCGGCGAAGGATGCAGGAAAGATGCGGGCCGAGGGCAAGGCCTACACGGTGAAGGACGGGGACGTCCTGCATTTCCTCTTCAACACCTGAGCGGGGCAAGGTTGCGGTGCGCCTTCGGCGCGCTGCCCTGAGCCCGGCGCCGCCCCCCGGGCGGCCCCGGGCGGGAGGGGGCGCTGCCCCCGTCCGGCTGCGCCGGACTCCCCCGGGATATAGTCAAGGCAAAAACCCAATTCTTTACATCCAGCCAAGGTGGCAGCCCACGTTTGTATCCATGGTGCGGTTTGGGGGTCAGAGCACTTGGACCACACCATGCTAGGTGTTTGATCTCGGCACATGTCTGACTCAGAAAAATTGCTGCTCAAACCGCAACTGCCGGGGTGTTCGGTGAGATGGGGGCACGACCACGTGATCCACGCCTTCGCGGCTCCGGTCGTGAAGCTGAACCGCGGTTTAACCATGGGCCTGTAGATTGCTCCATCACGAAGGAGACAGTTCCATGATACACAACCCCGCCCTCGCTCCCGTCGATCGGTCGATGCTGGCACCAGCCTCCATCGCGGCGGCACTTGATTATGCCGAAAGCCTCGATCTCCGCGACGAGATCGGCAGTGAGGTGACGAAGGAAGACCGTCGCCTGATCGCAACGGTCGTCGTTCGAAACGGATCGAGAGACATCTACGAAGCCTTCCAGGAGAGCGATCCGCCTCGGCGGTCCATTGTCGACGATCGTGAGGCGCTTCGCGTGGCGCTCCTGAAACACGCGCGCCATAAGGTTCGGTGTCTCGCAGCGAGGTGGCTCGACAGTGGCGGAACGGCTCTTTCTATCGACGACGCAGTCATGCTCGCGCGGAGTACCCGCTTCCTCCTCGACCAGCGGCCGCGACGACCCGTGGATCCGGTGCTCGGGGTGTTCGGTCGGACCCTTCTGCGCGAACCCGGCAGCGACACGCGGGAAGGACGGTTGGACTGGGTTCGGTGCATCGCACGGCGTAAGAACAGGTTCTTGTTCCTCGCGGATGCTTTCTGGCGCGCGGTGATGGCTGCCCAAGAGAAGGACGAGCCGATCTGCGTCGCGATCGCGCTGATGCTCGGCACGGGATGTCGCATCGAGGATCTCACCGGGCAGATCGCGATCAGGGCCGAGGCGCGCGAACTCACGGTCGCGTTCCCGCGGTGGTCCGCGGCGACACATCCACGCTCGGGTCGCGTAAGCCAGATCGAACCGCGGACGAGTTCTTCGGGCTGGCTATACGAACACGTCATCATTAACGGCCCTCCGATCTGGAGGTCGTGGCGCAGCCGTGAGCAAGGCGATCGACCTGAATGCCACACGCTGTTCGGATGCGACGGCGCTGGCGGTTATCCCGACAGACCGAAACTCCTCAACGAAATTGCACGAGCAGGCCGCGTGACGGTGCCGGAGTTCCCCTTCGACTTTACGCCAGAACTCCTTCGTCACGTGTCCCGGTCACCCGAGGAAGTGCGCGTGGAGAAGTCTTATCGGCCGCTAAGGGACACGTGACGGGTCAACGCCTTTGCAGCATGCCATCGGCCGCGGGGATCCGGCCCAACCGCATGTCGAACAGGACACGACGCCAGGCAGGGCCCGACCAACGCTCTGACGAAGAACACTATTTTACAAAGAAGGAATCTATCATGAACATCTACTCGATCCTGATGGAATGGGAGTTTCAGTACCGGGATGCTGGCCAATATGGCTGGGCTGGCTGGGCAGAAGACAGAACCGACGCGGAACTTCAGTGTCGCAAGGACATGGCGCGCGCCGAGCCGGAGCTCTTCGCGGAAGATCCGCCGGAGCAGGTCGGCGGCGAGGTCCTCGACATCGTCGAAGGGGCGCTCGTGTGGGCTGCGCCGGATGTCGCGGACAAGCTCGAAGAGCTTGTCGCGCGCAAGGCGGGCGCGACACACGACGAGCTTGTGGTGCTGCTCGAGTTGCTCCGACCCAGGGATGCGCTCTCGTTCCCTTGAGCCTGCGTCGATGGGGAAAGGACCTGGTCCCGGATCGGCGTCCGAACGCCCTGCGCGGACGACCGGGTGAGACCGGCCTGATGCGCCGGAGCGACCAGCAGGCGGAGCCGTGTCAAGGCCGTTGTCGGGCGGCCGGGTCGCACCCAGCCGCGGTTTTTGAAGCACCCGCACACGTCGCCGGTCCCGCAGGGCCGTCAGGCTGAACCGCGGCTAAACCATGAACCTGTAGACTGCTGCGTCATGACAGACGGAGACAGGACCATGACCACCAGATCACGGCTCTGAGGGCGCGCAACAGCGGCTCCGCTGTCGTAACAGCGGCTCCGCTGTCGTATCGGCGGAAGCAAGGTCTTCCGACCGAGGGACGCGCAGGCGGCTGAACTCCCGGTCATGCAGCCGTCGGACCTAGACACGGCCTTGGAAGCGGACCGCTGGCAGCCGTGGCGGATGCTGACGCTCGACTGCGTGGCACCGGAGGCCCTCTGGCTGCACCGGCACATCAGGGAAGTAAGCTCTCGCCCCGCTGGATCCGACCGAGGACCGCCGGTCCCTCTGGACATCGGGCGCGCCGCCGAGGCGTCGCCGGACCACTGGCTGCATCCCGCGGCACGCCGCCGCCGCGCCGTCGTCGCACTCGGCAAGATCGTCCGACGGATCGGCAAGGCCGCCTTTCCGACACTCGACGCAGCGATCACGCCGAATGTCTTTCGTCATGCCGTCGCGACCGACATGCGAGCCTCCGGTCGCTTCGAACCGGACGAGATCGCGCGCGCATTCGGCCATCTCGGCATACGCTCCCAGAGCCGCTACGGCACCCGCGGCCCGGGACGTCCCGGTCGGCGAGCCGAGGCCCTCCTCGAGGTCGAGGCGCCACGGCAGCCCCGCCCCCGCCGGGATGCGACGCGGCACGGACAGGGTCGCAGGCCGCCTTGAACGTTGACGGCATGGCGGATTCGCGAAGAGCCACGAAGGTGCTGGAGCGTCACGCGCCGATCTCGATCCCGCCGCGTCCGCCGAACGGAGGATGCCTCTTCCGAGCGACGCTCGATACCCGGCGATGAAGCAGGCGCGGGTGGCCGCCGGCGCTCCTCCTGTTCGCAGACCCTTGCGTGGACGACCTCGATGCTCAGAGCCCGTCCGGCCCTCCGTCGGCGTCCATCTGGCACTCTTCCTCGAAGTGCATCCGAGCGGACCAGAGCACCTCTTCGAAATCGATCTGATGACGGTGCAGCGTATGCAGCAGGTCGCTCAGGATATCGATGACGTTCGTCTGAAGGTCCGGGTCGCGTCCGAGAATGCGGTAGGCTTCCAGCGCCAATGCGAACTTGTGTCTGGCCTGGGTGCCAAGGGGTAGATCGTCGTCCATGAAAGTCTCCGTGTTGCATGATTTCCGCGCTTGCGGATGACCGGATACTCGCAGGCCGAGGTTTAACGGGCGTATAGGAATGGCCTAGTTTGATCGGGGCAGCCCTGAGCCCTTTCCAGCGACATCAGGAACTGACCCCTTGGCGTTACGACGAACTGACCTCCCTCGGGCGTTGGGGCTTTAGTGCCCGTGAGACCTTGTCGGATCAGGAGGGTACACCTCCCCCGTGATTAGTGCCGGCCAAGGAGATAAACGGGCAGGGCGGGGAAGGGCAGCGGCGGTCTAGGTGTTCAGTCCCGGCATCTGGTGGATCGGGTTGCTGATTCACTTCCTGCAAAGAGGAGAGCAGCATGTCCCATCGTCGCTACGAGCTGACCGACTTCGAGTGGTCGATCATCGAACCGCTTCTGCCGAACAAGCCGCGCGGGGTGCCGCGGGTCGATGACCGGCGGGTGTTGAACGGCATTTACTGGCGCCTGAGGACCGGGTCGCCCTGGGCCGATATCCCCGAGCGCTACGGCCCCTATACGACCTGCTACATCCGCTTCGTGCGGTGGGCTCGCCTAGGGGTTTGGGATCGGATATTCGACGCAGTCTCAGCGGCTTACGAGGGATCGGAGCAGTCGGTAGACAGCTCGTCCATCCGTGTCCACCAGCACGGTGCCAACGCGAAAAGGGTGGCGGCGCGCCCGCCGGCACCGCCGGTCTGGCTGACCTTCGAGCCGTCTGCATGGGGCGCTCGCGGGGCGGCCGGACGACGATGATCCACGCAGTCACCGATGCGAAGGGCCTGCCGATCACGCTGAAGCTCACCGCCGGGCAGGCCCATGACGGGCGCTCGGTCGACGATATGTTCGGCACCCTCGGACCGGGCCAGACCTTGCTGGCGGATGCCAGCCTACGACAGCAACCGCCTGCGCGACACCTCGCCGACTTCGGCGCCCGGGCCGTCATCCGCCCGATCCCCCGCCGGACTGACCCGCCGCCGCTGGATCGGGAGGACTACAGACGCCAAAATCGGATCGAGCGGTTCTTCTCGAAGCTCAAACACTACAGAGCCATCGGTACCCGATACGAGAAACACGACGCCAACTTCCTCGCCCTCGTCAAACTGGCAGCGACACGCATCTGGGTGCGGGTTTATGTGTCGGTGTCCTAGTCGCCCTCTGCCATCTCCCGTGCGGCGGCGAGATCGGCGGTGAACCGAAGCCGCTCGCACTCCTTCGCGGCGGCATCGGGAAGCCGCAGGATGAAGGCAGGATGGACGGAGACGAAGACCGGTCCCGCCGCGGTGTCCTCCACTGTGCCGCGCCGCTTCAGCAGGTTCTTGCGGGCGCCCGTCAGCGTCTCGGCTGCGGTCCCGCCGAGGGCGAGGATCAGCCGGGGGCGGATCAGCTCGATCTCGCGGGTGAGCCACCAGCGGGCGTGCTCGATATCGCCGGCCGAGGGGCTCTGGTGGAGGCGGCGCTTGCCGCGCATCTCGTACTTGAAGCGCTTGACCGCGTTGGTGACGTAGACAGTGCCACGATCCATGCCGGCGGCGGCGGCGCAGGCGTCGAACATCTGGCCCGCGGGGCCGACGAAGGGGCGGCCGATGCGGTCCTCGACGTCGCCGGGCTGTTCGCCCACCACCATGAGCCGGGCGTCCGGCGGGCCCTCGCCCATCACGAGGCGGCCGTAACCCGGCAGGTCCTGGGCGTTCTCCTCGGCGGCGCGGGCGTGAAGCTCCTCGAAGGTCATCCTCGCCTGAACGCGGGGGGCCGCGAGCCGTTCCCGGATCCGCTCCGACCGCAGGGGCGGCAGAGTCGGAGCCGCCTCGGCCATCTCGCGCACGCGGGCCTCGGCGGTGGCGAGAAGATCGGGGATGTGCCGCGCCTCGGGCATGTTTTTCCAGTATTTTCGCGGCATCTCGGAGGTCATTGCCTGCACCTTGACCCGGGTAGGGTTGAAGATGTTGCGGAAATAGGTGCCCCAGAGGTCCTCCGTCGCGTCCTCCGGCAGGTCGGGGCGGGGGGCGCCCTCGCGGAAGCTCAGGCGGCCATCCTCGAAGACCGCCGTGACCTCGGGCGTGGCGATCATCCAGTCCATGTCGGCGAAGCGGCGGGCAAAGAAGGGCGCGGTGGGCTCGAGGCTGTGGTGTGTCGGCTCGAACCAGGCAGCGAAGCTGCGGCGCGGGCCGTCCCGGCGCAGGTCGCGGAAGCGGACGAAGGCCTTCATCTTGTGCATGCAGCGGCGGACGTTCTTTTCCATCGTCCGGAGTTTGGCCACCTCCGGATCGGCCGGATCGGAGAGCAGGCCGGGCATGGTCCGCAGCCGCCAGAGCATCCGGTAGAGCCGCGCGAACCGTTCCGGATCGCGGTGCCAGACGACGGTATCGGCGAGCTCGACGAAGGCCTTCGAGACCTTCACCGGCTTGTCGCCGGGGGGCAGGGGCGCGCCCTCGAAGAGCCCGGCGTCGGCATTGCCGAACCGCCAGTCGATGCGCTCGGGCGGGATGCGGTGACCGAGAGCGGCGCGGGCGGCCTCGCGCCAGGCGGCGGCGGTGCCGAGGACGGGCAGGGTGACCTGATGCATCAGAGGAGCTGCAGTTGCTGCGGTTTCGGCGCGAAGCGCGCGCGCAGGGCGGCGCTGTCGGTCAGCGCGCCTGGGGTCCAGTCGCGCAGGGTGACGAAAGGCGCCGCCTTCTTCATGGCGGCGCCCATGCGGGCAAGGTCGTCGTAGCGCAGGGTCCGATGGCGGCGGGTCGTCAGGATGCGGTTGACGGTCTTCGTACCGAAGCCCGGCACGCGCAGCAGCATTTCCCGCTCCGCCCGCTGGGGATCGACGGGGAAGAGGTGCCGGTTCTCCAGCGCCCAGGCGAGTTTCGGATCGAGGTCGAGGTCGAGGTTGCCGTCCGTGCGCGCGGCGGTGATCTCCTCCACCCGGAACCCGTAGAACCTCAGCAGCCAGTCCGCCTGATAGAGCCTGTGTTCCCGCACCAGCGGCGGCTGCACCAGCGGCAGCTTCGCCGAGGCGTCGGGGATCGGCGAGAAGGCGGAGTAATAGACCCGCTTCAGCCGGTAGTCCCCGTAGAGCCGCGTCGCGTTGCCGAGGATCGTGGCATCGGTCGCGCCGTCGGCGCCCACGATCATCTGCGTGGACTGGCCCGCGGGCGCGAACTTCGGCGGGCGCTTGCCGGAGAAGCTTGGCTCCTTGCGCGCCTCGCGATGCCCCCGTACCTCGCCCATCGCCTTGCGGATCGTGCCCGGGTCCTTTTCCGGTGCATAGGCGCGCACGCTCGCGTCGGTGGGAAGCTCCACGTTGATGGAGAGACGATCCGCGTGAAGCCCTGCCTCCTCGATCAGCTCGGGCGCGGCGTCGGGGATGGTCTTGAGATGGATGTAGCCGCGGAAATTCTCCTCCACCCGCAGGCGGCGGGCGATCTCCACCATGTCGGCCATGGTGGCGTCCGGGGAGCGGATGATGCCCGAGGACAGGAACAGCCCCTCGATGTAGTTCCGCCGGTAGAATTCGAGCGTCAGCGTCACGACCTCGTCCACGGTGAAGCGCGCTCGGGGCACGTTCGAGGACACGCGGTTCACGCAATAGGCGCAGTCGTAGATGCAGAAGTTCGTCATCAGGATCTTCAGGAGGCTGATGCAGCGCCCGTCCGGCGCATAGGCATGGCAGATGCCCGAGCCCTCGGTGGAGCCGAGTCCCTTGCCGTCGCGGCTGTCGCGCCGGGACGTGCCGGAGGAGGCGCAGGACGCGTCGTACCGCGCGGCGTCGGAGAGGATCGCGAGTTTTCGGGTCAGGTCGAGTCGGGCCATGATGTTCTTATATTGTTCCGCGCGCTGCCCGATCAACCGCAACCTGCGGGCAGGCTGTCGCGGTCAGTCCGGCAGCATGACGTCGAGCACCACGGGCCAGTGGTCCGCGGGCCAGGCCGAGCCCGGTTTCTCGCGCCAGACCACGGGATCGCCGGCCGGCAGGATGCCCCCGGATAGGCCGATATGGTCGATCGCCCCGAAGAGGGCGAGCCCGCGATCGAAATGAACGGTGCCCCCCGGCACGTCTGGGAAGTCCAGGCCCGCGTCCTCAAGGATCGCCATGGTCAGCGCGCCGTGGCGCGCGTTGAGGTCGCCCGCGAGGATCACGGGGAGGCCCGTGGCGAGGGTCTCGGAGATGCGCGCCGCCGTCAACTCGGCCGAGGGGCGGCGGTTCTCCCAGGACGACCAGTCGAAATGGACGTTCACGAGTTGGAAGGCCGCGCCGTTCTCGAGATTGCGGAAGGTGGCGGTGGAGGCGAAGGCGGGAAAGCTGCCATTGAAGGTGCGCGAATAGATCATCCCGGGGGTTTCCGAAAAGAAGAACCAGCCCTCGTCCAGCAGCTCCAGCCGGTCGGGGTCGTAGAGGATGGGCTGGGTCGAGGGGAACACCGCAGGATCGCCGAAGGCCGCGACGGCGTAGCCCGGCAGGCCCTCGCGCAGGGCCTCTACATGGAGGCTCACGGAGCTCATCGAGCCGCCGCCGAAACTTTCCGCCTCCTGAAGCGCGACGATATCGGCCTCGAGTGCTGCCACCGTCTCGACCAGCGGCGCGCGCCGCCTTTCCCAGTCGGTGCGGGACCACCGTCCTTCTGTGGCGCCCAGCACGATGTAATGGACGTTCAGCGAGGCCACGCGCAGGGCGCCACGAGGCTTCTCCGGCAGGGTCATGGACTGCGAATTGCGCCAGAGGTGCACCGCCGCGACCAGCGCCAGCCCGGCCAGCACCAGCGCGCCCCAACGCGCCACGGCCCGAAGTTTCATCCCCGGATGAACCTCTTCTGCATCTGGGCCTCCTGCCCCCGCATCAGCCGCCAGGCGGTGTCCATATGGGCGCGCATGATCGCGCGCGCCGCCCTCGCGTCGCCTTCCTTCAGGGCCTCGATCAGGCGCAGCTGATAATCCCGCCCCTTCTCCCAAAGTTCCCGGTTCGGCGGCGCATAGAGCGCACGGTAGACCGTGAGGTCGCTGAGCAGGTTCACCATGAAATCCATGATGAACCCCAGGAGCGGATTGTCCGACTGTTCCGCCAGGATGGCATGGAACCGGAGCGAGGCCACATGCTGCTCCCGCTCCTCCTCCGGGCTGTCGGCCGGGTGGTCGTATTCCGCGATATTGGCCTCGAGCCGGGCCAGCGTCTCCGCGGTCAGCCGTCCGGCCAGATCGGCGGCCAGTTCCGGCTCCAGCGCGCGGCGCAGGCGGTAGATGTCGTCGATCGTCAGGCTCTTGAAATAGAAGTAGTTCCCGAGAAGGGCCTTGGCCCGTTCGCGGCTGACCTCGTGGACGAAACTGCCGCCCCCCGGGCCGGTGCGGGACTTCACCAGCCCCTGCGCCTCAAGGAGGCGCATCGCCTCGCGGATGGTGCCCTTGGCCATGCCGAACCGCTCCATCAGCTCGGCCTCGCCGGGCAGACGGTCGCCCGGCTGCCATCCCTCGGTGACGACCATGTCCTTGAGCGCCTCCGCCACCTGCATCGGCCGGGAAGGCCGGACTTCAGTCTTCGAGCGGGTGGTGACAGGCGGCAAGCTGGTGGTCTCCGTGGTCGGTCAGGGCCGGGTCCTCGCTCCGGCAGAGGTCGGTGGCGCGCGGGCAGCGTCCGGCAAAGGCGCAGCCCGGCGGCGGGTTCAGCGGGTCGGGAAGCTCTGTCCCCTTCTGTTCGGGCGCCGTCAGCGTCCGGCCCACGACCGGCGCGCTGTCGGCTAGAAGCCGAGTGTAGGGGTGTTTCGGCGCGCTGAAAATCCGCTCCGCCGGACCGATTTCCACGACGGCGCCGAAATACAGCACCACGACCCGGTCGCTCACCGCCTCGACCACCGCCAGATCGTGGGAAATGAAGAGATAGGTCAGCCCGAACTCGGTCTTGAGATCGGCCAGAAGGTTCAGCACCTGCGCCTGCACGCTGACATCGAGCGCCGAGACGGGCTCGTCGAGCACGATGATCCGGGGACTTGCGGCCAGCGCCCGCGCGATGCCGATGCGCTGCGCCTGCCCGCCGGAGAATTCGTGCGGGTAGCGGTCCAGAAAGCTCTCGCGCAGGTTCACGGATGCCAGGATTTCCGCGATCCGCTTGCGCCGCTCTTCCCGGCCCATCCCGTATAGCCGCTTCAGGGGCGTTTCGAGTATGTCGCGAATGGTCTTTCTCGGGTTCAGGCTGCTGATCGGGTCCTGGAAGACATACTGGATGCGCTTGCCGAAGACGGCGGGGCCCGCCACGCCCAGCTTCTCGCCCGCGATCTCGATCTCCCCGGTGCTGGGCGGCAGCAGTCCCACCAGCATCCGCGCAAGGGTGGACTTGCCGCAGCCCGACTCGCCCACGATCCCCAGCGTCTCCCCCTGCGCCACCTCGAGCGTCATGGGCCTCACCGCCCGCACGCCGGGCGGCGCCGCGCCGAAGAGCGGCTTCGGCGGGGTGAAGGTTTTCGACAGGTCCGTGGCTCTCAGGGCGATCATTCCGCCACCTCCCGCTTCGGCGCATCCTCGGGATAGAGACAGCGCACCGCCCGGTCGCCCGTCACGCCCAGATCGACCTCGCCCGCCGTGCACTCCGCCCGCGCCTTGTGACAGCGCGGGGCAAAGGCGCAGCCCGGCGGCAGGTCGTCCACCATGGGCGGAAGGCCCGGGATCGCCTCCAGCCGCCGCTTGCCGCCGCCCAGCTCCGGCACGCAGTCGATGAGCCGGCTGGTATAGGGATGGCGAGGCAGGGCGAGCACGTCGTCCGTCCGTCCCTCCTCCACGATCCGGCCCGCATACATCACCGCCACCCGGTCACAAAGCTGCGCCACCACGCCGAAATCGTGCGTGATGAAGACGATGGCCAGTCCCCGCTCGCGCCTCAGGTCGTCGAGCAGCGCGAGGATCTGCGCCTGCACCGTCACGTCGAGCGCGGTGGTCGGCTCGTCCGCGATGATCACGTCCGGATCGTTCGCCATGGCCATGGCGATCCCGATGCGCTGGCGCATGCCCCCCGAAAGCTCGTGCGGATAGGCCCGCATCCGGCTCCCGGGGTTCGGAATGCGCACGGCGCGCATCAGCTCGAGGCAGCGTTTCTCCGCCTCGGCCCGGGACACCGCGTGGTGCGACAGGATCGCCTCCGAAAGCTGGTCCCCCACGCGGTAGAGCGGATGCAGCGTCGCCTGCGGGTCCTGAAAGATATAGGCCACGTTCCGCCCCCGGCGGCGCCGCAGCCCCTCGTAGGGCTCCGACAGCAGGTCCGTCCCGTCATAGCGCACCGCGCCCCCGGTGATGACACCGGGCGGCGAGGCCACGAGCCCCATCACCGACAGCGCCGTGACCGACTTGCCCGACCCCGACTCGCCGATGATCCCGAGGCATTCGCCCGGCTTCACATGGAGACTCACCCCCCCCACCGCGCGGAACACCCGCCCGCCCGCATGGAACTGCGTCTGAAGCTCCTGCAGGTCCAGAAGCCCCTTCTGCGGCGTCTGCGGCACCGCTCCCTCGCGCCGCACGTCCGTCACCGCCTTCGGCCGCGCCAGCGCGCCCGACCTCAGCCGCGGGTCGAGCGCGTCCCGTACCCCGTCGCCCAGGAGGTTCACGCTCATCACGATGAGAAAGATCATCACCCCCGGCACGATGGAGGTATGCGGATTGGTGATCAGCGCCGACCGCGCCTCCCCCAGCATGGAGCCGAGATCCGCCACCGGCGGCTGCGAACCGAGGCCGAGGAAGGACAGACCCGCCGTCTCGAGGATCATCCAGCCCACCGTGGTGGACATGGCGATCACGATGACCGGCAGGACGTTGGGCAGCACCTCGACGAGGATGATCCGCGCGTTCGACATCCCCGCGAGCCGTGCGGCATCCACGAACTCCCGATGCGCGAGGCCCACGGTCACGCCGCGGATGTTGCGCGCGAAGAAGGGCACGTTCACGGCCGCCACCGCGATCAGTGCATTCAGCAGCCCCGGCCCCAGCGCCGCCACGATGGCGAGCGCGAGCAGGATGTAGGGAAAGGCCATCAGCATGTCGACGCCGCGCATGATGACGTTGTCCACCCGCCCGCCGTAGAAGCCCGCGACGATCCCGATGGCCGAGCCCAGCGTCGCCGCGATCACGGCCGCCGCCACACCCACGGCCAGCGACAGCCGCGTGCCGTAGAGAAGCCGCGACAGCAGGTCCCGCCCGAGATGGTCGGTGCCCAGCAGGTGCCCCTCGGAAAAGGGCGGCAGGAACCGATTCGCGGTATCGGTGACGTTGGGCGGCTGCAGCGGCAGCAGCGGCGTGATCAGCACCAATAGCACGATCGCGCCCAGCACCACCGCGCCCAGCCCGGCAAGACGGTTGCGGAACAGCAGCTTCAGGAACCGGCTCATGTCTTGATCCGCGGATCGAGCAGGGACTGCAGCACGTCCACCGCGATGTTGAACCCGACGTAGCAGGCGGCGACGAAGAGCACGCCCCCCTGCACCAGCAGCACGTCGCGGGTCAGGATCGCGTCCACCAGCATCCGCCCCACGCCGGGCCACTGGAACACGATCTCGATATAGACCGAGCCCGACAGGACGAAGCCCGCCTGGATGCCCAGCACCGGGATGATCGACACCATCGCGGCCTTGAGCGCATGGCGCCGGATCACCCGCCGCTCGTGCACGCCCTTGGCGCGGGCGGTGCGGATGTAGTCCTGACGCAGCACCTCCAGCATCGCCGACCGCGCCAGCCGCGCGATCACGCCGGTGGCCACCACCGACAGCGCCAGCGCCGGCATGACGAGATGGTCGAGCAGCGCCCAGATGTCCCGCGTGCCATAGATCGGCCACATGCCGGACACCGGGAACCACCGCAGGTTCACGGCAAAGAGCAGGATCATCATCATGCCGAGAAAGAAGGACGGCACCGAGATGCCGATCAGCACCACGAAGGTGATCGCCTTGTCCGCCACCCCGTACTGGCGCGCCGCCGACACGACGCCGGCGAGGATGCCCAGCACCGAGCACAGGACGAAGGACACGCCCGCGAGGATCAGCGTCGCCCCGAAGCGGTCGAGGATCTCGTCCAGCACCGGACGGTTCAGCGTGAAGGACCGTCCGAAATCCCCGGTCACCACGTTGCCGAGCCAGATGAAATACCTCTGGATCAGCGGCTTGTCCAATCCGAGGTCGCGGTTCAGCCGCTCCACGTTCTCCGGCGTGGCATAACTTCCCAGGATCGCCGTCGCCGGGTCCCCGGGGATCGCCGCCATGATCAGGAAGACGATGATCGAGATGCCCAGCAGAACCGGGATCGCCGACACCAGCCGCTTCAGGATGTATCGTCCCATCTGGTCCTCCCGGGAGCCGCAGCCTCATGGATCGGGACGTACCCGGCCCCGTCGGTCCCTCGGCGCAGGATCGCCCCGAACGCGCCCCGCCCCCCATTTTTCTGGCCGGAAGTATCCCGGGTGGGGTCCGGGGAGGGCAGCGCCCTCCCCGGCGGGTCGCCCCGGCGCAGCCGGGGCGAAACCCCTCACTCCTTGGTCACGTCCTCGAGCATCAGGAGGAACGACGGCTCCAGCGAGAAATTCTCGACCCGGTCCGACGTCACCGCGTTCTGCTTCCAGTTCGCGACGAAGACCCAGGGCGCGTCTTCCTGCACGATGGCCTGCATCTCGCGATAGAGCTCGGCCCGGCGGTCCTGGTCGGTCGCCGTCCGCGCCTCCTCGAGAAGCGCGTCCACCTCGGGGTTGGAATAGTAGCCCGAGTTGAAGCCGCCCTGGTCCGGCATGGCCTCCGTCCGGAGCGCGAGATAGGGCAGTGTGTCGGGATCGTTGGTCATCCACGCCATCTGCGCCATGTCCGCCTTGCCCTCGAGGCCCGGGTTCACCTCGCCGAGGAAGGTGTTCCACTCATAGGTCTCGATGGTGACGTCAAAGCCGACTTCGGCCAGATCGGCCTGGATCGCCGTGCCCATGGCGACGGGATCGAGCATGCCCGAGCCGCCTTCGGTGACGTAGAAGGTCACCTCCGGGTTCTCGACGCCCGCTTCGGCCAGCAGTTCGCGCGCCCGCTCCGGGTCGTGCGGATAGGGGTCGAGATCGGCGTTGTAGGCCCAGGCGAAGGCGGGCGGTGTCGGGCCCGCGGCGACCTCGGCGGTGCCCTCGAGCACGTCGTTGACGATCGCCTCCTTGTCGATGGCGTAGTTCGCTGCCTGGCGGACAAGCTGCTCGGCGAAGGGACCTTCGCGCAGGTTCAGGATCAGGAACCAGACATGGGGCCCCGCCTGCTCGTGGATCGTGTAGGCCTCGGTCCGGAATTCCGACAGCGCCGTGGGCGGCACCTCGACCATCATGTCGATCCCGCCCGCGAGCATTTCGGCGGTGCGGGTGTTGGCGTCGGTGATCGGGCGGAAGACGACCGCCTCGAGCCCCGCGGGATCCCCCCAGTAGTCTGGGTTGCGCTCCACCACCACGGCCTCGTTCGAGCGCCACTCGACGAAACGGAAGGGGCCGGTGCCCACCGGGTTGCGGCCGAAGTCCGCGCCGCTCTCCATCACCGCCGAGGGTGAGACGAGCAGGCCCGTGGGATAGGCGAGGTTCGACAGGAACGGCGCGAAGGGCTCGTTGAGCGTGAAAGTCACCGTCTGCGGGTCCACCGCCTCGACGCTCTCGACCGCGCCGAAGAAGAAGGCCAGCGGGAACGGGCCGGTGTCGGCATAGGGGTGATCCTCGTCCAGCATCCGCTCGAAGTTGAACACCACCGCCTCGGCGTTGAAGGGCGTGCCGTCGTGGAAGGCCACGCCCTCGCGCAGGGTGAAGGTGTATTCGGTGCCGTCCTCGCTGATCTCCCAGTCCGTGGCGAGATGGGGCTCCACCTCCAGGGTACCGGGCGCGTAGCGCACAAGGCCCTCGTAGAGGTTCACGAGGATGCGGAAGTCGTTGACGGCCGTCACCGCGGCCGGGTCGAGCGCCTTCGGTTCCGCGATCTGCCCAACGATCAGCACGCCGGGCGGGGTCTGGGCGGCGACGCCGCCGGGCAGGCCCAGCGTCATCAGCGCGCCGGTCGCGGCGGCGGCGAGGCCGCGTCGCGTCCAGGTCACAAGGGTCATGTTTCAGGTCTCCCAGGTTGGACAGTGCAGCCAGATTATCGTGATAAATTGCGCCGTCAATTTTTTATGATAAATCTGGGGCGCAAAAGGAAGACCTCGACCATGACCTACTCGATTCTCGTGCAGGATGACGAAACCGGCGCCCTTGGGGCCGCTGCAGCCACGGGCTCGCTCTGCGTCGGCGGCTGGGTCCTGCGCGGCCGCTGGGGCGCCGGCCTCTCGGCCAGCCAGGGGGCCGCGCCCTCCGTCTCCTGGGGCGAGGAGGCGCTCACGCTCATGCGGGCTGGCCAGTCCGCGCCCGAGGTCGTGGCCGGCCTGACCAGCGCGGATCGGGGGCGCGAGTGGCGGCAGATGGCGGCCCTCGACAGCGCCGGCCGCACCGCTGCCTTCACCGGAGCCCGGAACACTCCCGCCATGGGCCACCACGCCTTTCCGGGGGGCATCGCCTCGGGCAACATGCTCGCGTCCGAGGCCGTCGTCCGGCACCTCGCCGACGGCTACCTGTCCGCCGGCGGGACCATGGCCGAGCGTCTCCTCGCCGCCCTCCGCGCCGCCGAGGCTGCCGGCAGCGATTCGCGCGGGCTGCTGTCGGCCGCGCTCCTCGTGCTCCGGCCCGACGCCGCCCCCCTGACCCTGCGGATCGACCATCACGAGAGCGATCCCATCGGCGCGCTCGAGGCCCTCCACCGCCGCGCGACCAGGGGCGACTATGCCGCCTGGGCCGCGCAGGTGCCCCATCCCGCCGATCCGGAGCGGGGCCTTGACTGACGCGGGCGCCGAGGCCGCCCGCCGCCTCGATCTTCTCTCGCAGGCCTCCGAACCCGGCCCCGGTGTGACCCGACTGCCCTTCACGCCGGAGCATCGCGCCGCGCTCGACCTCCTGTCCGGCTGGATGGAGGAGGCGGGCCTCGCCGTGACGCTCGACGATGCGGGCACCCTCGTGGGCCGCCTCGAGGGGCCTGCCGGCGCTTCCACGCTCTACATGGGCTCGCACCAGGATTCCGTCCGCGAAGGCGGCGCCTTCGACGGGATCGCCGGCATCGTGCTGCCGCTCCTCGCCCTCGAACGCCTCTCCGCCCGCGGGATCAGACTGCTTTTCGCCGTCGAACTCCTCGCCTTCGCCGACGAGGAGGGTGTGCGCTTTCCCACGGCGCTTCTCGGGTCCCGGGCCCTGGCCGGGACCGCCAACGCCGCGGCCCTGGATCTTGCCGACCGCGACGGTGTCACCGTTGAGGCGGCGCTCCGCGGCTTCGGCCTGAACCCCGACCGCATCCCCCTGATCGCCCAGCAGCGCGCCTCGGCGCTGGGCTTCATCGAGACCCATATCGAGCAGGGTCCGGTTCTCGAACGCGCCGGAGAGGCGCTGGGCATCGTCACCGCCATCAGCGGGATCGAGCGTCACGCGATCACGCTCTCGGGCGAGACCGGCCATGCCGGCACCCTGCCCATGGAGGGACGCCGTGACGCGCTGGTCGGCGCCGCCGAACTCGTTCTCGCCGTGCGCCGCATCGCTGCACAGCGAGCGGGGCTGCGCGGCACCGTGGGCGCACTTGAGGTCCATCCCGGGGTGGTCAACGCCGTTCCCGATCGCGTCCGCCTCACCGCCGAATTCCGCGCGCCCGAGGATGCCCTCCGCGAAGCCGCCGGGGAGGAACTGCACCGGGTCGCCGGGGAGATCGCCCGCAGCCATGGTCTGCGCGTGGAGGCCGCGCGCACCTATGCCCAGCCCGCCCAACCCTGCGACCCTCACCTGTCCGCCGCGCTGGGCGAGGCCGTTGCCGCCACGGGCGGGCAGGGGCTGCGTCTTCCGTCCGGAGCCACCCATGACGCCTCGGCCATGGCCGATTTCTGTCCCGTGGCGATGCTCTTCGTTCGATGCCGCGACGGGGTCAGTCATCGGCCCGAGGAACATGCCGAGCCCGATGACCTCGGTGCGGCCGTGGCCGCGCTCGAGACCTTCCTGACCCGATTCGATCCCTCCGCGCCCTGAGTCGCGACGAATCGGACCCCTTGGCGCGTGAATGCGCCCGGCGACCTGCCGCGAACCTGCCGCGAACCGCAGGCAGCCTTGCCGGGTCCTCCGGAGGAGGGGAACCCGGCAACCGGCCGGAGCAGCAGAAACGGCAAGGCATTTCGGCGCTAACGAAAAGTTCTTGACGAAGCCTCTCGGTGTCTCCGTCAAGAAATTAACAGATTTTCCCTGTCTTCTCATAAAGAAAGTTACCGGTTTACACGCCCACGTTATGACCTCTTTACAATTTGGTGCTCGCGGCCCGGCCTTCGCCGCCCCGCCTGGCGCCATGCTCGGAGGAGGAGCCATGACCGTCCAGAAGCCCGGAACTCCGGGGGAAACCCCGATCTATCCGCCCGCCCCTGACCTCGCCGCCAAGGCCCATGCCGATTCGGCCCGCTACGAGGAGCTCTACGCCGCCTCGGTCGCCGACCCGGTCGCCTTCTGGAAGGAGCAGGGCCGCCGCCTCGACTGGATCCGCCCCTACACGAAGGTGAAGCACACCTCGTTTGCCTATGACGACGTCTCGATCCGCTGGTTCGAGGACGGCACGCTGAACGTCTCTGCGAACTGCATCGACCGCCACCTCGAGACCCGCGGCGATCAGACCGCGATCATCTGGGAGCCCGACAGCCCGGACGAGGAGGCGCAGCACATCACCTACCGGATGCTGCACCGCGAGGTGTCGATCATGGCCAACGTCCTGAAGGACATGGGCGTCGGCAAGGGCGACCGCGTCGTCCTCTATCTGCCGATGATCCCCGAGGCGGCCTACGCGATGCTCGCCTGCGCCCGGATCGGCGCCATCCATTCCATCGTCTTCGCGGGCTTCTCGCCCGATGCGCTCGCCGACCGGATCAACGGCTGCGACGCGAAGCTCGTCATCACCGCCGACCACGCCCCGCGCGGTGGCCGCTCCACGCCGCTGAAGTCGAACTGCGACAAGGCCCTGCGCCGCGTGATGCACAAGTGCAGTCTGCTGATCGTCGAACGCACGGGCGAGCAGATCGACCATATCGAGGGCCGCGATTTCCTTTACGGCGAGATGCGCGAGAAGGTCGGCTCCTACTGCACCCCCGCCGAGATGGGCGCCGAAGACCCTCTCTTCATCCTCTACACCTCCGGCTCCACCGGAAAGCCCAAGGGCGTGGTGCACACGACGGGCGGCTATCTCGTCTATGCGTCGATGACGCACCAGTATGTCTTCGACTACCAGGACGGCGACATCTACTGGTGCACCGCGGACGTGGGCTGGGTGACGGGCCACAGCTACATCGTCTACGGGCCGCTGGCGAACGGCGCGACCACGGTGATGTTCGAGGGCGTGCCGACCTGGCCCGACGCCGGCCGCTTCTGGCAGGTCTGCGCCAAGCACAAGGTCACGCAGTTCTACACCGCCCCCACCGCGATCCGCGCGCTGATGGGCAAGGGCACCGGCCCGGTGGAGGCCCATGACCTCTCGTCCCTGCGCATCCTCGGTTCGGTCGGGGAGCCGATCAACCCCGAGGCCTGGAACTGGTACAACGAGAATGTCGGCAAGGGCCGCTGCCCCATCGTCGACACCTGGTGGCAGACCGAAACGGGCGGCATCCTCATCGCGCCGCTGCCCGGCGCCACGGCGACGAAGCCCGGCTCCGCGACCAAGCCCTTCTTCGGCGTGCAGCCCGTGGTCCTCGACGAAAAGGGCAACGAGCTCGAAGGCGCCTGCGAGGGCGTTCTGGCGATCAAGGACAGCTGGCCCGGCCAGATGCGCACGCTCTGGGGCGACCACGAACGCTTCGTCCAGACCTATTTCGAAATGTTCAAGGGCCTCTACTTCTCCGGCGACGGCTGCCGCCGGGACGAGGACGGCTACTACTGGATCACCGGCCGCGTGGACGACGTGATCAACGTCTCGGGCCACCGGATGGGCACCGCCGAGGTCGAAAGCGCGCTCGTGGCACATGAGACCGTCAGCGAGGCCGCTGTCGTGGGCTACCCGCACGAGATCAAGGGGCAGGGCATCTACTGCTACGTCACCCTGATGGACGGGATCGAGCCGACGGACGAGCTCAAGGTCAAGCTCCAGAACTGGGTGCGCGAGGAGATCGGCCCGATTGCCAAGCCCGACGTGATCCAATGGGCGCCGGGCCTGCCGAAGACGCGCTCGGGCAAGATCATGCGCCGCATCCTGCGCAAGATCGCTGAGAACGACACGGGCAGCCTCGGCGATACCTCCACCCTGGCGGATCCGTCCGTGGTGGACGATCTCATCGCCAACCGCGCGGGGGCCTGAGCCATGGACGGCGCACGTCCCCCTGCCGCGGCCACGAACCTCGTCCTTCTCGGCCCTCCCGGCGCCGGGAAGGGCACCCAGGCCCGCCGGCTCGAGGAACGGTTCGGTCTCGTGCAGCTCTCCACCGGCGACCTCCTGCGGGCGGCGGTGGCCCAGGGCACGGAGGCGGGCCTCGCCGCGAAAGCCGTGATGGAGCGCGGCGATCTCGTCTCGGACGAGATCGTCATCGCGATCCTGCGCGACCGGATGGCCCGCGACGACTGCCGCGCCGGCGTCATCTTCGACGGATTTCCCCGCACCGCGGCCCAGGCCGAAGCGCTCGACGCGCTGCTGGCCGAGGCGGGCGGCGCCATCACCGCGGCGATCAGCCTCGAGGTCGACGACGCGGCAATGGTCGAACGGGTCTCGGGCCGGTTCACCTGCGCGAGTTGCGGCGAGGGCTATCACGACCGGTTCAAGCGGCCTGCCGCCGAGGATATCTGCGACAACTGCGGCAGCAGCGACTTCCGGCGCCGTCCCGACGACAACGCCGAGACGGTGGCGCAGCGGCTCCGGGCCTACCACGCCCAGACCGCGCCGCTCATCGCCCATTACGACGCGAAGGGCGTCCTGACGGGGGTCGATGCCATGGCCCCCATCGACGCCGTGTCCGAAAGCCTGACCGCCATCGTGGATCCCGCGACGGCGTGACGACCCCCTGCCGGGGTGGCGGCCCGCGAGGGCCGGGCACCGGCAATCCATCGGCACGCGGCCGGGCACGGGCGGCGTGATCACCAATCTACTACGGGAGGAGTTTCGACCCATGACGGACCAAACCCACGGGACCTCGACAGGGGCCCGGGACAAGGAATACTGGAGCGCGAACCTGCGGCTCATCTACTGGAGCCTCGCCATCTGGGCGCTTAGCTCCTTCGGCTTCGGGATCCTGCTGCGGCCGCTCGTGAGCGGGATCCAGTTCGGCGGCACGGACCTCGGGTTCTGGTTCGCGCAGCAGGGCAGCATCCTCGTCTTCCTGGTGCTGATCTTCAACTACGCCTGGCAGATGAACCGTCTCGACCGCAAGTTCGGCGTCGAGGAATAAGGTAGCGACACCCATGGATCAGACAGTTCTCAACATCATCGTGGTAGGGCTCTCGTTCGCGCTCTACTTTGCGATCGCGATCTGGGCGCGCGCCGGATCGACCTCCGAATTCTATGCCGCGGGCCGGGGCGTGAACCCCGTCGTCAACGGCATGGCGACTGCCGCCGACTGGATGTCGGCCGCCTCGTTCATCTCGATGGCGGGCCTCATCGCCTTCGTCGGGTACAACAACTCGAGCTTCCTGATGGGCTGGACCGGCGGCTACGTGCTGATGGCGATGCTCCTCGCCCCCTACCTTCGCAAGTTCGGCAAGTTCACAGTGCCCGAGTTCATCGGCGACCGGTTCTATTCGACCAAGGCGCGCGTGGTGGGCGTCATCTGCCTGATCGTGATCTCGGTCACCTACGTCATCGGCCAGATGACCGGCGCCGGCGTCGCGTTCTCGCGGTTTCTGGAGCTTGACCAGTTCTGGGGTCTGATCATCGCGTCGGCGGTCGTTTTCGTCTATGCCGTTCTCGGCGGGATGAAGGGGATCACCTACACCCAGGTCGCGCAGTACGTCGTGCTGATCATCGCCTACACGATCCCGGCGGTGTTCATTTCGCTGCAACTGACCGGCAACGCGATCCCGAGCCTCGGCCTCTTCTCGACCATGGCGGAAGGCACGGGCGGGCAGGGCGATTACCTGCTGGTCACGCTGGACCAATTGCTGGTCGATCTGGGCTTCTCGGCCTATACCACCGGCTCGACGCCCTGGCTGATGGCGCTCTTCACCCTGTCGCTGATGATCGGCACCGCGGGTCTGCCGCATGTCATCATCCGCTTCTTCACGGTGCCGAAGGTGGCGGACGCGCGGTGGTCCGCGGGCTGGGCGCTGGTCTTCATCGCGCTCCTCTACGTCACGGCCCCGGCCGTGGGCGCAATGGCGCGGCTCAACATCACCGAGCAGTTCTGGCCCAACGGGACGGACGGCGCGGCGGTGTCGGTCGAGACCATCGAGACCGATCCCGACTACAACTGGATGCTGACGTGGCAGGCGACCGGCCTTCTGGGCTGGGAAGACAAGAACGGCGACGGCCTGATCCAGTACTACAACGACGCCAACCCTGACATGGCGGCTGTCGCGGCGGAAAACGGTTGGGAAGGCAACGAGCTGACCAACTTCAACCGCGACATCCTCGTGCTCGCCAACCCCGAGATCGCCAACCTTCCGGGCTGGGTCATCGCGCTGATCGCCGCAGGCGGCATCGCGGCGGCGCTGTCCACGGCGGCGGGTCTCTTGCTGGCGATCTCCTCGGCGATCAGCCACGACCTGATCAAGTCGGTCATCAACCCTGCCATCAGCGAGAAGAGCGAGCTTCTGGCCGCGCGGATCTCGATGGCGGGCGCGATCGTGCTGGCGACCTATCTCGGGCTGAATCCGCCGGGCTTTGCAGCCCAGGTGGTGGCGCTGGCCTTCGGCCTCGCCGCGGCGACGCTGTTCCCGGCGCTGATGATGGGGATCTTCTCCAAGCGCATCAACGCGGCCGGGGCGACCTGGGGGATGATGGCCGGTCTCTTGGTGACCTGCGGCTACCTGTTCGCCTACCTCGGGGTCTTCTTCATCCCCGGCACGGCGTTCCTGACGGCGGACCAGTACCTCTTCGGCATCCCGCCGACGCACTTCGGCCCGATCGGCGCGCTGGTGAACTTTGCCGTCGCCTACGCGGTGAGCATGGCCACCGAGGAGCCGCCGCAGGAGATCAAGGACCTGGTGGAAAGCGTCCGGGTGCCGCGTGGCGCCGGGGCTGCCCAGGCCGGCCACTGATCCTGAACGCCCGGGGGGCGCCCAACGGCGCCCCCCGGTTTCCCGCCCCGGACATTTCCCGAACAGGGCGGCTCTCTTAGGTCCTTTTTCCGCAACCGGAATTCACCCCGTCATGCCCGACGACCTCGTGCCCCCCCTCGACCTTCTCGGCCGGACCGCGCCCTTCGATCTGCTGTCCCCGGCCGAGCGCGCCCGTCTCGCGGCGTCGATGTCCCGGGAAGAGTTCGGCGACGGCGCCCTCGTCTTCGAGGAGGGGACGCCCCTGAGCGGGCTCTACATCATCGAGGCGGGCACCGTGGCGATCTCCACCGTCTCGGACGAGGTCGTCACCTACCGCGCCGCGGGCGATGTCATGGGCGAGCGCGGTCTCCTCCGGGATGGCAAGGCGATGCTGACCGCGCGGGCGGCGGGGCCGCTGGTGCTGCACCACATCCCGGCCGCGGATTTTCTGCGCCTGATGTCCGAGGAGGGAGAGTTCGCCCGCTGGTTCGGCCGCGCCGTGCCGACAGAGCCGGGCAGCGACGACGGCCCCTATGCCACCGGCCTCACGGCGCTTTCCGTCTCCGACATGATGGCGAAGTCGCCGGTGACCTGCTCGGCCGGCACCACCGTGACCGAGGTCGCCCGCATCATGCGCGACCGGGTCATCAGCTCCGTACTGGTGATGGAGGACGAGGGGCTGGCCGGGATCGTCACGGTCCACGACCTCACGAACAAGGTCCTCGCAGAGGGCCTCACCGGCTCCATTCCGGTGGCCGACGTCATGACCCGCAAGGTCCGCACCGTCTCGCCCGATGCCACGGGGCTCGACGCGCTGGTTGAGATGGCCAGCCACCGGATCAACCATCTGCCCGTGTCCGACCGGCGCGGGCGCATCGTAGGAATGATCGGCAAGACGGACCTCTTCCGCCGTCAGGCCGCAACGGCAAGCCACATGGTCGCCGAGATCGTCGCCGCGGATGCGGCCTCCGACATGGCCCGGGTCATGACCCGACTGCCGGAGCTTCTGTCGCACCTCGTCTCGGCAGGTGCCAAGCCCGCCGCGATCACCCGCCGGATCACCGACCTCACGGATGCCGCCACCCGCCGCCTGCTGGTGCTGGCCGAGGACCGGCTGGGCCCGCCGCCGGTGCCCTATCTCTGGGCCGCCTGTGGCAGCCAGGGCCGGCGCGAACAGACCGGCGTGTCGGACCAGGACAACTGCCTGATCCTCGACGATGCCTTCGAGCCCGCGCACGACGCCTACTTCCGGGATCTGGCCGCATTCGTCTCTGACGGTCTCGACGAGATCGGCTTCGTCTACTGCCCCGGCGAGATGATGGCGACGACCGACCGCTGGCGGCAGCCCCGCCGGGTTTGGCGCCGGTATTTCCAGAACTGGATCGCCGAGCCCGACACCGAGGCGCAGATGCTGGCCTCGGTCATGTTCGACCTGCGCCCAATCTCGGGCGAGATGGAGCTGTTCCACGGTCTGCAGCGTGAAACGCTGGACATGGCACGCAAGAACTCGATCTTCGTCGGCCACATGATCGCCAACAGCCTCAAGCACACGCCGCCCCTGGGCCTCTTTCGCGGCCTGGCCACGATCCGCTCGGGCGAGCACAAGAACACGGTGGATCTGAAGATGGCGGGCGTGGTGCCGGTGGTGGATCTCGCCCGCGTCTACGCCCTGCGCGGCGGGATCGAGGCGGTCAACACCCGCGAGCGGATTATCGCGGCGGGGGAGGCGGGCATCGTCTCCGCCACCGGGGCGCGGGATCTCGTCGATGCCTACGACCTGATCGCGGAGACGCGCCTGCGCCACCAGGCGGCTCAGATCGCGGCCGGCGAACGGCCCGACAACTTCATGGCTCCAGGCCGGATGTCCGACCTCGAGCGCAGCCACCTCAGGGACGCCTTCATGGTGGTCAAGACGATGCAAGCCGCCGTGGGTCACGGCGCGAGCCTGATGGGATAGGGCATGTTTCTCGAACTCATCGCGACCTTCGTGGCGGGTCTGGGCGCGGCCGGTGTGGTGCTGCTGATCAACCTCGTGACGAAAGGCCGTCTGCCGCGCTGGGCCATACCGGCGGCCGCCGGGGCGGCGATGCTCGCCTTCACCATCGGCATGGAATACAGCTGGGGCGCCCGCACCGCCGCCAGCCTGCCCGAGGGCGTCGCGGTGGTGGAGACCGTCGAGGCCCGGTCCTGGTGGCAGCCCTGGAGCTACATCTGGCCGCGCACGACCCGGCTTATGGCGGTGGACGCCGCGACCGCGCGCAGCAACGAGGCGGCACCGGGCACCTGGCTCGTCGACCTCTACCTCTTCGCGCGCTGGCAGCCGCCGCAGCGGGTGGCGCAACTCGTCCGCTGCGAGGCCCCCGCCCGCGCCGTGGTCACGGAAGCGGGTCTTGCGGACCCCGCCACCGCCGCCTGGAGTGCGATGGACCCCGACGATCCGCTGATCCGTTCGATCTGTGACGAGCCGAGTTGAGGGAGATGCCGATGGACCGCAAACAGGTTCTGCTGGTCGAGGACGAGGACAACATCGCCCTGGCGCTGGAATTCCTGATCGGGCGCAAGGGGTTCGGGCTGACGCGCGTGGCCTCCGGGGACGCGGCGCTCGAGGCGCTGGAGGCCGCGCCGCCGGATCTCGTGGTGCTCGACGTCATGCTGCCCGAGAAATCGGGCTACGAGATCTGCCAGCACATCCGCCAATCGGAACGTCTGCGCGGCGTCAAGGTGCTGATGATGACCGCGCGCGGCGGCGAAGTGGAGCGGCGCAAGGGGCTTGCCCTCGGCGCGGACGCCTTTTTCACCAAGCCCTTCGACACGCGCGAACTGACCGACGAAATCGCCCACCTGCTCGAGAGCTGAGGCGATGGGGGAACGGCTGGGCCTTCGCATCCGGTTCGCGCTCTTCTTCGCCGCGCTCGCGATCGGCGGTGTCGCCATCTTTGCGGGCGGGCTCTTGCTGGGGCAGGCGCGGGCGAGCGGGCCGGTGGACGGCTATGTCATCGCAGGGCTGGTCGGCGGCTTCGGCCTGATGGGACTCGCCGCGTGGATCGGCCTTCTCTTCGACGCCAATGTCGCCCGGCCCATCCTCGGCTTGGCCGCCGATCTCCACACCCGAGCCCAGACCGACGTGCCGGTCGGCATCGAGGCCCATGACGCGCGCTATCTCGGCGCCCTTGCCCCCGCCGCGCAGGCGATCCACGAGGCGCTCGAGGAGGCCCGGACCAGCCAGGAACGCGCGGTCGCGGAAAAGACCGCCCGCATGGCGCGGGACACGGCGCTGTTCGAGGCGCTGCTCCGGGATCTGTCCGAGGGGGTCGTGGTCGTGTCTCCGGACCTGCGCATTCGCCTCTACAACCGCGTGGCGACCGATCTTCTCGGCCCGCTCGGCCTCGACCGGCCGCTCTCCGCCTTCCTGCGCCTCGATCCGGTCAGCGAATCCATCGCCCGATGCGCCGCGCATTCCGCGAGGGGCCAGCCGCGTACCGAGACCTTCCTGGCCGCCACCCACGACGGAGAGCGTCTGCTGGTGGGCTCCGTCTGTCCCGTGGTCATGGCCGAGGCGCGCGTGGGCCACGTCCTGACCTTCCACGACGCCACGGAGGAGCTGCGCACCCACGGCGCGCTCGAGCATCTCTTGGCGGAAACGGTGGAGTCGGCGCGCCGACCCACCGCCGCCATCGGCGCGATGCTCGACGTGCTCGCAGAGGGCGACGACCTGCCTGCGGCGGATCGCGACCGGATGAACGCGGCCATGCGCGACGAACTGAAACGGCTGTTCGCTGTCCTGAACGGGCCCGCCGCTGCCGATGTCGCCACAGCGCGCCCCTGGCCGATCGCCGAGGTGGCTGTCTCCGACATCTTCGATGCGCTCGAGGCCCGGCTCATGGTGCCGTTCGAGGTGACCCCCAGCGACGCGGTCCTCTCCTGCGACGGCTACGCCATCACGGAACTCCTGAGCCGGGTGGTGCAGGAGACAGGTGGCCGCGAGGGCGTGCGCAGCTTGCGCCTTTCAGCCGAACCGGCAGGGCGGGAGATCAGCCTCGTGCTGAGCTGGGCCGGCGCGCCGATCTCTCAGGGCGCGCTCGAGCAGTGGGTCAAGGCGCCGCTGTCTCCGGCCTATGGCGGCTACTCGGGGCGGGACGCGCTGTCCGCGCATCGCACCGAGATCTGGACGGAGACGGGCGCAGAGGGAGCACGCATCGTCCTGCCGCTCGCCGCCGCCCACAGGCCCGAGCCCCCCGCCGCGCCCGCGATCCATCGCGACTTCTATGCCTTCGACCTCCCCGCCTTTTCGGGGCCGCTGGGCGAGAGGGCGCTGTCGGAGGCGGCTTTCGTCGTCTTCGACACGGAGACCACGGGCCTTGATCCCGCTCGGGACGAGATCGTGCAGATCGCCGGCGTCCGGCTGCTCGGCGGCCGCCTGCTGCGCGGGGAGACCTTCGACACGCTCGTCGATCCGGGCCGGCCGATCCCGCCGTCCTCGACGAAGATCCACGGGATCGACGACGCCCGCGTCCGGGGTGCGCCGGGAGTGGCCGAGGCGGGACGGGCCTTCGCCCGCTTCGCGGAAGGCTCGGTTCTCGTCGCGCATCATGCCTCGTTCGACATGGCGCTGCTGGAGGCGAAGGCGGACCTGATCGGCTGGAGACCCGAGACCCCCGCACTCTGCACCGGGCTCCTCTCCGCGGCGCTCTATCCCCATGCCTCGGACCATACGCTCGACGCGCTGGCGGCCCGGTTCGGCGTCGCCATCGACGAAAAGCTGCGGCACACGGCCCTTGGCGACGCGCTGGCCACGGCGGAGGTGTTCCTGCGCATGGTTCCCGTGCTCGAGGCCGCGGGGGTGACGACGCTGGCCCATCTGGCCGATGTCCAGCGGCAGGGCCTGCGCCAGCCGGCCTAGACCTCGAAATAGCGCTCCTGGATCGGTCGATAGCCCGCGCCCATCGCGCCGGCCCGGGTGCCGAGACCGCCCGCCCGCACCTCGGGGATGGCGATGCCGCTCGGGTCCGCGGCATCGAGGCGCTCTGTCGTCCGCTCGACGATGCGCGCCCGGATGTGTTCGGGAAACCTCCCGTCGATCACCACCGCCGGCATGTCGATGATCGCGACCAGCGACAGGCTCGCGGTGGCGAGCGCCTCCGCCGTGCGGTCGATCCAGGCATCGAGCACCGGCCCTATGTCGCCCCAGTCCGAATCGGCCATGCGCACAGGGGCCGCGGGCTGGCCGGCCTCGGCCAGCATCGCCTCGAGCACCGAGATCGAGGCGTGGTGCAGAAGCTGGTTCGCAGGGTCCCGGGGGCCTCGGACCATGATCGGACCCATGGCGCCCGCATTCCCGGAGGGCCCGGAGACGATGCGACGGTTCAGCACGAGGCCGCCGCCCGCAAAGGCGCCGATATAGAAGTAGCCGAAGTTCGCGAGGTCCGAATGGGCGCCGAAGACCAGTTCCCCGAAACAGGCGAGCGTCGCATCATTGCCGACATGGACGGGCAGGGGGGTGATCGGGGCGAGCGCCGCCGCGTAGGAAAAGCCCTTCCAGGCGAGCATCTCCTCCTTCGGGGCGCCGACGAGGTCCAGCCAGTTCCACAACTCGAACGGCGAGCCGATCCCGAGGCCCACGATCCGCGCGCTCTGCGCGGGCGTCAGGCCGGCGCAGATCGGGGCGATGGCGCGGCCGAGGAAATCCGTGATTCTGGCCGGGGTGGGATAGGCATATTCCTCGGACCGCGTCCCCAGAACGTCTCCACCGAGATTGATCAGCACGAGATCCGCCATCCGCCGGCCCACCCTCAGCCCCAGGGCGAAAGCGCCATCGGGCGAGATCGCGAGAGGTGTCGACGGCTTGCCGACACGTCCCCGCACGGGTTCGCCCCTGTGCAGGAGACCCTCCGCCTCCAGCGCACGGGTGATCACAGAGGCGGTCTGGGCCGACAGGGCCGTGCGGCGTGCCACATCCGAGCTTGCGAGCGGGCCGAAATCCCGCACGGTGGAGAGCACGAGGCGCTCGTTGTGGTCGCGCACTCCCTGGGGCGTCGCGGCATCGGCGAGCCAGGCCGCCCCGTCCGTCGCCGTCGGTCCATTCGGCACGATTCTGTCCTCCCCATGTCAGGCTAGACGCCTCCGATTACATAAATCAAGTTGATTTATATATTGACATCCTCCGCCTATCGAGGCTTCATCCGGGTATCCGCCATGAGAGGCGGGACAAGCGGGCCCGGCAGAGGAGCGGGGTCACGCCAAGGGAGGATACACAATGAAGAAACTGCTCATGGGCAGCGCGATCGCGCTTGCGTCGACGGCGGGCACCGCAGCCTTCGCGCAGGATGGCGATGTCTCCGCCTGCCTGATCACCAAGACCGAGACCAACCCCTTCTTCGTCAAGATGCGCGAAGGCGCCCAGGCGAAGGCCGAGGAGCTGGGCATCGAGCTCAACACCTATGCCGGTCAAGTCGACGGCGACCATGAAAGCCAGGTCCAGGCCATCGAGGCCTGCATCGCCAACGGTGCCAACGGCATCCTGATCACCGCCTCCGACACGGCAGCGATCGTCGATCCGGTGCAACAGGCACGGGACGCGGGCATTCTGGTCATAGCGCTCGACACGCCGCTTCAGCCCGCCGACGCGGCGGACATGACCTTCGCCACCGACAACTTCCTCGCCGGCGAACTGATCGGCCAGTGGGCCGCGGCCACGCTGGGCGACGAGGCGGCCAACGCAAAGATCGCCATGCTCGACCTCGCCATCAGCCAGCCCTCCGTGGGCGTGCTGCGCGACCAGGGCTTCCTGACCGGCTTCGGCATCGACGTGGTCGATCCGTCCATGTGGGGCGACGAGACGGACGAGCGGATCATCTGCAACGAGGTTACCGCCGGCAACGAGGAAGGCGGCCGCAGGGCGATGGAGAACTGCCTCGCCATCGATCCCGACATCAACGTCGTCTACACGATCAACGAACCCGCAGCGGCCGGCGCCTATGAGGCGCTCTCCGCCATCGGGCGACAGGACGACGTCATGATCGTCTCCGTCGACGGCGGCTGCCCCGGCGTGCAGAACGTGTCCGAGGGCGTCATCGGCGCCACCAGCCAGCAGTACCCGCTGCTCATGGCGGCACTCGGCATCGAGGCGATCGCCCAGTTCGCCGCCGACGGCACGCTGCCCGAGCCCACCGAGGGCAAGGAGTTCTTCGACACGGGCGTGGCACTGGTGACCGACCAGCCCGCCGATGGCGTGGAGTCGATCTCCGTTGAGGAAGGCCTGGCGCTTTGCTGGGGCTGATGCCCCCGCTAGACTGACCGAAACCGGCGGGGGCGGGCGCTTGTCCGCCCCCGACCGTTCACGCCCGGGGCCAGCCGCCCCGCGGGAGGAGAGACCATGAGCGCATCCGACTACGAAAGCGCCTCGAAAGGCGCATCGAGCGACGTCGCGACATTCGACGACGAGGAAAAGGGGCTCTTCGGCCGCTTCCACCATGCCCTGCACGCGACGCCGGCGCTGGTGCCGCTGATCGTGCTGATGGTCGCCATCGGCATCTTCGCCATCGTGCTGGGCGAACGCTTCTTCTCACCCGGAACGCTGACGCTGATCCTGCAGCAGGTGCAGATCGTGGGCATCCTCGCGCTTGCGCAATCGCTCATCATCCTGACCGCGGGCATCGACCTCTCCGTCGGCGCCATGGCGGTGTTCAGCTCGGTCATCATGGGCCAGTTCACCTTCCGCTACGGCTTGCCGCCTGCGGTCGCGGTGGCGGCGGGCCTGGCCATCGGCACCGGCATCGGTGCGATAAGCGGCTGGCTCGTCAGCAAGGTGAAGCTTCCGCCTTTCATCGTGACGCTGGGCATGTGGCAGATCGTGCTCGCGGCCAACTATCTCTACTCGCAGAACGAAACGATCCGAAGTCAGGACATCCGCGACGAGGCGGCGCTGCTGCAGTTCATGGGCATCCGGTTCGAGCTTGGCGGCGCGATCATCACCATGGGCGTCGTGACCATGGTCGTGATGGTCATCGTGCTGGCGTACATGCTCCGCTCCACCGCCTGGGGGCGCCATGTCTATGCCGTCGGCGACGATCCCGAGGCGGCGGAACTGGCGGGGGTGAACCGTCATCGGACGATCATGTCTGTCTACATGCTCGCGGGCTTCATCTGCGGCATCGCGGGCTGGATCATGATCGGCCGCTTCGGCTCGGTCTCGCCCTCGGCATCCACCGGCGTGGTGGGCAACATCCAGTCGATCACCGCCGTGGTGATCGGCGGCATCTCCCTCTTTGGCGGGCGCGGCTCGATCTGGGGCGCCTTCTTCGGCGCGCTGATCGTGGGCGTGTTCGAGCTGGGCCTGCGGATGGCCGGGGCCAACGCGCAATGGACCTACCTCCTCATTGGCGCGCTCATCATCGGCGCCGTGGCGGTGGACCAGTGGATCAGAAAGGTGACGGCATGAGCACGGAGCCCATCCTCAAGGCGCGCAACCTCGTCAAGCGCTACGGCAAGGTCGTCGCCCTCAACCGCTGCGATTTCGATCTCTACCCCGGCGAGGTTCTCGCCGTGATCGGAGACAACGGCGCGGGGAAGTCGACGCTGATCAAGGCGCTCTCCGGCGCGATCCAGCCGGACGCGGGCGAGATCTGGCTCGAAGGCAAGCCGATCCAGCTGCCGTCGCCCATCGAGGCCCGGCGGCACGGGATCGAGACGGTCTACCAGACCCTTGCCATGTCGCCGGCGCTCTCGATCGCGGACAACATGTTCATGGGCCGCGAAATCCGCAAACCCGGCTGGCGCGGCAAGCTGCTGAAACAGCTCGACCGCAAGGAGATGGAGCGCCTTGCCCGGGACAAGCTGAACGATCTCGGCCTCATGACGATCCAGAACATCAATCAGGCGGTCGAGACGCTCTCGGGTGGGCAGCGACAGGGAGTCGCTGTGGCGCGCGCCGCGGCCTTCGGCTCGAAGGTCATCATCCTCGACGAGCCGACCGCCGCATTGGGCGTCAAGGAAAGTCGCAAGGTGCTCGACCTCATCCAGGACGTGCGATCGCGGGGGATCCCGATCATCCTGATCAGTCACAACATGCCCCACGTCTTCGAGGTGGCGGACCGAATCCATGTCCACCGCCTCGGCAGCCGACTCTGCGTGATCGACCCCAAGTCCCACAACATGTCCGATGCCGTGGCCTACATGACCGGGGCCAAGGAGCCGGATCAGCACCTCGAGACCGCGTGACCTGTCGCCGGCCGGCGGGCCGGCCCTGGTAACGGTTTGTTAGGCAAAGGCGCGTTAACCCTGACGCCATGGCGGCTGACGGGAATACTGCGGCGCTGTGCGCACCGGTTGACAGGGTCAGGGGCAGGGCCCCGGCCCACGACGTGCCTCCGCGCGAGCTGGTGCTGAACGGCAGGTTCCTGACACGTCCCGGCACGGGTGTGGACCGCGTCGCGGCCGAACTTGCACGGGCCCTCGCGGCGCGGCCGGATATTCGCCTGACCATGGCCCTCCCGCGCGAAGCCCTCGGCGAGCGGTCCGGGCAACTCCTGGGTCCTGCGATCTCGCGCGGACCTCTTCGGGGCCATGCATGGGAGCAGATAAGCCTTCCGGGCCTTGCAGGCGGACGCTGGTGCCTCAACCTGTGCAACACCGGGCCGCTTTTCGGCGTCCGGCAGGTCGTCATGCTGCACGATGCCCATGTGGCGACGGTGCCGGGCAGCTACAGCCGCGCCTTCCGCGCGCTTTATCTGTCTCTCCAGCCCCGTCTGTCACGCCGGGCCGCGATCGTCCTCACCGTGTCGGACCACAGTCGCCACAGCCTAGAGGCAACGGGCCTCGTGCCTCGGGGGAAGGCTAGGGTCGTGCCCAACGGCGCCGATCACATGGACCGCATCGTCGCCGACCACTCCGTCCTCGACCGACACGGTCTGCGCCCGCGCGGCTACTTTCTCGCCGTCGGCAGCGCTGCCGCCTACAAGAACATCGCGATGATCGCCTCCGTCGCTGACGCCCGTGGAGCAGCGGCATTGCCCTTGGTCACGACCGGCGGCGCCATGCCCCGGGTCTTCGGCGCATCGCCGCATTCGGGGGGCCACCGCCACCTCGGCCGGGTCACCGACCCCGAACTCAAGGCGCTCTATGCCAACGCCCTCGCGCTCCTTTTCCCCTCGCTTGCCGAGGGGTTCGGCCTTCCCCCCCTGGAGGCGATGTCCTGCGGCACACCCGTGATCGCCACGACCGCGGGCGCCGTGCCCGAGGTCTGCGGAGGCGCCGCGCTCCATGCCGATCCGTCGCGGCCTTCGGACTGGCGGCAGGCGATGGACCGGATCGAAACGGATGCCGATCTCCGGCGCGATCTCCGGGCGCGGGGCAGGGCACGCGCGGCGGGCTTCACCTGGACCCGCGCCGCCGACAGGCTGCTCGCCGCCATCGCGGAGGCAGAGGCAAATGGCGCCTGACCTCGATGCCGCATCAGGTGTAGGCCACCGCCTTCCATACGCTGCCCGTCCAGACCGCGAGGTAAGGTCCCGCCCCCTGCGCCGCGGGATCCCAGGTCGTGCCATTCGCCACGGCAAGGGTCATCCCGCCACCGATGGTCGCGGGCGCCGCCCCCTGGGTCCTGAGGCCCACCGCCGTGGCCACCGCGAGAGACTGCTGCCCGAGGGCGAGATTGCCGTTCACCAGATAGGTCGCGACCTCGGCGTTGTTGAGAAAGACGCCCAAAGACCCGTCGCCCTTGACCCGGAACTCCCACGTCGAGCCGGTCGATGCGCGCGCAAGGTAGAAGGATACCGGATCGCTGTCGGACCTCACGGTCAGTGCCCGCGACAGGCTTTGGTCGGGCAGGCTGATCCTGCTTTGCCCCGTCGGCAGGTTCGCCAGTCCCCAGAACACCGGATGCCCGTCGGGGTTGAAGAGGCTGCGCACCTTCACGCCCACGCCCTTGTAGTTGCCGGGCGCAAGGGCGATCAGCCCGCGCCCGAACGTGGTGCCCGCCGACACGCTCAGTGCGCAATCGAGATCCAGTGCCTGGATCGCCCGCGCACCGGGCGCCACGGACACGAGGCTGTCGATGGTCCCCTCGTAGCCGTTCGTGTCGAGACCGAAGTTCAGGAATTGGAGGTTCACCACCTCCGCCGCCTCGGTGGTCACATCCACCAGACGAAAGCTCGCCGGCGGCGCGCTGTTCCGGATGATCGAGGTATAGCCGCCGAGAAACCGCACCTCGACATTCCCGTCGATCCGGAGACCGCAGTCCGCCGCGACGCCGGGATGGCCCTCGTTCTTCAGCGAGATGAAATCGATCTTGTTGTTCTGGAACCCGCCGTTGCCGCCGGACAGGATCTCTATCCCGCAGCGGGTCCAGCTTTCGATCCGTGCATGGAGGAACTTGAGGTTGTTGGAATTGTCCACGTCTCCCCGATTCCCGATCCGCAGTCCGCGTTCGCAGGGGCCGGAGCGCAGATCGACGAAGGTGCTGTCGTAGCAGTCCTGCAGGTCGATGTTGCGGCGGAAATTCTGGACGAAGACCTGCTCGCACACCACGAAGGCGCAATTCCGGAGGCGAAGCCCCACGGGATGGGTGGTCTCCGACCAGCTTTCCGGAACCTCGGCGGTGATGGTCACCCGCCGCAGCCCCAGCGCGCGCGCCTTGTCGAGCGAGCCGTCGAGCAGGCCGTCGCCGTCATGGTCGGCGTAGTCGTGGTGAATGGCCGGTGCATTGGTTCCGGCCTTCTGGATCAGGTAGGATCCGGTCGCCGCGAAACTTCCGCCGAATGCGGAATAGTCCGCGATATCCGCCGTATGCGCGCCGCCCACCAGCACGACACCCGGGTGCAGCGCGAGGCTCGTGATGTAGGTGGACCGGCCGAGGAACACCTGTCCGAACCCTGTGGCGTGAGCGGCGTCGATGGCCGCCTGGAGAGCGATGGCATTGGCTTCGGCCACAGCGCTGTCGGTTCCGGTGTCGTCGACGCCGAAGGCCGCTGCGGCAAAGCCCATCTGACCTGGCATCGGCTCGACCATCAGCTTCAGGCCGCCTGCGGTCGCGAGATGTGCATTGGGGGCTGCGGCATCGAGCACCCTGTAGGAAAACCCGTCCCGTGTCCGGATCTGGTCGCCGGTCACGAAGTATGCGGCCGGCCGGGTGTCGGCGAGCAACTCCGCCGGATTCTCGAGCGGCTCCGAGACACCCAGGACCGCGCGCCCGGCAATGCCCGCAAGCTCGAGCACCGTCCTGCCGTTCGCTGCCGGGCCGGCCGGCCCCTCGATCCCGAACCGGCCCCGGGGCGTCAGGCACTGATCCCCTGGGGAGAGGTCGCCATCGGCGATCATCGCCTCGAGCGAGGGATAGCTCAGCACGGGGTCAGAGCGCAGACCGTCGAGAGCGATCTTGAGCTCGGTTCCGGTCATCGGCAGGGCGGGTATGCGGGTGGCCATGGCATGGGCTCCGAAGCTGGACGAGGTTCGGCGCTGGATAGGAGGCCGTGGCTAACGGCCCGTCGCCGCACCGGGCGCGGACCCCGACAGTTCCGCAACGCTCGCTGCCTGCGATGATCCGGTCCGTCTCCATGGCCCTCGCCCTCAGGATCGCGGGCATGCTTGCCTGGCTGGCTTTCGGGATGTTGTTGACGCGGACGCTCAGTATGGCGGATGCGGGGCTCGTGCTCCTTGCCATAGGGCTCTCGCTGCTCGCCGGTCCACTGGTGGCGGCCGGATACGATCTCGTGGTTCTGCGTTTCGCGTCGGTCGGCCTGCGCCAGGGCGCTACCGACGACATCCGAAGGCTCCGGGGCGAAGCGACACTCGTCTGCCTGACGGTTTCCGGGCTGGTCGGGGCCGGCCTCCTTGGCGCCTGGGCCTCTGGCGTGGCGACTCCGGTGACATCCCGGTTCGACATCGCCGTGCTGACGGTGCTTTCCGTCGCGGCGACGGGCCTCATGGCGGTTCATCGCGATCTGCTGCGCGCCGCGGGCCGGCTCGGTCCGGCCCTCGTCGGTCAGTCGCTCTACCGGACGCTCCTGCCATGCCTCGCCTGCGGATTGCTCGCCGCAGCGGGCCTTCTGACGGCGGTGACGGCGCTGACCTGCTATCTCGCGGCACTCTGCGCCGCCCTTCTTCAGCAGTCGCTCGCCTTGCGCGGCCTGCGGCTTTCGACTCTTCGTCCGGCCACGTTCGGCCATGCGCGTGTCGCGCTGGCGGTCTGGCCGGGGGATGCGGCGCTTCTCGTCCTGCAGCGCGGGGCAGGGCTGGCGCTCGGAGTCTCCGCCGGTCTCGAGGCCGCGGCCCTCTATCTCGTGGCCGAGCGCGTCGCCCAACCGGGTCTCTTCCTGACCGACGCGGCGCGCACCGCGCTCGCGCCGGATCTCGCCTGCGCCCACGCGGCCGAGCGTCAGCGGGTCACCCGGCGGGCCAGCCTGCTCTTCGCCATTGCCGGGGGCGCCGGCATCGGTGCGGTGGCGCTCCTTGGGGCCGCCGTCCTCGACCTCCATGGTCCGGAATTTGCTGCGGCATGGCCCGTGCTGATGATCCTGCTCTTCGGCCAGGCCAGTTGGGCCGTCTTCGGACCCGCGGCCCTGTTGCTTAACCTCTACGGACAGGAGACCGCGCGCAGTCGCATTGCCGTCCTTTCCGCGGCAGGCTTTCTGCTTGTCCTCCTGTTCTGTGCGACCCCTGTCCAGGCCGCCGCAGCCGCCGCAGCCGGATGCTGGGCGATGAACGCGGCGCTCTGGCTCTGCCTGAGACGCCGCCTGGATCTCGTTTCAGGCCTGCCCGCCCTCGTTCTGCCGACGATGCAGGCCGAGCCGCACCCCGCCGAGGGCGCCTGAGCGATGCGGGTTCTCTTCGTCTCCCAGAGCTTCGCACCCGATCCCGGCTCCGGGGCGGAACGGGTCTGCGCCGACATCGCCCACGGGCTCGCCCTGCGCGGTCATGCCGTGGACGTGCTCTCCCTTGGCGACACAGGAACCGCACAGCGCGACGGCAACCTCACGGTCCATCGCCTCGCCTTCGCGCAAAGCCCGAGGCCGGGTCCCGGGCCGCTTCCTCTCACACGACGCCGCAAGCTGCTCTGGCATGTCCGGAACGCGCACGGGGGGGTGTCGGCCGAGGCGCTCGACCGGCTGGTCGCGGGTCTCCGCCCGGATGTCGTCTGCGCCCACAACGCGAGCGCCTTCCTGCCGCAGCTGTTCCGCGTCTGCGCCACCCGGTCCCTTCCGCTCGCCCTCCACCTGCACGATTACGGTCTGATCTGCCCGCGGACGACGATGTACCGTAAGGGCCTCAATTGCGCCTCTCCCTGCGCCGGATGCCGCCTCCTGACAGCGCCATGGCGTCGCGCGGCCGGAGCTGTCGGTCACGTCATCGCCGTCAGCGACTTCGTCGCGCGGCGCTACCGGGAGCAGGGCCTCTTTCCGCACGCCTCCTGGTCGGTCGTCCACAACCAGGACAGGGGCCCGCTCGCGGATTTCACGCCCAAGACCTCCGGACCCTTTGCCTTCGGCTTCGTGGGCGCGCTGACCGAGGTCAAAGGACTGCCTGACCTTCTCGCTGCGTTCGAGAGGCTTCCGAAGGCCCGCGCGAACCTGGTCGTTGCAGGTCGGGGGGAGCCCGCGCTTGAGGCGCGGCTCGCCCTGTCGGACGACGTGACCTGGCTCGGCCGGGTCCCGCCGAACCGCGCCTACGGGCGCATGGACTGCCTGGTCCTGCCATCCCGCTGGCACGAACCGCAGGCCCTCGTCCTGACCGAAGGTCTTCGCCGGGGCCTCCGGATCATCGCCTCCGACCGGGGCGGCAATACCGAGATCCTCCGTGGACGGCCCCCGCACCTCCTCTACGATCCGGATGTCCCGGGTGCTCTCGCCCGTGCCATGACCGCGGCACTTGCCGATGGACCGATGCGGGCGGACCCCCGCGGACCCGCCGCCGACCCGATCGACAGGGTCGAGGCCATCCTCGCGTCCATGCTTGCCGGCGTCCCCCATGCCTAGGCCGAACCTCTTCCTGATCGGCGCCGCCAAGGCGGGCACGACCTCTCTGGCCCGGTTCCTCGCAGGGCTGCCAGGGGTCGCCCTCTCCCCGATCAAGGAACCCTGCCATTTCTGCCCCGACATCAACGCGGAGACGGCGGCAGAGCAACACCGTCAGACCCGCCTGCGGCTGGACCGCTACCTTGCCGCCGACATTCGTCCGCCGCTCCATCTCCATCCTGTCCCCCGCCGCGCGGACTACGAACGGCTGTTCGACGGCACCGAAAAGGCGCAGCTTCGCGGAGAATGCAGCACGCGCTATCTGCCGTCCCGGGTAGCGGCCCGGGCGATCCACGCCTATGCGCCCGACGCCCGCATCCTCGTCCTGCTGCGCGAGCCCGCCGCGCGGATACTGTCGCATTACCTCATGGACTGGCGCACGGGGGTCGAACGTCGCTCGCTCGAGGCCTGCCTGTGCGAGGAGATCGCCCTGGGATCCGCTGCGCGGTTCTCCAACTGCCGCATGTACCTCGCGCAGACCGACTACGCACCGATGCTGGCCCGGTACCGCGCGCTGTTTCCTGCGGCGCAGCTTGGCGTCTACCGGTTCGAGGACCTGGTCTCGGACCCGGATCGAAACCTGTCGGACCTTCTCCGCTTCCTCGGCATCGAACACCCTTCGGGTGCGCTCAGCCTGCCCATGGAAAACGCGTCCGGCCAGACGGCGCGGCGGCCCGCCCTCGATCGCGCGCTCTACCTTACGGGAGCGAAGCGGCACCTCGAGCGTCTCGTGCCGCTGTGCCTGCCGCTTTCCTGGCGCCGGGGCCTCAAGCGGCTCTACTTCACGGATACCGCCCATGTCGCGGAACAGGCCGGAGAGGCCTGGCGCCACCTGCCGGAGGTCAGGGGGCTCGTGGAGGCCTATCCGATGCCGGAGACCGTCGTGTCGCGACCCGTCCCGGCACTGCGCCAAGCAGGCTGAAGACCGCCAGCGACAAGGCGACCTGCATCGAACCGGAGAACAGGCTGTCCTCCGCCAGAAAGAGCGTGAGCAGCGCGATTCCCGTCAGCGCGTACGGCGAGCGCCGTCCTGTCAGAACCGGTGCCGTCGCGACCCACAACGTGGCGCAGAAGGCCGCGAGGGCGACCGGCGCGCCATAGGTCAGCCCGAGGCTCAGAAACGCGTTATGTGCAGCCGAGAGCGCGCCGGAGGCCTCCGCTATGGCGTCGAGCCGGCCTTCGAAGCCGTATCCCCACGGCGCCGCGACCATGAGGTCGGCCGCCTCAACCCAGCTCATGAACCTCCCGGCGAGGTTGTCGCCCAGCGTCTGCCCCCCTGCCGTCACCTCGGAGAACCTTTCGCCGAAGGCCACGGCCACCGCGCAGGAGGCGGAGACGGCCAGTCCCGCGATGGCCAGCCGTCCGCCGGTCCCGCTGGAGGCCGCAAGTCGCGCCAGGGCCAGCAGTGTCAGGACGGCCGAGACCGCCAGAAACGCCCGCGTCTGAGTCGCCGCAAAGGTCAGCCCCACGATGCCGAAGGCCATGGCGACGGCGCAGAGCTGTCCTCCCGAATGTCGGAGAGCCAGAGCCAGACAGAGCGCATAGGTCACGCCGAGCGCCTGCACCTGTCCAAGCTCGTTCGGATGGCTCCAGATGCCCGTGGCCCGCAAGCGGTCTCCATACCACCACAGGACGGTGTCTGGCGGACTGAGGGCATCGAGCAAGGGAGCGGCCGAGTAAAGCTGTGCAAGGGCAAGGGCGGCAACGGCAAGGCCTCCGACTGCCGCCCCGGCGCAGAAGGCCGGTGCGCCTCCGTTCCGTGTCATGTCCGCCAGCATCAATCCGCAGAGAATCGACAGAACCAGCCGCAGCGCGGAGACCGCATGGGCAAGGTCGCCGGACATGAGCCCGGTCAGAACGGCCGGGAGGAGTGCGCCGGCAAGGACCAAGGCCCAGAGCACGAGGGGAGCGACGCGACAGGTCAGCAGTCGCGCCACCACTCCGGCCGCGGCCATGAGGCAGACCAGATCGAGCAGTCGAAGTCCGGCGCCGGCGGGAATCGGCACGTTCGCGATGACGGCGACGCCCGTTCCGAAGAGAACCACGGCCTTGATCGGCTCCGTCCTCGGCCGGATCGTCGTGCACTCGCAGATCGCGCCGCGCAGGGAATCACCGCCGGGTCCGGCGGCCGATGGCACGCCCTTTTCGGCGAAGGTCATCGAAGAGGTGCCTCCTTTTCCGGCATCAGGCGGTCGGAGTGCCAATCGGCGCACCCGGTTCCCCGGCTGCCGCTTTTCCCTTGGTAACTTTCTGAAGATATTGTTAACAAAACGTTAGAGTCGTCTGATTAAGAGAGCACTCGTCGCCTGACCGTCGTCAGGGCACCACGACAAGGGGTTTTGTGCCCCCGGGGGTTTTTCATGTCTTATATTGATGCGTCTTTTCGGGACGATTTTTCTGTTGTTTCGTCGTCTTCGTTTCGGGGGTTTCGTCACGGGTGCAGCGTGACGGGTCGGGCGTATCCCTACATTCGTCGGGGGGCGGATATCGTCGGGTCGGCGGTTCTTGCGCCGGTGGTCGGGGTGGTGGCGCTGGCGCTTCTGGCGCTGAACCCGTTCTGGAACCCGGGACCGCTGTTCTTCCGCCAGCCGCGGATGGGGCGGGGATGTCTGCCGTTCATGGCGCTGAAGTTCCGCACGATGCGGCCCGCGGAGGCGGTGACGCGGGCGGCGGACGATCCGCTGGAGGAGGACCGGATCACGCCCTTGGGGCGGGTGCTGCGGAAGATGCGGCTCGACGAGCTGCCGCAGGTGCTGAACGTGCTCGCGGGCGAGATGAGCCTGATCGGGCCGCGGCCGGATTTCTACGACCACGCCGTGACCTATCTGGCGTCGATCCCGCGCTACCGGCAGCGTCACATGATCCGTCCGGGGATCTCGGGTCTGGCGCAGACCGAGGTGGGCTATGTCTCGAGCATCCGGGAGACGCGGCGCAAGGTCTCGGCGGATCTCTACTACATCCAGCATGCGAGCCTGCGGATGGACGCATGGATCGTGTGGCGCACGCTGAAGGTGGTGCTCACGCGGGCGGGAACGTGAGCGGGCGCCGGGCGCGGCGTTCTTGAAGCGTGGCGGCGTTCGTGCAAGACCGGACTGACCCCGGGGGCGATCCGGGGTGCTGCACCGGGGACAGGTCTTGAACGAGGTATCGGACAGGCGCTACGGGGCGCAGGCCAGGGGACCGGTGCAGCCGCAGATGGCGGCGCCGCCGGTGCCCGAGGACGACGAGATCGACCTTCTGGGCCTCGTGCGCACGCTCTGGCGCGGCAAATGGCTGATCGGGCTCTGCGCGGCGCTGACGCTGCTGATCGGGGGCTATTACGTCTACGAGCTCGCGGTGCCGAGATATGCCGCCAGCACGTCGCTGGCGCTGGAGGTGGACCGGGCGCAGGTGGTGGACCTGCAGGAGGTGGTCTCCGGGGTCTCGTCGGACAGCCAGGCGATGCAGACCGAGCTCGAACTGCTGAAGTCGCGGGTGCTGCTCGGGCAGGTGGTGGACCGGCTGGATCTGACGTCCGATGCCGAGTTCAACGCGCGGCTGCGGCCGGAGCCGGCGTTTTCCACGGAGGATCTGAAGAACCTTGCGCGGCAGGTGCTGGGCCGGCCGATCCCGGTGCCCGGGCCGGACACGCCCGAGGCGGCGCGCAACCGCGCGATCGGGGCGCTGGGCGGGGCGATCTCGCCGTCGATCCTGCGGGGGACCTACGTGTTCACGATCCGGGTGGTGACCGAGAACGCGGGGAAGTCGGCGCGGATCGCGAACACGCTTGCGGCGGTCTATCTCGAGGACCAGGTCCGCTCGAAGCTGGAGGCGACGGAAGGTGCCGTGACCTGGCTGTCGGAGCGCCTGGTGGAGCTCGAGGCGGAGCTGCAGGAGCGGGAGGACGCGATCGAGGCGCTGCGGGCGGAGGCGGATTTCGTGAGCCCCGAGGGTCTGGCGGCGCTCAACACCCAAGCGCGGGAGGCGCGGGGGCGGCTCGACCTGGCGCGGGCGGACGCGGCGGCGGCGGCCGCGCGGGTGGCGGAGCTCGAGGCGGCGCGCACGGCGGGCGATCTCGAGGCGCTGCTGGCGGCGGCGTCGGACCCGACGCTGGAGCGGCTGGCGGAGCGCGGGCCGGCGGCGGAGGTGCTGGCGGCGGACGGCGCGTTCCTCGCGCGCTACGACCAGATCGCGGAGCGGGCGGGCTCGGATCTCGCGCGGTCGCAGGCGAGCCTCGCGGCGCTCGAGGATACCGCGGCGCGTCTCGACGGGGACATCGCGGAGCAGTCCGAACAGATCGGCCGGCTGCAGCAGATGATGCGCGAGCGCGACGCGGTCTCGACGCTCTACGAGACCTTCCTGACGCGGCTGCGGGAGACGACCGTCCAGCAGGGCATCCAGCAGGCGGATGCGCGGGTGCTGTCGGAGGCGACGGGCGGCAGCCTCGTGGAGCCGCGGGCCTCGCGGGTGCTGGCGCTGAGCCTGATCCTGGGGCTGATGCTGGGGGGCGGGATCGTGCTCCTGCGCGAGGCGCTGCGGAACGGGTTCCGGACCTCGGACGAGCTTTCGGCGGCGACGGGGCTCGAGGTGATCGGGCAGATCCCGGTGATCCCGATCCGGCGGCGGCGGCAGCTGGTGCCCTATCTGAACGACAAGCCGAACGCGGCGGCGACCGAGGCGATCCGGAACCTCCGGACCTCGATCCTGATGTCGAACATCGACACGCCGCCGCAGGTGATCGCCTTCACCTCCTCGGTTCCGGGGGAGGGCAAGACGACGGATGCGATCGCGGTGGCGCACAATCTCGGGGGTCTCGAGGGCAAGCGGGTGCTTCTGCTCGAGGGCGACGTGCGGCGGCGGACCTTCTCGCAGTATTTCCCCGAGACCGGCCGTCCCGGGCTTCTGTCGCTGATGTCGGGGGAGGCCGCGCTCGAGGCGGCGGTGGTGCCGGCGGCGGAGGCGGGGATCCGGGCGGACGTGATCATGGGCGAGAAATCGGCGGTGAACGCGGCGGACGCCTTCGCCTCGCAGCGGTTCCGGGACCTTCTGGAGACCCTGCGCGGGCGTTACGACTACATCGTGATCGACACGCCGCCGGTGCTGGTGGTCCCCGACGCGCGGGTGATCGGCCAGACCTGCGACGCCATCGTCTACTGCGTCCAGTGGGACCGCACCCCTCGCCCGCAGGTCCTCGACGGCCTGCGCGAACTGAGGTCCGTCAACCTCCACGTCGCCGGAACCGCCCTCACCAAGATCGACCCCCGCGGCATGAAACGATACGGATACGGCGGAAAATACGGCGCATACGCAAGATACGGAAACAAGTACTACCAGCAGTGAGGCCATGAGTACGCCATCCGCCCATCGCCTTGCTCCGGGGTCCGGCACGCCGCGCGGAGAGCAGCGGTCCGGAGCGGTCCGCAGCCATCGCGCCGCGCGCTCGGACGTGCTCTTGCGGACGATCGCCGTCGCGGCGGCGGCCCTCTGCCTTCTGCCGATGGTCGCCGTGGCCATCGCCGCGTCTCTCGGCACGACCGACACCCTGAGGCACCTCGCCGAGACCGTGCTCTGGCGCTATACCTCAACCACGCTTCAGCTGGTGGTCCTCGTGGCTCTCGGCACGGCGTTGCTCGGAACCGGGGCGGCTTGGCTCGTGACCATGACCCGGTTTCCGGGCGTGCGGCTCTTCGAGGTGGCGCTCGCCCTGCCTCTTGCCTTCCCCGCCTATGTCCTCGGCTATGCCTACACGGATCTGCTCGACCACCCCGGCGCGGTACAGTCTGCGCTGAGGGCGGCGACGGGCTGGGGGCCGCGGGATTACTGGTTTCCAGAGGTCAGATCCACGGCAGGCGCCGCCGTCATGCTGATCCTCGTGCTCTATCCCTACGTCTATCTCCTGGCGCGGGCGGCATTCCTGCAGCAGTCGGCGACGGCCTTTCTCGCAGCCCGGGCGCTCGGTCAGTCTGCCTGGGGCGCGTTCCTCAGGGTCTCTCTGCCCATGGCGCGGCCCGCGATCGCCGGTGGTGTCCTGCTGGCCATCATGGAGACGATCGCCGATTTCGGGACGGTCTCCTACTTCGGGGTGCAGACCTTCGCCACGGGCATCTACACGAGCTGGTTCGGCATGGCGGATCGCGCCGCGTCGGCACAACTGGCGCTTTGCCTCCTGGCCTTTGCCCTCATGCTGGCCTTGCTCGAGCGGATCCAGCGCGGGTCGGCGCGCCATCATGGCGCGGGCAAGCGCTTCGAGGTCGCGCCCCCGACGGACCTGCGCGGCTGGCATCGCTGGGGCGCCGTGGTGCTCTGCACCGTGCCCGTGGTGCTCGGCTTCCTGCTTCCGGTTGGGCTTCTGTTCGAGATGGGGATCGGCTCGGGGCAGGACCTGACCTCCGACCGCTACCTCGGATTCCTGCGCAACTCGGTGACGCTTGCCGGGACCGCCGCAGTGGTGACGGTGACCGCGGCTGTGGCCCTCGGTCTTTATCATCGCATCGCGCCCGGAGCGCTCTCGGCAGGTGCGGCACATGTCGGGCGGATCGGCTATGCCGTGCCTGGAGGGGTCATCGCCGTTGGCCTGCTCGTACCCTTCGCGGCCTTCGACAACGCCATCGACCGGGTGATGGAGGCGCGGTTCGGAATAGATACGGGCCTGCTGTTCACCGGGTCGATCTGGCTTCTGGTGATGGCCTACATGGTCCGCTTCCTCGCCGCGGCGCTGAACACCTATGACGGCGGCCTTGCGACCGTGCACCGCAACACCGATGCGGTGGCAAGGACGCTCGGCGTTTCAACCGCCGGGCTGGTGCGGCGTGTGCATCTTCCCATCCTTCGGCCGACGCTGCTGACCGCGCTGCTCATCGTGTTCGTCGACGTGATGAAGGAGTTGCCGGCGACCCTCATCATGCGCCCGTTCAATTTCGACACGCTGGCCGTTCAGGCGCATCGGCTGGCGGCCGACGAGAGGCTCGCGGGTGCGGCGGTCCCTTCCCTGGTGATCGTGGCCGTGGGGCTTCTGCCGGTGATCCTCGTCTGCCGCGCCCTCGGGCGTCATTCCCCCGACATTCCCCGGGCGACGCCGGCCCCGGCAGCCGAGATGCTCGACGAACCGCCGACGGACCCGCGCGCGTCCTGACGGAGGCACCGCGGCAGCGCGTTGCGCAACAAAAAAGGGCGCGGCCTCCGAGGCCGCGCCCTTCCTGCCGGTGGTCAGGACTTTGCCTTATTCCCAGCCTGCCTCGTTCAGGACCTCGATCGCCGCGTCGATGTTGTCGGCGATGTCCGAGAGCGCGATGGTGTCGGGTCGGAAGATGCCCAGCGACGCGACGGAGGGGGCAAGGCCCACGCCGGGAACGCCCGGGTATTCGTCATTGCCCGCGGAGAAGTACTCCTGCGCCGACTCAGACGTGAGATACTCGAGGAACAGGATCGCGTTCTCGCGGTTCGGGGCATGGGCCGCCACGCCGCCGCCCGAGATGTTCATGTGGGCGCCGATGTCGTTCTGGTTCGGGAACACCCAGCCGATGTTTTCGAGCTGCTCGGGAGACATCTGCTCGTCACCCGTCCGCAGTGCGCGGGCATAGTAATAGGTGTTCGACATGGCCACGCCGCATTCGCCCGACGCAATGCCGCGGAGCTGGTCGGTGTCGCCGCCCTGGGGCGAGCGGGCGAAGTTGGCCACGACGCCCTCGGCCCAGTCCGCCACCGCGTCACGGCCGAGATGCGCGATCAGGGCCGCAGTGATGTTCTGGGTGTAGACGTTGGTGGAGGAGCGGATGCAGACCTCACCGGCATACTCGGGATTCGCGAGATCCTGATAGGTCTGCGGCGGGTTCTCGATGCGGGCCTTGTCGTAGAACAGGATGCGCGCGCGCTGCGAGAAGGCGAACCACTGGTTGTCGTCGTCCTGCAGATAGGCAGGAATGCGCGCCTCGAGCACCTCGCTCTCGATGGACTGGAGCAGGCCCAGGTCGGCCGCGCGGGCAAGGCGCACGGTATCGACGGTCAGGAAGACATCCGCCGGCGAGTTCTCGCCCTCGGCTTCCATCCGCGCGATCAGCTCGTCGGCATTGCCCTCGATGCGGTTCACGGTGATCCCGTACTGCTCCTCGAAGTCCGAATAGAGCCGCTCGTCGGTGTCGTAGTGCCGCGACGAATAAAGGTTGAGCTCCTGGGCGAGCACGGGCGCGGCGGGCAGGGCCGTGGCGAGCGCGGCAACGCCCGCGGTCAGCAGCCTCGAGTAGGGACGGGTCATGGACACCTCTCCGGAATGTTGTTCCATCGGCCGGTTTATTCCGACACAAACGCTCAACTACCTGATCCGAAGATTCGGTCAAGCCATTCCTAGTGAAATTGTCGGAAAAGGTGTCAGCTGCCTTGGTCGTCCGGCCATTCGACCGGGCCGCCCTGCGCCTCCCAGGTTGAGAAGCCCTCGCGCAGATGTGCCGCCGGGAACCCCATGTCCTGCAACTGCACGACGGTCAGCGCCGATCGCCAGCCCGAGGCGCAGTGAAAGACGTAACGGGCCTCCTCGCGGCCGAAGACCTCCTTGAAATAGGGGCTCTCGGGATCCACCCAGAATTCGACCATCCCGCGCGGGGCATGGACGCTGCCCGGGATCCAGCCGCTGCGCTGGCGCTCCCGGATGTCGCGGATGTCCACGACCACCACCTCGGGATCGCCGAGAAGCGCGATCAGGTCGGCCGTCTCCACCTCGTCGATCCGCGCGCGAGCCTCGGCCACAAGCTGCGCGGCGCTCTTTGTCAGTCGTCTCATGGGAACTCCTCTCGCCGCGGCAGTTTGACGGCCCCCGCGCCCGGTGCAAGGGTCGCATCGGAACGCGTTGGGGAGAAGCGGCATGGCGGCGGTCAGGGCGGGGGTGGATATCGGCGGCACCTTCACCGACGTGGCGCTGGAAACGCCGGGCGGCCTTGTCACCGCAAAGGTTCTGACCGACTACGCCGCCCCAGAGGCCGCAGTGCTCGACGGGCTCGCGCGGGCGGCGGAGGCGGCGGGCCTCGGCCTTTCCGACATCGCCCAGGTCATCCACGGCACCACACTTGTGACCAACGCGCTGATCGAGCGCCGCGGCGCGCGAACCGCCTTCGTCACCACCGAGGGCTTTCGTGACGTGATCGAGATGCGCTCGGAGAACCGCTTCGAGCAATATGACCTCAACCTCGAACTTCCGTCGCCGCTGGTGCCGCGCGAAGACCGCTACACCCTGCCTGAACGGCTTGCGCCGGACGGCACGGTCCTCCTGCCCCTCGACCGCGCCGAGGCGGAGGCAGTCGCCCGGCGGATCATCGAGGCAGGTTACGAGAGCGTCGCGGTAGGGTTCCTCCACGCCTATGCGAGCGACGCTCACGAACGCCTCGTCGCCGAGGTCTTCGCCGCTCTTGCACCGGACCTTCCCGTCTCGCTCTCCTCCGTGGTCTCGCCCCAGATGCGGGAACTGCCGCGGTTCAACACCGTCTGCGCCAATGCCTATGTCCGCCCCCGGGTGGAGGCCTATCTCGGTCGCCTCGCCGAGCGCCTGCGCGCGGCGGGCATCATCGCGCCTCTTGTCCTCATGCATTCGGGTGGCGGGCTCATGTCGGTGGAGACCGCCCGCGCCGTGCCCGTTCGCCTCCTGGAATCGGGCCCCGCCGGAGGCGCCGTCTTCGCCGCCGGCCATGCGGCCGCCCATGGCATCGCGCGGGCGCTCTCCTTCGACATGGGCGGGACCACCGCGAAGATCTGCCTGATCGACGAGGGCCGTCCCAAGACCGCCGCCACCTTCGAGGTCGCCCGCAGCTACCGCTTCAAAAAAGGCTCGGGAATGCTGATCCAGACGCCCGTCGTGGAGATGGTCGAGATCGGTGCGGGCGGCGGCTCCCTTGCCTCGGTCGATGCCATGCGCCGCATCCGCGTCGGCCCGCGCTCCGCCGGGTCGGAACCCGGTCCCGCCTGCTACGGGCGCGGCGGAACCGAACCAGCCGTGACCGACGCCAACCTTCTCTTGGGCCGGATCGACCCCGCGGCCTTCGCCGGGGGCGCCATACCGCTTCTGCCCGAGAGGGCCGAGGCGGCGCTCGCCCCCCTTGCTGCCGCGCTCGACCTGCCCGTGACCCATGCGGCGCACGGCGTGACCGAGACGGTGGACGAGACTATGGCCAACGCGGCCCGGGTTCACGCGGTCGAGAACGGCCGCGACATCGAGGAAACCGTGATGATCGCCTTTGGCGGCGGCGCACCGCTCCATGCCTGCCGCCTTTGCGAAAAGCTGGGCATCCACGCGGCCCTGGTGCCGCCCGGTGCCGGTGTCGGCTCGGCCATCGGCTTTCTGCGCGCGCCCGTCAGTTTCGAGGCCGCTCGCGCGCTCTTCCAGCGGCTCGAGGCGCTCGACGCCGCCCTCGTGAACGCGGCTCTCGCGGAACTCGAGACCGAGGCGCGGACCTTCGTCGCCGAGGTGGCCGGGGGGACCCCGGCAGAGGCCCGCCTCGTGGCCTTCATGCGCTACCACGGGCAGGGCTGGGAAATCCCCGTGCCACTCCCGGATGTCCGCCTCGGCCCGGATGACGGCCCGGCCCTGCGCGCGGCGTTCGAGACCGCCTATCGCGGGCTCTTCGGACGCAGCATCGACGGGCTCGCGGTCGAGGTCACCAACTGGGCGCTCACCGTCGCCACCCCGGCGCCGCCGCCCCCGCCCGTGGCCACCGACAGGACGGGTCACAACGAACCGCCCCCCGCCGGCCACCGCCCGATCTGGGAGGCCGCCGTCCGGGAGATGGAGCAGGCCGCCGTCCTGCCGCGCAGCGCCCTCTGCCCCGGCAGGGCGATCGACGGCCCCGCCGCCATCGTCGAGGACGAGACCACCACCATCGTCAGCGCGGGCTTCCGCGCCGTGGGCCAGCCCTGCGGTAGCCTGCTGCTGATCCGCAAGGAGGCCCGGCCATGACCCGCTCCATCGACCTGCAGATCATGTGGGACCGTCTGATCGCCGTGGTCGAGGAACAGGCCCAGACCCTCATCCGTACCGCCTTCTCCACCTCCGTCCGCGAGGCGGGCGACCTTTCCGCCGGGCTCTTCGACGCGGAGGCGCGCATGATCGCCCAGGCTGTCACCGGCACGCCGGGCCACGTCAACGCCATGGCCGAGAGTGTCGGTCACTTCGCCCGGATCATCGGGACGGCGACGATGCGGCCCGGCGATGTCTACATCACCAACGATCCCTGGATGGGCACCGGCCACCTGCATGACGTGACCATGGTCACCCCGGTGTTCCGACGTGGACGGCTGATCGGCTATTTCGCCTCTACCGCCCATGTCGTCGACATCGGCGGGCGCGGCTTCGGCCCCGACGGGCGGGATGTCTTCGAGGAAGGCCTGCGCCTTCCCGTCTGCCGTTTCGCCGATGCGGGCGAGGTGTCCCGCCTTTTGCTCGACATCGTCCGCACAAACGTCCGCACCCCAGATCAGACAGTGGGCGACATGTTCTCCCTCGCCGCCAGCAACGCGGCGGGGGAGCGGCGGCTGATGGCAATGCTCGACGAATTCGCCACCGATGACCTCGCGGCCCTCTCCGACTTCATCCTCGAGCGCAGCGCCGCCGCCACCCGCGCGGCCATCGCCGATGTCCCTCCCGGCGCCTTTGCCAATGAGATGTGGGTCGACGGGGCGGAGGCGCCGGTGCGCATGGCCGTCACACTGACCGTGGCCGAAGACGAAATCCTCGCCGATTTCGCCGGAACCTCGCCCGCCAGCGCGCGGGGCGTGAATTGCCCCGAGGTGTATACCCGCGCCTATGCCGCCTATGCCCTGAAATGCGCCATCGCGCCGGAGGTGCCGAACAACGCAGGCTCCCTCGCGCCCTTCCGTGTGAGGGCCCCCTCGGGTTCCATCCTCGCCGCAGAGCCTCCCGCCCCGGTCTCGGTGCGCCATGTCATGGGCCATCTCGTCCCCGACGTGGTCCTCGGCGCGCTCCATGGGGCCCTGCCCGGACGGGTGCCCGCCGAGGGCGCCTCGGCGCTCTGGAACATCCAGCTCTCGGTCCGCACGCCCGATGGCGCGCCCGCCGCCGAGATCCTGATGTTCAACTCGGGGGGGACGGGCGCGCGTCCCGGCAGCGACGGTCTCTCCGCCACGGCCTTCCCCTCGGGCGTGTCGACCATGAGCGTGGAGGCGACGGAACATGTCGGCCCGATCACCGTCTGGAAGAAGGAGCTGCGCCCCGGCTCGGGCGGCGCGGGCAGGACCCGCGGCGGCCTCGGCCAGGTGATCGAGATCGCCGCGCGGGACGGCCATGACCTCTGGATCAATGCGATGTTCGACAGGGTCGACCACCCCGCCCGCGGGCGGGAGGGCGGCGCGGACGGCGCGCCGGGCGCGGTCATGCTGGCCGACGGCACGCCGCTCTCCCCCAAGGGACGCCAGCAGGTGCCGCGCGGCGCGCGCCTGCGCCTGCTCCTGCCGGGTGGGGGCGGATACGGCCCACCAGAGGAACGCCCCGCCGAGGCCATCGCCCGGGACCGCGCGGCCGGTTACGAAGAGTAGCGCGGCCTTACGCCAAAGGCTCCGCCAGCGCGAAAAGCGCATCGAGATCGAGATGCCGCTCGAGGTGATCGGCAAGCGCATCGAGCGTCGCCTCCACCCCGGCCTCGTAGTCGCGGGAGTCGGCCCTCAGCCCCAGCATGTCCAGAAAGGCCCTGCGGAACCCGTCGGCGGCAAAGAGCCCGTGCAGGTAGCAGCCCATCACCCGCCCGTCCGCCGAGGCCGCCCCCTCGGGCCGGCCCTCCACCTCCAGCCACGCGCGGGCGCAATCGGGCCCGGACGTGGCGCCCAGGTGAATCTCGTAGCCTGACACCGGCAGGCCCGTCGCCCGGTGCCGCGCCTCGGTCAGCGTGACGCGCTTTGCGGGCTGCATCCGCGTCTCGATATCCAGAAGGCCCAGGCCCCGGCACTCGCGCTCCGACCCCTCCAGCCCCTCGGGATCGGAAATGCGCCGCCCCAGCATCTGGTAGCCGCCGCAGAGCCCCAGCACATGCCCGCCGCGCCGCACATGGGCGGCAAGGTCGATATCCCAGCCCTGCGCGCGGAAGTGGGCAAGATCGGCCATCGTCGATTTAGAGCCGGGGATCAGGACCAGCGCCGCATCCCCGGGCAGCGGCCTCCCCGCCTCGACGATCTCGAGCTTCACGCCGGGTTCGACGGCCAGGGGATCGAGGTCGTCGAAATTGGCGATCCGGTTCAGCCGCGGGACCGCGATCTTCAGCGTCCCCTCCGAGGGCGTCGCCCGCAGGTCCATCACATCTTCGGCCGGAAGCCTCCAGGCGTCCGCGAACCAGGGCAGGATGCCGAGGCCCCGCCAGCCGGTGTGCCGCGCGATCTCCGTCATGCCCTCGGCAAAGAGTGTCGGATCGCCCCGGAACTTGTTGATGGCAAAGCCCTTGATCCGGGCGCGGTCGCTTTCCGGCAGAACCACATGGGTGCCCACGAGTTGCGCGATCACGCCGCCCCGGTCGATGTCGCCGATCAGGATGACCGGGACTCCCGCCGCCTCGGCAAAGCCCATGTTGGCGATGTCGCCCGCGCGCAGGTTCACCTCCGCCGGGCTGCCCGCGCCCTCCACGACGACCAGATCGCGCCCCATCGCCAGCCTGCAAAAGCTCTCCAGCACCCGCGGCATGAGCCCGGCCTTCATCCGCCCGTAGTCGCGCGCCCTGACCGTCGCCTCGCGCCGTCCCTGCACCACCACCTGCGCGCCGGTGTCGGTCTCGGGCTTCAGCAGCACGGGGTTCATGTCGATGCGCGGTGCCAGACCGGCGGCGCGGGCCTGCAGGGCCTGCGCGCGGCCGATCTCGCCGCCGTCCTCGGTGACGGCTGCGTTGTTCGACATGTTCTGCGGCTTGAAGGGCGCCACGTCGAAGCCACGCCTGCGCGCCGCACGGCAGAGACCGGCCACGACAACGGACTTGCCCACGTTGGAGCCCGCGCCCTGGATCATCAGCGCCCGCGTCAAGACCGGCCTCCGCACGCCGTGGCAGACGAAAAACGCGGCCCCCTCTCGGGAGCCGCGTCAGTCGGGGATCCGTGCAGCGTCAGGCGGCCGCGCGGGCCAGCGCCTCAGCCGCGTTGCGGCGTTCGCTTTCCTCGCGCGACAGGGCGACGGAGGTCCGCACACCCTTGGCCACGAAATCCATCAGGCCCTTCACGACGCGCTCGTTGGGATCGATCCCGGCGCAGGTCAGCACTTCGCGACCGTCGCGGGACCGAGCCCACCGGGCGATCTGCTCGGGGCCATTGCCATACTTCTTGTCGTCGGCGATGGCATCGTCGAGCGCGGCAAGGACAACCGCGGCGAACAGCTTGCGCGCCCGGTTTCCCTGCTCGTTGTTGAAAGCGGTGCCATCAACGAAATTGGTCATCTCGCGTCCTTCGTTGTTCTTGATCTTGTGATATCGGCGTCCGGGGAATATGCATTTTTGCACTCGATTCGGGCTTTCGTTTACGGAATGCCTGCCATGCGTTTAGCGCATGGCTCTCCCGGCGCCGAGGCCGTGCTTGATCCTGATGTTGTGGGCTCTGACGTCCCTCCGTTGTGTGCATGTAGGCTTGTTCTGCCGCCACGCAACCAAACGCTGCACGCGGGAACACGGTTCCCCGACACTCGGTCAAGCGTCCAGAAGCGTGGCGTCGAGTTCGGCCGCAACGCCGCCGGCCAGCATCGGCCCCGTGGCGCGATCGTATCGCAGCCACGCCAGGCCGCGGTTCCCCGAAACCGTATGCAGTGTTCCAGCGGGCTTCTCCCCCGCAAGGATCTCGGCTCCCGCCGTGGCCGGTCCGGACAGGCGCAGCCGGGCCAGGCCCTTCTTCAGCTCGGTCTTGTGCCGCATCCGCGCGGTCACCTCCTGGCCGACATAGCAGCCCTTGCGGAAATCCACCCCGTGGAGCCTGTCGAGCCCCATCTCGAGGGGATAGCTGTCCCCCGTCAGCTCCGCCCCCGCTTCGGGCACCATCGCCTCGACGCGGATCGCGTCCCAGTCGCTGCCGTCGTCGCCCTCCGTCGTGCCGTAAAGCCGCCATCCCATCGCCGGGTGCCTCGGATCGGGAAGCGCGCCCTCCGGTGCCTCCCCCGTGCCGCGCGAGACCTTCAGGCCGCTGTCCTCGATCGTCACGTCGGCCCGCAGCTTGTACATGCCCAATCGCTGCGCAAGCGCGGGCGCGATCGCGGCCGGCGCGTCGAGCAGGATCCGCTCGTCCTCTGCCATCATGAAGAAATCGGCGATGTACTTGCCCTGAGGTGTCAGCAAGGCAGCATAGCGCAGCCCGTCGCCCGGAGAGGGCAGGGCATTTGTCACCAGACCGTCCAGAAATTTCAGACGGTCGGCGCCGCTCACGGCGATCACGAGGCGGTCTGTCATCGGGCCTCCCCGGCCTGGGAAATGTCGTCTTCGGTGCGGAACTGCATGCGATAGAGATCGGCATAGAGACCGCCGCGCGCAAGAAGCTCGTCGTGGCGACCTTCATCGTCGACCCGGCCCCGGTCCAACACGACGATCTTGTCGGCGGCGCGCACGGTCGAGAGCCGGTGCGCGATCACCAGCGTCGTGCGGCCCTTCGACAGCCGCTCCAGCGCCTCCTGAACGATCTGCTCGGATTTCGTGTCGAGCGCCGAGGTGGCCTCGTCGAGAAGCAGGATCGGCGTGTCCCGCAACAGGGCGCGGGCGATGGCGACACGCTGCCGCTGCCCGCCCGACAGGTTCGAGCCGCGCGGGCCCGCCGGGCTGTCGAGACCGTCATCGAGCTGTGGCAGGAAATCCGCCACATGGGCCGCCTCCAGCACCTCCGCCAGCCGGTGCTCGGGCACGTCCCGGCCCAGAAGGATGTTCTCCCGCAAGGTCTCATCGAAGAGAGCGGCATCCTGGCTTACCACGGAAAAGAGCCCGCGAAGATCGCTCAGCGACAGCGACCGCGCCTCCACCCCGCCGATGAGCACCTGCCCCGACTGCGGATCGGCAAGCCGCGTCAATACATGAAAGATCGTCGATTTGCCCGCCCCCGAGGCGCCCACGAGAGCCGTCGTCTTGCCCGCCTCGGCGACAAACGAGACGTCCCGCAGCACCGGCAGATCGCCGCCATAGCCAAAACCCACCCCTTCCAGCCGCAGCTCGGGCGCGCCTTGGGGCGGCGTCTCGGGGCGCGAAGGCGACAGCACGGTCGGCTTCTCGGCGAAGAGCGCGTGAATGCGCTCGATCGAGGCCGCGGCAGTCTGCCATTTCCCCGACAGCTGGCCCAGCCGGCGCAGGGGATCGAAGGCAAGGCCGATGGCGGTGAAGAAGGCCATGAACTGGCCCACCGTCTTCTCGCCCGCGATGATCTCCGACCCGCCGTAGAGCATCACGGCGAGGAACCCGAGGCCCGACATCAGGTCGAGCAGCCCGGGGATGGCCGCCTGCCAGGCCGCGGTATGCACCTCCGCATCCACGCGCTTGCGCACGAGGGCGGCATCGCGGCGCGCCTGGTAGCCCTCGAGCCGGTTCAGCTTGATCGGCGTGATCCCGTGAAACACCTCGTCAAGTCGCGTCGACATCCGGCTCGCCAGCTCCCGCGCCCGGCGCGAGACGCGGCGCACCCTTGTCTGCACGAGGTAGGAGGGGAACACGAGCAGCGGCGCCGCGATCAGCGTCACCGCCGTCCAGCGCCAGTCGATGGAGATCGCCACGCCGAAGAGCCAGATCAGCGCTACGAGGTCGCGGCCCACGCCGGTGATGATCGTCGCCCAGACCGCGTTGATCGCGGCGACGTCACCCTGACACCGCTCGATCAGCTCGCCCGGGCTGCGGCCCTGGTGAAACCGGCTGTCGAGCCGCATGAGGTGGCCGAGCAGGTCGGCGCGCAGTTCTGCGGCTGTGTTCTGAGCGATCCGCGTGAGCAGCACCTTGTGTGCCATCGCCGCGAGGCCCCGAAGAACGAAGATGCCGCAGATGATGAAGCCCACGCGCCAGAGCGCCCCGGTATCACCGCCGACGAGCACTTCGTCGAACATCGGCTGGACCATCAGGCTGAAGAACCCGAGCGTGCTGCCCTCGAGCGCCATGATCGCCAGGGCAAGCAGCAGCCACCAGGCATGACGGCGCAGATAGCCCCGCCAGAGCCACGCGAAGAGCGGCCCGCTCTTCGTTTCGCTGCGAGGGCCGGCGGCTGACATGGCGGGCAGATAAGGGCCTGCCGGGTGCGGATGCAAGCGCGGCAGCCGGTGGCCCCGCTACAACTCGCGGAACCGGGCGGGACCGGCGGTCGCGTGGCGGACAAGCGCCGCTTCCGTCGTGCCGCGCAGGCGCATCAGCTCGGATCGGGTCAGCGGGCGGTCGAATCGGATGCCGGTCAGGTCTCCTCTCGTCCAGGCCACCGAGGCGCGCGGCTGCGACACATGAAGGTCGAGCGTCAGGCGTGTCCCGGGCGACACCCCGCTCAGGCCGCGCAGCCTCGCGCCCCGCTCGGAGACGTTCCGCAGGTCGGCCATGATGCGTCGGCCGCGGTGGACGACGGTCACGGCGCAGTCGCAGAGGGTCCGGTGTTCGCGGTACTTCATGCCCTGCCTTTCCTGCCGATGACCCGCTCGGGTCTAACGTCGGAGGGTGAAGGTCCCCTTAAGAAGCGCGCGACAGGACCAGCCTCGACCGGGCGGCCCCGGACCGGCGTCCCTCGTCTTCCTGGCGGCCTACCGTGCGCAGGTGCAGAACGGCAAGCGGCGTTCGCTCCGGCTTCAGCACGAGCGCGCGATAGAGCGAAAAGACGCCCGGCCGCAGGTATCCGGACCAGTGGCAGATGCGCACGCCCGCCGGACGAATGCGGAAGCCCAGATCGCGGAGCCCTGCCAGGGTCTCCACCCGGTCGAGCTTCAGATCGAGCCAGCGCGTGCCGCCCGGGCCGCCGCGGCCAAGGGTCGGGCCTCGATGGGGCAGGGCGGCCCTCAGCAAGAGGTCGAAGACGAGGTTCTCGCGTCCCGTGACGTTGACGATCTCCGCCGCCCGCCCCGCCGGTGTCTTCAGGACCCGCATCGTCTCGGCGCGGAATACCGCGGCACTGATCAGGATCAGTCGCCCTACCGCGCCCGCCGGAAGGCCCGGCAGCGCGGCCAGCGCGACCCGGGCGCCGAGGGAATGGCCGATGAGATGCACCGGCCTGTCCGGCGCCACCTCGCGCAGCCGTTCCACGAGCTGCGACAACCTGCGACCGGCGCGGCCCGCTTCGGCCCATGCACGCCAGATCGACCCGCGCGCAGGCCAGCCGAACCCGATCGCAAGCCCGGCCTTCCCCGAGAGGCCGAGATGCCGTGGCCAGGACACGGCTTTCCAGCAGTCCCGCCTCGGCCGGAGCGACAGGATGTGCGCATGGGGGTCATGCGCCTCGGAGTCGGGGTCGAACTTGAATCCATGGATCATCACGACAACCGGCGCACCGCGAGGCAGTCCCTCGAGTGCCGACCGCAACCTGCCGGCATCCGGCAGCGCGCCGCTGTTGACCGGTAGAAGTCCCATCCCTGCCCCACAAGATGTTGTGCAGGGACTTCGCACAGCCTTGCGACATACGGGTGTCGTCGCCGTTACAGCGCCGTGACGGAAGGCGGCGCTTGACCGCGACGGCCCCCATGGCCTAGCTGGACCTCGCGTGGCGATTTGGACCGGATTGCGGGCCACGACGGGGGCAGGACGCCCGCCTGAAAACAGACCGCTAAAAGGAAACGGGCCGCCCCCGCACGGGCGTCGGACCCGAGACCTGGCCCGGCGTCGGGACGGAGTGAAAGGCCCATGACCGATCTGTCGAAAAAGCCCGGGGAGGCGCCCGGAACCGCCCCGGCCCGTCCGCTGTCGAAACGCACGACGGCGGTTCATGCCGGGGTCCGACGCAGCCAGTACGGCGAGGTGAGCGAGGCGATCTTCCTCACCCAGGGATTCGTCTACGACACCGCCGAGGCGGCGGAGGCACGGTTCCAGCAGGCCGGCCCGGACGAGTTCATCTATGCCCGCTACGGCAATCCCACCGTGCGCATGTTCGAAGAGCGCATCGCGGCGCTCGAGGGCGCCGAGGACGCCTTCGCCACCGCCTCCGGCATGGCGGCGGTCAGCGGCGCGCTGATGTCGATGCTGAAGGCGGGCGACCATGTCGTGTCCTCCCGCGCGCTGTTCGGCTCCTGTCTCTATGTCCTCGAGGAGGTGCTGACGCGCTTCGGCGTGGAGGTGACCTTCGTCGACGGCACCGATCTCGACGCCTGGCGCGCGGCGATCCGCCCGGGCACCCGCGCCGTCTTCTTCGAGAGCGTCTCGAATCCCACGCTCGAGGTCATCGACATCGCCGCCGTCTCCGAACTCGCCCATGCCGCCGGCGCGCTTGTGTTGGTCGACAATGTCTTCGCCACCCCGATCTTCAGCCGCGCCATCTCCCAGGGCGCCGACGTGGTGATCTATTCGGCGACCAAGCACATGGACGGACAGGGCAGGGCACTCGGCGGGGTGATCCTCGGCACGCGCGAGTTCGTGCGAAAGACGGTCGAGCCTTACATGAAGCACACCGGCGGATCGCTCTCGCCTTTCACGGCCTGGATGCTGCTCAAGGGCCTCGAGACGATGGATCTGCGCGTGCGCGCACAGGCGGCCTCGGCCCTGGCACTTGCCGAGGCGCTGAGCGGCCATTCCGCCCTGTCGAGGGTGATCTATCCCGGTCTGCCCGGTCATCCTCAGCACCTTCTCACGCTGGCGCAGAACGGCCAGGGGGGCACCGTGCTGGCCATCGACACGGGGTCGAAGGAGGCGGCGTTCGAGACGCTCAACGCCCTGCAACTCTGGACGATTTCCAACAACCTCGGCGACGCGAAGTCGATCGTGACCCATCCTGCGACGACCACGCATCAGCGCCTGCCGGACGAGACGAAGGCGGCGCTGGGCATCACGCCGGGAATGATCCGTCTTTCCGTGGGCCTCGAGGCTCCGGAGGACCTTCTGGCCGATCTGCGGCAGGCCCTCCCGCCCGGCTGAGGCGGAAAGAGACGCGCGTTTGTGGAATTTGTTCCCCGGCGGCCCATATGTCGGCCTCCTCTGACTGGGACCGGGGACAGACACATGAACATTCTCACGCCGCTGATTGAACGCGATCCGTCACGCGCGGAGGTCGAGACCGCGCTCGAACTCCTGCGAAACTGGGCCGAAACGGCCTCCGCCGAAGAGCTCGCCGACCTCGACCCGCGCCTTGCATCCCTTCGGAGCGGACCGGCCGCGGCATCTTACCCGGAACTGTCCCGCGACTATCCGGAAGGCTTCCAGGCGGATCACGCCTATCGCGCGACCCTGCCGGACCTGCAGAACGGCCCGGCCTCCCTGATCCGCGGCGAGGCGGCGCAGATCCAGCATGTCGGCATCTCGAACTTCCGCCTGCCGATCCGTTATCGCACCCGCGACGGCGCGATGCTGACGCTCGAGACCGGCGTCACCGGCACCGTCAGCCTCGATGCCGACAAGAAGGGCATCAACATGTCGCGGATCATGCGCACCTTCTACCGCCATGCCGAGCGCACCTTCTCCTTCGAGGTGATCGAGGCCGCGCTCGACGACTACAAGACCGATCTCGACAGCCTCGACGCCCGGATCCAGATGCGCTTCCGCTTCCCCGCGAAACTGCGCAGCCTGCGGTCCGGGCTCGAGGGGTTCCAGTATTACGACATCGCGCTGGAGCTCGTCGAACGGGCCGGCGTGCGCCGCAAGATGATCCATCTCGACTACGTCTATTCCTCGACCTGCCCCTGCTCGCTCGAACTCAGCGAACATGCCCGCATGACCCGCGGACAGCTCGCCACACCCCATTCCCAGCGGTCCGTGGCGCGCCTGAGCGTGGAGATCGCAGCCGGAACCGGCGACTGCCTCTGGTTCGAGGACCTCATCGACATGGCCCGCGCTGCCGTGCCCACCGAAACCCAGGTGATGGTCAAGCGCGAGGATGAGCAGGCCTTCGCGGAACTCAACGCCGCCAACGCGATCTTCGTCGAGGACGCGGCCCGGCTCTTCTGCGAGCAACTCCGGGCCGACGCCCGGATCGGAGACTTCCGCGTGGTGGCCAGCCACCAGGAAAGCCTGCACAGCCATGACGCGGTCTCCGTCCTGACGGACGGGCCGACCTTCGCGTCCGAAAGCCTCGATCCGCGCTTCTTCGAGAGCCTCTATCACACCGGCTGACCCGGGCCGGGGCAGCGGCGCCATCCGCTCGGGGGCGCCGCGCCGTGCCGCTTGACACCCCGCGGCGCCGACGCCAACGCTTCGCCATGCTCGACCTGCGCCCCGTCGGATATGTGATCGGTCTGCTCGTCGCGGCACTGGGCGTCACGATGCTGGCGCCGCTTCTCTCCGACCTTGTCGCGGGCAACGGGCACTGGCCGGTGTTCCTCGAGGCGGCCGCGGTCACCATCCTTGCGGGGGGCCTCACCTCTCTGGCCTGCGCCAACGGGGTGACCGAGGGCCTGTCGATCCGGCAGACGTTCCTGCTGACGGTGCTCGTCTGGGGCGCTCTCCCCTTCTTCGGGGCGATCCCCTTCATGATCGGCGCCTCCAACCTCAGCTTCACCAACGGCTTCTTCGAGGCGATGTCGGGCCTGACCACCACCGGGGCCACCGTGCTCGGCGGGATCGAGGCGCTACCAGAGGGGCTGAAGCTCTGGCGCGGCATCATGCAATGGCTGGGCGGCATCGGGATCATCGTCGTGGCGATGGTGTTCCTGCCGGAGCTGCGCGTGGGCGGGATGCAGATCTTCCAGGCAGAGGCCTTCGACACGATGGGCAAGATCCTGCCCCGCGCAACCGAGATCGCCAGCCGCATCTCAGTCATCTACGTCGGTCTCACCCTCGCCTGTGCCCTCGCCTACAACATCGCGGGCATGTCCGGCTTCGACGCGATGATCCATGCGATGACCACCATCGCCACGGGCGGCTACGCGAACTACGACGCCTCCTTCGCCAACCTGCCGCCCGCGACCCACTACGTCGCCTCGGTCTTCATGGTGCTCGCGGCGCTGCCCTTCGTGCGCTACGTCCAGATGGTCGCCGGCACGCCGCAGGCGCTCTGGCGCGACGCCCAGATCCGGGCATTCTTCGCCATCGTCACGCTCGTCATTCTCGGCATGACCCTCTGGGTCTGGGTCACGACCTACGACCTGCGCGAGGAGGGATTTCGCCACGCGCTCTTCAATGTCGTCTCGATCATGACCGGGACCGGCTACGCCAGCGCGGACTACATGCTCTGGGGCTCCTTCGCGGTGACGGCCTTCTTCTTCATCGGCCTGATCGGCGGCTGCGCCGGATCGACGGCCTGTTCCATCAAGGTCTTCCGCTACCAGCTCCTCTTCACCTCGATCCGCGTGCAGATCCGGCGCATCCACTCGCCGCACGGCATGTTCGCGCCCCGATATGACGGCAAACCGGTGAGCGAGGACGTGCTCAACTCCGTCATGGCCTTCTTCGTGGCGTTCATCGTCGTGATGGGGCTCTTCACCGTAGGCCTCAGCCTGACCGGGGAGAGTTTCATCACCTCGGTGTCCGGCGCCGCCGCGGCGCTCGGCAACATCGGGCCCGGCCTTGGCGAGACGATCGGACCCGCTGGCAACTACCATGCCCTCAGCGATCCGGCCAAGTGGCTCCTGTCCGCCGCGATGCTCATCGGGCGGCTCGAGGTGCTGGTAGTCCTGACGATCCTGACGGCGAAGTTCTGGCGCGCCTGATCTACCAGCAGCTCACCAGAACCGTCACATCCGCCGCCTGCAGGGTCTGCAGCTCCGGCGTGATCTGCCGGAATGCATCCGTCGTCTGCACGGAGAGCCCGGCCGAGCGGACCGAGGCGATGATCGCGCCGCTGTCCACGGCGAAACTCACCCCCTGCGGCAGGACCCGTCCCTCCGTCTCGTTCAGCGACGCAAGCATGCCCAGCACGGCGCCGCCGCCGTCGAAGACCGGACCGCCCGCATCACCCTCGGACGCCGCCAGTTCGAGCCGCTGAAGCTCTTCCTCGCCGTTCAGTCCCCGCAGGTCCGCCAGCGTCCCGAAGCTCATGGCCGGCGCCGACAGGACCCCGCCGAAGGGGTAACCCGCGACGGCCACCGGATCGCGCAGGCGCGGAACGGAGGTCTGGAATTCTGCCACCCGCCGGGGGGCTAGGGGCTGGGTGGCGCGCAGGACGGCGATCCCCGTCTCTGGGTCGCTGTGAACGATCCGCGCATCGTAGGCGCCCTCGATGGTGATCTCTCCGCATCCCTCGACCACCTCCGACGTGGTCAGGACCGAGCCGCCGGCGTCGATGAAGAACCCCGAGCGGCTGTACTGCGGCTGACGGATCTGGAGCCCGGCCAGAAGATCGGGCGCCTGGTCCTCGTCCGGAGGAGCGATGCCCGGGTCGAGCACGCCCTCGAGCGTGGTGAAGCTGGCCCGCATCTGCTGGAGCACGCGGGACCGGCGCTCCTCGTCGCCTGCCGGCCAGACCAGCATGAACCCCTTGATCGCATCGCCTTCGCGCTGGGCACGGATGTAGGTGTGGCGGTCCGCATCGCGCCCCTCGATCTCGAAAGAGGTGCCGGACCGCTCCCGCGGACCCTCCTCCGGCACGATGTCGAGGGTCTGCAGGATCTCGTAGAGCCCGAAGAACCTGTCCTCGTTGCCCGCCTGGGAAATGAAATACACCTCCGCCGGCAGAGCGTCGGAGATCGGCTCGAACTTGACGAAAGGCGGCGCGTATTCGGTGAAGGCGACCACGCCCACGGGCACCACCATCTGGATGCCCGAGGCATCGTCGCGCACGGTGGCGAGGTCGAGCCCGTCAAGGATCGCGTTGAAATCGCGAAAGAGTTCCTCCCGCTGCCGGGTCGTCAGAACGCCCGTCGGCTCATAGCCCTTGGCCTCCTGCCAGGCTGACATCGCGCCGCGTGTGCCGCCCCCGAAGAGCCCGTCGATTGCGGAATTGTAGAACCCCGCCCATTGCAGCATGGTCTGCAATTCGCGCTTCTCGTCCCGGTTGAGAAGATCCTCGCTGGCAAGCGCCTGGGCGCGGGTCTCTTCGGGCTCGGCTTCCGGCTCGGGGTCAGGCTCCGGAGCAGGCTGTGGCGGAGGAACCGCCGCTTCTTGCCCGGGGGGCTCGGCATCGGGCAGGTCGGATTGCGTGATGGCCTCCGCCGTCGCGACGGCGATGTCTTCCGGCGTCAGGGTCTCCTCGGCCGGTGGCGCGGCGAAGCCCTCGGGAAGCGGCTGCGCGTCGAGGGACACGCCGGTGCCGACTGGATAGAACTGCTGCCCGTAGGCATCGCTGGAGACGATATAGGCGTCTTGCGGGATCCGGCCCTGCGCCTTCAACTGTGCGCTCAGCGCCTGGGCGTCCGCGGCCGTGTATGGACCGAGCGCCACACCGTAAAACCCGTTGCCCAGGGAGAAGCCCGTGACGTTCTCGAGGTCCTGCGCGTAGCTCCGCGCGGCCTCGGAGGCCGAAGCGACCGACCGCCGCGCCTCGATCTGGAGCCAGACCGTCTCGGACTGGGCTGCCGCGCCCATGGGCCAAGCCATTGCGGTGCAAAGGACAAAAGCTGTAAATCGTCGTGTCATCACTATTCCTCGGGTGGCCCGCTGCCCCGGGCTTCACGCATTCCGTCGCGGACGTTACCAAAGCGGGGAGGGGCGTCAGCCGAAAACGCACCGCGCTTTCAAGGATTTGATTGGGCGTGGCGCGATTGACCCTTTCCGGCCTCCGCTCTATCCGGGGCGCGCAACGAAGAGGCGGCGCGATGACGGGCAGACCGACCAGTTTTCAGGACATCATCCTGGCCCTGCAGACCTACTGGGCCGGTCGCGGCTGTGCCGTGCTCCAGCCCTACGACATGGAGGTCGGCGCGGGCACCTTTCACCCGGCGACCACCCTGCGCTCGCTGGGGCCGCGCCCTTGGGCCGCGGCCTATGTCCAGCCCTCCCGCAGGCCCACCGACGGCCGCTATGGCGAGAACCCGAACCGCCTGCAGCACTATTACCAGTTCCAGGTGCTGGTGAAGCCGTCGCCGCCCGATTTCCAGGACCTCTACCTCGGCTCGCTCGAGGCTATCGGCATCGACTTCCGCGTGCATGACATCCGCTTCGTCGAGGACGACTGGGAAAGCCCCACCCTCGGCGCCTGGGGCCTTGGCTGGGAGGTCTGGTGCGACGGGATGGAGGTCTCGCAGTTCACCTACTTCCAACAGGTTGGCGGGCACGACTGCCACCCTGTCTCGGGCGAGCTGACCTATGGCCTCGAACGACTGGCGATGTACGTCCTCGGCATCGACCATGTCATGGACATGCCCTTCAACGCGCCGGACAGCCTGCAGCCGCTGACCTATGGCGACGTCTTTCGGCAGACCGAGGCGGAATACTCGCGCTGGAACTTCGACGTGGCCGATACCGCGCTGCTCTTGCGTCACTTCGAGGAGGCGGAGGCCGAGTGCCGCGCGATCCTGGACCAGCCCGACAACGATCCGAAGACCGGGCGGCGGATCGTCATGGCCCACCCCGCCTACGACCAGTGCATCAAGGCCAGCCATATCTTCAACCTGCTCGACGCCCGCGGGGTGATTTCCGTCACCGAACGGCAGGCCTATATCGGCCGCGTCCGCGCTCTGGCGAAGCTCTGCGCCGATGCCTTCGTCCGGACCGAGGCAGGCGGGGCGGCGGCATGATGGCTGAGGCCCCCGCCTCCTCTGTCGTCAGGGACTGGATCGGCACCCGCCTGCCGGGCAAGGCGGGGCGCAACTATCGGCGCGACCTGAAGAAACGGCGCAAGAGCGAGGCCGAGGCGGCGCTGATGGCCGTGCTGGACCGGATTTCGGGCGGGCTCTGCATCGATCTCGGAGCCAACCTCGGGGTCTGGACCCGCCGCATGGCCGCCGCCTCGGACCGGGTCATCGCCTTCGAGCCCGATCCCTGGACGGCGCAGCGTCTGCGCGAGAACGTGGCCGACCTGCCGAACGTCACCGTGATCGAGGCCGCGGCAGGCATCCGCGGGGGCCGCGCCGCGCTCTACCGCTCTCGGCAGTTCGAGGAGGATCGCGAGACGCGGTCGGAATCCTCGTCGCTTCTCTCCGCCAAGTCCAACGTCGACCCCGCCAGCGGCGTGGATGTCGATGTCATTGATTTTCCTGGGTTCATTTCGGATCTCGACCGCGACATCGCAGTCCTCAAGGTGGATATCGAGGGCGCCGAGGTGGAGCTGCTGGAAGTGCTGCTCGACCATCCGGTCCTGTCCCGGATCGGGCATCTCTTCGTCGAGACCCACGAGGATCGCATCCCGGACCTTGCGGCGCGCACGGCGGCGCTCCGGGCGCGCGCGAGGCGGGTGGCCGGCCCCGTCATCAACATGGACTGGCGCTAGGATGACCGGACGGATCGCCATCCTGGTCCTGCTCTTCTCCGCCCTCGTCGCGGGGGCCGGGCTCTATTACCTTCAGGTCTGGCACTACTACGACGAACTCTCCGCCGAGGACGCAAATGTGCAACTTCTGGCGGCAGGAACCGGCGAGCCAGTCCCGTTCATGTTCGAAAACTTCAAGGGCATCGACGCCGACAGCTCCCCCATCCGATACCGCGCCTGCTTTGACCTGACCGATCCCGGCGTGCTCGGGGACGCATACGAGGTCGCCCCGGCTCCCGAACCGCTCGTGGCGCCGCGCTGGTTCGACTGTTTCGACGCGGGCGAGATCGGACGGGCGCTTGAGGAGGGGCGGGCGGTGGCCTATCTGGGCGCGTCCAACGATCCCTATGGCGTCGACCGGATCGTCGCCGTCTATCCCGATGGCCGCGCGTTTGCGTGGACCCAGCTCAACCGCTGCGGAGAGGTCGTCTTCGACGGCGACCCCGTGCCTGACGGCTGTCCGCCGCCCCCGGAGGCCTATCGCTGATGCCCGACCTGCTGATCGAGCTGTTTTCCGAGGAAATCCCTGCAAGAATGCAGGCCAAGGCCTCGGAAGATCTGAAGAAAATGGTGATGGACGGTCTTGTCGGCGCGGGGCTGACCTATGCCTCCGCGGCGGCCTTCGCCACGCCCCGACGGCTGACGCTGACCGTCGAGGGGCTGACCGCCGAGAGCCCGGACACGCGCGAGGAACGGCGCGGGCCGAAGGTGGGCGCGCCGGACAAGGCGGTGGAGGGATTCTGCCGCGGCGCCGGCGTGGACCGCGCGGCGCTGGAGGAGCGGGAGACCGACAAGGGCTTGTTTTATTTCGCGATTGTCGAGCAGAAGGGGCGTCCGGCGGCGGCGATCGTGGCGGAGGTGCTCGAGCATGCGATCCGCAATTTCCCCTGGCCCAAGTCCATGCGCTGGGGCGCGGGGAGCCTGCGCTGGGTGCGGCCGCTGCAGCGGATTCTGTGCATCCTGACCGACGAGGCGGGCGCCGAAGTGGTGCCGATGGAGGTCGACGGGATCCGCGCGGGCAATATCACCGAGGGCCACCGCTTCATGGGATCGGGGCCATTTTCCGTAGCGAATTTCGATGACTACGAGGCCAAGCTGAAGCGCGCGAAGGTGATGCTGCGGCCCGAGGAACGGGCCGAGACGATCCGCGCGGAGGCGGGCAACCTCGCCTTCGCGGCGGGGCTCGAGGTGATCGAGGACGCGGGCCTTCTGGCCGAGGTGGCGGGGCTCGTGGAATGGCCCGTGGTGCTGATGGGACCCATCGAGGAACGGTTCCTCGGCCTGCCGGCGGAGGTGCTGCAGACCTCGATGAAGGAGCACCAGAAGTTCTTTTCGGCGGGGCCAAAAGCGTGCACCGGGCGTGCACCGGGCGTGCACAGCGATGTGCCCGGAATGGTGGACGCTCCTGCGGTCACCCATTTCATCACCGTTGCCAATATCGAAACACCGGACGACGGCGCGACGATCCTCGCGGGCAACCGCAAGGTGCTGTCGGCTCGCCTGGCGGACGCGGCCTTCTTCTGGGAGAACGACCTGCGCGTCGCGCGGGCGGGGATGGGCGCCTGGCTCGAGGCGCTGGAGGCCGTGACCTTCGAGCGGCGGCTCGGCAGCCAGGCCGACCGGATCGCGCGGATCGCGGCGCTGGCGCGCGAGATCGCGCCCGCCGTGGGCGCGGACCCGGACCTGGCCGAACAGGCGGCGCGGGTGGCGAAGGCGGACCTCGCGTCCGAGATGGTCTACGAATTCCCCGAGCTTCAGGGCACCATGGGCCGCTACTATGCCGCCGAGGCCGGGCTGCCCGCGGAGGTGGCCGAGGCCTGCGAGGCCCATTACGCGCCGCTCGGCCCCTCCGACGCGGTGCCTACGGCGCCGGTCTCGCTGGCCGTGGCGCTCGCCGACAAGCTCGACACGCTCGCGGGGTTCTGGGCCATCGGCGAGAAGCCCACGGGCTCGGGCGACCCCTTCGCACTGCGGCGGGCTGCGCTTGGGGTTATCCGGATATTGCTGGAGAGGGGCCTGCGGATGCCGCTGGCCGGAATGCTGAGCAAGGCCGACGAGAGAACCGATGCGGCCGACCTCCTCGCCTTCTTCCACGCACGGCTGAAGGTCCACCTGCGCTCCGAGGGCATCCCCCATGACGTCATCGACGCCTGCCTTGGCATGCCCGGCGCGGATGACCTGACGCTGCTGGTGCGGCGGGCCGAGGCCCTCGCGGCCTTCCTGAAGACGGAGGACGGAACGAACCTCGTGCAGGGCTTCAAGCGGGCGAGCAACATCGTCAGCCAGGCCGAAGCGGCGGACGGGGTGGAATACTCCTTCGGCGCCGATGCGAAATTCGCGGAAGGGCCCGAGGAAACGGCGCTCTTCGCCGCGCTCGACAGGGCCGAGCCCCATATCCGGGAGGCCATGGCGGGCGAGGACTTCGCCGCCGCCATGGGGCAGCTTGCGAGCCTCCGCGCGCCGATCGACGCCTTCTTCGAGGCGGTGCAGGTCAATGCGGAGAACCAGGTCCTGCGCCGCAACCGCCTGAACCTGCTCAGCCGGATCCGGGCGCTCTGCCTCGGGGTGGCCGATCTGTCGCAGGTCGAGGGCTAGGGGCGTTCACGTTTTCGTTGCACGACGACCCATGGCGCCTATGGTGGCGGCGAAGAGGATGCCGCAGTGCAGAAAGAATTGGACCGCTCCGAAGTCACGCTGATCACCCCCGATGTTCCGATGTCGGCGGATATCCATGGTGGCCGGGCGAAATGCCTGCAACGGCTGATCCGGCTCAACATGCCGGTGCCGAAGACCGTGGCCCTGCCGTTCCGCACCGTGCACCGGATCGCGGCTGGGGGCGTGCCCGACACCGGCGCGATCCTCGCCCATTTCGGGCCGCAGCCGCTCTTGAGCGTGCGCCCCTCGAGCCAGGACCCCGACTGGGGCGGGCCGGGGGCGATCCTGAACATCGGGATGTGCGACGTGCGGCACGCGCAGCTCTGCGACGAGATCGGGGAGCGGGCGGCGACCTCGCTTTACCTGCGCTTCATCCAGTCCTTCGCGACCCATGTGGCGCGACTCGACGACGAGATGTTCACCCTCCCCGATACGCCGGACCACGAGGCGCTGGCGCTGGCGCTCCGGACCTACGAGGAGGAGGCGGACGAGCCCTTTCCGCAGGACGTGGGGCGGCAGCTTGCCGATGTGCTGCGGTCCATGGCGCGGGCCTGGGAGGGGACGACCGCGCGCATCCTGAGAAAGGCCAAGGGGGCGCCGGAGGATGCGGGCCTCGGCCTTGTGGTGCAGCAGATGGTGCTGGGCGTCGGGCCGGGCGACAGCGGCTCGGGCGTGATCCAGTTCGTCGATCCGCTGACCGGGGAGCGGCAGGTCACCGGGCGCTATCTCAGCCAGAGCCAGGGGCGCGATGCGCTGGCCGCCGGGAGCGAGGCGCTCTATCTCACGCGCGATCCCCGGGGGCCGAGCCTCGAGGAGCTGTGCCCCGAGCCTTTTGCCGAGCTGGTCGCCTGCGGCGAGAGGGCCCGCGCACGGCTGCGCGAGGAAATGCAGATCGAGTTCACGCTCCACGGCGGGCGGCTGGCCATTCTCGATGCGATCCGGGTGAACCGGGGCAGCCGCGCCAAGGTGCGGATCGCGGTGGAGCTGGCGGAGGACGGCATCATCTCGCCCGAGGAGGCGGTGATGCGGGTCGATCCGCAGGCGCTGTCGGAGCTTCTGCACCGGCAGGTGGCGCCGGGCGCCGCGCGCGACGTGATCACCCGGGGCATCGCGGCCAGCCCCGGTGCCGCGCGGGGGCGGATCGTGTTCAGCGCCACCGATGCGCAGGCGAGCGCCTCGCGCGGGGAGGATTGCATCCTCGTGCGGCGCGAGACCACGCCCGAGGACATCCGGGGGATGCATGCGGCGGTGGGCGTGCTGACGGTGCGCGGCGGCGTCACGAGCCATGCGGCGGTGATCGGCCGGGGCCTTGGCCTGCCTTGCGTGGTGGGGGCCTCGGACCTGCGGCTCGACCGCAAGGCGAAGCGGCTGGTGGCGCCGGACGGGCGGCGCTTTGCCGAAGGCGAGACGATCACCGTGGACGGCACAACGGGAGAGGTGCTCGCGGGCGCGCCAGTGATGGTGGAGGCGGCGCTCGACGGGGCGTTCCAGCAGCTTCTCGACTGGGCGGATGCCGCGCGGGACATCGGCGTGCGCGCGAATGCCGACACGCCCGCCGACGCCCAGACGGCGCGCAACTTCCGCGCCGAGGGGATCGGCCTCTGCCGGACGGAGCACATGTTCTTCGAGGCGGAGCGGCTTTCGGTGATGCGGGAGATGATCTTTGCCGACACCGGCGAGGATCGCGCGGCGGTGCTGGAGCGGCTTCTGCCCATGCAGCGCGGCGATTTCGCGGAGCTGTTCGAGATCATGGCGGGCTCGCCCGTGTGTATCCGGCTCTTCGATCCGCCGCTCCATGAATTCCTGCCCTCGGACCGGCAGGGGATGCGCAGCCTGGCGGACGTGCTCGACCTGCCGCTCTCGGACGTGGAGGCGCGGGTCGAGGCGCTGGAGGAATACAACCCCATGCTGGGGATGCGCGGCGTCCGGCTCGGCGTGACGGTGCCCGAGATCTACGAGATGCAGGCGCGCGCCATCTTCGAGGCGACAATCGCCGCCTCGAAGCGGGGGGCGAAGGTGGTGCCCGAGATCATGATCCCCCTCGTCAGCGCCATGCGCGAGGTGGAACTCGTCAAGACGCGGATCGATGCGGTTGCGGTCAACGTCTACAACGAGACCGGGGCGGATTTCGCCTACAAGCTCGGCGTGATGGTGGAGACGCCGCGGGCGGCGCTCCGCGCGGGGGACATCGCGCCACACTGCCAGTTCCTGTCTTTCGGCACGAACGACCTGACGCAGATGACCTATGGCCTGAGCCGCGACGACGCAGGAAGGTTCATGTCGGCCTACGTCAAGGCGCGGGTGTTCCCGGAGGACCCGTTCCACACGCTCGACATCGACGGGGTGGGCGAGCTTCTGACGATGGGAGCCGAGCGGGCGCGGGACAGTGTGCCGGGGATCACCCTGTCGATCTGCGGGGAACACGGCGGCAGCCGGTCGGCCATCGCCTTCAGCCGGGCGATCGGGCTCGATTACGTGTCCTGTTCGCCGTTCCGCGTGCCCGCTGCGCGACTTTCCGCCGCCCAGTTGGCCATCGCGGACCGCCAGATCGGGGACGGTCTAGAGGTAGGCTGAAGCCAGGCCGCAAGATATTGATTCCATTCCGCTGGCTTGCCGCGGGACGACTGGCGCGGGGCCTCGCAGGGTGGAAATTTTCGCCCCTGGCCTGTAGCAAAGGCACGATCGCGTGAATTGACGCGACGTGAGCTGCTACGAGGATTACATGACGCATCAACCGCGGACGCGCGGCGCCTTCCGGGCGCTCGCTCTTTCTCTTGCGCTTGTCGGGGGGATCTGGGGACAGGCGGCATCGGCGGATGGCACGATGAAGACCCGGCTGACGGATCTTCTCGGGGCCGAGCACGCAAGTCTTCAGGAGGTCGCGCCGGCCCGTCTCGAGGCCCTGACGGCGGAGCGGCTGTCGACCCGGAGCCCGGCCGCGGCCGGCCCAGCGGCGCTCTACGAGGAAAGCGCCCTTGCCGCCCTCCCGGTGGCCTCGGGGAGCGCCCAGTGGCGCTGCCTGACCGAGGCGCTCTATTTCGAGGCCCGGGGCGAATCGCTGCGGGGGCTCTTCGGGGTGGCCGAGGTGATCCTGAACCGGGTCGACGATCCGCGCTATCCCGACACGATCTGCGGCGTGGTGAACGAGGGAACGGGCCGCATCCATGCCTGCCAGTTCAGTTACACCTGCGACGGCATTCCCGAGACGGTGCGCGACCAGGCGTCCTGGCACCGGGTCGGCAAGGTCGCGCGGCTGATGATGGACGGCGCCGAGTCGGACCTGACGGGCGGTGCCACCCATTACCATACCCGCGCGGTGAACCCGTCCTGGGCCAGCCGGTTTCCAAGGACGACGACCATCGGCGTGCATCACTTCTATCGCTGGCCGCTGCGGACCGCCTCGAACTGAGCGGAGGGCGGCCCCCCTCGGCCGCAAAGGTCTGAAACAGATTGTGAGTGGGGCCTGCCGCCCGGCCGGGTATGGTGCCCCCGGGTCGCGGGACAGGGGTGTCCCGCGTGGGTGCCACAAGATCGGGCCGGGGCGTCATGCCCGGACCCGACCGAAGACGAGGGGCGAAGGCGCGATGAGCGAGCGGCATCTATTCGGCACCGACGGTGTGCGGGGCACGGCGAACACCTGGCCGATGACGGCGGACATGGCCCTCCGGATCGGGGCCGCGGCGGGCCGGTTCTTTCGCGGCGACGGGGCCAACGGGCACCGGGTGGTGATCGGCAAGGACACGCGCCTGTCGGGCTACATGTTCGAGAACGCGCTGACCGCCGGCCTGACTTCCACGGGCATGAACGTGCTGCTCCTTGGCCCGGTGCCGACGCCGGCGGTGGGGCTCCTGACGACCTCCATGCGCGCCGATCTCGGCATCATGATCTCGGCCAGCCACAACCCCCATGCCGACAACGGGATCAAGTTCTTCGGCCCCGACGGCTTCAAGCTCTCGGATGCCGCCGAGGCGGAGATCGAGACGCTGGTGAGCGGCGAGCTTGCCCCCGTGGCCGCGGGAGAGATCGGCCGGGCCACGCGGGTGGACGACGGCCGCTTCCGCTATGCCGAGCGGGTCAAGGCGACCTTTCCGCAGGGCATGCGGCTCGACGGGCTGAAGGTGGTGGTCGACTGCGCCAACGGCGCGGCCTACCGCGTGGCGCCCGAGGTTTTGTGGGAACTGGGCGCCGAGGTGATCGCCGTGGGCGTGCGGCCGAACGGGCTCAACATCAACGACAAGGTCGGCTCCACCCATTGCGAGACGGCGCAGGAGGCCGTGGTGGCCCATGGCGCGGATGTGGGCATCTGCCTCGACGGAGACGCGGATCGGGTGATCCTGATCGACGAGACGGGCGCAGTGGCCGACGGCGACCAGATCATGGCCCTGTTTGCCGGGCGCTGGGCCGAGCAGCAGCGCCTGCGGGACGGGGTGCTGGTGGCAACCGTCATGTCGAACCTCGGGCTCGAGCGGTATCTCGGCGGGCTTGGCCTGCGGCTCGAGCGCACGAAGGTGGGCGACCGCTATGTGGTGGAGGCGATGCGGCGCGGCGGCTGGAACCTCGGCGGGGAACAGTCCGGCCATATCGTGATGACGGATTTCGCCACCACGGGCGACGGGCTGCTGGCGGGCCTTCAGTTCCTCGCCGCGATGATCGAGACCGGCCTGCCGGCCAGCGCCCTGTCGCGGCGCTTCGAGCGGGTGCCGCAGCTTCTGCGGAACGTGCGGTTCGGCCTCGGGCAGGACCCCCTTTCCGAGGCGAGCGTACAGGCCGCCATCACGGCGGCCGAGGGCATGATGGGCGCGCGGGGGCGCGTGCTGATCCGCAAGTCCGGCACCGAGCCGCTGATCCGCGTGATGGCGGAATGCGAGGACGAGGGGCTTCTGGCTGAGGTCGTGGACGGCATCGTCGCCGAAGTGGAATCCGTCACCGCGGCGGCCTGAGTCCGTCAGAGCAGGACGAGCAAGAGCGCCAGCAGGAGGCCGCCGCAGCCCGCGTAGATCGGCAGGGGCGGCGCGGTCTGCCACAGATGCGCCAGCCATGCCGCCGCCGAAGGCCGGTCGGGCGGTGCGCCGAGCCGCAGGACCACGCGCCGCTCGCGGAAGCCCGCGTCGCGGAAGAGGCGCAGGGTTCCGGTTGCCTCGCCCGGCACCTCGGCCTCCAGCGCGCCCCAGCCCGCCCGTTCCGAGACGGCCAGGACATAGGCGAGGAGCAGCCGCCCGAGGCCGCGCCCGCGCATCTCCGCGGTCACCCAGATCTCCTCGATCCGGACGGGGCGGGGCACGGCGCCGCTGGCGCGGGCCGCTGCGGAGAGGCGGATATACCCCAGAAGCCGCCCTTCGGCGGTGGCCGCGAAAAGGAGCGGGCTGTCCGAGGCCCGGCCCCAGCCGTCGCGAAACGCGGCCTCGAGCGCCCGGGGGTCTCCGGCCCCCGCGGCCAGGATCTGGGGCTTGAGCGCGAGGGGCGCCGGGCCTACCTCGCAGCGGCTCACCGCCCTGTGCGGCGGCTCTGGCGTGGACATGTGCAGCATGACGCGGCTCCGCGGGACCGGTCCCGATGGGGGCAGGTCTGCGGAAGGAGCGGGCCGAAACTGTGGCCGGCCCCGGGCGCGGCGGAGGTTCCGGAAGTCAGGGTAAACGGGGGGCATCGGGTCGCAGGGGCCGCGGCGGCAGGGAACCCGACGCGCCGCCGCCCGTTCGCTGGGGAAGGCACAGACCTGTTAGGAGAACCCCATGGACAGCTTTCCGCTGATCTGGCTCTTGCCCCTGGCCACGTTCCTCATCGTCATCGCCTGGGCGTGGAACAGCAAGCGCAAGGCCGACAAGATGACTCACGAACGCCGGGAGGAGAAGTCCTCGCTGGCCAAGGACGGCCCCGGACCGAACCCGATCCGGGAACGGGAGTGACGCGGACCGGGGGCGGCGCCGACCGCCCCCGGCGTGACGGGCCTCAGTTCTTGGCCTTGTCCACCAGCTTGCCGGCGCCGATCCAGGGCATCATGGCGCGCAGCTTCTCGCCCACGGCCTCGATCTGATGCTCGTCGTTGCGGCGGCGGGTGGCCTTGAAGAAGGGCTGACCCACGGCGTTCTCGGCCATGAAGTTCGACACGAAGCGGCCGGACTGGATGTCCTCCAGTACCGCCTTCATCCGCGCCTTCGTCTCGTCGTAGGGCAGGATGCGGGGGCCGGAGACGTATTCGCCGTATTCCGCGGTGTTCGAGATCGAGTAGTTCATGTTCGCGATGCCGCCCTCGTAGATCAGGTCCACGATCAGCTTCACCTCGTGCAGGCACTCGAAATAGGCCATCTCGGGCTCGTAGCCGGCCTCGACCAGCGTCTCGAAGCCCATGCGGATCAGCTCCACGAGACCGCCGCAGAGAACGGCCTGCTCGCCGAAGAGGTCGGTCTCGCATTCCTGGCGGAAGTTCGTCTCGATGATGCCGGACCGGCCGCCGCCGATGGCGGAGCAGTACGACAGGCCGATCTCCATGGCGCGACCGCTCGCATCGTTCTCGACGGCCACGAGGCAGGGCACGCCGCCGCCCTTGACGTATTCGCCGCGCACCGTGTGACCGGGGCCCTTGGGCGCCATCATCAGCACGTCGACGGTCTTCTTCGGCTCGATCAGGCCGAAATGGACGTTGAGGCCGTGGGCGAAGGCGATCGCCGCGCCGTCCTTCAGGTGGTCATGCACATGGGCCTTGTAGGTCGCGGCCTGCAGCTCGTCGGGCATGGTGAACATCATCAGGTCGCACCAGGCGGCGGCTTCCTCGATGCCCATGACCGTCAGTCCCTCGCCCTCGGCCTTGGCCTTCGACGGCGAGCCCTCGCGCAGGGCCACGACGAGGTTCTTGGCGCCGCTGTCGCGCAGGTTCAGCGCATGGGCATGGCCCTGGGAGCCGTAGCCCAGAATCGCCACCTTCATGTCCTTGATCAGGTTCACGTCGCAGTCGCGGTCGTAGTAGACGCGCATGATGGGTCTCCTTCCCTGTCTGTCTCGGCGCAGACCTACCGTGCGCCTCGCGAAGACGGCAGGGCTGGAAGAGGAGTATTTGTGGCCAGATGATGATTGCCATTCGTCATTGAGGCCGATACGCCGGTTTTCATGCTTGATGACGAGGACAGGCGCATCCTGCGGCAGCTGCAGGCGGAACCCACGCTGACCATGCCGGAACTGGCGGAGCGGGCGCGCGTGACGCCCGCGCGGGCGGCGCGCCGGGTGGAGAAGCTGGAGGCCGCGGGCGTGATCCGGGGCCGCGAGGTGGTGATCGACTGGGCGGCGCTCGGCTGGCGCGTCCATGTGAGCCTGCGCATCACCGTGGAGAAGAGCGCGCCGCGCGCGCTCGACGAACTGATTGCCGCGGCGCGAAAGGTGCCCGAGGTGATCGAGATCCAGACCTTCCTCGGCCGGGTGGACCTGCGGCTCGCGCTCGTGGCGCGGGACATGGCCCATTACCAGGCCCTCTACCGCGACCGGATCCTGACGCTGCCCCATATCGCCGACATCGAGGCGCTGCTGACCATCGCCACGATCCGCGACGCGGACGCGTTGCCGCTGTGAGCGCCGTTCTCGACGAGATCGACCGCCGGCTCCTGCGGCTTCTGCGCGAGGAGGCGGGGCAGTCGGCGGGGGCGCTGGGCCGCCGCGTGGGGCTGAGCCAGCCCGCCACCTGGCGTCGGATCCGGCGGCTCGAGGAGGCGGGCGTGATCCGGGGCCGGCGCCTCAAGCTCGACCCGGCGGCGCTGGGCTTCGGCGTGACGGTGTTCCTCGGCGTGAAGATCGGCCTGCGCGGCCGGGTCAAGCTGGAGGATTTCGAGCGGGCGGTGACCGCGATCCCCGAGGTGCAGCTCGTGGAGCATGTGCTGGGGCTCTACGACTACCGGCTCAGGGTCGTGGCGCGGGATCTCTCGGATTTCGAGCGGGTGCTGAGGCGGCGGATCATGACCCTGCCGGGGATCGGCGACGTGGAGGCGAACGTGCTCCTGACCGAGGAACGGCGGCCGGGGCCATTGTGAGGGGCAGGCGGCTTGCCCTCCCGCCCTGCCGGTCAGCGTCGGCGGCGGTGGTCCGGCAGGCGGGCCTCGAGGTTGTCGGCGGCAAGGCGCGAGAAGCGGAAGGTCCGGAAGCCGAGCTTCGCCGCCGCGTTGCAGAACGACCCCGAGCCGTCGACGAAGAGGATCGACGCAGGCGCGAGGTTCATGCCCTCCGCCGCTGCCATGAAGGCCTCGGGAGCGGGCTTGCTGTGCCCGGTCCGGCCCGCGGCATAGAGCGCCTCGATCTGGGGAAAGGCGTCCAGCCGCGCCTCGATCTCGTCGGCGCGGGCGGCATCGGCATCGGTCAGGATCGCCTGCCTCAGGCCGCGCAGATGCGCGCGCTCCGATATCTCGAGGCAGCGCGGGTCGGGCTCTATCCCCGGGGGTCTCGCGCGGTTCAGCACGCCCTCGAACCCCCAGAGGATCGCCTCGAACGGAACGTGGATCGTCAGGGCCATGGACGCAGCCTAGCCCCGCCCTGACGCCGCGTCGAGAGGCGAGGCGCCTCCGGGCGTGCGGCCGTCACGGGCGGGCGCCGAGCCCCAGCCGCATCAGCCCGCGCCGCACCGGGGCCATGTCATGGAGCGCGCGGATGCCGAGCGCGCGCAGGTCGCGGACGATGCCGGCCTCGGCCATGGAAGTGCGGTTGAGCAGGTTCACGCCCTCGACCCGCAGCCGAACCTCCGGGTGGCGGCGGCGGTGGTAGGCGTCGAGCATGGCGGGCGCGCCGAGCCGGTCGGGATCGCCCCGGGCGAGGTCGAGAAGTGTGCCGAGATCGGCGAGCGACATGTTCAGACCCTGCGCGCCGATGGGCGGGACGACATGGGCGGCCTCGGCCATGAGCGCCGTGCGCCGCGCGGTCATCCGGTCGGCGAGGCGCGAGATGATCGGCCAGCTCATGCGCCGGGACGCGAGGGTCAGGGCGCCGAAGAGGCCCGCCGAGCGGGTCGTGGCCTCGGCGGCGAAGCTCTCGGGGTCCAGGGCCATCAGCCGCTGCGCCTCGGCGCCGGGCACCATCCAGACGACGGCGGAGCAGGGCCGGCCGTCGTGATCGGGCAGGGGCACGAGGGTGAAGGGGCCGCCGGTGCGGTGGATCTCCGTGGAGACGTTGTCATGGGGCACGGGATGGGTGACGGAGAAGGTCACGGCCTTTTGGCCATAGCGCCAGGTCCGCGCGCCGATGCCGGCCGCCTGCCGCACCGGGCTGTCGCGGCCATCGGCGCCGATCACGAGGCGCACCTTGAGGCGGCTGCCGTCGGTCAGCGTCACGAGCGCGCCCGAGTCCCGGGCGAGCATGGAGGCGAAGCCCGTGCCGGGACGGAAGTCGACGGTGCCCAGCTCCGCGATGCGGGCCATGAGCTCCCGCCGCAGGAGCCAGTTGGGCAGGTTCCAGCCGAAGGGCGCCTCGCCGAGGTCGGCGCTGTCGAAATCGCGGGTGCTGCGGGCCACGGGCTCCGCCCCCCCCGCGTCGACGATGCGCATGATCCTGAGCGGCGTGGCATGGGGGGCGTAATGCTCCCAGATGCCTGCAGCCTCGAGCAGTCGCCGCGCGGGCTGCAGGAAGGCGGTGGTGCGCAGGTCCGCTCCTTCGGCCGCCTCCTCGGTCACCGGGGGGGCTGGGTCGGCGGCGATCACGGTGAACCCGGCCGCGCCGAGAGCCGCGGCGGCGGTCAGACCCGCGACCCCGCCGCCCGAGATGAAGATATCGGCATCCTGTGTCATGGACCGCAAGCTAGCCCCGGGCCGGGAGGCGGGAAAGGGGGCGCGGCAAGAGGTCAGCCGCGGCTGATGACCACGAGGGTCAGTACCATCAGCGGCGTCACCGCCACCGCCAGAAGCCCGATCGCGGCAAGGCCGATGGCATCCACGGCGAAGATCATCAGCGTGAGCGCGATCACGGCTGCATAGGGCCAGTTTCCGGCGAAGTCGCGCTGCAGATCCCAGAGCAGCCAGCCGAGAAGCGGGACGTGATGCCAGGGACGGCGGCGGGGCAGGGTCGTCGGGGTGGTGTCGGTCATCGGGATCCTGTCTGTCGGGCCGGGGTGGAATGCCCGACAGATAGGGTCGGATTTCGCGCCTTACAGACCGCGAAGCTGCGACAGAAAGCCCGCGAGGTCGGAGGTGTGGTGGTGAATGTGATCGGCGGGCGCGGCGTCGGGGGCGACATGGACCGTCCGCATCCCCATGGCATGGGGGGCCGCGAGGTTGCGGGTGTCGTCCTCGAACATCGCGCCCATGTCGGGCGAGAGGCCGTCGAGGGCGAAGACCGCCTCGAAGGCCGCCTGCTCGGGTTTCGGGCGGTATCCCGCGTGCTCGATCCCGTAGACCGCGTGAAAGCAGCCCGTCAGACCGCGCGCGGCCAGGACCTGGCGGGCATAGGGGCGGTCGCCGTTGGTGTAGACGATGCGCCGGCCGGGCAGGGCGGAGATCGCGTCGGCCAGCGCGGGGTCGGGGGAGAGCACGGAGAAGTCGATGTCGTGAACCTCGGCCAGAAAGGGCACGGGGTCGATGTCGTGCTCGGCCATCAGGCCCGAGAGGGTGGTGCCGTAACGCCGCCAGTAATCGTCCCGCAGATGCGCGGCCTCGGCCTCGCCGAGGCCCAGCTCGCGCCTGATGAGCGCGTTCATCCGCCGCTCGATCTGCGCGAAGAGGCGGGCGGAGGGATCGTAGAGCGTGTTGTCGAGGTCGAAGACCCAGACGCGGACATGTGAGAAGGAGTCGGCGACCATGGTGGGGAGCTAGACCGGGCGGCGAAGAGCCGCAATGCCGGAGGCCTTGCAAACCTGTTACGGTTATCGCTAAAGTCAACCCAAGCTGACAGTTCTGCGAGAGAGGCTGTCAGACAAATCTGACAGGGCGGATCGATGGCCGAACTCAGGACCTCTCCGAAGGATGCCTACGACCTCATTCTGGAGGCGATCGACACCGGCATCTACAAGCCAGGCGACCGGCTGGTGGAGAGCGAGCTGGCCGACCGGTTCGGGGTCAGCCGCACGCCGATCCGCGAGGCGTTGCAGCGGCTCGAGACCCAGAGCCTGCTGACGCGCGACGGGCGGTCGCTGATCGTGGCCTCGCTCGACCATTCGCAGCTTGCCGAGCTCTACGTCGTGCGCGGGGAACTCGAGGGGCTGGCCGCGCGGCTGGCGGCGCGGCACGCGACGCCCGAGGAGGTTCGGGTGCTGCGCGACATGCTCGACGCGGATCATGCGCTGGTGAACGACCCGCACGCGATGTCGCGGGCGAACCGGCGGTTCCACAAGCAGATCCATCTTGCCAGCCACAACCGGTTCCTCGTGCAGCAGCTCGATCTCGTGCACCGGTCCATGGCGCTCCTGGCCTCCACCTCGATCGCGGCGGACGGGCGCTCGCAGGACACGCTCAAGGAACATGCCATGATCGTCGAGGCCATCGAGGCGGGGGACGGCGAGGCCGCGGACCGGGCGCTGCGCGATCACATCTCGAAGGCCTTCGTCATTCGGCTGCGACTGGATGCGGAGGCCGTCGAGGCGGCGGAGTGAGGACGGGGGCGGTTCCTGTCCCGGCGGCGGTCTCGGGCAGGAGGCCGTGCGCGGTCTTGTCCCAGTAGAAGGGCCGGACGAACAGCTCCCACAGGCCCTTGAACATCCCCGCCGTGGCCAGCGGGAAGTAGAACAGCAGCGTCGGCGCCCACCACCCCAGGCGGGCTTTCCCGGCGCGGCGCGCGCCGAGGACGGCGATGCCGAGGTTGACCGCCTCGGAGGTCAGGAACAGCCCGGTGAGGCCGAGGCCGAGAGCGGCGGTCAGCGCGGGCAGGCCGGGCTGCGGCAGGGGCTGGGCGAAGAGCAGCCAGCAGACCCAGAGCACCGGTGCCAGGGTGAATTGCAGCACCGTGCCGAGAAAGAGGATCTGCACCCCGATCCAGCGCCGCGCACCGAGGTCCCGCCAGAGCCGGCGCGGGTCCCGCATGTGGACCGACCCGGTCATCGCGTAGCCCTTGAGCCAGCGCGACCTCTGGCGCACCCAGGGCAGGAGCCGCCCGTTCGCCTCTTCCCCGGTGACGGTGTCGATCAGTTCCGTCCGGTAGCCGTAACGCGCGAGGCGGAGGCCGAGATCGGCGTCCTCGGTGACGTTATGGGCGTCCCAGCCTCCCAGCCTCTCGAGCGCGTCGCGGCGGAAGAAGAGCGTGGTGCCCCCCAGTGGCACCACGAGGCCCAGCCGCGCCAGCCCCGGCAGGACCACGCGGAACCACGCGGCGTATTCGAGGGTGAAACAGCGCGTCATCCAGTTGGCGTGGCTGTTGTAATAGTCGAGCACGCCCTGCAGGCAGGCGACCTCGGGCCCCCGTTCGGCGAAGCGCGCGGCGACGCGGGCGATCTGGTCGGGGGCGGGGGCGTCCTCGGCATCGTAGACGCCGACGATCTCGCCCCGCGCGAAGTCGAGCGCGTAGTTGAGGGCGCGCGGCTTGGTGCGCAGCGTGCCCACGGGCACCACGATGGTGCGGACCCAGGGCGGCAGGGCGATCGTCGACAGGGTCTCCCGGGTGAGGGCGTCATCGGCCTCCACCACGAGGCAGATGTCGAGGAGGTCGCGCGGATAGTCGAGGCGGGCGAGACGGACCAGCAGATGCCGGGCGATCTCCCGTTCGCGGTAGAGCGCCACGAGGAGCGTCACCACGGGGCGGCTGGCCGCGACGACCCGGGCGGGATCGGCTGGCGGCGGGCGCAGCGTCGCCAGCGCCGCGGCGAGCTTGAGCCCGGTGCCGAGCGCCATGGCGGCGGAGGCTGCGAGCAGGAGCGAGAGGAACAGGGCGCCGGGGGCCACGAGCGCCGCCGCGCCGCCCAGGGCGAGAGCGGACAGCGCCAGGGTGCCGTTCCGGCGGGCCCGCCAGCCGCGGCTGCTGTCCTCCGCAAGGACCCGGGTTTCGGCGCGATGGGACAGGGTGCGGCGCGCGCCGCGGTCTACCGCGGCCTGCAGCCGGTCCTCGGCCGCCGTGACGAGGCGCACCGGGCCGAAGCTGCGTTCGAGCGCGGGCAGGTGGCGGTCGATCTCCTCGGGCCGGGCGGTGGCGACGAGGGTCACGTCGCCGAGGCGGCGCAGGGGCAGGAGGCCGTCGGCGAGGCACCTTTCCGGTCCCCAGGAGAGCATGAGGCGCGGATCGGGCCGTTCGGTCACGGGATCGACCGCCGTCGTCCCGAGCCGCGCGGCCTCCGCCTCGGCGATCAGGTCGCGCGAGAGACCGTTGAGGAGGTGGAGCGCATCGGCGAGCCGAACGCGGTGACGCTGGATCTGCGTCCGGGTCCGCGCGAGATCCCCGGGCGAGAGCGCCCCCATGGCCACCAGAGTATCGCCGAGATCGCCGGACCCCGGAAGCGGCTCGAGCGCCGTCCTTGGCCGTTGTGCTGCGAATCGGATGCTCATGACGCGCCCTCTGCTGCCTCTGGCGGCGAGGCTGGCGCGGGCGGGCTTAACGTCGCGTTAAGCCCGCCGGACTGCCGACCGGTAGCGGATGGCGGTCCCTCAGCGGGCGCGGGCCGCCATCGCGGCGGCGAACCGGTCGAAGAGATAGGCGCTGTCCTGGGGGCCGGGGCTCGCTTCGGGGTGATACTGCACCGAGAAGACGGGCCTGTCGGACATGCGGATGCCGCAGTTCGACCCGTCGAAGAGGCTCACATGGGTCTCGATCACGCCCTGGGGCAGGGTCTGGCTGTCCACGGTAAAGCCGTGGTTCATCGAGGTGATCTCCACCTTGCCGGTCTCGAGGTCCTTCACCGGATGGTTCGCGCCGTGATGGCCGTGGTTCATCTTGATGGTGGTGGCCCCGAGCGCCCGGGCCAGCATCTGGTGGCCGAGGCAGATGCCGAAGACCGGCAGGTCCGTGCGCTCGAGGATCTCGCGGATCATCGGCACGGCATAGTCGCCCGTGGCCGCCGGATCGCCGGGGCCGTTCGACAGGAAGATGCCGTCCGGCGACTGGGCCAGTACGTCGTCGGCGGTGGCGCTCGCGGGCATCACGGTGACGTCGGCCCCGGTGGAGGCGAGGCAGCGCAGGATGTTGCGCTTGGCGCCGTAGTCCAGCGCCACGACCCTGTGGGTCGGGGCCGTCTGGGTCCCGAAGCCGTCGGGCCAGGCCCAGCGGGTTTCCGACCAGCGATAGCTCTGCGCGCATGTGACCCGGCCCGCCAGATCGAGCCCGACCATGCCGCGAAAGCTGCGCGCGGCGCGCACCAGCGCGTCGATGTCGAACTTTCCCTCGGGATCGTGGGCCAGCGCCACGTGGGGCGCACCCTGCTGGCGGATCGCGCGCGTCAGGCGCCGCGTGTCCACACCACCCATTCCGATCCGGCCGCGCCGCGCCAGCCAGTCCGACAGCGGCTCGGCCGCGCGCCAGTTCGAGGGCTCGGTCGGGTCCCACTTCACGATCATTCCCTCGGCGAGCGGGTCCTGCGCCTCGTCGTCCTCGGCATTCACGCCGACATTGCCCACATGGGGAAAGGTGAAGGTCACGATCTGCCCGGCATAGGACGGATCGGTCATGATCTCCTGGTAGCCGGTCATCGCGGTGTTGAAGCAGAGCTCCGCCGTGGTCTGACCGGCGGCGCCGAAGCCGCGGCCGAAGAAGAGCGTTCCGTCCGCGAGGGCGAGGCAGGCGGTCGGGCGGGTGCTGTCTTGGGGCATGGGGCCTCCGGGCATGGGCTGGGGGCGGGCAGGGCGGCGCCTGCGCGATAGGGTTTCGACGGCGCGGGGTCAAGGCGGGGCCGCGGTTGTCGCCGCGTGCGGGGCGGCCTACACTCCGCCTTCGGGACGCTTCTGGGAGATGCTCGTCAGATGGGATTGCGCAACCGGGTCAACACGGCCCTGAAGGACGCCATGAAGTCGAAGGAGGCGGATCGTCTCTCGACGCTGAGGCTCATCAACGCCGCGATCAAGGACCGCGACATCGCCGTGCGCGGCACGGAGGAGGGCTCTCCCGAGGGGGTGAGCGACGACGAGGTGCTGGCGATCCTCGCCCGCATGGTCAAGCAGCGCCAGGAGAGCGCGCGTGCCTACGAGGAGGGCGGCCGGCTCGACCTCGCCGAGCGCGAGCAGGCGGAGATCGCGGTGATCGAGGAGTTCCTGCCCCGTCAGCTCGACGCGGAGGAGACCGAGGCGGCGGTGGACGCGGCGATCACCGAGACCGAGGCCGCCACCATCCGCGACATGGGCCGGGTGATGGCCGCGCTGAAGTCGCGCTACGCCGGGCGGATGGACTTCGGCAAGGTGGGGCCGATGGTGAAGGACCGTCTTTGCGGCTAGATCCCGCGGCCGTGCGGTTCGTGATGCAGCGGACCGGGCGGTTCGCCCCGCTGCGGGAGGGGCTGGGCGACCGGCTGGTGACCTTCGACGGGCGCTGGGGCGCGGTGTGGCGGCACATGGTGCGCACCCATGGTCTGCGCGAGGCCTGGCGCCGCCGGCTCGCGCCGCCCGCGCCCGCCTTCGTCGCGCAGGCGCGAGGCAACGTGGCCCGCAAGGTGCGCCGCCTGCCGGAGCTGGCTCGGGTGCCGGGTTTCGTGGCCGCCTATGCGCGGCGCAAGGCCAAGCATGCGGAGTTCCTGACCGACATGCTGGAGCGCCTGATGGCCGATCTGCCGGAGCCCGTGGCCGTCGTCTACAACGGCAGCTACGTGCCCGACGCGACGCTCGCCGCGGTGGCGGGGGCGGGGCGCCGCGTCTTCATCGAGAACGGCTATTTCCGGGGCACGATTCAGGCCGATGCGCTGGGGATCAACGACGACAATTCGCTGCCGCGCGATCCGGCCTTCTATCTTGGCTACCAGCCCGACGACCGGCCCCTCGACATGGTGCTCGACACGCGCGACCCGAAGCATCGGGTGGAGCCGCCCGTGGGCCTGCCCGAGGGCTATGTCTTCGTGCCCTTTCAGGTGGACAGCGACAGCCAGATCACCCTGCATTCGCCCTGGGTCGGGTCCATGGCGGCGTTTCACGCGCTGGTCGTGGAGATGGCCGAGGCGCTGCCGGACCGGGTCTTCGTCATCAAGGAGCATCCCTATTCGCGCCGCACGCTCGCCGGGCGGGTCGCGCCGCATCCGCGGGTGATCTTCCAGAACGGGCGCAACACGCAGGAGCTGATCGACGGGGCGGGGGGCGTTCTGACGATCAACTCCACCGTGGGCGTGGAGGCGCTGGCGCGCGGCAAGCCCGTGGCGATGGTCGGCCGCGCCTGCTACCGGATCGAGGGGCTGGTGCGCGCGGCCGAGGACCGCGCGGCCTTGCGGGCGGCACTGGCGGACCTGCCGGACTGGCGCCCCGACGAGCGATTGCGGCGGCATTTCCTGCACTTTCTCTACTACCGCTTCCTGTTGCGCGGCGAGGGCTTGCCGGACGACCGCGACGCGGGGGAGGTTCTGCTCGAGGTGCTTGCGCGCGCGTGAGCCCGAGCCGGGTGGGCTGCCACGGTTTCCGGAGACCAAGCGGGAGCCCGGCAGGGGCGCGATGGGGCATGCCGGGCTGAAGCCCGGCCTACGGAGGGCGCGGAGGGGACGATGGCGCCCAGGCGCAGGACCGGGACCGACCCTAGCGCGGCAGGCGCGCCATCCTGTCCTGCAGCTCGGCATAGAGCGCGCGGCGTTCCTCGGGGGCGAGGAAGGCGCCCAACTCCACCTCGCGTCCGCCGCCGCGAAGAGTCAGGTAATCCTCCACCGGCCCCGCATCGGCATGGAGCCGCACGGTCACCCAGTGCGGATTGGCCTCCCAGTCCTGCACCGGTCCGCGGGGGTTGTGGCGGGTCAGGGCGACGCGGTCGGGCCAGAGGCAGAGCTGCTCGAGCACCCGTCCGTCCCGGTAGCTGCGCTCGATGGCGAGCCACATCCCGCCCACCGCCAGCGCGAGAAACGGCAGGAGGCCCCAGAGCACGGCGGAGCCGACGACAGCCAGCAGCGGCAGGGAGATCAGCGCGCAGGTGGCCCCGAGAAACAGCGCCATCCCCCGGCGCGGCAGAGACCGGAACGGCCAGAGGTGCAGCTCCTCGAGGGGGGCCTCGGGGTCGGCTCCGCGGGCGGAGGTCCATTCGTAGGGCATCGGCGCGGCATGTCTCCACGGCTCGGGCTGCAAGGGTAATCGCCCGCCGGGGAGGGGCAAGGGACAAGGTGCTGCACCCCGATCGGCGCGCTTTGGCCGAGGCGCCGGGCACCCCCTTGCCGCGGCGCCCGCGCCGCTCCAGATGAGCGCGGTCCGGCGGCTCCGGACTGTCTGGCGGCCGCGGCCGGACCACGGATTCACCACAATGGACGATTTCGACATCGATCTGCGCGCCCCGGTCACGGCGACCGCGACGCGCGTGCTTCTCGCGCCGCCCGAACAGGTCTGGCGCACGCTCTCCGACCTGACCGACTGGCCGCGGTGGAACCGGGCCATCGAGGGGCTGTGGATGGCGGGACCCCTCGCGCATGGACAGTACTTCGAATGGCGCACGGAGGGATGGTTCATCCGCTCCACCCTGAGGCTGGTGGACCCGCCCCGGAGGCTCGGCTGGACCGGGCGCTCGCCGGGCACCCGCTCGGCGCATGTCCTCGACATCGAACCGGCGGGGTCCGGCCCGGAACACGGCACGCGGGTCACGAGCCGCGCGAGCCTTGGCGGCATGATGCCGCTGCTGTTCCGCACCGGGATGCGGCGGAGGCTCGCGGTCGCGCTGGCGGCCGATCTCGAGGCCCTCGCCCAGGAGATCGAACCGCGCCCGCCCCGCCGCCAGGCGGCCTGAGCGCCTCCGCCGACCCCGCCTTCGCCGCAACGAAAAGCCCCGCCGCGACATCTCGCGGCGGGGCTTCCTCTGTCCCGGGGGGATGCCCTCGCTAATGCGCGGGCGTGCGGTCCCAGTCGCTCTGCTTCGGCAGCGTCTCGAACGTATGCTCGGGCGGCGGGGAGGGCAGGGTCCACTCCAGCGTATCGGCATACTCGTTCCAGGGGTTCGGCTCGGTCGCGTTCTTCGGCGCCAGAAGCGTCCGGAACAGGATCACGATGAAGAACACGAAGGACGCGAAGGCGATGAAGGCGCCGATGGAGGAGACCATGTTCCAGGTCGCGAAGGCCTCCGGATAGTCGATGTAGCGGCGCGGCATCCCCTGACGGCCCAGGAAGTGCTGGGGGAAGAACGTCAGGTTCGAGCCGATGAACATCATCCAGAAATGGGTCTTGCCGGCCCATTCGGGCATCATCCGCCCCGCCATCTTCGGCAGGTAGAAATAGATGCCCGCGAAGATGCCGAAGACCGCGCCGAGGCTCATCACGTAGTGGAAATGCGCGACGACATAGTAGGTGTCATGATAGGCCCGGTCGACGCCGGCCTGGCTGAGCACGATGCCGGTCACGCCGCCCACGGTGAAGAGGAACAGGAACCCGAAGGCCCAGAGCATCGGCGTCTTGAACTCGACCGAGCCGCCCCACATCGTGGCGATCCAGCTGAACACCTTCACCCCCGTCGGCACCGCGATCACCATGGTGGCCAGCATGAAGTAGCTCTGCTGGGTCAGGGACATGCCGACCGTGTACATGTGGTGCGCCCAGACGACGAAGCCCAGCACGCCGATGGCGACCATCGCATAGACCATCGGCAGGTAGCCGAAGATCGGCTTGCGGCTGAAGGTGGCGATGACGTGGGAGATGATGCCGAAGGCGGGCAGGATGATGATGTAGACCTCGGGATGGCCGAAGAACCACAGGATGTGCTGGTAGAGCACCGGATCGCCGCCGCCCGCCGGATCGAAGAAGGTGGTGCCGAAGTTGCGGTCCGTCAGCAGCATGGTGATCGCACCGGCAAGCACGGGCAGCGCCAGAAGGATCAGCCAGGCGGTGATGAAGATCGACCAGGCGAAGAGCGGCACCTTGTGCAGCGTCATCCCGGGCGCGCGCATGTTGAGGAAGGTGGTGATGATGTTGATGGCGCCGAGGATCGACGAGGCGCCCGAGACGTGCACCGCGAAGATGGCGAGATCCATCGACATGCCGGCCTCGGTCGTCGAGAGCGGCGGGTACATGACCCAGCCCACGCCGGAGCCGAGCTGGTTGTTGCCGCCCGGCGCCAGCATCGAGGCCACGCCGAGGCTGACGCCCATGACGAAGAGCCAGAACGACAGGTTGTTCAGCCGCGGGAAGGCCATGTCCGGCGCGCCGATCTGCAGCGGCATGAAGTAGTTGCCGAAGCCGCCGAAGAGCGCGGGGATCACCACGAAGAACATCATCAGCACGCCGTGATAGGTGATCAGGACGTTCCACAGATGACCGTTGGGCGTGCATTCGAGCGGGTCCGCCGGCAGCAGCCGCGCGCCCTCGAGGCACATGTACTGCACGCCCGGAACCGCGAGTTCCATGCGCATGTAGACGGTGAAGGCCACCGCGATGAAGCCGGCGAAACCCGAGACGAAGAGATACAGGATCCCGATGTCCTTGTGGTTCGTCGACATGAACCAGCGCTCGAAGAAGCCGCGCTTGTCCTCGTGCTCGTGGCCGTGAATGGCTGCGTCTGCCATGTGGCTCTCCTCAAGTGTGCTTTGTCCTTCGCCGGGCGTGGTCCGAATCCGGAGCGCGGCCGCGAGGCATCGCCGGTCGTTCTAAAGGTCCGGCCGGAGGGGGGCAACACGACAGCGCCCCGGCGCGTCGGGCAATTTGGCGCAGGCAGAGCGGCAGGATCCGCCTCCGCGGGCGGGCGGCGGTGGGGACGGGGGCGTCGTGTCCGCCCCGTCGCACGGGTCGCGGGCGCGGTCCTTGACCTCGGTCAAGTCTTGACCGCGCGGCCGCCCCGGAGGCAGGATGCCGTCACGCTGAACGGAGTGTTCATGTCGGAGACTGTGACCAGAGGCTGATCGCCGCCGGCAGCCCGGGGCGATCAATACGGGGCGAGGCGGATCCGGCCGTCTTGCCGCGGCTTTCTGCGTTTCGATCACAGGCTCATCCGATGAACATCTCGAGAGAGGAACAGCGCGTGCTGCACGTGCTGGCCCAGGGCGGCATGATCCGCCATTCCCGCAACGCCGGCGGCAAGCTCGTGGAGGTGCTGTGCACCACCCACGACGGGGCGGTGCTGGCCGATTGCACCGTGGAGGTGGTGAAGCGCCTGCGGCGCAAGCGGCTGATCGCGTCGCGCGCGTCGGCACCCTACCGCATCTCCGACCTCGGCCGCCGCATGGTGCGCGCGCAGACCGACAACCGGGTCTGAAACGGAGAGGGCCGGCGCTTCCGCCGGCCCCCATGCCCCGCTCCGGAGAGCGGGGCGCCGGTGCAACCCGGGATCAGAAGAAGCCCATCGGGTTCTCGTCGTAGCTGACGAGCAGGTTCTTCGTGTTGCGGTAGTGGTCCAGCATCATCTTGTGGTTCTCGCGCCCGATGCCGGACTGCTTGTAGCCGCCGAAGGCCGCGTGGGCGGGGTAGTGGTGGTAGCAGTTGGTCCAGACCCGGCCGGCCTGGATCGCCCGGCCCACCCGGAAGGCGGTATTGGCCTGCCGCGTCCAGACGCCTGCGCCCAGCCCGTAGGTCGTGTCGTTGGCGATGGCGATGGCCTCGGCCTCGTCCTTGAAGGTCGTGACCGACAGCACGGGGCCGAAGATCTCTTCCTGGAAGATGCGCATGGCGTTGTGACCGCGGAACACGGTGGGTTGGATGTAGTAGCCGTTGTCGAGCCCCTCGCCGAGGCTGGCCCGTTCGCCGCCCACGAGCACCTGCGCGCCCTCTTCCTTGCCGAGGGTGAGGTAGGAGGTGATCTTCTCCATCTGCTCGGTGGAGGCCTGGCCGCCGATCATCGTGTCCATCTGCAACGGGTTGCCCTGCTTGATCTTGCGGACCCGCTCCACCGCGCGCTCGAGGAAGGCGTCGGCGATGCTCTCCTGGATCAGGGCGCGGCTGGGGCAGGTGCAGACCTCGCCCTGGTTCAGCGCGAACATCGCGAAGCCCTCGAGGCACTTGTCGAAGAAGGCGTCGTCGGCATCCATGATGTCCGCGAAGAAGAGGTTGGGGGACTTGCCGCCCAGCTCCAGCGTCACCGGGATCAGGTTCTCGGCGGCGGCCTTCATGATGATCTTGCCGGTGCCGGTCTCGCCGGTGAAGGCGACCTTGGCGATGCGCTTCGAATTGGCCAGCGGTGCGCCGGCCTCGAGGCCGAAACCGTTGACGACGTTGATCACGCCCGGGGGCACCAGGTCGGCGATCAGCTCCATCATCACCATGATCGAGGCGGGCGTCTGCTCTGCGGGCTTGAGCACCACCGCGTTGCCTGCAGCCAGCGCCGGCGCCAGTTTCCACACCGCCATCAGGATCGGGAAGTTCCAGGGGATGATCTGGCCCACGACGCCCAGCGGCTCATGGAAGTGGTAGGCATAGGTATTGGCGTCGATCTCGGCGATGGAGCCCTCGTCGGCGCGGATCACGCCGCCGAAATAGCGGAAATGGTCCACCGCCAGCGCGAGGTCGGCATTCACCGTCTCGCGGATCGGCTTGCCGTTGTCGAGCGTCTCGGCCACGGCCAGCGTCATCAGGTTCTGCTCGATCCGGTCGGCGATGCGGAAGAGCATTGTGGACCGCTCGGCCAGCGAGGTGCGGCCGAAGGCCGGAGCGGCGGCATGGGCGGCGTCGAGCGCGGCCTCGATGTCGGCGGCGTTCGACCGGGCGACGGTGGTGATCACCTCGCCGGTGATCGGGGTCACGTCATCGAACCATTGGCCCGATTTCGGATCGACGAACTGGCCGTTGATGAAGTTGCCGTAGCGGGACTTGTAGGGGAACGGGACGCCGAGATGACTCGAGTCGAGGGCGGCGCTCGGGCCGGTCGCGGATGCGTGAACGTTCATGGGATCTCCTCCTCGGGTGGATGCAGGGACCCCGGCGGGTCAGCCTGGCGAGGTCGCGGCCCGGTGGGGCCGGCTCGTCAGGATCGCGCGGAGAGCCCGTCGGGCCCGGCATCCTCATGGCAAGCGCAGGGTCCGCACCTCCTCCTGCGCGGCCGCACGCGGGGGCGAAACAATCGATCCCCCGCGCAACAATCGGAAAGGCGGCCTCGCCTGTCGAGTGGCCGCTCTGTCGCAGGGGCAGGCCGCCGGAGCGGGCGGGCACGATCCTCGCGAAGATCGCTGTCCGAATGGTCGGCGCCGCGGCGCGGTCAGTCCGCGGGAACGGCCGGTCGCGGCGCGTGGTCCGCGAAGGTGCGTTTCAGCGCCACGTCCACGTCCTCCATCGTGACCGGCAGGCCGAGATCCACGAGGCTGGTGACCCCGTGCTCGGAAATGCCGCAGGGCACGATGCCGGAGAAATGCCCGAGGTCCGGGTCCACGTTGATCGACAGGCCGTGAAAGGACACCCAGCGGCGGAGCCTGATGCCCAGTGCCGCGATCTTGTCCTCGGGCGGCAGGCCCGCGGCGGTGAGCGGCTTGTCGTGGCGGGAAACCCAGACGCCCACGCGGCCCTCGCGCCGCTCGCCCCTGACGCCGAACTCCGCGAGCGTGGCGATGATCCAGCCCTCGAGGCTCCGCACGAAGGCGCGCACATCGCGCCCGCGCGCGGCCACGTCCAGCATCACGTAGGCCACGCGCTGGCCCGGCCCGTGGTAAGTGTACTGCCCGCCCCGTTTCGAGACATGCACCGGAAACCGGTCGGGCTGGGTCAGGTCCCGCGGGTCGGCGGAGGTGCCCGCGGTATAGAGCGGCGGATGCTCGAGCAGCCAGATCGCCTCGGGCTCCGTGCCGGCCCGGATCGCGGCGGCGCGCGCCTCCATCCGGGCGACGGCCTCCTCGTAATCGACGAGACCGGGCGAGGTGATCCATTCGAGCGTCACAGGAGTCCCTCCGTCCGGAGCTGCGGGACGTTGGCCCGGCTCACGGGGATCTCCTCCCCCGTCGCCAGCGTCAGGATCGCGCGGTCGCCATGGCGGCGGGCGGCGTGCACCGCGTCGCGGGCGATCCAGTGCGAGCGGTGCACCTGCAGCCCGGGCTCGGGCGCGGTCTCCGCGATGGCGTCGGCGAGGCGCATCAGGATCATGTGGTCTCCGCGGTCGGTGCGGACCCGGACATAATGGTCCTCGGCGGAAAGGGCGAGGAGTCGCCCGCGTTTCTCGACGGGCAGACGCGCGAGCACCGGCGGGCTGTCGTCCTCGGCCCCTGCCTCCCTCCCCTCCGGCTGCCGGTCGAGGATGGTGCCGAGCGCCGTGACCAGGATGGCGATGGCCACGAGGGTCAGGACGAACTCCGCCAGCTCCGCCGGACCGGAGGGCAGGGTTCCGAAGGCGGCCGCGTTGATCGCCATGACCGCCCCCGAGATGGCGAGGCCCGTCACGAGGCCGAGGGTCAGGATCCGCAGCGGCAGGCCCGTGCCGCGGCGCTCCAGCATCGGCCCGAGGGACAGCGAGACGAGAACGCCGATCGACCAGGTCACCGCCGCGACGGTGGTCCAGTAGAGGATGCGCGGCAGCAGGATCATCGACGCGCCGGTGCCGAAGGGGCCGGCGATGCCCAGAATCGCCCCCACCCCCGCGAGGCCGGCCAGCACCCGACGGTCGCCCATGTGCGACCGCCATTGGCGAAGCGTGGACTGCGGGGCGGGGTCGTTCACGATGACGCGCCTTTCGTTTACGGATCACGGGTTGAGCGGCGGGGGCCGCCCTTGCGACACCCTGCCCGCAAACCGGCGACACGCTCAAGCGGAGGCAGACATGACGGCCGACCCCATTCTCGGAACCCTTCCGGTGATCCAGGTGCATATCGTCGCGGCGGTGGCGGCGCTCCTGCTCACGCCCGTCCAGTTCCTGCGGCGGCGGCGGGACCGCTGGCACCGGCGCGCGGGGCGGGTCTGGGTCGCGGCGATGGCGGCGCTCGCGGTGACAGGGCTCTTCATCCCGTCCTTCGGGCTTGCCGTCGTCGGGCACTTCGGGCCGATCCACCTTTTGAGCCTCTATGTCCTCTGGGGTCTCTGGCTGGCGATCCGCGCGGCGCGGGCGGGGCGGATCGACGATCATCGCGCGCACATGCGCGGCATGAGCCTTGGCGCGCTGGGCATCGCGGGGCTGTTCACGCTGGTTCCCGGGCGGACGATGAGCGCGGTGTTCTTTCCCGGCCATCCGCAGCTGGCCTGGGTCGCGCTCGGCCTCGGCCTCGCCGTGCTGGGGGCGCTGGCCTGGCGCGGATCGCGTCGCCGCGCGGCTGCGTGAGGAGGCGCAATTTGGCCCTTCACATTCCCGGATGGCTTGGTTAGAGACCCGCCACCAAGTCAGGACAGTGCGGTCGTGGCGGAATTGGTAGACGCGCAGCGTTGAGGTCGCTGTGGGGTAACTCCCGTGGAAGTTCGAGTCTTCTCGACCGCACCATTTCTCATCTCTGGTCCTCCCTTCATCAGTCACGGTCCCGGCGCGCGGGGTCGCGGCGGTTCTGCGCGCCGCGTCGCCGATGACGGCCTGAGGAGTTGCGCGGCGGGGAACAACCCGCAGGATGCCCCCGTGAGACGCGAAGGAGGCAGAGACATGCAGGCGGATACCGGCAGACCTCCGAGGCGGGGTGCGACGGCCACGGCGGCGGCGCTCGTGGTCGCGCTTCAGGCGACCGGCGCGCCGGCCGAGACATCCGCCTGCGCGGACCGGGTGGCGGAGGACTGGCTCGAGGAGACTTTCGGCGCGCCCCCTCCCGAGGCCGGGACGCTCACGGGTCGCCAGCGTCTCGAGACGCCGGTCTGGCTGCGCGGGGCGGAGATCTCGCAGGCGAAATACGCGGTCACGGTGCGGCGCGGCGAAGATGGCGAACATGTGGCGCTCAGCGGCCTGCGGATCGGCCCCCTGGCCTCGCGCGACGCCTATGGCGCGGGGATCCGCGTCGAGGCGCCGGACGACGACGCGGATTGGGGCGATTCGGTGGTGCGACTGTTTCTCCACGACATTGTAATCGCGCCGGAATGGCCGGACTGGCGCTCCTACGGAGAAACCAACTACGACGCGGTCGATTTTGCGGCACCCGGCGAACTCTACGGACATGCGGTGCGGATCAGCGACTGGAACGCCGATGCCGCGCTCGACATCAAGGCCGACCGCTCGCAATTCGTGGGGCTCGAGGTGAGCGGTCCGGGCAACCGGCCGATCCGGTACTGGCGCTCCGGACCCCACGATCTCGTGGCCTCGAGCCTCAGCCGTCCGGACGACGGTCCGCTGGTCTGGTTCGCGGATTGCGACGCCGTCACGCTCCGGGTGCATGACACGGAATTCAACGGCGCGCCGCGTCTGTCCCCGGACCGCGTCTCCTGTGAGCGCGGTGAAGACCCTGAAATCGTTTATCTTTCCGAGGACCCTCGCCGGACGGGAGAGATCCACCCCATGCTGCGCGGTTGCCCCTCGGGCGGCTGAGCCCGCCCTCTGCCCGGCAGTCCGGCGGCGCGCCGCGCGCGGGCCGCGCCCCGGCGCCGGGGCGCCGCCGGTCTCCGCTACCTGGCCGGTGCCGCCCTCCCGTGTCCCCGTCGACGGGACCGGCGCCGGGGCGCTCGGTTCTCCCCGTTGATAACACGGCGTCATTTCCGACCTGCCGGACGCGAGCCCTTGCGGTCGCGGCATCCGGACGCAGCGTCAGGCGGCGGGGGAGGCAGGGCCGGGATAGTGCAATCGAACCGGGAAAGGACTATTCCATAGGGTCACCGCGGTCGCGTCTCGAACGGGACCCCGGCATGGATCGGATGACGTGCAGTGACGGAAGGATGGGACAACTCGGCGGACGGCGGCGCGCAGCGGACCTCCGCTGCGGACGGCGGCGGCGGTCCGTCGCTTCTGGCGCTCGCCTGGGCCAACAAGTGGCTGGTCGGATTCTGCGGCGGTCTTGCCGCCGTGGCGGCCTATGCCGCGCTCTCGACGGTCGCGCCGACCTATTCCGCCCGGACCCAGGTGCTGCTGGAGCCGGCGACGACCACCGTGATCGACGCCCCCGCCGCGGCGGCGGCGCCCCGGGTGACACCGGCCCAGGCCGAGAGCACCGTGATCGTCATGAAATCGACCGAGGTTCTGCGCGCCGTGGCCGAGGAGCTCGGCCTCTCGGAGCGGTCGGAGTTCAACCCCGCGCTGCGTGAGCCCGGACTCGCGGATCGGGCGCGGTCGGCGCTGCGCGACGCGGTCTCCGGTCTCCTCTCGCCGGCGGAGCCGGAGGAGGGGGTGCTGCGCATCGCGCCGGGCGATCCGCTGGCCGGGGTGATCCGGGAGCTGCGCAACGCCACCGAGATCCGGGTGCTGGGCGAAAGCGCCATCATCGAGGTCCGGAGCCAGTCGCGCAGCCCGGCCCTTGCCGCTGCGATCAGCGACGCGGTCGCCGCGACCTACATCGAGCAGGAACTCGCGAAGAAGTTCGCCTCCGGCACCGAGGCGACGACCTGGCTCGAAGAGCGGACCGAACAGCTCCGCGCCGCGCTGCTGGAGGCCGACGAGCGCGTGGCCGCGTTCCGCAGCGAGCAGCTGTCCGAGGGCGCGGAGGCGGTCTCCGATCTCGAGCTGCGGATCGAGGAGCTCACGCGGCAGATCGCCCGCCTCGACGCCGAGCTGTCGGACACGCTCGGCCGGCGGGACGAGCTGCGCAGGCTCTACGAGGAGCGCAACTTCCTGTCCCTGGTCCCGCGCTTCGACATTCCCTCGATCAACGCGGTCTATGCGGATCTCATGGCCGCGGAGGCCGAGCTTTCCGACCGGGAGGCGCGCTTCGGCGACTTGCCCGTCGTCGAGGCGCAGCGGGAGGTCCGGGACGATGTGCAGGCCCGGCTCGAGTCAGAAGTGGACTCGGCGCTGTCGGGCCTCGACGTGCGGGTGGACATCCTCTCGCAGCGGCTGGCCGCCTCCGGCGAGGAACTGCGCGCGTTGCGCCGCGATCTGGTGGAGCGTCAGCAGGCCGAACTCAGGCTCGCCGAGCTCGAGCGCGAGGCCGAGGCCTCGGGCCAGGTCTACAACCGCTTTCTCGTGCAGCTGAAGGAGCTGCGGGAGCGCAGCCAGTTCCAGATCCCCGATGCCCGCATCATCACCGAGGCCGACGTGCCCGTGGCGCCCGTCGCGCCGCAGAAGGCGAAGCTCGCGGTCATCGCGGGCCTCGGCGCCAGCGCGCTGGCGCTGCTGCTGATCGCGCTGCTGCGCGACAACCGCCCGCGCGTGCGCGACGCGGAGGACCTCGCCGACCTGACCGGGGTGGACCAGGTCGAGCAGCTGCCGCCGCCGCCGGGCGGCTCGCCGCTCGCGCTGCTGGAGCGGGTCCGTGCCCGGCCCGAGTCGCCCGAGGCGCAGAGCCTCCGCTGGCTGCGCTACAGGCTTCGGGCGCGCAAGGGCAGGCAGGCCCATGTGATCTTCGTCACCTCCGCCCGCGCCGAGCCCGGCAAGTCCGGTCTCTGCGTGGCGCTGGCGGAGACCTTCGCCCTGGGCGGGGCGTCGACCGTGCTGGTGAACATCGACGGCCAGGCGGAGGACCTCGCGGCCATCGACAGCGTGAAGGCCCTGCGGGACATGCCGTTCCGTTATCTCGACTATACCGAGCGCACGATGCGCGCGCTCAACATGGGCTCGACCGAGGCCGCGGGCGATCTCGCCGACCGGCTCCGCATCCTCAAGAGCACCGACGTCATCCTGATCAACGGGCCGAGCGTGCTGCGATCGGCGGATGCGCTGGAAATGGGCGAGATGGCGAGCCGGGTGCTCATGGTCTGCACCTGGAACGAGACGCCCTCGGCCCTCGTGCAGCAGGGCGTCTCCATGCTGCGCGGCGCCGGGGCGCGGGTCGATGCCATCGCCGTCAACAACGTGCCGCGCCGGTGGCTGAAGCCGGCGGCCCATCTGCCGCACCCGCCGCAGCCGCGCCGGGCGCTCGCGGCGGCGCAGGACTAGGCCGATGTGGCAGGCGGGCACCGCCGCGATTCTCGTGGGCAGCCTCTGGCTGCTTCTGCGCCAACTGGGCCCGATGCGGCACGACCGGCTGACCTGTCTCGCCTTCGGGCTGATCTGGACCCGGTTCGCGCTGGCTGCGCTCGGTCCGACGGCGGTGCAGACCGAGGTGGCGGGCCAGTCGCTGATCGCGTTCGCCACGCTGCTGGCGGTCTTTGCCGTGGCGGCGGCGACGCCGCTCAGCGTCTATCGCTCGGACCGGGCGGTCCCGATCTACGTCATCGCGGCGCTCGGGGTCGTGGGGACGGTGCTGTCGGGGGCGGTCGGGTCGTTGCCCGGATATGTCACGATCTGGGTGCTCTTCGCCGCGCTGGCCCTGCTTCTGAACCGCGCCTATGCGCTCCACGGTCCCGGACCGGTGCTCCGGGCGCTTCTCGCGGTCTTCGCGCTGCCCCTCGCCATGCAGCTTCTGTCGCTGGCGGCGGGCATGCCGAAGTTCGGACCGGACGGATCGGCGAGCTATATCGGCGGCTACGGGCACGAGTCGGTCTTCGCCATCGTGGCGCTGGGCGGTCTCTGGGTCGCGGCGATCCTGCCCTGGCGGGACCGGCGGCTGGCCTGGCTCGCCGTGGCGGTGGGGGTCGCCGCCCTCGTCCTCGCCAACTACAGAACCATGCTCATCGCCGCCCTGCCGCTCCTGCTGGCCTTCGCGCTCTCGGGAGACCGGGGGCTGGCGGCGCGACGGCTGCCGGGGGTCCTCGCGGTCTCCGCCGCCGGGCTGATCCTGCTGCCCGCGATGCTGCCCGCCGGGGTCTTCGGCGGCGTCACCGCGCGCTTCGCCGAGCTCGGGACGCTGGCGGTGGAATGGGACCGTTTCCTGAAGCCGCCCGAGACCTTCACCGCCGCCGACAAGAACGTGCTCTCGGCGCGGGTCTACATCTGGTCCAGCTATGCCGCGGCCGTCGGAGAGGCGCGGCTGGCGCCGCTTCTCCTCGGGCACGGCGCCGAGACGCTGGCGCCCCGGATGTCCGTGCATCCGCACAACGAATACCTGCGCGTGGCCTTTCAGCACGGGCTTCTCGGGGCGGCGGCGCTGTTCGGCTTCGTGATCGCGCTGGCCGTCGCCGCGTCCCGCGCGGCGCCGCGGCGGGCCGGGGTGATGACCGCGGCGGGCTTCGCCTCGCTGCTCCTCGCCGCCGCGGGCACCTCGATCTTCGACAGGCCCGAGGGGATGATCGTGCTGGCGATCCTGACCGCGACCGCGTGGAACCTCACGGCGTCTCGGGCGCCGCGCCCCCGTGCCGCCTGAGCCTCGACGCCAGCTCCGCGAGGGCGGCGCGCGGTCCGGCGTGGCGCAGGGCGGCCGCGACGAACCGCGCCTTGCCGCGCCGTCGTGGCAGATGGGCGAGAAGCAGCCGCGCGACGCGCTGGCGATAGGCCGTCTCCCCCAGCCAGTCCCGGTGCTTGCGCAACGCCGCCGCCTGGGCGAGCAGGTCGTCGGGCGTCAGATCCGGCGTCGCGGTGGTGATCCGCTCGTGCCCCGTCCGCCGGGTATAGAGCGGTTCGGGCACCATTCCCAGCGTGCCGCGCTGCACCAGCCGGACGAAGAGGTCCCAGTCCTGAGCGCGGGGCAGGGCGGGATCGAAGCGCATGTCTGCCACGAGATCGCGGCGGATCAGGAGGCCCGAGGTTCCGCAGGGCGTGGACCGGCGCAGCCAGTCCGCATCCACCTCCCGCGCGCTGCGCCGGCGGGTGCTGCTTTCCGTGCGGCAGAGACAGGCCGCGTGACCGCCCTCCGCCATGGCGGCGAGCTGGCGTTCGGTCTTGTGCGGCAGCCACAGGTCGTCGTCGTCGAGAAATCCGACCATCTCTCCGCGCGCGAGGTCGATGCCGCGGTTGCGCGCGACATTGGCGCCGGACCGCTGCGGCAACCGCTCGAGCCTCACGCGGTCTCCGAAGCGGGCCAGCGCGGGCCCCGGGTCCGCGTCCGACGCGTCGTCCACCACGATCACCTCGAGCAGCTCCGTGGTCTGCCGGAACGCGCTGTCGACCGCCTCCGCGAGGAACTCCGGGCGGTTGCGGGTCGGGATGACGACGCTGAGGCCGGGCCTCGTCATGGATGCGCTCCCTGGTTGCGCCCGGGCCGGCAACCGGGCGGGACGGCCTTCGAGCGGACGCGACGTCATTCGGCCGGCTGCGAAGACGGTTGTGGAAGATTAGCGTCGTTGCGGACAAAGTCCATTTGCTTCTGGGGCTTATCCGACCTGGGCCCGATTCCGGAGGGACCGCCGCCCGAGCGCCGGAGCGACGACGGGAAGGATGCCTGATGCGACATGTCGCCGTGGTCGGTCTGCGCGGTATCCCCGACGTCATGGGCGGGATCGAGACCCACTGCGCCGAACTGCTGCCCCGGATGGCGCGGCAGTCGGATGACCTCACGCTCACGGTCCTGTCCCGGCGCCGGTACGCCACGGCCCCCGATCCCGCGCCGGGCGTCCGGCAGATCCCGCTCGCCGCGCCCTCCGGCAGGGGGACCGAGGCGCTGGTCCATTCGCTCTGGGCCGTCCTCTACGCGCGCCTCGCGCTGAAGGCGGATGCGGTCCACCTCCACGGGATCGGACCGGGGCTGGCGGCGCCGCTGGCGCGGGGGCTCGGGATGGGGGTTCTCTTCACCCATCACGGCGAGGATTACGCCCGCGCGAAATGGAAGCTCCCCGCCCGGCTCATCCTGCGCCTCGGCGAGGCGCTGGCCCTGCGCCTCTCGCACCGGATCATCACCGTGTCGGCGGGCACGGCGGCGCGGCTGAAGGCCCGGGCGCCCGGCCGCGCCGACCGGATCGTCCATCTGCCCAACGGGGTCTCCGAGCCCGCGACGGCCGGGGATGCAGAGGCGGTGATGGCGCGGCACGGACTGCGGCCCGGGCAATTCGTCATCCAGGTCGGCCGGATCGAACCGGAAAAGGGTCAGGACACGCTCATCGACGCCTTCCGGGCGTCCGGCGGGGCGCGAGGCACGTCGCCGATGAAACTGCTTCTCGTCGGAGAGGCGGACCACCAGAGCGGCTATTCGCGCCGGATCATGGCCATGGCCGGGCATGGCGTGGAACTGGCGGGGCGGCTCGACCGGGACACGATCTTCGCGCTGAATCGGCGGGCCGCGCTCTTCGTGCTGCCCTCGCTGCACGAGGGCCTCTCGATCGCCGCCCTCGAGGCGCTGAAGGCCGGCGCGCCGGTCCTCCTGAGCGACATCGAGCCGAACCGGAACCTCGGTCTCGAGGATCGCCACTACCTGAAGCCGGGGTCGGTCGAGGACTGGGCCAAAGGACTGCGGGGCGATCCGGCGCGGCACCGGGTGCGGCAGGGCTTCGATCCGGCCCTGTACGACTGGGACGTGATCGCGCGACGCACACTGACACTGCTCGACGCCCTGCCCGGCGGCAGGGTCCGGCTCGCCGGGACCGAAAGGTCCGCGCCGGATGTCTGACGGGAAGGGGCGGCGGGTGCTGCTGCTGATCAATTCGCTGGAGGGCGGCGGCGCGGAGAAGGTCATGGCGCAGATCGCCGCGGGCCTGACCGGGATGCTGCCCCCAGGGCAGGTCCGGCTGGCCATGCTCGACGATCTGCCGGCGGCCTGGCCCCTCCCGGAAGGGGTGGACCTGGTGCGGCTCGACTGCCGGGGCTCGTTCCGGCGCAGCATCCGCGAGACGCGGCGGCTGGTCGCCGAGTGGCGGCCCGACGTGGTGCTGTCCTTTCTGACCCGCGCCAACTGCGCGGCGATCCTCGCCTGCCGCAGGGCGGGCGCGACCTGTGTCGTGAGCGAACGGGTCAACACCACGACGCATCTGGGCGCGGGGCCGCGCGGCAGGGTCCTGCGGGCCGTGGTGGCGCGGCTCTACCCCCGCGCCGATGCCGTGGTGGCGGTGTCCCGGGGCGTCGCCCGGGAATTGCGCCGGGCCTATGGCGTGACGGAGGCGCGGCTGCGGGTGATCCCGAACCCGGTGGAGACCGGCGTGCTGGAGGCGCGGGCCGCGGAGGCGCCGGCGATCCGACTGCCCGACCGGTTCCTCGTCAGTGTCGGGCGGCTGGTGCCGAACAAGGGCGGGGAGATCCTGCTGCGCGCCTTCGCCGCGTCGGGGTTTCCAGGGGCGCTCCTGATGCTGGGGGACGGGCCGGAGCGCGGACGTCTCATGGCGCTCGCGAGGGACCTGGGGATCTCCGACCGGGTGCACCTGCCGGGCTATCTGCAGAACCCCCACGCGGTGGTCGCGCGGGCCGAGGCCTGGGTCTCGGCCTCCCGGAGCGAAGGATTTCCGAACGCGATGGTGGAGGCGATGGCGCTGGGCCTCCCGGTCATCGCCACCGACTGCCGGTCGGGCCCGCGCGAGATCCTGGCGCCCGAGGGCGCGGCGGAGGCGGGGCTCCTCGTGCCGGTGGACGACGTGGCCGCGCTCTCGGCAGCCATCGACGGGCTGGGCGATGCGGACAGGCGGCGCGACCTGTCCGGCCGGGCGAGGCGGCGCGTGCAGGACTTCCGGCCCGATGCGGTGATCGCAGCCTATGCGGAGGTGCTCGGTGTCTGACGCTGCGCGCGGCCGTGCCGGATCGGTCCCGCCGTCCGCGGACGGCACGGCGACCGGCGATCTCGTCCGCCTCGGCGGCGTCGACGCATTGGTCCTCGCGGCCGTGGACGGCGCGGAGGAGCGCCGGCTGGCGCTGCTCGTGGAGCCGCACGAGGCCGGGCGGGTTCGCAAGGCCGTTCGGGGGCTTCAGAGGACAGGGGTCGCGCTCTACACGCCGACCGGATCGAAAGGCGGGTCGTTCCGGCTGGACGCGGCGCCCTTCGAGGCGATCACGCTGTCGATCATGCCGGTGGACCTGGCGGAGACCCTGCTGGGGCGGGCCCGGGCCGGTGGCGGCCTGCCGCCGGAGGATCGGGCCTTGCTCGCGGCCTATGTCACCGCCTTCTTCCGCTCCCCCTCGCGGCTGGCCGGAGGGACGGCGACGGAGGACGAGGCCGAGGGCGCGCGCCGGGCCGACGTCTGCCGCGATCTCGCCGCGGCCGGATGGCGCCCGCCGCTCGACATGCTGGAACGGCTCGCACTGGCCGATCCGTGGCTGCGCGACACGCTGCTGGAATCGGAGGCGACGGGACCCTGGGCCGAACCGGGCCTCACCGCGTTCTTCGTGCGGGCGCGCGCGCTGGAGCGGGGGGTCCTGCCGCAGCTTCTCGAGGTGCTCGCGGATCTCGGGTTCGAGACGCTCGCCGAGGTGGCGCTCGACGACGCGGCCTCCGAGCGCATGCGCAAATCGACCCGGGGCGGGAACTGGGGATCGGGACCGTTCCGGGTCAACGGTGGGCCGCCCCGGCACATGATCTTCGCCTTCGACGCCTTTCCCGTGCCGCCCGGAGCGGCCACGAAGAGGCTCCATCCGCTTCTCGACAACGCGCGGACGCTCGAGGTCAAGTTCGCCATGCGCGACAGGGTCGAGGCGGCGGAAGGCCTCGCGCAGAGCTTCAACCCGCTCCACTCCTCCGACCATGCGCCGGAGGCGCTCCGCGTCGCGGAGGCGCTGCTGACATCCTCCGGGCTCGAGGCGCTGAAGGCGCGCGTGGCCGACCGGCGCAAGGCTCTGCGGCAGGCGACTGGCGCACTGGCGGCGGAGCCCCTCGCGGGGCGCAACCTGACGGCGGCCTGCCTGCGTCGCGACGGGGGGCTGCGGCGCGTGTTCCGGCCGCATCTGGCGCATCATGCGAAGGATGCGATCGAGGCGCAGCGCCTCCTCGGGGCGCATCCCGACCTGTGCCCGATTCTGGCCGCGGGCGAGGGCTGGATCGACCTTGCCGATCCGGGCCCGGACTTCGCGCCGGCGGGCAGCCTTGCGGCACCCTTGCCCCTCGCCCTGACCCTTCGGTTGCGGGCGCTCCTGTCCGAGGCCGCGCGGGCGGGGGTCGTGCTCGGACGCTGGGACCCGGGCCAGGCCCTTCTCGTCGACCGGGAGGGGACCGCGCTGCGGCTGACGGGCTTCGATCGGCCCCGGTGCCTCGGTGCGCCGCAGGACCTGGCGGCCACGCTCTCGGACCCGGCGACGCAGGCCGGTCTGACGCGGCTCACGGGGATGCCTGCGACGGTCTTCATCGGGGGCTCGCCCCTGCGGATGCGGCTGGCGCGCGAAGTGCTGCGGCCCGCCGTCTCGGTCCGGGACCGGGGCGCCGCGTGGACGCTACGACTGCTCGCGGCGCTCCGCGCCCGCCTCCCGCGGGGCGTCTGACCCGGCGGCGGGGCGCCACGCGACGCGGGCGAGGCTCGCCGCCCGGTCCCTCCCGTGGCGGCGCCGGCGGAGCGCCGCGCCCGCCGCGAATCCGATCAGCCAGAAGGGGTGCAGGGTCGCGCGCTTCAGCCGCTGGAGCCACGGCGGATCGCCGAGGAAGCTCGCTTTCGGGAGCCCCGTGTAGGGCCGCCATTTCGACGGGTAGGGGTCCTCGTCCATGGCATTGAGCAGTGGGAGGGCGACGGGGGCATCCCTCGGCACGCCGGACAGGACATAGCTCCTCTCGGGGGGCACGGGACCCTCGCGGCGGGCGGCGAATTCGAAGTCGATGGCCCGTAGGCGACCCGTCCGCGCGTCGATGAGGACGTTGTCGCGGGGCGTCAGGTCGATGGCGTCGAAGCCCTCGGCGCAGCAGAGCCGGACGAACTCGGCCAGCGTGCGCACATGCGCGAGAGGCAGCGGCAGGGGCAGGCGCAGGCCCAGGATGCGGGGCCGGCGCAAGGCGTCGGGGATGTCCTCGAAGAGGAGAGAGCGGTCGTCACGGGCGAGGAGCCGGGGCGGCACCGCGCTCAGCCGTGCCATGTGCTCGACGAAGTGCGCCTCCCGCGCGAGGGCGTCGCGCGCGGCGGGCCGGAAGGTCTTGAGGATCGCGGTCCCCCCGCCATGGGCCACGCGCTCGACCTTGGCGCGGTACTTGAACCGGCTGAGGTCCGCGAGAACGGTCCGGTCCGTCGCCATTCCGGCGCGGGCGGCGGCAAGCGCCGCGTCGAGTTCCGCCATGCCCTCGGGTCCAAGGAGGCTGCGGGCGATCCGCTCCGCCTCGGCCTCGCTCCGGGTGATGCGCAGGCGCGGGGTCGCGGGAAGCGTCGAGACGAGATGCGCTGCGCGTGCGAGCTCCGGGCTGGCGAAGGCCGCGGCGGGCGTGGTCTCGCTTTCAAGGAGAGGGTTGAAGGCGACGAGGGCTTGGCCGGTAGGGAACGGTGGATCGGGGAGCCGGTCGAGGGAGCACGTCCCGAAAACCTCGAACCCCCGCGCCGCGAGGGCGGCCGTGACCTCCCCGGCCAGCGCCGCGTCCGGATCCCCGAGGGCGACCACGCAAAGCCCCCTCATCGGTGCTCCGCCAGCCAGCGGTTGAAGGGCTTCAGCGCCTCGAGATGGGCGGGGTCCGGGCGCCAGCCGTGGTCCCCCAGCCAGCGGTCGAGACTGTCGAGGCTGATCTCCCCGGGCAACGCGACCCCCGCGCCGGGCGCGAGCCCGCGCAGCACGGCGGCATAATCCCGCGAGCCCTCCTGCCGCGGCGGTGTCCCTCCATCCGGGGCGAGGCCGGACTGGTAGCCCTTGAGATACACCGCGTGATAGGCGAGGCCGAGAAGATGCTGGCGCGGGGCGGGCACCGACCACGGGCCGGGGTCCCGGATCCTGGTGGCCAGGATCTCGGCGGCCCTGGACGGGGGAAAGCCGGGCACGCCTCCGGACAGCAGATCGGGCCGGAACCCGCCGCCATTGGCGCCCGTCACGGAAAAGACGTCGATCTTCTGCCCGCGCGGCCATGTCGACAGCAGCGCCTCGATCGTCGCCATCCCCTCGTCCGACACGAGGATGTCCACGTCGTGGCCCCGGCCCACGCGGGGCAGGTCCTCGAACCAGCGCAGCACCACATGGGGCGTGCCCGCGTCCTTCAGGGCCTCGAAGAATCCCCGGACGCCCAGGGCGGGCGGAATGTAGCGGTTTCCCCTCGGGTTGACCTGCGCCTCGGCCCGGCGGCGTCCGGACGGCCCGAGCAGAGGCAGCACCGGCTCGAGGACAAGGCGCAGCGCCTGCTTGCGGCGGCGGTTCAGCAGCGGTCCCACGGGCTCACTCCCCCGGCGCCGCGGGACGTCCGCGCGGCCGCAGATCCGCGATGCGCCGGGGCCAGGCGATGGCCTTCAGCTGCATCCTCGCGGGCTCTCTCAGCGCCGGCACGACCGGCGCCAGCAGGATCGGCGCGAGGGTGTAGGAGATGACCGTCGCCACCGCCGCCCCCTCCGCGCCGAAGCGCGGGATCAGCACCAGGTTCAGCGCCACGTTCGCCACCGCGCCCGTCGCGTGGATCATCGCCGAGGCCCAGAAGATGCCCTCCACCAGCAGCCAGCGGTGGATCAGCGCCCGCGTGGCGAAGACGATGCCGACCCAGGCATAGATCTGCAGCACGGTGGTCGAGGCGGCGTAGTCCGCGCCGAAGAGGAACGCCACGGCCGGCCCGGCCCAGAACAGGGAGCTTGCCGCGATCAGCGTGCCGAAGGCGGCGAAGCTGTCGAGCGCGTCCTGCACCCTCAGGGCATAGCGCTCGGGCGCGCTGTCGCGCAGGTCCACCATGCGCGGAAAGAGGGCGGTGGCCATGGCGGTGGGCAGGACGTACCACGCCTCCGCCAGACGCGCGGCCACGGCGTAGATGCCCGTGGTTTCCTGCCCGGCCATGTACGACAGCATCAGGATGTCGGATTTCAGGTAGATCACCGCGGAAAGAGCCCCCAGCATCAGCGGAAAGCCCTGCCTGAGGTAGCGCCACGCCCGCGCCGTCTCGATCCGCGGACCGGGCAGGCCCCGGGTCCGGCGGCGATAGGCCATCAGCGCGCCGAGACCGGACACAGCCCCCTGCGCGGCCTGGGCGAGGATGAAGGCGTCGACGCCGGAGCCCATGAGGATCAGCCCGATCTTCACGCAGGCGAAGACCGACATGACCGCGACGGAAAAGACCACGAAGGGCTTCGGGTCCTGCTGCGCGATGAAATACTCCTGGATCGTGTCGATGGATTTCACCAGCGCCGCACCCGCGAGGATGGCGCAGAGGATCGCGATGTTCTCGTGCGGGATCGGATAGGCCCGCGCCACGGCATAGACGATCAGGACCGTGACCGCGGCCCCGGCAAAGCGGATCGCGGTGACCGTTCCGAGGATCGTGTGCGCCTCGTCGGGGTGCATCTTGTACTCGCGCAGGGACAGGTTGCGCATCCCCAGCGTCGTCAGCGGCGCCACCACGGCCACGAGCGACAGGGCGTAGCTGAGCACGCCATAGCCCTCGGGGCCGAGATGCCGCGCGACGAAGACCGCGATCAGCAGGCCGTTGGCGAGGCTTGCGATCTGCTTGGCGATGAGCCATCCGCCCGATCGCAGGATCAGCCGGCGCGGCGCGGTGAGAAGCGCCCGGCTCATGCTCCGGGGCCTGCCGATTTCCGGTGCCGGAAGAGGGGCTTGGCCGTCATCCGCTGGCAAACGGGCCGCAGGTCGGGCAGGGTGCTCCGGACGGTGCGGCGCGCACCGGAAGGAACGGGCAGGAGCAAAGGCCGGTGCGCAGGATCGGGTTCTTCACGCTGACGGCCTCCCCTCCGGCGCCCCCGGCCAATGCCCGGACGCTCGAGGCCCTGCGTCGGGCGCTGCCGGATTGCGAGATCGAGGCGGTCGAGGTCGTTCCCCGCCTGCGGCGCGCGCCGCTGGCCTACGGCATGGCCGGCGCCGTCGCCGCCGCGAGCTATGCGCCGGACCTTCTCGCCGGGCGCAAGTCCCTGAAACACGCGGCGGTCCGCACACCCTGGCTCTTTCGCTGGGTGAAGCGGATGGCGGCGCGGGTCGCGCGGGAGCGGGGCTTCGATGCCACGTTCCAGATGCAGTCCCTCTTCGATGCGAGCGTGCCGGGGCTGCCGCATTTCATCTATACCGACCACACCCACCTCGAGAACCGCCGTTACGGCGCCGCCGGAGAGGCCGCGCTCTACTCCGCGGGCTGGAGGGAATGCGAGCGGCTGATCTACCCCCGGGCCCGGACGGTCTTCGTGCGCAGCAGCAACGTCGCCCGGTCTCTGGTCGAGGACTACGGCCTCCCCGCCGACAAGGTCCTTTGCGTCCATGCCGGAAGCAACGCGCCCGTCCCGCCGGCGCCCGCCGATGTCGCGGCGCCCCGGCAACGCAATACCATCCTCTTTGCCGGCATCGACTGGGAGAGGAAAGGCGGACCGGCCCTTCTGCAGGCCTTCCGCCTCGTGCTCGAGCGGCATCCGGACGCGCGGCTGTCCATCGTCGGCTGCACGCCGGACACGGGCGGCCTGCCGAACTGCGAGGTGGCGGGGCGGGTGCCGCTCGGGGAGATGCCGCGCCGGTTCGCCGGGGCCGGGATCTTCTGCCTGCCCACGCTGCGCGAACCCTTCGGGATCGTCTTCGTGGAGGCGATGTGGCACGGCCTGCCGATCGTCGCCACGGAGGTGGGAGCAGTGCCCGACATGGTCGAACCGGGCGTGAACGGCGCACTCGTGGCGCCGGGCGACGTGCCGGGCCTCGCACGCGCCCTCTGCGCCATCCTCGACGATCCGGCGCGCGCCGCGCGCTACGGCGCCGCCAGCCGGGCGCGCGCCGAGGACCGCTACGACTGGGACAAGGTCGCCGCCCGGATGGCCGGGAGGATCGGGACTGGTGCCGTCTGAGCACGGCCGAGTCGCAATTTCCCGCCCAATGTCATTTTTCTGCCGCGAATCCATGTCACGATCTTGGTATGGGATAGGGAGACGCGCCGCACCGTACATTGCGGCACCTCTTGGGTGGAGTTCCGATGAAAGCATTCCCGTCCATTCTTGTCGGACTGGTTTGTGCGATCCTCGGAGCAATTGTCGGCTGGCTGGCATTCGGGCTTCTCGCGGCGATCCTGCTCTACGTTCTCTGCGGGTCCGTCGGCTTCGTCCTTTCGGTCGCGGCCTCGACCCTGCTCCGGACCGCGCGGCAGAACGACTGCCGCGTTCAGGACGATCCGGACGAGAGCTTCGATGCAGCGGGCCCCGTCATCGCCCCGAACGGGAGATCATTGTGGTGACCGTGCGCGCGATCAGGCGCAGATCGACCGAGAGGGACTGCGTCTCGGCATAGGCGTCGTCATGGGCCTTGCGATCGATGAAGCGGGACCGGTGCCTGTCGGAGACCTGCCAGGGTCCTGTCAGGCCAGGCCTCAATCCGAAATAGGCGGTGCCGCCCGTCGCCCGGTAGGTGGCCTCCTGCGCCAACGTGAAGGGACGCGGGCCGACGATGCTCATGTCGCCCACCAGGACGTTGAAAAACTGAGGAAGTTCGTCGAGGCTGGTGCATCGCAGTACTGCGCCGATCCGCGTGATGCGGGGATCGTCGGACAGCTTCTGCGTCAGGTCCCATTCCGCTGCCGCGCGCCAGTCCCGGGCCAGATGCTCGGCCAGCCGGGCTTCGGCATCGGGCACCATGGTGCGCAGCTTGTACATCTTGAACCGCCGGCCGCCGAACCCCACCCGGTCCTGCGTGTAGAAGGCCGGTCCGCCGTCGAGCCGCACGAGAAGTGCGAGCAGTCCGACCACCGGGAGCACGAACGGGGCCACGAGCAGCACGAAGAGGATGTCGAACATCCGTTTCGGAAGGCCGGCATACTGGATGCGGGTCTCTCCTTGCCTGCTTGCAGTCGTCCGGCGTTGCCTGTGGTCTAGGTCTGTCGGATGCATGTCTAACCTTACGAGCGTCAGCAGGTTCCTGCGTTAATCGTTCGTTAACTTTTTGTCATACACACTGAGCGTGCGCAATTTTTCATGCAATTTTGCCGCCTTCTCGCCGCATTCCGGACATGATGACCTGACGGAAGATACGCGCTCCTCCACGCAACCGGAGGGTGAATCCGTTGCCTCTTCATATTGAAATTCGTTGTTTTGTTGGGGGTCGTTCAGAACAGGGCAACAGTGCTGCCCAATTTGGCGTCCTCGAACGGGTGCGGCGCGCCTGCTGCGCGCGGGCCGGGAATCGCCTCACCGGAGAGGAACAATCACCGGTTGGTAGCCCTGACTGTCGCGATCCGGGCGCCTCGATTCGCCGGGAAGACCGTGCCGCCGCCGCCAGTCTGTCCACAGCGACGTCGCGGCGGACCGACCTGCGCCGTGGCGTCCGCCCCGCGCGGGGGGCGGACGCCGTCTGCCTCCGGGCCGCGCACGGGGCGCCGCCCGGAATTGCCGGACCGCTCAGCGGTCGTTCCGGTCGACGTCGATGACCGTCGTGGCCAGCACCTCGCCATCGGCGCTGAGCACGGCGGTCAGGTTGGAGACCGGCGGGCGGCCCACGTTCACGCGGACGTTGTCGTTCGCGCCCGCGCGGACCGTCGTGGAGCCGAGGAGGCGATCGCCGGAGAAGATCTCGACCGTGGCGGGCGCTTCGGAGCGCACGAGACCGAGCTCGATGTTGGCGCTGGAGCCCTGGCGCTCGACGATGCCGAAGGTGCTCGTGGCGGAGGCGAGGGTCGCGGTGCCGAGAAGGGCTGCGACGGCGAGTGCGATGGTACGGGTCATGTGATGGTCCTTTCGAGATCTGTTGGTTGCTGTCGTTGCCGGCATGCTGCGGTGTGCTGCCGTCCGGTGGAGGACAGGTGGCGCGGCCTTCCCGCTTCGGAAAGTCCGGGGGCCATCACAAGAAATCTCGTGATTTGTGAGGGTTGGCAGACCTTGACAGATGCGCAGGGCAGACAGGCTGCCCCTCTTGTGCAGTGCTGCACCCTGCGTCGCCATCCGCGCACCGCCTGGGGCCGCAGGCGGGCCGCGGCGATGACACGAACCTCACGACCTCCCGCTGCGCCGATCCCCGCAACGATTTCGTGACCCGTCCCGAGAGGACGCACCGGGGATCGCTTCCGCGCGACGGACGCCCGGCCGGCGGGTCAGGACGTGGCGCAGGGCCCGGCGAGAAGGGTGGTGAGCGCCGCCTCCCAGCGTCTGAGACAGGGGCGCGCGGTGACGCCGGCCGGGACAGCGCCGGTCAGTTCCGGAAACAGGGTCCTGAGTTCGGCCAGCGCGTCGCTGCCCACCGCGCCCAGGGCGACGGACCCGAGGTGCAGGCTTTCGCTGAGACAGCCTTCCGACCAGATCACCTCGTGCCGGTCGAAGGCGAAATGGACATAGGTGACCCAGGGCACCGGCACCTGCCGGATGGACGTGCCGTTCACCAGGTGGATCGCCGCCGCAAAGACCTGCTGCTGACCGAAATGCATCTCGGCGCGCCAGTCCTCCAGCAGCATGCGGTGCTGGGGCGACACGACCAGCCGCCGCCGGTTCCCCAGCGCGCCCGCCTCGATCTGCACCGGGGCCATCGGCCCGGTGCCCCGCACCTTTCGCTGCCCGGTCCAGCGCACCGGCTGAAGCCCGTTGTCGAGCGTCCGCACCAGGTCGCCGCGCCGGATCTCCTCGGCCGGGCGCGGCCCCGTCGCGGTCTCGATCAGGGTGCCCGCCGCGAAACAGGGAAAGACCGGAGGATCGGAGGGGAAGGCCTCGAAGCTCAGCTTCTCCTCGCGCGGGGGATGAAGCCCGGGACCGTATTGCATGGTCCCGGAGGTCACACCGTTCACGTCGAAGACGATCCGGGCAGGGCTGGTGAAGATCTGATGCTCGGCCGACGACGCCCTGCCCTGGAACTGGTCATGTTGCGGATTGAGACTGGAATAGAGCGGCGGTCCGGGCGGGGTGCTGTCCGGCCAGGCATAGATGTCGACGAACTGGCCGTTGGAGAACTCGGTCTGGCCCGCGTTCACCTGCCGGACGACCACGCGGAACACATCCGAACTGGTGCCGAGCGGCTGCACCCCCGCGAGCGTGACGCTGATCCCGTTGCTGTTGCCGCTGCTCGAGACGCTGGAGTAGGTGCCCAGCTGGTCGCCTGTAAGGAATAGCTCGATCATCGCCGCACTGACGCTCCGCAACTCATCCCCCCAGGACTTGTTGCTGGACAAGGCACGTCTGTCTTGCCCGAAACCGGAGCGAATTCAAGTCATGGAGCGGTCCGGAAGCGTTCCGGCCGGCGTCTGCAGCCCCGGGGCCACGGCTGGCCGGACGTCCCGGATCAGGCCGCCGAAATGGCGGCGATGATCGCGTCGCGGGTCAGCGGCAGGCGCGTCACCGGCACGCCCACAAGGCGCATCACCCCGTTGGCCACGGCGGCCGAGACGGGTCCCGCCACCGCCTCCGCGCAGCCGAGCGGCGGGTCGCCCGGACGGTCGATGAAGGCGGTCTCGATCCCGGGCACCTCGGAGAAGCGCAGCACCCGGTAGTCCTCCCACCCCGCCGTCGCCACCCGTGCCCCGTCGAGGGTCACGCCCTCCTTCAGGGTCCAGCTCAGCGCCTGCACGATGCCGCCCTCGATCTGGTTTCGTGCGCCGTCGGGATGGACGACCTCGCCCATGTCCACGGCCACGGTCACCCGCGGCACCCTCAGCTCGTCCTCCAGAACGACCTCGGTCAGCACCGCGGCCCAGGCGGCGGTGTTCTTGTAGCGGGCAAGAGCGATACCCCAGCCCCGCGTCTCGCCGTCGGCATCGGCCATGATCGCACCCGACATCCCGCGCAGCCTTTCCAGCACGGCGCGGGCGCGGGGATCGTCGAGGCTCGCGAGCCGGCCTTCGAAGGGGTCGATCTCGCCGGCCATCAGCGCCGCCTCCACCCCCGTCTCGATCGCCAGGACGTTGACCTGCGCGCCCAGACCCCTGAGCGAGGAGGTCCGCCAGGGCAGGCCGGTCACCAGTTTGCGCTCCACCAGCGCGGGCGCGGCGTAGATCGGCACCGCGTTGCGCGCGGCGCCGCCGCCTCGTTCCATCGGCAGATCCGGCGCGGCGGCGGGAAAGGGATGGGGCGCCTCCAGCAGCGCGCCGGAGCGGAGGAAAGGCGCGCCCGCCGTCAGGGGCCGCGTGGCATGGGGCGGGCTTGTGACGCTCACGGCCATGGCCGCGATGCGCCCCTCGTCCAGCCAGACGCGCGCGCGGGTCGACATGGCGGCCCCCATGGGCGCGACGCCGAACTCGGCAGCGCGGGACCAGCGCAGGCGCACCGGCCGCCCGGGCACGGCCCGCGCAAGGAGCGCGGCATCCAGCGCCACGTCATCGGCACCGTTATGGCCATAGCAGCCCGGTCCGTTCACATGGCGCACGCGGATCGCATCGGGATCGAGACCTAGCACCGTCGCAAGCGCCTTGCGCAAGGGATAGACGCCCTGGCTGTGGCACCAGACCTCGAGCGTCTCCCCGGTCCACTGCGCCAGCGCTGCCGACGGACCCATGGCGCCATGGCTCAGGAACGGCCGGCTTGCGGTGATCTCGGCGGTCGGGGCGGTGTGGGGCAGGGGGGCCTCCTGCACCGGCTCCATCGGCAGGGGGCTCGCCTCGAGGATCGCGGCGATGTCCGTCTCCGCGTCGGCGTCGTCTTCCCAGGCGAGGCGCGCCTCCTGCCAGGCCGCGGCGGCATCGGCCTCCGCCTCGCTCTCCGCAACGAGCCCGAGGAACGACCCGTCGCGCACCACCGCGACCACGCCGGGCCGCGCGGCGAGCGGGGCGGTGTCGAAGCCCGGGGCCAGCCGCGCCGTCAGCGTCGGCGCGGGAAAGACGCGCCCGTGCAGCAGCCCCTCGGGGGCGAGGTCATGGACGAACGGCGCCCCCGTCATCCGCGCCCGCAGATCGAGCCGCGGCACCTGCGGCCCGCCCTTTGCCATGGGCGCCGCATGATCCTCCACGGGCACGGCCAGGTCGATCCCCGCGGCGAGGCCCGGCAGCGTCAGGCCGGTGTCGGACCCGCCGTCGAGGATCGCGCCCTCCGCGACCGAAAGCGCCTCGCGGTCCGCATTGAGCCGCCGCGCCGCCTCCGAAAGCGCCAGCACCCGCACCGCCGAGGCCGCCGCCCGCAACGCCGCCCCCCCTTGCGTGATCGAGAGCGATCCGGCGGTGAACCCCTCGTCCGGGCTCTCGCCCGTATCTGGCCCGGTCAGCGTCAGCCGCTCCGCGGGCATGCCCAGCTCCCAGGCCGCCATCTGCAGGAGCGCCGTCTGCGCGCCCTGGCCCAGTTCCGCCCGGCCGGTGCGCACGGTGAAGCCCTCGTCCCGGGGGACGATCCAGTCGGAGACGAGCGGGGCGGACATCAGCCCGGGGTTCTGCGGTCTGGTCATGCGGCGGTCCCCATGCGGCGGGCGGCGTCCATCACCGCGTCGAGAATGCGCGGATGCGCCCCGCAGCGGCAGAGATTGGCGTCGAGGGCTTCGGCGATGGCGGCGCGGTCGGCGCGGCCTCCGGCATCGAGATAGGCCCGCGCGCGCATCAGGATGCCCGGCAGGCAATAGCCGCATTGCGCCGCCTGGTGCGCCAGCATCGCCTCGAGGAGCGGATGGTCGCCCTCCGGCGTCTCCAGCCCCTCGGCGGTGGCGATGTCGCGTCCGTCAATGTCGGACACCGGCAGGGTGCAGGCGAACCGCGGCACGCCGTCCACGAGCACCGTGCAGGCGCCGCAGCTCTCGGCGCCGCAGCCGAAGCGGGCGGATTTCAGGCCAAGATTCTCGCGCAGGGCGGTCAGAAGCGGGCGGTCCGGCGTGGGGTCGAGGCTGACGGCGCGTCCGTTGACGGTGAAGGAGAGGGTCATCGGCTATGTCCTTCTGTCGTGAGCGGATCCGCTCCGCACCGGCGCGGACTCACGGCCGCAGGGTGAACCGGGACCGTGGCGCCGGTGGCGCCGCGAAAGCCCGGTGAACGCGCCATCGCGACGCCAGTCTCGCTCGGACCGATGGCGCTCCAATGGCGACCGCCCCCACCGCCTGGCGATCGGGTGACCTTGGCGCGCCGCTGGGGCGGAGCGACGACACGTCACCATGAAGCGCTGCCGCCCGGTCGTCTGATCGCCGGACCGCGGCCCGTCGATGGCGCGGCTCGTTCGTCGGCCCCTTGGACTGTTGACGGCCGGGCGCGCACCCCCTGGCCTCACTCCGGCTGTCCCAGCACGCAGGCCGCCCGGTGACCCTCGCCCCTCGGCGTCAGGTGCACCTCGTCGACCTCCGAGAACCGCACCCGGAGGCTGCGGCCCTCGACCTTCAGCTGTTCGGTCGCCTCGCGCATGGCGCCGGGCACCCGGTCCGACCGCAGCGCCTCCCAGAGGGCCAGCGCCGAGGCCTCGTCGGCGAAGGTCAGGTCGGCGTCCACGTCGCTGCGCCGCTCGACGCCCGAGAGCGACTGGAACAGCCCTTCGTCCGCCTCGAGCAGCCGCACGATGTCGTCCACCTCCCAGCCGCAGACCGGCGTCGACACCGGGCAGCGGGTATGGAACCGGCAACCCTTCGGCGGGCGCGCGGGGTCCGGGATCGTGCCCTCGAGCATGGCGAGCGGCGCCTCGGGATCGTCGTCGAGATCGGGCTTCGCGGCCAGCAGCGCCCGGGTATAGGGATGGGCGGCCTCGCGGAAGATCGTTTCCGTCGGCCCCTCCTCGACCACCCGTCCGAGATACATCGTCACCGTCCGGTCGGCCATGTGCCGCACCACGGACAGGTCGTGGGTCACGAACAGATAGGCGAGGTGCCGGTGGTGCTGCAGGTCGCCCAGCAGGTTCAGGATCTGCGCCTGCACCGACACGTCGAGGGCCGAGGTGGGCTCGTCCAGCACGATGAGATCGGGATCGAGCGCCAGCGCCCGGGCGATGGAGATGCGCTGCCTCTGTCCGCCCGAGAACTGGTGCGGGTAGCGGTAGAGATGCTGCCGGCCGAGGCCCACCTGCTCCAGCAGCTCCACCACGCGCTCGGTCAGCGCGGTGCCCGAGGCCTCGCGGTAGACCCGCAGGGGCCGGCCCACGATGTCCACCACCAGCTCGCGCGGGTTCAGCGAGGCGAAATTGTCCTGGAACACCATCTGCACGTTGCGCCGGAAGATGCGCTGGCGGTCCTTCGGCAGGCGGGCGATGCTGTCCTCGGGGCCCAGCGGCTTGCCGCTTCCGGTGTCGAAGAGGATCTGCCCCGAGGTGGGCGTGGTCAGACCCGCCACGCATTGCGACAGCGTGGTCTTGCCGCAGCCGCTCTCGCCCACGAGGCCGACGGTCTCGCCCCGGCGGATGTCGAAGCTCACGCCATCCACGGCGCGGACATGGCCCACGACCTTCTGCAGGACGCCGTCCCGGATCGGGAAGTGCTTGCTCAGGTCGCGGACGGAGAGAAGCGTGTCCCCGGCCTTCTTCTGGCGGGTGGTTTCGGTGAAGGGCTGTTGCATCATGTCTCGGCGGTCTCCATCGCGGGGGCGCGCCCTTCGCGCGGGTGTTCGAGAAAACAGGCGGCGGCATGGCCGCGGCCGACCGGCAGCAGCCGCGGATCGGTGCCGGTGCATTGCGGCATGACCATGGCGCAGCGGTCGGCGAAGCGGCAGCCGGGCGCGGGGTCCACCAGCTCCGGCACGCTGCCGGGGATCGAGGCGAGATGTCCGCGCCGCGCACCGGCCCGGGGCACGGCGGCGAGTAGCCCCTGCGTGTAGGGATGGCGCGGGTCCGAGAAGACCTGCGCGACGGTGCCCAGTTCCGCGACCCGGCCCGCATACATCACCGCGACCCGGTCGCAGACCTTCCGCACGAGGCTGAGGTCGTGGGAGATGTAAAGGACCGAGGTCCGCCGCCGGGCCTGCAGCGTCTTGATCAGTTCGAGAATGCGGGCCTGGATCGTCACGTCGAGCGCCGTGGTGGGCTCGTCCGCGACGATGAGGTCGGGATCGCAGGCGAGCGCCTGGGCGATCATCACCCGCTGTTTCATGCCGCCCGACAGCTCGTGCGGATAGGCGCGCATGACGCGGGCGGGGTTGGGGATCTGCGTCTCGGCAAGGGCGGCGGCCACGCGGTCCGCCAGCGCCTTCTCGAGCCTCGCGGCCCCCTCGCGCAGGGGCGGCAGCCGGCGCAGGCGGCGGTCGAGCCAGGTGTCTTCCTCGTGGGCCATGCGGCGGAGGGCCTTGGCGGCCCAGCTCCTGTCTCCCGGCGCCACGCCCGCGACCTCGAGCAGTTCCTCGCTCTTGTGCTGCAGGAAAACCTCCGAGAGCTGCGCGCCGATAGTCAGCGTGGGGTTCAGCGCCTTGCCCGGGTCCTGGAAGATCATCGCGATCCGCGCGCCGCGGATCTCGCGCATCTTCTGCGCGGGCAGTTTCAGCAGGTCCACGGTCTCGTGACCGGTGCCGCCGCAATCGGCGCAGCCTTCGCCGCGGCAGGCCGGGCAGGCCGCGCCGCCGCGCGGGCGGAAGAGCACGCGCCCCCCCGCAAGGATCGCCGGAGGTTGCGGGATCAGGTCGAGAAAGGCGCGGCCCGTCACGGACTTGCCGCAGCCGGTCTCGCCCACAAGACCCAGCATCTCGCCGTCGCGGATCTGGAAGCCCACGCCGTCCACGGCATGAACCCGTCCGCGTTTCGACTGGAAATGCACCTTGAGGTCCTCGACCTCGGCGATCACGGGGGCGTCGATACGGTCCATGGCGGTCATGGGCGGCACTCCTTGGTGGTTTCGCGCCTGCGGCGCGATCCGCCGGGGGCTCCGCCCCCGGACCCCCGGGATATTTCCGGCCAGAAAAACGGGGGGCGGGGCGCGCCGCGGAGAGGTCCGGGCGCAGACGTCGTGGAGGAGGGAGCGCGCAGGGTCATCGCTTGTCCTCCGTCCTCGGGTCGAGCGCATCCCTGAGCCCGTCGCCCACGAGGTTGAACGCCAGCGCCCAGAGGAAGATCATCAGGCCCGGAAAGGTCGAGGCCCACCAGCGGCCCGAGGCGATGCCGGACTGACCCTCGCTGACCAGCACGCCCCATTCGGCGATGCCGCTCTCGGCGAGGCCGATGAAGCTGAGCGTCGCGCCCACGAGCACGATGTTGCCCATGTCGAGCGTCGCCTGCACCGCGATGGGCGTCGAGGCATTGGGCAGGATGTCGCGGCGGAAGATGTTGACCTTGCTGTCGCCGATCACGCGCGCGGCCTGAACGTAATCCGCCTGGCGCACGAGGATGATCTGCGCGCGCATGATCCGCGCGTATTTCACCCAGAAGACGAGGCAGAGCGACAGGATGATGTTGGTGAAGGACGGGCCCAGGATGGCGGCCACGGCCAGAGCGAAGATCAGCTCGGGGATCGACAGGAAGATGTCCACCACCCGCATCAGCGCCTCGTCGAACCAGCCGCCGACAAGACCCGCGATGGAGCCGATCACCACGCCGATCACCACCGTGACCGAGACCACGATCACCGAGAGCTGGAGCGAGGTCCGGCTGCCCCACACGACGCCGTAGAGCACGTCTCCGCCCTGGTTCGTGGTCCCCAGCGGATAGCCCGGCGTGCCCGGCGGCATCCGCATCGCGCCCCAGTCGCGGGGCATCTGGTAGGGGTCGGGCACGTTGGGCGGCATGATCCAGGGCGCGAAGATCGCCATGCCGAGCAGCAGGAAGATCAGCACGAAGCCGAGCGCCGTGGTCGGGTTCGACATCAGCGTCTTCGCCAGTTCCCCCCAGCGGCGCATGCGCACGCCGAAGGCGGTGTCGCGGACGGCGGGGCGGGGCGGTTCGAGATCGGTTGCGGCCACGGGCTCAGTCTCCCAGCCGGACGCGGGGGTCCAGCTTTGCATAGACGATGTCGACGATGAGGTTGGCGAAGAGGAACAGCACGCTGGTGAACAGCACGTAGGTCATGATGGTCGCCTGGTCGCCCCGGACCACGGCCGAGGCCATCCAGCGCCCGAGGCCGGGCCAGCGGTAGATAATCTCCGCCGCGATGGCGCCCTGCATCAGGAAGGCGATCGTCAGACCGATCACCGTCACCGTGGGCACCAGCGCGTTGCGCTTCGCGTGGCGGTTCATCACCAGCCGTTCCGGCAGGCCCTTGGCGCGGGCGGCGTCGACGTAGTCCTGCTGCAGCTCCTCCACCAGCGCCGAGCGCATCATCCGCGTGATGATCGCCACCGCCCCGAAGCCGAGCGTGATCGCCGGCAGCGTCAGGTGCCACAGCGCGTCGAGAAGCGCGCGGGGACTGCCCGCCAGGATCGCGTCGAGGATGTAGAAGCCCGTGGGATGGGGGATCGAGGCCCAGATGTCGGCGGTGGACCGGCCCACGGGGAACCAGCCGAGATTGGCCCAGAACACGATCAGGAGCACGATGCCGAACCAGAAGAGCGGCAGCGAGGCGCCCGAGACGGCCACGACCCGTACCACATGGTCCTGCCACCTGTTGCGCCTCTGACCCGCGAAGACGCCGAGCCAGAGGCCGAGCACCACCGCCACGGCCGCCGAGAAGATCGACAGCTCCATGGTCGCCGCGAACTTGGGCCAGAACACGTCGGAGACGGGGGCGGCAGCTACGCCGGAATAGCCGAAATCCCCGCTCAGCGCCCCCTTGGCCCAGTAATAGTACTGGACGTAGAGCGGCTCGTTGAGGTGGAAGCGGTCCTCGAGGGCGGCCACTTCGGCCGGGCTCATCTCGTGGCTGAGGTAGACGCCGATGGGCGAGCCGCCGATCCGGGTCAGGCTGAAGACGATGACCGACACCCCGAAGATGAGGAACGGCAGGATCATCAGGCGGCGGATGATGTAGTCGCGAAGCTGCATGGCGTCTCCGGTCAGGGCGAAGGCCCGGGCTGCGGAAGGGATCGGAATGGGGGAGGCAGGGCGGCCCGGGAGGGAGCCGCCCCGCCGTCGCGGATCACTCGGCGCGCTTGTCGAGGATCGCGTAGTTGATCGAGGGGCGCGGCCAGAGCGGCTGCATCACCATCCCGTCGATCCGGTCGCGGTAGGCGGTCACGGCGCCTTCCTGCGCGCCGATGATCCACATGGGATCCTCGTAGAGCAGGGTCTGGAGCTCCGACAGCATCGCCGCGCGCGCGTCCTCGTCGACCTCGACGGCGACGGCGTCGATCAGCTCGGCGATCCGGTCCGGGTCCTCGTACATGTTCCGGAAGCCGTGCCGCTGGCCCCATTCGCCATCGGGATGGGCATAGGTCGTCAGGTAGTCGATGGGATCGGCCGCCGGGTCGCCGTTCTTGGCCCACATCGGATAGGCCACCGGGTCGGACACGATGGCCTCGTCGAACACGGCCTCGGCGACGCCCATGACGTTGATCCGCATGGCCGGATTCAGCCGCTCGATCGAATCCTTGAGGATCAGCGACTGGATCTCAAAGAGCGACCCCGATTCGACGATCACCGTCACGGTGAAGCCCTCGTCCCAGACACCCGCCTCGCGGAACAGGCGCTCGGCCTCCTCGAGGTTCTGCGTGTCATAGACGGGCGCCTCGGGATCGTATCCGAACACGCCGATCGGGACGTAATGGGGATTGACCTGGCCATAGCCGCCGAGCGCGCCCTGGATGAAGGCGCCGTAGTCGAAGACGTGGTTGAAGGCCTGCCGGATGCGCCGGTCGGCGAAGAAGTCCGGCGAGATCGTGTCGCCCGCGGGCAGCGCGTCGGCGGGCATGTTGGTGTTGAAGCCGATATGCACCGGCTCCAGCAGCAGGCCCTCGTTGTAGAGCTCGACGCCGTCGACGCCCTCGAAATCAGGGACGTAGGTCGGATCGGTCTCGATCGTGTCGTACTGGCCGGCGATCAGCCCCAGCACCCGCACATCGGGATCGAGCCCGAACTCGAGCCGAACATGGTCGTTGGCGGGCGTGCCCCAGTAATTCTCGTTCACCCGCAGGATCAGGTTCTCCGTGCGGTTCCAGGCCTCGAACGTGTAGGGTCCGGTGCCGACCATGTTGCCGGACATGAACTCGTTCGATTCGCCCGCCTCGATCCCGCCATTCGCCTCGACGGTCTCGTCGCTGACGATGGAGGCCGCCATGGCGAGCACGGTGGAGTAGAGGAAGCTGGCGTCGACCTCTTCCAGCGTGACCTCGAAGGTGTAGTCGTCCACCACGCGGGTCTCCGCGACCTTCTCGGCCAGCACGTCGGCGCCGGAGCCCGGCAGGTTCATCTCGATGACCCGGTCCCAGGAGTATTTCACGTCCTCGGCGGTGAAGGCGCTGCCGTCGTGGAAGGTGACCCCCTCGCGCAGCGGAAACGTGTAGGTCAGCCCGTCCTCGGAGATCAGCCCGTTGTCGGTCGAGGGCACCTCGGTCGCCAGCTGCGGGACGAGGTCGGACGAATCCGGCCCGACCGTGAGCAGCCGCTCGTAGACATGGAAGATGACCGGCTCGCCGCCCTCGCCGGGCTCGGCTTCGGCAGGGTCGAGGGAATCGGGCTCGGTATCGGCGCCGTGAACGATGGTCTCCTGCGCCAGCGCCACCGCCGGCAACAGGGCCGTCAGCGTTGCCGCGCCGAGAAACGTGCGCCAGGTCTGGGTGATTTCAGTCATCGAGTCCTCCTCCCGTTGCTCCTCGCCCGATCCCGGCGCGCATCTCCTCAATGGCGCCGACGGGCGGCGGCGGCCGCATCCGGCCTCCGCACCATGCAATCGCTTTCCGGCCTCGAGGCGCCGAAAATCCGGCACGGAAACGATGGCATGGAAAACGTTTGCATGGACGAAGGTCGCGCATCTGGCTATAGCTGTCAAGCGGTTCGGACGAGCCGCTCACACAGTGAGGAGGAGGCAGGAAAAATGGCGGACAGGCTGGAGCTGATCGCGGTCGAAGAGCATTTCATGGAGCCGTCGCTGGCTCAGTATCTCGGCAAGGCGGCCTCTCCGCCCGCGGCGATGCACGAGAAGCTCTACGACTTCTTCGAGGTCCGGCTGGCCGAGATGGATGCCGCGGGCATCGACCGTCAGATCCTGTCGCACCAGTCCCCCGGCAGCCAGCGCCTTGCCGACGACGTGGCGGTGGAAGCCTGCCGGGCGGTCAACGACGCGCTGGCGCGGGTGATCGCCGAGAGGCCCGACCGCTTCGACGGCTTCGCCATGATCCCCACGAACCTCCCCGAGGCCGCCGCGGACGAGATGACCCGCGCGGTGGAGGAAAAGGGCCTGAAGGGCGTGATGATCCACGGGTTGAATCACGGCGAGTTCCTCGACCTGCCGCGCTACCGCCCGATCTTCGCCCGCGCCGAGGCGCTGGGCGTGCCCGTCTACATCCACCCCGCCGAGCCCGACAGCACGGTGACCGAGCGCTATTACGCGCCCTATGACCAGACCCACTCGATGATGACCAAGGCCGCCTGGGGCTTCGGCGTGGAGGCCGGCACCCAGGCGGTGCGCATGATCATCTCGGGGATGTTCCAGGATCATCCGGACCTGAAGATCCTGCTCGGCCATCTGGGCGAGGCGCTGCCCTTCTGGCTCTGGCGGCTCGACGACAGCTTCAGGAAGCCCGGCAACCCGCCGTCCGATTTCGCCGAGGTGTTCCGCCGGAACTTCTGGATCACCACCTCGGGCTTCTTCTCCGACACGGCGCTGGCCTGCTCGATCGAGACGATGGGCGCAGAGCGCATCCTTTTCGCGGTCGATTACCCCTATGCCAGCTCGAAGATCGGCGCGGACTGGATGCGCTCTGCGCCCCTGTCCGACGAGGACCGCGTCAGGATCGCCTCAGGCAACGCCCGGGCGCTTCTGGGCCTCTAGCGCGCCGGTGCGCGGCGGCGCCACGCTGCCGCGCCGCACCAGCTCCACCGGCAGGACCGTGCGCGGATCGGGGGCGGTCTCCGGGTGGTCGATGAGCCCGATCAGCACCTCCGCCGCGCGGCGTCCCGCCCCCAGCTTGTCCACGCGCACCGTGGTCAGGCCCGGCGGGATCAGCCGCAGGAACTCGTTGTCGTTGAACCCGGTCACCGACACGTCCCCCGGACAGTCGAGGCCCAGGTCCGCGATCGCCTCGAAGGCGCCGAGCGCCAGCCGGTCGTTCGCGGCGAGGATCGCCGTGGGCGGTCGGTTCAGGGACAGCAGCGCCTCGGCGCAGCGCCGCCCCTCGGTCTCCACCAGGAGGTCGGAGCGCTGGATGTAGTATTCCGGCACCGAGATGCCGAAGGCCTCCGCCGCCGCCCGGAAGGCCGCGAGCCGCTCCACCCCCGTGGACAGCCGCTGCGGACCGGCGATATGGGCGATCTCCCGGTGGCCCTGCTCCACCAGCAGCTTCATCATCTCCCGGATGCCGCCCGCGTCGTCGTTGACCACCGCCGGCGCCGCCGAATGGTCGAGCGCGCGGTTCACGGTCACGAAGGGCACCTTCTGCCGCTCCAGATCGCCGATGAAGGGATCGTCCCGCTCCACCGCCGCGTGGATGATCCCGTCGACGCCCCGCTCCAGCAGCACGCCGATCTGGCTGCGCTCCCGGTCCCGGCTCGAGTCGGTGTTGACGATGATCGAGACGTAGTCGAGCGGCTCGAGCACGCTTTCCACGCCCCGCACGATGGGCGGAAACAGCGCGTTGGTGATGTCGGGGATCACCAGCCCCACCGTGCGCGTGCGCTTCGTTCGCAGCCCCGCCGCCAGCCGGTTCGGCCGGTAGCCCATGCGCTCGGCGGCGGCCGCGACCTTCTGCACCACCTCGTCCGTGAGCGCCGAGCGCGCCCGGGGATCGAGCGCCCGGCTCACGGTCGAAACGTGAAAGCCGGTCTCGCGGGCGATGTCCTTCAGGGTCACGGCGCGCATGGGCGTCTCCTGGCGGCGGCTGGCCGTGTGACGTTAGCGCAAACTTCACGCCGTCTCAAACGATTGCGAAAGGAAATTGCGCGATCGCCGCGGCCTGCCGGCGCCGGTGTCACAGCATCATGTCTTTTGGGTTTTCGATGAGGGATTTGATGTGTGTTGCGAGGTTTGCGGCGAGGGCTCCGTTGATGGCTCTGTGGTCGTAGGAGAGGGAGAGGGGGAGCATTCGGGCGGGTTCCCA
>NZ_ML119089.1 GCF_003789055.1 Histidinibacterium lentulum | reverse complement strand
CCCAACACCCCCCCTCACACCTCCCCGCGTCCCGCCCCCGGTGCGGCGCCGCCATCTCCTCCCGACTTTATTTTTCGCAAGCGGCGAAACCCCCTTGAACCGACTCGCCGGATGCTCCAGATGGCCGCGCACAGACGCCAACGCACGCGCCTCTGGCCACGTCCGGTGATCGAGCCCTAGCGAGGCTCACCAGATGACCGGCACGCGTTATGCAGCGACGGTAACGTCTCCCTTGGAACTGAGCGGTCATAGCTGGCCGGGTCTATTGGAGATGACCATGTCCCTGCAGAACGCGCCCCTGCGCGCCCATTCGCCTGTCTCCCGCGTCGACACCGTGCTCGCCCTGGCCGAGTTCGACCGCCCCACGCTGGTCATCGACCTCGACCGCGTCGAGGCGCAGTACCGCGCGCTCTCCGCGGGCCTCGGACGCGCGCAGATCCACTACGCGGTCAAGGCGAACCCCGCCGAGGAGATCATCGACCGCCTTCTGTCCCTCGGCAGCAGCTTCGACGCCGCCTCCCGCCGCGAAATCGCGCTCTGCCTGTCGCGCGGCGCGAAACCCTCGCAGGTGTCCTTCGGCAACACGATCAAGCGCGCCGCCGACATCCGCTGGGCCTGGGAGAAGGGCATCACGCTCTTTGCCGCCGACGCCGAGGAGGAGCTCGAGAAGATCGCCGAGAACGCCCCCGGCGCGCAGGTCTACATCCGTCTCATCGTCGAGACCTCCGAGGCCGACTGGCCGCTCACGCGCAAGTTCGGCTGCGACGCGGGCAAGGCGCTGGCGCTGCTCGACTACGCGCGCGATCTGGCGCTCGACCCGGTGGGCTTCTCCTTCCACGTGGGCTCCCAGACCCGCGAGGCGCGGATGTGGGCGCCCGCGCTCGACGCGCTCGCCGCGACCTGGACCGCCGCGCGCGCGGCCGGGCACGACCTCTCCGTGCTCAACATCGGCGGCGGCTTTCCCGCCTCCTACGGCGAGGAGCTGGCCCCGGCCGAGGCCTACGCCGCGCAGGTGATGGAGATGGTCGAGGCCCGCTTCCCCGGCGCGCGGCACATCATGGCCGAGCCCGGGCGCGGCATGGTGGCCGAGGCCGGCACGATCGTGGCCGAGGCGATGCTCGTCAGCCGCAAGTCCGACCGCGACCTGCACCGCTGGGTCTATCTCGACATCGGCCGCTTCTCGGGCCTAGCCGAGACCGAGGGCGAGGCGATCCGCTACCGGCTCGAGACCCCGCGCGACGGCGGCGCCATGGGCCCCTGCATCCTCGCCGGTCCCTCCTGCGACAGCGCGGACGTGCTCTACGAAAAGCGCCCCGTGCAGCTTCCGCTCGATCTGCGGGCAGGCGATCGGGTGCTGATCCGCGGGACGGGCGCCTATACCTCGACCTATTCCTCGGTCGGTTTCAACGGCTTCCCGCCCCTCGACGTGCTCTGCATCTGAAGGGCGCCGCTCCCGGCGGCGCACGGTATACGATCGTGCGCCGCTAAATGTCTGGCATTTATCGGTTTTTCCTTTACAGAGCGGGCGGGTACGTTACCTCTGTCACATGCTGGAAAGACCGCGCGCCATGGCCATCGAGGATCACCCCCAACGCTACGCGATGGCCAACGAGCTCCATGCGCGGCCGTTTCCCACCGTGCGCGCCCCGGCGCGCGCCGCCTACCTCGCCCTGAAACCGGCGGAGAATGCCGCCGGCCGCGACCGGGACGCGGACCGCGCGCATCTGATCGACCTCCTCGACCGCTACGGCGCGAAACATCCGGCACCCGGCGACACGCATTACTTCGGCGACATCGGCAAGCACCGGCTGAAGTGGGAGAGCCACACCGAGTTCGTGACCTTCACCATCTTCGGCGACGGCGTGGCGGAGCGTCCCTTCGACGCCGAGACCTTCCGCCTCTTTCCCGAGGACTGGCTCGCCGCCGCCCCCGGCCTGCGGCTGACCTCGGCGCTGATCCGCATCGAGGAGACGCCGACCGACGAGGCGATCACGGAGAAACTGGGTGCCTGGTTCGTCCCCGAAAGCCTCGCCGTCAGCAAGGTGCTCGACGACCAGCTGATCGTCGCGGGCGATTTCCGCATCGACCCCACCGGGCACATGCGCTTCGCCGTCTTCGCCCGGCCCGACACCGGCGCGCGGCGCACGGGGCGGGTGATCCAGCGGCTCTGCGAGATCGAGACCTACAAGGCCATGTCCATGCTCGGCCTCTTCATGTGCCGCGAGATGGGCGGGCGGCTCAACGGGATCGAGACGCGCCTGACCCAGCTCGTCGCCGACATGACCGGCCCCATCTCGAAACCCGAAGAGACGCTGCACGCGCTCCTCGGCATCTCGGCCGAGCTCGAGACCATCGTGGCGCAGTCCTCGTTCCGCTTCGGCGCGACCGGGGCCTACGAGACGATCGTGAACCAGCGCATCGAGGTCCTTCGCGAGGAACGCTTCGGCGGGCGCCAGACCTTCGCCGAATTCATGACCCGCCGCTTCGATCCGGCGATGCGGACGGTGAAATCCACCGAAGCGCGGCTCCAGGCCATGTCCGACCGGGCGCTCCGCGCGGGCGACCTTCTGCGCACGCAGGTGGACGTGGCGCGCTCGGCGCAGAACCAGAACCTGCTCGAGAGCATGGACAAGCGCTCCGACCTGCAGCTCAGGCTGCAGCGGACGGTGGAGGGGCTGTCGGTCGTGGCGATCAGCTACTACGCGCTGAACCTCGTGATCTACATGGCCGCTCCCCTCGCGGAGGAGGCGGGCGTGTCCCGCACCTGGCTCGGCGCCGTCGCGGCGCCCGTCGTGGTGCTGGGCGTCTGGTATCTGGTACGCCGCATCCGGCGCTCCGTGGAGAGTTGAGGCCTCAGGCCGCAGCCGCGCGCGGCCGGCGCTCCGGCAGCTTGAGAAGCCCCGTGCGCCAGGCCGCCCAGGCCGCGGCGGCCCCGCCCGCGAGGTTCGCCGCCGCCGCCGCCGCGACGATGCCGCCGTAGCCCATCAGGCTCACCCCCGCCCAGGCGAAGGGCAGGTAGACCAGGGCGATCCGCCCGAGGCTGAGGCTCATGGACCAGAGCGCCCGGTCCCGCGCGTTCATCGCGGCATTGGCCGTCACCAGCATCCCGTAGCCCGCGAGCGTCCAGCCCACCACGCGCAGGTAGGCGGCGCAGAACTCCGCCGCCTCGCCGTCGCTGGCGATCAGCGCGCCGATGGGGCCCGCGAAGAGGAACAGAACCGCCCCGATGCCGAGGCCGTAGACCCCGCAGAAGACGAAACAGAGCGCGAGCCCCCGAGCCGCCCGGTCTGGCCGGTCCGCACCCCAGTTCTGGCCCACGACCGGTCCGATCCCCGCCGACAGCGCCATCAGCGGCACCAGCGCCAGCGACTGCACCCGTGTCGCCGCGCCGAAACCCGCGACGGCGGTGGTGCCGACCACGGCGACGGCGGCGGTGACCGCGGCCATGCCGGCGGGATTGATCGCGTTCGACATCGCGGCGGGAAGCCCCACCCGGGTGATCTGCCGGATCGAGGCGCCGAGCTCCTCGAACGGGTGCCGCGGCCAGTGCAGGAAATCCTTGCGGATCGCATAGGTGAGGGCGGCGGCGAACGCGAGGACCCGGGCCAGGAGCGTCGCCAGGGCCGCGCCCTCGGTGCCCATCCCGGGCACCGGCCCCCAGCCGAAGATGAAGAGCGGATCGAGCGCGATGTTCACCACCGCCGAGCCGAACATGACGGTGCCCGCCACCAGCCCGTTGCCATGGGCGCGGAACACGGCCTGGGTCTGCATCAGCGCGACGAGGAAGGGAAAGGACAGCGCCCAGAGCGGCATGTAGCCCCGGATTTCCGTCCGCACGTCGTCCGATGCGCCGAGCAGGCGGAACAGGGGATCGTGCAGCGCCCAGACCGCGAGGGCCACGAGGCAGGCCATCGCCGTCCCGAACCCCACCGCGTGGACCGCGAGCCGGTGCTCCGTCCTCTCCCCGTCACCGCGCCCGATGGCCTGGCTCACCGCGGCATTGGTGCCGGCGGCCAGTCCGATGGACAGCGAGGAGATCGCGGTGATGACGGGAAAGATGAAGCCGATGGCCGCGAGCGGCGCGCCGCCCAGCCGGCCGAGGAAGATCGCGTCCGCGAGCCCGATGGAGAGCACGCCGAAGATGCCGAGCGTCATCGGCGCGGACACCGCGGCGAGCGCGCGCCAGACGGGGCCCGACGTGAGGTCTCTGGTTGCGGACATGAGCGCTCAATGCCCGGCGGGGCGGGCCGGTTCCCGGGTTTCGCCGCGCTGTCGCGCGGCGACCCGCCGGGGGGCTGCCGCCCCCCGGACCCCCCGGGCTCCTCCGACCTCAGGAAGGACGCGCCGGGGGAGGAGGGCTGTCCGGCCGCCGGCCGGAGACGGGACGCATCGCGTGTCCCCGGGACATCCGCCGCCCCGGTCGGGGCGAGGCGGCTTCGGGGTTTCGCCCCGCTGGCGCGGGGCGACCCGGGGGGGGGGGGGGGGGGGGGGGGGGGGGGGGGGGGGGGGCGGGCGGGGGGGGGGGGGGCGGGGGGGCGGGCGGCGGCTCCCCCCGGGCGGCGCGGGCCCCCCCGCCGGGGGGCTGCCGCCCCCCGGACCCCCCGGGGCAGCTCCGCTCTTCGGAGGGACGCGCCGCGGGGCCGCGGGGGAGGGGGGCTGTCTGCCCCCGCGGTGCAGGCGCCCTGCGCCTGCACCGCCCCCCCGAGGATACTTCCGGCCAGAAAAACGGGGGGGGGCGCGGCGCGGGGGCGGGCGGCGCGCCCGTCCGGGAGGCGGGTCCGCCCCCGCGGGCCTTGTCTCGGAGGCGGCGAGGGGGCAGGTAGGGGGGACACGTCGACCCCGGGGAGTGGCCCATGCCGATCAAGAACCGTTTCGCCGAGCTTCACCCCGAGATCACCGCCTGGCGCCGGGATCTCCATGCCCATCCCGAGCTGATGTTCGACCTGCCGCGCACCTCGGCCCTGGTGGCCGAGAAGCTGCGCGCCTTCGGCTGCGACGAGGTGGTGACGGGGCTTGCGCGATCGGGGGTCGTGGGCGTGATCCGGGGCCGAAGCACCGCCTCGGGCCGGGCCATCGGGCTGCGCGCCGACATGGACGCGCTGCCCATCGAGGAGGCCACCGGGCTCGACTACGCATCGGGCACGCCGGGGCAGATGCATGCCTGCGGCCATGACGGCCATACCGCGATGCTCCTCGGCGCCGCGCGCTATCTGGCCGAGACGCGCCATTTCGACGGCACCGCCGTGGTCATCTTCCAGCCCGCAGAGGAAGGCGGCGGCGGCGGCCGGGTGATGTGCGAGGAGGGCCTGATGGCGCGCTGGGGCATCGGCGAGGTCTACGGCATGCACAACTGGCCGAACCAGCCCGCCGGCAGCTTCGCCATCCGTCCCGGTCCGTTCTTCGCCGCCACCGACCAGTTCACCGCCGTGATCGAGGGCCGGGGCGGCCACGCCGCCAAGCCCCAGGAGACGGTGGACGCCAACGTGGTTGCGGCCCATGTCATTCTCGCGCTGCAGTCCATCGTGTCGCGCAACGTGGACCCGACCGAACAGGTGGTGGTCTCCGTGACCTCGCTCGAGTCCTCGTCGAAGGCCTTCAACGTGATCCCCCAGCGCGTGACGCTGAAGGGCACGGTGCGGACCCTGTCGAACGAGAACCGCCGGCTGGCGCGCGAGCGGTTCTTCGCGCTGGCCGAGAATACCGCCGCGGCCTATGGCGCCGAGGCGCGGGTCACCTGGCACGACGGCTATCCGGTCATGGCCAACCACGAGGCCGAGACCGCCTTCGCCGCCGAGGTGGCCCGCGCGGTGGCGGGCGGCTGCGACGAGGCGCCGCTGGTGATGGGCGGCGAGGATTTCGCCTACATGCTCGAGGAGCGGCCCGGGGCGTATATCCTTCTCGGCAACGGGCCGGGCGCCTCGGTCCACCATCCCGAGTACGATTTCAACGACGAGATCATCCCGGTCGGCTGCTCCTGGTTCGCCGAGATCGTCGAGCGCCGGATGCCCGCGGCCTGAGCCGCAGGACCATGCCGGGCGCCGCCGTCGTCTGCATCAAGTGGGGCCGCCTCTTCGGCCCCGACTACGTCAACCGGCTCTACTCGGGCGTGCGGCGCCATCTGCCCGCGCTCACCCGGTTCGCCTGCATGACCGAACATGCCGAGGGCCTGCATCCCGACATCGAGGTGCTGCCCCTGCCGCAGGAGCCCTTCCAGGCGGAGATGGACGCGGCCCTCGCGGTGGCGAACCGGCAGGGGGCGATGCGCAAGGTCTCGCTGTTCCGGCCCGGGGTGCTGCCCGGCCACGAGGGCGCGATCCTCGGCTTCGATCTCGACGTGGTGATCACAGGCGATCTGACGCCGATCTGGCAGGCCGCGCCGGGCAAGGTCGCGATGCGCGCCGACTGGGTCGAGGCGCGGCGCGGCCGGCCCACGGGGCACGGTTCGGTCTTCCGCTTCGACCCGGGTCTGCACCCCTGGCTCTATGCCGATCTCGCCGCCGACCCGGGCGGCGAAGTGGCGCGTGCGCGCGGGTCCGAGCAGCGCTATACCTCGCTCAAGGCCCGGGCGCACGGCGCCTTCGCCTATCTCGATCCCGCACAGGTGGTCAGCTTCAAGCACGACTGTCTCGGCCTGCCGCCGGTGAACTGGCTGCGCCCCGCGCGGCTGCCCCGGGAGGCCCGCGTCGTCTGCTTTCACGGGCGTCCCAAGATGCCCGACGCGGTGGCGGGCTGGTCCGGCTCCCTCCTGCGCTACACCCGCCCGGTGCCCTGGCTCCGGGAGCACTGGATCGACGCCGCGCGGGACGACCTCGGCGCGGACTGGGCCTGACCGCCCGCGCCAACCCGCCCACTGGACGACGCGGCCCCTTTGCGGCAAGACGGGCGCGACCCTGACCGGAGCATTGCCATGGCCAGCCTCTTCAAGCGCCTCTTCACCTGGTGGGACAACCAGTCCGTCTCGACCCAGATCTTCACCTGGCGCAGCGGCGAGAAGGTGGGCGAGGATGCCCAGGGCAATGTCTATTACCGCAACGCCGACGATTCGAAGCGCTGGGTGATCTACAACGGCGAGATCGAGGGCAGCCGCGTCGCGCCCGAATGGCACGGCTGGCTGCACCGCACCTGGGACGAGCCGCCCTCCGAGAAGCCCCTGCCGAAGAAGGCCTGGGAAAAGGAGCACCTGCCGAACCTCACCGGCACGCCCGCCGCCTATGCGCCCGCCGGCTCGATCCGCCGGTCCCAGCCGGCGGCGCGGACGGATTACGAGGCCTGGACGCCCGAGTGATGCGCGAGAACCCGACCGAGGTCGCCGCCGGCGGGCTCGTGCTCGCCTTCGCCGCGGGCTTCCTGATCTACGTGACGCAGGTCACCGGCTGGACCGGGGGCGCGCAGGGCTACGAGCTCAGCGGCAGCTTTCCGTCCGTCGAGGGCATCGACATCGGCACAGACGTGCGGATGGCGGGGGTGCGGGTCGGCACCGTGACCGCCATGGGCCTGAACCAGGAGACCTTTCGCGCCGACCTCACCGTGCGGGTCGAGGAGGGGGTGCTGGTGCCCGAGGACAGCCTGCTGGCCGTGGCCTCCGAGGGGCTCCTGGGCGGCAACTTCATGGAGATCGTGCCGGGCGGGTCCTATGACTACCTTTCCGCCGGCGGCAGCTTCACCGACACGCAAGGTCATGTCAGCCTGATCACGCTTCTCCTGCGCTATGTGGGCGGGGGCGACCCGTGATGCTGCGCGCGGCCCTCGCGGCGCTGCTCCTCCTGCCCGGGGCCGCGGCCGCGCAGCAGGCGACCACCGGCACCGGGGCCGTGCTGCGGGTGCTCGACAAGCAGACCGGCGCGGCCGAGGACGTGACGCTCGCCACCGGCGGCACGGCCGACAGGGGCCTGATCGAGATCCGCCTCGACGCGTGCCGCTATCCCACGGGCAACCCCGCCGGCGATGCCTGGGCCCATGTGACGATCTTCTATCGGGGCGAGGCCGACGCCACCTTCCGCGGCTGGATGGTGGCGTCCGCCCCCGCGCTCAATGCGCTCGATCATCCGCGCTTCGATGTCTGGGCATTGCGCTGCACCACGTCCTGAGCGTCGGGCACCGCCCCCTGCGCGTCGAAATCCGCCCCGTGCCGCAGCGCCTCCGCCAGCCGCGCACGATAGTCGCCGCGAGAGATCTGGATACCCCCGAGCGAGGCCAGGTGCGGCGTCAGGAACTGCGTGTCGAAGAGCCGGAACCCCCCCGTCCTGAGCCGGTCCACCAGATAGGCCAGCGCGATCTTGGAGGCATCCGTCGCCCGGCTGAACATGCTTTCCCCGAAGAAGGCCGCGCCGAGGCAGACGCCGTAGACCCCGCCGACAAGCGCGCCGTCCTCTGACCAGACCTCCAGAGAGCGGGCGTGGCCGGTCTCGTGCAGGGCTGCGTAAAGGTCGAAGATCGTGTCGTTGATCCAGGTCTCCTCGCGCTCGGCGCAGCCCTGCACCACCGCGGCGAAGGCCCGGTCGGTGGTCACGCGATAGCCGCCCCGCCGCATCCGGCGGGCCAGGCTGCGCGAGATCCGGAACCCGTCGAGCGGCAGTATCCCCCGGTGCCGCGGGTCCACCCAGAAGATCTCCGGGTCGCCCCGGCTCTCGGCCATGGGAAAGATGCCGGTCGCATAGGCGGTCAGCAGCAGGTCCGGGGTCAGGCTCGGCGCGTCGTCCTTCATGAAGGCCAAATCTGACGCGCCTCGCCGCGGAAAGATAGGGGATCGTCGTGACCGCCGGGTCCGGGGACGAACCGCGGGCAGCACAGGAGCCGGTTCCCGTCCTTGTCGCACGGGCGACCCCGGCCCGCCAATTGCCGCGATGTCATGGCCCGATCGCCTTTCGATAGCGCTCGAGGACGAGCGGGAGTCCCCTGTTGCGCCAGAAGTCCCCGCTTACCTGTCCGGATGACATCCCGCCCTTTGCAAATCTCTCGACAAGGACTGCATCGCAGGTGGACAGCGCCTCTCCCGTCGCTTCCCGGAAGGCCGCTTCCAGCACATGACGAAGGTCCGCCTCGCATGCGGGAAGGCCGGTCGTCCCCAGTGTCTGACGCAGGTCTCGCCACAGGAAGGGATCGCCGCGCAATCCCCATTGCCCGGGTTCTTCGTCGAACAGTTGGCCTACGGTCCCGCCCATCCCGGCCTCTTGCCTTGCGTGTCTATCGGGGTCACGCCCCGAAAGGCCCGGCGTCTCGCCACACCGCCGCCGGCCTCCCGCGTCGCGCTCTCCGTTCCTGGCCGGGAGTATTCCGGGGGTGGCCGGTGAAGGCCAGCGGCTTTCGCACGCGGGGGCAGGGCCTCCCGAGGCGCCGCCACGACCATTATCCGGAAAAGGGATTTGAAAACAGAACCCTAACCCCCCGTTTCATCGTGAAACGGTCCCGGCGCCTCACCCCGTCCCGCGCTCCAGCCACTTCTCCAGCCAGTGGATGTTGTAGCGCCCGGTGTGGATGTCCTCCTCCTCGAGCAGCGCCCGGAAAAGCGGGATCGTCGTGTCCACCCCGTCCACGATCAGCTCCCCCAGCGCCCGGTTGAGCCGCGCCAGAGCCTCGGTCCGGTCGCGGCCATGGACGATCAGCTTGCCGATCAGACTGTCGTAATAGGGCGGGATCACGTAGCCGTCGAACAGCGCCGAGTCGATCCGCACGCCCAGCCCCCCCGGCGCGTGATACTGGCTGATCCGCCCCGGCGAGGGCGCGAAATCGGGCAGCTTCTCGGCGTTGATCCTGACCTCGATCGCATGGCCGTTGATCCGAAGATCGTCCTGCGTGAAGGACAGCGGCAGGCCCTCGGCCACCCGGATCTGCTCGCGCACCAGATCGACGCCGAAGATCGCCTCGGTCACCGGATGCTCCACCTGGAGGCGGGTGTTCATCTCGATGAAGTAGAACTCGCCGTCCTCGTAGAGAAACTCGATCGTCCCCGCCCCGCGATAGCCGATCTCGGCCACGGCCTTCGCGCAGACCGCCCCTATCCGCGCCCGCTCCTCGTGGCTGATCGACGGCCCCGGCGCCTCCTCGAGCACCTTCTGATGCCGCCGCTGGAGCGAGCAGTCCCGCTCGGCCAGATGCACCGCGCGGCCCTCGCCGTCGCCGAAGACCTGGATCTCGATGTGCCGCGGCGTCGTCAGGTATTTCTCGATATAGACCTCGTCATTGCCGAAGGCCGCCTTCGCCTCCGCCCGCGCGGTCTGGAAGGCGCGCTCGAGCTCGGACCGCGACCGCGCCACCTTCATCCCCCGCCCGCCGCCGCCGGCGGTGGCCTTCACGATCACCGGATAGCCGATCCCGTCGGCCAGCGTCAGCGCCGTGGCCACGTCGGGCACGCCGCCCTCGGAGCCCGGCACGCAGGGCACGCCCAGGGCCTTCATCGTCTCCTTGGCGGTGATCTTGTCGCCCATGATGCGGATATGCTCGGCCGAGGGGCCGATGAAGGTCAGCCCGTGATCCTCGACCACCTGCACGAAAGCCGCGTTCTCGCTGAGGAACCCGTATCCCGGATGGATCGCCTGCGCGCCCGTCACCTCGCAGGCGGAGATGATGGAGGGCACCGACAGGTAGCTTTTCGGAGACGGCGGCGGTCCGATGCAGATCGCCTCGTCCGCCATCCGCACATGCATGGCGCCCGCGTCGGCGGTGGAATGGACCGCGACCGAGGCGATGCCCATCTCGCGGCAGGCGCGGATGACGCGCAGCGCGATCTCGCCGCGGTTGGCGATCAGGATCTTGTCGAACATGGACCCGCCCGCCTTATTCGATGATCATCAGGGTCGCGCCGTACTCCACGGGGCTGCCGTCGTCGATCAGCACCCGCTTCACCGTCCCCGATCGGGGCGCGGGGATCTGGTTCATCGTCTTCATCGCCTCGATGATCAGCAGCGTGTCGCCCTCGCGCACCTGGGTGCCGACGCTGACGAAGGGCTGGCTGCCGGGTTCGGGCTGCAGATAGGCGGTGCCCACCATGGGCGAGGTGACGGCGCCCGGATGGCTCGCCGGGTCCTGGGCCGCCGGAGCGGACTCCGGTGTCGCGGCATGGGCCATCGGGGGAGGAGCCAGCATCGGGGCCGGCGCGGCGGCGGGCGCCGGGGCAGGGGCCTGGCGGCTCACGGTCACATCGAGGCTGTCGTTCTCGCCGAATTCCCTCCGGACGCTGAGTTCCGTCAGGTCGTTGTCCCGAAGCAGTTCCGCGAGCGCCCGGATGAAGGTCACGTCGCTGTCATGGGTGGGGCTGCTTGTCATCGACGTCCTCTGGCCTCTTGTCACTCTTGCCTGCGGTCGGCGGGACGGAACGGCCCAGGGCCCCCGACCGGATGTTCGGGGGCTTATACGCGACGTGATGCAGGTGTGAAAGCGGCGGCGTCCTAGAAATCCCGGCGATAGGCGGCCGGCCCCTGTACCGGACCCCCGCCTTCGCGGGTGCGGGCCGCGGCCGCAGCCTCCTCGGGCAGCATCGCGATGCCGTAGGGTTTGAGCGTGCGCTCTGCGGGAGAGATGGCGGAGACCCGGCGCGGCGGATCGGCGCCCAGAGACGCGGAGACCGCGGCCGCCGTCATCCCCGTGCCGGGGGGCAGCGGAAGAGGCAGATCGGGCTCGGGTCCCGGGCGAGGGCCGCGGCATCGGCGGCAGGCCGGCGATCCACCGCAAGGGGCGGCAGGGGATGGGCGGGGCGCGGGCTTATCTCCATCGTGACCTCCTGGGGTCTCGGGCGGGTCGATAGGCAAATATGCACCGATTCGTCCCGAGCCGGATGTCCGATCCGAACTCATGGTTAACGCTCGGCACCGCGCGCCGAGGCGTCCATGTCACCCGTCCTGCGGCCGGATCCGGGAGGGAGGGGGCCCCGGCCGCAGGCGGGCGATGCACCGCAGGACGGACGCGCCGCCCGGCGGTATCCTCAGATCGCGAGGTACTGCGCGCGCAGCGCCTCGTCGTCGAGCACTTCCTGGGCGGAGCCGTCGAAGACGACCTTGCCGATGTCGAGGATCACCGCCCGGTCGGCGAGCTTCAGCGCGGCGACGGCGTTCTGCTCCACGATGATCGTGGTGATGCCCTGGTCGCGGATCATTTCCAGCGTCTTCGCGATCTCCTGCACGATGACCGGCGCCAGCCCCTCGTAGGGTTCGTCGAGCAGGAGCACCTTGATGTCCCGGCAGAGCGCGCGGGCGATCGACAGCATCTGCTGCTCGCCGCCCGAGAGCGTCACGCCTTCCTGCCGGCGGCGTTCCGCAAGCCGCGGAAAGAGCTCGTAGACCCGCTCGATCGACCAGCCGTGGGGCGGGGCGATCTGGGCGAGCTGCAGGTTCTCCTCCACCGTCAGCCCGGGGATGATGCGCCGGTCCTCCGGCACCAGCACCATGCCGTTCTGTGCCGCCTCGTGGGCCTTCATCTCGTGCAGGGGCTTGTGGTCCAGCCAGATCTCGCCGTGATGCAGCTGCGGGTCCCCCAGCCGCGCCAGCGTGCGCAGGGTGGAGGTCTTGCCCGCGCCGTTGCGGCCCAGAAGGGCGAGGATCTCGCCCTCGTGGATGTCGAAGCTGACGCCCTGGACGATATAGCTTTCGCCGTAATAGGCCTGCAGGTCCCAGACCGACAGGTATTTCGGCGCGGTGGCGGCCATGTTGCGGTTCTTGTCGAACGGCCCCGGCTTGCGGATCGCTTCCACGTGGGTCATGCGCGTCTCTCCTCAGACCTGGGCTTCGCCGAGATAGGCTTCGCGGACCTTGGGATGGCCCTTGATTTTGTCGGGGACGTCCTCGACCAGGGGTGTGCCCTGGGCCAGCACGGTGATCCGCTCGGCAAGGCTGAACACCACGTTCATGTCGTGTTCGATGATGCACATGGTGATCGTGCGCCGGTCGCGGATCGACTTCAGAAGCTCGATCGTGTTGTTCGTGTCGGCCCGCGCCATCCCGGCGGTGGGCTCGTCGAGCAGAAGCAGCTTCGGCTTCTGGACAAGACACATGGCCATCTCCAGCCGCCGCTTGTCGCCGCGGGACATCGACCCCGCGTGCTCCTCGGCCTTGTGGGCCATGTTGACGTCCTCGAGCATGGTCATCGCCATGTCGCGGATGTCGGCCTCGGCCTCCACGGTCTCGTAGGCATGCATCCTGAACGCCCCGTCGCGTGCCGCGAAACAGGGGATCATGACGTTCTCCAGAACCGTGAGATCGGCAAAGATCTCGGGCGTCTGGAACACGCGGGAGATGCCCATCTGGTTGATCTCGTGGGGCTTGCGGCCCAGCACGCTCTGACCGTCGAACATCACCGAGCCCGAGTCGGGGATCAGCTTTCCCACGAGGCAGTTGAGCAGCGTCGACTTGCCGGCCCCGTTCGGCCCGATGATCGCGTGGCAGGTGTTCTCAGCCACGCTGAGGTTGACGTCGCCCAGGGCCTGAAGGCCGCCGAAGCGCTTGTTGACGCCTTTGACTTCGAGAATGCCCATGGTCTCACCTCACTCCGCGGCGGATTTCGTTGCGCCGTCCGCGGCCTTGCGGCGGCGGAAGAGCCTTGCGATGCGCTGGCCGCCCTCGACGAGGCCGCCGGGCAGGAAGATCACGACGGCCATGAACATCAGGCCCAGCGTCAGGTGCCAGCCCTTGCCCACGAAGGGGTAGACGATGGCGACCATGAAATCCTCGAGCCCGTCGGGCAGGAAGGCGAACCAGCCGTGCAGGATGTCCGAGTTGATCTTCGAGACGATGTTCTCGAAGTACTTGATGAAGCCCGCGCCCAGCACCGGCCCGATCAGGGTGCCCGCGCCGCCGAGGATGGTCATCAGCACCACCTCGCCCGAGGCCGTCCAGAACATCCGCTCCGGGCCGACCTGGGTATCCATCGCGACCATCAGCCCGCCGGCCAGACCGGCATACATGCCCGAGATGACGAAGGCGGCCAGGGTGTAGGGCTTGGGCGAGAGGCCCGTGTAGTTCATCCGCTGCTGGTTCGACTTCACCGCGCGCAGCATCATCCCGAAGGGAGAGCGGAAGATGCGGATCGCCATGTAGAAGGCGAGGATCATCACCACGGCGCAGACATAGTAGCCGACGTTGAAGGTGAACTGCCAGCCGCCGACCTCCAGGATCTGGCTGGCCCGCATGTCGATGCCGAAGAGGTTGGCGCGGCCGATCTGGCCCGGCTCGAGGTTGTCGAGGAAGGGCCGGTCCGTGGACTTGATCTGCAGCCCGGTCTCGCCGCCGGTGATCGGCGTCAGCACCGAATAGGCCAGGGCATAGGACATCTGCGCGAAGGCCAGCGTCAGGATCGAGAAGTAGATGCCCGACCGCCTGAGCGAGATGAAGCCCACCACCACCGCGAAGAGGGCGGCGAAGATGATCGAGGCGATGATGCCGGGGATGATGTTCGTGGTCACCAGCTTCATCATCCAGATCGCGGCGTAGGAGCCCACCCCGAGGAAGGCCGCGTGGCCGAACGAGAGGTAGCCCGTGAGCCCGAAGAGGATGTTGAACCCGATGGCGAAGATCCCGAAGATCACGAACCGCTGCATCAGGTCCGGATAGCCCGCGTTGAACTGGGCCATGGCGGAGCCTTCGGGGAAGGGGTTCAGCAGGAAGGGCGCCAGCAGCGTCAGCGCCACGACGATCATGAGCAGCCGGAAGTCCCTGAAGCCGAGCCCCAGGAAGCCGCCAGACGCGGCGCGGGAGCGGTCCGCCTGGGGGGCGATGGCGCCGGTCTGAGTGGTCTGATCGGTCATGGATTACTCCTCCATCACGCCCTTGCGGCCCATGAGGCCACGGGGACGGGTCAGCAGAACGATGATGGCGACAAGGTAGATGATGATCTGGTTGATGCCGGGCAGGAACTGGGTGACCGCGGGCATCGAGGCGAAGCTCTCGAGGATGCCCAGAAGGAACCCCGCCGCCACGGCGCCCGGAAGCGAGCCCATGCCGCCCACGACCACCACCACGAAGCTGAGCACGAGGAAATCCATCCCCATGTGGTAGTTGGGCGCCACGATGGGCGCGTACATCACCCCGGCGATACCGGCCACCGCCGCGGCGAGGCCGAACATGAAGGTGAAGCGCTTGTCGATGTCGATGCCCAGCAGCCCCACGGTCTCGCGGTCGGCCATGCCGGCGCGGACCACCATGCCGAAGGTGGTGAACTGCAGGAAGGCAAAGACCCCGGCGATGATGATCGCCGCGAAGAAGAAGTACACGAGCCGCCAGTAGGGATACATGATCGTCAGCGGGTCGAAGCCCAGCCAGACGCCGAAGTCGAGGCTGCCGCGGAAGGCGTCGGGCGCCGGGGTCTGGATCGGGTTCGCACCGAAGAAGTACTTGATGATCTCCTGCAGCACGATGGCGAGACCGAAGGTCACCAGGATCTGGTCCGCGTGGGGTCGCTTGTAGAAATGCTTGATCAGGCCGCGCTCCATGATCACGCCCACGAGCAGCATCACCGGGATCGCGAAGAGGATCGAGAGCGGTACCGACCAGTTGATGAGCGCGTCGCCCGCCGCCTGCCCGAACCATTCGTGGACATACGGCACGTCGACCTGCATCGGGTTGCCGAGAAAGTCGGTCCGGCTTTCGTCCACGACCTTGTGGCTGAGCGACAGCAGGCGGTTGAAGATGACGGCGCAGAAGGCGCCAAGCATGAACAGCGCGCCATGGGCGAAGTTGACGACGCCCAGGGTGCCAAAGATCAGCGTCAGACCGAGGGCGATCAGGGCATAGGCGGAGCCCTTGTCGAGCCCGTTGAGGATTTGAACGATGATCTGATCCATGGGGGCCTCTCGTGCCGGAATGAACGAACGATCGGATAAGCCGATGGGTAGGCCGGGCTTCAGCCCGGCCTAAGGCCAGCGGAGACCGGAAGGGGCGGCGCGAGGCGCCGCCCGGCTCCGGTCAGGCGCCGTTGTTGCAGGTGCCGAGGGTCGCCTCGGCGCCGCCGAACTGCGGGTGGTCCGGCGGATAGGTGACCTGGTCGACCGGCGTGACCTCGACGATCTCCACGAGGTCGAACTCGTTCTCCGGGTTCTCCTTGCCGCGCACCACGACCACGTCCTTGAAGCACTGGTGATCGTCGCCGCGATAGAGCGTCGGGCCGTTCCCGAGACCGTCGAACTCGAAGTCCTTGAGCGCCTCGACGACCGCGCAGGGCGCGAAGGAGCCCGCCCGGGTCACGGCGTCGGCATAGAGCAGCGTCTGCACGTAGCAGGTATGCGCCGCCTGGGACGGCGGGAAGCCGTATTTCGTGCCGAAGGACTGGACGAAGGCGTTGGTGCCCGAGTACTTGGCGCCGAGCTCGTTCTCCAGTTTCCAGTCCCAGTTCTGGCTGCCGAGGATGCCCTTGATGTTCGGGCCGGCGCCGCGCGCCATGAGCTCCGAATAGAGCGGCACCACGATCTCGAACTGCTTGCCGTTGGCCGAGGCCTCCCGCAGGCCGAACTGCACGGCGTTGGTGAGGCTGTTCACCATGTTGCCGCCATAGTGGTTCAGCACCAGCACGTCGGCGCCCGAGTTCAGCACCGGCGCGATGTAGGACGAGAAGTCGGTCTGCGTCAGCGGGGTGAGCACCGAGTTCACGGTCTCCCAGCCCATCGCCTCGGTGGACGCGCGGATCGCCTCCTCGGTGGTGTAGCCCCAGTTGTAGTCGGCGGTCAGGTGATAGGCCCTGCGGTCCGTGCCGTACTGGCTCGCGAGGATCGGGGCGAGCGCCGCGCCCGACATATAGGAGTTGAAGAAGTGGCGGAAGCCGTTGGCCTTGCGGTCCTTGCCGGTGGTGTCGTTGGCATGGGTGAGGCCCGCCATGAAGATGATGCCGACTTCCTGGCAGAGCGCCTGCACGGCCACCGCGGTGCCCGAGGAGGACCCGCCGGTGATCATGATGGCGCCGTCCTTCTCGATCATCGAGCGGGCGGTGGCGCGGGCGACGTCGGATTTCGTCTGGTCGTCGCCGCTGACGTATTCGACGCGGCGCCCGAGGATGCCGGTGCCATCGAGCGCCTTCGACGAGAAGGTCTGCAGCATCCCGCCGTCACCCTCGCCGTTCAGGTGTTCGACGGCGAGCTCGAGCGCGCGCAGCTCGTCGGCGCCTTCGTCGGCATAGGGGCCGGACAGCGGCACGCTGAAGCCCAGAGTCACCGAATCGGGGCCGGGGGCGTTGGTGAAGCCCGAGTCCTGCGCGCGCAGGTAGGTCGGCAGCGCGAGGCCCGCGCCGGCCACGGCGCCCGTGCGGAGCACGCCACGACGCGTGAAGGTCGATTTGGACATGAATATCCTCCCAGTTTTCGAAGATCGCGCTACGGGTCTCCTCTTACCCGGTGCGCGCCGCGCGATTTACAGCGCAGGGCCATAACGGCAGGCTTTCGAAAACCGCGCAACAAGTCCCTCAGACAGCGATATTTTTTTGTAAAGCAATACACAGTACCGTTGTATACAGTGTAAAGGCCTTTTCCCGCAGGCGCAGAAAGCCCCTGTCACGCATAAGGAAAAACCGATGCCCGCACGCCAGTTCACCGGAAGCCGGATCCGCGAGCGCCGCCTGATGCAGGGGCTGCGGCAGTCCGATCTGGCGCGGATGGCCGGGATCTCTCCGTCCTATCTCAACCTCATCGAACACAACCGCCGCAGAATCGCGGGTCGGCTGCTCAGCGACATCGCCCGCGCCCTCGACGTCGACCCCCAGAGTCTCGCCGAAGGCGCCGAGGCTGCCAAGGTCGAGGCCCTGCGGCGCGCTGCCGCGCGGCCCGAGACCGGCGCCGTCCAGGCCCGGCCCGCCGAACTCGACCGGGTCGACGAATTCGCGGGTCGCTTCCCGGGCTGGGCCGATCTCGTGGTCACGCAGGAACGCCGGATGACCGCCCTCGAGGACCGGCTCCGCGGCCTGTCGGACCGTCTCGCCCACGACCCGCAACTGGCCGAGGCGCTGCACGAGGTGATCTCGGCGGTGACCTCGATCCGCTCGACCTCGGCGATCCTGACCGGCGAGGAAGAGATCGACGCCGACTGGCAGCGGCGCTTTCACCAGAACATCTTCGATGACGCGCAGCGGCTCGCCGAAAGCAGCAAGGCCCTCGTCTCCTATCTCGACGCGACCAGCGGCGAGCGCGCTGTGCCGCTCTCCGCGACCGAGGAGGCCGACGCGCTTTTCGCCGATGCGGGCGGCGGGCCGGTCCCCGCCCTGGAACGGGAAGGGCAGGCCGCCGTCGACCGCCTCGTGGCGGAGGCCGAGACGCTGGTCTCCGACGGAGGCCGCGCCCTCGCCCGTGCGCGGCTCCTGCGCTACGCCGAGGATGCCGAGGCTCTGCCGCTGGCGGAGTTCGGCCCGCTCGCGGCTGCCGCCCGTCACGATCCCGTCGACCTCGCCCGCCAGACCGGCGCGCCCCTCGACCGGGTGATGCGCAGGCTCGCCGCCCTGCCCCCCGAAGACGGCCATCCGGTCACCGGACTCGCGATCTGCGACAGCGCCGGCGTCGTCTCCGCCATGCAGCCGCTTGCCGGGATCGACCTGCCGCGCGCCGGCGGCTCCTGTCCGTTCTGGCCGCTGTTCGAGGCGCTGGGCCAGCCGGGCCGTCCGATCCGGGCCTGCGTGATCCTGCCCGGCGCGCATGACACGCCGCTTCTGGCCCATGCCGTCGCCCTGCCGAAGATCGCGCCCGACTACGGCACGCCGCTGGTGCAGGAGGCGACGATGATCTTCCGCGCCGCCACTCCCGCGGAACGGGGCGCTTCTCCGCCGCGGCCCGTGGGCGTGGCCTGCCGCATCTGTCCCCGGACCGACTGCGGCGCCCGGCGCGAGCCCTCGATCCTTTCCGCAACGTCAGCGCCTGCGAAATGATGTTGCGTGGTGCTTTGACAACCGCCGCGCACCCCGTGATACTCGCGCCACTGCCGCACCCGAGGGAGGATGGGGATGCGCAAGCGGGTGCTTCTTATCGAGGACGAACCCAACATCATCGAGGCGATCAGTTTCATCCTCTCGCGGGATGGCTGGACGGTTCACACCCATTCCGACGGCACGACCGCGATGGAGAAGCTGCGCGCCCATCCGCCCGACGTGGTGATCCTCGACGTGATGCTGCCAGGGCGGTCGGGCTTCGACATCCTGCAGGACCTCAGGCAGGGTGCGGACGGCCTTGCGCAGCTTCCGGTGCTGATGCTGACCGCGCGCGGTCAGACCAAGGACCGCGAACTGGCCGAGCGGCTCGGGGTCACGCACTTCATGACGAAACCCTTCTCGAATGCCGAGATCCTGCATTCGGTCCGTGAACTGACAGGCGCATGAGCGCGCAGCGGCCAGGTCCCCTCTTCCTGGCGCGCAGCTCGTTCCGGCGGCGCCGGCTGAGGGACGCGGCGCGGATGCTGCCCATCGTGGCGGTCGTGCTGATGCTCCTGCCCCTCCTGAAAGGCGGCGATCCCGAGGCGACGACGGCGGGGATGCTGCTCTATCTCTTCGGGCTCTGGATCGCCCTCGTCGTGCTGTCGGCCCTGCTCTCCGGGGTGCTGGCCATCGAGGATGACACGGCCGAGGCGCTCCAGCGGGACGAGGACCGCGGGGCGGACGGCACGGAGCGGGGCTGATGCTCTCGTTCAACCTGCTGATCACCGTGGCGCTGGCCTACGTGGCCTTTCTCTTCCTCGTGGCCTTCGCCGCCGAGCGCCGCGCCGCGAGCGGCCAGGCGCGCTGGCTGAGGACCTCGCTGATCTACACGCTGTCGCTTTCGGTCTACTGCACCGGCTGGACCTTCTACGGCGCCGTGGGCTACGCCGCGCGCTCGGGGCTCGAGTATCTCACGATCTACCTCGGGCCGACGCTCGTGATGGTCGGCTGGTGGTGGGTCCTGCGCAAGCTCGTGCGGATCGGCCGGTCCCAGCGCACCACGTCTCTTGCCGACCTCGTCTCCTCGCGCTTCGGCAAGTCCACGGCGCTCGGCGTGATCGTGACCCTGCTCGCGGTGGTCGGCACCACGCCCTACATCGCGCTACAGCTGCAATCGGTGTCGCTGTCCATGTCGGTTTTCGCCGAGGCCACCGGCTCGACCTGGGCCGGGAGCGACATCGGCCGGACCGGGCTCTGGGTCGCGGCCGGCCTTGCGGTCTTCACAATCCTCTTCGGCACCCGCAACCTCGACGCAAACGAGCGTCATCACGGGGTGGTCATGGCCATCGCCGTCGAGGCTGTCGTGAAACTGGTGGCGCTGCTCGCGGTGGGCGTCTTCGTCGTCTGGGGGCTCGCGGGCGGGATCGCCGGCACGCTCGAGACCATCGACTCGAGCCGCCTCGCGGCCTGGGAGCCCGCGGGCGGGCGGTGGGCCGGGCTGATCTTCCTGTCGGGCGCCGCGCTCATCTGCCTGCCGCGGATGTTCCAGGTCCTCGTCGTCGAGAACTCCGACGAGCGCCACCTCGCCACCGCCTCCTGGGCCTTTCCGCTCTATCTTCTGGCGATGAGCCTCTTCGTCGTGCCCATCGCCGCGGTGGGGCTGGAGCGGATGCCCGAAGGCGCCAACCCCGACCTTTTCGTTCTCACCCTGCCGCTGGCCGAGGGACAGCAGGGGCTCGCCATGCTGGTCTTTCTCGGCGGGCTCAGTTCGGCCACCTCCATGGTGATCGTGGCCACCATCGCTCTGGCGACCATGGTGTCCAACCATATCGTGGTGCCGGCCTGGCTCTCGGCGCGGACCGACGGCGCCATGGTCTCTGGCGACGTGCGCGCCGTGGTGCTGATCTCGCGGCGGCTGTCGATCGTGGCGGTGCTGGCGTTGGGCTATACCTATTTCCGGCTGTCGGAAGGCGGCGCGCTGGCCGCCATCGGGCTCATTTCCTTCGTCGGCATGGCGCAGGTCCTGCCGGCCATGGTCGGCGGCATCTTCTGGCGCGGGGCGACGCGCTGGGGCGCGGGGGCGGGGCTGATCTCGGGCTTCGTCATCTGGATGTGGTGCCTGTTCCTGCCCAGCTTCGGACAGGGGGCGGTCATCAGCGCTCAGGCCTTCGCGGAAGGACCCTTCGGGATCGGCTGGCTCCGGCCCCATGCGCTCTTCGGCATCGAGGGCCTCGACCCGGTGGTCCATGCCGTCCTTTGGTCCATGCTGATCAACACCACCGCCTTCTTCGTGGGCTCGGTGGTGACCTTCCCGACCCCGCTGGAGCGGCTGCAGGGCGCGCAGATCGTCAATGTTTACGAGCATTCCCAGGGCCCCCGCACCTGGTCGCGCCAGGCCGCCGGTGCCGAGGACCTCCTGATCATGGCGCAGCGCATCCTAGGCCCGGTGGAGGCGCAGACCCTGTTCCAGTCCGAGGCGAAGAAGCAGGGAAAGTCCGGCTACCTGCCCGACGTGACCCCCGATTTCGTGGACTACCTCGAGCGCGAGCTCGCGGGCTCCGTTGGGGCGGCGACCGCCCATGCGATGATCGGCCAGATCACCGAGGGCGCCTCGGTCTCGGTCGAGGACCTGATCGCCGTGGCCGACGAGGCGGCGCAGATCGTGGAATATTCCGCCCGGCTCGAGGAGAAGAGCCGCGAGCAGGAACGCACCGCCCGCGCCCTGCGCGAGGCCAACGCCAAGCTCACGCAGCTGTCGATCCAGAAGGACGCCTTTCTCAGCCAGATCAGCCACGAGCTGCGCACGCCGATGACCTCGATCCGGGCGTTTTCCGAACTCCTGCGCGACACCACCCTCGAGACCGCGGACCAGCAGCGGTTCGCGGGGATCATCCAGGACGAGGCCCTGCGGCTGACGCGGCTCCTCGACGACCTGCTCGACCTGTCGGTGCTGGAGAACGGCAACGTCACGCTCAACATCTCCGAGGGACGGCTGACGGACCTGCTCGACCGCGCCGTCTCCGCCTCCGGCGTCGGCAGCGCGCTGGCGATCCGGCGCGACCGCGCCTCCGAGGCCGTGAAGGTGAGCACCGATCTCGACCGGCTGGCGCAGGTCTTCATCAACCTCATCTCGAATGCCCGGAAATACTGCATCGCGGAGCGGCCCGAGCTCAGGATCGAGGTCCGCTCCATCGGCGGCGCCACGGTGGTCGACTTCATCGACAACGGCGAGGGCATCAGGGACGCCGACCGCGAGGTGATCTTCGAGAAGTTCTCCCGTCTCACGGACCCCGGTAAGGCCGGCGGGGCGGGGCTTGGTCTGGCGATCTGCCGAGAGATCATGGAACGGCTGGGGGGCGCGATCAGCTATCAGCCGGGGCAGGGCGGGGCGGCGTTCCGGGTCACGCTGCCCGCCGCCGAGGCCCTTGCCGCCGAGTGACGTTAGCACACTGGTAAGGGCGCCGGGCATAGGGTGCGCCAGCGCAGCCCCGGGGCAACAGGTCGTGACCATCCGATGACCGATCAGGACATCCGCACCGTGCTGGCCCGGATGGCCGGCGCGCCCGCCTCCCCGGCGTCGGAAGAGGCCGCGCTGACGCCCGCGCGGGCGGTCCGCATGGCCTTCGCCCGCGCGACCGAATCCTCCTGCGGGCTCAAGGTCGGCGTGACCTCGCTGGATGAGGAGGAGGCGAGCCTCGATGCCGTCGCCGCGGCCCTGCAGGAAGGGGATCTCGTGCTCGACCTGCGCTCCCCGGACGGGACGATCCTGGGCATGGCGGCGCTCGACCGCGAACTGCGCGCGGCCTTCGTCGAGTCGCAGACCATGGGCCGGCTCTCGGCCGTTCCCGCACCCGACCGTCCGGTCTCCGTGGCCGATCGTGCGCTCTGCGCTCCGGTGGTCGACGCCGTCCTAACGGACCTCGCCGTCGCCGCGGGGTCCACGGCGCTCGCCGGCTGGGCGGATGGCGCGCGCACGGGCGGGCGCATCGACGGCGGCCGGGGCGTCTCACTGCAGCTGCCCGAGGATCGCTACCGGCTCCTGCGGCTCGAGGTCGATCTGTCCGTCGCCGGGCGCGCGGGCCGGATGCTGCTTGCGCTGCCGGCCGAGAGGGGCCGTCCCGCGGCCGACCCTGCATCCTCCGACTGGACGGAACGGTTGCACCGCTTGATCCTGTCGGCGCCGGCGGTCCTGACCGCCGTGCTTCACCGGATGAGCCTGCCGATCTCGCGGCTGGAGGACATCGCCCCCGGCGATCTGCTGCCGCTCGACGGCGTCACCGTGTCGTCGGTCCGTCTCGAGGGTGCGGGAAACACCTTGGTGGCCACCGCGCGACTGGGCCAGGTCGGTGGCATGAAGGCTGTCCGGCTGGAGCCTCCTCCGCCTCCCGAACTGCGGGAGGCGACGCATCCCCCGGCTTCCGTCCCTCCGGCCTTGCCGCAGGCGTCCGTTCGGCCACGGCCGCCGGACGCCTCGGTGCAACCGGGGATCGCTCCTGCGCCCGCTTCCGGGGGTCATGCGGCAGGGGCAAGCGCTCCCGGAACGCCGGACGCGGTCGACATGCCGCAGGAGACCCCTGCGCGCCCCTCCCCGGCGGATCCCGCCGGGCCGTCCCCGGATCCGCCGCCCTGGGAAGAGGAACAGGTCGACAGATCCCCCAGCGACCGGATCGCCCCCGACTATCCGCCGGACCCGCGCCAGACCTGAGGCGGATCAGGCCGGCCGGCTCAGCCCGGCGTCAGCGCCTCGAGTTGCGGCATCAGCCCGCGCAGGTCGTACCCCTGTGCCGCTGCGGCCTCCACGGCCTCGGCCGGGGTGATCGCCCCGGCCTTCACCTGCGACATGGCCCAGAGGATCGTGCTGCGGTTGCCGCTGGCGCAATAGGCGAAGACCGGCCCCTCCGCGGCCGCGATCGCAGCGCCCTGCCTTTCAACGAGATCGGGGCTGAAGGCCGCGTGCGAGAAGGGATTCTCGACATAGGTCAGCCCGGCCGCCTCCACCGCCGCCCGCATCCGGTCCGATCCGAGGTCCGGCGGGACCTCCGCATCGGGCCGGTTGTTGATCACCGTGGTGAACCCGGCCTCCTTCAGCGCGCCGACTTCCTCGGGCGAGATCTGCCCGCTGACGCCGTAATCGCCGGTAATCGCGCGATAGTTCATGTCGGCCTCCATGCCCGATGCCGGTCAGGTCTACGCCGGGGCCGGCGAAGCGTCCAGCCGCCTCTTGGCGTAGGGCGCCAGCGCCATGCCGCTGATCATCGCGGCCAGGAACACGAGGCCCTCGGTGCCGCCGAAGCTGGCAGAGGCCACCGCCGGACCCGGGCAGAGCCCGGTCAGGCCCCAGCCCATGCCGAACATCACCGATCCGATGACCAGCGAACGACCCAGACGCGGCTCCGGCGGGGGCGGAAAGGCGCCGCCCATCAGCGGCTTGCGGCCCCGCGTCAGCTGCCAGGCGACGGCCATGGGCAGGATCGCACCGCCCATCACGAAGGCCAGCGTCGGATCCCAGTCCCCGAAGATGTCGAGCCAGCCCTGCACCTTGCGGGTGTCGGTCATGCCCGAGAGGAGCAATCCCGCCCCGAAGAGGGCACCGGCAACAAGAGCGTAGAGATTGCGCATCAGACCACTCCCAGAAGATGGCGGAAGGCGACGATCGTCAGGCCGCCCGCAAGAATGTAAAAGACCGTGGCCACCATGCCGCGCAGCGACAGCCGCGAGATACCGCAGACGCCGTGGCCGCTGGTGCAGCCGTTGGCGATGCGGGTGCCCACGCCCACCAGCAGACCGCCCGCCACATAGACCCAGAGCGCGCTGCCCGCATGGGTGGACGCCCCACCCATGACGAGGGCGAGAACGGCCGGAAGGGCGAAAAGGCCGAGGATGAAGGCGATCCGCTCATGGGCCGCCGCGCCGGTCGCGGTCCGGTCCGCCAGGGCGCCCACGATGCCCGAGGCGCCCATGATCCGGCCGTTGGCAAGGAGGTAGACCGCCCCCGCGGTCCCGATGAGGGCGCCTCCGACGAGGCCCCAGATCCAGTCTGTTGGCATGTGATACTCCGATGATCGTTCAGTACGGACGGGATTCCGCCGGGCCCGGGGACCCGGATGAGATGGTGCGGCGGCTGTTCTTGCCGTAGCGACAGGAAGAGCGGTATATTGCCGGAGGGCGGCCCACGCTCGGATGCGACGAGTGGCGTTTCGGGGCGATCATCCGTATCATGTCCTCCCGCCGTGTCTTCGACTTGGGGCTGGAATATATATCGAAGACGACATATATTGGTCGGGTCCGGGAAATCAAGCTCGGATGCGGACCGCCTGAGAGGAAGCGATGGTGACCGAGGACCTGATCATACCCGACAGCGAGATCGTGAAGGCCGCCGACGAGGCCGCCGCGGTCCTGAAGGCGCTGTCCAATCCCCAGAGGCTCCGGCTGCTCTGCGCCCTCGTGCCCGGAGAGCTCAGCGTCGGCGAACTCGAGGAGGTTCTGGGCACCAGCCAGTCCTACGTCTCGGGCCAGCTTGCCCGGCTTCGTGCCGAGGGGTTGGTGACCGCGGAACGCGACGGGCGGATCATCCGCTATCGCCTCGCCGATCCGCGCATCACCCCGATCCTCGAACGCCTCTTCGAGGTGTTCTGCCCCGGCGCCTCCACGGGTCATGCCGACTGAGGGGCCGGCGCGACAGCCGCCCGCCGCGGCTCCGGACCCCCTTGAGTTTTGAAGAGCCTGCGTCACTCTGGACCCAGGGCCGCGCGGGCGGCCGGTCACGGTTGCGCAGGGGGTGAACCAGTGAACAATCCGGTCAAGGTCCGGATCCGGGACCGCGTCGCCCTGGTCACCCTCGCCCTTCCGCCCGCGAACGCCCTCACTCCCGAGGTCCGCCGCGCGCTCGTCGGCACAATGGACTGCGTCGCCGGGGACCCCGGCGTCGGCGCGGCGGTCCTGCTGGCCGAAGGACAGATCTTCTCGTCGGGTCCCGATATCCGCGAGGGCGGCTCCGGCGGCGATGGACCCACGCTGGCCGAGGTCTGCGCGCGCATCGAGGCCATGCCCGTCCCCGTCGTCGCGGCCCTTCAGGGCCTGGCCCTGGGGGGCGGCGCGGAGCTGGCGCTCGCGGCCCATTACCGGCTCGCCGCGCCCGAGGTCCGGCTGGGTTTCCCCGAGATAACGCTCGGCCTCGTGCCCGGCGCGGGAGCCACCCAGCGGTTGCCGCGCGCCGTGGGGGCGGGAACCGCGCTGGGGCTGCTGCTCTCGGGCCGGCCCGTTGATGCCGAAACCGCGCGGAAATCCGGGCTGCTCGACGGCGTGGTCACGGGACATCTGGCCACGGGCGCCCACAGCTACGCCACGGCGCTGATCGCAGAGGGGCAGGGGCCGCGGCCGCTCTCCGGGGATCGCAGCCGGCTCGTGGACGGGGAGGGGTTCCTCGCCGCCGTGGCGCGGGCGCGGACGGCCGCGGAAGGCACCCCCGGTCCCGCCGCGGCGCGGATCGTCGACAGCGTCGAGGCTGCGCTTCTGCTGCCCTTCGAGGCCGGGCTCGCCTTCGAGGCCGCCGCGCGCGCGCAGTGCCGCGAAAGCCCCGAAGCCGTGGCCCTCGCCCATCTCTTCCTCGCCGAGCGCCGCATCTCGCCCCGGCTTCTCGCCTCCGCCGGCCATCGCCGCGAGGTGGCGGCGCCCGCGGGACAGGCGGTCGTCGACCGGCTGCGGCAGGCCCTCGACGCGGCCCTTCAGGCGCTGCGGGCGGAGGGCAGCCCGCCCGAGCGGATCGTCCACGCGCTCGGGCTTCTCGGCGTGGGCGAGGCAGTGCCCTCCGCCTCCGTCGCGCCCGAGACCGCCGCGCTGGCGCGTCGTCTCACCGCGGCGCTCATGGTCGAGGGCGCCCGGATCGTGGAGGCGCGCGAGGTGGAGCGCGCCGCCGATATCGACGTGCTCGCGATCTACGGGCTGGGGCTCGCGCGGAGCTCGGGCGGTCCGATGCGGGCGGCGCAGACCATGGGGCTCCTCGCGCTCAAACAGGAGATGGAGGTCTGGGCCGCGACCCGGCCCGAGCTCTGGACGCCGCCGCGACTGATGCTGCAGGCGATCAAGTTTGCGGGCGGCTTCGACGAGGTCACCGTCCGCCCGGCCGCGACCGCCGATGCCGTCCCGGAAACGACGAACGCCGGACCCTGAGGCCCGGCGTCGTCACGTCATCGCGCGGGGGCGGCCCGTCAGCCGACCGAGGCGGTGTCCTTCTTCTTGCGCTCGTCCGCGTAGATCATCAGCGGCGCGCCGTCAGGGGTCACGGCCTCCTCATTGACCACCACCTCGTCGACGCCCTCCATGCCCGGCAGGTCGAACATCGTGTCGAGCAGGATATCCTCCATGATCGACCTGAGGCCGCGCGCCCCGGTCTTCCGTGCGATCGCCCGCTTGGCGATCGCCACGAGCGCGTCGTCTGTGAAGGTCAGGCGGGCGTCCTCCAGCTCGAACAGGCGCTGGTACTGCTTCACGAGGGCGTTCTTCGGCTGGGTCAGGATCGTGACCAGCGCCGGTTCGTCGAGGTCCTCGAGCGTGGCGATGACCGGCAGGCGCCCGACGAATTCCGGGATGAGGCCGAACTTCAGCAGGTCCTCGGGCTCGAGCTCCTTGAACACCTCGCCGACGCCCCGATCCTCCACGTCCCGCACCTCGGCGCCGAAGCCCATGGCCGAGCCCTTGCCGCGCTGGGCGATGATCTTGTCGAGCCCGGCGAAGGCCCCGCCGCAGATGAAGAGGATGTTCGTCGTGTCCACCTGCAGGAATTCCTGCTGCGGATGCTTGCGCCCTCCCTGGGGCGGCACCGAGGCCACGGTGCCCTCCATGATCTTCAGGAGCGCCTGCTGCACGCCCTCGCCCGACACGTCGCGCGTTATTGACGGGTTGTCGGACTTGCGGGTGATCTTGTCGACCTCGTCGATGTAGACGATCCCGCGCTGGGCGCGTTCGACGTTGTACTCGCTGGCCTGCAGCAGCTTGAGGATGATGTTCTCGACATCCTCCCCGACATATCCCGCCTCGGTCAGCGTGGTGGCGTCCGCCATGGTGAAGGGCACGTCGAGGATCCGCGCCAGCGTCTGCGCCAGGAGCGTCTTGCCGCAGCCGGTGGGGCCGATCAGCAGGATGTTCGACTTTGCCAGCTCGATGTCGGATTTGCCGGCATGGTTCAGGCGCTTGTAATGGTTGTGCACCGCGACCGAGAGCACCCGCTTCGCGTGGAACTGTCCGATCACGTAATCGTCAAGAACATCGCATATCTCCCGCGGCGTCGGCACGCCGTCGGAGGACTTGAGCCCGGAGGTCTTGGTCTCCTCGCGGATGATGTCCATGCAGAGCTCGACGCATTCGTCGCAGATGAAGACGGTCGGCCCCGCAATCAGCTTGCGGACCTCGTGCTGGCTCTTGCCGCAGAAGCTGCAATAGAGCGTGTTCTTGCCGTCACTGCCTGACGCGTTCGCCATGTCGTTAATCCCTTGGCGTCTTCTTCGGTCGTCCGGTCGTCTGCCCGTCCCCCCACCCTAGGACGTGGAGGAGGGGGGGACAACGCGAAATTGGCGGCGCCGCGACTGCTGCCCGATCGCGTCCGCGGGGATCAGCTCTCGGCCGCCTTGGGCCGGTTCTCGACGATCTCGTCGATGAGGCCCCAGTCGCGGGCTTCCTCGGGCGACATGAAGTTGTCCCGCTCTAGGGCGCTCTCGACCTTCTTCAGGGCCTGGCCGGTGTGCTTGACGTAGATCTCGTTCAGGCGGCGCTTCAGCTTCAGCGTCTCCTCCGCGTGGATCATGATGTCGGTGGCCTGCCCCTGGTAGCCGCCCGAGGGCTGGTGGACCATGATCCGGCTGTTGGGCAGGGAGCGCCGCATGCCGGGCTCGCCAGCCGTCAGCAGCAGAGAGCCCATGGAGGCGGCCTGGCCGATCACCAGCGTCGCCACCGGGGGCCGGACGTACTGCATCGTGTCGTAGATCGACAGGCCCGATGTCACCACGCCGCCGGGGCTGTTGATGTACATCGAGATTTCCTTCTTCGGGTTCTCGCTCTCGAGGTGCAGCAGCTGCGCCACCACGAGGCTCGCCATCCCGTCGTGGACGGGCCCGTTCAGGAAGATGATCCGCTCCTTCAGGAGGCGCGAGAAGATGTCGTAGGCGCGCTCGCCCCGGCTGGTCTGCTCGACCACCATCGGAACGAGGTTCATGTACGTCTCATAGGGGTCTTGCATCGTCCTGCCTCTCTCGCGGTCATGTTCTGGGCGCGAGCCCTCGGCAGAGTCTTAGGGGTGTGGCGAGGGGGGTTCAAGAATGCGTCCCGCACCCTTGCGTGACGCCTTGGCGCGGGCGGAGGGCGGTCTAGCTCGCAGGCCATGACGTTGGAGCCCACCCGCGCCGCCGGTCTCGCCCGGCTCGAGGACTTCGTGCCGCAGGCGGGCGCCTATGCCCGGCTGCGCAACTACGACCTTCCCGGACATCCCCATGTCTCGGGCCTGTCGCCCTGGATCCGCCACCGCCTCGTGACCGAGGACGAGGTGGTGCGGGCGGTCCTCGCCCGCCACGCGCCCTCTGCGGTCGAGAAGTTCCTGCAGGAGGTCTTCTGGCGCACATACTGGAAGGGCTGGCTGGAAATGCGCCCCTCGGTCTGGCTGCACTACCGCGCCGAGGTCCGCCGCGGCCTCGACCGGGTGCAGTCCGAGGCCGGCCTGCGGGCCGACTGGGAGGCCGCCTGCCGCGGCGAGACCGGCATCGACGGCTTCGACCACTGGGCGCGGGAGCTGGCGGAGACGGGCTACCTGCACAACCACGCCCGCATGTGGTTCGCCTCGATCTGGTGCTTCACCCTGCGCCTGCCCTGGGCGCTCGGGGCGGATTTCTTCCTGCGTCACCTCATCGACGGCGACCCCGCGTCGAACACCCTGGGCTGGCGCTGGGTGGCGGGCATCCAGACTCCGGGAAAGACCTACGTCGCCCGCGCCTCCAACATCGCGCAGTACACCGAATTCCGCTTCCGTCCCGCGGGCCTTGCCAGCCACGCAGCGCCCCTCGAGGCGCCGCCGAACCCCGCCCCCGGCCCGGCGCCGGAGGGCGACAGCGTGACCCCGGGCCTGCGCACCGGGCTCATCCTTCACGAGGACGACCTCTCGCCCGGCTTCGTGCTGGACCGGGCGCCCGCTCCGGCAGCCATCGCGGTGGTCCCGGGGGCAGGGGACCGCAGCCCGCTCGCCGTCTCGCAAAATGTCCTTGCCTTCACCGAGGGCGCCATCGCCGACACCCTCGCCCGGCTGGGCGGGGCCGCCGCGGTCTCGCGCCCCGACGATCTTGCCGACTGGGCGCGGGAGCATGGCCTGGCCCAGGTCGTCAGCCCCTGGGCGCCCGTGGGCCCCGCCCGAGACAGGCTCGAGGCCGCCCGCGCCGCGGGCCTGCCCCTGCGCATGGTCCTGCGCGCCTCCGACGCCGCAGCCTGGCCCCACGCCACGAAGGGCTTCTTCAAGTTCAAGGATCGGATCCCGAAGCTGGTGGACCGGCTGCAGGACGCCGCCAGCGCCTGATCTCCGGGTCGGGTGGGTTTCCAGCCCACCTCGCCCCCGACCCCCGCAAGTAGGGTGGGTTTCCAACCCACCTTCCCTATCCCAGCACGATCGGCACCAGCGACAGCACGATCAGCCCCGCCATCACCCGGTTGAATCCCCTCAATCGCTCCGGCGAGGTCAGCCAGCGCCCCACCGCTCGCCCGAAGCTCGTCCAGATGAGCGTCGAGGGCACCGACACCAGCCCGAAGACCAGCACCCCCACGGCCAGCGACCCCATCCCCCGGTCGGGTAGGTAGAGGGTGGTGGCAGAGACCGCCATCGCCCAGGCCTTCGGGTTCACCCATTGAAAGGCCGCCGCCTGCCACAGCGTCAGCGGCCGGCCCGCGGGCTCGCTGTTCTTCAGCTTCGGCGCGGCCGTGGCGATCCGCCACGCGAGATAGAGCAGGTATAGCCCCGCCGCGACCGCCAGCACGGGCCGCAGCCAGTCCCAGAGATCGAAGAGCCGCGCCAGTCCCGCGCCTGAGGCCGCGACCAGCGACATCACCCCGAGACCGATGCCGGCCATGTGCGGCACGCTGCGCCGCAGGCCGAAATTGGCGCCGGAGGCCATCAGCATCACGTTGTTCGGCCCGGGGCTGAAGGTCGTGGCGATGGCGAAGCCGGTGAGGGCAAGGATCAGATCGGGTGTCATGCCGCCGGATCTACCCGTCCCCCACTGGCGAAGGCTTGCAAATTTGCGGCCCCGCGCCGATAATCTGCAACAAATGCCCGAACTGGATGCCATAGACCGCAGGATATTGCAGACCCTCTCCCATGAGGCGCGACTCACGAACCAGGCGCTGGCCGACAGGGTGGGTCTCTCCCCTTCGGCCTGTCTGCGGCGGGTGCAGGAGCTGGAACGCCGCGGCGTGGTCCGCGGCTATCGCGCCCGGCTCGATCCGGCGCAGACGGGCCGGGGCTTTGCCGTCTACGTCGCCGTGGGCCTGTCGGAGCACACCAAGGCCGCACAGGAAACCTTCGAGCGCGCCATGCATGCCGCCCCCGAGGTGGTCGAATGCCACAACATCGCGGGCGCCTTCGAATACCTGCTGCGGGTCGAGACGGCGGATCTCGCCGCCTACAAGGCCTTCCACACCGACCGGCTGGGCGTCGTGCCCCATGTCCGGTCGATCACCAGCTACATGGTCATGGGCAGCCCCAAGGATGCCCGCGCCTGACCTCTTGCCCGATGGTCTGCGGGGATGGCAGTCTGAAGTCATCAGTCGAGGGAGCGCCCATGGCAGCCAGAGTGACCGGACTTGGCGGGGTCTTCTTCCGCGCCCGTGACCCGGAGGGCCTGACGGAGTGGTACGACCGCGTGCTGGGCGTGGCCTTCAAGGGAGGCCCCTGGATGCAGGAGGCGGGGCCGACCGTCTTCATGCCGTTCGACGAGGGGACGGAGTATTTCGGCCGTCGCAGCCAGGCCTTCATGCTCAATTTCCGTGTGCGCGATCTCGATGAGATGCTGGCCCATCTGGCCTCGCTCGACATCGCCGCGGAAACCCGCGCGGAATGGGACAGCGAGGTTGGCCGCTTCGCCCGCATCCACGACCCGGAGGGTAACCCCATCGAGCTGTGGGAACCTGCGCCTCCCGGCTGACCCTACTCCGCCGCGACCGACTTCTCCGTCGGCGGTCCCGCGTTCGCGTCGATGAAGTTCAGCACCAGCGGGCGGATGTTGTTGCGCCAGGACCGGCCCGCGAAGATGCCGTAATGCCCCGCGCCCGGCTCCACATGCCAGGCCTTCTTCTTGTCGGGCAGCCCGACCAGCAGGTCGAGCGCGGCACGACACTGGCCGGGCGCGGAGATGTCGTCCTCCTCGCCCTCCACGGTCTTCACCGCGACGGTGGTGATCTTGTCGAAATTGACGTGCCGCCCGCCGACGTGGAACGCGTTCCGCGCGATCTCCCGGCCCTTGAAAACCCGCTCCACCGTCGAGAGGTAGAACTCCGCCGGCATGTCCATCACGGCGAGATACTCGTCGTAGAAGGTGTTGTGCTTGTCGTGGTCGCTCGCATCGCCCTTGGCCACGGCGAACACCTGGTTGGTGAAGGCCTTGGTATGGGTCGAGGCGTTCATCGACATGAAGGAGGCGAGCTGCAGAAGCCCCGGGTAGACCATCCGCCCGACGCCCGCGTACTTGAACCCGACACGCTGGATCATCGTCTCCTCGAGCTGGCCCATGGTCACCGTGCGTCCGAAATCGGTCACGTCCGTGTGGTTCGCCTCGGGGTCGATGGGCCCGCCGATCAGCGTGAGCGACCGCGGCTGCGCGTCGGGCTCGTCCTCGGCGAGATAGGCCGTGGCGGCCAGCGTCAGCGGCGCGGGCTGACAGATCGCGATCACATGCAGATCGGCGCCGAGGTGCCGCATGAACTCCACGAGGTAGAGGGTATAGTCCTCCACGTCGAACTTGCCCGCGCTCACCGGAATGTCGCGGGCATTGTGCCAGTCGGTGACATAGACCTCGGCGTCGGGCAGCAGGCTCAGCACCGTCTTGCGCAGGAGCGTCGCATAATGCCCCGACATCGGCGCCACCAGCAGGATGCGCCGGGACTTGGCGGGCCGGTCGACGACCTTGAAATGGATGAGGCTTCCGAAGGGCTTCTGCACCACGGTCTCGATCGCGACCACATGGTCCCGGCCATCCGTGCCCGCGACCGACGGGATCCCCCAGTCGGGCTTGGCGATCATCCGGCCGAAGCTGCGCTCCGTCACCTCGCCCCAGGCCTTCAGGAGGCCCATGGCCGGGTTCATCGCCATCAGCGGGTAGCTGCCCATGGCCCGGGCCGTGGACCCCAGCCACTGGTTCGTGTTCCTGACGCTCTCCATGAGATCGTAGGTCATCATGTATTTCATTGCCGGAACACCTCTTGCCGGGGTTGGCGCGTCCCCCTCCGCGCCCCTATGGTCGACACGTAAGGCCGCATTGACCCGCAGCACAAGCGGCGGCAGATGCTGCAGGTGCAAACTACGGGGGAGGACGCGCGATGACAACTGAAAGTTCCGAGCCCGGCACGGCCCTCGGCCGGCTGGAGGAGAACATCGCGCGGATCGAGGAACTGAGCCAGCGGCTGGTGAGCGCCTTCGCGACGAAGCGGAGCGTGCCACCCTCCCTGCAGGGGCCGAGCCAGGAACTTTATGCCAAGGCCGCCGCGGCTTACATGACGGAGATGATGCAGAACCCCGCCAAGATCATCGAGCATCAGGTGGGCTATTGGGGCAAGACCCTGCGTCACTATGTCGAGGCGCAGAAATCGCTCGCCTCGGGACGTTTCGCCGCGCCCCCGGACCCGGGCCCCGCCGACCGGCGCTTCGCCGGCGAGCTGTGGCAGAACCACCCCTTCTTCAACTTCATCAAGCAGCAGTACCAGCTCAACGCCGAGGCCGTCGATACCGCCGTGCGGGACCTCGACGCGCTCGATCCCGCCGACAAGCGCCGGCTGGAGTATTTCAGCCGCCAGATCGTCGACATGTTCAGCCCCGCGAATTTCCTCGGCACCAATCCCGAGGCCCTCGCCCGCGCCGTCGAGACCGAAGGCGAAAGCCTCGTGAAGGGGCTGGAGAACCTCGTGGCCGACCTCGAGCGCAACGACGGCGAGCTGATCGTCACGCTCGCGGACCGCGACGCCTTCAGGGTCGGCGAGAACCTCGCCACAACGCCGGGCGAGGTGGTCTGGCGAAACCACCTCTTCGAACTGATCCAGTACAGCCCCTCCACAGAGGAAGTGCACGAGATCCCTCTGGTGATCTTTCCGCCCTGGATCAACAAGTTCTACATCCTCGACCTCAAGGAGAAGAACAGCCTGATCAAGTGGATCGTGGATCAAGGATACACGCTCTTCGTCGTGTCCTGGGCCAATCCCGACGCCGGCTACCGCGACATCTCCCTCACCGACTATGTCGAGGACGGGTACCTGGCCGCGCTCCGCGAAGTGAAGGCGATCTGCGGCACGGACAAGGTCAACGCCATCGGCTATTGCATCGCCGGAACCACCCTGTCGCTGACGCTCGGCGTCATGAAGGCGCGCGGCGACGAAAGCGTGGCCTCCGCCACCTTCTTCACCACGCTCACCGATTTCTCCGACCAGGGCGAGGTGGGCGTGTTTCTCGACGACGATTTCGTCGACGGGATCGAGGAGGAGGTGACCCGCGCGGGGTATCTCGACAGTTTCTACATGAGCCGCACCTTCTCGTTCCTGCGCTCGAACGACCTGATCTACCAGCCCGCGATCAAGAGCTACATGATGGGCGAGCCGCCGCCGGCCTTCGACCTGCTCTACTGGAACGGCGACGGGACCAACCTGCCCGCCACCATGGCCGTGGAATACCTGCGCGGGCTCTGCCAGCAGGACCGGCTCGCCACGACCGGCTTCGACGTGGCGGGCGAGACCGTCCACATCTCCGACGTCACCGTCCCGGTCTGCGCCATCGCCTGCGAGACCGACCACATCGCCGCCTGGAAGAGCAGCTACCGCGGCGTCCAGAAGATGGGTTCCGGGGAGAAGACCTTCATTCTCTCCGAGAGCGGGCATATCGCCGGCATCGTCAATCCGCCCTCGAAGAAGAAGTACGGCCACTACGTCAACCCGGACCTCAGCCTCGCGGCGGAGGACTGGCGCGGGACCGCGCAGTACGAGGAAGGCTCCTGGTGGCCGCGCTGGGAAGCCTGGCTCGCGCCCCGCTCCGGACCCATGGTGCCCGCGCGGGAACCGGGGGATTCGGAGCACGAACCCCTCGCTCCGGCACCCGGAACCTATGTCCTCGTGACCAAGGGTCACTGAGCCCGGCGGCCAAGTGCCTGTCGTTCCACGGGAACGCGGGAATTTGTTGCTGCACTGCAGAAAAGACTTGCAATGCTGCACTGCAGCATCCATGTTCCGTGCAGTCGCGGCACAAGCCCTCCGACACCTGAACACGACCTGAGCACACGACGACATTCAGAAGGATGACCACCATGGCCACCGCGAAAACCCAGGACCTGACCTCCATGATGAAAGACATGATGGGCGCGTTCCCCGTCGACACGAAGGCCATGGAAGAGGCCTTCAAGTCGCAGACCACCCTCGCCGAGAAGCTGTCCGCCGTCTCCATCGACGCCGCGAAGCAGTCGACCGACCTCTCCGCCAAGTGGATGTCCGACACGCTCGCCAAGATGACCGAGATGACGAAGGCGAAGGCCGAGCCCGCCGACTACGCCAAGGCGATGACCGATTTCGCCTCCGCCTCCGCCGAGTCCGCCGCCGAGCACATGGCCGCCTATGCCGAGATCGCCAAGAAGGTCCAGACCGAGACCATGGAACTCATGCTCGCCGCCGGCAAGGACATGACCGAGGACATGACCGCCGCCGCCAAGAAGGCCACCGAGGAAATGACCTCGGCCGCCAAGAAGGCCGCCACCGCGAAGTAAGCCATTCGGATCGACGGCGTCTCCTCCCTGACGCCCCGACCCGATCGAAGGGGCGCCCTCCTCCCGGCGCCCCTTCGTCCGTCTTGCGCAGGCGCAGCACAGGCTTGTGCAGGTGCCGCGAGAGGCCTAGGCTTCCCGATACCGCCGCTCTGGTCTTCGGGAGGAACACTTGGCCGAAACCACCGACAAGCCGCTTCTCATCAAGCGCTACGCGAGCCGCCGTCTCTACAACACCGAGACATCCGACTATGTCACGCTGGAGGATATCGCCTCCTTCATCCGCGAGGGGCGCGACGTGCAGATCGTCGATCTGAAATCGGGCGACGACCTGACCCGGCAATACCTGCTGCAGATCATCGCGGAACACGAAAGCCGCGGCGAGAACATGCTGCCCGTGGCGGTCCTCAACGACCTCGTGCGCAGCTACACGACCCAGTCCATGTCCGTCGTTCCGCAGTTCCTCGCCGCCAGCTTCGACATGCTGCGCGACGGGCAGACGAAGATGATGGAGAACATGTCCACCATGAACCCGATGACCAAGATGCCCGGGTTCGAGGCGATGCGCGCCCAGCAGGAGGCCTTCCTCAAGGCCATGACCGGAGGCATGATGCCCGGCTCCTCCGGCCCCGCGCCCGAGGAGAAGGCCGAGGATCTCGACGACATCAAGAAGGAACTTGCCAGCCTCCAGGCCAAGCTGGCCCGGATGTCGAAGTAGGCGCAACGCGCCACGATCTTCTGGAAGATCGTGGGCCCGCAATGATCTTCTGGAAGATCATTGCACGAGCCTGCCACAAACCGCGCCCCCGCAGGCCGCTTCCCGCAGCCGTGCCCGCCGCGGATCACGGCCCGGCGCTTGCCGCACACCCCCGGAATGCGACCCCGCGCCCATCTCGCGCGCCGGCAGATCGTCACTTGCAGCAATCCCCGCCGCCGCATGCCGCGTCGGCCGCCCTCCCTCAGCAGATCACCAGCACCGGGTCCTGCCGGCAGATCACGATGAAGGTCCCGCCGCTGCGGAGGAGGTGATAGCCCCGCCGCCGCACCTCGAGCTCAAGCGCCGCGACCCCCACCTCCCGCTCCACGTCCGACACCTTGCGCCGCACGACGCCGCCCCGCCGGGCCGTGTCGCTGGCGAAGACCTGGTCGAGCCAGCTCTGCCCGATGGGGCGCGGGAAAGGGGCCTCGATGTCCATTGCGCCAGCCTGCCCCGGCCAGGGTTAAGGAGAGGTTACGCCACCTCGGCGAAGACCGTCTCGAGCGCGCGCTCGAGCTTGCCGAACATCTCGTCCATCTGCGCCTCGGTCAGGATGAACGGCGGGCAGAGCACCACCGCCTGACCCAGCGGCCGGCAGATCAGCCCGGCATCGGTGCAGGCGTTGGCGATCCGCTCGCTCACCGACAGGTGGCCGGGGAAGGGGGTCTTCGTCGCCTTGTCCTGCACCGCCTCGAGCGCGCCCATCAGCCCCTTGCCGCGCCACTCGCCGATATGGGGATGCTCCGCCAGCCGCGCGAGACCGGCCTCGAAGCCCGGCGTCAGCCGGTGTACCCCGTCGATGAGAGGCGGCGCGCCGTCCGCACCCTCGAGGATCGTCTCGATGGCCTTCAGCGCGATGGCGCAGCCCACCGGGTGGCCCGAGGCGGTGAACCCATGGGGAAACTCCTCCACCGCCTCCGACGCCCGGTGCAGCCGGTCCGCCAGCTCCGGCCCGAGGATCACCGCGCCCATGGGGAAGAGCCCCGCCGTCAGCGCCTTCGACGAGATGATCGCGTCGGGCACGAAGCCGTAGGTCTCGCAGCCCCAGGCGCGGCCTGTGCGCCCGAGGCCGCAGATCACCTCGTCCGAGATCACCGCGATGCCGTGCTTGCGCAGGATCGGCAGCACCGCCTCGAAATAGCCCTCCGACGGCGGGATGACCCCGCCTGCGCCCATCACGGGCTCGGCCACGAAGGCAGCGATCGTCTCCGCTCCCTCCCGCGCGATCACCTCCTCGAGTTCGGCGGCCATGCGCGCGGTGAACGCGGCCTCGCTCTCGCCCTCCTTCCCCTCGCGCCAGTAATGGGGGCAGGTCAGGTGGACGAAGCCGGGCAGGGGCAGGCCGAAGACCGAATTGTAGGGCTTGCCCGTCATCGAGGCAGAGACCACCGTGACCCCGTGATAGCCGTTCACCCGTGTCAGGATCTTGCGCCGCTCGGGTCGGCCTTCCTGGGCGTTCAGGAACCACAGCATCTTGACCAGCGTGTCGTTCGCCTCGGACCCCGAGTTGGTGTAGAAGACGCGCCCGTCCGCGAAGGGCGAGACCGCGATCAGCTTCTCGCTGAGTTCCACCGTCCGGTCCGACATCCGCCCGAAAAAGGCGTGGTACCCCGGAAACCGCCCGTAGGCCTCCTGCGCCGCCGCGATCAGCCCCGGCGGATCGAACCCCGCGACCATGTTCCAGAGCCCGGAATTGGCGTCGAGGTAATCGCGCCCGTGGACATCCGTCACATAGGGTCCGTGGCCGCCGGTCAGCACCACCGTGCCGCGCGCCGCCACCGTGGGCAGGTCGGTGAAGCCGTAGAGGGTATGGGCGGCGGCGCGGGCCTCCCAGGAATTGCTCTTGTCGTCGGGCATGGGGCCTCGCTCGCTCCGTTACGCGCCGACATTAGGCCCGCACCCCGGCGCCCGCAATCGAGACCGCGCGTTGCCCCCGCCCGCCGATCCGCCTAGCCTTCCCGCGGGACCTCGCGGGGCAAAGATGGCGCAGCGGCAAGGCAAGATCACGCTCTGGGAAATCGAGGTCTTCGTGGCGACCGCCGAGGAGGCGTCGGTCTCCGCCGCCGCGCGCCGCCTCGACACCTCCGCCGCCACCGTCAGCCAGCAGCTCACCAATCTCGAGCGCGACGTGGGCGCAGCCCTCCTGAACCGCTCGGAACGCCCCCTGACCCTGACCCCGGCGGGCGAGATCTTCCTGCGCCGGGCCAATGCCATCCTCAACGAGGCCGACCAGGCGCGGGCGGAACTGACCATGGCGGGGCAGGGGGCGCTGACCCGCGTGCGTCTCGGCATGATCGAGGATTTCGACGCGGGCGTGACCCCCCGCCTGCTGCAGAGCATGGCCGAGGCCCTCGGCTCCTCCTCCTTCCTTCTGGAGACCGGCGCGTCCCACCGCCTCTTCGACCAGCTCGAGGCCCGCGCCCTCGACACGATCGTCGCCGCCGACATGGGCCTCGGCGCCGAGGGCCACGAGGTCCATCCCCTCCTCGAGGAGCCCTTCGTCATCGCCGCCCCTCGCGGCGCCTTCGGCGGCAAGCCATCTTTGCGCGACCTCATCGCGCTGCCCCATATCCAGTACACGACGCGGCACCACATGGGCCGCGCCATCGCCGCCCATCTCGCGCGGCAGAACCTGCACTTCCCTCAGAGGTTCGAGCTCGACAGCTACCACGCGCTTCTCGCCATGGTGGCGGCGGGCGCCGGCTGGACGATCCTGACGCCGCTGGGCTGGAACCACGCGCCGCGGTTCCAGGAGGCGGTGGAGATGGTGCCCCTGCCGGGCCGGGCCCTGACCCGGACGATCTCTCTCACCGCCCGGCGCGGCATCCTCGGCGATCTGCCCGGCGACGTGGCCGCCCGCCTCCGCCCTCTCATCACCGAACTGGTGATCGGTCCCGTCACCGCCCGCGCGCCCTGGCTCGACGGCGCGCTGAAGCTCCTCTGACCTCAGCCGCGCAGCGTCCAGGCCAGCGAAATCCCCAGCGAGGCGATGATGCAGCCGGTGAAGAGGTATAGCCCCCAGGCCGTTTCCACCCTGCCCACGCCCACACCCTTGGCGACCACGATGTAGAGCGCGATCAGGAAGATGTCGGCCATGGCGAGCTTTCCGAGGAAGGTCACCCAGGGCAGCGCCCGCCGGTCAAGGAGCCGGAACTGCAGCAGCGCGATCCCCAGCGTCTTGAGGTAGGGCGCGAAGAGCGCGAAGAAGGTCACCGCGAGGGCAAGGAACACGTCCGTCCCCCACAGCCTCTGCAAGCCCGAGATCACGCTGATCTCGTCCATCCCGAAGAGCGGCAGGAGCCCCGCCCGCATCAGCGGCGCGAACCACGCCAGCGGAAACAGTATCAGAAGCGCGAGGTTCGCCACGACGAGCGCGCCGTCGAGCGGACCCCGCGACCCGGGCGCGTCAGACAAGCGAATAGACCCAGAGGCCGAGGAGCCCGGCCAGCAGCAGCCCGTGCAGGACGTCGATCCCCCACCAGCGCCGCCCCGGCAGCACGGCGGAGGCGATGAGCGCCGCCGAAGCCGCGAGGTTCATCCCGAGCCCGCCGCCGAAGTTTCGCCAGGCCCCCGCGGCCCGGAACGCCGGACCCTGGTAGACGCCCAGCACTTCCGGCAGATAGCGCGCCGCAAGGCCCAGAACGCAGAGCGTCAGCGCCACCAGCCCGGCCGCCCTTGCGGCCCGCGACGCGACGACGCTGCGCACCAGAGTGAGCGGCAGGAGCAGCAGCAGATAGACCCCCTGCTTGGCTGCGATGAAGACGAGGATGATCGGATCGGGCTGCAGGAAGGATGACATCGGGCCTGACGGATTTGGAGCATTCAGCGCCTCCATACCCCGCGGGGGCGCGAGGGGCTAGCGCAGGGTCTCGATGGGTCCCTCGGCGCGCCCCGAGATGAACTGGTCCACGTAAGGGTCCCGCGCCGCGTCCATTTCCTCCACGGGGCCGGTCCAGCGGATCTTCCCCCGGTGCAGCATCGCCACCCGGTCCGCGATGGCGCGCACGCTCGTCATGTCATGGGTGATGGTCACCGTGGTGGCGCCCATCTCGGCCACGATCTCGCGGATGAGCTCGTTGATGACGCCCGCCATGATCGGATCGAGGCCCGTCGTCGGTTCGTCGAAGAAGATGATCGCGGGATCGGCCGCGATGGCCCGCGCCAGCCCCACGCGCTTCTGCATCCCCCCCGACAGCTCGGCGGGCAGAAGGTCTGCCACCTCGGGGCCGAGGCCCACCCGACGCAGCTTCTCGACCGCGATCTCCCGCGCCTCGGCCCTGGGGCGCTTGCCCCTCCCGCGCAGCAGCCGGAACGCGACGTTCTGCCAGACCGGCAGACTGTCGAAGAGCGCAGCACCCTGGAACAGCATCCCGAACTTCGCCAGAAAGTCGTCCCGGTCGCCCTGGGTCACGTCCCGCCCGTCGACCTCGATCCGCCCCGCATCGGGCCGGATCAGGCCGAGGATGCATTTCAGCACCACCGACTTGCCGGTCCCCGACCCGCCGATGATCACCATGCTCTGGCCGCGCTCGACCCCGAGGTCGACGCCGCGCAGCACATGGTTGCCGCCGAAGGATTTATGGACATCGCACAGACGGATCATGCCGAGAAGAACACCTCCGTCAGGACGAAGTTCGCGGCGAGAATGAGCACGCTCGCCGCCACCACCGCCCCCTTGGTTGCCCGGCCCACGCCCTGCGCGCCGCGGCTGGAGCGCATTCCGAAATAGCAGCCCGCGAGCGCCGCCAGAAGGCCGAAGGCACCGCCCTTGACGAGCGACGAGATGATGTCGAGCGGCTCGAGGAAATCGACGGTGTTCTGCAGGTAGGTCACCGGCGTGAACCCCAGCCGGTAGACCCCGACCATGTAGCCGCCGAAGATGCCGATGATGTCCCCCACCGCCACCAGCACCGGCACCGTCAGCCCGGCGGCCAGAACGCGGGGCAGGGTCAGGTATTTCATCGGATCGGTGGACAGCGTCACCAGCGCGTCGATCTGCTCGGTGACCTTCATCGTGGCGATCTCGGCGGCGATGGAGGAGGTGACGCGCGCTGCCACCATCAGCCCCACCAGCACCGGCCCGAGCTCGCGCACCATGCCGATGGCCACGATCTGCGGCACCACCGCCTCCGCCGAGAAGCGTGCGCCGCCCGAATAGATCTGCAGCGCCAGCGCGCCACCGGTGAAGACCGCCGTCAGCGCCACCACGGGCAGCGACTGCCACCCGACGGACATCACCGCCTGCCCGAACTCCCTCGGATAGAAGGGCGGCCGCACGAGATGGCTGAAGGTCTGGACCGTGAAGAGCGCGATCCGCCCCAGCGCCGCCAGCGCCGCGAGCGCCAAGCGCCCGATGCGGGCAAGAGCTGCGATCATGCGCCCGCCAGACGGCGGCTGTAGCGGTGCCCGAGCTGGGTCAGGATCTCGTAGCCGATGGTCCCGGCGAGATCGGCCAGCACGTCGACGCCCTGCCGCTCGCCCAGCAGGGTCAGCGACTCGGGCTCGCCCTCGCAATCGGTCACGTCGACGGTAAGCAGGTCCATCGAGACGCGCCCCCTCAGCGGGCAGGGCGTGTCGCCGTGCCAGAGCGTCACCCGGTTCGACAGGTGCCGCGTTATGCCGTCGGCATAGCCGGCCGCGAGCGTGGCGATCCGGACCGGCCGCTCGGCGGTCCAGCTGTTGCCGTAGCCCACCGTCTCGCCCTTCGCCACGTCGCGGATCTGGATCACCGGCAGGTCGAGATGCACCACGGGGCGCGCCTCCTCGAAGGGCATGCCCCCGTAAAGGCCGATGCCGGGGCGCGTCAGGTCGAAGTGATACTCGGGACCGAGGAGGATGCCGCCCGTCGCGGCGAGGCTCCTCGGCACGGAGATTCCGTCCGTGATCCGCCGGAATTCCTTCAACTGCGCGGCGTTCATCGGATGATCCGGCGCATCGGCGCAGGCCAGATGGGACATCACCAGCCGCGGCTTCTGCGCCAGCGCCACCTCCGCCACCGCGCCCCAGTCCGCCGCCTCCATCCCCAGCCGGTTCATGCCGCTGTCGAGCTGGATGCCGAACGGATGGCCGGGCAGCGCCTCGAACTGCCGCAGGATCTGGTCGAGCGAGTTCAGCATCGGCACCAGCCCGGCGCCGCGGATCATCTCCGCATCGCCCGACATGTGCCCTCCGAAGACGAGGATCTCGGGGCCTTCTCCCAGCGCCTCGCGCAGCCGCACGCCCTCCTCGGCGACCGCGACGAAGAACTGCCGCGCCCCCGCCGCCGCCAGCTTCCGCGCCACGGCGCCCACGCCGCAGCCATAGCCGTCGGCCTTGACCACCGCGGCGGTCGCGCATCCCGACTTGCGGTCGAGCGCGCGCCAGTTGTCCGCCAGCGCGTCGAGGTCGATGGTCAGGTGTCCGGTCCCCATGCAGCGCCTTTTGACAGGGTGCGCGCGCAGGTCAAGCGCCCGCGACATCCCGCCTGTGCCGGCCCCCGACCGCGGCCGGTCGTCGCTTATCGCGCAACTTTCCGGGCCGGTCGGCGGCAAGCCGTGCTATGGTCCTGCACGGGCCGACTCGCTGCGGTCGTCCCGCCCCCGAAACGGCCTCTGGGAGGAGAGAACGTGACGGATGCTGCCCTGACCCGTGGTCTCGACCTGTTCCTGGTCGAGGAGAACACCGTGGACGCCATCGAGCTCGAAACCATCCTCGAAGACCTCGGGCACCGCGTCGTCGAAGTGGCGGCGAGCCTCGGTCAGGCCCTCGACCGGCTCGAGGAGTCCGCCGACGAGATCGACGGCGTGCTGCTGACACCCCGCCTCGTCGGGCGGAGCGCGCGGCCCCTCGTGCTGCGCCTCTCGCGGCTCGGCATTCCCTATGTGGTCCTGACCGACTCGCCCCACATGGCGCTGCGGCGGATGGGCTTCCGCGCGCCGCGGCTGGCCCAGCACGCGCCGCCCGCGGCGGTGGCCCGGGCGCTGCGGGACCTCACCGCGATCGCCCCGCCGCGCCGCGCCGGCTTCGCCCGTCTCTGATCACTCCGCCTCGGGCACTGGGTAGGGCGCCAGCCGGAACGCGGCCATCTCCGCCTCGGTCAGGAGGTAGATCTCGTCCGGCGGCGTCAGCAGGGCCGGGCGCATGATCCGCGTGTCCACGTCCATCTCGTCGAGATAGCCCATCACCTCGCCCTGTCCGCGCTGGATGTCCTCCACCGCCAGAAACGCCGGAAGGGCGCGGTTCTCGCCGAAGAAATGCTGGTGCACGCCCACCATGGCGCCTTCCTCGACGGACCGCGCCACGCCTGCGGCCAGCAGATAGGGACAGGCCGACAGGCAGATGTCCGTGCCGAACATCCGCGTCTCGACCTCGAGCCCGCGCAGCCGCCGCCCGATGGCCAGCGCATCGCCCACCGATCCGCCCGGCGAGTTGAGATAGACCAGCTCCGGCGGGGCGGGGCGAGCCAAGAGGAATTCCTCCAGCCGCTCCGCATCGCCGGGCGCGATGGTCCCGGTGAGGGTAAGCGTCTCCCGCTCCTCCCAGAGCGCGGCCTCGAACAGCAGGCGCGACGGCATGTCCTGCGGCGCGGGCACCGGCCGGGTGGTGCCGGGCGGGGCGGTCCGGGGCGCGATCTCCGCGGGGCGATAGCGGCGGGTCTGGTCGCCGGGGCGCAGGGGCGTGTCGAGCTCCGGGGCCTGCGAGGGCATCGCCAGCCGCGGCAGGACCCGCAGCAGATCGGAGCCGAAGAGGACCACCGCCAGCCCCACCTGCAGCCACAGGATCGCCCGGATCATCCACCGGGTGTCGCGGACCCGTCCGCTCACGGCGCGGACTGCCGCCCGCCTTCCACGGGCGCGAGCCGACGGCCCTCGGTCTCGGCCTTCGGCGCGGGGCCGTCGCGGTCGAGACTGTCCTCCACCTCCCGGAGCGCGCGCACCGCCGCGCGCAGCTCCGCCAGCGTCAGAAGATCCTCCGTCGCGGCCCGCTCGCGCGCCGAGCGGATTGCGGCCTGCGTGATCGCCACGATGAAGACGAGCACCGCCGGTAGCAGGTCGATGGCGATGGCCCCGGCCCAGGAGGGGACGAAATTGGCGGCATAGAGGATGACCGCGTCGGCGGTGGAGATCGGCGTATAGGTCGTGTCGGGCGGCGGGGGCAGGGCGATGACCTGCTCGGCGGCCTGCCGCAGCGTCTCCGCGCGCTGGCCCAGCACCGTCAGGACCGAGTTCATCGTGGCCGATTGTCCCTCCTGGATGGTGATCGTGGAGCCGTCGAGCTCCGGCAGCACCACCGAGCGCGAGAGATCGTTGGCCGCCCGCACCACCAGCGGCGCCACCGACAGCTGCCTCAGCTGGGTGATCACGCCCGCGAGCCGCACCGCCTCCTCGGAAAACAGCACCGAGCGCGGCTCGACCGCGCCGGGCTCCACCGTCAGCGCGCGCATCCGGCTCAGGATCGCGTTGCCCTCGCTGAAGGCACGGTCCACCAGCGGCTCCTGCTCGGCGATCTGGATCTGAAGCGCCGCGAGCTCGTCGGATTTCTGCCGCAGGAGCCGGAACACCGCCCCTTCGCCGGCGAAACCCGAGAGCTGCCCCGTCGCCTCCTGCTCCGACAGGTCCTCGAAGCTCTGCCGCACGCGGGCCACGTCGAGCTCCAGGGACTGGCTCGCCACCGCCGTGGCATGGGCCGTCTCCAGCGCGGACTGGTAAGTCTGCACGGTCGTCGCCATGTGCTGCTCCACCGCCGCCGCGCCCGCCAGGGCCGCGGCGTTGAGCCAGGAGGACATGGCGACGATGGCGAGGCTGCCCGCGATCATTGACAGGAAGAGCCCCATCCGCGCCGCCGCCGAGCGCACCGCCGGCAAAAGCCGCATCATGTAGGACCAGAAGACGAAGATGCCGACCGAGACCGCCACCGAATAGGCGATGGCCGCGAAGAACGACATCGCTCCCGTGTCGTCGAGGAGCGAGGAGACGCCGAGATAGGTGTAGATGCCGCTCGCCACCGCGAGCACGCCAAGGGCCGCCCCGGTGAAACTGTCGAGCCAGCCCAGATGCCCCTCGAGTTCGCGCGCGTAGCGCACCCCGCGCGCCTCGCTGCGGCTCAGCCGGCCGGTCTCTTCGTCCATGTCGTGCCTCCCGGGTGCGGTCGCCTTCAGGATAGGGACCGGGGCGGGAATGGCGAGTCCCGCCTGCGTGACCCGTCGGGACGGGTTTCGCCCCGGCTGCGCCGGGGCGACCCGCCGGGGGCTCCGCCCCGTCATGCCGGAGGCATGCCTCCAGCATGACCCCCGGGATATTTCCGGCCAGAGAAACGGGGGGCGCGGCGCGAAAGGGGACGGGCGCGCGCTGGTCAGCAAGGGGGAGAGCGGCTCAGGGCACGCCGCCCCAGCTGCCGCGGTTGCGTTCCCAGATCTTCTCTCCGATGCGGCAGTCATAGGCCTGGACCGGCCAGACCCGGGGGCCCGGCGGCGGCGTCAGCCCCGCGATCTCCTGCACCAGCTTGCGCTCCACCGCCGCGGCGAAGTCGCGCCAGTCGGTCACGGGAACCACGAAGGCGCCGGGGCCGCCGATGACGCAGGCCTCGTAATTGCGGTCGAGATCGGGGACCGACCAGCGGTCGTAGGGGTCCGAGACCGCCATCAGCGGCAGGCCGTTGATCGTGATGCCCCGCGCCAGGACCGCGTCGCGCGCGGCGGTGACGGGGCCCCCCTGGTTGTTCGGCCCGTCGCCCGAGATGTCGATGACCCGGCGCAGGCCCCGGTAGCCGTTGCCCTCGAAATGCTCGGCGCCGAACGTCAGCGCCGAGGAGATCGAGGTCCGGCTCACCGTGTAGGGCGCCGACAGCAGCAGCGCCTCGGCGAAGCGCCCCGCTTCCTCGCGCGAGGAGATCAGCGTCCAGTCCACTGCCACCCGCTCCAGACCCGCGCCCGCCCATTCCACATAGGACATGGCGACCTGCCCGATGAAGCCGCGCCCGATGGCGCCCTGAACCGCCTCGGACTGCAGGACGGCGGCATAGCCCTGCCGCTGGATCTGCAGCTCCTGGGCGGTCATCGAGCGGGAGACATCCACCAGGAGCAGAAGCTCCAGGTCGACCTCGACGGGGCCGGTCGGCGCGGGCTCCGGCGCGCCGGGGTCCGGCGCACCGAGGCCGGGCAGGTCCAGCGCCTGCGCGAAGGCGGGCCCGGCGGAACCCGCAAGCCAGAGGCAGAGAAAGAGGATCGCCCGCGTCATGCCCAAGCGTCGCCGCCCGGCCCGCCCCCTGTCCAGTCCGCAGGGCGTCCGGGGCCGCTCACCATCGCGCGAGCGGGCAATCCGTGGGCACCCGCCCGGCGGACGGGCAGGGCGCGTCGCGTGGCCCCGGTGCGGGGAGGCTCAGGATTTCATTTCAGGATCAAGGAGTTGCCGGGGTGTTCAAAATGTACGCCCCCGGCCCTGCGGATCAGAACCCGCCGTCGCCCTGCTGCTGCCAGGGCTTCACGAGGTTGCCGAACCGGGTGAAGCGGCCCTCGAAGCTCAGGTCGACCGACCCGATGGGCCCGTGCCGCTGCTTGCCGATGATCACCTCGGCCTTGCCGTGGAGCTTTTCCATCTCGTCCTGCCACTGGGCCATCTTCTCCATCTCGTGGTCGCCCGGCTTCTCGCGTTCCTTGTAGTATTCCTCGCGGAACACGAACATCACCACGTCCGCGTCCTGCTCGATCGAGCCCGATTCCCTCAGGTCCGACAGCTGCGGCCGCTTGTCCTCGCGGCTCTCCACCTGGCGGCTGAGCTGCGACAGGGCCACCACGGGGATGTCGAGCTCCTTGGCGATGGCCTTCAGGCCTTGCGTGATCTCCGACACCTCGTTCACCCGGCTGTCCTTGGCGCTCGCGGGGCGCACCAGCTGCAGATAGTCCACGAAGAGCGCGTCGAGCCCGTAGGTCCGCTTCAGCCGCCGCGCCCGGGCGGCGAGCTGCGAGATCGGCAGGGCGGGCGTGTCGTCGATATAGAGCGGGCAGCTCTCCAGGGTCTTGGCCGCGTCCACGAAGCGCCGGAATTCCGCCTCGGTCATGTCGCCCCGGCGGATCTGCTCGGAGGGCACCTCGGAGGCCTCCGACAGCACCCGCGCGGCGAGCTGCTCGGCCGACATCTCGAGGCTGAAGAAGCCCACGACGCCGCCGTCGATCGTCCCCTCGGTCCCGTCGGGTTTCAGGCCCTTGCGGTAGGCCTTGGCGATGTTGAAGGCAATGTTGGTGGCCAGCGAGGTCTTGCCCATCGACGGCCGCCCGGCGAGAATCAGGAGGTCCGACCGGTGCAGGCCCCCGAGCTTGCGGTCGAGATCGACGAGCCCGGTGGAGAGGCCCGCGAGGCCCCCGTCCCGCTGGTAGGCGGCATGCGCCACGTTCACCGCGTCGGTGACGGCCTTCAGGAAGGACTGGAACCCGCTTTCCGCCTGGCCCTGCTCGGCCAGCGCATAGAGCTTCTGTTCGGCCTCGACGATCTGCTCCCGCGGGCCGTCGTCCACCTCCACCCGCGTCGCGCGGTCGGCGATGTCGTGGCCGATGGCGATGAGATCGCGGCGGATCGCGAGGTCGTAGATCATCTGCGCATAGTCGCGCACCGCGTAGGAGCCGATCGCATGGCCCGCGAGCCGCGCCAGATAGGCCGGCCCGCCCAGCTCCTTCAGCCCCTCGTGATCCTCGAGGAAGGTCTTGAGCGTCACCGGCGAGGCGAGCGCGTTCTTCTGGATGCGCGCGGCGGCGGTCGTGTAGATCGCTTCGTGCACCGGATCGTAGAAGTGATGCGGCTGGATGATCTGGGCGACGCGGTCGTAGACGTCGTTGTTCGTCAGGATCGCGCCCAGAAGCTGCTGCTCGGCCTCGATCGAATGGGGCAGGCTGCCCCCGTCCACTGACTCCGCGTCCGTGGTCCTGCCACGGAACGCCGCGATCTCGTTCATCCCGGCCCCCCTGCTCGATTATTTCCGTCCCGCTGGACTGGGGTCTTAGTCACTCTGCCGGGGCGGAGGCAAATTGTATAAACCTGTGGAAAGCTCCCGCCGCCGTGCTCTTGTCCATATCCTGCGGCGGCGGGACCGTTCGCGTCAACATCTGGAATTCCGCGGCCCCGACGTCAGGCGGGAGCCCGCCAGTCCCGGGGGGCCCGAAGGAAGACCTCCACGCCGTCCAGCGTCTCCGAGTCGAAACTTCCGCGCCGCCGTGCCTCGGCCAGCACATCCCACCAGGTGCAGAGGTGAAAGAGCCGCACGCCGTGGTCCGCGAGGCGCGCGGGCGTCTCGGGGAAGATGTCATAGTAGAAGATCACCGCCGTCGCGTCGCAGACGGCACCCGTCTCGCGGATCGCGTCGACGAAGGACAGCTTCGAGCCGCCATCCGTCGTCAGGTCCTCCACCAGCAGCACCCGCTGGCCCTCGGACATCGCCCCCTCGATGCGGGCATTGCGGCCGTAGCCCTTGGGCTTCTTGCGCACATAGGTCATCGGCAGGGCCATCCGTTCGGCCACCAACGCGGCGAAGGGGATGCCCGCCGTCTCTCCGCCCGCCACGTTGTCGAAGGCCTCGAACCCCGCCTCGCGCAGCACGGTGGCGGTCAGGAAATCCATCAGCGTCGAGCGGATGCGCGGATAGGAGATCAGCCTGCGGCAGTCGATATAGGTGGGCGCCACGTTGCCCGAGGCATGGGTATAGGGCTCACGCGCGTTGAAATGCACCGCGCCGATCTCGAGCAGCATCCCCGCCGTCAGCCGCGCGATCTCGTCCTTGTCCGGAAACCCTGCCCCGATCATCCTCGTCCCCCTTGCTTCAGTCTGCGACCCGCCAGTGCAGCGGAAAGCCCGGGTCGAACACCGTGACCGGGCCGTCCGGCGTCTCCACCTGGCCGGGGGGCTGCCACGGCGCGCCTTTCACCAGCGTGATCCGCTCCTCATTGGGCGGCAGCCCGTAGAACCTGGGCCCGTTCACCGCCACGAAGGCCTCGAGCTGCTTCAGCTTGCCCGCGACCTCGAAGACCTCCGCGAGGCAGGACATCGTGACCGGGGCCGTGAAGATGCCTGCGCAGCCGCAGGCCTGCAGCTTCGCGCCGTCCGTGTGGGGCGCGCTGTCGGTGCCGAGAAAGAACCGCCGGTCGCCCGACACGGCAGCCTCGGCCAGTGCCACCCGGTGCTTCTCGCGCTTGGCCACGGGCAGGCAGTAGAAATGCGGCCGGATGGCGCCCGCGAGGATCGCGTTGCGGTTGATGATGAGGTGATGGGTGGTGATCGTCGCGGCCAGACGCTTCCTCGCATCGCGGACGTAATCCACCGCCTCCTGGGTCGTGATGTGCTCCATCACGATCTTCAGCTCGGGCACATGGCGGCGCAGGGGCTTCAGCACCTTGTCGATGAACACCCGCTCGCGGTCGAAGATGTCCACCTCGGAATGGGTCACCTCGCCATGGACGCAGAGCGGCATCCCGATCTCGGCCATCCGCTCCAGCACCGGGCGCACCTTGTCGATGTCCCGCACACCCGACGCCGAGTTCGTGGTGGCCCCGGCAGGGTAGAGCTTCACCGCCGTGGCGATGCCCTCGGCATGGGCGCGGGCCACGTCGTCGGGATCGGTGCCCTCGGTCAGGTAGAGCGTCATCAGCGGCGTGAAGGTCATGCCCTCCGGCAGGACCGTGAGGATGCGCTCGCGATAGGCCATGGCGTCGGCGGCGGTCACGACCGGGGGCACGAGGTTCGGCATGACGATGGCGCGGGCGAAATGCGCGGCCGTCGCGGGCAGCACGGCCTTCAGCATGGCGCCGTCCCGCAGGTGGAGGTGCCAGTCGTCGGGGCGTCTCAGCGTCAGGCGGTCGGTCATGGGCGCCCGATTACACGCACCGCGCCGCCTTTCCCAGCCCCTTGCGTGAACCGGCCGGGGGCGCGAAGAAAGACGCATGCCCGATCACTCAGGAAAGGCCGCCCCATGCTTGGATTTCTGATCGCCGCCCTGGCGGGGTTCCTGACCCCGAAACTCGAGGAGCCCGCGGCCCGGCCGCTGGCGAAATCGCTGTCCTCCTCGGTGAAGGTGGAGCCGGGCGAAATCCGCACGCTGGCCTTCATGCTGGCGCTGCTGGGGGCGGCCCTGCTGTCCACGGCGCTGGACAGCGACAATGCCTTCGCCGTCGTCCTCGGCGGGGTGCTCGGGTATTTCGGCACGCGGATCGTGGCGGCCCTGCGCCGCGCGATGGACCCGCCGAAGAAATGAGGGCTACTGGGCCGCGGTGATGCGGCCCAGGCGTTCCTCCATCGACTCCAGCCGCTTGCGGAAGAACGGCCTGCCGGTGGCCTCGAGCCCGTGACGGCAGACTCGCCGCGCAAACTCCAGCCGCCCGTCGTCCCGGGTGCGCCGCATCAGCGCGTGAAGATAGCCGAAATGCTTTCGCCGCGCGCGGTAAAGCCGCCAGAACAGGGGCTCGGCCAGACTCCCCTCCAGCGCGGAACCGGCCAGGGGCTCGAGCACGCCCATGCTGCCCAGGTGCTCGTCGATCTCGTAGCCGAGACCGCGACACCGCAGGCGCATCACGCCCTCGCGGCGGAAGAGGGCGGCATGCATCGCATCCTCCTCGACCTCCGGGTCGTGGAGCACCATCGCCTGTCCCGCCGCCTCCAGCATGTCGGGCGCATAGCCGTAGCGTCCCTCGAAATCCCGCCTCCGCGCGCCGAAGAACCGCGCGTCCCAGCCTGCCGTCTCGGCCGAGAGCGTGGCCTGCGGCCGCAGCGCGATCACAGCCGCGCCGGGGGCCGCCACCGAATAGGCCGCCGCCGCATAGCCGCCGGCGCCTGCACCCATGAACAGGACGGCGTCCGCCTCGTCGAAGAGTCCCTCGTCTGTCAGCCCGTCGAAGAAATCGAAGACTGCCGCGTCCCTGAACCAGGTCGCTCCCTCCGAGACCATGCAGAGCCAGCTTGCATCGGTCACCTCCGCCAGATGCCGTGCCGTGGGCACGACACCCGCGTCGGCCTCCTCCAGCCGCGCCTCGGTCTCGAAGGTGACGATCAGGTCCCGCCCGATCCCGGGGCGGAAGATCGCCTCATGGGACCGACCCAGACGACGCACCGATCCCCCCGCGACGGCCCGCGCTTCGGCCCTCAGCGCCTCGCGCAGTTCGTCCTCTTGGGATGCGGGCCGCCTCGGGGCCCCGGTGTCGTCGCTCATGCGGCTTGAGCCTCTTTGTTCAGCGCCGGTGGCGGAACCGTGACCTGTCAGAAGAACGCTTGCAAGCCCGTCTGCGCCCGCCCGAGAATGAGCGCGTGGATGTCATGGGTGCCCTCGTAGGTGTTGACCGTCTCGAGGTTCACCATGTGGCGCATCACGGCGTACTCTTCCTGTATGCCATTTCCGCCATGCATGTCCCGTGCGGCCCGCGCCACGTCGAGCGCCTTGCCGCAATTGTTTCGCTTCATGAGACTGATCGTTTCCGGACTCGCGGTTCCCGCCTCCATCATCCGCCCCAGCGCCAGCGCCCCCTGAAGGCCCAGCGCGATCTCCGTCTGCATGTCGGCGAGCTTCTTCTGGTAAAGCTGGGTGCCCGCGATTGGCTTGCCGAACTGCTTGCGGTCGAGGCCATACTGGCGCGCCGCGTGCCAGCACGCCTCGGCCGCCCCCATCACGCCCCAGGCGATGCCATAGCGCGCGCGGTTGAGGCAGCCGAACGGCCCCTTCAGCCCTTCGACCCCCGGCAAGAGCGCGTCCTCGCCCACCTCGACGCCATCCATCACGATCTCGCCCGTGACCGAGGCGCGCAGGCTCAGCTTGCCGCCCACCTTGGGCGCCGAAAGCCCTTTCATCCCCTTTTCCAGCACGAAGCCCCGGATCTTGCCGTCATGGGCGTCCGATTTCGCCCAGACCACGAAGACATCCGCGATGGGCGCGTTCGAGATCCACATCTTCGAGCCGGTCAGCCGGTAGCCGTCCGCGGTCCTGATCGCCCGCGTCTTCATGCCGCCGGGGTCCGATCCGGCGTCGGGTTCCGTCAGGCCGAAACAGCCGATGAACTCCCCTGTCGCCAGCTTCGGCAGATATCGCTCGCGCTGGGCGTCGGAGCCATAGGCGAGGATCGGATACATGACGAGGCTCGACTGCACCGACATCATCGAGCGGTAGCCCGAGTCCACCCGTTCGATTTCCCGCGCCACGAGGCCGTAGGTCACGTATCCCCCGCCCAGCCCGCCGAACCGGTCCGGCACCGTCACGCCGAGCAGCCCCGCGGCCCCCATCTCGGCAAAGATCTCGGGGTCCGCCGTCTCGTCGCGATAGGCCGCGATCACCCGCGGCGCGAGCCGGTCCTGCGCGAAGGCGCGGGCGGCGTCCCGCAGCATCCGCTCGTCCTCGGTCAGCTGCGCCTCGAGGCCCAGCGGATCGGTCCAGTCGAAGGCGGCAAGGGCGGCGGCGTCGTGGGTGCGGTTGGGATCGTCGAGGGTCATGGCTGTCTCCTTGTGTCCCGGATACGTCCTGACAGGCCGCGGATAAACCCCCGGCGTGCTTCAGGTCCCGCAGAAGGTGCGCGCCACCCGCTCTTCGGTCGCGGGCGGTCGGGTGTAGTAATCTTCAGGTTTTTTAAAAGGCTGCGTCACGGCGCTCAGAAGTCGCTCGAAGACTCTCAGGTCCCCGCCCAGGCCCGCCTGGATCGCCTGTTCGATCCGGTGCAGCCGCGGGATCACCTGCGGATTGCTGCGCGCCATGAGGTCCGCGTCAGGCCCCTCCGACTCCCAGGTCGCGCGCCATGCGTCGAAGGCCTCTCGGTCCATGAACTCGTCCCGCGCATCGGGCAGGCGGCGGAAGACATTGGTGAAATCGGCCCCGTCCTTCGCCATCAGCGTCAGCAGCGCCTCGGCAAGATCGGGCGTCTCCAGTGCGAGACCCAGCTTCGCGCCGAACCGCCGCCGCCACGCCGCCTGGTAGACCTCGCCGAAGCGGTTCACGATCCCGGTGAACTCCTCCACCGCGGCCTCCTCATCCGGCATCAGCGGGAGCAGCGCCGAGGCCAGCTGCGCGATGTTCCAGACCGCGATCTGCGGCTGGTTGGCATAGGCATAGCGGCCGAACTGGTCGATGGAGGAAAACACGGTGTCGGGATGATAGGCGTCCATGAAGGCGCAGGGGCCATAGTCGATCGTCTCGCCGGACACGGCCATGTTGTCGGTGTTCATCACCCCGTGGATGAACCCCAGCGACATCCAGTGCGCCACAAGCTCGCCTTGCGCTTTCATCACGGCGTCAATCAGTTGCGGGACATCCTTCGCGTCCGGGTAGTGCCTTTCGCGCACATGGTCCGCCAGCCTCGCCAGCGCCTCGACATCCCCGCGCGCGGCGAAGAACTGGAAGGTGCCGACGCGGATATGGCTCTGCGCCACCCGCGTCAGGATCGCGCCCGGAAAGGCCATCTCGCGCAGCACCGTCTCTCCCGTGCTGACCGCCGCCAACGCGCGGGTCGTGGGCACGCCCATCGCCGCCATGGCCTCCGACATCACGTATTCGCGCAGCACCGGGCCGAGCCAGGCGCGCCCGTCGCCCATCCGGGAATAGGGCGTGCGCCCCGAGCCCTTGAGCTGGATATCGCGCCGCCCCGCAGGCCCCACCGCCTCGCCCAGAAGGATCGCGCGCCCGTCGCCAAGCTGCGGATTCCAGTGGCCGAACTGGTGCCCGGCATAGACCTGCGCCAGGGGCTGGGCGCCCTCGGGCAGCTCGTTGCCGGAAAAGAGCCGCGCCAGCTCCGCGCGCGACAGACCTGCGACGTCGATCCCCAGTTCCGCTGCCAGCGACTCGTTGAAGGCGATCAGCTCCGGCGTGGTCACCGGCGTGGGGTCCAGGGCGGTGTAGAACCGTTCCGGCAGGCGGGCATAGGAATTGTCGAAGGGGATTCTGGCGGTCATGGACCAAAGGTAGGCGTCCCGGCGCCCTCCCGCTAGAGCGGGCGGGACAGGATCGTCGCGCCTGCGCGCGGCGTCAGCCCGGCCGTGCGGCAAAGCGCCGCCGAGGCGGCATCCTCGCTGTCGATCACCAGCCGCAACATGGTCACGTCGGCCGACTTGAGCGCCCGCCCGATCTCGTAGAGCGCCTCGCTTGCGATGCCCCTCCGCCTCACCGAGGGCCGCACCCAGATCTCGTCCACCGTCGCGTCCATGCCGCCCGATTCCAGAGACCAGCCGAAGGTCACGATGACATAGCCCACGGGCGCCCGTGCCGGCCCGAAGATCCAGACCGCCCCCAGCGGCGAGCCCTCGAGCAGCGGAGACAGCGCGGCGGCCCGGCTCTCGTCCGTCGTCGTCAGGCCGCGTTCCTCGTGCATCCGCCGCACCAGCGGCAGCAGGCGGGGCGCGTCCTCGGTCGTGCAAAGCGTGATTTGCGTCACAGCCGGCCCAGCCTTTCTGTCAGCAGCGCGAAGAAGCCGTCCGCATCGACGCCCCCCATGAACTGCGCGTTCTTCTCCCGGTCGGTGACGCCCCACCAGTCCGCCACGGTCATGCCCATGGTCAGCGGCGAGCCGGTCTCCACTTCGACGTTCACATGCCGGCCGGTGAATAGCTCGGGCTTCAGCAGGTACGCGATGACGCAGGGATCATGCAGCGGCCCGCCCTCCCAACCGTACTTTCCGAGGTCGAACCGCTCGTAGAAATCGAGCCAGCCGTGCACCACCTCGCCCACGGTGCCCAGCGCGCGGATCGCCCCCAGCCGCGGCGGCGTGATCAGCACCTTATGCGTCACATCGAGCGGCAGGATCGTCAGGGGCCTGCCGCATCTGAACACGATATCAGCGGCTTGCGGGTCGACAAGAATGTTGAACTCGGCCGCAGGCGACCAGTTGCCCACCTCGAAATAGGCCCCGCCCATGATCACGATCTCGCGCACCCGGCCCACGATGTCGGGCGCGCGGGTAAAGGCCGTGGCGACATTGGTGAGCGGCCCCAGCGTGCAGAGCGTGACCGTGTCCTCAGGCTCTGCCCGCAGCGTCTCGATCAGGAAATCGACGCCGTGCATCTCCTGAAGCGGCATCGCGGGCTCGGGCAGCTCCGCGCCGTCGAGGCCCGACTGGCCGTGCACCGCCTCGGCCGTCTTCAGCTCGCCCTTCAGCGGCCTGTCGCAGCCCGCGAAGACCCGGATGTCGGGCCGTCCCGCCAGTTCGCAGATCTTGCGCGCGTTGAGCGAAGTCAGCGCGAGAGGGATGTTGCCCGCAACGGCCGTGATCCCCAGAACCTCGAGGTCCTCGGGGGAGGCCAGCGCGAGCAGGATCGCCACCGCGTCGTCCTGCCCCGGATCCGTATCGATGATGATCTTGCGCGGCATCCCGTCCTCCCTGAAGCGCCGCGACCATTTCAGGCCGCAGGGGCGCCGTCCAGCCCGACTCCGTCCGCCGCGCCGCAGAAACCCGACCTGCCGGCCGTCATCGTCGGGGACGAGAAAGTTCGGAACCGATCCGCAGGGGGATCATTGAGGATGCAATTGCAACCAAGGAAAGGAGATCATCATGAACTCCATGACCAAGATCATCGCCGCCCTCGCCTTCGTTCTGCCCGGTGCCGCCATGGCGCAGGAGGGCGAGCCGATGACCTTCGACCGCTTCCAGGAGGTCTATGGCGAAGGTCGGATCGACCCGACGAACAACGACCGCATCCTGTTCTCGATCCTCGACACCGACAACGACGGCATCCTGAGCGTCGCGGAACAGCGCAGCATCGAGGACGCGAACGCGCCCGGCGGTGACGGCATCAGCGACATCGAGGTCGACGACGACGACACCTGATCGCTCTGGTGAGTGCCGGGGGCGGGCGTTACTTGCCCGCCCCTCTGGCCAGCGCCGCCACACCGGTGCGCGCAAGCTCGACAAGACCCAGCGGAGTCATGAGATCGGCGAAGGCGTCGATCTTCTCAGGGGTCCCCGTGATCTCGAAGACGAAGCTCTCCAGCGTGGAATCGACGACATTGGCGCGGAAGATCTCCGCAAGCCTGAGCGCCTCGATCCGCGCCTCTCCCTTTCCCGCCACCTTGAACAGTGCCAGCTCCCGCTCCACTGCCCGGCCCTCGACGGTCAGGTCGTGGACCTCGTGCACCGGCACGATCCGGCCGAGCTGCGCCTTGATCTGCTCGATCACCTGCGGCGTGCCCGAGGTGACCAGGGTGATCCGGCTGCGGTGTCCGGTATGGTCCACCTCGGCTACCGTCAGGCTCTCGATATTGTAGCCCCGGCCCGAAAAGAGCCCGATCACCCGCGCCAGAACGCCGGGCTCGTTCTCCACCAGCACCGCGAGCGTGTGGCGCTCCTCCACATCCGAGAAGGTGGGACGCAGATTGTAGGCGGAATGGCTCGTGGAGCCCTTCTTGATGTTCAACGGGGACACTTGGGTCTCATCCTCTGTCTTTCGGTCGGAACGATGTGCCGGACGGAACCGGCGGCGGGCTGCGCCTCGCGGGCGGGCAGGGGTCCCGGCCGGGCCGGGACCGCCCGCATCACACCAGCACCGAGCCCTTCGCGTCGATCACGCCCTGGGTCTCGGCCTCGCCCAGCAGCATCTCGTTATGCGCCTTTCCGCTCGGGATCATGGGGAAACAGTTCTCGTGCTTCTCTACCACGCAGTCGAAGAGCACCGGCCCCGGATGGTGGATCATCTCGAGGATCGCATCGTCGAGGCAATCGGGATCGTCGCAGAGGATCCCCTTGGCACCGAAGGCCTCGGCCAGCTTCACGAAATCGGGCAGCGCCTCGGACCAGCTCTGGGAATAGCGCTCGCCGTGCAGGAGCTCCTGCCACTGGCGCACCATGCCCAGCCGCTCGTTGTTGAGGATGAACTGCTTGACCGGCAGGCGGTACTGCACGGCGGTGCCCAGCTCCTGCATGTTCATCAGCCAGGACGCCTCCCCGGCCACGTTGATGACAAGGCTGTCGGGATGGCCCAGCTGCACGCCGATCGACGCCGGATGGCCGTAGCCCATGGTCCCGAGACCGCCCGAGGTCATCCAGCGGTTCGGATCCTCGAAGCCAAGGTACTGGGCGGCCCACATCTGGTGCTGGCCCACCTCGGTGCAGATGTAGCGATCCATCCCCTTGGTCAGCGCCTCCAGCCGCACCATCGCGTGCTGCGGCTTGATGGTGCGGCCCTTCTGCTCGAAGGCGAGACAGTTCACCTTCCGCCAGGTGCGGATCTGGTCCCACCAGGCGGTCAGCCCCTCGCGGTCGGTCTTGCGGCCGCGGCTCTTCCAGACCTTCAGCAGGTCCTCGAGCACATGGCCCACGTCGCCGACGATGGGGAAATCGGCATGGACCACCTTGTTGATCGACGAGGGGTCGATGTCGATGTGGGCCTTCCTCGAGCCCGGAGAGAAGGCGTCGATCCGCCCCGTGATCCGGTCGTCGAACCGTGCGCCGATGCAGATCATCAGGTCGCAGTCATGCATCGCCATGTTCGACTCGTAGAGCCCGTGCATCCCCAGCATGCCGAGCCATTTCTCGCCCGAGGCCGGATAGGCGCCGAGGCCCATCAGCGTGGAGGTGATCGGAAAGCCCGTCGCCTCCACCAGCTCGCGCAGGAGCTGGCTCGCCGCGGGACCCGAGTTGATGACGCCGCCGCCGGTGTAGAAGATCGGCTTCCGCGCGGTCTCCATCGCCGCCACCAGCTCGGTGATGGTGCCGATATCGCCCTTCACCGGCGGGTTGTAATGCGTGGTGACGCGCCGCGCCTCGGTATACTCGCCGGTGGCGAACTGCACGTCCTTCGGAATGTCGATCAGGACCGGGCCCGGCCGGCCCGCGGTGGCCACATGGAACGCCTCGTGGATGACCCCCGACAGCCGGTCGGTGTCCTTGACGAGCCAGTTGTGCTTGGTGCAGGGGCGGGTGATGCCGACGGTGTCGGCTTCCTGGAAGGCGTCCGAGCCGATCATGAAGGTCGGGACCTGGCCCGTCAGCACGACGATCGGGATCGAATCCATCAGCGCGTCCGTCAGGCCCGTGACGGCATTCGTGGCCCCCGGGCCCGAAGTCACCAGCGCCACGCCCGGCTTGCCGGTGGAGCGGGCATAGCCCTCCGCCGCGTGAACCGCGCCCTGTTCGTGCCGCACGAGGATGTGACGGATGTCGTTCTGGAGGAACAGCTCGTCATAGATCGGCAGCACCGCACCGCCGGGATAGCCGAAGACCACCTCGACGCCCTGATCCTTCAGGGCCTGCACCACCATTTTCGCTCCGGTCATCTGACGTGTCATGGTTCTCTCCGTCTCACGTCTGGCATTCACGCACAAAAAAAGCCCCCGAGGTCATCGAGGGCGCATGGGGACTGGTCTGGTCTTGCCGTTACCGGCCCATGCGCCTTGGTCCTACGATGAGTACGAGGTCGGTCATGCGCCGCTCCAACTTGCGTCCGCGCTTATGCCCCCGCCGGACCGGAGGGTCAACAGCGCAAGTGCGTGATTTCTTCGGGCGCCTCCAAAACGAAAGATAGTTGCGCAACGAGTCTCGGCCCGGTTCCCGCCACGGCGCGAGTCGCCGGCCGCGGCCCGCCGGACCGGGGCCTCGCGATCCGGAAGCATTCTGCAGCTCTGTCCGGACAGTTGCCCCAAGGACAACCAGATCGTTTCCAGTTCCGGGACAACGGCAGAGAATCCTTTGGCGCCCGCCATCAGACGGACATATTTCCGCCAAGTAAACGCCACGCGGTCCCCGGGGGGAGGCCGCCCTCTTGTCCTTGGGGAACCCATCATGCTGCCAATCGGTATCCAGAACAACGTCGACGCCCTTCTGGCGGCCAACCCGCTTGCCAACCCGACCGCGATCCAGCTCTTCAACGGGATCTGGTTCGTCGCCTTCTTCGGCCTGCCGACCGACGGCAAGGCCGACGTCAACGTCGGCTACTACTTCGAGGACGGCACGCTGCGCGAGGGGGGGATCACGGTGGCCGACACCGGCGTCGACATCGACGCGCCGCTCGGCGTCAGCGCCTTCGGCGGACCGGAGGGCACGGTGGGCACGGTGCTCTACACCAAGGAGGGCGAAGAGCTCGCCGCCATCGTCGGCAACCGATCCCGGGACGCGATCGAGGGCGGCGACGAGGCCGACCGCATCCTCGCCGGAGGCGGGCCCGACGTGGTCGTCGGCGGTGACGGCGACGACGAGATCTTCGGCGGCGGCGGCGGCGACACGCTCTATGGCGGTGAGGGGGACGATGTCATCGATGCCGGACGCGGCGATGACGTGGTCTTCGGCGGCGCCGGAAACGACAGCATCCTCGGGGGGATCGGGTCCGATACGCTCTACGGCGACGAGGGCGACGACACGATCGACGGCGGTGCCAACCGCGACGAGATCTACGGCGGAGAGGGGAACGACCTGCTCCTCGGCGGCAGCAATATCGACACGCTCTTCGGCGGCGAGGGCGACGACGTGCTGGAGGGCGGCGCAGGCGACGACACGCTCGAAGGCGAGGCTGGCGATGACGTGCTCGTGGGCGATGAGGGCGACGATACGCTCTTCGGAGGCGCCGGCACCGACCTGCTGTTCGGCGGGGACGGCAACGACCTGCTCGACGGCGGCGCGGCGGCCGACGAACTGGACGGCGGGGCGGGTGACGACCTGATGCTCGGCCGTGGCGGGAACGATGTCGCGTTCGGCGGCGCCGGGAACGACACGATCTTCGGCCACGAGGGTGACGACCTTCTGTTCGGCAGCGAAGGCGACGACTTCATGGACGGCGGGATCGGCGACGACCTTCTCGACGGGGAGGACGGGGACGACACGCTGCTCGGCAGGGCAGGGGAGGACACTCTCCTCGGTGGCGCCGGCAACGACCTCCTTCGCGGGCAGGACGGCAACGATCTGCTCCAGGGCAATGATGGCGACGACGAGTTGCGCGGCGGTGCCGGCGACGACATCCTCCTCGGCGGCGAGGGCGACGACAGCATGACCGGCAATGCCGGCGACGACGAACTCTTCGGCGGGCTCGGCGACGACATTCTCCGGGGCGGCAGCGGCAACGACACGCTCTACGGCGACGAGGGTGACGATTTCCTCGCGGGCAACGACGGCGACGACGTGATCTTTGGCGGCGACGGCCGGGATGTGGTCCGCGGCGGCGCGGGCGACGACGTGATCGACACCTCGGGCAACATCCAGCCCGGCTTCGGCATCGTGCCCGACGTCTCTGGCACACCCAACTCCGGCTATCCGGGCCTGTTCGAGGATGACCCGGACCCCACCGATGACGAGGACCTCGTCTACGGCGGCGACGGCAACGACACGATCCGCACCGGCGACGACAACGACGTCGTCTACGGCGGCGCCGGGAACGACTTCATCGACGGCGGCTTCGACGACGACACGCTCTTCGGCGACGACGGCGACGACACGATCATCGGCGGCGAGGGCGCGGACGTGATCCGGGGCGGTGCGGGCAACGACATCCTCTACGGCGGACTCGCGCCAGGCCTGCCGGACAGCCTGAACGTCCCCGACGACGAGGGCGATCTGAACCCGTTCAACGGCATCGACACGCTCTTCGGCGGCGAGGGCGACGACACGATCTACGGCATGGACGACAGCGACGAGATCTACGGCGGGTCGGGCAACGACTTCCTCGACGGCGGGATCGACGACGACACCCTGACCGGCGGCGAGGGCGACGACATCTTCTTCTTCGGAGACAAGGGCGGCACCGACACGGTGACCGATTTCGGCAACGGGGCCGACAGCATCCATCTGCAGATCACCGGGATCGAGAGCTTCGCCGACCTGTTCCTGAGCCAGGAGGACTCGACCGCCGTGATCGAGGCCGGGGAGGTCACGATCCGGCTCGAGAACGTCGACGCCGCCGATCTCGACGAGTCGCTGTTCAGCTTCCCCTAGGACCGGCGGGGGCGGTCCAGGCGCGGGGGCCGCGCACGGCCCGCTGTCCCTGCGCTCGCGACCGGGCGGCGGGCCGCGCGCGCTTCCGGCCGGATCGGAAGCGGGCCGGCCCCTGTCTCAGTGCCCGGTGCCCTGCAGGACCCCGTGCTCCAGCGCATAACGCGTGAGCCCGGCGGTCGAGGAGATCCCCAGCTTGCGGCGGATGTTCTTGCGGTGCGTCTCCACCGTGCGGACGGAGATATCGAGCGCCAGTGCCACCTCCTTGTTCGAACGGCCCTGGGCGAGCTGGAGCAGGATCGTCTGTTCCCGCCCGGTAAGCGGCTCCCGCCCGTCCGCGGTGCCGGGGCTGAGCGAGGTGCGCGCGCCGGTGCAGAGATAGCGCTCGTCCGACATCACCACGTCGATCGCGGTCTTGATCTCGTCCACCGGCACGTCCTTCAGGACGTAGCCCCGCGCGCCGTGGCGCAGGGCGGTGGAGATGTATTCCGGACTGTCATGCATCGACAGCACCAGCACCCGCGTCTCGGGCCGGCGCTCGAGGATCAGCTCCGTGGCCGAGAGCCCGCCGAGGCCCGGCATGTTGAGGTCGAGCAGCACCACGTCGGGGGCGATCTCCTCGATCCGGTCCACCGCCTCCTGCCCGCCGGAGAGCGCGGCGGCGATCTCGATGTCGTCGTAGGTCTCGAGGATCGACTGGATGCCCTCGATCACCATCGGGTGGTCGTCGACGATCATCACGCGGGTGGGGGGCATCGGCGGCGGGGCTCCGTCTGTGGACTTGGTCGGCGACCCTAGCAGCGGTTTCCGGGCAAGAGAAGCCGGACGGATCACCCGGTGGCGGCGCGGGCCGTATCGGCCGTGAGGAGATGGGTCAGCGGCACCTGCGCCTCGATCGCCGTGCCGTCCGCGCCCGAGGTGACCTTCAGCGTCCCGCCCAGCTGCTCCATCCGCTCGGCCATGTTGCGCAGCCCGAGCCCGCTTTGCCGGCCCTGCGCCGCCATGCCCGAGCCGTTGTCCGCGATCCGGAGCACGGCCCCGGCCCGATGGCCGCGCAGGCACATCTCGACGCGGTCCGCGCCGGAATGCCGCTCGATGTTCGTCAGCGCCTCCTGCGCGATGCGGTAGAGCGCGATCCGCGCATCCTGGTCCAGCCGGTTGCGGAAGACGACGGTCTGGAAGGCGACCGCGATGCCGGTCCGGGCGCTGAAATCGTCCGTCAGCGACTGCAGCGCGGGACCCAGCCCCAGATCGTCGAGCACCCCGGGCCGGAGGTCCCGGCTGATCCGCCGCACCTCCTGGATCGCCTGGCCGAGCGCGCCCAGCCCCTTGTCGAGCGATTCCGACGCCCGCGCGTCGCCGGGGCCCAGCCGCCGCCGCGCGAGTTCGAGCGCATAGCGGACCGAGACGAGGATCTGGCTGATCGAATCGTGCAGCTCCCGGGCGACGCGCCCGCGCTCTTCCTCCTGCGCGTCGATGATCCGCTGGGTCAGGGCCTTCAGCTTGGTGTCCGCCAGCATCCGCTCCCGTATGTTGAGGGCGAGGCCGGTCAGGAAGACGGTGAGCAGGGCCGCAATGGTGATCGCGAGGATATAGAGCGTCGTGCGCCCGATCCGCGCATCCACCTCCGCCCGCGCGGCGGCGACGATCTCGGTCACGTCGTCGATGAAGATGCCGGTTCCGATGGCCCAGCGCCAGTCCTGGAGACCGTTGACATAGGCCAGCATCGTCGCCGTCTCGCCGGTCGACGGCTTGGGCCAGGCGAAGCTGTGATAGCCGCCACCTGCCCGTGCGAGCCGGATCAGCTCGTCGGTGATCTCCGTGCCGCCCGCATCCCTGAGCCCGGACCAGTCGCGCCCGATGAGCTGGGTCTGGCGCGGCGCCACGAGGTTCACGCCGTCATAGTCGAAGACGAAGAAATACCCGTCCTGACCGTAGAGCGTCGCCGCGAGGATGCGGGTCGATTCCAGCTTGGCCGCCTCGTCGTCGGGGGCGGCGCGGCCGTAGATGTTCAGAAACGAGGTCCGAGCGATGGACAGGTAATTGCGCAGCTCCTCGCGCTTCGCCTCCATAAGCTGCCGCTCCAGCGCCGCGATCTCGCGCTCGGCAAGCTGCCGCGTGCTGCGATCCACCAGCACCGTGATCGCGGCCACGGCGAAGACCAGGGGAATCGCCGCGATCAGGTAGAGCTTGGCCGCATAGGGCAGGCGCAGACGGTGAAGCATCGCCCACCGTTAGGCCGAAACCGCGGCGCGGAAAAGCGGCGCGCCGCCGCTTCGGGGCCGATCCGGCCCGCTCGCGCGGGGCGGGACGCTGCGTCTACGCAGTGATGGGTATGGCGCGCGAAAGAATCTGTCGCTACCACTTTCGACACTTCGAGATCCGTCCGGCCCGTGGGAGGGGCCGGGCACCAAACGGGAGGTATCCATGGATCGTCGTTCCTTTCTGACCAAGGGCGCCGTCGGCGGCGCCGCTGCCGCCACGGCTTCGGCCCTTGCCGCCCCGGCCTATGCCCAGGGCAACCGCACGCTCACCTTCGTGACCACCTGGGGCCGCGGCCTCGCCGGCGTGCATGACGCGGCACAGCATTGCGCCGATGTCATCACCGCCATGACCGACGGCCAGCTGACCGTCGATCTGAAGGCCGCGGGCGAGCTCGTGGGCGCCTTCGAGGTGTTCGACGCCGTGGCCGCCGGCCAGGCCGACATGTACCACGGGGTCGACTACTATTTCCTCGGCCAGCACCCGGCGCTGTCCTTCTTCAGCCAGATCCCCTTCGGCATGAACTTCCAGGAATATTCCAACTGGTGGTACCATGACGGCGGCAAGGAGCTGGGCGACGAGCTCTATTCCATCTTCGGCCTGAAGGCCTTCCCCTCGGGCAACACCGGCCCGCAGTCGGGCGGCTGGTTCGCCAAGGAGATGACCTCGGTCGAGGACTTCCAGGGCCTCCGGTTCCGCATGCCCGGCCAGGGTGGCCAGGCGCTCGGCAAGCTGGGCGCATCGGTCCAGAACCTGCCCGGCGCGGAGGTGTATCAGGCGCTGGCCTCCGGCGCCATCGACGGCACCGAATGGATCGGCCCCTGGGCGGACGAGAAGGCCGGCTTCCAGGAGATCACCAAGTTCTACTACACCTCGGGCTTCCACGAGCCGGGTCCGAACCTGAACACCGTGGTCAGCCTCGATGTCTGGGACAGCCTGACGCCCGCGCAGCAGGCGATCTTCGAGCAGGCCTGCACCGCGACGAACATCTGGTCGATGTCGCAGTTCATGGCCAACAACTCGGCCGCGCTGCAGCGCCTGCAGTCCGGCGGCGTGCAGGTCCTCGAGTTCAACGACGAGATCTGGGACGCCTTCGGTGCCGCCGCTCAGGAAGTCGTGGCCGAGAACATGGGCGACGAGCTCTATGCCCGCTGCTACGACAGCTACATGACCTCGCTGCAGGCATCGGCCAACTGGAGCAGCCGCTCCGAGGGCGAGACCACCATGCAGCGCAACCGCGTTCTGGGGATCTGATCCCGGCGCGGGGCGGGCGGGGGCGCGCGGCGCCCCCCGCCTCTCCCGCGCCCCGGCCCCGGCAGGCTTGCGGGCTTGCCGGGGCCGTTGCCTGCTGATCATGTGACATCGGCCTGGGGACAGGCTCCGGCTCCCGCATCGGGAGGCGAGGGGGGACGATGGAAGACGAGGACACCGGCGGGGGTCTCTGGGCCTCCTACGAGAATGGGTTCACGCGCTTCGTGGAGCGGCTTCAGGGCAATGTCCCCGAGGGCGCGGAGCCGCGCGCGCCCGCGGAGACGACGCTGGGCGCCGTCTGGGACGGATTTCTCTGGGTCATCGGCAACCTGCTCGAGGCGGTCTACAACATCCTCTTCGCTCTCACCCATCCGGGCATGTGGCTCTCGTGGCTGCCCGAGGCGCAGCTGTCGGGCCGCATCGAGGATCCCGAAGCCGCCCAGGCGCTCATGCGCGTCGTCTATTACGGCGGCTCCGTCGAATTCTTCTTCGCCTTTCTCGTCGTGCTCCTCGGGGTCACGGCGGCGGGGCTCGTGTACCGTCCCTTCATGTGGGGCTGCGTGCGCGTCCTCGAGGGCTTCGCCAACGGTGTCGGCAGGTTCTTCGCCTGGGCCGCGCTGATCATGGTCCTGCAGCAGATCCTGATCGTCTTCATGCAGCGCGTCTTCGCGGCCTCCGAGATCGGTCTCGGCTTCGGGACGACCTTCGCCAAGGACGTCTCGTGGTGGTCCGAGGAACTCAAGCTCTACAACGCCATGATCGTCTGCCTCTGCGCCGCCTACACCTTCGTCCAGGGCGGCCATGTGCGGGTGGACCTGATCTACTCCGCCGTGTCCGAACGCACGAAGCGGGTGATCGACATGGTCGGCTGCGTCGTGCTGATGCTGCCCGCCGCGATCATCACCTGGATGTACGGCTGGTATTTCCTCTGGCGGCACCTCATCAACCCGCCGGTCTCCGCCTCCAACACCTACGAGCAGCTCGTCGAACAGCGCTTCCGCGCGGCCTCCTGGAACGTGGAGACGATCGGCTTCAGCCCCAACGGGTTCAACGCCTATTTCCTCTTCAAGGTGCTGCTCTGCGCCTTCGCGCTCATGATCATCCTGCAGTCCATCGCCTTCTTCTACCGCTCCTGGCTCGAGTGGAAGGAAGGGCCGGACAGCTACGGCAGATACCTCGACCGCGACACGCTCGGCGCGGGTGAAGAAGCCTTCGACGGCGCCCATTAAGAAGGACGGCCCCCATGCTCTTCGGACTCGATGGCGTCGAGATCGGCCTCATCATCGTCTTCCTCACGCTCTTCGCCGGGATCCTGTCGGGTTTTCCGGTGGCCTTCGCCATTGCCGGCGCGGCGGTCATCTCCTTCGCGGTCATCGCGCTGCTCGACTCGGGCGGGCTCCTGATCCACCAGGCCATCGACACCTCGTCCCAGGCCTATGCCGGGCTGATCGCCGAAGGCGTCAGGCCGGATGCGATCTCGATCTTCCGATATCCCGACCTGCCGCGGATGGAGGAACCCGTCTTCCCCCTCGGCTGGGAAGTCGCGCTCGACCGCAACATCTCCTTCATCGTCAACCGCATGAACGAGCGCGTGCTCGCAGGCCAGTCCATCGAGACCCTGCTCGCCGTGGCGATGTTCGTGCTCATGGGCATCACCCTCGAACGCTCGAAGATCGCCGATGACCTTCTGACCACCATGTCGCGCCTCTTCGGCCCGCTGCCGGGCGGTCTCGCCGTCTCCATCGTCGTCGTGGGCGCGTTTCTCGCCGCCTCCACCGGCATCGTCGGCGCGACCGTGGTGACCATGGGCCTGCTCGCGCTGCCCACGATGCTGCGCGCAGGCTATTCCAGGGAACTGGCCACCGGCGTGATCGCCGCCTCGGGCACGCTGGGCCAGATCATCCCGCCCTCCATCGTCATCGTCCTGCTCGGGACCCTCGCGGGCGACCTCTATTCGACCGCGCAGGAGGCCCGCGCCACGTCCGTCGGCTGCACCGACGCGCTCACCTATCTCGGGGAACCCGCCGTCGTCTCCGTCGGCACGCTCTTTCAGGCGGCGCTCCTGCCGGGCATCCTGCTTGCGGTGCTCTACGGGCTCTACGCCTTCGGTTTCGCGCTCCTCAATCCGGCCAAGGCTCCGGCGGTCCAGATGGGCAGCGCCAATGCGGAGCCGATCACCCGCAACGAGGGCCTGACCTGGTTCCTGCTGGTGCCCGCCGCGCTGATCGCGCTTGTGGTCGCCATGTCGAACCTGAATGTCGTCGGCAGCCAGGACGTTACCGTCGGCAGCCGCAGCGACGTGGGACAGGGTGCGTCCCTGCGCACCAATGTCTCGCCCGCCTGCCAGGAGGCGATGATCGACCTCCACGGCCAGGCCGCCTGGGACCGCGCCGTGGCCCAGCAGGCAGAGATCGACGCCGCAGGGGGCGTGGCGGAATCCGTGCAGCTCTCTGAGGAGGAACGCGCTGAGATCCGGGCGGAGCGCATCGCGAACGCGCCGCCCTTCGGCACCGGCGTGACCCTCGCCGTGCTGCTGCTCGCGATCATGTTCGCCTTCGCCCGCGGCGTCCGCCCCGGTGCCGATCCGACCCCGCTGCTGATCGGGGCGGGCGGTCTCGTCCTGGCACTGCTCGTCGACCTCGTCTTCATCTCGCCCGTCACCTCTCCGGGCACGGCACTGCTGCTTCTCGCCATCCCCTTCGGCATCGCCCTCCGGGCCAGCCGGACGGCCGCCGCCCGCCTCGGCCAGAACGACCTCATCCGCGTGATCTTCCCGCCGCTCGTGCTGATCGTGGCGGTGCTCGGCTCGATCCTCGGCGGCATCACCAACCCCACGCCCGCCGCGGCGCTGGGCGCGGGCGGGGCGATCATGCTCGCGGCCTACCGCAAGCTCGCCGAGGAGGGCCGCAGCCCGTGGATCATCCTCTACGGCGCCTTCGCCATCGTCATCATGCTGCTCCTCGGAGTGAACTTCGACATGCGTATCGGCCAGTCCGATGCCGCCTTCGAGGATGTGCTGGCCTATTTCGCCGCCTTCGCCGCCTTCCTCTTCTCGATGTTCTCGATCCTCTACGCCTGCTGGGTGCTCTGGGCGGGCCGCGTGCTGACCCCGGTCGTGCGCGAGACCGCCAAGGTCACGGCGATGGTCTTCGCCATCCTGATCGGCTCGCAGCTTCTGAACCTCGTGGTGATCTCCTTCGGCGGAGAGCATTACATCCAGCAGTTCCTGCGCAGCTTTGACAACGAGATGACGGTGTTCCTCATCGTCATGCTGGTGCTGTTCATCCTCGGCTTCGTGCTCGACTTCCTCGAGATCATCTACATCGTGATCCCCATCGTGGGGCCGGTGATCTACGGCGGGACGTTCGACCCGAAATGGGTCACCATCATGATCGCGGTGAACCTGCAGACCTCGTTCCTGACGCCGCCCTTCGGATTCGCGCTGTTCTACCTGCGCGGCGTGGCCCCGCCGTCGATCACCACAGCGCATATCTACCGCGGCGTGCTTCCCTTCGTCCTGATCCAGGTGCTGGGCATCGCGCTGCTCTGGTTCTTCCCGAGCGTGGTGACCATCGTGCCCGATCTTCTGGGCCGGTAGCGCCCCGTCAGATGCGCGCCACGCGGTGCGCCGTTGCGGGCACGGCCAGCACGAGCAGCGCGAGGCCCCAGAATGCGAAGGGCAGGCTGGTCGCCTCCGCGACCCCGCCGATGGCGGCCGGACCGAGCAGCACCCCGGCGTAGCCGGTCGTGGTGACGGCCGCGATCGCCATCCCGGCCGGCATGATCCTCTGCCGGCCCGCGGCGCTGAAGAGGACCGGCACGAGGTTCGAGGCGCCGAGACCGATCAGCAGGAAGCCCATGAGCGCCAGCCCCGCCCCCGGCGCGATCAGGGTCAGCGCGAGCCCGATGATCGTCATGACGCCGCCTGCCACCAGCACGCGGAAGGGACCGAGCGCGGACACGATGCGGTCTCCCGCCAGCCGGCCCGCCACCATCGCGGCGGAGAAGATCATGAAACCGGCACCCGCGGTTTCCGCTGCGGCGAGGTCTCGCGTGATCAGCAGGAGCGCACCCCAGTCGAGCACCGCGCCCTCGATCAGAAAGGTGATCCCGGCGAGCACGGCCAGGAGGATCACGACGCCCCGGGGCAGGCTGAAGGGGGGCGGCGCCTCCGCCCGGGCCCGCAGCATGCGCGACCCTGTGGGCGCCATTGCGGCCGCCATCAGCGCCGCGCCGATGAGCGAGGCCTGGAGTGGCGACAGGCCCAGCCACAGCAGCGCGGTCATCAGCCCGGCCCCGGCGAAGCCGCCGAGGCTGAACATGGCGTGAAAGCCCGACATCATCGGCCGGTCGCCCCGGCCCTCGACCTCGACGGCATGGACGTTCATCGCCACGTCGATGGTGCCGAGAGAGGCGCCGAAGAGCGCCAGCACCACGCCGAGCATCCAGGGCTCGGGGACCAGCGCCAGCAGCGGCAACATCAGAACCATCCCGAAACCGCCCAGAAGGACCATGGGCCGCGCCCCCCGGCGGGCGGCGACGATCCCGGTGACCGGCATCGCGATCACCGATCCGATGCCGAGGCACAGCAGAAGCAGGCCGAAGGCTCCTTCCGCAACGCCGAGCCGATCCTTGACGAAGGGGATGAGCGGCGCCCAGCAGGCGATGCCGAACCCTGCCGCGACGAAGCTCAGCCGCGTGGCGAGCCGCGCCGGCCGAAGGTCCTCGCCGGGGCGTGTCCCGTCCTGCGGCGGCACCCGGGCTTCGAGGCCCCGGGCAAGATCGTCATGTGTCATGGTCGGGGGTCCCTCGGGCGCAAGTCCGCCGTCGTTCTTCCGGCGCGGGCCGGTTGTCAACCCGGGGCAAAGGTTAACGCCGCCGGGCGTCCACGCATGTTTTCATTTGACTGCAACGGGTTACGCGAGCGTCCACATGTGGACGCCGGGGTCCGCCTACTCCTCCCGCCGGGTCGGGCGCGTGTCGGGGAGGCTGATCCGGGCGACCTGCTCGGCAATGGGCGGCACCGAAAGGGGGTGCGTATCGGCCTCGAATCTCTCTGGCTCCTCCAGCCGCTGCCAGCGCCCCTTGTGATAGATCTCGAGCCCGGAAAAGCGCGCCTTGTAGCCCATCTTCGGGCTGCCCGGGACCCAGTAGCCGAGATAGACGTAAGGAAGCCCCATGGACCGGGCGAGATCGACATGATCGAGGATCACGTAGGTCCCCAGGGACTGCGCCGCGAGGTCGGGATCGAAGAACGAATAGACCATGCTCAACCCGTCATCGAGCACGTCCGTCAGGCAGACCGCCTCCAGCCCGCCATGCGGATCGTCCCGGGAGGCTGACAGATCGGTATATTCGATCAGCCGCGAGCGCACCGGCGTCTCCTCGATCATCGCGGCGAATTCGAACAGATCCATGTCCGCCATCCCGCCCGTCGCATGCCGACTGTCGAGATAGTCCCGGAAGAGCGCATACTGCTCCTCCGTCGCCCAGGGCGCGCTTGCCCGCCGCTCGAGGTAGGCGTTCCTCCGCCGGACCCGGCGCTGGCTCTTCGAGGGGCGGAACCGGTCCACCGCGATCCGCGCCGACAGGCAGGCCGAGCATTCCGCGCAGGAGGGCCGGTAAAGCACGTTCTGGCTGCGCCGGAAGCCCTGCTTCGACAGCGCGTCGTTCAGCTGCTCCGCCCCGTCGCCCTGCAGCGCCGTGAACAGCTTCCGCTCCATCCGCCCCTCGAGATAGGGGCAGGGCTGCGGCGCAGTCACATAGAACTGCGGGGCAAGGGGAAGGGTGTGGCGCATGATGCTCGCGGGCTGTCCTGCAGGCGACGTTAGCAATGCCCCTCCCGCCCGCCAAGCCCCCGAAATCGGCGAGCGGCGTCAGAGCGGGCGGTTGATCGCCGCTGTTCCGAGAAGGTGGTCCCCCAGTCCCTGCCGACGCGGCGTGACCAGCATCAGGATGACGGAGATCAGCTGAAGCGGCGCCACGGCGAGGCTGACGCTGTAGAGCAGCGTATGCGCGAAGGCCGTCCCGCCCGACAGCCTCTCGCCGTCTCGGTCACGGAACTCGATCCCCATGAGCCACATGCCCGGCGTCGCCGAGCCCTGGGCGATGGTGGACCAACGGTAGAGGAAGCCCACGACCAGCATCATCAGCGGAAAGAAGAAGATGCCGGTGAAGGCGGTGAACGGGAGCAGGACCATGCAGGCGACGGCGACCGCAAGGATATCGACGATCCAGGCGCCGAGCCGTTTCGCCGGGACGGCACGATAGAAATCTGGCCGCAGGGCGGGATCGGGCAGGCGCGTGGCGGAAAAGGCGAAGCTCGGATCGGTCATGTGTCCTCGGTGCTTGCTCGGAATGTGGGAAAGGGCGCGGCCCTTCGCAAGGGCCGCGCCGGGGGTGTCAGGCCGGGGCCTGGCCGCGGTCGTCCATCCGGGAGGAAGACCCCTCGTCGTCGGCGCGGGCGGCCCGGGCACGATCGTCCATGAACTGGTCGAACTCGGCCTTGTCCTTGGCCTCCCGCAGGCGCTCGAGGAAGGCCTCGAAGCTGGCCTGCTCCTCCTCGAGGCGGCGCAGGGTCTCGGTCTTGTAGGCATCGAAGGCCATGTTGCCCGAGGACCGGGTCGCGGCGCGATAGGAGGATGTCGTGTGCTGGCGGCGCTTGCCGCAATTGCCGGAAAACATGCGCTTGCTCCAGATCATGTAGGCAAGGAGGGCGAGGCCCACGGGCCAGAAGAGGATGAAGCCGAGAACCATGGCGGCGATCCAGGCGCCCTTGCCGCGATCGTCGAGCCAGGCTTCGGCGCGGGAGAACCAGCCCATGGCCTCTCGGTCGAGCCGCCGGGGGGCCGGATAGGTGGTGGTGTCGGTCATCTGGGGTCTCCTTCCTGAGGTGTATGTGAATGCCCTTCACATTTCACCATATCGGTAGGAGGCCGGCGCGGTTCAAGAGAAAATGTGAAGAGCCTTCACATAATTCGCGTAACCCTATGAGATACCGACAGACTTATCCGCGCGACTTGCCGGTCAGGCGATGAAATCGGCCACCGTGGCGCCCGTCAGGCGCAGCAGGGCGTCCGGCGCCACGGAGAAGATGTGTCGGGGCGTTCCCGCTGCGGCATAGATTACCGGAAAGTCGGACAGGCGCCTGTCCCAAAAGGTCGGGATCGGGGCGGGATGCCCGACCGGAGAGACGCCGCCGATGGCGAAGCCCGTCCGCTCGCGGACGAGGGTGGCGTCGGCCCGGCCCAGGGGCTCTCCCGCGACGGCCGCGGCCTTGTCCGCATCGACCCGGTTTCCGCCCGCCGTCAGAAAGAGCGTCACGCCGCCCGAGGTCTCGCACCGGAAGACGATGGACTTGACGATCTGGTCGAGTCCGCATCCCGCCGCCGCGGCCGCCTGTTCCGCTGTCCGGGTCTCCATGTCCATGGCGAGGACCTGCGCATCGATCCCCGCCTGCTCGAGGGTGCGAACGACCCGGGCCAGGCTCTTGCTCATGGCGCGGGGACCAGGTCGAGGCGGGCGGCGATATCGGCCGCGACGGCGTCCTCGTCGCGATCACCGTCGATGAGGATGCAACGCGCCGGGAACTGCCGCACGAGGGCGAGGAAGCCGGCGCGGACCTTCTGTTGGAGCGGCAGGCCGAACTCCTCGAATCGACGCTCCGCGCCGCCTTGCGCCGCGACCCGGGCCAGCGCCATCTCGGGGTCCATGTCGATGACGAAGGTGAGGTCCGGCTCGCGGCCGATCATCAGTTCATGGAGCCCGTCGACCATGGTCCGCAGGTCGCCGCGCGTCGCGCCCTGATAGACGCGGGTGCTGTCAGCGAAGCGGTCGCAGACGACCGTCCGCCCGGCGGACAAGGCGGGTTCGATGGTCTTTTCGAGATGATCCCGCCGCGCCGCGGTGAACAGGAGGATCTCCGTCTCCGCCGACCATCTGCCGGGATCGCCGGTCAGGACAAGGTGACGGATGTCCTCGGCGCCCGGGCTGCCCCCGGGTTCCCGGGTCAGCAGCGCACCGGGGAGGGCGGCGGCGAGGCGCCGGGCCTGGGTCGATTTGCCCGAGCCGTCGATCCCTTCGAAGGTAATGAAGCGCCCGCGCCCCGTCATGTCGCGCGCCCCGCCGCTCAGCTGTCGAGGCCGGGCAGGGCGGAAAGGTCGGCCTGCGGCGCGATCTTGCCAAGCAGCACGACCGCCGCGGTCCGCATCCTCTGGGAGAAGCCGCCGCGCGGCACCTCCGCCTCGGCCACGAGGGGCCTGCGGACCTCGGGCAGGCCCTCGCGGCGGATGACGAGCTCGGCGATTTCCTGCCCGGCCGCGATCGGAGCCTCGACCGGCCCGGTGTAGATCACCTCCGCGTCCAGACTGGCGGTTCCGATCGCGGAGACGAGCAATGTCAGATCGTCGGGGACCGTCAACCCGACGCGGGGCGCCGCGCCCATCCAGATGTCGGCCTCCGCGATCCGGGACCCTGCGGGCGCGATGCGGCGCTCGACGAACTGACGGAAGGCCCAGTTGATGATGCGCTCGGATTCTTCGGCCCGATCGGCCTGCGTCTCGAGTCCGGTGATCACGAAGATGATCCGGCGGTCCCCCTGCTTGGCCGACCCGACAAGCCCGTAGCCCGCCTCCTGGGTATGCCCCGTCTTGAGGCCGTCCGCCCCGATCCCGAGTCCGAGCACCGGGTTGCGGTTGCGCGTGTTCTGCGGAGCCCGCCCATCGAAGGCGAATTCCTCCTCGGCGAAGAGCGGGTAGAAGGTGGGAAAGTCGGTGATCAGCCGGTCTGCCACCACGGCGAGGTCGTGCATGGACATGACATGCCCCGGCGCGGGCCAACCGGTGGAATTGATGAAGACGGAATGGGTCAGCCCCATCTCGCGGCCGCGTTCGGTCATCATCCGGGCAAAGCCCGCCTCGGTCCCGTCGGGCGAGAGCGCTTCGGCGATGACGACACAGGCGTCGTTGCCGGACAGCACGATGATGCCCCGGATCAGTTCCTCCACCGTGGGCCGGTCCGTCGTGTCGAGGAACATCGTGGAGCCGCCGAGCGACTGCGCGTATTCGGACACCGGCAACCGCTCGTCGAGTTGCAGTCGCCCGTCCGCGATCGCCTCGAAAGCCATGTAGAGCGTCATGATCTTCGACATCGACGCTGGTGGAAGCGGCTCGTTCCCGTTCTTCTCGAGGAGCACGGTCCCGGTGCTCTGATCGAGGACGTAGGCGGCGCCGGCGCGGGTTTCGTAGCTCTGCGCCGCGGCGAGGGTCGCGCCGCACATCAGACAGATGGCTGCGACAAGCGATCGGATCATGGGCTGCTCTCCGACTTGGGGGACAGCACGCGTCCTACCCCGCCTGCAGCCCTGCCGCAATCGCGGAGGGGAGCCCGCCGCACGGGGCGGCGGGGCTCTGCCGGTTCAGTTGCGGACGGCGTAGGCGTCGGCAAAGCCCTGGCCCTGGACCCGGGAGATGAGCTCCGCGCGTTCCGCATCGTCCCGCGCGGGACCCACGATCACGCGCCAGAAGGCACGGCCCTGGCTCTGCTCGGAAAGAACGGTGGGAACGATGCCGGTCTCGCGCATGCGGTCCGCGGTGCGCGTGGCGTTCTCCTCTACGGAGAAGATGCCGATCTGCACATAGGGCCTGTCGAGACTGGAGGCCGCGGGCGCCGAGACGGGTGCGGCCGCCGGCGGTGGGCGAGTGCCGACCTGCGCCGAGGCCTGTGCCGCGGCGCTTTCGATCGCGGCCGCGGCGGCGGCGATCGGGTCGGGCTGAATGGACTCTGCCGAAGGTTCGGCGCCTGCGGGCTCGAGGCTCATGGTCTCGACCGACGCCGGCTGCGCGAGTCCCCCGCTTTCCGCCGAGAACCCGGGTTCGCTTCCGGCAAGCTCAGGCGCGCCGCCGGGTGTGCTCTCGCGGCGCAGCGCAGTGACGTTGAGATTGGTCGGCGCGCCGGCGAGCACGCCCAGAGCTTCGGCCGCGTCCGAGGAGATCTGCAGGCGGGGGCCGGGGTTCTCGCGCTCGCGGCGGAACAGGGCGCCGATGACGAACTGCCCGTTGTCGCGGTTGCGGATGATCACGCGCTCCGGCTCCGTGACATCGGGATGGGCCACCCAGACGCCGCCGAGCGAGGGCCGGCCGTCCCAGAGACCGTCCTCGGTGACCTGGAAGACCTCCGGCGCCTCGACGTCGCGTTCGATCAGCTCGACCGCGGCGCTGCTGGTCGCGGGAGCGTCGCCCGCGGGTCGTTCCAGCGCGCGGGTCGCGAATTCGGGAAGCTGGAACTGTCCGTCCGCACAGCCCGAAAGCACAGTTGCGGCCGCAAGCGCGATGGCTGCGCTGCGGATGGTCCGGAAGCCGGTCGGTTTGCCTGTCATGTCGTGCCCCTATCGTAAGCGACGCGTCCGTCGCCCGGCCGGGTCGCCCGGCCTGACTGCTCGAGATGGCCGGTCCCTTGATCGTCGCGCCGGCCTTGTGTTCGAGGATAGCCCCTGGCGTTCGGCGTGGGAAGGCTCTCCTGCACGAAAGGCCGCGTGCCGTGTCCTTTCCGAATCACTCCGCCGCGGCTACGCCCATTCCACCGGAGGAGTGGCAGAGCGGTCGATTGCGGCGGTCTTGAAAACCGTTGGTCGTGAAAGCGTCCCGTGGGTTCGAATCCCACCTCCTCCGCCACCCGAACGCCTCTGAAATCCAACCGTCTCTGCTTGCTATGAGAGGCAGTCGCACCTCGTGGTCGGCGCTGCCGTTCGCCAATGGCAACCTGCGTTCCGGCTAGACCGTCCCCTCATGCGGATCGGCAACCCGAGGCCGGTTCCGAATTCGAACGACCTGCCGCGGCCACTAGTTTTTTCACACTTCCATCCGAGGCCTGTCGAAATGCGCCGGTCCCGCCGCACACTATCACGAGCGGGTACGAACACGCTCACCCATCAACAGGCCGCCGAGCGGCGGTCATCGTGATAAGAAGGGCGATACCAATGCACTACATGCTGCAATTCTACGAGAACCCCGAGGAACGGGGCAAACACAAGGATCCCGCGAAGGTCGAGGCCTATTTCGCTAGCTGGAACGCCTTCATCGGTACGCTCGCGCAATCCGGGGCCATGGTCAGTGGCAACGGGCTGCTGCCGCCCAACACCGCGACGACACTGCGCGTCACGAACGGCACGCCGCAGGTCGTGGATGGACCTTTCGCTGACAACACGGAAATGCTGGGCGGCTATGTGATTCTTGACGTGGCCGATCTTGACGCAGCCCTCGACTGGGCCGCGAAGGCACCCTGCGTGACGGCCGGGTCGGTCGAAATACGCCCGGTCCTGCCGCCGCCAGGCGTCTAAGTGACGGCGCGCGCCGCGATGCTATCGCTCGCGGCGCGCGGGCCTTGTGATACGTTGCGATGAGATCTCGTCGCGCGCTCATTCACCCATCAACAGCCGTCTTCGGACGGCCATCCGCCAGGAAAAGGCAATGCTTATGCAATACATGCTGCAGTTCCGCGAAACCCCCGAGGAGAGGGCCAAACCCACCGATCCTGCGCGGGCCGGGGCCTATTGGGTTGGCTGGCAGGCCTATATCGGCGCGCTCGCACAATCCGGGACGATGGTCGGCGGCAACGTGCTGCGCCCGCCCGAGACCGCGACGACGCTGCGGGTCGAGAACGGCACGCGGCATGTCGTCGATGGCCCGTTCGCCGACACCAAGGAGCAACTGGCGGGGTTTGTCATTCTCGACGTGCCCGATCTTGATGCCGCGCTCGAGTGGGCCTCACGGGCGCCCTGCGCATCGGGCGGGTCGGTTGAGGTGCGCCCGGTACTGCCGCCGCTTGCCGCCTGATGGACGAGGCGCGCCGCGATACTACCGCGCAAGCGAGGCTTGCGGCGCGCGAGTCCTATGGCAAGCTGCTCGCCATCCTCGCCGCTCGCACGCGCGACGTTGCCGCCGCCGAGGATGCGCTGGCCGATGCCTTTGCAGCGGCGCTGGCGCAATGGCCAGAGGACGGCGTGCCATCCAACCCGGTCGGCTGGCTTCTGACAGTTGCGCGGCGCAGCGCGGGCCATGCCGCGGCGCGTCGCCAGACCGCCGAACGCAGCTTGGCGATGGTGCAAATGCTTGAGGATGAACGCAATGACACCGCTTCGGATGGCTTCGGCGACGACCGGCTGAAGCTGATGTTCACTTGCACGCATCCGGCGATCGCGGCGGACGCGCAGGCACCGCTGATGCTTCAGACGGTCCTGGGCCTTGATGCCACACGGATCGCCGCAAGCTTTCTGGTCGCGCCCGCCTCGATGGGTCAACGGCTGGTGCGCGCCAAGCGCCGCATCCGCGACGCTGGCATCGCGTTTGCGATTCCCGAGGCAGAAGATATTCCTGTGCGGCTGTCGGCGGTGTTGTCCGCGATCTACGCGGCCTATGGTACCGCCTGGGACGACGTGGCCGGCGCCGACCCGCGGCTGGCCGGCCTCGCCTATGAGGCGATCTGGCTGGCACGGCTGACGGTGCAGCTTGCCCCCGAGCAGCCCGAGGCGCTTGGCTTGCTTGCCATGATGCTCCACTGCGAGGCGCGGCGGGCGGCGCGGCGAGGGCCTGATGGCAACTTCATCCCTCTGCGCGACCAGGACGTCTCCTTGTGGTCGCGCGACATGATGGCCGAGGCAGAAGCCGCCCTGCGCGCTGCCGCACGCGTGAGCCAGCCGGGGAGGTTCCAGACCGAGGCAGCAATTCAGTCGCTTCACGCGCAGAGCCGCACGACCGGCGAACGCCTGCACGGCCCGCTGGCGCAGCTTTACGATGTGCTGGCCGGGTTTGCGCCCACCACCGGCGTGCTGGTAGCGCGGGCTGTCGCGCTCGCGGAAAATGGCGAAGCCAACGTCGCGCTGTCACAGCTCGACGCAATCACGGGTGCGGAGACCTATCAGCCGTGGTGGGCGTCGCGCGCCCGCATCCTCTGGTTATGCGGCCAGGAGGCCGCCGCCCGCGAGGCCGCGTCCCGCGCGGCCGCACTCAGCAGCGATCCCGGCATCCGGCGCTTCCTGCTGGCGGGCGGGTATCGGGACGGCCCCTGACGACAGATCCGCTATCGTCGTTCCCTCCTGTCGAAACGACTCTGGCCCGGCGCAGAACGGAACATCATTGATGGAGGGGGAAGTAGCCGGAAAGTGAACAAAAACATAGCGTTAGGGTGGAGAGGGTTGGATGTCAGACCCACCCCCTCCGCCACTCGCCCTCGCGATCGCGTTCTCCCGATCCGGCTGCGGCCGGGTTCGTCCCGCCCCGACAGATCGAGTGCCTGCGCCTCGTCTATCACGACCTGTGTACGCCTGGTGCACGTCCGGTGCACGGTCCTGCTGTCACCGGGAAATCGGGTGGGACACCAGAGACGTATATACAAAGTATTGACGGAAGCCGTCATTCCCCTGTTACATTTCCTCCATGATGCGCGTGCTTCCGGTCCTTGCTGTCCTCCTGCTGCCCTGCGCGGCCCCGGCCAGCCCGATCGCGGAGATCCTCTGCGAGGAGACCTCCGTCCTGACCTCCCGCCTCGGCCCACGCTACGGGACGGAACCCCATGCGGTCGCCCTCCGCGGCCCCCAGGAAGCCATGGAAGTCTGGCGCGCCGAGAGCGGCGACTGGGCGCTGGTGGCGCGCTATGCCACCGGCACCTCGTGTCTTCTGGCCATGGGAGAGTCCTGGGAGGACAGAGGGACCCTCGGCGCAGAGGGCTCAGAAAGAGGTTAACGCAAATTCGCGGCTTCGTGAATTTGCGTTATTCGCCAGCGCCTTGTCCGGGCGTCCACGTGTGGACGCCCCGGCGGGCCGATCAGACGGGGCGCAGGTTTCCGGCCATCTGCCGGCCGTCGCGCCCCTCGATCAGCTCGAATTCCACCACCTGGTCGTCGGCCAGCCCGGTCATCCCGGCCCGCTCCACCGCCGAGACATGGACGAAGACGTCCTTGCCGCCGTCCTCGGGGGCGATGAAGCCGTAGCCCTTGGTGGTGTTGAACCATTTCACGGTTCCCTTGGGCATGATGCCCTCCCTTCGATCTTCCCTCTTCCTGCGGAAAGAGGCGGTCTTGACGTCACCCACCCGGACAGGAGGTAACACACCCGTACGAAATGCAAGTGACGCCTCCGCGACCCCGCAGCCGCGGTGGCGGCTTGCCCAAAAAGGAAGCGCCCATGCAGGTCTATGCCCTGACCACATGCGACACCTGCCGCAAGGCCCTCGCAGCCCTTCGCGCCGCCGGCCACGAGCCCGAGGTGACGGACATCCGCCGCGACGGCGTGCCGGAGAAGGCGCTGGCCGCGATGCTGGCGGCGCTGGGACCGGACCGGCTGGTGAACCGCCGCTCCACAACCTGGCGGGCGCTACCGGAGGCCGAGCGGGAGGGACCGGCGGCACGGGTGCTTGCGGACCATCCCACGCTGATGAAGCGACCGGTGATTCATCACCAGGGCCGCTGGCATGCGGGATGGGACGCGGACGTGCGCGCGACGCTTCTTGGCTGAGCCCCCCGGGACCCTTATCTGCCACCCCAAAGGAGACAGGACATGCGAAACGCCGCCCTCATGCTGGGGATCATCGCCGGGCTCTTCGGCATTCTCATCGGCCTTTTCGGCTATGGCTACGCCGAGCTGACGGCCCGCAATGCCGACATCGGCGAGGTGTTCGGCGTGTTCGAGAACCCGGCCTTCGTGCGCGCCGCCTCCTTCTTCGCGCCGCTTCTGGCCATCGCGGGAGGCGCGATGGCGAAGACGCGGGCGCTATGGGGCGGGGTTCTGATGCTGGGCGCGGCGGCGCTTTTCTATTTCGGGTTCGGCTTCAACGTGGCGACGATGTTCCCCATCGGCTTCGCGGCGCTGGGTGGCCTTCTCGCTATAGCGGCCGGGAAACCGGACGAGCCGAAGGCTCATTTCTGAACGCCAGCCTGTCGACAGCGAGCGGTCCGCCGCCCTTCATCACCAGGATCGCAAGGCAAAGGATCCAGAAAGCGCGCTGATCGAGGATCAGCGCGCCCGACGTCGCGTCGAACCAGCGGCCGATATCCTCGGGCCGGGCGCCGAGGCCATAGATGTCGGTCAGGCTCTGGATCACGACGAAGCCGATCATCCCGAGCGCTGCGAGCCGGGTGAAGAGTCCCAGCACGATCAGCGTCGGCAGGAGAAACTCCGCCCAGGTTCCCGCCAGAACGACCAGCGTATGCCAGAGCCCCAGCTGCGAGACGTCGTAGCCCACGGCCTCCATCTGCCGCGGCCAGATCTGGGCATAGGCGCCGAGGTCGGGCCGGAAGAGGCCGAAGATCCCGTCGCCGAGCTTGGTCAGACCCGCGCGCCAGAAATACATGAAGAGCACCGCGGCGAAGACCAAGCGCGCAGAGGTGGTGAGCACCGGGCCGGAGAGGCGGTCGAGCTGGTCGCCGACGCGGTCGAGAGGGGCAGGGACGGGGATCATGTGCATAGCTCCGTGATGGCATTGCGGGACAGGAGCAGCGACAGCACCCGGGCGAGATCGCCACCGGCTTCCGCCGCCAGTCCGAGGGGCTTGCCCTCCATGAGACCGGCGACGAGCTCGCCGTCATTCGGGCCGAGGGGATCGGCGAGGGGGTCGAAGCCGGGCCGCGTCACGAGAGCGGCCTGCGCCCCGGGCCGCGGGCGCGGTGCGGCGGGATCGCTGTTCGCGGCCCAGATGGCGTGGACGGGATGGATGGAGCGGACGAGCTGAACCGCAGGAGAGAAGATCAGGAGGGCCCTGTCCAGCGCCTCGGGGGCGAGGGCGCCGAGGGCGGCGGGGTCGAGCGGGCTTGCATCCCCCGCGTGGTAGGCCGCGCGAAGGGCCAGTTCCAGCCGGGCCACATCGGGGAGGTAGGGCAGATGCGCCACGGGCGGGAATTCGGCGAGGAAGGCGGGCATCTCCTGTCCGTAACGGGCAAGGATCGGCGAGGAGGGCAGGTGGCGGCGCAGGAAGACGCCCGCCAGGGCGGCGAAGAACGCCTCTCCGACAAGCTTTCGAAGGACAGGAAAGCCGGTCTCCAGCGCCTCGGTCAGGCTGACGGCGACGTTGTTGCGGTAGATGTCGAACCGCTTTCCCGCGGGCGATCCGTCCGGGCCGGTGAGCCCCGGGGGGACCGCCGTTTCGGGCGCGAGCAGGGCGGCCACGAACTCCGGCTGGCGGAGACTTGGCTGCGGTTGCGCCGAAAGGGAGTATTTCTGGCCAGATGAGGATGGGGACCGCATCTCAGCCTCCGGCGTGGAGACGGTCGAGGGCCCGGGCCGCGCGGCCCGCCTCGGCGCGGAGGACGGGCCAGTCGGGGACGTCCGTGTCCCATTCGATCAGGAGCGGCTTCGGGCCGGTGCGGGCGAGGGTGATGTCGAGAAGCGCCCAGACCGGGTCGGCCACTTCGCGGCCATGGCTGTCGATCAGGAGCGGCGCGCCGTCGTCGTCCCGGTCCTCGTCATGACCGCCGAGGTGGATTTCGGCCACATGCTCCACCGGGAAGGCGGCGATGTAGTCCTGCGGCGAGGTGGCGAGGTTGGTGGCCGACACGAAGACGTTGTTGACGTCGAGCAGGAGCCCGCAGCCCGTGCGGGCGACGATCTCCGCAAGAAAATCGGTTTCGGTCAGGGTGCTCTCGCGGAAGGCGAGGTAGCTCGAGGGATTTTCCAGCAGCATCCGGCGGCCCAGCACGTCCTGCACCTCGGCGATGTGATCCGCGACGCGGGCCAGCGTGGCGACGGTATAGGGCAGCGGGAGGAGGTCGTTGAGGAACCGGGAGTCATGGGTCGACCAGGCCAGGTGCTCGGAGAAGGAGGCGGGGGTGATCCGGTCGCAGAGGCGGCGCAGGCGGGCGAGGTGGTCGCGGTCGAGCGGGGCCTCGCCGCCGATCGAGAGGCCGACGCCATGGACGGAGACCGGGAACCGGGCGGACAGGGCCTGAAGCTGCGCAAGGGGCCGTCCGCCGTCTCCCATGCAGTTCTCGGCATGGATCTCGATCCAGCCCACGGGGCCGGGATCGGTCATCAAGGCCTGGAAGTGGCGGGACTTGTAGCCCACGCCGGGGCGGGCGGGCAGGCCGGGGCGGGTGGCGTCGAACATCGGAGGCTCCGGGGCTGGGGCCGGGGGCGCGGCGGACCGCGCCCCCGGGCGGGGAATCAGGCGCCGTCGACGGGCATCAGGACCGAGGTATCGGTGCCCTCGGGCAGATCGCGGTTCAGGCCTTCGAAGCCTGCGGCCTCCACGGCCTCGAGCGTCATGCCCATACGACCGTCGGGCAGTTCGATCTCGGCGCAGGTGCCGGCGGGCACGAGCGTCCAGGCGTTGCCCTGGTAATCGACGGTGGAGGTGCCGGCGCAGGTGGTGCCAGGACCGGCGGCGCAGTCGTTCTCGCCGGCGAGGGACACGCCGAAGCACTTCTCCTGGGCCTGGGCATGGGCGGCGGTGGTGAGCCCCGCGAGCGCGGTGGCGACCGAGGCGGCGAGGGCGAGGGTCTTGGTGGCGTTGGACATGTTGAGCTCCCTTGGTGTCTGGGTGATGCGGCGTCTCCCGTGAGGGGACGCTCCGACGCTAGGCCGGCACGGGGCTCTCCGGCCAATCACGCGGACGTAGCTCTCGGGGGCGTGACGGGCTGTCGCACCCGTACGGGCGTTGAGACGCCGCAAGAGGCTGAAAACAAGAGACCCGCCCCTGCGTCAGGGACGGGTCTTCTGTAACTTGGCGCGGGTGGATGTTACGCTAGGTCTGGTGGCAGCGCCTCATGCGCGAGCGCCGGAACGATCTCTGCGAGATTTGTTACAGCGGTCTCCTTATCGCCGAGCCTGCGCACCGAGACGGTGCGTTCCGCCACCTCGCGGGCGCCGCAGGCGAGGATCACCGGAACCTTGCCCACGGAATGCTCGCGGACCTTGTAGTTGATCTTCTCGTTGCGCACGTCCGCCTCGGCGCGCAGGCCCGCCGCGCGCAGTTGGGCCACAACCTCGTGCACGTAGGGATCGGCCTCGGAGACGATGGAGGCCACGACCACCTGCCGGGGCGCGAGCCAGAGCGGCAGCTTGCCCGCGTAGTTCTCGATCAGGATGCCGATGAAGCGCTCGAAGGAGCCGAGGATGGCGCGGTGCAGCATGACCGGTCGATGCTTTGCCCCGTCCTCGCCGATGTAGGTGGCATCGAGCCGCTCGGGCAGGTTGAAGTCGGCCTGGAAGGTGCCGCACTGCCATTCCCGCCCGATGGCGTCGGTCAGCTTGAAATCGAGCTTGGGTCCGTAGAAGGCGCCTTCGCCGGGGTCGACCTCGTAATCGTTGCGCACCGACAGGATCGCCTGTTCGAGCGCGGCCTCTGCCTTGTCCCAGACTTCGTCGCTCCCCACGCGCACTTCGGGCCGGGTCGATAGCTTGATGTCGAAGGAGGCAAAGCCCGTGTCGCGGTAGATGTCGGACAGAAGGCCGATGAACTTCCCGCATTCCTGCTCGATCTGGTCCTCGGTGCAGAAGATATGGGCATCGTCCTGGGTGAAGCCGCGCACGCGCATCAGCCCGTGCAGCGCGCCGTGGGCCTCATACCTGTGGCAGGAGCCGAATTCGGCGAGGCGGAGCGGCAGGTCGCGGTAGGACTTGATGCCCTGGTTGAAGATCTGGACGTGGCAGGGGCAGTTCATCGGCTTGAGGGCGTTCACGCGCTTTTCGTTGGCGTGCTCCTCGTCGATTTCCGTGATGTACATGTTCTCACGGTACTTGTCCCAGTGGCCCGAAGCCTCCCAGAGCTTGCGGTCCACGACCTGCGGCGTCCTGATCTCGCGGTATCCTGCGGCGGTCAGCTTGCGGCGCATGTAATCCTCGAGCACGCGGTAGATCGTCCAGCCGTCGGGATGCCAGAACACCATCCCCGGCGCCTCTTCCTGGAAGTGGAAGAGCTCCATCTCCCGGCCGAGCTTGCGATGGTCACGTTTCGCTGCCTCCTCGAGGAAGGTCAGGTGCGCCTTCAGCCCCTCGCGGTTCTTGAAGGCCACGCCGTAGATGCGCTGAAGCTGCTGGCGGGAGCTGTCGCCGCGCCAGTAGGCCCCGGCGATGGACATGAGCTTGAACGCGTCGGCGGGCACCTGGCCGGTATGCTGGAGATGCGGGCCGCGGCAGAGGTCCTGCCAGTGGCCGTGCCAGTACATGCGCAGGGGCTCGTCGCCGGGGATCGCCTCGATCAGCTCCACCTTGTAGGGCTCGCCGTTCGAGGCATAGTGCTCGATGGCGCGGGTCCGCTCCCACACCTCGGTGCGGACGGGATCGCGGGCGTTGATGATCTCCTTCATCTTCGCCTCGATGGTGCCGAGGTCCTCGGGCGTGAAGGGCTCGGAGCGGTCGAAGTCGTAGTACCAGCCGTTCTGGATCACCGGGCCGATGGTGACCTTCACCTCGGGCCAGAGCTCCTGCACCGCACGGGCCATGATGTGCGCGAGGTCGTGACGGATCAGCTCCAGCGCCTGCACGTCGTCGGCCATGGTGTGAATGGCGATCTCGGCGTCCCGCTCGATGGGCCACTGCAGATCATAATGCGCGCCGTTCACGGTGGCGCTGATGGCCTTCTTGGCGAGGCTGGTGGAGATGTCGCCGGCGACCTCTGCGGCGGTGATGCCCGCGGCATAGCTGCGCGCGTTGCCATCGGGAAAGGTCAGCGAAATCTGGGACTGGTCGAGGCTCATCGGCCTGCACTCCTCGTCGGTTCGGCGCCCACGGAACGCCCGGTTGCGGGTTATGGCTGCGGCCAAGACTGAGGCCGCGGCGCCCTGATGGGCGCCACGGCCAGTTCTGTCAACCCGGGGGTGGATCAGGCTTCGTGCTCCTCCCAGAGATGGTCTCCGCCGAAGGTCGTCGGCACGCCGGTCTCGAGCCAGGTCTTGAGTCCCGCGATCGTGCGCTCCCAGCCATCGGCCGTGCCGCCGGCCGGATCGTGGGCCAGGCCGTGGTGTTCGACCGTCAGACGGCAGAAGTCGCCTTGCGGCTCGATCAGGTAGACGACCCGCGATACCTTGGCATCGGGCTCCCACTTGGGCTCGAAGGTTGTGACGAGGCGTGTCATAGGCACCGCCTCCAATTCCCGGGCATGCAAGGTGACCGTGCCGTCGGGCGCGCGGTAGATGATGGTGTCGCCCTCCCGTTCGGCGGACTGCCCGAGAAAATCGTAGTTCGCCACGTCGGGGGCGCTGCGGAGGGCATTCCAGAGCGCCTCCTGGCTGCACTTGATATAGGTGGACATCATGTAGTCGGGTTTTCGTTCGGTCATGGAACTGGTCCTTTCGAGGTCGGCCTTGAGGCGGGCGAGAGCTTGGGCCTGCGGCTTCAGGAAGGGATCGATCCAACGGCCGAGCACCTCCTGCAGGGGCAGGGGGTTGAGGTAGTGGTGCTTGAAGCGGCCCCGTCTGACCGGGGTCACGAGCTGGGCGTCCTCCAGAACCTTCAGGTGCTTCATGACACCGAAGCGGCTCATGTCGAACTGGGCCTCGAGGTCGGTGAGGGTCTGCCCGTCGCTCTGTCGCAAGGAGTCGAGCAGGGCGCGGCGGGCAGGGTCGTTGAGGGCTTTGAAGAGAGCGTCCATGGGTGCGTTATAGGTGACTAAATAATCACGTTACAATAGGGTAACATTTAACTGACTGATGTCCTGATATTTCAAGGGCTTGATGGGCTCGTCATCGAATAGCAGCGGGGCGACATTGCCCGGCGGCGGGCGAATCGGTCCTGTCCGGAGGAGTTCAACCGCAACCCCTGTCCCTGGAGGTCCGCCATGCATCGTCTTCCGCTCCAACTGCTGCTCTTCGCCGGAGCCCTCATCGGGTCGCTCGCCGTGGCCCAGCCCTATATCGTCAGCGATGCGCCTTCCCGGTTCGACGACCCCATTGTCGCGCGGCCTGCGGCGGAGGCAGATGCGCCGCCCGCGCCCGAGGTGGTGGAGGCCGACAAGGTGCCCGTGACGCCCGCACCTGCGCCCGCCCCCCCGCCTGTCGTGGCAGAGGCGGAGCCCGAGCGGCCAGTGGCGCCGCCCGTGGTGAAGGGGGAGCCCGCCTGCGAGGTCCCGCGGAGCCTCGCCGGGGCCCGTCCCGCGCCACATGGTGATGCGGCCGCCCTTGCGGCGCGCGAGATCCTCAGCTGGGGCGTGATGGACGACCTGCTCGCAGCGCGGGGCCATCGCGGCCTGCCGGTACCTCTGGGCGAGGCGCCGCTGAAAGACCGGGCCTTTCCCGCTCTGCCCTGCGCCGCTCCGCTGCGATAGCGTCCAGCCCCTTGCACGCGGCCCCGCAGTCGTGGTGAGTCTGCCGCGACAGAGGGACCCGCGAGGCGGAAGGCGCCATGGTAGAGACGATCACGACCGCGGCGGGCCGGACGCTTGCCCTTGTCCGGACCGAAGGGTTGGGGCCACCCGTCCTGTTCCTGTCGGGGTTCCGGTCGGACATGGAAGGAACCAAGGCGCTGCATCTTGAAGCCTGGGCGCAGCGCACCGGCAGGGCCTTCGTGCGGTTCGATTACTCGGGGCACGGACAGTCCGAGGGGGCTTTCGAAGAAGGCGCGATCGGAGACTGGACGGAGGACGCCCGCGCCGTGCTGGAGACGCTGGGGCGGCCTGCAATCCTCGTCGGCTCCTCCATGGGGGGCTGGATCTCCTGCCTGCTTGTCCGGGAGAGGCCCGAGCTGGTGGCGGGGCTCGTCACCATCGCCGCGGCGCCCGATTTCACGGAGGACGGATTCTGGGGGAGTTGGGATGACGAACGCCGTTCCGAACTGGTGCGGGAGGGCCTCGTGCGCCTGCCATCGGACTATGGAGACCCTCTGCCGATCACGCGCCGGCTGATCGAGGACGGGCGACGGCACCTCGTGCTGCGCAGCCCGCTCCGGGTCGACATCCCGGTGCGAATGCTGCAGGGCACGGCCGATCCCGACGTGTCCGTGGAGACGGCGCTCCGGCTGCTCGCCCATGCGGAAGGCGGCGACATCAGGTTGACGCTTGTGAAGGACGCCGATCACCGCTTCTCCACACCTTCCTGTCTTGCCGCGATCGAGGCGGCGGTGGACGAGGTGACTGCGCGGCTCGGCGTGGCGTGACGCTGGGGATCGCGGAGCGGATCGCGGCGGCGGAGGCACGGGTGCCCAACCTGCGTCCGGGCTGCGAGAAGCGCATCCTGCCCTGCAGGGACGGGGGACGCGCCGCCTTGTCGGTCGTCTATGTCCACGGCTTTTCGGCGAGCGCAGAGGAGATAAGGCCGGTGCCCGACCGGATCGCCGCGGCGCTGGGGGCGCCGGTCTTCTTCACGCGCCTGGCGGGTCACGGGCAGGACGGAGCCGCATTGGGCCAGGCGACACTGGCGGACTGGCGCGCGGATATGGCGGAGGCGGCAGACATCGCCGCGGAACTGGGCGAGCGGACGCTGTGGATCGGCTGTTCTACCGGGGCCACGCTGATTGCGCAGGCGATGGCGGAGGGGATGCCCGGAGCAGGCGTAATCTTCATGTCGCCCAATTTCGGGCTGGCGGCGCCGCTGGCGGACCAGCTTCTCGACCTGCCCGCAACGGAAACCTGGCTGCCGCGGTTGCTGCCTGGCGAGCGGGGTTTCCGGCCCGCCAACGCCCGACACGCCAGATACTGGACGAGCCGCTATCCGATGCAGGCGGTCTTGCCGATGGCCGAGGCGGTCCGGTCGGTCCGTGCCGCCCCTCTCGACACCGTCGGCGCGCCGGCGCTGGTGCTCTGGAATCCCAGGGACAAGGTGGTTTCGGGGCGTGCAGCACGCAGCGAGATGGCGCGCTGGGGCGGGGACGTGGACTGGACCGAACTGCGGCCCGGTCCCGGCGACGATCCGATGGGTCATATCCTCGCGGGCGATATCCTGTCCCCCGGCCGGACGGAGGCGGCGGTGGCCGCGGCGCTGGACTGGGCCGCACGCCGACTCTGACCGATTCGCCGGCTTCCAGACGGATCCGGGTGCGATTGTGCGGAGATCCCGGGATTATTGCCCTAGCGCCAGACAAAGCTGGGGATGCCACTGTCGATCGAGGGGCTTCATGTGGTCATCTCGAAGCGCCACCACCGCGGCTCGGCATCCCCCTACCGCTTCAATGCGGGACTGGCGGAATTACGCGCATCGGCGCGTCACGACGAAATCGTGTGCAGGCACCCGGGCCTCTTCTGGGAGCAGGTGCGTTAAGTCGCCCCATGACTTATCCGCTTCTGCTGCTGCCCGACTTCATGTGCGATCTGCGGCTTTTCGGGCCGCAACTCGCCGTTCTGGGCCGGGACAGGCCGCTCGTTGCGGTCCCGATGGGCCGATGCGAAAGGGTCGAGAGCTTCGCCTCCGACCTTCTCGATCATGCGCCGCCGCGCTTCGTGCTGGCGGGGCAAGGCCTCGGCGGTGCGGTCGCGCTCGAAGTGTTGCGCAAGGCCGGGGACCGGATCCGCGGGCTGGCTCTGATCGGCACGACTTTCCAGTCGGAAGCCCCGGCGGAGGCCTCGGCGCGGGAAGCCGGCATCGTGGCCGCGACCACCGGCCGGTTCGAGGAGACGATGCGGGCGCATGTCCTGAAATCGGGCCTCGGCCCTGGACCCGACAGGACCAGAGTAACGGCGGAGCTGATCGACATGGCGAGGAGCCTCGGCCCCGACGCCTATCGCCGGCAAAGCCGGGCGCTTCAGCGAAGGCCCGATCAGCAGGCGACGCTGCGCCAGATCAAGTGTCCTGCCCTGGTTCTGGGCGGCGGGCATGACGCGATCTCTCCGCCCAAGCGGCAGAGCTTTCTTGCAGAGATGATCCGGGATGCGGAATTCGTTCTTCTGGAGGAGGCTGGGCGATTTCCGACGCTTGAGCGTCCGGACGAGACGCTCTCGGCGCTGGTTGGCTGGCTTTCCCGACTGAAGCACTGAAGACCGGCGCGCATGGACCTGCCTTGGGAGCGTGCCTGAGGCGGCATTGTGTCTGTTGAGAAAAATGCGGCGACGTCCAGGGAGGAGGAGAGGACGCCGCCGCCTTGTCGCCGGACGCTCAGGGAGGAGGAGGAGCGCCCGTCGAAGTCGGTGTGCGGCGACGCCCAGGGAGGAGGAGAGGGCGCCGCCGCTTGATCGTCGAACGCTCAGGGAGGAGGAGGAGCGCTCGGCGAAATCTGACTTTTCGAAGAGCGGCGACACCCAGGGAGGAGGAGAGGGTGCCGCCGCGTCTTCGAGATGCGGTGCGCTCAGGGAGGAGGAGAGAGCGCCCCGCGATCAGGATCCCCAAGGGAGGAGGAGGAGATCCCGAAGCTGTTCTTTACTTGCCGTAGGCGGCCATGCTGGCCACGTCGGCGATCTGGTGGCGAGTGATGTCGAGATCGGCAAGATCCCGGTCGCTCAGCCGGTTGAGTTCCTCGTAGGTTTCCCGGTACGTCTTGTACTGGGCGTAGCGGGCCCGGAGACCCCCGAAGAACCCCGTGTGGCGGGCCGGGCGCGCCGTCGTGCGAAACCCGGAGAAAGTCGTCAACGTCGTCATGCTCATCATCCTCTAACCGTGGCGCCGCGGGTTTGTGCCCGCGGTTAGCGCTGTCGAGACCGAACATAACTCCATGCTGCATCTGCACAATGCCTAGCACGTCAATGCTGCCATGCAGAAAACGCATATGAATTGTCACGAAAAATTAAACCCTTACGTTGCGCCCATGCACCGGTCGAGGGGCAGCCGCTTGCTCGACTGCCTGATCCGGATGACTTCTGCCGCATAAGGCGGCAGCACGCCAAGAAACGGGAAACGGTTCGATGAAAAAAGAGATACTTCTGGAACTTTCCCGGATCGAGGTGCCAGGCGGCGGGGACCTCGTTGGCCGGGACATGATCCGGGCGCTGACGGTCGAGGACGGCAAGGTGCGATTCGTGATCGAAGCGCCGACCGCCGAAATGGCGCGGGACCTTGAGCGGGTTCGCCGTGCTGCCGAGGCGGCCGTCGCGTCGTTGCCGGGCGTCGGCACGGTGTCGGTCGTTCTGACCGCCCATGGACCCGCTGCCCCGTCGAAGCCCGCGCCCTCGCTGAAGATCGGGGGGCATCCGAAGCCCCAGGCCGGACCGGCGGATGTCGTCGGAGTCGATCGGATCATCGCTGTGGGTTCCGGCAAGGGGGGCGTGGGCAAATCGACGGTCGCGGTCAATCTTGCCGTGGCGCTGTCGCGGGAGGGCAGGCGGGTCGGGCTGCTCGACGCCGACATCTACGGCCCGTCAGTGCCGCGGATGATGGGTCTCACGGACCGACCGAGATCCCCCGATGGCGAACGGATCGAGCCGCTGCATGCCCATGGCGTGACGGTCATGTCCATCGGGCTCATGCTGGAAGAGGACAAGCCGGTGATCTGGCGCGGGCCGATGCTGATGGGCGCGCTGCAGCAGATGCTGAACCAGACGAATTGGGGCCGGCTCGACGCTCTGATCGTCGATCTGCCGCCGGGGACGGGGGATGTGCAGCTGACGCTCTGCCAGCGCTTTCACCTGACCGGGGCTGTTGTCGTCTGCACACCGCAGGATGTAGCCCTGCTCGACGCGAGGAAGGCATTGGGCATGTTCGACACTCTGAAGACACCGGTTCTCGGGCTGGTGGAGAACATGTCCACCTATATCTGTCCGAACTGCGGCCACGAAGCACATATCTTCGGCCATGGCGGGGTGTCCGCCGAGGCGACGCGGCTCGATGTGCCTTTCCTTGCCGCTCTGCCCATCGACCTTGCGACCAGGATCGGCGGGGACGAGGGGCGGCCCGTGGCATCGGGCGAGGGTCCGATGGCGGAGGGCTACCGGCGGCTGGCTCGGCGGTTCATCGAGGGCGGGCTGGGATGAGACTGCGGCCGGCCCGGCCGGGAGACTGGCCCGGGCTGTGGGAAATCCTCGGTCCGGTCTTTCGAGCGGGCGACACATATATGGTGTCGCCCGACATATCCGAGGCCGAGGCGCGCCACTACTGGACGGAGGCGCCGCGCGACTGCTGGGTGGCGGAGGATGAGGGGAAGCTGCTCGGCACCTACTACCTGCGCACGAACCAGCCGGGACCGGGCGACCATGTTTGCAACTGCGGCTACGTCACAGCCGCGGAGGCGCGGGGGCGGGGCTTCGCCCGGGCCATGTGCCTGCACAGCCAGGAGCGCGCGCGGGAGCTGGGATATTCCGCGATGCAGTTCAACGCGGTCGTCTCGAGCAACCTTGCAGCGGTCCACCTCTGGGAAGACCTCGGGTTCGAAAGGGTCGGGACCGTACCCGGGGCCTTTCGTCATCCGCACCACGGGAAGATCGACACCTTTGTCCTGTTCAAGGATCTGACCGGGGACCGGTAATCCGGTGAATCCTCGTGAACCCGGCCGCGCGTCCGCGTGAATCGTCGCGAAAGCTCCCTGTTCCTCACGCAGTAATCGCTTGGATGTGATCGCAGCGCCACAGCGCGCAAGCGGGCTGCGGTCCTGTGAACCGCGCTGAACCCACAAGATGTAGGGGCGTGCACTCAAAGGGTCGGCAGATATGCGGATCGGTCCGGGGGTCAGACCCGATTCCGCGACTCGGACTCAGGCATGTGATTCATCACGGTTCACAGCAGTTCAGTTCCGTTCACACAAATTCCTTGAGCTGCCCGGCCCCGTTTGGCACAAGGGTTTCAGGAAGCGAGCAGACAACGAAACGGGGCACCAAGACCCCACCGGCGAAAAGAAGTCAGGTTTCATACAGGCCACGCTTTCTGAACGAAGAGATCCGGCGCGCGGGCGAGCAGACATCCCCCCAGGTGGCGCGCGCAGTCGGACATCCCGCGAGGGACGAAGGCGGTGGATCGAGTGTTGGCAGCCACTCGATCCACCGTTTTCAGTTTTAGCTTATCCACAGCGCCTGGGGAAGAAGAAGCGGGGTCCGCGAGCGTGGCGGTCGGATTTGCCGGGACATACCACCAGAAGGTGGACGGCAAGGGGAGGGTTTCGGTCCCCCTGAAGATGCGTCGCGTGATCGAAGCCGGTGATCCCGACTGGGACACGGAGAAGGGCGGGACCGTCCATCTCGTGTTCGGCAGTCACCTGAAGGGCTACGTCCAGGGTTACACCGTCGCGCAGTTCGCCCGGCTGGAGGAGCGCATCCTCTCGCTGAAGGAATCGAACCCGATGCGCGACCGGATGCAGCGCATGATCCTCGGGAAATCGACACCTCTCGACGTGGACAAGTCCGGCCGCACGATCCTTCCCAAGGAGATCCGCGAGAAACTGGGTGTCGACGACGCGGGCATGGACCTGCGTTATGTCGGCCTCGGCGACCGGTTCGAGGTCTGGCCGGCACCGGACTATGTCGAGCGTGTCGAGGTCGAGGACGAAGCCTGGCTGGCCGAGCAGGGCGAGGGCTTCAACCTTCTGGCCGCGCTGGCAGAGGACTGACGCCATGGCGGCGGCGTCTCACGTCCCCGTTCTCATCGACCCGCTGATCGCGGCCGTCTCCCCGATTGCGGGAACCTGGCTTGACGGTACCTTCGGCGCAGGGGGTTACGCACGCGCTCTGCTGGACGCGGGCGCGGAGCATGTCATCGGGATCGACCGGGACCCGCTGGCGCACGAGATGGCCGTCTGGGCACGGGAAGACCCCCGGCTGACGCTGGTGCAGGACACCTTTTCTAGCCTCGACTCTCACGGGCAGGCCCTGCAGGGCGTGGTGCTGGACCTCGGGGTCAGCTCCATGCAGCTCGACCAAGCGGAGCGGGGCTTTTCCTTTCAGTCGGACGGTCCCCTCGACATGCGGATGAGCCAGGAAGGGCCGACGGCTGCGGACATACTCAACGGAGCGACGGAGGAGATGCTGGCGGACATCCTCTATCACTATGGAGAGGAACGGGCTTCGCGCCGGATCGCGCGGGCGATCGTGGCCGCGCGGCCGCTCAAGACCACGGCCGAGCTGACCGCCATCGTGGAGCGCTGCCTGCCGCGCCCGAAACCGGGGCAGTCCCATCCGGCGACGCGGAGTTTCCAGGCGCTCCGGATCGCGGTGAACGCGGAGTACGGAGAGCTGGCTAAAGGGCTGACCGCAGCCGAGAGGGCGCTCGCGCCGGGCGGAGCCCTGGCGGTCGTGACCTTCCATTCCGTGGAGGATCGCATGGTCAAGCGCTTCATGCAGTCCCGTTCGGGCCAGACCGGCGGGCCGAGCCGCCATGCGCCCGTTGTGGAGAGTGCGCCGCCGGCCTTCGAGATCGTCACGAAGAAGGCCGTCGGACCGACGCCAGAGGAAGTCGCCCGCAATCCGCGCGCGCGGTCGGCAAAGCTGCGCATTGCCCGGCGAACCGACGCGCCGGCCGCGGCCATCGATCCCGCCAGCATTGCAATGCCCATCGTCAAGGGACTGAACTCATGAGAACGCTCATGTATCTGTGCACGGCGCTTGCCGTGATCGGCCTCGCCTACTGGGCCTACCGGCAGAACTACCAGACCCAGGAGGCCATCGCCGAGGTGCGCGAACTGCACCGGGAGATCGGTCGCGCGCATCAGAGGCTGGGCGTTCTGAGGGCCGAATGGGCCTATCTCAACCGTCCCGACCGGCTGCGCGACCTTGCCGATCTGAACTATGACCGGCTGGGACTCCTGCCGCTCATGCCCGAGGCCTTTGCCGATGTGGAACGGGTGAACTTCCCGCTGCCGACCTTCTCGCACATTACCGACCCGGTTCAGATTTCCCACGAAGACGGGATGGAGTTCCCATGATCCGCCGACCCCTGCGCCCTCTGGCCCGAATCCTGCGCGCGCGTGCGGAGGGAGGGAATCCCGACGCCATCGAGGCAGAGAACAAGCGGCTGCGGCACGAGGAGATGCGCGACCGGGACCGGGCCAGGGCCGAAGGCCGGCTCGTGGTACTGGGTGCGATGTTCTTTCTCGCCTTTGCTTCAATCGGGGGGCGCATGGGCGTGCTCGCGGCCTCCGAGGCCGCCGAGCCGACTGCGAGCGCGGGCGGAAACCCGGTGATCGCGACGCGGGCCGATATCGTGGACCGCAACGGGCGAATCCTCGCCACGAATCTCGACACGCATTCGCTCTACGTCCATCCGCGCGAGGTGGTCGATGCGGAAGCCGCCAAGGCCGGTCTTGCGGAGATCTTTCCGGAGATGACGCCCGAGGAGCTCGACGGACTCTTCGACACCGACCGCGCGTTCCGCTGGGTCCGGACGGAAATCAGCCCCGAGCAGATGCAGGCCGTGTTCGAGATCGGCGAGCCGGGGCTTCTGTTCGGCCCGCGCGAGATGCGGCTTTACCCGAACGGGCCGGTTGCGGCCCACATTCTCGGGGGCACGAAATACGGCGAGCAGTGGGTCGACATGGCGGAGATCGAGGGCACGGCCGGCGTCGAGAAGCATTTCGACGCCTACCTTCGCGATCCTGCCAACGAAGGCGCGCCGCTCATGCTGTCGATCGACCTCACGGTGCAGTCGGCAGTCGAGGAGGTGCTGGCGGGCGGCATGATGCTGATGAACGCCAAGGGCGCCTCGGCCGTCCTGATGGACGCACAAACCGGCGAGATCCTCTCGATGGTCAGCCTGCCGGACTTCGACCCGAACAACCGGCCCGTGGCCACGATGGGCGACCGCGCAGACAGCCCGATCTTCAACCGCGCCCTCCAAGGGCTCTACGAACTCGGCTCGGTGTTCAAGATCTTCCCCGTGGCGCAGGCGCTGGAACTGGGACTGGTGGGGCCGGAAACTATGATCGACACCCAGGGTCCGATGCGGATCGGGGGATTTCCGATACGCGATTTCCGCAACTACGGGCCGCAACTGTCGACCACCGACGTCATCGTGAAGTCCTCGAACATCGGGACGGCGCGACTCGCCATCCAGATCGGAGCGGAGCGGCAGCGGGAATTCCTGCGCAATCTCGGTCTGCTAGAGCCGACGCCCGTCGAGATGGTGGAGGCGACCACGGCGCGACCGCAGTTTCCGGCGGACCGGAACTGGGGCGAGGCCTCGATCGGCACGATCTCCTACGGGCACGGCATCTCGTCCTCGCCCGTTCATCTCGCGCAGGCCTATGCCACCATCGTCAACGGCGGCACCCGGGTCGAGGCGACGCTCCTGCGCCGGACCGGGCCGGTGCCGGGCGAGCGGGTCATCTCGGAACGGGTCTCTGCGATCATGCGGCAGATGCTGCGGCTGGTCGTCTCCGCCGACCACGGCACGGCAAGCTTCGCCGAGGTTCCGGGCTATCGGGTCGGCGGCAAGACCGGCACCGCCGACAAGCCCGATGCGCGGGGCCGGTACTATGACGACAAGGTCATCGCGACCTTCGCCAGCGTCTTTCCGGCCGACGATCCGCAGTACGTTCTCGTGGTCTCGCTCGACGAGCCGGTGGAGACGAGCGGCGACCTCCCACGGCGCACGGCGGGATGGACGGCGGTGCCAGTCGCGGCCGAGATCATCCGGCGCGCGGCTCCGCTGCTGGGGCTCAGGCCCGACATGGACAGTCTGCGGCCGACGGGTGTAACTCTCACCGCGGATTGACCACGGGGGGTGCGCATGTCGAGCGCAAGGCCGGATGAACAGAGCAAGACCCTCGGTGACCTCGGCCTGACGGCCCTGGGAGGACGCGAGGTGCGGATCACCGGTCTCGCGGTGGACAGCAGGGAGATCCGGCCGGGCTATCTCTTTGCCGCCCTGCCCGGAAGCCAGGTTCACGGCGCGCAGTTCGCCTCCACCGCGCTCGACAACCAGGCCGCCGCGATCCTGACCGATGCCGAGGGTGCGCGTATTGCCGGACCGGCGATCGAAGCGGCGGATGCCGCCGTTGTCGTCGCGGAAGATGCCCGCCAGACGCTCGCTCAGACCGCGGCGCTGTGGTTCGGTCGGCACCCCGGAACGGTGGTGGCGGTGACCGGCACCAACGGCAAGACCTCCGTTTCCACCTTCTGCCGCCAGATCTGGGTCGAAATGGGCGAGGCGGCGGTGAACCTCGGCACGACCGGCGTCGAGGGGGTCTGGACCCACGGGCTCCGGCATACGACGCCCGACCCGATCACGCTGCACCGGGTTCTGGCGGAGGCTGCACGCAATGGAGTGACCCATGTGGCGATGGAGGCCTCGTCGCACGGCCTCGACCAGCGCCGGCTCGACGGAATGGTGCTCGCGGCGGCGGGGTTCACGAACCTCACCCAGGACCATCTCGACTATCACGAGACGCTGGAGGCCTATTTCGACGCCAAGGCGGGGCTGTTCACCCGGGTTCTTGCCGATGACGGCGTCGCCGTCATCAATCTCGACAACGACCGCGGGCGGCTCATGGCGCAGATCGCCGAAGAACGCGGGCAAGAGGTCATCGGGATCGGCCGGTCAGAGAAGGCCCGGCTCCGGTTGCTTGGCCAACGGTTCGACGCCACCGGTCAGGAGCTTCGGTTCACCTGGCAGGGCCGGACGAAGCTGATGCGACTGAACCTCGTGGGCGGGTTCCAGGCGGAGAACGTCCTCATGGCTGCGGGCCTCGTGATCGGCGCAGGGGGCGACGCAGCGGAGGTTTTCGACACGTTGCCGCGGCTTGCCACGGTCCGGGGGCGGATGCAACTCGCGGCGACACGGGACAACGGGGCGGCGGTCTTCGTGGATTACGCCCACACGCCCGATGCCGTGTCGACCGCGATCACGGCCCTTCGGCCTCATGTCATGGGCCGGATCGTGGCCATCGTCGGCGCCGGAGGCGACAGGGACCGCGGCAAGCGCCCGCTGATGGGAGCCGCGGCGGCGGATCATGCGGATGCGGTGATCGTCACCGACGACAACCCTCGCTCGGAGGACCCCGCAGAGATCCGTGCGGCGGTGCTCGCGGGCGCGCCAGGCGCGCTGGAAGTGGCCGACCGGGCCGAAGCGATCCTGCGCGGCGTGGACATGCTGGAGGCAGGCGACACGCTGCTGATCTGCGGCAAGGGACACGAGACCGGGCAGGTGGTCGGCACGGCCATCCACCCGTTCGACGATGTCGAGCAGGCCTCGGTCGCCGTTGCGGCTTTGGACGGGCATATCTGATGGCGCTGTGGACTTCGGAGGAGGCCGCCCGGGCCACCGGGGGGCGCAATCTGTGCGACTGGCGGGCCGGTGGCGTCTCGATCGACACGCGCACCCTCTCACCGGGTGACCTCTTCGTGGCGCTGACGGCGGCCCGCGACGGGCACGATTTCGTCGCGCAGGCGCTGGACGCCGGAGCTGCGGCGGCGCTTGTCTCCCGCGTGCCCGATGGCGTGGCCGAGGACGCGCCGCTTCTCCTGGTCGATGACGTGCAGGGGGCGCTCGAGGCGTTGGGCCGTGCGGCACGGGCGCGCACCCGGGCGCGCGTCGTAGCGGTTACGGGATCGGTGGGCAAGACCTCGACCAAGGAGATGCTGCGGGCGGCCCTCGCGCCCTCGGGGCGGGTCCATGCGGCGGAGGCCTCCTACAACAACCACTGGGGCGTGCCGCTGACGCTGGCGCGGATGCCCGCCGAGACAGATTTCGCGGTGATCGAGATCGGGATGAACCATCCCGGCGAGATCGCGCCGCTCTCGGCCCAGGCCCGGCCCGACGTGGTGATGATCACCACCGTGGCGCCCGCGCATCTCGAGGCATTCGACGACATCGAGGGTATCGCGGCCGAGAAGGCCTCCATCGTGGAAGGGCTGGAGGAGGGGGGCGTCGCGGTGCTGAACGGCGACATTCCGACCGCGGCGATCCTTCTCGAGGCGGCTCGCGCCAGGGGTGCGAGGACCCTGACCTTCGGGGCGGGTGCGACCAACCACCATCGCCTGCTGGAGGTGCAGGTGAGGGCGGGAGCGACGGTGGGGACTGCACGGCTCTGGCGAACTCCGGTGCACCTGAAGGTCGCCACCGAAGGCCGGCATTTCGCACTTAATGCCCTCGGGGTCATGGCGGTCGTCGGTGCCCTCGGCGCGGACCGCACCCGCGCGCTGATGGCCCTCGCCTCATGGGCGCCGCCGGCGGGGCGCGGCGCTCGGGAGGTGCTGACGCTGGACGACGGGGTGACGGCGGGGACCATCGACCTGATCGACGACGCCTTCAACGCCAATCCCGCTTCCATGGCGGCTGCCCTCGCCGTGCTGGCGGCGGCGGCGCCCAGGGACAACGTGGGCCGCATCGGCAAGGGCCGCCGCATCGCCATCCTCGGCGACATGCTGGAACTGGGTCCTTCGGAGGCGGACCTCCACGCCGCCCTCGCGGCGGATCCCGCCATGGACTCCGTCGACTGCGTGCATTGCGTCGGCCCCCGGATGCGCCACCTTCATGCCGCCCTGCCGGAAGGCCGCCGCGGGCGCTGGACCGGCCATGCCCAAAGCCTCGCCGAGGACGCCGCCCATCTCGTGGATCCGGGTGACGTGGTGCTCGTCAAGGGGTCAAAGGGCAGCAGGGTCTCGCTCGTCGTTGACGCCATCCGAAAACTGGGGCATCGCACCGAAACCCCCGACCAGGAGACCTGAGGGCTATGCTCTATCTGCTCACCAACTACTCGGATGGCGGGGATTTTTTCAATCTTTTCAGATATATCACGTTCCGTGCCGGCGGCGCCTTCCTGACCGCCCTCGTCTTCGGCTTCCTCTTCGGTCCACCCCTGATCAACGTGCTGCGCAAGCGGCAGGGCAAGGGCCAGCCGATCCGCGCGGACGGTCCGGAGGGGCATTTCTCGAAGGCCGGCACACCCACCATGGGCGGGCTTCTGATCGTCGGGGCGCTGACCACCTCGACCCTCCTTTGGGCGCGGCTCGACAACCCCTTCGTGCTGATGACGCTTTTCGTGACGCTGTCCTTCGCCCTGATCGGATTTGCCGACGATTATGCCAAGGTGACAAAGCAGAGTTCGGCGGGCGTGTCGGGCAGGGTGCGGCTGCTCCTTGGGTTCGCGATCGCGGCGCTCGCGGGCTGGTGGGCGGCGCAGTACCACCCCGAGGAGCTGACGAACCAGCTCGCGGTGCCGATCTTCGCCGATTTCCTGCTGAACCTGGGATGGCTCTTCGTGCCCTTCGCGGTGATCGTCATCGTCGGCGCGGCCAATGCGGTGAACCTGACGGACGGGCTCGACGGGCTGGCGATCATGCCGGTGATGATCGCGGCCGGCACATTCGGCGTCATCGCCTATGCCGTGGGCCGGATCGATTTTACCGAGTATCTGGGCGTCCATTACGTGCCCGGCACCGGCGAGATCCTGATCTTCGCCGCGGGCCTGATCGGCGGCGGGCTCGGCTTCCTGTGGTACAATGCGCCGCCGGCGGCGGTCTTCATGGGGGATACCGGCAGCCTTGCGTTGGGCGGGGCGCTGGGAGCGATCGCGGTGGCCACCAAGCACGAGATCGTGCTGGCCATCGTCGGCGGCCTCTTCGTGGTAGAGGCGCTGTCGGTCATCATCCAGGTGCTCTATTTCAAGCGCACCGGCAAGCGGGTCTTCCTGATGGCGCCGATCCACCACCACTACGAGAAGAAGGGCTGGGCCGAACCGCAGATCGTGATCCGGTTCTGGATCATCTCGCTCATCCTCGCGATGATCGGGCTCGCCACGCTGAAGGTGCGCTGATCCCGGCGCTCTTCGGGCCTGAAATATCCTGGGGGTGCGGGGGCAAAGCCCCCGCGGATCGCCGCCGGAGGCGGCGAAACCCCTCCATCCGGAGCTGTCGATGATCCCTGTGCGCGGCTATGAAGACCAGACCATCGCGATCCTCGGCCTCGGTCGGTCCGGCCTCGCCACCGCGCGGGCGGCTCTGGCGGGCGGCGCCCGGGTCGTGGCCTGGGACGACGGTCCGGCGGGCCGGGCGGCGGCCGAGGCGGAGGGGATCGCCCTCGCCGACTTCTCCCGTCCGGACGGGCTCGAGGGGGTCGCGGTGCTCGTGGTTTCTCCGGGTATCCCGCATCTCTACCCCGCCCCCCATCCCGCGATCCGCGCAGCCATGGAGGCGGGCGTGCCGGTGGACAACGACGTGGGCCTCTTCTTCCGGTCGGTGGCGCTGTCCGACTGGCACGAGATGGACCGGCCGCCCCGGATCGTCGCCATCACCGGCTCGAACGGCAAGTCCACCACCTCCGCGCTGCTGCATCATGTGCTGACCGAGGCGGGACTGCAAAGCCAACTGGCCGGTAACATCGGACGCGGCGTGCTCGATATCGCGCCGCCTCCGGACGGCGGGCTGGTGGTGCTGGAGCTGAGTTCCTACCAGACGGACCTCGCGCGGGCGCTGACGCCTGACATCGCGGTGTTCACGAACCTCACGCCCGATCACCTCGACCGGCATGGCGGGCTCGGCGGGTATTTTGCCGCGAAACGCCGCCTTTTCGCCGAAGGCGGTCCCGACAGGGCGGTGGTGGGCATCGACGAACCGGAGGGGCTGTATCTGGCGAACCAGCTTGTCGAGGGCCGGGGCGACGACCGGTTGATCCGGGTGTCGGTCACGCAGAAGCTGACAGAGGGCTGGGCGGTCTTCGCCAGGAAGGGCTTTCTTTCGGAGTACCGCAGGGGGCGGCAGGCGGCATCCATCGACCTTCGGCACATCGCAGGCCTTCCGGGCGTCCATAACCACCAGAACGCCTGTTCGGCCTATGGCGCCGCACGCTGCCTCGGGCTCGCTCCGCGCGTGATCGGCGCGGCCTTCGAGACCTATCCCGGCCTTCCCCACCGCAGCCAGGTGATCGCCGTCCGGAACTGCGTGACCTGGGTGAACGACAGCAAGGCCACGAATGTGGACAGCGCCGCGAGGGGGCTTGAGGCCTATCCGCGGATCCGCTGGATCTGCGGCGGGCTGGAGAAGGAGGGTGGGCTCGCCGCGCTTCTGCCCTCGGCCGGGTCGGTGGTGAAGGCCTATGTCATAGGCCGTGAGGCAGAGGCCTTTGCCATGCAGCTGACCGGAATCGAGGCGGAGGTCTGTACCACTATGGCCCGCGCCGTCGAGCGGGCCGCAGAGGAGGCGGAACCGGGTGATGTAGTGCTGCTGGCGCCCGCCGCGGCGAGCTTCGACCAGTACGACAACTTCGAACGGCGCGGCGAGGATTTCGCGATGCTGGTCGAAGCCCTGAGTTGACGTGCGCTCAGTAGCCCGGGCTTCACCCCGGCCGCCCGGCCGGAAGCCACCCCCGGCGCCTCAGCCCCCCGTATGACTCATGTGACGGCTGACCCGGCCATCCACGCTTTGGCGCGAATAGTCGAAGTCATGGCCTTTCGGCTTCAGCGCGATGGCGGCGCGGATGGCGTCCTCGAGCGGGGCATCGGCCTCCGAGGCCCGCAGGGGCGCGCGAAGGTCGGAATGGCCCTCCTGACCGAGGCAGGTGTAGATCTCTCCGGTGCAGGTGACCCGCACCCGGTTGCAACTTTCGCAGAAATTGTGGCTGAGCGGGGTGATGAAGCCGATCTTCTGGCCCGTCTCCTCCAGCCGGACATAGCGCGCGGGTCCGCCGGTGCTCTCAGGAAGGTCGGTGAGGCTATAGCGTTCGGCGAGCCGTCTGCGGAGGTGGCTCAGCGGCCAGTACTGGCCCAGCCTGTCCTCGTTGCCGATGTCGCCCATGGGCATGACCTCGATCCAGGTCAGGTCCATGCCGCGCGCGGCGCAGAACTCCGTCAGGGTGAACAGCTCGTCCTCGTTGAAGCCCTTGAGCGCCACGGCGTTCAGTTTAACCCTCAGTCCCGCCGATTGGGCGGCGTCGAGCCCGCGCAGCACTTGCGGCAGGCGGCCCCAGCGCGTGATCTCGGCGAATTTCGCCTCGTTGAGCGTGTCGAGCGAGACGTTGATCCGGCGCACTCCCAGAGAGGCCAGATCGACGGCAAAGCGTTCCAGCTGCGAGCCGTTCGTGGTCAGCGTCAGCTCCTTCAGCGCGCCGCTGTCGAGGTGGCGCGACATGGCCCGGAAGAATGTCAGGATATCCCGCCGGACAAGAGGCTCCCCGCCGGTGATGCGCAGCTTTTCGACGCCGAGCCGGATAAAGGCCGAGCATAGCCGGTCGAGCTCTTCCAGCGTCAGCAGCTCCTTCTTCGGAAGAAAGGTCATTGTCTCCGACATGCAATAGACGCAGCGGAAATCGCAGCGGTCGGTGACCGACAGGCGCAGGTAACGGATAGCGCGGTGAAAGGGATCGACGAGCGGGGCAGTCATGTGCGGAACCTATGGGCCGTCCGATGCGGTGACAAGCCGCCCCGGCCGGTTGCCTCCGGCGGGTGGGGCTTTTAGGCTGGTCCCATGCGCGCTCTGCCGATCCTCTCTCTCGTTGCGCTCGCCGGTTGCGCGGGTCCGTCTCTGCCTGGATTCGACTTTCCGGGCAGTCTCACCGCCACACCGCAAGCGGCCGAGCCCACGGGTGCACCGCTTTCCGCGCTTTCGGCACCCGAGCCGACCCTCGACCCCGATCCACCGCCGCCTCCGCCCGAGACTGCGCGTACTGTGGAGGATTTCGACACCACGACCGAGGAAGACCGCGCCGAGGCGGTGGCCGCGCCAGAACCGGAGGCCGAGAGCGAAGCGCTTGGGGTTACACAGGCCACTCTCGGCTCTCCTGCCGATCCCGGCATCTGGGTCAAGACGCCCCTCGTGAGCGAGGCCGTGATGGGCCGGGTCGAATATCAGGGCAGGTCGGTGAACGTCGAACTGCGGCCGTCCGGCGGCGAAGTGGGGGCGGGCAGCCAGATCAGCCTTGCGGCGATGCGGCTCATCGAGGCGCCGCTGACCGAGATCGTGGAGCTTTCCGTCTTTCGCTGATCACTCGACGGTGACGGATTTTGCCAGGTTCCGGGGCTGGTCCACGTCCGTGCCCTTCTCGACTGCCGTGTGATAGGCCAGCAATTGCACCGGGATCGCATGAAGGATCGGGGCCAGGAACGGCGCGACCTCCGGCAGGATCAGCGTCTCCCAGACGCCATCCCCGGCGGCAGAGGCTCCTTCAGCATCGGTGATCAGCAGGACCCGGCCGCCGCGCGCCATGACCTCCTGCATGTTGCTCACCGTCTTGTCGAAGAGCGTGTCCGTAGGGGCCATGACCACAACAGGCACATGCTCGTCGATCAGCGCGATCGGACCGTGCTTCAGTTCGCCAGATGCGTAAGCTTCGGCGTGGATATAGCTGATTTCCTTCATCTTCAGCGCGCCTTCAAGGGCGAGAGGATACATTGCTCCGCGTCCGAGGAAGAGCACGTCACGAGCCTCGGCGACGCGCCGGGCGAGGCGGCCGATCCGCTCTTCAAGGGCGAGTGCATGGTTGATCAGGCCGGGCAGGGCGCGCAGTTCCGTCAGACGGCCCGTGACCTCCTCTTCGGTCAGCGTACCGCGCTGCCGGGCGGCCTCGAGCGCCAGGAGCAGGAGGACCACCAGCTGGCAGGTGAACGCCTTCGTCGAGGCCACCCCGATCTCCGCCCCGGCATGGATCGGAAAGACGAGGTCGCTGTCGCGGGCGATCGAGCTTTCGGTCACGTTCACGACCGCGCCGATGGTCGAGATCTTGCCCTTGCAGTACCGCAGGGCCGCCAGCGTGTCGGCGGTCTCCCCCGATTGGGATACGAAAAGTGCCGCGGACGCCGGGTCGAGCGGCGGTTCGCGGTAGCGGAACTCCGAGGCGACGTCGATGTCGACGGGGATGCGGGCCAGCGCCTCGAACCAGTACTTCGCGGTATAGCAGGCGTAATGGCCGGTGCCGCAGGCCACGAGCGTCAGCCGGTCGAGAGTATTGAAATCAAGGCCCGGTGCGGGCAGGTCAATGCGCCCGTTATCGAGATAGGCGTCGAGCGTTCGCGTGATGACCGCTGGCTGCTCGGCGATTTCTTTGGCCATGAAATGTCGGAAACCGGCCTTGTCGACAAGCGCCTGTTCCGGCCGCACGGTCCGGATCGCGCGCTCCACCGGATGGCCGCCCGCATCGGTGATCTCGACCGACGTGCGCGTGACGACAGCGAAATCGCCTTCCTCGAGGTAGGTGATCCGGTCGGTGAGCGGGCCCAGCGCGAGCGCGTCGGAGCCGACGAACATCTCGCCGTTCCCGTACCCGATCGCCAGCGGAGAGCCCTTGCGCGCGGCAATGAGGAGGTCAGGCTCGCCGTCGAAGAGGAAGGCGAGTGCATAGGCGCCTTCGAGCCGGGCCACTGTCGCTGCGGCGGCCTCGCGAGGGGACAGGCCGCGGGCGAGGTGATGCTCCGTCAGAAGGGCCACGGTTTCCGTGTCGGTCTCTGTCTGGCAGGTGAGGCCCGACGCCTCAAGTTCGGACCGCAACGCCTTGTAGTTCTCGATGATTCCGTTGTGGACGACGGCGACCTTGCCGCCGCCGTGGGGATGCGCGTTTGCCTCTGTCGGCGCGCCGTGGGTCGCCCAGCGGGTATGCCCGATCCCTGCCTTGCCGCGCAGGGGCGCGTGGACGAGGGCGTCGGACAGGTTCACGAGCTTGCCGACCGCGCGGCGGCGCGTCAGCGCGGTGCCGTCGACCGTGGCGATGCCCGCGCTGTCATAGCCGCGATATTCCAGCCGCTTCAGGGCCTCGACGAGGAGGGGGGCTGCCTCGTGATTGCCGAGAACACCGACGATCCCGCACATGGTCTAATCCTTTTTCCCTTTGAGGGCCCGCAGCTTCTGGAAGTATCTTCGTGCAAATCCAGCCTTGGTTTCCTGCCGCGCCCGGGAAATGGCGAGCGCGCCGTCGGGCACGTCGGAAGTGACGACCGATCCCGAGGCGGTCATCGCCTCGGCGCCCACCGTGACGGGCGCGACCAACATGGTGTTCGAGCCGATGAAGGCGCCCGCGCCGACGGTGGTCCTGTGCTTGAAGACCCCGTCATAATTGCAGGTGATCGTCCCGGCGCCGACATTGGCGCCCGCGCCGATCTCCGCATCGCCGATGTAGCTGAGATGATTGATCTTTGCGCCCTCGGCCACGACCGCGTTCTTGACCTCGACGAAATTGCCGACGCGCACGCCCTCGGACAGTTCCGCGCCGGGGCGAAGGCGCGCATAGGGGCCGACGACAGCGCCGCGGCTGACATGGCACCCCTCGAGATGGGAGAAGGCGCGGATGGTTGCGCCCGTCTCGACCGTGACACCGGGGCCGAAGACCACATGAGGCTCGATCACCGCGTCCCGGCCGATGCAGGTGTCCTGGGCGAAGAAGACGGTCTCCGGCGCCACGAGGGTGACCCCGGCCTCAAGCGCCTCGGCGCGGGCGCGGGTCTGGAAGATCGCTTCGGCGGCAGAAAGTTCCACGCGGGTGTTCACACCGAGTGTCTCGCTCTCGTCGCAGGTCACCACTCCCGCGGACAGGCCGCGGTCCCGCGCGAGGGCGACGATGTCGGTCAGGTAGTACTCGCCCGCGGCATTGTCGTTCGACAGGTCTGCGACGAGGGACAGGAGCGTCGCGGAGTCTGCGGCGACAAGGCCTGAGTTGCAGAGGGTTATGGCGCGTTCTTCGTCGGTCGCGTCCTTGAATTCGACGATCCGGAGCAGGGCCTCTTCCTTGGTCACGAGCCGACCGTAGCGGCCCGGATCAGCGGCCTCGAACCCGAGGACAACGACGTCATGCTGGGCGCGGGCCTCGGCGAGGCGGCGCAGCGTCTCGGGCCGCACGAAGGGTGTGTCGCCGTAGAGCACCACGGCGTCGCCCGCAAACCCCTCGAGCGCAGGCGCCGCCTGGGCCACCGCGTGGCCGGTGCCCAGTTGCTCGGTCTGCTCGGCCACTTCGGCCTCGGGCGCCCAGTGGGCCGTAGCCTTGCGCACCTCGTCCGCGCCATGGCCCGCCACCACGACGATACGCGACGGCTCCAGAGCGCGGCCCGTGGCAAGGGCATGGGCCAGAAGCGGCGCGCTGCCGATCTCGTGCAGCACCTTGGGGCGGTCCGACTCCATGCGGCTGCCCTTGCCCGCCGCCAGAACGATGAGTGCCGTTGCCATGTCCGCCTGTCCCTTGGTCTTGGGCCCGTATCTACCGCGTGACGCAGCCCGCGCAACCGCGCGCCTTTCACTTCTCGTGTCGTCGGGTTACGTCGCGGGCATGCGTTCAGTCATCTTCGATCTCGACGGCACCCTCGCCGACACCTCCGCCGATCTGATCGCGGCGGCCAATGCCTGTCTCAGGAGCCTGGGACGAGAGGAGCTCGACCCGGCGCGCGATGCCGAGACCGCGTTTCGCGGAGGACGTGCGATGCTGCGTGCGGGCGGGCTCTCGGAGGACGAGGTGGAGGGGCAGTATCCGCTGCTGCTCGACCGTTACGGGGCGGCGCTCTGCGTGGAGACACGGCTTTATCCCGGCGCGATGGAGGCCGTCGCGCGGCTGAGCGGCGCGGGTTATGCCGTCGGCATCTGCACCAACAAGCCCGAGGCCCTGGCCGAGGCGCTGCTGGTCGCGCTCGGCGTGCGGGACGCGTTCGGCGCTCTCGTCGGTGCCGACACGCTGCCGGTCAGGAAACCGGACCCCGCGCCGCTCACGGAAGCCGTCCGCAGATTGGGCGGCGATCCACGGCGGACCTGTCTTGTGGGCGATACGGACACCGACCGCCATACCGCCGCTGCCGCGGGCGTGCCGTCGATCCTCGTGGAGTTCGGGCCTTCGGGCGACCGCGTGAAGGCCCTGCTTCCCGAGGCAACGATCGGGCATTTCGACGCGCTTTTCGACGTGGTGAAGGCTCTCGACCTCTGAGGCGTTGACCGGGCTGACGCTGCGGCCCATGACTGCGGGCATGAGCGAACGGTTCACCGGAAGTTTCACCCAACAGGAACCCATTCCCGAGCAGGGGATCGAGGCGGCCCTCGCGGTCATGCGCAGCGGGAGGCTGCACCGGTACAACACGGTCTCCGGAGAACTCGCCGAGGTTGCGCTCCTCGAGCAGGAGTTCGCGAACTTCCTCGGGGCGCGCTACTGCCTCGCGACGGCCTCGGGCGGGTCGGCCATGACCACGGCCCTGCGCGCGGTGGGGATCGGGCCGGGGGACAGGGTGCTGACCAACGCCTTCACGCTGGCCCCGGTACCCGGGGCGATCGCGGGCGTGGGGGCGGCGCCGGTTTATGTCGAGACCACTGGGAACCTGCGGATCGACCTCGACGATCTGGAGGCGAAGGCTTGGGAGGCGCGGGTCCTGCTGCTCAGTCACATGCGCGGGCATCTGTGCGACATGGACCGGCTCATGGCGATCTGCGATGCGGCGGGCGTGCTGGTGATCGAGGATTGCGCCCACACGATGGGGGCGGCGTGGCGCGGCGTGCCGTCGGGGCGGCACGGGGCGGTCGGCTGCTATTCGACGCAGACCTACAAGCACATGAATTCGGGCGAGGGCGGGTTCCTCGTCACCGACGATGCGGAGATCGCTGCGCGGGCCATCGTGGGGTCGGGCAGCTACATGCTCTACGGGCGGCATCTTGCCGCGCCGGGGGAGGAGGTGTTCCGCCGGGTGCGGCTGGAGACGCCCAACGTGTCGAGCCGGATGGACAACCTGCGGGCGGCGATCCTGCGGCCGCAGCTGGCTGTGCTGCCGGACCAGTGCCGGCGCTGGACTGAGCGGTACCGGGTCGTGGAGGCGGGGCTGAGAGACACGCCGGGGCTGCGGCTGCCGGAGCGTCCGGAGGAGGAGAGCTTCGTCGGCTCGTCGATCCAGCTGCTGCTGGATGGCTGGGCGGCGGAGGATGTGCAGGCCGTTGTCGCGCGCTGCGCGGCGCGGGGGGTGGAGCTGAAGTGGTTCGGCGCGGCGGAGCCCGTGGCCTTCACGTCGCGGTACGACAGCTGGAGGTATGCGGAGGTGCCGCACCTGCCGCAGACGGACCGGGTGCTGGCGGGGCTTCTCGACATGCGGCTGCCGTTGACCTTCAGCCTCGAGGATTGCGCCCTGATCGCGCGGATCATCCGGGCGGAGGTGTCGGCGGTCTTTCAGGGGCGTGCCGCGGCGGAGTGAGGCAGGCGGCCCCGTTGACCGGCCCGGGGGTGCGGGATAAGCGGGGGGCGAGCGAGAAGGGAAGCGGTCATGGAAGAGTTGCTGCGAGAGTATCTGCCGATCGTGGTCTTCCTCGGCCTCGCCATCGTGCTGGGCCTCGTCTTCATCCTCGCCGCGGCGCTGGTGGCGGTCCGCAATCCGGACCCCGAGAAGGTGTCGGCCTACGAATGCGGGTTCAACGCCTTCGATGACGCGCGGATGAAGTTCGACGTGCGGTTCTATCTGGTGTCGATCCTGTTCATCATCTTCGATCTCGAGATCGCCTTTCTCTTTCCCTGGGCAGTGGCCTTCGGGGGGCTGTCGGATCTGGCGTTCTGGTCGATGATGGTCTTCCTCGGGGTGCTGACGATCGGCTTCGCCTACGAGTGGAAGAAGGGCGCGCTGGACTGGGAGTGAGGGCGTTTCACGATGAAACGCCTCACAACAGTCTGATCCTGAACGAGAAATTCGTTAGCGGCCGTTTTTTGGCGGGTGTGGGGTGCGCATGAACAGGCATCCTGCGCGGGCTGCGGCGCCTTGCGACGAGGGGCGGGTGCCGTCGGGGCGGGGCGGGCGGTGCGTTGAAAACGCACCCTACGGCGTTGTTCTGGGGCGGGGGAAGGTGCGCATGAACGCGCAGCCCTACGGGGTCGTGCGGGGACGGCGGGGCCGGCCCGGTGCGAATTGCCGCGCCCGCGTTGACCGGGCCAGGACGGCGCAGTATCTGACGGGCAAGCGGCGCGAGCCGTGCCCACCCCCGGGCCGAAAGGCCCGGACGACCCGGAGAGGACGACATGGGCGTTGCCACCACACCTTATGCGGCAGGCGAGGACCGGGAGGTCACGACGCAGGCGCTGAACAGGGAACTGCAGGACAAGGGCTTTCTCGTCACCTCGGCCGAGGACGTGATCAACTGGGCCCGCACCGGTTCGCTGCACTGGATGACCTTCGGACTGGCCTGCTGCGCCGTGGAGATGATGCATACCTCCATGCCCCGCTACGATCTGGAGCGGTTCGGCACCGCTCCTCGGGCAAGCCCGCGGCAGTCGGACCTCATGATCATCGCGGGCACGCTGACGAACAAGATGGCGCCGGCACTGCGCAAGGTCTACGACCAGATGCCCGAGCCGCGCTACGTCATCTCGATGGGCTCCTGCGCGAACGGCGGCGGATACTATCACTACAGCTACTCGGTGGTGCGCGGCGCCGACCGGGTCGTGCCGGTGGACATCTATGTCCCTGGCTGCCCTCCCACCGCGGAGGCACTGCTTTACGGCATCCTGCAGCTGCAGCGGAAGATCCGCCGCACCGGCACCATCGTCCGCTGAGGAGATCCGCAATGAGCGAAGCGCTGCGAGAACTGGGCGAGCATATCGAGGCGCGGCGTCCCGACTGCGTCGTGTCCTGGCAGGTGACGGGCGGTGAGCTGACGGTGGAGGCGACGCTGTCGAGCCTTGTCGGCTTCATCGACTTCCTGAAGACCGATCCGACCTGCCGGTTTTCCACGCTGATCGACATCACCGCCGTGGACTGGCCCGGCCGCGCGAAGCGGTTCGACATGGTCTATCATTTCCTGTCGATGTACCGGAACCACCGCATCCGGGTGAAGGTCGCCGTGCGCGAGGAGGACATGGTCCCCTCGATCACCCCGGTGCATCCCTCGGCCAACTGGTTCGAGCGCGAGGTCTTCGACATGTTCGGGCTGCTGTTCTCCGGCCATCCCGACCTGCGGCGCATCCTGACCGACTACGGCTTTCGCGGGCATCCGCTGCGCAAGGATTTTCCGACCACGGGCTATACCGAGGTCCGCTATGACGAGGAAAAGAAGCGCGTCGTCTACGAGCCGGTCAAGCTGGTGCAGGAGTACCGGCAGTTCGACTTCATGTCCCCCTGGGAAGGCGCGGATTATGTGCTTCCGGGCGACGAGAAAGGCGAGAGTGCGAAATGATGGACGGCGCGGGGTCTGCTGGCGAAGAGGCAGCGGTCCGCGCGGCGGCGTCCGCCTATTGCGTCGCGCTGCATGAGGCCGATGCCGCGACACTCGATGCGCTCTGTCATCCGCGGTTCGCAATGTCGGCGCCGACACCCGCCGGAACCGCGCTTCACTGGGACAAGGCCACGTTTCTGGAGCGGGTCGGCGGACGCGAGGCGTTCGGGGGCGACCCGGCTTTCGGGATCGAGGCGGTGGATGTGGCGGGCGGCGAGATCGCCCATGTGCGGCTTTGGGTGGATGTGCCGCCCCGGCGGTATTCGGATTACCTGGGCTTCGTGAAGCTCGGCGGCGAATGGAAACTGATCACCAAGCTGTACCGGACACTGTCCGGTCCTGCGCTGGAAGGGTGAGAGAATGATGGACGGCTCCAAGGGCTTCGACGACGCCCAGACGCAGGAACAGAAGATCCGCAACTTCAACATCAACTTCGGGCCCCAGCACCCTGCGGCGCACGGCGTGCTGCGGATGGTGCTTGAACTCGACGGTGAGATCGTGGAGCGCACGGACCCGCATATCGGCCTTCTGCACCGCGGCACCGAGAAGCTGATGGAGAGCCGCACCTACCTCCAGAACCTGCCCTATTTCGATCGGCTCGATTATGTGGGCACGATGAACCAGGAACATGCCTGGTGCCTCGCCATCGAGCGGCTCACCAAGACGCCGGTGCCGCGGCGGGCACAGCTGATCCGGGTTCTCTACTGCGAGATCGGGCGCATCCTGAACCACCTGCTCAACGTGACGACCCAGGCCATGGACGTGGGCGCCCTGACGCCGCCTCTCTGGGGCTTCGAGGAGCGCGAGAAGCTGATGGTGTTCTACGAGCGGGCCTGCGGCGCACGACTCCATGCCGCCTATTTCCGGCCCGGAGGGGTGCACCAGGATCTGCCGCGAAAGCTCGTGGACGACATCGACGTCTGGGCGCAGGAGTTTCCCGGCGTGCTCGACGATATCGACGGGCTGCTGACCGAGAACCGCATCTTCAAGCAGCGCAACGTGGATATCGGCATCGTCACCGAGGAGGACATCCTCGAATGGGGTTATTCGGGGCCCATGGTGCGCGGCTCGGGCCTTGCCTGGGACCTGCGGCGTGCGCAGCCCTACGAGTGCTACGACGAGTTCGATTTCCAGATCCCCGTGGGCAAGAACGGCGATTGCTACGACCGCTACCTGATCCGCATGGAGGAGATGCGGCAGTCGGCGCATATCATCCGGCAGGCCTGCGAGAAGCTGCGGATGCCCGAAAACCAGGGCGACGTGATGACCCGGGGCAAGATCGGCCCGCCGAAGCGGGGCGAGATGAAGACCTCGATGGAAGCGCTGATCCATCACTTCAAGCTCTACACCGAGGGCTTTCATGTCCCCGAAGGCGAGGTCTATGCCGCGGTCGAGGCGCCCAAGGGCGAGTTCGGGGTGTATCTGGTGGCCGACGGCACCAACCGGCCCTACCGCGCGAAGATCCGCGCGCCGGGGTACCAGCATCTCCAGTCGATGGATCACCTCTGCAAGGGGCACCAGCTGGCGGATGTCTCGGCCATTCTCGGGTCCATCGACATCGTGTTCGGAGAGATCGACCGCTGAGGGCTACGGGGCAGGCGTCCTGAGCCCTTGCATCGGACCTCTCGGCCGGGGCATGACCACGCTGCAAGCTGCGAAAGGGACGCCGGTGAGACGCGCATTTCTGATCATTCCCCTTCTTGTGCTGGCCGCCTGCGAGGCCGGTCCGGGCGGTGCGCCCTTCGGGCTCGCCGGCGCCTCGCCGCCGAGGCCTGCGGGGATCGGTGACGCGGAGCTGGCAGCATTCCGCGCCGCGGTGGTCGAGGCCGGGTGCCGGGTGACCAATGCCGAGGAAGCCGCCGTCGTGGAGGCCCGGACAGGGCTGACCGAGGACCAGCTGCGCGACGTGGTCGAGTATCTCGCCGGCCAGGGCGAGTTGGTCGATGCCCGGGACACCGGGTTCGTGCTGGCCAGCGGGACGTGCGCAGAGGTCGCGTCCGGCGCCGGTTGACCGTCCCGGGGGGCGGGGATAGCTGGGGGGCGACAGAGACAGGAGCCCGCCCAGATGCTCAGACGCCTGCATCAAGAGCAGCCTGACAGCTTCGCCTTCACGCCCGAGAACCGGGCCTGGGCCGAGGCGCAGATCACCAAGTATCCCGAGGGCCGTCAGGCCAGCGCGATCATTCCGCTGCTGTGGCGCGCGCAGGAGCAGGAGGGCTGGCTGAGCCGCCCCGCCATCGAGCATGTCGCGGACATGCTGGGGATGGCGCATATCCGGGCGCTGGAGGTGGCGACCTTCTATTTCATGTTCCAGCTGTCGCCCGTGGGCTCGGTCGCCCATGTGCAGGTCTGCGGGACGCTGTCCTGCATGATCTGCGGGGCGGAGGACCTTGTGGCGGTCTGCAAGGAGCGGATCGCGCCCGAGGCGCACATGCTGTCGGCGGACGGCAAGTTCAGCTGGGAAGAGGTGGAGTGCCTCGGCGCCTGCGCCAACGCGCCGATGGCGCAGATCGGCAAGGACTACTACGAGGACCTGACCGCCGAGCGGCTGGCCTGGCTGCTGGACGAGATGGCGGCGGGCCGGGTGCCCGCGCCGGGGCCGCAGAACGGGCGCTATGCCTCGGAGCCCGCTTCGGGGCTTACCTCGCTCGGCCAGTGGAACGAGGGGCGGATGGCGCATAACGCCAGTGTGGGTCTCGCGCTGGAGAAGGGCGACACCATCGCCCGGATCGACGGCACCGAGGAGCCGCTGCGCGCGCCCTGGGGCGACCAGGGCGCGCGGGCCGAGGGCGGGCGGGTGCGCGACGACCTGATGGGGCCGCGCGGGCCGGACGGTCCGCATCCCCAGGCTGGCCGCGTGCCCGGCGAGGCGCCGCCTCCGAGGGACCGGGGCGAGGCCAGCGACAAGGTCTCGGAGGCCCCCGGAGAGGCCCCGGACGCCGAGGCCACGGGCCGCCCGCCCGAGAACGTGCAGCCCGCCGATGATTCGACGTCCGAATCGCTGGCCAGCCCGACAGCCGAGGCGCCGCCCGCTGCCGCGCCCCCATCCGGCGTGCCGGAAACGCCACCCGCGCTGTTCGACTCGCCGCCGACCACCGGAACCGACGATCTGAAGCGGATCAAGGGCGTCGGACCGCAGCTCGAGGGAATGCTGAACGCTCTGGGCATCTACCGGTTCGACCAGATCGCGGAATGGGGCCCCAAGGAGATCGCCTGGGTCGACTCGCGTCTGACGTTCAAGGGCCGGATCGAGCGGGACGACTGGGTGTCCCAGGCGCGCGCCTTCGCCACCGAATCGTGACCCTGCGGCCCCGGTGCCGCGCCCTCGTCTCCGGTTTCGGCGGTGCTGTCCGCAGACGGTAGTCATGTGGCACAGAATGCGTATGCTTTCCCGGAGAGCATGAAGGCGGGCGGCGCCTCGGGCGTCGGTCGCGCATCCTGTGGGGGAGACGAAGACCATGGCGGACGAAACCGGACGGCTGAGATGTCAGGCCGGCTGCTGGATCACCGGGGGCATCATCGGGATTGTCGGGATCGCGATCTCGCTCCTGTTCGGCGGCCTGTCGGTCATCGGTGCAATCTTTGTCGGGCTGCTGATCGCGACGGTGCTCGGTGTGCTTCTCAGCGTACTGCTGTGCAAGCCGCTGCCGCCCGCGATGGGCGCGGGGACGGCGCCCACGGTGGGCCGGACCAAACCCGCAGCACCGCGCCCGGGCACGATGACGTCCAGCGCACCGGCGACGACAGGCGGTGCGGCGCCCGCTTCGACGGCGCCCGCGTCGACCGCATCAGGGCCGGCTTCCTCCTCACCCGGGAGCGAGACGGCGGCCTCCGCCACGTCCGGGAGCGATGCGGATGCGGGGGTGCGGGCCTCCGGCACCGAAGCGGCGAGCCCGGAGCCGGACGCCTCCCGGTCCGAACAGGCTGCGGCGGCGGCACCTTCGGCGGCGGCCGGTGTGGCGGGCGCGGGCGCCGCGTCGGCGATGCCTGTGGAGACGGGCGGCGAAACTCCGCCGGCCCCGGCCACGGCGGATACGCCCGAGGCCGCCCCTGACGAACCCACCGATGCGGACCGTCCCGCGACGCTCGACGCCCCGAGAGAGGGCGGGGCGGATGACCTCAAGCAGATCAAGGGCGTCGGTCCGAAGCTCGAGAAGCTTCTTAATTCCATGGGCTTCTACCACTTCGACCAAGTCGCGGCCTGGACCGACCGCGAACTCGCCTGGGTCGATTCCAACCTCGAAGGCTTCAAGGGCCGGGCCAGCCGCGACGACTGGGTCGGTCAGGCGAGGACGCTCGCGGACGGCGGAAGCACCTCCTTTTCCGAGAAGGTCAAAGGCGGCGACGTCTACTAGGCGGAGAGCCGCGCTGCGGTGCAATAACGCACTTGCTGCAGTGCGGCATCTGGGGCAGGCTGACGGTCGGGCGGCCGGCCCGCCGCCAGTCCATTGATGGAGGCCCGACGTGACCGCAACCCATTCTTCCGACCGTATTCCGAGCATGATGCAGACCACCGCCGCGCTGACCTTCGGGTCCCCGGTGGTCCTGGGCATGGCGAGCGCGATAGCCGTTCAGGGCTATGTCTGGCGCATGGCTATGGCCGGCCCGGTGCTGGCGATGCGGGTGTCGTCCGGCAGGGGCGCCGTCTCCGAGACGACCGCGGACAAGGCGAGGCCCAAGGCCGTCGAGAAGGTCGCGGCGCCCGGGGCCGTGACGCCGAAGCCTGCGGCCGTGAAATCGGACGCACCGAAGGCCGCGACTCCGAAGGCCGATCCTGCGAAGGCCGAGACGCCCAAGCCCGCGGCAGCGAAGCCCCAGCCGGTGAAGGCGGACGTGTCGAAGCCCGCGGCTGCGAAGCCCGAGCCGGTCAAGGCGGAAACGGCCAAGGCCGGGGCTCCCAAGCCCGAGCCGATGAAGGCGGAGGCGCCCAAGACGGCGGCTCCCGAGGCCAAGCCGGTGAAGGCGGACGCACCCAAGGCGGCGGCTCCGAAGACCGAGCCGGTGAAGGCGGAGACGCCGAAGACCGAGGCCTCGAAAGAAGCGCCTCCGAAGTCCGAACCGGCACAGGCGGCCGGGCCCGAAGGCCCTGTCCAGCCGCCCGCGCTCGCGGCGCCGCGGGGGGGCAAGGGCGACGACCTGACGCTCCTTGCGGGCGTCGGGCCGAAGCTGGCCGAGACGCTGAACGGCTTCGGCATCCACCATTTCGACCAGATCGCGGCCTGGACCCCGGCCCATGTCGCCTGGATGGACGAGAACCTCGGCGTTCCCGGCGGCCGCGCGAGCCGCGGCGACTGGGTGACAGCGGCTGCGGTGCTGTCCGGGACCGCGTGAGATGTCGTCGGCCTGGCCAGAGGAGGCGGTCTGGCTGAGGGTCGCGGCCCCGATGATCGTCCTCGGGGCGATGCCGCTGGCAGCCATGCTGACGCCCGGTTTCGTGCTGTGGCGCCACGCCGTGGCGGGACCGATGCTGGCCACGGGGCTCGGTCGGGCAGGGGCAGCACCCGCGCCGTATCTGCGGGCGGTCGCCCCGACGGAGGCGCCGGAGCGCAAGCGCCCTGCCGCTCCGACACGCAGGAGACGCGCGGGGCCTGTCACGCTGGCGGCGGTTCCGGACGCCGTGCCCGACGCATGACGGCCGCGCGATGAGCGAGGACGACGACCGGCGGATCGCCCGACAGGCCCGCAGGGCCGCGCTGGCCATCGCGGGAGGCGGTCTTCTGGCGATCCTTGCGCCGATGCTGGTGCGCGTCGCCGGGCTGCCGCTCCGGTTCGAGGTCCTGCTCTATCTCGTCGCACTGGCGGCTTTCGTTTGGGCGCTGGTCGTCACCTGGACTATCTGGCAGAAGACGAGAAAGCGCTGAGACCCGTCGGGCTGGAGACCAGATATGCTCAAGGACGAAGACCGCATCTTCACCAACCTCTACGGAATGCACGACCGCAGCCTTTCGGGTGCGAAGGCACGCGGCCACTGGGACGGCACGGCCGGGCTGATCCAGAAGGGACGTGACTGGATCGTGGACGAGATGAAGGCGAGCGGTCTGCGCGGCCGGGGCGGCGCGGGCTTTCCCACGGGGCTCAAGTGGTCCTTCATGCCGAAGGAAAGCGACGGGCGGCCCCATTACCTTGTCGTGAACGCCGACGAGAGCGAGCCCGGGACCTGCAAGGACCGGGAGATCATGCGCCACGATCCCCACACGCTGATCGAGGGCTGCCTGATCGCCAGTTTCGCGATGGGAGCGCATTCGGCCTATATCTACATCCGCGGCGAATACATCCGCGAGAAGGAAGCGCTGCAGGCGGCCATCGACGAGGCCTATGACGCGGGGCTTCTGGGGGCGAACGCCGCCGGGTCGGGCTGGGACTTCGATCTCTACCTGCACCACGGCGCGGGGGCCTACATCTGCGGCGAGGAGACCGCCCTGATCGAGAGCCTGGAGGGCAAGAAGGGAATGCCGCGGATGAAGCCGCCGTTCCCGGCCGGCGCCGGTCTTTACGGCTGCCCGACCACGGTGAACAACGTGGAGAGCATCGCGGTGGTGCCGACGATCCTGCGGCGCGGCGCCACCTGGTTCGCGGGCTTCGGACGGGAGCGGAACGCGGGCACCAAGGTCTTCGCCATCTCGGGCCATGTGAACCACCCCTGCGTGGTCGAGGAGGCGATGTCGATCTCCTTCGAGGAGCTTATCGAAAAGCACTGCGGCGGCATTCGCGGCGGCTGGGACAACCTCAAGGCGGTGATCCCGGGCGGCTCCTCGGTTCCTTGCGTGCGCGGCGAGAAGATGCGCGACGCGGTGATGGATTTCGACTACCTGCGCGGCGAGCTGGGCTCCGGGCTCGGCACGGCGGCGGTGATCGTGATGGATCAGTCGGTGGACATCATCAAGGCGATCTGGCGTTTGTCGAAATTCTACAAGCACGAGAGCTGCGGCCAGTGCACGCCCTGCCGGGAAGGCACGGGCTGGATGATGCGCGTGATGGACCGGCTGGTGAAGGGCGAGGCGGCGGTCGAGGAGATCGACATGCTCTTCGAGGTGACGAAGCAGGTCGAGGGCCACACGATCTGCGCGCTGGGCGATGCCGCGGCCTGGCCGATCCAGGGGCTGATCCGCAACTTCCGCGAGGAGATCGAGGACCGCATCAGGGGACGCGCGCCGATCGCGGCGGAGTGAAGCGGAGGCTGGCGGCGGGCCGACGCCGCCGTAGGCGCCAAGGGACACCGTGAGACCGACCCCGGCCGCGACGGATGGATCCGGTCCCGGGGCGGCGCCTGCCGGCCTCGACCGTTGCGGCGACGCGGGCATACGGCGTGCTGCCCGACATCCCGGTGGACCTGCCGGCGCGGCGTGATGCGGCATCCGGCGCTTCGACCGGCCGCCGGGCCCCTTGCCGTGGCGGCCCTGACGCCGCACGCCGGAACTTCGCCGCGGGTTTCGCGTCGGGCCTCATGAGATGTCCCTCAGCGAGCGCCTTCTTCAGCTTCTCGCCGTCTGGCTGGCGGTCTTTCCCTGTGTCTGCCTGTTCAGCTACGCTTTCGTCTGGCTGGGGATCGACTGGCCGCTCTGGGCGGAGGTTCTGGTGTCGACCGCGCTGACAGTGCCGCTGATCACCTTCGTGGCCCAGCCCCTGATCGAGGCCCGGATCGCGCGGATGAAGGGGGAAAGCCGCTCGGACATCAAGCACGCCGAGGCGCGGCGGGTGGAGGAGCCGGACGAAGGCGCGGAGAGCCGCTCAAAGCGGGGCCGGGCCGGGGCTGACATTGAATAGCAGAGCCGGGCAGGTCATGCCGGGCGCAACCAGACTGACCGGAGAGGCCCCATGCGCCCAATGTTCGCCCTGATCCTGACCCTCCTTGCCGCGCCGCCCGCCGCCCTGGCCCAGGCCGGTCTCGAGGCGGAGCCCGCGATCCGCGAGGGCCTCATCGCCGTGGGAATCGCGGTGGAGATCTCCGACCGCTGCGACCGGATCGAGGCGCGGCGTCTGAAGGGGATTGCCTATCTGAACGCCCTGAGGGGAGAGGCGCGCAGGCTGGGCTATTCGGAGGCGGAGATCGAGGCCTTCCTCGACGATGACGCAGCGGCCGACCGGCTCGAGGCCGAGGCCCGCGCACGGCTCGCCGCCATGGGCGCGGTGCGGGGCGACGACGCAAGCCATTGTCGCGTGGGCGCGGCCGAGATCGCGGCGGGCAGCGTGATCGGCCAGTTCCTGCGCTGAGGCGACGGGCGCGCCGGCCTCTTCCGGTGCCGGTGCCGGAGTTCATCCGGCCGGAAATACCTCCGCAGGAGCTCTGTCTCAGGCCGCCCGACCTGAGCCCGATCGCGCTCTCGCTCGCTCTCGAGCCCGAGGAATGCGCCTGGCTCGATCTGGAGACCGACCGCGTCCCGGCGACTCCGGTCGCCTGAAGAACCACAAGCCGATCCCTCGTGCGACCAGGGGGGAGCAAGCGGAGCGCGCCCACCCGCACTTCTACCAGAGCGGACTTTCGAGGCGTCGCCGGCTGGCAGGTCTTGAGGCAGGCGCCTTTGCCTGTCGGCCTACATCGGGATGTTCTCGCGGAAAATCAGGCGCGGTTCGATGAAATGCTCCGGCAGGAACAGGCGCTCCGCGGCGATCGCGGTCAGGAGCCGGATCACCGCCTGCTCCGCAAGCAGCCGGACGTTCTGGTCGATGATCAGGTCGATGCTTCCTTCCGAAAGGTAGCGCCTGGTCGTGTCGGACAGGTCGTGGAGGATGACGAACGGCCGCTTCCTTCGGTCCACCCTGGCCGTCGCCTCCGCCACGCCCGAGCGCCCGCCGCCCATCACGTAGATGCCGGCCAGATCGGGCTCGGCCGCCAGCAGCCGTTCGGTCGCGCTCCGGGCGATGCCGGTGTCGGAGCGGGTGTCGAACAACGGCAGGAGTTCCAGTGTCGGGAATTCCTGCTCGATGATGGTGCGGAAGCCGATCTCGCGCTCTCGCTGGCCCTGGAAGGCCTGCTGGCCCACGAAGAGGGCGACCTTGCCGCCCGATCGGCCCGCGACGTGACCCATGACGAGTCCGGCGGTCCGGCCGGCGACGCGGTCATCGAGGCCGACATAGGCGCTGCGCGGCGTGGTCAGCAGGTCGGAGGCGATGGTGACCACCTTCACGCCACCGTCGGTGAGGTCGCGCACCGCCTGGCGCGTCAGCGGGTGGTCGACCGCCACGATCCCGACGCCCTGCGTGCCGGTGTCGATGCGCCCAAGGGCCGAGACGAAGGCCTCGGGGCTGAGGTCTTCCACCGCATGGACCTTAGCGCGTGACACCACGGGGAGGGTGGCCGCGAATTCCTCGATCTGTTCTGCCAGATCCGAGAGGAAGACCTGCCGCGCCCGGGGGATCAGAAACTCCAGCTGCGCGGGACGCACAGGAAGGGCCGCCTGTCCATCGGTCGGCAGGTAGCGCAACTCCTGCGCCGCCCGCATCACCCTTTGCCTGTTGGCCGCCGACACCCCTTTCCGGCCGTTCAGCACCCGATCGACGGTCGCTGCGGAAACACCTGCGCGGCTGGCGATGTCGTGGATGGTTGCGCGCATGGATACCCTGGTCTCTCGCCCAATCCAGTCGCAGCCGAAGCAATGCACGTCAACAGAATCCTGCGAGAATCTGAGGTGATCCAATGATGTAATGTGATGAGACCATGACTTATGTGATGCGATCTGATGGTTTCTGCCTTTGCCGATTCCGACTTGCTGCGACAATGTGATCCCAAGGACCGCCGGCGACTCCGGCAGGACCCGAACGGTTGGTGCCGGGCCATTCAGAGCCCGCGCTGCAAGGGAGGACGAAATGCAACAGAAAAATGGCGCCCGGGTCGGGCGAGCGATCGCGCTTGCCTGCGGCACGGCCTTGCCCGCGGTCACGGCGGCCGAGGAGGTCGAGGTCATCCATTGGCTCGTCACCGGCGGCGAATCGGCTGCGATCCAGCACGTCGCGGACAAGGTCGAGGACCTCGGGACGACCTGGGTCGAGCTGGTTCCCCCCGACGGCGGTGCCGGAGCCCGCGCTCTCTTCACCTCGCGGATCGGAGGCGGCGATCCGCCGGGCGCGCTGTTCGCCTCTGTCGGCAAGGAGGCGATCGACCTCGGCGAGCAGGGGATCCTCCGCGACATTCGTCCCTTCGTCGAAGCCGAGGGCCTGATCGACTCGGTTCCCGCCTTCGCGCTCGAGATCGCGAGCCTCGAGAGCGGCGAACTCTACGCCGTGCCGCTCGCCTTCGAGACGCAGAATTTCATGTGGTATTCGATCCCGGCCTTCGAAGCGGCCGGCGTCGAGCCGCCGACCGGCTGGGGCGAGTTCCTCGCCGCGGCGCCGGCGCTGCAAGAGGCCGGGATCATCCCGATCGCCGTCGGCGCCCAGCCCTGGCAGCTCAACATCCTGCACTTCTCGATCCTGACCGCCGAGTTCGGCCAGGACGGATTCAATGCGCTCTACCGCGACCAGGATCCCGCGATGGCGGAGAGCGACGCGATCGTCGAGTCCTTCCGCATATTGCGGGAGCTGTCCGTCCTGGCCGACCAGGGCAATTCCAACCGGTCGTGGAACGATACCCTCTCGCTCGTCGCCGAGGGCCGCGCGGGGCTGCAGGTCATGGGCAGCTGGGCCGGGGGCGAGCTCGCCGCGATGGGCGAGACCTACGGCACCGACTGGGGCTGCGCGATGGCGGGCGGCGACACCTGGATCGTGGGGACGACCGGGTTCATGATCCCCGATCTGGGTCAGGAGTCGACCGGTCAGGACGACTTCGTCCGGGCGCTGCTCGATCCTGCGACGCAGACGGCGTTTTCCATCGACAAGGGCTCCATCCCGTCGCGCACAGATGCGAGCACGGAGGGGCTTTCCGAGTGCTCCCTGAAGGTGGCCGAGGGCATGGCTGAGGGGCGCGGCCTGCCGAACCCCAACGCGCTCCTGAGCGGCGACGCGGCCGGGCAGATCGGCGACCTTCTGATGAACTTCTGGGCCGACACGTCGGTGACGCCGGAATCCGCCGCCGCCCAGTTCGCGGACATCATCCTGAACGACTTCTGAAGCGTCCTCCCTCGCTTCGGAACGGGCAGGGCGGCCGAACCGGCCGCCCTGCCGATCCCGGAAGGCACCGCCCATGGCGATTACACCCCAGGCGACGGCACGATTCGTGCTCGTGCCCACGATCCTGCTGACGGTCGTCGGCTACTACGGATCGATTCTCTGGACGATCGGCCTGTCCTTCACTCCCTCGCGCATCCTCCCGGTCTCTCGCTGGGCGGGTCTCGACATGTACGAGCGGCTGCTTTCCACCGAACGCTGGCAGGTCGCCTACACGAACCTGTTCGTGTTCGGCGGGCTCTACATCGGCTTCTGCCTCGCCGCGGGGCTTCTGCTCGCGATCGCGCTCGACCAGGGGGTGAAGGGGCGCAGCGTCTACCAGACGATCTTCCTCTACCCCATCGCGTTGTCCTTCATCGTCACCGGCCTGGCCTGGCGATGGCTGCTCAACCCCACGACGGGGCTGCAGGACTACGTCCGTTCGTTGGGCTTCGAGTCCTTCTCGCTCGACCTGCTGTCGAGTCCCGAGCGGGCGATCTTCACCCTTGTCATCGCCGGAGTCTGGCATTCGGCGGGACTCGTCATGGTAATCCTCTTCGCCGGACTGCAATCGGTCGACCAGGAGATCTGGCGGGCCGGGCGCGTCGACGGCATCCCACGGCACCGGATGTACCGGCATGTCGTCCTGCCGATGCTCTGGCCGATGGTCGTCACCTGCCTCGTGCTTCTCGGCATGAACGTGGTCCGCAGCTATGACCTCGTCGTGGCGCTGACGGGGGGCGGACCGGGTTTCTCCACCGACGTGCCTGCCAAGTTCATCGTCGACCACTACTTCGAGCGGCAGAGCGTGGGGCTTGCCTCGGCGGCGGCGACGCTCCTCCTCCTGACCGTCGTGGTCCTCTTCGCCCTCGTCGGGCTTCTGCGGCGGCGGGGAGAGGCGGCATGACGCCCGCCGGACGCGCAGGCCGCATCGGCCTCTATCTCTTCCTCGTGACGACCGCGCTTTTCTTCGCGATCCCGCTGGTCATCGTGGTCCTGACCGCGCTCAAGGACGCCGACGAGGCGCGGGGGGCCTCGATCTTCCTCCTGCCGCGCTCGCCCGATCTCGAGGCCTTCTCCAAGGCGTGGTCGAGCGCCTGCATCGGTCGCGACTGCAACGGCATCGGCGGCCGGTTCTGGAACTCGGTGGTCATCACCGCGCTCGCGACGTCTATCTCGCTGCTCCTCGCCTCGCTGAACGGTTTTGCGCTCGCGCTGTGGAACCTCCGCCGGGCGGGACTCGTCCTCGGCCTCCTGCTCGTCGGGGCCTTTGTGCCCTACCAGATCATGATCTACCCGCTGGTGCGGATGTTCGCGGTCGGCGGCATCCACCAGACGCTGGCCGCCGTGGTGATCGTCCACGTCCTCTTCGGGCTGCCGATCCTGACGCTGATCTTCCGCAACTACTACGTCGGCCTGCCGCCCGAACTGATCAAGGCGGCGCGGGTCGACGGCGCCGGCTTCTTCCAGATCTGGCGGCTGGTCATCCTTCCCCTGTCGCTCAATGTGGCGATCGTGGCGGGTATCCTCTCCGTCACCGGCGTCTGGAACGACTACCTCCTCGGTCTGATCTTCAGCGGCCAGAACTGGCAACCCATGACCGTCTCGGTCGCCTCGCTGTCCGCCACCGCGTCGAGCGGCGTGCCCGAGCAGAACGTCAACATGGCCGCGACGCTGCTGACGGCGCTGCCGCCGCTCCTCCTCTACCTCTTGTCCGGCAAGTACTTCGTCCGCGGCGTGACCGCCGGGGCCGTGAAGGGATAGGCTCCATGACCCGCGTCCGAATCGAGAATCTCGTCCGAAGCTACGGAGCCCATGCCGTTCTGAAGGACATCTCGCTCGACATAGCAGACGGCGAGTTCCTCGTTCTGCTCGGCCCGTCCGGCTGCGGGAAATCGACGCTGCTCTCCGCCATCGCCGGGCTCGACCAAGTGCAGGCCGGGCGCATCCTGTTCGACGACCGCGACGTCACGCGGCTGGAGCCCAGCGCGCGCGAGATCGGCATGGTCTTCCAGTCCTACGCGCTCTACCCGACGATGACGGCGCGGGCGAACATGGCCTTCGCGCTCCGCGTGGTCGGCGCGAGCCGTGCCGAGCAGGAGGAGCGCGTGCGCTGGGCGGCCGACCTCCTGCAGATCGGCCATCTCCTCGACCGCAAGCCCGGCCAGCTCTCGGGCGGGCAGCGCCAGCGGGTCGCGATCGGACGCTCCCTCGTGCGGAAGGCGCGGCTCTTCCTCTTCGATGAGCCCCTGTCGAACCTGGATGCCAAGCTCCGCACCGAGATGCGGAACGAGATCAAGGCGCTTCACGAGCGTCTGGGCGTCACCTTCGTCTTCGTCACGCACGACCAGATCGAGGCGATGACGCTTGCCACACGGATCGCCGTGATGGACGCGGGCGTGATCCAGCAGGTCGACACGCCCGACGAGATCTACCGCCGGCCCGCGACCCGGTTCGTGGCCGACTTCGTCGGTGCCCCGGCGATGAGCTTCCTCGAGGGCGAGCTCGTCGCGCCGGATCGCGTCAGGATCGGCGAGAATACCGTGGCGGTCCCGGACTATGCCTGGCGCAGTGCGCCCCGGACCGGGTCCGTCGTCTTCGGCGTCCGGCCCGAGCGCGTGAGCGTCGCGCCCGTCCCCGGCACCGCCACCGTCGCTGCGCGCCTGCGCGGCATAGAGCCCCACGGCGCGGACACGCTCGTCTGGGCAGAACTCTCGGGACAGCGGCTGTCGGCCCGGCTCACGCCGGAGGCGGCGGCCGGGCTGCCGCAATCCCTTCACCTCGACTTCGAGATCGAGGGCGTCTCGCTCTTCGACCCCGACAGCGGCGCGCGGCTCTAGGGGCGCGGCCATCCCATTCACTGATTGCTCGGAGCGGATCATGTTTATCGGAACCAACGTCTACGGCTGGAAGCAGCTCGCGCAGCTTGCGGACCGGCCCTTCGACCGGCGCGCGGCAATGCGGTCCGCGCGTGAGGCGGGCCTGACTGGCTGGGAGGACGCGGTGCGGACCCCAGAAGAGGCCGCCGGCGTGGCCGAGGATGCGGCCGCCGAGGGGCTGTCGATGGGGTCGGTCTACGTCTTCGGCGCCTTCCACGACGAGGCGCCGGCCCGGGAGGCCACCGAGACGGCACTGGCCATTGCCGACGTCCTTCAGCCGCACGGAGTGGCGCGCTACATTTCCAATCCCGATCCGCTACCCGAGGGCGCGCTCAAGTCCGACGCGCAGCTCCGGATCCAGCGCACAGCGCTCGAGTCGCTCGGCCGGTCGCTGGCGGAGCGAGGGGCGGAGCTGCTCTTCCATACCCATGCGCCCGAGATGCGGGCCGCGGCCCGCGAGTTCCACCACATGCTCGCGGCGACCGATCCCGCGGCGGTCCGGCTCTGCCTCGACGTTCACTGGATCTGGCGCGGGGCCGGAAACTCGATGGTCGCGCTGGAGGACGTGATCCGCCTCTACGGCTCCCGCGTCTCCGAGCTCCACCTGCGGCAGAGCCGCGGCGGCGTCTGGGACCAGTCCATCGGCGAGGGGGACATCGATCTCGCGCGCGTCGCGGAGATGCTGGCCGAGCAGGGGGCACGACCGCTGCTCGTGATCGAGCATGCCTACGAGGACGGAACGCCGATGACGATGGAGCTGATCGCAGCCCATGCGGCCTCCGTCGAGACTGTGGCCCGCCTCTTCGGCCCGATCGGAGCCTGAGCGATGCGGGTCCTTCTCATCGGTGCGGGCGCGATCGCCCACCATCACGCCGCGGCCGCCCGCCTGATCCCGGCGGAGGCGATCCTTGCCGCGGACCCATCGGCCGAGGCCCGGGCCCGCTTCTCGGCGGCCTATCCAGAGGCCGGGATCTTCGAGACGCCGGAGGCGATGCTCGCCTCAGCCCCGGCCGGCCGGGACGACATCGTCGTCGTGGCGGTGCCGCCGTGGCTCCATGCGCCGATGACGCTCATGGCCTTCGAGGCCGGCTTTCACGTGCTCTGCGAAAAGCCGGTTGCGCGCACCCTCGCCGAACTCGACGGGATGCTCGCCGCGGCCGAGACCGCGGGCCGACGCCTCGGCGACTGCGCGATCCGCTTCAACGGTCAGCCGTCGATGCGGAGGGCCTCGGCGCTGATCGGGGAAGGGGCGCTCGGGCAGCTCAATCTCGTCCGCATGATCCACCGGAGCGTGCGGGGCCGGCCGGGGATCGAATACCAGCCGGCGAGCCGATGGTTCCTCGACCCGGATCTTGCGGGGGGCGGCGTCCTGGTCGACTGGTCGGTCTACGACCTCGCCATGCTGTTCGACGTGCTCCGCCCGACGGAGGTAAGGGTGGACGCGGCCCATCTGGCGCGGATCGAAGGGCGGGACGATCCCCCGGATCATCCCCCGCGGGTGGAGAGCCACGTCGCGGCGATGCTCCGGCTTGTCCTGCCGGACGGCGCCACGGTGCCCTGCCTCTACGAACGGGCGAACGGGGTGAACGGACCGGCCCATGCCGAACTCTCGGTCGAAGGGACGACCGGGGGCCTGTCGTGGCAATGGCTGCCGCCCTACGATGGCGACGCCACGCGCGTAACCCGGTTCGTCGACGGCGGCGGCAAGGTCGAGCGCGAGGTCGAGACCCTGCCGATGGGGGAGCATCCGCATTTCCATCACCAGCCGCTCCTTGCCATGGCGGCGGCGGTCGCGGGGCGACCGTCGAATGCGCTTGCAGCCGCGGACCTGCGCTTCAACTTCGCGGTGATCGCGGCGATCCAGTCCGTCGCGGCGGACGCCGCTGCCGCCACGATCCGCCGAGCCTGACTCGAGCCCCGAGGGGTTTGGCCGCTGAGATAGCCGGGGGACATCCGGCCAGGCAGACACAGTGCGCCAGGCCGCATGAGCGATGCGAAAGGCGGGCCCGCGTTGCCGGGTCCGCGACCGTACGCCAGCCTCCTTCTCGAGGACCGGGGCCAGGATGCCGACGGGTTTCTGGACGTCGTGACGGCCGAGGGGATGGCGGTCTGCATCCCGGCCCGGCGCGGGCGGCCAAAAGGGGCGGGTAAGCGGAGAGGACAGTCGAGATTGCGGGGGGAGCGTCGATCACAGGCGGCGCCGGATGCACTCCGAAGTCCAAGTAGAGGACGACACAGCGCGCGTCCCGGGCGCGCCGTCCGACAGCATCCGGTTGCGGCGTTTTCGCCCGCCGGGGCAGGGAGCAGGCACTGGCATCGCGCGTTGTGAGGGGGTAGACGGGGACCGATGCGGCGGTGCGTGCCGCCCCGGAATTGCGAAGGACCAGATCCATGTCCGACCTGCGCAAGGTTGTCATCGACGGAACCGAGATCGAAGTGGCCGGAGCGATGACGCTCATCCAGGCCTGCGAAGTTGCGGGGATCGAGATCCCGCGGTTCTGCTACCACGAGCGCCTCTCCATCGCCGGAAACTGCCGGATGTGCCTTGTGGAGGTCGTGGGCGGCCCGCCCAAGCCCGCCGCCTCCTGCGCCATGCAGGTCAAGGACCTGCGTCCCGGCCCCGAGGGCCAGCCGCCGCAGGTGAAGACCAATTCCCCCATGGTGAAGAAGGCGCGCGAGGGGGTGATGGAGTTCCTGCTCATCAACCACCCGCTCGACTGTCCGATCTGCGACCAGGGCGGGGAATGCGATCTTCAGGACCAGGCCATGGCCTATGGCGTCGATTTCAGCCGTTACCGCGAGCCGAAGCGCGCCGCCGAGGAGCTGGACCTCGGTCCGCTCGTGGAGACGCACATGACGCGCTGCATCTCCTGCACACGCTGCGTGCGCTTCACTACCGAGGTGGCGGGGATCACCCAGATGGGCCAGACCGGCCGGGGCGAGGATGCGGAGATCACGCAGTATCTCGACCAGACGCTCGAGTCGAACCTGCAGGGCAACATCATCGATCTCTGCCCGGTCGGGGCGCTGACATCGAAGCCCTACGCTTTCACCGCGCGGCCCTGGGAACTGACGAAGACCGAGAGCGTCGACGTGATGGACGCGCTCGGCAGCGCGATCCGGGTGGATACCAAGGGGCGCGAGGTCATGCGCATCCTTCCGCGCAACAACGACGGCGTGAACGAGGAGTGGATCTCGGACAAGTCGCGGTTCGTCTGGGACGGGCTCAGGCGGCAGAGACTGGACCGGCCCTATGTTCGCGAGAACGGCAAGCTGCGTCCTGCGAGCTGGACCGAGGCGCTTGGCCGGGCCGCCGAGGCGCTGAAGGGCGCCTCGAAGGTGGCGGGTCTCGTGGGCGATCTTGCCCCGACCGAAGCGGCCTTCGCGCTGCGGGAACTGGTGCAGGGGCTGGGCGGCGCCGTGGAGGCGCGGGTCGACGGGGCGATGGTCCATGGCCAGAACCGCGCGGCCTATGCCGGCACTGCCCGGATCGCCGACATCGACGGCGCGGACCGCATCCTGCTGGTCGGCTCGAACCCGCGGAACGAGGCGCCGGTGCTGAACGCGCGCATCCGCAAGGCCTGGTTGCGCGGTGCCCATGTGGCGCGGATCGGCCCTCGCGCCGAGCTGACCTATGATGTCGAGGAGCTCGGGACCGGGCGGGAGGCGCTGGAGCGGCTGGCTTCGGGCGATCTTGCCGCGTGGCAGGGGGAACGCGCGCTCGTGATCGTCGGGCAGGGGGCACTGAAGGGCGGCGACGGGCTGGCGGTCATGGCCCGCGTCGTTGAACTGGTCGAGGCGATCGAGGGACGTCTCCTCATCCTGCACACCGCGGCGAGCCGTGTCGGCGCGCTGGATGTCGGCTGTTTCTCCAAGGGGGGCCTGCCCGGCGCGCTCGAGGGCGCGGACGTGGTCTATTCGCTCGGTGCGGACGAGGTGGAGATCGACGCAGGACCGTTCGTCATCTACCAGGGCAGCCACGGCGACCGCGGCGCGCACCGCGCGGACGTGATCCTGCCGGCCGCCGCCTATACCGAGGAGAACGGTCTTTTCGTGAACACCGAAGGCCGGCCGCAGCTGGCGCTGCGGGCCGTCCATCCGCCGGGCGAGGCCAAGGAGAACTGGGCGATTCTGCGCGCGCTGTCGGCGGAGGCGGGCCAGCCGCTTGAGTATGACAGCCTGCCGCAGCTGCGGCGGAAGCTGATCGCCGAGGTGCCGCACCTCGCGAAGCTGGACGAGGTTCCGGAGAACCCGCTGAAGCTGATGAAGAAGCGGCCGATGGGTTCGGGTGATTTCGAAGAGGCGGTGCGGGACTTCTACCTGACCAACCCGATCGCCCGGGCGAGCGCGCTGATGGCGGAACTCTCGAGATCGGCCCGCGACCGGGCCGAGGCGCCGATCGCCGCGGAATGACGTCCGTGAGGGTCGCCGGGGTGGGCGATGACCTTCGAGCGGGGCGCGCGCGGAGCACCATGCTGCGGCGCGTCGCCGCAGGCCTTGCGTTGGTCGCGGTGGGCGGCTGCGGCGCCGAGACGGGGCGGCTCGGGCAACCGGCGGCACAAAAGGTGTACGGCGGCATACAAACGCGGCTACTCGACGACGATCTGGTGAATTTCCGCGTCTCGATGCGCGGCGCCGAGGGTCCCGTCGACCTGCGTCTCTATGCGGAATGCGCGGCTGCGCAGTATGCTCTCATCCGCGGCTTCGACTTTGTCCGGCACGTCAGGACAACAGTGGAGGAAGAGGGTGGAAACTGGACTGCGGATGCTGTTTACACCGTCTCGCCGGGCCTGCCCCAGGGCCTGCAGACCATCGACGCGGGCTTTACCGTCGCAACCTGCGAACGCGCCGGCGTTCCGACGGTCTGACGGAGGATCGGAAGGATTTCCATGGTAGACTTCTTTACCACCACCAATCTGGGCATCGTGCTGCTGGTGCTGGGGCAGTGCCTGCTGGTGCTGGTTCCGATCCTCGTGAGCCTGGCCTTCCTGATGTATGCCGACCGCAAGGTGTGGGCCGCGGTGCAGATGCGGCGCGGGCCGAACATCGTGGGCGCCTTCGGCCTGCTGCAGTCCTTCGCCGATTTTCTGAAATACATCGTCAAGGAAATCGTGGTGCCCGCGGGCGCCGACAAGTCGGTCTTCTTCCTCGCGCCGATGATCGCCTTCATCGTGCCGATCGTCGCCTGGGCCGTGATCCCGTTCAACGATGGCTGGGTTCTGGCCGATCTCAACGTGGCGCTGCTCTACATCTTCGCGATCTCGAGCCTCGAGGTCTACGGCGTGATCATGGGCGGCTGGGCGTCGAACTCCAAGTATCCGTTCCTGGGCAGCCTGCGGTCGGCGGCGCAGATGATCTCCTACGAAGTGTCCATCGGGCTCATCATCATCGGGGTCATCATCTCCACCGGCTCGCTGAACCTGACGGACATCGTGCGGGCGCAGGATGGCGACTGGGGCATCTTCAACTGGTACTGGCTCGCGCATTTCCCGATGCTGTTCCTGTTCTTCATCTCGGCGCTGGCCGAAACGAACCGGCCGCCGTTCGACCTGCCCGAGGCGGAATCGGAACTCGTGGCAGGCTACCAGGTGGAGTATTCCTCGACGCCGTTCCTCTTGTTCATGATCGGGGAGCTGATGGCCGTGGTGCTGATGTGCGCCCTTGTCAGCCTTCTGTTCCTCGGAGGCTGGCTCTCGCCGATCCCGGGCCTGCCGGACGGCGTGCTTTGGATGGCCGGCAAGATGGTGTTCTGCTTCTTCATCTTCGCGATGGTGAAGGCGATCACGCCCCGCTACCGCTACGATCAGCTGATGCGGCTCGGGTGGAAGGTGTTCCTGCCGATGTCGCTCGCCTGGGTGGTGATCGTGTCCTTCCTCGCCAAGTTCGAGGTTCTGGGCGGTGCCTGGGCGCGCTGGACCGTGGGGGGCTGAGGATGGACGACAAGGTGGAGAACCTGATCCTCGCGCAGTTGAAGGCGCGACGGGCGGAAACGAAGCTGGGGAACGAGGAGGGCTGACATGGACAACGATCTCAGGGCCGCGATCCTCGACGCGAAATACATCGACCTGATCGACCTCGCGGGCAGTCTCATCGCCGAGTTCGGCGAGGATCCCGCGCAGGCCGCGGAACTGGCGGGGCCGCAGCAGCAGGCGCTGGCGGCCGCGGTGTTCCGCTGGGCGGCCTCGGACATCGACGAGACCATCGCCGTGGCCATGGGACGAGGACCGGGCAGGGCGCTGGCCGAGGCGCGACAGGCGCGAGCCGACATGTCCGCGCCGGCGGACGCCCCGTTTCAGCCGATGAGCGACCCGGCGCCCACGGGCGGGGACACGGCGATGGCCGATCCGGGCCAGCCGTCGTACGAGCCGCAGATGCAGACGAATTCCTTCGGTGCGGGCCCCTTGGGGCCCGACGGGCCGACGAGCTGACCCCCTGAAAGGAGGCCAGAGATGACGCAGATCGACTATACCCGTGCAGCGAAGTACTTTCTGCTGCAGGACGTGTTCCAGGGCTTCAGGCTCGGGCTGAAATACTTCTTCAAGCCCAAGGCGACGGTGAACTATCCCCACGAGAAAGGGCCGCTCAGCCCGCGATTCCGGGGAGAGCATGCATTGCGCCGCTATCCCAACGGCGAGGAACGCTGCATCGCCTGCAAATTGTGCGAGGCGATCTGTCCGGCGCAGGCCATCACCATCGACGCCGAGGCGCGCGAGGACGGCAGCCGCCGCACCACGCGCTACGACATCGACATGACGAAATGCATCTACTGCGGCTTCTGCCAGGAGGCCTGCCCGGTGGATGCCATCGTCGAGGGGCCGAATTTCGAGTTCTCCACCGAGACCCGGGAAGAGCTGTACTACGACAAGGCCAAGCTTCTGGAGAACGGCGATCGCTGGGAGGCCGAGATCGCCCGCAACCTCGAGATGGATGCGCCCTACAGATGACCGATCCGAAAAACCCCTTCGAGGCGATGATGAAGGCCGGGCAGGACTGGGCAAAGGCGCTCAATCCGGCGCTCGAGTCGTTCACGCCGAAGGGGTTCGAGGCGATGTGGCCCACGGTGCCCGCCGAGTTCATGGAAGCCTTCATGGGCAAGACCCTCAATCCCGAGGGCCTGGACGCCAAGACGCGGCTGTTGCTGACGCTGATGGGTCTGACGATCCTCGGCGCGCAGGCCGAGGCGCAGATCCGGCTCACCGTGCGCCATGCCCGCGAGGCGGGCGCCACGAAACAGGAAATCGCCGAGACGATCGCCACGGCGGCCGCCTTCGGCGGCGTGCCCGCGATGGCGAAGGCGATGGAGATCGCCCAGGCCGGGATGGACGACGAGGACAAGGACAAGAGCAAATGACGCCAGCCGTGATCGCCTTCTACCTCTTCGCCGTCTCGACGCTGGCGGGCGGATTGTTCACCGTCATCGCCCGCAACCCGGTGCATTCGGTGCTGTGGCTGATCCTCGCGTTCCTCAGCTCGGCGGGGCTGTTCGTGCTGCTGGGGGCCGAGTTCGTGGCCATGCTGCTGATCATCGTCTACGTCGGCGCGGTCGCCGTTCTGTTCCTCTTCGTGGTGATGATGCTCGACATCGATTTCGCGGCGCTCAAGGCGGAGATGGCGCGCTACATGCCGCTGGCGCTGCTGATCGGGGTCGTGCTGCTGATGCAGCTCGGCATCGCCCTGGGGGCCTGGACCATCAGCGAGGGCGCGGAGATGCGCCGGGCGGTTCCCGTGGAGGGCGGAATCCACAACACGCAGGGGCTGGGGCTGGTGCTCTATGACCGCTACATCCTGCTGTTCCAGCTCGCGGGCCTGATCCTGCTGGTGGCCATGGTGGGCGCGATCGTCCTGACCCTTCGGCACCGGTCGGACGTGAAGCGGCAGAACGTGCTGGCGCAGATGTACCGCGATCCGAAGACGGCGATGGAGCTGAAGGACGTGAAGCCGGGGCAGGGGCTGCAGCGGTGAGGCGGGGGCTTTGCCTCTTCGCGGCGCTTGCCGTCGCGGGACCTGCGCTGGCGCAGGAGCTGGAGCCGCAGGTGTGCGTGCCGGTGCTCGACGGTGTCGAGGTCGGCGAGGCGCCTGTCGACCTGGGCGACGGCTTCGTCGCGCAGAGCTTCGAGGCGGTGGCTGCGGGTCTGCCCGATCCGTTCGTCGTGTTCACCGAGTGCGACAGCGGCTTCCGGCTCATCGCGGGGCGGATCGAGTTTCCCGATGGTCGGCCCGCGCCGGAGCAGCTGATCGACGTCATGCGCGAGGCGCTGGCCTCGGGCGAGTCCGAGACCGGTCAGGACCTGGTCGAGCGGTTCATCGACCTGGGAGCGCCGGCGCAGCTGCGCCAGTCGAATTCCGAGAACTGCCCCTGCGCGGTGTTCTACCCCGAGGCACGGGGGGAGAAGACGCCATGGGAGGCACCGGAATGAGGACGACCGCGGCCTTCTCGGGATCCCTTCTGGCGCTGCTGGCCATGCTGGCGGGACCGGGCCGGGCCACCGTGATCGACGTGCCCGGCTGCGTCATGGACATGGATGCGGGCAGGCTCGCCACCTCTGCGGCCGAGGCGCGTCCGATCACGTCGGCGCATGTCTGGGCGAACGATTTCGTCACCTATTCGTGGAGCGGCGACGCCGACGAGCGGGTGGTGCTGCAGCATTGCCCGACCGGAGATTTCCTGCTCGTGGTGGCGCCCCCGGCGGTCTCGGCCGTGGTCTTCGAGCGCTTCTTCACGATGCTTGGCGAGGAGCGGGGCTACACCCTGCGGCAACTGGGCGAGGCCGTGGCACCGCTCGGGGCGGGGGCCCGCATCGGCAGGGGCGAATGGGGCGACTGCATCTGCCGGGAGCTCGGCCTGTGACGGCGGGCGGGTCTGCCCGTTCCGCAGCTCTTCTGCGGCATGGACATCGGCCGAAAGCGATGATCGAAGGGCGCCGGACGCCCGAAGGACGAGGAAGATGATCGGACTTGAACACTATCTGACGGTCGCGGCGGCGCTGTTCGTCATCGGCATCTTCGGGATCTTCGTGAACCGCAAGAACGTGATCATCCTCTTGATGTCGATCGAGCTGATGCTGCTGGCGGTGAACATCAACCTCGTCGCCTTCTCGAGCTATCTGAGCGATCTGACGGGCCAGGTCTTCACGCTCTTCGTGCTGACCGTGGCCGCCGCGGAGGCGGCCATCGGGCTTGCCATCCTCGTCTGTTTCTTCCGCAACCGCGGGTCCATCGACGTGGAAGACGTCAACGTGATGAGGGGCTGAGGTCATGGCGCAGATCGTTCTGTTCGCGCCTCTGCTTGGCGCGCTGATCGCGGGCTTCGGCTGGCGGATCATCTCCGAGCAGGGAGCGATGTGGGTGACCACGGGCCTGCTCTTCGTTGCGGCGCTCTTCTCTTGGATCATCTTCCTGACGCTGCCGGGCGAGACCCAGCAGATCGAGATCATGCGCTGGATCTCGTCAGGCTCGCTCGACACCTACTGGGCGATCCGGCTGGACCGGCTGACGGCGATCATGCTGATCGTGATCACCAGCGTGTCGGCGCTCGTGCATCTCTATTCGATGGGCTACATGGCCCATGACGACAACTTCAGGGAAGGCGAGCACTACAAGGCGCGCTTCTTTGCTTACCTGTCGTTCTTCACCTTCGCGATGCTGATGCTGGTGACGGCGGACAACCTCGTGCAGCTGTTCTTCGGCTGGGAGGGGGTGGGCCTCGCGTCCTATCTGCTGATCGGGTTCTACTACAGGAAGCCCTCGGCAAACGCCGCGGCGATGAAGGCCTTCGTGGTGAACCGGGTCGGCGACTTCGGCCTCGCGCTCGGCATCTTCGCGCTGTTCTTCCTCGTCGACTCGATTAACTTCGACGACATCTTTGCCGCGGCGCCCGAGATCGCCGAGACGCAGATGACCTTCCTCTGGCGCGAGTGGAACGCGGCCGAGGTGGTGGCGGTGCTGCTCTTCATCGGGGCGATGGGCAAGTCGGCGCAGCTCTTCCTGCACACCTGGCTGCCGGACGCGATGGAGGGCCCGACGCCGGTGTCGGCGCTGATCCATGCGGCGACCATGGTGACCGCCGGCGTGTTCCTGGTCTGCCGGATGTCGCCGGTCATGGAATTCGCCCCCGCGGCGCTGGCCTTCGTGACCTTCCTCGGGGCGGCCACGGCCTTTGTCGCGGCGACGATCGGCCTCGTGCAGACCGACATCAAGCGGGTGATCGCCTATTCGACCATGTCGCAGCTGGGCTACATGTTCGTGGCGGCGGGGCTGGGCGCCTATTCGGTGGCGATGTTCCATCTCTTCACCCACGCCTTCTTCAAGGCCATGCTGTTCCTCGGCGCGGGCTCCGTGATCCACGGGATGCACCACGAGCAGGACATGCGGAACTACGGCGGGCTGCGCCACAAGATGCCCTATACGTTCTGGGCGATGATGATCGGGACGCTGGCCATCACGGGCGTGGGCATCCCGCTGCTCTACATCGGGTTTCCGGTGGGCTTTGCCGGGTTCATCTCCAAGGACGCGGTGATCGAGGTGGCCTGGGCCGGCAGTGGTGCGGGCTTCGCCTTCTGGACGCTGCTGGTGGCTGCGGCGATGACGAGCTTCTACTCCTGGCGGCTGATGTTCCTGACGTTCTATGGAGAGCCGCGGGGCGACAGGCACACCCATGAGCATGCGCACGAGAGCCCGAAGGTGATGCTGGCCCCCCTCGGTGTGCTGGCGCTGGGAGCGATCTTTGCGGGCATGATCTGGTACAAGCCCTTCTTCGGCGAGAACGAGAAGATCGCGACGTTCTTCAACATCCCCGCAGCCGAGGAGATGGCGGACGCGCCCGAGCACGCCGACGAGGGCCTGGGTGCCGCGGCAGAGGAACTGGCCGAGGGCGATGTCGGCGCGGCCGTCGAGGCGATCACCGAGGATACCGGCGGCGAGGGCGAGGGCGAGCATCACCACTTCGCCTTCGGCGGCGCGCCGGGCGACGGCGCGATCTACATCGGGCCGGAGAACCACGTTCTCGACGACGCGCACGCGGCGCCGGCATGGGTGAAGGTCTCGCCCTTCGTGGCGATGCTGCTGGGCCTTGCCCTGGCCTTCCAGATGTATATCCGGCGTCCCGAGCTTCCGGCGAAGCTCGCGGAGAACCAGAGGCCGCTTTACCTCTTCCTGCTCAACAAGTGGTATGTAGACGAGATCTACGACGCGCTTGTCGTGAGACCTGCGGTGGGACTGGGGCGTCTCCTGTGGCGGCGGGGTGACGGCAACGTCATCGACGGCGGCATCAACGGCGTGGCGCTGGGGATCATTCCGTTCTTCACGCGCCAGCTCGGGCGGCTGCAGTCGGGCTACATCTTCACCTATGCCTTCCTGATGGTGCTGGGCATTGCGCTCCTGATCACCTGGTTCACGATCTTCGGGGGGGCGAACTGATGGGCAACCTCCTTTCGCTGACGACCTTCTTCCCCCTTCTGGGCGCGGCCATCCTGGCGCTGTTCCTGAGAGGCGACGACGAGGCGGCGCAGGCCAATGCGAAATGGGTCGCACTGGCCACCACGGCGGCGACCTTCATCATTTCGCTCTTCATCCTCTTCGGCTTCGATCCGTCGAACACCGATTTCCAGTTCGTCGAGGAGTATGACTGGCTGCTCGGAATGTCCTACCGGATGGGCGTGGACGGGATCAGCGTGCTCTTCGTGATGCTGACCACGTTCCTCATGCCGCTGGTCATCGCCTCGTGCTGGACGGTGACGCACCGGGTGAAGGAGTACATGATCGCCTTCCTCGTCCTCGAGACGCTGATGCTGGGCGTGTTCATGGCGCTCGACCTCGTGCTCTTCTACCTCTTCTTCGAGGGCGGGCTCATTCCGATGTTCCTGATCATCGGGATCTGGGGCGGCAAGGAGCGGATCTACGCGTCGTTCAAGTTCTTCCTCTACACCTTCCTCGGCTCGGTGCTGATGCTGGTGGCGATGGTCGCGATGTTCGCGCAGGCGGGCACGACCTGTATCGCGGCCTGTCCCGAGGACGTCGTGCCGCTGCTCGAATACACCTTCGCCGCCGAGACCTTCCCGCTCCTCGGCATCCAGATCGTGGGGGGCCTGCAGACGCTGCTGTGGCTCGCCTTCTTCGCCTCCTTCGCGGTGAAGATGCCGATGTGGCCGGTGCACACCTGGCTGCCCGACGCGCATGTGCAGGCGCCGACCGCGGGATCGGTGGTCCTGGCGGCGATCCTGCTGAAGATGGGGGGCTACGGCTTTCTGCGGTTCAGCCTGCCGATGTTCCCGGTGGGCACGGAGGTGATGGCGCCGCTGGTGCTGTGGCTGTCGGCCATCGCCATCGTCTACACCTCGCTGGTGGCGCTGGTGCAGGCCGACATGAAGAAGTTGATCGCCTATTCGTCGGTGGCGCACATGGGCTTCGTCACCATGGGCATCTTCGCGGTGAACCAGCAGGGCGTGGACGGCGCGATCTTCCAGATGATCTCCCACGGGTTCATCTCGGGCGCCTTGTTCCTCTGCGTGGGCGTGATCTACGACCGTATGCATACCCGCGAGATCGACGCCTATGGCGGGCTCGTGAACCGGATGCCGGCCTATGCGGCGATCTTCATGCTCTTCACCATGGCCAACGTGGGCCTGCCGGGCACCTCGGGCTTCGTGGGCGAATTCCTGACGCTGATGGGCGTGTTCCAGGTCAACACCTGGATCGCGGCGGTCGCGGCGACGGGCGTGATCCTGTCGGCGGGCTATGCGCTGTGGCTCTATCGCAGGGTCGTGATGGGCGATCTGATCAAGGAGAGCCTCAAGTCGATCACCGACATGGACCGCCGGGAGCGGGCAATCTTCGCGCCGCTCATCGTCATGACGATCCTGCTGGGTGTCTATCCGGCGCTGATCACGGACATCATCGGCCCCTCGGTCGAGAACCTCGTCGCGGGCGTCGAGACCGCGCAGGCGGAATGGCAGCCCGTCGCGCGCGTGGCCGAAGCCGCCGCCGACCTTTCGGAGTGAGCCAATGATCGCCGACGACCTTCAGACCGTCCTGCCGGAAATCCTCATCGCGGCCTACGCGATGCTGGCGCTGATGTTCGGCGTCTATGGCGGCAAGGACCGCGTGGGCGGGCTGCTGTTGTGGACCACGGCGGCGGTCTTCGTCGCGGTGGCGCTCTGGATCGGCTACGGTCCGAACGAGACGCGGACCGCCTTCTTCGGCACGTTCATCGACGACGGCTTCGCGCGGTTCGCGAAGGTCGTGATCCTGTTGAGCGCCGCAGCGATCCTGGTGATGAGCCAGGATTACATGGCGCGGCGGGACCTTCTGCGGTTCGAATACCCGGTGCTGATCGCGCTCGCCGCGGTGGGGATGATGGTCATGGTTTCCGCGGGAGACCTGATCGTGCTCTACATGGGGCTCGAGCTGCAGTCGCTGGCGATGTACGTCGTGGCGACCCTGCGCCGGGACAGCGCGAAATCGACGGAAGCGGGACTGAAGTACTTCATCCTCGGCGCTCTCTCGTCGGGTCTGCTGCTGTACGGCGCCTCGCTGACCTACGGCTTCGCCGGGACCACCGAATTCGCCGGGATCATCGCGGCGGTGGGCGAGGGGGACGTGCCGCTGGGCCTGCTGTTCGGGCTGGTGTTCATGTCGGCGGGCTTTGCCTTCAAGGTCTCGGCCGCGCCCTTCCACATGTGGACGCCGGACGTCTACGAGGGCGCGCCGACGCCGGTCACCGCCTTCATGGCGACGGCGCCGAAGATGGCGGCGATGGGCCTTTTCGCGCGGGTCGTGCACGACGCCTTCGGCGGCGTGGTGGGCGACTGGCAGCAGATCGTGGCCTTCCTCGCGGTGGTGTCGATGTTCCTCGGCGCGATCGCCGCGATCGGGCAGACCAACATCAAGCGGCTGATGGCCTATTCGTCGATCACGCACATGGGTTTTGCCCTGATGGGCCTCGCGGCGGGGACGGCCTTCGGCGTGCAGGCGATGCTGGTCTACATGGTGATCTATATTGCCATGAACGTGGGCACCTTCGCCTTCATCCTGTCGATGGAGAAGGACGGGCGCCCGGTGACCGATATCGACGCGCTGCAGATGTACTCCGCGAAGGAGCCGACGAAGGCGCTGGCGCTTCTGGTGCTGATGTTCAGCCTTGCGGGCGTGCCGCCGCTGGTGGGCTTCTTCGGCAAGTTCTACGTTCTGCGGGCGGCCTACGAGGCGGGGCTGGGCTGGCTGGCCGTGGCGGGGGTGATCGCGAGCGTGATCGCGGCCTTCTATTACCTCAGGATCGTCTTCTACATGTATTTCGGCGACGAGCGGGAGGCGATGGACGGGGGCAAGAACCCGGTGCTGTGGTCCTTCCTGATGGCCTCGGCGGTGGTGATGGTCTTCGGCGTGGTCAATCTCTTCGGTATCGAGCCGCTCGCCGCTGCGGCGGCCGCGACGCTTGTCAACTGATCTCTGGCCCCAGGGGTACGGCCGCCTCATCCTCGAGGAGGCGGCCAGCACCATGGCGGAAGCCAGTGCGCGGGCGGGCACACTGGATGCGCCGACGTGGATCCTCGCCCGGCGTCAGACCGGGGGCAGGGGGCGGCGCGGCAATGTCTGGATCTCGGGCGAGGGCAATTTCGCGGCGACGCTGCTGATGCAACCCGCCTGCACGCCCTCCGAGGCCGCGCGGCGGTCGTTCCTTGCCGCGAATGCGCTGTTCGAGACGCTGGCGATCTATGTGGACCGCGATGCGCTGGCGCTGAAATGGCCCAACGACGTGCTGCTGAACGACGGCAAGGTCGCGGGCATCCTGCTCGAGAGCTCGGGGCGAGGGCCATATGTGGACTGGCTCTCCATCGGGATCGGCGTCAACCTCGCCACCGCCCCGCCCGACGACCGGCGCGAGGCGTTCCGGCCGGTGAGCCTGACCCAGCAGGGGGGCGAGGCGGTGACGCCCGAGGAGTTCCTGACCATGCTCGCCCAGCACTACGCCACGCAGGAGCGCATGCTGGCGCGGCTGGGCTTTGCCCGGGTGCGCGACGAATGGCTGGAGCATGCCGCGCGTCTGGGCGAGGTGATCACCGCCCGCACCAGGCGCGAGGAAATCACGGGGCGGTTCGAGACGGTGGACGACGAGGGATGTCTCGTGCTCGAGACCGGCAGCGGACGGCGGACGATCCCGGCAGCCGACGTCTATTTCTGAGGGCGGCTCCCCATGCTTCTGTGCATCGACTGCGGCAATACCAACACCGTCTTCGCGATCTGGGACGGGGAGCGGTTCCTCGTCACGCTGAGGACCTCGACCGAGCATCAGCGCACGGCGGACCAGTATTTCGTCTGGTTCGACACGCTTCTGCGGCATCACCGGATCGAGGCGCGGATTACCGATGTGATCATCTCCTCGACCGTGCCGCGGGTGGTGTTCAACCTGCGCGTCTTCGCCGACCGCTATTTCGGCGCGCGCCCCCTGGTGGTGGGCAAGCCCGAGTGCCGCCTGCCGACGGAGCCGCGGGTGGATGCGGGCACGCAAGTGGGACCGGACCGGCTGGTGAACGCCGCGGGGGCCTATGACCGGCATGGGGGCGATCTCATCGTCGTGGACTTCGGCACCGCCACGACCTTCGACGTGGTGGCCCATGACGGGGCCTATGTGGGCGGCGTCATCGCGCCCGGCGTGAACCTGAGCCTGCAGGCCCTGCACGAGGCGGCTGCGGCCCTGCCGCACGTCGATGTGACGAAGCCGCAATCGGTGATCGGGACGAATACGGTTGCCTGCATGCAGTCGGGCGTGTTCTGGGGCTATGTCGGCCTCGTGCGCGAACTATGTGATCGCATCCGGGGAGAATACGACCGTCCCATGAGCGTGATCGGCACCGGGGGACTGGCGCCGCTGTTCAGCACGGGCGACGTGCTGTTCGACCATGTCGAGGACGATCTGACGATGCACGGCCTTCGGGTCATCCATGCCTACAACCAGGAGACCGCATGACCGACCGGCTGATTTACCTTCCCCTCGGCGGTGCCGGCGAGATCGGAATGAACTGCTATGTCTACGGCTACGGCGCGCCGGGCAGGGAGCGGCTGATCGTCGTCGACCTAGGGGTGACCTTTCCCGACATGGACGGATCTCCGGGCGTGGACCTGATCCTGCCGGACGTGGCCTGGCTGGAGGAGCGTCGGGACCGGATCGACGGCATCTTCATCACCCATGCCCACGAGGATCACGTGGGCGCGGTGGGGCATCTTTACGCGCGGCTGCGCGCGCCGGTCTTCGCCCGCAAGTTCACGGCCCATCATGCGCGGGCAAAGCTCGAGGAGTACGGCGTGCCCGCGGATGCGGTGACGGTCGTGGGGGCCTGGCCCGAGACGGTGACGGCGGGACCGTTCACGGTCTCCTTCGTGCCGGTCAGCCATTCCATCCCGGAAAGCGCGGGCCTTGCCATCGACACCCCGGCGGGGCGGGTGGTGCATTCCGGTGACTTCAAGATCGATCCGACGCCGGTGGTGGGCGAGCCCTTCGACCGCGACCTCTGGGCGGAGGTGGCGCGGCCCGGCGTGCTGGCGCTGATGTGCGATTCGACGAACGTGCATTCGGAGCACCCGGGCCGGTCGGAATCGTCGATCGGGGCGGATATCGAGCGGCTGATGGCCGAAGCGGAGGGACTCGTCTGCGCCACGACCTTTGCCTCGAACGTCGCGCGGCTGAAGACGCTGGCCGATGCGGCGACCCGCGCGGGGCGGTCGGTCTGTCTCCTCGGACGGGCGATGCGGCGGATGGTGGAGGCGGCGGTGGAGACCGGCTGGCTCACGGATTTTCCTGCCGTGGTGCCGCCCGAGGATGCGGCGATGCTGCCGCGGGAGAACCTGCTTCTGCTGGTGACGGGCAGTCAGGGGGAGCGCCGCGCCGCCTCGGCGCAGCTGGCGCAGGGCAAGTACCTGGGCCTCGAGCTGAAGGCGGGGGACACGTTCCTCTTCTCGTCGAAGACCATTCCCGGCAACGAGCGGGGGGTGATCCGCATCGTCAACCAGCTCTCTGAAAAGGGCGTGCTGGTGGTCGACGACAGTTCCGGGCGTTATCACGTCTCGGGCCATGCCAACCGGCCCGATCTCGAGGCGCTGCACGAGCTTCTTGCGCCGAAGGTCGTGGTGCCGATGCATGGCGAGCACCGCCATCTGACGGCCCATGTGCGGCTCGCCGAGGCGACAGGGCGGCGCGGCGTGCTGGCGGTGAACGGAACCGTGCTGGACCTTGCCGCCGATCCGGTCCGCGCGGTGGACTATGTGGAGACGTGCCGGACCTATCTCGACGGATCGGTGCTGGTGGGCGCGCTGGACGGCGTGGTTCGGGACCGGATCCGGATGGCGCTCAACGGCCATGTCACGGTGACGCTGATCATCGACGAGGACGGCGCGCCGCTGGGCGAACCTTGGTGCGAGACGATGGGGCTGGCGGAGACCGGCCAGACGGGGGCGCCGCTGGTCGATGTGCTGGAGGCGGATCTCGACCAGTTCGTCTCGCGGGCGCATCGCAAGACGCTGGCCGACGACGAGGCGCTGGAGAAGGAGTTGCGCCAGATCGTGCGGCGCTCGGCCCAGGGCGAGATCGGCAAGAAGCCCGAGGTGACGGTGGTGATCAGCCGGCTGGCGTGACGCGGCGGGTCCGGCGACGTCGAGAAGGCTTTGCCCCTTCCCGCGAAAGCCATCGGTTTTCGCCGTTCACCCCCAGGATGGTTCAGGCCAGAACATGCGGGGGCGAGCGGCCCCCCAGACATGGCGGTTCTCGGCGGGGGGTGGCTGTACGGCCCCGCGGCTGCCGTCAGCGCCCGGAGGCGAAATAGCGGAGCGGCGCGCCGTCGGCGGAGAGGCCCGCGCCGTGACGCAGAAGCGCGCGCACGAGTCGGTCGAGGGCGATCCGCCGGTCGCGGGGGATCGGGAAGGAGACCCCGGCCTCGTCCAGGCGGCGCCAGCGGATATCGACGGGGAGGCGGCCGAAGATGGGGCTGGATATCGTCCAGCCCTCGCCGAAGAAGCGGCTGGAGGCGGCATCGTGAAGGCGCAGGCGCGCGCCGCCGGCGGAGAGGTCGGTCACCACGGCGATCAGAAGGTCGTGGTCGCGGGTCAGTTCGCCGAGGGCGTCGAGCGGAGCGCGGACATGGAGGCGGCGTACGGGGTCGGGCGTGCCGGTCCCGGCGGGCGGGTTGCCCGCATCGTATCCTCTGGCCATGTCCACCACGGCTCACATCCCAAATCGTGCCATGGGACCGACCTAGCAGGGCGGGGTGAACAAACCCTTAGCTTTGCCGAAAGAGGCAGCGGTCAGCTGACGAGGCGTTCCTCGAAGCTCTGCGCGATGAAGCTGGGGACGTCCTCGCCCATGCCCACGACGGCCTCATCGCGGGACTCCTCGCGCCGTCCGCCGCCCTGTCCGCGGGAGCGGGAAGAGCCGCCGCGGGAGGAGGACCCGCTGCGGGAGGAGGAGCGGCGGCTCGAGCTTTCCTCGCGCGCGGGTTCGGAGCGGGCGGGTTTCTCGGCGCGCGTCTCCTCCGCGGGGGGCGGGGCGGCGGTCTCGGTCATCTCGCCGAGGGGGTTCGCGATGCGGGGGATCGTGGTCTCGATCAGCTTCTCGATCGCGTCGATGTACTTGTCGTCCCGGGGCGTCGCGATGGTGCGCGCCCGGCCCAGCCGGCCCGCGCGGCCGGTCCGGCCGATGCGGTGAACGTAGTCCTCGGCGTGGGATGGCACGTCGTAGTTGAAGACGTGGCTGACGTTCGGGATGTCGAGACCGCGGGCGGCGACATCGGAGGCCACGAGGAACCGCAGCGTCCCGTCCCGGAAGCCGTCGAGGGTGCGCATCCGCTGGGACTGGTCGAGGTCGCCGTGGATCGGCGCGGCGTCATAGCCGTTCTTCTTCATCGACTTGGCGACGATATCCACGTCGACCTTGCGGTTGCAGAAGATGATGCCGTTGCGGCATTCCGCCCCCTCGCTCTCGATCAGGGCGCGCAGGACCGCGCGCTTTTCCGAGGCTTCGCGGTCCCGGCGGGAGGCCTTGAAATAGACCATGCCCTGGTCGATCGTCTCGGAGGCGCTGGCCTGGCGGGCGACCTCGATCCGGGCCGGGCCGGAGAGGAAGGTGTTGGTGATCCGCTCGATCTCGGGCGCCATGGTGGCCGAGTAGAACATGGTCTGGCGGGTGAAGGGCACGAGGCCGAAGATCCGCTCGATATCCGGGATGAAGCCCATGTCGAGCATCCGGTCGGCCTCGTCGACCACCATGATCTGAACGCCGGTCAGCAGGAGCTTGCCGCGCTCGAAATGGTCGAGAAGGCGGCCTGGGGTGGCGATCAGCACGTCGACGCCCTTGTCGATCAGCGCGTCCTGCTCCTTGAAGCTGACGCCGCCGATCAGGAGGGCCTTCGTGAGCTTGGTATACTTGGCGTAGATATCGAAATTCTCGGCCACCTGCGCGGCGAGTTCGCGGGTCGGGCAGAGCACGAGGCTGCGTGGCATCCGGGCGCGGGCGCGGCCGCGGTGCAGGAGGGTGATCATCGGCAGCGTGAAGCTCGCCGTCTTGCCGGTGCCCGTCTGGGCGATGCCGAGCACGTCGCGGCCCTCGAGGGCGTGGGGGATGGCGCCGGCCTGGATCGGCGTCGGGATTTCGTATCCTGCCTCCTCGACGGCCTTGAGGACCTTGGGGTTCAGGTTCAGATCGGAGAATTTGGTCATGCGGGCCTTTCACGGTTCGCTTGCGGCATGGTTGGCCGCAGCGCCGCGCGGCCTGCCCCCGGCCGGATTGCCCGGGGCCGTGTTCCGGGGCCGCCATACGCCGGACGGGATGCCGCGTCAAGAAAGCCGTGGCGGAGGGCGGGGGAGCGCGGCGCGCTGGGGACAGCGGGGCCCGCATCCGGGCCGAGGAGGCCGGTTCTGGACATGGGGGCGGGGCGGGACTAGGCGACGGACATGGCATGTCTCGCGCCGCATCGGACAGGGGGCGCCCTCCCGAGGGGCCGGGGGCCGGGTCGGCATCGGGCGGGGCTTGAGCAGGGGGCTTTGCGATGAAGGACATGACCGGAGAGCCGCGGCATGGCGATGCCGTCGTCCTGGCCTGCGACATGGGGCATCTGCCCTTCGCCGCCTTCGCCGCGCGGCGCCTCCTCGCGCTGGAGCCCGATGCGTTCGACGTGGTGATCGCGATGCCCGACATCTCGGCCGTGCCGGACTGGCTGCGGCGGGGGCCGGCCCGTTTCGTGACGATCGACCTTGCGGCGCTGCCCGAGGTGCCGATGGTCAAGGACTGGATCAGCTTCGGAACCTATTACCGCTGGACGCTGCCTGCGACGCTCGCGGGGCGCTACCGGACGGTGCTTTACCTCGACACGGACACCTATCTGCGGCGACCGGGGATCGGGGCGCTCTTCGGCGGGATCGACCGGGAGGTGCCGCTGGCGGCGGTGAGCGATTTCCAGCGGCTGGTGACCTACAGCGCGGGACGGGAGGCGCGGGTGGATGCCAAGATCCGCGATCTGGGGGGCAGGGAGGGGCAGTATTACAATGCGGGCGTCCTGCTGTTTCAGCCCGAGGCGTTCCTCGCCATGGACGGCCCCCGGCGTTTTGCCGCGGCGGCTCGGGAGAACGTGCGGTTCCTGCCGGTGCACCGGGACCAGGACCAGGGGGCGATGAACCTTGCCTTCGCGGACGATATCCTGCCGCTCGATCCGCGGATGAACTGGTGTTCGCGGGAATGGCTGAACGGGCGCTGGGTGGCGGAGTTCGACCCGGCGGTCCTGCATTTCGCGGGACCCGGCAAGCCGTGGAACCTCCAGGACCATCCCTACATCGCCTCCTTCGCCGGGGAGTATCGCGGCTTTCTGGACGAGCGGTTTCCCGAGGTGCGGCCGAAGCCCGCGATGCGGTCGGAGGACTGGCGCTTTGCCAATCCGAAGTACCGCTGGCGGTTTGCCGAGGAGGTGCGGCAGGCGCTCTACCGGCGGCGGCTGGCGCGCAAGCTCCGGCGGGCGGAGACGCGGGACGCGGAGGGCAAGCGCGCGAAGATGCAGGAGCTGATCGACGCGGCGGCGATCCGGCTGCCGGATTGACGAGCTCAGCGCGGCGGGTCGTCCTCGCCCGTCTCGACAACGCTGGCGGCCTCGAGGCGGGCGCGGAGCAGCGGCTTTAGGTCGTGGCCCGGGACGGCGGTCAAGGCGTCGCGCAGGCGGGGGCAGGACGGGGCGGCCCTCTCGATGTCGCCGATCAGCGTGGCGCCGTGATCCGTGAGCAGGTCCTCGAGGGGACCGGCGGCGATCATGGCGAGTGTGTCTGCATCCGGGGCGAGGTCGAGCGCGGCGCGGATGGCGGCGAGCGCGAGGTGGGGATGGGCGCGGACAAGGCCGAGGATGAGGTGCTGTGTCCAGGCCTCGGGCGGGTCCTCCGCCTCCGGGGCTGCGAGGCTGGCCAGATAGCGCGCGGCGAAGCGCGAGAGCGGCAGATCGCCCGGGGGCAGGCTGTCCTCTGGCGCGCCGAGCGCCCCCGCGACCACACTCCTAGGGATCGCTATCCCGGAGGAAAATTGCATTCGATAAGCCGTCGCCAGATTGGCCCTCGTGGCTCCCAGTGGAAGAACATATCCCCACTGATGATTCCAACCGCGCAAAAATCAGAATTCTTGAATTCGGCATCAAGATCTTTGTTGATCTCTTCAAATCTTGTTCCGGGAATGGAGAAGTTATCATAAAGGAAGAGCCATTCCTCGTCTGATCTTCTATGATTTTTGACCTTCTCACATTTCTTTCTGTGGGCAAGCTTTATTTCTCGCATCAATAGTCTTTCTGCCTCAAATCCGCGAAATCCACCTCTGTAATCGCCGTCCATAAGACTCTTGACCTGCTTTTGACTCAGAGGCTCACCTTGTTCCATGAAGGGCTGAGGGTCGTATGGCAGCCCAAGCCGCTCAGAGAGCGCCATTGCCTTTCCTAAGTTCTGACTGCATATTTCAGAAATCTCAATTCCCACAATTCTGTTGAAAATTTCAAGCGTAAAGTCGGGGCGGTCACCGTGAATAAGAGTTACAGAATCTGTGAAGCCTCCAGGGGGATTAAGTCGCCCGAGCACTCGTCGGACGATCCACCACTCTGTTTGCTCGTTGGTCCGACCTTCGTTCCGAGACTGGACCTGCACATCCATACTCAAAAGTGCCTGCTTGAAAGAACTCCAAGTGTCTCCTTGAAGTCGGGTAGGCAGGCTCACACCATCATTTCCTTGGTGGCCGAGAGGGTGAGGTCCGGATGGTCGCGCTCGATCCGGTCGATGTCCCACTGCAGGCGGGTGAGATAGACCACGTCGCCGTCGTGGTCATGGGCGATATGGGCCTTGTTGGCCTGCACGAACCTCTCGACCTTGTCCTTCGGCCCCGCCACCCAGCGGGCGGACGTGAACTGCGAGCCCTCGAAGCGGACGGGCAGGCCGTATTCGAGCTCGATCCGGCTGGCCAGGACCTCGAATTGCAGCGCGCCCACGACGCCGACGATGTAGCCCGAGCCGAAGGCGGGCTTGAACACCTTGGCGGCGCCTTCCTCGGCGAACTGGAAGAGCGCCTTTTCCAGATGTTTGGCCTTCATCGGATCGCCCGCGCGGGCGGTCTGGAGCAGTTCCGGCGCGAAGGAGGGGATCCCCGTCACACGCAGCGCCTCGCCCTCGGTCAGGGTGTCGCCGATCCGGAGCTGGCCGTGGTTCGGAATGCCGATGATGTCGCCGGCCCATGCCTCTTCGGCGAGTTCCCGGTCGGAGGCGAGAAAGAGTACGGGCGCGGAGATCGTCATGGGTTTCTTCGTGCGCACATGGGTCAGCTTCATGCCGCGCTCGAAATGGCCGGAAGCGAGGCGGACGAAGGCCACGCGGTCGCGGTGCTTGGGGTCCATGTTGGCCTGCACCTTGAAGACGAAGCCGGCGACCTGCGGCTCCTCCGGGGCGATCTGGCGCGGCTCGGCGCGGGTCGGCTGGGGTTCGGGGCCGTAGGCGCCGATGCCCTCCATGAGCTCCTTGACCCCGAACGAGTTGATTGCGGAGCCGAACCAGATCGGGGTCATGGTTCCGTCTGCCACGGCCTGGCTGTCGAGGGGCGGCAGGAGGCCACGCGCCATCTCCACCTCCTCGCGCAGCTTTTCGAGAAGATGAGCGGGGATATGGTCCGCCAGTTTCGGATCGTCGAGGCCGTCGATCTCGATGCTCTGGCCCACGCGGTTGCGGTCGGCGCGGTCCATCAGCTCCAGCCGGTCCCGCAGGAGGTCGTAGCAGCCGATGAAATCGGACCCCATGCCGATGGGCCAGGAGGCGGGTGTCACGTCGATGGCGAGATTTTCCTGGATCTCGTCGATGATGTCGAAGACCTCACGGCTCTCGCGGTCCATCTTGTTGCAGAAGGTCAGGATCGGCAGGTCGCGCAGGCGGCAGACCTCGAAGAGCTTGCGCGTCTGGCTTTCGACGCCCTTTGCGCCGTCGATCACCATGACGGCCGCATCCACGGCGGTCAGCGTGCGGTAAGTGTCCTCGGAGAAATCCGAATGGCCGGGTGTGTCCACCAGGTTGAAGCGGAAGGTGCGGTAGTCGAAGGACATGGCGGAGGCCGAGACCGAGATGCCGCGGTCCTTTTCCATCTGCATGAAGTCCGAGCGCGTGCGCCGGGCCTCGCCCTTGGCGCGGACCTGCCCGGCAAGCTGGATCGCCCCGCCGAACAGCAGGAACTTCTCCGTCAGCGTGGTCTTGCCGGCGTCGGGATGGCTGATGATCGCGAAGGTCCGGCGACGGGCGATCTCGGGGGGGAGTTCTGGGCGGTTCGACATGGGCGCGGCTTAGCCTGTGGCGGGTGGGAGGGCAATCGGGGCGCTTGGCCGCGACGTTCCGGAGCGGTCCCCCCGAAAACGCGCTTTCCGTTACCCCGGCGTCGTGTATCGTCAGGGGGGGCGCCGGTCACCGGCGCTGACTGCCAAGGAGTATCGGATGGTGCGGAAAACGATGACGGTAAAGGCGCTGGGGGCGGTGTCCCTGCTCGCGCTTGCAGGCTGCATGGGCGGCGGAGGCGGCGGGGGGATCGTCGAGCCGGTGCCGCTGACATTCTCCGAGATGAACCGGCAAGGCGATATCCTCGCCTCGGCCTTCGCCAACAGCACGATCACCTCGCCTGCGACGCTGCCGACCAGCGGCGCGGCGGTGTACCGGGGCTTCGCGGATATCGACCCCAATCCGGGCGGCACGATCCTGGGCCAGATGGACATGGACGTGAACTTCCGCACCAACCGCGTCAGCGGCGACATCGACAACCTGCGGACGGCGAATTCGACCATTCCCGGACGGATCACGATCTCGAACGGGGTGATCAACCGCAACGCGGGCACCAATTTCGCGGCGTTCGAGGTCGATCTCGGCGGGTCGATCACGGACGGGCAGGGGCGGCTGGCCGTCTCGGGCGACATGGACGGCGCGTTCCACCGGCAGGGCACCCTGGTGGGGGCCCGTGGCGACGGCCGGTTCACCGGACCCGGGCGGAATATTCCGTTCGACATCCAGGTGGTCGGCGAGCGCTGACCCGCGCCTGACAGCCGCCGGTTCCGGGCTCCGGGGCCGGCGGCGAGGGCAGCGGAACCGGGACGGGGTACCGGCGCCATGACACAGAGGGGCCGGAGCGACGTCCTGGGGCAGGCGGCGCGCGCGGTGCGGGCCGTCCGGAGAGGACGCGCAGGCGCTGAAACGGCTCATGGCCCGTGACGATGCGATCATTGCCGCGGTGCATCGCGCGCTCACGGGGGCCATGGACCGGCGGTTGCGCGTCGCGAACCGCCGCCCGCCGGGTGGGGCACTCCTGCCGGGTGCGGAGGAGGCGAAGGTGCCCTGAAGGGTTGCCCGTCCGTCGGCGCCTGTCCCGGGCCGATGCCGGAACGGGCTGCGCGTCCTGGCGTTTCCCCTCCGTGACATCGTGACAGCACGGAAGAGGCCAGACATGCCCGGCAAGAACCACGGACCCGCGATCAAGAAGCCAGATGCCTACGAGGACCTGCGGGAGCAGGGATATGACAAGGGCAAGGCCGCCGCGATCTCCAACGCGCAGGCCAATCCGGAATTGGAGCCGTCGAAGAAGGGTGGCAAGACGCCGGCCTACGAGGACTGGACCAGGGACGAGCTCTACGGACGGGCGCAGGAACTCGGCATCGAGGGGCGCTCGGACATGACGAAGGACGAGCTGATCGAGGCGCTCCGGAGCTGAGCTCCCCGCGTGCCGCTCAGTGCGAGGAGGCGCGGCGCAGCAGGTCGGCCGCGTCGGGGGCCGAGACCAGCGGCTCGCGCACCTCGAAATCGAGATACGGACGATGGGCGTGTGTCGGCTCGGCGGAGTGGAGCCGTGCCATGACCTCGGGCGGCAGGGCCGCACGGGTCCGGGGATCGACCATCAGGCTTTCGGCGGCGATGCCCTCGGCATAGATGATCTGGTGATCGTCGAAGAGGAGCTGGAAGTATTCCACGAACCCCCCGTCCTTCTGGTAGACGGTGGTCCCGTTGATGAGATGGCGGACCTTCACCAGCACCTCGGCGCGGCCCGCGCCGAGCTTGTCCTGCCGCTGATAGACGAAGATGCGGTGATCGGGCGAGACCACGAGATCGTTCTCGTTGTGGAGCGTCCCCTTGCTGATGACCACCGGGGCGAAGCTGCCTGTGGCGCGCAGGGTGCTCGCCCCGATCCAGCGGATCTCCTGCGGCCCGTCGTCCCTCGTCAGCACCCGGTCGCCGACCGACAATGTCTCGATCGGGCGCTGTTCGCCCGTGGCCATGGTGATGTGGGTGCCGCGGGTGAACGACACCACGGCGACTTCGGCGAACCGTGTCGCGGCGGCGTCGCGGTCGATGCCGACGAGGCGGTAGCCGCTCTTGATCGCGAAGGAGGCGAGGGGAAGCATGTAGATGCCGGCGGCGGCATCCTCCTCCACCTCCACGAGAACCAGCGCCTCATGGGTGGCCCCGTCCTCGCCCATGAAGGTCAGGCAGCAGTCGAGCACCACCGGATTGCCCGCCGCGCCCGTCTCGCATCCTGCCGCCACGGACAGAGAGCGGGGGTCCGGCCCCATCGTGACCGTGAGCCGTACCCGCCGCGCCTCCGGCAGGAGCCCGTAGATGTCGTCGAGCACCAGTTCCTCGGCGAACGAGAGCGCATCACCTTCGGCCACGCCGGAGATCACCCGGAAGTCGTCGCAGCGATAGACCGGCAACGTCTGCACGGCGCGCGGCGCGGTGTCGTCGTTCATGTCGGCAGCCCTTCCGTCCGAACTCCAGTCCGAACGCCGTAGAGTAGGAACGGGGCGACCCGCGGTCAACAATCTGGCACTGGCGTGACGATTGCGGCATCTCCCGGTACGACAGGACGGGTTGACGCTGAGAGGAAAGGGGCTGGACCATGGATCTGGGACTTCGGGGACGGCGGGCGCTCGTCTGTGCGGGATCGAAGGGGCTGGGACGGGGCTGTGCCGAGGCGCTCGCCGCCGAAGGCGTGGACATCGTGCTGAACGCGCGGGGTGTGGAGGCGCTGGAGGCGGCGGCGGCAGAGATGCGGGATACCCATGGCATCGCGGTCACCGCGGTCGCGGCAGACATCACCACCGAGGGCGGCCGGACGGACGTGCTGGCCGCGGCGGGTGCGGTCGATATCCTCGTGACGAACGCGGGAGGGCCGCCGCCCGGCGTCTGGTCCGACTGGGGACGGGAGGATTTCATCGCCGCGCTCGATGCCAACATGCTGGCACCCATCGCGATGATGACTGCGCTTCTGCCGGGCATGATCGGGCGCGGCTGGGGCAGGGTGGTCAACATCACCTCGCAATCGGTGAAGGCGCCCATCGCGCAGCTGGGTCTGTCGAATGCCGCGCGCACGGGCCTGACGGGCTATGTCGCGGGGACCGCGCGGCAGGTTGCGCCCCATGGGGTCACGATCAACAACCTGCTCCCGGGGATCCATGCCACGGACCGGGCCGATGCGCTGGATGCGGCGGTGGTCGAGGCCGAGGGGATCACGCTCGAGGAGGCGCGGGAGCGACGCCGGCAGACGATCCCCGCGTGGGCCTATGGCGATCCGGCGGATTTCGGGCGGGCCTGCGCCTTTCTCTGTTCGGATGCGGCGAAGTTCATCGTGGGCCAGAACCTGCTGCTGGACGGGGGGGCCACCAACGCGACGATCTGAGGTGGCCCGAGGGACACGGCCGCAAGGACAAGGAGCGCCTTCGGCGCGCCGGGTCAGCTCCTGCCCGCCTGCGGCAGGCAGGAGCGGCCGGGGCGCTGCCCCGGACCCCGGAGTAGTTCCGGCCAGATGAACCCCGGGTCGGACGATCCGGTTGCGTGGGTCACCCGGGGGCGGCGGCGCGGCGTGCGGCCCTGTAGCCCGCCGCCGCATCGGGCGGCGGCAGGGGGCGGCCCGGCGGGTCCATCCCGGCCCGGACCGCGGCCTCGGTACCGGGGCGCGCGGGGAGCGGGCGGTCGTCCGTCGGCCCCGGAGGATCGGGCCTGCGGCTGGCGGCGATGGCGGCCTCGTTCTGCTGCCGGATGAGATCCGCGGGATCGGTGCGGGACGGAAGCGGGGACAGACGGCCGGCCAGGGGCTCGGCGAGCATGGGGGATCCTCCTGTTCGTTGCGCCCCCGCGTGTCATTCCGCACGGCGGACCGGGGCGGAGGCGGGACCGGGCGGAGGCACGGCCGCGGCGTTTCGTTCCAATTCGGGGGATGGGGCTCAGCCTTGCCGCCCGCGCCCGCAGCCGCTATCCCCGGCGCGATATCCGACGAGTTCGGTCAACCATCCCGGCGCGAGGCCGCGTGAAGCCAGAGACCCCGACCCCAAGGCTCGACGTCCGCAACCTGTCGCGGCGCTTCGGCCGCCGCGTGGCGGTGGACCGGGTGTCGCTCACCGTCATGCCGGGGCAGGTGACCTGTCTGCTCGGTCCTTCGGGTTGCGGCAAGTCCACGACATTGCGGATGATCGCGGGCATCGAGCCGATCGACGGGGGCGAGATCCTCGTCGACGGGAGGATCGTCTGCGATCTCGCCGGGTCGGTGCCGCCGGAGGGGCGGTCCACAGGGCTCATGTTCCAGGATTTCGCCCTCTTTCCCCATCTCGACGTGACGCGGAACGTGGCCTTCGGCCTCTCGGGGCCGAAGGCGGAGGTCCGGGCGCGGGTGGCGGAACTTCTCGAGCGGGTGGGGATGACGCGGCACGCCGGGAGCTATCCCCACGAGCTGTCGGGGGGCGAGCAGCAGCGGGTGGCCCTGGCAAGGGCGCTGGCGCCGAGGCCGCGCGTGATGCTGATGGACGAGCCCTTTTCGGGTCTCGACGACCGGCTGAGGGACGATGTGCGGGACGAGACGCTGGACCTTCTGAAGGCGGAAGGCACGGCGGTGCTTCTGGTCACGCACGAGCCGGCCGAGGCCATGCGCATGGCCGACGAGATCGCCCTGATGCGCGACGGGCGGATCGTGCAGCGGGGGGCGCCCTACAACATCTACAACGCGCCCGCCGACCTTGCCGCCGCGGCGTTCTTCTCGGATGTGAACGTCATCAGCGGCCGGGTGCAGGGGGCGCTGACCGACACGGCCTTCGGGCAGTTCCTGGCGCCGGGCGTGCCGGACGGGACGGAGGTCGACATCGTCTTTCGCCCGCAGCATGTGAAGATCGACTTCGACCGCTCGGGCCGGGGGCCGCATCCGACGGCGGCCGAGGGCGTGCCGGCGCGGGGCGTGGTTCAGAGGGCGCGGTTCATCGGGGCGGAGAGCATCGTGGAATTCCGGATGGATTTCGACGGCTCGATCCTGAAGGCGCGGGTGCCGTCGGTGTTCCTGCCGAAACCGGGCATGCCGCTCTGGCTGATGGTGCGGCGGGACCGGTGCTTCGTCTTCCCGAAAGGGTGACGGTCAGAGGAGCACGCCCACGACCACGGCCATGAGGCCGAGGATCGAGGCGAAGAAGGCGCCGAGGTTGAGCGGCAGCACCGACTGGATGCGGGCGCGGAGGTCCTCGTCGGAGAGGCCGGCACGGCGGGCGCGCTGGACCTTGAGGATGCTTGCCACGATGCCCGCGAGCCCGGCGAGCGACAGGGCGGCGCCGCCCCAGATCAGCCAGTCCATTCGGTGCCCTCCTTCGTCCGGCCTCGCGTAGCCCGGCGCCGGGCGGGGCGCAAGTCTGCCCCTTGCGGGCCTGCGCCCGCGCGGCTAGCAAGATCTCCCGTGGATCCAGCCAGAGAGTGAGCCCCATGTCGGACGCCTCCGTCGTCGAAGACACTGCCGCCCCCGACAGCTACCGCGTCACCGCCGACGAGCTGCGCCAGTTCATCGAGCGGTTCGAGCGGCTCGAGGCCGAGAAGAAGGACATCGCCGACCAGCAGAAGGAGGTGATGGCCGAGGCAAAGGGCCGGGGCTACGACACCAAGGTGATGCGCAAGGTGATCGCGCTGAGAAAGCGCGAGCCGGACGATATCGCCGAGGAGGAAGCGGTGCTGGAGATGTACAAGAGCGCGCTGGGGATGTGAGGCGTCCACGCGTGGACGCTTGTGCAAGGCCTTGATCTGGATTTATATTTCCCGTTTTGCCGGTTTTTTGGGCTGGCCGGTCGTGGCGGGTTGAAAACCCGCTCTGCGGATGGGCGGCGCCGGGTGCGCGCGCAGGCCGCATGCGGGCGGTCCCGTCAGGGGGTGATGAGGGTCACGCCGGGCATCCGTTCGATCTGCCAGACGTCCTCTTCGTAGCTGCGGGTCAGCGACGCGATGGTTTCCTCGGTCCAGCCGGGGAGATCCACCACCTCCTCCACCTCGTCGGAGATGGCGAACTTGTCGAGAAAGGCCGCGATCACCCGGCGCTTCTGGACCTCCGTCTGGGGCGGGTGTGATCTCAGATAGGCGAGAAAGCGGGCCATGCCTTCGGGCGACATGATCGCGTTCAGCAGGTCGAATCCGCCGAGGATGCGGGTCAGCGGGTCCACGCCCGAGATCTCGCGGATCAGCTGCGCCCAAAGGAGCGGCGTGTCTTCGTTGCACCAGACGGTGAGCGGCACGCCGGGCAGGGCCGCGCGGATCCGGGCGACGAGATCGGACCAGCGGATCCCGGCAGGATCGACCCCTTTCAGGAAGGCCTCCGGCGAGGGCGCGTTCGATTCCGAATAGGCGGCCGGGATGAAGGTGGCCGGGTTCCTGAGCGCGAGAAAGAGCTCGAGATCGTCCTCCGGGAAGAGGCGGGCGAGGGAGGCGAGCTTGAACTCCGCCAGCCCGTAGAAGCTGCCGCCCTCGAAGATTCGGTTGGGCACGCAGATGAAATCGGCATGGCTCAGGACGAGGCGCTCGGCGCTTTCGTCGTCGAGGATCGCGTCGAGCAGGATGTCGCGGGTGTCCGGTTCCGGCGCGCGGCCGTCCAGGTTCTGGATCGTCTCGCGCAGGAGACGGCGGTACTTGCTGGGTCCGGGCACCTTGATGCCCTGCGCGGCGAAGCTGTCGGCATTCTTGAGGAGCGATTTCAGAAGCCGGTCACCTTCCGTGCAATTCGCCCCGATGTGATAGACGATCTGCAACTGTTTCCCTCGGTCCTGTCCCGGTGCCGGACCTTAGGCCCGGCGGGCGGGCGTGGCAAACGGCTTCCGCCGGGGCGGCCCGCGCCGCCGGTTCCCGTTGCACCCCGCGCGCGGCTCTGGCAGAACCGACGGCGCCGGCGCCCCTATAGCTCAGCTGGTAGAGCAACTGATTTGTAATCAGTGGGTCGGGAGTTCGAGTCTCTCTGGGGGCACCACCAACGCCTTGTTTCCATGGCCTTCCGGCAGTATCCCGTCTTCCTTCTCCCGGGTGCCCCGGCTTCCCTCGGGGCGGTCCTCCCGGCCGGCGGCCAGGTGCGCGGAGCGGACAACGCCGCGCAGGGAGGTCGGGAGGGTCAGAGACGCGCCATCTTCGGGAGCTCGGGGAAAAGCTGCGCCCAGGCCACGGCGATGGCGAGGGTGGCCACGCCGCCGATGGCGATGGCCGCCGGGGCGCCCACGATGGCGGCCATGACACCGGCGCGGAAATCGCCGATCTGGTTCGAGGCGTTGATCGAGACGGCGTTCACGGCGCTGACCCGTCCGCGAAGGGGATCCGGCGTGCCGAGCTGCACGAGGGTATGCCGGATGAACACGCTGATCATGTCCGAGCCGCCGTAGATCGCCAGGGCGAGGATCGTGACCCAGAACACCGTCGAGACGCTGATCACGACGATGGAAAGCCCGAACGCCGCCAGCGCCGCGAAGAAGATCCGTCCGGCGTGCCCCGGCAGCCCGTACCGCGCGAGGGCGAGCCCGACGATCAGGGCGCCGATCGCCGGCGTCGCGCGCATCAGTCCCAGCGCCTCGGGGCCCACCTCCAGGATGTCGGAGGCCACGACCGGCAGCAGCCCCATGACGCTGCCGAGGAGCACGGCCAGCAGGTCGAGCGAGATCGCCGCCAGCACCGTGCGCGTCCGCAGGATGTGCCGGAAGCCGCCGAGCAGGACCTGCATGCCGAAGGGTTCGCTGGTGCGGATGCTCAGATCCGCGCGGATGCGGTAGACCGCCGCAGAGCCGAGGAGGTAGAGCGCTGCGATCACGGCATAGACGCCGGTGTCGATCAGCGCGATCAGCAGGCCCCCCGCCGCGGGACCGCCGAGATGCGCCGTCTTGGTCACCGTGTTCATTCCCGCGAGCGCCCGCGGAAAGTCCTTGCGCGACACCAGGGTCGGCAGCATCGCCTGCGTCGCCGGATAGAGGAAGGCCTGGGCGATGCCGTCGAGGAAGAGGAAGGCGAAGACCGGCCAGATCTCCGCGCGGCCGGAGGAGAGCCAGAGCCCGGTCATGGCGATGGCGGCGGCATGGAGGACGGCCGCGCCCGCGATGATCAGCCGCCGGTCCACCCGGTCCGCGAGCAGCCCCGCCGGCAGGAACAGCAGCAGGAACGGCAGGAACATGAAGAGGCCGATATAGGCGAGGTTCAGGACGTCGCCGGTCCGGACATAGACGTGCCAGCCCACCGCGACGGACATGGTCTGGAATGCCGCCATGGTGCAGCCCCGGCAGACCAGGAACAGCAGGTAGTCCCGGTTCGCCAGCAGGGGGCCGTCCGCGGGGCCGCCGGCCCTTGTCGTTGCCTCTTCCACGGAATCTCCAAGGGCCAGCCGGGCCAGGCCGCCTTATTCCCGCACCTGCGCGCCGCGGCAAGGGGGCAGGGGCGCGCGTCTCCGGCGGCTGCCCGGGCGGGGCGGAGCGGATGCCCGGGCAGCCGACTTGTCCGGACCGCGCAGTTCTGCTGTTGTCCGGAAGGCGGTCGGTTCCGTGACACCGGCGGAGCGAGGGGGACAGGGCATGATCAGGGTCTTGGGCGGCGGAGCGGCACAGGGGATAGCGGCGACGCTGGCCCCCGAGATAGAGGCGGCGACCGGGCTTGCGGTCGACGGAGATTACGGGCCGGTCGGAGGGATGCGCGACCGGATCGCCGCCGGAGAGGCCGCGGATCTCGTGATCCTCTCCCGCAGCCTCGTCGAATCGCTCGCCGCGCAGGGTCATGTGCTGGCCGACAGTCTGGTCGATATCGGCGATGTCGCCACAGGCATCGCGGTGCGCGAGACGGACCCGGACCTGTCCTGCGCCACCGGGGACGCGCTGCGCGGGGCGCTGCTGGAGGCGGACGGGATCTTCTTTCCGGACCCGCAGCAGGCGACGGCGGGCATCCATTTCGCGGGCGTGCTGAAGCGTCTGGGCATTCACGACAGGCTGAGCGACCGGTTCCGGACCTTTCCGGGCGGCATCCCGGCGATGGCGGCGCTCGCCCGGAGCGACCTTGTGCGGCCGGTCGGATGCACGCAGGTCACCGAGATCCTTGGCAGCACGGGGGTGCGTCTCGCGGGACTGCTGCCGCCGGGCTGCGACCTCGTCACGACCTATACCGCGGGGGTGACTGCCAGGGCCGCCAGACCGGAAGCGGCGCGCGCCATGATCGCGGTCCTTGCCGCGCCCGAGGCAGCGGCAGCGCGGGCGGCCGCGGGCTTCGCGGGCTGAGGTGGGACCCGCGGCAGGAGGCGCCCCCGGTCCCCGACGAAGAGGGAGCGGGCGGACGCGGCCGTCTTGCGCGCGTGTCCGCGGGCGTCCGACCCGAGCGGGATCTTCTTGAGGCATGGGCCGGACGGCGGGGCGGGAGGCCCTTGCCATGACTCGCAACGGTCTGATCTAGTCGGCACGGTCCCCGCGGTACGGGGGCGCTGCGGGATGTGGAACGACAGGGGGACAGACGGGCTTCCCCCTCGAAGACCTCCAAGCGCCAGGCCGGAGCGACGATGGACGAGACGAAGCAGGACGACCTGCGGGGCACCGTCCCGATCTGCGCGATCGGCGCCTCTGCCGGGGGCGTGCGGGCGCTGAGCCGGCTGTTCCGTCAACTGCCCGAGGATCTGGGCCTCGCGTATGTCGTGATCCTGCACCTGTCACCGGAGCAACCGAGCGCCTTGGCGGAGATCCTTTCCTCCTGCACCGGGATGCCGGTTCGTCAGGTGAACGACGGGCTGACGCTGGAGGCCGATTGCGTCTACGTGATCTCGCCCGACCGCGAGCTGGTGATCGAGGGCGACAGCGTCATGGCCCGGGAGTTCACCGAGCCGCGGGCCCGTCGTGCGCCGGTCGACATGTTCTTCAGGTCCGTCGCCGCGAGACGGGGGGAAGGGCTTGCCGTGATCCTGAGCGGATCGGGGGCGGACGGGTCGAACGGGGTCAGGGCGATGCACGAGAACGGCGGCGTCGTCCTGGTGCAGGATCCGCAGGAGACCGAGTTCGCCGCGATGCCGCAGAACGCCATCGCGACCGGAGTGGCCAGCTACATCGCGCCGATCGACCGGCTGGCCGAGCGGATCGCGGAGATGTCGCGGAGCAAGGAGATCGTGCGCTCGCTCGACGAGGAGGGCGCCCTGAACGATCTGCGGCGGATCGTCGGGTTCCTTCGGGAACGGACCGGGCATGACTTTTCAAGCTACAGGCGGGCCACGGTGATGCGCAGGGTCCTGCGGCGGATGCAGGTCCACCGCAGTGCAAGCCTCTCGGACTATGCCGGTTACGTCGAGGCGACCCCGGAGGAGGCCCATGAGCTGTTCGACGATCTCCTGATTTCGGTGACGCAGTTCTTCCGCGACGAGAAGGCATTCGAGCGGCTCGCCTCGCATGTCGCGGCTCCGCTCTTCGAGATGGCGGGCACCGAAGGCATTCGCGTCTGGTGCGTCGGCTGCGCCACCGGGGAAGAGGCCTACAGCCTTGCCATCGTTCTGCTCGAGGAGGCGGCGCGACGGAAGGTGACCATGCCGATCCAGATCTTCGCGAGCGATCTCGACAAAGGCGCCCTGGGCACGGCACGGGAGGGCAGGTATCCGCGGTCCATCGTGGCCGATGTCAGCGAGGAGCGGCTGGCCCGGTTCTTCGCCGACGAGGGCACCCATTACCGCATCCGCAAGGAGGTTCGGGAGACGGTCCTTTTCACGTCCCACAGCGTGCTGAAGGACCCTCCGTTCACGCGGCTCGACCTGATCTCCTGCCGCAACCTCATGATCTACCTGGAGCGTCACATTCAGGAGCAGCTTCTCGATCTGTTCCACTACGGGCTCCGCCCCGGGGGGAAGCTGTTCCTCGGTTCGGCAGAGAGCGCGGAGACCGCGGGCGAGCTCTTCGCGCCGCTCGACCGGCAGGCCCGACTGTTCCAGGCGCGCCCCCGGCCGCATCGCAAGATGCCGCCGCTGCCGCATGGCTCGTCGCACCTCCCCGCGCCGCGGTCCGGCACGCGGGCGGCCGGTCGGGCGGACCGCCAGGAGGGATCGTTCGAGGTCCACGCGCGTGCCCTGGAACGGATGGCGCCGCCGAGTGTGCTGGTGGACGAGGCTCACCATATCCTGCATCTGTCCCCTGGGGCAGGACGCTATATCAAGCATTCGGGCGGCGTGTTCTCCGCCCGTCTGCCGAGCGTCGTGCGGACGGAGCTGCGGTCGGATCTCGAGGCCGCGCTCGATCGGGCCTTCGGCGCGAAACTGCCTTCGATGACCTATCCCACGCCCGTCAGCTTCGACGACGGCATCCGGCGCATCTCGTTGCAGGTTTCGCGGGTGCCGCGCAAGGACAGGGCGAGCCCGAGCGCGCTCGTGCTGTTCCTCGACGGCGGACCCGTCGCGGACGAGGCGCCGGGGGACGCGGAGGCAGGCGAGCGCAGCCCGGGCGAGGTCCGGCGGCTCATGGCCGAGCTGAAGGCAGCGCAGAAGGCCCTGGCCGCGAGCCGGGCGGAACACGAGTTCGCCATGGAAGACCTCCGCGCCGCGAACGAGGAGTTGCAGTCGATCAACGAGGAATACCGGTCGACCTCCGAGGAGCTTGAGACCTCGAAGGAGGAGCTCCAGTCCACGAACGAGGAGCTTCAGACGGTGAACTCGGAACTGAAGAGGAAGCTGGAGGACATCTCGACCGCCCACAACGATCTGAGGAACCTGACCTGGGCGACCGAGATCGGGACGCTGTTCCTCGACTTGCGGCTGCGCATCCGCATGTTCACCCCGCCTCTCGCGGAGCTGTTCAACATCACCGAGATCGATGTCGGGCGGAAGATCACCGATTTCACCCACCGCCTGACCACCGACGGGATCGAGGAAGAGGCCCAGCGCGTGCTGCACGATCTGACGCCCGCGGAGAGCGAGGTCCAGAGCCGCGACGGGCGCTGGTTCATGATGAGAAGCCGCCCCTATCGCACGGTGGAGAACCGGATCGAGGGGGTGGTGCTGACCTTCGTCGATGTCACCGCGCGCCGCAGGACGGAGCGGGATCTGATCGAAAGCCGGCTGCGCTACGAGACGCTGTTCGACTCGATCGACGAGGGGTTCTGCATCATGGACGTGGAGACCCGCGCGAGGGACGGCAGGCCGGATTACCGCATTCTCGAGGTCAATGCCGCCTTCGAGCGCCAGACCGGTCTGCTGGACATCGTCGGGCGGTCCGTGCGGGAGCGCCTGCCGCAGCTCGAGGAACACTGGTTCGAACGCTATGCGCGGATCGCGACGACCGGGAAGGCGGAGCGGTTCGAGGCCCCGGCGGAGGCGCTCGGGCGGTACTACGAGGTCTATGCCTTTCGCCTTGAGACCGGCGACGGCAGGACCGCGCGGGTCGCCGCGCTGTTCCGGGACGTGGGCGAGCGCAAGAAGGCGGAGGAGCAGCAGGACCTGCTGACCCGGGAACTGAGCCACCGGGTCAAGAACACGCTTGCGGTTGTGCAGGCGCTCGCCCGGCAGCCCGGGGCGGAGGATCTGACGGTCGCGCAGTACCGCGAGGGGTTCATCGGCCGCATCCGGGCGCTGGCGCGGGCCCATGACCAGCTTCTGGAGACCAACTGGCAGTCGGCGGACCTCCACACGCTGATCGAGGACACCCTGTCGGCCTATGGCCGGGACGACGGGCAGCAACTGGAGATCGAGGGTCCGGCGCTTCTGCTGACGCCGAAGCAGGGGCTCGGGATCGCGCTGATCCTGCATGAGCTGGCAACGAACGCGTCGAAGTACGGCGCATTGTCGACGCCGGAGGGTCAGTTGTCGGTCAGGTGGCACGAGGACCGCACCGACGGGGACGCGCCCCGAATCCGGCTCGACTGGCGCGAAAGCGGCGGGCCGCCGGTTCGGGCCGAGGTGGTGAAGGGCTTCGGCACGAAGCTGATCGAACGCTCCTGTGCCTATGAACTGGACGGAGAGGCGGAACTTCGGTTCGAGCCCGCCGGTTTGGAAGTGGCAATCGCCTTTCCGATGGAGTGACCGCGTGTCCGGGTTCGAGGTCAGCAGAGCATGACGAGTCTCGCGGGGATGCGGGTCCTCATCGTCGAGGACGAGATGCTGCTTGCCATGGATCTGGAAGCGGTGATCTCGGGCTGGGGCGCCGAGGTTCTCGGACCCGTGCCGAGCATCGACAAGGCGCTCGCCCTGCTGTCGGACGAGCGTCCGGATGTCGCCACGCTCGACATGAACCTGAGCGGCGTCTCCTCGCGTCCGCTGGCCGAGGAATTCGCGGCGCGACGGATCCCGTTCGTCGTGGTCAGCGGTTACAGCGAAGCGGATGCGTTGGCCAACGGGTTCGTGAAGAAGCCCTATGACGAGGGCGACTTGCGGCGGGCGCTGGAGGACGCGTTGCGCTGAGGCGACGGGCCTCGCGGTGCAGGCCTGCATTGACATGGCCGGGAGAACCGATCTGGCTGTCGCTGGCGCGGCCGGGGCCGCGGGGCGCAGGCCGGGGTCGGAGTCATGGATCACTCATCTCGCCGGGGCGGCGGAGACGCCGGGAAGGAGCGGCTCCGGGTCCTGAACCTCTGCGAGTCCGCGCAAGGCGGGGCGGGGTCCTACTTCCGGCATATCGCGGCGCTGGAGGAGCGGGGTTTCGACATGGAATTCGTGCTGGCGCAGGAGCATGTCGCGGCAGTCGATGCGGACTTGACGATGACGACCTTTCCGCGACCGCGACGGGGATCCCGCGGACTCCGCGCCATGCTGGCGGCCTTCCGGGCGCGGTTGCGGGCGCAGGACCCGGATGTCTGCGTCTTTCACAGCAGCTTCGCTCTGGCCGCGCTCGCCGCGATGCGGGCGGCGGGGGACCGGAGGCCCGCTGTCTACTGTCCCCATGGGTGGGCCGTCTCGAGCTATGCCGAGGCGCCTCTCCGGCGCGCGCTGGTCCGGGTCCTGGAGGGACGGGGATCGGGGCTTGCCGATGTGACGCTCTGCGTGTCGGAGCACGAGCGGGAGGTTGCGCGGGCGCTGGGCTACCGGGGCCGGTTCGAGGTGGTCGAGAACGGAGTGCCCCCTCCGCGCGCGGAGGCGCGGTCGGATCTCTTTGGCGGCGGGACGGGAGTGATCCACCTGCTCTTCGTCGGGCGGCTCGACCGGCAGAAGGGGTTCGACCTCCTGGCCGAGGCGTTCGAGCGGGCGCGGCGGCCAGATCTGCGGCTCCATGTGGTGGGCGAGGCGGTGCGTGGCGACGGTGTGGCGCGCTCGGGCGGCGAAGGCATCGTGATGCACGGGTGGGTGCCGGCCTCGCGGTTGGACGACTGGTATGCCTTGGCCGATGCGCTGGTGGTGCCGTCGCGATGGGAGGCGTTCGGTCTCGTGGTGCCCGAGGCCCTGCGCAACGGCACGCCGGTCTTCACCTCGGACCAGGGCGCGTTGCCCTCGCTGATCGAGCCGGGACGAACGGGGGGGCATGTGCCGCTGACGGTCGACGACCTCGCGGCGCTGCTTCGGTCCCTCGACCGGCAGGCGCTCAGGGCGATGCGTCCGGCCTGTCGCGCCGCCTATGAGACGCGGTTCCGGCTAGAGCGCCAGCTGGAGGAGCTGGCGGCGCTGCTTCGCGCCGTGGCGCGGTAGGCCCCGACTTGCTCCGTCCGGGCGCCGGAAGCTCAGCCCCGCGCCGGGGCGGCGGCCGTCGGGGCGATGTCCTGGAGCGGGGGCAGGGCGGCGGCATGGTCGCTGCGGCCGATGGAGACATAGGTCGAGAAGCCGGCGGCCACGACATCTGCAGGGCTGTAGATGTTGCGCAGATCGGCCATTTTCGGAGTGGCCATCCGGTCTGCGAGGGCCGACAGATCGAGCGCGCGGAACTCGTTCCATTCGGTCAGAAGGACGATCAGGTGCGCGCCCTCGACGGCGGCATAGGGATCGTCCTGCCAGCGGACGCCGGGCAGAAGTCTCTCTCCCTCGTGGCGGCCCTGCGGATCGACCACGCGCACCTCGGCACCGCTGCCGATCAGCGCAGGCACGATGGTGAGGGAGGGCGCGTCGCGCATGTCGTCCGTGTTGGGCTTGAAGGTCACGCCGAGCACGGCGATCCGCTTGCCGTTGAAGCTGCCGTCGCAGAGATCGAGGAGCTTTCCGATCATCCGGCGCTTCACCTCCTCGTTCACCTTGATCACGGTCTCGACGATCGAGACCGGGGCTGCGTGCTCCTGGCCGATCCTCGCAAGGGCCATGGTGTCCTTGGGAAAGCAGGATCCGCCGTAGCCTGGACCCGCATGGAGGAACTTGTTGCCGATGCGGCCGTCGAGGCCCATGCCCTTGGACACCTCCTTGACGTTCGCGCCGACCTTCTCGCAGAGGGCGGCGATCTCGTTGATGAAGGTGATCTTCGTCGCGAGGAAGGCGTTGGCGGCATACTTGATCATCTCGGCCGACTCGAGGTCGGTGGTGATGATCGGGAAGTCGCGCAGGAAGAGCGGGCGGTAGATCTCTGTCATGACCCTGGCGGCCCGCTCGCTCTCGACGCCGACGACGACGCGGTCGGGGCGCATGAAATCGTCGATCGCCGCGCCCTCGCGCAGGAATTCGGGGTTCGAGGCGACCTCGAAGGACAGGTCGGGGTTCGTGGCGCGGACGGTTTCGGCGACCTTGCGGTTGGTGCCGACGGGGACGGTGGATTTCGTGACGATCACGACGCCGTCGGGCGCGGCGGCGGCGATCTCGGCGGCGGCGGCCATGACATAGGTGAGATCCGCATGCCCGTCGCCGCGGCGGGTGGGCGTGCCCACGGCGATGAACACCGCCTCGACACCCTCTAGCGCCTGGGCGAGGTCGGTGGTGAAGCTGAGCCGCCCGCCCTCGACGTTGCGCGCGAGAAGCTGGTCCAGGCCCGGCTCGAAGATCGGGATCTCGCCGCGGTTCAGGCGGTCGATCTTGGTCGGGTCCTTGTCGACGCAGACCACCTCATGGCCGAAGTCTGACAGGCAGACGCCCGAGACGAGGCCGACGTAACCGGTGCCGATCATCGCGATTTTCATGCTGAACTCCTCATCGCCGGGTGCGCTGCGCCCGCGCTGTGCAGGGACCCGGAAGGCCGAAGCCCGCCGGGGGCGGGCCCGTGGGAGCGCCGCGACAGTCCGTGATTAGGCGCTCGCGGGGCGCGGATCAACAGCGGCTCCTGCTTCGGCGCCTGTCCTAGCGGCAGGTGATGCTGCCATGCAGCAAGACGGGAAGTGCTCTGGCGCGGCGGGGCCGGGCGTGCTATGCAACTCATAGTTGCAACATGAGTCTAAGGCTGACCTATGAGTGGAGTCAAATGACGCGGGACCTTCCACGGCGGGCCTTTTTCGACGAACCGGACAGGGGGCCTGTCGAGCCCGAGCCCTTTTTTCTGCCCGGTCGCGGGGGCGCGATGGACCTCGGCGATATCGGGCGGATGATCTGGCGAGGGCGCCTCACGGTCGCGTCGACGATGGCCGTGGCACTGTGCCTCGTGCTCGTCCATGCGCTGTTTTTCGCCACGCCGCTCTACCGCGCGACCGCGGTCGTGGTGCTCGATCCGGCGGAGACGGCGATTCTCGACATGGAGGGCCTCGTCTCGGGGCTGTCTGGCGATGATGTGGAGATCAACACCGAGCTCGAGGTGCTGCGATCGCGGCTGTTGCTCGGGCAGGTGGTGGATCGGCTCGGGCTGCTCGCGGATCCAGAGTTCAACGCGGATCTCGCGCCCCCGGGCCGGATCGGCGGGCTGATCAGGCGGATGTGGCCGGAGGAGGTCCCGGCGGATCCGGAGCTGGCGGCGCGGCGGAGCCGCGACCGGACGATCGAGGCGCTCGAGGAGCGGATCGGCGTCCGGGTACGGCCGCGGACCTTCGTCTTCGACATAACGGTGGCCAGCGAGGACCCGGTGAAGGCCGCGAGGATCGCCGACACGGTGGCGGAGCGCTATGTCGCCAGCCAGCTGGAGGCCAAGCGGGCGGGCATGGACCAGGTGACCGCCTGGCTGACGGAGCGCGTGGCGGACCTGCAGGGACAGCTCGAGGCCGCGGAGGTCGCGCGTGCGCGGTTCAGCGCGGCGACGGATCTCGTGTCTGCGGAGGCCCTGGCGATGCTGGAGGTCCAGCTCAAGGATCTGCGCGACAGGATCGCCGAGCTGGACCAGAGGCGGGGCGCCGCGGAGGCGCGCCGGGTGGCGCTGGGGGCCGCGGAGACCAGGGACGCGCAGGCCGGAGCGGCGGAGGATGCGGCGCTTGAGCGACTTCTCGGACGCGAGGACGGGGCGACGGCCTTTGACGCGCGGTTCGCGCAGCTCCTGGCCGCGACCGAAGCGGATGTCCTGCGGATGGATGCGCAGAGGGGAGCGCTGACGGAGTCCGAGCGTGAGCTCGAGGCGCGGATCGAGTCCCAGGGCGCGGACCTGATCCGGCTGCAGCAGCTGGTGCGGGAGGCCGAAGCGATCCGGCTGCTCTACGAGCAGCTACTGACCCGGCTGAACGGCGCGGTGGCGCAGCAGGGCATCCAGCAGCCGGACAGCCGGATTCTCTCCACCGCCACGGTGCCGCAGGCTCCTTCCTCGCCGCGCACGGCGCTGATGGCCGCCTCGGCGCTGATCCTCGGCCTTTTCGGCGGGCTTGCGGTCGTGCTTGCGCGGCACACGCTGCACCGGGGGTTGCGCACGAGCAGCGAGCTCGAGGAGATCACCGGCCGGGTGGTGGCGGGCGAGGTGCCGCTGATCCCGGGGCAGGGGCGGCGCGAGGTCCTGGCCCATCTGCGCGATCATCCGCAATCGGCACAGGCAGAGGCGATCCGCGCGCTGCGCACCAGTGTCATGATGCTGGACCCGGCCCGGCCGCCGCGCACCATCGCGGTCACGTCTTCGGTTCCGGCGGAGGGCAAGACCACGACGGCGCTGGCGCTGGCCGACAACATCGCGCGGCTCGGCCGGTCCGTGATCGTGGTGGAGGGGGATATCCGGCGGCGGGTCTTCGATCTCTACTTCGACGACCTGCCGAAGGAGGGACTTGCGGAGCACCTGTCCGGGGACCTGCCCGCCGAGGTGCTGATCGCGCGGCCCGCGGCCTTCGGTGCGGACGTCATGCATGGCGGCTCGGCCCCCGGCAATCCGGCGGACCTGCTGTCTTCGGCACGGTTCGACCGGCTGCTCGAGGCCCTTGCGGCGCGCTACGATTTCGTCATCCTCGACACTCCTCCGGTCCTCGCCGTGCCGGATTTCCGCATCGTCGCGCCGCGGTTCGACAGCCTTCTTCTGTGCGTGCGCTGGGACGCGACGACGCGGGTGCAGGTGGCGGAGACGCTGCGCCTCCTCCGGGGCGTGCCGGGCCGTAGGCTCGGGCTCGTGCTCGCCCGCGTCGATCCCAGGGGGATGCGGCGGTATGGCCATGCCGAAAGGATGGGGGCCTATGGCGGTTACGGCACCGAGTACTACCGCGATTGAGCCGGATCAGGTCTGCAGGAACCGGACCTCGCCGCGCCAGATTGCGGCCGCGGTGAGCTTGCCGCTTTCCCAGGCGCCCGTGTCGACAGCGATGCGGCCGTCGCGCGCGTGGGCCTCCTCCACGACGGTGTGACCATAGGCGATCCAGAGCCCGTCGCGGCGCGGCTTATCGAGGAAGGCCGGATGGCCCCATGTCAGGTCAGCGGGGCTCTGCAGATCGAAGGGCGAGTCGGGATCGGCGCCGGCATGGACGATGCCGAGATTGCCCGACCGGTCCTGCATGGGAAGCCGGGCGAGCCAGGAATGCACTTCGGGCGTCAGCGCCTCCGCGAGCCGGTTCGCGGCCTCGATGGCGCGCTCGGGCGAGGGGGTGGGACCGACCCCGCCGACCCCGTAGGAGAAGAGCGTATCGAGCCCGCCGTGCTTGAGCCAGGACCGCGCGCGGCCCTCGGGGCGGTCGAGGAAATCGAGCATCATCCGCTCGTGATTGCCGAGGAGCGGCGTGACCCGGCGGGGCATCAGGCGCGTGAGGTCGACGAGCGTCTCGATCACCTGTTTCGTGTCCGGGCCGCGGTCGACGAAATCGCCCACGATCACCACGCGGGCGGTCTCGGCCACGCCGCGCGCATGGATGTCGTCGTCGATCAGGCCGAGGATCCGGTCGAGCAGGTCCGAGCGCCCGTGGATATCGCCCACCACATAGGTCGGCGCATCGGGTTCGGGCGGACCGAACCCCGGCGTGGGCGCCGGCGCGGCCGCGTCGTCGGCGCGTCGTTTCCAGGGCAGCTTCATGCGGCGTGCGCGGGATTGGCCTGAGCGGCGGATCTGGACGTCATGGGGTCTTCTCTTCTGTCGTCGGGGCCAGTGTCCGGCGCGGCGAGGATCGCCGCCCCGAAGGCGCGTGTCCAGCCTTGCCGTACCCTTCGTCAAGCGCCGGAAACGTCAGACCCGGTAATATTCCCGATACCAGGCCACGAACCGGGCCACGCCCTCGGCCACCGGTGTCGCGGGCGCGCTGCCGGTCAGGGCGCGCAGGAGGCTCGCGTCGGCCCAGGTGCGCGGCACGTCGCCGGTCTGCATTTCCATCAGGTTGCGGAGGGCGGGACGGCCCGTCGCCGCCTCGATCGCCTCGACGAAATCGATGAGCTTCACGCTCTCGCCGTTGCCGATGTTCACGATCCGAAAGGGCGCCACGGGCGAGAGCGTGTCGCCGGGAACGGGCTCCGTCCCTGTATCCGGGAGGGGCGGGACCGCGTCGATCAGCCCGACGATGCCGCGCACGAGGTCGTCCACATAGGTGAAATCGCGCCACATCTCGCCGTGGTTGTAGATGTCGACGGGCTCGCCCTCGAGGATCGCGCGGGTGAACTTGAAGAGCGCCATGTCGGGCCGGCCCCAGGGCCCGTAGACCGTGAAGAAGCGGAACATTGTCACCGGCAGTCCGTGGAGATGGGCCCAGGCGTGACCCATCGCCTCGTTGGCCTTCTTGGTGGCGGCGTAGATCGTCAGCGGTGTGTCGGCCTTCTGCGTCTCTCGGTAGGGAAGGGCGGTCTCGGCGCCGTAGACGGAGCTGGTGGAGGCCATGAGAAGATGGCGGACCCCGGCCTCGCGGGCGGCCTCCATCACCTCGAAGGTGCCGATCACGTTCGCGTCGAGATAGGCGCGCGGCTGCTCGAGGCTGTAGCGCACGCCGGCCTGCGCGGCGAGGTGGACGATGACGTCGGGCGCGACCCGTGCGGCGAAATCGCGGACGGCGCCAGCCTGCTCCAGCATCGCCTCGGTGGCGGTGAAGCCGGGCTTCTGCAGCAGGATCTGGTGGCGCCGCTGTTTCAGCGTCACGTCGTAATAGTCGGTCATGCCGTCGAAGCCCGCCACTTCCCATCCCGCGTCCAGAAGGGCGCGGGCGAGATGAAAGCCGATGAAGCCGGCCGTGCCGGTGACGAGCGCGCGGGGCATGAGCCTCTCCTGTCCACTGCCAAGCGGGGCTTAGCGCGGCAGGAGATGCAGGGAAAGCGGTGTCAGCCGGGCAGGTCGATCATCACGCGGCCGCCCTCGAGCTTGACGGGGTAGGTTCCGAGGTTCACGCAGACCGGTGCGCGCAGGGCCTCTCCGGTGCGGTAGTCGAACTGGCCGTTATGTTTCGGGCATTCGATGACGTAATCCATGACGAGACCGTCCTCGAGATGGACGTTCTCGTGGGTGCAGAGCCCGTCCGTGCAGAAGAACTCGTCGTGGGGCGAACGGTAGATCGCATAGGTCCTGTCACCGTGGTCGAACCGGATCAGGTCCTCTTCCTCGATGTCGTCTTTCGCGCAGGCGTCTATCCAGGGCATCGCCGTCCTCCTTCTGCTGGCGGTTTGCACCTAGTCCTCACATTCCACGCGGCGAGGCAAGCGTCGGGGACATGCGCGGCGCTCCGCGTCTTGCCCAAACCGTCAAAACCCCTCACCTTCCTTCTCGGGAATGAGGGTTTTCCGCCATCCATGGCGGGTCGGCAGGGGGTGAGATATGGCGCGCAGACCGACGATACCCGACCTTGCCGAGGCCGCGGGCGTCAGCGTCACCACGGTCGACCGGGTTCTGAACGGGCGCGCCAAGGTGCGCGAGGAGACCGCGCGCAAGGTCTACGAGGCGGCGCAGCGCATCGGCTATCACGCGGCGGGGCTGATCGGGCAGAGGCTCCTGCCGGTCCTGCCGGAGCTGACGGTGGGAGTGGTGCTGCACAAGGAGCGGCAGGCCTTCTACCAGGCGTTCCGCGCGGAGCTGGAGGCGGCGGCGCAAAGGGCCCAGGGAGTGCATGCGCGGGTGCGCATCGCCTTCTCGCCGTCGCAGGCGCCGCAGGATTTCGTGGCGCAGTTCGAGGCGCTGGCCCCCCGGGTGGACGTGATGGCGGGCACCGCGGTCAGCCATGTGGCCGTGAGCGACTGCGTGGCACGGCTGCAGGAGCAGGGGATCGCCTGTTATGCGCTCCTGAACGATTTCGCCCAGGGAATCCGGCAAAGCTACATCGGGCTCAACAATCTGAAGGTGGGCCGGATCGCCGCGCACATGATCCTGAAATCGGTCCACAAGGAGGGCAAGATCGCGGTCTTCGTGGGCGGCTACCGCTGGCACGGGCACGAGCTGCGGGAGGCGGGCTTCCGGTCCTACATGCGCGAGTACGGGCCGCGCATGACGGTGCTCGACACGCTGGTGAACCTCGAGACGCGGCAGCTGACCTACGAGGCGACGCTCGATCTTCTGGACCGGCACCGGGACCTGCGCGGCATCTACTGCGCGGGCGGTGGCATGGAGGGGGCCATCGCCGCGCTCCGCGAGGCTCGGGCGCCGGGGGAGGTGGAACTGGTGGTCAACGAGCTGACGCCCGAAAGCCGGCTGGGCCTTGCCGACCGCTATGTCGCCATGGCCATCGCCACGCCGCTGCAACGTGTCTGCGACGACCTGATGGGACTGGCATTGTCCGGCCAGCAAAGGGATACGGCGCCGGTGCCGGGGCAGCATTTCCTGCGGCCCGATCTCTACCTCCCGGAGTCGATCTGAATGATGGAATCCTCTCATTCGGGACTTTCAGAACCCGTCATCTCTGGAAGGGAATGCCTCCCGCAGACTTGACCGGTGGTTCGCCGCGGACGCACCGTTCGGGAGCTTCGCGTCGTCGGAGGGGGGACATGCCGGCTTTCGCACTGAATCACATGACGGTCGCCCGGGCGTCCTTCGCCGAGCTGATCGACGTCGCATGTGCCGCCGGTGCCGAAGGGGTCGAGGCGAGGACCGACCTTTCGGGCCCCCTTTTCGACGGTCTCGACCCGGCAGAGGCGGGGCGGAGGCTGCGCGACGCGGGACTGCGACTCTTCGCGCTCGCCGAGGTGAAGCGGTTCAACGACTGGTCCGATGCCCGCGCCGAGGAGGCGGCGGCCCTGATCGCCACGGCCCGCGCCGCCGGCGCCGAGGGCGTGGCCCTGATCCCGCGCAACGATGGCGGCGGGATGGGCAACGGCGAGCGGCAGGCGAACCTCAGGATCGCGCTGCGCGAGCTCGAGCCGATGCTGAAGGAGGCGGGGCTGAAGGGCCTTGTCGAGCCCCTGGGCTTTGCGAGCTGCGCGCTCCGGCACAAGCAGGAAGCGGTCGACGTCATCACCGCCCTCGGCGCGGAGGACACGTTCGCCCTGGTGCACGACACGTTTCACCATGCCCTCGCGGGCGGCGGGCCGATCTTCGCGGGGCTGACGGGGATGGTCCATGTCTCGGGCGTCACCGATCCCGGCCCCACCTTCGACGAGATGGAGGACGCGCATCGCGTGCTCGTCGACGGTGCGGACCGGCTGGGCAACGTCGCGCAGCTCAGGGCGCTGGCCGAGGCGGGCTATGACGGACCCGTCAGTTTCGAGTGCTTCGCGCCCGAGGTGCATGGCCTTTCGGACCCGGTCGCGGCGCTGCGCGGGTCGATGGAGCATCTGAACGCCGGGCTGCAGACGGTCCCGGCCTGACGGGAGAGAGATCCCCCGCACGGGGGGTTCCGGTTCAAGGAGGAGGGTGCGCCGGACACCCGCTAGGGAGGAAACCATATGAAAAAGACCCTGATCGCCGCGGGCTTCGCCTCGGCCCTGCTGGGCAGCACGGCGATGGCCCAGCAGATCGGCGTGAGCATGTCCCGCTTCGACGACAATTTCCTGACCGTCCTGCGCAACGGGATGGAGGAGTATGCCGCGGGGCTCGACGGTGTCGATCTGCAGATCGAGGATGCGCAGGACGACGTGGCGCGCCAGCTCGACCAGATCAACAACTTCATCGCAAGCGGCGTCGACGCGATCATCGTGAACGCGGTCGATACCTCGGCGACCGAGGCGATGTCGGCCGCCGCCGAAGGCGCGGGCGTGCCGCTGGTCTATGTGAACCGCGAGCCGATCAACGTGGACACGCTGCCGGACAACCAGGCCTTCGTTGCCTCCAACGAGATCGAGTCGGGCACGCTGGCGGCCTTCGAGGCCTGCAAGATGCTGCGGGCCCAGGGCCTCGGCAACGGCGCGCGGGGCTACATGCTGATGGGCCAGCTGTCGAACCAGGCCGCGGTGCAGCGCAGCATCGACGTGCGGGACATCCTCGGCACGTCCATGTGCAACTTCATCACCCTGATCGACGAGCAGACAGCCAACTGGTCGCGCGACGAGGCCCAGGACCTGATGACCAACTGGCTGTCGTCGGGCGAGGAGTTCCACGTCGTCTTCTCGAACAACGACGAGATGGCCATCGGCGCGATCCAGGCGCTGAAGGCCGCGGGCATCTCCATGGATGACGTGGTGGTGACGGGCGTCGACGCCACCCAGGACGCGCTGGTGTCGATGTCCCAGGGCGATCTCGACGTGACCGTGTTCCAGGATGCCGCCGGTCAGGGCTCGGGCTCCATCGAGGCGGCGATTGCCCTGGTGAACGGCGAGGACGTGGACCAGAAGGTCTACATTCCCTTCCAGCTCGTGACGCCGGCCAACATGGCCGACTTCATGAGCGCGAACTGATCCGCGTCAGGCGGAACAGAGACCTCCGGGCGTCCCGCGCCCGGGGGCTCGCCGCCCGGCGGTAAACCGGGCCTTCGGGAGGACAGCGCGATGGCGGACCAGGCGGCCCACGGTGTCGGCGGGCTCAAATACGATCACTCCAAGAGGCAGCGACCGGCCGAACTCAACGTCCTGATCGCGCTCTTTCTCATCGTCGCGGTGTTCGAGCTGCTCGGCTTCCTGATCATGGACCAGAGCTTCCTCTTCGACAGCGCGGGGCGGTTCGACTCGATCTTCAACGAGCAGCGGCTGCAGATCATCATCCTGCAGGTCGCCATCGTCGGCATCATCGCGCTGGGCGTCACGCAGGTGATCATCACCGGCGGTATCGATCTCAGTTCCGGCTCCATCGTCGGGGCCACGGCGATGATCGCCATGTCCTTCGCCCAGGTGGCCGAGGTGAACGGCTTTCCGAACCCCAAGGGCGTCTTCATGGAGCAGGGCTGGGTCGACCTGCCGGTGATCGTGCCCATCGTCGTGGGGCTCCTGTGCGGGCTTGTCGCCGGCGGCATCAACGGCCTCCTCGTGGGCTACACCAAGATCCCCCCCTTCATCGCGACGCTTGGCATGATGGTCTCCGCGCGCGGCGTGGCGAAGTGGTGGACCGAGGGGCAGCCCGTGTCCTTTCCCACCGAGAGCTATGCCGCCATCGGCGCGGGCATGAATCCCGTCATCATCTTCCTCGTCCTGGCGATCCTGTTCCACCTCGTGATGCGCTACACCGTCTACGGCAAGCACACCTACGCCATCGGCTCGAACGAGGCGGCAGCGCGGATGTCCGGCATCAACGTGCAGCGCCATCTCGTGCTGGTCTACACCATCGCGGGCGTGCTCGCGGCCGTGGCGGCCATCGTGCTCAGCTCGAAGAACCTGACCGCGCAATCGGGCATGGGGGTGATGTACGAGCTCGACGCCATCGCCATGGCGGTGATCGGCGGCATTTCACTTCAGGGCGGGCGCGGGTCCATCGTGGGGACGGTGATCGGCGCGCTGATCTTCGGGGTGATCATCTCGGGCTTCACCTTCCTGCGTCTCGACGCCTTCTACCAGGAGATGGTGAAGGGCGCGATCATCGTGGGCGCCGTGGTGCTCGACCAGTATCGCCAGCGCAAGGCAGCGGCCAGGGCCTGAGGGGAGAAACGGGATGAGTGACGTCGATATCAGCCAGGATGGCCACGCGCGGCCCCGGGACACGCATGCTCTCGGGGAGGTGATCCTGCGCACCGAGGGTCTGACCAAGCATTACGGCGGGGTGCACGCCCTCGAGGAGGCGGATTTCGAGATCCGCCGGGGCGAACACGTGGCGATCATGGGCGACAACGGCGCGGGCAAGTCCACCTTCGTGCGCCAGATCACGGGGGTGGAACAGCGCACCCGCGGCAAGATCTGGTTCGACGGCGCCTATGTCGATTTCGAGGGTCCGCTCCATGCCCGTCACGCAGGCATCGAGACGGTGTTCCAGACGCTGGCGCTCGCCGATCACCTCGACGTGCCCGACAACCTCTTTCTCGGGCGCGAGAAGACGAAATGGAACTGGCTCGGCCCGTTCCGCATCCTCGACTACCGGGCGATGCGGGAGGATACGCTCAAGGCGCTGCAGAAGACGGGGGTGAAGATCCCCAACGTGCGCAACACGATCCAGAACATGTCGGGCGGCCAGCGCCAGTGCGTCGCCATCGCGCGCACGGCTACCTTCCATTCGAAGCTGACGATCATGGACGAGCCCACGGCGGCGCTGGGCGTGCAGGAGACGGCGCAGGTGGAGAACATCATCCGCACGCTGAAGGACCAGGGCGAGCCGCTGATCCTGATCAGCCACAACATGCGGCAGGTGATGGATCTCGTGGACCGGATCGTGGTGTTCCGCCGCGGCCGGATCGTGGCGAACCTGAGGAAGGAGGAGACCGACGGGCAGGATGTCGTCGCCTACATCACCGGGGCCAAGACCCAGCCCGCCTATGCCGACGCCGCCGCCTGACCCCCACCCACCCCCAAGGAAAGACCAAAGACATGACAGTCAACTTCGCCGTTCTTGGCGCGGGCCGGATCGGGCAGGTCCATGCGCGCGCCATCGCCAGCGTTCCGGGTGCGGCGCTCACGGCCATCGCCGATCCGGTGGCCGAGGCGGTGGCGGCGGTGACCTCCGCCCATGGCGGCGCGGCGCGGAGCATCGACGCCATCGAGGCCGCGGAGGATGTGGATGCGGTGGTGATCTGCACCCCCACCGACACCCATGCCGATCTGATCGAGCGCTTCGCGCGGGCGGGCAAGGCGGTGTTCTGCGAAAAGCCCGTGGATCTCTCGCTCGCGCGCGTGCGCGACTGCCTGAAGGTGGTCGAGGAGACGGGCTCCGTGCTGATGGTCGGCTTCAACCGCCGCTTCGATCCCGATTTCCGGGCGCTGAAGGCGCGGCTCGACGCGGGCGCCGCGGGGAAGGTGGAGATGATCACCATCACCAGCCGCGATCCCGGGCCGCCGCCGATCTCCTATATCGAGCGGTCGGGCGGCATCTTCCGAGACATGACGATCCACGATTTCGACGTGGCGCGCTGGCTTCTGGGCGAGGAGGTGGAGAGCGTGGCGGCCATGGGCTCGGTGCTGGTCGATCCGGCCATCGGGGCCGCGGGCGACTGGGACAGCGTCAACGTGCTCCTGCGCACCGCCTCGGGGCGACAGGCGGTCATCACCAATTCGCGCCGCGCGACCTATGGCTACGACCAGCGGATCGAGGTGCTGGGGGACAGGGGGCTCGTCTCGGTGGGCAATGTCCATGAAAGCCGGGTCGAGGAGGCGGGGGCTGCGGGCTACCTGCGCCCGCCGCTCGAGAATTTCTTCATGTCGCGCTATGCCGCCGCCTATGCCGCCGAGATCGCGGCCTTCACCGCCGCCGTCGCCGAGGGCGCGCCCACGCCCACCACGGGCCACGACGGGCTGATGGCGCTGGCGCTGGCCGATGCCGCGGTTCTCTCGGCCTCGGAGGGGCGGACCGTCGCGCTCGCCGAGGTGCTGGCGGCCTGAGCGCCCCGCGGGGGTCCTGTCCCGCGCCCCTCCCTCATCTGGCCGGAAATACCTCCGGGGGGTCCGGGGGGCAGCGCCCCCCGGCGGATCGCCACGCCGCAGGCGTGGCGAAACCGCTCAGGCAAAGCGCACGCGCCGCTCCTCGCGCGCGCTTTGCGCGATGCCGTGGATCACCTCCTCGAAGACCAGCGCGTCGCGGAAGGCCGGATAGGGCGCGGCGCCCCCGGCGATGGCCTGCAGGAGGACCCGCGCCTCGAGCACCTTGAGGTCGCGGAAGCCCAGTTGGTGTCCGGGCGCGGGCACGAAGGCGCCGAAGGGCGGATGGTCGGGCGCCGTGAGGATGGTACGGAAGCCCTGTTCCGACCGGGGCCCCTCGTTCACGTAAAGCTGCAGCTCGTTCATCCGCTCCTGGGCGAAGGCGATCATGCCCTTCGTCCCGTGCACCTCGAAATCGAGCCTGTTCTTGCGGCCCCAGGCGGAGCGGGAGGCCGAGAGCGACCCCTGCGCGCCGGAGGCGAAGCGCAGGAGGGCGGTCGCCGTGTCCTCGTTTTCGACCGCCGCGAGGCCGCTGCCATCCGGAAGGGGCCGGGTTTCGTGGATCACCTGGGTGTCGGCGATCAGGCTCTCGATCGGGCCCATCAGCCCCACGGCGAAGGACACGAGGTGACAGCCGAGATCGCCAAGCGCGCCGAGGCCCGCGTCGGCGAGCGTCGCGCGCCAGGTCCAGGGCAGGTCCGGGTCGGCCTGGTAATCCTCGTCGACCCAGCCGCGGAAATGCACGGGCCGCCCGATGCGGCCGCCCTCGATCAGCCGCTGCGCATGGAGAAAGGCGGGATTGTGGATGTAGTTGTAGCCCGTGAGCGTGACCGTCCCGGCCCGCTCTGCCGCCTCGGCCATCTCGCGGGCGTCCTGAAGCGTCAGCGCCATGGGCTTCTCGCACCAGACATGCTTTCCGGCCGCGAGCGCGGCGAGGGCCATCTCCCTGTGCAGCCCGTTCGGGGTGGTGATCGAGACGATGTCGACCTCGGGGTCGGTCACCAGCGCGCGCCAGTCGGAGGTGGCGCGGGCGAAGCCGAACTGCGCCGCGCGGGCCTCGGCCTGCGCCATCGGCGTGTCGCAGAGGAGCGCAAGGCGCACGTCCGGCACGTCGCCCATGACCGCCTTGACGCTGCCCATGGCCAAGGCATGGGTCTTGCCCATGAACCCCGTCCCGATCAGCCCGAATCCCAGTGTCATGCGCCCCTCCCTCGTCCCCTGTTACCCCAGCGATAGACCGGTCGCGCAGGTCGTGCCAGAGGCCGCGCCGCGCGCGCGGCGGCTTGCTCTCCGCGCCGTGCGGGCATAGGTGCGCGCCATGGCCCGCGCCCCGCTTCTCCAGCTTTCCGGTCTGACCCTCGGCTTCGGCGGCGCGCCCGTCTTTTCAGGTCTCGACCTTGTCATCCAGCCCGCCGACCGGGTCGCCCTCGTGGGGCGCAACGGGTCGGGAAAATCGACGCTGATGAAGGTGATGGCCGGGCTGATCGAGCCCGATGCGGGCGAGGTCGTGGTCTCTCCGGGGACCCGGGTCGGCTATCTCGAGCAGGACCCCGACATGGCCGGTTTCGCCACGCTCGGCGATTTCGCGGCGCGCGGGCTCGACCCGTCCGAAAGCTGGCGGGTGGAGGCGGTGGCCGAGGGGCTGAAGTTCGACCTGGACCGCGATCCCGCGCTCGCCTCGGGCGGGGAGCGCCGGCGCGCGGCGCTGGCGCGGCTGATGGCCGAGGCGCCGGAGCTGATGCTCCTCGACGAGCCGACGAACCATCTCGACATCGAGGCGGTGGGCTGGCTCGAGCGGACGCTCGCGGAGACACGCGCCGGCTATGTGCTGATCTCCCACGACCGGGCGTTCCTGAGGGCGCTGGCGCGGGCCACGCTCTGGATCGACCGGGGCGAGGTGCGGCGACAGGACAAGGGGTTCGACGCCTTCGAGGACTGGCGCGACACGGTCTGGAAGGAGGAGGAGACGCGCGCGCACAAGATGGACCGCCGGATCAGGGCCGAGGGGCGCTGGGCGGTCGAGGGCATCTCGGCGCGCCGCAAGCGCAACCAGGGGCGGCTCCGGGCGCTGCAGGACCTGAGGGCGGAGCGCGCCGCGATGATCCGGCGCCAGGGCACGGCGGCGATGGATCTCGGCACCGGGACGCGGTCGGGGAAAAAGGTGATCGTCGCCGAGGGCGTGACCAAGCGCTTCGGCGACAGGGCCATCGCCCAAGGGTTCGACCTGACGGTGCAGCGCGGCGACCGGGTGGCGTTCGTGGGTCCCAACGGCGTGGGCAAGACCACCCTGATCGGGATGCTGCTGGGGCGGATCGCGCCCGATTCGGGCGAGGTGCGGCACGGCACCAATCTCGAGATCGCGGTCTTCGACCAGGCGCGCGCCCAGCTCGATCCCGACGCCACGCTCTGGGAGAGCCTGACGGGCGACACGGAGATGCGCGTGTCGGGCCGCGCCGACCAGGTCATGGTGCGCGGCGAGCCGCGGCATGTGGTGGCCTATCTGAAGGATTTCCTCTTCGACGAGACCCAGGCGCGGGGGCCGGTCAGGGCGCTCTCGGGCGGGGAGCGGGCGCGGCTGCTCCTGGCGAAGCTGATGGCGCGTCCGTCGAACCTGCTGGTGCTCGACGAGCCGACGAACGACCTCGACATCGAGACGCTGGACCTTCTGCAGGACCTGCTCGGGAGCTATGACGGCACGGTCCTGCTGGTCAGCCACGACCGGGATTTCCTCGACCGCGTGGCCACGACCACTGTCTGGATGGAGGGGCAGGGGCGCACGACGCTTTATGCCGGGGGCTGGAGCGATGCCGTGGCGCAGCGGGGCGATGCTCGGATCGCGGGCGCAGCGGCAGGCGGCGGGACCGAGGGCCCTGCCCCTCGGGCTCCCCGGGATACTTCCGGCCAGAAAAGAGAGCAGGACGGTGCCCCGGCGGCCGGGACAGGAAGGAAGGCCGGGGGGCTGAGTTTCACCGAGCGGCACCGTCTGGCGGACCTGCCGGGCGTGATCGACCGGCTGACGGCGGAGATCGGCAAGCTCGAGGGGCTGCTGGCGGATCCCGACCTTTTCGCCCGCGAGCCGGTGAAGTTCCGCAAGGCCACGGAGGCGCTGGCCGAGCGGCAGGCGCGGTTGCTGGCCGCCGAGGAGGAATGGCTCGAGCTTGCGGAGCGGGCCGAGGCCTCCTGACCCCGCAGAAGCGCAACAGCGGGCCGCCAAGTCGCCGCGGACATGGCCCATTGCCTGGCTTGGCTTGACCTTGCGCAATCCCCTGTTGTCAATGGCCTCCGCCGGGGTGCGGTCCGGGCGCGCCCAGCGCGGTCCCGGATCATCGTCGCCGGACGGGAGGGCGGAACGGGGACAGGATGCGGACTGGGGGGACGGCCGTTCTGAGGGGACTTCTTGCCGGCCTCGGCCTTGCACTCGTTGCGGGGGCGGCCGAGGCGCAATGGGCCCAGTGCCGGCCGGTCTTTCAGGCCGTACCGCCCGCGATGAACGCCTGCGCGGGTGGCCCGAGGGTCAGCCTCGCAGTCGTGGGAGATGTCCTGCTGCACCGCGGGCTCCAGGTGCAGGGCTATGCGCGGGGCTTCGGCAGCGTCTGGGACGCGGCGGTGCCGTTCCTCAGGAGCGCCGACATCGCCATCGCCAATCTCGAGGGACCCACCGCGCCCGGCATCCTGCGCAGCGGCGGACAGCGGGCGGACCCGGGGCCGGTCTTCGACGATACGGTCTACAGTTCCTACCCGATGTTCAACTACCATCCCCGGGTGATCGGCGATCTGAAGGCGGCGGGCGTGGATCTTGTCACCACCGCGAACAACCACGCGCTCGACCGCCATGCGATCGGCGCGGACCTCACGGTGGCGGAGCTGCGCCGGGCCGGGATGGCCTTCGTCGGCACGGCCCCGTCGGAGGGCCCGCGCGTGTTCACCGCGGAAAGCCGGACGCCACTCGGCACGATCGTCTGGATCGCCTGCACCTATTCGACCAACGGGATCCAGGATCGCGCGGGGCAGGTGCTGTCCTGCTACGAGGAGCGGGCGGCGCTGCTGGCGCTGGTCGCGGCCTCCTCGGCAAGGCCGGGCGTGGCGGGAGTGATCGTGCTGCCGCACTGGGGGAACGAGTACCAGACCCGCGCGGCGCAGACGGAGCGGGCGCTGGCGCGCGACCTTGTGGCAGCGGGCGCCGTGGCGGTGATCGGAACCCATCCCCACGTCGTGCAGGACTGGGAGCTGCTTTCCGGCCGCGGCATCGCCGCGCCGGTGATCTATTCCACGGGCAATTTCGTCTCGGGGCAGGTGGGGCTCGAGCGGCAGACCGGGATGCTGGCCTGGCTGACGCTCTGCCGGGGGCAGGCGGCGCCGCTGGCGGTGGAGCGCGCGGGCTGGGTGGCGATGCGCATGGCCCGGACGCCCGAGGCGCTTCAGCTGATCATTGCCGACCAGGCGGGCGTGGCAGAGGCGGCGCTCCCTTCGCACCGGATCATCGAGAGCCGGGTGCCCGGGCGGGCGCTGATGCCGCGGCTCGAGTGCCCCGGAGCTGGGGCGATGGAGACCGGATTGCGCTGAGGGCACGGGCGACACGTTCGGGCGCTGGTTGAGCCGGGCTGGGAACCCATGCTGCAAGGCTTGGCGGGCGGGGCGCGAGGGGTGGGCTGAATTCCGATCCTACGGACGTTCGGAGCGTTTGGCCTCGGTCCAGAGCGCGTCCATTTCTTCCAGCGTCGAGTCCGCGGGGCGGCGGCCGCGGGCGGCGAGGGCGTCCTCGACCGCCTCGAAGCGGCGCGTGAATTTCGAGTTCGTGCGCCGGAGCGCGGCCTCGGGATCGACGCCGAGATGGCGCGCGAGATTGGCGAGGACGAACAGCAGATCGCCCATCTCGTCCTCGATCTCGTCGGTCGAGAGAGTGTCGCGCGCGGCCACGAGTTCCTGCGCCTCTTCGGTCAGCTTGTCGAGCACCTGGGCCGTCTCGGGCCAGTCGAAGCCCACGCGCGCGGCGCGCTTCTGCAGCTTCACCGCCCGCATGAGCGCGGGAAGCCCGAGCGCCACGCCGTCGAGCGTCCTGTCCTGGGACTTCGCGGCGCGTTCGGCGGCCTTCACCGCCTCCCAGTCGCGGGTCTGCTCCTCGGCGGTCTTGCCCCGGCCCTCGTCGCCGAAAACATGGGGATGGCGGGCGACCATCTTGTCTGACATGGCGTCGGCCACGTCGTGGATGTCGAAGAGACCGCGCTCCTCGGCCATGCGGGCGTGGAAGACCGACTGGAACAGAAGATCGCCGAGCTCGCCCTTCAGGTCGTCCCAGGCCTCGCGCGTGATCGCGTCGGCGACCTCGTAGGCCTCCTCGATCGTGTAGGGGGCGATGGTGGCGAAATCCTGCTGGAGATCCCAGGCGCAGCCGGTGTCGGGATCGCGCAGGCGCGCCATGATCGCGATGAGCCGTGGCAGGCCGCCGCGGGGATCGTGGACGAGGTCTGACATGGGCGGGACCATAGGCCGGGGCGGCGGGGGTGCAACGGCAAACTGCCCCGTGCGGCGGGCCCCGGGGAGGGCAGGGCAAGGCGAGTTTGCGGGGCGAGACGACGAGGGCGCGGTGTTCGGCGGGTGGGGCGGGGGGCGACGGCGATCCATCTCCGGGTGCGGCCCTTGTGGAGGGCCGGGCAAGGTGAGTATTTCGGGCCAGATGAGAATGGGGCGTGGTGCGTTCGAAGCGCGGGGCGCCGGATGACGGGGAGGCCGGTTTGGCGCTCGAGGATGCGAAACGCGATGTGGACGGCGCCTTCGTCCGCGAGGGGCTGAAAGGACTGTCGTTCGAGAACCCCTTCGCCGGGGCGCCCTCGTTCCTGCGGCGGCGCTACACGAAGGACCTCGCGGGCGTCGATCTGGCGGTGACCGGAATCCCCTTCGACCAGGCAGTGACGAACCGGCCCGGCGCGCGGTTCGGGCCGCGGGCGATCCGCGAGGCCTCGGCGCTGCAGGCGGGCGATCCGCCCTGGGGATGGGAGTTTTCGCCGCTCGAGGACTTCGCCATCGTCGATTACGGGGACATGGCGCTGGACTACGCGCGCATGGGCGAGACGCCGGGGCTGATCGAGGCCCATGTGGCGGCGATCGTGGCGGCGGGGGTGATCCCGGTGATCCTGGGTGGGGACCATTCGGTGACCTTGCCGGTGCTGCGCGCGCTGGCCGCGCGGCATGGCCCACTGTCGCTGGTGCAGTTCGATGCCCATACCGACCTCTGGGAGGACCGGGACCCCGCCCGGGTGGATCACGGCACCTTCGTGGGCAAGGCGCTGGACGCGGGCGTGATCGACGGGGCGAGCTCCGTGCAGGTGGGCATCCGCACCGTGACGCCCGACACGCGGGACGTCCGGCAGATCGGCGCGCGGCAGGTCCACGAGCGGGGGCCGGACTGGACCGCGGCGCGGATCACCGAGATCGTGCGCGGGCGGCCCTGTTATGTCAGCTTCGACATCGACGCGCTCGATCCCGCCTTCGCGCCGGGCACGGGCACGCCGGTCTGGGGCGGCCTCGCGAGCTGGCAGGCCGCGGCGATCCTGCGCGATCTCGCGGGGCTCGATCTGAAGGGCGGGGATGTCGTCGAGGTCTCGCCGCCCTTCGACAGCGGGGGCATCACGGCGGTGGCGGGGGCCCATGTGGCGACGGAACTTTGCTGCCTCGCCCTGTGGCCCCGGCGGGAAACGCGCTAGTCTTCTCGTCCTGTCGGGAAGGGACGGGTCATGCGTCTTGTGGTCGCTCTTGGGGTTCTGACGGTGCTGGGTCTTGCAGCCTGGGTGCGGCTCGCGCCGTCAGATGCGGCGGCCTGGCATGTCGATCCGGTGCGGGCCGGGCCTCCGGGCGCCGGGGGCTGGAAGGCCGGGGAGGCGCCGGCCGATGCCGAGGGGCCGGTCTTCGCGGCGCCGCCCCGGGCGGTGCTCGAGGCGGTGGAGGCCGTGGCGGCGGACACCCCGCGGACGGCGCGGCTGGCGGGCAGCGCGGCGGAGGGGCGGATCACCTATGTGACGCGCTCGCGGCTCTGGGGGTTTCCCGACTACACCACCGTCGCCGCGACGCCGGCCGAGGGCGGCACGCGGCTGACGGTGCTGGCGCGGCTGCGGTTCGGCAGCTCGGACATGGGCGTGAACCGGGCGCGGGTGGAGGACTGGAGCCGCCAGGTCGCGGAGCGGCTTGACCCCTCCTCCGGCACCTGAGACAGGACGCGGATGATCCCCAGAGACACGCTCGAGCAGATCACCGCCCGGTTCGACTACCTCGAGGCGCGCATGGCCGAAGGCGCAGCGGGCGCCGCGATGGTCGCGCTCGCGCGGGAGTATTCCGAGCTGAAGCCGGTGGTGGAGACCATTGCCCGCTGGCGGGAGCTCATGGAGGGTCGGGCGGAAGCCGAGGCGATGCTGGGCGATGCCGAGATGCGGGACCTTGCCCGGGAGGAGATCGCGCGGATCGAGGAGGCCCTGCCCGAGGCCGAGGCCGCGGTGCGCCTCGCGCTGCTGCCGCGGGACAGTGCCGATGCGCGGCCCGCGCTGATCGAGATCCGGCCGGGCACGGGGGGCGAGGAGGCGGCGCTGTTCGCGGGGGATCTTCTGCGTATGTACGCGCGCTATGCCGAGCGGCGGGGCTGGCGCTTCGAGGTCCTGGAGGAAAGCGCGACGGAGCTGGGCGGGGTGAAGGAGGCCGTGGTGCGGATCGCCGGGGACGGCGTGTTCGCTAGGCTCAAGTTCGAGTCGGGTGTGCACCGGGTGCAGCGGGTGCCCGAGACGGAATCGGGCGGGCGCATCCATACCTCGGCGGCGACGGTGGCGGTGCTGCCCGAGGCCGAGGACGTGGACGTCGCCATCGCGCCGCAGGACATCCGCATCGACACGATGCGCGCCTCGGGGGCGGGCGGGCAGCATGTGAACACCACCGACTCGGCGGTCCGGATCACCCATCTGCCCACGGGGATCGTGGTGACGAGTTCGGAGAAATCCCAGCACCGGAACCGCGAGATCGCGATGCAGGTGCTGAAGACGCGGCTCTTCGATCTCGAGCGGCAGAAGGCCTCGGACGATCGGGCCGCGGCGCGGAAGGCGCAGGTGGGGTCCGGTGACCGGTCGGAGCGGATCCGGACCTACAACTTCCCGCAAGGGCGCCTGACGGACCACCGGATCGGACTCACGCTCTACCGGCTGGGGGAGATCATGGGCGGTGATCTCGACGAGGTGATCGACGCGCTGATTTCCGAGACCCAGGCGCGGCAGCTGGCGGAGATGGAGGGGTGAGCCTGGCCCGGGACGCGCTGGTGCGCGCCACGCGGAAGCTGGCGGAGGCGGGCGTCCCCGATCCGGGGCGGGATGCGCGGCGGCTTCTGGCCCATGCGATGAAGGTGCCGCCGGACCGGCTGACGCTGATGCTGGGCGAGGGCCTGGCGGCGGAGGCCGAGGCGGGATTCGAGGCGCTCGTCGCGCGGCGGGCGGAGCGGGTGCCGCTGTCGCAGCTGACCGGGCGGCGCGCCTTCTACGGGCGGGAGTTCCTCGTGACGGGCGATGTGCTCGACCCGAGGCCGGAGACGGAGACGCTGATCGAGACTGCTCTGGCGGAGCCCTTTGCGGACGTGCTCGATCTCGGCACGGGATCTGGCTGCATCCTGCTGACCCTGATCGCGGAAATGGAGGGGATGGGGCGGCGCGTGCTGGGCACGGGGGTTGAAGTGAGCCCGGCGGCTTACGAAGTGGCATGGTGGAACCGCAATGCGATGGGCCTCGAGGATCGCGCGGTGCTGCTTCAGGGGTCGTGGTTCGCGCCCCTCTCGGAGGCCTTCGGAAGGGACGCGCCGCAGTTCGATCTGATCGTCTCGAACCCCCCCTACGTGACCGAGGCGGAGTGGGAGAGGCTTGAGCCCGAGGTGCGGAGGTTCGAGCCGCGCGGGGCGCTCGTGGGGGGCGTGCATGGGCTCGACGCCTATCGCGTCATCGTGGAGGGGGCGCCGGGGCGGCTTCGGCCCGGAGGACGGCTCATCGTGGAGATCGGCTCCGGGCAGGGGGCGGCGGTCACGGAGCTGATGACGTCGGCAGGGCTTGGCCCCGTGCATGTCGTGACGGACCTTGATGGCCGCGACCGCGTTGTCGTGGCGCGACGCTAGGTCGTAAAAGCGGCGCAGGGAGCAGGAGACGGGCCCTGGCGGGGCAGAATAGGCTTGAATGCCCCGCCCAGCCGTGTTTAGTCGAGTTTATCGCGGGAAGCTGGCCAGTCGGCCACCCCCGATCAGGTTGCCGTACACAGCCCGGACGCTTCGATTAGCTGCGTGACACGCGGCAGCGTCCTGCAGACAGACTTCAAGGCGGAACGGACAGTTCATGAGATCATCCAAATCGCGCTCGCGCGGGAACAAGAACCGCAACCGGCCTACGGGCGGAAACATCGTCAATCGGGTCTTCGACAGCTCCGGTCCCGATGGAAAGGTGCGCGGAACGCCACAGCAGATCATCGACAAGTACAACCAGCTGCACCGCGACGCGGCGCTGGCGGGGGACCGGGTCGATGCCGAGAACTATGCCCAGCACGCCGAGCACTACACGCGGATGCTGGCCGAGGCGATGCGCGAGATCGACAGGCAGCGCGAGCAGCAGGACCAGCAGAACCGCGAGCGGCAGGCCGATCGCGACCGGCAGGCCGAGCGGGACCGCGAGCGGGCGGAGCGCCTGAAGGCCCAGGAGCGCGCTGCGGCCGATCCGTCGAGCCTGGAGACGGGCGAGGGCGACAGCGGCGACAGCACTCTCGTGGAGACGCCCGAGACGCGGGGCGAGGCGCGCGAGCGGCCCGAAGCCGCGGAGCGGTCAGACGAGCCGCAGGGCGAGCAGCCGGCGAAGAAGCCCCGGCGGTCCCGTGCGAAGAAGCCCAAGGCCGAGGACGGCGCCGACGGCGCGCCCGGCGACGGCGGTTCACAGAAACAGGCTGCGGAATAGCCGGCCGGCGTCCCTCCGCAGGAAGGGGGGAGGAGCGGCATGGGCCGATCCCGGCTGTTCGGTGACATCCGGAGCCTGTCGGCGCATCCCCGTGACTGCCTCTTGAGCGCTCTCAGCGCGCGAGACTTCGCGCCAGGGCGCAGAAACGGTCGAGGTCGATCCGTTCGGCGCGGTCTGTCGGGTCGATACCCGCTTCGGCCAGGTGATCCTCGATATCGGGGGCGATGCCGCGCAGGCTTGCCCGCAGCATCTTGCGGCGCTGGTTGAAGCCCGCCGCCACCACGCGCGACAGGATGGCGGGATCGGCCGGATAGCGCGGCGCGGGCAGGGCGGTCAGGTGCACCACGCTCGACGAGACCTTGGGCGGCGGCGTGAAGGCCTGGGGCGGCAGGTCGAGCACGATCCGCGCCTCGCAGCGCCATTGCGCGAGGATCGCGAGGCGGCCCCAGTGTTTCTCCCCGGGCCGGGCCACGATGCGCTCGGCCACCTCGCGCTGGAACATGAGCGTGAGGCTGTCCCAGAACGGCGGCCAGTCGGGCGGGGTCAGCCAGCGCACCAGCAGTTCCGTGCCGATGTTGTAGGGCAGGTTCGCGGCGATCTTCACCGGGGGCGTCAGGTGCCCGGCCAGATCGACGGAGAGCGCGTCGCCCTCTATCACCGTGAGCCGGCCGGGCGCGGCCTCGGCGATCTCGTGGAGGGCCGGCAGGCAGCGCGCGTCCTTCTCCACCGCCACGACGTGCCGCGCCCCGGAGGCGAGAAGGCCGCGGGTCAGCCCGCCGGGGCCGGGGCCGATCTCGAGAACGTCGGCTTGCGTCAGATCCCCTGCGGCGCGGGCGATCTTTGCCGTCAGGTTCAGGTCGAGAAGGAAGTTCTGCCCAAGGGACTTGCGGGCCGAGAGGCCGTGCCGCGCGATCACCTCGCGCAGGGGCGGCAGATCGTCGATGCGCGCCATCAGCCCGCCCGCGCCGCCGCCATGTGCGCGGCGAGCCGGAGCGCGGCGAGGGTCGAGGTGGGATCGGCGAGGCCCTTTCCCGCGATGTCAAAGGCCGTGCCGTGGTCGGGCGAGGTGCGCACGAAGGGCAGACCCAGCGTGACGTTCACGCCGCCCGAGAAATCGATGGTCTTGATCGGGATCAGCGCCTGGTCGTGATAGGCGCAGACGGCGGCATCGTAGCGCGCGCGGGCCTCGGGGTGGAACATCGTATCGGCCGAGAGCGGCCCGCGGATGTCGAGCCCCTCGGCCCGCAGGGCGTCGAGGGTGGGGATCATCAGGTCCTGTTCCTCGCGCCCGATCTTGCCGCCTTCGCCCGCATGGGGGTTGAGGCCAGCCACGGCGATGCGCGGCCGGGGGATGCCGAAATCGCGGATCAGCGCGGCATGGGTGATGAGAATCGTGTCCGTCAGCAGGCGGGCGGTGAGGGCGCGGGGGACCTCGGCCACGGGAATGTGGATCGTCGCGGGCACGACCTTCAGCGCGTCGCAGGCCAGCATCATCACCGCGCGATCCGTTCCGGCAAGGGCCGCGAGGTATTCTGTATGGCCCGGATAAGTGAAGTCCGCGCCGATCATCAGGGCTTCCTTGTGGATCGGCAGGGTACAGAGCGCCGTGGCGCGGCCCGCCTGCACCAGCGCCACGGCCTCCGCGATGGCGTCCACCACATGGCGCGCGTGCATCTCCTGGGGCTGACCGGGAAGGCGAGGCGCGCCGAAGTCGCGGGGCAGGACCGGCAGGGCCTCGGGCATGACGGCCGCCGCGGTCTCCGGGGTGGCCTTGCGCCAGGGCGTGCCCGACGGCAGGTGCGCGGGATCGCCGATCCAGAGAAAGGCGCGTTCAGCGCGGAGCGCCGCCCAGGCGGCGGCGGCGAGTTCGGGACCGATCCCCGCGGGCTCGCCGCAGGTCAGGACGAGGGTCATTCGAAGCGGCGGATCGTCGCCTGGGCCTGAAGCCGCGCCAGAAGCTGGTCAGAGAAGCCGGAGAGACGCTGGGAGCGCAGGCGGCTCTCGATCGCCTCGCGGTCGATGCCGCCCTCGACCTCGGGAGTGCGGCTGCAGAGCATCACGAGGCGCGTGCCGCCCGGGGCAGTGTCGAAGGCGATCTCTCCGGGGTCGAGCGGCGCGAGTCGCAGGGCGATGTCACCGGGGATCTGGCCGGGCGCGGTCTCGGCGCGGGCGACCGATGCGGGGGGGACGATACCGTAAAGATCGTCGCAGGTGTCGGCGCGGGCGGCGACGGCCTGCGCTTCGGCCGGCCCGCCCGCCACGGTCAGGACGGCGTAGTCGATGAGCGCGGGCGCCGCGCGCGGCACCGCCACCTCGCGGACGGCACGCAGCTGGAAGAGCGCGATGCCGTTCGGGATGGGCAAGGGCTGGGTCACCTCGCCGGGAGAGAGGGCGAGGAGCAGCGTCCCGATCTGCGGCGGGTAGTTGTCGATCGGCGCCCAGTCGAGCGCACCCCCCCGTTCGCGGGACGGCAGGGCCGAGACCTCGCGCGCGGCGGCCTGGAAGGCGCCGATGGTGGTCAGGCGGCTGATCCGCTCGGCCGCGGCGGCGGCTTGGGCGGCGCGGGGCGGCGGGGCGGCGATGATGATCTCGTTCAGCAACACCTCGATCCGGCTGCCGCCGCCGCCGAGGTTGGCGATCTCGAGGTCGATGTCGCGCTCGTTCACCGCGGAGCGGGAGGTGTATCGGCTGCGCACGAAGTCGCGCCAGCTCACCCCGATCTCGACGAAATCGCGCAGCGTCTCCTCGGCGATGCCGTTCTGGGCGAGCACGCCAAGAAACTGGTCATAGGGCAGATCGGCGCGACCGGCGAAGGCCTCGAGCTCCCGGGCGAGGGCCTCCTCGCTGAGGGAAAGGCGGGCGCGGCGCAGCTCCTGGCTGCGCAGTCGGTCGTCGATCAGCTGCTCGCGGGCGAGCGAGGGCAGGTCGCCCGGCGTGTTGAACAGCTCCAGCAGGCGGATGCGCTGGTCGATCTCGTAGAAGGTGATCGCATCCTCGTTGACCATGATCGCGGGGTTAAACGAGGACTGCGCGACGGCGGTGGAACCCGTGGCGATCCAGAGCCCCAGGAGGGCGGCGATTAGGCGCTTGGGCAGCATTCTGGTCGTCATCCTTCTCGTCTCGTCCTGCGGCGGTCCGGTCTAGCGACAGGCCCGCGGCGCAGGTGCGAAGCCGTCGTCCGCGGCGAAGCCGTCGAGCGACACGCTTATCCCGTAGTCGGTCTCCGGCTCAAGGGTAGTGGAGGAGGTGAAGCGGCGCGAGACCGAAAGTCCGACCGTGATGCATTCGTTCTGGTAGCGCAGCCCGAAAGTCCCTTCGATGGGTTCTTCGGCCACGAGATCATAGCGGGCCTCTCCGAGGATGGTCCAGGAAGGAGTGGCGCGGTAGGCCGCATCGACGGCCCATTCGGCGACGGCCGCGTCGCGGTTCTCTCCCGGCGCCTTGCTCAGCTCGGTATAGGTGGCGGCGAGCGCCGTGCGGGCATTCTCCCAGGAAAGCCGGGCTTCGCTCCGGCTGAACTCGAAGTCCGGATCGACGAGCATCCGGATGTCGAAGGCGAGGCCGGTCTCCAGCTCCAGCCCCGCGCGCAGCAGGATATCGGATTGCAGTCCGTCGAGCCCGGTGCCCGGCGAGAGCCGGGGATCGCGCTCGGCCCTGTAGAGCCGGCCGAAGGTCAGCCGTCCGGAAAGACGATCGGGCACCTCGATCCCCCAGGTCAGGCCCACGGCGCCGCGCAGGCCGTCCTCGCGCGCGTCCTCCCCGGGAAAACGCGAGAGGCCGAAGAGATTGACCTCATCGAGTTCCACCACCTGACTGTCCTCGTTCGGAACGGCCGGGCCGTAGGTTTCCGACCAGGACAGCGCCACGACCGGTTCCAGCACCTGGATCACGCCGTTCGCGCCGCTGCGCACGAGAGGCCAGCGCAGATCGGCGGCGAGGTAGGGCGTGCCCTGTGTGGCGCTGGTGTCGAAGCGGCGGTCGTCCTCGATCCGGTAGGCATCGGCGACGATCCCGGCGGAGACCGTGGCGAGGAGGCCACCCGGCAGCACGGGCGTCAGCGTCAGGTCGGCGTTGACGCCGAGCCGGCCCGTGTCGCGGCCCCGGGCGTCGGCGGGGGACTCGCGGATCGCGGCATCGGCGCTCGCCCCGAAGGTAAAGCGGCCGGGCAGACGCGGAAGACGGAGAATGCGCTCGTACCGGGCCCGCGGCAGGATCGAGGGCTGCTCGGCGTTGACGTCGCCCTCACGCAGGCTCTCGACCACGGAGACGCCGAAGGAGAGCCGCTCGTCCGCCTCGATCCGGCGCAGCTCGGCGAAGCTGTCGAGCCGGTCAGCGCCGGAGAAGCCGTAGTCCACGAGATAGGCCTTGTCGGATGTCGCGCGGATTTCCGCCTCGAGCTGCCAGCCGCCTTCGAAGACGAAATCGGCATCGGCGAAGAGGTAGCCGCGCTCGCTCTGGGGGGAGATCGTATCGTCGGTCAGGGCGCCCTCGATCCGGAGATCGCCGCGCAGGAAGGCCTGACGATAGGCGAATTCCAGCGTCGCCGTGTTGGGCGACAGATAGGGTGTCAGGGTGAGATCCCGGGACGGTCCGAAGGTGATGAAATAGGGGATGCGCACGCCGGTTCCCAGCCTGTCGGTCCTGCGGATGCTGGGCACGAGAAGACCCGTGGCGCGCGTCACGCCGGGTTCGGGAAGGCGCATCCGGGGGATGTAGGCCACGGGCAGGCCGCCGATGCGCAGGGTGGCGTTCTCGAAATAGAGCCGTTCGGCCGTCTCGTCGCGGATCACGCGGGTGGCGCGGATTTCCCACAGGGGGGGACGGTCGCCGCAGACCCGGCAGGAGGTCGCGGCGGTGCGCGTGAGTTGGGTGACCGTCCCGTCCCGCCGGTCGATGCGCGCGGCGGCGAGTTGCAGCCGGTCCTCGAGCACCAGACGCGCCCCGCGCAGAAGGCCGTTCTCGAACTGCGGATCGAGCTCCGCGCGCTCTGCGGTGAAGATCGTGCCGTCCTCGGTGCGGATCAGGATCGGCCCCAGGATGGTCAGACGGTCCGCGTCCTCGTCGTAGGCGATCTCGGTCGCGGAGAGGCGTGTACCCTCGTAGAAGGCCTCGACGTTACCCCGCGCGACCAGGCGGCCGTCCTCCTCGACGGTGACGCTGTCGGCCACGAGCTGCGCCACGCCCTGCGCCGCCCCCGCCGTGGCGGCGAGGCAGAAGAGAAGCGCAAGGGCGAGGCGGCGCATCATCCGTCTTCCAGGTGCAGGAGGCCGCCCAGGGCCAGCGCCGCCCCCGCAAGGGGTGGCGCCCAGGCGGCGAGCCAGACAGGGATCTGGCCGGTCTCGCCGAGGACGAGCGCGAAGTTGCGCAGGAAGTAGAGCAGGAAGCAGGCGCCGATCGCCGTCAGCACGAGAAGGCCGGTGCGGCTGCCCCGCGACTGGCGCAGGGTGAAGACGGCGCAGATCGCGACGAGCGCCAGCAGGAACATCGGCATCGCCAGCTCGGACTGGAAATGCATCTGGTGGCGCGTCGTGGAGAACCCCGCGGCCTGGAGCCGGTCGATGAAGCGCGGCAGGTCCCAGATCGGGATCAGCGCGGGGGCGCCGAAACTGTCGCGAATCTCCTCCGGGGTGAGCCTCGACGGCAGGTCGAGGATCTCCTGCTCGGTCGCGGCGGCTTCGGGCACGGCCGCCTCTCCGAGCGGCCAGGTCTTGGCATCATGGAGCCTCCAGGCGCCAGGGACGAGTTCCGCGGCGCGGGCGTCGATGCGGCTCGTGGGACGGCCCGAGGGGGAAAAGGTGACGAAGGTCACGCCCGAGAGTCGGGTGGCGTCGCCGCTGGCGCGCGCGGCGCGGATCACGGTCTGGCCGTCGCCGGGACCGTCCTGCCGCAGCCAGAGCCCGCTCGCATCCACTGCGATCACGCTTGCGCCGCGGTCGTCGAGCGCAGAGGCCCGGTCCTCGTACTCGGTCTGGGTGGCGGCGACGAGAGGGTTGAGGACGGCGAGCGCGAGAAGCCCGATCACGAGGACGACGGCTGCGGGCGCCAGCAGTGCGCGAAGCGCGGAGCGGCCTGCGGCCCGGGTCACCACCATCTCGGAGGATCGCGCGAGCCCGAGAAACAACGCGATGGCCGACAGGATCACCAAAAGCGGCAGCAGTTCGTAGAGCGATCCCGGCGCGTTGAAGAGCGTGAGGCTCACGACCTCGCGCAGACCCGCGCCTTCGTCGCCATGGCGGCGGGCCTGCTCGATCAGGTCGGCGAGGCTGATGAGGATGAAGAAGAGCCCGCCGACGACCCCGAAGGAGGCCGCCGTCCGCCGCGCGAAATACCAGTGAAGGGTCATGCCGTGGCCCTCCGCCGCCAGCGCCATGGACCCCACTCGGGATGGGTCGCCAGCGTCAGGAACAGCGCGGAGAGCCCAAGGCCCGTCGCCGTGGGCAGATAGGCCGCGGGCCAGGCGCCCGGACTCATGGAAAGCAGGCGGTCGGCGAGGGCGTCGACCGAGTTGACGATGACGATGAGGACCACGGCCAGCACCACCTGCCGGCCCACGCCGAAGCGGCTGAACGGACCCACGAGAAGGGCGGAGAACCCGAGAAGGGCCGCCACGAGCGCCATGCCCGCGCGGTTGGTCCGCTCATGGAGTTCGGTCCGGAACCGCTCGGCGCTGTCGCCGGTCGCCTCGAGCAGGGCTGCGTCCGGCGCCACGAGATGCCAGCTCGGGAGATGCCCGCGGCGCAGTCGCCCGCCGCCGTCGAACCGGATCAGACGCGCCAGATCGTAGGTGAAGTCACTGAAGCGCGTGGTGAAGAGCCGCTGGTCCGAGGTTCGGAGCGTCTGGGCCAGCCCGTCGATCATCACGAGTTGCGGGCCGCGGTCCGTGCGCACGAGATAGGCGGTCGCCGCGGTATAGATCACCTGCGAGTCCGGATCGCGGGTGTCGGCGAGGAAGAGGTCGCGCAGGGCTCCGGTCTCGTCGATCTCGCGGATGTAGACGGTCACGCCCTCGGCAGGTGTCAGGAACTCGCCCGGATTGAGCAGCCGCGCGGTCACGTTTCGCGCGATCTCGTCCTCGCGCTCCGACAGCTTCGCCTGGGCGGCCGGATAGAGCACATGGGTCAGGCTGGCCATGAGCAGCATGACAACGAGGCCGAAGGCGCCGACCGCCCGAGCCAGCCGCCAGGCCGAGAAGCCGGTGGCCTGGACCACGACGAGCTCGCTCTCGCGGCTGAGACGGTTGGTGACGTAGAGCGCCGCCACGAAGGCCGAGAGCGGCACGACGAAGCGGATGATGCCGGGCAGGGAGAGGGCGGAGAATTCGAGAAACACCAGCGCCGACTGGCCGTCGCCGATCAGCTCGTCGAAGAGTCCCACGGCGCTGTTGACCCAGTAGAGCAGGATCAGCACGAGGCTGAAGAAGCCGAACAGCGTCATCAGTTGCCGGAATAGGTATCGGTCGAACCGGCCCAAGGGCCCCCCATGCGCAGACGTGGTCCATCTATCCCCGGGGAGACCGGCACGGCAAGGCCGGGCCGCGCGACAGGGCGGTGAACCGGGCGGTCGACTGCGCCTGCGGCGGCACCCGCCCGCCCGGCCATCGGACGGTCCGCGTTGCGTCGGGCGCGCGCCGGTCCGGCCCGTGAGGAGCCGAAGGGGAACTGGTCATCCCCCCGGGGGCAGGCTACCTCTGCCGTCGTCGACAGAGGAGCCCGCCCATGACAGCCCCCGCGCCCTTGCGTTTCATCGAGATGGACAGCCCCAGCATCGCCGCCTGGAGCGGCCGTCTCGCGGTGATCGTGGACGAGGACGGGCGGCTCGACGCGGGCGCGCGGCGCGTCAACGCGGCCTCCCGGCAGGCCGTGGCACGGGCCGCTGCCAGCGATGCCTTCGGCAAGCTGAAACCGGGCGAGGCGCTGGAGATCGGCTGGCCCGGCGGCCTGGCCGCGCGGGGCATCCTTGTGCTGAAGCTCGGCCGGAAACCGGGCGTGGAGGCGGCGCGGGCGGCAGGCGCCGCGCTGGCGCGGATGCGCGGCAAGGACCCGCTCCTGCTGGTGGCGGGAGCGCACAAGGCGGCGGGCGAGATCGCCTTCGGTCTGGTGCTGCGCGGCTACGGATTTGACGTGCACAAGACCGGCGATGCGCCAGCCGACCCCGCGCAGATCTCCGTCATGGTGACCAATCCCGAGGCGGTCGCGCGGGAGGCGGGGGACCAGGCGGCGGTCGCGGAGGGTGTGTTCTTCACCCGGGATCTGGTGAACGAGCCCGCGAACGTGCTGACCACCGACGATTTCGCGGCGCGGCTCGCCGCGATGCAGGAGCTGGGACTCGAGGTGACGATCCTCGATGAGGAGGAGCTTGCGACGCTCGGGATGCGGCTTCTGCTCTCGGTGGGACATGGTTCGGCCAGCCCCTCGAAGGTGGTGGTCATGGAATGGAAGGGCGGCGGGGAGGCCTCCCCGCTCGCGCTGGTGGGCAAGGGCGTCGTGTTCGACACGGGCGGCATCTCGCTGAAGCCGGCGGCGGGCATGGAGGCGATGACCATGGACATGGGCGGCGCGGGCGTCGTGGCGGGCGTGATGCGCACGCTGGCGCTGCGCAAGGCGCGGGCCAATGTCGTGGGCCTCGTGGGGCTCGTGGAGAACATGCCGTCCGACCGGGCGACGCGGCCCGGCGACGTGGTGCGCTCGATGAAGGGCGACACGGTGGAGATCATCAATACCGATGCCGAGGGGCGGCTCGTGCTTGCGGATGTGCTCTGGTATGCGCAGGAGACCTACCGGCCGGCGGGGATCGTCGATCTGGCGACGCTGACCGGCGCGATGCTGGTGGCGCTGGGCCACGAGAAGGCGGGGGTCTTCGCCAATGACGACGGACTGGCCGAGGCCTTCCTGAAGGCCGCCGCGGCGGAGGGCGAGGGCGCCTGGCGGATGCCGCTGGCGCCGGCCTACGACAGGCTGCTGAAGAGCCGGATCGCGGACATGAAGAACGTGGGCGGGCGCTGGGCCGGGTCGATCACCGCGGCGCAGTTCCTGCAGCGCTTCGTGAAGGAGGGCACGCCCTGGGTGCATCTGGACATCGCGGGGGTCGCCTCGCGGGACGATGCGGGGCCGCTCTCGCCGCCAGGAGCGACGGGCTGGGGGGTGATGGCGCTCAACCGGCTCGTGGCGGACCGCTACGAGGCGTGAGGTCGTGGGCGCGGCCTATTTCTATCACCTGACCCGCGATCCGCTGGAGCGGACGCTGCCGGTGCTCCTTGAGAAGGCGCTGGCGGCGGGCTGGGCCTGCGAGGTGCGGGGACGGACGGCGGCGGCGATGGACCGGCTCGACGCGCAGCTCTGGCTCTGGCCGGAGGAGGGTTTCCTGCCCCACGGGCGCGCGGGTGGCACGGAGGATGCGCGCCAGCCGGTGCTGCTGACGGCGGGCGAGGCCGCGTCGAACGGCGCGGTCTGCGTGATGGCGGTGGAGGGCGCGGAGGTGGCGCCCGGCGAGGTGGCGGCGCTGGAGCGGGTCTGCATTCTCTTCGACGGGGGCGATCCCGCGGCGGTGCAGGTCGCGCGGGGGCAGTGGGCGCGTCTGGTGGAGGCGGGCTGCGCCGCGCAGTACTGGAGCCAGGAGGGCGGGCGCTGGGAAAAGAGGGCGGAGCGCGGCGGCTGAGGGGCGTTACACGATGAAACGCCCCGCAGTATATTGAATTTGCTTGACTATTCCTGACATTGCCGCTCCGGGCCGGTGCGGCCTTCGGATCGTGGCGCCCGGCGGCGGCGGGGGCGGGGGGCTGTCTGCCCCCCCGCCGGACGCGCGGGGCGCGTCCGGCGTCCCCCCGAGAGGTATTTCCGGCCAGATGAGGGGAAAGAGGCGCGCGGGGAGGGGGCGGCGCGCGCCGGGACGGGGGAGGCTGCGCCGGACGGGAAGTCGGCAGCGCGGGCGCCGGGGCTGGCGGACGGCGTGGCATCCGCCCGGGGCAGGCCTTTCTGCCGCGGCCTCCCGGATCCGGGCGCAGGACCCGGTGGCGGCCGGGCGGGGGGCTGTCTGCCCCCCCGTCGCCAGCGCGTTGCGCGGGCGACGTCCCCCCGAGAGGTATTTTCGGCCAGATGAGGAGGGGAAGGGGCGCGCGGTAGGGCGGCGGTGGCAGCTTGGGCGGGGGATGTCCGGTGCGGGGTCGGGCGCGGTGCGGGCCGGGGTAGGCGGGGGGCGGGTCAGCGTTCCAGCAGGAGGCGGTCGTTCTCGATGGAGATCCGGTCGAAGCGCTGGAGGTAGCCCATGCCGAGGAGGGAGCCGAAGAGCTCTCCCTCGTTCACCACGGCGCGGACGTTGCGGTCCACGATGGGGCCGAGGGCGACCTCGTCGAGACGGACCGGGGCCGTTCCGACCTCGCCGTTGGCCGTCAGCGCGCGACCCGAGAAGATCAGCCGGTCGGGGTCGATGCCCACGGCGCGGGCGTCCGCGAGGCTGAGAACCATGTCGGTCGCCCCCGTGTCCACGATGAAGTCGACGGGCGCGCCGTTGATCGTCAGGGTCAGGTGGTAATGGCCGTCCCGGCCGCGCGGCACCTCGACCGTCCCTTCGGCGATCACCGCCTGCCGGGTCTGCAGTTCGCGCCCCAGGTCGTTGCCGAAGCCCACGAGACCGGCGACGGCTGCAAAGATCAGCGCCCAGACCGCGGCCTGCTTCGCCATCCGGCCCACGTTCCGGCGGTTCTGCACCAGAACGAAGCCGCCCACCGCGCAGAGCAGCAGGACGAGATAGGCGAGCTGGCCGTAATCGGTTCCGGTCATGCGGCAGGATATGGGGGTGGCCCGGGGGCTTGTCCACTGCCCGGACGCAGCGGCGGTCAGCCCGCGAGGCCGAAATCGCGCAGGCCGTCGAGGATGAACTGGACCGACAGCGCGGCGAGCAGCATCCCCAGAAGCCGGGTCACCACGTTGACGCCTGTCTTGCCGAGGGCGCGCTCGATGGGGCCGGCCGCGAGAAACAGCAGGAGCACGATGGCGAGGACCGCGGCGGTCACGCCGAGGACGGAGGCGAACTCGGCGGGGCCCTCGGCGCGGCCCGCGAGCAGGATGATCGTCGCGATCGCGCCGGGACCGGCGATGAGAGGGATCGCGAGCGGGAAGACCGAGGGATCGTCGGAGGGGTCCTCCTCGGCGGTGTCCTCGCGCCGGGCGCGGCGGCGCTCGAAGAGCATGTCGAGAGCGGTCAGGAACAGCAGAACCCCGCCCGCGATGCGAAAGGCGGGCATGCCGATGCCCACGGCGCCGAGGAGCGCCTCGCCGAAGACCGCGAAGAGGAGCAGCAGGAGCGCGGCGATCAGCGTGGCGCGCAGGCCGAGGAGACGGCGGTCCCGGTCGGGCATGCCGCGGGTGAGCGCCACGAAGATCGGCGTGAGGCCGATGGGGTCGATCACCACGAAGAGCGCGGTGAAGGCGGCGAGAAGCTCCGCCGTGCTCATGGGGCCGCAGGGCCGCGGCGGGGGCGGCGGGTCGGGATCATGGCGTCTCGGCCGCCTCGAGCTTCTCGAGGGCGGCCATCCAGAGCGTCTCGGCGCGGTCGAGACCCTCCATGATCTCTGCGTATTTCCGGTTCCAGGTGGCCAGCTCGCCCGCGCGGGCGTCCTCGTAGAGCTCGGGATCGGCGAGCTTGCGGCTGAGCTTGTCGCGCATCTCCTCGATCTTGCGCACGCGGGCCTCGCATTTGCGGGCCTCGGAGCGCAGCTCCTGCAGGCGCTCGCGGCCGGGGCGGGCCGCGGGCCGGGCGGGGGCGGCGTTCGCGCGCTGGGACTTGGGGGTTTCGGAGACCAGGAGCGAGCGGCGGTAGGCGTCGAGATCCTCCTCGTAGGGCGCCACGCGACCGCCCTTCACCAGCCAGAGCCGGTCGGCCACGAGGCTCAGGAGGTGCATGTCGTGGCTGACGAGGATCACCGCGCCGGTGTAGGCGGTGAGCGCCTCCACCAGCGCCTCGCGGCTTTCGATGTCGAGGTGGTTGGTGGGCTCGTCGAGGATCAGCAGGTGCGGCGAGTCGATGGTGGCGAGGAGCAGCGAGAGCCGCGCCTTCTGTCCGCCCGAGAGGCGCGCGGCGGGGGTCTCGGCCTGGGCGGCCTGGAGGCCGAAGCCCGAGAGGCGGGCGCGCAGCCGTGCGGGCCCTTCGTCGGGGCGGCGGCGGCGGACATGCTCGATGGGGGTCTCCTCGGGGTAGAGATCCTCGATCTGGTGCTGGGCGAAATAGCCGATGCGCAGCTTGTTCGCGCGGCGGAGTTTGCCCGACATGGGCGGCAGGCGGTCGGCGAGGAGTTTCGAGAGGGTCGACTTGCCCTCGCCGTTGCGCCCGAGGAGCGCGATGCGGTCGTCCTGGTCGATGCGGAGCGTGAGCTTTTCCAGCACCGCCCGGCCCTCGTAACCGACCGAGACGCCTTCCATGTCGATGATGGGGGGAGAGAGCTCTTCGGGTTCGGGGAAGCTGAAGGCGCGGAGGGCCGCCTCCTGGGGGGTCGCGGTCAGGGTGATCTTCTCGATCATCTTGAGCCGGGATTGCGCCTGCTTTGCCTTGGAGGCCTTGGCGCGGAAGCGGTCGACGAAGCTTTGCAGATGGGCGACGCGGGCCTCGGCCTTGCGGTTTTCCGACTCGGCTACGCGCAGGCGTTCGGCGCGGGTGGCGGCGAAGGCGTCGTAGGGCGTGGCGTAGTAGGTCAGCTTGCGGTCCTCGAGATGGAGGATGCCGCCCACGGCGCGATTGAGCAGGTCCCGGTCGTGGGAGATCACCAGCACGGTATGGGGGTATCTGCCAAGGTAGCTTTCGAGCCAGACGGCGCCCTCGAGGTCGAGGTAGTTGGTGGGCTCGTCGAGGAGGAGCAGGTCAGGCTCGGAGAAGAGCACGGCGGCCAGCGCCACGCGCATGCGCCAGCCGCCGGAGAAGGCGCGGCAGGGCATGGCCTGCTCGGCATCGGTGAAGCCGAGGCCCTTGAGGATCGTGGCGGCGCGGGCCTCGGCGGACCACGCGTCGATGTCGGCGAGCCGCGTCTGGATCTCGGCGATGCGGTGGGCGTCGTCGCTCTTCTCGGCCATCAGCGCCGCGCGCTCGGTGTCTGCGGCGAGGACGGTGTCGAGGAGGGAGGTCTTGCTTGCGGGAACCTCCTGGGCCACGCCGCCGATGCGGGCGCCCTTGGGCAGATGGATGTCGCCGCCCTCGAGCGCGAGCTCGCCGCGGATGAGGCGGAAGAGGGTGGTCTTGCCGGTGCCGTTGCGGCCCACGACGCCGACCTTGTGGCCGGTGGGGATCGTCGCGGAGGCGCCCTCGATCAGGGGGCGGCCCTCGACGGAATAGGAGATGGTGTCGATGCGCAGCATGGCGGGGGGCTGAGCCAAGGGGCGGGGATTGTCAATCCGTGCGTCAGCAGCGGCGGCGGCGGAAAGGTGCCGCTGCGGAGGCGACGGACCGGCATGAGCCCGCGCAGCCCGGTCCGGGGCGAGAACCGGAGCCAGGGAACGGCCGTTTGGTCCACAGAGGTCCCGGTGCCGCAGCGCCGGGCTGGACCAGAAAAAGGAGAAACATCATGTCCAAGCGCATCATCGCATCCCTTGTCGCCGCCGGCAGCCTTGCAGCAGCCTCCCCCGGGCTGGCGCAGGATGCCGAGGAGGTCATCGTCCCGGAACAGGGTGGCAGCGAGCTTCGCGTCGACTGGGTTCTGGGCAGCCGGGTCTATTCGCTGGAAGGGGAGCGGATCGGGTCTATCGAGGACCTGATCCTCGACGAGGAGGACGGCGCCGTGAACGCTGCCATCGTCTCGGTCGGCGGGTTCCTCGGGATCGGTTCGAAGTCCATCGCCCTCGACTGGGACGAGCTGCAGATTGACTATGACGCGAACGTCATCGAGCTCGACCTGACGCGCGACGAGGCGGAGGCCGCAGAGGCCTATGTCTTCCGGGACCGCGAGTACGAGCCCCAGCCCGACATGGGCACCGGGACCGGCACAGGAACGACCGGCGGCACAGGCGGGATGGGGACCGGCACCACCGGCAGCACGTTCTGAGCCTCCGGACGATCGGAACCGGGACGGGCGGTCCCCTCGGGGGCCGCCTTCGCGCTTTCCACGGCCAAGGGTCCATGCTAGCAGGCCCGCGATTTCTGCACCTGCAAGAGGACCGCTCATGGCCATCGAACGCACCCTGTCGATCATCAAGCCCGACGCCACCGCCCGCAACCTGACCGGCAAGATCAACGCCAAGTTCGAGGAGGCGGGTCTGCGCATCGTGGCGCAGAAGCGCATCCTTCTGACGGTCGGGCAGGCGGGCACCTTCTACGCCGTGCACAAGGAGCGGCCGTTCTTCGGCGAGCTGACCGAGTTCATGGCCTCGGGCCCCGTGGTCGTGCAGGTTCTCGAGGGCGAGGGCGCCATCATGAAGAACCGCGAAGTGATGGGCGCGACCAACCCCGCCGATGCGGCCCCCGGCACGATCCGCGCAGAGTTCGCGCAGTCCGTGGGCGAGAACTCGGTCCACGGCTCGGATTCGCCCGAGGCGGCGGCCGAGGAGATCGCCTATTTCTTCTCGGGGCTCGAGCTGGTCGGCTGACGCCGGGTCGATTTGCGACGGATGGGGCCCCCGGGAGACCGGGGGCCTTTTGTCGTTGAAGGGGGGTCAGGGCGCCGAGACCGTGCCATCGAGAGCGGGAAGCGCGTCGGTGTCGTGACCCTCGGCCGGGATGTCCGGGTTCATGCCTGCGTTCCGGAGCTCTGGATTGCGCCGGCCTCTCGTCGCCGCGGCACCGCGTCGGACATGGTCCGGCGCGCCGTTCGCCATGCGAGGGAGCGGGGGGCGTGGACGGGTCTTGCAGGATGTCGAGCCGCGACTCTTAAAGGTCTGCCGGCGCTGCGGCTTCGGGTCCGGCCCTGCAGGTGTCAGCTCTCCGCAGGAAGAGCGGGAGGGCTGTGGCCGCGGGAGATGAGGAACGGCCCCCGGATCACCGGGGGCCGTCCGTCCTTGCGGGACCGGTCAGAAGTCCGACGGAAGCGGCGTCGTCTCGGTGCGCCTCGGCAGCACCGGGTGGACGACCTCGGGCTGCTCACCCTCGAGCGTCTCGAGGAAGGCCGTGATTTCCTGCACCTGGGTCTCGGTCAGGTCGATGCCGAGCTGGGCGGACCCCATGATCGCCACCGCCTCTTCCAACGACCAGACCGCGCCCGAGTGGAAGTAGGGGGCGGTCAGGCCGATGTTGCGCAGCGGCGAGGCGCGGAAGACGTATTCGTCGGAGACGGTCTTCGTCACCTCGTAGCGGCCGCGGTCGCCCGGCGGCAGGATGTCGGCCCCGGGACGCTCGATCAGGCCGAAGGGATAGTAGTCCTGCCCGCCGAGGTTGATCCCGTTGTGGCACGAGGCGCAGCCCTCCTCGATGAAGGCGTTCAGACCGGCCTTCTCGACATCCGTCAGCGCGCCGTCCGACCCGTTGAGCCACTGGTCGAACCGCGAGTTCGGCGTGATCAGCGTGGCCTCGAAGCTTTCGATCGCCCTGGCGAAGTTCTCGAAGGTGACGGGGTTCTCCTCGCCCGGAAAGGCGGTCTCGAAGGCCTCGACATATTCGGGCATCGACATCAGCGTGGCGATGACGTTGTCGGGCGTGTTGTTCATTTCCACGCCGGCCTGAACGGGACCCATCGCCTGTTCCGCGAGATCGGCCGCGCGGCCGTCCCAGAACTGGGCGGAGTTGAACACCGCGTTGAAGGCGGTGGGCGCGTTGCGCGGGCCGCGCTGCCAGCCGTGGCCGATCGAGACCGGAAGCCCGTCGTCGCCGCCGAGGCCGACGTTGTGACAGGTCTGGCACGAGAACAGCCCGGAGGCCGACATGCGGGGGTCGAAGAAGAGCATCGCGCCCAGATCGACGCGGTCGCGCGTCACGAGGTTGTCGGGCAGATCGGGCGGATTCAGGGGAATCGGCTCGAACCACGACAGGGCCTCTTCACGCAGCGCGGCGTCGTCCTGCGCTGCGGCGGCAGTGGCGACGAGGGCCACGGCCGTCGCGGTCCAGATCGTACGGATCATCACGGTCTCCATGGTTGTGTACACGGCGCCGTGATGCCATGGCCCTGGACCCGTCCGCCTTGACCTCCGTCAAATGCCGGGCCCGGACCTGCCCTTCCGTCGCGGCGCTCAGCCGGTGCGGGTGAGTTCGGGACCCTGGTCGCGGATGTCCGGCGGGGTTTCGCTCCGGATCCCGAAATGGTCGCGCAGCAGTCGCATGTTGCGCAGGTTCGACTTCCACCCGACGTCGAAGATGTCGCCCAGCAGGGGAATCGATCCGATCACCGTGTCGACGGCCGAATTCGCGATCATGCGGGCCTGAAGGGCCGGGGGAGCGCCCATCTGGCGGGCTTTCCAGATGATCCACGCCCCCGGTGCGAGAGCCAGCACGTCGCCGATTCCCGGCACCAGTCCGATGATCGAATCCGCCCCGATTCGCAGCCGGGTACCCGGGACGCGGAAGGCCGCGTCCATCCGGTGCGCCAGCCGGTCGAGACGCTCGAGTTCGGCCTCCCGGGGGTCGGGCATCACGCGGCCCTCGGGTTCCGGGCGATGATCCAGACTGCGTGAACGATGCCCGGGATGTAGCCGAGAATCGTGAGCAGGATGTTGAGCCAGAAGTGCTTTCCGAGGCCTTCCTGCAGGAACACGCCGAGTGGCGGCAGGATGACGGCGGCGATGATGCGGATGAGATCCATGGCGTTCGTCCTTTCGTGTCGGTTGGCGACCCAACGACGAAGGCGGACGGGCGTTCCCCGCGCTGGGGATCAGACGGAGGGTCGCCGGGGCGGGCGGACGCCGAGCGCGTCGAGGTGGCGCTCGAAGGCGGTGCCGGGATGGGGGCCCGCGGAGCGCAGCGCATCGAACCGGGCCCGCAGCGCGGCCTTCTCGGCACCGGTGCATTCCCCCAGGGGGCGGCCCTGCAGGCCGGTCACCAGGGCGAGGTAGGCCATGAAATGGGGCCTGTGGCCGCTCTCGATCAGCCGCGCATAGGCGCTGTCCGCACCGAGGGACCGGAGCGTCTCGGCACTGTCGATGCCGGCGCCCGAGAAGGCGGCCTCCATCGCCGGGCCGAGATTGCGGATGCTGCTTACGGGGGCCATGGCCGGAGGATGTCCCGCCCCGGCCGGTCCCGCAAGCGGTCAGATGCTCGCGAAGTCGCGGAACACGGGTTTCTGGGGGGTCCCGTCCTTGCCGCCGCCTTGCGCCGTCTGCTGGGTCTCGTTGCCCTTGCTCGGGGTCTGGGTGCCTGTCGCCATCGGTCTGCCTTTCGCGTCCTGCGATCTTTTCCCGCCCAGGTGGCCCTTCTTCGAGAAGCCGTACCGGTCAGGATGGACGGTCATTAAGGCGAAACTGTGGCGCGGGAAAGCGGCTGCGGGCGGCGGTGGGCGGCCGGGCGCCGAGATGGGCCCGGAGCGGGCGGGTCTCCGCTTACAGCATCATGTCTTTTGGGTTTTCGATGAGGGATTTGATGTGTGTTGCGAGGTTTGCGGCGAGGGCTCCGTTGATGGCTCTGTGGTCGTAGGAGAGGGAGAGGGGGAGCATTCGGGCGGGTTCCCA
>NZ_ML119088.1 GCF_003789055.1 Histidinibacterium lentulum | reverse complement strand
CGCGTATCTCAAGGCCACGCTCGAAGCGATCGCCAACGGTCACCCTCAGTCCGCCATCGACGATCTGCTGCCCTGGAACTTCAAGCCGTCAAGCTGAAACGCCTCGTGGGCAGCAGACGCCGCTTACGCTCTGCTGTTCCATCTTCTCAGCAAACTATACGAGCGCACAAGCGTTGTGATCACCACCAACCTGAGCTTCAGCGAGTGGGCGAGCGTCTTCGGCGACGCCAAGATGACGACCGCGCTCCTCGATCGCCTCATCCACCGCTGCCATATCCTTGAGACCGGCAACGACAGCTACCGCCTCAAGGCCAGTTCCGAGACAGCGAAAAAGAAACAGAAGCAGACAGCACCATTGACTGCGTCATGAGCCAGCAAACATAACGACCGGACGGGTCAGATCTCGGTGACAATGCCGGGTCAGTTCTCAGTCACATCCAACACATGCGGGCTCAAAACCATCCGCGCAACAACCATTTGACGCCACTCCTGCGACTTACATTGACTTTCGGAAAGGACAGGTCCGTGGGCCTCAAGCCAAGGAACGCCTCTACCGCACGGGCCGAAACCTTGGGATCGGCCTCAATATCCAGGATCAGAAGACGGCCCGGCGAACCAGAGAAATATTCGATCGCCTCTTTTGTGTGAGAGTTGTAAAGTGACTTGAAGTGATCTTCGTTCCCGCGGAAAGTCCGCTTGCCGTAGACATGCTGCCATATGGGCACGTCCGTAGAGCCGAAGTTGCTCATGCTGTTCATCCACTTTTCTAGCGGGCGTAGCGTCAGGATGAATTGCGCATCGGGATGCATTTTGGCATACCGCTGGTAATAGCGGCACCAGGGCGAGTCCTGAAATGCATCGAAGCGCGCGGCGGCCTCATCCATCCGCTGGACAAGCGCGCCGCTTGTCAACTCTTCATGATCACCCAGATTTTCTGTGCATACGGAATAGCCAAGGCCTTGTAGCATCACGGTCAAAGACGTGGTGCCGCTCTTGGAAAGACCTATGCCGAACACTTTTCTCATGGAGTGCCTTTCTGTGGAAGCGTTCAGAAAAGAACCGTCTGACGCCCCAATTTGCGCCGATCTCACGAAGGTCAATTGTTCAGGCCACATCGCAGCCCGATGAGAAGCGGCAGAAGGTGTCAGCCCAAGATGGACCTCGCTTTCGCCGTGGATTCCCAAAGTGCTGGGTTCAGCCATCGGTTTTGGCAATGTGTTCAAGTCGTGTTGGTAGATGATCAGACCAACATCGCTATGAAAGTGGCTAATCCATGACCACCCCGCCGCGCCACCATCCAACGGGCCGTGTCAGCAAATCGTGTTGGCGCGAGGGCCTGAAGCGAGCAGCAGCCTGAGTGCATCGAGGTAGGAGCGCTCCGCGTTGTTCCGCGCGGCATGCCAGCGGCCGTAGGCGGCAAGGTTCTTTGACGCGGGGCCGCAGAAGGGTTGCATGAAGGCGCGGAACCGGCCGATCAGGGCGTTCACGGTGTTGATGTGGTGGCTGCGCGGGGTGCGCTTCGAGCGTCGGCCGGCGTTGAGCGCGAAATGCGGGATGCGTTCGTCCTTCGCGATCTGCTCGTAGGTCGCGAATCCGTCCGTGCAGAGCACCGCGTCCGGCGCCATCACGGGCAGCAGCGCACCGGAGATCGCCGCCTGGCCCGCGTCGGCGATGGCCTCGAGCGCCCGGTGGCCGGCGCGATCGGTTGCCGCGAGGAGCTTCTTCTCCCACGCCCGCCAGCCGCCCGGAGGCGCTGTCGCCGAACCGCCCCGCCGCCGATAGGCCCGCCACCTCAGGCGCGGCGGTGCCGGGTTATTCGCAGGGTCACGCTGGTGCCGGACCCACTCCCTCGACCCCTTTCGGCTCTCGCGTTGGTGGGCTTCGTCGGCTTCGACGATGCCGGCAAGGCGTCAGGGCGCCGATGATCGCCATCCGCCAGCGCCAGATACTGTGACGCGACGCACCCAGCACCTCGGCCCCGCGGCGGCAGGACATCGGCTGTGGCGCCTCGATCATGTCACGTGCCAGTGTGACCACCAGGTCAGGGCGGTGAACCCGGGCCAGCGGAGTGCCGCTACGGCCTGACCACGTCGCGCCGCATCCCGAGCAGTTCCATCGCTGTGCTCCCGTTCTGGTCCGACCCCACCGGGTGCGCGCATCGCCCCCGCAGCGGGGACAGGACGCCGCCGGGCCACCAGCATCGGCCCGCGCGTCGATCTCAATGACGGCCTCGGCACGCTTGCGCGCATCAGCAACGAGGCCCTCGGCCTGCCGCAGCTCCTGCGGGCTCAGGCGGGCAAGCAGGCGGCTGAATTCGGCCGGATCAAAGCGGGGCACGGCGGATCTCCTCGGGCCTCGGAAGCCTCAGCATACCTCACTGACGCATCAGAACAAAGTGCGAACCAACACGGTTTGCTGACACCGCCAAGCCGGGCAAGAAGTGCTGCAGTCCCGCCAGTCCAGGTCTTGCCGCACGCCTTGCACCGCCATCGCCGCGCGCCTGCCCGCGATGAGCCCCAAGAGACGCGCTTATTGCTGCGGCACCCCGGGCAACGCTGCTCTGCGCCCGCGGCGTCGATCTCGATGACAGCCTCAGCCCGCCGCCGGGCGGTCGCCAACGCGGCATCAGCTTCTGCGCTACGGCGGAGTGGAATTGCCGCAATCGAGGCCAACAGGGCGTCGATGAAACCTTGGTCTTGGTGAAGCACCAGAAATCCTCCTGCTACGCGGGAGACAACGCGTTAAGCGCCCATTGTAGTAAGATGAGATCGCGCCAACACAATTTTCGGACATTCCCTCGGTTTTGACATCAATCTCGCGCAACAATTCCTTCGAGCGGTCAGATGGGCAACCCCCGCCATTTTCGGACGGGCGCAGACGCCAGTCTTTCTTCAACCGCTGCCTTGTTCCGGATGTAGATCGCGTTCGATTGCGCTTCGGTCGCGGCTGGCCGCTCGGAAAGCGTGCGCGAAGACGGTGCATAAAAATACCTCCGGAATCCACAATCCAACATGATCTGTTCGACACCACCATCGTCGAGCTCGGTCGCGATCGCGAGAATGTTTCCGGAGTTTAGCAGGTCTGTTGCGCCGCCCAGCACTTCCTTCTCGAAACCTTCGGTGTCGAGCTTGAGAAACGTGGCATTGCGGGCACCTTCGACATCATCCAGCCTGCGCACGGGCACAACCCGAGTGTTCGTGTCCAGATCGGTTGCGACACGGTTCGTCGTATCGCGGCCAATCGTGAAGTGTATCTCCCCTTTTTCCCGTCCCAATGCGACCGTCTGAATCGAAACCTTGTCTTCAATCCTGTTGGTCCGGATGTTGTCGGACAAGTGCCGTGCCGTGTCCGGATCCGGCTCGAACGCGATAGTGTGCGCCCCGACGACTTTGGATGCCAGGATCGTATAACTGCCGATATTCGCGCCGACATCCAGAAATATATCCTGAGGTTTCAGGAAATGGAGCGCGAATTCCATATCAGCAAACTCGTGAAGGCCGACATAGATATTCCCCGTGGCACCCGTCATGCCCTTTGATGCAAGAAGCACAGATCCGTCGATCCACGGCATCGCCAGTTTCTCGGTGCTCAATCTGCTGCGTATTTGCCAAAGGATCAGATTTCCAAGACACGTGACCGGTGCGCGCCTTCCAAGAGGGTGTCTCAGAATGAAGCGAATCTGCCTGAGCATGCATTTAGCCTTCTCTCGGCTTAGGGTTGAACTGGCGCCATTGCGATCGCCTGACGCATCAGATATCGGAAAAGCGATGTCGACAATGTTGCGGGACGAATACGTAGTCGGATGACTCGGGTTGTTTCTTCAGCGAAACAAGGTGGCCTTTCGCGCCTATGTTGTACACTAATGCCTCCCCGCCGTGCAATTCACCGAGTGTATGTCGACATTTTTCGAGGGACGCCGGGTCATGCGCTTCGAAGAAAACAATCGGGCAGCCGTCTCCCCGGAATAGAAATGGTGCACTTCGGAACACCATCTCTTCATGGCCTTCCACATCGACCTTCAGGACGGTCGGAATGCCATGGCGGTCTACGAGTGTGTCCAGTCGGTGCGCCGGGACTTGGATCTCGGTGGCGGCCGGATCGTTGGTCAAGCCTGACAGACCGGATCGCTCATGAACGAAAAAACGGGCGACGCCGTCCTGGTTGGAAACGGAGCAGGCGCAGATTTTGACAGTGGGGACAGTCTGAAACGTCAATTCTAGCTTTTCCACTACGGGTGGGTTTGGCTCAATGGCCAGGACTCGCCCGGACGATCCGACACATTCGGCCGCCACTGCGCTGACGAGTCCGTAATTGGCACCGACATCGAAAAAGACGTCGCCGTTTCTCAGAAAGGATTTCAAGGCCGCCCGGATCTTCTTGCTTCCCTTTCCGTCTCCGCGCAGGAACAGGGAGATCTGCGCCTCGTCGCGCAGGTCGAGGTATATCGGTATGGGCACGTCGGCGATATCGGCACGCATGGTCGACAACCCGCCGTCGATCTTTGCGGCCCACTTGACCAAACGCCAGCCACCTCTTGGGACAATTCGGGCAAGTTTAGGAGAGTCTGAACTACGGCTCCGGCTTCGCCGAGGGTCGGTCACTTGGGCTGTGAAAGCGGCGCGCGCGTCCCAAGCGCGATGGATTTCGCCAGATCTGGCGCCCCTGAGGGGCCGAAACGGGGTCTTCGGACAGACTCCGCCTCATGCCATCAGCTTCCGTCGCACGAGGAACAGGTTGCCAAGGGCGAACAGCGTGAAGAGTTGCGCGCGGTTTTTGGCCAGCCCCCGATAGCGGGTCTTCAGATAACCGAACTGGCGCTTGAGCACGCGGAACGGATGCTCGACCCGGGCACGGACCATGGCGATGATGCGGTTGATGTCCACGTCGATGGGGTCGAGGGCGCCGCCCTTGGGGGCCTTCCGCATGACGCCCCAGAACTTGCCGGGGCCGGAGAACGCCGCCTCGCGCGCAGCGCTGACATAGCCCTTGTCCGCCCACACCGATGTCTCCCGCCCATGCAGGAGGTCGTCCCAGACCCGGCTGTCATGCACCTTCGCTGTCGTGGTCTCCAGGCTGTGCACGATGCCGCTGTCGGCATCGACGCCGACATGCGCCTTCATGCCGAAGAACCAGTCGTTGCCCTTCTTCGTCGACGACATCTCCGGATCGCGCGCCTTGGCTTCGTTCTTGGTCGAGGACGGCGCGTCGATGATCGTCGCATCTACCAGCGTGCCCGAGCGCAGGGTGATGCCCTGATCGGCCAGATGCTTGTTCACTTCGACGAACAACCGCTCCGTCAGCGCGTGCTTCTCCAGCAGATGTCGGAAGTTCAGGATGGTCGTCTCATCCGGGATGCGATCATCACCGAGTTCGATGCCTGCGAACCGGCGCATGGCCTCGCTGTCGTAGAGCATCTCCTCGGCCATGGGATCGCTGAGCGCATACCATTGCTGGAGAAAATAGACCCGCAGCATCGTCTCCAGTGGCATCGGCGGACGCCCTCCGCGCGTGCCACGTTTCGGATAATGCGGCTCGATCAGCGCCATCAAGCGCGTCCACGGAACCACCTCGTCCATCTCGGCCAGGAACTTCTCCCGCCGCGTCTGCTTCTTCTTCATCGCGTGGCGGAGGCCGGGAATGGCAGGCTGCTTGGGCATCGGCGGACATCCTTCTGCGTCCCGCTCAGCCGATACCAACACGCTCAGGGCGCGAGGTTTTTCAGACTCTCCCCTATTCGTTACGACCATCTTTCCCGAGCGCATTGTAACTGACCTGTCCGTCCGATGCGCATCGGCGCCGTCGGTCTGTCAGATCACTGTTGCCTGCGACAGGTTGGAGAAATACGCGATGGTGCTGTCCAGTCCCTTTTCCAACGGCACAGTCGGTTCCCAGTCCAGCAACGCCTTGGCGCGGTCGATGTCGGGGCGGCGCTGCTTCGGGTCGTCCTGCGGCAGGGCGCGATACGCGATCTGAGATTTCGATCCGGTCATCGCCACCACCTTTTCAGCCAGTTCGCGGATCGTGAATTCACCGGGATTGCCCAGATTGATCGGCCCGGTCACTTCGGTCGGGCTTTCCATCAGGCTTATGAAGCCCTCCACGAGGTCGTCGACATAGCAGAAGGACCGTGTCTGGCTGCCGTCTCCGTAGACGGTGATATCCTTGCTCTGCAGCGCCTGCACGATGAAGTTCGACACCACGCGCCCGTCAGCATGATGCATGCGCGGCCCGTAGGTGTTGAAGATCCGTGCCACCTTGATCTCCAGACCGTGCTGGCGGTGGTAGTCGAAGAACAGCGTCTCGGCGCAGCGCTTGCCTTCGTCGTAGCACGATCGCGGCCCGATCGGGTTGACGTTGCCCCAGTATTCCTCCGGCTGCGGATGCACCGACGGATCGCCATAGACCTCGGAGGTCGAGGCCTGGAAGATCTTGCACTTCAATCGTTTGGCCAGCCCCAGCATGTTGATCGCGCCATGCACCGATGTCTTGGTGGTCTGCACGGGATCGTGCTGGTAATGGATGGGGCTCGCCGGGCAGGCTAGGTTGTAGATTTCATCCACCTCGACATAAAGCGGAAATGTCACGTCGTGGCGCAGGAATTCGAAGCGCGGATGGTTGTGCAGATGGTCGATATTGCGCTTCGTCCCGGTGAAGAGATTGTCGAGGCACAGGATCTCGTGCCCCTGTTCCAGCAGCCGGTCGATCAGGTGCGAGCCGAGAAATCCGGCGCCGCCGGTGACGAGGATGCGTTTGCGGGAGTCGTAGAGCCGTGCCATCGAAAAGTCCTTTGAACTGTTACAGCATTTTGAACCGTTACAGCGTTTCTTGATCGCCGGGTCGGCGGAAGCTGAACGCACCGATCATCGCCTCGTAGGCCGACAGCATGAGCGCGTATTGCACACCGGCGCGGCCGTCCAGAATCCCGCGGCGCAGCACAAGGACGTGGAAGAAGCGGAGTGGTGGACGCAGCCAGACCGGCAGACGCCCCACCATCGCCTTGAGGGCGCGCCGCCTTTCGGTCGCATTTCCCGACAGAAGCCGCCCTCTGGCAGCGGGGTGGGTCGCATCCTGCGCCAGCTGGCGGGCCTCGTCTTCAGCATAGCGGACATGCTTGGCAAACCATTTCGCCAAGCCGTGCGAAAAGCTGTAGTGCAGGTAGGGTTCGGGAAAGGTGCCGAGACGGTCGGGGGGCACATCCTCGCGCTGACCATGGCCCACCTGGCGGAACCGCAGCCGATCGCGATGGCCCAGCCGGGCTTGGTAGGTTGGATACATCCCAGCGTGTTGCAGCCACTTGCCGTTCAACATCGTCTTCGACGGCACTCGCCAGCCATCCAGCGCGTCGGTCGGAGGCAGTGCTGCCAGCGCGGTGCGAAACGCCGGCGTCAGCACCTCGTCCGCATCGAGGTGCAGCACCCACTCGTGGACGAAGCCGCCTTCATCCAGCCCGAAATTGCGCTGATTGGCGAAATTGTCGAAGGGGCGCGTCAGGATGCGTGCGCCCATGCCGTTAGCGATCGCGCAAGTCGCGTCCATGCTGCCGGAATCGATCACCACCACGTCGTCGAAGCCTTCGAGCGACTCGAGGCAACGGCGAATGTTGATCTCTTCGTTGTAGGTGAGGATCAGGACCGACGCCTTCATGCCTTGCGCTCCATCCACGCCCAGGCGTTGCGCAGGATAGTTTGTAGATCCGACTGAGTCGCCTTCCAGCCCAACGCCTCGGAAGCGCACGTCGGATCGGCTACCAGCGCCGCCGGGTCGCCGTCGCGCCGCGGACCGTAGGAAAACGGTACCCTGCACCCCGTGACCTCTTCGACCGCGGTGATCAGATTCTTGATCGATACGCCGGTTCCGGTGCCTAGATTGAACGCTGCGAAGCCGTCGTTGCCGCCTGTATGGCCCAGGGCGCGCACATGCGCGTCGGCCAGATCGGCCACGTGGATGTAGTCGCGGATGCAGGTGCCATCGGGCGTGTCGTGATCATCGCCGAACACGGTCAGCGCTGGCGCAGTACCCTTTGCGGCACCCAGCGCCAGCGGGATCAGGTGCGTTTCCGGGTCGTGGGCCTCGCCGATCTCGCAGTCCGCATCGGCGCCCGCCGCGTTGAAATAGCGCAGCGCCACCGCTTTCAGGCCCCCCGAACGGGTACAGTCGCGCAGCACCTGTTCGACCATCAGTTTGCTTTGTCCATAAGGGTTGATCGGGTTCTGTGGCATGTCTTCGCGGATCGGGTTCGATGCCGGCGTCCCGTAGGTGGCACAAGTCGACGAAAAGACCAGCTGCTTCACCCCCTCGGCGGCCATCGCGCGCAGCAGCGACATCGTGCCCCCCACATTGTTGCGGTAGTAAAACAAGGGATCCGACATGCTTTCGGCGATATAGGCAAAGGCGGCGAAATGGATCACGCCCACGGGACGATGCGCGCGCAGCACATCGCGCAGCCGTTCGCCGTCCATCAGGTCGCCGATTTCAAGCGGCCCCCACTTCACCGCCCATGGGTTGCCGCGACATAGGCTGTCATAGACCACCGGAGTGTAGCCGGCCTGCGCAAGCGCTTTGCAGGTATGGCTGCCGATATAGCCGGCACCGCCTGTGACCAGTATCGTTTTCGTCTCGTGGTACATGTAGGGACTCCCGAGTTTCACGACATGCTACCGTGTACCCACCGCGCGCGCCGGGTTACCAACGACAATGGCGCGGGGTGCCACATCCCCCACCACCACGGCGCGGGCGCCCAGGATGGCGCCTTCGCCCACGGCCACACCGGGGCCCACGAAGACGTCGGCACAGACCCAGACATCGGCACCGATGGCGATCGGCGGCTTGGTCAGCGGCATAGCCGGGTCGCGCCAATCGTGGCTGCCGGCGCAGATATGGGCGTATTGCGACACCGTCGCGCGCGGGCCCAGCGTGATCGGACCCAGCGCGTATAGGATAGCATGATTGCCCACGGCGCAGCCGTCGCCAAGCGTCAGGTTCCACGGGATCGTGATGCGCGCGGTGGGGTAGACATGCACGTCGCGCCCCACAGTCGCACCGAAGGCCCGCAGCATCGACCGCCGCAAGCCCCAGAGCGGCCGCGGCGACAGCCGGAAGAGCGGCGCGGCCAGCGCCCACAGCACCCGGCCCCCCTGCTCGCGCCGCGTCCATTTCTGGGAGGCCCGGTTGGCGGTCACGTCGAGTCCGGACGCGCTCATGCTGTCACCACGCAGTCGGGCTGGTCGCCCCGTCCCTCGCACCAGGCATAGACCTGCGCCATGCGCGCCGCGATGCCGTCCCAGCCGAAATCGCGCGCCATCCAGGCGCGGCCCCGCGTGCCCATGGCCGCCCGCTCGGCATCGGGCAGGGCGAGCGCGTCGTCGAGAGCGGCCGCCATCGCATCGGGACCGTGATCGACCCACCAGCCACAGCGCTCGGCCTCCAGCCCCGCCCAAGGCGCGCCCTTCGTGCTGATGGCGGGAATGCCCGACGCCAGCGCCTCGGCCACCACCATGCCAAAATTCTCGTTCAGCGTGGGCAGCACGAACAGTCCCGCCTGCCGGTAGGCACCCCGCTTGTCGGCGCCATAGAGCGGCCCGTCGAAGGTCACCCGCGGGGCGTGCAACTCGTGCACCTGCCGCTCCAGCGCTTGTCGGCAGCCGATCTCCGACGGGCCCACGATGCGCAGCCGCCAGCCGGGGTGGCGGTCTGCCACCCGCGCCCAGGCGGCGACCAGCCGGTCGATGCCCTTCTTGGGATGAAGTCGGCCCAGATGCAGAACGGTGCGCGCGGCAGCATCCGGATCGCCTTCGGGGATGTCGATGCCGTTGGGGATCACGGCCACTGGTGCGGTCAGACCCATAAGGCGGATGTCGTCGCGCTCTGTCTCGCTGGTGGCATGGAAACACGCGGTCGCCTCGAGCGCGCGGCGCTGTCCCAGCGTCCAGACCAGTTTCTTGCGGCGCGGCGAGAAGGCCAGCGCCTCCGCCCCCAGCATTCCCCGGGGCGCCATCAATAGCGGCACGCCGTGCCGTCGCGCGGCCCGCGCCGGTACAATGTTCGGCAGGAGCCAAAGCCCGTGGACGTGCAGCACCGCGCCCTGCGCTGCAGCGGCCTCGACCGCGCGTGCCAGTCCGCGCGAAACCATCAACCGGTTGACCACCGGCAGGCGCGCGAAATCCCAGGCGTGGATCTCCAGCCCGGGCTGGGGTGCGAGTCGGCCAACTGCTATCACCGCGCTGTCATGGCCCTGCCGCCGCAAGGCCGCGGACAACGCGGTGACGGAATAGCTCGGTCCCGCCGCCTCGTCGTCGATCGATGCAACGATCTGGCGGATCGCCGGCAGAGCGGCAGAGGTCATGCGCGGGCCCTCACGGCCCGAAACATCTCGGCATAGCCGCCCGCGACGCGCTCGGGCGCGTAGACCGTGCAGAACCGCTCCAACCCGGCCAGCGCAAGAGTGACGCGCATCTCGGGCTCGGCCTGCAGTCGTGCGAGTACCTCGGCCAGCGCCTGCGGGTCCGGTCCCACCGGCAGCCCGCAGCGCCCATCGTCCGAAATATCGCGCTGTTGTGGTCCGGCAGCCATGACGCAGGCACAGCCGGCGGCCATGCCTTCCATGTAGACCAGCCCGAACGTCTCCCGATGGCTGGGAACCGCGAGCACCTGCGCCGAGGCAAATAGCGCCTGCACCGCAGCATGGGGAAGCTCCACGTGCCGCGTGATCCGGGGGTCATCCGGCAACGGCACCTCGCAGTCGAGGAAGCGCGACACGATGGTCAGCTTCAGCGGCACGCCCGCCAGAGCCGAATCCTGCAGCGCCGCGAGCAGGGCCGGCAGCCCCTTGCGCCGCGCCTGATGGCCGACGAAGGCAATGTGCAGATCGCCGTCGGCTGCCTGCCTGGCACGCACCGCGCTTTCTTCGGCCGCGACGAGATCGGGCATGAAGAACGGCACCACGTGCAGTCGGTCCGCGGCAATGTCCAGACGGGTGAACAGCGCGCGCTGCGCTTCGGTGGAGACCTGTACCGCGGCGCAGCGTTCGGCCACCGCGGTTTTGGCCGCGACATCGCGGGCGAAGGCGTCGGGGTTCTCGGTCTCAGCGGGCGCATGAATGTAGTCGAACAGCACCACCGGGCCAAGCCCCTCGCCCCGCGGCACGCGCCCGTTGCTGTAGAACACGTCCCAGCCGAACCGCTGCCGCCGGGCGCGCAGCGCGCGTTCCTGCAGCGGCGTCAGGAAACTCGCCCCGGAGCCCGGTGGCAGACCGAGTCGACCCCTGAGTGCCCGATCGGCGTATCGCAGCGTTTCCACCATGTCGCAGACAAGGCTTTCGGGAAACTGGATCTCGATCGGAGCCTGCCCGGCCAAGCGGCTCAGCCGCTTCATGTAAGCCAGATCGGTGTTGCCGCGGCCAAGTCCGATCGGTGCATGGTCGAGAACCAAAGCTTTCATCGATCCGTCTCCTGCCTTGCGGGACGGCGAACCCGAACGCCGCCGGTCATGTTCGCTCCGCCCCTTTACGCATCCGCAGCCAGGACTGCAGCTTGCCGGCCTCGTGCCGGGCGCGCCCGCGCAGCATCCGCCGGTCGGCTCCCGACAGCGCCGTGAAGGCGACCCACAGGATCATCGCCGGCACGACGCCCGCCGCGACCAGGATGCGCTGCAGCGGCGTCTCGTCGATCCGCGCATCGAGGATCAGCCCGGCACAGAGCACCAGCGTCGCCGCCAGCAACGGGCCCATCCAGGGGCGCAGCGGCGCGTTGCGGGTCAGCCACCCCAGCGCCAGAAGCCAGAGCACCGCCGCAGTCGTGCTGGCGGCGGCCTGCGCGGCGAAGAACCCCGTCAACCCGATCGCGGGCACCAGCGTCAGCGCAACCCCGGACATCGCCGCGCCCTGCAGCGCGCCCACGACCAGAAGCGGCAGCGTACGCCCGCCGACGAGGATGCCGGCCGAAAGGGCCGTGCCGACGATGGTGGGGATGAAGGCAGCGATCGCCAGCTGTCCGATCTGCGCGGCCTGCGGATAGCCAGTGCCAAACACGACAAGTACGGTCAGCGGCCAGATCGCGGCCAGCACTGTGCTCGTGATAAGTGCAAAGATCCAGAGCCATCGCATGTGTTCAAAGGCAGAGACCGAACCCGATCCTGTCTCCCGGCCTTCGCGTTCAGCGAAAAGGGAGATGATGGGCCCGGAGATCGACTGCGGGATCATCTGCACGACTGCCATCAGCGTCAGGACGATCCTCAGATCGGCGAGTTCCTGCACGCTGCCGAAGCGGCTGACCGCCCCTTGCGCCACGAACCCGGCCAGGATCATGAAGACCCCCGCGCCGTAGAATGGCAGGCCGATGGAAAAGATCTCCTTCAGATGACCAAGGCTCAGCTGCCACCGGATCCGGAGCTCGACTCGCTTCAGGGCGCGCAGCAGGCCCAGGACGAAGATCGGCACGCCTGCGAGCGTCGTGCCGGCAAAGCCCCAGACCGCCCCTTGCACGCCGTAGAGCACGGCGCCCAGGATCGTCGCCGCCACCGTGGCGATCCCGATGGCCGTCGACCAGTAGGTGTAGTCCACGAAGCGGCCGAGGCCCGCGAAGCCGACATAGGCCGCCCGCGACAGGAACTGCCCCGTGAAACACGCGGCCGACGCCGTGACGTAGGGCGCAAGATCCGGCGCGCCGAACAGATCGCGCGCGATCGGATCGGCCAGCAGCACCATCGCCGCGCTGCCGAGGATCGCGATGGTGGACACGATCATGATCCCGCCGCCGATCAGCGCGCCGGCATCATCGGCGTCGTCGTCGGCCATCCGCCGCCCAAGCGAGACGTGCAGCCCCTGCAGCGCGCCAAAGCGGAACAGGCCCACGAAGGTCTGCCCGGTGGTCTGCGTGAAGGCATAGGCGCCCAGGTCACCCGGTGACAACATTCGCGCGAGGCTTGCCATGCCGATCAGCCCCAGGAACCGTCGCACCACGGTGTAGACCAGCATGGCAACGATATTGACGAGCGTCGATGTCCGGCGCACGGTCATGCGGCAGGCTCCGGGGGCGTATACCCGAAAAGCTCGACGACCATGCGGTCCTTCTCGGCCACCAGGGCGATCGTATCGGCATCATAGTAGTCCGCGTGCCGGCAGCGTTTCGATCGGTTGCTTCTGGCCGGTGCTTGTGCCTGTTCGACTGCCGGTGCTGCAATCCCCAATGACCCCAGCAGCGCCTCTAGGTCAGCCTCAGCCCGCTCCGTGCGCAGGACGTGATTGACTATGCAATGTCGGCGGTAGAAGTCCAGTGCGTCCGCGGGGCCGTGGATGCGGTGCGCGCCCGCGTGCCAAGCCGACCAGTCGGTGAAAAGTCCCAGAACCCGGAACGTCATGAAGCCCACTTGCCCGCGCAGCGGCAGCAGCGGGTACCGGTCGGGAAGGTGGCGACAGCCCGGCAGCGTCATCACCGCGCGCAGCCAGCGACGGAATCGCTCCGGGTCGTCGGCCGAGGCGTAGAGATCGCACCAGAAGGCGGGATTGCGCTCGTGCTCGGTCCGCAGCCGCGCCCATGCGGCGCGCGGCCCAAGGCGGCGGGCCAGTGTGGCGCGAACCGTCTGCCGCAGGATCCGGCCATGCGGGGCCGTCAGACGGCCCCGTACTTCGCCTTCGCCCATGCAGCCATAGGACCAGAGAGACACGTACCAATCCCACGGGTCGCGAATCGCGGCGGCGACCACGCGCCCCCTGGGGCCTGCGCGAAGCGGCGCGTGGCCCCCGGTCACGGCACCGGGCAGGACCTGGGCGAGACGGTCGATCACGTAAGTGCCCGCCGACTTCTGCAAGTGCAGGAAAACGAAATCGTCGCTCACGAACATGCCGGCCCTGCCTCTTGCGCTAGGGCCGCCGGTGTGAGTCCCGATGGGGTCACGCCGTCGATCAGGCGCACATAACCTTCCGGAGCGGCGCGCAGCGCGGCGTAAAAGGCCGCATTGCGCGCCATGTGCCGGCCCAGATAAGCCCCATTCGGCAGTCGGTAGGCGGCCTTCGGACCGTAGCGGCTGAGCAGTCCCATCAGCCGGTGCCAGGACGGCAGCGGCGAGCGGTCCGGAGTGAAGGGCGTGCCGCGCATGTGGGACAACGTCTTGCGCAACTGGCGATCCGATGCCGACCGCGACCGCAGCCCCAAGGCGGCCAGCGCACGTTCCCGGCCGAGCGTCAGGCGCACGGCCGCTGCGCTGTAGGAGGTATTGACCCGCGGCGCAGCTACGAAATCGCGTGCGAGCGCGTCACGAAAATCGTCTGGAATGGTCCAGATCGCCGAAAGAAACCGCAGAGTGCCAATCTCCTCGAAGGGCACCAGCACAACCGAGGCGAAGCGTTCCGCATAGAGCGATGCCATGTACACCATGTCGAAGGCATCGACGTCGATCGCATCGAGCTCGCCGGGACGGACGAAGCGGCGGACACCGCGATAGACATCGGCGGGCAGGAGGAAATCCTCAGGCGGGCGCACCTTGTTGTGGTGCAGCATCTGCTGGAACAGGCTGCGCAGATAGGAGGCTGGATCTCGCAGCGTGATCAGGATCGTGACTTCGCCGCCGAACACCCGCAAAAGGCGATCGGCCGATGGTTCCCACAGGACGGGATCCCATTCCAGAAGAGTCTCGTTCGAGATCAACATGCATTCCTGCGCGGCGGCAAGCGGTATCAGCCGGGCCTCGTCGCCATGGCCGTTGACCGCCGCGTCGAGACCGAGGTGCAGAGTCTGCGGGTTGTAGGCCCCGACGGCCTCGTGCGCAGCCAGTCGCGGAAACACGTGGACCTGCAGCGACGTCGTCGCCGTCTTGCCCATACCCACATGCAGGACCTTCACCGGAAGACCGGCCTCGAACGGGGGCGCAGAAGGATCAGTTGCGCGACGAAAGCGACCGGCAGCATCCGCAGGATGCCCGTAAGATTGGGACCGATCGTGGTCGGAATGAATATCAGGGTGGATGCCACGCTGAGAAAGACGATCGTCCCGCCGGCGCCGGAGCGAGCCAGCCCGTCGAAGAGCAGCGCCCCTATCGCGCCCCACAAGGCGAAGCCAAGGCAGACCCAAGCCACGCCGCCGGCCATGTACAGAAAGGCGATCGGGCCCATGGCGACCGACGTTCTCGCGTCGGGGGATCGCCCCAGGACGGTCACGTTAAACCAGATCCCCGTACCGAAGAAAGGCTTGTCTCGCCAGATCGCGCGGGGGACATAAGCTAGGATCGGAGACAGCAGGATGCTGTCCTGCAGACCTTGGCGGAACTCGGTCTGCAGATCGCCGCGCCGAACGTAGTCCAGCCCGACCGTGCTCATCCCTGCGAGATCGAAGCGCGACGTGATCTGCTCACCGCGAGAAATGTCGGTGTGACGTTGGTAGTGTTCGCGCAGACGCACCGCGGTGGCCACGGCTTCGACGGTCTCGATCATGCCGCGCGGCCGCTGGTCCGCAGCGCCGAGATAGGCGCGGAACGGTTCGATGATCGAGTAGGAGATAACAAGCGCAAAAAAACCCATAACGATAAAGGTCTTGGGAAGACGCCGGGTGGCCAGGAAATAGGCAAGCCCCGCAATGATGAAGGGCGCCACCATCTGGCTCTTGAACCCGGACAGGATTCCCGCACATAGATGTAATACGACGAGCGCAGCGCAGAACACACCGAACAGCCACGACGCCCGTCCGGTCGCGCGCAGGTGGTAGTACCGCAACAGGATTAGGAAATAGGACAGCGTTCCCGCAGCGGTGGCGAGCCGTAGGATTTCGAGCACGTCGGAATGGCGTTGGCGGGCTTCGCCTGTTCCAACCACGCCGTAGACGCCCAGGGTCAGCGCCAGCGCGACCAGCCCGACGAAAGCGAATTGCAGGATCACGGCACACGTGAAGGCTGGCCGGAACTCGCGCCGCAGCGCGGACGAGGACTGTGCCCGCCGCCGCAAGCGGCGCGCCGCGGATTGAAAGAGGTAGTAGCTGCGCAGCATGCAGAACGCGCCCAGCATGGCCAAGAGCAGCGTCTCGGCCAGATCGGTATCGAGGTCGGGCAGAAAGACTTCGAAACGGCGGATCGCCCAAGGGTCAAAAGGCGCGATGCTGATGGCGGCCAAGTAGGCTAACAGGAAATGCGCGATTAGCGCCAGAAACACCGGAGAGAGCATTCCCAGCGCGTCGGTTCGACGCAGGTAGAGCACGGCCTCGAAAGCCAGATATGCCGCCAGCATGATCGCGGCGAGGTGCGCGACGAAATAGGGGGAATCGCCCAGCACCAGCGCCAGAAGATTGACCAGGGCGACGAGGCTGAAGATGCCCACGACGACGCGCTTCACGGCATGTCTCAGCTGCGAGCTCGTCTTGACGGTCTGTATGTCGATGTCAGCGACAGCCATTCGGTTAATCTCTTGGTGGGGACCATGCAGGGGCAGGCTCGGGATAGCCGGTCCGCCCCCCGGATACCGTGTCGAGGATCTGTTGCAGGCGGATTGCGTAGGTGTGATCCCGTTGGGCACGGGCATGACCGGCTGCAGCAATCGCGGCGCGCTTTTCCGGCGCGGCCAGGTAGCGGTCCACCTTGCGGCGCAGGTCGTCAAAGTCGGTGAAGACCTCGACCTCGGTGCCGATCTCGAAAAGCTGGCCCAGCCCAGGCCGCCAGTCGACGATCTGGAAGGCGCCCGCGCCGCAGGCCTCAAAGGTGCGCACGTTGGTGCCCCAGATCTCGGACGGGTTCAGCGTGTTCAGCACAATTTTGGCGCCCCGGAAGGCACGCACCTTGTCGGCATGCGCGACAAAGCGGTTCTGCAGCTTGGGCTCCAGCGCGCCGGTGCGCATCCAGCGTGGCGCCGGCAGCCCCCAGATCTTCATGTCGTACGTTTCGGCGAGCTGCCCGAACAGCGCAACCCGATAGGCATAGAGGTTGCCCGCGATGCAGATATCGGTCTGCCAGACCGGATCGGCCGGGTCCTCGGCCATCGACGGATCCACCGAATGCGGGCTGTAGCATTCCGGCATGTAGAACACGCGTTTGCCTAGCTTGGACCGGATCACGTGGACCAGGTAGGGGTCCTTGAAAAACACCATGTCGTAGGCTGCGTTCAGGAACATGTGGCGCCGGAAGCTCCAGACCGGATCGGGATACCACAGGATCAACGGCGCGCGCGTCTGCACCTTTATCGCTTCTGCATCCGCTGGGGACAGATAGTCGTGGGTCGAAAAGACAAGGTCGACGCCACCTGCTTCGCCGAGCGCCTTGCGCAATCCCGGCCCGTGCACTTCGCGCCCCGCCGCGGTGCGCACCTGCTGCATTATCTGCAGCGCTTCACGGCGCAGCCGGCCCCAGTAGAATGTCGGGCGGTTGCCATAGGGCTTGACGATCGGTCCGGGGTCGTACCTCAGCACCGCGTGGCCCATGTGCGCCAGTTCCTCGGCGACGAATAGCGCGATCCCTTCCTCGAAGAAGCGTCCGATAACGAGGATTTTCATTGTGCGGACGCTCCGTCCCAACGCGCCAGCATCGCCGCTTCGCGCGAGAACAGGTTGGGACGCCAGCGCAGCCCCGCCCGGTCGATCGCCGACCACAGCCCGCGCGCCGCGACGACCCGGCGCAACGGTCCCAGCGGCACCGAGCCGCGCGGCCGCCGCTCCAGCAGCGTCAGCCCAGCGATCGGGGCGACCAGTTCGTCCGGAGCGGTTTCGTAGGTGAAGAAGCGCATGTGCGTGCGGTCGAGGATGCCGTGCTCGGTATAGACGAAGCTGCCGCCCAGGAACTTCGCCCGTGTGCGCCATTCCAGCACGTTGGGCACCGCGATCACCACGTACCCGCCGGGCTGCAATCGCGTCAGGCAGCGGCGCAGGACCGCCAGCGGGTCGATCATGTGCTCGAGCACGTGCGAGAACAGCAGCAGGTCGAAAGGCGCCCCCCAGGCCTCGAGCGCCGCGTCGGTGAGACCGCGGTCCAGGTCAACGACATGGATCGCATCGAGATGCGGGCGAGCGATGGCAACTTCCTCATCACTGTGAGTTAGGCCCACGATCTCGACCCCGAGATGCGTCGCGCGCAGTTCGCGGGCGTTGTCGCCACCGCCACAGCCCACGTCGAGGATGCGCCGCACGCCCGCCGGAACGAGAGACAGCACGACATCGTTGCCGGCATTGACGTATGGTGCCGCGAAGCGGGTGTTTCGATCCTGATCCGTCAAGGTTACATCCAATCTTTGGCCGCCGTTGTGCAGACCGTAACGGGTTTGCGGGCGCCGGGTCGAAGACTCGCCGCATGCGGATCTAGCCGGTCGGATGCCGCGATCCGCCACGCGGCGGCCGATCACGCGGTGGCCGATGGGGGCGCGATGGATCTTTCGATTATTCCGCGGCCGATCGGGCCGGCGCGATGCCGGCCCGAGTCAGGATCGCGTCGATATCGTGCGGCTGCCGGTCGTGCCGTCGAAAAGCGCGACCTTCCCGTATCCGCCGCCGATCCCGGGGATCGGCAAGGCTGCCAAGGCCGCACCGCTCGGCCCGCAATGCAAGCCCCAGCGCCTCCGCCGGACCCATGTCGCTCCGCAGGATGCCCGACAGCGCCGTCCGCCAGGTCGTGCGGCGCAGAGCCGCCGCCCAGAGCGTGCCGAAGCGACGCACGGCCGGCTCCGGCCGGTCCCGCAGGTAGCGCACGGTCGCCACCAGGCGGCGCAAGCCGCGAAGAGTGCCCTGGGTGTTGCTGTCCTGACCGGCATGTTCGGTGTGAACCACGCCGCCTGTCGGCAGCAGCACGACATCGCCGCGGCTCGCCGCGATCGCGCCGAACACCACGTCGGCCGAGATCTCGGTGATCCACGCAGCCGGGTCCCGCGGCAACGCGTCGGCGCGCACCAAGACCTGGCTCGGCGAGCCCAGCACCCAGCAGCTTCGTATGGCCAGGTCCAGATAGGCTTCGCCGTCGAGCCGCCATGGCTGCGTGACCTTGTGGTTTTGTCGCGTCGCACCGGTCGCGTCCTCGATCACCAGCGGGTTCGACCACACGACGCTGACCGCCGCGTCAGCGGCCGCGGCATAGTGCGACAACCCGCCCGGCAGCAGGTAATCGTCGGCCTGTATGAACTTAATCCACGGTTTGGTGGCATACCCCAGCGCCGCGAGGTGGTTTTCCCAAAGCCCAAGATTGCGTGCGTTCTCGTAGACCCGCAGCCGCGGATCGTCGTAGCCGGCCAGAAGCTCTATGGTGCCGTCGCCGCTGCGGTCGTCGGTAACGATGATTTCCCCTGCGCCGGAGGCCAGCGCGGCGTCCACGGCGCGGCCCACCTTCTCGCGGTAGCGATAGGTCGGGATCAGGATGGAGATGTCGGATTCGGCGATGGGCATGGCGCAGACGCATTCTCAGGAAGTCCCGGTTCCGCCGGCGCCGCGGCGCGCGCGCTCGGCTTCGATCGCGGCGCGGATCCCGGCAGCGCAATCCGCGTAGCTCCAGTGTCCGATCCGGTCAAGGCTCGCCGACCCATAAGCCGCGCGGCGCTCGGCATCGGTCAGGATCGGGCGCAGCGCATCGGCCAGCCCCGCCACGTCGCCGGCGGTGAAGGTCGCGCCGTTCACGCCGTCCTGTACCAGATCGTCGGCGCAGCCGATCCCGGCCGAAGCCACGACGGGAAGCCCCGCGCACATCGCCTCGTTGACCGACAGCCCCCAGGGCTCGTTCACCGAAGGCAGGACAAACAGGTCCGATGCCGCATAGACAGCCGGCAGATCCGTTTGATTGACGAAACCGGCGAACACCACGTTCGGGATTGCCTCGGCGACGACGCGGGCTTTCAGCGCGGTTTCCCGCTCCCCGGTGCCAACCATGACCAGCTGTGCAGCCACGCCCTGCACCCGCAGCCGCGCGAATGCGGCCAGTAGGTCGTCGGGGCGTTTCCTCGCGATGAACTTGGCGGCGAAGAGGATCGCCGGCAGGTCGGGATCCATGCCGAGCGCGGCACGCGTCTCCGTACGCCGGGCACGGCCGACCTCGGCGGCAGCGGCGAAGCGGTCATTGTCCACCGCGTAGGGCGTCAGGAAGATGCGGCTTTCGGGCACGCCCATAGAGCGGTAGTAGGCCGCGTTGGCCGTGCCCACGGCCATCACGCCGGCCATGCCGCGGTAGTGCTGCCGCATCAGCGGCCGGCGAAGCGCCGCCTTCCAGCCGCGGCGGCCGATGCGCGGATTGGTGTCGCCCCGCGCGAAGGCCGGCGTGCCCGACGCCACGCAGGCGGCCCATGCGACGTGATGCGCGGCCAAGTTGTGGCCGTGGATAATCACCGCATCAAACCGCCCGCGCCGGATCTCGCCCCAGAGTTGTGGCGCCACCATCGAGAAAAAGCCGCCGATTCGCCGCTTGCTGGCTTTATCGCCGCCCATGAAGCGGGCCTCGTAGCCATCGAGAAGATCCACGTCCCAGGTCACCGCGCGGCCGAAGCCCGGGTCGCGCCCGCCCTTGAGCGAGAAATCCGACAAATAGAGCCCGGTGGTCTCGATCCCGCAGCTGCGTGTCATGTAAGCATAGAGCGGCGCGAAATACTGGATCGGATGCGTGTTGACGAAGGCGACGCGGTAGGTCGGCCGGGCGGCCGGGTCCAAGGTGGCAGCGGGCAGGGCCATTTCCTTCATTGCGAAAACGCTTTCTGTGGAAGGGCCTGCCCGGCCGACAGCGGCGCGATGGCCTGCACCAGCCGTGCGGCAAAGGCGGGACGGCCGAAGGCGGCGCGGGTGCGTGCGGCTAGGTCGGCGCAGTCGGACGCGGGCGCCAGCACCGCGGCGCGCAGGGCAGCCGGAAACTCGGCTTCCGGCACCGCGCGGCCGAGCTCGCCGTCGCGCAGACCGTCTCCGGCACCACCGGCATCCAGCCCCAGCGCCGGGGTGCCGCAGCACATCGCCTCCACGAAGGCGATCCCGAAGCCCTCGCCGTGGGACGGCATGACGTAAAGATCCGAGGCGCGGTACAGATCGGGCAGCGCCTCGTCGCCCACGAAGCCCAGGAAGCGCACGATGCCCTCCGCCCCGGTCTTGCGGGCGAGCGCCTCCAGCCGGTCAAGGTCGCTGCCGGTGCCGGCGACCAGGTAGGTGAGCCCCGGCACGTCGCGCGCCAGATCCGCCAGCAGCGGGATCACCCGGTCATGGCCCTTGTGGCGCTGCCGCGGATCCAGCCGGGCCACGGTGGATAGCACGGTCGCGTCGGCGGGCAGGTCGAACCGCGCCCGCGCTGCGGCCCGGTCTCCGGGCACGAAGCGGTCGTCGACGGTGTTGAAGATCGCCGTGCAGCGCGACGGGTCGACACCGGCGATCTCGACCACCTTCGACACCGTGTGGCGGCTCACACAAAGCACCCGGTCGGCACCGGCGAGACCGCGCCGCGCCGCGGGGCTCAGCGGCTGCCACACCTCCAGCCCGTGCACATGCGCCACCAGCTTCGCCCCGACGGCCCGCGCGGCAAGCTGCGCCAGCGGCGCCATGAAGGCGTGGCCGCAATAGACGATGTCAGGCTGGCGTGTCGCGGTCAGCCACAGCGCGCGGCGCATGTAGGTCAGCCGGCCCATGCTGGGCGGGTGCTGCACGATGCCTGCCGGAAGAGCCGGCGTGGCCTCCGCCGCCAGCCGCGGCAGCACCTCGATCTTGGCGATTCCGGGCTGCTCAACCCACACGCCCAGCAGATCGCGAGTGGATTGCGCGATACCGCCGCGCCCACCCCATGCTTCGGCAGCCAAAGCAACTATTTTCATTCCATTATCTATCGGCACTTAAGGGCGCCGACCTTATCGCTCTGGCTTTGCCAATTTTCCGTCAGACGTGACCTAAGTGAGGCGCCGCGGGTGGATTTCCGAGCCATTTCGGCAAGTTTCTCGACCAGAGCGGCCAAAATCGCCATTTGATACGACACCCCACATCATGGAATGTCTGAAAAACCTCGCCCGTGGAGCGACTTGAGATAGACTGTGTATGACCACGAAGGATGCCCCCCTTTCCTCGTCTCCACCACTTTATTAAGAAGAAGCAGACGCGGCGGGAGAAATTCCTTGCCGGGATGGAGGCAGAAGTGCTGTGGACCTGGCTTTTTTGCGCTGATCGACGCGCGCCATCCGAAGATGAGCCCGGAGGGCGGGCGCCGGCCGATGTCGCTGAAGTGACCACAACCGCGCAGTCTACGTTACCCGCTCACACCATCGATGACGCCTGCGTAACCCGTCTCGACTTGTCGAGAGGGAGCGCAGTGAATATCGCGGGTCAACAAACCCCTGATACCAACAGGTATCTTCACACAAAAAACCCCGATAACACAAACTCTCAGCCATCCTCTCCCCGCACATCCCTGCCCCGCAGCTCCGCCTCGAGCTCTGCGATCTCGGCCTGCAACCGCTCATACTCCGCGATCTTGCGCTTCAGGAATCGCGCCGTCAGCCGCGTCTTGGCCTCGATCCCCGCGGGCGTGAGCACGTAGGCGTAGCGCAGTTTCCTGTCCGATGCCTGGAAGTTCCGGACCTTGACCAGACCCTTCTCGGCCAGAGCCCGCAGGCAAAAGTTCACTGCTCCCAGACTGATGCCGGTTTGGCGCGCGAGGTCGCGCTGGCTCAGGTCAGGACCAGCATCAAGGGCGCGCAGCAGCACCGTGTCCCGCTCTGAGAACGTATCGTCAGTCATCTCTGGAACACGCCCTGCCACGGCTACCGCACCGGGCCTCGCCGCGGTGTCCTCGCCCGATGGAACGGTGCGTTCATGGTTGAACGGCTAGCGAGAGGCCTTGCGAGTCGCAAGCTCTGTGTCTCCTGCCGCGGTGCAGCAGGCAACACATACGAGGACTGCGTAACAGACTTAAGAGAAATTGCTCATTCTTTGGGCAAGCCGTGGCGAACACCTCACCGAGCGGCAGAGGCCAATCCCGGAAGCCGCCCCAGTCGCAATCGGTCCGACCTTCGCGCCCGAGCCCCCCACACCTCCCCTGCCCGCCTCGGCGATCCGCCGGTCGACTGCCATCACCGGTGCCGCCCTGGAGGTGATCGTTCAGACCATCCCGGCCGATCCGTCGGCAAAGGCTGACCACGATGAGTGACGCCTCTCCGCCCTCAGGCCAGTTCAAAAGCCGGCCGTGACCGGGAGGCGCACGAACCCCCCGTCTCCACCCCTGCCCAAGGGCACCCACCGCGTGCGCCGCCAGACCCTCTCCGGCGACCGCTGGCATTTCTATGCCTGGCGCGGCGGGCCGAACTTCTGGGCCGCCACGCGGGCAACGAGATCGAACGCTACGCCCTCGTCCCACAGGAGCGGACGGATGCCGTGCTCGACAAGCTGACGCGCCGATCCCTGCCTTAGCGGCCTGCCCGCACGGCGACCTCTCAAGGACCAATTCCGCCCGGCGGCAAATCCGAACAGAGCCCGGCAATCCCCACTTTCCCTCTGTCCAATCGGACAATAGTCTCGAAAAGGTGAAGAAGACCGCGTAAAGGCCCGTTCCGCTTGCCAATCCCTTCCGGATTTCTTGACCGTTGCGTCTCCGTCGATCTGGAGGTGAACCCAGCGACGGCGCGGATCTTCGCCTTCGCAGCGGTCAGGGGCGAAGGCGGCCCGGCACTGGTCCACGGCAAGGGCTCTCTCGGCGAGGCCCTCGAACAGCTCGACCGGTTCTGCGCCGGGGCCGATCACGTCATCGGCCACAACATCCTGCGCCATGACCTGCCGCATCTCGTGGCGAACAGACCACGCCTCGCTAGCCTCGCCGAGGCGGCCATCGACACGCTCTGGCTCAACCCCCTCGCCTTTCCGCGCAACCCCTACCACCACCTCGTCAAGCACCATGTGGACGGGCGGCTTCAGGCCGGGCATGTGAACGACCCCGAACTCGACGCACGGCTCGTCTTCGAGGTCTTCCGCAACCAGGTCGACGCGTTCGAGACGCTGGCGCGGGAGAGACCGGACGCGCTGACCGCCTACCACTACCTGACCACCCGCGCGGAGGCCTCGGCCGGGTTCGACGACGTCTTCAAGCTCCTGCGCTCGGCCCCCGCACCGGGCATCGCGGAGACCGAGGCCGCGATCCGGCGTCTTCTGGCAGGGCAATCCTGCAAGGACATGCTGGACCGGACCCTGGACCGGCTGGGCAACCCGCAGCTCGGCTGGCCGCTGGCCTATGCGCTCTCCTGGATCACCGTGGCGGGCGGCGAGTCGGTCATGCCGCCCTGGGTCAGGGCGCAGTTCGCCGAGGCCTCGCAGCTTGTCCGCGACCTGCGGGGCGGCGCGTCCTGCGGCGACCCGGCCTGTGCCTGGTGCGCCGAGATGACCGATCCCGCCAGCGCCCTCACGCGCTGGTTCGGCTTTCCCGCCTTCCGGCCCGAACCGGCGGACGAGACCGGGCGCCCGATGCAGGAGCGCATCGTCGCCGAGGCGATGTCGGGCCAGAGCGTTCTCGGCATCCTGCCGACCGGGACGGGGAAGTCCGTCTGCTACCAGATCCCCGCGCTCACCACCTTCGAGCGGACGGGCGGGCTGACCGTCGTGATCTCGCCCCTCGTCGCACTGATGGCCGACCAGGTGCAGGGGCTCGCGCGGGCCGGCATTTCCTCCGCCGTGACGGTGAACGGCATGCTGTCGCTGCCCGAACGCCATGACGCGCTCGAGAAGGTGCGGATGGGCGACGCGTCGATCTTGCTGATCGCGCCCGAACAGTTGCGCGCCATCTCCGTGCGCTCGGTCCTCGCGCAGCGCGAGGTGGGGCTCTGGGTGCTGGACGAGGCCCATTGCGTCTCCAAATGGGGCCACGATTTCCGCCCCGACTACCGCTATGTCAGCCGCTTCATCCGCGAGTCGCTGGGAGACCGCGACCCTCCCCCCGTGCTCTGCCTGACCGCCACCGCGAAACCCGAGGTCGTGCGCGATATCCGCGATCACTTCTCGACCCGGCTCGGGGTGGAGCTGATCCTGCTCGACGGCGGGGCCAGCCGCACCAACCTCAGCTTCGAGGTCCTGCCCACCGACAGTCAGACGAAGCTTGCGGACATCCTGACGGCGATCGAGGCCAACCTGCCCGAGGAGGGCGTTTCGGGCGCCGTGATCTACTGCGCCACCCGACGCGCCACGGAACGGGTCGCGGAATTCCTGAAGGCCCGGGGGCTGGCCGCCGAGAGGTTCCACGCCGGCCTGCCGCCGGACGAGAAAAGCGAGATACAGGAACGGTTCCGGACCGGCGACCTGCGGATCATAGCCGCGACCAACGCCTTCGGCATGGGGATCGACAAGCCCGATATCCGCCTCGTCGTCCACGGCGATATCCCGGGATCGCTCGAGAACTATCTCCAGGAGGCCGGCCGCGCCGGCCGCGACCGCGCCCCCGCCAATTGCGTGCTTCTGTTCAGCCCCGACGACGTCGAGCGGCAATTCAGCCTCTCCGCCCGCTCCCGCCTCGCCCGGCACGAGATCGGCGCGATCCTGAAGGCGCTCCGCCGCCTCGACGGCCGCACTAAGAAGAGTGGCGAGGTCGTGGTCACGCCCGGAGAGATCGTCCGAGAGGAAAAGGACCAGGAATTCGAACGCGACAGCGCCACCGACGACACCCGCGTGAAGACCGCCGTCGCCTGGCTGGAGGAGGCCAGGCTCCTGACCCGCGAGGAGAACAGGGTCCAGCTCTTCCCGTCCTCGCTGCGCATCCGGACCCTCGACGAGGCGGCGAAGATCCTCGATCGCGCCGCGATCACCGGCGCGCGCCGCCGCGACCTCCTTGACCTCGTGCGGCACGTCATGAACGCCGAGCCCGACCGCGGCATTTCCACCGACGAGCTGACCGGCGCGTGCCGCCTCACCGGGTCGGCGCTGCGCCGGGCTCTGACCGATCTCGAGGCGCTGGGCATCGCCAGCGACGACACGGCCGTCACCGTCTTCGTGCACGTGTCCGTCGAGGACAGCTCGCAACGCCGCTTCGACCTCGCCGCCCGGCTCGAGGAGGATCTGATCGCCCTCCTGCGGGAGACGGCGCCCGATGCCTATGGCGACGAAGCCCTCCCTCTGCACCTTGCCGAAACCTGCCAGATGCTGCGCGAGAAGGGCCACAGCGCGATCCGCCCCGATATCGTCGAGGGCCTGCTGCGCGGCATGGCCCAGGACGGCCGCGATCAGGACGGCGGACGCGGGAACCTGAACCTGCGCAAGGCCAACCGGAATATCCTCTGGGTCCGCCTGCAACGCTCGTGGGAGGTCGTCGACGGGACCGCCAGGCTGAGGCGCGAGGGCGCCCAGCTGCTGCTCTCCCATCTCGTCGGGCGTGTGCCGAGGGGCACGAAGGGAAAGGACCTCCAGGTCCAGACGACCCTCGGCAACATGCTCGCGGCACTCAAGGGCGACGCGTTTCTCGGCACGCAGGTCCGCGACATGAACCGCCTCATGGACCGCGCCCTCCTGTGGCTGCACGAACAGGGCGTGGCCACCCTCGGCCGCGGCCTCACGGTCTTTCGCCCCGCGATGACCGTCAGACTGGACACGAAAGGCGGTCTCTTCACCGTCGAGAACTTCCAGCCGCTCGAAGAGCATTATGCCGAGCAGACGATCCAGACCCATGTGATGAGCGCCTATGCCGAAAGGGGCCTTCAGAACATCTCCGATGCACTGAGACTTTCGGCGGACTATTTCGTCCTCGACCGCGACACCTTTCTGCGCCGCTGGCTTCCCGGCCGCGGCACGGAGCTGCGCCGTCAGACCACCGGCGCGTCGTGGAAGGCCATCGTGGAGGCCTTGGGCAACCCGGTGCAGGAACAGATCGTCCGCGACGACCGGGAGCAGACGAACGTGCTCGTCCTCGCGGGCCCGGGATCGGGCAAGACACGCGTCCTCGTCCACCGCATCGCCTATCTCGTGCGCGTGCGCCGCGAGGACCCCCGCGGCATCCTCGTGCTCTCCTACAACCGGCACGCGGCCGCCCAGATCCGCGAACGCCTGCGCCTCCTGATCGGCAAGGACGCCACCCTCGTCACGGTCTCGACCTGCCACGCGCTTGCCATGCGCCTTGTGGGCGCAAGCTTCGCCGGCCTGCAGGACGGCGCGCGCGACTTCGACGGGATCATGCGCGAGGCGATCCGGCTCCTGCGCGGCGACGGTCTGTCGAAATCCGAGGCCGAAGCGCTGCGCGACACGCTGATCCAGGGCTACCGCTGGATCCTCGTCGACGAATACCAGGACATTGGACCCGAGGAATACGATCTCATCGCCGCCGTGGCAGGCCGCTCGCTCGAGGATCCCGACCTGCGTCTCAGCCTCTTCGCCGTGGGCGACGACGACCAGAACATCTACGCCTTCAACGGAGCCTCCATCGAGTACATCCGCCGCTTCGAGACCGACTACGCCGCCCGGCCGGTGTTCCTGACCGAGAACTACCGCTCCACCGCCTATATCATCGCGGCCTCCAACAGCGTGATCGCGCCCGCGGTCAGCCGGATGAAGGCCGATCACGACATCACCCCCGACCGCGCCCGCAGCAGGGCCAACCTCGGAGGCGCGATGGCTGCCCACGACCCCGTGGCGCAAGGCCGGGTCTCCCTGCTGACCTGTCCCCCGGGCGACGAGGCGCAGGCCGCGGCCGCCGTGGACGAGCTGATCCGGCTCAGCCGCCTCGATCCTGATTGGCAGTGGCGCCGCACCGCGATCATCGCGCGGGAATGGCGCAGGCTGGAGCCCGTGCGCGCCTATGCCGAGGAGAAGGGACTTCCCGTCGAACTCGCCAGCGACGCCCTGCCGAGCATCTGGCGACTGCGCGAGATGCAGGCCTTCGTGCGCGCGCTGCTCGCAGACCGGACCCGCATGATGACGATCGCCGACCTGACCCTCGCGTTGAACGCCCTGCCCGTCTCCCGCTGGACCGACCTCATCGGCGAAGGCATCGGGACCCTCGCCCGCGAGCTTTCGGAAAAGGCAGCACCAGTGCCCGAACTGGTGGAATGGTTCGGCGAATGGGCGCGAGAGGCGCGGGCCGAACAGCGCGGACTGCTCCTCCTGACGGCGCACCGCGCCAAGGGCCTCGAATTCGACCATGTGGCAATCCTGGACGGCGGCTGGGACCGGACTTCCCGAGGCGAGGACGCCGACGCGCCGCGCCGTCTCTTCTACGTCGCCATGACCCGCGCGAGGACCAGCCTGACGCTGCTGACTTCAGGACATCACCCGATTGTGCCGACACCGCATCCGTCGATCCTCAACCGGCGGGTGACCTCCGGATCATCCGTCCTGCGCGGCGCCCGCGTGCGGTACGTTTCCCCCGACCCGAAGCTCGTGGACCTTTCCTTTGCCGGACGGCTCGCCCACGGCCACGGATCGCTCGCCGCCATCTCCCAGGCGCAGGTCGGCGATCCGGTCTCGCTCCGCCGCGAGAGGGACCGCTGGGTGCTTGAGGACCAGTCCGGCAGTGTTCTCGGCCGCATGTCCCGCAACTTCTGCCCTCCCGGGCGCATGCAGTTCGCCCGGGGCGAGATCGCGATGATCCTCGAATGGCGGGCCGAAGACGGAGACGAGGCCTTCAGCCACCACTATCGGCGGAAGACCTGGGAGGTGATCCTCCCCGAGCTTGTCTACGGCTGACCCAGGCGGAGCAGGTTCTGTCGGCGGCCCAGCCCTGGCCTGTCGGACCAGGTTCAAGCGAGCCGAACACGCGGGTGCGTATTGTTCACCCTCACCCGGGGGGTGAACAAGGTCCCGGCGAGGCCCCTCCAGATCGTCTGCCGGATCGGGGCAGACCGCCCCGCCTCACCGGTTGCTCAGGGCCACCATCCCGGTCTCTTCCGACCGGTAGCGACGGAAGCACTCCTTGATCGATACGGGCTCCCCGGGTGTCCGGGCGAGACCCCAGAACGCCGTCACCAGCCGCTCGAAGGACAGGCGGATCGTCTCGGCGCGGTCGGCATTGCGGTGCTCGTGGGGGGCATAGAGCGTGGGGTTGGAGTTCACCTCCCAGACCTCGAACCGCTCGGCCCGCGTGCCGAAATCGACGCGGCCGTACTCCAGTCCGACGATCTCGAAGACCTTCCAGACGAAATCCTCGTGCGGATAGGCGTCCATCTCGGCCCGCTCGGCGGCATAGTCTTCATCGGTGGCGAGCCCCGAGACTCCGACCTTGGCCAGCCAGGTCGTGTCGTTCACCGAGACCTCGCGGCTCACCTCCGGGCCGATGCGAAAGGCCGCGTGCTTGCGGAAATAGGTCTGACCCGGAACCGGCTCGCCCGCGTATTCGACAAACAGGAGATCGCTCAGCGGCAGGCCCTCGTCGAGCGCTTCGGTCAGCGCCGCCCTCGCCGCCTCGGGCGTCTCCAGGAGTTCGGTCCGGCTACCGGTGTGCCCGCTGGCCCGGCGCAGGAAGACCGGCCAGCGGTCGGGCCATTCCCGCGCGGCCGGCCGCCAGCACCCGAAGCTGTTCACCCCCGCAAGCTGCAGGTTGCGCAGGAAATCCGCCCGCGGCAGCCAGCGCGCCGGATCGTTGAGCACGCGGCACCCGGCCGCCTTCAACGCACGATGGACCTTGCCCGCGGCCATCAGCGCCCCCGGCGGAAGGCGCTCGAAATCCGAGAGCACCCAGGTTCCATGCGCGAGGGTCTCGCTGGCGAAGACCGTGTCCCAGGGCACATGCCGGGCATGAACGCCGCGGCTCTCGAGCGCCCGGATGACATGCGCGAAGGTGTAGCCATGCTCGCGCAGGGTCACGAAATAAATCGCGCGGCGGCTCACCGGGTCGAGCCTCATGGGGCGCATGATGCCGGCCATCTCGCTCAGCCTCCGCTCGCGCCAGGACGAACGGCATCCGTCCCGGCCCCGTCCTGCGGACCGGCACCCCCGGGCAGGCGGAGCCCGGACGCGGATGCAACGCCCCTCGTCACAGGTGATGCAGCATCGCGTGCCCGGTGCCCTTCGCGCGATGCCTCCGGAAGGCGCCCGCGATGGAGACCGGCTCCCCGGGCGTGCGGGCGAGACCATGAAGCGCCGTGACCAGACCTTCGAATGCGAGGCGCACCGTCTCGGTGCGGTCGGGATTGGCGTGCTCGTAGGGCGGACGTACGTTCGGCGCCGTGTTGACCTCCCAGACCTCGAGACGCCCGGCGCGCAGGCCGAAATCGACGCGCCCGAACTCCACTCCGGCGATCTCGAAGACCTTCCAGACGAAATCCTCGTGGGGATAAACGGTCATCTCGGCCCGTTCCTCGGCATAGTCGGACTCGGTCGCGTGCTCGGAGGTTCCGCGCTTCAGAAGCCAGTCGTCCCCGTGCACCGAGATGGCCCGGAGCACCTGCGGCCCCACGCGGAAGGCGGCGGACTTGCGGAAATACGTCCGGCCCGGCACCGGCTCGGCCGCGTATTCGACGAAGATCAGGTCCGAGATCGGCAGGCCCTCGTCGAGCGCCGCTTCCAGCGCCGCGCGGGCTTCGTCGAGGTTCCCGAGCAGACCGCTCGCCGCCCCGGTATGGCCGCTTGCACGCCGCAGGAACACGGGCCAGCGGTCAGGCCACTCCTGCACCGCCGGGCGCCAGCATCTGTAGGAGTTCACCCCCTCGACCTCGAGGGCGCGCATCAGGTCCGCCCGCGGCAGCCACCGCGCCGGATCGTTGAGCACCCGGCACCCGGCCGCCTTCAACGCCCGATAGACCTTGCCCGCGGCGACGAGCGCGCCCGGCGGGAGCCGCTCGAAATCCGCGAGCACCCAGGTCCCGTGCGCCAGCGTCTCGCTGGCGAAGACCGTATCCCAGGGCACATGGACGGCATGCACCCCGCGCGCATCCAGCGCCTCCATGGCATTGGCAAAGGTGTATCCGTGTTCGCGCAGTGTCACGAAATGGATCACGCGGCGCTTGACGGGGGCGAGGGTCATCGGCTTCATCACGGTGCCGGTATAGATGGAGCGTTTGTCCCATGGAAATCGTTAATCTCGACCTCAGGCAGCTTCTCGGCTTCCGTCTCGCGAGCCCTGCCGCCACCGACGCAAAGGTCGGCGACAAGGGCTATGACAACGGCGTGCTGAAGGACCCCGGTCAGACCGTCAGGTGATCCCGGGCGACGCATGGCGCAGGGCCGGTCCTTACGGGCCGGTCGGACAGAGAGGCTGGAGACGACGCATGGATTTCACGAAACTGGACCACACCAAGCTTCTCGGCTTTCGCCTGCAGGACACGGCGGGTGCCGAGACCACGGGCCTCAAGAAGGGCGACAAGGGGAATCAGCCCCCGCCGGTCACCTTCGAGATCAGGTGACACACTCGTCCGTCGCGGCAGGCCTCATGAACGGCTGTCGCGACGGGCATCAGATACGCCGGGACCGCGCGCTTTGGCGTGAGCGCCCCCCAGACGACCCATCCGACCCACCCACATCGAGGAGCATTCGATGGACGGCACGACACTGGACCTGACCAAGCTGCTCGGCTTCCGCCTGCAAGGCACGGCGGCCGCCGAGACCACGGGCCTCAAGAAGGGCGACAAGGGCATCATAGAGATCCCGCTGGGGCCGCCGATCCTCCCCCAATGAGCCGGTTCCCGGACAGTCTTCTGCCCGAAGGACAGGCTTGACGATGACGCTGCGTTCCTGATCACTGGAACCAGCGTACTCTTCCGGTCGTGGTCATGGGCAGGCTCTTCCGGCAACCACTGAAATTCTGACGGCAACCAGGACGCACATCATGGACCTCACGAAACTGGACCACTCGAGACTGCTGGGCTTCCGCCTCGAGGGATCGGCGGAGTCGGCCTTCACCGGCCTCAAACAGGGCGCGACCGAAGCAACGTCGACCGGCCTCAAGATGGGCGGCAAGGGCCTGATCACCGTGGGCATCAAGGGCGGACCGCCGCCGGGCGGCTTCTGATACTCTTTCGACCGAGACGCGTCTCTCTCCTTGCACGGTGTTCAGATGACCAGACTTGCTCTCGATTACTCCCGACTTCTCGGCTTCCGGATCGACAGCGCCGCGGGCGTCAAGATCGGAAACAAGCCCGGGATGAAGGGCAACGACAACGGACCCATCGAAAGGTAACGTCATGACCGGATTGACCCTAGACCATTCGAAGCTTCTCGGCTTCCGCATCGACAGCGCCGCCGGCGCCAAGATCGGCAACAAGGAAGGCCGGAAAGGCCTGGACATCCAGCTCCCGGCATGACCGACAGCGATCTGCTCGTCTTCGCACCGAGCGGGGCGCGGGCAACCCGCCTCGACGACCGGATGCATGACGAACTTGCCAGCAGCCTCGGGCATGTCGCCGAGGCTGCGGCGGAATTGCCCGACCTCTGTGGCCCGCTGAAACGGGCCGTCCACCGGATCGAAGCCGGAGACCGCCTGCCGCCCGAGGCGTTCGGCGCCTATTACGAGCTGGTGGAACGGGCAACCACCGGAGACATCGACCGCGCCGCGGAGATCGCGGAGGTGATCGCCGCCATCGACCGCCGTCCGGCCGGGATGCCCGTCCTCGCCCGCGGCTCCGAAGAGGCCGCGCGGATCGACCACTGTTTCGACACGCGCATGGGCGACGGGGCCGGCAGCTTTGCCCCAATCACCGAGGAGATGCGCGCCGAGTTCGCCGGGCGCCTGACACGGGGTCTCGACCTGCTCGAGCGCGGGACTCCCGATCTCCATGCCGAGATCCGGCAGTTGGTCCGGGTGGTGCTCCTCGCTCAGGCCCCCGAAGGCGCCACGATGCAGTTCGACGGCGCCTCGCACTACCAGTTCTGGGGCCTGCTGCTGCTCAACCCGACCTTCCACAAGACGCCCGTCGCCGTGGCCGAGGTTCTGGCCCACGAGGCCGGTCACTCGCTGCTCTTCGGCCTCACGATCCACGAGCCCCTGACGCTGAATCCCGACGAGGAGCGCTTCAAGTCACCGCTCCGGGCCGATCCCCGGCCGATGGACGGCATCTATCACGCGACCTTCGTCTCGGCCCGCATGGCCTGGGCGATGGAGCGGCTTGCCGCCTCGGGCGTGCTCACCCCCGAGGAACGCATCGCCGCGGAGGAGGCCGCCGCCGCCGACCGCCGCAACTTCGCGGCGGGCGATGCGGTGATCCGCGAGTCGGGACAGCTCTCGGAAACGGGTCTCCGGATCATCGAGAACGCCCGCGCCTTCATGGCCGAGCCCGCGATCCTGTAGGCCCCGGCGTTCCTCAGGCCCGGCCGCCCCTGCCCCGGCGCAGCCTCTCGACGCCCTGTCGCAGGGGCGCCGTGAGCCGCCAACTCGTGCTTGCCAGCACCTCGGCGATCCGCGCGGTCAACTCGCCCCGCGCCGCCTCCGCCTCCGCGAGAGCGGCACCCAGCCGCTCCGCCTCGGCTCGCGCCTCCGCGATATCCGCCTCCAGCCGCAGCCGCGCCGCCCGCGCCACACGCAGCTCGCTCTCCGCCCGCAGCCGCCCGGCCTGGGCCTCCGCAAGCTCCGCCTCCAGCTCCCGCCGCTTCGTCTCGGACGCCTCCAGCTCGCCGGTCCGCGCCGCGATCTCCTCCTTCAGCGCAGCAAGCCGCCGCTCCCGACCGCCATCGTCCTCAGGTGTCACCGCCATCCGATCCACTCCACCCCGCAGGCCTATCCGACCACATCCCCACCTTCGGCCGCAGCCGCCCCGCGCGCCGCGTTCCGGCCCGCCGCGATGAGATCGCGCAGGCGCGTATCGCGCCTGACCCGCCCCGCCGCAACATCCGCCCGCAGCCGCGCCGCGTCGGGCAGCGCCTCGGCATAGGCGGCGTCGGGATCCATGCGCCACCAGCGCCGCGATTTCCACGACGTGCTGGGCGCCACGGCCGGATCCCGCTCCCGCGCCTCGGCGACCCGGGCGTTCGATCTCAGGAACTCGGCCCGGTCGCGGATCATCGCGTGGTAGATCATGATCTCCTCCGAGGCACGCACCACCGGGTCGCCCGCGATCACGGCATCATGGTTGCCCGGCAGGAACCTCTCGAACCGGGCGACATGCACCGCCACCTTCGGAGGCAGCCGGCAATAGAGCAACGGCGGATCGAGCGGCGTCGGATCGTCCCTCCGCCCGGCAGGCAGCGGCACCGGCGGATCTGCATGCCAGACGAGCGCCTCGTGCCACGACATCGCCTCCAGATCCTCGCGCGCGGCCATCAGGTTGCGCCGCGCACAGCGCACCATGTCGGCTTCCCCGTCGAACTGCGCCACCACCTCGCCCAGCGTCTGGCCGTCAGGAACCGTCCAGAACTCGTCCGCGTCGAGCGGCAGCACCCAGTCCGCCCCCAGCCGGTCCCGCGCCATCCGCGCCATCTCGCTCGCCCAACGCTCCTGAAGGAAGGCGTCCGAGGGCTGATGGATCAGCGTCAGCGCGCCCGTGGCGGCGAAATCCTCGAGGATGTCCGTGGTGCCGTCGACGGACCCGTTGTCCATGGCGATCACATGGTCCACGCCCTGCCCCAGATGCCAGCGCAGGTTGTCCGCGATGACGTCTGCCTCGTCCCGGACGAGCAGAACCATGACGATCCGAGGTACGGCCAAGGGACCTTCCGTCATCAAGGCGCGGGACGCCTCGAAAGCGCCAATCCGCGAAAATCGTCATCCTCCGGGGCAGGGACCGAAAGGATCGAACCAGGCAAACGCGTCTGTGAACACCTATAGGGCCACGCGCCAAAGGTCACGCAACCCATTCAAAATATTGGAGGCGAGTACCGGAATCGAACCGGTGTACACGGATTTGCAATCCGCTGCGTAACCACTCCGCCAACTCGCCAGAGCCCTTGTTTCCTTAGAGAACCGGGCGGAGGGCTGCAAGGGGTTATCAGTCCGGTTATCAGGTTCTTGTTCTGTGCTTGTTCTGTTCATAGCGATGCCCATAGCTTGCGCTTCTCGGCTGCCGTGCTGGCGCGCATGATCTGCCGGGCGATGCCCGCATACTTTCGGATCATGTCCTTGCTGGAATGCCCGCTGAAGCTGGCGATCTCGTCATCATCGCAGCCCGCCCAGGCCAGCTCCATCACGCCACGGTAGCGAAGCGCATGCAGGTCGAAGCCGGTCAGGTGCAGCCGCTTGCGCTCCTTCAGCATCACCCGGGACACGTCCCGATAGAGCATCGCCGTCCCGTCCTTCCGGGCGAGGATATGGCGCGAGGGGTGTGGCGCTGCGCCCAGCTCCCGCTTGGCGGCCTCAAGGGCGGTGCGCAGCTCAGGGGTGCAGGGAAGCGCAAGGGCCTTGCCGGTCTTGCCCTGGGTCAGCCTCAGGGACTCGCCGTCATAGTCGCCCCAGGTGAAGCCCGGCCAATCTCCTGGGCGCTGGACGCTGCCGACGCCGATCTCGAAGATCAGTCGGGGCAGCGGGGCGGCTTCGGCCCGCCACCGCTCCACCGCCGCGTTCGTCCAGGGAACATGCGGCTGCTCACGCTCGGTCGGGGTCTTCTTGAGCCGAACACCCTTGACCGGGTTCGCTTTGATCCACCCCAGGTCGATAGCGTGCTCGCAGAGAACCGACATGACTTGTGCCACGTAGTTCGCGAACCGGGTCCGGTGGGTGTTCTTCTCCATCATGGCGAGGACGTCCCGGCGTTGCAGCCGGGTCATGTCGCGGGCGCCATTCTTCTCCTCGATGTAGAGAAGCGCCTTCTCGTAATCCTGCCGGGTGCGCGGCTTGAGGCGGGTCCACCGATCAGACTTGCGATATGACACGATCAGCGCCCGCCATGAGGTCGAGGCTTCGCCAGCGCGGCCGGTCAGGACGTCCCAATACTGGCGGTCGAATTCGGCGCTGGGATAAGGCGCCTCGATGCGGCCCAGGTATTTCCCGGCCTTCCGGACGTAGACGAAACCGGGCTTCGTCTCGATCAAGTAGCGCTTTCCGCCCCACTTGCTCACCAGTCCATCCCCCGGTTGTCCATCGCCTCGCCGCTTGCGATCCGGCGCAGCTCCTCCACGTCCCAACGCTCAAGCCCCCCAAGGTCGCGCGGGCCGGGAAGATGGCCCTCTTCGACAAGGCGGCGAAAGTCCTTCGGCTTCATGCAGAAGAGCTGCGCGGCGGTCTTGTCGTCTGCGAAGAGAGGGGCAGGCGAAGGCATGTCAGAAGCCCTTGCTCGTGGTGAAGTTGATCCGGCTGGGGCGGGTGGCGGAGGCGCGACGGATGCGCGCCTCCAGGTCTGCGATCGCGGCGGCCATTTCCGCGTCCGTGCTGTATTCGACGCGCTTGTCCCCGATGCCGACGGTTCGCACGCCCTTGGCGCGCGCCCTCAGGAGGGCATCGCGCAGGGTCTCCAGCTCGGAAAGGTCGAGGGCCATTACTCAGCCGGGCCTTCGTTCTTGAACCAGCCGCGGTGCTCCACCCAGCCGCACCCGAAGTCGAGGCGCGCCTTCATCTGCACCCCGTCCACCTCGAAGCCCTGCCGGGTTTCGATCTGCGGGCCGGGGGCGCCTTCGAGGTAGGCGTATTCCAGCCCGTCGATACGGGCGGGGTCGGCGGCGACATACCAGGCGTCGGGGTCGGTCAGGCGCGGCTCCACCACCAGCTCGAGGAAGCTGAAGGGGTTCACGTTCTCGGATGTGGTGGCGGCCAGCTCGGCCAGAACCTGTTCTGCGGTCGTCTCGAGTTCGGGCGAGACCACGACGAAACGGGGCGTGACGCCGATCAGCTCGCCGTCGATGCCAGTCTGGCGCCGCATGGCGAGGCGGGCGCCGGACAGGGAAGTCAGCGACAGGGTGGCGCCGGTGCCGGCGAGGTTGCCGTGATTGGCGTGGAAGACAGCATCGCCGTCCGCCATGGCGGGGTTGGCTTCGAGCTTGGCGGCAATCGCCCCGGCCATGAAGCGCCGCGCCTCGTCACCCAGCTTCGCGGGCACCTGGGAAAAGGCGCTCAGGTCGTCGTTGACGAGGGCCTGCCGCGTGATGCTGAAGATCTTCCCGTAGCTCTTCAGCGCAAAGCTTTCCTCCGACTCCCCGAAGGTGCCGTGCTTGAATTCGCCGCCCTCGGGAACCTCCTCGAAGCCGGTGCCTTCTCCGAATTGCAGCGCCCGCTTAGGCCGGAAGTCCCGGTGCGTCGTCTCGCGGGCGACCCGCATGATTTCGGCGGGGGCCGCGTCATAGGCGCGGCGCAGCTCGCGGCCGACAGCATCGCCCAGGATCAGGGAGAAGTCGGACGTGGTGTGCAGCGCCCGCGTGATGATCGTATCGGAGGCAAGCCCGGTGGTCGGGATGCCGGCGCGGCGGAGGCAGTCCTGGGCGAGGTCGCGCGTGGACATGTGCGCAAAGGGCCGCGCGGGCTCGGACAGCTGGTGTTCCGGGTGGGACCGCGCGTAGAGTGCCTCCCCTGCCCGCTGGGCGATCACCGCCGGGTCGGTGTGATCCACCGTGATCTGCGTCCGCGTGGTGCGGGTGGGGGCGGCGCTGCGCTGCCGCATGGCCTCGAAGGCCGCAGCGCGGGCGGCTTCGACCGTGGCGTCCGCGTCGATCTGCTCGTCCGCCCAGTCGCGCGTCAGGCCGGCGGTCTCGGCCAGCTGGCGGATTTCAACGTTGATCTGGGCGCGGGTCGCGCCGGGGGTGGCGGCGGTCGTTCCCGCCGTCTGCGTTTCGGCTTCCATGCTCGTTTCTCCTGCTCGGAAGTGTGCGCCCGGATCGGCCGGGACAGGGACGACAGACACCTCAAGCGGCGTCCACCGTTTGGCGATGCGGACGCGCTGCCCGCTCTCGGTCTGCTCTTTCCACTCGGCCACCGAGTAGCCGATGGACAGGCCGCGAAGCGTCCCCTCCGCGATGTCGGCCAGCACGGCGCCTGCGGCTTCGTTGCTGCGAAAGCGGATGCGCACCCAGATACCCTCGGGGCGCAGCTCGGCCGCTTCGATCACTCCCAGTTGATCTCGGGTCGAGGCGGTGCGGTGGGCGTCGAGCACGGGGGCGCCGATCATCCGCCCCAGCTCGGCCGCCGCAGGGTCGAGGCGCTCGATATAGCCGGGACGCACCACGTCTGCGCCGGTCGAGACGATGGCTTCCACCGTCCGGGCTTCCATGTTCACTGTCGAGGGCGTCGTCGTCAGCGCCCGAAGATGCACCGTCATGCCGCTTCGCCTCCTGCATCGCGGGCGCGTTCCGCGTCCAGCTCGTCAATGTCCCGGCCACGTCCCGCGACCACCTCTTCCCGGCTCTTCAGTCCGGCCTCGATGGCGGCCACGTCAGCGGCCACCTCTTTCGCGGGGTCTACCCATTGCCAGCCTGGGGCGACGAAGCGGACGGCCATGAAATCGTCACGGGCGGCGCCCGTTGCCTCGATCCGTCCGGCCAGCGCCTCCACCTCGATCCACCGGCGCCAGAGCGGGGCGAGGAATTGCCCCTCGATCAGCGTCTTCTGGAGCATCTCGGCCCGGCGGCGGAATTCGAGAAGCCCGACGCGGGCACTCGAATAGTTCGCCTCGGAGAGGTCGCCGGTCAGCTGCTCATAGGTCAGCCCGGCGCCCGCTGCGATCTCGCGGTCCTGCGCGCGCATGAATTCCACCGCCTGGGCGAGGCCGGAGCCGGGCGTCGAGAAGGTCACGTCCGCGCCTTGCGGTAGGATGCGCATGGCGCCCGGTTCCAGCGCCACGTTGAGCGCGTTCCCCTGGGCCTCGCCTTCGAAGCCGGCGAAGGTGCCGTCCGGGTCGCGGATAAAGCCGGTAAGCAGGCTTGCGGTCTTCAGCTGCATCAGCAGGGCGTCGGAGGCGCCGTCACGGTCGCGCATCTTCAGCAGGACCGGCGCAAGCCACGACAGGCCCCTCACCTGCCCCGGAAACAGCGGATCGAAGACGTGGAGCATGTCGCGGGCGGGCACCCGCACGGCGGCGAGATAGGCGGTGAAAGGCGTGCCCGGGGCCTCGGGAAGGACATGATAGGCGACAACCTCGCCGTCCGCGTCGAATTCGATGCCCGACACGATGCGCGCGCCGTTGCCCAGGTCACGGGTCAAGGTGGGGTCCACCTGTTCCGCCGGGATCAGCTGAAGCCGCATTCGGTCGTCCGGGCCGATCCGCAGGCGGGCGAAAGCCTCGCCGTCTCTGACCACGGCGCGGGCGAGGGTGACGAGGTGCTGCGCGACCACCAGCTCGAAGGCGGCGGAGAGGGTGCGCGCGGTGTCCGCGTCAGGATGCCGGGATCGGGCCTGCCAGCCCTTGCCCACGAGGGCCGATGCCCAGGCTTCCTCGATGCGCGCGCCCTGGGGCGAGTTCAGAACCGCCGCAGTCGCACGGGCCGCAGCTGGGCCACGGGCGACGAGGGTGGAATTCCGGGGGTCGGTGACAGTGGAAGCCCCGGTCCACCGCCGACCGGGGGCTCCGGCCTCGATGCCGGATCGCTTGCCGGTGGGGCGGGCGATCCTCCGGGCGAGGCGCTGGAACGGGGCGAAGGGCCAGCTCATTCTTCGGCCTCAGGCAGTCCGAGGCGGAGCGCCCGCTTGCGCACAAGGCGCGCCGCGCGCGATGCATTGACGATCACGATCCGAACAGCCGCATCCCCGAACGCCTCGGACTCGGCGCGCTCGATGAAAACAGGGAGTTCTGTGAGGCTGCCCGCAAACCAATTGCTGAAGCGGTAGCGAGCATCCGACTGCCCGCTTTCGATCACGGCCACCCCGACCCAAAGGTCCGGCCCTTCCCGCGCTTCCAGCGGGTGCGGCAAGCCATTGCCAACGATCCACGTCAGCGCATTGTCGATTAGACCAGCGGCTTTCGCGGGGGGGACGGCCGGCAGGTCGTCATCCTGCCCAATGACGTCGAGAAGCAAGCGAAGCCGAAAGGCGTCATCGAGACTGTAGGTTGCTCCACGCGAATCCGCATCATCGACGCAGCCACTCATGAGGGGCAGCTGCCCCCGTGTCCGCAGAACCTTGAACCTTGCGAGTTCAATATCGGCACAAAGCAGAAGGTGGGATCGACGCATGACTGGCCCCCTTGGGTATCATCCGACACCCTGCACCGCACGAATGCGGGGTGTCAAGTGAATCCCCTCAGTTAGCCCGAAACCGGATCGGCTTACGGCCGCGCCACGAGAGGCGCGGGGCGCAGCGCCTGTTGAGGTTCACGCAGAACAGCTTGGCGCGACGGGCAGTCAGGGCTGCGCTCATTGCCTTGTGCCTCCCCAGTGCAGAAGACCGTTCGCGGCAATGCGGCCCATTGCGTCGCAGAGCGCGCCGAAGTCGTCAGGCGTCAGCTTGATATTCGCCTCTGTCATCGAGGCAGCCGTCCCGATCCGGGCGAGACGAAGAATCTGGAAAAGGGCGTGGTCGGAATCGCCCCGGATCGCCGTGTCGAAGATCGGATCGGGATAATTGATGCCTTCCATCTGGGGCACCTCAAGGGGTGGAAGCTTGGCCATTGTCGCGATCTCCGGTTGTGGTATGGTCTAAAAGGGAACATAGGGAATGTTCTATTTTGGAACAAGAGCCAATTTCGGAAAGTCAGCTTAGGGCCGCCCGCGCGTTGCTCGGATGGTCGCAGTCCAAGCTGGCGGAAGCTGCCACGGTCTCCTCTATGACCGTGAAGCGGGCTGAGGGTTCGGGCTCGCCGTCGCCGTCTCCTGCGGCACTTTCAGCAATCCGCGCCGCCCTCGAAGCCGCCGGGGTTCAGTTCATCGAGCCGAACGGCGGCGGGCCTGGGGTGCGGTTGCGGGACCGGACATGACGGAAACCCTCAGCGATCACGTCGAGGTCGCGGACCATGGGACAATTGTGATGCTGCACCCGATCAGCGAAGCCGCGGTGCAGTGGTTCGAGGAGCAAGTCGGGCCGCCCGGGCCGGGCGGGGTCTATACCTGTGAACCGCGCATGGCGGGGCCAATTTGCGAGGGATTGGCGCAGGCGGTCCTTAGCTGGAATTGATCCGCGCCGCGCCCCGCCAAGTGGAGCCGCGCGGTCTCGGGGTTTGCCCACTCTCCGAGTAACGGGGGCCGCTTCGTCGGAGAGACGGGCGCGGCCCTGCCCTTTCGTCATCGCTTCATCCAGTCGGAGGCCAGTTTCGGCGCCAGTCGGGTGTCTGGGGCGTGCTTCAGCGACAGCTCGGCCCGGCGGCGTTCCCAGTCGGGGTTCACGATGTTGCGCGCGGCGAAGCCATAGACGGCGCAGTCCAGGGCCTCCGCCCGGCGGCCGGGGATGCGCTCGAAGCTTCGCACGGGCTGCCCGCGCCGGTAGCGCAGCACCACCCGTTCGCTTGCCAGCTGTTCCAGCCATACCGGCGGAAGATCGGCGGAGAGGCGGACGGATGCGCCGCGGGACAGGCGGCCATAGATCAGGGCCTTGCCGGTGTCCGCCCCCACGATCCAGAGGCGCGCCCCGGTCTTCGTCTTCGAGCCCGCGCGCTCGATCAGTGGCCGGTTGCCGGGAGCGCCCTTGATCGCCACCACCTTGCGACGGGCGCGCGGCATCGCAAAAGCCGTGACCGCGTGCATGGTCGTGCCGTCGCCCGCGTCGATGGCCACGGCATCGAGGCCGATCCGCCCGCCCAGGGTGTGCGGGTATGTCTGTTTCAGCAGGGCGTCGAGTTCCGTCCAGGTGCCCTCGTCATCCCAGGCACCCCAGACGATGCGATGCCCCAGAATGAAGGCGGTGCCGTCCTCGCCCCAGCCGATCAGCGTGGCCTCGATCCGGTCGTGTTGCACGTCGCACCCGGCGGTCAGGGCCAGCACCTCTTGCGGCACCGCATTCAGGCCCCAGTCCTCGCCACGAGCGGCAAGCGCGCTTTCGTCCAGTTCCTCGCCGCCGCCCTTCCAGGCTTGTCCGAGAATCGTGTTGACGAAGGTCTGAAGGGTGCTTGTGTCGTCCTTTGCGGCGATGAATTCGGCGGCCAGCTTCGCCCAGCTCGCGTTCGTGTGCAGGCTAACCAGGGCATTCAGCCGGAAGCCCGCGTGCCCCTGCACCTCTGGACGGGTCGCGCGCCACGCACCCCTTGCCACGATGCCGGGCTTGTGGCGCTCTTCGATCTCCGCCCGGCAATGTGGACAGGCCCATCGCGCCGTCTCGGGGCGCCGATCATCCCAGACGATGGCTTCCCAAAGGATCTCCGAGAAGGCGCCGCACTCGGGGCAAGGCACCTCGAAGATGCGCGCGTCGGACTGCGCATAGGCCCGCAAGACGTGGCTCGTGTCCTCGTGGACGGGGGTGCTTCCCAGGACGATCTTCCTGTCCGGGAAAGACAGGGTGCGGCGTTCGGCCAGCAGGATCGGGCTTCCCTCCGCCGTGGCTTCCATGCCGTCCGCCTCGTCGATGAAAAGGACGCGGACGTTGTGCCTTCGCAGGTTCCGGGGCGCGCGGGCCGCCACCACCTTCAGCGATCCTCCAGGGAAGCGCCGGGAAAGCAGCGTGTTTCGCCCCCCCTCTTCGCGGTCGTCGCCCAGGGCATCGGCCACGGCGGGCGAGGCGGAGAAGATCGGCTCCACGTCGCTCACGATGTAGTCACGGCAGTCCGCCTCCGCCGGTAGAAGGCAGAGGATCGGCGCGGGCTCGTTTGCCACGAAGGATGCGACGGCGGAGGTCAACAGCGTGGTGAAGCCGACGCGCACCGGCTTGACCAGGGTAACACGCTCGATGGTGGGGTCTCCGATGGCGTCGGCAATCTCACGCTGGAAGGGCCAGAGGCGGACAGGGCCGGGCTGCGCGCTCACGCCCTCGGGAAGGATCACGCTGGACTCGATCCACTCCGACAGGCGCAGCCTGGGCGGCGGGATCAGCGCGCGCAGCGCCCGGACCCGGACGGCTTCAAGCGTGGTCATCGGCGGCGATCTCCGAGAGGGTGTCCCGCAAGGCCCGGTCAATCGCGGCCACGGTCGCGGCATCGAGGCCGGGAAGATCGGCCCGGAGGCGTGACGGGATCGCCAGCAGCCGGGCGCGCAGCTGGCGCAGAACGTCCGCCCACGTGTTCTCCACCTCGGATGCCTCCACCAGCTCGCCGCGCATCTTGGCATTCTTCAGCGCCTGGGCGTCGGCCTGTTCCTTGGCAAGCCTCGCCTTCTCCGCCGTCAGCTGGGGAACCTGCTCGGGATCGCCCCAGCGCGCGGCGGTGCTGCGAAGGTGGGTGACATAGCGGCGGACGGTCTCTTCGAGGTCATAAGAGTCGCGGCCAAGGTGGACGGCGATCTCGCGCTTCTTCAGGTCGGTCAGCGCCCCGGAGGTCAGGTTGAGAAGGTCGCAGAGGTCTTTCCCGCCGATCCGGTGCACGGCGGTGCCTTCCATGGGCAGTTCGGAAAAAATCCTCATCATCTTTTACCCTTACGTGATTTTTTGCACCGCCCGACACGTCGGGCCTAGCGCCCCCGTATACGGCGCGTCAGGAAGGACCCGCGTCAGCAGCGGCCGGCTACCTCCGCGTCGGCCAAGCTGGGAAGGGAACGAAGGCGGGCGGCGACCTGCTCGCAGCACTCGGCGGCAGTCTCCGCCCCGTGCGTGGTCAGCATCATCGAGACAATCTGGGCATGGGCACCGGCCAGCAGCACATCGAGCGGCATCCCGCTGCGCGATTGAAACCTGAGAAGCATGGCGCCAACGGCTTCGGCGGCGTGCTCGGACAGTTCGGCCTTCGTGGTCATCGCGGCATCCTTTCGGGTGTGGCGTGGGCATGGCGGGCGAGGCTGCGCAGCTCGAAGGCAATCTCGCTCTTCTCCGCGTGGTAGCGTTCCGGATCGTGACGACAGGGCGAGAGAGACGAGACGCGGCGGGCGAGGTCGTCCAGGCGATCACGCAGGCCGCGTGCTGGCGGCTCTCGCCTCGCGCCGTGCTCGTGTGTTCGTGTGTTCGGTCGCATCTCAAATTCCTCTCGCGCGTATCTCTCGGCTCAGTCGTTGCTCTTCTCTGTCCCTGCTCATTGGTGAGGGTCGTTGTGACGGTCAGAAAGCGGGTTACTGTAGCGGGGTTGAAAACCCGCCTCCCGCCCTGACCGCCGCGATCTTGCCTGCTCACCGGAGCCGGGCCGCCGCTTAGGCCAGACCTGCCTTTCCCTCGGCTCGGTCCGCTCCCCCATGTTCGCCGCCTTGAGGGTGGCAGCGGGGCCTTAGGGCGTGGGGAGACCGCTTGCGCGGAATAGCTGCCCTTGTGCTGTGGCCCGTTTCCCGGTAGCACGTTGAGGCGTCGTCCCCGGCTAACCCGTGAAAGCCGAACGCCGCCTAAGCCCGCCGCCTCACCGGCGGGCTTTACTTTTTATCCCTCCACCACCTCGCCGTTCGTCGTCTCATCCCTGCCCAGCTCAGCCACGAGGCGGCGCATCAAAGCCGCCTGCTTTGCGCTCGGGGTCCAGTTCCGCCGCTTGCCTTGGTGGGCGATGGAGCGGACAAACCCCTTGCACCAGTCGTCCGCATCCCCGCCCATCACGCGCCGCACCACGCGCGGCCAGTGAAAGGTAAGCAGCTCGTCAAGCTCATGTTCGTTCATCCCGGCACCTTCAATTCGCTGATGTGTCGAAAAAGGGCGGCTTGGTCGGAAGGGCTCATCGCCTCGTAGGCGGCGAGGGCGTATGCCTTGCGCTCAGCAGGGCTTGCCCTCGATGCCCAGAAGCGGGCGTCCGCCATGCCGCCCAGGAACGGGGGCAAGGGCGCACCAGCGCCGCGAAGCGCCAGACGTGCCACCTCTTCGGAAAGGCGGCGGGGCAATGCGCACATCGCGGCCCAAGCAATCCCTGCCAGCTCGCGCTCGGACAGCCGCACGGCCGCCAGAGTGGCGAAGTCTGCCCATGCGTCGGCCGTCCCCAGCGTCAACGAGTAGCCCAGAACCCGGGACATGCGCTTGTGATCTGGCCGGATATGGCGGGCGAGTGCGGGGCGCGATTTGTGGCCCGAAGATCGGTTATCATGTTCACTGACCGTTCCCGGTCTGTCCTGATAACGATTTCCGTCTTGCGCCCTGTTTTCGGTGGAAAAACAACGGGATTTGCAATCCGCTGCGTAACCACTCCGCCAACTCGCCAGAGCCAATATCGCATAGCCGAGTGCCGCATCCGCCGCAAGGCCGCGGGATCGGGCAATCGTCAGTTGCCCGGTCCGGGCCGCTATGGCATCACCGGACCACCAGTCCTGCAACCAGCCGGAGACGTGACCGTCGTGGCCGATTATGACAAACGCCGGACCGCCATGGTCGACACCCAGGTCCGACCGTCCGATGTCACGAAATTCCCCATCATTCAGGCCATGCTGACCGTACCGAGGGAGCTTTTCGTGCCCGACGACCTGCGCGAGGCGGCCTATGTCGGGGAGAACCTCGACCTCGGCGGCGGGCGCGTGCTGCTCGAGCCGCGGACCTTCGCCAAGATGCTCGACGGGCTCGACGTCGGCCCATCCGACCTCGTGCTCGATGTCGGCTGCGGCTACGGCTATTCCACCGCGGTCCTGTCGCGGCTTGCCGACTTCGTCGTGGGTGTCGAGGACGACGCCGATCGCGCCGCCGAGGCCCAGGGCCTGCTATCCGAGCGCGGAATCGACAACGCCGGCATCGTCGAGGGCCCGCTCGCCGAGGGCTGGCGCGACAGCGCGCCCTACGATGTGATCCTGCTCGAGGGCGGCGCGGAAACCGTCCCCGCCACGCTCACCGACCAGCTGAAGGAGGGCGGACGCATCGCCGCCGTCTTCATGGAAGGCGGGCTCGGAACCGTGCGCATCGGCTACAACATCGACGGCTCGGTGACCTGGCGCTATGCCTTCAACGCCGCGGCTCCGGTGCTCGCCGGGTTCGAACGGCAAGAGACGTTTGCTTTCTGAAATCGTGATGTGGACTGGCTCCGGGAGTGACGCGATGAGAACGATCAGACGGACACTCGCGGCCCTGTTCGCCGGCGCCTGTCTCGCCGCCCCGGCCGGGGCGACGACCCTCGCCGATACGCTCGTCTCGGCTTACGAGAACTCGGGCCTGCTCGAACAGAACCGCGCGCTTCTGCGGGCCGCGGACGAGGATGTCGCCATCGCCACGGCGGCGCTCGCGCCGATCCTGACATGGTCGGCGGGAGCCACGATCTCCGATCCCCGGCCCCCGGATCAGTCCAATCCCCGGCAGACCGATCTGATCGTGACCAACCTGCAGCTCTCTGCGGAGCTTCTGATCTACGATTTCGGCGCCACCGATCTTGCCATCGAGGCGCAGAAGGAAACCGTCCTGTCGACCCGACAGGAGCTGCTGTCGATCGAGCAGGATGTGCTGCTGCGCGCCGTCGAGGCGCATCTTGCGATCCGCCGGGCCTTCGCCTTCATCCAGCTGCGCGAGAACAACGTGCGGCTGATCACCCAGGAACTGCGCGCGGCGCAGGACCGCTTCGAGGTGGGCGAGGTCACGCGCACCGACGTCAGCCTCGCCGAGGCCCGTCTCGCCTCGGCGCGCTCCGCCCTCGCCTCCGCCCAGGGCGATCTCGCCCAAGCCGTCGAGGAATACCGCGCCGCCGTCGGCATGGCCCCCGGCAACCTGGTGGAGGTCGCCCCCGCCCCGCTCGACCTCGGCGTCGAGGCCGCGAAGGACTTCGCGGTCCGCAACCATCCTTCGGTCATCGCCGCGCGCCACAACGTGACCGCGGCCGAACTCGGCATCCGCCGGGCGGAGGCCGCCCTGAAACCCACGGTGAACCTCTCGGGGCGCGTCGCCTTCGACGACGATTTCGAGAGCAGCCAGAGCGTGACGCTCGGCATCTCCGGCCCGATCTCCCAGGGCGGGCGGCTTGCCGCCACCATCCGCCGGGCCATGGCCCAGCGGGACGCCGCGCGGGCGGGTCTCCACATCACCGGCCTCCAGATCGAGCAGCAGGTGGGCAACGCCTATGCCCTGCTCGCCGTGGCCCGCGCGAGCCTCGATGCCTCCGAACGCGAGGTCCGCGCGGCCTCCGTCGCCTTCGACGGGGTCCGCGAGGAAGCCCGGCTCGGCGCGCGCACCACGCTCGAGGTGCTGGATGCGGAACAGGATCTCCTCGACGCCCGCGCCAACCGCATTTCGTCCCAGATCGACGAGGCGCTGGCGAGCTACCGGGTCCTCGCCTCCATGGGGCTGCTCACGGTGGGCTCCCTCAACCTCGGCGTTCAGGTCTACGATCCCGCCGCCTACTACACCCTCGTGGAGGATGCGCCGCTGGGCCTGTCCGACCGGGGACGGGCGCTCGACCGGGTTCTGCGGGCAATCGGAGACTAGCTCCGACCCGCGGCCCCGGTGCCGCAACCCGTCGCGAAATCTGCCGGATTCGCTGTATCTGTTGCCCGCGGACAGAGGTGCGTCTACGCTGACTTTCGAGGCAAAAGCAGGAATCGCATGTCTGATCCGGTGACGAACGTCGAGATCGAGGACGTCCTCGAATCCATCCGCCTGCTGATCGCGGCGGAGGATCCGGTGGCGCCCGTCTCCGCTCGTCGTTCGCAGAATCGGCAGGACCGGCTGGTGCTCACCCCGGCCTTCCGGGTCGACTCCCCGCTCGACAGCGCCGACGCCAGGGACCCCGAGCCGTGCGAGGACGAGTCGGCCCGCCTCGAGCCTGACGCGCCCGATGCCGTTGAGACGCCGGAGGCGGCAACCGAAGAGGCGGCTCAGCCGGAGCCCGAGCCCGAAGCGGCCACACCCGATGCAGGGGAGATCGCGGCGACACACGGCGAAGTCCCGGACACGCCCCATGACGAGACGGCCCCGATCGGCGAAGAGGTGGATCTCGATCGCCTCCTCGAAAAGGCCATGGCCACCACACTTCCCCTCTCCCCGCGCGCCGCCGACGACGCCCACGGCTCGGAGTCCGAGGAAGAAGGACACCCCGACCGGGCGCTCGACTGGGAGGATGTCGAGGAAGACCCGTCGGGCGCCGCCGAATGGCACCCGGACGTCGCGGACGGTGACGACCATGCGGCGGAGGACGAGGTCAGGGACAGCGCCGAATCCGATCCCTCCGACGCGGTGTCGGACGAACCTGCGGAAGCGACAGCCCTGTGGCACTCCTCCCGCTCGGCCGCCGCCGATCCTTCCGAACCCGCGACGGACCCCCAGGATCGCGTCACAGCCCGGCCCTCCGAACCGAGGGACGACGCCGCCCGCCGGTCCAGCCTTGAAGCCACCATCGCCGAACTCGAGGCTGCCGTGACATTCTCCGCCCAGGATTTCGAGGCGGACGAGCCCGACACCGGCATCGCCTCCCACGGCTCGGGGCGGCTTCATCTCGTCGTCACCGGTGATCTCGATCCCGACGAATCCGACCGGCCAGAGGCCCCGCCCGCATCGGAACCCGACCCACCCCGGGACCATCGCGCCGCGGATCCGCAGACCGCGGACCCGCCTCCGCAACCGAACCACGTCCCGCGCTTCCGCGTCTATCCTGGCTCCGCGCCGCCGCGTGACACCGAACCGCAGCCCGCCCCGCAGGACTCGCACATCGCCGCCCGGCCCGATCTCGACGACGACGCCGACCTCGCCGCCTATCTCGAGGATGAAAGCGTGATCGACGAGGAGGCTCTGCGCGACCTCGTCGGCCAGATCGTCCGGGAAGAACTGCAGGGTGTCCTCGGCGAGCGGATCACGCGCAATGTCCGCAAGCTCGTCCGCCGCGAAATCCACCGCATCCTGTCGAGCCAGGATTTCGACTGACGCGCGCCCTGCCGGACCCACGGACCCGCGCGCCCGACACCGACAGGGGCTCTCACGCAACACCCCTTCGACGCGGGACAAGGCCATGTTCGTCTACCGCGCCCTCCTGACCGCCCTCGCCCCGGCGCTGGCCGGGGCCGCGCTCTACCGTGCGGTCACTGGGCGCGAGGATCTCGAGGCGCTCTCCGACCGGCTAACCGGCCCGCCCGCGGCCCCCGGCGCGATCTGGCTCCATGGCGCCTCGAACGGGGAACTGGCCTCGGCGCGCGCGCTGCTTGACCGCCTCATGGAGGCCGACCCCCGCCGCCAGTTCCTCGTGACCGCCAACACGCTCACGGGGCGCGAGGCGGCCCGCGGCTGGTCCGATCCCCGCATCCGCGCGCGCATCGCCCCTTTCGACCTGCGTCTTTCTCTCGTCCGGCCGTTGCGGCACGTCTCCGCGCTGATCCTCGTGGAAAGCGAGCTCTGGCCGAACCGGATCGCCGGTGCAGCGGCGCGCGGCCTGCCGGTGATCCTCGCGGGCGCGCGCCTGTCGGAGCGCAGCCACGCCCGCTGGCAGAGGCGCCTGCCGCTCGCCCGTGCCATGATGGACCGCCTCACCCTCGTCGCGCCGCAGGATGCGCTCAGCGCCGAACGGTTCCACGATCTCGGCCTGGCGCATGACCGCCTGTTGCCGCCGGTCCAGCTGAAGTCCCTCTATCGCCCGCACATCACGCCCCCCGACCCGGTCCTCGCCGCCGCCTTTCCGAAGGACAGCACGCTCCTTGCCGCCTCGACCCACGCGCCCGAAGAGGAGACCGCCCTCGACGCCTTCCTTCTCGCCCGCGCCCGGCGGTCCGATCTCAGGCTCATCATCGCCCCGCGCCATCCCCGCCGCGCCGGGGAGATCCTCGCCCTCGCCGGTGCCCGCGGCCTCCCCGTGGCACGGCGTTCGGCGGGCGATCCGCCCGACCGTCCGGTCTACCTCGCCGACACGATGGGCGAGATGGCGACCTGGTACCGCCTCGCCGGTGCGGCCTTCGTCGGCGGGTCGCTATCCGGTCACGGCGGCCATACGCCCTATGAGCCCGCCGCCCACGGTTGCGCGATCCTTCACGGCCCCGATACCGCCAACTTCGCCGACGCCTATGAGCGCCTCGGCCACGACGGAGCCGCCCGGGTCACCGATGCGGAGAGCCTCGCCCGGGAATGGCTCGCGCATGTGGCGGGATCGCCCCTCCCGGACCGCGCGCGCGCGGTCCTGCATCCCGAGGACGCGGGCGAGGTGCTCGACGCGATCGACAGGGCCCTCAGACCCAGGCGCTGAGCCGTCCCTCCAAGGCCTCAACCCGCTGGCGCACGACATCCCGAACCGTCCCGGGCCGGGGCTGATCCCGCAGCGTCTCGAGCCAATGGGCCTCCGGCAGGATCTCCCGCCGCGGCCCCTGCCAGCGCAGAGCCCGCAGGACCCCCTGCGCCGCCTCCGGCAATCGCTCGGGCAGATCCTGCCCGGTCAGCACGCCCCAGACCCCGCACCACAGCCGGCCCACCGTCCAGGGATTGTAACCGCCGCCGCCCAGCACGATCAGCCGCGGCGCCATCCCCATCACCGCCCGCACGACCGCGAAATGCGCGTTGTTCGACAGCTCGAGCCGTGATTGCGGATCCTCCAGCACCGCATCCGCCGCGCATTGCAGCACGATCGCGTCGGGCCGGTGCGCGGCGATGACCGGCAGGATCAGCCGGTCGCGGATCAGCGCCATCTCGCCGTCGCCCATGCCGCGCGGCACCGGCAGGTTCCAGACCTGCCCCCTGCCCCGGTCCTCCAGCGCGCCGGTCCTCGGCCAGCGGTTCTCCTCGTGCACCGAGACCAGAGCGACCTCCGGCTCGCTCCCGAAGGCCGCCTCCACCCCGTCGCAATGATGCGCGTCGATATCCACGTAGACGACACGCTTCGCTCCGTTCCGCCGCAGCGACAGGATCGCGAACACGGGATCGTTGAGATAGCAGAACCCGTTGGCGCGGGCGGGCATCCCGTGGTGCGTCCCGCCCGCCGGGTTGTAGACGATCCCTCCCGCCGCCACGAGCTCGCCCGCCAGGATCGAGCCCCCTACCGCCGTCGCGGGCCTGCGGTACATCTCCGGGTAGACCGGGTTCGCCGTCGTGCCGAGCGCATAGGTGTCCCGCACCTCCGCCGTCACGCTCTGGGTCCGCTCCGCCTCCAGCAGGGCCGCGACGTAGTCCGGCCGGTGAAAGGCATGGAGCGCCGAAGGCTTCGCCCGCGGCGACTGCACGAACCGCTCCGCCGGCAGCCAGCCGAGAGCGCGGGCGAGATCGGTGACCGTCGACACCCGCGGAATGCGAAGCGGGTGCCACGCCCCGTAGGACGAATGGCGGTAGATCTCGGACCCGATATAGAGCGGCCCCGCCGTCTCAGCGGTCAAGCCGGGTCTCCGAGGGGGCAAGACGCCGCGCATAACGTGGGGGCGCGGCCACCGGACCACAAAGTATTGTCCCGAAAGGGCGAGAAACCAATTGTTACCCCATCCTAGAGCATTACAATGGAGCGACCTATCGCGGACCCGCCGACAGACAAGGAGACCGATGTCCCTGCACAGCAGCCTGTCCCGCCCCCTGAGGCTGCGCGCCGACAAGACGGAGGCGCGGACGCAGTTCGCGGTGCTGCCGTGGCGGGTCGACAAGGGCAAGCTGCGCGTGTGCCTCGTCACATCCCGCGGAACCGGCCGGTGGATCATCCCGAAGGGCTGGCCCATGGACGACATGAGCCCGGCAGAGGCTGCCGCGGTCGAAGCCTGGGAAGAGGCGGGCCTCAAGGGCCGCGTCTCGCCCAGACCCATCGGGATCTACGCGACGCGCAAGCGGTTCGAAGAGACCGAATTCCCGGTCATCGCCATCCTCTACGGCATGCAGGTCGCCGCCAGCGCCTCGAGCTTTCCCGAACGGGCCGAGCGCAAGCGCAAGTGGCTGTCGCCGAAGAAGGCCGCCGCCCGGCTCGACGAACCCGAACTCGCCCACATCGTCCGGCGTTTCGACCCGCGCAGCCTGCCACGCTGAGCCGCGCCCGTTGCATCCCGCGGATCAGCGGCTAACTATGGCGGACCACAGTCGAAACCGCTGGCCCCGATGATCCGATACGCCCTGAAATGCGCCCGAGGCCACCGCTTCGAAAGCTGGTTCCAGTCCGCCTCGGCCTATGACCGGCTCGCGGATGCGGGGCATGTCGCCTGCTCGGTCTGCGGCGGAGGCGAGGTGGCGAAGGACCTGATGAGCCCCAGCGTCTCTCCCGAAGCCAGGACGCCCGCCCGACCCCTCAGCCAGCCGACGAACCCGGCGGAACAGGCGCTGGCGGAACTCCGGCGCAAGATCGAGACGGACAGCACCTACGTCGGCGACCGCTTCGCCGACGAAGCCCGCCGGATGCACGAAGGCGAACTGCCCAGACGCCAGATCCATGGCGAGGCAAGGCTGGGCGAGGCGAAGAAGCTTCTCGAGGACGGCATCCCGGTCCTCCCCCTGCCCTTCCTGTCCCGCCGGTCGACCCAGTGACCCGCGCGCTGGTCACCGGCGCGAGCCGTGGCATCGGCGCGGCGCTTCGTCATGCCCTCGCGGCGCGCGGGATCGAGGTGGCGGGGACTTCCACGTCGGGCGGGGACGGCCTGCTGCCCCTCGACCTGCGCGATCCCGAAGCCGTCCGGACCACCCTGACCGCAACCGACGCGCCCCTCGACCTGCTGGTGTGCAATGCGGGCGTCTTCGTCGACAGGCGTCACGACATCGAGGATTACACCGCAGAGGACTGGGCGGAGACCCTTGCCGTCAACGTGACCGGCACGTTCCTCTGCATCGCCGCCGCCCTCCCCCGGCTCGAGGCGGCAGGTGGCAAGGTGGCGATCCTGTCCTCCCGCATGGGCTCCTCCCGGTCGGGTTCGGGCGGCAGCTACGCCTACCGCGCCTCGAAGGCCGCAAGTGCAAATCTCGCGCACAACCTCGCCATCGACCTCGCTCCCCGCGGGATCGCGGTCGGTGCCTATCACCCGGGCTGGGTCCGTACCGAAATGGGCGGACCCGGCGCCGACATCTCGCCCGAAGAGGCGGCGCGCGGCCTTCTCGACCGCATCGACGCGCTGACCCTTCAGACCACCGGCTGTTTCCAGACCTGGGACGGCCGTGACATCCCCTATTGAGGTGACCATGTTTCCGACGCCCGTCTTCGACACCGAGAACCACCAGAAGGGTCCCGACCTCGGCGACCTGCCCGAGTGGGACCTGACCGATCTCTACACCGCGCCCGACGCGCCCGAGGTGAAACGCGATCTCGACTGGCTTGAGGCGTCCTGCGCCGATTTCGCCCGCGACTACGAGGGCAAGCTCGCCGGGCTCGACGCCGCCGCCATGCTCGAGGCCGTGCTGCGCTACGAGAAGATCGACGTGGTGGCCGGCCGCCTGATGTCCTACGCGGGCCTGCGCTACTACCAGCAGACGACCGATGCGCACCGGGCGAAGTTCCTCTCCGACTGCCAGGACCGCATCACCACCTTCACGACGCCGCTCGTGTTCTGGTCGCTCGAATTCAACCGCCTCTCGGACGAGCATGTGGAGGCGCTCTGGTCCGCGAACGCGGATCTTGCCCGATACCGGCCGGTCTTCGACCGGATGCGCGCCATACGCCCCTACCAGCTGTCCGACGAACTGGAGAAGTTCCTCCACGACCAGTCCACCGTCGGCGCCTCCGCCTGGAACAAGCTCTTCGACGAGACCATCGCCGGGCTCACCTTCCCCGTGGACGGCGAGGATCTCGGCATCGAGGCCACGCTCAACCTCCTGCAGGATACCGACCGCAGCCGCCGCGAGGCAGGCTTCCACGCCCTCTCAAGCGTCTTCAAGGACAACCTGCGCACCTTCGCCCGCGTCCACAACACGCTCGCCAAGGAAAAGGAGATCGAGGACCGCTGGCGCGGAATGCCCACGCCCCAGACCGGCCGCCACCTCGCCAACCACGTCGAGCCCGAAGTGGTCGAGGCGCTGCGCAACGCCGTGGTGGCCGCCTACCCCCGCCTCTCCCACCGCTATTACGCGCTCAAGGCCCGCTGGCTCGGCCTCGACCGACTCCAGGTCTGGGACCGCAACGCGCCCCTGCCCATGGACAGCGACCGCACAATCGCCTGGCCCGAGGCACGCGACACGGTGATGACCGCCTATTCGGCCTTCGACCCCCGCATGGCCGACCTCGCCGAGCCCTTCTTCTCGAAAGGCTGGATCGACGCCGCGGTGAAGCCGGGCAAGGCCCCCGGCGCCTTTGCCCATCCCACGGTGACCGAGGCGCATCCTTACGTCCTGCTGAACTACCTCGGCAAACCGCGCGACGTGATGACCCTCGCCCATGAACTTGGCCACGGCGTCCACCAGGTCCTCGCCGCCGGCCAGGGAGAGCTTCTCGCCTCGACCCCCCTGACGCTCGCGGAAACTGCCTCGGTCTTCGGCGAGATGCTGACCTTCCAGAAACTGCTGTCGGAGGCCCCCTCGGCCACGGAACGCAAGGTTCTCCTCGCCGGCAAGGTGGAGGACATGATCAACACCGTGGTCCGGCAGATCGCCTTCTACGATTTCGAGTGCAAGCTCCACGACGCCCGCCGCGCCGGCGAACTGACACCCGACGACATAGACGCCCTCTGGATGTCCGTTCAGGCCGAAAGCCTCGGCCCCGTCTTCGACTTCGCGCCGGGCTACGAGAGCTTCTGGTCCTATATCCCGCACTTCGTCCACTCGCCCTTCTACGTCTATGCCTATGCCTTCGGCGACGGGCTGGTGAACGCGCTCTACGCGGTCTACCGCGATGCGCCCGAGGGTTTCCACGACAAGTATTTCGCCATGCTGCGCGCCGGCGGGTCCATGCACCACAAGGAGCTTCTCGCCCCCTTCGGCCTTGATGCCGCCGATCCGGCGTTCTGGGACAAGGGCCTCGGCATGATCGAGGGCTTCATCGACGAGCTGGAGCGGATGGAGGACTGAGCCTCAGTCGAGCTCCGTCCAGGGCCAGGGCTTCACGTCGCTCGCCGCCGTCTGGTAGCGGGCGGCCTTGGCCATCCAGATCCCCAGATCCGTGCCCAGCTCGGCAAGCCGCTCGTTCGGCTCGCCGCGGTTGATCAGCATGATCACGAACTGGATGACAGCCATGATCGTCAGCGCGGTGCCGGCAAAGGACAGCATGATCCCGATCAGGATCATGTGGACGAGCCGCATCAGCAGCCCCTCACGCCCCTCCGGCTCGACCTGCTCGCCGGTGATCCGGCCCATGGTCTTCTGATCGTCGTCCCTGTCCATCGGTGGCAATTTACCCTTCGGCAGCGGCAAAGACCATGTCGATCATCGTCTGGGTGCCGCGGCTGAACTCCAGCGGGCAGGGATAGGCCGCCCCGTCGCGCACGGAATGGCCGCATGCCTCCACCTGCAGCACATACTGGTTCACGCCGGGCCATCTCTCGACCTCGACCCGCCCGGCCCCGCGCTCAAGCCGCAGCTCCGCCTGGTCGAAGACGCCCGCGTTGAACGGACAGGTGAGCGTCAGCACGCCGTCCTCCCCGTGAAACGCGATGTATTGCCGAGGAAAGGCCCGCATCGACACCGTTCCCGAGTAAATGAAGCCCGGGAACCGCGCTGCGATCCGCGCTGTCACGTCGACCCCGTTCTCGCGCACGATATCGGCATGGTCCACCGCGTCGGGCTCCGCGCCGGTGACGAACCGCGCCGAGCCCAGCGCATAGACGCCGATATCGCCCATGGCGCCGCCGCCCGTTTCGGGCCGGTTGCGGATGTTCTCGCCGTCGCGGTTCATGAAGGAAAACACGCAGTCGACCTGCACCAGCGGCCCGATCGCCCCGCCCTGCACCAGCTCGCGCGCGCGCCGGAACTGCGGGTGGTGCACGATCATGAAGGCCTCGGCCGCCAGAAGGCCCGTCCGGTCCCGCGCCGCGATCACCGGATCGAAGTCCGTGGCCTTCAGGCCCATCGGCTTCTCGACGAGGACATGCTTGCCCGCCTCCAGCGCCTTCAGCGCCCATTCGCAATGCAGATGGTTCGGCAGCGGCACATAGACCGCGTCGATCTCCGGATCCGCAAGAAGCGCCTCGTAGCTGCCATGAACCTTCAGGCCCGGTGCGAACTCCCGGAACGGCGCCGCCTTGTCCTCCGACGAGGTGGCGAGCGCGGACAACTCGGCACCGCGCGCCGCGTGGATCGCCGGCGCCATGTGGTTCCGCGCGAAATTCGCGGCGCCGAGGACGCCCCAACGGATCGGATCGGTCATGTCTCTGGTCCTCCCGCGCGGCACCAGACCGGACCCATGCCGGGATGGCAAGGCCTCTCCATGTCGGTTGCGATCCATTGATCCCGCCGGGGATGCCCGTCCGTCACGCCATCGGCACCGACGGCTGCGCCCCGGCGGCATGATGTCGCCGCCGGAGGCCCGAAGTCACCGACCTCGACCGCGTCAGGCGGGGGTCAGCATGCCCTTCTCGCGCGCCAGTTCCTGCATCCGCTTCTGCAGCTTCTCGAAGGCCCGCACCTCGATCTGGCGGATCCGCTCGCGGCTCACGTCGTACTGGGCCGACAGCTCCTCCAGTGTCACCACCTCGTCCTTGAGGCGGCGCTGGACGAGGATATCCCGCTCGCGGTCGTTCAGCACATCCATCGCCGCCGCCAGCAACTCTCGCCGGGATTCGAGCTCGTCGCGCTCCTCGTAGGCGGTGGCCTGGTCCGCGTCCTCGTCCTCGAGCCAGTCCTGCCACTGGGCGGTCCCGTCGTCCTCGCGGCCCACCTGGGCGTTGAGCGAGGCGTCGCCGCCGGACAGGCGCCGGTTCATCGACACGACCTCCTGCTCCGTCACGCCGAGGTCATGGGCGATCCGCGCGACGTTCTCGGGCCGCAGGTCGCCCTCTTCCAGCGCGCCGATCCGGGCCTTGGCCTTGCGCAGGTTGAAGAACAGTTTCTTCTGCGCCGAGGTGGTCCCCAGCTTCACCAGGCTCCAGGACCGCAGGATGTATTCCTGGATCGAGGCGCGGATCCACCACATGGCGTAGGTCGCGAGGCGGAAACCCTTTTCCGGGTCGAACCGCTTCACCGCCTGCATCAGGCCCACGTTCGCCTCGGAGATGACCTCCGCCTGCGGCAGGCCGTAGCCGCGATAGCCCATGGCGATCTTCGCGGCGAGCCGCAGGTGGCTGGTCACCAGCTTGTGGGCGGCCTCGGTATCCTCGGCCTCCACCCAGCGTTTCGCCAGCATGTATTCCTCTTCGGGCTCCAGCATCGGGAACCGTCGGATTTCCTGCAGGTACCGGTTCAGGCCCTGCTCCGGCGAGGGCGCCGGAAGATTTGCGTAAGTCGACATGTCTGCCCCTCCCAATGTATATGGGCTTAACATGGATATGGTGGCGGTAACAGCGGCGGTCAACCCTGCGTAACGGCCATCTCCTAAGAAAAGATGACCTCAACAAGGCAATAGTTCCAACCCGATTGCCGTGCGTTCTCGCACATGTGAGGGGCGTTTCAACTCCGTCTGCGCGTATCACGCCGGTCGCAGGGCCTCGACAAGCGCCCGGAGATCGGGCGGCAGGTCAGCGGAGAAGCGCAGGAACTTGCCCGAGGCGGGGTGCCGGAACCCCAGCGTGGCCGCATGGAGGGCCTGGCGGGGAAAGCCTTCCGCCGCCGCGCGGCCCTCCGCCGGCACGGACCGGGCGGACAGGCGTCGGCGGCCGCCGTAGACGGGATCGCCGATCAGGCCGTGGCCGACATGGGCCATGTGGACGCGGATCTGGTGCGTGCGCCCGGTCTCCAGCCGGCATTCGACGAGCGCGGCGGCGGCGGGGTGGCCGAAGGTCTCGATCACGCGGACCCGCGTCACGGCATGGCGGCCGCCGGACCAGGTCACCGCCTGGCGCTGGCGGTCGGTGCGGTGGCGGGCGAGCGGCGCGTCGATCTTCAGCACGCCGCCCGCCTCGAAGCTCGTGCCGCGGATGCCGGCGAGACGCGGATCGGCGGCGTCCGGCACGCCGAAGCAGACCGCGCGGTAGAGCCTCTCCACCTCGCGGGCCTCGAACTGGACCTGCAGCGCGTGGTGGGCGCGGTCGGTCTTGGCGGCGACCATCAGCCCCGACGTGTCCTTGTCGAGCCGGTGCACGATCCCGGGCCGCCGCTCTCCGCCGACGCCGGACAGGCTCGTGCCGCAGTGATGGATCAGGGCGTTCACCAGCGTCCCGTCGGGGGTGCCGGGCGCGGGGTGGACGACGAGGCCGGGGGGTTTCATCACCACGATGATCTCGTCGTCCTCGTAGCGGATGTCGAGCGGGATCGCCTCGGCGCCCATGTGGCTGTCCTGCTCGAGATCGAGGGCGATCTCGACGGCGTCGCCGACGCCCACGCGGGCCTTGGGAGAGGTCACCACCACGCCGTTCACGCGCACCGCGCCCTCGGGGATGATCCGGGCGAGGCGCGAGCGGCTGAGGGCGGCCTCCTCTGGCACATCGCGGGCCAGCGCCTTATCAAGGCGCGGCGGGGGATCGGGGGCGATCCGGAAGGTGACGACGGAGGGCGGCATTGGCGGCGGGGAACTCTCCGGACGAAGATCGCGAGGCAGAGGGCGATCCCAGGCTGCCGCCGCACCTGCGCCTCCTGATGAGGCTCGTCACGGTGCTGACGGTCGTGATGATCGCGGGCTTCACGATCCTGATCGCCGCCCTCGTCCTGCGACTTAGCGCGGACCCGCTGCCCTTGCCAGAGCGGATTTCGCTGCCCGAGGGGGTGGAGGCGCGGGCCTTCACGCAAGGAGCGGACTGGATCGCCGTGGTGGGGTCGGACGACCGGATCTTCGTCTTCTCGCGCGCCTCGGGGGCGCTGATCCAGACCGTCGAGATCGACGCAGAGTAACGTTTCACGATGAAACGCCCCTTCAAGATATTGATATCATGGAAATATCCTGACTTCCCAGAGATTTCGTCCGCTGCCTTCCCGCTCTTCGGGGGTCGCGCTTCGTGAATTGACCCCACGTCGGCTGGGCCGTAGCCTCTTTGTCAAGTGGAGGTGATACCGTCGTTCGCGCAGCGTCGGTCTTCGAGGGGCGAGACGATGTGTTACACCTGCTGCCAGAGCGCCGAGAGCGGCGCCGACGCCATCAACCCCTGTCTCTGCGGCGCACCGGAGACACGGAGGGCCATGGCCCGGATCGAGGCGGATATCTCCCGGCGGGAGTTCCTCGGCGGCAGCGCCGCTGTCGTGGGCCTTTTCGCGGGCTTCGGCCTTGCGCCGACCGAGCTTCGGGCACAGACGCCGGGGCGGCCGAAGCTTCTGACCAACCTGCGCTATTTCGACGGCACGACGCTCGCGATGCAGACCGGGCGCGATATCCTGATCGAGGGCAGCCGCATCACCGCCCTGCCCGCGGCGGGCACCGGGCCGGCTGAGGCCGAGGTGATCGACTGCGGCGGCCGGGCGGTCACGCCGGGCCTGATCGACTGCCACTGGCACGCGACCCTCGTGAGCGTGAGCCAGATCGTGGCGCTGACCCAGGACATCGCCTTCGTCCACCTGGTCTCCGGCCAGGAGGCGGGCGCCACGCTGATGCGCGGCTTCACCACCGTGCGCGACACCGGTGGTCCCGTGTTCGGCCTCAAGATGGCCGTGGACCGCGGCGTGGTGGCCGGTCCGCGCATCTTCCCTTCGGGCGCGATGATCTCCCAGACCTCGGGTCACGGCGACTTCCGGCTGCTGAGCAGCCTGCCCCGGATGGACGCCGATCCCGCGGATTACACCGAGCGCACCGGCGTCGCCGCCATCGCGGACGGGCGCGACGAGGTGCTGCGCCGCACCCGCGAGCAGCTGATGAGGGGCGCGAGTCAGATCAAGATCATGGCCGGCGGCGGGGTGTCGTCGCTCTACGATCCGCTCGACACGGCGCAGTTCCTCGAGGAGGAGATGGAGGCCGCCGTGCGCGCAGCCGCCGACTGGGGCACCTATGTCTGCGCCCATGTCTACACCCCCGAGGGCATCCGGCGGTCGCTGCGCGCGGGCGTCAAATCCATCGAGCACGGCCAGCTCGCCGATACCGAGACGATCCGCATGATGCGCGAGGAAGGCGCCTGGTGGTCGATCCAGCCCTTCCTCGCCGACGAGGACGCCAACCCCCGCACCGACCCGATCCAGCGCGCGAAGCAGCTCGAAGTGGCCGAGGGCACCGTGCGCGCCTTCGAGGAAGGCCGGGCCGAGGGCGTGAACATGGCCTTCGGGACCGACATCCTGATGAACCCCGGCGGGTCGTCCAGCCAGGGCCGCCAGCTTGCGAAACTTGCGCGCTTCATGTCGCCGCTGGAGGCGCTGCGCATGGCCACCGGGGCCGCGGGCGACCTGCTGGCGCTCTCGGGGCCCCGCGCGCCCTATGACGGGCGGCTGGGGGTGATCGCCGAAGGCGCCCTGGCCGACCTCCTCGTCTGGGACGGCGATCCGGAAACCGATCTCGCCTTCCTCGGCGATCCCGACTCCACCCTCAGGCTCGTCATGAAGGACGGGCGCGTCTTCAAGGAGACCCTCTGATGCCGATGACCCTGCCCGCCCCCGCCCGGTCCCTTGCCGCCGTGGCGCTGCTCGCCTTCGGGACGGTCGGCCTGCCCGCGACCGCCGAGGCCCAGACCGGCGCGTCCGACTGGTCCGGACAGGTCACCCTCTATGGCTGGGGCGCAGGCGTCGGCGGCGATCTCACGCCCTTCACCGGGGCGCCCACCCTCTCCTTCGACAAGTCCCTGAGCGAGGTTCTCGAGGATCTCGACGGCGCCTTCTTCGCCACCGGCCTCGTGCGCCGGGGCGATTTCGTGGTGGTGGGAGATTTCACCTACAGCGCCTCCTCGCGGGACGGGCTGGTGCCGCCCGGGGTTCCGGCAGCGGGGGAGGTGGACATCACCTCCGTCACGCTGGCCGCCGGCCAGCGCTTCCGGCCCGCCGCCGGAACCACGGTCGATCTGCTGGGCGGGTTCCGTCACTGGCGGCTGAACGGTCTCGTGGAGGTGCCGCTGGCCGGTGTCCGCGCCGAGCGCGAGGTGACCTTCACCGACCCGATCCTCGCGCTGCGCGTCAACACCGAGGTCGCCCCGCGCTGGTCGCTGATCGGCTATGCCGATGTCGGCGGCTTCGGCGTCGGATCGGAGAGCACCTGGCAAGGCGTCGTCACCGCGAACTACCAGGCCACCGACAACCTCTATCTCTCCGCGGGCTGGCGGCATCTCTATCTCGACTACCGCGACGGCGGGACCCGGTTCGAGGGCTACCTGAGCGGCCCCCTCATCGGCGCGACCTGGCGGTTCTGAGCCGAGGTCCGGGGGTCGGGCACTTCTTGCAGGCCGGGCGGCTGGGCGCTGCAAAGCCGGTCAGAGGCCCAGGAACTCCGCCACCGCCGCGTTGAAGGCCTCGGGCCGGTTGATGTTCGAGACATGGCCCGCTGCGGGGATCTCCACATAGCGCGCGCCCGGCGTGACCTCGGCCATGTGCCGCATCTCGTCGGGCGGCGCGCCCTTGTCCTCGCCGCCGCAGAGATAGAGCACCGGCAGGGCGATCCGGGGGAGATCCTTCAGATAGTCGAGCTCCCGCAGGGCGTGGCAGCTCGAGATGTAGCCATCGGGATCGGTGGCGGCGATCATCCGGCGGGCCGCCTCTGTGGCATCGGGATGGGCGGCGCGGAAGTCCTCGGTGAACCACAGGCCGAGCGAGGCCTCCGCGACCTTGCCGATGCCCTCGGTGCGGATCGTCTCGATCCGGCCGTCCCACATCGCCTTGTAGGCGTCGGTGGCCACGGATTTCGCGTCGGCAAGCACCATGCGGCCGAACCGGTCCGGATGGGCGAGGGCGAGGCCCATGCCGGTCATGGCGCCCATGGAGAGGCCCATGAAATCGGCCCGCTCGATGCCGTGGTGATCCATCAGCGCCACCACGTCGGCCACGAGCATGTCGAAGCCGTAGGCGCCGGGCGGCGCGTCGCTGCCGCCGTGGCCGCGCTGGTCGTAGCGCAGGACGCGGTACTTGCGGGTCAGGAGGTCGATCTGGCCGTCCCACATGGCGAGGTTCGCGCCGAGCGAGTTCGACAGGATGATGACGGGCGCGTCCTCGGGCCCGTCGAGGCGGGTGGCGAGCGACACGCCGTCCGGCAGCGCGACACGGGTCGTGGTCATGGCGGTCTCCTTTGGGGGCGGGAGGGGCGCGCGGCCCGGCGCGGTGCGCCGGGCCGGCAGGTCAGGCCAGGGTGAAGGCGTCGTGATAGGCGCCCTGGACGCTGCCGCCGGGGACGGGACCGCCGCCGGGGACGTGGACCATGTCGCCGATCACCGCGACGGTGGCGCCGTGCAGGCCGTGGCGCGGCACGGGCATGGGCGCCAGCGCCTCCCAGCTGTCCGTCTCGGGGTCGTAGGCCTCGTTGGTGCCGAAGACCTTGCCGGTGGCCTCGCCGCCGAACACAACGATCCGGCCGTTGACATAGGCGGCCGACGGCCCGCTGCGGGGCACCGGCAGGGGCGCGCGGAAGGACCAGCTGTCGGATTGCGGGTCATAGACGCCGTGCAGGCCGGTGTTGAAGTCGTAGCTGTCCATCCGCCCGCCGATGGCGTGGATCTTCCCGTCCACCACGACGACGCCCATGTGGTCGCGCTGGCCCGCGTAGGGCTGGGTCTTGGTCGAGCCCATCATCGGGCCGAGATCGGTGTAGCTGTCGGTCTCGGGGTCGTAGACCTCGTGCCATTCGACGGACCGCACGTCGCGGCCGCCGAGGAGGTGGATCCTGTCGTTCAGGACGATGGCGAAGATCGCGCCGCGCGGTCGGGAGATCGGCGCGATGGACTCCCAGGTGTCGCTGGCCGTGTCGTAGACGAAGCATTTCGAATGCGGGCAGCGGTTCTGCTCGACGAAGCCGCCGAAGCTGTAGATCCGCCCGCCGATGGCGGCGGCGGAATTGTGGTTGCAGCGGTGCGGGAACTCCGCCTTCAGGCTCCATTCGCCGGAGGCGGGATCGAAGACCTGGTGGTAGTTCCCGTCGACGCGGCGGTTCGAATAGCCGCCGAAGACGTGGATGCGGCCCTGGCATTCGGTCACGCCCATCTCGCCCACCGGATGCGGCAGGCGCGGCTGTTCGATCCAGCGGCCCTGGTTCTTCGCCGCGGGGGCCACGCTGGTCATGTAGCGCTGCTTGTCGGCGGCGGCGGGGATGTCGGTGATGCTCTTGTCGAAGAGGCCCTGGAAGAGGGGTGCGGTCATGGTGTCTGGCCTTCCTTTCTGGAATGGATCGGGTTGGCACCCGCGCCGGTCAGGACGCGGGATCGGGGACGGCGGCGCGCAGCAGGTCTTCGGTCAGCTCCACGCCCTCGCGGCAGACCTCTGCGGGGGGACGCTCCCATTGCGCGGGGTTCGGCGCCTCGAAGCTGAGATGGCCGGTATAGCCCTTCTCGCGCAGGAGCTGGAAAACCTCCGTCCACAGGATCACGCCCTTGCCGGGCATGAGCCGGTCGGTGGGCCGCTTGACCCCGGTCACGGGATTCGGAGAGAGATCGGAATACTGGAAATGCATGATGTCCTCGCCCGGGACATCCTCGAAGGTCCGCCCCGGCCGGCCGCTCCGGGCGAGGTGATAGGCGTCGAGCAGCAGGCCCACGTTCGGCTTTCCGGCCGCGGTCACGAGCTCGCGCTGGGTCTCCACCGAGTTGAGGTTGGCGTGCTGGGAATTGAACTCGATCGACAGCTTCAGCCCGTAGTCCGCCACGATGTCCGCTGCCGTCCGCAGGTGGCCCACGGCATCCTTCAGCGAGCCGGTAAAGGGGCCGGGGGCGGACATCAGCTGCGGGCAGCCCAGCGCCACGGCATTCCGGCAGGAGACGTGAAGATCCTCGAAGATGCGCTTGCTCTCGGCGCCGGTGGCGAAGAGGAAGCCGTATTCGACCCCGAGCACGGCGACCCTGACCCCGCTGGCCCGGATCATCTCGAGCACCTCGTCGTTCGACAGGCCGGCCTCGTAGCAGCGCTTGAAATCGGTCCGGCGCAGCTCCGCCGCGTCGTAGCCGGCCGACTTGATCGCCTCGAGCGCCTCGCCGAGCGGCGTGGTGTCGATCGTCCAGGTGTGCAGCGCGAGCCGCCCAAATCTCTCGGTCATCGTGTCGGTCCCATCATCGGAAGTGTCAAAGTCATGTCGCATCCCTCTCCCGGTCGGTGTCAGAGCCCCAGAAGGCGTTCGGCATTGCCCGACAGGATCCTCGCCCGTGTGTCCGGATCGGTCGGAAAGGCGCGGATCCAGTCCGTCCCCTCGGTGTTGGAGACGAAGGGCCAGTCGACGGCGAAGAGGATGCGGTCGGCGCCCATCTCATCGAGGCAGAGCCTCAGGGCGGAGTCGGAGAAGAAGCCGCTCGTCGTCAGGTGCACGTTGCGGCGAAAGGTGGCGGCGAAATCCGAGGGCCGGTTTCCGGGCCGGGACAGCGCCTCGTCGATCCGCGCAAGCTGGAAGGTGATGCCTTCGCCCAGATGGCCGAGGATCACCTGAAGGTCCGGATAGGCCTCGAAGACCCCGCTCAGGACCATGCGGATGCCCAGCGTCCCCGTCTCGACGCCGAAGCCCCAGGCCGCTCCCGTCAGGGCGGGATGGGACTCGGCATAGGTGCCGTAGTAGAGATCGCGCACCTGGGGATGCGGCATCGACGGATGCAGGTAGAGCGGCACGCCGAGCCGGGCCGCCCGCTCGTGGATCGGCCAGAAGACCGGCTCGTCGAGAAACCGCCCGTCGGTGATGCCGAAGACCATCCCGCCGCAGAACCCCAGCTCCTCCACGCAGCGCTGCAACTCGTCCGCGGCCTGCTCGGGCCGGATCTGCGGCAGCGTGGCGAAGCCGGCGAAGCGGTCGGGCGCCGTGGTCACGATGGCGGCGAGCGCGTCGTTCACGGAACGGCAGGCGGAGACGGCTGTCTCGGGCTTCAGCCGCTGGCCACCCGGCGGCGCGTGGGAGATCACCTGCAGGTCGATGCCCGCCGCGTCCATGTCGCCGAGCCGCAGCTCCGCCACGTCCTCGAGCCGGCGCATCAGCTCGGGCGAGCGTTCGGCGCGGGGGCCCGCGAAGGCCTCCGCGAAGTCGCGGCTCCAGAAATGCTCCTCGATCGCGATGATCCTCATGGCGCTCCCTCGCTGGTGTCCTGTGCCTCTCCCGACCGCGTCCCGGGTCAGGCCGGGCCGGCGTCGATCCGCGCCAGCAAGGCCTTGGCGACGCTCACGCAGCGGTCGCTCAGCTCCTCGGCGGGCATCTGCGGGCGGGCGTTCAGCAGCGCGGTCTGCACATGGACGGCCACGTCGAGCAGCTCCTCGCGCGCGTCGTCGTCCGCCCCCTCGCCCAGTTCGGCATCCACCCGCGCGACGATGGCCTTCGCCGCCGCCATGCTCTCGTCGAGCACCGCATCCACGTTCGCGGGCTGGCGGCCGTTGAGAAGCGCCGAGAGGGCATGGATGCCCATGTCCACCATCTCGTCGCGCGGCGGCGTGCCGCCCGCGGCCACGGTCTCCTCGACCTTGTCGACGAGCTTCTCGCCGATCGTCACGGCCTCGTCGAAGAGATCCGTCGCCTCGGCCTGCCTGTCGCGGTTCATCAGCGCCGTGAGGGCGTGGACGGCCATGTCGAGTACTTCTTCACGTCTGGACATGATCTGTCCTCCTTCCTTGGGTTGCGGCGGTCCCGGCGCGGGGCCGCCCGTGATCGCGGGAGGGGCGCGGCCGTCGCGCGGGGCGGCCCCTCCTGGTCCGTCAGCGCAGGGCGTGGCCGGTCCTGAGGTCGAAGAAATGCAGGGAGTCGGTCTCGTAGCGCAGGTCCACCACCTCGCCGGGCCGCGGCGGGCTGCGCGGCGTGATCCGTGCCACGGTGGAGGTCGACCGCCCGTTGCGGGACCGGATCTGCGGGTCCCCTGCCGCGGGATTGGCGATGGATTTCGCGGTGACCGTCTTCGCGTCGGATTCGAGGTAGACGAGGACCTCCGCGCCGAGGAGTTCCACCAGATCGACCTTCGCGCGGATGCGCTGGCCCTCGGGCGTCTCGGCATCGGCCGGGAAGAAGCATTCCGGCCGCGTGCCGAGCACCACGTCCTTCCCCACGCTCTGCTCCACCCCCGGATACTTCCGCAGGCAGGCCGGGTCGATGGTCAGGCTCATGTCCCCGAAACGCACCTCGAGACCGTGGGCCCCCTGCTCGATCCGCGCCTCGCAGAGGTTCATCGGCGGCGAGCCGATGAAGCCCGCGACGAAGACGGTCTCGGGCGAGGCGTAGAGGTCGGTGGGGGCCGCGAGCTGCTGCAGGACGCCGTCGTACATGACCGCGACGCGATCGCCGAGGGTCATCGCCTCGACCTGGTCGTGGGTGACGTAGATCGTCGTCGTCTTCAGCTCCCGCTGAAGATGGGCGATCTCGCCGCGCATCTGCACCCGGAGCTTGGCGTCGAGGTTCGAGAGCGGCTCGTCCATCAGGAAGACCCGGGGCGAGCGCACGATGGCGCGGCCCATGGCGACGCGCTGGCGCTGGCCGCCCGACAGCTCGCGCGGATAGCGGCCGAGAAGGTTGGTGATGTCGAGAATGTCGGCGGCGCGGCTGACGCGCTGGCTCTTCTCCGACGCGGGCAGCTTCGCCATGCGGAGCGGAAAGCCCATGTTCTGCTCCACCGTCATGTGCGGATAGAGCGCATAGGACTGGAACACCATGGCGATGTCCCGCTCCCGCGGGGAGAGGTCGTTGACCACCTCGCCGTTGATCGCGATCTCGCCGGAGGAGATCTCCTCGAGGCCCGCCACCATGCGCAGGGAGGTGGACTTGCCGCAGCCCGAGGGGCCGACGAGGACGATGAACTCGCCTTCCTCGATCTTCAGGTTGAGGTTGTTCACCGCGACGGTGCCCGCGCCGTAGGTCTTCATCACGTTGTGGAAGGTCACTTCACCCATGACGCACTCCGGGCTTCCGGGCATTCGGGCGGCTGTGGCTGGGGACTTGCATCGGTGCACTCCGGGCGGATGTCTGTTTGATGTGGGGGATCATCGGCGCGGCCTATTTCACCGCGCCGCTCAGGAGGCCCTCGGCGACGTACCGCTCGATGCGCAGGTACACGAGGATCAGCGGGAGGATGGTCAGGAGCGCGAAGGCGTTCTGCAGCGGGTAGTCGGCGATGCCCGTGGCGCTCTGCATGAGGTAGAGCTCGTAGGGCAGCGTCCGCGAGGCGGAGGTCTGGGTCAGCGCCAGCACCAGCTCGAACTCGTTCCACGCCTCCCGGAACGCGAGGACGGCCACCGTCAGCAGCGCCGGGATCGACAGCGGCAGGACCACATGGAAGAGCATCCTGAGCTGCGAGGCCCCGTCCACGGCCGCCGCCTCCTCGAGCTCCCGCGGGATCGCCTGGAAGAAGCCGATCAGCAGCCAGACCGCCAGCGGCAGCAGCATCCCGGTGAAGACGAGGATCAGGAAGAGGCGCGAATCGAAGGCCTTCAGCTCGACCGCCACGAGGAACAGCGGAAACATCAGCCCCACCTTCGGCACCAGCATCGGCAGAAGCGCGAAGAGGAGCATCAGGTGCCGGCCGCGGAACCGGAACCGGGCAAAGGCATAGGCCGCGGGCACGCCGATCAGCAGGGTCAGGATCAGGCTGCCGAAACCGATCACCACGCTGTTCCAGAGCGCGGACCGGAAGCCGGGCCGGTCGATCACCCGCTTGTAGGCGTCGAGGGTCGGCTCGTCGGGAATGAGGCCGGGGTCCGCGAAGACCTGGGCCGGCGCCTTGAACGAGACCGACACGGAGATGAGGAACGGCCCGAGGGTCCAGACGACGAGGGCGGCCAGCGGCAGCCAGATCGCGGCCCGGCGCAGCGGCCCTCCCAGAAGCGACCGGCGGCGGCGCGTGCGGGGCATGGCGGGGCGCGCGGCGGCGGCGGCGGGCCCGTGATCCTGGGTGACGGCCATGGTCATTTCATCCCGAACTTGCGCTGGAGCGACAGGTAGAAGAGGGTCAGGCCCGCGTTGAGCAGGAAGATGATGATCACCAGCGCCATCGCCGTGCCCGTGTCGTATTCGTCGAACCCCAGCCGGACCATCTCGAGGGTCAGAAGCTGGGTCGAGTCGCCCGGTCCGCCGCCGGTCAGCGCCAGCACCGTCCCGAGGGAGGTCACGGCCTTGAAGCTGAACCAGACGGTCGCCAGCGTGATCTGCGGCACGATCAGCGGCAGGGAAATGTGGATCGCGCTCCGCAGGCCGGTGGCGCCATCGACCAGCGCGGCCTCGGTGAGCTGCTTGTCGATGGTCTGAAGGCCGCCGAGGATGAAGAGCAGCGCCAGCGGCAGATCGGTCCAGACCTGCGCGAGGATCACCACGATCATCGCGTAGAACCCGTTCGACAGCCAGGCGATGCCCTCGAAGCCGAGGAACTCCAGCACCTGGTTGGGAAAGCCGAAATCGCTGTTGAACAGCGTCCGGAACATCAGCGCGGCGGCGACGCTCGAGACGATGTAGGGCAGGATCGCAAGGCCGCGGATGAACCGCAAACCCGACACGATCCGGTTGAGCGCGAAGGCGAAGATGATGCTGAGCGTGAGGCCCAGCGCGATGGTCCCGGCCACGAAGATCGCCGTCCGTCCGAGCGACGACCAGAAGGCCGGGTCGTTGAACACCGCGATGTAGTTGCCGAAGCCCACGAAGGGCGTCTCGCGCGACAGGGGCGTGATCGCGAAGAGGCTCTGCCAGGCCGCGTAAAGCACCGGGAATGCGAGGAACACGGCGACGATGATCATCGCCGGAGCCGAGCTGATGTAGGCGATCAGCGGATGCTGCCAGCCGACGATCCGTGTCGCCGTGGCCGCATCGGGGGTCGGATTGCCCTCCGCCATCTGTCCTTGTCCTTCCTGTCGTCATGTCCTGGGGGGCGCCGCGAGGGTCGCGGGGACCACGCCGCGCGGCAGGACGCCGGGCGCGGCGCGGCCCGTCGATTGCCCCCCCGCAGGAGGCAATCGCGCTCGGGCGGGGGGCGTCAGTCGCGGATGGCCTCGAAATTGGCCTGCCACTCCTCGGCGATGGCCGCGGGGTCCATCTCCGGGTTCGACATGACGAACTCGTTGAACCGTTCGACGACGTCCTCGGCGGAGGGGAAATCGAGGTCCACCGGGAAGCTGCCCTGGTTGCGGAAGGCCTCGATATTGGCCTCTTCCCAGACCGGCATCCACTGCGCCACGGCCTCGGGATCGCCCAGCACGGCGTCGGTCCGGTGCGGGTCGGTCCCCGCCAGCATCACCTCGAGAGCGACCTCCGGGTCCATCAGGAAGCGCAGCACGAGCCCCGCCTCGTCCTTGGCACCGCGCTCGACCGCGCCCGCGGTCACGAAGAAGGTCCGCGCGGGCGACACGAGAACCCCGTCCTCGGACTCTCCTGTCCGGCTGGTGGGCATGGGCACGATGCGGAAGTTCTCGCCGGCCACGAGCCCGGCATCGGCAAGATCGCCCGAGGTGGGCGCCGAATCGAGCATCATCCCGATGTTCGAGGCGACATAGCCCCCGCGCATGTTGTCGTCGTTCCAGGCGGTGACGTCCGAGCTGACCAGCTCTTCACGCGCGAGGGTCTGCAGGAAGTCGATCATGTAGAGACCGGCCTCGCTCTGCAGGTCCGGCACCGATCCGTCGAAGGGCACGCCCATCGCCGCCATCATCGAGTACATGGCATTGGCGCCGTTGCCGCGCTGCGCCCACCAGCCGAAGGCCACCGCGTCGGGGCGCGCTTCCTTGGTGGCGCGGGCGAAGTCGAGCACCTCGTCCCAGGTCGCGGGCGCGCCGGTGACACCGACCTCCGCCAGCCAGTCGGAGCGGAAATAGACCTCTTCCATGGAGGCGGTGTTGGCCATTCCGTAGAGTTCGCCCTCCCAGGTCCCGTCGGACCAGGTCGAGTCGTAGATCTCGGCGAAGCCCTCGGGATCGTCGGCCGCCCAGGCGTCGACGATGTCCTGGATCGGCACGACAACTCCGGCGGTGGCCACCACCGGGCCGAGGAAGCCGTCGAGATGCACCACGTCGGGAAGCTGGAGACCCGCGTCCCGCATCCGGATCAGCTGCGAGAAGAGGTTGTCGTTCGGCTGCACGTCGACGGTGAGGGTGATGCCGGTCTCGGCCTCGAAGGCCTCGAGCTGCGCGCGCGACGGGACGGTGTATTCGCGGGCGAACCAGACCGACAGTTCGGTCACGTCCTGGTCCTCCTGCGCCATCGCGGGGGCGGCCGCGAAGGTCGTCGCGGACAGCGCGGCGACGAGCGGCAGGGCGGTCCGCGCCCGCAAGCGGCCAGACCGGCGGCCGACCCCTGAATCAGTCATCGGTATCTGAGACAGCATCGTTTTCCTCCCTGAAAACAAAAGCTTTTCCGCGACGTAGAGGCCTCCTCCAAGCACCTATACATCTATAGACATCTTAAATGTTGCCCGATACAAAGCAAGCCACAAATGTGGGCATGACCTGCCGGAAGTGGTCAGATCGCGGGCATCCCCGCGATTCGGCGACCCAGGTCAGCGGGCCCGCGCAGGCGAGGGAGAGAGACCGTGATCCGATCCATGAACCCGGCGACGGGGACGGTGATCGCCGAGTATGCCCTGCACGGCCCCGAGGAGATCGAAGCCGCGCTGGCAGGGGCGGCGGCCGCGCAGGCGGACTGGGCCCGGGTTCCGATAGGCGATCGCATGGCGCTCCTGCGGGCCGTGGCCGCCGAACTTCGCGCGGGCCGCGACCGCTTCGCCCGGCTGATCACCGAGGAGATGGGCAAACCTGTCGCCGAGGCCGCGGGCGAGATCGAGAAATGCGCCGTCACCTGCGATTTCTACGCCGAGGCCGCGCCGCGCTTTCTCGCCGACGAGAGCATCGGGTCGAACGCGACCGAATCGGGCGTCGTGTTCGACCCGCTGGGCGTGGTGCTCGCGGTGATGCCCTGGAACTATCCGTTCTGGCAGGTCTTCCGCTTCGCCGCGCCGGCGCTGGCCGCCGGCAACGGGATCATCCTGAAACACGCCTCCAACGTCCCGGGCTGCGCCGCCGAGATCGAGGCCCTCGTCGCGCGGGCGGGCGCGCGCGCCGGGCTTCTGCGCAATCTCTACATCCGGGGCGGCGACGTGGGCGCGCTCATCGCGGACGACCGGATCGCCGCGGTGACCCTGACCGGATCGACCGAGGTGGGCGCCATCGTCGCGAGCCAGGCCGGCGCCGCACTCAAGAAGCAGGTGCTGGAACTGGGCGGGTCCGACGCCTTCATCGTCCTCGCCGACGCCGACCTCGAGGCCGCCGCGGAGACGGCGGTCCGGGCGCGCTTCATCAACGTGGGCCAGTCCTGCGTCAACGCCAAGCGGTTCATCGTGGAGGAGAGCGTCGCGGACCGTTTCGCGGCGCTGTTCCGCGAGGGCATCGCGGCGCTGAGGATCGGCGATCCGATGGACCCCGACACGCAGATCGGCCCGATGGCGCGGGCGAACCTGCGCGACGATCTGCACGACCAGGTGCGGCGCTCGATCGAGGGCGGCGCCCGCGCGGTGACCGGGGCCGCGCCGCTCGAGGGACCGGGCTGCTACTATGCGCCCACGCTGCTCGACGGGGTAGAGCCGGGGCATGTCGCCTTCCGGGAGGAGCTCTTCGGGCCGGTGGCCTCGATCATCCGCGCCCGGGACGCGGAGCACGCCGTCGCGCTGGCCAACGACTCCGACTTCGGGCTCGGCTGCGCGATCTGGACCGCGGACATCGGCCGGGCGCGGGCGCTGGCGCGCCGGATCGAGGCCGGAGCCGTCTTCATCAACGGCATGGTCGCCTCGGACCCGCGCCTGCCCTTCGGCGGGATCAAGAAATCCGGCTACGGGCGCGAACTCGGCTCGTACGGCATCCGCGAATTCACCAATATCAAGACCATCTGGATCGGCCCCGCGCGGGCCTGAGGAGGACCTATGGAACCAGCCATCCTGAGACCGGACGAACTGCCCGTGAACGACCGCGGCAACGGCGCCCGCACCATCCCGCTGGTGACGCGCAAATGCGGCTCGACCAGCGTGATCAACGGCATCACCGCCTTCGACCCCGGCGCGAAGATCGGCGTGCATTTCCACAATTGCGAGGAAAGCGTGATGATCCTCGAGGGCGAGGCCATCGCCGAGATCGACGGCGTGCGCCACGCGCTGAAGGCGGGCGACACCACCTGGATTCCGAAGAACGTGCCCCACCGCTTCCTGAACGAGAGCGACGGTCCGATGCGGATCTTCTGGATCTACGCCGATGTGAACGCCACGCGCACCATGGTGGAGACCGGCGTCGAGCAGAGCATCGACGAGGAGCACGCGACGGCGAAACGGCTCTGACCTGCCGGCGCCGGCGGGCCGCCTCAGGCCCTCCGGCGCGCCGACGCGGCCCCGTGCGTCCCGTCTCCCGCCTCCCCCGACAGCTCGGGGTCAGGGTCCGCTCCGCCGGCGGCATCGGGAGCGCCCACATGGTGCCGGCGCCCGTTGGCGGCGACCTCCGCGGCATCGTCGCCGGCCGGTCGGGCCAGCTTGTGCTCGAAGCGGTAATGCTCGGCCCGGTAATAGGTCCGCGCGTATTCCACCGGCTCGCCGGTCTCGACGAAGACCATCCGCTCAAGCAGGATCAGCGGCGTTTCCGGCGCGATCCGGAGCGTCGTCGCCCGGAGCTGGTCGGCATGGATCATCCGCATCGTCTCCTCGGCCGTGGCCAGCTCGAGCCCGAAGCGATCCTCCAGGATGCGATGGATCGGCTCGGTCAGTTCGGCCTCCTGCAGGCTCGGCGCGACGTGTTCGGGGACGTAGAGCGTCCGCGAGGCCAGCACGTCCGCCTGCCGCGACAGGGTCACGCGGACCTTGTGGGCGCGCTCCTCCTCGGCGAGGCCCAGCCGCGTGCTGATCCAGCGCGGGGGCACCGCGAGGGCGGTATCGACAACCTGCACCTTCAGGTCGTCGCCCGCCTCGAAGCCGTCGTCGAGGAAATGCGCGCCCGTGCTCGGCGGAATCGCGAGCCGGGTCGGAAGCACGAAGCTGCCGCGCCCCTGCTGCCGGCCCACGAGGCCCTCGTTGACCAGCGCCGTGATCGCCTGGCGCACCGTCATCCGCGCCAGCCCGTAGTGACGGCAGAGCTCCGTCTCGGACGGTATGCGCGCGCCGGGCGAGAGATGGAAGGTGATGTGGTCGCGCAGCGCGTGTTTGAGCTGAAGCCAGAGGGGGGTCGGCGCGCCCTCGCGCAACTGGGGCAGGTCTAGCACTCGTCATCCTTTCGTCGTCTCGCGCCCGGGGCGCCGGGCCACGGATGCGGACCGGCGTCCGCGCGCCTCGCGAGGCGTCACCGGACCCAGCGCGATCATACCGGGTCGGACGGGGCCTTAGAAGGCTGGACGTCCAAAGACAACTAGTGACGATGCCCGATCGCCGCGAATGACTGCCACGGGCCGCGCGCCGCGCCGGTTACCGGGCACCGCCCCGCCAGCTCAGCGCCAGAGCCAGGCATGGCCCGAGAGCGCGCCCTGGGCCTTGGCCAGCAGGCGGTTCGCGGGCGACGGGCGGGGAATGCGCCCGCTGGCGAGCCGCTCGGCCGCCACCTCCGGCGGACAAGGGCGGCCGGTCAGCGGGTCGTGGTAGCGCGGGTAGTCGATCAGGCAGGCATGGGCGAGCGCCGCCAGGTCGGGCCGCGCGGTCCGCCGCGGCAGGGCCGGGCCCAGATCGGTGGTCAGCCCCCAGCCCGCATAGAACGGCGCGCCGAGGCAGGTGACGGGCGTGCCGCGCAGGAGCGCCTCGAACCCCAGCGTGGAGGTCATGGTCCAGACCGCATCCGCGGCCGCCAGCGCCGCCACGGGATCGGTCTGGGCGAGGACGGCATCGGCCAGCGTCCCGGCGTCCGGGACGGCACCGGGGCGCAGGCCGCTCTCCACGTCGGGATGCGGCTTGTAGAGCAGGACCGCCTCGGGATGGGCGGCGCGGGCGGCCTCGATCAGGGCGCGGTTGGTGCGGACCTCGCCCGCGCCGAGGCGGATCGAGGCATCGTCCTCCACCTGGCCCGGTATCAGGATCGTGAAACCCTGGGGCAGATCCGCGGGCAATCCGGCGGCATCGAGGTTGTATTTCGACAAGCCCGCCTCGACGAGCTGCCGCACCAGCCGCTCTGCCCGCAGCCGCGCGGAGGGCGGCAGACCGGCGGCCGCGGCGATCAGCCGCTCCAGACGGCTGTCGCGGCCGGGGTCGTAGTAGATGCCGAGATCGTCGAGCACCAGACTGAGCGGCGGCACCAGATCGGCCCCGAGCCCCCGGGAGCGCAGGAACCCGTCCTCCACCCGCACCGCCCCCGCGGCCTCGAGCTCCGGGGTGGTCTTCCCCGCCCAGACCATCAGCCGCCGCCCGCTCCTGCGGGCCCGGTCCGCGGCCCGGGCGGGGTCGGAGACGAACTCGAGGCCCGGCGCACCGCGCCGGCGGCCGAACACATCCGACAGGGGCTTGCGCTTCCACAGGCGCATGCCGGTCGCGACCCAGCCGCGGTGATCCTCGCGCCAGGCGCGGGTCTCGGCGGCGAGGGTGGCGACGGCCTCTTCCAGCGAACACAGCCGGTCGCGGCAGGGGTCGTACCAGCGCGGATAGAGGATCATCGCCCCGGCGAAGAGCTGCGCCCGGGTGAGCCTGCGCTGGCGCCGGTCCAGCGGCGCGCGGTCGTCGGTCAGCCCCCAGCCCATGTAGAAGGGCCGACCCAGCACCACGGGCCGGTGCCCGGCGAGGATCGCCTCGAACCCCATATGCGAGGAGACGGTATAGACGCCCACCGCCCCCTCGAGCAGCGCCCAGGGCGAGACCGGCCCGGTCAGCAGCGTCTCTCCCGGTCGCAGGTCCCCTGCCCCGATGTGCCCGCGGCGGTGGCCCGAGGCGGTCTCCGGATGGCTCTTGACCACGATCCGCGCGCCGGGATGCTCCTCCCGCGCCAGCATCAGCGCCTCGAGAAAGCTGTTCCGGCCCGCAGCGTTCGCCGCGAGGCTCGCGTCCCCTGCGGTCTGGTCGATGACCAGGGTATAGCCCGGGTCCGGCACCGGCGTCTCGGGCAGGAAGGCCGTGTATTTCGACAGGTGGAGCCGCCGGAGCTCCGCCATCGCGCCGCGCGCGCGGTCGAGGAGTGCCGTGTCGTCGAGCGGCGCCGTGGCGAGCAGGGTTTCGAGATCGGAAGGCGTGGAGGGGTCGAAATGCACGCCGCTCCGGTCGAGATGGAGCCCGAGCGGCGCCCCGCCGCCGGCGCGGCCCGGCAGGACCGAGCGCAGGAAGGCGTCCTCCACCCGCAGGATCGGCACCCCATGGCGGGCGGCCACGGCCTCGCCCCGGTGGGCGGTGGGCGAGCGGCCCCAGACCCCCACGAGGTCGTCCGGACCCGGCCGTCCCAGCCGCACCTCGTAGCCCGAGAGCGAAAGGATGCGCCGCACCCGGGACTGGGTCAGAAAACCGCCGTTGTAGACACAGAGCCGCACAGGGCCCCGGGTCATGTCAGTTGCCGGCCCCGAGCTGCGTGACCGCCCCCACCGAGTTCAGCGTGCCGGTGAGCGCGCCGACCGCCTTGTTGAGCTGGACGATCGGCGCTTCGGTCACATAGACCAGATCGCCGTCGCGGATCGCGAAATCCCGCGCGAAGAAGAGCCCGTTGGGCCGCGTCAGGTCCAGCAGGTAGATGACCCGCTGGGTCCCGGTCAGCTCCTCGCCCACCAGCGCCTCGGCGATGTCCTCGGGCTCGTTGCGCAGCACGAACACGCCCGTCGGGTCCGCGAGGTTGGGGTTGAGACCGCCCACCTGGGCGATGGCCTCGATGGCGGAGATCGTCTGGGTCTCGAAGGGCACGCGCGACTGCGCGCCCGTCGCGCCCAGCGCGGTGAAGGACCGGGTGTCGGCCTCCACGAGGATCTTGTCGCCGCCGCGCAGGGCGATGTCGTTGTGCGGCGCATAGACATCCTCGAACCAGACCTGACCCGTATGGCCGCCCCGGGTGACCGTGACCCGCGCGATGTCGGGAGGCACCGGCGTGCCGCCCGCGCGGGCGAGCATCTGGCTCAGGGTCCGCGTGGGCCGCTCGATCGCGTAGATGCCCGGCGCACCCACGGCGCCCACGACCGACACGGTCGTGCCGTCGCCCGCAAGCCGCCGCACCTGCACCTGCGGGTCGGGCGTCTGGTCGCCGAGACGCTCGGTGATGATCTCGCGCACCCGTTCGGGCGTGTTGCCCGCGGCCCTGACCCGGCCCGCGTAGGGCACGAAGATGAAGCCGTCGCCGCCCACCTGCACCTCGTCGAGGATCGTGGCGTTCTGGCCCTGCGGCACGAGAAGACCCTCCGCCACGTTCTCCCAGATCGTCAGGCCCAGCGTGTCGCCGGGGGCGATCACGTCGGAGCCGAGCACGCCCGCGTTGAGGAAATCGGAGGTGAAGCCCAGCGCCGGCGCCACGGAGGCGATGGCGTTCACGCGGTCGGTGACCACGAGAACGAAGGCGTCGCCCTCGCGCAGGACGGACCCGTCGAAGATCTGTCCGCGGGTGGGTCCCGAGCGGGGCAGAAGGCTGCACCCGGCCACCAGGGATAGGACGGCCACGGCGATCGCGGCGCGCGCCATGCGGCTTGCGATGGATGTCACTGCGCGGTCTCCTCGACCTATGTCTGCCTCAAGTATTTTTTTTGAGATTAGCGGGTTGGCCCCAGCCTGCCTAGAGGTCAGGTCCGGAGCGAATCGGCCCTGTTGCGGGACTGCCGCGCGTACCAAGATGTTGCGGGCATCGGCGCGGGCATGACCACATGAGGCGGCGGGGCAGCAGTCCGCGAGGGGCGATGACACCCGCGCCGCCCGGGGCTAGGGTCGGCGCGCAGGCAAGGAGCAAAGCCCATGACCGTCACCCTCACCCAGATGGACTGGCCCGATTTCGGGGCTCCCGACGTGCCCGCGCCGGTCTCGCGGGCGGAGCTTGCGGCGCGTCTGGTGCTGATCCGCGCGGCGATGGCGGAGGCCGGGCTCGACGCGCTGGTGATCTACGGCGACCGGGAGCATTCCGCGAACCTCCTCTGGGCCTCGGGCTTCGATCCGCGCTTCGAGGAGGCGGTGATGGTGGTGCGCCCCGAGGGCGCGCCGCTCCTGATGGCCGGAAACGAGAGCCTCGACTGGACCGGCGCCTCTCCCGCGGTGGCGGCGGGGGATATCGAGGCGGTGCTCTGCGCCTCCTACTCGCTCCTGTCCCAGCCCCGGGACAGCGACCGGATCGAGGTCCTGCTCGACCGCGCGCTGGAGCGCGGCGGGCGGATCGGCACCGCGGGCTGGAAATACTGGACCGCGGAGGAAGTGGGCGATCCCGAGCACGCGCTCGAGATTCCCTCGGTGCTGGCGGACCTTCTGCGTGCGCGGGCAGGCGAAGTGGTGAACGCCACGGCGCTCTTCATGCATCCGGGCACGGGCCTGCGCAGCGTGGTGACGCTGGACGAGATCCCCCGGCTCGAATTCGCCAACCACATGGCGGCGGCTGCGCTCAGGCGGATGGTCTTCGCCCTGCGCGAGGGGATGACAGATTTCGCGGCGTTCGAGGCGGCGGGCGTTGGCGGCCTGCCCTTGGGCTGTCACGCCACCTTCGCGACCGGGGCGCGGCCCTTCGGCCTCTCGGGGCCGTCGGGCACGGTTCTGGAACGCGGGCGGCCCATCTCGTTCAACATCTGCCACTGGGGATCGAACATCTGCCGCGCGGGCTGGCTCGCCGAAGGCCCCGACGACCTGCCCGAGGCCGCGCGGGACTACCTCGACGCCTTCGTCGGCCCCTACCTCGAGGCCATGAGCCTCTGGTGCGGGCTGATGCGCCCCGGCGTGACGGGCGGAGAGGTGCAGGCGGCCATGGACCGGGCCCTGCCGGGTTTCGGCGTCGCGCTGAACCCGGGGCACCTGATCGGGACGGACGAATGGGTCTCCTCGCCCATCTTTCCGGGCTCCGACCTGCCGATCCGGTCCGGCATGGCGATGCAGATGGACGTGATCCCGGATCATCCTGTCTACGCCTCGACCCGGATGGAGGACGGCTATGTCATCGCCGACGCGGACCTGCGCGCGGCGCTGGAGGAGACGCATCCCCTCGTGGCCGCCCGCATCGAGCGGCGGCGCACCTTCATGGGCGGGATGGGGTTCGACCTGCCCGAAACCCTCCTGCCGCTGGCCGATACCTGCGGCGTGGTGGCGCCCTTCCTGCTGGCGCCGCGCCGGCTGGCCCGGCTCGCCTGACCGCTACTGCACCACGCTGAGCGGACGCTGACGCGGGCCGGCCTTGCCGGCCTTGAGCGCATCGTAGGGGTCTTCCTCGGCCAGCATCATGTCCACGACCTGCCGCAGGAGCTGCCGCCGGCCGACGCCGGAATAGAAGCTGCCAGCGACCTGGCTCGTCTCGAGGAGGAACCGCCGATAGTCCTTGTAGGCCCGCGCATCGGGCCGCAGGGGCTGGGCGAAGAACTCCGGCAGGGGCTGGGCGGAGACGAACTCGGGCTTCGAATAGACCGCACGCCCGAAGACCTTGAGCGGGATCGCCCGCCAGAGCACCTGCTGTGCCGCGGTGCTGTTGACGGTCACGGCGGTCCGGGCATGGTCCAGCAGCCGCGCGAGCTTGCCGCCGCGCACGTAATGCACCCGGCCCGTGACGCCATGCTCCCGCGCAAGGCGGCGGATGATCCGGCGCAGCGGCGCGCGGCCCGTTTCCAGCGGATGGGCCTTGAAGACGAGGTGATGATGCCGCGGCGCGCCTGTCGCGAAGCCCTTGACCACCAGCGCGACGAACTCCTCCATCCGGGTGAAGGGCGAATGGGCGCGGAAGCTCGCGTCATGCTCGAGCTGCATCAGGACGAGGTGATAGGGAAAGCCGCCGAGCCGGATCCGCGCGGTCGCCAGCATCCGGTCCAGCGCCACGAAGGGCATCAGGATCAGACGGCGGGTATAGAGCAGCGCCTCGGCCAGCACCGGCAGATCGCGGTGGCGGCGGAAGTTGCGGTATTCCAGAGAGCGGAACAGCAGGAACCAGTGATAGAGCGCGCCGTAGAGCATGTGGCTCTTCATGTCGCCCCAGCGCGCGGGAGGTTCCGGCACGTCGAGGTCCGACATCTCGAGCGCATGGCGCATCTCGCGGATGGTCATGTCCATCAGCCGCGAATGGCCGTTGGAGCCGCCCCTCTCGTAGGTGACCCAGTAGGGCCGCATGTAGCCTTCCTCGAAGACATGCACCGTCAGCCCGAGGTCGCGCGCGATGGCCACGGCCTCGGCATGGACGGGGCGCACATCGCCGTAGAGGGCGATGTCGGTGATCCCCTTCTCGGCGACGAGGCGGCGGAAGGTATCGGGCCAGGTCCCGGGGTCGTCGCGGAAGGGGATGTAGTTGTGAAAGGCGAACCAGAAGGCGCGGTCGCCGCCGTTGAAGCCCACGCGCCAGACCTCGGCCCCCGCCCGCTCGAGCATCACCCCGAGCCGGAAGAAGAAGGGCCCGTGCGGACCCTGCAGGAACAGAAATCGGCGCGCCTGTGGCATCGTCATGGGCTAGCGGCCTCTCGCAACGTGGAAAAGTCCTAAGGGAAGTGCGCGGCGAGATTGCGGCCATTTTCGCCTCATTGTCGGGCGTTGCGCATCGGCCGCCGGGGCTGTCCCGCCCCCTCTCCGCCTGCTAGAGCGACGGTCAGCACCGCAGAGGACAGGAGCGAAGGGCATGTTCACCGGGATCGTCACCGACATCGGCGAGATCGTCGCCACCGAGAAGCGCGGCGACCTGCGCGCGCGCATCGCCACGAGCTACGATCCGGCGAGCATCGCCGTGGGCGCCTCCATCGCCTGCGACGGGGTCTGCCTGACGGTGGTGGCCAAGGGCGCCGAGCCGGTCCCGTGGTTCGACGTCGACGTCTCGGCGGAGACGGTCTCGAAGAGCACCCTCGACGCCTGGACGGAGGGCCGGCAGGTGAACCTCGAGCGCGCGCTGCGCGTGGGCGACGAGCTGGGCGGGCATATCGTGTCGGGCCATGTGGACGGCGTGGCCGAGGTGCGCTCGGTGGCGGACGAGGGGGACAGCACGCGCATCGTCTTCCGCGCGCCCGCGGGCCTCGCGCGGTTCATCGCGCCGAAGGGATCGGTGGCGCTCGACGGCACGTCGCTGACGGTGAACGAGGTGGAGGGCGACACCTTCGGCGTGAACCTCATTCCCCATACGAAGGAGGTCACGACCTGGGGCCGCATCCGGGCGGGCGACCGCGTCAACCTGGAGATCGACACGCTCGCCCGCTACGTCGCCCGGCTGGCCGAGGCGGGCTGAGGGGCGGTTCGCCTGCGGGTTTCGGCGCCTTCGGCGCCGACCCGCCGGGGAGGCTCTGCCTCCCCAGACCCCTCCGGGATATTTCAGGCCAGAAAAGTGGGGGCGACAGGCGGGTGTCCCCGGGGCGGCGCGAGACCATGGCTCAGCCCCGCCCGCCCTCCTCCACCAGCCGCAGCGGGCTGCGGCCCTGCGCGGCGGTCTCCGCCAGCGCGCGGGCATAGTCCGCGGCGGTGGTGATCTTGTAGTTGCACTCCGCGCCCTCGACCAGCATCACGCCCATCCCGTCGGCGCGCGCCACCGCCACGTCGTCGGCGGCGCTGCCGTCGCCCCGGCGGTGCGCATCGAGCAGGCGCCGAAAGGCGAAACCCTGGGGCGTCTGGGCGCGCCAGAGCCCCTCGCGCGGGACCGAGGTCGTCGCGTGGCCGTTCTCCGTCTGCCAGAGCGCATCCACGAGCGGCAGCGCGGCGCAGGCGCCCTCGCAGCGGTCGAGCGCGTCGATCACCCCGTCGATCACCGCGGCGGGCACGAACGGCCGCGCCGCGTCGTGGATCAACACCCGGTCGGGCTGAGCGGGCGCCAGGGATTCAAGCCCCAGATGCACCGAATGGGCGCGGCTGCTGCCCCCGTCCTGGGGTGGCAGGACCCGCGGATCGCGGAGGCCCGCCAGCGCCTCGTCGTAAAGCGGGCGGTCCGCGGGATGGATCACCACGCGCACCGCGTCGATCCTGCGGATGCGCAGGAAGGCCTCCACCGACCGGCGCAGGGCGCAGGCGCCGTTGAGCGGGGCGTATTGCTTGGGGATCGCGCCGCCCATGCGGGTGCCGCGTCCCGCCGCCACGATCAGCGCGGCCACCCCCACCGGCTGGCGCAATTGGGACATGCCGTCAGTCACGTCGTGTCATCGCCCGTCCGGGTCCCCGATCTCCGGCGTGTAGAACCGGCCTACCACCTGCCGCATGCGGCCGGAGCGGAAGATCTCGGGCATGGTCCATTCCGGTTCCTCGCCGGCGAAGAGATCGAGAAAGGCGATGGCGAGGCCCGCGTCCCTCTCCGTGTTCTCCCTGAAGGTCCACCAGGTCCGAAGGTCCGACAGTTCCGCGCCCGGATGCTGCTCGCCATGGTAGTCGGTGGCGATGACGAGACCCCGCACGTTGAGGCAGAAGGCCACGTAGAGATAACCCTCGGGCCAGAAATAGGCGGGGTTCGAGCGGTCCGCGTCCTCGGGCAGGGCCTCCACCGTCACGGGTTTCTTCCGGATCAGCGTCTTCAGCATCAGCCCCGCGGCAAAGCCGACATAAGAGGGGTTGTCGGCGGAATTGGCGGGCTTCTGCGCGCGGAAGGCCTTCAGCCAGTCGGCGAAGACCTCGGCGAGGCAGATCTGGTCCACGCGGTAGCGGGTTCCGGTCTCGCGGGAGGTGCGCGCGATCTGGTCCTCGAAGGCGCCGATGAACCAGCGCATCCGCTGCGCGCTCTTGTGGAGCGGCGGATCGTCGTCCCGGTGGGCCATCTGTGTCGCCATGGAGAAAGCCTAGAGATCGCGCGAGAGGTTGTGAAGCTTGGCCGACAGGTCCCCCCGGTCGAGGGGTCCCGCCAGAACCTCCTCCCGCAGCGCCAGCGTCAGGGCGAAGGCGAGGCCGAGGAGCCGCTCCTCGGCGGGCAGGCTCTCGGCGCGGGCGGCCATCAGCCAGGCGAAGACGGTGAAGAGCGCGAGGTCCGCCTCCTCGCCGCCATGGCCCGCGATCTCCGACCAGGCCGGGGGCGGGCGCGTGGCCAGCATCTGCGCGCCGGGCCGGTCGCTGCGCGCCTCCGGCGAGACCTGCTGCAGCCGCATCGCGGTCAGCGTCTCGCTCACCGGCAGCCCGCTTTCGGGCCGGGTCTTGCGCAGCCGGTCGAGGGCGAAGACGAGCACGCGCGCGCAGGCCTGCGCGGCGGCGGCTTCGGTCTCTGTCCCCTCCACGAAGCGCGCGGCGCGGCGGATATCCTCGTGGTCGGCATGGGGCTGGGCGAACTGGGTGCCCGCCTCGCCGAAGCTCTCGAACACCCGGTGCACGCGCGAGCGCAGCGGCTCGGGCAGCAGGCGCGAGGGCTCGGCGGCCGCGGCGACGCTGGTCACGCCGCGCAGCAGGTCCCGGAGCGGCATGGCGAGCGTGCCGAGCCCCGGCAGGGCGCCATGGCCCGGCAGCGCGCCCTGGGGATCACGCCGCGACATGGGCCCGCGTCTTCGTCTGCGCCATGAACCGCCGCGTCGCCTCGAGGTCCCGCACGCCCGCCTGCGAGCCGAGGCCCGTGGCGTTCTGCGCCGAGGCCGCCTGCCCCTGCATGACGCACTCCACGTCAGACGCGCCCGGATGCGGGCCCGTGGCGACGCCCGCGTCGACACACTCGCCGCAGCCGCAGATGCCGACCAGGTCGATCCGGGTGCCCGCGCTCTCTCGATACATGGCTCCGTCCACCCCCGGGGTCAGGATCAGCGCCTTCGCGCCCTGTTCGGGCGGGAAGGCCATGATCTCCTCATAATCGGTGAGGATAATCGGTGAGGCCTGAGAGGGCCATCGCCTCGGTCCCGGGTGCCTTGAAAAAGTCGGTATGCCGCAGGAGCGGCCGGATGAGCGCCCACGGCGGGAGGACGGGAGATGTCCCCATCCCCCCGCGCGAACCGCGGGGCCGGCCCGGCGCCGCACCCATGATTGCCGAAATTTCGGGCAGAATTCCAAGGACCTGATCCGTGCGTCAACATGAGACTGGATTCCGCGCATGGATCGGGGGCAGGATCGGGCCGGAACTAACCCGGGCCCCTTGCAGACGTGAACGCCCCCACCGCCATCGACCTGAGGCGCCCGCCCCGCACACGCGGCGCGGGTCTCGTGACCGTCCGGCGGGCGGGACCCAACACGCGGCTCGCCGATCTCTACATGGACGGCTCGCTGAAGGTGCTCTTTCCCGGCCGGCCCGCCCCGGCGCTGGAGGCGGTGACGCTGAACACCTCGGGCGGGCTTACGGGCGGCGACCGGCTCCGCTTCACCGCCCATGCGGGGCCCGGCGCGGCGCTCGTGCTCTCCACCCAGGCCGCCGAGCGCGCCTATGGCTCGTCCGACCCCGACCCCGCGCGGGTCGAGACCCGCCTGACGGCGGAGGAGGGCGCGGTGCTGCACTGGCTGCCGCAGGAGACGATCCTCTACGAGGCCTGCGCCCTCGACCGCAGGCTCCGGGCCGATCTGGCGCCCGACGCGCGGTTCACCGGGCTCGAGACCCTGGTCTTCGGCCGCCGCGCCATGGGCGAGCGGCTGACCCGCGCCTCGCTCCACGACCGCTGGGACATCCGCCGCGACGGGCGGAGGCTCTTTGCCGACGGGCTGCGGCTCTCGGGCGACGTGGCAGCCCGGCTCGCCTCCCCCTTCGGCGCGCGCGGCGCGGGGGCGATGGCGACGCTGGTCCACGCCGCCCCCGACGCCGCCGCCCGCCTGCGCCAGGTCCGCGCCATGCTCCCCTTCCCCTCGGGCGCCGCGCTGCCGTCGGAGGGGCTTCTCGTCGTCCGGCTACTGGCCGAGGACGGCCACCTTTTGCGCGCCTCTCTCGTTCCGCTCGTCGAGCGGCTTACCCGTGCACCCGTTCCCAAAGTCTGGAGGCTCTGAGTCAAGATGCAGCTTACCCCCCGCGAGAAGGACAAGCTCCTCGTGGCGATGGCCGCAGAGGTGGCGCGCAAGCGCCGCGCCCGCGGCGTCCCGCTGAACCATCCCGAGGCGATCGCCCTGATCACCGAGGCCGTGGTCGAGGGTGCCCGCGACGGCCGGTCCGTGGCCGACCTGATGCAGGCCGGCGCGCAGGTGCTCACCCGGGCCGACGTCATGGAGGGCGTGGCGGAGATGATCCCGGAGGTGCAGGTCGAGGCGACCTTCCCCGATGGAACGAAACTGGTGACGGTCCATGAGCCCATTCGCTGACGGCGCCGCGGATATCGAGATGGTGACCCGGGCGGCCCTGACCGCGGCCCGCGCCCATGCAGGTCAGACGCGCAAGGGACGCGACCAGCTCCCCTACATCATGCACCCGCTCGAGGTGGCCCATCTGGTCGCGAGGGACGGGGCGACCGCCGATGCGGTGATCGCGGCGCTGCTGCATGACACGGTCGAGGACAGCGACCTGACCGCCTGCGAGATCGCGGTCGAATACGGCGACGAGGTCGCGGAGCTGGTGGCGGCGCTCACCGATGCGCCCGACTGGGCCGACCTGCCCCGGCCCGAGCGCAAGGCCCGGCAGGCCGCCCACATGCCCAAGGCCCCCGCCGAGGCCCGGCGCATCAAGATCGCGGACCAGCTGAGCAACCTCGGCGACATCGCCCGCGATCCCGGCGCCTGGTCGCGCGACCAGGCCGAAAGCTACATCGCCGGCGCCGAGGAGGTGGTCGATGCCTGCCGCGGCGTGTCGCCCCGGCTCGAGGCCGCCTTCGACGCGGTCGCCACCGAGGCGATGCAGAAGATCGGCTCGCACGCATGACGCCCGCCCGACACCGTGGACACAGCCTCGGTCCCGCCCAGCAGGAGAGACGACCATGATCCCCGGCGAAATCCTCACCGCCCCCGGCGACATCACCCTCAACGAGGGGCTGGAGCCGATCACGCTGATGGTGGCCAATACCGGCGACCGCCCGGTGCAGGTCGGCAGCCACTACCATTTCCACGAGACGAACCCCGCGCTCGACTTCGACCGGGAGGCGGCGCGGGGGATGCGGCTCGACATCGCGGCGGGCACCGCCGTGCGGTTCGAGCCGGGCCAGCGCCGGGAGGTGCAGCTGATCCCTCTGCGGGGCGCGCGAAAGGTGTTCGGCTTCAACGGCAGGGTCATGGGCCCGCTTGCGCTGGTTCTGGCGCTGCTCCTGCCGGCGCCCGGCGCAGAGGCCGCGGCGGCCGATGTCCTGTCGTCCGTGGCCGTCATCGACACGAAGCGGGGGCAGTAGCCCATGACCCCTGCCCGCCTGTCCGTTCCGGCCGGAAAGGACGCCGCGCCATGATGGGACCGGCCGACTACGTCCGGCTCTCGACGCTCTGGTGGCGGCTCGCCAGCGAGAGCCAGACCGTGATCGCCTACCGGCTGATCGACGCCGCGGGCCTGCGCGGGCGTCCCCCGTCCGAGCTTGCCCGCGCGATGGCCGAGAAGCCCGGCGCCTTCGTCGAGGCGACGCTGGCCGCCACGGGCGCCGCCATGGCCGGGCACCGACCCGACCAGATCGCCACCGCCGCGATGACCCGCCTTCAGGCCCATACCAGCGGCAACGCCGCCCGGCTGCGACGGGGTCGCGCGTGACTCCGCCCCGGCCCCCCGCCCCCTGATCCGCCCCCGAAAGGAGCCCCGCCCATGCCCGCCACGATCTCCCGCGCCGATTACGCCGCCATGTTCGGCCCCACCACGGGCGACAGGGTGCGCCTCGCCGACACCGACCTGATCATCGAGGTGGAGGCTGACCGCACCACCTACGGCGAGGAGGTGAAGTTCGGCGGCGGCAAGGTGATCCGCGACGGCATGGGCCAGAGCCAGGCCACCCGCGCCGAGGGCGCCATGGACACCGTCATCACCAACGCGCTGATCGTGGACGTGACCGGCATCTACAAGGCCGACGTGGGCCTGAAGGGCGGGCGCATCGCCGCCATCGGCAAGGCCGGCAACCCCGACATCCAGCCCGGCGTCGACATCGTCGTCGGCCCCGGGACCGAGGTGATCGCGGGCGAGGGCAAGATCCTGACGGCGGGGGGCTTCGACAGCCACATCCACTTCATCTGCCCGCAGCAGATCGACGACGCGCTGCATTCGGGACTGACGACGATGCTCGGCGGCGGCACCGGCCCCGCCCACGGCACGCTGGCGACCACCTGCACCCCCGGGCCCTGGCACATCGGCCGGATGATCCAGGCCGTGGACGGCGTGCCCATGAACATCGGTTTTGCCGGCAAGGGCAACGCCTCCCGCCCCGACGCCCTGCGCGAGCAGATCGAGGGCGGCGCCTGCGCGCTGAAACTGCACGAGGACTGGGGCACCACCCCAGCCGCCATCGACTGCTGCCTCTCGGTGGCCGACGAGATGGACGTGCAGGTGATGATCCACACCGACACGCTCAACGAATCGGGCTTCGTCGAGAACACCGTGGCGGCGATGAAGGGCCGGACCATCCACGCCTTCCACACCGAGGGCGCGGGCGGCGGCCATGCGCCGGACATCATCAAGATCTGCGGCCTCTCCCACGTCCTGCCCTCCTCCACCAACCCCACGCGGCCCTTCACGGTGAACACGATCGACGAGCATCTCGACATGCTCATGGTCTGCCACCACCTGTCGAAATCGATCCCCGAGGACGTGGCCTTCGCCGAAAGCCGCATCCGGCGCGAGACCATCGCCGCCGAGGACATCCTCCACGACATGGGCGCCTTCTCGATCATCGCCTCCGACAGCCAGGCCATGGGCCGCGTCGGGGAGGTGATCATCCGCACCTGGCAGACCGCCGACAAGATGAAGAAGCAGCGCGGCCCGCTCCCCGAGGAGACCGGCGACAACGACAACATGCGCGTGCGCCGCTACATCGCGAAATACACGATCAATCCCGCCCTCGCCCATGGCGTCGCCCACGAGATCGGCTCCATCGAGGTCGGCAAGCGCGCCGATCTGGTGCTGTGGTCCCCCGCCTTCTTCGGCGTGAAGCCCGAGATGGTGCTCATGGGCGGCACCATCGTGCTGGCGCAGATGGGCGATCCCAACGCCTCGATCCCCACGCCCCAGCCGGTGCATTCGCGCCCCATGTTCGGGGCCATGGGCCGCGCCGTGGAGCACTCCGCCGTGACCTTCGTCAGCCAGGCCGCCCACGACAGCGGCCTGCGCGAGAAACTGGGGATCGCGAAACAGACGCTCGCCGTGAGGAACATCCGCGAGGTGACCAAGGCCGATCTCATGCACAACACCGCGACGCCCGAGGTGGAGGTGAACCCCGAGACCTACGAGGTCCGCGCAGACGGCGTGCTGCTGACCTGCGAACCCGCAGAGGTCCTGCCCATGGCGCAGCGGTATTTCCTTTTCTAGCCCGCCCCGAGCGCCCAGTATCCACCCACATGCAACCCGGCCTTGCATCGACAGGAGGTGCCGCCATGACGCCCATGTTCTATCTGTCTTCCCAGGGGAGGAAACCGACCGACCGACCGATGGAGGTTTCCGATGGCCGATACGACGATGCACCACATGGCGCAGGCCGCGCGGCCGCGCCGCAACCTGTTCGAGACCTGGATGAACCGTCTCGCGCGCACCGACCAGATCGAGCGCCTGCAGGCGCTGAGCGACGCGGACCTGGCCCGCAAGGGCCTGCGGCGCGAGGATATCGTGCGCCACGTCTTCCGGGATCGCACCGCCTTCTGAGCGGAATCCTGGCCCTTGCCGCGGCGGCCCAGGCCGCCGCGCAGGAGGCCTGCCCGACCGCCGCCGACCTCGACGGCCGCGGCATCGTGATCGAGATGGACGACGGCACGTTCGAGACCGCGACCCGTCTCGGGCCCGACATCATCCGGGTGACAGGCTCCTATCCCGGCGACGCCGACGACGGCTACATCGTCGATCTGGCCCGGGGCCTCTACACGCTCGTCTACCTCGACATCTACGACGGGTCGCCCGATCCCTCCAGCCGGGCGACCTACAGCTTCGCCGACCCGGCGGCCGAGATGCCCGCGCCGGAGCCGGACAGCACCGTGACGCTCGACGTCATCGGCCTCGACAGCGGCGGCATCTTCACCGAGACCCAGACCTACAGCTTCGGGCCGGCCTATGACCTCGACATCGGCGGCTGCAGCTACGCGGCCATCGACGTCGAGGTGGTCTATGGCGACCTCGTGAACGAGGTGGAGGTCTACACGCTCCTCACCGACCTGTCGTTCAGCGTCCTGACGGCCTACGACGACGAATTCGGCCAGGACGCGTATCGTCCGGTGCGGATCTTCCTGCCATGACCGACCTGCCGCCCGCCCGCCGGGTGCTGAAGGCGGCCGAGGCCGCGGGCGCGCCCTGCCACGATTGCGTGACGCTGGACTATGACGCGCGGTTGCTGCGCCGCAGGCGCCTCGTGACCGTCCACGACGAAGGCTTTCTCGTCGACCTGCCGCACGCCACCTCGGTGAACCAGGGCGACCGGTTCCTTCTCGCCGACGGCCGCCAGATCGAGGTGATCGCGGCCGAGGAGGCGCTGCTGCAGGTCACCGCCCCCGCCGCCGCCCTGCCGCGCCTCGCCTGGCACATCGGCAACCGCCACACCCCGGCGGTGTTCGACCCCGGCGCCGTGACGCCCTCCGGCGCGGAGCTGCCGGCACGGATCCTGATCCGCCGCGACCCGGTACTGCGCCGGATGCTCGAAGGCCTCGGGGCCGAGGTGACCGAGGTCTCCGAGCCCTTCGCCCCCGAAGGCGGGGCCTACGGCACGGGCCGCACCATGGGACACAGCCACGGCCACGGGCATGACCACGGAGCCGCGCACCGGGATCATGGAGAGCACGGCCATGGACAATCTCCCGAGGGCCGCGACACGGGTCATCCCGGCCATGACCACGATCCGGACCGCGGCCCCCGGGGTCACCGTCACGCCCATGACAGCCCCTGAGCCCGACACCCTGCCCGGCGCGGGCCTCCGCCTGACGCAATGGCTCTCGCCCGCCTTTCCCACGGGCGGCTTCGCCTGGTCGCACGGGCTCGAACAGGCTGTCGCCGACGGGGCGGTGTCGGATGCGGAGAGCCTCGCCGACTGGGCCGAGGCGGTCCTGCGTCACGGCGCGGGCCAGTCCGACACGATCCTCCTCGCCGCCGCCCATCGCGCGCCCGACACCGCAGCCCTCGCCGATCTGGCGGACCTCGCCCTCGCCCTCGCGCCCTCGGCCGACCGCCGCGCCGAGACGCTGGAACAGGGCGCCGCCTTCGCCCGCACCCTGCGCGAGGTCTGGACCCTCGAGATCCCCGACATGGCCCTGCCCGTCGCCGTCGGCCGGGCGACGGCCCTCACGGGCGAGCCCCTGGCCCCCGCCGCGCGGCTCTACCTGCAGACGATGCTGACGACGCTCCTGCAGGCCGCCCAGCGGCTGATGCCGCTCGGACAGACGGGGGCCCAGCGGCTTCTCGCCCGGCTCACCGCGCTGGTCCCCGGCCATGTGGCCGCGACCCTGCCCCTGACGCCTGACGACATCGCCCTCTTCACCCCCGCCCTCGACGCCGCCGCCATGCGGGCCGAGACGCTCGAACCGCGGATCTTCCGCTCCTGACCGGCCTTCCCGTCCGACCCTCACCGGGAGTGGAGCGGCCCCACTCATCGCCCGCCAAGGAGACCCGACCATGACCTTCTCCCCCCACGGCCCGCTCCGCGTCGGCATCGGCGGCCCGGTCGGCGCCGGCAAGACCACGCTGACCGCCCGGCTGGCTCAGGCCCTGAAGGACCGCCTCAGCCTCGCCGTGATCACCAACGACATCTACACCCAGGAGGATGCCGAGGCGCTGATGCGCATGCAGATCCTCCCCGCCGACCGGGTGATGGGCGTGGAGACCGGCGGCTGCCCCCATACCGCGATCCGCGAGGACGCCTCGATCAACCTCGCCGCCGTCGAGCGGATGCGCGCGCGGCACCCCGATCTCGACCTGATCCTGATCGAGTCGGGCGGCGACAATCTCTCCGCCACCTTCTCCCCGGAACTGGCGGACGTGACGCTCTATGTCATCGACGTGGCGGCCGGCGAGGAGATCCCCCGCAAGGGCGGCCCCGCCATCACCCGCTCGGATCTCCTGGTGATCAACAAGACCGACCTCGCCCCCCATGTGGGCGCCTCGCTCGAGGTGATGGACCGCGACGCGAAACGGATGCGCGGCGACCGCCCCACGGTCTTCACCGCCCTGCGCCATGGCCGGGGGCTCGAGGACGTGATCGGGCACCTCGCCCGCATCGGCGGCCTGCCCCTCGCCGCCGAACCGATCCCCACGCACCCGTAGGCAGGGCCTCGGCCCGGCATCCCGGCCCCCGCGAGACCGCCCGCAAGGGCGGAAGAGCCGCCACGCCTCAGACCGCCTGCGGCAGCGCCTTCCCATCGGCCCAGGCCCGCGCGTTCCTGACCGCCACCATCCCCATGGCGATCCGCGTCTCCACCGTGGCCGAGCCCAGATGCGGCAGCAGGAAGCATCGCTCGCAGGCCCTCAGCCGCTCCGGCACGAAGGGCTCCTGCGCATAGACATCGAGCCCCGCCCCCGCGATGGCGCCGCTCTCCAGCGCCTCGATCAGCGCCGCCTCGTCCACGATCTCGCCCCGCGCGATGTTGACGAAGATCGACTCGGGTTTCATCGCCGCAAAGACCCCCGCGCCCACGACCCCCACGGTCTCCTTGCCGCCCGGCAGGCACACGACAAGGAAATCGACCCGCGCCGCCAGCTCCTCCAGCGTCTCCACCTTCCGGGCGGGAAACCCGGGATCCTTCGCGGACCGGTTCCAGTAGAGCACCTCCATCCCGAACCCGAGATGACCGCGCCGCGCCACCGCCTGCCCGATCCGGCCGAAGCCCGCGACCCCCAGCACCTTGCCCGACACGTCCGTCCCGAGCATCGTCTTCGGCCCGAAGCCCTTCCACTCCCCGGCCCGCACCAGCCGCTCGCCCTCGCTCGCCCGCCGCGCCGCGCCCAGCATCAGCAAGAGCCCGATATCGGCCGTGGCGTCCGTCAGCACGTCCGGCGTGTTCGAGACCGCCACGCCATGGGCGCGCGCGGCCTCCACGTCGATATGGTTGTAGCCCACCCCGACATTCGCCAGCACGCCGCAGCGGATCTCCCCCGCCGCCTCGAAGGCCGCGGCGGTGAACCTGTCCCCCAGCGTCGGCACGATGGCGTCATAGTCGCGCAGCGCCGCCGCCGCCGCCGCCTCGTCGAGCGGATCGCGCCCCACCGTCAGGTCGAATGTCTCGCGCAGGGCGTCGAGCACCGGCTCGAGCTGCTCCCGGGTGATCAGGCAGCGCTTCTTCAATGCAGTCTCTCCCCCTCGGGCACATCCCTGTCGGGGCCGATCAGCACGATCCCCCCGGCCTCCCCCGTCACGCCCAGCACCAGAACCTCCGACACCATGGGCCCGATCTGGCGCGGCGGAAAGTTGACCACCGCCAGCACCTGCCGACCCACGAGGGCCTCGGGCGTGTAATGCGCCGTGATCTGGGCGGAGCTCTTCTTCTCCCCGATCTCGGGCCCGAAATCGACCCAGAGCCGGATCGCGGGCTTTCTCGCCTCGGGAAAGGGCTCCGCGCGCGTCACCCGGCCCACCCGGATATCGACCTTGAGGAAGTCGTCGAAGCCGATCTCCGGCGCCCGCTCAGCCACGCCCCAGCTCCCGCGACCGCTCCGCCGCGGCATGGACCGCCCGCCGCAACAGCGCCGGAAAGCCGCTCTCCGCGTCCATCAGCACCTCGAGCGCCGCCTGGGTCGTCCCGTTCGGCGAGGTCACGTTGCGCCGCAGCTGCCCCGGGTCCTCCGCCGCATCCTCGGCGAGCTGGCCCGCGCCGCCCACCGTGGCCCGCGCCAGCGCCATGGCAAGCTCCGGGGACAGGCCTTCGGCCTCGCCGGCCGCGGCCAGCGTCTCGATCAGGTGAAAGACATAGGCCGGCCCCGAGCCCGAAACGGCGGTGACCGCGTCCATCTGCCCCTCGCCCTCGAGCCGGACCACCTGCCCCACCGCCTTCAGGAGCGCCTCGGCAAGATCGAGATGCCCCGCCCCCGCCGCGGCATTCCCCACGATGGCGGTGATCCCCCGCCCCACGGCCGCGGGCGTGTTGGGCATCGCCCGCACGACCGGCGTGCCGGGCCCGAAAGCGGCCTCGAAGCGCGCCAGCGGCGTGCCCGCCGCGACCGAGATCACCAGCGTGCCGCCCCCGCCGAAGCCCGCGGCTCCCGGCAGGGCCTCCTCCATCATCTGCGGCTTGACCGCCACCAGGAGCACCGCCGGCCGCTCCGGCAGATCGCCGCCGATCCCGACCCCACTGCCCCTGAGCCAGTCCGAGGGCGCGGGCTCGATCACATGCACCGCCTCCGGCGGCACGCCCCGGTCGAGCCAGCCCGCGAGCATGGCCGATCCCATCTTGCCGCAGCCCAGAAGCACGAGGCCGCGATCCGCGATATCCTGAAGTCCCGTCATGGGCGCACCATCCCCAAGGGCGCGGCAAAGCGCAACACCCCTCCGACCCGCGCCCGCGGAGACTCAGGCCGTCCCGTAGGCCTCGGCGATGGCCACCTCGATGGCGTCCTTGGGCGCCTTCTCGGCCCAGGTCACAAGCTGGAACGCGGGGTAGAAGCGTTCCGAGGCCATGACCGCCGCGCCGATCAGGGTGTCGATCTGCTCCGGCCCGGGCAGCTGCTCTCCGGAAAGGACGAGGCCGTAGCGCCAGACCATCATCTTCTGCTCGGCCCACCAGGTGAAGGCGCCCGACCACACCAGGTCGTTGGCGCGGTTCAGCACCTCGTAGAGCGCGGCCTCCCGGTGCTCGGGCGGCTCCATCTCGAAGGTGCAGATCAGCCGCAGCGTCTCGTCATAGGCCGACCAGGCCAGCGTGATCGAGTAGGTCCGCCACTGGCCCTCGACCGCCATGGCGATCTGGTCCTCGGCGATGCGGTCGAACTCCCAGTCGTGGTGCTCCGCGATATGCTCGCAGAGGTCGATCGGGTGGATGTCGTCGCTGGAAAACTGCTCGGTCAGGGCCATGCGGCTCGCCTCCTGTGAAACTAGCAGGGGGCTATAGGCAGCGCCCAACTCCTAGTTATCTGCTCAAGGGAGGCGGTCCATAGCCTGCCTCCTCACCATATATGGTGGACGCGGGCGGGTCGCGCTGTAAAGCGATTTCTTGTGGACAAGATGTGAATTTTCCCTGGCCCCCGCGGCACCGCTGGCCCATGGCCCCGCCCCGGTCTAGGTCTCGGACCAGTCCCGAACGGAGAGCCTGCCCATGAACATTGACCTCCTGAAGCGCCTGTGCGAAACCCCCGGCGTCCCCGGCCACGAGGAGCGCGTCCGCGCCCTGATCGAGACCGAGGTCGCGGGCCTCTTCGACCGGGTCGAGACCGACGTGATGGGCTCGCTCCACTGCGTCCGCCACGCCCGCACCGAGGGCGCGCCGCGCGTCATGGCGCTCTGCCACATGGACGAAATCGGCTTTCTCGTCAGCCATATCACCGACAAGGGCTTTCTCTACCTGCAGCCCGTGGGCGGCTTCGATCCGCGCAACCTCTTCTCGCGCCGGGTGCTTGTCTGCACCGAGGACGGCGATCTGAAGGCGGTGATGAACCCCGGCGGCAAGCCCGTCCACATCTCCTCCCCCGAGGACCGCAAGAAGGTGCCCGAGGTGGCCGACTTCTTCGTCGACACCGGCCTCGGCGCCGCGGCAAGGGAGAAGGTGAAGATCGGCGACTACGTGGTGATGGACGAGCCCTTCCTCGAGATGGGCGACAAGGTCGTCTCCAAGGCCCTCGACAACCGCATCGCCTGCTGGCTCGGCATCGAGAGCATCCGCGCCCTCGACAAGGACGCCGGCCGCGGCGCGGAACTCCACGTCGTCTTCACCAGCCAGGAGGAGGTCGGCCTGCGCGGCGCCCGCACCGCGGCCTACAGGGTGCGCCCCGACATCGGCATCGGCATCGACGTGACCCTCGCCTGCGACACGCCCGGCGTGCCCGAACAGGACCGCACCACCGAGCAGGGCCGCGGCTTCGGCCTCCACATCCGCGACGGCAGCTTCATCTCCGACAAGGGGCTGGTGACCGAGATCGAGGCCCTCGCCGCCGAGAAGGGCATCCCCTGCCAGCGCACCATGCTGCGCGCGGGCGGCCAGGACGGCGCGGCCGCGCAGCAGGCGGCGGCCGGCGCCCGCGCGATCGGCATCACCGTGGGCACGCGCTACATCCACACGGTGACCGAGATGGCCGACAAGACCGACCTCGCCGCCGCCCGCGACATCCTCTCGGCCTATTTCGCCAGCTTCGCCTGACCCTCCCGCGCGCCGCCCGGACGCGGCGCGCCCCCTCCGCCACTGCACGAAACGCAGCGCCGCCCGGGCAGGTGCGCAGGCCCCGACCTTGCGCACCTGCCCTGCTCTTTTCTGGCCGGAAATATCCCGGGGGGGACGGCGAAAGCCCCCCGCTTTCGCCGTGGGGGGCAGCGCCCCCCTTCCGCTCCGTCCCGCCACCGGCGGGGCGGAGCTCACACGGCGCGCGCCGCAGGCGCGCACCGCGGGATCACTTGCCTTCGAGCGCCGCGATCCGGGCCTTCAGCGCCTCGTTCTCCTCGCGCGCCTTCTGGGCCATGGCGCGCACCGCCTCGAATTCCTCGCGGGTCACGAGGTCGCGGTCGGCGAGGAACCGGTCGACCCAGCCCTTCATCGCCGTCTCGGCCTCTTCCCGTGCGCCCTGGGCCACGCCCATGGCATTGGTCATCAGTTGCGACAGATCGTCGAAAACCTTGCCCCGTGTCTGCATGTGTCAGCCTCCGGTCATGCTCCACTCCTATATGGTCCCCGCGGCCGCCGCGCTCAAGGCGGCGCCTTGACAATCCCGGGGCCCGAACCCATCCGGAGGCACCATGTCCGGCACCGGCATTCCCTTTCCCGACTGGCTCTCCCCGGTCCTCTTCTCCGTCGAGCTCTTCGGCATGGAGCTGGCGCTGCGCTGGTACGCGCTGGCCTATATCGCGGGCATCCTGATCGGCTGGCGCATCGTAGTCGCCGCCGTGGAGCGCCCCGCGCTGTTCCGGGGCGAGAGCCCGCCGATGACCCGCGCCCAGGTGGAGGATCTCGTCACCTGGATCATCGTCGGCGTGATCGTCGGCGGGCGGCTCGGATTCGTCCTCTTCTACCAGCCCGGCTACTACCTCTCGAACCCCATGGAGATCCTCTACGTCTGGCAGGGCGGCATGGCCTTTCACGGCGGCTTTCTGGGCGTGGTCGCCGCGGTCTGGCTCTGCGCGCGCAAGTACGGCGCGCCGCTCGGGACCATGGCGGACCTGCTGGCGCTCGCCACGCCGCCCGCGCTCCTGCTGGGGCGCACCGCGAATTTCGTCAACGCCGAGCTCTGGGGCCGGCCCACCGACCTGCCCTGGGGCGTGATCTTCCCCGGCGAGCTGGCGCAGGACTGCCCCGGCATCGAGGGTCTCTGCGCCCGCCATCCCTCCCAGCTCTACGAGGCGCTCCTCGAGGGGCTGGTGCTCGGCGCGCTCCTTTTCTGGGGCGCGTACCGGCGCGGCTGGCTGAGGATGCCCTGGCTCACGGCGGGGGTCTTCTTCCTCGGCTACGGCGCCGCGCGCTTCGTCGTGGAGCTGTTCCGCCAGCCCGATGCGCAGTTCGTGACCGACACGAACCCGGTGGGCCACGCGCTCCAGCTCGGAACCTGGGGCCTGACGATGGGCCAGCTCCTCTCCCTGCCGATGATCCTCGCGGGCCTTCTCGCCATCGCCCACGCCCGCCGCGCGGCGACCCGTCCCGCATGACGCCGCTGCAGGAGATCATCCTGCGCCAGATCGCCCGGACCGGCCCCCTGACGATCGCGGACTACATGGCGCTCTGCCTCTGGCATCCCCGCCACGGCGTCTATGCCGCCGCCGATCCCCTGGGCGCGGCCGGGCATTTCACCACCGCCCCCGAGATCAGCCAGATGTTCGGAGAGCTGGTCGGCCTCGCCCTCGGCCAGGCCTGGCTCGACCAGGGCGCCCCCGGCCCGGTGACGCTGGCCGAACTCGGCCCCGGGCGCGGCACGGCGATGCAGGATGCGCTGCGGGCGCTGCGCCGGGTGCCGGGCTTTTCCGAGCGCGCCGAGGTGCATCTCGTCGAGACCTCGCCCGCCCTGCGCGCCGTGCAGCGCGCGCGCATCGGCCGGGCCGTCTGGCACGACCATGTCGAGACGCTCCCCGAGGCGCCGCTTCTCCTAATCGCCAACGAGGTCTTCGACGCCCTGCCGATCCGCCAGTTCCTGCGCCGGGGCGACGGCTGGGCCGAGCGCGTGGTGGGCGCGGAGGGCGAGCGCCTCGTCACCGGCCTCACGCCCCCCGCGCCGCTCGCCGCCCTCGCCGACCGCCTCGCCGACACGCCCGAGGATCACATGGTCGAGCTTTGCCCGGCCCTGCCGGCCATCGCCGGAGAGATCGGCCGGCGCATCGCCGCCCATGGCGGCGCGGCGCTGGTGATCGACTACGGCGACTGGCGCTCGCGCGGGGACACGCTGCAGGCGCTCGCCCGGCACGAGACCGTCGATCCCTTCGCCGCGCCGGGCACAGCGGACCTCACGGCCCATGTGGATTTCGAGGCCCTCGCGCGCGCCGCCGACCCCGCCGTGGCCAGCGCGCCCACCCCGCAGGGCGTCTTTCTCGAACGGCTGGGCATCGCAGACCGCGCGCGGCAGCTGGCGCAGGGTCTCGCCGGGGCGGCCCTCGCGGATCATCTCGCGGCACACCGCCGCTTGACCCACCCCTCCGAGATGGGCCACCTCTTCAAGGTGCTCGGGCTGACCCCGCCCGGTGCGCCGCCCTTGCCCGGTCTGGAGCCATGACGCTCGACATCATCACCTCCGACCTGCTGGCCCCGCTGCCGCACGGCTTCTTCGGCCGGGACGGCGGCGCCTCCTCGGGCGTGTTCCGGGGGCTGAACTGCGGCTACGGCTCGTCGGACCAGCACGAGGTCGTGCGGATCAACCGGACCCGCGCGGCCCTCGCCCTGGGACTGCCCGCGGAGGCGCTGGTGGGCGTGCACCAGGTTCATTCCGCGCGGGTCGTCACCGTCACCGCCCCCGAGACCCCGCGCGAGGAGGCCGATGCGCTGGTGACCGCGACGCCTGGCGTGGCGCTCTCGGTGCTGACCGCCGATTGCGGCCCGGTGCTGTTCTCGGACGCGGGCGCCGGGGTGATCGGCGCGGCCCATGCCGGCTGGCGCGGCGCGCTCTCGGGCGTGCTCGAGGCCACGGTCGAGGCGATGGAGGCGCTCGGCGCCACCCGTGCCGGCATCCGCGCGGTGATCGGACCCACGATCAGCCAGCGCGCCTACGAGGTGGGACCCGAGTTCTTCGAGACCTTCACCGCCGAGGAGGCGGACAACGCCCGGTTCTTCGCCAACGGAGAAGGCGACCGGATGCACTTCGACCTGCCCGGCTTCGTGCTGCACCGGCTGCGCGCGGCGGGCGTGGGCGAGGCCCAATGGACGCGCCACTGCACCTATGGCGACCCCGAGCGGTTCTTCAGCTACCGCCGCACCGTCCATGCCCGCGAGGCCGATTACGGCCGTCTGATCTCGGCGATCCGTCTGTGACGCGCGGGCGCGGCACTCGTTTCGCTCCCGTGGCCAATCCGGGCCGGTTTCACCCATAATTGCCGCTCAGGCGTCAAAATTCCGCCGCGCCGTCATGGTGACTCGGTCGTTACCGGCACGAGGGCCGGACCAGCGCCGCAAGGGGGGATGCCATGAAGGACCGCACACGGGTGATCGACCGGATCCAGGACGAGGCCGCAGGCCTGAAGCTGCGGATGCCCTTCGAACGCGGCGCGCCGCGCGCCGCCCTGATCGCCCGCCGCCAGCGGCGGGACGAGATCGTGAACCTCGCGCAGACCCGCGCCCGCATCGCCGCCGCCGCCCGCCGCTTCGACCTCGACCAGGCCCTGCGCTGAGAGCGCAGGGCGCCGCCGCGGGACCGCGCGCCCTCCGTCAGCCCCCGCGACCGGCCCCGTCCCGCCCGGACCACGGCGCGCCGCCGGGACGGGCAAGGGCGCTGCGCAGGTGCCGATCCCGCTCCCCGACGGCCGCGACTCCCGCTCTTTCGATGGCGGCGCGGGTCCGGAGGCTCCCGGCCTACCGCCCGTCCTCCGTCCGATTCGTCCCGGACGTGCCTGCCCCGCCGGAATGTGGCGCGGGTTGTAGACCCATCCCGAACGATCCCTCCGGCTCCCTCCGATTGTCCGGGCCTCGCGGACGTCGCGGCCCTCTCGCTTGACCGGGCGGGCTCCGCGGGGCGACAAGGCCACATCCAGAAACGTCCTCTGACGTCGTCGGTGGGGGCCGACGGACGATGTGACCAGCCGCAAGGTGTTCGCATGACGATTACCCCCGCCCGCGCACGTTTCGACGTGCGCAAAGCCCGCCCCTCCGCCCCGGACGCCCGTCCGCGCCCCCTCATGCGGCGCTACGAGGTCATGTGGCTGGACGCTCGGGGCGACATCGCGGAGCGCAGCACCGTCGCCCCCGCCCTTCCGGCCTTCGAATCCGCCTTCGCCGCCTTCGCCCGCGGCACGCTCTTCTCCACCGAGGCGGGGCCCGTGGCGATCGAGGACCTGCTGCCCGGCGACCGGGTGCGCACCGTGGACGCAGGCTTTCAGCCCGTGCTCTGGCGCGGGTCCACGACGATCGTGCCGGGCGCGCAGGGCCAGTCGCCGGTCATGGGCTCCCTGACCCGGATCGCGGCCGATGCGCTCGGCATCGCGCGGCCCATGCCCGACCTCGTGCTGGGACCCCTCGCGCGGATCTACCACCGCACCGAGGCCGTGCAGCGCATCACCCGCGCCGACGGCGCCTTCCTGCCCGCCCGCGACCTGATCGACGGCTGCAACGTGATCGAGCTGACGCCGCCCTCGCCGGTGCAGGTGTTCCACATCAGCCTCGCCGGGCATCACCGCGTCGTGGCCCAGGGGGTGGAGCTCGAAAGCCACCATCCCGGCACGCTGCACGAGCTCGGCCTGCGGGGAGACGCGCTCGCGCTCTACATGTCGCTCTTTCCGCACCGGGCGGACGTGGCGTCCTTCGGGCCGATGCGCTTCAGCCGCCTGCGGCTCTCGGACCTCGATCTGCTCGGCGTCGCCTGACCGGCGGCGCGCTCAGGCCTGCCGCGCCAGCCGCTCCTCGAGCACCTCGAAGGGCACGCCGGGCTCGCCCTTGGCCTGCCGGATCACCAGCGAGGTCTTCACGCTTGCGACGTTGGGCGCTGCGGTCAGGGATTCCGTGAGGAAGGTCTGAAAGGTGCGCAGGTCCGGCGAGACGCATTTCAGGATGAAATCCACCTCGCCGTTCAGCATGTGGCACTCCCGCACGAGCGGCCAGGACCGGCACCGCGCCTCGAAGGCCGACAGATCCGCCTCGGCCTGGCTCACGAGGCCGACCATGGCGAAGACCTGAACCTCGAAGCCCAGCTCCCGCGGGTCGACGTCGGCGTGATAGCCGCGGATATAGCCCTGCTCCTCCAGCGTGCGGACGCGGCGCAGGCAGGGCGGCGCCGAGATGCCGACCCGGCGCGCGAGCTCGACATTGGTCATCCGCCCGTCGGCCTGGAGCTCGGCCAGAATCATGCGGTCGATGGCGTCGAGGCGCGTGCCCGGCATCCTGCCCTCCCCATTTTTCCGTTTTCTACGTTGAGCGCGCCTGTTGCGCAAGAATGTTTCGCGCAAGCGCAAGATCATTGCACTAACTGGCGGTTTCCCGGCAGGGTTTCAAGAGCCGGAGCGAGGGCCTATATCCCGACACCTGACCGGAACGCAAAGGGGGTGGCCATGGCCGGGACTCGTCACACGAAGCTGCTGATCATCGGCTCCGGGCCCGCGGGCTACACGGCGGGCGTCTACGCGAGCCGCGCCATGCTCGAGCCGCTCCTCGTCCAGGGGCTCGAACCCGGCGGCCAGCTGACGACGACGACCGAGGTGGAGAACTGGCCCGGCGACACCGAGGTGCAGGGCCCGGACCTCATGGTCCGGATGGAGGCCCATGCCCGCGCCATGGGCACCGAGATCGTCTCCGACATCATCACTTCGCTCGACCTCTCGCACCGGCCCTTCACCGCCCGGTCCGACAGCGGCACGGTCTACACCGCCGACGCGGTGATCCTCGCCACCGGCGCGCGCGCCAAATGGCTCGGCCTGCCCTCCGAGGACGCCTACAAGGGCTTCGGCGTCTCCGCCTGCGCGACCTGCGACGGCTTCTTCTACCGCGGGCAAGAGATCGTGGTGATCGGCGGCGGAAACACCGCCGTCGAAGAGGCCCTGTTCCTGACCAACTTCGCCTCCAAGGTCACCCTGGTGCACCGCCGCGACGAACTGCGCGCCGAGAAGATCCTGCAGGACCGCCTGTTCAAGAACCCGAAGATCGAGACGCTCTGGCACCATGAACTCGACGAGGTGCTGGGCGAAACCGATCCCAGGGGCGTCACCGGCGTCCGCGTCCGCCATGTCCGCACCGGCGAGACGCGGGAGATCCCCGCCAAGGGCGTCTTCGTCGCCATCGGCCACGCGCCGGCGAGCGAGCTGGTGAAGGACCAGCTCGAGACCCACATGGGCGGCTATGTGAAGACCGTGCCCGGCTCGACCGAGACCACGATCCCCGGCGTCTTCGCCGCGGGCGACATCACCGACTGGAAATACCGCCAGGCCGTGACCAGCGCGGGCATGGGCTGCATGGCCGCGCTCGAGGCCGAACGGTTCCTCGCCGAACAGGGCGAGACCGAGGGCAAGGACCAGACCCCGCCGCTGGGCTACGGTCTCCCCGTCGACGCCGCAGAGTAGCGCGACGAAAGGCAGGACCCCGGCATCGCGACGATACCGGGGCCCTCCCTGCTGCCGAAAAGGATCTGGGCGGCAGCAGACTGCCGACGGGGGGTTTACATCGCCGGCAGCATCACGGTGTCGATGACGTGGATCACGCCGTTCGACTGCATCACGTTGGGGATCGTCACCATGGCGACGTTGCCGGTTTCGTCCGCCAGCCGGACCATGCCGCCCGCGAGGCTGGCCCGCAGGGTGCAGCCGCCCAGCGTCGGCACCGCGTAGGTCCCGCTCGGGTCGGCCGTCAGGCCGCGGACCGCGGCGGACATCGCCTCGGCCGAGGCGACATGGCAGGTCAGCACGGTCCGCAGCATCTCGATGTTCCCGGGCTCCAGCAGCGTGTCCACGGTGCCCGCGGGCAGCTGGTCGAAGGCGGCATTGGTCGGCGCGAAGACCGTGAACGGCCCGCGGCCCGAGAGCGTCTCGACGAGACCCGCCGCCTGCACCGCCGCGACGAGCGTGGTGTGGTCGGCCGAGTTCACGGCATTCTCCACGATGGTCCGGTCGGCGAACATCGCCGCGCCCCCGACCATGGGGTTCTCGGTCATCATGGCCTGCGCATGGGCGGTCCCACCCACGGCAAGGGCGGCGATGGCGGCTGCGGCGGTCAGCGAAAGTCTCGTCATTGGAATCTCCCTCGGGTCTCGGTTGATCGGGCGCCCGATTGCGCCGGACATTCCGCTCACGAGCGGAACCGCCGAAGAGTTTCAGAATGACGTTGCGTTAATCTTGCGCCGGATGCCTTACAGCGGCTGGACCGGCGCGGCGGCGAGGACCTGTCCGGTGGGCAGGCCCGTGGGCGAACCGCCGGGCGGCTCCTCGCTGACCGCAAGGGTCAGCTCCCCGGCGACGGGGGCGAGCTCCGGCGGCAGGACGAGCCGCGTCGCCTCGCTTTCGAGAAGGCCCAGCGAGACCGGCGCGGCATCCCCGGCCAGCGCCCAGAGCTGAAGCACACGGCCCGCGGGCGGCCCGCCCGCCCGGCGCTCCACCCGCAGCTCGCCGCGCCCGGGATCGTAGCTGGCAAGGATATCCAGCGCGCTGTCCTCCGCCTGCAGCTCGGCGGTGAAGGCGGGGGCAAAGCGCAGACCCGGCAGCGGCGCGACGAGGAAGAGGGCGACGACGACCGCGCCCGACACCGCGACGCCCGACAGCCAGCGCAGCCAGCCCGGCCCGGCCGCAGTCCGCGCGCCCGGCGGGGGCGCGAAGAGCCGCGCCTCTAGCCGCCGCCGCACGCGCTCGGGCACCGGTACCGGCGCCACCTCCTCCGCCAGCTCCGCGAACGCCGCCTGCCAGCGCGCCACCGCCGCCGCCAGCGCGGGCTCCCGCGCCAGACGCGCCTCGACCTCCGCCCGCTCGGCACCCTCGAGCAGGGACAGCGCGTATTCGGCTGCCAGCGCGTCGTCCTCCGGGGTCAGCGGCTCGGTGCTCATCTCGCCATGCATTCCTTCAGGCGCTGCAGGCTGCGGCGCAGCCAGGTGCGGACCGTGTTCAGGGGCATTCCCCGCCGCTCGGCGAGGTCGGCGTAGCTCAGCCCGTCGAGATAGACGCCCACCACCGCCGCGCGGTGTCCGGGGTCCAGCTCGTCGAGGCACAGGACGATGCGCGCGGCCTCGGACCGCGCCTCCGCGACCGCCTCGGGGGTCGCGCCCGGCGCGGGAAGCGCCTCGGCCGCCTCGGTGCCGACCTCGCCCCGGCGCCGCGCGCGCAGCCGGTCGATCGCGGTGTTCCGCGCGATCGTCACCAGCCAGCCCATCGCGCTTCCCGCACCCGGCGCGAAGCGGCCCGCAGCGTTCCACACCTTCACATAGGTCTCCTGCACCGCGTCCTCCGCCGCCGTCCCGTCCTTGAGGACACGCAGGCACACGCCGTGGAGTTTCGCCCCGGTCAGGTCATAAAGTCGTCCGAAGGCCGCCCGATCGCCCAGCGGGAGCCGCGCGATCAGCGCCTCGATCTCGTCCTCGGGTGTCACCTGAAGATGCCGCCGCTCCGGGAAATGCACTTGGGCCGACACTGGCCGATGCGGGCGCCGCGTGCAATCCGCACCGCCCGAACGGCGCCAATCCGGACCCAGCTCAGGGATTTGCTGCAATGCAGCAACAAACCGCCATGCACCTGTCGGTTGTCCGCCATGCCCCGGCGGAAATCGCCCCCCGGACGCTTGCGCTCGCGCCCGGCGGCGGTCTAGGAGCGCGCCAACTCCAGTCAAGTCGAGAAAGTCAGATGGCCATCGAAAACCTCGCCCCGATCCCGGAACTCTACGTCTCCTACGAGAGCGCGCAGAAGATGAAGGCCGAGGCGGCGAACCTTACGTCATGGGACCTGACCGAGCGGCAGATCTGCGACCTCGAGCTTCTGATGAACGGCGGCTTCTTCCCGCTCAAGGGCTTCCTCACCGAGGAGGATTACGACGGCGTCGTAGAGACCATGCGCACCGCCGACGGCAAGCTCTGGCCGATCCCGGTGACCCTCGACGTGTCTGAGAAATTCGCCGAGACCGTCGAGCTGGGCCAGGACATCGCGCTTCGCGACCAGGAGGGCGTGATCCTCGCCACCATGACCGTCACCGACAAGTGGACCCCCGACAAGGCCCGCGAGGCGGAGAAGGTCTTCGGCGCCAACGACGAGGCGCATCCGGCGGTCTACTACCTCCACCACCGCGCCGGCCCCGTCTACCTCGGCGGGCCGGTCACCGGCATCCAGCAGCCCGTCCATTACGACTTCCGCGCCCGCCGCGACACGCCGAACGAGCTGCGCGCCTATTTCCGCAAGGTCGGCTGGCGCCGCGTCGTCGCCTTCCAGACCCGCAACCCGCTGCACCGCGCGCACCAGGAACTGACCTTCCGCGCCGCCAGGGAGGCGCAGGCGAACCTGCTGATCCACCCCGTCGTCGGCATGACGAAGCCCGGCGACGTGGACCATTTCACCCGCGTGCGCTGCTACGAGGCGGTTCTGGACAAGTACCCGGCCTCCACCACGCATCTCAGCCTTCTGAACCTCGCCATGCGCATGGCTGGCCCGCGCGAGGCGGTCTGGCACGGCATCATCCGCCGCAACCACGGCTGCACCCACATGATCGTCGGCCGCGACCACGCAGGCCCCGGCAAGAATTCCGCCGGAGAGGATTTCTACGGCCCCTACGACGCCCAGGACCTGTTCCGCGAGCACCAGGCCGAAATCGGCATCGAGATGGTCGACTTCAAGCACATGGTCTACATCCAGGAACGCGCGCAATACGAGCCCGCCGACGAGATCGAGGACCGCGACACCGTCACCATCCTCAACATCTCCGGCACCGAACTGCGCCGCCGCCTGCAGGAGGGGCTCGAGATCCCCGAGTGGTTCTCCTTCCCCGAGGTGGTCAAGGAGCTGCGCCGCACCCGCCCGCCGCGGTCGCGCCAGGGCTTCACCGTGTTCTTCACGGGCTTCTCGGGCTCGGGCAAGTCGACCATCGCAAACGCGCTCATGGTCAAGCTGATGGAGATGGGCGGCCGGCCGGTGACGCTGCTCGACGGAGACATCGTGCGCAAGAACCTCTCGTCCGAGCTCGGCTTCTCCAAGGAGCACCGCGACCTCAACATCCGCCGCATCGGCTATGTCGCCTCCGAGATCACCAAGAACGGCGGCATCGCCATCTGCGCGCCCATCGCGCCCTACGCCGCCACCCGCCGCGCCGTGCGCGAGGAGATCGAGCAGTTCGGCGCCTTCGTCGAGGTCCATGTCGCCACCTCCATCGAGGAATGCGAGCGCCGCGACCGCAAGGGGCTCTACAAGCTCGCCCGCGAGGGCAAGATCAAGGAATTCACCGGCATCTCCGACCCCTACGACGTGCCGCAGGACCCCGAACTGCGGCTGGAGACCGAAAGCGTGGACGTGGACAACTGCGCCCATCAGGTGATCCTCAAGCTCGAGTCCATGGGCCTGATCGCGGGCGAGTGACCCGCCCCGGCCCCGGCCCCGCGATCCCCGCCCGGATCGCAGGGCCGGTCTGCCGCGAAGGAGCGGTGCTCCTCCCGGTGAAGCCCTTCGGTCACATTCCGGCCGCCACGTCAGGCAGCCCCTCGTGACGCCGCGTCGCCCGGACGTATAGATCGCCTCGGACCATCATTGACCGAAGCGATTCCCATGACCGAAAAGTCCCCTGTCCTTTCCGCCCGCCGCCTCGCCGCCGCGCTGATCCTGCTGCCGGGCCTCGCCCAGGCGACGACCCTGACCTGCGCCAATATCGGTGACCAGGTCTATCCCGTCGGCGCGACCCAGAACCTCGGACTCACCTTCTCGCTGAAGGAAGGCGAGGTCATCACGATCTCCGCCTCGAACCCCTCGGGCGTCGGCGCCTCGATCGAGCCGGGCGGCCAGGGCGATGCGGACTCGGGCACCTGCAATGCGAGCTTCCCCGGAGAGGTCAGCTGCGACGGCTACCAGTTCAGCCGCGCGGCGGACAACAATTTCCTCGAGGCCTTCTCCACCGACGGGACCGACTCGACGCTCGCGATCACCTGCGCCGAGGGCGACGTGGCCGAAGAGCCCGAGGAAGAGCCCGACCAGAGCCGGACGACCACCACGACCACCGGCCCGAACCAGCCCCATGCCGCCCCGGCCGGCCCGACCGCGGCCCGGGTGGCGCAGTCCGTGACCACCGGCGCGCGCGCCGCCGCCGGCGGCCAGGCCGCCGCCGTGGGCACCGCCGTGGCCCGGGCGACGGGTTCCCGTCTCAGCGGCGGCGGCGGCTTCTCCATGGCCGAGTCCGGCGCGTTCCTGTCGACCATGTCCACGCCGGGCGGCGCCACGATGTCGTGGAACGGCTGGGCCTCGGTCGAGGCGCGGCAGTTCTCCGGCAATGCCGAGGGCGCGCGCACCGATTTCGTGCTGGGCTACGACACGTTCGTCGGCGGCAGCGACACGATCGCGGGCTTCTTCGTGGCCCACGAGCAATTCGACCTCGACGACGGGATCGTGGACGTGTCGGCCCGGGGCTTCTCCTTCGGCCCCTATGTCGCCACGCGGGTCGGGGCGGTCGTGATCGACGGCCACCTGGGCTACGGCCGGCCGGAGTACGATTTCGGCGCGACGGACTACGAGGCAGAGCGCCTCTTCGGCGGCGCCGCGGTGCGCGGCAGCCTGCCCGTGGGCGCGGTCACGCTGACGCCCTTCGCGAGCGTCGCCACCTGGCGCGAGAGCCACCCCTCCGCCGTCATCCGGGGCACCCGCCAGGCCGCGCGGGACATCAGCGCGACCTCCGCCCGCCTCGGCACGCGCGTGGATTTCGGCGACCTCGGCGGCATCGCGCCCTACGTCTCCGCCGCCGCCGCCTTCTCCCGCGTCGACGACGGCCTCGGCAACGACGAGTCCTGGACCTCGGGCCGCTACGGCGCGGGTTTCTCGACGACGGGCGGGCCGGGCACGCTCTCGCTCGACATCGACGCGGGCGAGGAGATCGAGGGCATCGACGACCTCGGCGTCCGCCTGAACTACGTCTTCAGCTTCTGAGCGTCGGGACCGGCGGGGTCACCCCGCCGGTCCACCCTCAGCGCCCCCGCTTGCGCAGGAACCGCTGGGCCACCTTCCAGATCGCCACATATTTCAGGATGCGTCGCATGTCGGGTCTCCTTCTGCTGAGGTGTCGGTAACGCGACGGGACCGGCGTCTGTTGCAGGACCCGACCTGCCGTCACTCCAGCGCCGGATCTCGCGCGGCCAGAAGCGGCAAGGTCAGATCCGACAGTCGGGTGCGCTGCGCCCCGTCCGGGTCGAAGTTCGCCGGGTCAAGCCATGTCTCGAGGACCGCCGACAGCGCCTGCCATTCGCCATCGATCACCGAGAACCAGGCCGTGTCCCGGTTGCGTCCCTTGACGACGCGGGCCTGCCTGTGGACACCCTCGAACGAAAACCCGAGGCGCTGCGCCGCCCGCCGGCTGGCGGCGTTGGCCGCGTCGCATTTCCATTCGAGGCGTCGATAGCCTGCCTCGAATGCCCAGCGCATGGGCAGGTAGAGCGCCTCCGTCGCCGCGACGGTTCTCTGCAGCCGCGGCGCGAAGGTCACCCAGCCGATCTCGATGGACCCCGCCTCGGGCTGCTGGCGCATCAGGCTCAGGGTGCCTCCGAGGTGCCGGTCCGCCGTCGCCACCGCGAAATGAAGAGGATCGCCGGCCCCGCAGGCCGCGTCCAGCCAGCGCCCGTAGGCCTCGGCGTCCGCGAAGGGTCCGACGGGGAGATACCTCCACATCGCGCCGTCCGGGTCCTCGGAGAACGCCGCGAAGAGACGGTCCCGATGGCCCTGCGCAAGGGGCGCAAGGCGGCACCAGCGCCCGTCCATCGCCCGGCGGGTCGGGAGCGGAGGAGGCTCCCAGCCGCTCAGATCGGCTCCACCGGTCGGTCGCTCCAGGGTCATGCGGAGACTTTATCTATCCAGATCAAGGGGTTGAATGCGCGTTACATCGTGTAACGCCCTCACTCCTCCTCCCGGACCACCCTGAGCCGCAGCTCCCGGAGCTGCTCGTTGGTGGGCAGGCTCGGCGCCCCCATCATCAGGTCCTCGGCCCGCTGGGTCATCGGGAACATGATGACCTCGCGGATATTTTCCTCCTCCGCGAGCAGCATCACGATCCGGTCGATCCCGGCCGCGCAGCCGCCGTGGGGCGGGGCGCCGTACTGGAAGGCCGTCGAGAGACCCGAGAACCGCTTCTCCACCTCCTCGCGCGGATAGCCCGCGATCTCGAAAGCCTTGAACATGATCTCCGGCACATGGTTCCGGATCGCGCCGGACACGAGCTCGTAGCCATTGCAGGCGAGGTCGTACTGGAACCCCCTGACCGCCAGCGGATCGCCCTCCAGCGCCGCCATGCCCCCCTGCGGCATCGAGAAGGGGTTGTGCTCGAAGTCGATCTCGCCCGTCTCCTCGTCCTTCTCGTAGATCGGGAAGTCCACGATCCAGGCGAAGGCGAACCGGTTTTCGTCCACCAGACCGAGCTCCGCCCCGATCACATCCCGCGCGCGCCCCGCGATCCGCTCGAAGCTCGCCGGCTTGCCACCAAGGAAGAACGCCGCGTCGCCCACGCCGAGGCCCAGCTGCTGCCGGATCGCCTCGGTCCGCTCGGGACCGATGTTCTTTGCCAGGGGGCCTGCGCCCTCGTTGCCCTCCCGCCAGAAGATGTAGCCCATCCCCGGCAGGCCCTCCTTCTGCGCCCAGGCGTTCATCCGGTCGCAGAACTTCCGCGACCCGCCCGTCGGCGCGGGAATGGCGCGCACCTCCGTGCCCTCCTGCTCCAGGAGCTTGGCGAAGATCGCGAAGCCCGAGCCCGCGAAATGCGCGCTCACCACCTGCATCTCGATCGGGTTGCGCAGGTCCGGCTTGTCGGTCCCGTATTTCAGCGCCGCCTCGGCATAGGGGATCTGCGGCCAGGTCTCCGGCGCATCGACCGTCTTGCCGCCGCCGAACTCCTCGAACACGCCCGCGATCACCGGCGAGATCGTGTCGAAGACGTCCTGCTGGGTGACGAAGGACATCTCCATGTCGAGCTGGTAGAAATCCGTGGGCGACCGGTCCGCCCGCGGGTCCTCGTCGCGGAAGCAGGGCGCGATCTGGAAATAGCGGTCGAAGCCCGAGACCATGATCAGCTGCTTGAAGAGCTGCGGCGCCTGGGGCAGCGCGTAGAACTTGCCCGGATGCAGGCGCGAGGGCACGAGGAAGTCGCGCGCGCCCTCGGGGGAGGAGGCGGTGATGATCGGCGTCTGGTACTCGCGGAAGCCGCTGTCCCACATCCGCCGCCGCATGGAGGCGACAACGTCCGAGCGCAGCGTCATGTTGCGCTGCATCGCCTCGCGCCGCAGGTCGAGATAGCGATACCGCAGGCGCGTCTCCTCGGGGTATTCCTGATCGCCGAAGACCATGAGCGGCAGCTCCGCCGCGCGGCCCAGCACCTCGAGGTCGCGGATGTAGACCTCGATCGCGCCGGTGGGGATCTTCGGGTTCACGAGGCTGGCGTCGCGGGCCTTCACCGTGCCGTCGATGCGGATGCACCACTCGCTGCGCACCTTCTCCACCTCGGCAAAGACCGGGCTGTCGGGATCGCACAGGACCTGCGTCATGCCGTAGTGGTCGCGCAGGTCGATAAAGAGCACGCCGCCATGGTCGCGCACGCGGTGGACCCAGCCCGAGAGGCGCACGGCCTCGCCGACGTTCGATTGCGTCAGGGCGGCGCAGGTATGGGTGCGGTAGGGATGCATCTGGGTCCTCGGGTCAGGGCGCGGTCAGGGCCGACGGCGAGACGCGCCCGAAAGGGGGCGGCGAGCGCCTGCCCGGCCCGCGCCGATTGACCAAGCCGCGCGGACGAAGTCAACCGTCAGGGCGCAGCAGGGTGGTCTCGCGTGCCGCCGTGGCCGAGTTCCACTTCACGCCGACGGCCATCGTGTCGCCCAGGAAGGTGATCAGCCCGCCCGCCGAGCGGCCGCCGCCCGACATCGTCCATTCGAACTGCGGCGGCCGGTCGAAGACGCATCCCGCCAGCAGACCGAACTCCGCAGGCGTCATGGTCTGATTGACATAGGCCGACGGGTCCAGCGGTTCGCCCCGGGAATAATCCCAGCGCAGGGGCTTCGCGCCGTCGCGGACCATCCGCAATTCCACCCGCGCGCCGCCCGACTCGCCGATGTAGAGCCGGTTGCGCATGTCGTCATAGGTCACCTCGACGGGCGTTTCCTGCACGCCGGTCGCCACCCGGACGCCACGCGCCAGCTCGGTGTAGACCCCCTCGACGAGGGGACCCACGATCCCGAGGTCGCTGCCGTCGGCATATCCGGAATGGTCTTCGGGGCAGTAATCCCGCGGCTGTACCTGCGCCGCGGCGCGGTCCGCCGCGAGACCGAGAGCGAGGACGCAGGCCGCAACTGCTGCAGCAGGACGCGTCATCGGCAGTCTCCCCATGCTGTTCCGCCCCAAGTGGTAGCGCCGCGCCCCGCCTCGGGGCAAGCCGGGTGGCCGGGACTGGAATTCCGCAAGGAAAACCTTATTCTTGAGGTGCGACAACATGACGTATCGGGAATCGAGCGATGTGGACATGGGCCCTTGATCGGGCGCTGACGCGACTGTTCCGGCGCGGCGCCGTCGAAATCACCTACCCCTCCGGCAAGGTCCGGCGATACGGAGAGCCGGGAGCGGCCCCGATCCGGGTCAGGATCACCGACCCCTCCCTTCCCCGCAGGCTCTGTCTCGACACCGAACTTGCCCTGGGCGAAGGTTACATGGACGGCGGCATCGTCTTCGAGGACGACGCCATGCGCGCCTTCATCCACCTCGCCGTCGAGAACCGCAGCGCCGGCAACAACCCCGCCCTGATCCGCTGGAGCCACAGGCTCGCCGCCCCGGTCCAGCGCTATTTCCGCCGCAACCCGATCCATGCCGCGCGGCGCAACGTGGCCCATCACTATGACCTGTCGGGCCGGCTCTACGACCTCTTCCTCGACGCCGACCGGCAGTATTCCTGCGCCTATTTCGCCCATCCCGGCATGTCGCTCGACGAGGCGCAGGAGGCCAAGAAACAGCACATCGCGCGCAAGCTCCGGCTGCGCCCCGGCGACAGGGTCCTCGACATCGGCTGCGGCTGGGGCGGCATGGCGATCACGCTGGCGCGGGACTACGGCGCCGAGGTCCTCGGGATCACCCTCTCGGAGGAACAGCACGCCGTCGCCACCGCCCGCGTCCGCGAGGCGGGGCTCGAGGACCGTGTCGAGATCTGCCTGCAGGACTACCGCAAGGTGCGCGGCCGGTTCGATGCCATCGTCTCGGTGGGGATGTTCGAGCATGTGGGCCGACCCGAGTTCGACACCTATTTCGCCACGGTGGCGAAGCTGCTGAAACCGGATGGCCGGGCGCTGATCCACACCATCGGCAACCAGGACCCGCCCCAGGCGACCTCCTCGTGGATCCGCAAGTACATCTTCCCGGGCGGCTACATTCCCGCCATGTCCGAGGCGCTGGCCTCGGTCGAGCAGTCGGGGATGATGACGCTCGACGTCGAGGTCTGGCGGCTCCATTATGCCGAGACCCTGCGCCACTGGCACGACCGTTTCGTGGCGCGGCTCGATGAGGCGCGGGCGCTCTATGACGAGCGGTTCTGCCGCATGTGGCGCTATTACCTGACCATCGCCGAAAGCGGCTTCCGCCAGGACCGGCTCTGCGTCTTCCAGTTCCAGCTCGGCCACCAGCGCGACGCCGTGCCGATCACGCGCGACTACCTCTACCCGGCCGACGGAACGCCCGCCTATGCGCAGACCGCCCACGCGGCGGAGTGATGGAAGGTAAGGGCGTGCCGGGCTGAAGCCCGGCCTACGAGGGTCCGTCGCTGGGTCCTCCCCTCAGGCCGGGCTTCAGCCCTGCCCGCCCCGCGCGATCTCGAACCGGCAGGCGGGCGCCCCCTGGGCGCAGCACGCCGTCTCCCGGCAGAGGACATCGCGCGCCACCAGCGCCCGGTAGAGCGTCTCGAACACCGCCGCATGCCAGTGGCAGAGCGGCACATCGCTGACCTCCCCCCGGACGATGGGATTGTCGCCGATCTCGAACGTCCAGGGCCCCGCGGCCGAGAACACCCCCGACCCGGCGAAGGTCCAGGCGTGCCTCGCGATGGCCCGCGACAGCATCCGCGCCGCGAGCGGCGGCGGCAGCGCCTTCAGAACTACCTGCGCTGCGCGCGGAATGCGGTGGGCGAGGATGTAGCGCCCCACCCCCTCGCCCGCCGCCCGCGCAAGGCGCGGCGCCTCGTGCGGCAGCCGCGCGCGCAGCGCCTGGTGAACCCGTGCCGCCGGGGCCTCGGGCATCATCCCCTCCGCCGGCGGCATCCCGGCCCCGCCCAGCGCGAAGATCTCGTCGCGCAGGGCCGTGCCGCCCTCGGCCACCAGCACCGGCCCCAGCTGCAACAGGGCGTTCGGGCCGATCAGCCCGGCGGTCACCTCAGACGCCTTCCATCTGCTGATCGCCGCCGCCGCAGGCCCGGACCTCGGCCCCGTTGGGCATCCGGAAGGAGTGCGTCCGCTCCGGCGCGCCGTCGCCCGATAGCGCCCGCTCCGCGGCGCGACCCTTCATCTGCGCCTTCACCGCCTCGCGCCGCTCCTTGGCGCGCGCCGCGCGATCGGCCGCAGCCTCCCAGTCGGCCATCTGCGCCTCGGCGATGGTGCGCGTCTCGTCGAAGTGGAAATCCACCGATCCCTTGGACTGCGGCCCCCAGTAGCCCGCCTTGCCGAGGTCGTAGAAGGTCCGCGCGAAGCCCGCCTTGGCGAAGGCCTTGAGACAGCCCAGCAGATACCGCCGCCGGAACCCCGTCCCGCGCCAGGGGTAATGGAACAGCGCCTTCTTCATGTAGAACCGGCGGTAGTTCTTCATCACGCCGTTCAGAAGCTCGCCGCGCTCCATCGCCTTCGGCTTCATGATCGGGGTGACGAAGTTGTATTTCGAGAAATCGAAGATCTCGACCTTGTCCTTCAGCTCCTGGAACAGCGGGGTGAAGGGCCAGGGCGTGTACATCGCCCAGTTGGCCAGATCGGGCTGCCAGTCCCAGGCCATGCGGTAGGTCTCTTCCAGCGTCTCCTCGGTCTCGTTGTCGAGGCCCACGATGAACTGCGCCTCCACGAGGATGTCCGCCTCGCGCAAAAGCCGGATCGCCGTCTTGTTCTCCTCGACCTTCGTCTCCTTGTTGAAGATGTCGAGCTTCATCTGCGCCGCGGCCTCGGTGCCGAGGGAGACGTGCACGAGCCCCGCCTTGCGGTAGAACTTCAAGAGCTCGCGGTCGCGGTAGATGTCGGTGACGCGGGTGTTGATGCCCCATTTCACCTTGTCCGGCAGGCCCCGGTCGATCAGCTCCTGGCAGAATTCCACGAATTTCTTGCGGTTGATGGTCGGCTCCTCGTCCGCGAGGATGAAGAAGCCGATGCCGTGCTCGGTCACCAGCTTCTCGATCTCGTCCACCACCTTCTTCGGGTCGCGCACGCGGTAGTCGCGCCAGAACTTCCATTGCGAGCAGAAGGAACAGGTGAAGGGGCAGCCGCGCGCCATGTTCGGAATGGCGACCTTGGTGTTCAGCGGGATGTAGGTGTAGCTGTCCCATTCGAGGATCGACCAGTCGGGGTCGAGCCCGTCGAGATCCTTGACCGTGGGCGCGGCCTCGGTCGCCACGATCTCCTCCCCGTCGCGGAAGGCGAGGCCCTTGATCCGGTAGCGGTCCGTGGGCCAGCGCCCGTCCTCCACGGCGAGCATCAGCTCGGTCAGGATCTCCTCGCCCTCGCCGCGCACGATGACATCGACCCAGGGCGCCTCCGAGAGGACCTGCTTGAACATGAAGGTGGCATGGACCCCGCCCAGCATCCGGAGCGCGCCGGGCACCGTCTCCTTCGCGATCTCCAGCACCCGCTCGGCCTTGTAGATCGACGGCGTGATGGCGGTGGTCCCCACCACGTCGGGCTGCAACTCGACCATCTTTGCACGCACCGCGTCGTCATCCAGATCGTGGGTCATCGCGTCGATGAAATGGATGTCGTCGAAGCCCGCGCGCCGCAGGGAGCCGGTCAGATAGGCGACCCAGGCCGGCGGCCAGGACCCGGCGATCTCGGCCCCGCCGGAGCGGTAGTTGGGGTGGACGAACAGAATCCGCATGGCGCTCTCCCGCAGGTTTCCGCCACCCTAGCCCGCGCACTGTCAGGTTTGATTGACATACATCAATCAGAAGAAGTTGACAGATGCATCGGTGCTTGGTGGCCGGGCGGCCTTCGGTTAAGCATCGGGAAAGCGTTCGCGGTGCATGACGGGCGCAGGAGGCACAGCAGGACGATCCCATGACCCACCCGCCGTGGTACACGCCGCTCATCTTCCTCTCCTTCGCGGCGTTCAGCTGGCTCTATTTCGCCGGAGACCCATCGCCCGACCTGCGCGCCACCTGGATCGCCGGGCATTTCTACAGCCTCGGCGCGCCCTCGCAGATCTACGCCGGGAACGAGGGCTATTTCACCATGCGCGCCCTCGAAAGCTGGGACGACTGGTCCGCGGCCGAGGGGCTCGAGGGCGTGAATTACCCCTTCGTCTATCCGCCGCTCTGGGCCGCGCTGGCCGGCGCCCTGACCCAGGTGATGCCCTACTGGCTCTTCAAGGGCATCGCGGCCTTTCTCAACCCGCTCCTGATGGTCGGGATGGTCTGGCTCGCCGCACGCTGCGTCGACGACCGGGAGGTGTCGGTGCAGATGATGACCTTCCTCGGCGGGCTCGTGGTGGTCTTCACCCTGCCCGGGATCGTCGCGCTCCAGCAGAACCAGCCCCATATCCTCGTCTCCTTCCTCATGGTGCTGGCGGTGGAACGGGCGCGCGCCGGGGCGATGGCGGCGGCGGGCGCGGCGCTGGGGTTCGCCGCGGCGCTGAAGCTCTTTCCGGCGCTCCTCGTCGTGGTCTGGATCGCCTCTGGGCGATGGCGTCCGGTCGGCTGGTTCGCCCTCTTCGGAGGCGGCCTCGGCGCGCTGTCGGTAGCGCTTGCGGGCTGGCCGCTGCATGAGGCCTTCCTTTCGGAGATCGACGCCATCCGCGCGAGCATCATCGTCACCGGGTTCAACTACGGCCTCGACGCCCTGATGGCCTGGAACCTGAGGCTCCAGGATCTCGTCGACATCACCCACGCCGAAGGCGGCTGGAAGATGCTCGAGAAGCCCGCGCTCTGGCAGATGCTGTCCATGGTGGCGCTGGCCACGATCCTGACCTTCGCCTTTACCGCGGCGCGCCTTGCACGCCGGGCCGGGCGGGACCCCGACATCCTGATCTGGCCCGTGCTCTTCATCGCGCTGGCCTTCGTCTCGCCGCTGGCCTGGGGCTACTACTACCTGCCCGCGCTGGCCTTCCTGCCGCATCTGCTGGACCGTTTCGGACTGCGCCGCGGCGGGGTGATGTTCGCCCTGATCGCCGCGCCTCTGACGCCCCACGCCTTCACTCTTCTCATCGCGCTGGTGCCGTCGCCCTTCGATCCTGCCGTGATGGGCTCGCTTACCGTGCTCGCCATGGCGGGCCTTTTCGCCCTCGCCATCCGGCATCGCCGCGACGCGGCAGGCGGCCCCTTGCGCGCAAGCCCGGTCTCTCTATAACCCCCTCGGATTTGGCCGGGCGCACCGGCAAGACGGGGGACGGGCGATGCCGAAGAGAACCGACATCAGGTCGATCATGATCATCGGCGCGGGGCCCATCGTGATCGGCCAGGCCTGCGAATTCGACTATTCCGGCGCGCAGGCCTGCAAGGCGCTGCGCGAAGAGGGTTACCGGGTCGTGCTGGTCAATTCGAACCCCGCCACGATCATGACGGACCCCACGCTCGCCGACGCCACCTATATCGAGCCGATCACCCCCGAGGTCGTGGCCAAGATCATCGCCCACGAACGGCCCGACGCGCTGCTGCCCACCATGGGCGGGCAGACCGGCCTCAACACCGCGCTGAAACTGGCGGACATGGGCGTGCTCGACCAGTACGGGGTGGAACTCATCGGCGCCAACCGCCAGGCCATCGAGATGGCCGAGGACCGCAAGCTCTTCCGCGAGGCGATGGACCGGATCGGCCTCGAGAACCCCCGCGCCACCATCGTGACCGCCCCGAAAAAGGCCGACGGCCACTACGACCTCGACGCGGGCGTGGCCGAGGCGCTGGAGGCGCTGGAGGAGATCGGCCTGCCCGCCATCATCCGCCCCGCCTTCACCCTCGGCGGCACGGGCGGCGGCGTGGCCTACAACCGGCAGGACTACATGCACTATTGCCGGACCGGGATGGACGCCTCCCCCGCCGGACAGATCCTGATCGACGAAAGCCTGCTGGGCTGGAAGGAGTTCGAGATGGAGGTGGTCCGCGACCGCGCGGACAACGCCATCATCGTCTGTTCCATCGAGAACGTGGACCCGATGGGCGTGCACACGGGAGATTCCATCACCGTGGCCCCCGCGCTGACGCTCACGGACAAGGAATACCAGGCGATGCGCAACGCCTCGATCGCCGTGCTGCGCGAGATCGGGGTGGAGACCGGCGGATCGAACGTGCAATGGGCCGTGGACCCGCAGACGGGCCGCATGGTGGTGATCGAGATGAACCCCCGCGTCAGCCGCTCCTCGGCGCTGGCGTCGAAGGCGACGGGCTTTCCCATCGCCAAGATCGCGGCAAAGCTCGCCGTGGGCTACACGCTGGACGAGCTCGACAACGACATCACGAAAGTGACACCGGCGTCCTTCGAACCCTCGATAGACTATGTGGTCACCAAGATCCCGCGGTTCGCTTTCGAGAAGTTCCCCGGCGCCGAGCCGCACCTGACCACCGCCATGAAATCCGTCGGAGAGGCCATGGCCATCGGCCGCAGCTTCCACGAGTCGATGCAGAAGGCGCTGGCCTCCATGGAGACCGGCCTCACGGGCTTCGACGAGATCGAGATCGAGGGCGCCCCCGACGAGGCCGCCATCGTCAAGGCTCTGGCGAAACAGACGCCCGACCGCATCCGCGTCATCGCCCAGGCCATGCGCCACGGGATCGGCGACGACACGATCCATGCGGCGACGGCCTATGACCCCTGGTTTCTCGCCCGCATCCGCGAGATCGTGGACACCGAGGCCCGCATCCGCCGCGAGGGCCTGCCGATGACCGAGGACGGCCTGCGCCGGCTGAAATCCATGGGCTTCACCGACGCCCGCCTCGCGCATCTGACCGGCCGCGACGAGGCCCAGGTGCGCCGCGCGCGCGAGAACCTCGGCGTCATGGCGCAGTTCAAGCGTATCGACACCTGCGCCGCCGAGTTCGAGGCGCAGACGCCCTACATGTATTCCACCTACGAGACCCCCGCGATGGGCGAGGCGGAATGCGAGGCCCGGCCTTCGGGGCGCAAGAAGGTGGTGATCCTCGGCGGCGGCCCGAACCGTATCGGCCAGGGGATCGAGTTCGATTATTGCTGCTGTCACGCCTGCTTCGCCCTCGGCGATCAGGGCTACGAGACCATCATGGTCAACTGCAATCCCGAGACCGTCTCCACCGACTACGACACGTCCGACCGGCTCTATTTCGAGCCGCTGACCTTCGAGCATGTCATGGAAATCCTGCGCGTCGAGCAGGACAACGGCACGCTGCACGGCGTGATCGTGCAGTTCGGCGGCCAGACCCCGCTCAAGCTCGCCAATGCGCTCGAGGCCGCGGGCATCCCGATCCTCGGCACGCCGCCCGACGCCATCGACCTCGCCGAGGACCGCGAGCGGTTCCAGGCGCTGGTGACGAAGCTGGGGCTGAAGCAGCCCCGCAACGGCATCGCGTCCTCCGAGGCCCAGGCGCTCGCCATCGCCGAGGAGATCGGCTTTCCGCTGGTGATCCGGCCCTCCTACGTCCTTGGCGGCCGCGCCATGGAGATCGTCCGCGACATGGACGGGCTCAAGCGCTACATCCGCGACGCCGTGGTCGTGTCGGGCAAGTCGCCCGTGCTGCTCGACAGCTACCTCGCCGGCGCGACCGAGGTCGACGTCGACTGCCTGTCGGACGGCACCGCCTGCCATGTGGCGGGCATCATGCAGCACATCGAGGAGGCGGGCGTGCATTCCGGCGACAGCGCCTGCTGCCTGCCGCCCCACACCCTTCCCGATGACATCGTGGCCGAGCTGACCCGCCAGACAGAGGCGCTGGCCCGCGCCCTCGGGGTCGTCGGGCTGATGAACGTGCAGTTCGCGGTCAAGGACGGCGAGGTCTACCTGATCGAGGTGAACCCCCGCGCCTCGCGCACCGTGCCGTTCGTCGCCAAGGCCACGGACAGCGCGGTTGCGGGGATCGCCGCGCGGCTGATGGCGGGCGAGCCCCTGTCGAACTTCCCGCTGCGCCCGCCCTACCCGCCCGCCGAGGACCCGATGACGGTGCTGCCGCTCGGCGCGCCCTTCACGCTGGCGGACCCGAAGACGCCCTGGTTCTCGGTCAAGGAGGCGGTGATGCCCTTCAACCGCTTTCCCGGCGTCGACACGCTTCTCGGTCCCGAGATGCGCTCCACCGGCGAGGTGATGGGCTGGGCGCGCAGCTTCGCCCGCGCGTTCCTCAAGGCGCAGATGGGCGCGGGCACCCACCTGCCCGAAAGCGGCACGGTCTTCATCTCGATCCGCGACGCCGACAAGACGGAGGCCATGCGCGAGGCCGCCGAGATCCTGACCGGCCTCGGGTTCACGATCCTGGCGACGCGCGGCACGGCGGCCTGGCTCGGAGAACAGGGCGTGGAGGCGGAGATCGTGAACAAGGCCTACGAAGGCGGCCGCACGATCCTAGACCTGCTGAAGGACGGCCAGGTGGACCTCGTCTTCAACACCACCGAGGGCGCCGCCGCGGTGGAGGACAGCCGCTCCATGCGCGCGGTCACGCTCGCGGACCGCATCCCCTACTACACCACCGCCGCCGGCGCCCACGCCGCCTCCCTCGCCATCCGCGCGCGGGAGGAAGACGAGGTCCGCGTCCGGGCGCTGCAGGGCTGATCGACCGGAGCCTGCCGGACGCGCTGGCAGGTTTCGAACATGGCGCGACCCCGGTCCCCCAGCCTGGCACATGATCCGGGCACAGGCTTGATCTTCTCGGACATCGGCCACCGATGTGCCGCCTCGGTCCAGAGCTTCCGCGCAGGGACCGGGGCGACGGCGGCGCGGTTCTGTGCTAGGCTCATTCCTGCAGGACTGGAGGACCACGCCATGCTTCGCCCCACCCTTCTCGCCGCCGCTGCCCTCGGCCTCATGGCCTGCGAGCCGATGCCGCCCGCCTCACCGCCGTCGGGACAGCCGGTCGCCTTTCCGCCCACGACGCTGCCGTTCTTCGGCACAGGTTACCGCGCCGAGGGCGACGTCTGCCGGCGCATCGGCGAGGATGCCTACACCAACCAGTTCCTCGACGACGCGGCGGATCTCGTCGGGTGTCCCGAGGACGCCGAGAACCTCGGCGTGTTCGTCACGGAGACCGGCGCGCGGGAAGTGGCCCGCCGCGACGGCTACGTCCTTTACAGCGTGCCCGTTCGCTGAGGCGTCTCAGGCCGCGATCAGCAGATCCTCGGTGATCAGGTCGCCGGGGCCGATCACGTCGAGCGCCGCTGCGCCCAGTTCCCGGTCGATCAGCGCCCGCGCGGCCTCGGCACCTCTCAGCCGGTTCGCCCCGCCCGAGAAGGCCGCTGCCTCGCCCGGCGCCGTGCCGTCCCCGAGGCCCGCGGTCCAGGGCACGACCATGACCCCCGGCACCGCCCCCGGCGCGCCGCTGTCCCGGTCGAGCGCCGCCTCGGCCGCGAGCCATTCCGCCGGAGCCGCCGCCGGGTTCGCCCCCGAGATCACGACGGGCAGGTCCGCCCCCAGCGCCCCCCGCAGGCCCGCCACCAGATCCGCCAGCGCCAAGGCGTAGTCCACCGGCGCCGCGCCCGCCACGAGATCGACGGCACCGCCCGCCCACCAGGCCGCCACCAGCCGCGCCTCGCCGGGCAGGGCCAGCGCGGCCAGCGCATCGGCCACCGCCGCGCCGAAAAGATCGCCTGCTCCCGCGCGCCCGTTCCCGGGCCGCCAGGGCGCCTCAGGAGCGGTCAGCGCCGCCCCCGCCCTGCCTGCCGGAACCAGGAGAAGACGCCGCCCCGGCCTCAGCGCGCGCCTTGCGTATAGCGCGGCGAAGGCCTCGACCGGTCCGAGACCTCGCCCCCTCTCGCGGTGGAACACGGGCGCGAGGGCCGGCCCGACGACACCGTCCCGGAAGAGATCGACCCGCGGCCCGGGACGCTCCGCCACCGGATCGGACGCCGCGCCGGAGCGCGCGCCGGTGATCCCCTCGTCCCCCATGAGCAGCAGGATGTCATGCCCCTCCGCCGCCAGCGGCAGAAGGGCGACCTCGCGCAGGACCAGCCCGTCCGCCCCGGCCTGAGCGACAAGGTCGAGCGCAACGGCGGCCTCGACCAGCGTCAGGTCCGTCCCCTGCCAGCCCGCACCGTGGCGAAAGGCGCCCGTGACGCCGCCCATCTCCGCCCCGAGCCCGCCCGCCCCCTCCTGCCGCCAGAGCACGCGGACCCGAGTTCCCGCCGCCACCGGCGCAGGCAGCGCCAGCCGCACCCGCTGGGGCGCGGCATCCCGGGCGAAAGCCACCTGTCCGGGGCCCAGCGTGGCCGCCCCCTGGATCACTTCCCAGCCAGCGAGGCTGGCGAGAGTACCCTGGGCCTCGGTGATGAGGTTTCCCCCCGGATATCCCGGCGCGGCGCCCGCCACCGCCGCCAGCGCCGCCTCGAACCCCGCCGCGGGCGGCAGCGCGGGCAGAAGGCCCGTCAGCGTCGCGGCGGGCCCGGTCCCGCAACCGATCACCGGCATCAGTAAAGCCCCGTGATGCCCGCGGCATCGGTGCCCGTGGCCCAGATCCGCCGCGCCCGGACCGCAAAGAGGATGCCCGCGGCGACGAAGACGCGGCCCTCGGTGCCGTCCACCGCGGTCAGCCGCACATGGCCCGGAACCGTCACGTTGACCGCCCGGGTGAAGACGGCGAGATCGGCAGCATCGTCGGGCGTGATCGCGAAAAGACCCGAGGGCGGTGCGTCGAGACCGGGTACCGTGCTCTTGAAGTGATCCATCTGGTATGTCCTCCGCCAAAGCCCGGCCCAGCGCCCGGCGCGGCGGACCCTAGTGCCGCCCCCTCACCGGGACGTCGCGTCGCCGCGCGCCGGGGGCTGCGAGGCGGCAACGGTGGAAGGCTGGACAAGCGGCGCGGGCGCCACCACCTTGCCCCCCAAGGGGGTCGCCATGCATCAACCGGCCATCACCGGCACCGGCGTCTTCACGCCGCCGCACCGGATCGACAACGCGAGGCTCGTGGCGGCCTACAACGCCCATGCCGAGCGCTTCAACGCCGCCCATGCCGAGGCCATCGCCGCGGGCGAGGTGGAGCCGAAGGCCCCTTCCTCGGAGACCTTCATCCTCGAGGCTTCGGGCATCGAGGCGCGCTATGTGATGGAACCCGAGGGCGTGCTCGATCCCGACCGGATGTATCCGCGCTTGCCGCCCCGGGCCGACGACGCGCCCTCGCTCATGGCGGAGATGGGCCTCGACGCGGCGCGGCGGGCGCTGGCGGAGGCGCAGGTGGAGGCCGGGGCCGTCGATCTGGTGCTCTGCGCTGCCTCGAACCACGAGCGCGCCTATCCCGCCATCGCGGTGGAGATCCAGGCGCTCCTCGGCGCGGGGGGCTTCGCCTACGACATGAACGTCGCCTGTTCCTCGGCCACCATCGGCATCCAGACCGCCGCAGACATGATCCGCGCAGGCTCGGTTCGGACCGCGCTGGTGATCTCTCCCGAGATCACCTCGGCCCATCTCGAATGGCGCGACCGGGACTGCCATTTCATCTTCGGAGACGTGGCCACCGCCGTGCTGCTCCAGCGCGCCGACGAGGCCGCGGGCGCCCACTGGCGGGTGCTGTCCTGCCGGGCAGCCACGCAGTATTCCAACAACATCCGCAACAACGAGGGCTTCCTGCGCCGGTCTCGGGACCAGATGGAGGACCGCCGGGACATGCAGTTCATGCAGAACGGCCGCAAGGTCTTCCGCGAGGTGCTGCCGCTGGTGGTCGAGCATATCGCGGCGCACCTGTCGGAGGCGCAGGTGGCGCCCGGGGACCTGTCGCGGCTCTGGCTGCACCAGGCGAACCGGACGATGAACGACTACATCGGCCGCAAGGTGCTGGGCCGGGAGCCCGCGCCGCACGAACAGCCGAACATCCTGCAGGACTATGCCAACACCTCCTCGGCGGGGTCGATCATCGCCTTTTCGCAGACCCGGGAGGGTCTGGCGCCAGGGGATCTGGGACTGATCTGTTCCTTCGGGGCGGGCTATTCCGTGGGCTCCGTGCTGGTAGAGCAGGCGGGCTGAGAGGTTTCGGCGCGCTGCGCGCGCCGATCCGGGGCGGTGCCGCCTGCGGCGGCACCGCCCCGGAAATTGAGTATTTCAGGCCAGATGAGAGGGGGACGGGCGCGCGAGGACTTGCGTCAGCGCCCCCGGGCGAGGCATTCGGCACGGCATGGCCAAGCTCTATTTCCACTACTCGACGATGAACGCCGGCAAGTCGACGGTGCTGCTGCAGGCCGCGCACAACTACGTCGAGCGCGGCATGCAGACCTACCTGATGACCGCGCGGCTCGACGATCGCGCGGGGGCAGGCCGGATCGCGAGCCGCATCGGGATCGGCCAGCCCGCCGAGACCTTCTCCCCCGGCGACGACCTTCTCGCGCGGATCGCGGCGCGGCTGGCGCAGCCCTGCGCCTGCGTCTTCGTGGACGAGGCGCAGTTCCTGACGCCCGACCAGGTCTGGCAGCTCGCGCGGGCGGTGGACGACCTCTCGGTCCCCGTCATGTGCTACGGGCTCCGGGTGGATTTCCGGGGCGAGCTCTTTCCCGGCTCGGCCACGCTGCTCGCGCTCGCGGACGAGATGCGCGAGGTGCGCACGATCTGCCATTGCGGGCGCAAGGCCACGATGGTGGTCCGCCTCGGCCCCGACGGGCAGGCGCTGCGCGAGGGCGCGCAGGTGCAGATCGGCGGCAACGAGACCTATGTCTCGCTCTGCCGGCGGCACTGGCGCGACGCGATGGGCTGCTAGCGCGCCCAGCCCCCCGCCGCACGGATCGAGGTGGAGGAGGCATCCGACATCGCCACGTTGACGAAGCACCATGCCGGCGCCTCCGCCCCGCCCAGAGCCCGGGAGGACGCGGCCGGCAGGCGGTGGGCCGCATAGGCCCGCGCCGCCTTCGACATCCGCGCCGAAATGCGCTGTCCGGGACGGGCGAGGACGCCCACGGGCACGGTCTCCATGATCCCGCGCCAGTCCTGCCAGCGGTGGAACTGCGCCAGGTTGTCCGCGCCCATCAGCCAGGTGAACCGCACGCCGGGATAAAGCCGCGACAGACGGGACAGGGTCTCGGCGGTGTAGCGCGTGCCGAGACGGGCCTCGATCCCGGTGACGGTGATCCGCGGATGATCCACCAGCGCCCGCGCCGCGGCGAGACGCTTCCCAAGCGGGGCGGGACCCTCCCGCTTCAGGGGGTTGCCCGGGGAGACCAGCCACCAGACATGGCTCAGCCCGAAGCGGGTCAGCGCCGCCTTCGAGATATGCACATGGCCCGCATGGGGCGGATCGAAGGACCCGCCCAGAAGCCCGATCCGCTGGCCGGGCACCGCCTTCGGAATGTCGCTGCGTCTCATGGGCCGCTCCTGCCCCCGGTCCGCGCCGTCCCCATCTCTCAGGCCGTGTAGCGCATGAAGGCGAACCGCCCGCCCCCGGGCTCCCAGCAGGGCACGTTCAGGGTGCCCTGCCCGCCGTGAAGCCGCGTCAGCACCCGCGCTGCGCCGCCCTCTGACGGCATCAGCATCAGCGCCACGTCGCGCCCCCCGGGATGGCCCACGGTGCCCGGCGGATAGGCGAGAAACACCACGTTCCGCCCGTCGGGCGAGGGATGAGGGAACCAGTCCACCGTCGGCCCCCCGGTCATCCGCTCGAGCTCCGTTCCGTCGGGCCGCACCCGCCAGAGGTCGACGCGGGCCTCCCGCTCTCCGTTGAACCAGATCCACTGCCCGTCCGCGCCGTAATCCGGCCCGTCGGCATGGTCGAACGCGCCCGTGAGCAGACGTTCGTCGCCACCCTCCGCCGCACAGGTATAGAGCTGCACCACCCGCCGGTCGCCGCGCGCGCCCGCATAGGCCATCCGCGCCCCGTCCGGGGACCAGCCGTGCCACCAGGACGGCGTGGCCTCGGTGACCCGCTCGGGCGTGCCGCCCTCCACGGGCAGGCGGTAGATGCACGACGAGCCGGGCTCGGTATGGTCCGAGATGGCGAGCCAGCGGCCGCAGGGCGAGATCCCGTGGTCGTTGTTCAGCCGAACGGCAAAGCCCGTGTCGATCCGCTCCAGCGCCGGGGCCTCGAGCGGCACCCGGTAGATCGCGCCGCCACCATTCACCACCAGATAGCCGTCCGGGTGCCAGTTCGGCGCCTCGATCAGCCCCTCGTGCCGGAGCACGACCTCGACCTCCCCGCCGAGATCGCAGAGGCAGAGCTCGCTGATCACCCGTCGAGCTCGGCCGATTGCGCCCAGAGGTTGATCTGCTCCTCGTCGGCATAGCGGTCGATCTCGGCCAGCTCCTCGGCGGTGAAGTCGAGATTGCCCACCGCGCCGGCGCAGTCCACGACCTGCTCGGGCCGCGAGGCGCCGATCAGGGCCGTGGTGATCCCGCCATCCCGGAGCACCCAGGCAATGGCCATCTGCGCCAGAGTCTGGCCCCGGCTCTCGGCGATCTCGTTCAGCTTGCGGATGTTGCCCAGCGCCTTCTCGGACAGCATCCGCTGGTCGAGCGACTTGCCCTGCGCGGCGCGGCTGTCGCCGGGGATGCCGCCCAGGTATTTCCTCGTCAGCATCCCCTGCGCCAGCGGCGTGAAGGCGATGGAGCCCACGCCGAGCTCGGCCAGCGTCTCCTTCAGCCCGTCGCGCTCCACCCAGCGGTTGAGCATGTTGTAGGCGGGCTGGTGAATGAGACAGGGCGTGCCGAGGTCCTTCAGGATCGCCACCGCCGCGCGGGTGCGCTCGGAATTGTAGCTCGAGATGCCGGCATAGAGCGCGCGACCCGAGCGGACGATGTGATCGAGCGCGCCCATGGTCTCCTCGAGCGGCGTGTCGGGATCGAAGCGGTGGGAGTAGAAGATGTCCACGTAATCGAGGCCCATCCGCTTCAGCGACTGGTCGCAGGAGGCGATCAGATACTTGCGGCTGCCCCATTCGCCGTAGGGGCCGGGCCACATGTCGTAACCGGCCTTGGACGAAATGATCAGCTCGTCCCTCAGCCCGGCGAAATCCGTCCGCAGGATCTCGCCGAAGGCCTCCTCGGCCGATCCCGGGGGCGGGCCGTAGTTGTTGGCGAGGTCGAAATGCGTGATCCCGAGGTCGAAGGCGGTGCGGCAGATGTCGCGCTTCACCTGGTGGGGAAAATCGTGTCCGAAATTGTGCCACAGTCCGAGGCTGACCGCCGGAAGCTTGACCCCCGAGGCGCCGCAGCGGCGGTAGACCATGCGCTCGTAGCGGTCTTCTGCGGGAACGTAGGTCATGGGGTCTCCTCCGGACTAACTGTCTGCCCCGGGTTTTTTCACATCGGACCGCGCGGCGGAAGGGCGACTCCGCGCAATTGCCTCAAACCCGAAACAGTCTTCGCTGCGGGCTTTACCGGACCCTAAGGCAGCGGCGGGCAGGCTGCGGGCGCTCCTGGCCGGACCGGACCCTGCATGTCGTTCATGGTGATCTCCTTTCTCGTCCTCATCGCGGTCACCTCCGCGACAGCGGCGCTCGCCTGGCGGCTCTGGTGCGCGCTGCGCGAGGTCAGGGCCGATCTGCACGGCACCCGGGTCGATCTGGTGCGGCAACTGCGCGAGGCCGAATATTTCCGCATGGCCGCCGAACATGCCAACGACGGCATCGTCATCCAGGAGATGGACGGCAGGGTTGTCTGGCCGAATCCCGCCTACTGCCGGATCATGGGCCTGCCGCGCACCGAGATCGTTGGCCGCAATCCGCTGACCTATGCGGTGCCCGCCCGCGACCGGCCCGACGAGGCCGCGATCCGTGCCTTCCGCTACCATCCCCGCGACCCGTCCACGCAGCGGCTCCAGCTTTTCCGGAACGTGCGCAGCGACGGGACGGAATTCTGGAACCAGATCAACATCTCCTTTCGCCGCGACGCGACGGGCCGCGAGAACGCGATCCTCGTTTGCCGCGACGTGACCGAACAGATCGAACGCGAGGAGCGGCTGCACCAGGCCACGCAGGAGCTGCGGATCCGCGCGACCCATGACACGATGACCGGTCTCGCCAACAGAACGGAGATGATGCGCGTGGCCAGCGAGGCGCTGCGCCAGGCCCGCACGGACGGCACCCGGCTGGGGATGCTCCATATCGACCTCGACAAGTTCAAGGAGATCAACGACACCCACGGCCACGCCGCGGGCGACAGCATGCTGGTCCACGTCGCCCGCCTGCTGAAGGACGGGGTGCGCGCGGACGATCTGGTGGCGCGCATCGGCGGCGACGAATTCGTCGTCATCTGCCCCGGCCTCCGGACGCTCGACGATCTGCGCGGCATCGCGGGCGGGCTGGTCGCCAACGCGCGCCGGCCGCTCGCCTGGAACGACCGGCAGCTTCCCGTCGGCGCCAGCGTCGGCGCGGCCCTCTCCGGGCCCGAAACGCGCGACGCCGACATGCTGCTGCAGCAGGCCGATTTCGCGCTCTACGAGGCCAAGCGACGGGGCCGCGGCCGGGTGGCCGTCTACGACGAGACCCTGCACGAGCGGCAGATGGCCGAGCAGCGCCGGGCGCTCGAACTGCGCGAGGCGATCGAGTTCGGTGAGCTCGAATGCCATTTCCAGCCCAAGCTCGACCTCGTGACCGGGCGCGTTACCGGGTTCGAGACCCTGATGCGCTGGCGTCATCCCACCGAGGGCCTGATGTCTCCCGGCTCCTTTCTCGACCTCGTGGGCGATCTGGGCCTCCTCGCGGCGGCGGATCTCGGCTCCATGGGCATGGCGCTGGACCTCAAGTCCCGCCTGGACGCCGCGGGCCACAGCGGCCTCGGCATCGCCTTCAACGCCTCGACGGAGCTTCTGACCCATCCCGACTTCGTTCCCCGCCTCGTCCACGGGGTCGAAGGTCGCCGCATCCCCCGCGCCGACATCACGATCGAGGTTCTGGAGACGACGATGCTGGGCGCGCTCACCGCCGACAGCCCCCAGGGCCGGGTGATCGGCGATCTTGCCACCGCGGGCTTCAACGTGGTGCTCGACGATTTCGGCACCGGCCATGCGGGTCTCGCCCACCTCGCGTGGATGCCGGTCACCGGGGTGAAAATCGACAGGACGCTGGTGGCGGGCCTCCTGACCGACACGACGAGCGCCAAGATCACCCGGGCGATCATCGACCTGTGCCACGATCTCGGCCTCGGCGTGGTCGCAGAGGGGGTCGAGTCGGCCGAGGCTGCGGCGTGCCTGCGGGCCATGGGCTGCCCCACGATCCAGGGCTTCTGGCTCTCCCGCCCCCTCGCCGAGGCCGATGTCTTCGCCTGGCTCGACGCCCGCGACCCGCTCCTGCAGACCGGCACGGGCTAGGCACCCGCGCCTGCCCCATGATCGCCCCGCGACCCTTGACCCCTGAACACGGGACGGTCCCGTCTCCTAGGCCCCTGTCCCACCGTCCCCGCCCCCGGTTCACCGCCGCCTCCCCCCTGTCTGTTGGGGTTGGTGTAGAGTGGGTGGTCTGGAAGGGAGCCCGTCCCCCCCCGTCAGGACGCCCCGACCGCCGGGTCGCTCATCCCCAGGCACGCGGTGTCCCGTTCAGGGGGCTTCGTCCCGCCGCCGGGCAGCGCCGCCCCCCCGCCCCGGCGTTCGACAAGCTCGCTCGCCCGCCCCGGCTCACGGTCCCCAGTTCAGGAATGCTATCCCGTCCGCGGGGGCACGCAGCCTCCCGCCTCCGCGCTCGACAGTTCCGCTCGCCCGGCACGGCGCGAAGTCTCCCCTCCAAGGCTCCTGTCCCGTCCCCGGGGGCATGCAGCGTCGCGCTCCGGCGCTCGACGACCTCGCTCGTCCGCCCCCGCGAGCCCCTCAACGTTTCGGCGCTCGACGACCTCACTTGCCCGCACGGCGTGAAGCCCCCCACTCAGGACTCCTGTCCCGCCGCCGGGACAGACTCCTGCTTCGGCGCCCCACTCGGAACCCGCGCGCCGACCGCTGACCGGTTGCGGCATCGCCCAGCCGCCCCGGCACGGTGTCCCCGGTTCATCGGCCTCGGGCCGACGCAGAGGAGGGCAGCGCGCCCGCGCTCAGCCCCCGCAGGACCGCCACCACTCCACGGCGTGGCACCGGGCCCCGGGCGCCCCCCCCCGGTCCGTTTTGGACCACCCCCTGAGACGGGGTCGGCGAGAGACCGCCCGGGACCGCCGAGAGGCCGGACAGGGCCTCCTTATACCCCAAGGCGTAACCGAACCGCTAACGTTGCCCGCGTCTCGCCCTCATTCCGGCAGGACGGCACCCGGATTGAGAAGGCCCAGCGGATCGAGGGCCGTCTTGATCGCCCGCATCATCCGCAGCTTCTCCGGATCGCCGTAGCGCGCGAGATCGCCCACCTTCAGCCGCCCCACGCCATGCTCGGCGCTGACCGATCCGCCCATCTCGTGCACCAGGTCATGGATCGCCCGTTTCACCGCTTCCCGCTGCCCCGCGTGGTCCTCCCGCGTCTTCCCGGGCAGGGGGAACACGTTGTAATGCAGGTTCCCGTCGCCCAGATGCCCGAAGCAGTTGACCCGGAACTCGCCGACCTCGGCCAGCCGCCCCGGTGCGGCGGCGATGAACGCGGGCACCGCCCCCACCGGCACGGAAATGTCGTGCGAGGACACCGATCCGATCCGCCGGTTCGCCTCCGGGATGCTCTCGCGCACCGCCCAGAGCGCCCGCCTCTGCGCCTCCGACCGCGCGATCACGCCGTCCGTGGCGAGACCCTGCTCCGCCGCCGCCTCGAACAGCGCCTCGAGCGCGGCATCGGGCGACAGGCCGGCGGGAAGGCCGAGGTCGATCAGCACCGACCAATCGGGCGCCTCTGCAAACGGCAGGGTGACCTCGGGTCCCACCTCCTCTAGGAACGCGAACCCCTGACGGTGAATGAGCTCGAAGGCCGAGATGCCCTCCCCCACCTGCCCCTGCGCCAGCGCCAGAAGCCGCAGCGCCGCCTCGGGCGACGGCACCGCCAGCATCGCCGTCCCCTCCGCCGCGGGCCGCGGGAAAAGCCGCAGGCTCGCCGCCGTGATGATCCCCAGCGTCCCTTCCGAGCCGATCATCAGGTCGCGCAGATCGTAGCCCGTGTTGTCCTTGCGGAGCCGCGACAGCCCGTTCCAGACCGCGCCGCCCGCGGTGACCACCTCGAGCCCGAGGCACAATGCCCGCGCCGTGCCGTAGCGGATCACGTTGATCCCGCCCGCGTTCGTCGACAGCAGCCCGCCGATCCGCGCCGAGCCCTCCGAGGCCAGAGACAGCGGAAAGAGCCGCCCCGCCGCCTCCGCCGCGGCCTGGACATCGGCCAGAACCGCGCCCGCCTCGGCCACCAGCACGTTCTCCTCGGGCCGGAGATCGCGGATCGCCGTCATCCGCTCCAGCGACAGGATCACCGGCACCGCGCCCTCTCCCTTCAACTGCCCGCCCACAAGGCCCGTGCCGCCGCCGAAGGGCACCACCGGCACCCGCGCCCCTGCGCAGGCGCGCATCACCTCGGCCACCTCGGAGGTCGAGCCCGGCGCCACCACCGGGCCCCTCCCCCGCCAGCGATCCCGCGACTCGCGCGTGTAATGCTCCGTGGTCTCGCGAAAGGCCGCGGGCGGCAGCACCGCGCGCAGACGCGCGATCAGGGCGTCGTCGGCATCGTTCAGCATCAGTCCGACAGGAACCTCGGGGGCAGGACCATGATCGTCGGCCGGTCCGGCAGCGTCCTCAGCGAGACCTCGATCGACGGCCCGTCCACCATCTCCACCGCGAAATCGCCGGACATGTCTTCGAGAAACCGCACGAGGTTGCTCGCGCCGAAGGCGTGGATCGGGACGACCACGGATGACCGGAACCGCTGCAGCGTCTCGATCAGCTCGGGCCGGGTCAGCGTCAGCCCCCCGTCCACCGGCGCCATCACGACGTCGAGCCGACCGATGGCGGCGAACTGCTGCGCATCCGGCACATGGTGCAGATGCCCCAGGTGCCCGATGCACAGACCCGCCACCTCGAAGATGAAAATCGAATTGCCGTTCACCCGAGGCTCGCCGAATCCCGACCGCGTGTCCGTGTGCACGTTCCGCACCAGCATGGACCCCAGGTCGAGCCAGTGCTCCTGAGGGTTCTCCTCGGTGCCCCATCCTTCGAGAACATGCGGAATCTCGGGATCGGGCAGCGCCGTCCAATGGGTGGAATGGGCGTTGTTCATGGTCACGACATCGGGCGTGAAGTCGGCGGGACCGAGATAGCCGTTGTAATCCGTGACCGCAGCCGTGCCGTCCTCGGTCTGGATCAGGACCATGGAATGGTCGATGTAGCTCAGCCGTACGCTGTCCTGGGCGACCGGCTGCCGGAAACTCGCCGGGATGACCTCGAGCCCCGGTGCCTGAACCAGCGCGATGCAGTGGGAGGCTCGCCGGTCCTGCGCCGTGGCGGGCAGGGCAGCGAGGAGAAGGAGCGGGATCAGCCAGCGCATGACGCGGCATTTAGCACGGACCGCCCGCAGGTCACGCCCGGCTTTTCGCGCAAGGTGGGTTTTCGACCCGCCATCCCCCCATCCGCGCGAACCGGACCGCGTCGGACGCTACCCCGTATCCGTCCGTCCCCGGCGATCCGGCCGAAGATTGGCGTAGAGCACATGGTTCCGCCAGCGCCCCGCGATCTGCAGATAGCTCTGCGCGACGCCCTCGTACTTGTAGCCGCAGCTCTCCAGCAGCCGCCGCGAGGGCGTGTTCTCCGGCAGGCAGCCGGCCTCGATCCGGCTCAGGTCGAGGGTGTGGAACGCGTGATGCACCACCGCGATCAGCGCCTCGCGCATGTAACCCTGTCGCGCATGGGGCTGGCCCACCCAGTAGCCCGTGGTGGCCGATTGCGCGGGACCGCGCCGGATGTTCGACAGGGTGATCGCGCCCACAAGCCGCTGATCCTCGCGCCGGATCAGGAAAAGCGGGATCTCCGTGCCGTTCGCGATGGCCCGCTGCGCCCAGTAGACGCGGTTGGTAAAGGCCTTGCGGCTCAGGTGATCGTCGGCCCAGGCCGGCTCCCAGGGCTTCAGGAACGCGGCACTTTCACGCCGGAGCGACGTCCAGGGCGTGAAATCCGCGTGCTGCGGCGGGCGGAGCGTCAGACGTTCGGTCTCGAGCCGGAGCCGCCGGCGGACCCTCAGCATCGTCAGGCCGCGAGACGGTCCCGGAGCGCCTCGAGCGAGGGCGCGCCACCCTCGGGCCCGTAGAGCGCCATCGCCATGCCGGCCTTTCCGGCCATGCGCTCGCCGAAGGTGCGCACCCTCTCGGGGGTCACGTCGTCGATCTTTTCCACCGTCTCGTCGATCGTGGGCACCCGGCCCCAGATCGCGATGAGCCGCGCCAGCCGTTCGGCCCGGCTCGACGGGCTCTCGAGTCCCATCAGCATCCCGGCCTTCATCTGCGCCCGCGCCCGCGCGATCTCCGCATTCGAGAAGGAATCCGCGGCACGCCGAATCTCGTCGGCCGTGAGGGTCGCAAGATCGGCGATCTGCTCGGGTGCCGTGCCCGCGTAGATCGTCGTCATGCCCGCATCGGCATAGGCCCCCGCCTGCGCGAAGATGGTATAGCAGAGCCCGCGGTTCTCCCGCAGCTCCTGGAACAGCCGCGAGGACATGCCGCCGCCCAGCGCGGTCGCGTAGACCTGCGCGGTGTAGATCTCGGGGTCCGAATAGTTCGGCCCGTCGAGCGCGAGGGTGAAATGCACCTGCTCGAGCTTCTTCTTCACCCGCTTCTCGCCGCCGGTGAACACCGCGGGTTCGGTCGCGGGCGCCGTCTCCACGCTGCTCAGCCCGCCGAAGAGCTCCTCTGCCGCGCGCACGATCATGTCGTGATCCACCGCACCCGCGGCCGCGAGGATCATCTGGTCCGGCCCGTAGCGCTCGGCCACGAACCGCGCGAGATCGGCCTTGCCGAAGCTCTTCACACGCTCCGCCGGCCCGAGGATCGAGCGCCCGAGCGGCTGGTCGGGATAGGCGGCCTCCTGCAGCCAGTCGAAGACGATGTCGTCGGGCGTATCGAGAACCTGCCCGATCTCCTGCAGGATCACGCCCCGCTCCACCTCGATCTCGCGGTCGTCGAACACCGGGTTCAGCAGGATGTCGGCGATCAGGTCGAGCCCCAGCGCGATGTCGTCCTCGAGAACGCGCGCGTAATAGGCCGTCATCTCGCGGCTGGTATAGGCGTTGATGTAGCCGCCCACGTCCTCGATCTCCTCGGCGATCTGCAGCGCGGTCCGGGTTCTGGTGCCCTTGAACGCCATGTGCTCGAGGAAATGCGCGATCCCGTTCTGCTCGGCCCGCTCGTGCCGTCCGCCGGCGGTGATCCAGACCCCGATGGAGGCGGAGCGCAGGGACGGCATCCGCTCGGTGACGATGCGGAAGCCGTTGGCGAGCGTGTGGGTCTTGACGGTCACGACGTCCTGCGGCTCCGTATCAGGGTCTGGAGGGCGGCAAGGTCGTTCTCGACCCGCGTCACCCGTTCCGGCCGCTCATACAGGTCCGCCATGCGGGATGGAAGGGGGGGCCTCTCGCCCGTGGCCTCCTCCACCGCATCGGGGAATTTTGCGGGATGCGCCGTCGCCAGCGTCACCATCGGCACGCCGTCCCGCACTGCGCCCTCGGCCACCTCGAGGCCCACTGCCGTATGCGGGCACAATAGCTCGCCCGTCTCCTCCCGCGTGCGCCGGATGCGCGCCAGCGTCTGCTCCTCGCTCGCCCGCCCCGCGCCGTAGACCTCCGCCAGCGCCTGCCGCGCGCCCTGGCTGATGGCGAAACCGTCCGCCGTCTTCAGCTCGTCCATCAGCTGCGCCACCGCCGCGCCATCCCGCCCATAGGCGTCGAACAGCGCCCGCTCGAAATTCGAGGAGACCTGGATATCCATGGACGGAGACCGCGACGGCTCCACCCGGCCCTTGCGGTATTCCCCGTCCCGCAAGGCCCGCGCCACCACGTCGTTGTGGTTCGTCGCCGCGATGAGCCGCCCCACCGGCACCCCCATCCGTCGCGCCACGGACCCCGCGAAGATGTCGCCGAAATTGCCCGTGGGCACGCAGAAATCCACCTCGCGGTGCGGCGCGCCCAGGCTGGTGGCAGCGGTCACGTAATAGACCACCTGCGCCAGCACCCGCGCCCAGTTGATCGAGTTCACGCCCGCCAGCGCCACCTCGTCGCGAAACGCCAGATCGTTGAACATGTCCTTCACCCGCGCCTGGCAATCGTCGAAATCGCCGTCGAGCGCGAGCGCGTGGACATTGGCCTCCACCGGCGTCGTCATCTGCCGCCGCTGCACCTCGCTCACCCGCCCGTGGGGGTAGAGGATGAAGACATCGACCGCGTCGAGGCCCCGGAACGCCTCGATCGCCGCCGACCCGGTATCGCCCGAGGTGGCCCCCACGATCGTCAGCCGCCGCCCGGACCGCGTCAGCGCCGCCTCGAACATCTGCCCGATGAGCTGCATGGCGAAGTCCTTGAACGCCAGCGTCGGCCCGTGGAACAGTTCCAGCAGAAAACCCCCCGGCGCCACCTGCTTCAGCGGCGCCCGCGCCGGATGGCCGAAGCCCGCATAGGCCGCCTCGATCAGCCCCATGAAGGTGGCGTCGTCGAAGGCCTCGCCCACGAAGGGCCGCATCACCCGGAACGCCACCTCCTCGTAGGGCAGCCCCGCCAGCGCCGCGATCTCGTCCCGGCCCATGACCGGCACGGTGTCGGGCACGTAAAGCCCACCGTCCCGGGCGAGGCCGGTCATCATCGCCTCCTCGAAGCCGAGGGTCGGCGCCATGCCGCGGGTCGAGATATAGGTCATGGGCGTGCCTCTCTCCGGATCGTGCGGAGCGCCAGATACACCGACATCGCCGCCCAGACCACCGCCAGCGAGAACCAGGTGATCGCATAGTTCAGATGGTTGTTCGGAATGCCCTCGGTGCCTACGGGCTGCGGCCGCAGGCCCCCCGGTTCGGACAGGTCGCGCGCGATCAGCAGGACGGACGAAGTGCCCAGCGCCGCGGCCATGGCGGGCACGTCGCGGGCGAACCAGAGGTCGCCCTCGGGCTCGGGCGTCCAGCCGTCCACCTCCTCGGGCCAGTGCAGGTTGCCGGTGACGGCGATCTCCCCCTCCGGCAGCGCCGCGCCGTCCAGCGGCGTCCAGCCTCCGTCGAGCAGGATCTCCCGACCGTCATCCAGCCGGAACGGCAGGATGCGCCGGTACCCCGGCCCCAGCCCCTCGGCCGAGACGAGCACCCGCAGCCCCGGCCCGGCGACCTCGCCCCGCGCGGTGACGGGCAGGTAGCGGTCCGCCTCCGGATCTGGCGCCTCCGGGATTGCCACCGGCGCCGCCGCGATCCGCGCCTCGATGTCCGAAAGAATCGCGGTCTTCCACTCCAGCCGCTGCACCTGCCAGGTGCCCAGCGCGATCAGGATGCCGCAGCCGACGAGGCCGAGAAGAACGGGAAAGATCAGGCGTCTCATGGACTTTCGCCTTGCCGGGTCAGGGATATGCCGGGCCGCGGCCCGGCCTGCGGAGCGGCCATGCGGCAGCCCTCAACGACGTAGGCCGGGCGTCCGCCCGGCCATCGCCAAACCGGCGGCACGACTTCGCACCGCCCCAGTTCACACAGGGAGATCAGCTCCCCCAGATGTAGATCGCCGCGAAGAGGAACAGCCACACCACGTCGACGAAATGCCAGTACCAGGCCGCCGCCTCGAAGCCGACATGGTTCTCCGGGGTGAAATGCCCCTTCATCACCCGCAGCAGGCAGACGAAGAGGAAGATCGTCCCGATGATCACATGCGCGCCGTGAAAGCCCGTCGCCATGAAGAAGTTCGCGCCGTAGATGTTCCCGGCAAAGCCGAAGGAGGCGTGCAGGTATTCGTAGGCCTGGAAGCCCGTGAAGATCAGCCCCAGTCCCACGGCCAGTGCGAGGCCCCACTTCATGTCCTCGCGGTTGTTCTCGTGGACCAGCGCATGGTGCGCCCAGGTCGCCGCGGCGCCCGAGCACAGCAGGATCAGCGTGTTGATCAGCGGCAGGTGCCATGGATCGAAGGTCTCGATCCCCGCGGGCGGCCAGACGCCATCCACCGCCGGGCTCTCGGGGCCCATCGGGTACATGGCGTGCTTGAAGAACGACCAGAACCACGCCGCGAAGAACATCACTTCCGACATGATGAAGAGGATGAAGCCGTAGCGCAGGCCGATCCGCACCACCGGCGTGTGATCGCCGGCCTGGTTCTCCTGGATCGTGTCGGCCCACCAGCCGAACATCGTATAGAGCACCAGCACGAAGCCGATGAGGAACCCCCAGGGCCCGCTGCCGTGCATCCAGAGCACCGCTCCGAAGAGCATGATGAACGCGCCCAGGGCCGACAGGAACGGCCAGACGGACGGGTTCAGGATGTGATAATCGTGGTTCTTTTCGTGCGCCATGTCTGTCCCTGCCCTCTCGGGCTCCTCAGTTCCCGGTATCGAGCGCGGCCTGCTCGAACTCCTCGGGCAGGTCGATCTCGTAGAAAGTGTAGCTCAGCGTGATCGTGTGGATGTACTGCCCCTCGCGGTCGTCGACGATCACCGGATCGACGAAGAAGCTCACCGGCATCAGCACAGTCTCGCCCGGTTGCAGAACCTGCTGTTCGAAGCAGAAACACTCGATCTTGTCGAAGAACGCGCCCGCCTGGAAGGGCGTCACGTTGTAGCTCGCCTGCCCGGCGACGGGCCGGTCCGTGGGATTGTGCGCCTCGTAGAAGGCGAGGCCCATCTCTCCGATCCGCACCTCCATCTGGCGCTCCACCGGGGTGAAGGTCCAGGGCATTCCCCGCTCCCGGCTCGCGTCAAAGCGCACGGTGATCGTCTCGTCCAGAACCACGTCAGAGGCCGCCTCGGCCACGTTCGTCGCCCCGCCGAAGCCCGTGACCCGGCAGAACCAGTCGTAGAAGGGCACCGAGGCCCAGGCAAGCGAGCCCATCAGCACCACGACGGCAGCGCCCTGCGCGGCCGTCCTCTTCGGTCCCGTCAGTCCGGGAAAGAGCCTCATTCCACGGCCTCCTCCGCTGCCCGCGCCTCCGCGGCGGCGCGCATCGCGTCCTGAACCGCCGGGTCGATCTGCGGGCGGGCGACATGGTCGAACCGCTCGAATTGCGCGATCTCCTCGAGGTTCAGCACCTTGACCACCGTCAGCGCAAAGACGATTCCCACGACCCCGACGAGGATCAGCCCCACACCGGTATTCCGCCCGCGGCGGCGGTCGTGCAGTTCGTGTTCGACCCGTATCGTCATGTCACCAGCCTCCAAGGCCGAAGGGGGCGAGGCTCGCCTCGGCGAGGAGCGCCCCGAAGTGGAGGAAAAGATACCACAGGCTCTGCCGGAAGAGACCCTTTTCCGTTGCGTAGGAATCGCCCTCGGCCGCGCCCTCGTCCCGGCGCCAGACCTGCACCGCGCCCCACAGGAACCGCGCGTTGAGCACCACCGACAGCGCGAGATACAGCGGCCCGCCGATGGAGGTGAAGCCGATCGCCACCGCCACAGGCACCAGAAGCAGCGTGTAGCCCAGAACATGGATGCGCGTGACGCGCCGACCGTGTGTCTCGGTCAGCATCGGCACGCCCGCGTCGCCGTAATCGGTCTTCACGAAGAGCGCGAGCGCCCAGAAATGCGGCGGCGTCCACATGAAGATCAGCGCGAACATCAGCCAGGCCTCGACGCTCATCGACCCCGTGGCGCAGACCCAGCCCAAGAGCGGCGGAAATGCCCCCGCGGCGCCGCCGATCACGATGTTCTGTGGCGTCGAGCGCTTCAGCCACATCGAATAGACGACGGCGTAGAAGAAGATCGTGAAGGCGAGGATCGCCGCCGCCATCCAGTTCGCCGCCAGCCCCAGCAGCACGACCGAGAAGCCCGAAAGGGCAAGGCCCAGGCCCAGCGCCTCGCCCGGCGCGACGCGGCCCGAGGGAATCGGCCGCTTCGCCGTGCGCCGCATCGCCGCGTCGATATCGGCGTCCCACCACATGTTGAGCGCCCCCGAGGCGCCCGCCCCCACCGCGATGCACAGGATCGCGATGGCGGCCTCGACCGGATGCATCGACACCGGCGCCACCAGGAGGCCGACAAGGGCCGTGAACACGACGAGCGACATCACCCGCGGCTTCAGCAGGGCAAAGTAATCGCCCAGCGTCGGCTCGTAGCCCCGGGTCTCGCTGGCGGACAGGTCGCTCATCTTCGGGTCTCGCATCATGCCGGGCAAACGTACCCGGCGTCTCTTTCGTTCATCCGGGCGCAGGGCGGGGCGTCGCCCCGCCGCGTCCCCGGCCTCACAGTCACACCGGGTACTCGACCCGCGCCAGCTCGAGCCACTGCTCGTAGACCTCGGGGCTGACCACCTTCACGGTGATCGGCATGTAGGCATGGTCCTTGCCGCAGAGCTCGGAGCACTGGCCGAAATAGACGCCCTCGCGGTCTGCGGAGAACCACAGCTCGGCCAGCCGGCCCGGAACCGCGTCCTGCTTCACGCCGAAGGCGGGGATCGTCCAGGAATGGATCACGTCGCCGCCGGTCACGGTCATCACCACCGTGGCGCCCACGGGCACGACGACGGCGGTGTCGGTGGCCAGCAGGAAATGCTCCGCGCCATAGCCGTAATCCGCCAGCTCCGCCTCGATCTCCGGGTTCAGGTTGCCCTCGCCGTAGCCGATCATGAAACTGTCGAAATAGATGCCCTCGTCCACGTATTCGTAGCCCCAGTACCACTGGTAGCCGGTGACCTTGATGTGGACGTCGCCCTCCGGGATCTCCTGCTGCTTGAACAGGACCGGCAGCGAGAAGGCGCCGATGAAGACGAGGATGACGATGGGCACCACCGTCCAGGCCACCTCCAGCGGCGAATTGTGGGTGAAGCTCGCCGGGTTCGGGTTCCGGCCCGCGTTGTAGCGCAGGATCACCCAGGTCAGCAGCGCCAGCACGAAGAGCGTGATCGCCGTGATGATCACCAGCAGCATCCCGTCGAGCCACTGAAGGTCGCGCGCCAGCTCCGTCGCCGCGGCCTGGAAACCGAGGCCCCCCGGCGTCGGCATGCCGATGACCGGCAGGCCCTCGGTCAGGGCGTCTGCCTCCTGCGCCATGGCGGCGGAGCCTCCGGCAAGGGTTGCGGCAAGGGCCGCGAGGCTGCGCCGGGCGAAACTGGTGATCGACATGTCTGTCCCTCTCGCTGCGGGCGGCGCGCTCCGGGGCCTCTCGGGCCGTCCGGGGGCCGCGCACGGGACCCGGGGCTGCCGGGCCGTTGTCTCCGGCGCGGGTCATCCCATATCGTGGAGGCCCAGACAAGCGCACCCGCCCGCGTCAAACTGACCATCGCCTTGATCTGGATCAAGGACAGACGGAGCCTCCATGACCGCAGCCACCCCCTTCCGCCCCTTCGAGACCGCCCTCGACGAGGACACCGCCCGCAGCCTCGTTCGCGAGGCCGTGGCCGGCGCCGACGACGGCGAGCTCTTCCTCGAACGGAGGCGCTCCGAGGTCCTGTCCTTCGACGACGGTAGACTGCGCACCGCCTCCTACGACGCCGCAGAGGGATTCGGCCTTCGCGCCGTGCGCGGCGAGGCGGCGGGATACGCCCATTCGACCACGCTCGACGAACACGCCCTGCGCCGGGCCGTGGCCACCGCGCGGCTGGCCGTGGGCGATGGCGGGGGCACCCTCGACGCCGCGCCGTCCGCGACCAACCGCAGGCTCTATACCGACGCCGACCCGATGCTCGACGCGACCTTCCCCGGAAAGGTCGACATCCTGCGCGAGATCGACGCCTTCGCGCGCGGCCTCGATCCCCGCGTGGTGCAGGTCTCGGCCACCCTCGCCGCCTCGCATCAGGAGGTGGCGATCCTGCGCGCCGAAGGTCCCGTCGTGACCGATGTCCGCCCGATGGCCCGGCTCAACGTGTCGGTGATCGTGGAACAGGACGGCCGCCGCGAGGGCGGCACCGCGGGCGGCGGCGGGCGGCACGGTCTTGCCGGGCTGATCGCGCCCGGTCACTGGCAGGCCGCCGTCCGCGAGGCCCTGCGCATCGCCCTCGTCAATCTCTCCGCCGAGCCCGCGCCGGCGGGCGTGATGGACGTGGTCCTCGGCCCCGGCTGGCCCGGCATCCTGCTGCACGAGGCCATCGGCCACGGGCTCGAGGGCGACTTCAACCGCAAGGGCACCTCCGCCTTCGCCGGGCTCATGGGCCAGCGCATCGCCGCACCCGGCGTGACCGTGCTCGACGACGGCACCCTGCCGGACCGCCGCGGCTCCATCTCCATCGACGACGAGGGCACGCCCTCCCGTGCCACCACGCTGATCGAGGACGGCATCCTCGTCGGCTACATGCAGGACCGGCAGAACGGCCGGCTCACGGGCACGGGCACCACCGGCAACGGCCGGCGGGAAAGCTTCGCCCATATCCCCATGCCGCGCATGACCAACACGTATATGCGCCCCGGAACCACCGACCCCGCGGACCTGCTGACCGAGGTCAAGGACGGCATCTACGCCGTGGGCTTCGGCGGCGGGCAGGTCGACATCACCAACGGCAAGTTCGTCTTCTCCTGCACCGAGGCCTACCGCGTGAAGGACGGCAAGGTCGGCGCGCCCGTGAAGGGCGCCACGCTGATCGGCGACGGCGCGACCGCGCTGCAGAAGATCCGCGGCATCGGCACCGATTTCGCCCTTGATCCCGGGATCGGAAACTGCGGCAAGGCCGGCCAGTGGGTGCCCGTGGGCGTGGGCCAGCCCTCGCTCCTGATTGGCGGGCTGACCGTGGGTGGATCGGGCGCATGAGCCCCGCCCCCCGTCCCTGAGGGCCCGACCCGCGTTCACCGGGCGTTAACCCTTCCCGGTCCAGGGTGAGGGCGCAGCAGGCGGACGGACGGATGACCGAGGACCCGACTTCTTCCCTTTCCCCCCGGACCCCACCCGCCACGGAAGAGGATCGGCTGATCTGGCTCCGCCTGCTGCGCTCCCGCCGGGTCGGACCCACGACCTTTCACCGCCTTCTCGCCGATCACGGCAGCGCCGCCGCCGCGCTCGAGGCCCTGCCCGGGATCGCGGCCCAGGCGGGCGTGCCCGACTACCGGCCCTGCCCCGCGGCCGTGGCCGGGGCCGAACTGCGCGCCGCCCGCCGCGCCGGGGCGGTCCCGCTGTTTCATGGCGCGCCGGACTATCCCGCCGCCCTCGCGGGGATCGTCGATGCGCCCCCGCTCCTCTGGACCCGGGGCAGGACCTCGCTCCTCGCCCGGCCGATGGTGGCGCTGGTGGGCGCGCGCTCCGCCTCCTCCCTCGGCCTGCGCATGGCGCGCCGGCTCGCGGCGGACCTGGGCGCGGCCGGCATCGCGGTGGTCTCGGGCCTTGCCCGGGGGATCGACGCCGCCGCCCATGCCGCGGCGCTCGAGACCGGGACGGTCGCGGTTCTCGCGGGCGGCATCGACGTGGTCTATCCGCCCGAGAATCTGGGCCTGTCGGACAGCATCGCCCGGGAGGGACTGCTTCTCACCGAACAGCCCCCGGGGCTGGAGCCTCGGGCCAGACATTTCCCCGCCCGCAACCGCATCGTCTCGGGGCTCGCCGGGGTGGTCGTCGTGGTCGAGGCGGCGGAACGATCGGGCTCCCTCATCACCGCCCGCACCGCGCTCGACCAGGGGCGGGAGGTCGCCGCCGTGCCCGGTCACCCGATGGACGGCCGCGCCGCGGGCAGCAACCGGCTGATCCGGGACGGCGCGGCCCTCGTGCGCTCGGCCGAGGACGTGCTGGCGCTCCTCTCCCCCGCCGATACGGGTCCCCGGCAGGCCCGCCTGCCGCTGGAACAGGGCGCGCCGGCGCAAGCGGCGATGCCGCCCGCCCCGCCGCCGCAGCGGCGGCCCCTCCTGCGCGATGTCGCGGCGCTCCACCGCCGCATCCTCGACCGGCTCGGTCCGTCGCCCCTGGCCGAGGACCAGCTGATCCGCGATCTCGCCGCAGCCCCCGGAGAGGTCACGCCCGCCCTCACCGAGCTCGAGCTCGACGGCCGCATCGCGCGCACGCCCGGCGGCTTCCTGTCGCGCCTGGGCTGACCCGCTGCCGCTTCCGGGCCGGGTCCCCGCCCGCCGCTCCGCGCCCCGTCACCCGTCCCGCGCCCCGCGGGACGGCGGGCGGGGCGATGCGCGGCACGCGCGAGCGACGACCCGCCGGCCCCTGCATTGACATTGCCCGCCGCCCCGACACATCTAGGCGCCTTGAGCCGGATCGCCCGCGGTCCGGACCTCTGCCCAAGGAGCCTCCATGCCCGTCGTCGTCGTCGAGTCGCCCGCCAAGGCCAAGACAATCAACAAGTATCTGGGCTCCGACTACATCGTGCTGGCCTCCTACGGGCATGTGCGGGACCTGCCCGCCAAGGACGGCTCCGTGGACCCCGACCAGGGGTTCGAGATGAAATGGGAGGTCGGCAGCGACAGCCAGAAGCACGTCCGCGCCATCGCCGACTCCCTGAAAAGCGACCCCGAGCTGATCCTCGCCACCGACCCCGACCGCGAGGGCGAGGCGATCTCCTGGCACCTCCAGGAGGCCCTGACCAAGCGTCGCGCCATCGGCAAGGACACCAAGGTCTCCCGCGTCACCTTCAACGCGATCACGAAGCAGGCCGTGACCGAGGCGATGAAGAACCCCCGCCAGGTCGACCGGGACCTCGTCGAGGCCTATCTCGCCCGCCGCGCCCTCGATTATCTCGTCGGCTTCAATCTCTCCCCCGTGCTCTGGCGCAAGCTGCCCGGCGCCCGCTCGGCGGGCCGCGTGCAATCGGTCTGCCTGCGCCTCGTCGTGGAGCGGGAGATGGAGATCGAAGCCTTCCGCCCGCAGGAATACTGGTCCGTCCGCGCCATGCTGAAGACCCCGCGCGGCCAGGCCTTCGAGGCCCGGCTCGTGTCGCTCGCGGGGCGCAAGATCGACCGGCACAGCCTCGAGGATGCGACGCAGGCCGAGATGGCCGTCGCCGCCATCGCCTCCCGCGATCTCTCCGTCGCCTCGGTCGAGGCGAAACCCACCAGCCGCAACCCCGCCCCGCCCTTCATGACCTCCACGCTCCAGCAGGAGGCCAGCCGCAAGTTCTCCATGGGCGCCAAGCAATGCATGGCCGCGGCCCAGCGCCTCTACGAGGCCGGGCTCATCACCTACATGCGCACCGACGGCATCGACATGGCCCCCGAGGCCGTCCACGCCGCCCGCGCCACCATCGCCGCCCGCTTCGGCAAGGACTACGTCCCCGACAGCCCTCGGATGTACAAGAACAAGGCCAAGAACGCCCAGGAAGCGCACGAGTGCATCCGCCCCACCGACACCGACACCCACCCCGACGACCTGCGCCTGTCCGACGCCGACCAGCGCCGCCTCTACGACCTGATCTGGAAGCGCACCGTCGCCTCCCAGATGGCCGCCGCCCGGCTCGAGCGCACGACGGTGGAGATCGCCAGCCGCGACGACCAGGTCCGCCTGCGCGCCACCGGCCAGGTCGTGCTCTTCGACGGCTTTCTCGCCGTCTACGAGGAAGGCCGCGACGAGGACCCCGAGGACGAGGGCAACCGCCTGCCCCAGATCGCCGAGGGCGAGCCCGCCCGCTTCGCGGAAAACGCCCTGCGCGACGCCCACGCAAAGGCCACCGCCGAAACGCCCTCCGCCGCCCTCCTCTCCGACAACGGCGCCGTCCTCGGCCAGCAGCACCACACCCAGCCGCCGCCTCGGTACACCGAGGCCACGCTCGTCAAGAAGATGGAGGAGCTCGGCATCGGCCGCCCCTCCACCTACGCCAGCGTGCTGACGACGATCCAGGACCGCGACTACGTCCGCAAGGACCAGAACCGCCTGATCCCCCAGGACAAGGGCCGGATCGTCACCATCTTCCTCCTGAACTTCTTCCGCCGCTACGTCGGCTACGACTTCACCGCCCAGCTGGAGGACAGCCTCGACGACGTCTCCGGCGGCCGGCGCGACTACAAGGACCTGCTCGCCAGCTTCTGGCGCGACTTCCACAAGGCGATCGAGGACACCTCCGAACTGCGCGTGGCAGAGGTGCTCGACGTCCTCGACGACGCCCTCGCCCCGCAGCTCTATCCCCCCCGCGAGGACGGGCGCGACCCGCGCGAATGTCCGCTCTGCGGCCAGGGCTCCCTGCACCTCAAGACCTCCCGCACCGGCGGTTTCGTCGGCTGCTCGCGCTACCCCGAATGCCGCTACACCCGCCCCATCGGCGGGGACGCCGCCGAACAGGGCGACCGCATTCTGGGCGAGGACAATGGCGACGAGATCAGCCTCCGCTCCGGCCGCTTCGGCCCCTACGTCCAGCGCGGCGAGGTCACCGAGGACAACAAGAAGCCGCCCCGTGCCTCGCTCCCCAGGGGCTGGAAGGCCGAGGAGATGGACCTCGACAAGGCGCTCCTCCTGCTGTCGCTCCCGCGCGAGGTGGGCCTTCACCCCGAGGACGGCCAGCCCATCAAGGCCAATTTCGGCCGCTTCGGCCCGTTCCTAATGCACCAGAGACCGGACGAGGAGAAACCCGTCTACGCCAACCTCAAGGACCCCGCCGATGTCTTCGAGATCGGCATGAACCGCGCGGTGGAGCTTCTGGCCCAGAAACGCGCGAACCCGGGCCGGGGCCGTGGTCAGGCCGCCAAGCCTCTGCGCGAGCTGGGCGAGCACCCCGAGGCAGGCGGGCCGGTGAACGTCATGGAGGGCCGCTACGGTCCTTACGTCAAGTGGGAGAAGGTCAACGCCACGCTTCCCGACGGCATCACGCCCGAAGACCTGACGCTGGCGCAGGCGGTCGACCTCATCGCCGAGAAGGCCGCGAAGTCCGGCAAGAAGAAGCCCGCCGCCAAGAAGGCCCCGGCAAAGAAGGCCGCGGCCAAGAAACCCGCGGCGAAGAAGACGACGGCGGCCAAGTCGAAGTCCGCCACTCGCAAGACGGCGGCCGGCAAGTAGGTTCCGCGCGCCGGCCTCGGCCTGGGGCCAGAGCCCGTTCCTGGGCCAGGTCTCGGCCCATCCCTGCAACGCCTCGTGTCCCGGCGGCGGACCACGGAACCGCACCCGGGGTGACGGCGTTCATCGGCGCTTGACCCCGAGGGACACAGGATGAGAAAATCAGAGCCGGGCCGCGGCCTTTCCGTGCCGCGCACCGGATGGCGCGCGCGCATCGCTGACCGCCCCGCCCGCATCCTTCTCCTCGGGTATCTCTTCTATGCGGCGGTGGGCTGGGGCCTTCTGATGCTGCCGGTCGCGCAGTCCGGCCCGGTGGCGCCGCTCGACGCCCTCTTCATCGCGACGTCCGCGGTGTCCACGACGGGACTCGTGACTGTCGATCCGGGCAGCAGCTTCACGTTCTTCGGGGAGATCGTGATCCTTGCGCTGATCCAGCTCGGCGGTCTCGGCTACATGACCATCGGCTCGGTCGCGCTCCTCGTCGTGCAGCACCGCATCTCGCGCCGCCGCGAGGCCGCGGCGCGCGCCGCCTTCGAGCTTCCCTCGCCGGTCAGCATTGGCGCCTTCCTGCGGGCCGTCTTCCTCTTCACCTTCCTGGTCGAGGCCGCCGGCGCCGCGATCCTCTACCCGATGTTCCTCAGGGCGGGTGTCGAAAGCCCCCTCTGGGCGGCGATCTTCCACTCGGTCTCAGCCTTCTGCACAGCCGGATTCTCGCTCTTCGCGACCAGCCTCGAAGGCTACGTCGCGCATCCGGGCGTCTCGCTGACCGTCGCGGCGCTCTCGATCCTCGGGGCGATGGGGTTTCTCATCGCCGTCGATATCTGGCGCACCCTCCTCCGGCGCCGGGTCTCCTTCGGGTTCACAACGCGGATCATCGTGTCCGTCACCCTGGCGCTGATCGGCGCGGGCACGGTTCTGCTCGCACTCTTCGAACCTACGGTGGCGGTCCTGCCATGGGACGCGCGCCTCCTTGCCGCCTTCTTCCAGGCGATGACCGCGGCCACCACTGTGGGGTTCAACACTGTTCCCATTGGCAACCTCGCCGTTCCCTCGATCATGGTGCTGCTGGTGCTTATGGTCGTCGGCGCCTCGCCTGCCGGAACGGGCGGCGGCATCAAGACAACCGCCTTTGCCACGCTCTTTGCACTGGTGCGCTGCACACTGCGTGGGCGGCGCGACGTGCTACTCTTCGGTCACCGCGTGCCAGCGGAGAAGATGCGCACAGCCACCGCGACATTCGCGTACTACATCGGTTTTCTCGTCGTGGCGTCCGGGCTGCTGGCCGCGACCGAGGCCGGCGCCGCCTTCGAGCACATCCTCTTCGAGGCGGTCTCGGCCATGAGCACCGTGGGCCTGTCCATGGGTCTGACCGGCGCTCTCAGCGAGCCGGGCAAGATCCTCGTCATCGTCCTGATGACGGCCGGGCGGCTCGGCATCCTGACCTTCGGCATCGCCATTGCCCGCACCCGGCCCGACGACACGGCGGCACCCCAGCCCTTCGGTCCGTGATCACGGGCGAGACGGCGGGCGGGCCCGCGAGCGCTAACACCCCGCCTCCCGCCACGGCCGCGACCCGCATGGCGTTGACACCCGGCCTCCGGGCCGTAGGGTTCGCGGCGATGAACCGCAGGGATACCAGCAGGGGTACGGCATGCAGAAGGTCTATGGCAGCGCGGCAGAGGCTCTCGACGGGCTTCTCGAGGACGGAATGCTCATCGCGGCGGGCGGCTTCGGCCTCTGCGGCATCCCCGAACTGCTGATCGACGCCATCGTCGAGTCCGGTGTCAAGGACCTCACCGTGGCCTCCAACAACTGCGGCGTCGATGGCTTCGGCCTCGGCAAGCTGCTCGACACCCGCCAGATCCGCAAGATGATGTCCTCCTATGTCGGCGAGAACGCGGAATTCATGCGCCAGTATCTCTCCGGGGAACTCGAGCTCGAATTCAATCCTCAGGGCACGCTCGCCGAGCGGATGCGCGCGGGCGGTGCGGGTATTCCGGGCTTCTACACCAAGACCGGCTACGGCACGCAGATCGCCGAGGGCAAGGAAACCAAGGAATTCGACGGCGAGATGTATGTGCTCGAGCGGGGCATCTTCGCCGATCTCTCCATCGTCAAGGCCTGGAAGGCCGACACCACCGGCAACGCGATCTTCCGCAAGACCGCGCGCAACTTCAATCCGCCCGCCGCCATGTGCGGCCGCATCTGCGTGATGGAGGTCGAGGAGATCGTCGAGCCCGGCACGCTCGATCCCGACCACATCCACCTGCCCGGCATCTACGTGAACCGCCTGATCCAGGGCACCCACGAGAAGCGGATCGAGCAGCGCACCACGCGCCCCCGGCCCGCGGCGGCCTGATGGGCTTCGTGCTCGACACCCGGCTCGGCACGTTCGAGGACGTGGCGGCGAAGGTGCCGGCCCACCGGCCCCTGCTCGAGGCGATCCGGGCGCTCGTGGCCCGCCATGCTCCCGGTGCCGTGGAAAGCGCCAGCGCCCGCGAGGGTTCGGTCTGGTGGGGCATGGGGGGCAACAAGATGAAGGACGGCTTCGCCTGGGCCATGCCGCACAAGGCGCATGTGAACTTCGGCTTCATGCAGGGCGCGCACCTGCCGGACCCGCAAGGCCGGCTCGACGGCACGGGCAAGTCCTTGCGCCATGTGAAGCTCCGGACGCCCGCCGAGGTCGAGGACCCCGCGCTTGCGGCCCTCCTCGACGCGGCCGTGGCCGAACGCCGCGCGGCGGCCGAAGGCGCCCCCGGGCACGACACGAAAGGTTAACGCAAGCGGATGTCCACAGCGATTTTCGCTTGAAGTCAATGACTTACACTGGCGTCCACGTGTGGACGCCCCGCAGACAGGAGGCAGGATCATGCCCTGGGACCGCAATCAGATGGCCGCCCGCGCCGCGCAGGAACTCGAGGACGGCACCTACGTGAACCTCGGAATCGGCATCCCCACCCTGGTGCCGAACTACATCCCCGAGGGCGTGAACGTGACCCTCCAGTCCGAGAACGGCATGCTCGGCATGGGCCCCTTTCCCTACGAGGGCGACGAGGACCCCGACCTCATCAACGCCGGCAAGCAGACCATCACCGAACTGCCCCACACCGTCTATTTCGACAGCTCCACCAGCTTCGGCATGATCCGCGGCGGCAAGATCGCCATGGCGATCCTCGGGGCCATGGAGGTGGCCGAGAACGGCGACCTCGCGAACTGGATGATCCCCGGCAAGCTCGTGAAGGGCATGGGCGGCGCCATGGACCTCGTCGCCGGCGTCCGCCGCGTGGTGGTCGTCATGGACCACCAGAACAAGGCCGGCGAGTCGAAGCTCCTGAAGGAATGCACCCTGCCGCTCACCGGCACCGGCGTCGTCAACCGCATCATCACCAACCTCGGCGTGCTCGACGTGGTCGAGGGCGGGCTGAAGATCGTCGAATGCGCTCCCGAGGTCACCGAGGACCAACTCCGCGCCGCCACGGAGGCCACGATCGTCGGATGACCGCACCAGACACCGGCCCGGCGGTCCGCAAGGAGATCGACGGCTCCCGCGGCCGCTACGTGATCGAGACGGAGGAGGGCACCGCCGAACTCACCGTCTCGATTCTCTCGCCAACGCTGGTCATCGCCGACCACACCTCCGTCCCCCGGGCCCTCGAGGGCCGCGGCTACGCCCGCGCGCTTCTCGAGCACCTCCTCGAGGACGCGCGCCGCGACGGATTCCGCATCGTCCCGCTCTGCCCCTTCGTCAACGCCCAGCGCGCGCGCCACCCCGAATGGGAACCGCTCTTCTCCACCTGATGGCGGTCGCCGGAGTTCTGTTTCCCGACCGGAGACAGCGTCATGATGCTGCCCAATTCCGTCGCTACCCGGTGCGGTAATGAACACGAGCAGCCCCCTTCTCGCCGCGCCCGCGCCGCCTCCGGTTCCGTCCCGGCGTCGCTGGCGGGACGCGCTCCTGATCGGCGGTCTCGCGGCGCTGGTCCTGGCCGGTCTAGCAGGGCTCGCCGCAGCCACCGGCTGGGAAGAGGTGATGCACCAGCTTCGGGATCTCGGCCCGATGCAGATCGGGGCCCTGCTCGCGCTCTCGCTGGTGAACTACCTCGGCCGTGGCCTGCGCTGGCACCTCTTCGCACGCAGGCTCGGGCTGACGACGGGCCTGCGGCAGAACCTGCGTCACTTCCTCGGCGGCTTCGCCATGTCCGTCACGCCAGCTCGGGTGGGCGAACTGATCCGGATGCGCTGGCTCCGGCGCGAGACCGGCTGGCCGGTAGAGCGGACCGCCCCCCTCGCCCTCGTCGACCGCGCCGCGGACCTCGCTGCCATGGCTCTGATCCTGGCGCTGGCGCTCGCCTTTGCCGCCTCGGGCATCACCTTTGCCCTGCCCGTCGCGATGGTCGCGCTTCTCGCTGCCTGGGTCGCGACCCGGCCGAAGCTGATCGTGGCGCTTGTCACCTTCGCCTACCGCACCTCAGGCCGCCTGCCCCGGTCCATGGCCCGCGCCCGCGGCGCCGCGCGGTCGCTGGCCCGCTTCTCCACTCTGCCCGTCGCGACGGGTGCCATGGTGCTCAGTCTCGTCGGCTGGGCCGCCGAGGGCTATGCCCTGCACCTGCTGCTGGTCTGGATGGGCGCCGACATCGGGCTGGCCAAGGCTGTCGCCATCTTCACCTTTTCCACGCTCGCGGGCGGGCTGACCGGCGCGCCCGGCGGCCTTGGCGGCGCAGAGGCGTCCATGATCGCGCTGCTGACGCTGGAGGGCGTCCCGCTTGAGGTCTCCGTCCCCGCAACAGCGATCATCCGTGTGACCACCCTGTGGTTCGCCATCGCCATCGGACTGATCGTCTTCCCCATGGCCGAGCGCGCCTCGCTTAAGGTAGCCGCCTGACATGCGCTGGAAGAAGATGACCTATACCGGCTGGGGCCGCGCCCTGAGCGCCACCGGAGAGGTCGCCCGCCCCGAACGCGCCCGCGACCTGCCCACACTCGCCAAGGCCGGGCCGGCCATGGGCAACCGCCGCAGCTACGGCGATGCTCCCCTCAACGACGGGGGCCGCATCGCCGACCTCAGCCGCCTCGACCGCATCCTTGGCTTTGATCCCGACACGGGCCTCCTGCGCGCAGAGCCGGGCGTCACGCTGGGCGATCTTGCGCGGCTCTTTGCACCACACGGCTGGCTGCCGCCGGTCATGCCGGGAACCGGATTCGCCACCGTGGGCGGCGCCATCGCCATGGACGTGCACGGCAAGAACCACCACGGCACGGGTTCCTTCGGCCAGCATGTGACGGAGATCGAGTTGATCGGCCCGGACGGCCCGCGCAGGCTCACTCCGGACGATCCGCTCTTCGCCGCCACCATGGGTGGGCTCGGCCAGACCGGGATCATCGCCTCGGCCACCCTCGCCCTCAGCCGCCGCGAGGGCGACATCATGATGGTCACCGAACGCCGCGCCCCCGACTGGGAGAACCACCTCGCCGTCCTCGACGGCTCGAAGGCGAGCTATGTCGTGGGCTGGATCGACGCCACCGCCACCGGCGCCGCGCTTGGCCGCGGCATCGTCGAGGAGGGGGAGACCGCGCCCGGCCTCGTCCCCCGGCCCAGGGCGGCCAGATCGGTCCCGCTCGACGCGCCCGCCTTCGCCCTCGCGCCGCCCGTGGTGAAGGCTTTCAATGCACTCTACTATTCCCGCGTCCCCAAGGCCGGACGCACAGTCGTGCGGCCCATCGAGAGCTTCTTCTTCCCGCTCGATAGGGTTCACGCCTGGAATCGCCTCTACGGCAAGCGGGGCTTTCACCAGTTCCAGTGCGTCGTCCCCCTCTCGGAGACGGAGGCGCTCCGCACGATGCTGGACCGGATCGCCCGGTCGGGCCTGGCATCGCCACTCGCCGTCCTCAAACGCATGGGCCCGGGGCGCGCGGGGCCGATGTCCTTCCCGATGGAGGGCTATACCCTCGCAGTCGATTTCCCCAACCGCGACGCCGCCGTGCGCCTGATCGCGGCGCTCGAGGCCATGACTGCCGAGGCGCAAGGCAGACTCTACCTCGCAAAGGACGCGCTCGCGGGCCCCGAACGCATCCGCGCCATGTATCCCGAGCACGGTGCCTGGCTCGACGAGGTGCAGAAGGCCGATCCGGAGGGGATCTACACAACGGACCTCGTACGCCGACTTAAATTGAGGGAGGCGGCATGACCTGGATCCTGCTTGGCGCCAGTTCCGCCATAGCCCGGTCCCTTGCGCGGCAGTTGTCCGAGGACGGCGCGCGGCTGATCCTCTGCGGGCGCGACGGGGGCGACCTGGCGGCGATGGCCGCCGATTGCCTCGGCCGCGGGGCAGAGTCGGCTGAACGCGTCACCTTCGACATCCGCGACCCGGCAAGCTTCGCCGCGATCCGCGTCGCGGCCGAGCGCACCGAGGGCCCGCTGATCATCGCCGTCTTCGTGGGCTCAATGCCCGATCAGGCGGAGATCGACGCCGACCCCAGCCTGATCGACGGCACGGTGATCGACAGCCTCTCCGGCCCGGCGCGCCTTCTCCACGAAATGGCGCCGCTGCTGGAGGTGCGGGGCGGCGCTGTGGCGGGCGTATCGTCGGTCGCGGGCGACCGGGGGCGCGTGACGAATTATGTCTACGGCGCCGCAAAGGCGGGGTTCACGGCCTATCTCTCGGGCTTTCGAAATCGCATGGCGCGCCATGGTGTCCATGTCATGACAGTGAAACCCGGCCCGGTGGACACCGCGATGACCTGGGGCCTGAAGATGCCGCTGATGACGACGCCCGAGGCCGTGGCAACGGCGATCCGCAAGGGCCTGACGCGCAAGCGCAACGTGATCTACACCGCCGGCATCTGGCGGCTGGTGATGACCGTGATCCGCGCCGTACCCGAACCGGTCTTCAAGAAGACGAACTTCTGATCGCTCAGAACCAGAGCGCGAACCACTCCTGCCAGAGACCGGCCGCGTAGAACATCAGGCTCAGCGTGATGAGCAGGAGCCCGACGCCGCGCTTGTCCTTGAGGGCAAAGACGATCGGGTCGTAATCCTGCTTGCCGTACCAGCCCAGCCGCACCATCCGGAACAGCCACCAGGCGATCGGCACCAGCGCCACCCACAGGATCCAGCGGTCGGGGTATAGCGCTCGGCCCTGCTCGGAGAACGAATAGCCGAAGAAGATCATCAGCGCCCCGACCATTCCCAGGATCGACACGTTGAGCAGATCCTCCCGGTCGGGCCGGCCATAGCCGCGCCCCGGCAGGCGGTCGTCCGAGGTGGCCAGCGTCAGCTCCGTCAGGCGCTTGACGCAGCCCAGTGTGATGAAGACCGGGAAGATGAAGACCAGCATGAAGAACGAGGCATCGACCCCGCTGGCCGCCGCGCCCGCCACCACACGGATCGTGTAGAGGGAGGCCAGCGTCGCGATGTCGATCCAGCGCATCCGCTTCAGCTTCAGCGAATAGGCCAGCGACAGCGCCATGTAGAGCGCCACGACCGCGAGGAACGCCGGCCCCAGCGCCGCCCCGATCCCCAGGGCCACCACGCCGAGGACCAGCGTCGCCGCCATCCCCGCCCTGATCGGAACCGCGCCGCTGGCAAAGGGCCGGTGGCATTTCTTGGGGTGGAGCCGGTCCGCCTCGAGGTCCAGCAGATCGTTCACAAGATAGATGCAGGAGGCCGCCGCCGAAAAGGCGATCATGCCGATCAGCACCAACAGGAGCGTGGGAAGGGCGAAATCATGGGCCGCGATCACCGGCAGCACCAGCAGGATGTTCTTGACCCATTGATGCGGCCGCATCGCGCGGGCGAGATCGGCCCAGGCCCAGCCGCCGGCAAGCTCCGTCACCCGGCGTCCCGCCGACCGGAGCCGCGCGGCGCTGGCGCGGTCGCCCACGACGACGGCGTCGGCACCCCTCTCCCAGATAGCCATGTCCGCAGCTTCGTTCCCGGCATAGTCGAACCCGCCTTCGCCATAGGCCGCGACGAGCGCGCGTGCCTTCTCGGCGCCCTTGAGGTTCACCCGCCCGTCCGAGCCGAAGGCGCGGTCGAACCCGTGATGCTCCGCCAGGGGCCCCACCAGCGACAGGTCCGAGGCCGAGGCGAGGGCCACGGACCGGCCCTGCGCCAGCGCCTCGTCGGCCAGAGCCTTCACCTCCGGGTCCACCGGCAGCAGGTCCACCCTCAGCGGCGCGACCTGCGCAAGCTCCGATTTCAGCCGAGCCCTATCCCTCCAGTGCCGGAAGGCGCGCAGCGTCTCGCCAGGCTTCGTCCCCAGCCCGGCCCAGGCGCATTCCAGCAGCATGTCGGTCCGCAGGAACGTGCCGTCGGCATCGAGCACGAGCGGGCGCTCAGAGATTACGCCACCGGATGTCACGGGGGCAGTCATGTTCAAGGCATGTCTCCCTGGACGGCGAAGACGCATCCGTCCGTCATCAGTTCGGGCGGCGTCAGGCACAGTCCGCGCGCGACCTTCCAGGCGGCGAGGACCTTCGGGACGTAGGCCCGCGTCTCGGCGTAGGGCGGCACGCCGCCATGGGTCCGCACCGCGCCCTCTCCGGCGTTGTAGCCCGCGAGGGCGAGGATCGGATCGCCGTCGAATTCGCCCATCAGCCAGTCGAGATAGGCGACCCCGCCCCGGATGTTCTGGGCCGTGTCGAACGAATCGGTCACGCCGAACCGCTCGGCCGTAGCGGGGATGAGTTGCATCAGCCCCTGGGCGCCAGCCCCGCTCTCCGCGCGGGCGCGCCCCCCGCTCTCGACCGAGATGACGGCGAGCACGAGGGCCGGAGACACGTCCTTGCCCACGGTTTCCCGCAGGATGTCCCTGCCATGGATACGGGCGATGTCCGCGAGACTCTGGAGCGGCGGCCCGTCGAGACGCGCACCGGACGGCGCCGAGTCGAGCGCCGACAGCCCCGCGAAGAGCCGCCCCGGGCCGCTGTCCTGGATCGACGGAGAGACAGTCGTCCAGAACCAGTCGAGGTCGCTCGGTGGCCGCGCCGCGGCGGCCGGCCGAGGCGTCTGCTCCGCCGCGGCAGGCCGGGCCGGCCGCGAGGACGGATCGATTTGCACGGTGATGCGCCCGACCTGCCCCGCCGGCGGGGCGGGGACGCGGCGAAACGTGAAATCTGGCTGCAGGCGATCGCTCTGCGCCCAGGCCGGGGTCACGGCCCCGGTCCACAATGCCAAAGTGGCGATGAGGCTATGCCGCATCTCGCCCTGTCCTGCCTCTGCTCGTGTTCCATTGGTCCGCTCTGACGGCGGCTCGGGGCCGAACATGACAGATTCATACCCCTACGGCAAAGTGACACCGTTACCCCGCCCGCCACGGACATGCGGACGAGTCCTTTTGGCAACGGCAGGACGGGTCGCTCTCCTGATTCCAAAGGCGTGGAAATCGTCACGAAGGTTAATCCGCTTGGCTCCAGTCCGCATTCAAGACCTTCAAATTGCCTCGGAAGGACAGGGAAAATGTACGAATGACGTCCCATTCTCGCCCCATTGCACGGGCTATATCTCCTCATCCGAACCGGGACGGGCCGATTGAGAGGCCGGTCCGAAAGACCCGGCCCGGAGCACTGAGACCGGACCAATATACCCTGAGGAGGGATAGACATGACGAAGTTTCTCGCCAAATTCCGCCGCGACGAAGACGGCGCGGTTACCGTTGACTGGGTCGTGCTGACCGCCGCCATCGTCGGCCTCGGCATCGCCGTGCTGGCCTCCGTCAGCGGCGGCGTCTCGACGATGTCGGGCAACATCTCCGAAGAGCTCGTGCAGGACATCAGCACGACCTTCTAACGAACCGAACAGCTTGATCGTCGGCGAGGATCGACGTCGAGCTGCTTGGGCCTGACATGACTTTCCCGGGGGGCACGCGGTCTTGGCGTGCCCCCCGACATGCTTTCTGCGGTGCGAGTTCGCAGCCTCGAGATCGTTCGCTAGAAAATGCCCGACTTTTGACAACACCGCGCCGAAGACCTGGTCTTTCGTCGATGACCAGGGACGGGGATCGCCCCAAGCCTGGGAGTATCCAGTATGACCTCAACGCTCAAACGGCTCCTCAAGGACGACCTCGGTGCGGTCTCCGTCGATTGGGTCGTGCTCACTGCGGCGGTCGTCGGCCTTGCCATGGCCGCGATCATCGGGCCGATCTCGGGCGCCAGGGACCTCGCTCAGTCCGTCGGCGACGCGCTGACCGAGCATGCCGAGAACTCCGAATGATCGATCATGGGATGGCCTTGCCGCATCGAAGCCGCATCCTTCCGGGGTCGGTGGACCCCGGGAACCCACACAATCCTGTTTGCCAAGCCATGAAACGGAAGGACAGAGCATGAGAGCTGTTTTCGGACTCGTTCTGATCGTGGGGATCGGCCTCGCGGGCTTCGCGGTCTACATGGCGCAGGGTTACCTCGAACAGACCCAGGCGGAGGCCCGCGCCGCGGCGGCGAAGGCGGCCGAGGCGGTTCCCACCGTGGAGGTCTTCGCGGTGACCCGGGCGCTCGCCTATGGCGACCAGATCACCCGCGAGGACGTCGAGATGATCCGCTACGCGGAGCCTTACCTGCCCGAGGGCGTGTTTCGCACGGAAGAGGAACTCTTCCCCAACGGACCGGATGAACTGCGCTTCGTCCTGCGCCCCATGGAGCCCAGGGAGCCCGTGCTGGCCGTGAAGGTGACCGAACCCGGCGAGGACGCGGGCATCACCGCGCGGCTGGGCCGCGGGATGCGCGCCTTCGCCATCAGCGTCGATGTCTCGTCGGGCGTCTCGGGCTTCCTGCGGCCCGGCGACCGGGTCGACATCTACTGGACCGGTCGCGCGCGGAGCAGCGGCGGCGACGTCGAGGAGGTTACCAAGCTGATCGAGAGCAACATCACTCTCGTGGCCGTGGACCAGCAATCCGATGGGTCGGGCTTCTCTACCACGATCGCCAGGACCGTCACGGTCGAGGTGACGCCGCAACAGGTCGCGGCCCTCGCCCAGGCGCAGTCCACCGGCAGGCTGTCGTTGAGCCTCGTCGGGGCTCAGGACGATACCGTGGCCGAGGCGGTCCAGGTGGATCAGCGACGCCTTCTCGGCATTCCCGAGCAGCAGACGGTGGTTCAGGAAACCCCCGAGGAAGTCTGCACGATCCGCACCAACCGCGGGGGCCAGGTCACCGAGATCCCGATCCCCTGCACGAACTGAGGCTTGCACTTTTCGAACCTTACGGGCGCGCCACGCGGCGCGCCCGTTCTGCGTTCACGGGCTGGTCTGTTGCCTCATGTCCACATGAGACCACCTGCTCAAGCTGTTGATTCTTGCAATGAAGGCCCGCCCGGGCAATGCTTGGGCTCAACGACGGGCGCAAAGCTCGCGTCGAGCGTGACATAGAGGCAGGTCACCATGAAACATGACGGATTTCTCAAGGCCGCGCTTGCGGGCCTCGCGCTGACGCTTGCGGTGCCGGCGTCCCAGGCCACGGCGCAGACCCTGAGCGTGCTGCGGGGCTCGCCCTCCGGTGCGCTTCAGGTGGCCATGAACCGCGCGGTGGTGGTCGAGAGCGATACGCCCTTCGCCGAAGTCTCCATCGCCAATCCGATGATCGCCGACATCTCCACCCTGTCGGACCGCACGCTCTACGTTCTGGGCAAGGAGCCGGGGCGGACGACGCTGACGCTCCTCGCGGCAGACGGACGGCTGATCACCAATGTCGAGGTGCAGGTCACCCCCGACATCGACGAATTCAAGGAACGCCTGCAGCAGATCCTGCCGGGCGAACAGATCGAGGTGCGCACGGCCAACGACGGCATCGTGCTCTCGGGTCATGTCTCTTCCATCGTCCGGCTCGACCGGGCTCTGGAACTGGCGCAGCGCTATGCGCCGGACCGGGTCTCGAACCTGATGACCGTGGGCGGCGTGCAGCAGGTGATGCTCAAGGTCCGCTTTGCCGAGATGCAGCGCTCGGTCTCGAAGTCGCTCTCTTCGTCCCTGTCGGTCGCGGGCACCCTGTTCGACGGCAACCTGGGCAATGTCACCGGCACGAACACCCTTGCGGGCAACGGCGCGGCCCGCAGCGCGCTGACCGGCGCCCTGCCCGGCAGCAGCGCAAACAATGGCGCCACGCTCTTCGGCTTCAACGCGGGCGGTCTGGAAATCGGCATCCTGCTCGAGGCGCTCGAAAGCCGCGGCGTCGTGCGGACGCTTGCCGAGCCCAATCTGACCGCCCTGTCCGGCCAGGAAGCGCGGTTCCTCGCGGGCGGCGAATACCCGGTCCCGGTCAGCCAGGAAAACGGCGCCATCACCATCGAATACAAGCCCTTCGGCGTGGAGCTGAACTTCATCCCGCGGGTCGTGGACGGCGACGTGATCAACCTCGAACTCGAGGCGGCGGTCTCCGCCATCGACCCCTCGAACGGCTTCAGCCAGGGCGGTTTCACCGTCGACGCCTTCAGCCGCCGCGAGACCTCCACCACCGTGGAGATGCGCGACGGGGAGAGCTTCGCCATCGCGGGACTCCTGTCGGACGATTTCAACGACCTCAACAGCCAGGTGCCGTGGCTCGGGGACATTCCCGTCCTCGGCGCGCTGTTCCGGTCCGCCGAATACCAGCGCGAACAGACCGAGCTGGTGATCATCGTGACTCCACACCTTGTGACGCCGACCCGGGGCGAGGCGCTGGCCCTGCCCACCGACAGGGTGCGCCCGCCGACGGAGCGCGATCTCTTTCTCTACGGCCGCGTCGCGGCCCAGGCCGGCCCCGGAGGCACGCCCCAGCAGGGCGCCGCGGCCGAAGTCGCCCGGCAGGACTTCTCGGGCTCCTATGGCTACGTGATGGATTGAGGACGCCCTGACATGAAAGCCTTTCCCGCCTCCATCGCCGCGCTGATCACCCTCTCCGCCTGCGGCCAGACCGCCGGCGGGCCCGGGCTCTTCGATGTCGAGCGTCCCCGCACCTTCCGGGCCGAGGCCGGCGCGATCGTCGATTCGGGCTTCTTCGGCAATGCGACCGTGAACAACATCGAGGTGATGTCAGGCCAGCGCGACTATGCCGTGGCCCTCGCCGAGCGGTTCGACGCCGAGGTTCCCTCGACCGTCAACTTCGGCTTCAACTCGGCCGAACTGGGACCCGAGGCCCGCGGCATCCTCGACCTTCAGGCCTCGTGGATGCGCCAGTTTCCCGAGCTCCGCTTTTCGGTCTACGGCCATACCGACCTCGTCGGATCGGACAGCTACAATTTCGCCCTGGGCGAACGCCGGGCCCGCGCCGTCGTCAATTACCTCGTCAGCCGCGGCGTCCCGGGCTCGAGCCTCGAGGCGCTCGTTTCCTACGGCGAGACCCAGCCGCTGGTGCTGACGCAGAACCGCGAACGCGCGAACCGGCGCACGGTGACGGAGGTCTCGGGCTTCCTCCAGCGTCATCCTACCGTCCTCAACGGCCGGTATGCCGAGGTCGTCTTCCGCGAATACGTGGAGTCGGCGACGGCGCCGCAGAACATCACAGGCATTACCGCATCGGAATTCGCGACTGGCCAATAAGGCCGGTTTCCGTCCGTTGAACACGGTGCCTTAACGGTTTCGTGCGATCACTCCCATCACGTGGAAAGTCCGGCGTGTCCGCGGGGGATCGTCCTTTAGTTCCGCATAATGGTGATCGTCCTGCCTCAATCAGGCCCGAATCCTCGAAGAGGGTGACGGCATGGGGAAGGCCGCTCGGAAAATCCGGTCGGCTTGCCCGCACGACGGCGGCAGCGGGGCTTGCGGGCTCGCGCTGACGGACGGCGGGCGGGGTCTTTCCAGAAGGACGATAGGCAATGAGTAGCACCGCAGTTCTGAAGACAGAGGCGCAACCGATCCGCGCCTGCACCGTCAGCCGTGACGTGCAGATCTTCGATCTTCTGATCGAGGACATGGAAGCCACGCTCGGAGAAAGCTGGGGGGATCTCGGTTTCGGCGACGCGCTCGCCTTTCTCGAACAACCGGAAGCGGAGTCGCTGCAGTTCATCTGCATCGCGCTCGATGAACAGGACGAGGCCGATCTGGGCCTGATCGTCGACATCATTGCCGCCGCGCGGGCCCGCGGGATCAAGGTCATCATCGTGGCCGAGGATGTCAGCCCGGCATCGCTGCACCAGCTGCTGCGCGAGGGTGGCAACGAGTTCGTCCCCTACCCGCTGCCGGAGAACGAGCTTGCGCAGGCGATCGACCGCGTCCTCGCCCCTCCGGCGGCGCCCGTGCCCGCCGCCGCGACGTCCGATCCGCACCGCCCCTCGATCCGCGCCGAGGGCGACCGCAACGGCGTCGTGCTGCCGGTCCACGGCATGGCCGGAGGCACCGGGGCCACCACCTTCGCGGTGAACCTCGCCTGGGAACTGGCCTGCCTCGACCCGAAATCTCCGCCGCGCGTCTGCCTGCTCGATCTCGACCTGCAGTTCGGCTCGGCCTCGACCTATCTCGATCTCCCCCGCCGCGAGGCGGTGTTCGAACTGCTCTCGGACACCGAGTCGATGGACGGCGACAGCTTCATCCAGGCGCTGATGACCTACCAGGACAAGCTGCATGTCCTCACCGCCCCGACAGAGATGATCCCCCTCGACCTTCTGTCGTCCGACGACGTGCGCCGGCTCATCAACGAGGCGCGCGCCAATTTCGATTACATCGTCATCGACATGCCCACGACCATGGTCGAATGGTCCCAGGCCGTGCTCGAGGCCGCCCATGTCTATTTCGCGATGATCGAGATGGACATGCGCTCCGCTCAGAACACCCTGCGGATCAAGCGCGCGCTCAAGGCGGAGGACCTGCCTTTCGACAAGTTGCGCTTCATCCTCAACCGGGGCCCGCGCTTCACCGATCTCAATGGCAAGTCCCGGGTCAGGCGGCTTGCGGATTCGCTCGGCATCTCGATCGAGGTCCAGCTTCCCGACGGGGGCCGGGCCGTGGCGCAGAATGCCGACCATGGCATCCCGATGGGCGAAGGTATCCCGAAGAACCCGCTCCGCAAGGAAATCGCGAAACTCGCGGCGCAGGTGCATGACGTCAACCAGTCCGAAGCCAGGGGGGGCTGAGGACCAAGTCGAAGGCTGAGACATGTTCTCGAAGTACAAGAAGGCCGGTTCTGCCAAGCCGGCTGTCCAGAGTGCCCCTGTCTCCGTCAGCGCGGAGGCCTCTGCCGGGCACAAGGCACCCGCGGCTGCCAACGACGTCCCGCCACGGGCGAAGCTCATGCGCGAGATGCCCCGGACAGAGGGCCGTGCTGCGCCTGCCGACAAGGAGAAGAAACGCAAGGAGCGTCTGGGCGAGATCAAGCTGGAGCTGCACAAGGCCCTGCTCGACAACCTGAACCTCGCGGCGCTGGAAAACGCGTCGGAACAGGACCTGCGCGCCGAAATCAGCTCGATATCCAACGAGACGCTGGAGGACATGGGCGTCGTCCTCAACCGGGAGGAGCGGCAGCAGCTCAACCAGGACCTCTTCTTCGAGGTCACGGGCCTCGGCCCGCTGGAGCCGCTGCTCAAGGATGACGACATCAACGACATCCTGATCAACGGACCGCACCAGATCTTCATCGAGCGCAAGGGCAAGCTGATGCTCTCGGACGTGACCTTCAAGGACGAGCGTCACCTCCTGCGGATCATCGACAAGATCGTCTCCGCCGTGGGCCGGCGCGTGGACGAATCGAACCCCTACGTCGACGCCCGCCTCGCCGACGGCTCGCGCTTCAACGCGATGGTGTCTCCCATCGCGGTGGACGGCTCGCTCGTCTCGATCCGGAAGTTCAAGAAGGACAAGCTCGGCGTCGACGAACTGGTGAAGTTCGGCGCCTTCTCCGAGGAGATGGCCGCCTATCTTCAGGCCGCCGTCGCCACCCGCCTCAACGTGATCGTGTCGGGCGGGACCGGCTCGGGCAAGACGACGACGCTCAACGCGCTGTCGTCCTTCATCGACAACTCCGAACGCATCCTGACGATCGAGGACACCGCGGAACTCCAGCTCCAGCAGACCCATGTCGGCCGGATGGAAAGCCGCCCGGCGAACGTCGAGGGCCGCGGAGCGGTCACCCAGCGCGACTGTCTCAAGAACGCGCTGCGGATGCGCCCCGACCGGATCATCGTGGGCGAGACCCGCGGCGAGGAGGTCATCGACATGCTTCAGGCCATGAACACTGGCCATGACGGGTCGATGACCACGATCCACGCCAACTCCGCCCGCGACGCGGTCAGCCGTCTCGAGAACATGGTGGCGATGGCGGGGATCGAGATGCCGCTGAAGGCCGTGCGCTCCCAGATCGCCAGCGCCGTCAACCTGATCGTGCAGGCCAGCCGCCTGCAGGACGGCTCCCGCCGCATGGTCTCGATCACCGAGATCACCGGCATGGAAGGCGAGGTGATCTCGATGCAGGAGATCTTCCGCTATCAGCGCGTCGGCCTGACACCCGACAACAAGATCATCGGGCACTTCACGGCCAGCGGCGTCCGCAGCCACTTCTCCGAGCGGTTCAAGCTCTGGGGCTACGACCTGCCGACCTCGATCTACGAACCGACCCTGGGATAGGCCGCCATGACGCTCTCCGCAGAACCGATCATCTATGGCCTGATCTTCGTCGCCGTCCTCGTTCTGGTCGAGGGCATCTACCTGACGGTCTTCGGGAAATCGATCTCGCTCAACAGCCGGGTGAACCGCCGCCTCGACATGCTCGAGAAGGGGGACAGCCGCGACAAGGTGCTCGAACAGCTCCGCAAGGAGATGTCGCAGCACATGCAGAGCCAGCAGATCCCGATCTACTCGCTGCTCGCGACCAAGGCCCAGAAGGCCAACATCGCCTTTTCCCCGTCGCAGCTGATCATGCTGATGTTCGGCCTCGCCGGGGTGGCCTTCGTCGGCCTCACCGCCGCCACGGGCGCCAGCCTGCCGATCCGTGCCGTGGTCTCCGTCGTGATGGGCGTCGCGGGCGTCTACCTCTGGGTCAACAACAAGGCCAAGAAGCGGATGAGCATGATCGAGGAGCAGCTGCCCGACGCGGTGGAACTGATGGTCCGCTCGCTGCGCGTCGGTCATCCCTTCTCCTCGGCCGTGTCCATCGTGTCGAACGAGGTGCCCGATCCCCTGGGCACCGAAATGGGCGTGATCGCGGACGAGGCCGCCTATGGCAGGGACATGGGCGAAAGCCTGAAGGCCATGGCGGAACGGATGGACATGCAGGACATGCGCTTTCTCGCCGTGGCCGTCACGATCCAGCAGACCTCGGGCGGCAACCTCGCCGAGATCCTCGACGGCCTTGCCAAGGTGATCCGCGCGCGCTTCCGGCTCTTCCGGCGCGTCAAGGCGATCACGGCCGAGGCCAAATGGTCGGGCATGTTCCTGTCGATGTTTCCGATCCTCTGTCTCGTCGGCATCAACGTGCTGCAGCCCAACTACTACGACGAGGTGATGGAAACGGCGGCCTTCATCCCCGCCTGCCTCGTGGTCGCGGGCTTTCTCGTCGCCAACATCTTCGTGATGCGGCGCCTCGTCGATATCCAGGTCTGAGGAGAGACCGCGATGGACCTCCCGCTTCTCGGCCCCCTCAACGACCTCCTGATCGAGGCCCTCGGGCCGTTCGGCCCGCTGGTGGCGGTCGGAGGTCTCGGCCTGCTGCTGATCCTGCTGACCCTGCCGTTGATGCTCCGCAAGTCGGAGGACCCGCTCGACAAGCTCAAGCGCAGCGAGCGGAGCGACACCAAGGACCTGATCGAGGGCACCAAGCTCCGTCACAAGAAGAGCAAGGACAAGCTCGAGAAATACTCGAACTTCCTCGAGCCCAAGGACAAGGCCGAGTATACGGCGATCCAGCTGAAGCTCCTGCAGGCCGGCTACCGCACCAAGAACGCGGTGCGCCTGTACCATTTCGCGCAGTTCGCCCTGGGTCTCTTCGGCCTCCTCGGCGGGGTGATCTATGCCGTGGTCCAGAGCCAGACCGCCGCCGCGGGCGCCGAACCCACGACGCAGGCGATCATCCTGTCGATCCTGATCCCGGGCGCGGTCGGCTACATGATCCCCAAATACTGGGTCAACAAGCGCCACGGCGAACGCACAAAGGAAATCGAGAACGGCTTCCCCGACAGTCTCGACATGATGCTCGTCTGCGTGGAGGCGGGCCAGTCCCTCGACCAGGCGATCATCCGCGTGGCAAAAGAGCTCAAGACCGGTTTTCCTGCCCTCTCGTGGGAATACGAGCTCGTCGCCTACGAGATGAAGGCGGGCAAGGAGAAGTCGCTGGTCCTGCGCGACATGGCCGAACGGTGCGGGGTGCAGGACATCAACTCCTTCGTCACCGTGCTGATCCAGTCGCAGCAGTTCGGCACCTCGATCGCCGAAGCGCTGCGGGTCTATGCCTCGGAGATGCGGGACAAGCGGGTCATGAGGGCCGAGGAAAAGGCCAACACCCTGCCGACGAAGATGACGCTGGCCACGATGATGCTCACCGTGCCGCCTCTCCTCATCATCCTCATCGGCCCCTCCGTCTTCGAGATCTACGAGAACCTCATGGTCGGCCCGAGCCGGTAGTGCCGACCTTGCGCGCGTGGCGCGGGCACGGGGCCGGCAGGAACGCAAGTGCCGCGGACACGCCCCGCCCCGGCGCTTGCGCCGTCTGCCCCGCCACGCCATTCTCGCCGCAAGATCGGCCATGACGGGCAGGCGATGCGAGCGGTTCTCTGTTTCATGCTGGCGGTCATGACCGCCTCCTGCGACCAGCTGCCTGGCCGTCACGGCGACGGGGTGTTCGCCCCCGGCCTCGCGCCGCGCGGCGCCGCGGAGGACCAGCTCATCGTCGGCGACAGGCTCATGGCGGCGGGCCAGTACGAACTGGCGCTCGATGCCTATACCCGCGCCGCGGGCGAGCGGGGTCTCAACTCCGAAACCCTCGCGGCGCTCGGGTCGGCGAACCTCAGGCTGGGGCGGCTGAACCAGGCCGAACGGCAGCTGCGCCGCGCCGTCGAGGCCGACGATGCCTCCCCCGAAGCCTGGAACAATCTCGGCGTGGTGCTCATGGAGAGCGGCCAGAACGGCGAGGCGGCGCAGATGTTCCGTCGCGCCTTTGCAACGTCGAACGGACAATCCGACGCGATTCGCGACAACCTCCGTTTGGCGCTCGCAAAACTGGCGGACCCGGGCTACACTGACGTCAACGAGAACAGCGACTTTCGGCTGGTGCAGCGCGGCACGGGGGATTTCCTTCTGACGCGCGAAGATCCCTGAGCCCGGCGCAAGACCGGGTCCGGCCGAGAAAGCGGGCAGAGCAGACAAGAGGTACAGGCGTCATGCGCAAGTCGAGTGTCGTTTCACTCCTGATGGCGGGAGCCGTCGTACTGTCGGCCTGCGAACGATCCGGCGAGGCCGAGGTCAACCGGGCGCTTCAGGACTTGAACGTCGTGGACGAGTCGAACCTAAACGATGTCATGCTGACCGTCGCCGACCCGAACGAGGCCGTCACCTACTTCACGCGCGCCTCCGCAAGCGAGCCCGACCGCCTCGAGTTCCGGCGCGGCCTTGCGAAATCGCTGATCCGCGCGGACCGTCCGCGCGAGGCGCTCGCCGCATGGGAAGCCGTCGTCGCCCATCCCGAGGCCAATGCCGAGGACAGCGTCGATCACGCCGACGCGCTTATCCGAGCGAACCGCTGGGACGAGGCGGAGGTCGTGCTCGACAGCATTCCTCCGACCCACGAGACCTACCGCCGCTACCGGCTGGAGGCGATGATCGCCGACAGCAACGAGGACTGGTCCGAGGCCGACACATTCTACGAGATCGCGGCGGGCCTCACCACGAAACCTGCCTCCGTCCTCAACAACTGGGGCTATTCGAAGCTGACGCGCGGCGACTTCGTCGGGGCGGAGCGGCTGTTCGTCGAGGCGATCCGAAACGACGAGACGCTGTTCACCGCCAAGAACAACCTGATGCTGGCCCGCGGTGCCCAGCGCAACTACGAGCTGCCGGTCGTGCCCATGTCCCAGACCGAGCGCGCGCAGCTTCTGCACACGCTCGCTCTCGCCGCGATCAAGCAGAACGACCTGACCATCGGCCGCGGCCTTCTCAACGAGGCGATCGCGACCCACCCGCAACACTTCGAAGAAGCGGTCCGTTCGCTCCGCGCGCTCGAAGCCAACGTCGCGAACTGACGCCTTGAGCGTCGAGGCCACCGCCGCGGCGTGGTTTGCGCCCTTCGTTCTGCCGGTTTGCCTCTATGTCGCCTTCACCGACCTGCGCGAGATGCGGATCACCAATCAGGCCGTGGGGGCTCTCGTCGTCATCTTCGCCATCGGCGGGGCGCTCCTCTATCCGATCGACGTCTACCTCTGGCGCTGGCTGCACCTCGTCGTCGTGCTCACCATCGGGGTGGTGCTGAACCTTGCCGGGGGGATGGGGGCGGGCGACGCCAAGTTCCTTGCGGCAGCGGCGCCCTACGTTGCAGTTACGGACCTCTCCTTCGTGTTCTACATCCTTGCCGCCACCAGTCTCGCGGGCGTGCTCGTGCACCGGATCGCGAAGAATTCGCCCCTGCACCGCCTGACGCCCCACTGGAAGAGCTGGAGCGAGACGCACCGCTTCCCCTTCGGTTTTCCTCTTGGAACGGCCCTTGGCGCCTATCTTGTCCTGACCGCCCTTCGCGGCTGATCTACGGCGACGGCTCCTCGATCGCCCGGTCGATCAGCGCATCGATCGCGCGGGCGGCGTCGGGGTCGATCTCCTCCTCCGCCTCCGCATCCCCGGCTTCAAGCGCGGCTTCAGGAAGGGCATCGGGAATGGCCTCCGCCTGGGGCCCTGCGGAGGGTGGCAGCTCCGCCTCACCGATCCGGTAGAGCGTATAGAGCGCCGTGCGGCGCACCTCGGTCAGGTCATCGGTTCCGCGCTCCACCAGCGCCGCGAGGATCGGCGACTGCATCCGTGGCGCGATGGGACAGGTGGGGACCATCAGGAATTCCGCCCTCTCGAAACCCGCGAGATTGCCGTAGTTCCACGGCGCGCCGCCCGGCAGCGGGGCCAGATCGCCGTACAACCAGTACGGATTGAACAGATCGGCCGTGAAGACGTGGCGACCGCCATAGCCCGCCTCCTCGAGATCCCGCGCCACGGCGTCGAACACCGCGACCAGTCCGCTCGACAGTTCGCAATAGGCCCGCGTCTCGCCAAGAAAGACGATTGCATGCTCCCGCCGCTCCTCCTCCCGGAACGCGGCAAGGCCCAGGGCCGGGGCATCGACCGGAACGGTGATGTCGGTTCGCAGGGCTCTCGCCTCGAGGGTCAGGAGATCCGCATTGATACCGCCCCGCGGCAGGACCGGCACGAACGTCTGCGCCTCGGTCGTGTAGTGCCGGAAGGGCGACCAGGCGAGGTTGAAGAAGGAGGGCGCGGCAAAGGCCAGCGACACCGCCGCCGCCCCGCCCAGCGCCGCCTTGTGCGTGAGGCCGAAGCCGTTGCGCCCCTCGCCTCCCCCCGCCGGTTTCAGCGCCAGCAGTAAGACCGCCAGCAGGATCAGCCACTGCGGGTCGTTCCCGAAGTTCTGGAACGTCACGTAGAAGAATCCCGGCAGCAAGAGCAGGACCATGAGCCCGCCGGTCTCCGCCCCCGCCTGGCGGAGAAAGACCACGGCCGCCAGCGCCGTCAGCGACGCGCCGAGATAGAGCGGCCCGCTGATCACATCGCGCAGCGGCAGGCCGGGCTGCGGCCGGGTCGTGGAGCCCGCGACCTCGCGCAGGTCGGCCATGTAGGCAAGCCAGTAACCCGGCCCGGCCAGAACCGTCAGCAGCGCGGCCGCCGCAAGCCCCGCGATCAGCGCCACGACGAGCGCCCGCCTCTGGCCGGTCAGGATCAAGCCGAGCGCCACCGGAATGGCGAAGGCCACGAAATAGCTGACCTTCATCAGCGCCAGCGCCGCCATGGCGAGGCCCACGATCAGCCCGTCGACCGTTCCCGTCCCTTTGTCCATCGGCGGCAGCACCGCTGCGGCGATGGCGAGGTAGGCCAGAGCCCAGGACCAGCGGTTGTAGTGCATCGAGATCGAGACCGAGGCCTCATCCTCGCCATGGATCAGCGCAAGAACGAGGATCATGACGTAGACAACGAACAGGAACGCGGGCCCCCGGTCCATCCGCGTCGCGGCCACCCACCAGACCGCCGGCGCCAGCGCCGCCGCCATCAACACCTGGCCCCAGAGGATCGACATGCCGATCCCGAGCCCCGCGGCCGAGAACAGCGCGATCGGTGCGAAGGCGAGCGGTCCGATCGGCGTGGAGAAATCGAGATGGGGCCACTGGCCCCCCGCCGTGCGCAGCACGATGTCCATCAGGTGGATCGTGTCGCCCTCATGCATGCCGATATAGAGACCGCCCTTGAGCAGGGCGGCACCGCCGAGAAGGGCAAGCATGGCAAGGACGGCCCCCGCCAGTAGGATCGAATTCGGCCGAAACATGCCCGCCTCTTGTGCCTGCCCATCCATTTTTCCGCCACATTACCCGTCCACTGATGCAGTTGGAAGTGCGCCGGAAAAACAAGGCCGGCGGTGATCACGGGTCCGGAGCAGGGGCAAGGAAGACCGATGAACATGCAGACGACAGCGGTGATGTCGCCGCCGGCGCCGAAAACGCTCGACAGCATGCGTATTCCCCTCGTGATGATGCGCGACATTGTCCTGAAGACGATGTTCCGCAAGAATGTCAGTCTGGTAAGCGACCTCGCGCGGGCGGTCTGTCTGCCCCAGGTGGTGACCCAAGAACTGATCGACATGGCCCGCTCCCAAGGCCTGATGGAGGCCATGGGCACGCTCAAGGCCAATGCCGTCACCAACGAAATGGAATACCAGCTCACCGAAAGCGGGAAATCCCGCGCACTCGATGCGCTGATGCAATCCGAGTATTACGGCGCCATGCCCGTACCGCTCGAGGTCTATTCCGAACAGGTCCGCCGTCAGTCGATCCGCAACATACAGCTCACCCGCGAACAGCTGACCGGGGCCATGGGTCACCTGATCCTGCCGCCCACGCTGATCGACCAGCTCGGCCCGGCCGTGGGCTCGGGCCGCTCCATCCTGATGTACGGCCCCCCCGGCAACGGGAAGTCGTCCATCTCCAACGGCATCCGCGACGCGCTCGGGGACAAGATCTATGTCCCCCGCGCCATCGAATACGCGGGCCAGGTCATCACCGTCTACGATCCCATCGTGCATTCCTCCGCAGAGGAGGAGGTCGACGATCCCAACAGCCTGCGCCGCACCTCGGGCCGCTACGACAGCCGCTATGTCCTCTGCGAGCGTCCCACCGTCATCACGGGCGGCGAACTGTCCCTCTCGATGCTCGATCTCGTCTACAACCCGACGGCGCGCACCTACCAGGCGCCGCTGCAGCTGAAATCCTCGGGCGGGGTCTTCATCGTCGACGACCTCGGCCGCCAGGCGGAGCCGCCCCAGGCGCTCGTGAACCGCTGGATCGTGCCGCTCGAGGAATCGAAGGATATCCTCGCTCTGCAATCGGGCGAGAAATTCGAGGTGCCCTTCGACACGCTGGTGATCTTCTCCACCAACTTCCATCCCAACGAGATCTTCGACAAGGCGGCGCTGCGCCGGATCTTCTTCAAGATCAAGATCGACGGCCCCAGCCAGGAGGATTTCCTGAAGATCTTCGCCCTGATCGCCCGCAAGAAGAAGATGCCCCTGGACGAGCGCGCGCTGCTGCACCTGCTGAAGAACAAGTACCCGACCATCAACAACATCTATGCCAACTATCAGCCGGTGTTCCTGATCGACCAGATGATCTCGATCTGCGAATTCGAGGGCATTCCATACCAGATGACCCCTGAACTGATCGACCGCGCCTGGGCCAACATGTTCGTCCGCGACGAGGCGATCGTGCGCTGAGCCTTCCGCCGCCCCGCGCCTCGGGCTAGCCTGTCCCGGGATCATGGAGGCGGCGATGGAACCGGTCGGAATAGCGGGCTGCGGCACCATGGGGCGGCCCATGCTCGAGGCGCTCCTCGATGCGGGCGTCGACGCACGCGGCTTCGACATCCGCAAGATCGGTCATCCCGCCGTGACCACCGACGTCGCGGCCTTCGCCCGCGGTCTCGCGACCTGCCTGACCGTGGTCCGGGACGAGGCCGAAACCGAGGCGTTACTCTTCACCGACCAGGCCCTCGGGAGCGCGCCCGACCTCAGGACGCTGGTGATCTGCTCCACCCTGCCCCCGTCCTATGTCCGCGGCCTCGCGCCCCGCCTGCCACATCTCGATCTCGTCGACGCGCCCATGTCGGGGGCCGAGATCGGTGCCGTCGAGCGCACGCTCTCCTTCATGCCCGGCGGCGATCCCGCCACCGTCGCGCGCCTCATGCCGCTCTTCCGCGCAATGGGCCGCAGCGTGCATCCCATGGGCGCCTTCGGCATGGGCATCCTCGCCAAGGTGCTGAACAACTTCGTGCTCTCCGCCTCCGTGGCCGCCACCCGCACCGCGCTCGACTGGGCCGATGCCGCCGACCTGCCCGAGGCGGCGCTGCTCGACCTCATCGAGGCCTCCACCGGCCGCAACTGGTTCGCCTCGGGCCGCGACGACATCGAGTTCTTCCGCGACGGCTTCGCCCCCGGAAACACGATCGGGATCCTCGAAAAGGACGTGCGCTGCGCCCTCGATGCCGCGCCAGGGGACGCCGACCGCCAGCTTGCCGAGACCCTCCGCGCCAGCCTGCGCGCCCTGACGCCGCGGGCCGCGCCGCGGGCTTGACGACCGCCCCCCTCCGCGCGACCTCCACACCCATGGACCTGCCCCTCCGCTTCGCCGACTGGTTCGCCTCCCGTGGCTGGTCGCCCCATCCGCACCAGCTTCAGATGCTCGCCCGCGCCGCGGAGCCTGCGCTCCTGCTCATCGCGCCCACCGGCGGCGGCAAGACGCTAGCGGGGTTTCTGCCCACGCTGACCGAGCTCGCCGAGGCCCCGCAGGCGGGCCTTCACACGATCTACGTCTCCCCCTTGAAGGCGCTCGCCGCCGACATCCGCCGCAACCTCTCCACCCCCATCGCCGAGATGGCCTTGCCGATCCGCGTCGAGGACCGCACCGGCGACACCTCTGCCACCCAGAAGAAGCGCCAACGCGCCGATCCGCCCCATATCCTCCTGACCACGCCCGAAAGCCTCGCGCTCCTGACCTCCTACGAGGATGCGCCGCGCATGTTCGCGGGGCTGAAACGGGTCATCGTGGACGAGATCCACGCGCTTTCGGAAAGCAAGCGCGGCGATCAGCTCTTCCTCGCCCTGTCGCGGCTCGACGCCGTGGCCCCCGGCCTGCGCCGCGTGGGCCTCTCAGCCACCGTCGAGAACCCCGCCGCCCTCGCCCGGGAACTCGCCCGCCACCCGGACCCCTGCCCGATCCTCGAGGCCGATCCCGGCCCCGAGCCCGACATCTCCATGCTGGTCACCGAGGAGCGCCCGCCCTGGGCCGGGGGCGGCGCGAAATACGCCATTCCCGCCGTTCTCGAGGAGGTGAAGCGCCACAGGACGACGCTCATCTTCCACAACACCCGCGCCCAGGCGGAGATCTTCTTTCACAATCTCTGGCTCGCCAATGACGAGGACCTGCCCATCGGCATCCATCACGGCAGCCTCGACCGCCAGCAGCGCGAGGCGGTGGAGGCGGCCATGGTCGCGGGGCGCCTCCGGGCCATCGTTTGCACCGGCACGCTCGATCTCGGCATCGACTGGGGCGACGTGGACCTCATCATCCAGATCGGCGCGCCGAAGAACGTCAAGCGCCTCGTGCAGCGCATCGGCCGCGCCAACCACCGATACAACGCGCCCTCGAAGGCCATCCTTGTCCCCGCCAACCGCTTCGAGATCGTCGAATGCGTGGCGGCCCTCGAGGCCGCGCGCGATCACGACCTCGACGGCGATCCCAAGGGGCCGGGGCCGCGGGACGTGCTCTGCCAGCACATCCTGATCCGCGCCTGCGCCGGGCCTTTCGCCGCGGACGATCTCTTCGCCGAAGTCACGACGGTCGGCGCTTATGCCGGGCTCACGCGGGCGGAGTTCGACGACTGTCTCGAGTTCTGCGCGACCGGCGGCTACGCGCTCCGGGCCTACGACCGCTGGCAGAGGCTGAAGCAGACGGACGGGCTCTGGCACCTGCGCGACCCGCGCGCGGCGCAGCGCATCCGGATGAACCTCGGCACGATCCAGGACACCGACGTGCTGAAGGTCCGGATGCGGGGCCGGGGCAAGCCGCTGGGCGAGATCGAGGAGGGCTTCGCCGCCACGCTGACGCCGGGGGACACCTTCCTGATGGGCGGGCAGATCGTGCGCTACGAGGGCCTGCGCGAGATGACCGTCGAGGTCTCCCGCGATCCGGGACGGGAGCCGAAGGTGGCCACCTTCATGGGCACCAAGTTCGCCACCTCGACCCAGCTGAGCCAGCGCATCCTGAGAATGTTCCGGCAGGAGAACTGGCCGGAGCTTCCCGGCCACACCGCGGACTGGCTGGCGCTTCAGAGGGATGTCTCGAAACTGCCCGAGGCCGACCGCATCCTGGTGGAGACCTTCCCTCATGACGGGCGCCAGCATCTCTGTGCCTACGGCTTCGCCGGGCGGAACGCGCAGGCGACGCTGGGGCTCCTGCTGACCCAGCGGATGGAGCAGCGGGGGCTCGGGGCGCTCGGGTTCGTGGCGACGGATTACGCGACGCTGATCTGGGGGCTCGACCGGGTGACGGATCCTGCGCCGCTTTTCGCGCCCGATGCGCTGCGGGAGGATTTCGAGACCTGGCTCGCCGGAAACGCGGTGATGAAGCGGACGTTCAGGGCCTCGGCGACCATCGCGGGGCTGATCGAGCGGAACACGCCGCAGGCGAGAAAGACCGGGCGGCAGGCGACCTTCTCGTCGGATATCCTCTACGACACGCTGTCGAAATACGATCCGGATCACCTGCTCCTGCGGATCACGCGGGAGGAGGCGCTCAGGGGCCTCGTGGATTTCGGGCGGATCGAGGAGATGCTGCGGCGCACGGCGGGGCGGATCGATCATGTGGACCTTGAGAGAGTCACGCCCCTCGCCGCGCCGCTCTTCCTCGAGCCGGGGCGGATCCCGGTGGCGGCCTCGGGGGCGCAGCGGCTGATGGAGGAGGAGGCCGCGCGGCTGATGGAGGCGGCGGGGCTGAGCGGGGGCTGAGAGTGTCCACACGTGGACGCTCCCGCAAGCCACTAAGAAATCTCTATTTTTCCTGTGGACACCCCCTCGTGCAACGCCTCCGCTCGCCTCGGTCATCAAATCTTTGGGCTTCAAGTATCCGGCCTTATGTATCAAGCGCACCAAGCAAAGAGCATCCCTCGCGGTGCTGAGTTGCTAACCTGTCCCCATGCAGGACAAGACCATAGACAATGCGCTACAGGCGCTGCGCAAACGAGGCGGACACCAAGGCAAGCTGGCAGAGGTTCTGCTGGATATGAGGGGCGTGGCACCTCGTCTGTATCGCGAAACCACGCCGCTAAAGCGCGGCGGCACCAAGCGGCTGATACTGGGGGCTCTGAATAGTGGGCCAAAGACGACAGGGCAGATCGGCGACTTGATCCGAGGTCTGCGGCCAGACATCACGCCCAGAAGCGCAGCAAATAGAGCGCATCAGGGGCTGCTGCGGCTAGAGGTAAAGGGATTGGTGTGTCGGGATGGTCGTCGGTGGATGCTGGCCCATTGAGTGGCAAGCCGTAGATTACGCGGCTCGCTGCCAATAGCCTTTCCACCGGCGGCTGACCGGCGCGGTCATCGTGTTCGCCACCAACTGGTGCGCCAGAGAGCCGTTGTCGGTGCGGCGGTTGTCCTCCAGCCATGCGGCGTGGTTCGCATACTGGTGCAGGTATTGCGGGCTGACGTGATGGTGTTGACCCTGCACCATGCGGCGCAGACGGGAGAAATAGCTTTCGACCCAGTTGGTGTGCTTGCCGTGGTCGCTGTAGGCCAACGAGTGGTTCACCCGCTCAACGGGCCAGCCAAGATGCAGAAGGTCCCAGTGGGAAGCCTCGTCCGCTGACATGGTGGCGAGACGGTCAACGTGGATCTTCGCTAGTTCGACGCCTTGGGCTTCGCTGCGGACAATGAACGGCAGGGTGCGGCCCTTGCGCGAGCGGAAGGCGACGACGACCCGGCGACGATCAGATTTGTTCTCCGACAGGCGGCGGTCCTTCCGATCCTCCTTGCGGTTCTCAGGCCGAACGTGACCGCCGAAATAGGCGCCATCGACTTCGACGTGACCGGACATGACTTCGCCGGTCTGCACCTCAAGGGCCATTGCCTCGCGCAGCTTGTGGGCGAGCACGAAAGCCGTCTTGTACTGGCAATCCAGGTCCCGGCTCAGCTGGATCATGGATACGCCCTTGGAGGCGTTCACGAGGATGCAGATCGCCGCCAGCAGGTCCACAAAGTCCATCTTGCGGCTGGCGAAGATCGTGCCGCTGGTGACGCTGAATTGGTGGTGGCAGGCCTTGCACTTGAACTTGCGACGGGTGGCAATGCTGTAAGCCTCGTCATGCTGGCAGCGCGGGCAAACCGGCGCGCCGTCCGTCTCGGGCCAGCGCATCTGGCAGAACGTCTGATAGGCGGCTGCCTCACCGGCCCTGTAGATCGTGCGAAGGCTGAGGGTGCGGGCGGCTGCGCTGAGGAGGAAATGTTGGGCCATTGTCACTGTATCCGATGCCTATGTATCGAATATAGTGACTTGACGTACTGTGCGCAAGGGCATAAGTATCGAAAACAATACCTTTGCAGCGGAGGCGCAGATGCCAGACCAGACGGAGTGGGAAACGAGAGCCGCGAACCTCCTAAAGGCAGAGTTGAAGCGGCAGGGGGTGACTTATGCCAAGTTAGCCGACCGGATCGGCGACAAGGAAGCCAACGTCAGGAACAAGCTGTCGCGAGGCAAGTTTAGCGCGGCGTTTCTCCTTCATTGCTTGAGCGCGATCCAAGTTCGCGAACTTCGTCTTTAATCATGGAGATTTGGCGCTCTAGTTCTGGAAGTGCCTCTTCTAGGCCAATAACGCTACCGCTTACATAGTTGATCTGCTGTTCGATAGGGTGCAGCGCACTGGAACTCAAAAACGACTCGCGAAGAGAGCTTATACTTAGCGAATAAGCTTCGCCGTCTGGCAGTCCCCGAATATGATCTTCAACGCGTCCTAGCCTTGTCTCAAGCCCTACAAGGGAGTTTTGTATTTCTTCCAGACGGCCTTCTAGTCTAGCTAGGGTGTCGATAACCGCATGATGGTCTGCGCTGAAAGCCCACGCACGGTCTTGGGCTGCCTTTGCTTCCTTACGTAATTTCTTGATTTCGTTGTATTGGAGAAAGTCAGGGGAAAACACCCAGGCCATCCAAGCTAGGGCGAAAACTGACACGGTAATCTGCGCCCAAAGCGGGGCGCTGAAAATTCTCTCGATCAGGAGCGCTGCATCATCAGTCACGGTTGAGCGCCCCACAAGATCGAGGGCGGCGCTCACGCCCGCCCACAAAAGCAGGGCAGTCGAAACAAGCCACGCAGCAAAGCGCTTTAGGACTGTCATCCTTCACGCATAGATGAACAGCAGCGACCAGTGGAGTCATTTCGCACCCCGCCACGAAGGCTTGGTGCGTTTGATACATAAGGCCGCAAGTATCCCCGCCGGAGGCATCCGCCGCTTGCCCGCCGCGCGGCGCTCTGGCATCTGGAACGGACCATGAACACGCTTCCCCTCACCCTCGCCGGAGAGACACTGCACCTGACCGGCTCCGGCGCGCTGATCTGGCCCGACCGGGCGCTGGTCTGCGTATCTGACCTGCACTTGGGCAAGTCCGACCGGATCGCGCGGCGGGAGGGGCGGATGCTGCCGCCCTACGAGACGCGGGCGACGCTGGCGCGGCTCACCGACGCCGTGGCAGGGGCGGACGCGCGCACCGTGATCTGCCTGGGCGACAGTTTCGACGATCTCGCCGGGCAGGACGCGCTGGATGACGAGGACCGGGACACGATCACGGCGCTCCAGGCGGGGCGCGAGTGGATCTGGATCGAGGGGAACCACGATCCGGGACCGCTGACCCTTGACGGGACGCACCGGGCGGAGGTGCGGCTCGGCGCGCTGACCTTCCGCCATATCGCGGCGGAGGGGGCGTCGGGGGAAATCTCCGGCCATTACCATCCGAAGTGCCGTCTGCCCGGCTCGGGCGGGGGCAGGCCGTGTTTTCTCGCCAATCGGGACCGGCTGATCCTGCCGGCGTTCGGGGCCTATACCGGGGGGCTCGCCTGCACCGACCCGGTGCTGCAGCGGCTGATGCCGCATCCCTCGGTGGCGGTGCTGACCGGGCCGAGGCCGGTGGCGGCGCCGATGCCAAGGGGGGCCGTTCCGGCGCATGGACCGCCGGGATCGAGGGCGCGGCTTCCGGGGATGCGGTAGGGCGCGCATCCGGCGCTCCCTGCTCAACCTCAGATCTCCGTCCCGGCGCGGAACAAGGGCCGCAGGCCGCCGCGCCATCGCGTCGCCATTGTCGCTCGGACCAATGGCGCTCCAATGTCGCCCCAATGGCGACCGCCCCCTCGGCCCGTCGATGGCGCGACGTGTGCTGAACTTCAGGCGTTCCTTTGGCGCATTCGCCCGTCGATGGCGCGGCTTGTGCTCAGGCCGTCAGCCCCTCGGCCTCCGCCAGACCGTTCGCGCGGCAGCAGGCGGTTACCGTGTTCGCCAGAAGGCAGGCGATGGTCATGGGGCCGACGCCGCCCGGCACCGGCGTGATCGCCCCCGCCCGTTCCGCCGCGCTCTCGAAATGGACGTCGCCCACGAGACGGGTCTTGCCCCCCTCCCCCTCCACGCGGTTGATGCCCACGTCGATCACCGTGGCGCCCGGCCTGATCCAGTCGCCCGGCACCATCTCCGCCCGGCCCACGGCCGCCACGACGATATCCGCGCGGCGGACCACCTGCGCCAGATCGCGGGTGCGGGAATGGGCCACGGTCACCGTGCAGCTGTCCCCGAGGAGCAGCATCGCCATCGGCTTTCCAACGATGTTGGAGCGCCCGATCACCACGGCCTCCAGCCCCGCGAGCGATCCCAGATGATCGCGGAGCATCATGAGGCATCCCAGAGGAGTGCAAGGCACCATGGATTTCTGCCCGGTCCCAAGCCGCCCCACGTTGGAAATGTGAAAGCCGTCCACGTCCTTGGCCGGGTCGATGGCATTGATCACCAGCTCCGCGTTCATCTGCGGCGGCAAGGGAAGCTGCACGAGGATGCCATGCACCGACGGGTCGGCGTTGAGCCGCTCCACCAGCGCCAGAAGCTCCGCCTCGGGCGCGTCGACGGGAAGGCGATGCTCGAAGGAGGCCATGCCGACCTCCCGCGTCTGGCGGCCCTTGTTGCGGACGTAGACCTGGCTCGCCGGATCCTCTCCGACCAGCACGACGGCGAGGCCCGGGGTGATCCCCTGCTCCTCCACCAGCCGCGTGACATGGCCCGCGACGCGCGCGCGCACCCGCTCCGCGAAGGCCTTTCCGTCGATCAGCACCGCCGTCATTGCTCTTCTCCCGGTCCCAGCACCGCCTCTTCGCGGGCGATGGACCACTCGATCATCTGCCGCCACATCGCCTCGGCGAGAGCCGGGTCCCAGCCTGTCGCCGCGGCCTCGGCACGGACGTTGGCCACGACCTCCTCCACCCGCGAGGTGATGCGGGCGGGCATCCCCTCGCCCGGTTTCAGCTCCGTCGCGCGGTCGATCAGGCGGGCGCGGGCCGCGAGCCGCGCCACGAGCTCCCTGTCGAGCGCGTCGATCTCGCGCCTGAGCTCCGCCATCGTTCCGATCTCGCCGGGTTCCCGCATCACCGCACCTCCGGGTCTTGCGCCCCCGGAGGTGGACCGATGCGCCGCCGAGGGCAAGACGTCAAAACAGCCCTTCGACGAGGCCCGCGGCGTTCAGCCGGATGCTTTCCGCCGAGGGCACCCGCGGCAGGCCCGGCATGGTCATGATCTGCCCGCAGATCGCGACGACGAAGCCCGCCCCCGCCGAGAGCCGCACCTCGCGCACGGGCACCACATGGCCCGAGGGCGCGCCGCGCAGTGCGGGATCGGTGGAAAAGGAATACTGCGTCTTCGCCATGCAGACCGGCAGATGGCCGTAGCCCTGCGCCTCCCAGGCGGCGAGCTGGTCGCGCACGGCCTTGTCGGCGGTCACCTCGCCCGCGTGGTAGATGCGGCGGGCGATGGTCTCGATCTTCTCGAAGAGCGGCATCTCGTCGGGGTAGAGGGGGGTGAAGGCGGAGGCACCGGAGTCGGCGAGGTCGGCCACCCTGCGGGCAAGGTCCTCGATCCCGGCGGAGCCCTGCGCCCAGTGGCGGCAGAGGATCGCCTCGGCGCCCTGGTCCGCGGCATAGGCGCGGATCGCCTCGACCTCGGCCTCGGTGTCGGTGACGAAATGGTTGACCGCCACGACGACGGGCACGCCGAAGGCCTTGAGGTTGGCGATGTGACGCCCGAGGTTGGCGCAGCCGGTGCGCAGGGCCTCGACATTCTCGGCGCCCAGGTCCTCCTTCGGGATGCCGCCGTTGGCCTTCAGCGCGCGCACCGTGGCGACGAGGACCACCGCGTCGGGAGCGAGGCCCGCCTTGCGGCACTTGATGTTCATGAACTTCTCGGCCCCGAGATCCGCGCCGAAGCCGGCCTCGGTCACCACGTAGTCCGCGAGCTTCAGCGCGGTGGTGGTGGCGGTGACGGAATTGCAGCCGTGGGCGATGTTGGCGAAGGGACCGCCGTGAACGAAGGCGGGCGTGTTCTCCAGCGTCTGCACGAGATTGGGCTGCAGCGCGTCCTTGAGGAGCACGGTCATGGCGCCGTGGGCCTTGAGGTCGCGGGCGTAGACGGGCGTGCGGTCGCGGCGGTAGGCCACGATCATGTCGCCGAGGCGGCGCTCGAGGTCCGTCAGCGAGGTGGCAAGGCAGAGGATCGCCATGACCTCGGAGGCCACGGTGATGTCGAAGCCGGCCTGGGCCGGAAAGCCGTTGGCCACGCCGCCGAGGGAGGTGACGACATCGCGCAGCGCGCGGTCGTTCATGTCCATGACGCGGCGCCAGACCACGCGGCGCTGGTCGATGTCCAGCGCGTTGCCCCAGTAGATGTGGTTGTCGATCATGGCGGCGAGCAGGTTGTGCGCGCTGGTGATCGCGTGGAAATCGCCGGTGAAATGGAGGTTCATGTCCTCCATCGGCACGACCTGCGCATGGCCGCCGCCGGCCGCGCCGCCCTTCATGCCGAAGTTGGGGCCGAGGGAGGCCTCGCGGATGCAGATGGCGGCGTTCTTGCCGATGCGGGCGAGGCCGTCGCCGAGGCCCACGGTGGTGGTGGTCTTGCCCTCGCCGGCGGGGGTGGGATTGATCGCGGTGACAAGGATCAGCCGGCCGTTCGGGCGACCTTGGACGCTGTCGATGAAGCGCTGGCTGACCTTGGCCTTGTCGTGGCCGTAGGGGACGAGGTCCTCGGCGCCGATGCCCAGTCTCGCGCCGATCTCCTGGATCGGCAGTTTCCGCGCCGCCCGGGCGATCTCGATATCGGTCTTCGGTGCCATGTCCGTCCTGCCCCCTCGCCTCGTCGAGAGGGATAGGACGGCGGCGGGGAGGGCACGAGGGGGATTTGCGACGTTTTCCTCTCCGGAATCGGCGGAGGGCGGGAAAACGCGTTTCGGATGGGAAACCCGGGCGGGACACGGGGAACACCGGGGGGCGGCAGCGGTTCAGCGCAGAGAGGGGGCCGCGTCCGGCCCCCGGGAAAACCGAACCGCTGGAGGATATCCATGCGACGCACGACACTTTCCGTTTTCGCCCTTGCCGCTGCCGGCCTGTCCGCGCCCGCGCTTGCCCAGGAGACCGGGACCGACGCTGCCGGGGAGATCCGCGCGTCCTACTGCAACACGGGCTTCATGGCCCTCGACACCGACGGCGACGGAATGCTGACCGAGGAGGAGATCGAGGCGGGCAGCCGCGCGATCTTCGAGGAGATCGACGCCGATACGGACGGTGCGATCAGCCGCGAGGAGTTCACCGCCTGCGAGGAGCGCGGGCTCGAGGCGGCGCAGGAGGCGTTCAGCCGGACCTATGGCGACATGGAGGCCGGCTCACTTGACGAGGCCTGGGCCACCGCCGCCGGGAACAATCCGGACATCGAGACCCAGGGCATGAGCCGCGAGGATTTCCTCGGCGCCGCCGCAGACGCCTTCGAGATGCGGCCCACCATGACGCTCGAGGCGGAAGGGGCCGAGCCGGTCGCCTTCGGCCAGCCCTTCGTCTACCTCGGCGAAGGCGAGAGCCTCGACGAGATGTCGACGGAGGAATTCGCCGCGCGGTCCGCCTACACGTTCGAGCTGACCGATGCCGACGGCGACGACTACCTCAGCCGCGAGGAGTTCATCGAGCGCGGCGAGCGACTGACGCCCGATATCGAGGCGATCAACGACCGCTTCGACCGGATGGACACCAATGCCGACGACAGCCTCTCCCAGGAGGAGTTCACCGGCATGGACCGCCTGCGCACCGACAGCGGGGCCGACATGGCCGAGGGCGTTCCGGTGATCTACTACTTCTTCTACCAGCGCGGCTGACCGCCCGCCGGAGAGAAGACAGGGGCCCGCCCGGCGATGCCGTGGCGGGCCTTCTTCCGTCTCGGGTCATTCGGCCGCGGCCACCGCCGCACCGGAGGCCGCCCAGGCCCGCTGTTCCGGCACGAACAGCCGCAGCGGGTCGCCCAGGCGCAGCACCCCCGCCCGTTCCACCCAGGCCGTGACGCCGCGCCGTCCCTCTGCGGCGGGCTTGAAGCCCTTGCCATGTCCGGGGCGCGCAGCCTCGATCGTCATGGCGGGATACTGACAGGGGCCGTTCTGAAGGTCGATGGTCAGGGTCGTGCCCTCCGGCGTCTGGAGCCGGGACGACGGCGGAACGTGGGAGAAATCGGGGATGCCTTCGACCACCACCGAGGCGCCGAGCCACAGGGGATCGAGCGTCTCGAGGTCCAGCGTCGCGGCGATCCCCGCCAGCTCCTCGGCCGAGACGATGGAGAGCTGCCGCGTGTTCCGGATCTCGGTGTTCCGCTTGTAGAGGTTCAGGACCCGGCTGCAGGAAGGCCGCGTCAGCCCGGCATGGAACTCCGCCTCGTATCCGGCGAGGGTCAGAGGCATCTCCTCCAGCGCCTCGCTGCGGATCGCCTGCGTCTCGCGGTCGGGGACCCGGCCGAGCCAGACGATATGGGCGGTGAAATCGGTCTCGATCAGGGCGGGCATGGGCGGGGATCCTTTCCCCTTCATCATTCCGCAGTGCGGCGCGCCCCGCAAGAGCACCCGGAACAGCAAGGGGGCCGGCGTTCCCGCCGGGCCCCCGGATGTCCGTCCGGACCGCCGATCCTCAGGTCGGCTCGGGCTCCATCTCGCCGCCGCCGCGCGGTTTCTTCGGCTTCAGCGTCTTCGGGATCGCGGTGACGGAGCTGCCCGAGGAGGGCGGCGCGTCGTCGGCGTCGTCGGAGCGGTCCAGGGGCTCTCCATTCATCACCTTGCGGATCTCGTTGCCGGTGAGGGTCTCGTATTCCAGAAGGCCCTGGGACAGACGCTCCCACTCGTCGCGCTTTTCCGTCAGGATGCGGCGGGCGGTCTCGTAGCCCTCGTCGATGATCTCCTTCACCTTCGCGTCGATGCGCTTCTGCATCTCCTCGGAATGGTTGGTGCCGCCGCCGTAGGCGCCAAGGTAGCTCTGCTGCTCGTTGGCGTAGTCGACCATTCCCAGCTCCTCGAAGAAGCCGAACTGGGTGACCATGGCGCGGGCGATCTTGGAGGCCTGCTGGATGTCGGAGGCGGCGCCGGAGGTAACGTTGTCCTTGCCGAACTTCAGCTCCTCGGCCACGCGGCCGCCCATCGCCATGGCGATCTTCGACTTGTACTTGGTCAGGCTGACCGAGAGCTGATCCCGCTCGGGCAGCGACAGGACGAGGCCGAGGGCGCGGCCGCGCGGGATGATCGTGGCCTTGTGGACCGGGTCATGCTGCGGGACGTTCAGGCCGACGACGGCATGGCCCGCCTCGTGATAGGCGGTCAGCGCCTTTTCCTCGTCGGACATGACCATGGAGCGGCGTTCCGCGCCCATCATCACCTTGTCCTTGGCGTTCTCGAAATCGATCATCGTCACGAAGCGCCGGCCGACGCGGGCTGCCATCAGGGCCGCTTCGTTCACGAGGTTGGCGAGGTCGGCCCCGGAAAAGCCGGGCGTGCCGCGGGCGATGATCCGCAGGTCCACATCCGGCCCCAGCGGCACCTTGCGGGCATGCACGCCGAGGATCTTCTCGCGGCCCTTGATGTCGGGGTTCGGCACCTGCACCTGGCGGTCGAAGCGGCCGGGACGCAGGAGCGCGGGATCGAGCACGTCGGGCCGGTTGGTGGCGGCGACGATGATGATGCCCTCGTTGGCCTCGAAGCCGTCCATCTCGACCAGCAGCTGGTTCAGCGTCTGCTCGCGCTCGTCGTTGCCGCCGCCGTAGCCCACGCCGCGGCTCCGGCCCACGGCGTCGATCTCGTCGATGAAGACGATGCAGGGCGCGTTCTTCTTGGCCTGTTCGAACATGTCGCGCACGCGGCTGGCGCCGACGCCGACGAACATCTCGACGAAGTCGGAGCCCGAGATGGTGAAGAAGGGCACGCCGGCCTCGCCCGCGATGGCGCGCGCCAGGAGCGTCTTGCCGGTGCCGGGGGGGCCGACCAGAAGGGCGCCCTTCGGGATCTTGCCGCCGAGGCGGGAGAACTTCTGCGGGTTGCGCAGGAACTCGACGATCTCCTCGAGCTCGTCCTTTGCCTCGTCGATGCCCGCCACGTCGTCGAAGGTGACGCGGCCGTGCTTTTCCGTCAGCAGCTTGGCGCGGGACTTGCCGAATCCCATGGCGCCGCCGCGACCGCCGCCCTGCATCCGGTTCATGAAGTAGATCCAGACGCCGATAAGCAGCAGGAACGGCAAAAGGCCCACGAGGAAGGTCGTGAAGCCCGACTGCTCCTGCGGGCGGGCCGAAACCGGGATGTCGTTCGCGATCAGGAGGTCGGTGACCGCCGCATCCTCGGGCTTGATCGTCACGTAGTCGCGGCCGTCGGTGCCGCGGTAGCGGATCTGCTCGCCGTCGATGGTCGCCGAGGAGACCCCGCCGGTCTGCACCGCCTCCACGAAGTCCGAATAGGACCGCGTGGTGGACTGCATCGTGTTCTGTCCGCCGGAGAACAGGTTGAACAGGGCGAGGATCAGCAGGAAGAGGACGACCCAGAAGGCCAGGTTTCGCGCGTTGCCCAAGGAAAACTCCCGTCAGTCATGCGGACCCATGGGGGACCGGCTGTGCTCCAAGATAGGCATACGGACGCAAGGTTCAATGTGAGAAGAGCCGGGCGGCGAGGGTTCCGGCGGCAGGTGGCCGACGCGCCCGGCGGATGGCCGGGCCGTGTCCGAGGTCGGGCGCGGCGACAAGGCGGCCTTCGTCCCAGAGCGCGGGGCGGCCATGCCAGAGCGCGGCGGGCAGGCCCCGGCGGTCGGCATCGGGGATCAGGGCGAGGCCGCGGGGGCCGAGGGCGCGGACCTGCAAGTGCCTGTTTCCGCTGGGCCCGTGGGTCCACTGGTCGTCCCAGAGGGCGTTTCCGTCGGCGGGCGCGGCCTCTCCGGCCACCGCCTCAAGCTCGCGGAACAGGGTCAGCCGGGCGCCCCGCGCCACGGCCATGCAGCCGTGCAGCGTCACCGTTCCGCCCGCCAGAAGCCGGTCCAGAGCATCCTCCAGTGCTGTGGCGCGGGGGCGGTAGTCGGCGCGCGCGACAAATTGCAGCGCGGCGGCGAAGAGGCGGAGCCGGGTGTCGGGCTCGCCGGCGGCGAAGGCGTCGCGGTCGAGGGCGACGGTGCCCTCGGGCATGTCCCGCAGGACCGCGCGCCGCGCCACGTCCTCGGCCCGCGCCTCGAGCGCCTCCCGCGCGCGGGAGAGCCTGCGCGCGGTGGCGGCGAGGGTATCGCGGGTCAGGCCCTCCGCGTCCAGCGCGTCCAGAAGGCGGCGGATGCGGGCGCGGTCAAAGGCCGGGTCCTCGTTGGTCGGGTCCTCGGCGAAGGGGATGCGCAGGTTGCGCAGGTAATGGCGCAGGTCGGCGCGGGAGACGTCGAGCAGCGGGCGCAGCTGCACCCAGTCGCCCACCGGCTGCCGCCCGGCCATGGCCGACAGCCCCTCCACCCCTGACCCGCGTTTCAGCCGCAGAAGAAAGGTCTCCGCCAGATCGTCCCCGGTATGGGCAAAGGCGAGATGCCCGCCGGGGCCGATCCAGCGCCCCAGAAGGCCCAGCCGCGCCCGGCGCGCGGCGTCCATCAGGTTGCCCTGCCCGTCCCAGGTCCAGCGCAGCACGTCATGGGGCAGGCCGAGGCCCCGTGCCTCGTCCGCCACCAGCGCCGCCTCCGCCGCGGCCTCCGCCCGAAGCCCATGGTCCACCGTGGCGACGCGCAGGCGGATGCCCATGACGCGCGCCCAGGGCGCGGCGAGGTGCAGCATGGCCATGCTGTCGCCGCCGCCCGAGACGGCGAGGCCGAGATCCGCGGGAAAGTCCGGCCCGACGAGGGCGCCCATCGCCCCGGCGAAGCGGCGATCGAGGCTCACCGGGCCGCCGGGCTCAGCAGCCCAGCCGGGTCCGCGCGTCGAAGGCGTCGAGCGCCGCCTCGGAGGACGGGAAGCGGTTGCCCACCTCGGAGAGGGTGACGCAGGCCTCCTGGGTCTGACCCAGCGCGCCGAGCGTGGTGCCGAGCTTGAAGAGCGCGTCGGCCGCGCGCTCGCCCGAGGGATTGCCCGAGAAGGCCGCGAGATAGGACCGCGCGGCCTCGGCCATCTGGTTCTGCGCTTCCAGCGCCTCGCCGCGCAGGTAATGGGCACGCTGGCTCAGGGGGCCGCCGGGATAGGCCTCGGTATGGGCGCCGAAAAGCTCCGCCGCGCGCGGGAACTCGCCCGCCTCGAAGGCGGCCAGGGCCGCGTCGAACTCGGCCTGCTCGCCGACGGCCAGGGCCGGGCCGGTGCTGGCGGGCGGCGCGGGTTCGGGCGCGGGCAGGTTCTCTGCGGCATCGACGCCGCCCAGCGTGGGCGTATCCCCGAGCGAGCCGATGTCGCAGCCCTCCTCCAGCTCGCAGAGCCGGAACTCCAGATCGCCGATCCGGTTCGTGCCGTCGCGGGTGATGCGGTTGATGCGGAACTCCAGTTCCTCGGTCTTGGAGGTCAGGCGCTGCAGCTCCGCCTCCATTGCCGAGACCCGGTCGAGGACCGACGCGCCGCCGACGTTCACGTCCGGAAAGCCGGTGGTCGAAAGTTCGCGCCTGAGGCCCTGCACCTCCTGCCAGAGAATCGTCAGCTCCTGCCGGATATCGGCAAGGGTCTCGTCCTGCGCCGCGACCGGAGAGGCCGCCAGCGCGAGCGCCAGAACCGCCGCAAGCCGCAGGTGCCGCATCAGGACAGCGCCCCCGACGCGATCACGGTCACGGCGCGGCGGTTCTGCCGGTAGCAGCTTTCGTCGGAGCAGACGGCGATGGGCCGCTCCTTGCCGAAGGTCACGGTCTGCAGCCGTCCGGCGGGCACGCCCTGGCTCACGAGGTATTCGCGCACCGCGTTGGCCCGGCGCGAGCCGAGCGCGAGGTTGTACTCCCGCGTGCCCTGCTCGTCGGCATGGCCCTCGATGACGGCGGTGTAGTTGCCGTTGGTCATCAGCCACTGGGCCTGACCGTCGAGCACCTGCCGCGCCGTGCCGGTCAGGGTGAACTGGTCCACCTCGAACAGGACGCGGTCGCCGATGGTCTGGCTGAAATACTGCGGGCTCGACGGATCGAAGCTGCCCGCCGCGTTGGCCGGCGGCGGCACCGCGAAATCCGTCCCCGCGCCGGTATTGGCGGCGTTGCGGTTCGCGCAGCCCGCGACGGCCAGGGCGACGACGAGCAGGACCACGGAACGAAACTTCATCATCTGATACTTCCTGTCTCTCTTGAAGATCGGCGTTGAGGGCACCCTATCACGGAGTTTTCCGCCCCGCACCTAGGGTTGCAGCGGTCCCCAGGAGGGATCGGACGCCGGGCCCGGCGTGGGCACGCGGCGCAGATTGCGGCCCGAGACATCCACCGAGAAGATCGCCGGCGCACCGTCGGCCCCTTGCGTTTCACGGGTGAACATCAGCACGCGGCCGTTCGGCGACCAGGTCGGGCTCTCGTCGAGGAAGGAGGCAGTGAGCAGCCGCTCCTCGCTTCCGTCCGTCCGCATCACGCCGATGTGAAAGCGCCCGGCGTGCTGTTTGGTGAAGGCGATCATGTCGCCGCGCGGACTCCAGACCGGGCTGCCGTAGCGCCCTTCGCCGAAGCTGATGCGCTGCGGCTCGCCGCCGCCCACGGGCATGACGTAGAGCTGCTGGTTCCCGGACCGGTCGCTTTCGAAGACCATGCGCGACCCGTCGGGCGACAGCGAGGGCGCCGTCTCGATCGAGGGAGCGGAGGTCAGGCGGATGTGCTGGCCCGTGGGCAGGTCGGTGCGCCAGATGTCGGTATTGCCCCCCGTGGAGATGGAGTAGATCACGCTCCGTCCGTCGCTGCTGAAGCGCGGGGAGAAGGCCATCTCGCCATCCTGCACGGGCAGGGTCTGGCGGCTGACGGTGCCCACGTCGATGGCCTGGATGCGCGGGAATCCGGTGTCCCAGCTCGTGTAGATCACCCGGTCGCCGTTGGGCGAGAAGCGCGGCGCCAGAACGATGGAGGCGCTGTCGGTCAGGTACTGCACGTTGGCGCCGTCGTAATCCATGATGGCGAGCCGCTTGCGGCGGTCGTCCTTCGGGCCGGTCTCGGCGACGAAGACCACGCGGCTGTCGAAATAACCGCCCTCGCCGGTGATCCGGGAATAGACCTGGTCGGCGACCTTGTGCGCCATGCGCCGCCAGCCCGCCGTCGTGCCGACGAGCTGCTGGCCCGAGCCCAGTTCCTGGCCGGAGAAGACGTCGTAGAGCCGGAACTTCACCGTCACCTGCTCGCCGTTGACCGCGACCGCCCCGGTGATCAGCGCCTGAGCATTGATGGTGCGCCAGTCCACGTAGGAGACGGGCTGGGCGAAGCTCGCGGGCGTCGACACGAAGGCCGAGGACGGGATGCGGCGGAAGACGCCGGTCCCGGTCAGATCCGCGGCGATCACCTCGGTGATCTCGGACGCGAGGCCCTCGGCGCCCGCGGTCTCGGCCTCGAAGGGCGCGATGGCGAAGGGCAAGGGCTCGATGTTGGGGTCGGTGATGGTCAGCCGAAGGGGGCCGCCCTGGGCGGAGGCGGCGAGAGCGCCCGCGAGGACGAAGAGGAGGGCCGCGGCGACCTGCAGCACGCGCTGCGGCCAGCCTGCCGCCGCCGGGCGGTGGGGGATGGAAAGGGAAGACATGTCAGGCTCCATTCTGACCGACCGTGGCAGTGGCGGACAATGCTGTCCAGCTTCTCGGTCTGTTTCTGCCGGGGCAACGGGCTCCGGGCAATCTCTCTGAGGGCGCGCTCTTCAGGACGTGACCGGGTGTGGCCTCCATCGGCTCATCTCCTGCTCGGGTCGAAGGTCATCTCGACCTCGCGCCACTGGTCGTATTTCTCGGGCGGCAGGCTGTAGCCCTCTCTCTGGCAGCGCAGCACGGCGCGGCGGGCGGCCTCGTAGGCGGCGCGCTGGGCCTGCTCGGGTCCGTCGGAGGCGGAGACGAGGCGCGTGTCGCCGTCGACCCGGCCGTCTGGAGTGAGCGAGAAGCCCACGGTCACGGCGATGCGCGCGGCCTCGGAGCCGGCGTCCACGTTCCAGCAGCCCTGCACGGCGATGCGGAAGCCCTCCTGTTCCGCGCCCGAGAGCGGCGGACCTTCGGGGGCGGGCGGCGTGCTCTGCGCGGCCTCGAGGGCGGCGGCGACGGCCGCGTCGACCGGGTCGGGCGCGGGCTCCTCGGGCTCGGGGTCCGGCTCCGGTTCGGAGCGGGCCTCGGTGACTGTGCCCTCGGTGACCGGCGCGGGTTCGGGCGGCGTGGGGCGGTTCGGGCGGGCCTGGGGCCGGATCGACGCGAGGGGGGCCGAGGCGGCCGGGGTGTCGGCCTCGGTGACGATCTGGTTCGCCGCCTCCTCGGGGGCGGCCTCCTCCTGCGGCTCGGCGACGACCTCGGGCTCGGCCTCGGCCGGCTCCTCGGACACGGCCTCCTGCGCTTCCTCGGCGATCTCGACCTCCTCGGGGGGCGGCGGGACGACCTCGGAGGCCACGCGATCGGAGGGGCGCGGCACAGGGCGTGGGCTGACCTCGAGGGTCGGGTCCTCGACGACCTCGGGAACGGCGGGGGCGGGCGGCACCTCGGCGACCTCGGGCTCGGGCTCGGGCTCGGGGTCCGGCTGCGGGGCTGGTTCGGGCTCCGGAGCGGGTTCCGGCTCGGGCGCTGGCTCCGGCGCGGACGCGGGCTCGGGCGGGGTCACGGCGGTGGCCTCGGTCACACTTTCCGGCGCGGTGGCCGCGGTCAGGGCCTCGAACTCCTCGGCGGAGAGGACCGACACGTCCATCACGTCGAACTCGAACGGATCGGAGCTGAGGCCCCAGCCCGCCAGCAGCCATACGAACAGGAACAGGTGGCCGCCGCCGGAGACCCATCCGCCCGGAGTGATCTCTCGCCACATCGCGGCTTACCCATCCGACCCGTCGAGCGTCGGCCCGCCGATATCGGTCACGAGGCCGATGTTGTTGAAGCCCGCCCGGTTGAGTGCGCCCATGACCTCGGCCACGGCGTCCCAGGAATTGGCGCCGTCCGCGCGCAGGAAGACCCGGTCGCTCACGCGTTCCGCGGCGATGGCGCGCAGGCGGGCAATGAACTCGTCCCGCGCGACCTCGGTGGTCTGGATCTGAAGCCCGCCCTCGGCGGTGAGCGTGACGGTCAGCGGCTCCTCCTCCTCGGAAGGCAGCGCGTTGGCGGCGGTCTCGGGAAGCTGCACGGGCACACCCACCGTCAGCAGCGGCGCCGCGACCATGAAGATGATCAGGAGCACCATCATCACGTCGACGAAGGGGGTCACGTTGATCTCCGACATCGGCCGGGACCGCCTGGACCGCTTGCGCCGGCGGTTGCCCCCGCCGCTTTCGGGTCTGGCCATGCCTGCGCCCATGTCAGGCGTCCAGCTGGCGGCTGAGGATGGTCGAGAACTCGTCGGCAAAGGCCTCGTAATTCGCCACGATCGCGTCCGCGTCGCCCGACAGCTTGTTGTAGAAGACCACCGCCGGGATCGCCGCGATCAGGCCGAGACCCGTTGCCAGAAGCGCCTCCGCGATGCCGGGCGCCACGACCGCAAGGCTGGTGTTCTGCGATTCGGCGATCTCGATGAAGGAATTCATGATGCCCCAGACGGTGCCGAAGAGGCCGACGAAGGGCGCCGTCGAGCCGATCGTGGCGAGGATCAGCAGGTTCCGCTGAAGGCGCTCGGATTCCTTGGAGATCGCCACGTCCATGCTGCGCTCGATCCGCGCCGCCGCCCCCGGGATCAGCGCGCCGTCCTCGCGGTGGCTGCGCCGCCATTCGATCATGCCGGAGACGAATATCTTCTCGCTCGGGCCGCGCGGGTCGGGGCCGATCTCGTCGAACAGCTCGTCGAGCGGTTCGCCCGACCAGAACGCGGCGTCGAACCTGGCGGCCTCGCTGCGGGCCCGGCGGAACTGCAGCCACTTGTCGATGAAGATCGCCCAGCACCAGACGGAGGCGACGATCAGCATGATCATCACCAGCTTCACCGTGATCGTGGAGCGGGCGAAAAGCGCCCACATCGTGTATTCTTCCATGCGCCTGCCCGTCTGCTCGCGCCCCTTGTTTGCTTCGGACGCGCGCGCGTCCCGGGGCCTTGGCGCTCTTATAGCACAAACTGCACGGAATCCACGCGCGAAGCATCACAGCTGCGTTGCAGCCTCCACATGCGCGGGAGTTCGCCGGACGGCGCGGCTCAGGAGGCCGCGGGGCCGGGCGGAGCCTCCGGGCAGGGGCCGGACGACCAGGTGCTGGCACCGTCGTCGAGCGCCCCGCGGTAGGACAGGTCCGGAGGAAGCGCGCCGCCGCAGAAGGCGGCCAGCGCGGCACTGGCAAGGGCGCGGTCCTCGAAGGACAGCGCCCCGCCCTCGGGACCGGTCACGACGAGACCGCCGAATTCCGGAAAGGGCTCGATCCGTTCTCCGCCGGCGAGCGTGACGGGGCTGAAACGGGCGAGGTCGGGGTCCTCGGTCACGCGCACGGCGCCGAGAGAGGTCTCGACAAGGACGCCGGGGCTGCAGGCCGCGAGGGCCAGCACCGGCAGGACGACGCGGAGGACGGAGGGACGGCTGCGGGTCATCGGGCTTCCTTCCTGGGGCTCGCCCGGGTTGAGGGGGACAAACGACCGGGCCCGGGGCGCGCGGACCCTGGGGCAAGCCTGCCCGCTCCGGCCGGTCCGATCAAGGATCGGGTCGCGCCGCGCCGGACGCCGCAAGCTCCGCCAGCGCCTGCGGCAGGCGCTGCGGGCGGCCGGTCGGCCCGAGCGCCACGAGCTCCACCCGGGCGGCGAAGAGCCGGGTCTCGCCCCGCAGCACGTCCTGGACGAGGCCGAGCCGCGCCGGGCGCAGGCTTTCGACCCGCGTCAGGACCGTGAGCAGATCGTCGAAGAGGGCGGGCCTGAGATAGTCCGCCTCGATCCGCCTCACTGCAAAGACGGTCCCCGCCTCGGCCTTCATCCGCGCCTGGTCGATGCCCAGCTCCCGCACCCATTCGGTGCGCGCCCGCTCGATGAATTTCAAGTAGTTGGCGTAATAGACGATGCCCGCGAGGTCGGTGTCCTCGTAGTAGACGCGGGTGGTGAAGCTGTGGGTCATTGCACCCCCATCCGGGCATGAAGCCTGAGCGCATGGCTCGGATCGTCCGCCATGGCGGGCAGGACGGGGTCGTAGGCCGCCCGGATCACCGCGCCGATCTCGGGGCGCAGGACCGCCACGCCGTTGGCAAGCGCCAGGGGGGAGCGGTCGGTGAAGGCGCTGTCGGACCACAGCAGGATGGAGTGCACCGCCTGGCTCAGCGCGAGGGTCGCGGCGGGAACCTGCGAGAGATCGGCATCCATCCGCAGGAAGACGAAACAGGCCCTGATCGCGCCGGCCTCGTCGAAGCGGAAGACCCGGTACTGGTTGGCGTCCGCCGCCCGAAGCCGGGCGACGAGCCCGTCCAGCCCGTCGATCAGCCGGTCGAGATCGGGCACCGCGACGAGCTCCGCCCAGTCGCGACAGAAGAAGACCATGAGGTTGGCGCCAAGTTCGGGATCGGTTTCCGCCATCCGGTGACCGGCCAGGGTCACGACGGCCTCGAAGGCGCCCTTGAGCACCTCGAGCGTCGGCTCCTCCACGCCGAAGACCACCGGCGCCAGAGGCCGCCCCCACCGCGCGCAGAGATAGCGCCCGTCCGACCGGGTAAAAAGCGCGGCGACCTCCTCGGGCGTCATACCGGCCATCCCAGCGGCGTCGCGCAGTTTCGCGAAAGCGGAGCGTGTCGGACCTGTCCCATGGCCCGTTCCTCCCCGCCCGAAGCCGCGGCGTCAACCCGGATGCACCGCCCCAGCACCCGCCTTGCGTCCCCGGGCGTCGCGTCGGGCCCCGGCATCTGCACCGCCCGGTCTATCGGGGGCGAGGCGAGCGACCCCCTGTGGGACCCCGCCGTGGAGGACCATGGGGGCGGCTGTGTGCCGCCCCATCGCCGGTCAGAGCGAGGACAGGATGAGCGGCAGGCGCACGGTGATGACCTCTTCGGGGTTGCCCGGCACGATGAAGTACGCGGTTCCGCCCTCTCCCTCTCCGCGGGCATATTCGGACGCCTGGATGTCCGTTTCCACGCCGACCTCGAAGTTGAAGCCCTGGCCCCCGTTTACCCCGGTCCCGCCGAGCCGCCGGTTCAGCACGAGCGTGTCCGAGGCGGTGAGGTCGATCTCGTTCTCCAGCACCAGCTCCAGCGTCTGGTTGAACGGATCGAACACCTGCGCGTCGGCGGTCGTGTCGAGGTCGCGGTAGTCGATGGTCGCGAGGACGTCGAACGACCGCTGGCGGAACCATACGTCGCCCCCGATCCGGCTGTCCTGCTCCACGGAGAGTCTCTGGCCCTGGAACGTCACCTCCCCGCTGGCGATCCGGCTGGCGATGAGCGTGAGCGCGCCGTCGGACTGCGCCGTGGGATCGAGCCGCGGCGTCACCGGGGCGAAGGGATCTGCAAGGAAGAGCGGCACGCCGGCGTCGAACACATCGACATCGGTCACCGCGTATTCCTCCGAGCCGCCGCGGATGGTCATGACGAGACCGTCCTCCGGGGTCCGGTCGGAGACGTCCGCGGTCACCCGGTCGGCCTGCAGCACAAGCCTGTCGCGGACCGAGATCATGTTGACGTCGATGGCCGAGCCTGGCCCGGAGGCGGTGAGGATCGCCACGAGCGGCGACGCGGCCTCGCGGCGGCCGTAGTATTCGGGCCGCACGAGGGCGAGTTCCACCTCGGGCGCGAGATCGACGACAGCGTTCCCGATGGTGTTGATCGAGAGCGAGCCCGTCGCGGTCAGGCGCAGCTCGCCGCCGGCGCCGAGAACGCCGAGATCGAGACCGCCGCTTTCCGCGCCGAGACGCAGGCTTCCGGTCTCGCTGATCGCGAAGCCGGCGCGGAGGCTGCCTTGCGTTTCGAGGTAGTCGATGTCGTTCCGGGCGTAGAGGTAGACGGTCGTGCCCGGCTGGGTGTTGCTGCGGAACCGCTGGCCGGCGGAGCCGCGGATCGCGCCGTCGAAGGCGAAGAGCCGCACGTCGCCGCCCGCGAGGATCGCGCCGTTTGAGGTCAGGTCGCCCAGGGCGGAGACGGTGATCGGCTCGCCCGTCTGCGAGACGAGGCGGTCCACGCGCACCTCGCCGCGGGCGAAGACGTCGATCTGGCCGTCGGTGGTGCGCAGGTTCTCGAGCCGGATGCCGTCGGCCTCCTGGATATGCATCGGACCGCTGCCGACGACCGCGTCGAGGCGGGCGATGGATGTCCGGAGCCCGTCCGGCCCCTGCGGGCGGAGCGAGCCGAACCGGAGCACGGCGAGGGAGCCCGGCGCGTTGGCGATCAGCCGGTTGCCGGGCTGGTTGGCGGCGAGATCGACGCGGCCGCCCACGACCAGCTCGAGAGCCGAGCGCGTGGCGTTCAGCGTCGCGATCCGCGCCAGGGTCAGGCCCCCGCCCACGTTGATCGCGACCGTCCCGGTGCCGCCGGTGATGCTGCTGCCGGCGGCCTGCCGGAGCGCGCCATTCACCAGCATCTCGATGCTGCCGCCGTCGCTCGCGATGGTGGCGCCGCTGCGCTGACGGTGGGTGCCGTCCGTCAGGATGGCGATGTCGCCGCCGCCCGACCGGATGAGGGCGGAGGCGCCCTGGGTGTGGTCGCCGCCCGTCGCGAGGGTGATGTCGCCCCCGCCGCTGCGGATGTCCGAGAACGCGCCCTGCGACAGCTCGCCCGCCGTGGCGATGACGATCTCGCCGCCGGAGGATCCGGTATCGCTTTCGGGACCGATCAGATGATCGCCGCCCGCGATGATGCCCAGATCTCCGCCGCCGCTGAAGATGTTGGCGTCGCGTCCGCGGACAAGGTCGGTGCCGACGACGATGCCGACCTCACCGCCCTCGCTGATGATCTCGGCCCCGTTCGCCATGCTGTGGAGACCGTCTGTGACGATCGCGATCGGCCCAGTGCCGGCGAGGATGTCGCCATCGGCGCGTTGCAGAAGATCGCCCGCCGTCGTCATCAGGATCGGCCCGCCGCTGCTGGCGATCCGGCCGCCCGCGCCCAGGATGTGGGTCCCGGCCGTATCGGTCGTCAGGCTGCCGCCGCCGCTGAGAAGATCCGCGAGCGGGCCCTGGGTCAGGTTGCCGCCGGTGATGACGAGGAGCGGGCCGCCGGTGCTTGCGATATCGGCGTCGGTCTGCTGCGTGAGGTTGCCGGCCGTATCGACCGACACGCTTCGTCCGGAGACGTCCGCCTCGGTCCTCAGCAGGTGGTCGCCGCCGGTGAAGATGCTCACCGGGCCGCTGCCGCCGAGGATCTGCGACCGCGCGTCCTGCGTGAGGTCGGCCGCCGTCTCCACGAGCAGAACGCCGCCGGCGCTGCCGATCACCGCGTCCTCGCCCACGACATGGTTGCCGCCGGTCGTGACCGAGAGCAGGCCGCCGCCGCTGAGGATGTCGGCGAAGACGCCTTGCGTCAGGTCGAGCGTCGTCAGGAGCGTCAGCGTCCCGCCGCCGGAGGTCGTGTCCGAGTTCTCGCGGATCAGGTGGTTCGCGCCCGCGGTGATGGTCAGGTCTCCGCCGCCGCTGGCGATGTCGGCCTCGGAGCCGCGGGTGATGTCGCCGCCAGCCTCGACGATGACCTCGCCGCCCTCGCTCAGAATCTCCGCGCCGTCGCCCATGTCGTGGAGGTCGGTGGTGATGATCGTGATGGACCCCGCGCCGCCGAGGATGTCGCCGTCCTCGCGCTGCAGGAGATCGCCCGCCGTCGTCATCAGGATCGGCCCGCCGCTGCTGGCGATGCGCCCGCCAGCCCCCAGGATGTGGGTGCCGGTCGTTTCGGTCGTGAGGCTGCCGCCGCCGCTGAGAAGATCGGCGAGCGGGCCTTGGGTCAGGTTGCCGCCGGTGACCACGAGCAGCGGGCCGCCGGTGCTCTCGATATCGGCATCGGTCTCCTGCGTGAGGTCGAGGGTCGTGTCGAGCGAGACACTCAGGCCGGAGACGCCCGCCTCCATCTTCAGGAGATGGCTGCCGCCCGTGACGATGGTCACGGGGCCCGCCCCGCCAAGGATCTGCGACCGCGCCTCCTGCGTCAGACTGCCCGTGGTCGTCACGCCCAGCGCGCCGCCGGCGCTGCCGATCACCGCGTCCTCGCCCACGACATGGTTGCCGCCGGTCGTGACCGACAGGGCTCCGCCCCCGCTGAGAATGTCCGCGAAGGCGCCCTGGGTGAGGTCGAGCGTCGTCAGGAGCGTCAGCGCGCCGCCTTCGGAGGTCGTGTCCGAGTTCTCGCCGATCAGGTGGTTCGCGCCCGCGGTGATGGTCAGGTCTCCGCCGCCGCTGGCGATGTCGGCCTCGGAGCCGCGGGTGATGTCGCCGCCCGTGTCGACCGACACATCGCCGCCTTCGCTCAGGATCTCCGCGCCGTCGCCCATGTCGTGAAGGCCGGTGGTGACGATCGCGATCGGCCCCGTGCCGGCGAGGATGTCGCCATCGGCGCGCTGCAGAAGATCGCCCGCCGTCGTCATCAGGATCGGCCCGCCGCTGCTGGCGATCCGGCCGCCCGCGCCCAGGATGTGGGTGCCGGTCGTGTCGGTCGTGAGGCTGCCGCCGCCGCTGAGAAGGTCCGCGAGCGGGCCCTGGGTCAGGTCGCCGCCGGTGATGACGAGGAGCGGGCCGCCGGTGCTTGCGATATCGGCGTCGGTCTCCTGCGTGAGGTCGAGGGTCGTGTCGAGCGAGACGCTTCGTCCGGAGACGCCCGCCTCCATCTTCAGCAGGTGATTGCCGCCCGTCACGATGGTCACGGGGCCCGCCCCGCCAAGGATCTGCGACCGCGCCTCCTGCGTGAGATCGCCCGTGGTCGTCACGCCCAGCGCGCCGCCGGCGCTGCCGATCACCGCGTCCTCGCCCACCACATGGTCGCCGCCCGTCGTCACCGACAGGGCGCCGCCGCCGCTGAGAATGTCCGAGAAGGCGGATTGCGTCAGGTTGCCGAGGACGCCGAGGGTGAGCGCGCCGCCGTTGCTGAGGATGTCGGCATTGGACAGCAGGCTCGTGAAGGACGCGTCGAGCGTGCCGCCCTGGGTCGAGATGCCGGGGCCGGCGAGGAGCGTGGCCGGCGCGTCGCTGCTGGTGAGCGACAGCACGCCGGTGCCGCCGATGGTGATTTCCTCGATATCCGTCGCCCGGTCGCGGATCAGGAGGAAGGCGTCGCCGTCCGTGGTCTGCGTGAAGAGGCGGCCGGTCGTGATGTCGATCCGCGCGAGCGCGCCGATATCGCCAGTCGCCCGCATCCTGAGTTCGGAGGCGATGATCCGGCCGTCGGTGATCGCCGCGCCGTCCAGCCGGACGAGGGCCTGCGAGTCGATGATCCCGACCGAAATCGCGCCGAGCGCGAGGATGTCCGTGAGAGACGTGCCCAGGGGCTGCAGGACGGACTCCACCCGCAGATCGTCACGCTCGCGCAGGACGAGCGGCGTCGGATCGGTCCCCTGCCCCGTGTAGTCGAGCGAGACGAGGGCGGTCTGAATAGGCTTGACCTCGGTGCCGAAGCTGCCGCCGCTCTCGACGACGAGTGCGCCGCCCTCGATGTCCGTGCCGGACGAGGTCGTGGTGTCGACCCCCTCGGGCAGGATCAGCGTCAGCGTGCCGCCGGTGCCGAAGACGATCGTGTCGGTGCCCGTGAAGGACGCGGCGCCAGTCGCGGTGATCCGCCCGCCGCCCGCGATGCGCGCCCGCTCCAGAGGCATCCCGCTCGCGGCGGTGAAGAAGATGTCGCCGACCGTGGTCTCGAGGTCGATGCGGCCGTTGATGACGTCCGTCAGGTTGACGATGAAGGGCGTCGTCTCCGTTCCGACGCTGGTGCCGCGCATCGTGATGTCGCCGGCCTGGAGCCGCGGCACGCCGCTGCCCACCACGTCGGTGATCGCCCCCGCGGAGGTGACGACCGCGGGACCGTTGGAGAACACCTCGCCGATGGGCATGTCGCCGAGCGGCGCGTCGATATAGACGCCAGTGCCGCCGCGGGCGACGAGGCTGCCGCCGGTCAGGATCTCGACCGTCAGCGGGTTCGTGGGCTCGCCGATGGCGGCGGTGTTGCCGCTCTCGAGCACGAGGAGCTGGCCGCGGATCGCGGTGGCGCCGGTCCGGGCGTCGGTCATCGCGCCGTCGATCTTGAGCTGGACCTCGCGGGTGCCCCTGACCTCGGCGACCGAGGCCGCGGATTCGCCCCCGAGGAAGATGTCCTCGTTGTCGGCGGTCACGAAGAGCCTGCCGGTGGAGCGTCCCTCTCCGTCGAAGGAGGTGAAGGCGAAATCGAAATCCTCGGATTGCTGGATCTCGTAGCTGCCGTCTGGCAGCCGGATCACGTCGGTCCGTTCCGCGCTGTTGAGCACGCGCAGGTCCTCGGCGGTCAGGCCGACCTGCGAGACGGGGATGACGTAGGGTGTCGTCAGCTCGCCCACCTCGGTGGAGACGATGAGTCGGATATCGCCGGCGGCGACGACGTTCGGGTCCTCGACGCGGCTGATCGTGTCCGCGGTGCCACGGATGAGACCGGCGCGGATCGAGCGCGTCAGCTCCTCCGCCGTCCACTCGCTGCCTTGCAGGATCTGGGCGGTTTCCTCGGTCGTCGGCGTATAGACATAGGCCGGATCGCGGGAGGCGTCGGCGTTCCAGAGCGCATAGAGCGCCTCGCGCTCGGCGATATAGGCGTCGAGCTGGGCCTGGGTCCAGCCGTCGTTCGTGCTCGGGTCGTCATCCGGATCGAGAAGGCTTTGCTGGATCGCGGGATCGAGCGTGAAGGCGAGAGGCCCGCCGCCGGCCGCCTCGCGGTCCCGCCAGTAGCTGTCGTAGAGCCGCTCTCGCTCTGCCTTCAGCGCGTCGATCTGGGTCTGCTGGCGGGCGCTGAGGCCGCTGCCGTTGAGGGCGAGGTCCTGTACGTAGAGTTCGGTCAGCTCCGATTCCGTCCGGATGTCGCGGGTCTCGACATCGTTGCGGTCGAGAAGCGCGCCGTTCGGCACCCGCAGCGTCACGCCGCCGAGGGCGGAGGCGACGGTGTTGACGCCGAGGTCGCCGATATTGTCACGGATGTCGATCTGTCCAAGCGCCCGTGCGGTGAGCGTTCCGTCGAGGCCCACGTTCAGGATCGAAGGACCGGTCACCGAGGCCTGGCCGATCCCGCCGGTATCGGAGGTTATGTCGAGCGTGCTCGCGAGGATCCCGTTCGCGCCGGTCAGCGTGGACTGGGCAATGGAGCCCTCCGCCCGCAGCGTCACGCCGCCCACAACCCGGCGGTTCGGATCGAAGCTGCGCTGCGAGGTGCTGATCTCGTCGATCAGCATGTTGCCGTTCATCTCTCGGATGTCGATGGAAGTGGCCGCGCGCGCCGTGAGGGTGGCACCCTCGGTCTGGTCGATGCGGAAGCTGCCGAAGAGGCTGCCGATCCGGCCATTGGGCGCGTTGAGTTCCAGCTCCGCGGTCTGAAGCACCACCGACTTGCCGGTGGTCATTATGTCGCCGCTGGTCGCGGTGATGGTGCTGTCGCCGACGAAGTTCGTCACGTTGTCGCCGAAGAAGACCGAGGCGTTCGAATTGACCGTGAAGGAGCCGACGTCCGAGCCGCCGAAGACGATATCCACGGGGTAATCGGCCTTGAGGCGGTGGGTGTAGAGATGGGTCGCGGTCCGCGTGACGCTCCATTCGAAATGGCGCCAGCCCGAGCCGAACTTCCACCATTCGACACTGTCGTGGGTCTTGCGGAAATTCTCCTGCGGTCCATTCGTCGGCCCCGTGACCGCGACGCCCGAGAACGCATAGGCGTAGTCGCCGCCGCCGAGCGAATCCGCCAGATACGGCCCCTGCCCGAGGTCGGTCCGGGCGATGGGGGTGGACCGGATCGCCTGTGGCGTGCCCCTCTCCTCGGTGGTGCCGCTGATCCCGATGATCACGAGATCCTTGCGAAGGAAATCGGTTGTCCGCGACACGTTCTCGGCGGTGATCGTGACGTAGTCGCGGTTCAGGGTCGGCTGGAACGATTCGGTCCTGCCGTTGACGGTCCGGATGAGGTTGCTGGGGGTCTCGACCCTGACCTGGATGTCGCCGTAATCGAGGAATTCCACATTGACGGTCTGGTTGTCGAAGACCCGGACCTCATTGCCGATGCGGCGGTATTCGGTCGTGAGCGAGACGCTCTGACCGTCGCGGGTGATCGTCCGGCTCGTGTCGGTGATCCGGATCAGGCCCTCGACACCGTTGCCAGCCTCCCCGAGCGGGCCGAGATCGACGCGGTTGAGCTGGATCGCCCGGCCCGAATTGTTCGTCACGTTCACCACGCCGAAGCCGTCGAGCGACTGGATCACGCCGGCACCCGTGGACAGGATGTTGCCGGTCAGGATCACCCGGCCCCCCTGGACGATCATCGGGTCGATCTCGATCCGGCCGGTCTCGGTGTTGTAGTAGACGGGCACGTCGGACCGGATGTCCGGGTTCTTCACGATCCGGTCGCTGTCGGTCTCGAGCGGATCGTGCAGCAGGATCCGGTTTCTCGAGCTTGCCAGACCATCGACGAAGGCGCCGAGGCCGGCGTCGAGTTCCACGTCGAACTGGCCGGTGCCCGCCTGGATCAGGCCGTTGATGTTCAGCTTGTCCGCCGAGATGTAGACGTTGCGGCCGGCGCGGATGCGGCCCTCGCGCGGGGCGAGCGTGAAGTTGCCGGTCGACAGACGGAATTCCTGGTTGATTCCGTTGAAGATCAGCGCGCGGCGCGCGTCCTGGTTCGCCCGGAACCGCGAGGCATAGATCGCGTCGGGGCTGCCGTCGACCTCGGTGAAGCCAAGGGTGAAGCCCTGCAGGAAGTCGCGGCCGGCGGTCGCATCAACGGTGAGCGCGTCGATATCGGCGCGCACGTCGATGTCCTCGTCGCGCGATTGCAGCCGGACCGTGCCTCGGAAGTTCGTGAGCGGTCCGTCCACGACGACCGACCCACTCGGGATGCTGCCAAGCGTGCCCAGCGCCTCGACCTGGATCAGCGGCTCCTGCGCCTCGTCCTGCCCCGCGTCCTCGCGCGAGATCATCTCGAAGTCGAACGGCCCGGTCAGCGACCGCGACAGCGCCGCCACCTGGGCAGGGGTCGAGACGATGTTGTCGTTGAAGAAGATCCGCCCGCCCTCGTTGTCGGGGATCGTGATGCTGTCGGTGACGATGGTCGCGTCGGAATAGGTCTGGATCAGAACGAGCGAGTCGCCCGGCGCCTCCAGCGTCCCCGTGCTCGCTCCGATGACGGAATCGCCGCGGAGATAGATGTTGCCCTCCTGGGCGACGATCGGGCCGAGATGAATCTCGTCGCGGAACGGATCGACGTCGGGCAGCCGCTCGGTGAGCTGGATCAGCTCCGCTTCCCAGGCGGCCTTCGCCACCGGATCGTTGTTCGAGAGGTCGAGGTTGCCGATAAGCGCTTCGAGCTCCGCGATCCGGTCGGTGATGTCCTGGACGACGGACTGGTTGAGACGCAGCTCGAACTCGATCCCCTCGGCGTCCTCGTTGGTGAAAGACTGGCGCCTGAATACGCCGAGGCTCGGATTGTCGAGCTGGTTGTTCTCGTCGAGGATCAGCACCTGCTTGTTGCGCGAGCCCGCGCGGACATAACCGTCCACGGTGACCACGTCGGTCGAGTTGTCGGTGCTCGTGCCGCTCTCGATGTCGAGGCTCACGTCGTCGCCGCCGAAGGCGTTGCTGATCGCGGACCCGATCTCCGCCAGCGCCTCGCGGTAGAGGTCCTTGCCCCGGCCGTAGCCGCGGATGTTCCGCCCGCCGTCGTCCGCAAAGAGGCTCACATGACGGACCGCGATCACGCGGGCGCCGGCGTCGATGTTCACGAGCGACGAGGTGTTCGCGGTGGCATCGGCCGCGGGGTCGGTCGGGATCGGGATCGCCGTCTTGTTGAACACGCGGCTCTCGGCGGTCACGGTGACCGACTGGGTGGCGCCCGAGACGTGCCCGGCCTGGATGATGATGTCGTTGAGCGACTCGATCTCGGCCCCGCTGCCGACGGTGATCTCGTTGACCGCGTTGAAGGTCGCCTCGGTATTGGCGACGCCGGCCCCTGCTAGACCGTAGGTCTTGGTGTCCACCTCGGAATAGAGATCGCTGTTCGAGCCCGCGTAGATCGTCAGGATGCCGGTGGCGAAGATGTCGACATCGCCGATGGTCACGTTCGCCGTGTTGGTGTTCACCCGCACGAAGCTGTTGCCGACGGGAACCGCGATGGCGCCGCCCGAATCGAGCTTCATCCGGTCGGTGAGCGCCATGTTGGTGGCCACGCCCATCTCGAAGCCGAGCAGTTCCTCGCGCAGGCCGAGCTGTGTCAGGCTCGCGCCCGACACGATCGTCAGGTCCGTCGTCGCGGTGACGTCCACGGTGCTTTCCATCGCCGCGACGTCGACGATCCCGCCCGACCCCGACTCGACGTTGAAGCCCTCGTTCTCGGCGATCTCGGGGCGCCTGACCTCGTTGCTGACGTCGATCTTGAAAACGCGCGAGAGCAGCGTCGCGCCGCCGCCGATGGTGAGGTCCATGTCGCTGAAATGGTCGCTTCGGGACCGGGCGCCGGAGACCCCGATGGCGGAGGCGGACGTGGTGTCCACGAGACCGCCCGCAACCGCGTCGTGTACGGCCGACAGCGTGAGCAGATCGGTCGAGATCAGCGCGGCGCTCGTCGTTCCGAGCGACAGCGCCGAGACCGTTCCGGTCCGCACGGTATTCTCCGCGCCGGAGCCGGAGATCAGGCCGCCCGAACCCGCGATGGCGTCCGCCCTCACGTCGGGGCCGTTTCCGATCCCGAGATCGACCTGGTCCGCGAAGATGTTGATGAACTCGAAGTCGGCTGTGACGACCCCCGTCCGCGCCCCCGTCTGCCCGGCCTCCGCGATGGTGGCGCCGATCGCGACGGCGCCAAAGACCCGGCCCGTGGCGACCGCCCGGGCGCTCGCGCCGTCCGCTTCCGTCAGCACCGTCACCGCCTGGTCCGCGCGCAGCAGGCCGCCGATCGTCGAGGTCACGCTGTAATCGAGGAGCGCGCGCGCCTCGGCGCCGTTGCCCCCGATCAGCGCGCCGGAGCTCGATTCGGCGTTGGCAAAGGCAGAGGTGCCCAGGCTGTCGTCGAACCGCGTCGTGATCGCGATGTCGCTGTCGGTCTCGATTGTGCCGAACAGCGCCGTGTTGACGGTCGTGGTCGTCCGGCCTTCGGCATAGGATCCGCCCACGGCAAGACCGGCCGCGACCGACGCGCCGAACGCCGTCGCGCTGGCCCGGCCCGAGGCGACGTTGGTGAGGGTGAAGGTCCGGCCCTGCACATTCAGACCGATCAGGTTCATTTCCGCCCGGCCGCTGTTGATCGCCCGGACATCAACGCCGTTGCCGCTGCCGAAAAGGCCGCCCGCGGCGCTCCATCCGGTGCCCGTCACCGAGGTCCTGTCGCGCACCGACAGGGTGATGTCCCCGCCGCGGAGCGTCGGATCGACACCGCCGCCCTGCCGCAGGATCCGCGCCTGGCCCTCGTTGCGGGTGTTCACCACCACCGCTCCGATGCCCGCGATGCCGGAGAGGACGAGGTTGTCCACCTCGGTGCGGACCCGCTCGGACCGCTCGGCGGAAATCGTCAGCGCGTCCGCCGCGCTGTCCACGGCCAGCCGCGCATTGCTGCCGATCAGAACGTCGGCCCGGCTGCGGAGCTTTGCGACCGAAACGCCGACGCCCGCGGCGACGGCGCCGCCGCCCACGGTCAGTGTGTCCATCTCGATGGCGGTCTGCTCGTTCCCGACCGTGTCGAGAGCGCCGCCCGTCCGGGCGCGGACGCTCAGGTCGCCCCCGGCCTCGATATCGGTGTTGGCGCGGATGTCGACCACAGCACCGGTCTGGACGTTGGCGACGGTGGTGCCGCTGACGACCCCGACGAAGCCGCCCGCGACGCCGCCGCCTCTCTGCACCAGCCGTGTCCGGGCTGTGCCGTCGATCAGGATGTCCCCGGAGGCCTCCACGTTGGTGCCGGCGCCGATCTCCACCCGCACGACATCCTCGCCCGGACCCGACAGCACGTCGATGGCGCTGCGCTCGGTCGTGATCCGGGTCCGCGTGGCGTCGCCCCCGGCGTAGCTCACGATGGCCTCGGGCGTGTTCGATTCGTCCTCCCCGCTCTCGAGCCCGCCCGACGTCGACTGGTCGGATTTCAGCTCGCTGTCCACGTCGCCGCGCAGCGTGGCGGTCTCTCCGTCCGGGTCGTCGGCGGCGCCGCCCATCTCCACCACGCCGATGGCGGCGGAGACCGAGGCGAGGATGCTGGCCGTGCCCACCGCGACCAGCGAGTCGACCCGCCGGACGGACTCCGCCGTCAGGTCGAGATCGCGGCCCGCGCGGAGGGTTCCGTTCTCTCCGATCATGACGCGCGTGGTGCCCGAGACGCGCACATAGTCGAGCGAGGCGCCCACGCCGGCGCCAGCGCCGACGGCGACCGCGCCCGCGAGGCTGTTCAGCGTCAGGGCTTCCTCGGCGCCGATGTCGATGTCGCGATCCGCCAGGACCTTCTGCCCGTCGCCGATCAGGACCTCTGTCGTGGCCTCCGCCAGCGTGACGTTCGCCGACAGCGCCACGGCCGCGCCTCCGCCCGAGCCGGAGACGGCCTGGCCGCCGCCCGTCATCCGGGTTTCGGCCGAGATCGTCACGTCGCGGCCCGCCTCGACGAAGCTGTCGCGGTCGTCGCCGCCTGCCGGCGGCGGTCCGATTTCCGCGCGGCGGATCCGGATGCGGGAGGTGCTGTCGAGCAGGTTCACCTGCACCGCGCCCCCCGCGGCCACCAGACCGCCCGCGAAGCTTCCGACGAAGCTGTTGGTCTCGGTGTCGACCAGCGTCCCCAGCGACACGTCCCCCCCGATCGACCGGACCTCGCCCATGGTGAGCGTGATCAGCGCCTCGGACCGGATGATGTTGACGCCCGCGCTGCCCGCGACGCCGACAAAGCCGCCCCCGGCGCCGATGACGTAGTTGTCGAGGGTCGAGTCGACTTCTGCCGCGATGTCGACATTGCCCCGGGCCTGGACGGACCCGACGTTGACGTCGATCTCCGCCGTGCTCGACACGAGGGTGGTACCCGCGGCGACGCCGACCCCGGCGGTGCCGCCCACGGCCAGCACGACGGAGTAGTTCTCGATGTCGTTGAAGACCCGGGCGTCGAGCACGGCGCGCTGCGACGCGCTGGCGGTGGAGATGCCAACGATGTTGCCGATATCTGGGTTTGCCGGATCCGCGCTGGCGCTCAGCACCGCATTGATGGCGCCGCCGGTCGGCCGGGTCCCCGAGCCGATGACGATTCGGGCCGTGTCGTCGATGATGTTGAAGCTGAAGAGCGCGGTCACCGCCGCGATGCCGCCGGCGGCGCCGTTGGCGGAGACCATCGTCATGCCCGTCGTGCCGTAAGCGTCCAGCGCCACGCCGGAAACGCGGCCGAGCCGCCCGGCGTCGACCGTTTCATAGCCGAGGCCGGTGACGATGGAGGCATCGTCGACCCGCACCTCGATCGTGTTCTCGATCAGGTTCACGCTGGCCGAGGCGCCGATCCCGGCGACCCCGCCGCCGCTGAGCTGCAGGTTCAGCCCCGGCTCGGACGCGTCATCCTCAGGCTTCTCGTTCGCGCCGCCGAGCAGGCTGACATTGTTCGTCGCATTGGCCGACGCCGCGACGCTGCCGCGCGCCACGACGACGGATTCCTCCGCGCTGCCCTGTGCCGTGATCAGCGTCTCGACCGTGTTGCGGGCGACATTGCCGACGCCGCTGCCGGTCACCGCGACGCCGCCCGAGAAGGCGCCCGCGACGGCGTTTCCGGCGAGGCCGGTCGTGGATCTCGAGGACAGCACGATGTTGCGGTCCGACAGCAGCGTGCCCGACGCAATGGAGGTCCGCACCGTCTGCGCGGTCGTGTTGGACGAGACGCTCAGACCCACCGACGCGCCGCCATCGGCCGCGACCGCGCCCGCGTTCGCCATGAGCGTGTTGGTCGAGACCGCGGAGACGCCGATCGACCCCGCGAGGATTTCCGCGCGCCGGACCGTGGCGAGCACCTCGCCGTCGGCCACGTTGACGGCAAAGCTGCCCGCAAAGGCGCCCGTGGCGCCGCCGCCAGCCGCCGCCGACAGGGCCTCCTGATTGATCGACTGGGTCGCGGCGACCGTCGCCGCGCCCGCGCCCGAAAGCGCGGTCGAGGACACCGCACGAAGGTCGAGCGACACGTCCTCCACCTTGGCCTCCGCGTCGTCCGACAGCACGTTGACCACGATGGCCCCGCCGCCGCTGCCGCCGCCGCTGATCGCCACGGCGCCAGCCAGCGCCTTGAGGCTGCCGGTCTGGGTCGCTGTGACGGAGACCGCGTCGCCCGCGGTCGTGATCCGCGTGTCGTCCCGGTCGTCGCGGGTGCGTTGCGATCCCCGGCTGACGATCCCCGCGTCCACCCCGCGGTCGAGGATCGTCAGCGCGATGGAGCCCGCGCCGCCTGCCGATCCGCCGATGCCCGCGGCGACGCCCGCGGTCTCCACCGTGCCGATCTGGCTTGCGGCGACGTTGATCGAAGCCGCCTCCACCGCCGATCCGTAGGCGACAGCCAGCTGGGCCTCGGTCTTGCCGAAGAGCAGGTTGATGCTGAAGCCCGCCCCGAAGCCGCCGACGCCTCCGCCCGCGCCGCCGCCCGCCAGCGACCGGATCGTGCTCGTCTCGGTCGCGCTCACGGTCAGCGCCGGGATCGTCCGCACGCCTCCCAACAGTTCCAGCCTGGCGCGGGTGATGTCGTCGGTATCGAGCGTCAGCACGGGCCGGCTCACGGCGGGATCGCGCGATCCGAACTCGGCGATCACGGTGTCGGCGATCGTCTCCACCGCCTCGTCGCGCGCGTCCTCGATCGTCGATTGCGCCTCGGTGATCGGATCCTCGCTCGACGGCCCCGGCAGCGGGGCGATCGAGGGACCCGAGGGCGAGGGACGGCCGATCTGGGTGTAGACCACCGACCCCGACACCGCGACGTTGCCGCTGCCCGAGCCCGCCACGGCGATGGCGTCGATGGTCGAGCTGTTAGAGGCGGTAAGCAAGACGCTGCTGCCGGTGACGTCGCCGTCCGTGACCAGATCGGCGGTCGCCGCGCCGTGGATCAGCGCGACGGTGATCGCGCCGCCCACCGCGTTGCTGCCGCTGAATGCGGCGGCGCCCGACAGGATGCTGATCCGGTCGGTCTTGGTCGCGGTCAGGACGATCCCGCCGGTTCCGGCATCGACCGTTGCCCCGTCCAGGTTGACCCGCGCGTTGTTCCCGATGTCGCCGACAGCTACCGAGCCGCTGACCGCGTTCGCGCTGCCCCCCGAAAGGCCGACCGCGAGCGCATCGATGGTGGCGTTCGAGGTGGTGGCGACGCGCAATTCCTCGTCGGTGGCGGTGAGGTCGGCGCTGAACGCGCTGATCGTGACGTCCTGGTTGATGAAGTTCGCCGAGACGGCCGCGCCGACGGCGTTGCCTCCCGTTCCGATGGCCGCGCCGCCCGACAGGCTCTGGATCGTGGCGTTCGAGGTCGAGTTCAGCGTGAGGCCCGCACCTGACGTGAGGGTGGACAGGTCGGCATCGACGCCGACCATGCCGGTGATGATGTTGACCGCGATGCCGCCGCTGATCGCGCTGCCGCCCGAGGCGCTGATGGCCGCTGCGAGGGACCGGATCGTGTCCGTCGAGATCGCATCGGCGGTGAGCGCGCCGGTCCGGGTGGAGACGGTCGCCCCCTGAAGGATCACCTTCGTCGTGTTTCCGAGGATCAGGTTCAGCGTCGCGCCAGCGCCGCCGGCGTTGCCGCTCGCCACCGCGACCGCGCCCGCAAGAGAGGCGATGGTCCGGTTCGCCTGCGCGTCGGCGTCGAAGGCCTCCGCGTAGGTGATGACCGCGTCCGTCGCATCGACCTCGGCGGTCGCCGTGATGACGTTCGTGCTGATCCCCGCGCCGGCGGCGGTCCCGTTCAGCGACACGCCGCCCGCGACCGCGATGGAGGTGATCGTGCTGTCGGCGTCCGTCAGCAGACGCACCGTGCCCAGGTCGTCGCCGCTGCGCGCCGCCACATCGGCGGAGGCGAGGCTGGTCCGGGCCTCCGCCACGATGACGTTGACGGAGACCGCCGCGCCCACCGCCGTGGTCTGCCCGCCTGCCAGCGCGCCGCTCAGCGCGAAGATGGTGTTCGTCTCGGTCGCCGTGATGGTGACGCCGGTGGCATTGAGTGTGACCCGGCCGGTGGTGTCGAACACGCCCGCCAGGGCCTTCGAGGTGATGACATTGACGGTGACCGAGCCCGCGATGCCCGTGTTGCCCCCGCCCACCGACATGCCGAAGCCGTAGATCGACTGGTCCGACGTGGCGGTGGCGCTGAACTGGTTCGTGGTGATGACGCTGGCGCCGCGCACCTGCGCCGTCGCACCCCGGTCGATCTGGTTCCAGCCGATCCCGATGCCGACGCCCGCGCCCTCGTTGGCCTTCATGTTGACGCCGACGGCACCGCCGACCGACACCGTGGTCGACCGGTCCGTGGCGGTCAGGGTCAGCCCTTCCGAGGTTAGCGTCGCGCCGTCGACATCCGCCTCGGTCCCGCCCAGCAGCACCGACACGGCGACGGAGCCGGCAAGGGCGATCGAGCCTCGCGAGGTGCCCGCCCCGCCCACGGCGATATTTGCCACCGTGGCCGTATCGGTCGCCGTGACAGTGGCCGACCCCGCCGAGACCGTCACGTTGGCGTCGCGGATCCGGGCGCGCAGCTCGCGCGTGTCCACGTTGACGCTGAAGGCGCCCGCCAGCGCGTTGGTGTCCTGCCCCTTGGCCAGGCTCGCCGAGACCGCGCCGCTGAGGTTGACGGCGACCATGTCGTTGGTCGCGGTCACGTCGAGGCTGTCTGTCAGGTCGATATCGCCGTTGGTGACGATCTCCGCCGCGGTCACGTTGCCCAGCATCAGGTTCACGGAGGCCGCGCCCGCGACGGCCCACCCGGTCTGCTGCTGATTGCCGTCAGGGTCCTCGGGGGTGTCGACGGTGTTCTGCTGGTTCAGCGCGTCCTCTTCGTCATCCGCGAAGAGCCAGTCCGGGATGATCTTGTCGTCCTGGTCCTGCTGGGGCGGAGACGGATCGTCCGTGGGATTGCCATCCTGGACCTTGGCACCCGCGACCGTGACCGTGACCTCCACCGTGTCGTTCGTCGCCGCGATGTTCAGCGTCCGCGCATCGAGAACCGTATCGCCCGCCGACGCGGTGGAGGCCAACTGCACGCCGTCGGCGTCCACGTCCGGTGCGATCCCCGCATAGACCCGCCGGGTGACGAAATTCACCGCGCCCGAGGCGCCGACGCCCACGTTCTCGGAGGTGGAGACAGCGCCGCCGACGACCCAGTTGACCGACGAATCCGAGGCCAGCACATCGACCGCGTCAGCCGTGATCCGGGCGTTGTCGCCGATCCGCGCCTCGGTCTCCATCTGGGAGATTCGCGCCCCGATGGTGGCGTTGATCGCGGTCTGGCGCCCGCCCCCGCCGGAGAAGGGCAGCATCCCGCCGATGTTGCGGGTGTTGGCCTCGACACGAAGGTTGCCGCGGTTCGTGTCGGTCGCATCCGCGATGGTCACCGTCGCGCCCGACTCGACCACCGCCGACACCCGGCTGGCGGTCCGTGAGACGATGATCGCCGCACCGATGAAATCGCCCGCCTTGATGGATGTGACATTCGACTTCGGAAGGTTCGCCAGATGCAGGAACAGGGATTCCTGGTCCGCCTCGACCGTCACCGCCGAAATCGCGTTGACCGTGGCGCCGTCTGCGATCACCGCCTCGGTCACGTTGTCGGTGTTGAACACGTCGACCGTGACGGCAAAGGCCAGCGCCTGCTCCTCGTTGGTGGAGTTCTCGCCGGTTTGCGCGGTCGCCTTGGCCTTCGTCTCCGTGGTCAGGTAAGTCAGTGGATCGAACAGCGCGAGCAGTTGCGGCGCCGACGTCGTGACATCCGGTACGGGATTGTCCGGATCGACTTCCTGGTAACTGGCCAGGTCCGTCGTGAAATTGTCCCACTGGGCCGCGATCGTGCCGAACGGGTCGGCGTTCGGATAGCGCGTCAGGGCACGCACCTCGACCGTGTCCGCGGTGACCGTGGCATCGGCCCCGATCTCGGCCCGCGTCTCGCCCAGCATCAGCCCGACCGAGGCATTGAACATCAGGCCCTGGTCGAAACTGCCCAGCAACTGATCGGGATCGACCCCTCTCCGCCGTGCCGCCTCGGCCGCCCTGTTGCTGATCTTGCCGAAGGCGGCACTGATGCTGCGCGACAGCGTCCCGCCGCCTTCGCCGGCCCGGCTGGCGAAGCGCGTGGTGGCATCGAGCGAGACAGTCCCCGTGGCGGTCACTGTCGTGGTCCCGAGGTCCGTCAGCGCGCCGTCCGCGTCCAGATCCCGATACTGTCCGCCGATGGTGGCATAGGTGTGATCGTCGTCGAGTTGCACGTCGACGGCGAAGGCGAGGCCGAAATGCGGTTCGGCCCGGGGTTTGGGCGTCTGGCCCACCTGCTGAGCGAGCGCGGTGTTGTAGGCGGCCAGCCGCTGGCTTGCGACCTGCCGCTCCACCGCCTTTTGCAGGTTGCCCACGCCCATGGTTCCTGCAGTGCTGCGCACGAGATTGAAATAGAGCGTCTCGGCGTCGAAATCGGCATCGCCGCCGGCTGTCATCGTGCCGCCGATGGCGGCCTCGGTCATCGAATTGCTGACCGACACGTTGACCACGCCGACGACCAGCCCTTCCTGGCCCCCGTTGGCCAGGGTGTTGGTGCTGTGCGCCTTGCCCGTCCAGGCGGCGGCATCCAGATCGCCCGCGCTGTCGATGGTGCTGTCGAGCGTCAGCAGCTGGTTGTCGAGATTGCGCACCGTCACCACCAGCGCCGCCGCGACATCCTGCACCTTCTTCGCGGCGATGGAGACCGTGTGGTTCTCGAACGCCGTGCTGGCCAGATGCATGTCGCCAGCGGTGGTGGTCAGCGAGGAGTTCTCGATGATCGTGCGCGACGTCGTATCCGTGACCGCCACCGCGACCCCGAGGCCATAGGCCAGGGGCGCGATGTTGAACACGGTGGCGGCGTGGCTCTGCACCACGAGGCTGTCGGAGGAGAGAGTCGCCGCCGTGGGCAGCGCCACGTCGAAGACCTTTGCCCCCCGATCCGGGCCACCGATCAGCCGGTAGGTGTCTTCGCGCAGGCCGGTGGGCGCGAATTGCTGGTTCTCGGCGAACGCGACATCGTCGTTGGGCGTCAGGGCGGGGGTGTTGCGGTCGGTCCAGTTGCCGTCAGCGACGATGGTCGATCCGCTGATCCGGACGGTGGCCTCGGCGTTCAGCGGCTGCACCTGCACTGGAAGAAGATCCACTGCAGTCTGCACGCCGCGTTCGAAGATGTCCTCGATCAGCTGCGTCGTGTTGTCGAGCGTTCCCTCGATGATGTTCGCATTGTCCACCGCCTCGAGATTGTCGACGATCATCTGCTCTTCGACGGCTTCGTCATCGCTTTGCAGAACGTTCTGCGCCCGGGCGAGGGCCGTGATGACGACCGAGCCGCCCTTGATGTCGGCATCGGTGATCTCGACCGTGGCGATCTCGTCCTCGGGCACGAAATTCCACAGGATGCCCGTCGAGACGTTGCGCGCGGTGATGGCGATGACGCCGCCGTTGTCGGCTCCGGTGCTGTCGGCCCTTAGGGTCGCGCCGTCCACCGTCACGTTCTCGCCGGCGAGCACCATGTCGCCCGCGGCGCCGGTCGGGGCCGCTCCCAAGACGGTCCCGTTCTCACGGGTGGAGATGCCGCTGCCCGTCACGACGGTCAGATCCTCGACCGCGGCGATGCCCAGATCGCCACCACGGGTCACGATCGACCCGTCGATGGTCACGTTCTGGCCGACGGCCGTCACGACACCGGCCGCGCCGGAGGCCGAGTCCATCCGGAAGGTACCAGTGAATTGCGTGATGTCCTCCGCCGCTTCGAGGGAGAAGAACCCGCCGTCCCCTGCTGTGGCGCTGGCATCGACGATGATCGCGCCGACGGTCGCGGCGGTCCCTTCGGAGAAGAGAGTGATCGCGCCGGCACTGCCGCTGCCCACGCCCGAGACGTCGAAATCGGCGGCCACGTCGAGGCGCGAGGCGGGATCGTCCTGGATCGCCTCGATCAGGCCGCCGCTATAGTCCGGGTCCGTGGAGGCGCCGCGGTGGGCGCGGACCGTGCCGCCGACCCGCATCTCTCCCTGCGCGAAGAGCCGGATCACGCCGGTCTGGGCATTGACCGACACCCCCGCCGCCGCCGGCCGGCCGGACGTGTTCACGGCCGGCGCGATCGTTCCCATGGCGTCGTCGCCGCGGACGGTGATCCTGCCGTCGAGGATCATCCGCGCGCCCGCGCGGAGGTCGAGACGGCTCGCCTCCACCCGGCTGCCCGGCTGGAAGACGATATCGCCGCCACCATCGAGCGGCTCCTGACCCGCGAAAAGCAGCGATGTCGGAGCGATCCCCGAAGGAGCACCGAGCGCTGCCTCGGCATGCAGGGCATCGACGAAGACCGGAGAGGGCGAGGACATTGTCAGCCGCCCGGCCTGAATCATGCCGGTTCCCGTAACGATGAACCCGTCCGCATTGACGAAGTACGAATTCCCGCCGACCACGCCCTCCTGTAGAGCGCGCACCGTCCCCGCGATGGCCGAGGGGCTGGACTGGCGGATGATGTTCACCAGCGCCTGCGTCGAGCCCGGCTGGATCATGTCGATGCGCTGGCCCGCGTCGACGTTGAACTCCTCGAAGGTGTTGAACGCCGTGTTGTTGCGGATCGTGCCGGTGGTCACCTCGAAGTCGCCGCCGCCCAAGGCATTGACCGTCGTCGCCGTGGCCCCGTCCGCCCGGACGTCCGCCAATGCCGGCATCGCCCCGGAGAGAGCGATCGCGAGACCGGAGGCTCCGGATGCGAGACGACGCCAGACCACTGACTTCCGGGACGCGGGCTGGGAGTGAATGGTCTGGCTCATGGCGTGTCTCGCAGATGGACGAAAGGACGGACGGCGGAGTGCCGTCAGCCCAGGGCGTCGCGCAGGACCCCGATCCCGCGCGTGAATTCGGATATGTCGACCTCGATGACGATCGGATCGCTGTCGGCGGACATGCGGTAGCCGAAGAGCATCGCGTCATGCTCTCCCATCAGGGCGAGCTCGTCGTCGTCGAGCGGATAGGCGGCCTCGCAGATCTGGCCCTGGCAGCTCTGCCAGACCATCTCGCGCTGCTCGACTTCCTCGTTCTCGGCAAAGCGGTAGACGGCGCCGCCGGGCAGGAAGACCCCCATGGGCACCTGCGCGATCAGCACCGCGCCGTCCTCCGCCGGCACGGCGATGAACTGCGCCACGAGCTGGTCGCTGTCCTGCAGCGTCAGCGTCTGCACGAGGCGGCAGACCGTCCTGCGGATCGAGGTGGCCTCGCAGGCGACGACCCAGTCGCCGAAGGTCGTGCCGTTCGCGACGTCCTCGGGCAGGTCGGCCGGCTGCACCTCGCCGGCCGCGGCGCTCTCCTCCTCCTGGGCCAGTACCGGCGCGACAGAAAGGGTCAGGGCGAGCGGAACGGCTGCCAGGGTGGCGGCGAGGCTGCGGATGGCTGTCATGTCGGACGTCTCCCTTATGGACATCTGGTCAGAACCTGTAATCGACGCCGAGGTAGACCTGGGCCTCCCCGGTATCCTCGAAGCCGAGCGTTTCCCGAAGCGGAACACCGACCGTCAGGACCGCCGCGGCGCGGTCGTTGAAGCGGGCCGTCGCGCCCAATCCTGCAGAGACCAGCCAGTCCTGATCGGGATCGAAGCTGCCATCGACGCGGAACGGCACGATCGCCGCCACATCGACGAAGCCGAACGGATTGACCTCGACCCGGTCCTCCCACAGCAGCCAGGGCGTGGTCCGCGTGACCTGAAGGTTCGCCACGAAGCCGCTGTCGCCGGAGCGCGCATCGTTGGGATAGCCGCGCACGTTGCCGACCCCTCCCCCGGTGATCAGACGCGCGACAGGCAGGTTTTCGTCCTGCGCGTACTGGAACCGCAGGTTGCCCTCGAAGACGAAGTCCTGCCCCAGCGGCCGGCCGTAACCCACGTCGCCATAGATGATGGTGTAGCGGCCTTCGGTCTCGGTCGTGCCTTGCGCCTCGGCCTCGCCGATCTGCACGCCGGCGGAAATCGCCCAGGCGGCCCGTTCCGTCCGCCATTCGCGACTGACCTCTGCGAAGACTTCCCAGAGGCTGATATCCGAGAATTCCGTGCCGAGGATCTCCGACACCGAGCGATCATAGGCGACGCCCGCCTCCCAGAACCAGTGCGAGAACGGCTCGACCCGGAAGGGCCTGCGGTAGCTGATCTGCGCGGTGGTGCTGTCGGACCGGATGTCGACCGGGGCGAAGGGCCCGGAGATGATCTGCGACTCGGTGTAACCGGCGCTGGCGATCAGCCGTCCGCCGGCCGGCCCGACCGGCCGCGAATAGCCCAGCGAGACCGCGGTCGATCCCTCGCTCGCCGTGACCTGCGCCGACAGGGTGTCCCGCACGCCCGTCACCGAGCGATAGCGCGCGAAGGCCGACAGCCGCGCGATGCCGGTCTCCTCGCGGCCGTAGTTGTCCGCCGACAGCGTGAAGCTCAGCCGCGGCGGCGGCTCGCCCGTGATCACCACACGGGTCGTCTCGGGCATGTCGCCCGGCGCGAATTCGAGCTGCGGGGCGATGTCATGGGCAATGTCGAAAATGCGCAGATCGCGCTCCAGCGCCTCGTAGTCGGGCCGCGCGCCGACCGGCAGCGTCAGGTTCCCGGTCAGGAAGGTCGGATCGGTATCGGGAAAGCCGTCGACCTCCACCGCGCCGATCGTCGCCTCGACGAGGGAAATCCGCAGGGTGCCGTCGGTGATGGTCTGCGGCGGCACCAGGGCCTGCGCCGTCACGATCCCCGCTTCGCCATAGAGCGTCTGGACGCGGTCGACGAGCTCGTTCAGCGAGTCGAGCGTGATGGGCCGGGAGACGTATTCGGAGGCGATGCCGTCCAGCACCTCGGGCTCGAGATAGGCCGAGTCGTCGAACACGATGCGGTCGACCGAGAAGGACTGCGCCGTCGCCGCACCCGCGATCAGGCCAAGAACGGACGCAAGGCCCAAGGCGTATTTCATTCACTAAGCTCCCTGGCGCGGCGCATCGCTGCGGTGATTCCCAAGAGCGACACCTCGAAGACGATCGGACTGACATCGACATGCGGCCGGTAGCGGATCTCCGCATCGAGCCCTCGCCGCCATGTCTGGAATTCCGCATCGGTCAGCGACAGCTGCGCCTCGCAGACGCCGGCGTCGCACCTTATGAAAGTGGCCTGCTTGACCGACCGGCCCGGCAGTTCCACGAAGAGCCCCGATGCAAGGTGGATGCCCGCGGGAGCAAGTATCTGCATCACTGGCCCGCCGGCATCGTCCATCTCCCGGACCCGGACGGTGCCGAGCCATGTGCGGTCTTCCGCGACCGCCGTGGTCGCGGCGACGCAGCCCCCGCCGTCCACGCAGGCGACTTCCCAGTCCTGAAAACGCTCGACGGAGGCCGACGACGGCCCCGCGGCGAGACCCGCTACGGCCACGGCGCTCACCCACCCGAGGGCGCGCGACATGTTTTGCCTGGCGCGAAAGACACAACAGGACATCGTTGCCTTTCATTTCTTGGAGGCGGACCGGCACGAATCCTGGAACCACGCTTGCTATCGAAAGTTGTAGCACGCTGATTTTTCTGACGTAAAGGCAAACTGCGTCGCGCGGCACCTTGCCCCTGGGTCATCTCTCGGGCCAGGGCGGGCGGACCCCGCGGCCGCGTCCGGCCGGCGGGTCCTTTGCGCCGCAGCTGTGGCCGCGCTCGATTTTTCGGGCTTCGCCCCGCCCCTGTCTTTGCTATCATGACGCAAAACAAAGACAGAGAGACAGGCATGAGCAGCAAGCCCCTGATCGACGCGCGTGTGCGCGAGCGGATCATTTCCGACCCCGAGATCCTGCTCGAGGACCACGACGTGATGCGCGCGCTCGTCGCCGCGAACGAGCAGAACATGGGCAAGAACATCGTGGACCTGCGCGGGATCGCGATGGAGCGCCTCGAAGCCCGGCTCGACCGGCTCGAGGACACGCACCGCAACGTCATCGCGGCGGCCTACGAGAACCTCGCCGGCACGAACCAGATTCACCGAGCGGTCCTGCGCCTCCTGGATGCGCCGAAGTTCCAGGACCTGCTGGCGGTCCTGGGCGGCGAGGTGGCCGACATCCTGCGGGTCGACGCCATGGTGCTCGTGCTGGAAAGCGATACGCCCGACACCGCCGATCCCGCGCTGAAGAAGCTCGGCGAGGTGCTGCATCCGGCGCCTCGCGGTTTCGTCGAGGACTACATCACCCACGGCCGCGCCACCGGCGCCCGGCAGGTGGTGCTGCGTCAGGTCCGGCCCGAGGAACGGGGCTTCTACGGTCCGGCGGCGGATTACATCCGCTCGGAGGCCTGCATCCGGCTCGATCTCGGCGAGAAGCGCCTGCCCGGGATGCTCGCCATGGGCTGCGAGGACCCGCACCAGTTCACGCCGCAGCAGGGCACGGACCTTCTGACCTTCTTCGGCGGCGTCTTCGAGCGGACCATGCGGCGGTGGCTGAGCTGATCTCCCCAGGCCAGCGCGACGCGCTCGTCCGCTGGATCGACCACCTGCGCGCCATCGACGGCGCGGCGGAGACGACCTGCACAGCCTACCGCGCCGATGTGGCCGGGTTCCTTGCGTTTCTCGCGCGGCACACGGGCGGGGCGGAGGGCGTGGCCGCGCTGGGCCGGGTCACGGTGTCGGACATGCGCGCCTGGATGGCCCACGAGCGCGGGCGCGGCGTCTCGGCGCGGTCGCTGGCGCGGGCGCTGTCGGCGGTCAAGGGCTTCGCCCGCTGGGGCGCGGAGCGCGAGGGCTTCGACCCCACCGCGATCCTCGCCACCCGCGCGCCGAAGTTCCGGCGCAAGCTGCCGCGGCCGCTCGACGAGGAGGCCGCGCGGACCCTGATCGAGACCGTGGACCTTCAGGCGCGCGAGCCCTGGGTCGCGGCGCGGGACACGGCCGTCATCACGCTTCTCTACGGCTGCGGGCTGCGGATTTCCGAGGCGCTGTCGCTGACCGGCGCGGTGCTGCCGCTGGGGACGGGCCTCAGGATCCGCGGCAAGGGCGGCAAGGAGCGGCTGGTGCCGGTGATCGCGCCCGCGCGAGAGGCCGTCGCCACCTACGCGCGGCTTTGTCCCCATGACCTTGCGCCTGCCGGACCGCTGTTTCGCGGCGTCCGGGGCGGGCCTCTCAACCCGCGGCTGGTGCAGCGCGTCATGGAGGCGGTGCGGCTGCAGCTGGGCCTGCCCGCCACGGCGACGCCCCACGCCCTGCGCCACAGCTTCGCCACGCATCTGCTTGGCGCGGGCGGCGACCTGCGGGCGATCCAGGAGCTACTGGGTCATGCGTCGCTGTCGACCACCCAGGCCTACACGGCGGTCGACACGGCGCGGCTGATGGAGGTCTACGAGGCCGCCCATCCGCGCGCGGCGGGTTTCACCGCCCGGCGGAATCGTCCATGACGGGTCCATGACACCCCGCTCCCTGCGCGCCGCCGCCCTGTCGGTTCACCTGCTCACCGCAACCGGCGCGGTCTTTGCCATGCTCGCGATGCTCGCCGCCGTTCAGGAACAGTGGCAGACGATGTTCCTGTGGCTCGTGGTGGCCTTCGTGGTGGACGGCATCGACGGGCCGCTCGCGCGCAAGACCGACGTGGGCCGGAACGCGCCGGAATTCGACGGCGTCCTGATGGACCTCATCATCGACTATCTCACCTATGTCTTCATCCCGGCCTACGCGCTCTTTTCCACGGACCTCCTGCCGGGATGGACCGGCTGGGTGGCGATCCTCGTGATCACCTATGCCAGCGTCGTCTATTTCGCGGACACGCGGATGAAGACGGAGGACAAGTCCTTCTCCGGCTTTCCGGGCTGCTGGAACATGGTGGTGATCGTGTTCTTCGCCCTCACGCCCCCGCCCATGGTGATCCTGCCGGTGGTGGTGGTCCTTGCGGTGCTGATGTTCCTGCCGGTGAAGTTCGTCCATCCCGTGCGGACGAAACGCTGGCGCCTGGTCACCCTGCCCGCGGCGGGGCTCTGGGTGCTCTCGGCCACGATCGCGGCGGTGACCGGCTTTTCCCTTTCGGGCTGGGCGGAATGGGCGCTGATCGCGACCTCGGTCTGGCTCTTGTGCGCGGGCGCGCTGCAGCAGGTGATCCCCGGGCGGCGGGCGCCCTAGCCGGGCAGGCCGAGCCGGATCGGGCCGCGCGCGGTCTCCGCCGAGACCTCCCTGCCCTTCTGCGTCACGCTCAGCCGTCCTTCGGCGGCAAGCCCCGTCGCCACCCGGCGGACCTCGGCCATCAGCGGACGCCAGTCGTCCGAGAGCCGACGGGCCGCCTCCGACGGGCAGAGCGTGCGCCCCGCCCCCCTCTCACGGGCCAGCGTCAGGATCGCGCGGGCCACCTCGTCTTCGGACGGCAGGCTCACAGCACCGCGTCGACCCGCATCCGCCGCCCGCCGAAGCTGACGGTCTCGCCCTCGGTCAGCCCCTCCATCGCGCGGTAGATCGGCGCGTCGAGCGAGAGGCCCATGTAGGTGGTGCCGTCCTGCTCGAACTTGCCCGTCGCCACGGCCACCACGAACCAGCGCCCGCCGAGGCAGACGACGGCGCCCGGCCCCACATCCTCGCGCGGGCGGAAGTCGAGCGCGTCGAGGGCGGCGATCTTGGCCTCGTGGTCGTGGATCGGACCGTCGAAGCCATGGGCGAGGTCGGCCGCGGTGCGCGCGGCGGCCATCTCGTCCGACTCGTGGGGCTCGTTCTCGGCGAGCCGCGCATCGGCGAGATGGGCGGCGTAGTGCTCCCGGGCGCTGTCCAGCTCTTCCTTTTCCAGCGCCAGCATCGCGCGGCGCAGGGCTTCCTTGTCGATCTCGGCCATGGCGGTCCTCCTTCAGCGGATCAAAGTCCATCGGCGGCCCCGAGCGCAAGCCTCGAGGCCGCCTGTGAGGGCGGACGAGAGCCTAGCCCAGCGCCGCGTCGCAGCGCTCGCAGACGCCCGGGTGGCCATGCTGCCCCACGTCCGGCAGGATCTTCCAGCACCGCTGGCACTTCTCCCCCTCGGCCTTCTCGAAGACGACGCCCACGCCCGGCACCTCCGGCAGGCGAAACGCCTCGTCGGGGCTCGGATCGGCGGTCAGCACGATGCCCGAGGTGATGCAGATATCCTCGAAGGCCACCGTCTTCAGCGCCGCCAGCGCCTCCCGGTCCTCCACATGGACCACGGGCGCCGCCTCGAGCGAGGCGCCGATCACCTTGGCCGTCCGCTCGATCTCCAGCGCCGCCGTCACCACGCGCCGCACCCGGCGCACGGCGGCCCATTTCGCCGCCAGCGCCTCGTCGCGCCAGCCCTCTGGGGTCTCGGGCATGTCCTGGAGATGCACGGAACTCTCCGCGCCCGGGAACCGCTCGAGCCACACCTCTTCCATCGTGAAGACAAGCACCGGGGCAAGCCAGGTGGTCAGCCGGTGGAACAAGAGGTCGAGCACGGTCCGCGCCGCCCGCCTGCGGGGCGTGTCGCCGTCGCAATAGAGCGCATCCTTGCGGATGTCGAAATAGAAGGCCGAGAGCTCCACCGTGCAGAAGTTGAAGACCTCCCGCATCACCTCCTGGAAATCGTAGCGCGCATAGCCCTCGCGCACGATCCGGTCCAGCTCCGCCAGCCGGTGCAGCACCCAGCGCTCGAGTTCGGGCATGTCGGCGGGAGCGACCCGCTCGGCCTCGTCAAAATGGGCGACGGCGCCCAGGAGGAACCGCATGGTGTTCCTGAGACGCCGATAGCTGTCGGCCACGCCCTTCAGGATCTCCGGCCCGATGCGCAGGTCGGCGGTATAGTCCGACTGCGCCACCCAGAGCCGCAGGATATCCGCGCCGTACTGGTCGATGACGTGTTGCGGGGCGACGGTGTTGCCCAGCGACTTGGACATCTTGTTGCCCTTCTCGTCGAGCGTGAACCCGTGGGTCAGCACGCCGCGGTAGGGCGCGCGGCCGATGGTGCCGCAGGCCTGGAGCATCGACGAATGGAACCAGCCCCGGTGCTGGTCGGTCCCCTCGAGATAGAGATCGGCGAGCCCGTCCGCCGATCCGTCCTCCCGGTCGGCCAGCACGAAGGCATGGGTCGAGCCCGAATCGAACCACACGTCGAGAATGTCGAACACCTGCTCATAGGCCTCGGGGTCCGCGATCCCCTCGAGGAACCGCGCCTTGGCGCCGGGCCGGTACCAGGCGTCCGCGCCCTCGGCCTCGAAGGCCTCGAGGATGCGCTGATTGACCTTTTCCGACCTCAGGAGGAAGTCCGGGTCCTCGGGTCGGGCGCCCGCTTTCACGAAACAGGTCAGCGGCACGCCCCAGGCGCGCTGGCGCGAGAGCACCCAGTCCGGCCGCGCCTCGATCATGGAATGGAGCCGGTTGCGCCCGGTCTTCGGCGTCCAGGTCACCAGCTCGTCGATGGAGCGCAGGGCGCGGGTGCGGATCGTGGTGCCGTAGGTGTCGCGGCCGTCGCCCACCGCGCGGTCGATGGCGGCGAACCACTGGGGCCGGTTGAGGCGGATCACCGGCGCCTTCGAGCGCCAGGAATGGGCGTCCGAGATGGTGATGCGCCGCCGCGCGAGGAGCCCGCCGACCTCCACCAGCTTGTCGATCACCGCCTTGTTCGCGCCGCCGGGCGTGCCGTCCTCCCTGATGATCCGCTCGCCCGCGAAGAACGGCAGGTCCGCACGGTAGGACGAATCGTCGAGGACGTTGTGCGTCATCGGCAGGTCGTGCCTGCGGCCGATGGCGTAGTCGTCGTCGCCGTGGGAGGGGGCGGTATGGACGAAGCCCGTGCCCGCGTCGTCGGTGACATGGTCGCCGGGGAGAAGGGGGACGTCATAGTCCCACTCGCCGCCGGCGCCCTCGGCGCCGCGCAGCGGATGGGCGCAGGCGAGGCCCGCGAGCTCATCCGCGGTCACGTCGCGCAGGCGCTGCCATTGGCCGGCCTCCAGCCGCATCGCGGATAGCGCCTCCTCGGCCAGCGCATCCGCGATCAGGTAGCGGTCGCCGACCTTTGCCCAGCATTCGTCAGGCGTTCCGGTCACCCCGTAGAGGCCATAGGCGATCTCGGGCCCGAAGCAGATCGCCCGGTTCTGCGGCAGGGTCCAGGGGGTGGTGGTCCAGATGACCACTGCCGCACCGTCAAGATCGCCGAGAGGCTCGATCCGGCCCATCGTGGGGCCATCGGCCTCGGGTCCGGCCACCGTCTTGTCTGACAGGACCGGGAACGGCACCCACACCGCATCCGTCTTGCGGTCGTGGTATTCCACCTCCGCCTCGGCCAGCGCGGTCTTTTCCACCGGCGACCACATCACCGGCTTCGAGCCCTGGTAGACCAGCCCCGCCATCAGGAACTTCAGGAACTCGCCCGCGATGATCCGCTCGGCGCGGTAGTCCATCGTCAGATAGGGCTTCTCCCAGGTCCCCGTGACGCCCAGGCGCTTGAACTCCTCGCGCTGCACGTCGATCCAGCCTGCTGCGAAATCGCGGCATTCGCGGCGGAACTCCACCACGTCCACGGCGTCCTTGTCCAAACCCTTCTCGCGGTAGGCCTGCTCGATCTTCCACTCGATGGGCAGGCCGTGGCAGTCCCAGCCGGGGATGTAGCGCGCGTCGCGGCCCATCATCTGCTGGCTGCGCACCACCATGTCCTTCAGCACCTTGTTCAGCGCGTGGCCGATATGGAGGTTCCCGTTGGCATAGGGCGGGCCGTCATGGAGCGTGAAGGGCTCACGCCCCTCGGCCTTGCCGCGCAGGCGGTCGTAGACGCCGAGCTCCTCCCAGCGGGAGAGCCAGGCGGGCTCGCGCTGGGGCAGGCCCGCGCGCATGGGAAAGTCGGTCCGGGGAAGGTTCAGCGTGTCCTTGTAGTCGGGCACGGTCGCTTGGTCGGCGCACATCGGGGCGGCTCCTGCGGCGGAATTCTGTCGGGGTGGGGGATAGACTGCGCTGCGGCGGGTCGCAACGGCTTGGCCCGGCGGCTCGTCAGAGCGCCGGGGATGTAATTCGCAGCGGAAGTCCGAAGGAGCGGTGCGTCGACATGGACGCGGGATAGGCCGGCCGACCACGCGGGGTCAAGCCACCGGCGACACGCCGCCCCTTGCCCGGGACGCGCCCATCGCCTTTTCTGCCCCGAGGTCGGAAGGGGCGGGAACCGTGGACATCGCAGTCGCGGGGGCGGGGATCGGCGGGCTGGCGGCGGCGGCGGCGTTCCATGACGCGGGCCACCGGGTGACGCTCTACGATCAGTTCGCGGCGCCCGCGCCCGTGGGCTCCGGCCTCGTGATCCAGCCCGTGGGGCTGGCCGTGCTCGACGCGCTGGGCGCGGGCGCGGCAGTGCGGGCGGCGGGCGCGCCGCTCAGGCGCCTTCTGGGCCGCGAGAGCGAGACGGGGCGCCCGGTGCTCGACGTCTCCTACGGCGCGGAGCCGGGCCTAGGCATCCACCGCGCGGCGCTGTTCGACGCGCTGCTGGCGACGGTCAGGGCGCGGGGCATTCCGCTCGTGACCTCGGCCGAGGTCACCGGTCACGCAGAGGGGCGGCTCCTGCTGGCGGACGGGGAGAGCCCCCGCGCCGAGCTGATCGTCGATGCCCTCGGCGCGGGCTCTCCCCTGTCGCCTCTCCGGTCGCGGCCCCTGCCCTACGGCGCGATCTGGGGCACGGTGGACTGGCCCGAGGACAGCCCCCTGCCCCGGGACCGCCTGTCCCAGCGCTACCGGCGGGCGGACCGGATGCTGGGCATCCTGCCCGTGGGCCGCCTGCCGGGGGAGCGCGGCGACAAGGCCGCCATATTCTGGTCCCTGCGCGCGGATGGCCACGGCGCCTGGCGGGAGGCGGGGCTCGAAACCTGGCTGGCGGAGACGCGGGCGCTCTGGCCCGAGGCGGAGCCCTTCTTCGGACAGATCGCCGAGCCCGCGCAGATGACCATGGCGCGCTACAGCCACGGCACCCTGCGCCGGCCCCACGGCGCGCGGCTCGTGCATATCGGCGACGCCGCGCACCGGGCGAGCCCGCAGCTGGGACAGGGGGCGAACATGGCGCTGCTCGACGCGCTGGCGCTGGCGCGGGCGCTCGCGGTGCATCCCCATTGCCTGCCCGACGCGCTGGTGGCCCATGCCAAGGCGCGGCGCTGGCATGTCCGGGCCTACCAGGGGATGTCCGCGCTCTTCACCCCGCAGTACCAGTCGGACAGCAGGGTCCTGCCGGTGCTGCGCGACCGGGTGCTCTTTCCCCTCAGCCGCGTGCCGCCGATTCCCGCGGCCCTGAGCCGACTCGTGTCCGGCACGCTGCTGCCGCCGGTCGCGGGGCTCGGCCCCGGCCCCGCCGTGCCCCTCAGCCGACCGGTGCCAGATGCTCCCACACCCGGCTGATGACCACCGAGCCCTCGCCCACGGCATTCGCCACCCGCTTGACCGAGCCCGCGCGCACGTCGCCCACGGCGAAGATGCCGGGGCAGGAGGTCTCGTAGACGGACCGCGCGCCGGCCTCCGCTCCCGTCTGCACGAAGCCCCGGTCGTCGAGGGCGACCATGCCGCAGAGCCAGCGCGTGTTGGGCGCGGCCCCCACCATGACGAAGACGGCGGGCGTCTCCAGCCACCAGTCCCGCCCGTCCTCGTCGACACGCACCGCGGTCAGCCGGTCCTCGCCCTTGAGCTCGCGGATGCTGGCGCCGTAGTGGATGGTGATGCGCGGATCGGCGGCGAGCCGGGCGGAGAGATAGTCCGACATCGAGGCCGCGAGGCTGTCGCCGCGCACCAGGAGATGCACATGCCGCGCTGTGCGCGACAGGAACATCGCCGCCTGCCCCGCCGAGTTGCCGCCGCCGACGATGGCGATCTCCGAGCCGCGGCAGACCCGGGTCTCGAGCTCGGTCGCGGCATAGTAGATGCCCGCCCCCTCGAACTGCTCGAGCCGGTCGAGCGGCAGGCGGCGGTACTGCACGCCGGTGGCCACCACCACAGCGCCCGCGTCGATCACCGCGCCGTCGTCGAGCGTGACGGCGAACCGCGCGCCCCGCGCCTCGATCGCCTCGGCCCGCCGCGGCACGGCGAAGCGGGTGCCGAACTTCATCGCCTGCACCTCGCCGCGCCAGCAGAGCGCCGCGCCGGAGATACCGGTGGGAAAGCCCATGTAGTTCTCGATCCGGCTCGAGGTGCCGGCCTGCCCGCCCACGGCCAGATCCTCGATCACCAGGGCGGACAGCCCCTCGGCCCCGGCATAGACCGCCGCCGCCACGCCCGCGGGGCCGCCGCCCACGATCAGCACGTCGACCGCCCGCGCGTCGCCGATGGCCAGGTCGAGGCCGAAGAGGCGCGCGATGCCGCGGGGGCTGCAATCCTCCACCGGGCGCCCGCCGAAGAGCACGGCCGGCGCATCGGCGGGGACGCCCGCGCGCCGGGCCAGGTCGGCCGCCTCGGGCGAGCCCAGGTCGTAGGCCGCCCAGGGCTGGCCGTTGCGGCTGGCGAACTCGGCGATCCGGGCCAGCTCCCGGCTCTGTTCGGGGCCGAGCAGGATCAGGCTCCCGCGGCCCAGCTCCAGGAGGCGCCGGCGGCGACCCGCGAGGACGGTGATGATGATGTCCGACATCTCGGGCACCCGCGCCATCAGGTCGAGCATGGTCTCGCGCGGCACGCAGAGCAGGCGCGTGTCCTGGACGCAGCGTGCGCCGAGGACGATCCGACCGCCCTGGAGAAAGCTGATCTCCCCGAAGAACTGCCCCGGCCCGAGGGTCGCCCCGCCGCCGAACCTCCCGCCGGTCATGGGATCGACGGCCTCCACCTCGCCCTCGAGGACGAAGTAGAAGAGGTCGTTGGGATCGCCGATCTCGTGCAGGACATGGCCCGCGGGAAAGGCGACCTCCTCGCCGACCGCGCGCATCATCTCGACATGCGCCTCGCTGAGCGGCGTCCGGGTCCAGGTTTCGAGATCGACGGCAATGCTTTCCATGGGCTCAGTCCTTCTGACCGAAGAGACCCGTCAGCGAACGCCGCACCAGCGCGGTGACCGAGGGGCGGGGAGAGGCGTGGAACGGCAGGGGGCGGCAGACCTCGATCGCCGCCACGCCCACCCGCGCGGTGAGCGCGCCGTTGACGATGCCCTCGCCGAAGCGGCGGGAGACACGGGAGAGGAGACCGCCGCCCGCCACCGACTGGATGAGGTCGTCGCCCACCGCCACGGCGCCGGTGGCGACGAGATGGGTGAAGACGGTGCGGGTGAGCCGCCAGGACGAGAGCCCTCCGGAGCGGCCGCCGTAGACCTCGGCGATCCGGCGGATCATGCGCAGGTTCGACGCGAGCGCCGCCGCCACGTCGGCCAGCGCCAGGGGCACCACGGCGGTCACCGTGGCGACGGACCGCGCCGCGGCCTCCACCTCGCGCGCGGCGCGCCGGTCGAGCGGGGCGAGAAGGTCCGTCTCGGCCGCGCCGAGAAGGCCGTCGGCATCCATGATCCTCTGGGCATGGTCCTTGAGCCGCGCGCGGCCCCATTCGGTCTCGGGCCTGCCGGCATAGAGCGCGTCGAGCTGGCGCGTGACCTCCCGCGCGAGCGCGAGGTCGCCCTCGGCATGGGCGCGGGCGGCTTCGCCCTGGATCATGTCGAGCCGTTTCAGGCGGTTGAAGGCGGCAAGCTCGCGCAGCGCCATGGCGCAGAGCACGAGGGCGAAGGCCAGCATCAGCGCGCCGGCGATCCAGCCCAGGAGCGGGGCCGCGGCGAGGAGACTTGCGATGAAGGTCCAGGCCGCGACCGAGAGCACGAGGGTCAGGAGCGCCGCGAGGAGCGACCAGAAGAGCCGGCCGAGGGGCGAGGGTTTCCGCGCGGCCAGCGCCGCGACCTGGGTCATGGCGGCGTCCCGGCCGGGCGCGTCGAGGTCGGGGACCGGCGCGGCCTCGGCGGGCGAGGGACCGGGCGTGTCGTCGTCGAGCTCGAAGAGCACCGGGCCGCGGCGGGGGGCTGTCATGGGCGGTTCCTTCGGGTTTCGGCCCGCTCTGCGGGCCGACCCGGGGGGGGGGGGGGGGGGGGGGGGGGGGGGGGGGGGGGGGGGGGGGGGGGGGGGGGGGGGGGGGGCGGGGGGGGGGGGGGGGGGGGGGGGGGGGGGGGGGGGGGGGGGGGGGGGGGGGGGGGGGGGGGGGGGGGGGGGGGGGGGGGGGGGGGGGGGGGGGGGGGGGGGGGGGGGGGGGGGGGGGGGGGGGGGG
>NZ_ML119087.1 GCF_003789055.1 Histidinibacterium lentulum | reverse complement strand
ATGCCCCTGATGTCACCGCCTCGTCTGCACCGGCTCCCGCCGCCGCCCCGTCTGGCGCCCCAGCCGCGCCTCAGCGCCGCCGGTGAAGCGCTATCTACGGATACCAAACCAAACCCGCAAGAGGTTTTTCGGGGGTCCCGCCGGTTTACCAAGCTGCCCCTGCCCAAGAGCATTCCGCGTCCCGTCACATGGATCTCAACCGCCTGACTTCAAAGCGAAATCCCCTGCGCGGCACTGAGGCACGACATCTCTCGGCCGGGTCGACCCACGCGGCACAGGGCGACTTTCCCATGTCAGGACGCAAATCGCCGGCGAGTCGCGCCCCGTGACTCGATTCGAGCCGCGAGTCGCCAGGACCGGGCGGATCGCGTGTCCAGCCTGCACGCGCCCGCACCGTTTCGGCCGTGCCGAGACGAAAGCCGTCGAGCAAGCGGTGCCGCCCATGCGCAACCGGCTCGACGGGCGGCAGGGCGTGAACGAGCGGATCATGCTGCGCGAACTTCTGCGTCGGGTGGACATGATGGTGCTCTACGATAACCGGCTCGACGGCTTCGTGCGGCTGCATTCGCCCTGGGTGCCGGGCAAGTTCGGCCACGCGAACCAGCCGCGGGGGGGATGCACAACATCACGCTCGAGTTCTTCGACAGGCCAAACGCGGCGCTGACGGAGATCCTGATCCCGGCGGGCTATGTGCCCGTCACCCCGCGTCTCTCCAGGCGCAGCCGGCAAGGGCTGTGCCCCGGCCCGGATCCGTCTGCTTTCGCCGACAGGACGCGCAAACCTTGCCGACGCCAGAGATCGGGAGCGCCAAGACCCAAATCATTTCAGCTTGTTAAGTGGTGCCCGGGGGCGGAATCGAACCACCGACACGAGGATTTTCAATCCACTGCTCTACCCCTGAGCTACCCGGGCACGGGGACGGCGGCGCCGTCGGGTGCCGGGGAGATAGCCGAGGGTCCGGCGGGTGTCCAGAGGCAATCCCCCCCGTTCAGTGGGGTCTCGGCGTCGCCTCTCCGGCCGCGCGGAGGGCCTCCTCGGCATCCTCGGGATCCTCGGAGGGCACCCGGTAGGCGCCGCCCAGCCACTTCGCCAGATCCACGTCGGCGCAGCGCTTCGAGCAGAACGGACGCCAGTCGGATACGGTAGGGCGGGCGCAGATCGGGCAGGTCATGGCAGCTCCTTCAGCACGGCCGCAAGGCTCGCGCGTTCGCGTTTCCTCTGCAACTCGTAGTGCCCGAGCGGGGTCCAGCCCACGGCGGAGGTTTCCACCGGGTCGGCGCGGAAGGCTGCCTTGAGCGCCGTCTCCACCTCGCGGCGGTGCGCCTTGGGCATGGGCGCGAAATCCACCACGATCTGCCCCCCGAGGCCCCGCAGCCGCAGGGCCCGGGGCAAGGCCTTCGCCGCGGCGAGGTTCGCCTTGAGACCGGCCGCGGGAGAGGTGTCGCCGCGTGTGTTCACATCGACCGCGACAAGAGCCCGGGTCTCCTCCACGCTCATGTCCGCGGGACCGAGCGCCACCTCCGCCCGCCGCAGGGCCTCCACCTGGTCGAGCACGCCCTCTGTCTCGAACCCCCCGGGCTCCGTCACGACGCGGGCGGGCTCCGGCCAGTCGCGCCAGGCGAGGACGTGGGGCCCGTCGCCCTCGGTCAGCGCCTCGGGGGGGCCCGCCGCATCGCCCAGCACGGCCCGGGCGAGATCGGCCATGGCGGCGATGTCCTCGGCGATGGCATCCTCCTCCGCGCCCTGGGCGGCGGAGCGCAGGATCAGGCCGAGGCCCTCCTCCACCATGCCCTCGGCCAGCGCCCGCAGACGCACGCGCTCCTCCTCGTCCCGGATCGCGCGGGAGACGTTGAGCCCCGGCGCGCCGGGGGTGACGATGGCGTAGCGGCTCTTGAAGAGCAGCCGCTCGGTCACGGGAACGGCCTTGCCCGCCTCGGCATGGCCGGTCACCTGGACGAGCAGCGTCTGGCCCGGCGCGAGGCCCTTCGCCCCGCGAAGGAAGGCGGTTCCGCCCTCGGGCAGGCGCAGGAACATGCCGCCCTGCCCCTTCACCGGCCGGTCGCAGGCGGCGCGGAAGATGGCGCCGACCCGGGGCCGCGACGGATCGTCGACCAGCAGATCGTCGAGCTGCCCGCCCACGAGACGCGCCGCGGCCTCGAGCCCGCCCAGATGATCGAGAACCACCACGCTCATCGCCACACCACATATCCCATCGTCGTCAGAAGCGCCGCGGTCTCGGCCAGCGGCAGGCCCATGACCGCGGGGTGAGATCCCGATATCCACGGGATGAAGGCCCCCGCCGGCCCCTGGATGCCATAGCCGCCCGCCTTGCCCTGCCAGTCGCCGGTGGCGAGATAGCCCGCGATCTCGGGCGGGCTCAGGCGCTTCATCCGCACCTGGGTGAGCACGTCGCGCACCCGGATCTCGTCCCCGCGCCGGGCGGCGATGGCGGTGATGACCCGGTGACGCCGCCCGGAGAGGGCCTCGAGAAACCGCCGCGCCTCCTCGGCGTCCCGCGGCTTGCCCAGGATGCGCCGTCCCATGGTGACGGTCGTGTCGGCGGCGAGCACCACCTCCCCCGGTCGGGCGTCCGAGGCCTCGGCCTTCTCCAGCGCCATGCGCCGCACGTAGTCCCGCGGCAGCTCGCGCGGACGCGGTGTCTCGTCGATCTCGGGGGGGCGCACGGCATCGGGCTCGAGGCCGAGCTGCGACAGCAGGTCGAGCCGCCGCGGCGAGGCGGAGGCCAGCACCAGCCGGAGCGCCGGGTCCGGCGCTCTCGGGCTCACTTGAAGCGGTAGTTGATCCGACCCTTGGTCAGATCGTAGGGCGTCATCTCGACCTGCACCTTGTCGCCGGCCAGAACCCGGATGCGGTTCTTGCGCATCTTGCCCGCCGTATGCGCGATGATCTCATGGCCGTTTTCCAGCTCGACCCTGAACGTCGCGTTCGGCAGGAGTTCCTTCACGACGCCTGGGAATTCGAGCAGTTCTTCCTTGGCCATGTGGTCTCCTTCTCGTGTCACCCCTTTCCGAGGCGCCAGACAGATGCGTCGGACGCCGGGTTTTTTCAAGTGGAATCGCGCAGCGCGACGCAGGAGCCGCATCTTCCGCTACATCATGACACCTCAGAGCCTGCGCATCCAGACCTGGAGCGGCTTGGCGCTTTCCTCCGCCTCGCCGACATCGCGCCAGGAAAAGGTCACCGTGGCGCCGGCAAGCGGCGCGTACCCGCGGCCGCGCCAGAAGGGCTCGAGGCTCCGGGCCTCCGCAGGGCGCCGCGGATGGCCCTCCGGCCGCAGGACCGCGCAGAAGGCCGAATGGCTCCGCCCGAGGGCCCGGGCATGGTCCTCCCGCGCGTCGAAGAAGGCATGGCCCGCGCCCCGGCCGCGGTACCCCGGCAAGAGGACCGATTCCGCGCAATAGAAGATGTGGCCGAGCGGGAGTCCCCGTGCCTCGAAGGCCGCGCCGAAATCCGCCGCATGGTCTTCCATGGGCGATCCCGTCGCGGCCCCCACCAGCCGGACGCCGTCGAAGGCGCCGACGAGGATCGCCCCCGGCGCATCGCGGTAGCGCGAGAGGTAACGGCGTTCGTAGGCATGATCCCCGTCATAGAGATAGGGCCACTCCCGGAACACGCCGATGCGCAGATCCGCCAGATCGTCGAGCGCCGCCTCCACCTCCGCGCCCCTCAGGATCCGGTAGTCGAGACCGCTCACGACTCCTCCGTGGGCGGGCCGAACCGGTCGAGCAGGCGCTGGCGGATCTGGTCGCGCGTCTGCCGGTAGGAGGCGAGCCGCGCCTCCCGGCTCTCGCCGAGGCCCGTGGGGTCGAGGATCGGCCAGTATTCGACGTCCAGATGGTAGAACCGCGTCAGCTCCAGCGCCCGCCTCTGCGAGGCGGGCGACAGCGCGAGCACGAGATCGAAGGACGACAGGTCGTCGCCCCACTGCTCCATCTCGTCGAAGGAGCGCGACCGATGCCGGTCCAGCTCCACCCCGATCTCGTGGCAGACCGCGATCGCGAAGCCGTCGATCTCCAGATCGGTCTTCACCCCCACGGACTGGATGTAGCAGGAGGTGCCGTAAAGCTGCTTCATGATCCCCTCGGCCATGGGCGAGCGGACGGCATTGTGATCGCAGCAGAAGAGGACGGAACCGGGGAGTGCGCTGGCCTCCGTCACCCGTCAGCCCCAGTGCAGGACGCAGATCAGGGTGAAGAGCCGCCGCGCCGTGTCCTCGTCCACCTCCGCTTTGCCTTCGAGCCGCTCCTGCAGGACCCGGGCGCCCTCGTTGTGGATGCCGCGCCGGGCCATATCGATGGTCTCGATCTGGCTCGGCTGGGCGGTCTTCACCGCGTCGTAGTAGCTCTCGCAGATCGCGAAATAGTCCTTCACCACCTGCCGGAACGGACCGAGGCTCAGGTGGAACTCCCCCGCCGGATCGCCGCCCTCGGTCGATAGGGCGAAGACGAGCCGCTTCTCGCGGATCGCCAGGGCCAGCCGGTAGGGCCCCCCGGCGACCCTGCGTCCCTCCCGCTCGGGCAGGGCGAAGCGGTTCTGCTCCAGCAGGTCGAAGATCGCCACCCGGCGCTCCTGCTCGATCTCCGGCGTCGGAGGCGGCAGGTTCGCGTCATCGAGGTCGATATGGCAAAGCCGGGTCATCGGCCAATGGCTACGCCGGTCGCGGGGCCAAGGCAATCGCCCCCGGTGCCGCGAAGGGCGCCACCTCCCCTCCTCATCTGGCCGGAAATACTCCGGGGAGCGCGAGGGGCTGGCCCCTCGCTCCCGTCCTCTGCGCCCGCGCCGTCCCCTGAACAGCGTCGGGCGAAGGCCGCCGGGCGGGCGGGTGCCGCCGCAGGCGCAGTCGCGCGCCCGGCCGCTCCGGCCGTCACGTCTGCCGGTTCAGCGCGTCGAGCCGCGCCGAGACCGACAGGCCGTGGGCGCCCAGCCCCTCGGCCTCCGCCAGCCGGACCGCGGCCGGACCGATGGCCGCCAGCGCTTCGGGCGTCATCCGGGCGGTCGTGGTGCGCTTGAGGAAATCCAGCACCGACAGCCCGCTCGAGAACCGCGCCGAGCGGGCCGTGGGCAGCACATGGTTCGGCCCGCCCACGTAATCGCCGATGGCCTCCACCGTCCACTGGCCGATGAAGATGGCCCCCGCATGCCGGATGCGCCTCGCCAGCGCCTCGGCCCCGTCGGTGAAGATCTCCAGGTGCTCGGGCGCGATCCGGTCCGTCAGCGCCACCGCCTCGTCCATGTCCCGCACCACGATCACCGCGCCGAAATCGCGCCAGGACGCGCCCGCGATGGCGCTTCGGGGCAAGGTTTCCAGATGCCGCTCCACGGCCGCCGCCACGGCGCGGCCGTGGGCCTCGTCGGTGGTGATCAGGATCGACTGGGCGCTCTCGTCATGTTCCGCCTGGCTCAGCAGATCGAGCGCCACCCAGTCGGGATCGCAGCCCCCGTCCGAGATCACCAGGATCTCCGACGGACCCGCGATCATGTCGATCCCCACCCGCCCGAAGACCCGCCGCTTGGCCGCCGCCACATAGGCGTTGCCGGGGCCGGTGATCTTGTCCACCGGCGCGATGGTCTCGGTGCCCCAGGCCAGGGCCGCGATCGCTTGGGCCCCGCCCACGCGATAGACCTCGTCCACCCCCGCGATCCGGGAGGCCAGCAGCACCAGCGGGTTCGCCATGCCGTCCGGCATCGGCACCGTCACCGCCAGCCGCTCCACCCCTGCCACCTTGGCCGGGATCGCGTTCATCAGCACCGAGGACGGATAGGAGGCGAGCCCCCCGGGCACATAGAGCCCCGCCGCCGCCACCGGCGTCCAGCGCCAGCCCAGGGTGGCGCCGGTCTCGTCCGTCCAGCGCGCATCCTCGGGCATCTGTCGGGCATGATAGGCGCGGATGCGCCCGGCGGCGAGATCGAGGGCGGCGCGGTCCTCCGCCCCGACCTTCGCGATCTCGGCGTCGATCTCGTCCTCGGTGACCCGCAGGTCCGAGGCGGCGATCCCGACCCTGTCGAACCGGTTCGTCAGTTCCACCAGCGCGGCGTCGCCCCGGTCCCGCACGTCCGCGATGATCTCGGCGACAGCGGCATCCACATCGGGCGCATCCTCGCGCTTGGCGCCGAGGAGGGTCCGGAAGGACGACTCGAACCCCGGGTCCGAGCTTACCAGGAATGCCGCCATGCTCGCCTCCGCCTTGCCTCGCCACGCGCCGGACCACATAGCCCCGGGAGGGCCGGGCCTCAATGCACCATGGGGCGCCCGCGGCACTCAGTCGTCGGGGTGGCGCGGCGCCTGTCCGGAGGGCGCGCGATAGGGCCGCGTCACGTCGCGCAGCAGGACTTCCAGGGCCTCCACCGCGACCCGCAGTTCCCCGTCGCCCGCGAAGGTGAGCACCAGCTCCCCCGCTCCGTCCTCGCCAGGCTCGAAGGCGATGGCGAGAAGCGACAGCACCGTCTCCGCGTCGCCGCGCGGGATGCCGGTGGAACGGACCGCCGCGACATCCTCGATGGCCAGAACCGACTGCACCCGCTCGTACTCCCGCCGCCGCGCCTCCGCGGCGGGGGCGTCCTCCCAGCGGAAGCGGTTCAGCAGCAGCCCGAGCCGCCGCGCCCGCCGGTCCCAGGTCAGTTCGGAGGCCGGCAGGACCGCGTCCTGGCAGAGGCCCGAGATCACCGCGAGATCGTCCGGATCGAGCGCCCGGAGGCGCAGCGGCGCCGCGTCCGCATCCTCGAAGCGCGCATCCCCGGTCACGCCGCGCGGACCCGTTCGATGTCGGCGCCGACGCCGCTCAGCTTGTCCTCGACCTGCTCGTAGCCGCGGTCGAGGTGATAGACGCGGTTCACCCGCGTCTCCCCTTCCGCCGCGAGACCGGCGAGGATCAGCGACACGCTCGCGCGCAGGTCGGTGGCCATGACCGGCGCGCCCTTGAGCCGGTCCACACCGCGGACCGTTGCCGTCCCGCCCTGGACGTCGACGCGCGCGCCCATGCGCACCAGTTCCGGCGCATGCATGAAACGGTTCTCGAAAATCCGCTCCTCCAGAACGGAGGTTCCCTCCGCGGTGCAGAGCATCGCCATCATCTGCGCCTGAAGGTCGGTCGGGAAGCCGGGGAAGGGCTCCGTCACCACGTCCACGGCATGGGGCCGGCCGTTGCGCCGCGCGACCTTGAGGCCGGAGGCGGTCTCCTCCACCGTGATCCCGGCGGCGTCGAGCTTCTCGGCAAAGGCCTGCACCAGCCGCATCTCGCCGCCGAGGCATTCCACCTCGCCGCCCGCGATCACGGGGGCCAGCATGTAGGTGCCGAGCTCGATCCGGTCGCTGACGACCCTGTGCGTGGCGGCACGGAGCCGGTCGACGCCCTCAATCTCGATGGTCGGGGTACCGTCGCCCTCGATCCGGGCGCCCATGGCGCGCAGGCAGGTGGCCAGATCGATGATCTCGGGCTCCCGGGCGGCGTTCTCGATCACCGTGGTGCCCTTCGCCAGGGTCGCGGCCATCAGCGTGTTCTCCGTCGCCCCCACGGAGGCGAAGCGCAGCGGCACCCGCGCGCCCTTCAGCCCGCCCTTCGCCACCGCGTGCAGGTAGCCGTCGCGCAGCTCGATCTCGGCGCCCATCGCCTCGAGGGCCGAGACATGGATATCCATGGGCCGCGCCCCGATGGCACAGCCGCCGGGCAGCGACACGACCGCCTCGTGGCACCGCGCGAGAAGCGGGCCGAGGACGAGGTTCGAGGCCCGCATCTTGCGCACGATCTCGTAGTCTGCCCGGGTGGAGGTCAGCCCGTGGGAGCTGAGCGCGATGACCTTGCCCTCCTGAAGCTGCGTCACCTCGACCCCGAGCGACCGCAGAAGCTCGGTCATCGTGCGGATGTCCGACAGCCGCGGCGCGTTGGTGAGCGTCAGCGGTTCCTCGCTGAGCAGCGTCGCCGGCATAAGGGCCAGCGCCGCGTTCTTCGCCCCCGCGATCCGGATCCGGCCCGACAGCGGCCGGCCCCCGCGAACGATTATGGAATCCATGCCTGCACTAGCCCCTTTCCTCGGCGCCGTCGCGCCCTCGGGTCTCATTGCCCGGTTCGTCGTCCGCGTCCCCGTCGCCCCCGGCCCGCGCACGGGCCTGGCTCTTGCGCCGGGCAAGATTGGCCTTCAGCGCGGATTTCAGCCGCGCCTGCCGCTGATCGCCCTCCGGGCCCCTGGGTCGCTTCCGCTCCATGACCGGGGCTTAGCGCATGGGCCAAAAACCGTCCAGTCGGGGCTTGCGGCGGATGACGTTCGCCGCTAATCCCCGCGCACCAATTGCTGCCGTAGCTCAGGGGTAGAGCACTCCCTTGGTAAGGGAGAGGTCGAGAGTTCAAATCTCTCCGGCAGCACCAGGTCTCCCCTGCCGCGTCCCTTCACATCCCCCGCTCGGCCTCGGCGTGTCACGCCCAGTCCCAGGGCCGCGTGAAATCACCGAGGACCCGGCTCACCGCGCTGCCGTCCGCGGCACCGGTCTTCTCGATCTTCGCCACGAGCCCGCGCGAGCTGTCCTCCACCACCTCCGCCACCCGCGCCGGCACCCCCGCCTCGGCAAGGGCCGCGCCGTAGACCCGGGCGATGGCGAGCTTCCTGAGGTCGTTCTTCAGGGTCTTGCCCACCGCCGTCTTGGGCAGTTCGGGCAGGATGTCGAGATGCTTGATATGGGCGGCGCGCTCGTTGATGCGGTCGTTGGCGAAGGCGATCAGCTCCTCCGGACCGACCTTCGCACCGGACACCAGCTCGACGTAGGCGCAGGGCAGCTCGCCCGCATGGGCATCGGGCTGGCCGATGGCGGCGGCGAAGGCCACGGCCTCGTGCCCGGCCAGCGCCTCCTCGATCTCGGCGGGGTCGATGTTGTGCCCGCCGCGGATGATCAGGTCCTTCGCCCGGCCCGTGATCCAGAGATACCCGTCCGCGTCGAGCCGCCCGAGGTCCCCCGTCCTCAGGTAGACGTCGTGGTGGAACAGGCCGTTGTTCTTGGCCATGTCGGTATAGGTGTTGCCCTCGTAGACGCCGGGGCTGTCGACGCAGATCTCGCCGATCTCGTCCACCTTGCACTCGTAGGGTCCCTCGGCGGTGTGCCCCAGGATGCGGACATCCGTGTAGGGAAACGGGATGCCGATGGAGCCGATCTTCTTCACTCCCTCGGGCGGATTGATCGAGACGAGGCAGGTCGCCTCGGTCAGGCCGTAGCCCTCGCAGATGGTGACGCCCGCGGCCTTCTCGAACCGCTTGTACAGCTCCACCGGCAGGGGCGACGATCCGCAGAACGCCAGCTTCAGGGTGGAGATGTCGGCGTCGACCTTGCGCTGCATCAGCGCCGACATGGCGGTGGGTACGGCGATCATGAATGTCACGCGGTGGCGCTCCACCAGCTTCCAGAAATTGTCGAACACACCCTCGCCGCGATAGCCCTGCGGGGTGGGCAGCACGATATGGGTGCCCGCCGACAGCGACGCGCCGAGGCAGACGATCGTGGCGAAGACATGAAACAGCGGCAGCGGACAGAGCTGGACGTCTTCGGCGCTGAACAGCAGCCGCTGCGCGATCCAGCCGTTGTAGATCATCCCCGAATAGCGGTGCTGCGCCACCTTCGGCAGGCCCGTGGTGCCCCCGGTGTGGAAATAGGCGGCCACGCGGTCGCCGGCGCTGTCGGCGAAGGTGAGCGTCTTCGGCTGCTTCGCCACCTCGGTGGTGAAGTCGATCACCCGGGCCTTGCGGCCCACGGGCGCCTTGGGGCGCAGGAGCGGCACGATCAGGCGCTTGAGCCCGGTCAGGTAGCGCAGAAGGTCCACCTCGACGATGGTCTCGACGTTGGGTGCCTCGCGGCAGGCCTTCGCGGCCTTCTGGGCGATGTCGGTCTTTGGGAAGGCGCGGAGGGTGACAAGGACCTTGGCATTCGTCTCGCGCAGGATGCCGGCGATCTGGCCGGGCTCCAGCAGCGGGTTGATCGGGTTGACCACGCCGGCGATGGCGCCGCCGAGGTAGGTCAGCACCGTCTCGGTGGAGTTCGGCAGCAGGAAGGCGACGGTATCTGTCTCTCCCACGCCGAGAGACCGGAAGAGGTTCGCGGTCTGGCAGGTGCGGTCGTGGAGGTCTGACCATGTGAAGGTCTCGGCGGATGCCTTCGGGTCGGAGAACATCTGGAAGGTCACCGCCTTGCGGCCGGCGTGGGCCTCGGCGGTGCGGGCAAGGAGGCCGTAAAGGGTCTTCGGCAGGTCCCGGTCCTGCCAGGCGGCCTCGGCCTCGATGGCGTTCCGGTCGTCGTAATCGGCATAGGCCATGACTGTCTTCTCCTCCCGCTCCGGACCCGAACTTGGGGCGGGTGGGACCGGGGCACAAGCCCGCCAGTAGCCCGTCATGGAGGAGCCGCGGAACCGCGGCCGTGGGCCGGGCTCGCGGCCCCAAGCCGGGACCGGGCGCAAGTCACTGACGGAAATTCAAAAATCGTTAACCGGGGGCCGCACCCGCAGGCTGCGGCGCGGATGCGGTGCACCGTCCCCCGTTGCACATCCTCCTCCGCCCCGGCCAAGGTGCCTGTGACAAGACCCCGGGGAGGAGAGCGGAATGGACAGGCAGTGCGTTGGTTTCGTGGGGCTGGGGCTGATGGGCTCCGGCATGGCGCGGAACATCCTTGCGGCGGGGTATCCGCTGACGGTGCTCGCACACCGCAACCGCGCGCCGGTGGAGGCGCTGGTGACGGAGGGCGCCACGGAGGCCGAGAGCCTCGGGGCGCTCGCGGCGGCCAGCGATATCGTCCACATCTGCGCGCCCGGCTCGCCGCAGGTGGAGGAGATCGTCGCGGGCCTCCTGCCCGGCCTCAGGCCCGGCGCGGTGGTGATCGACTGCTCCACCGCCGATCCGACCTCGACCGTCGTGCTGGCGGAGAAGCTGGAAGCGGCGGGCTGCCACATGGCCGACGCGCCGCTGGGCGGCACGCCGGTGCAGGCCGAGGCGGGGGAGCTGTCGACCATGGTGGGCGCCTCGGAAGAGGTCTTCGCCCGCATCCGCCCTGTGCTGGAGACCTGGGCCGCCACGATCGTGCATCTCGGACCGTCCGGCACGGGCCACAAGATGAAGCTTCTGAACAACTTCCTGTCGCTGGGCTATGCCGCGCTCTATGCCGAGGCGCTGGCCCTGTCGCGCAAGGTCGGCATATCCACGCAGGAGTTCGACAGCGTGATCCGGGGCGGCCGGATGGATTGCGGCTTCTACCGGACCTTCATGGGCTATGCGGTGGAGGGCAACCGTGAGGCGCACAAATTCACGCTGACCAATGCCTTCAAGGACCTGCGCTATCTCGAGGCGATGGCCGACGCGGCACAGCTGCCCAACCCGATGGGCAACGCGGTCAAGAACAGCTTTGCCATGGCCCATGCAGACGGCGGCGACGGGCCGGAGGATTACGTCCCGCATCTGGTGGATTTCGTGGCGCGGCGCAGCGGGCTGGGGTGATCAGGGGCGTCCCGAGACCAGGGGGGCGGGCACCCTGTCGCGTGCGCCCCTACTCCGCCGCCATCCCTTCGGTGAACTGGAGCCGCGCGAGGCGCGCGTAGAGCCCGCCCTCGGCCACGAGCTGGTCGTGGGGGCCCTGGGCCACGATGCGGCCCTGGTCGAAGACGAGGATGCGGTCGGCCTTCTTCACCGTGGCGAGGCGGTGGGCGACCACGATCGTCGTCCGTCCTTGGGCGAGTTCGTCCACCGCCTGCTGCACAAGACGCTCGCTTTCCGCGTCGAGGGCCGAGGTCGCCTCGTCGAGCAGCAGAACCGGCGCGTCGCGCAGGATCGCGCGGGCGATGGCGATGCGCTGTTTCTGCCCGCCCGAGAGCATGACGCCGCGCTCGCCGACGTAAGAGTCGTACCCCTCGGGCAGCGCTGCGAGGAAATCATGCGCGGCGGCGGCGCGGGCGGCGGCCTCGACCTCGGCATCCGTAGCCTCGGGCCGGCCGAAGCGGATGTTCTCGCGCGCGGTGTCGGCGAAGATCACCGGATCCTGCGGCACCAGCGCGATGTCGCGGCGGAAATCGCCGCGCGCCATCTCGCGCAGGTCCACTCCGTCGAAGAGGATGCGGCCCGAGGTGGGATCGTAGAAGCGCAGCAGGAGCTGGACGATCGTCGATTTCCCGGCTCCCGAGGGACCGACGAGGGCCACCGTCTCCCCCGGTCTCACCTCGAGGCTGACGCCGTCGAGGGCGGCGACCGACGGCCGCCCGGGATAGTGGAAGCGGACGTCCTCGAAGACGACATGCCCGGTGCGGCGGGCCGTGGCGGGCGCGGCCCCCACCGGGTCCGGCACCGTGTCGTCGGCCTGCAGGAGCTCCACCAGACGCTCGGTCGCCCCCGCGGCGCGCTGGAGCTCTCCCCAGATCTCGGTCAGCGCGCCCACGGCGGCGGCGACCATGACGGTGTAGATCATGAACTGAACGAGCTCGCCCGCCGTGATGATGCCGGCGCGCACGTCCGCCGCGCCCATCCACAGGAACCCCACGACGGCGGAGAAGGCCACGAAGATCACGATGGCGGTCATCACCGCGCGGGTGCCGATGCGGCGGCGGGCGGCGACGAAGCTCTTCTCGGTCGTGTCCGCGAACCGGCCCGCGCTGCGCCGCTCGTTGGTGAAGGCCTGGATCGTCTGCGCCGACAGCAGGAGCTCCGACGCGTCGCCCGAGGAGGTGGCGATCCAGTCCTGGCTTTCCTTCGACAGCCGGCGCACGCGGCGGCCAAGGATGACGATGGGCAGGAGGATCACCGGGATCGGCCAGAGCACCAGCATCGTCATCTTGACGCTGGTCCAGAGCATCAGGGCGATCCCCCCGATCAGCACCAGAGAATTGCGGAGCGCGATGGAGATGGACGAGCCGATCACCGACAGGATCAGCGTGGTGTCGGTGGTGATGCGGCTGATGATCTCGCCGGTCATCACCTTCTCGTAGAAGGCGGGCGACATGCCGATCATCCGGTCGAACAGCGTCTTGCGGATGTCCGCCACGACCCGCTCGCCCAGCCGGGTGACGAGGTAGTAGCGCAGCGCTGAGCCCACCGCGAGCAGCGCCGCCACGCCGATGGCCGCGCCGAAGTAGAGATCGACGAGCGCGGTCTCGGCGGTGTTGAAATTGTCCACCACCCGGCGCGCGGCGAGCGGCAGCACGAGGCTGACGCCCGCGGTCAGCACCAGCGCCGCGAGCGCGGCGGCGAGAAGCGCCTTGTAGGGCGCGAGGAACGGCCAGAGACCGCCCAGCGCGCCGATGCGCCGCGAGCGGGCGCGCTCCTCGGTGGCGGCGCGGGGGGCGTCTGGGGCCTCGGCCATGGGGTCTCCGTCGCGGCTTCGGAAACCCGCATAGGACGGCGGAGCGGCGGGAGCAAGAAAGCGCGCGGGCTCCGGCGCGGCGGGTCAGGCCGAAAGGGCGGTGTCGCGGGTCTCGCCCAGAAGCGACAGCAAGCGTCCCGGGTCGAGGCCGAGCGGGCCGTCCTGCTGCAGCGCGCGCGGGCCTTCGTGGACGGTGCGGTCCCCGGGCAGGTAGAACCGCGCCACATGGGCCGCCCCGAGACGCGAACCGTCCGGAACGACGGTGTAGCGACCGGCGCGGTGGGTCAGGACCGGCTCGAGATCGGCGCCGAGCCGCTCGAGATCGCGGGCGTGGGCCCTGGTGACCGGAGCGCGGGCGGCGTCGAGCGTGGCCACGGGGCGCACCGCGAGGACATGGTCCGCCTCGATGCGCTCCGCCATGGAGAGCGCCCCGTAGGCGCCCATCCCGCTCCCGGCGAAGGTGAGATGGTCGAAGCCCCTGAGCGCCCGGCGCAGGGCGGCGGTCAGGGGGCCGGCGAGGGGAGGCTGATACCAGCGGGCCTTCGCGGGCTGCACGAGAATGGCGTTGAGTCCGTGCTCCCTCGCGAAGGCGCCGCCGTAGGTGTCGGCCACGTCGGTGCCCGCGGCGGAGCGTCCGGCGAAGAAGACGGTGACCCGCCCCGACCGGTTGCCGCGAAGGAGCGCGATGCGGGCGCCTTGGGCGCGAAAGAGAATGCTCTGATCCATGGCCCGGAGGCTTGCCCGCGAGCATGGCGCGATTTGGGCACGATCCGGGTCATTTGGAGAAGACTGTCGCGTTTCCGGCAACGGAAGAGTCGGCATCCGGTCACGCGGCGGTCCCCTGCGCCCGCGCCACCGGGGACGGCGCGGGCAAGGGCAGCGGGCGCGGGCCGCCTCAGACGGCCTCGACCACGCTCTCCTGCTGGCCCAGACCCTCGACCGAGAGGGTGACGGTATCGCCCGCCTCGAGATAGCGCGGCGGCTTCAGGCCCATGCCGACGCCGGGGGGCGTGCCGGTCAGGATCAGGTCGCCCGGTTCCAGCTGCGCGAACTGGCTGAGGTAATGGACGACATGGGCCACGCCGAAGATCATCGTCGCGGTCGTGCCGTCCTGCATGACCTCGCCGTTGACCGACAGGGACAGGGCCAGGTTCTGCGGGTCGGGCACCTCGTCGGCGGTGACGAGCCAGGGGCCGGTCGGGCAGAAGTTCGGATAGGTCTTGCCCTTGATCCAGGTGCCGCCGCGCTCGATCTGCCAGGCGCGTTCGGACACGTCGTTGGCGGTGACATAGCCGAAGACGTGGTCCATCGCCGCCTCGGGCGCGATCTCCAGAGCGGGCGTGCCGATGACGATGCCCAGCTCGACCTCCCAGTCGAGTTTCGTCATGGCCTTCGATTTCAGGATCGGGTCGTTCGGGCCGCAGACGGTCAGGCTCGACTTCGAGAAGATGATGGGCTCCTCCGGAATGGGCATCCCGGCTTCCTCGGCGTGATCGGCGTAGTTGAGACCGATGCACCAGACGTTGTTCGGCCGGGCGACGGGCGATCCGATCCGGGCGCCGGTCGTGGCGACCTCGGGGAGGGTCGAGAGATCGACGCCCGAGACGGCGGCGATCAGGCCGGGCATGGTGGCGGGTCCGATATCGACCACGAGGCTGGAGATGTTGCGCGCGACGCCGCTTGCGTCGAGCACGCAGGGCACTTCGTGGCCCGCCGGGCCGATCCTCAGGAATTTCATGCTGGTCTCTCCACTGTCACTTGCCCGACTGCTTAGCGGATGGGGAGGGGGGTGCAACCGCCGGACGGCGGGGCGGGTCAGTTTCCGGCGAAGGCCCGATCGAGAGCGGCGATGTCGATCCTGGTCATCGTCAGCATGGCCCCCAGCGCCCGCCCCGCGGCCTCGCGGTCCGGCGCGCCCAGATACCGGCCCCGAGGCAGGTGCTGGTTTCCGGAGCATCGCTCATCGTCTCTCCGCCCTCGCGCCGGGTGAAGGATATCATCCTTCCGGCGATGGGCGAAGGACGCCGAGGGTCGGCCGGCGCCGCGCGGTTCGCGCCTATCCGCCTTCCGTTGGCTCGGGCAGCTGGTCGCGTTCCTCCATCGGTCCGGTTCTGATGGCCAGCCCGGACGGCCTCAGGAGAGCCCAGTAGCCTCCGTAGCTGAAGATGCCCTGCCCCTCCGGCGACGTCCCGGGCGCGTCGCGGTGGAAGTAGAACAGCTCGTAGTCGTTGTAGGTGACGACTTCGCCGGCCTCGCCGTCCGGGCGCGTGCCGACAAGGTAGGGGTCCACGCCTTCGCCGGCCCGCACGGTGCCGGTGGCCGTCACCAAGGGCCAGTCGTCGCGGCAATGCTCGTGGCAGGACTCGAGCGGATCGAGCCCGTCGCCGCCGATGGCCTCGCTGTTCAGGAAGGCGTAGACCGGCCGTCCCTCGCCGTCGGCGAGGAAGAGGCCGTGCTCCTCGTGCTCGGCGACGACGAGCGCGAGGTCCGGTTGCTCCTGCGCCGAGGCGATCGGTGCGGCCAAGGCCAGCACTCCGGTGACGAAGGGGATCAGGGGCCGCATCGCATCTCTCCGCTGGCGCGTCACTCTGGCCGGGGAACGGCGCCGTCCGGCGCTTGTTCCGGCCTTGACTGCCGGGACGGCGCGGCGGGCCCAACGTCAGACCGACCGGGACCGGCGCGGGTCTCCGCGCCGGGCAGACACGGCGCCGCCGCGTCACACCCGGGTTGCAAAGGTTAACGCCGCAGGGCCACTTTCCAGATTCGTTTGAAAAATCCGTAGCTTGCGAGACCGTCCACATGTGGACGCCCGCTGACTCATGACAAAGGGCGGCGCGGATCGCTCCGCGCCGCCCCCTGTCCTGTCGCCCCGGATCAGACCTCGAAGCGGTCGGCGTCCATCACCTTGACCCACGCCTTGACGAAATCGGCGACGAACTTCTCGCCGTTGTCGTCCTGGGCGTAGACCTCGGCATAGGCACGCAGCTGGCTGTTCGAGCCGAAGACGAGATCGGCGCGGGTGCCGGTCCACTTCTTCGCGCCCGTCTTGCGGTCGACCCCGTCGAAGAGCTCGGCATCGTCCGAGGCCTTCTTCCACTCCGTCCCCATGTCGAGCAGGTTGACGAAGAAGTCCGTGGTCAGCGACCCCGGCCGGTCCGTGAACACGCCATGCGCCGTGCCGCCGTGGTTCGCACCGAGCACCCGCATCCCGCCCACGAGCACCGTCATCTCGGGCGCCGTCAGGGTCAGGAGTTGCGCGCGGTCCACCAGCAGCTCCTCGGTGGAGACGGTGTAGGCGCCGCGGCGGTAGTTGCGGAAGCCGTCGGCCTCGGGCTCGATCACGTCCCAGATGTCGACGTCGGTCTGCTCCTGCGTGGCGTCGGTGCGACCGGGGGTGAAGGGGACCTCGACCGTGTAGCCCGCATCCGCGGCCGCCTTCTCGATAGCCGCGCAGCCGCCCAGGACGATGATGTCCGCGAGGCTGACCCTCTTGTCGCCGGTCTGGGCGTCGTTGAAGGCGGTCTGCACGCCCTCGAGCGCGGTCAGGGCCTTCTGGAGCTTCGCCGGCTCGTTGACCTCCCAGTCCTTCTGGGGGGCAAGGCGCAGCCGCGCGCCGTTGGCGCCGCCCCGGCGGTCGGAGCCGCGGAAGGTCGCCGCCGAGGACCATGCGGTGTAGACGAGTTCCGAGACCGAGAGGCCGCAGTCGAGCAGCTTCGCCTTGAGTTCGGTCACGTCCGCCGCGTTGATGAGCTCGTGATCGACGGCGGGAACCGGGTCCTGCCAGCTCAGCTCCTCGGCGGGCACCTCGGGGCCGAGGTAGCAGGCCTTGGGCCCCATGTCGCGGTGGCACAGCTTGAACCAGGCGCGGGCGAAGGCGTCGGCGAACTCGTCGGGGTTCTTGTGGAACCGCTCGGAGATCTTGCGGTACTCGGGGTCCATCTTCATCGCCATGTCGGCGGTGGACATCATGATCGGGACCTTCTTGCCCGAGCCGTCCACCTCGGGGGCCATGTCGGCCTCCTCGAGGCCGATGGGACGCCAGATCCACGCGCCTGCGGGGCTCTTGGTCTTTTCCCACTCGTACTTGAAGAGCATCTCGAAATAGCCACCGTCCCACCGGATCGGGTTCGGGGTCCAGGCGCCTTCGAGGCCGGAGGTGATGGTGTCGACGCCCTTGCCGGACTTCCATTCCGACATCCAGCCGAAGCCCTGCGCCTCGATCGGGGCGGCCTCGGGCTCGGGTCCGACATTGTCGACCGGGCCCGCGCCGTGGGTCTTGCCGAAGGTGTGGCCGCCGGCGGTCAGCGCGACGGTCTCCTCGTCGTTCATCGCCATGCGGGCGAAGGTCTCGCGGATGTCCTTCGCCGAGGCGAGCGGGTCGGGGTTGCCGTCGGGGCCCTCGGGATTGACGTAGATGAGACCCATCTGCACCGCGGCAAGCGGATTCTCCAGTTCCCGGTCGCCCTGGTAGCGGGCGAGGGCGTGGTCCGAGCGGGCGAGCCACTCGTCCTCGGACCCCCAGTAGATGTCCTCCTCGGGCTCCCACACGTCCTCGCGGCCGCCGCCGAAGCCGAAGGTCTTGAAGCCCATGGACTCGAGCGCGACGTTGCCGGCGAGGATCATGAGGTCGGCCCACGAGATCGCGTTGCCGTATTTCTGCTTGATCGGCCACAGGAGGCGGCGGGCCTTGTCGAGGTTGCCGTTGTCAGGCCAGGAGTTCAGCGGCGCGAAGCGCTGCGTGCCCGAGCGGGCGCCGCCGCGGCCGTCGGCGGTGCGGTAGGTCCCGGCGGAATGCCAGGCCATGCGGATCATGAGGCCGCCATAATGGCCGTAATCCGCGGGCCACCAGTCCTGGCTGTCGGTCATCAGGGCGGTGAGATCTTTCTTCAGGGCCTCGTAATCCAGCCCCTTGAACGCCTCGGCATAGGAGAAATCGGGCCCCATCGGGTTCGACAGGGCGGTGTTCTGGTGCAGGATCTTGAGGTTGAGCTGGTTCGGCCACCAGTCGCGGTTCGAACGCACGCCGAGGTTGGTGTGCATGACCGGGCATTTGCCGGCCGCGGGGGCGTCGTTTCCGTCCATCATGGGTCTCTCCGATCTGAATGCGGGCACGCTGCCGTGGCCCCCGGACCGGGCGCCGCAAGGCAGTCTGGAATGATTCTAGCAAACCGGCAGGATTAAGCGAACTTGAATTTCCTGATGTTACCGATAAGAATTTCTGATGACCAATCTCACGCTCAAGCAGCTCCGCTATGTCGATGCCGTGCTCCGGCACGGCCATTTCGGGCGCGCCGCGGAAGCCTGCGCGATCTCGCAGCCGGCGCTGTCGATGCAGGTGAAGGCGCTCGAGGACGAGTTGGGGGCGGCCCTGTTCGAGCGCGCGCCCAAGGGCGTGCGGGCCACGGCGCTGGGCGAGCTTTTCGCCGCCCGGGCGCGGGAGGTGCTGCGGTCGGTGGACGAGCTTGCGGACCTCGCGCGGGCCGCGCAGGAGGGCCTCTCGGGGTCGCTCAGGATCGGGGTCATCCCGACGGTGGCGCCCTATGTGCTGCCGCGGGTGGTGGGGGCGCTGGCGCAGAGCCATCCGGGGCTGCAGCTGACCTTGCGCGAGACGATCACACCGCGGCTTATCCGGGATCTTGACGAGGGGCGGATCGACACGGCGCTATTGGCGCTGCCGGTGTCGGAGCCGGGGTTGACGGAGGTGCCGCTCTTCGACGAGGAGTTTCTGCTGGTGCGGCCCGAGGCACAGGCGGATGCGCCGGTCCCCGATCGGGAGGCGCTGCGGGAGATGCGGCTGCTCTTGCTGGAGGAGGGGCACTGCTTTCGCGATCAGGCTCTGTCCTTCTGCAACCTGCGCCCCACCATGCCCCGCGAGTCGCTCGACGGCTCGTCCCTGTCGACGCTGGTTCAAATGGTCGGCGCGGGGCTGGGCGTGACGCTGATACCGGAGATGGCGGTGGCGGTGGAGACGCGCTCGGCGCCCGTCGCCGTCACCCGGTTTCCGGCGCCCGCGCCCTCGCGGACCATTGGGATGGTCTGGCGGCGGTCGAGCCCTCTTGCAGCGCATCTGGGCGAGATCGGCGGTGTCGTGGCAGGGGCGCTGGGCCGAGCGGACTCTGGCCGGTCCCGGGCCTGATTCGGCCGGCCAAGATTGGCCGAAGCGATTTCTTCTCAAGAAAATCCTGTCTGATTCCGCTGGGTAAGCCTACCCTTTGTGCACGAATTACCGATTCGCGACGTCTGTTCGCGGACATCTCAGGGAGACGTGATTATGGCAGTCCTGACAGAAATCGTGCCTGAATTGCAGGCAAACACCGGAGCCGCTGCGACGGGCACCCAGTCCAGCCCAAAGATCATCGGCCTGTCGAACGGTAATACGCTCGTGGCCTGGGTGGAGGGTTCGACCCAAGGCATCGCCAATCCGCCTCCCGGCACCGACATCATCGGGGTGATCTACGATGCCGACGGCGCGGTCTTGCGCGACGCCTTCCGTCTCAACACCGCTCGCTTCGCGGACAACGAACGCGATTTCGACATCGCCGCCACGAACGACGGCGGTTTCGTCATGGCCTATATGGACGATGACACGAACAATATTCGCACTGACGTGATGTGGGAGCGCTACAACAGCAACGGCGATCTGATCAACAACGCGGTGATCCGCACCGAAGTCAGCAACACTGACGACCTGCGCAACCCGTCGGTGACGGTCAACCTCGACACCAACGATACCTTCGTCACCTACACCTTCGACACCGGCGTCGAGAGGATCTTCGGCAAGCTGGTCAGCGCCACGGGCACCGTCGGCCCGGAGCGGTCGGTCGCACAGAACGTGGGCGGCAGCAATAACCGGGACGCTGATGTCGCGACGCTGGCCAATGGCAACATGGTGGTAGCCTACGAGGAGCAGGACGGCGCCATCTATGAGATCGAATACCAGATCATCTCCGCCACCGGCGTCAAGATCGGCAGCTTCCGCGAGGTCGACGGCCCGCCCGGCACCCAGACCGATCCCAATGTCGCAGGGCTTGCCAACGGCGACTTTGTGATCACCTGGCAGCAGAACTTCGATATCTGGTTCCAGGTATTCCAGCCCAATGGTCTCCCCCGCGGCCCCGCGGCTCAGGCCAACACCAGTACGACCAGCGAAATCGGTCCGGACGTGAAGGCCCTGCCCGATGGCGGCTTCGTCATCGCCTGGGACAGCGGCACCGGCACCACCCGCGCCCGCAACTTTGACGCGGACGGCACCCCTCGCGGCCCCGAGACCGCGGTGTCGGGCACCGGCAACATCAGCGATGTCGATGTCGACGTGACCTCCGAAGGCGTGTCCCTCTTCGTCTACCGGCTGAACGGCGAGATCTTCGCCACCGCCTGGGACGGTCGCGCGGACACTCTCGATATGGCCGACGTTCAGGGAGGCTTGCCGAACTTCCTGACCGACGAGGGCAGCTTCACCGGTCATCCCACCGGCAGCACGATCATCGGCACCGACGGCAACGACGAGATATACGGACGCGGCGGCAGCGACTCGATTATCGGCGGATTGGGCTTCGACACGATCTATGGCGGGCGCGGCTTCGACGAGATCAGCGGACTCGGCGGCTTTGACGAGATCTACGGCGAGGGCGGCAACGACACGCTCTTCGGCAACGCCGGCAACGACACGATCTTCGGCGGCGGCGGAAACGACACGATCGACGGCGGTATCGGCGCGGACCTCATCAACGGGGGCATCGGCTTCGACGTGGTCTTCGGCAAGGGAGGCAACGACACGATCGCCGGGCTAGAGGGCTTCGACACGCTGTCGGGCAACAACGGCAACGACTCGATCCAGGGCAATGCCGGCAACGACGTGATCTTCGGCGGTCTGGGCAACGACACGATCGACGGCGGCATCGGCGCGGACACGCTCTACGGCGATGCGGGCGCGGACCTGATCGCCGGCAAGGCCGGGTTCGACGTGATCTACGGCGGCAACGGCACGGACACGCTCTACGGCAACGCAGGCAACGACACGCTCTTCGGCGGGCTCGGCGACGACGTCCTCTTCGGCGGGATCGGGTCCGATACCTTCGTCTTCGTGGTGACGCCGGGCGAGCGCGACACGATCGCCGACTTCGAGGTCGGAAGAGACCGTCTGCTGATCGACGCGCCGCCCGGCACAACGCTCGACGATCTGGAGATCAGGGCCGTGGCCGGTGGCGCAGAGGCGACGGCGCTCGGCCACACGATCTTCTTCGCGGGCCTGACCGTGGCACAGGTACAGGAAATCGACGCGATCCTGATCTGACCGGGTGCTGCCATCCCACAGACGGGTCCCGCCATAGCCGCGCGGGGCCCGGACAGGGATCTCGTCCGACATGTGGGTCAGAGGCTTCGCGGTGGCCTCGCCCGCCGCCTGCGCTCCGGGCGGGACGACGTCATCCGGGCCGCCGGCAACGGAACGACCGGTCGTGCGCGACCTGCTGACCCGATGCCCGACCTTGACGCGCCAGAATGCGTGTCATACCTCGGTCCGTGCCCGGGCGGGCGTTGTGTAATGGTAAGACCCTTGCCTTCCAAGCAAGAGATACGGGTTCGATTCCCGTCGCCCGCTCCATCAGGCCCTCTTCCGGGACCGGCTCAGCCCTTCGGCGGTGTCAGTGCCATGTCGGGCAGGCTGTCGAAGGCCTGCTTCAGCGCGTCGCCCCAGCCCTCGGATATGGTCCTGAAATAGGGATCGCGGGCATGGATGCGGCGGATCGGGTCGAGCCGGAGGCTGCCTTCCTCGTAGAGCACCACGTCGAGGGGCGCGCCGACCGAGAGATTGGCCTTGATCGTCGAGTCGAAGCTGACGAGCAGGAGCTTCATCGCCGCCTCGAAGCTCATGGCGGGATCGAATGCGCGCACGAGGATCGGGCGGCCGTATTTCATCTCTCCGACCTGGAACCAGGGCGTGTCGGCGCTGGCTTCGATGAAGTTGCCCTCGGGATAGATCAGGAACAGCCGCATCGGACCGCCGGCGATCTGACCGCCGAGGATCAGCGTGGCGTTGAACGTGGCATCCCCGCGCTGTCCGGCGTTCGCATATTGCGAGATGACGTCGCGCAGGATGTCGGCCACCATCCGCGCGACCTGGAACATGGACGGCGCGGCGAAGATCGAGGGAGTGCGGTCCTCGGGGGCCTTGGTGCGTTCCTCGATCAGGCTAACGACCGCCTGGGTGGTGGCGAGGTTGCCCGCAGTCATCAGCATGAGGACCCGCTCGCCGGGCTGCTGCCAGCAGTGGAGCTTGCGGAAGGTGGAGATGTTGTCGAGCCCCGCGTTGGTGCGGGTGTCGGACATCATCACCAGGCCGCGGTCGAGCATCAGCCCCACGCAATAGGTCATGGACGGTGTCTCCTGCCGTTACTGGCCCTGGACAGCGACTTCGACGCTGAGCCGCTCGTCCCCGCCCCCCTGGCGCGTGCCAGTTACCGGCGCGGCCTCGGCATAGTCCAGCCCCGTCGCCACGCGGACATAGCGGATATCGGGGGATTGGGCGTTGGCGGGATCGAATCCGACCCAGCCGAGTCCGTCCACATGGGCCTCGGCCCAGGCGTGGCTCGCCTCCTGGTCCGTGCGGTCCTCCATCAGCAGGTAGCCGGAGACATAGCGGGCGGGAAACCCCATCTCGCGGGCGCAGGCGATGAAGACATGGGCCTGGTCCTGGCAGACGCCGCGGCCCTCTGCGGCGGCCTGTTCGGCGGTCCAGCCGGTATGCGTCACACCCGTTTCCCAGCGCACCGCCGCATGGATCGCCTCGTTCAGGCCATGGAGCCGCGCCAGATCGGTGGTCTCGGTCTCCAGACTGCGGAGAAGCGACCGCAGCTTCGGCCCCATCCGCGTTCGGGGCGTGGATGTCTCGTAGAGCCAGAGCGGCGCCGGGCCCTTGTGCGGGCCCACGACGCCATGGGTCTCTTCGACCTCGACCGAGCCCTGGCAGCGGATTTCCAGTTCCGTCGTCTCGCGGTCGATGGAGACGAGGTCGACGTGGTTGTTGTGGTAATCGTCGTAGGCCAGCTCCTGCCGCCCCCCGGTCACCAGCGTCTGCCATTGCAGCACGGTCTGGGCGCGCAGCGATTTGGGGGTGAGGCGGAGTTGCTGGAGACCGTGGGTCACAGGCCTGTCGAAACGGTAGCGGGTCGTGTGGCTGATCTGCAGGCGCATGGGCTACTCGTAGAAGCGGTAATCGATCTCGATCTGCCGCCCCAGCTGGGAAATGGACCCGAGGAAGCCCTGGATGTACTCGTGCAGGCCCTCGTCGAAGATCGTGTCCACATCCTGCGCGACGATGGAGCCGGCGAGCCTGTCGGCCATCTCGAACGAGGGGGTCTGCATCCCGTAGTCCTGCACGAGATAGCGCAGGTTTTCATGCATCTTGCCGCAGCAGAAGATCAGCGAGCGGGGCATCCGGCGGTCGAGGATGAGGAAGCGGACGATGTCGCGGGGGCGGATGCGGTTGCCGTGGACGAGGCGGTAGCCGCCCCGGGCCGAGACCGACAGCAGGATCGATTCCCACTGCATGTTGTCGAGATCGGAGCCCACCGCCGCCGCCGCGGGCAGCAGGACGTAGTATTTCACGTCGAGGATACGGGCGGTATTGTCGGCCCGTTCGAGAAAGGTGCCGATGCGGAGGAAGTCGTAGATGTCGTTCCGGAGCATCGTGCCGTGGGTCGCGCCGCGCACCAGTGCGGTGCGCTGGCGGATCAGGCCGAGGATCTGCGGCAGGTCGCGCTCGCTCACCTTGCGGGAGAGGGCGTCGCGGATCGCCATGTATCCGCCGTTCATCGCCTCCCACAATTCCTCGGTGAGCGCGGTGCGGACCATGCGGGCGTTCTGGCGCGCGCTCTGGATGGACGACAGGACCGACGAGGGGTTGTCGGAAGCGCGCAACATCCAGTCCACCGCGTCGTCGCGGCGCACCTCGCCGTGCTTGTCGGTATAGCCCTGCCATGTTCCGGCCGATTGCAGGATCGAGCCCCATTCGTCGTCCGAGGGCCCCAGCCGGGTGAGGGCGATGCGCTGGCCCACGTCGAGAAGCCGCGCGGTGTTCTCCGCACGTTCGAGGGAACGGGCGAGCCAATAGAGGCCGTTCGCGGTCTTGCCCAGCATCGTCACTCGCCCAGCACCCAGGTGTCTTTCGTGCCGCCGCCCTGGCTCGAGTTCACGACGAGAGAGCCCTTCTTGAGCGCGACGCGGGTGAGGCCGCCCGGCGTGATGTGCACGCGGTCGGGACTGACGAGCACGAAGGGGCGCAGGTCGACATGGCGCGGGGCAAGGCCGCTGCGGGTGAAGATCGGCACGGTCGAGAGCGACAGGGTGGGCTGGGCGATGTAGTTCGCGGGCCGCGACTCGAGCTTGCGGCGGAACTCGGCCAGCTCCTTCTTCGAGGCGGCGGGGCCGATCAGCATGCCGTAGCCGCCGGAGCCGTGAACCTCCTTGACCACCAGCTCGGCGAGATTGTCGAGAACGTAGGCCAGCGCCTCGGGCTCGTTGCAGCGCCAGGTGGGCACGTTCTGGAGGATCGCCTTCTCGCCCGTGTAGAATTCCACGATGTCGGGCATGTAGCTGTAGATCGCCTTGTCGTCGGCGATGCCGGTGCCCGGAGCGTTGGCGATGGTGATGCCGCCCGCGCGGTAGACATCCATGATCCCGGGAATGCCCAGCGCGCTGTCGGGGTTGAAGTTGAGCGGGTCGAGGAAATCGTCGTCCACCCGCCGGTAGAGCACGTCGATGGGCTGATAGCCCTGGGTCGTGCGCATCGCCACACGGCCGTCGACGACGCGCAGGTCGTGCCCCTCCACCAGCTCGACGCCCATCTGGTCGGCGAGGAAGGCGTGCTCGAAATAGGCGGAGTTGTAGATACCGGGCGTCAGCACCGCCAGGGTCGGGTCCTCCCCGGCGCCGAAGGGCGCGCAGGCGGCCAGCGAGGTGCAGAGGTCACGCGGGTAGGTGGAGACGGGCTGCACCCGGTTCCGGCTGAAGAGCTCGGGGAACATCTGCAGCATCGTCTCGCGGTTCTCGAGCATGTAGCTGACGCCCGAGGGGGTGCGGGCGTTGTCCTCGAGGACGTAGAATTCCTCGTCTCCGGTGCGCACGAGGTCGATTCCGACGATATGGGTATAGACACCGCCGGGGGGCGTGACGCCGCACATCTGCGGCAGGAAGGCGTCGTTGCGGCGGATCATCTCCAGAGGGAGGCGCCCCGCGCGGACGATCTCCTGCCGGTGGTAGATGTCATGCAGGAAGGCGTTGAGGGCGCGGACGCGCTGCTCGATGCCGCGGCTGAGTTTCTGCCATTCCCGGGCGGAGATGATGCGGGGGATGATGTCGAAGGGGATCAGCCGCTCCTCGGCATCGGCGCGGCCGTAGACGTTGAAGGTGATGCCGGTGAGGCGGAACAGCTCTTCGGCTTCGCGCTGCTTGGCGCGCAGGCGGGCGGGGTCCTCGTTCTCGAACCAGCCGCTGAATTCCCGGTAGGGCTCTCTCAGGCCGGCTCCCTGCCCCCACATTTCATCGAACGGTGAATTTTCGCTCATGGGTCAAGTCTGTCAGATGAGGCCGTGATGACAATGCGATACCGCCGAACTGCGCGTTTCCGGCGCGTGACTGCACAAACTTTGGGCAGGCCGGCGACGGGGCAGGTTTCAGACCTCCACCGGCGCGATCAGGCCGGCCCCCCGGGCGCGGTTGGAGTTCACCTCGCGCCCGACGCGGTGGAAGACCAGCGCCTCCTCGGGTGCGGCGCGCATGAGCACCGCGGCGCCATGGCCCGCCTCGCCGAGCCAGAGCGGCCAGTCGGCCTCTTCGAGCACCACGGGCATCCGGTGGTGGATGCGGCTCATGCTGTCATTGGCCGCGGTGGTGACGATCGCAACGGTGGTGAGCTGCGAGTCGCCCCGGTCCCAGACCTGCCAGATCGCGGCGAAGGCGAGGGGGCGGCCGTCGCTGCGGGTGATGTACCAGGGGTAGCGTGTGCCCGCCGCGTCCTTGGTCCATTCGTAGAAGCCGCTGGCGGGCACGATGCAGCGCCGTTCCTTCGCCGCCGTCCGGAAGGCGGGTTTCTCGACGATGGTCTCGGCGCGCGCGTTGATCAGGAGAGGGCCGTCGGTCGGGGTCTTGTACCAGGGCGGCAGGAGTCCCCAGCGCATGGGCCGCAGGAGGCGGCCGCCCTCGGCGGAGACGACGGTGTGCACGTTCACGGTGGGACAGACGTTGTAGTCGGGCACCTCTGGCAGGTCGTTGGCGGGCACTGCGCCGAAGACCTGCGCCATCGCCTCATGCGGCAGGGTGATCGCCATGCGTCCGCACATGTCGGCTCTCCGTTCTTTCGGGCCAAGTCTAGCGCGGGAGGGCCGGCGGTTTCCAGCCGGGCCGCGGTCTGGCCCTGCGCGCGGCCCTGTGCCAGTCTCGGCGCGACCAACCATGCCGGAAGCCCCGATGATCCGCCCCTCGCTGCCCTTTGCCCTGGTGTTGTCGCTGGCCTCCTGCGTCGCAGCGCCGACGCTGGTGCCGCTGGGCACCAACGCCTCCACGAGCCCCACACAGACGATCTACCGGCAGAGCTTCGTCGGGCGCTATTCTCCCTCGCCCATCTGCGCGGGGCAGGAGTTGCAGGTCGAGCTGGCGCCGGAGAGCGTCTATGTGGGGGAGACAGGCTGCAACATCGCCCGGGTCGAGCGGACGAGCAACGGCGTGGCGCTGTCGCTGACGGCCTGCCGGGCCGAGGGCGCGGCGCAACCCGACCGGACGCTCAGCGTCACCGAGGCGGGCGATGGCGCGCTGAGGATCGAGGGCGGCGGCGTGGCGAGCACCGTCCAGCCCTGCTTCGACTGAACCTTTGCCGCCCGCCCCGCGTTCGTCCGCAAACGGATGAACCGGGAGGACCCATGCGACTGCTGACTCATCTTGGCGCCGGGGCGCTTGCGACGATCATCGCCGCGCCCCTGACGGCGCAGGACGACAGACCGATCCCCGAAGCCGCCTGGGAGGCCGAGTTCATGGGCCGCTATGCCGTGGACGGGGCCTGCAACGAGGACGAGGCGACCTGGCTTCTGAACGATTTCCAGGTGCGGTTCGGCTCGACCTGGTGCACCTCCATGGGCAAGCGGACGTGGGAGGACGGCGCGATGGTCGTGCCTCTGTCGGACTGCCGGGAAGGAGCTGTGTCGGTACCGAGCCGGATCATGACCTTCCTGCAGGATGGCGACGACCTGATCGTGCAGATGGCGGAGTACCAGCAGAACGACATCGAGGGCACGGAAGCGCAGGTCGGGAACATCGACAGCGAGGAAATCCGGCTGCAGGATTGCGGCGAGCGCTACTGATCCGCGAGGTCGAGTTCCAGATAGACCAGGAAGGGTGCAAGCGCCGGATCGTTGGCGTTGCCCTCGTAGCGGGGAATCTCCCGGAACCCGAGCGAGGCATAGAGCGACAGCATCGGCATGTTGCCGCGCACGGTGTCGGTGAAGAGCCGGGTCAGGCCCATCGCGCGCCCCGCGTCGATCCGCTCCTGCACCAGCCTGCGGCCGAGGCCGCGGCCCTGGGCCTCGGGCATGACGTAAAGGCGCTTGAGTTCCCCCCTGCCCTCTCCGATCCGGCGCAGGAAGCCGCAGCCGACGAGCCGCTGCCGGTCGTCATGGGCAAGAACCGTGACGCCCTCGGGGGGGAGATATGCGGCGAGGCCCTCGTCGAATCCTTCGAGCAGGCTGTCGGCCGAGAGGGACGGACCGCCCACGGCGGCGAGTCGCGGAAGGATGGTTTCGTAGTATTCCCGCAGGAGCGCCTTCAGCGCGGCAGGGTTCCCGATGCGGTCGGGCCGGGTCACGGTCAGTGTCATGGCGCCAGATAGAGCGCCCGCGCCGCCGCCCGCAAGCGCCTTGAACGGCGCGGGGGGCGCACGGTCCGACCGCGCGCCCCCCGCAAGAGGTCAATCCTGCGTCACTCGACGATGGTGATGCGCCCGTCCGTATAGGGCTGGTAGGGCGAGTTCTCGGCAAGATAGGCAGCGGTGACATCGGCGAGGTCCGGGCCGAAGTCATAGGCGTTCGCCGCATCGACAAACATCGAATAGCCGTCGCCGCCGTTGCGCACGAAGTTGTTCGAGACGACCGAATAGGTCGCCTCGGGGTCGATGGGCTCGCCACCCACCATCACGTCGGAGATCCGGTTGCCCACCTCGTTCGAGAGCGTTGCGGTAAACGACATGCCGGCCACCTGCGGGAAACGCCCGCCCCCGTCCGAGACCTCGCTCACGCCGTTCTCCAGCGCCTCGATGATGGTGGCGCCGGTGACCTCGAAGGTCGAGAGCGTGTTCTGGAACGGCAGCACGGTCAGCACTTCGCCCATGGTGATCTCGCCTGCGTCGATGGAGGCCCTGAGGCCGCCGCCGTTGGTGATCGCGATCTGCACGCCCTGATCCGCCACGCGGTCGAGCATGGCGTCGGAGACGAGGTTCCCCATTTCGCATTCCACGGCGCGGCAGAAGCTGCGGTCGCCCTCGATCGGGGCCGCGGCCTCGGCGACCACGGTGGCGCGCATCTCCTCGAGGGGCTGCGCGAGTTCCGCCACCCGGTCGACGTAGGACTGGTCCTCGGCCACCGAGGCATCGAGAAGGATCGGCTGGCCCGAGGTCTCGATCACGTTGCCATCGTCGTCGAAGGTGACGACGAACTCGCCGAGGTACTTGCCGTAGGCATAGGCGGTCACGATCTGCACGCCGTTGACCACGGTCGGATAGGGCCCCTCGGCCCCCTCCATGTCGCCGAGCAGCGTGTTGGAGTGACCGCCCACGATCACGTCGACGCCGGTGACGGCCTCGGCAAGGCGCAGGTCGACGGGGTGGCCCGAATGGCTGAGCACGACGATCTTGTTGACGCCCTCGGAGGTCAGCCGGTCCACCTCGGCCTGCACCGCCTCGGCGGGATCGGTGAAGACGATGTTCGGGCCGGGGCTGGAGAGTTCGTCGTTGTTCACGGGCGTGAGGCCGATCAGGCCGATCGTCTCGCCGCCCACCTCGACGGTGACGGATTTCTGCACGACGTCGGACAGGAGCGGCTCGGACGACAGGTCGGCATTGGCCATGAGCACGGGGAAATCCACCTGCTCGATGAAGGCGCGCACCGTCTCGGGGCCGTGGTTGAACTCGTGGTTGCCGATGGCCATGGCGTCGAAGCCGATCCGGTTCATGAATTCGGCCGACACGTCGCCCCTGTAGAAACTGTAGAACAGCGTGCCCTGGAACTGGTCGCCCGCATCGACCACGAGCGGGTTCACGGCCCGCGCGCGGGCCTCCTCGATGGCGGTGGCGACGCGGGCGATGCCGCCGAAGCACTCGCCGGCCGCGTTGTCCTCGGCCGAGCAGGTCGAATCGAACGCGCTGATCGGCTCGAACCGGTCGTGGAAGTCGTTGATGTGCAGGATCGTCATGGTGAAGTCGGCCGAGGCGGCGCCGGCCGTGAGTGCCAGCGCGCTCGCGGTGGTCAGGATACGGGCGATCATGGATTTCTCCCCTGTTGGTCCCGGTGGGATGCCCCAATGTGCGGGGCGCCTGCCGGGCTGTCAAAGCCCTTGGCGCGGGCAAGGTGGCGACGTGGGGTGACGCCCGTATGACGGCCCGGTTTTCGGGCGGCTTGACCCCGTGCCCCTGCGGCGTCATCTGGCGGACATGCTGATCTACAAGATTTTCCGCACGCCCGAATGGCAGGCCCTGCAGGCCGACGGGACCACCGCGGGGGCCCCCGTCGACCTCGCCGACGGCTATATCCACTTCTCCACGGCCGAACAGGCGCCCGAGACGGCGGCAAGGCATTTCGCCGGGATCGAGGGGCTCTGGCTGATCGCGGTGGAGGCCGACGGTCTCGACGGGCTGAGGTGGGAGCCGTCGCGGGGCGGCGCCCTCTTTCCGCATCTCTACCGCCCGCTGCTGCTGTCGGACGTGCTCTGGGCGTGGCCGCTGCCGCTGGAAGCCTCGGGGCACATCTTTCCCGAGGACATGCGGTGAGCGCCATGGAGCGCGCCGGTCTCGCGGTGCTGCGCCGGCTGGAGGCGGAACGCGCGCACGGGCTGGCCTTGAAGGCACTGAACGCAGGGTTGGTGCCGCGGCGTCGGCCCTTCACCTCTGCGCGGCTGGCATCGCGCCTCTTCGGGATGGACCTGCCCAATCCGGTGGGCATGGCGGCGGGGTTCGACAAGAACGCCGCGGCCCTGGAAGCGATCCATGGGCGCGCGGGCTTCGGCTTCATCGAGGTGGGCGGCATCACGCCGCGCCCGCAGGCGGGCAATCCGCGGCCCCGGCTGTTCCGGCTGACCGAGGACCGGGCCGTCATCAACCGCTTCGGCTTCAACAACGAGGGCATGGAGGCGATCGGCCGGAGACTTGCCGGGCATCCGCGGGGGCGAACGGGGATCAACCTGGGCTCGAACAAGGACAGCACGGACCGCGCGGGCGACTTCGTCGCGGTGCTGCGCCATTGCGGGCCCCACGCGGATTTCGCTACGGTCAACGTCTCCTCGCCCAACACCGAGAAGCTGCGCGATCTGCAGGGGCGGGCGGCGCTTTCGGCCATTCTGGAACGGGTGATGGCCGCCAATGCGGAGCTGGCCCGGCCCCTGCCGATCCTCTTGAAGATCGCGCCGGAACTAGGCCGGGACGAACTTGCCGAGGTCGCCGAGGTCGCCGAGCGGCACGGTCTCGCCGGGATCATCGCCACCAACACGACGCTGTCCCGGGAAGGGCTGAGAAGTCCGAACCGGGGCGAGAGCGGCGGCCTGTCGGGCCAGCCGCTGTTCGAGATGGCGACGCGGTCGCTGGCCCATCTGTCCACGGTGACGGACCTTCCCCTCGTGGGCGTGGGCGGCATTTCCTCGGCCGAGCAGGCCTACGCGAAGATCCGCGCGGGCGCCTCGGCGCTGCAGCTCTACACAGCCCTCGTCTACGGCGGGATCGGCCTCGTTACCGAGATCGCGCGGGGCCTCGACCGGCTGCTGGCGCGGGACGGATTCGCGACGCTGGCGGATGCGATCGGCACCGACCGGGGGCCCTGGCTCTGACACGACGCGCCTGACGCAGGGAAATTCGGCCGGGGCCGCGCCGCCATGGTCCGGCCAAGGTCCGCAGCGTCGGGCACAACAAAAGAGGGTAACTCTCCTCTTTTGTTGAAGACCCTGCCCGTCCTCCGACATAATGCTGGCTAATTCGCCATCTAACCGCAACGCTCGGGAGGCGTGCAATCCTGCGCGCCGTGCGAGTGGTCCGAGACGGGCGGGAGAGCAGCCGGAGCCGATGCTAGCCTTCGACAACGTCAGCAAGTCCTTCTGGACCGGAAAGCAGCGCAAGGTGATCCTCGACCGCGCGAGCTTTCGCGTCGATATCGGCAACTCGCTGGGCATTCTCGCACCGAACGGGACCGGCAAGACCACGCTGATCAACATGATGGCGGGGCTGGAGAAGCCCGACGAGGGCACGATCACCCGCGCCTGCCGCGTCTCCTTTCCGCTCGGGTTCATGGGCGGGGTCGTCTCCAAACATACGGCGATCGAGAATTCCCGCTTCATCGCAAGGCTTTACGGACTGGACCCCGACTACGTCGAGGCGTTCTGCCGCTGGATGGCCGGCCTTGGCGAATACTTCGAGATGCCCGTCGGGACCTACAGCGCGGGGATGCGCGCGCGCTTTTCCTTCGCGCTGATGCTGGCGCTGGATTTCGACATCTACCTGATCGACGAAGGCATGCCGCAGACGACGGATGCCGAGTTCAACCGCAAGGCCGGCGCGATCCTCCGCGAGCGGCTGGAGAATGCCACGATCATCATCGTCAGCCACCAGGCCGAGGTGCTGGAACGGTTCGCCCGGCAGGCAGCGGTTCTGCGCAACGGTCAGCTGCAGATGTTCGATTCGCTGGAAGAGGCCAAAGAGCTCTATGACTACGAAGCCTAAAGCCCGGAAATATCGCATCCGCCGCAGCCTGGCCTCGTCCGAATACGGCGGCGGGGACGTGCCGCGGTCCGAAGCCGCGGTCCCCCTCATGACGCAGTCCGGAAATGCGGTCGCGCGGACCGATGACGACGTGCCGAGCTACGAGGGCCGCGTCGATTCTCCGGGCCAGGTCGCGGCGGAAACCGAGATCGATGCGATCCGGCGCGAGGGCCTGACCGGCCGGCAATTGCGCATGGCCCGACGTGTGGCGCAGAAGCAGGGGCTTGCCGTCACCTCGGATTTCGACGCGGTGCGCCAGTTGCGGGCCATGGGCGTCGACCCGTTCCAGCGCTCGACCGTGCTGGAACTGGTCGTGCCCGACGGGGCGCCGGACGGACCCGGCCCCATGACCGAGGCCGGTGGCGGGCGGTCCGGGGGCGGCGGCGGCGGGATCGCCCATCTGCCGCAGGTAACGCCCCAGGGACGAGGCGGGCGGTCGTTGCCGGTCGCCGCCCGGACGGCGCAGGTGCCGTCGACCGAGGTCGGCTCGCGGCTCGAAGCGGGCATGGCCGAGGTATCGCGCATTCAGCGAGATCTCGTGCGGCGGCGGCGCTGGGCGCTGTTCCTGATGCTGACGCGGCTCGCGATCTTCGTGGGCCTGCCGACGCTGATCGCGGGGTACTATTTCTATGTCGTGGCGACGCCGATGTATGCCACGAAGAGCGAGTTCGTGATCCAGCAGGCCGAGGGCCAGGGCGGCGGCGGATTCGGGAACCTGTTCCAGGGCACCTCGATGGCGACCCAGCAGGATTCCATCGCCGTTCAGTCCTATCTCACCTCGCGCGAGGCGATGCTGCGGCTCGACGAGGAGGAGGGCTTCAAGGCGCATTTCTCGCAGCCCGAGATCGACCCGCTGCAGGCCCTGCCGCCCGACGGATCGAACGAAGAGGCCTATGCGATCTACCAGGACCGGGTGAAGGTCGGTTACGACCCGACCGAGGGCCTGTTGCGGATGGAGGTCGCAGCGGCCGATCCGGAGACCTCGCAGCGATTCTCCGAGGCGCTCGTCAGCTATGCCGAGGAACAGGTGGACCAGCTGACCCAGCGCCTGCGCGAGGACCAGATGGCAGGCGCGCGCGAGAGCTACCGGAACGCCGAGGAGCGCCGGCAGGCCGCCCTCGCAGAACTCCTGCGCCTGCAGGAGGATCTCGAGACCATCGACCCCGCGGGCGAGACGGCCGCGCGAACCGCCCGGATCGCCGCGTTGCAGACGCAGCAGCAGGAACTGGAGGTCGAGCTTCAGACGCGGCTTGCCGTGCGACGACCGAACGAGGCGCAGGTCGATGCGCTGCAGACCCAGATCCGCATCATCGGGGACCAGATCGCGGCGATCCAGAACGAGGCCGTGAACAACTCCTCGGGTGTCAGTCAGGCCCAGAAGAACACGCAGCTCAGGCTGGCCGAGGAAAACTACGTCTTCCAGAACGTGCTGGTACAGCAGGCGCTTCAGGCGATGGAGACGGCGCAGATCGAGGCGAACCGGCAGGTCCGGTACCTGTCGCTGTCGGTGGCGCCCGTCGCCCCTGACGAGCCGACCTATCCGCGGGCCTTCGAGAATACGGTGCTCGCGTTCCTCATCTTCGCCGGCATCTATCTGATGGTCTCGCTCACCGCCTCGATCCTGCGCGAGCAGGTCTCCACCTGAGCTGGCACTGGTGCCCCGCCGGTCGGGGCGCCGCGGCACGGCCGACAGCTTGCCAAGCCAGCCGCGATGGGCGATGCCCGCCGGGAAACCGGACCGGAGCCCTGCCCGATGAAGGACGTCACCCTCGGATCGCTGACCCTGTCGAACGACCGGCCCCTCGCGGTCATCGCCGGACCCTGCCAGCTCGAGACCCTCGACCATGCGCTGACGATCGCGCGGAGCATGGCGCGGGCCTGCGAGGCGGCGGGCCTCGGCTATGTCTTCAAGGCCAGTTACGACAAGGCAAACCGCACCTCCCTCGGCGGCCGCCGTGGGCCGGGACTCGACGAGGGGCTCGCAATCCTCGGCAAGGTCCGGCAGGAGATCGGCTGCCCGGTGCTTACCGATGTGCACGCGCCCGAACACTGCGCCGCCGCGGCCGAGGCGGGCGTCGACATCCTGCAGATCCCCGCGTTCCTCTGCCGCCAGACCGACCTGCTGCTGGCCGCGGGCAGGACGGGGGCCGCGGTCAACATCAAGAAGGGTCAGTTCCTCGCGCCCTGGGACATGGGTCCGGTTGCGGAGAAGGTTGCCTCCACCGGCAACGAGCGCATCCTTCTGACGGAGCGGGGCGTGTCCTTCGGGTACAACACGCTCGTCACCGACATGCGGTCGATCCCGCAGTTGGCGCGCACGGGCTATCCGGTCGTGATGGACGCGACGCACGCGGTGCAGCAGCCCGGCGGGCTGGGCGGCGCCTCGGGCGGGCAGCGGGAATTCGCGCCGGTGCTGGCGCGCGCCGCCGTGTCGCTTGGCATCGCCGCGGTGTTCATCGAGACCCACGAGGACCCGGACAACGCCCCCTCGGACGGGCCCAACATGATCCCGCTCGACGCGATGCCGGCGCTGCTGTCGGATCTTGCGGCCTTCGACCGGCTGGCCAAGGAACGTCCCCTCAGGCCGTGAGGTATTTTGGCGCTTTCCGGAGGGGCGGCCCGGTCCTAGGGTCAGGTGGCCGGTTTTCATCTCCGCGTTGCGCACCATGTCCTTGATCCGCCTCCTGCTTCTCTGCCTTGCGGTCCTTGCCGCGACGCTGACCGTCTCGGCGCAGGAGTTGGGCCCGAACGGGCCCATCGCGGCACGGAGCGATGCCGCCACGGATGCCGACATCGCCGTGCGCATCCGCGAGATCCTGGGCGAACTGGGCGGCTACGAGGATGTCACGGTCACCGTGGCGGACGGTATCGTCACCTTCCGCGGCACCACGACCTCGCTGGCCGAGATCACGGCGCTTGACGCCCTTGCCGCCCGAGTCGAGGGCGTGGTCGCGATCCGGAACGACGTCACGGAGACCTCGGATCTGAGACGGCGGCTCGACCCGGTGCTCGAGAGGTTCCGGAACCGGGGGATGCAGGCCCTCATCTCGCTGCCGCTGGTGCTGATCGCGGCGGGGGCGATGGGGATGACCATATGGATCGGCTATCTTTTCGCGCGCAGGCGCAACCCGTGGGACCGGATCGCCCCGAACGCCTTCATCGCCGATGTCTACCGGATGCTCGTCCGGGTCGCGTTCATCCTGGCGGGCATCGTGCTGGCGCTCGACATCATGAACGCCACGGCCTTGCTGTCGACCATCCTCGGTGCGGCGGGGATCGTGGGCCTGGCAGTGGGCTTCGCCGTGCGGGACACGGTGGAGAACTTCATCGCCTCGGTGCTGCTGTCCATCCGCCAGCCTTTCGCGCCCAATGACGTGGTGGAGATCAACGGCGACCAGGGCAAGGTGATCCGCCTGACCAGCCGTGCCACCATCCTGCTGAGCTTCGACGGCAACCACATCCGCATTCCCAACGCCACGGTCTTCAAGAGCCGGATCGTCAACTTCACAACGAATCCCGAGACCCGGTTCAGCTTCACCATCCCGGTCGCTGCCGAGTCGGACCTCGCCGAGGTCAAGAGGCTGGCGCAGGCGACCGTGGCCGCCCTTCCGTTCACGCTCGAGACCCCGGCTCCCTCGGTCTGGCTGGGCGACATCACCGACAGCGGGGTCGAGGTGGTGGTGACGGGCTGGGTGGACCAGCGCCAGACGTCGCTCCTCCTGGCGCGGGGAGAGGCGCTGCGGCAGGTCAAGCACGCCTGGAGTGCCGCGGGCATCGAGATGCCGAACACGACCTACACGATCGACCTCGCCGGCGGTGCGGTTTCCCCTGTCACGGAGGGGACACGGCGCAGAGACGAAGCCGCGCCGGCACCGCTTCCGCCACCGGACGCGGCCGTGCTGTCCGAGGTGGCGGAGCGCACCTCTGAAGATCTCGACGCGCTGGTCGACGCAGAACGCGAGGATCGGGCCAACGAGGACCTGCTACGAAGGGATGCCCCCAAGGAGTAGGCAACGGGGCTTGCACCCCGACCGACTGGACGCTATCTGAGCGCCCATTGCTGGGGTGTAGCCAAGCGGTAAGGCAGCGGTTTTTGGTACCGTGTACCGTAGGTTCGAATCCTACCACCCCAGCCAGCCCCCCCGAGACTGTTTCCTGTCAGCGGCTCCTGACGCGTTCGAACGGTGTGCCGCGGTAAGCGCTCCCGCAGCCGCGCTGCATCCGGAGAGGCATGGGACCGGCCAGACCCGTATGCGGATCGTCGATTCCGGTTAGGATGATCCCGCGCGTCGCGCGGGAAGGGCCTGTCCGGGAGGGGAGAAGGGAATGCTCAAGGTCATCATTGGCGCCGTTAGCGGCACCGTCTTTCTCGGCTGGCTGACGGTCGTGCTGGCCACGACCACTGTGGCAGCCGGAGTGTGGGTGGCGACGCTGACCTACCAACTCGGCGCCGCCACCGCCCAACTGGCCGCGGCCGCCGTTGCCCAGCGGCAGGCCGTCTCCCAGGCGGTGATGCGGGCCAAGGCCAAGGCCCGTCTGCGGAGGTTCGTCGTGGCGATTCCCGTGGCCGGCGTGGCGGCGGTCGCCGTCTACGAGGAGCAGGATTTCCGCGAGTGGCGGGAGGAGAACCCCGGGGGGACCCGCGCGGACTACGGATGCGTGGTCTACGACGCGAGTGTCGAGGTGTTCGACGAGTTCATGGCGGATCTCGAACCGGTCCTCGAGAACGCACCCCCTTGGGCCCGTCCGTCCAGGGAGACGTTGGTGGGGTGGCTGGGAGAGTGCGACAGCGGGGAACCGACCCCGGAGTGATCCCTGGTGCAACGCGCCGGGGCGGTCCGGGGCTTGGAGCGGACGCGCCTCCGCCCTCGCGCGGGCCTCGCCATCGCCGGGCGGACGCCGCAGGAGCCTGTCCTCCCGCGGGGCCGTCAGGACGGAAAGGACGTCTCGCAGCAGGGTCACGCAAGGTCATCCGGAACAATGTGGCGGCTTTGCTCGTTATAATCTTTCGGCCTCAGAAAGGTGCATGCATGCCCGAAAAGGCCATTGAAATCATATCTATAGTGGGCTTCCATCGCTGGACCAGCGAACCATGGAAGGAAGCCAAAATGTCACCGATCAAGACGACGATGCTCGCTCTCGCCGCAGCCGCGGTGGGGACCATGGCCTCTGCTCAGGAGCCCCAATTCTTCAGGATCGGCACCGGCGGGACCGCCGGGACCTATTACCCGATTGGCGGGCTGATCGCGAATGCGATCTCCAATCCGCCGGGCTCGCGCCCCTGCGAGGAAGGCGGTTCCTGCGGTGTGCCGGGGCTGATCGCCACGGCCCTTTCCGCCAACGGGTCGGTCGCCAATGTCAACGCCATCGCCGGCGGCACGCTCGAGTCGGGCTTCGCCCAGTCCGACGTGGCGACATGGGCCCAGACCGGCACCGGCATCTGGGAAGACCGTGATCCGGTCGAGCAGCTCCGCGCCATCGCGAGCCTCTACCCCGAGACGATCCACCTCGTGGCCTCCGCCGATGCGGGCATCTCGAGCCCGGCCGATCTGGCGGGCAAGACCGTCTCGCTCGACGAGCCGGGCTCCGGTACGCTGGTGGATGCACGCATCATCCTCGGGGCCTACGGGCTCAGCGAGGACGATATCAACGCCGAGTACCTCAAGCCCGATCAGGCCGGGGAGCGGATGCGCGACGGGGCGATGGACGCGTTCTTCTTCGTCGGGGGCTTCCCGGCGGGCGCGATCGCGGAACTGGCGAGCCAGGACGACATCACCATCGTTCCGATCATGGGCGACGAGGCGCAGGGGATTCTCGATGAGTACACCTTCTTCGCCGAGAACGTCGTGCCCGCCGGGACCTACGAGGGCGTGGACGAGGATGTCACGACACTGTCGGTCGGCGCCCAGTGGGTGACGAGCGCGGACCAGCCGGAACAACTGATCTACGACATCACGGCCGCTCTCTGGAACGACAACACCCGCAGCCTGCTCGACGCGGGTCACCAGAAAGGTGCGGAGATCACCGCCGAGACGGCGCTCGACGGGATCGGCATTCCGCTGCACCCGGGCGCGGAGCGCTTCTACCGCGAAGCCGGGCTCCTCGAGGAGTGAGGCGCGAGGCCCGGCGTCATGCGCCGGGCCTTTCCCCTGATCCGCGCTCGGTCGTGACCGGCCGACCCGACGTCCCCAAGAGGAAACTTCGATGAACCAGCGCAGCGAGAGCCTGACCGAAGCGGAAATGAAGGCCCTCGAGGAGGAATTCGACGCAGAAGTCAGGTTCCGTCCGCTGCCGCCGTTTCTGGGATGGATCGTCGCGGCCACGCTGTTCGCGCTGGCCTGCTATCACTATTACACGGCGGGCTATGGCATCCCGCGCGCCACGACGCATCGCGGCGTGCACATGGGCGTCACCCTGGCGCTCGTCTTCTTCTCATTCATGGCCTTCGGGCGCCCGCGACCCACGCGGCCGGGGGTCCTGGCGCCGTTCGGCCTGCCGCTCTTCGACTGGGTTCTCGCGATCGCGGCGCTGGTCTCGGCCCTCTATGTGCCGTGGATCTTCAACGATCTGGCGTTCCGGGTCGGCGATCCGCTGCCCATCGACGTGCTGATGGGCACGATCCTGATCGTGACCCTGCTCGAGGCGACGCGACGCGCGATGGGCTGGCCGCTGCCCGTGATCGCGCTTCTCTTCATCGCCTATGCCTATTTCGGACAGAGCATGCCCGGGGTCCTGGCCCATCCGGGGTCGGACTGGGCAGGCATCGTCAACCATCTCTACCTGACGAGCCAGGGCATCTACGGCACCGCGCTGGGCGTCATCTCCACCTACGTCTTCCATTTCGTCCTTTTCGGCGTGATGGCCACGCGGATCGGGCTCGGACAGCTTTTCATCGACCTCGCCTCGTCGCTCGCGGGGCGGTTCGCGGGCGGACCCGCGAAGGTCTCGGTCCTGTCCTCGGCGATGCTGGGCTCGATCTCGGGTTCGTCCATCGCCAACACGGTCACGACCGGGTCGCTCACGATCCCGGCCATGATCCGCATCGGATACCCCCGACACTTCGCCGCGGCGGTGGAGGCAGCAAGCTCCACCGGCGGGCAGATCACGCCGCCCGTCATGGGGGCGGTCGCCTTCCTGATGATCGAGTACCTGGGCGTTCCGCTGACCACGATCCTGACCGCCGCCCTCGTGCCTGCCTTCATGCATTTCTTCGGCGTTCTGGTGCAGGTGCATCTCGAGGCCCGCCGCCGCGGATTGCGCGGCCTGACGAAGGACGAACTGCCGGTGGCCTGGGCGGTGTTCAAGGCAGGCTGGCTGACGACGCTTCCGCTCTTCGTGCTGATCGCGATCCTGTTGTCCGGCAGGACGCCCTATCTCGCCGCCTTCTGGGGCATTTCCGCCTGCATCGCGGTGCTGGCAATCCAGACCATCGTCAAGCACGGGACGGACCTGCGCGCCGCCGCGACCGATTTCGTGAGCGGGCTCTGGGACGCCTTCGTGCTGGGTGCGAAATACTCGCTCTCTGTCACCGCGGCAGCGGCGCTGGTGGGTGTCGTCATCGGGGTGGTCACGCTCACCGGCGTCGGGTTCAAGATCGCCTACATGGTCACTTCCGTCGCCGCCGGCTGGGCCGAGTCGGTTTCGGCCGGGCTCTCGTTCCTGCCATTCGACATGATGTCGGTGCCGTCGCTGACGCTTCTCTTCACGCTGATCATGACCGCGATCGTCTGCGTCCTCATGGGCTGCGGCATCCCGACAACGGCGAACTACCTCATCATGATCGCGGTGGCGGCGCCGATCCTGGGCCTTCTGGGCGTGGAACCGATCGTCGCGCATTTCTTCGTCTTCTACTTCGGCGTGCTGGCCGACATCACGCCGCCTGTTGCGCTGGCGGCCTATGCGGCGGCGGGGATCGCCGATGCGAACGCCTTCAAGTCCGGCAACACCGCGTTCCGGCTCGGCATGGGCAAGGCGCTGGTGCCCTTCGTCTTCGTCTTCTCCCCGTCGATGCTGCTGGTGGTGGACGGTTTCACCTGGTCGGAGTTCTTCCTGTCGACGCTCGGCGCGATGGCCGGGATCTGGATGCTGTCCTCGGTCTTCGCGGGCTGGCTCTTTGCGCCGCTCAGGGGTTACGAACGGGTGCTGCTGACGATCTCGGCGCTGCTTCTCGTGGTGCCCAGCCTCTGGCCGACGGTGATCGGGATCCTTCTGGTGCTGCCTCCGCTGATCCGCCAGCTGCCGATGATCCGCGAGCCGGTCTCGACCCGCGAGGCGAACTGGGACGAGCGGGACGCACCCGGCGGGTGACGTTACCGCCCCCGTTCCATCGAGACTTGCACCCGGGGCCATCCTGCCCATTGATCCTGTGGTCGTTCCACCGGGACGCCGCGGGAGGGAGGGTGTCATGGGGAGTCTTCTGGAGTACGCATCCTTTGCGCCACACGGTTACTGCCTGCTGTGGAACCCATGGCTGATCGCCACGCATGTCGTGGCGGATCTGCTGATCGCCCTGTCCTACTTCGCCATTCCCATAGCGCTCGTCCTGTTCCTCCGGCGCCGGCCAGAGCTGCGCTACCGCGGGCTTCTGGCGCTCTTCGCGGCTTTCATCCTGCTGTGCGGCCTTACGCATCTGCTGTCGCTCGCCACCCTCTGGATCCCCGTCTATGCCGCCGAGGGGGCGCTGAAGCTGGTCACCGGCCTCGTGTCGGCGACGACAGCGGTGGTTCTCTTCCGCCTCGTGCCCACGCTCGTGCAGATCCCCAGCCCGCATCAGCTCGAGGCCGCGAACTCACGGCTGCGCGAGGAGATCAGCGCCCATGAGGAGACGCTCGCACAGCTGAGGGAGGTGCAGCAAACCCTCGAAAGCAAGGTCGAGGAGCGCACGCAGTCCCTGACGGCCGCGACCGCGCGCCTCTCGGTCCTGTCGCGCGAGGCGGTGCATCGCAGCCGCAACCTGCTGACCGTGGTGGCGTCCATCGCGCGGCAGACCGCGCGGGCCGCGCCCGACACGGAGACGTTTCTCCGGAGCCTGCTGGGCCGGATCGACGCCCTCGGCAACGCGACCGCGGCACTTCTGGAAACCAGTACCTCGTCCGGCCTGACGATCAGGCAGCTCGCGGAGCGGCAGCTCCGGCCCGCGATCCTGACCTTCGGGGAGCGGCTCTCGATGGATGGTCCCGAGACTGAGGTGAACCCGCAGGCGGCACAGCAGCTTTCGCTCGTTCTGCACGAGCTGGCCACGAATTCGCAGAAGCACGGCGTTCTCGCCATGCCGGACGGCGAAGTGCGGACCACATGGGCCGTGGAGACCGGGGCACGGGAGCCGATGTTCGTGCTCGAGTGGGTCGAACAGGGGGCATGGTCGCGGAGCATGTCGGCGCCGGAAGCGGCCATCGGCGGCGGCTTCGGCAGCACGCTCCTCTTGCGGATCGCGCCCGCCACGCTTGGCGGGACAGCCGAGGCGGACCTGACCGAAGGGTTCCGCTATCGCCTTTCGGTTCCGCTGGCGCACCTCCGGCCAAGGGTGGGGGCCGATCATGCGGAGGAGCTCGCCCAGACGATCGTGGACAAGGCATGGGGCGCTTCTCCTGCCTGAAGACGCTCCGCCTTAGGCTTTCCCCAATCACAGCTTAAGCAGAGCATGGTTTGGGGCGACCCCCGTCCCCGCTAGGCTTTCCCTGACAGTCGGGGAGACGGCGGATGGGCAGCGAAACGATCGACACCGTCGTGATCGGTGGCGGGCAGGCCGGGCTCGCGATGAGCGGCCATCTGAGCGACCGGGGGATCGGGCACGTCGTGCTGGAGCGTCACCGGATCGCCGAGCGCTGGCGGTCGGAACGGTGGGATTCCCTCGTCGCAAACGGCCCCGCCTGGCATGACCGTTTTCCGGACCTCGAGTTCGACGGGCTGGACCCTGACGGCTTTGCCTCCAAGGATCAGGTTGTCGCCTATTTCGAGGCCTATGCCCGGAAGATCGCCGCGCCGATCCGTTGCGGCGTCGAGGTGACCGGCGTGAGGCCGCTGGATGGACAGGGCTTCCGGGTCGAGACTTCCGAGGGCGTGATGGAGGCGCGCTGCGTCGTGTCCGCCACCGGACCCTTCCAGAAGCCGCTGATCCCGCGGGTGGTGCCTGAGACCGAGGGTCTTCTGCAGATCCATTCCACGGCCTATCGCAACCCCGGCGCCCTCCCGGAGGGCGGCGTCCTCGTGGTCGGCGCGGGCTCGTCCGGATCGCAGATCGCGGACGAGCTGAGCCGGGCGGGGCGCGAGGTCTACCTCTCGGTGGGCCCCCACGACCGGCCGCCGCGGCGGTATCGCGGCAAGGATTTCGTCTGGTGGCTGGGCGTTCTGGGAAAGTGGGAGGCGCGGGCCGCCCCCTCCTCGGAGCATGTGACGATCGCTGTCAGCGGCGCCCATGGCGGGCGGACCGTGGATTTCCGCGACTTCGCCGCCCGGGGCGTGCGGCTCGTGGGGCGGACGCTGGGCTGTGAGGGCGGTGTCCTCGCATTCTCGGACGATCTTGTCGCCACAATCCGGCGGGGGGATGCGAACTACCTGTCGGTTCTGGACGAGGCGGATGCCTGGGTCGCGCGAACGGGCGAGGACCTGCCAGAAGAGCCCGAGGCCCGTCAGATCAGCCCCGACCCGGCAAGTTTTGACGATCCTCTGCTGACGCTCGATCTTGCGGTGGCGGGGGTGCGGACGATCATCTGGGCCACGGGTTTCGCGCTCGATTTCGGCTGGCTCAAGGCGGACGTCTTCGACGCCGAGGGCCGCCCGCGGCACGAGAGGGGCGTGAGCGTGGTGCCCGGGCTCTATTTCCTCGGCCTGCCCTTCCTGTCCTGCCGGGGCTCGTCGTTCATCTGGGGTGTCTGGCCGGACGCCCAGTATCTCGCGGACCACATCGCGGGCACGGGGCGGACGGCGGTGGCCTAGGTCAGCGGGCGGTAGTGTTCGGGCCTTCGGTCCCGGAAGAGGCCCCAGGCGGCGCGGCGCCGGCGGATCGCGTCAAGATCGACCGTGGCGATGGCGATGCCCGGCGCGGCTCCCATCTCGGCCAGCTTCGCGCCGGTCTCGTCGGCGATGAAGCTGCCGCCGTAGAAGGACATCTCGGCGCCGACATTCTCCGTGCCGATCCGGTTGCTGGCGGCGAGGATGCACATGTTGGCGGCGGCGTGGCCCTGCATGGTGCGCTGCCAGTGGGGTTTGCTGTCGACGGACGGGTCCTGCGGTTCGCTCCCGATGGCGGTGGGATAGAGGAGCACGTCGGCGCCCATCAGGGCCATGCTGCGCGCGGTCTCGGGGAACCACTGGTCCCAGCAGATGCCGACGCCGATGCAGCCGGCGGCGGTGTTCCAGACGCGGAAGCCGGTGTCGCCGGGGGTGAAGTAGAACTTCTCCTGGTAGCCGCGACCGTCGGGGATGTGGGTCTTGCGGTAGAGGCCGAGGATCTCGCCGGTCGCGTCGATCATGGCCATGGAGTTGAAGAACTGCCGCTCGGTGCGCTCGAAGAAGCTGAGGGGAAGGACGACCTGCAGTTCGGCGGCGAGGGCGGCGAAACGGGCGATGAGGGGGTTTGTCTGGAAGGGGCGGGCGAGGGTGAGGTGGTCCGGGTTCTGCTCGGAGCAGAAATAGGGAGTCTCGAAGAGCTCCTGGAGGAGGATCAGGGTCGCGCCCGCAGCGGCGGCCTCGCGGACGAGGGTTTCGGCGCGGGCGAGGTTCGCCTCGATGTCCCAGGAGCAGGGCATCTGGGTGACGGCGAGGGTCAGCGTATCTCGTTTCACGATGTAACGCCTTTCAAGATATTGATATCATTTGGCTATTCAGAAGAGGGCGCTTGCGGCGTCAGGACACGCCCACCTTGCGCAGGTCCGCGGCTTGGGTCGAATGGGGGATGTCGTGTTCACGCCAGCCGGGTTCCGGCAGTTCGGCGATGAGCAGGCCCGCATCGCGGCCCTTGGAGGCCAGCGGATAGCCCTCGGGGCCGCAGATCAGGCTGAGGCCCACGTAGTCGAGCGCGCCCTCGGTCCCGCAGCAGTTGGCATAGACGATGGTCACGGCATTCTCGGCAGCCCGGGAGGGCACCATGATCTGGTTGACGTTCACGAAGGGCATCATGTTCGCCGTGGGCACCAGGATCACCTCGGCCCCCGCCGTGGCGAGCGCGCGGACATGCTCGGGAAATTCCACGTCGTAGCAGATCAGGAGGCCGAAGCGGCGGCCCCTCCAGTCGAAGGTGACAAGGCGGTCGCCGGGGGTGAAGAGCGCGTGCTCCCGGTCTCCGAAAAGCTGCACCTTGCGGTAGCGGGCGATCTCGGCGCCGGTCTCGTCGAAGACGAAAGCCGCGTTCCAGACCGCGGTCTCGCCATACTCCGGCAGGCCGATGGCGAGCGCCACGGCATGGGTGCGGGCGAGGTCCGCCACGGTCTTCATGGTCTCGGCCCAGCCCGGAGGCGGGGTGGCGGTGGTGGCGCCGTAGCCGGGCAGGAACAGCTCCGGCATGACGAGAAGATCGACCCCGGCCCCCGCGGCCTTGCCAAGGGCGGCGTCGAGGGCGGCAAGGCCCGCCGGGATATCCCCGGCGGGCGATGGGGCCTGATAGAGCCCGATCCGCATCAGCTGCGCAGCCGCGTCCAGATCTGGTCGTAGACCTCCTGAGTCGCCTGATCGCAGACCTCGATGAAGACGCCAGGGCCCGCGCCCTCGCGCGGGTTGTTCTCCGGCGAGGTGGCGAGCGCCTCTTCGGTGAATTCGGCCGCGCCGGTGATGCCCGCGGCATACTGGGCGTAGTTCGTCACCTGCGCGATGTTCTCGGGCTGAAGCAGGAAATCCATGAACCGGATCGCGTTCTCGCGGTTCGGCGCCTGTTCCAGAAGCACGACGTTGTCCATCCAGACGACATAGCCCTCGTCGGGGTAGATGTATTCGACATTGGCGCCTTCCTCGCGCGCCTTGGCGGAGAAACCGTTGTAGATCATGCCCGCCGCGGCATCGCCCGACACCAGCACGTCCTTGGCGATGTCGGAGCCGAAGGAGGCCCAGTGTGCCGAGGCGGTCTGCAGGAGCTCGTCCAGCGCGCGAAGCTGGTCGCGGTCCTGGCTGCACTGGGGGATGCCGAGGTAGATCGAGGCCAGCGCCATCACCTCGCCCTGGCTGTCGAGCACGTTGATCCGGCCTTTGAGTTCCTCGGGCGGATCGAAGATCAGCGAGAGGGAGTTGGTGTCGCCGGTATAGATGTCGCGGTTCACCGACACGCTGGTGGAGCCCCACTGGTAGGGGATCGAGTGAACGCGGCCCGCATCGAAGGGCGCGTTGAGCCACTGGTCCTCGATGTTGGCCTTGTTGGTCAGCTCGCCCTCCTCGAACGTGTCGAGAAGGCCCTCGCCCGCCATGATCGCGACCATGTAGTCGCCCGGGACGGCCACGTCATAGGAGCCGAGCGTGCCGGCCTTGAGCGAGGCCAGAAGCGCCTCGTTGCTGTCGTAGGTGTCGATGATGACGTCGATGCCGGTTTCGGCCTCGAACTTGTCCACCAGTTCCTGCGGCATGTATTCGAACCAGTGGTAGACGCGGAGCTCGCCCTCGGCGGCGGCCGCCCCCGCTGCGAGCGCCAGGATGGCGGTCGTCGTGGTCAGTCTCTTCATGGTCAGTCTCCCCTGTCCGGTTGGAGTGCTTCGCCCCGTTTTCCGATGAAGTAGGATAGAGTCACGAGGGCGATCGAGAAAAGCAGCAGCAGCGTCGAGAGCGCCATGATGTTGGGCTGGATGCCCTGCTTGACCGATCCGAAGATGGCGGTCGGCAGGGTCTCGACCCCGGCGCCCTTGACGAAGTTCGTGATGATGAAGTCGTCGAGCGAGATGATGAAGGCGAGCAGGAAGCCCGACATGATGCCCGGCCCCATGATCGGGAAGAGCACGTGGCGGAAGGTGGCCCAGCGGCCCGCATAGAGGTCTTGCGCGGCTTCCTCGTAGCTCGCCTCGATCCCCTGCAGGCGTGCCGAAATGGGCAGGTAGGCGAAGGGGATGCAGAAGACGATGTGCGCGACGAGGATCGAGAGGGTCCCGAGCGGGAAGGCGATGGTGGAGAAGAAGATGAGCGTGGCGACCGCGGTGACGATCTCCGGCACCATGATCGGCAGGGAGATGAGCGCGAAGGTCGCGGATTTCCCCCGGAAGGCGCCGCCCCGGACCATGCCGATGGCGGCGGCGGTGGCGATGGTGGTGGAGACGATGGCCGCCGAGAGGGCGATGGTCAGGGAGTTCCAGGCGGCCTGCTTGAACTTCTCCGACTCGGGGCCGGTGAAGACGTCGACGTACCAGCGGAGGGAGACGCCCTCCCAGTTGGTGATCGAGCGGCTGTCGTTGAAGCTGTAGACCATCACGACGAGGAGCGGGACGTAGAGGATGAAGAGGCAGAGCATCGTCAGCCCGAAGAAGCCCCGATAGCGGCGGACGTCGAAGGTCATCCGGGCCTCCGGAGGGGGTCTGGTGCGGAGGCGCGCGGTCGGCGGGCCGTGGCGCGGCGAACCGACAGAATGGCTACGCACTTTATGCCAGCCAAGTCCGGAAGACCTCGGAGCTGGGTCCGAGCGTCGACGTGTCGCCGGGCCGTGGGGGCGGCCCGTCGACCGCGCGGCGGCCTGCGGCCTTGAGTCCGCGCGGGGGGCTCGCTCGACCATTTCGCGGCCCGTCGATGGCGCGCCTCCGGTCCCGGCCACCCCATCACGCCCCCTCCCGCGACTGGCCGCGCGCGTAGAACAGCAGCACCACCAGCACCATCGACAGCAGGATCATCGAGGCCGCCGCCCCGAAGGGCCAGTTCCCGGCATTGCCCTTGAACTGCTCCTCGATCAGCGAGCCGATCATGTAGGTCTTGGCCCCGCCCAGAAGGTCCGGCGCGAGAAAGGCGCCCAGAGAGGGCACGAACACGAGGATGCAGCCCGCGATGATGCCCGGTTTCACCACCGGGATCACGATGCGTCGCAGGATCGTCCATTTCGGCGCGTAGAGGTCCGAAGCGGCCTCGGAGAAGGCGAAGTTGTAGCGCTCCACCGCCGCGTAGATCGGCAGCACCATGAACGGCAGGTAGGAATAGAAGAGCCCGAGCTGCACCGCGAAGTTGGTGTTGATGAGCCCGAGCGGCTGATCGACCAGGCCGAGGGCCAGGAGAAAGTCGTTCAGGGGACCGTTGTCGCGGATCAGGAAGCGGACGGAGACCGTGCGGATCAGCAGGTTCACCCAGTAGGGAATGGTGATGAGGAAAAGCCAGATCGCCCGCGTGTGCGCCGGGCGCGTCGCGATGAAGAAGGCGGTGGGAAAGCCGATCAGGAGGCACAGGAGCGTGGCGCCGGTTGCCTGCAGGATCGAGCGGATGAAGATGGTGATATAGGCCCATTCGATGGTCGGCGGCTCGTCCCCGAAGAGGCCCCGGTCGAAGAGGAACTGGTCGTAGGCGGCGAGCGTGGGCTCCCAGATGACGCCGCCGCGGAATTCCTTCGTCAGGAAGGAGTAGACCAGCATCAGCAGCACCGGGATCACCATGAAGAAGCCGATGATCGCCCAGGACGGCAGAAGCAGCCAGCCGCGGATCGGCCGGAAGGTGGCCGAGACGGTGCGTCCGCTGCCCGTGCCCGCCGCCATCAGGTCACCAGGAACCGCGCAGCACCCGCGACGATGCTGACGTGGACGGGGTCGCCCTCGTCGAGGCGGAGGGCGGCGTCCTCGGCGTTCTGCATCCGGGCGGTGAGGGAGAGGTTGGGGCCGAGGCGGACCTCGTAATGGGTGTCCGTGCCGAGGTAGGTCGAGGCGCCGAGCACGCCTTTCAGGCTCTCGCCCGGCGGCGGATCGCGGGTGATGGTCAGGCGCTCGGGCCGGATGGAAAGCGTGCCGGACTGGCCTTTGGAGGCGGCGCGGTTCGCCAGCGCGTGGACCGTCTCGCCGTCGGGCAGGCGGCAGGTGACGATCTGGCCCTCCACCGCCTCGACGGTGGCGTCGATCAGGTTCGTCTCGCCGATGAAATCGGCGACGAAGCGGTTCGCCGGATGTTCGTAGATCTCGGAGGGGCGGCCGATCTGCTGCACCTCGCCCGCCGACATGACCGCGATGCGGTCGGACATCGACAGCGCCTCTTCCTGGTCGTGGGTGACGAAGATGAAGGTGATGCCGGTCTCGCGCTGAAGGCGCTTCAGCTCCGACCGCATTTCCTGACGGAGCTTGAGGTCGAGGGCGGAGAGCGGCTCGTCCAGCAGCAACACCTTGGGCCGGGGCGCCATGGCGCGGGCCAGCGCCACGCGCTGCTGCTGTCCGCCGGACATCTGGGCGGGCTTGCGGTGCACGAAGTCGCCGAGCCGGACCATGGCGACCATCTCGGCCACCCGCGCGGCGATGTCGGCCCTGGGCCATTTCAGCATCTGGAGGCCGAAGGCGATGTTTTCCTGCACGGTCATGTGCGGAAAGAGCGCGTAGTTCTGGAAGACCGTGTTCACCGGGCGCCTGTCGGGGGGCAGGCCCTCGATCTCCTGGCCGTAGAGGTGGATCGTCCCTCCGGTCGTCCCCTCGAAGCCCGCGATGAGCCGCAGGAGCGTGGTCTTGCCGCAGCCCGAGGGACCGAGCAGCGTGAAGAACTCGTTGTCGGCGATGTCGAAGCTGACCGCCTTGAGCGCGGTGAAATCGCCGAAGGTCTTGCGCACGTCGCGGAGGGAGATGGCGGCGGTCACGTGAGGGTCTCCAGCACCCTCAGGACATGGGTGGGATCGGTTTCGGGGTTCACAACGCAGATGCGCAGGACGGTCTCGCCCCGCCAGGTGGTCGGAAGGCAGAGAAGCGCGCCGCTGCGGCGGTGACCCTCGGCCCAGGCCTGAAGCGCCGCGCGGTCCATGCCGGGCACGCGGAAGAGGAGCACGGTCAGTTGCGGGCCGAGGACGAGGTCGAGGCCGGGCATGGCCTCGATCCCGTCGGCGATCTCCTGCGCGATGCGGAAGGTCCGGCGGATCGCGGCGGCATAGGCCTCGGTCCCGTAGACCGAGAGCGAGAACCAGAGCGGCAGGCCGCGCGGCCTGCGCGACAGGTGCAGGGCGAGGTCGGAGGGGTTGAGGTGGTGCGTGTCGAGCGCGTCTAGATAGGCGCCGCGCTGGCCATGGGCCGCGGCGCCCCGCGTCACGTCGCGGTAGACCAGCGCGCAGCTGTCATAGGGCGCGAAAAGCCACTTGTGCGGATCGACGATGAAGCTGTCGGCGAGCTCGAGCCCCGCGAAGAGCGGCGCGGTCCCGGGGTCCGCCAGAGCGGCGAGGCCATAGGCGCCGTCGACATGGAGCCAGAGGCCGCGGGCCTCGGCGAGGTCGGCGAGGGCGGCCAGATCGTCCACCGCGCCGCTGTTGGTAGCGCCCGCATTGGCGACGATGGCGAAGGTGCCGGGGCGGAGGGCGTCTTTCGCGGCCTCGACGTCGATCCGGCCGGTGGCATCGGCGGGCACGAGGTCCAGCGCCACGTCCATCACCCGGGCGATGGCGGCGATGGAGCTGTGCGCCTCGGTGCTGGCGAGAAGGCGGAACCGCTCGGGGCGGCCATGGGCCTGCTCGAAGGCCACCCGCGCGGCATGGAGGGCGGAGAGATTGCCCATGGTCCCGCCGGAGACGAAGACGCCCCCTGCCCCGTCGCCCCAGCCCGCGAGGCCGGCGAGCCAGTCCAGGGCCTGATTTTCGGCATGGATCGCGCCCGAGCCGCCGTCCCAGTTGCCCGCGAAGATCTCCGCCGCGCCCAGCACCGCGTCGAAGCCCTGCGCGGCGGGCGTGGGGGCGGCGGCGACGAAGGCGAGGCTGGTCGGGTGGTCGAAGGGCCGGCAGGAGGGCGCGATCACGTCCGAGAAAAGCGCAAAGGCGCGGTCCCAGCCGAGGCCGCCCGCGGTGACCGAGCCGCCCAGCGCCGCGTCGAGCCGGTCGCGCGGCAGGGCGCCGCTGCGGGGATCGGGACCCGTGCGGATGCGCGTCTCCGCCCAGCCGAGCATGGCCGAGAGCGCGGCGGGATCGCTGGCAAAGGCGGGGGCGTGGGTCATCGGGCCTCAGTCCGCCGCCAGCGCGGCGACTTCGCGGCGGAACGGCAGGGCGTCGCCGATGTCGTTGCCGTCGAGCTCGCGCGCGTAGCGGTGCCCGGCATAGGTGGCCCAGGCGATGGGACCGGGCGCCTCGGCATCGCCGATGAGCTTCACCGACCGAATGCCCGCATCGGCCCAGTCGGCCTGCCGCGCCGTCAGGTCCCGGAAGACGGCATCCTCGCCGCTGCGGGAGGCGACCATGACCACGGCATCGCAGGCGATATCGCGGGGGCGGGCGGTGTAGGTGCAGGCGGTGGTCACGGCACCCGGGCCGATGGCGGTCACGCCCCGGTTCAGCTCCACCGTCACGCCCATTTCCAGTAGTCGCCGCTGGATCGTGTGCTGCTCCAGCGTGTTGACCGTCCAGTCGGAGACATAGGCGGAAGTGGTGACGAAGGTGACGGTGCAGCCCGCCGAGACCAGAAGCTCCGCCAGCACGCCGCCCATGTAGTAGTGATCGTCGTCCCAGAGCACCACATGGCCCGAGGGCCGCGCGCCCGCCATGATGTCGTCCGGCGTCAGCACCGTCATGGCGGGGTCGATGGGCAGCGGCACGACATGCTGGCGGGACACGCCGTCGCGCCGCCAGGTCGAGCCCGTCGCGATGCAGATGTTCTCGAACCCGAAGCCGAGGATCATCTCCGCGTCGAGGGCGCTGTCGAAATAGGTCTCGACGTTGGGTTTCTGCGAGAGCTGCCAGGCGCGGTAGTCGGCCACGCGGCCCCAGGCCGAAAGGCCCGGCAGCAGCCGCTCGCGCGCGACGCGGCCGCCCAGGGTCGTGCCCGCCTCGGCGAGGGCCACGTCATAGCCGCGCTCGGCGCAGGCGCGGGCCGCTTCCAGCCCCGCGGGACCGGCGCCGACGACGAGCACGCTGGACGAGGGCCCCTTCGCGTTCATCCGCTCGGGGTGCCAGCCCTTGCGCCATTCCTCCATGAAGGTCGGGTTCTGGGTGCAGCGGCTGATGGACATGGTCATGTCGCCGGTGATGCAGATGTTGCAGCCGATGCATTCGCGGATGTCCTCGATCCGGCCTTCCTCCACCTTCTTCGGCAGGAAGGGATCGGCGATGGAGGGCCGCGCGCAGCCGATCAGGTCGAGCGTGCCGGAGGTCAGTTGCCTGACCATCACGTCGGGCGAGGTGAAGCGGCCAACGCCCACCACGGGCCGCGTGGTCAGGGCCTTGATGCCGGTGACGAGGTCGAACTGCGCCGCCTCCTCCTTGAAGCGGGAGGGGCCGGAGCAATCCTCCCAGGCGCCATGGGCGAGGTCCCAGAGATCGGGCAGGTCGGCATGCATCTCGATGAAGTCGCGGACCTCGGAATTGGCGAAGCCGAGCTCCCCCACCATCTCGTCGAGGGACAGGCGGAGGGTCAGGCCCATGGTGTCGCCCACCTCGTCGCGCAGGTCGGCCACCACCTCGCGCACGAAGCGGGCGCGGTTCTCGAGGCTGCCGCCGTATTCGTCCGTGCGGTGGTTGGTGGCGGTGCTGAGGAAGTGCTGGAAGATGCCGAAGCCGTGGGCGCCGTAGAGGCAGATGAGGTCGAAACCGGCGGTGCGGCAGCGGCGCGCGGCGTTCACGAACCAGCGGCGGAGGTTGCGGATGTCCTCGCGGTCCATGGCGCGGGCGTTGACCGGATCGTTGGTGAAGGTGCGGATCGGCATGGCGGAGGGCGCGAGCGGCACCTCCTTGGTGTAGAGGTTCGGGCCGTTGATGCCGGAATAGGCGAGCTGGATGCCGGCAAGGGCGCCGTGTTCCTTCATCTTGCCGGCCATTTTCGCGATCATGGGGATGTCGGCGTCGTCCCAGAGTCGGAGCTCGATGAAGGGGGTGATCTCGGACGTGTGGTGCATCTCGCACTGTTCGGTGAAGATCACGCCCCAGCCGCCCTCGGACTTCACGCCGCGCATGGCGGCGGCGGCGGAGGGGTCGCGGTAGCCGCCTCCGTTGCAGTGGGGGACCTGGTAGAACCGGTTCTTCGCCGTGACGGGGCCGATGTCGATCGGCCGGAACAGGATGTCGTAGCGGCTGTCGCGGCCCATGCCGGTGCGTCCCCCCATGCGTGGCGGCCCGCCGGCGCGGGCCCTGGTGCGGTATCCTCACCGAGAGCGGAGGCCGGCGGAAAGAACCCATCGCGTAAGTGCTGATTAGGCACGCGCTAAGCATGGATTCTTTGGTCGCTTCTAATGGGGCGATGCGTGCATGTTAAGCACGGCGCGAAGAGGGAGGTCCATGCAGAGCGTCGAGATCCTCGAAAGGCTCATCGCCTTTCCGACGGTGAGCAGCGAACCGAACCGGGAGCTGATCCATTTCTGTGCCGGGCTCCTGCAGGAGGCGGGGGCGGAGGTCGTGCTGATCGAGGCGGAGGGCGGGCGGAAGGCCAATCTCTACGCCACGCTGGGGCCGCGGGACCGGGGCGGCGTGATGCTCTCGGGCCATACGGATGTGGTGCCGGTGGAGGGGCAGGACTGGACCCTGCCGCCCTTCGCGCTGACCGAGAGGGAGGGGCGGCTCTACGGGCGGGGAACGGCGGACATGAAGGGCTTCGTCGCCTGCGCCCTTGCCGCCGCGCTCAAGGCCGGGGAGCTGCGGACGCCGCTGCATCTCGCGCTCAGCCATGACGAGGAGATCGGCTGCGTCGGCGTGCGCTCGCTGATCGACATGCTGGCGGGGGCGCCGGTGAGGCCGCGGTTCTGCATCGTGGGCGAGCCCACGTCGATGCAGGTGGTCACGGGTCACAAGGGCAAGAGCGCCTTGAGAGTGCGCTGCACGGGCCGGGAGGGGCATTCGGCGCTGGCGCCCGAGGCGCTGAACGCGATCCATCTGGCCTGCGACATGATCGGGGAGATCCGCGCGCTGCAGGCGGAGGTGGCGGAGGCGGGACTGAAGGATGACGGGTATGATGTGCCCTATACGACGCTCCATGTGGGGCGGATCGACGGGGGCGTGGCGCTGAACATCGTGCCGAACGCCTGCGTGGTCGATTTCGAGATCCGCAATCTGGCGGGGGACGATCCGGAGGCGCTGCTGGGAAGGCTGCGCGACAGGGCGGAGGGGATCGTGGCGCCCCTGCGGGACCGCTTCCCCGAGGCGGCGATCGGGATCGAGGTGACCAACCGCTATCCGGGGCTGGAGACGCCCGAGGATGCCGAGGTCGTGGCCTTCGTGAAGGCGCTCACGGGGGGCAACGGGACGGGCAAGGTCGCCTTCGGCACCGAGGGCGGGCTGTTTTCGGAGGCTCTGGGCGTGCCTGTGGTGGTTTGCGGGCCGGGGTCCATGGCGCAGGGGCACAAGCCGGACGAATATGTGAGCGTGGAGCAGATGGCGCGGTGCGACGGGATGATGGAGGCGTTGCTGGCGCGGTTGCGGGAGGGGGTTTGAGAGGCGTGCGGCGGGCGGTGGGGGACGGTGAGTTGGAAACACATCCCAGGGGGACGGGGACGGTGGGTTGGAAACCCACCCTACGGGAACGGTGGGTTGGAAACCCCCCCTACGGGGCGGATGCGCCGGGCGTCCCGGGGAGGCCCTCGGTCTGCACCAGGGTCCGCACATGATCGAAGAAGGCACCCACGATGCGGGAGCGGAACGCGCTGCGCTTCGTGGCGATGCCGAGCACCATGGGGCGCACGTCGTCGGACAGCGGCAGGAAGGCGAGCCGCTTGCCGTCCGGCGCCAGATCGCTGCCGGACCGCAGGTTCACGAGGCCGAAGCCGAAGCCGTTCGCCACGAGGCTGCGCGCCACGGACATGTCCGAGGTCCTCTCGGCGATGTCGGGGCGCACCTGGCGGGTCTGGAAGATCGACAGGAAATATTCGCGGCTCAGCGGCAGGTCGAGCAGCACCATGGGCTCATGCACCAGATCCTCGAGCGAGAGGCTGTCGTTCCGGGCCAGCGGATGCTCCGCCGGCAGCATGACCCAGGGCGGCAGGGCCTGAAGCCGCTCGAAGGCGATGTCCTTCGGGATCTCCAGATCGTAGGTGATCGCGGCGTCGATCTCGGCCCGGCCGAGCATCCGCAGAAGCTCCGGCTGGTTGCCTTCCCGGAGCGACACGCCGGCGTCGGGATAGGCGCCTTCGAAGGACCGCCGGATGGACGCGCTCAGGAGCGGCGCCACCGTGGTCAGAAAGCCGATGGAGATGGGGCCGCGCGGCCTGTCGCTGATGTCGGAAGCGAGATCGTTCAGCGCCGCCGCGTCGTCGAGGATGCGTTTGGCCTCGTTGAAGACGCGCCGCCCCCCGGGGGTCAGCGACAGGCCCTGCGCATGGTGGCGCACGAAGAGCTGGATGGCGAATTCCGCCTCGAGCTGGCTGATCGCCGCCGAGATCGACGGGGAGGAGACGTTGAGCCGCTGGGAGGCCAGCGCGATGGTGCCGCATTCGCCCACCGCGACGAGGTATTCGAGTTGACGGAAGGTGAAACGCAGGGGCATCGCCCTGCATCGCCTGCGCGGGCGGCTCGCGCAAGCGTCTCAGTCGTCGCCCGGCACCCCGTAGGAGGGCGCGGCGCGCGGATCGAGCGCGCGCTGGACATAGGCGTCGAGCTGGGGGGCGTAGACGCGCCAGGCCTCGGCCACGGCCTCGATCGGGTCGTCCTCGGTCCAGTCGCAGCGCAGGTCGGCCACGGGCCAGGGCACCTTGTCGCAAAGCTGCAGGCCCGCCGAATGGACGGGCCCGGCCTCGCCGCCCGCGTCGCGGCCCGCGCGCAGGGCGGCGACGAGGCGGTCGCCGAGATGGCCGGGCGCGGCCTCGAAGGCCGCGACGATGGCGGCGGGCACGCCGTCGTTGGCGAGGAGGTTCCCGGCGGAGAGGACGTCGCGGCCTGTCGCATGGGTCCAGATGCCCAGCGAGTTGGGCCCCGAATGGATCGCCGTGCGCCCCTCGCGGTCGATGGCGAGGACCTGGCGGTACTCGATGAAGCGGCCTTCGGCCTGCACCTTCGCCACGGCCTCCACGGCAGTGAGGCCCGCCTGCATGGCGTCGAGCGCCAACGGCCCGAGGGTGGGATCGGTGACGTTCTGGCTCGCGACCGCGCCCACGCCGGCGCGGGTATAGGCGCAGCGGGCGGCGACGGCGGGAGAGGAGGAGGAGACGGCGATGCCGAACATCCCCGTTTCGGCGCAGCGGGCGACGAGGGAGAAGGTCATTCCGGGATCACCGCCGTGGCGTCGATCTCCACCAGCCATTCGGGCCGGGCGAGCGCGCTGACCACAAGGCCGGTGGAGACGGGATGCACGCCGCGGATATACTCGCCCATGGTGCGGTAGACCGCCTCGCGGTGGCGCACGTCGGTGATGTAGACCACCACCTTCACGAGATGCTCCATGGTGCCCCCGGCCTCCTCGATCAGCTGGCGGATGTTCTGCATGACCTTGTGGGTCTGCTCCGCGGGGTCGTGGCTGGCGATGTTGGTGAAATCGTCGAGGTCCTGCGGGCACTGGCCGCGCAGCCAGACGGTGCGCCCGCCATGGGTCACGACGGCCTGGCAGAGGTCGTTGTCGAGCTTCTGCTCGGGATAGGTGTCGCGCGTGTTGAACTTGCGCAGCCGCGTGTGGGTCACGTCCTGTCGTCCTCCCAAGGGTCCGGGTGCAGACTGCCATAGCGGGCGCGGAAAGAAAGGACGGGCTGGCGTCGCGTTGCTTCGGGGAAACCTAAGCACGCTCCCGCGCGTCGAGCCAGGCGCGGATGATGGCGCGGTGGCGGGCGCCGTCGTAGCTGGGGAAATGCCCGCCATGGACGGTGCGGACGGGCAGATCGTGCAGGCGGACCATCGAGCGGTGATAGTCGGCGGCATCCGAATGGTAGGTGTCCTCGATCAGGGGGCCGTCGTAGACGATGTCTCCGGAGAAGAGCGTCTGCGTCGCGGCCTCCCAGAGGGCGATGCCGCCGGGGGAATGACCGGGGGTGTGGATCACCTCGAAGTGGCGGTCGCCGAGGTCGATGACGTCGCCGTCCTCCACCAGCCGCGTCGCGGGGGCAGAGCGGACGGAATAGGTGGCGGAGCTGTAGGGCAAGGGCGGCAGGCGGTCGAAGATCTCGTCGGTCACATAGGGATCGGCGAGGGTGGCGGCATTGGCGGGCGCGGCGAGGATATGGGCCTCGGCGCTGTGGACGCAGCGGTCCGGAAATTCGTGGTGGCAGCCGATGTGGTCGAAATGGGTATGGCTCGCGACCGCCGTCAGGGCGCGTTCGGTCACCAGCGGCACCCATTGGCGCAGGGACACCACGCCCATGCCGCTGTCGACCAGCATGTCGCGGTCGCGGCCGCGCACGTGCCACATGTTGCAGCGGTAGAAGGGCTGGATGAAGGGCTCGTGGATCAGCGTGACGCCGTCGGGCTTCGTCTCGGTGGCATACCAGTCTTCGGGGCGGGCTCTGTCCATGGGTTACTCCGCGGGGAAGGCGGCAAGATCGTCGGTGACGGCGGCGAGGTCCAGCATCTGGCCGGGCTCGGGCAGGTCGGTGGGCGGCAGGTGGGCCACCAGCGTCAGGTCCGGCGCGGCGTCGGGCCGGACATGGGCGCGGCAATGGGTGCCGAAGAAGGCGGCGTCGAGCACGCGGGACGGGCCGATCCGGAGGCTGCCCGCGCCGGGGCGCAGGGCCTCGGGGCGCAGGCAGAGGGTGAGGGGGCCATGGGCGGGGGGCTGGCGGTCGATGACGCCGAAGGGGGTGGCGATGCCGTCGCCCCTGCCCTCTCCGGCGAAGCGGTTGGTCTCGCCCATGAACTCGGCGGCGAAAAGGCTTGCCGGGTGCCGGTAGATGCGGGCGGGGGGGCCCGCGTCCTCGATCCGGCCCGCGTTCATCACGACGATGCGGTCGGCGATGGCCATGGCCTCCTCCTGGTCGTGGGTGACATGGACGAAGGTGGTGCCGACGCGGCGCTGGATGCTCTTCAGCTCGTCCTGCATGGCGCGGCGGAGCTTGAGGTCGAGCGCGCCGAGGGGTTCGTCGAGCAACAGCACGTCAGGCTCCACCGCGAGAGCGCGGGCGAGGGCGACGCGCTGGCGCTGGCCTCCGGAGAGTTCGTGCGGGCGGGCGGCGGCGGCGTGTTTCAGGCCCACCATGTCGAGCTTTTCCTCGGCGCGGGCGTGACGCTCGCGCCTCGGCACGCCCGCCATGCGCAGGCCGAAGCCGACGTTGTCGCGCAGGCTCATGTGGGGAAAGAGCGCGTAGTCCTGGAAGGTCGTGGCGGTGGGGCGCCTGGCGGCGGGCAGCGCGGTGACGTCGCGCCCGCCGATCAGGACGCGGCCCTGGTCGGGGGTCAGAAAGCCGCCCAGGATCGACAGGAGCGTCGTCTTTCCGCAGCCCGAAGGGCCGAGCAGGGTGACGTATTCCCCGGCGGCGATCTCCAGCTCGATGGACTGGAGCGCGCGGAACGAGCCGAAGCTGTGGCCGATGCGGTCGAGCGTGACGGAGGCGGTCATCTGCGGCGTTTCCTGAAGACGGTGAGTTCGAGAAGAAGGACGGCGCTGACCGACACGAGGAAGACAAGGCTGCCGATGGCGTTGAGCCGTGGCGAGAGGCCCGAGCGGAGCATGGACCAGATCTCCACCGGCAAGGTGACGTCGAAGCGGGTCAGAAGGAAGGCGATGATGAATTCGTCCCAGCTGAGCGTCACGGACAGGAAGAAGGCGGCGAGGATCGCGGGCGCCAGCATCGGCACGGTCACGAGCAGCACCACGCGCGCCTCGTCCGCGCCCAGATCGCGCGCGGCGCGTTCGGCGTTCTGCTGCTGCGCGCCCATGGAGGCGTAGATGATGGCGAAGGCGATCGGCAGGTTGATGACGACATGGCCGATCCCGGCGGTCCAGAGCGAGAGGCCGAGGCCGAGGCGCTGCACCACGATCAGAAGGCCGAGGCCCACGATCAGGTAGCTGACCGTCAGCGGCGCGATCAGCAGCGCGCGCCAGAGCGCGGAGGCCGGCAGGACGTGCCGCGCGAGGGCATAGGCGGCGGAGAAGCCCAGCGCCACGGCAATGGCGGAAGACCCGAGCGCCACCATCAGCGAGTTGAGCAGCGCCTCCACAAGGCGGTCGTCGCCGAGGACGTCGCCGTACCAGCGCAGGCTCGGCCCGTTGAAGGGCGGCACGGGGAGGCTGCCGTTCTGGAAGGAGAACAGCACCAGCGTGGCCACCGGCAGGTAGATGAAGCCGAAGAGGGCGAGGGCGTAGGCCCAGGGCACGAGGCGTCTCACAGCCGGTCGAGCCTCAGCCAGCGCGCCATGGCGAGATAGGCCAGCGTCACGATGCCCATGAGCACGATGGCCAGCGCCGCGGCAAGCGGGAAATCGGCGCGCCGGCCGAGCTGGACCATGATCACCTGCGGCACGGTCAGTTCGGTGTTCCCGCCGAGGATCTGCGGCGTGATGTAGTCGCCGATGCACAGGACGAAGGTCAGGAAGGCGCCGGTCATGATGCCCGGGAGGGTCAGCGGCAGGATCACGTGCCGGAAGGTCTGAAAGGCATTGGCGCCGAGGTCCATCGCCGCCTTGCGGTAGTTCGGCGAGAGCTGGACGAGATTGGCGTAGATCGTCAGCGTCAGCAGCATCACGAAGAAATGGACGAAGCCCGTCACTGTGGCGAAGCGGGTGTTCGCCAGCGTCAGCGGCTCGGCGATCAGGCCAAGGCCCATCAGCGTCTGGTTCACCACCCCGTCGCGCGCCAGCACCAGAAGCCAGGCGTAGGAGCGCACGACGTAGGAGGTCCAGAACGGCAGGATCGCGAGGAGGAGCACCAGCCTCTGCCAGCGCGGCGGGACGCGGTAGGCGATGATCCATGCCAGCGGATAGGCCAGAAGGACCGACACCAGGGTGACGGTCAGGGTGATTTCCAGCGACACGGCGATGGCGCGGGCGAGATAGGCCTGCCCCGCGAGTTCGCGGTAGTTGTCGAGGCTGAGGCCCCAGACGAGCGTGCGCCCGTCCAGCGTGGCAAGGCTCATCGCGCCCATCACGACGAAGGGCACGATGAAGAACGCCAGCGTCCAGAGAACGGCCGGGGCGAGAAAGCCCCAGCCCCGGATCGTGGCGGTCTGCGCGCTCACTGCTGAAGGGTGTTCAGCCAGAGGTCCTGCATCTCGATGTCGAGGTCGGTATCGGGTGCGGGGTAGAGCTGCGTGCGGGCGAGGTAGTCCTCCTGGTCGTCCCAGCGCAGCACGGCCTTCTGCTCGTCGGTCAGCACGTCGCCCGCCGCGGCATTGGCGGGCATCCCCCAGAAACAGGAGGAGGTGGCGAGGCGGGCCTGGCCCTCGGGGCTGACGATATACTTGACGAATTCGAGGGCGAGATCGGGATTCTCGCTGCCTTCGAGCACGCCGATGGACTGGGTCCAGCGCACGGCGCCCTGCGAGGGGATCGTCCAGGTCAGTTCCGGGCGTTCCTCGGCCAGCACCGCGGTCAGCCACTCGCCGCCGCCGACGACGATATCGACCTCGCCCGTGGCGAGCGCGGTCTGGGCGGCCACGACGCCGGCGACGGAGGCGGCACGGCTGCGCATCTCGGCGAGCGTCTCGCCGATGGGGCCCAGCGCCTCGGCGTCGATGGCGGCCGTGTCGATGCCCTGCGCCATGGCGGCGAGGCCCATCACCGGCAGGTAGTAGTCGTAGATCGAGATGCGGCCGTCATAGGCCTCTGACCAGACGCGGGTCAGGTCCTCCATGTCGGCGGGGTCCACCGCGTTCGCGTTGTAGGAGATGGTGTTGTAGCCGAATTTCTCGGTCACCGCGTAGGTGACGCCGTCGCGGCTGTTGTTCTCGGCCATCACGACCTCGGGGAAGAAGTCGGCGGTGGGCAGCTCCTCCTCGGGCAGGGCGGCGAGGATGCCCGCGTCGATGGCGCGGAAGACGTCGATGCCGTCGATCACCAGAACGTCCCAGTCGCCGGGGCGGGACTGCTCCAGGAGGGCGAGCGCGGCGCCCGTGCCCTCGTACTCGCGCAGGTTCACGGTGACGCCGTGCGCCTCCTCGAAGGGCTCGATCAGCGCGGGGTCGGTGTGGTCGCACCAGACCAGCGCGTTGAGTTCCTCTTGCGCGGCGGCGGCCCCGCCGAGGCCGGCGAGGGCCGTGGTCGCGGCGAGGCGGGTGAAGGTCCTGTAGGTCATTCGCGTCTCCCTGATCCATGTGCGGGCCGCATCGGGGGCGGCTTCTGAAGAAAAAAGTTGAGTGCGTTCATTTTTGCAGTCAACATAAATTTTGGATTTGGCTCAATTTACGCCGGGAGAACGGATGACGGGCTTGCGCGACAGGCAGAAGGCGGACCGCGAGCGACGCATTCTTGATGCCGCGGTCAGGATGTTCCGCGCGCGGGGCTACCGCGCGGTCCGGCTCGACGAGTTGGCGGACCGGGCGGATGTGTCGGTCGGCACCGTCTACAACTACTACCAGACCAAGGGCGACATCCTGATCGCCACCGTGGCGCTGGAGGTGGAGGAGGTCATCGGGATCGGCAGCGCCATCGTCGCCGATCCGCCGCGCGGCGTGGAGACCGCGCTTCTCGCGCTGATCTTCGAGTATTACGACCACTCGCTGAACTATCTCAGCAAGGAGATGTGGCGCACCGCCATGGCCCTGTCGATCGAGGCGCCCGACACCCGCAACGGGCAGCATTACTCCGCCCTCGACCGCAAGCTCTGCGGGCAGGTGATCGAGCTGGTGGCACGGCTGAAGGAGCGGGGAGAGGTGCGGGACGACATCGACCCCGAGCCCTTCGGCGAGTTGATCTTCAACAACCTGAACATGATGTTCATCGAGTTCGTGAAGGACGACTCGATGACGCTGGAGGCCCTGCGCTGCGCGGTGGCGGCGCAGATGCGGCCGCTGGCTGCGATGATCGCCACGGAGGACGCATGAGCGAGTTGAACCAGCCCCTTGGCGGCAACGAGATGCCGCGCTTCGGCGGGCCTGCCACGATGATGCGCCTGCCCGCGCAGGAGACCGCCGAGGGGCTCGATGCCTGTTTCGTGGGCATTCCCATGGACATCGGGACGTCGAATCGTCCGGGCACGCGGCTGGGCCCGCGGCAGATCCGCGACGAGAGCCGGATGATCCGGCCCTACAACATGGCCACGGGCGCCGCGCCCTTCGACGCCTTGCAGGTGGCCGATATCGGGGACGTGCCGATCAACACCTTCGATCTGAAGAAGTCGGTGGAGATCATTGCGGAGCATTATCGCGGCATCCTCGCCCATGGCGCCGTGCCGCTGACGCTGGGCGGGGACCATACGCTGACCTGGCCGATCCTGCGCGCCATGAAGGAACGGCACGGGCCTGTGGCGCTGGTGCATGTGGATGCCCATGCCGACATCAACGAGCACATGTTTGGCGAGACCGTCGCCCACGGCTGTCCCTTCCGGCGGGCGTGGGAAGAGGGGTGTCTGCAGAACGACCGGGTGTTCCAGATCGGGCTGCGCGGTACGGGCTATGCGGCGGACGATTTCGACTGGGGCCGCCGGCAGGGCTGGACCGTCGTGCAGGCGGAGGAGTGCTGGCACCGGTCCCTGACGCCACTGATGGAGCGGGTGCGGGCGACGGTGGGGGATTCGCCGGTCTACCTGAGCTTCGACATCGACAGCCTCGATCCGGCCTTCGCGCCGGGAACGGGGACGGTGGAGCTTGGCGGGCTGTCGACCTGGCAGGCGCTGGAGATCGTGCGCGGCATGGCGGGGCTCAACATCGTGGGCGCGGACCTGGTGGAGGTCTCGCCGCCCTACGATCCCACGGGCAACACCGCGCTGATCGCGGCCAACCTGCTTTACGAGATGCTGTGCCTCCTGCCCGCGCGGCCACGCTGAGGCGGGTCACACCGTCTCGTTCAAGGACCGGGCGATGTGTTCGACGAACCGGGAGGAGGCCACGGGCAGGATGCGTCCGTGGCGCTGACCGAGGAAGAGGAACCCGCCGTCGATGTCGCGGGCGTCGATCTCGCGGCTGACCAGCCCCTGCCCCGTCCCATCGCGCGGCGCGCCGATGCGGATCTGGAAGCAGATGGCGTCGGTCCGCGCGACATGGGCCTTGAGATACTCGAAGGAATTGCTTTGCAGGCGGGGGCCTTCGGCGAAGGACTTGCCCTGAAGCGCCCGTTCCAGCAGCGCGCGCCCACCGAAATTCTGCGTCGGCAGGACCAGCGGGAACTGGAGGCACTGACGCAGGCGCAGGCTCTTCTCCCGCGCCAGCGGATGCCCGTCGGCCATGATCGCCACCAGCCTCTGCGGCAGGGCAAGCCGCACCTCGTAGTCGGGCATGCTGCGTTCGTCGAAGACCAGCGCCACGTCGACGCTGAAATTCTCGATCGCCACGGCGGCGGCGGAATGCTCCATCACTTCGACATCGAAGGTCACCTTGGGAAACTCGCTCTGGTAGCGGGCGATCTCGGCCGGCAGGAAATAGGGCGTCAGCGCCTGGCTGCAGGCGATGGCCACATGACCGCGGCGCACGCCCGACAGGTCCGCCAGCCGTGAGCGCAGGCGGTCGGTCTCGGCCAGAACCTCGCGGATATGCACGATGGCCAGCTCTCCGGCGGCATTGAGCCGGACGCCGCCCGAGGTGCGTTCGAAGATCTGTTCGCCCAGATCGTCCTCGTAGGCCTGAAGGCGGCGCTGCACGGCGGACGGCGTCTGGGAGACCCGTTCCGCCGCCGCGCGGATCGAGCCGCTGCGGGCGATGGCGTCGATCAGGCGGAAGGTCGTCAGGTGCTTCATGGCGGGTCTCCGGCGGGCGTGTGGCGTTTCGGGCAACGCTATACCGAAAAACCAGCACAAGACAGGGTCGCCGCGACGCAGCACCATGCCCCGGACACTGGGGATTCGCCGATGCCGCCCGATACCGTCCATCCAAGAGGCCAGACCCGCGACCGCTGGCAGAGCGACGGCGCCCGCGTGAGCCTCGTGCGGGCAGAGCGGCCCGTGCGCGCGGTGGAGATCGGCGCCGCGCCCGCGCCGCTGCGGCTCGATCTGGCCCGCACGGCGGTGATCGTCGTCGACATGCAGAACGATTTCCTGCACCCGGACGGCTGGTTCGCCGCCGACCGGGGCGCGGACGTGGCCCCGCTGGCGGCGCTGGTCCCCGGCATCAACGCGCTCTGCGCCGCGGCCCGGGCGGCGGAGGTGCCGGTCATCCATCTGAACTGGGGCGTGCGCGCCGATCTGGCCAACCTGCCCGCGAACGTGATCGACAAGGGCTCGAACTGCGGCAGGACGCGCGGCTACGGCGAAGCGGGCGCCCGCGGCCCGGTTCTGGTGGCCGGCGGCTGGGGCGCCGCCAGCCTCGAGACCATCGCGGCGGAGCCCGGCGACATCCATGTCTCGAAGCACCGGCTGTCGGGGTTCCGGGACTACGAGCTCGACCAGATCCTGCGCCGGCTGGGGGTCACGACGCTGCTGTTCACCGGCGTCAACCTCGACCGCTGCGTCTTTGCCACCATGACGGACGGCTGTTTCCAGGGGTTCGACGGCGTGATCGTCGAGGATCTGTGCGGCACCCCCTCCCCCGCCTTCGTGAGCGACGCGATCCTCTACCTGACGCGGCTGCTCTACGGCTTCACCACCACCTCCGCCGAGCTGATCCCGGCGTTTTCCTCCCCCTCATCGAAGGAGACCTGACAATGCCCATGACCCGACGCGACTTCCTGCGGACCTCCGGCGCATCGGCCGCCGCCCTCGGCCTTGCCGCCCCTGCCCTCGCACAGGACCTGCGGCCGCTGAGGATGGTGCTGAACTGGACCTACCAGGGTCCGCAGTCCTGGTTCTTCCTCGCCGAGGACAACGGCTATTTCGCCGATGCCGGCATCGAAATGGTCATCGACCAGGGCAGCGGGTCGGGTGCCGCTGTCGGATCTGTCGCGGGCGGCGCCTATGACGTGGGCTTCGGCGACGTGAACGCGCTGATCCGGCTCGCCTCCACCGAACCGGAGGACGCGCCGCTCTGCGTCTACCAGATGTACAACGCCCCGCCCTTCACCGTGGCGGTGCTGTCGTCCTCGGACATCATGACCGCCGCCGATCTCGAGGGGCGCCTGCTGGGCGGGGCCGCGAACGACGGCGCGCTGAAGCTCTTCCCGGCCTTCGCCAATCTCGCCGGCATCGACACGAGCGGGATCGAGATCCTGAACTTCCAGTCGAACCTGCGCGAGCAGATGCTCAAGAGCGAGCAGGTCGAGGGGGTCTTCGGCTACGTCAACACGATCCGGTTCTCGGCCAAGCTGTCGGGGATGAACCCGGACGAGGAGATCCGCTTCATCAAGTTCGGCGACTACGGGATGGACCTCTATTCCAACGGGCTGATCATCCCCAAGGCCCTGGCCGAGGAGAGCCCGGACCTCGTCTCGGGCATGGTCGCGGCCATCAACCGGGGGGTGGCGGATACGCTGGCCGATCCCGAGGCCGCCATCGAGGCGGTCGCCCGCCGCGAGCCGCTGATCAACAGGGAGGTGGAGCTCGAGCGGCTCATGGCCACGCTGACCGACGAGATGAACCACCCGGAACTGGCGGTCACCGGGCTTGGCAACGTGGACCCCGAGCGCTTCGCCACCTCGATCGACATCGTGGTCGAGGCGGACGGGCTGCCCCGGACCCCGGCGCCAGAGGAGATCTTCTCGGACGCCTTCCTGCCGCCCGAGTCCGAGCGAATCTACAAGCTGATCTGAGGCGCAAGGATGGACCTGAACCTCAGGAACAAGGTCGCGGTGATCACCGGCCCCGCCAAGGGCATGGGCGCCGCGATCAGTCTCGGGTTCGCGGCCGAGGGGGCGCATCTCGCGCTTCTGGGGCGCGACACGCTGGCCATCGGTCCGGTGGCGGAAGAGGCGCGCTGTCGGGGCGTGCGCGTGGAGGTCCTGAAATGCGACGTTACGGATGGCGCGGAGGTGGAGGCGACCGTCGCCGCCATCGCCGCGTCCTTCGGTCGGATCGACGTGCTGGTGAACGTCGCAGGGGGGACCGGTCCCATCGGCAAGACCGGCGTGGAGACGACGCAGGAGGAATTCGACGAGATCGTGCACCTGAACCTGCGCGGCCCGTTCAACATGATCCGCGCCGTGGCGCCCGTGATGGCGAAGGGCGGCGGGGGGCGGATCGTCAACGTGGGCGGCACCTTCGGGATGCGCGGGCGGGCCATGCGGCTGAGCTATTCCAGCTCGAAATGGGGCCTGCGCGGGCTGACCAAGAGCTTTGCGCTGGAGCTTGGTCGGGACAACATCGCCGTCAACATCGTGGCCCCGGGCATGGTGGACGGGCCGCGGTTCCGCGAGAAGGTCGTTCCGCAGGTCGCGGCGCAGCACGGCATCTCGCTCGAGGAGGCCGCGGCGCTTCATGCGTCCGATTACGCGCTGGGGCGGATCAGCACCGACGAGGATATCGCGGATGCGACGCTCTTTCTCGCCTCCGACCGTGCGCGGCAGATCACCGGCGTCGATCTGCCCGTCGACGGCGGCTGGGCCGCGCTGTGATGCGGCCCGTTTCCCGTAACGATTGCCCCGGATCGGAGGCCCGATGAAAGAGAACGGCACGGAGAAGTTCATGGTCTTCGAGGGGGTCGGCGTCACCTACGGCGGCGGCGCGGACGGAACCGAGGCGTTGAAGCCCACCGACCTGACGCTGTCGAAGGGCGATTTCCTCGCCCTCGTCGGCCCGTCGGGCTGCGGAAAGTCCACGATCCTGAAGCTGGTGAGCGAGGTGCTGGCGCCCACCACCGGCAACATCTTCTTCGCCGGGCGGGAGCTGGGCGCGACGCCGTTCCGGGTCGGGATGGCGTTCCAGAGCGCATCGCTGCTGCCGTGGATGACCGTGCGCGACAACGTCATGCTGCCGCTGAAGATCGTGAAGCCGTTCAAGACCGAGTTCCGCGCCAAGCGCAAAGGCGAATACCGGGACCGCGTGGACGCACTTCTGGAAAAGGTCGGCCTCATCGACTTTGCCGACAGCAACCCCTGGGAGCTGTCCGGCGGGATGATGCAGCGCACCAACCTCTGCCGCGCGCTCATCCACGAGCCGGACCTGCTGCTGCTCGACGAGCCCTTCGGCGCGCTTGACCAGTTCACCCGAGAGGAGCTGTGGCAGACGCTGCAGGATCTCTGGATCGAGCGGCGGCCCACGGTCATCCTCGTGACCCACGACCTGCGCGAGGCGGCGTATCTCGCCAGCCGCATCTGCGTGATGAGCCCGCGGCCGGGGCGGATCGTGGACGACAGCGCGGTGGAGTTTCCGCGCCCGCGCCATATCGACCTCGTCTTCGAGCCGGACTTCGTCACGCTGGTGCAGCGTCTGCGCGGCAAGATCGTCCACACCCCCAACACGAGAAAGCTGGACGCCGCATGACCCAGTCGCCCTTGCGCAAGATCGCGCCCGCCCTGCTGATCATCAGTTTCTTCGTGCTCTGGGAAATGGCCTGCCTCGTCTTCGGCATCTCGCACCTCGTGCTGCCGCGGCCGACGCAGATCGTCTCCACCTTCTTCGAATACGCGCCCGCGATCTGGCCCCATGCGCAGCAGACGCTCTACACGACGATGGTCGGCTTTTCGGCCGGGGTGGTCATCGGGCTGACGCTGGGCGTGCTGATCGGTTCGTCCAAGCTCGCCTACGAGACCGCCTATCCGCTGCTGGTCGGCATCTCCTCGATCCCCAAGGTGGCGGTGGTGCCGATCTTCGTCCTGTGGTTCGGCGCGGGCACGGTGCCCGCGATCCTGACGGCGGCGATCATCTGCATCTTTCCCATCGTGGTGAACGTGGCCACCGGCATCGCCACGGTGGAGCCCGAGCTGGAAGACGTGATGCGGTCGCTCAAGGCGACGAAGCTGGAAATCCTGTGGAATATCGGCCTGCCGCGGTCGATGCCCTACTTCTTCGCCTCGCTGAAGGTGGCCGTCACGCTGTCCTTCGTCGGCTCGGTCATCGCCGAGACCGTGGCCTCGAACCGGGGCGTGGGCAACATGATGCTGATTGCATCGTCCTCGTTCAACGTGCCGCTGGTCTTTGCCGGGCTGATGGTGCTCGCGACCATGGGGATCGGCTTCTACACCGTCTTTTCGCTGATCGAACGGCGGGTGGCGGGCTGGGCGATGCGCAAGGCGGTCTGACGTCCAACCGGTCCGGTCCGCGGTCGGGCCAGCCCGGACCTCCCTCCCCGACGGCCGCGACAGGGACAGGAGACCTCCCATGAAAACCATTCTTTCCGCTATCGCCGCGCTCGCCGCCGTGGCCCTGCCGGCCTCGGCCCAGGACGTGCCGATCCGCTTCACCCTCGACTGGAAACTGCAGGGCGTGCACGCGCCGTTCTACCTCGCGGACCAGCGCGGCTATTTCGCCGAGGAAGGCCTCGACGTCACCATCGACCAGGGCGAAGGCTCGGCGGCGACGATCACGCGGATCATGTCCGGCGCCTATGACGCGGGCTTCGGCGACATGAACGCGATCATCCAGAACGCCGCGACCATGCCCGAGGACGCGCCGGTGATGGTCTACCAGATCTACAACCAGCCGCCGTTCTCGGTGGTGACCAAGGCGGACGGCCCCGTCGAGACCCTGGCCGATCTCGAGGGCCGCACCATCGGCTCGCCCGCCGGATCGGCGGTGACCGTGCTCTTCGGCGCGCTCGCCAAGGCGGCGGACATCGACACGGACACGATCGAGATGGTCAGCGTCGCGCCGAACCTGCAGGAGCAGGTGCTGGTGCAGGGGCAGGTGGACGCGAGCCTCGTCTTCAACGTCACGAGCTATCTGAACCTGATCGGCCTCGGGCTGAACCCCGACGAGGATTTCCCTGGTTTCCCTACGGCGCCTCGGGTCTCGACATCTATTCCAACGGCGTGATGGTCTCGCAGGCGCTGCACGAGGAGAACCCGGAGGCCGTCGCGGGCCTCGTGCGGGCGATCAACCGCGCGACCATGGAGATCATCGCCGATCCGGCCATCGGCGCCGCCGCGGTCAAGGAGGTCGAGCCGCTGATCGACGAGGAGCTGGAGACGCTGCGCCTGACCTTCGCCATGGACAACCTGATCTTCTCGGACGAGACACGGGCGCTGGGGGTCGGCGCGGTCGACATGGAGCGGCTGGCGCGGTCGATCTCGGTGATCGCCGATCTCTATGACCTGCCCTCCGAGCCCGCGCCGGAAGCGGTGTTCGACGGCTCCTTCCTGCCCGATGCGGGCGCGCGGAGCTTCTGACCACAGGAGGACCCGCGTCGAGGGCGGCGCGGGTCCGACAAGACCGACAACGCACGAGACTCTCCCATGACCGACCTCACGATCCCCGTCGCAAGCGCCCTTCTGGGGCCTGACTACAGCGCAAGCGGGCCGGTGGAGATTGTCCTGGAGGGCGGCAGGATCGCGGCGATCCGTCCGGCGGAGGGCGAGGTGCCGCGGCGGCTGGCCATGCCCGCGCTGTGCGATGCGCACAACCACGCGCGGTCGCTGTCCACGACCTCCTTCGGCGGCGGGTTGAAGCCGCTGGAGACCTGGCTGCCGAGCCTCGCTCTCATTCCCTCCGCCGATCCCTATACCGCCGCCGCGGCGTCCTTTGCCCGGTCGCTGGCGGGCGGCTGCACGGCGGTGATGGTGCACCTGACGCGTCCCACGGGCGGCAGGCCCCTGCCCGAGGAGGCGCGCGAGATCGCCCGCGCGGCCCATGACGTGGGCATCTCCATCGGCTTTGCCGTGGCGATGCGGGACCGCAATCCGCTGGTCTATGGCGATCACGCGGCGGTGCTCGGGCGGATGCCGGCCGAGCCGCGCGCGGTGGCGGAGGCGACGTGGCTGGGACCGATGATGCCGGTGGAGGGCCAGCTTGCCCTCGTCGACGCGGTGGCCGAGGCGGTGGCGGACCTGCCGGGCCATGTGGATGTGCAATACGGCCCGAACGGCGTGCAATGGTGCTCGCCCGCGCTGCTGAAGGGCATTGCAGAGGCCTCCGCCAGCACCGGCCGGCGCGTGCACATGCATTTGCTGGAAACAAAGCCCCAGCGCGACTGGGCGGACGAGGCCCATCCCGAGGGCATCGTGACGATGCTGGAGGGCATCGGCCTTCTGTCCGAGAGGCTGACGCTCGCGCATTGCGTCTGGGCGCGGCCCGAGGAGCTGGCGCGGATCGCCGCCTCGGGCGCGCGGGTCGCTGTGAACGGGTCCTCGAACCTGCATCTCGCCTCGGGGATCGCGCCGGTTCCGGACATGCTGTCAGCGGGGATTTCCGTCGCCATGGGCCTCGACGGCTGCGCGCTCGACGAGGATGACGACGCGCTGCGGGAAATGCGGCTGCTGCACCTTCTGCACCAGGCGCGGGGCTTTGCGGAGGGCGACATGAGCCCGGCGGTGGCCCTGCGGGCCGCCTGCGCTGCGGGTCGGGCCGGGCTGGGGCTCGGGCCGGGCGGCGTGCTGGAGGAAGGAATGCCCGCGGATCTGCTGCTGCTCGATCTCGACCGTCTGGACCGGGACGCGCTGATGGCGGTGAACCCGCGCGACTACCTGATGACCCGCGCCGTCTCGGGGCATATCGTGGAGGTCTATGCCGCCGGGCGACGCGTGGTCGGCGAGGGCCGGGTGCTGGGCGTGGATGCCCCCGCGCTGCACGCGGCGCTGCGGGAGGAGATGCGGGAGGGCCTCAGGGGCAAGGAGCCGCTGATCGCGGCCTGGCCCGCGATCGAGGCGGCCATCGCCGACCATTACCGGGGCTGCTGCTGATGGCGCGCCGGGCGGAGGTGACGGTGCTGCCGATGGCGGCGCCGGAGGACGTGTCCGCGCTTGCCGCGGCCATCGCCGAGGGACGGATCGTGCCGGAGCGCATCGTCGCGGTGCTGGCAAAGACCGAGGGCAACGGCTGCGTCAACGATTTCTCGCGGGGGCTGTCGGTGATGGCGCTGCGGGGGCTTCTGGCCGCGCATCTGCCGCCGGAGCGGCTCGAGGCGCTGCCCATGGTCATGTCGGGCGGCACGGAGGGCGGGCTGTCGCCGCACTGGATCATTTTCCAGTGCCTCGAGGACGCGGCGCCGGGGGACGGCCCCGCTCTCGCGCTGGCGAGCGTGGTCACGCGCCCCCTCCGGCCGCAGGAGATCGGGCGACCGGCGCAGGCCGCGCTGGTGCGCGAGGCGGTGACCGAGGCCATCGCCCGGGCCGGCATCGCGGGGCCCGCGGATGTGCATTACGTTCAGGTCAAATGCCCGCTCCTGACCGCCGCCCGGGTGGCGGAGGCGGGGGGCGATGTCGCCACCGACAACATGCTGAAATCCATGGGGCTGTCCCGCGGCGCCTCGGCGCTGGGCGTGGCGCTGGCGCTGGGCGAGATCGCGGACCTGCCCGAGGGGGCGATCGGGCGGGACTACGGGCTCTGGTCCGGGCGGGCGTCCTGTTCGGCGGGGATCGAGCTGATGACCTGCGAAGTGGTTGTCATGGGCCAGTCGGCGGACTGGGGCGGGCCGCTCCGCATCGCCCATGGCGTGATGCAGGACGCCATCGACGCGCCGGCGGTGGCGGCGCTGCTGGAGCGCGCCGCGCCGGGCGCGGGGCTTCAGGGCGCGGCGGGCAAGGTGCGGGCGGTACTGGCCAAGGCGGAGGCATCGAGCCACGGGGCGATCCGCGGCCTGCGGCATACCATGCTCGACGACAGCGACATCTCCTCCACCCGCCACGCGCGGGGGTTCGTCGGGGGGATGCTGGCCGGGCTGACCGGGCGCACGGACCTTTTCGTCTCCGGCGGGGCGGAGCACCAGGGGCCGGACGGCGGCGGGCCGGTCGCGCTTATCCACGAGGCCTGAGCGCGGGGAGGTCCGCAGGCCCCCTGCCCTCGTGGCGCGGCAGCTTGTCCGGGGCGACGGTGCCCGGCAGGCGTTCGGCCCAGTGGATATGCGCCTCGGGGCGGAACTGGCCGGGGTCCGCGAGGGTCAGCGTCCATTCCAAGAGCCCAGAACCTCAGAGAATCAGAATCTAGCTTGACCCCACGTCTGAGGTTCCGGCACGATCTTTATTGCGTTGGGAGAATTTAAAAGATGCACAATTTCAGTCGTCTTGGTCGAGCCGCCGCGGCAATGTTTGGCGCCCTCGTCCTTTCTGGATGCCTCGACGCTGCGGGGGCTTTTGCAGACGGGATGGCGAGCGGGATGACCGGACAGCCGATGGTCCAGCCGCCCCAGAGCCAGGTGACGCGCTGCAGCCCGGACTACATGGGCGGGATGCGCTGCACGACCTATTGAGGCGCTAGCTTTCGCCCGATCTTCGGTTAGTCGCTCTACGCACAACTAACTTCTGCAAGAACTGCGAGGCGGCAAGATATGTCTCTGTCCCAGGACTTCATACTTCGCCAATGCGCAATAAGTAACTGCCAATAAAGCAGAAATAGCGGAAATAGCTTGCTCGCTCACCATGGGACGGGCCGCCCAGTCCGTTCAGGCGGCCCGACAACTGGCCATTAACAGATTTATACAATTTGTAGCGCCTGCTTCGTCGACGGTAAGTTGAGACAGTTGATTTTTTTGTCGAGCGCCGTCGTGACTGAACAACCTCTATTGCGCCTTATCGCAGATGCTGAACTGAACGTGTTTGTGGCAAGCGGGTCCGGGCTTGGTGCCGTGCTTCTTTCCGTGGTCTTGATCTATGGTATCGGAAGCCTTCCTTACACTGGCCGCGGAATTGCCGAAATCATCAGGGCATGGAGGCCGCCGACGAAGTAGCAAACCGCATCAGCCGTGCCGCGACTCCAACTGTGGCCCGGTTGAATCAAGGTGATCGGGCATCAGGTGAAGTCCGTCTCGAGCACCTGCTCCACCTGCGCGGCGAATTTCGCCGCCGCCACGGGCAGGGTCCGCCCCCGGAGCTGGCACAGATAGAGCAGGCCGTCGGGCACGTCCCGCCGGTCCACGGGGCGGGAGACGATGCCCTCGTCGGGCACGCGCGGCAGACCCACGGGGATCTGGAACGAGACCATCTTCTCGTGGCGGGGATACCGGCGCAGGAATTCGAAGCTGTCGGCCTCGATGGCGGTGCGCAAGGTCACCGAGGAGCGTTGCAGCGCAAGGTCGATCAGGTGGCGCACGCCGAACTGCGGCGCGGGCAGTGCCACGGGAAAGCCCGCCAGATCGCGGAGGCGGATCGTCTCCTGCCCGCTCAGCGGATGGTCGGCGGCCATCACGGCATGAACGGGCATCCGGACGGTGTAGAGGACCTGCACCTCGCGCACCCGCACCGGCTCGAACACCAGCGCGATGTCGGCGAGCATCTCCACCAGCGCCTTCTCGGCCGCGGCGCGGTCGCGCAGGTTGACGGCGAAGGTCACCGCAGGGTGGCGCGCCCGGTAGCGGGAGATCTGCTCGGGCAGGAAATAGGGCAGAAGCGCCTGGCTGCAGGCGATGGAGACATGGCCGCGCCTCTCTCCGGACAGGTCCGCGATCTGGCCCTGAAGCTTCTCGGCCTCGGACATCTGGCTGCGGATATGGGCGACGAGAAGTTCTCCCGCGGTCGAGAGGCGCACGCCCCGCGGCAGCCGCTCGAAGATCGGCACGCCCAGTTCCTCCTCGAGGGCAAGGACCCGGCGGTTGAGCGCGGTGGAGTTGATGGCCAGCGTCTCCGCAGCCTTCCGGATCGAGCCCGCGCGGGCGATCACGTCGATATAGACGAGGGGCGTCAGCTGCCGCGCCATGGCCGGTCTCACGTGTGGTGCAGGATATGCACTGCTTCGCTGCAAACATAGCAGACGACAACAGCATTCGCCTGCTCTCATTCTGCGCCATGCGAGTCACCCGGCACGGAGCCTCACCGGTTCCGAGGCCCCGTCCATCTCCAAGGAGACCCCTGCCATGACCTCCCTTCCGTTCTCCCGCCGCAGCTTCCTGAAGGGCAGCGCCGCCCTTGCCGGGGCAAGCGCCTTCGCCGGTCCCGCCTTCGCGGACAGCCATTCGCCCCTGACCGTGGGCTTCATCTACGTCGGGCCGAAGGACGATTTCGGCTACAACCAGGCCCATGCCGAGGGTGCGGCCGCCGTGAAGGCGATGGAGGGCGTGATCGTCGTGGAAGAGGAGAACGTCGCCGAGACGGTGGACGTGCAGAACTCCATGGAATCGATGATCAACTTCGACGGTGCATCGCTGATCTTCCCGACCTCCTTCGGCTATTTCGACCCCCATATCCTCGAGCTGGCGCCGCGCTATCCCGACGTGCGCTTCCAGCATGCCGCGGGCCTGTGGCAGGAGGGCGTGCACCCGGCCAACGTGGGCAGCTATTTCGGCTATATCGGCCTTGGCCAGTACCTGAACGGCATCGTCGCCGGGCACATGAGCGCCACGAAGAAGCTGGGCTTCGTCGCCGCGAAACCGATTCCGCAGGTGCTGCAGAACATCAATTCCTACCTTCTGGGCGCGCGGTCGGTGGACCCCTCGATCACCTGCCAGGTCATCTTCACCGGGGAATGGTCGCTGGCGGTGAAGGAGGCCGAGGCCACCAACGCGCTCGCCGATGCGGGCTGCGACGTCATCACCTGCCACGTCGACGGCCCCAAGGTGGTGATGGAGACCGCCGCCGGGCGGGACTGCTTCGTCTGCGGCTACCATGCCGACCAGTCGCCGCTGGCGCCCGAGAAGTACCTGACCGGCGCGGAATGGAACTGGCCGGGGGTGTATACGCGCATGGTGCAGACGGTGCTCGACGGCGGCACCATCGACAACTTCGACCGGGGCGGGCTGGCCGAGGGCTATATCAAGATGTCGCCGCTCGGTCCGGCGGTGACGGATGCCGCGCGCAACCAGTTCGAGGCCGTGAAGGCCGAGATGATGGCGGGCGGCTTCGCGGCCTACCAGGGCCCCCTGATGGACAATGCGGGCAACCAGATCCTTGGCGAGGGCGAGGCCTTCGTCGAGACCGACATCGCCCTCGAAAGCATGGATTACCTCGTCGACGGGGTGATCGGGTCCACCTCGTAAGGGACAGGCGCCATGGCGATGACCACCCCTCCGATCACCGGAGCGCGGGATATCCTCTCGCCCGACGGCTGGCTTGCCGCGCTGGCGCGGCGGTCGGAGGCGGTGGTCATTCCCTTCTGTGCGCTACTCGCGGGGCTGGCGGCGTTCAGCCTCTTCCTGCTGATGCAGGGCAAGTCCCCGGCGGATTTCTACAGCATCGTCTACATGGGCGGGTTCGGCTCGTCCTTTTCCTGGCAGAACACCCTGTCCCGCACGGCGCCGCTCCTTCTGGCCGCGCTGTGCGTCGCCCTTCCCGCGCGGCTGGGCCTCGTGGTGATCGGCGGCGAGGGGGCGATCGTGCTGGGCGGAGTCGCCTGCGGCGCCGTGGCGGGCCTGCTGATCGGCGTGCCGGGCGTGCTGGGCATCCCGCTGATGGCGGCCGCGGGCGCGCTGGCGGGTGCTGTCTGGATCGGCGCCGTTGGCGCGCTGCGGCACTACCGGGGCGTGAACGAGACCATCGCCAGCCTGCTTCTGGCCTATATCGCCATCGCGCTGATGAACCATCTCGTCGAAGGCCCGCTGCGCGATCCGGCGAGCCTCAACAAGCCGTCGACCGCGCCGCTGGCGGAGCAGCTGCGGGTCGGCGATCTGCCGGGCTGGAACGTGCACTGGGGGCTGATCGCGGGCATCGTCGCCTGCATCGCCGCCTGGGTGCTGATCGAGCGCACGACCTGGGGCTTCGCGGCGCGGATCGCGGGCGGAAACGTGCGGGCGGCGCAGGTGCAGGGGCTGCCGGTGGGGCGGCTCATCATCGGCTTCACCGCGCTGGGCGGCGCCTTCGCGGGGCTCGCGGGCGTCTTCGAGGTCGCCGCCGTGCACGGCTCGGCCAATGCCTCGCTGGCGGGGGGCTACGGCTATACCGGCATCCTCATCGCCTTTCTTGCGCGCCACAATCCGCTGGCGATCATTCCCGTCGCGATCCTGCTTGCGGGGTTCGAGGCCTCCTCGGGCCTCATCCAGCGCCGGATGGACCTGCCGGACGCCACGGTGCTGGTGCTGCAGGGCTTCGTCTTCGTGGCGATCCTTTGCTCGGAGACGCTTTACGGGCGGTTCCGCCTCTTTGCCCCCGAACGCTGGAGGACTGCCTGATGGAGAGCGATCTCGGCCTCTGGGCCATTCCCATCGCCATGCTCGGCGGCGCGATCCGGGTCTCGACGCCCTTTCTCTTCGTCTCGCTGGGAGAGGTGCTTACCGAGAGGTCGGGGCGGATCAACCTCGGGCTCGAGGGCACCCTCGTCTTCGGGGCAATGTCGGGCTACGCGGTGGCTTTCCTCACGGGCAATGCCTGGGCGGGCGTCGGGGCCGCGGCGATCTGCGGCGCGCTCTTCGGGCTGCTGCATGGGCTGATCTGCTCGCTGCCGCGCGTCAACGACATCGCCGTCGGGATCGCGCTGATGCTGCTGGGGATGGGCCTCGCCTTCTTCTTCGGCAAGCCCTTCATCCAGCCCGTGGCGCCGGACCTGCCCAGCATTTCCTTCGGCTGGTGGTCGGACCTGCCGCAGGTGCGCGCGGCGCTTCAGGTCAACGTGCTGTTCCTGATCGGGATCGTCGCGGCGGTGGCCCTGTGGTGGATGTTCCGCGCCACGAAGGTGGGGCTGGTGATCCGCGTCGTGGGCGACAGCACCGACGCCGCCCGCGCGATGGGCCTCAGCCCGCCGCTGATCCGCACGCTGGCGACCGCCGCGGGCGGGGCCTTTGCCGGCGTGGGCGGCGCCTATCTGTCGCTCTTCTATCCCGGGAGCTGGAACGAGGGCATCTCCTCGGGCCAGGGCCTGATGGCGGTGGCGCTGGTGATCTTCGCGCGCTGGAACCCGATCTACTGCTTCTGGGCGGCGATCCTCTTCGGCGCCGCGGGCGCGCTTGGCCCGGCGTTGCAGTCGGTGGGCGTCAGCACCGGATACTATCTCTTTTACGCGGCTCCCTACGTCCTGACGCTGGGCGTGCTGATCGCGACCTCCTCGCCGACCCGCGCCATGACCGGCGCGCCGGGCGAGCTTTCCATCACGAAGTAGGAGACACGGCATGAGCGGACTGGGTGGTCTGAACAAATCCCCGAACGGCGTGGTGATCGGGATGGTGCAATTGCAATTGCCGGTGGTGGTGACGCCTGCGGACCTTGCGGCGCAGACCGACCGGATCGTGGAGATGGTCGGCAAGGCGCGGCGCAACATGGCCACGATGGATCTCGTGGTCTTTCCGGAATACGCGCTGCACGGCCTGTCGATGGACATCAATCCCGAGATCATGTGCAGCCTCGACGGGCCGGAGGTGGCGGCCTTCAAGGCCGCCTGCGCCGAACATCGCATCTGGGGCTGTTTCTCGATCATGGAGAAGAACCCCGGGGGGATGCCCTGGAATTCCGGCCTCATCATCGACGACACGGGCGAACTGAAGCTCTATTACCGAAAGATGCACCCCTGGGTTCCCGTGGAGCCGTGGGAGCCGGGCGACATGGGCATCCCGGTGATTGACGGGCCGAAGGGCTGCAAGCTCGCGCTCATCATCTGCCATGACGGCATGTTCCCCGAGATGGCCCGCGAATGCGCCTACAAGGGCGCGGAGATCATGCTGCGCACCGCCGGCTATACCGCGCCGATCCGCGACAGCTGGCGGTTCACCAACCAGAGCAATGCCTTCTGCAACCTGATGGTGACGGCCAATGTCTGCATGTGCGGCAGCGACGGGACCTTCGACAGCATGGGCGAGGGGATGATCGTCAATTTCGACGGGCAGGTGCTGTCCCATGGCACCTCGGGCCGGGCGGACGAGATCGTCACCGCAGAGGTGCGCCCGGACCTCGTGCGCGAGGCGAGAAGGCACTGGGGGGTGGAGAACAACATCTACCAGTTCGGCCATCGCGGCTACGTGGCGGTGAAGGGCGGGGCGCAGGATTGTCCCTATACCTACATGACCGATCTGGCGGCGGGGCGGTATCGCCTGCCCTGGGAGGACGAGGTGGAGGTGACCGACGGCACCTCCTGCGGGTTTCCGGCGCCCGTGCGGGTGTATGGGGAGAAGGCGGCGGAGGCGGCAGAATGAGAGCTTCTGTTGTGCCAGGCGCCCGGTGCGGAATCGAGGCCGCAGGCCGCCGCACCATCGCGTCGCCATTGTCGCTCGGACCAATGGCGCTCCAATGGCGACCGCCCGGACGGCCCGGCGATTGGCTGACGTCAGCGCGTCGATCCGAGCGACTGCGGGACCTCGGGGATAAAGTGCTCAGAACGACGGTCGGGATCGCCGGTCCGCGGCCCGTCGATGATGCGCCTTCTCACTTCATGACGACCGTTGAAGAGGCCCGCACGTGAAAGACCACCCCATGACCACCATCGCCTCCGTCCCCTATGTCTGGCCCTGGAACGGCGACCTCCGGCCCGGGAACACCGCCCTCATCGTCATCGACATGCAGACCGATTTCTGCGGCGTCGGCGGTTACGTGGACAAGATGGGCTATGACCTGTCGCTCACCCGCGCGCCCATCGAGCCGATCAAGCGCGTGCTGACGGCCATGCGCGCCAAGGGCTATCACATCATCCACACCCGCGAGGGGCACCGGCCCGACCTGTCGGACCTGCCCGCCAACAAGCGCTGGCGCAGCCGGCAGATCGGCGCGGGGATCGGCGATCCGGGGCCCTGCGGGAAGATCCTCGTGCGCGGAGAGCCGGGCTGGGACATCATCGAGGAGCTGTATCCCGAGCCCGGGGAAATCATCATCGACAAGCCGGGCAAGGGCAGCTTCTGCGCCACGGATCTGGAGATGATCCTGCGCACGCGCGGGATCGCGAACCTGGTGATCTGCGGGATCACCACGGATGTCTGCGTGTCCACCACCATGCGCGAGGCCAACGACCGGGGCTTCGAATGCGTCGTCCTGTCGGACTGCTGCGGCGCCACGGACCGGGGCAACCACGACGCCGCGCTGAAGATGGTGACCATGCAGGGCGGCGTCTTCGGCGCGGTGGCCGATGCGGACGCGCTGATCGCGGGCCTGCCATGACCGTGATGGGCCATCTCGCGGCGGGGGCGCTGGGGATCGAGACACTCGGCATGACCATGCGCTTCGGCGGGTTCACCGCGCTCGACCGGGTGTCGATCCGCGTGGCGCCGGGCTCGTTCCACGCGCTTCTGGGGGAGAACGGCGCGGGCAAGTCCACGCTGGTAAAGTGCATGATGGGCTTCTACCACGCCACCGAGGGCCAGATGCTGGTCGATGGGCGCGAGGCCCGGGTGCCCGACCCGAGGGCCGCCCATGCCTTGGGCCTCGGCATGGTCTACCAGCATTTCACGCTGGTCCCGTCGCTGACCGCCGCCGAGAACCTGGTGATCAGCCGCAAGGACGCGCCCCGGATCATCGACTGGCGCAGCGAGAACGCGGCGCTGGAGGCGTTCATGGCGCAGATGCCCTTCGCCGTGCCGCTGGACCAGCCGGTGCGGGCTCTGTCGGCGGGCGAGAAGCAGAAGCTGGAAATCCTCAAGCAGCTCTATCTCGGGCGGCGGTTCCTGATCCTCGACGAGCCCACCTCGGTGCTGACGCCAGACGAGGCGGACGAGGTGCTGGGCCATGTCAAGGCGCTCTGCCGCGAGGGGCGGATCACGGTTCTGATGATCACCCACAAGTTCCGCGAGGTGACGGCCTATGCCGACGAGGTGACCGTCCTGCGCCGGGGCAGGCTGGCGGGCACGGGCCGGGTGGCGGAGCTGAGCCATGCCGACATGGCGCGGATGATGATGGGCGACGCGGAGCTCGCGCAGCCCGCCCCCCGCGCCGGAGAGGCGGGACCGGCGGTCCTGTCGGTCGAGGGAGTCCGGGCGCGGGACCGGTCGGGACTCAAGGAGATCGTGATCGACGCGCTGGAGGTGCGCGCGGGCGAGATCGTGGGCATCGCAGGCATCTCCGGCAACGGCCAGATGGAGCTGATGGAGATCCTCACTGGCCAGCGCCCGGCGGAGGCAGGCACGATCCGCGTCAAGCAGACGCCCTATCATGCCCGCCGGGAGGAGGCGCGCGTCAAATGCGTGCGCTACCTGCCGGAGGAGCCGCTGCACAACGCCTGCGCCGCGAAGATGTCGGTGACCGAGAACATCGCCTTCCGCACCTTCGACATGAACGGCAGCGGCACCCGCTTCTGGCTCTCGGGCCGGGAGATGAAGGCCCGGGCAGCGGACCTGGTGGCCGCGTTCCGGGTCAAGACGGCCTCGCTCGACGCGCCCATGGCGTCCCTGTCGGGCGGCAACGTGCAACGGGCGGTGCTGGCGCGGGAGCTGACGGGGGACGTGGACCTGCTGGTCATTTCGAACCCCTGTTTCGGGCTCGACTTCACCGCCGTCGCCGAGATCCGCGCGCGGATCATGGCAGCGCGGAACGGCGGCGCCGCGGTGCTGCTGATGTCCGAGGATCTCGACGAGATCATGGAGCTGTCGGACAGGGTTCTGGTCATGTCCGAGGGCCGCATCGCCTATGCGCGTGCCGTGGCGGAGGCCGATCTGGCGGAGATCGGCCATCACATGGGGGGACATGCCTGATGGCCCGCATCGACGCCGCGCCCTTTGCCTATGAGTTCGATCCGGCCAGCACGGCGCTGCTCGTCATCGACATGCAGCGCGATTTCATCGAGCCGGGGGGCTTTGGCGCCGCGCTCGGCAACGACACCGCGCCGCTGCGGGGCATCATTCCGGCGACCGCCCGGCTGATCGGCGCGGCGCGCCGGGCGGGCCTGCCGGTGATCCATACCCGCGAATGCCACCGGCCCGACCTGTCGGACTGCCCGCCCGCGAAACGGAGCCGCGGCGCGCCGACGCTCAGGATCGGCGATCCGGGTCCCATGGGACGCATCCTGATCGCCGGCGAGCCGGGCGCGGAGATCGTGCCTGAGCTCGCACCCGCGGCGGGCGAGACGGTGATCGACAAGCCGGGCAAGGGCGCCTTCTACGCGACGGACCTCTCCGAGGCGCTTGAGGCGCGCGGCATCCGCAGCCTGATCCTCGCGGGCGTGACGACGGAGGTCTGCGTGCAGACGACGATGCGCGAGGCCAACGACCGCGGCTATGAGTGCCTCCTCGCCGAGGACGCGACCGAAAGCTATTTCCCCGAGTTCAAGGCCGCGACCCTCGCCATGATCCGGGCCCAGGGCGCCATCGTCGGCTGGACCGCGACCGTGGCGCAGATCGAGGAGGCGCTGCATGGATAGCCCCGTGTCCCCCCCGCAGCATTTCGCGGCCTTCGCGCAGGGCGGCTGGCACGATCTCGACTTCGCGCCTTTCCGAGAAGGCGTGGAGATCTGCACCCTGCTGGCGGGCGAACCGGCGGTGGCGCTTCTGCGCTATGCCCCGGGCGCCTCGGTGCCGCGCCATCTGCATCGCGGGCTGGAGACGATCCTCGTTCTGGAGGGTATGCAAAGCGACGAGCGGGGCGACTATCCGGCGGGGTCCCTTGTGCTGAACCCCGAGGGCAGCGTGCATTCGGTCCGGTCGGAGGAGGGCTGTGTCGTGCTGATCCAGTGGGACAGGCCGGTGGAGATACTGGAGGACGAAACGTGACGGACCCGGCGCGCCTGAGCTTCGACATCGCGACCCTGCATGGCGCCTATGCCGCGGGCCTGTCCCCGGAGGAAGTGATCGCCGAGGCCTATGCCCGCATCGAGGCGGCGGGCGATCGCGGCATCTTCCTCCATCTGCGCCCCCTGGCGGAGGTGCTGGCCGAGGCCGGGGCGCTGCCCCCCTTCGACGCGGAGGCGATGCCGCTCTGGGGCCTGCCCTTTGCCGTCAAGGACAACATCGACCTTGCGGGCTGCCCCACCACCGCCGCCTGCCCGGCCTATGCCTATGAGCCGGAGCGGGACGCCTTCGCCGTCGCGGCGCTGAAGGCGGCGGGGGCGATCCCGCTCGGCAAGACCAACCTCGACCAGTTCGCCACCGGGCTCGTGGGCGTGCGCTCGCCTCATCCGCCGCCGAAGAACGCCGTCGATCCGGCCATCGTGCCGGGCGGCTCGTCCTCGGGGTCGGCGGTGGCGGTGGCGCGGGGGCTCGTGTCCTTCTCGCTCGGAACGGATACCGCCGGGTCGGGCCGGGTGCCTGCCGCGCTCAACAACATCGTGGGGCTCAAGCCGACGCTGGGCGCGATCTCCGCCATGGGGGTGGTGCCCGCCTGCCGGACGCTCGACACGATCTCCGTCTTCGCGCTGACGGTGCCCGATGCCTGGGCCGTGTTCCGCGCCGCCGCGCGGTTCGATCCCGATGACGCCCATGCGCGCCCCATCGCGGTGCCCGCCCCGTCCGCCCCGCCCCCGGTGCTGCGCCTCGGCGTGCCCGATGCCGCCACGCGCGAGTTCTTCGACGACGGCGCCCAGGCCGCCAGTTTCGACGCGGCGCTGGCGCGTTTGGCCGCGGGAGGGGCGCAGATCGTGGAGCTCGACTTCACGCCCTTCTACGAGGTGGCGCGGATGCTCTACGAGGGCGCCTGGGTCGCGGAGCGGCTGAGCGTGATCGAGGACCTGCTGGAGAGCGACCCTGGGGCGATCCACCCGGTCACGCGGCAGATCATCGGCGCGGGCGCGCGGCTGTCGGCGGTGGACGCCTTTCGCGGCATCTACCGGCTGGCCGAACTGAAGCGCCGGGCGGAGCCTCTGCTGGCGGGGGTGGACCTTCTCTGCGTTCCGACGATGCCGACGTTCTATTCGGTGGCGGACCTCGAGGCCGATCCGGTGGGGCCGAACGCGCGGCTCGGCACCTACACCAATTTCGTCAACCTCATGGACATGTGCGGCATCGCCGTGCCGGTGGCGCCGCGCAGCGACGGGCGGCCCGGCAGCGTGACGCTGCTCGGGCGCCGGGGAGAGGATGCGCTGGCCGCCGCGCTGGCCGAACGGCTCCACCGGGAGACGGCGCCGGTCCTTGGCGCGACGGGGCATCCCTTGCCCGCCACGCCCGTCGCGGCGCCGGGGCCGGGGCCGGGGGAAATCGCGATCGCCGTGGTGGGGGCGCACATGTCGGGCCTGCCGCTCAATCACCAGCTCACCTCGCGCGGGGGACGGTTCCTGCACACCGCGCGGACCGCGCCGGCCTACAGCCTCCATGCACTGCCCGGCGGCCCGCCGTTCCGGCCGGGGCTACTGCGCACCCGGGGCGGTGCCTCCATCGCGCTGGAGGTCTGGGCGATGCCGGTGGCGCGGTTCGGGGAACTGGTCTCCGTCGTGCCCGCGCCGCTGGCCATCGGGACGGTGGAGCTGGAGGACGGCACATCCGTCAAGGGCTTCCTCGTGGAGGCGAGCGGGATCGAGGGCGCCGAGGACATCACCGCCCACGGCGGCTGGCGCGCCTATCTCGAGGCGGCGGAAGCAGTGGCGGGCTGACGGCGGCTATTCGCGCTGCCCGGTGAAGGCGAGGGACTTCTCCAGCTCCTTGTCCATGCGGACCTGCTCGCGCCTCGTGATGGCATGTTCCCGCTCCGCCCGTGCCTGGGCGAGCCGGCGCATCAGCCCGTCGAGGAGGGGGCTGCGCAAGGCCCTCGCCACGCGCTGCAGGCGCGGGGTGAAGCGGGCGAACAGCTCGTCCTCGCGGCTGACCATGGCCTCCGTCGTGCCCGGATCGCCCTGCCGGCCCGCGCGTCCGTAGAGCTGGCGGTCGATGCGGGCGCTTTCGTGGAACTCCGTAAGGATGACATGGAGTCCCCCCTTCTCGCGCACGCCCGGCCCCAGACGGATATCGGTGCCCCGGCCCGCGATGTTCGTCGCCACGGTGATCGCCCCCTCCTGCCCAGCGGCGGCGACGATCTCCGCCTCCTCGCGGTCCTGCCGCGCGTTGAGGACGCGGTGCGGCAGACCGGCCTCCGTGAGGACCTGCGAGAGGGTCTCGCTGGCCTCCACCGACCGGGTGCCGATCAGCACGGGCCGGCCCCGGTCATGGACGAAGGACACGCGGGCGGCGACGGAGCGCCAGCGGTCGCGGGCGGTGGGATAGAACACCGTCCGCACATGGCGCCGGGCGAGGGGCCGGTGACGCGGGATGCGCGTGGTCACGAGACCGTAGCTTTCCCGCAGTTCGCCCGAGAGCTCGAACCCCGTGCCGGTCATGCCGGAAAGGCGGAGGTAGCGGCGGAAGAAGCGCTGGTAGGTGATCGAGGCGAGCGTGACCTTGCGGCCCGTGACAGCCACGCTCTCCTTGGCCTCGATCATCTGATGCAGGCCGCCCTGCCAGGTCCGGTCGGGCATCACCCGGCCGGTGAATTCGTCCACGATGCGGATTTCGCCCTCGTCGATGATGTAGTCCCGCTCCCGCTCGAAGAGATGCAGGGCCACGAGCGCCTGAACCGCCAGTTCCTCCCGCGCGAGGCGAATGCGCCATTGCCCGGTCAGCCCCTCCGCCTGCCGCGCCAGCCGCGCCTTTCCGGCGTCGGTCAGGGTGATCTGCCGGTTCATGCGGTCGACCTCGTACTCCGCCCCCTCGCCGAGGCCGCGCGCCAGCCGCAGGCCCGTGTCATAGAGCGTGTCGGCGTCGCCGCCCCCGGCGGTGGAGGACAGGATCAGCGGCGTGCGTGCCTCGTCGATGAACACGCTGTCCGCCTCGTCGACGATGGCGAAGCCGAGGCCGCGCAGGGTCAGCCCCGCGCCCGCAACACCCCCCACAAGGCGGCGCAGGCGGCTGCGCGCGGGACCGCGCGCCCGGCCCAGGGCCACGCGGTCGCGCAGGTAGTCGAAGGTGACGTTGGCGTTGCTGACATAGGTCAGGTCCGCGGCATAGGCGCCGCTGCGCGCTGCGGGGTCCATCTCGGTCTCCACCACGGCCACCGAGAGGCCCAGGGCGCGGGCGAAGGGGGCAATCTCCTCAGCGTCGCGGGCGGCGAGGTAATCGTTGACGGTGACGACATGAACCGGCTCGCCGCGCAGGGCGGCGGCGGCGGCCGCGGGCATCGCGGTCAGGGTCTTGCCCTCGCCGGTGGCCATCTCGACCAGCCGCCCCTCGAGCAGGCCCAGCGCGCCCATCAGCTGCACCCGGTAGGGCCGCTTGCCCAGGGTGCGGTGGATCAGCTCGGCCAGCACCGCCATGAGCGGCGCGCGGGCCGCCGCGCCACCGGGGCGCAGGGTCTGGCGGGCGAGGCTGTGGGCCAGCGCCGTCAGTTCCGACATCCGGCAGCCGGCATAGCGCGGCTCCAGCGCGGCGATGCGCCGGGCCTCGCGCGCCAGCCGCCAGCGATGCAGCGGCAGGCGCGCAAGGGTCCAGCCGGTCCAGCGGTCGAGGAGGCGGTCCACGGCGTTGTCGATCGGGTCGGCCCGTTCGGCATAGGGCGACACCGCGCGCCGCACCGGGCCGAAGCCGAAGAGCCCCTCGCCGTCAGGCATTGAACCGCTCGATGAAGAGCTGCCGCACGCGCCGCCAGACCTGGGCGCCCGCCGGCTCCGTACCATGGTCGAAACGGACATGGACGCGCAGGCCGTAGGGCGGGGCCTCCGTCAGCGTTTCAGGCACCGCGAGATCGTAGATGAAGACCGCCTCGGTCGTCTCCGTGCCGGCCTCGTCACCGGGCAGGCTGAGGAACCGCCCGCCCCCGAGACTGCCGAGGACGGGACTCGGCAAGGTCGTCGTCGCCTGCGGCACGGCGCGCAGTACGCGCGTCTCGTGCCGGTCCGAGAGGTGCCCGGCCAGCCGCACCTCCACCCGCTCGAGCCGCTCCCGCACCAGCGCGATATCGGCCTGGGGCACCACGACGCGCAGCACCTCGGGCCGGGGCGGAAGGACGTAGCCGATCAGGTCGCCCTCGGCGAACCAGCGCCCGGCAAGGTCCCCGGGCGGGGCCACGGGCTGGAACGTGCCGGCAAGGGGCGAACGGACGGTCAGGTCCTGCCGCCGCGCCATCTCGCGGGCAAGCTCGGCGCGGGCGTCCTCGAGTTCGAGGCGGATCACCTCGGCCCGGCCCCGGTCGGCGATCTCGGCCACGCCGAGGCGGCGGCGCTGCTCCTCTTCGCGCCAGCGCAGCTCTTCAAGCCGCGCGTCGAGGGTGGGCAGGCTCATCTCCGCCAGCGTCTCTCCCGGGGTCACGGCGGCGCCGCGCGCGGGCGGGACGAGATCGAGAAAACCGGGCGCGCGGGCGCGGACATGGGCGGTCTTGGGCAGCCAGACCACACCTTCGGTATCCGTCCGGAGGGGCAGCGGCAGGAACAGCAGCAGCGCCAGAACCGCGGCGATGCTGCCGAAGGTCCAGGCCTTTGCGCGGCCCCGGACCTTGCGCAGCCCCGGCGCGGTCAGCACATGCCGCAGGTGCTTGAAGCCGGGCTTGATCAGGGCGTTGAAGATGCTCCACGCGGCGATGAGGATGCCGACGAAGTAGTATTTCCCGGCCACGAAGAGCGCGATGCCCAGCATCACCACCATGCGGTAGACGAAGGCGGCGGGCGCATAGACCAGGAACCAGCGCCGCTCGCCGGGCGTGGCCACGGGCTCCTTCAGCTGGCGCGCCCGGAAGAGGCGGTGCTGGATCAGCCAGCCCCAGTACTTGTTGGCGCGCGTGCCGAAATTGGGGCTCTCGATCAGGTCCGACAGGACGTAGTAGCCGTCGAACTTCAGGAGCGGGTTGCCGTTGACCACCAGCGTCGACAGCCCGCCGATCATCACGATGTTGAAGGCGATCGCCCTGATGGCGCCGGGCTCGGCCGAGGCCCAGATCACCATGGCGACGGCTGCGGCGAAGGTCTCGATGAAGATGCCGCCCGCGCTGACCGCGGCGCGGTCCCACCTGTTGCGGAAGGCCGCGGCGGCGGAGGCGTCGACATAGGGCACGGGAAAGAACACGAGGAACATGATCCCCATGTCGCGCACCTCGCCGCCGCGGACCTTGGTCAGGTAGCCGTGGGCGAGTTCGTGGAGCGCCTTCAGCAGCGGATAGCTCACGAGCGAGATCAGGAGGTTCTGGGCGCTCAGGAGCTGGTCGGTGATGTCCCGCGTCAGCGCCTGCCAGTTCTGCGCCGCCGTCAGCCCGCCCCAGGTCACGACGGCGAGCCAGAGCAGGAGGCCGACCCAGCCGAGGAAGGGCCGCACCGCGGGCAGGGTCCTTGTCAGGAAGGCGTCGGGGTCCCAGAGCGGAATGCGGATCGAGACGGGGTTCGTCAGGTTCTGCTTGAAGAGCTCGGTCGATTTCTTCCGGTAGCGGTCGAGAAGGTCCGCCACGTCGGGCGTACCCGCGTAGTGGATGAGGTCGTTCTGGTGCAGCGTCGCCAGGAGCTGGATCACCTCGTCCTGACTCGGGGCATCCGCGTCATGGGTCTCGGCGAGTTCCGACCAGATCGCCCCCACCGTCGTCTGCCCGTCGAACCGTCCGATCACCATGTAGGCCGCCGGCGTGAAGCGGTGGACGCGGGCGGAGGCATGGTCGTGGAGGACATACCAGGGCTGGCCGCGATACCGGTGGCGGTGGACGGTGACATGCACCCGCAGGCGCGGGGTCAGCCCCTCGACGCGGTACCACAGCTGCGAGAGGAACCGTTCGGCCATGTCACGGCTGCCAGGTCCAGAGGGTGGTGCGCAGCCAGTCCCGGAGGCGCCGGGTCCAGGACCAGGCATAGAGGGCGCGGCCGGCCTCGACCTTGGCGCTGCCCGCCATGCCGGGGCGCAGATCGCCGGGCGCGGGCGCGGTCAGCCGGGCCTCTGCGAGAAAGACGTTGCCGGCCTCGCGCGCCTCGGAAACCGGGGTGATGCGCTCGATCTCGAAGGGAAGCGGCTCGGTCGGTCGCCCTGTCAGCACCAGATCGCCGCCCATGCCGGCCGAGATGTAGGGCAGGTCGCGCTCGTCGACGAAGACCTCCAGCCGGTAGCTGTCGAGGGGCGCGATCTCGAACAGCACCTCGCCCTGCTGGACAGGGGAGCCGAGGCGCTGACTCAGGTCGCCCGCGATCACCAGCCCTCCGATGGGCGCGCGGATTTCCGTTCTGTCGAGTTCCGCCTGGGCGAGCGCGAGGCGCGCGCGGGCCTGCCGGATCTGTGCCTCGAGATAGGCGACCTCGTCGCGGGCACCCTCGGCCAGCGCGGTGCGCGACTGGGCGGAGAGGCGGTCGATCTCCGACTGCCAGCGCAGCTGTTCGAGCCGAAGGTCGCGATCGTCGAGCCGCGCGAGAAGCGCGTCCTCCTCCACCCGGTCGCCCGCGCGCACCGCGGCCTCGGCGACGAAGCCCTGCAAGGGGGCGACTGCCGCGCGGCGCACCTCCCCCTGCAGGACGGCATCGGCGGAAACGCGGAACGGCCCGTCGACCGTCGCGGCGGCCAGGATCAACGCGCCGATGGCGAGCGCCAGCAGCTTCCAGCTGAGCCGGCGGGGGCCGAGGAGGATGCCGAGCACATGGCCGGTCTTGTCGACCAGCCGCCCGCCGATCCAGCGGCGGTTTCGGCGCTTCAGCTCGAGGATCGGCCCCATCAGCGCGGCGACGCTTTCCGCGATCCTCACCTCGCGCGGGGTGAAGGACGTATCGGCGCGACGCTCGGCGCAGATCACGCCCACGACCCGGGCGTCGTCCTGCATCGGCACCGACAGGACGTGGCTGGTCTTCGTGGTCCGCAGGTGGTCGGCATGGGCGATGTGCACCGCGCGCGGCAGGCCCTCCACCGGGGGCGCCGCCACGGTCACGCCCTGGTCGAAGGCCTCGTCCATCATCGTCTCCAGGCTCTCGGCCAGAGTAGAGCGGCGCTTGAACCAGGCGGCATAGGACATGGCCAGAAGCCGCACGCGCGGCGAGCGGCGCCCGCGGACCATGCCGACCGAGACCTGATCGGCATGAAGGATGCCCTTCAGCTCGTTCACCAGCGCCATGGCGGCAGCCTCCGGCCGGGGGTGCTCGTGCACCAGCGCCAGCAGATCGAGCGCGATGCCCGCGCGCTCCACCTTCTCCGCCTCGAGGTCGTGGGCGCCCTGCCAGTGGCGCGAGGTCAGCCAGCCGATGGCCCAATGCACCTCCCGCACGGCCGCCTGCAAGGCGGCGGGGTCGTCGCTGCGCAGTTCCAGCACCACGAGACCCGCCATGGGACCGCCGCCGGTCCGGGCGGGCACGGCGGCGTAGCCCCGGCCATCGTCGCCGGTCCCGGTGGCGGCGCGGCCCGTTGCGGCGCTCCGTTCCGCGACGGGGCGCAGGGGGGCGAGGTCGCGCGCCGGGTCCGGACCCGCCGCCACCGGCTTCAGCGCGCCGCTCGTCCGGTCGAGGTCCAGAACCACGCCGAAGGACGCATCGGGCACCCGCCCGAGCAGCACCGTCAGCCAGCCCTGAAGGAACGCCCGGTCGTCGCGCGCGCCCAGGAACGCCGCCCAGGCCGCGGCGGGCACGCCCGGCCGGGTGGCCGGGTCGGCGGCGGCGGCCTGGAACGGGCGCTCGAGCGTCTTGCCACCGCCCTAGCCCTCGAGCTTGCCGTAGCGGCTTTCGTGCTCGTCGATCAGCCGGTTGATCATGTCGCGCAGGCGCTTGGCGGCGAAGGGCGACATCACGATACGGTGGTGCAGTTCCACCTCCAGCTTGTCGCCGCCCATGTCCCAGTTCTGGTTCACGCCGAAGTTGATCACCACCTCCTCGCGGGTGGAGGAGCCGTTGCAGACGTTGCAGTAGCTGCTCTTGAGCTGGGAGGTGTCGAACCTCACCCGGCCCGGCGGCACGGTGCCCTGGGGCGTGCGCGCCGCGCCGGGCGATTTGTCCGCGGCGCCGTTTTCGGGGGTGTCGCTCTTGGCCATGTGTCCGTCCCGTTCCTGGTCATTCGGCCGCGGGCAGCGCGATCGTCAGCGCCTCGCTCCCGCGGATGTCCCCGAGGTTCGCGAGCCTCTCCTCGCCTGTCGAGAGATATTCGTCCGCCTCGGGGGCGAGCGCGATGTCGATGCCGTCCACCTCGAGCCCCAGAAGCCGCAGGGTCCCGGTCCGCCGCGGGCCGGACTGGCCGAGCAGGCCGATCGCGGCAAGCGCCACCAGCCCCTCGAGCGCCGGGGGCACGGGCCCGATCTCCATCCGCATCTCGCCCCTGCCGAGATCGGTGATCCGCGCCTCCGTGCCGGGGATCAGCGCCTCCGCCTGACCGGGAAGCAGTCCGGCGAGATGCAGCACGACGCGCTGCGCCCCGGCGAGCCCCTCCGCTCGCAGGACCAGCCGGCCCTCCGGCAGCGACCAGGGGTCGATATGGGCGGGCAGGAGCGCCTCGGCAAAGAGCCCGTCCACCCAAAGGTCGACAGTGCCCCGGGCCAGGGTGCCGTTCTCCTCTAGGCAGAGCTCTCCCAGCGTCGCGGGGTCCGCACCGGGGGTCAGGGCCTCCTCCGCCGCCTCTCCCGGCGCCTCGCCGTTGACGCGGAGGGTCCGCAGGACGAGGCCGGCGAAGGCGCCGGGATCGGCCTCGCCGAGGCTCCGTCCGAGCACGCGCACGAGTTCCAGATCGCCTTCGGGCAGGGGCGCCTCCGAGCGGATGGTGATCCGCAGCACCCGCGCCCCGTCGCGGAAGCTCAGCCGCGACTCGAGCGTCGCGCCGTCGGGCAGATCGTCGCCCCGTTCGACCGAGGTGAGGCTGACGCCCTCCGGCGGCAGCGACACCTCGAAGACCAGCTCAGTCACCCCGCCCGAGGACTGGAACGCGACCGGGATGCGGTAGCGGCAGAGGGCGGCGCCGTCGTCGTCGGACGGGAAGGGCGTGATCACCACCGGCGCGCTGTCCCCGCCTCCGAAGAGAACCGCGCCGCCCTGCCGCGTCAGCCCGAGCGGGCCGAAGGAGATGTCCTGAACGCCGCTTCCGCCGCCGCCCGAGAAGCCGCCGCCACCGCCACGGGTACGCGAGACCACCGGCTCTCCATCACCCGGGTCCGAACCCGCGCCGGGCGGCGGCGGCGGGTCGGGCTCTGCCGGCGATGGCCGGTCGGGCTCGGGCCGGTCCGGGGTCAGGGAGAGCAGGAACGTGCTTTCGTCGCTCAGCCCGTCGGGGTCGGTGACCATGAAGGTGATGAGGTGATTGCCGCTGCGGCCCGCGGTCTCCCCCAGAAGCCGCGGTGCGCCATCGGGTCCGGTCCCCAGCCGGACCCAGTCCGGCCCGTCGACCAGGGAATAGGTCAGCTCGTCCGCAGGCGTATCGGCATCCGTGGCCAGGACGGGAACGGCCAGCCGCGCGCCGCTGGTCAGCTGCATCGGCGCCATGTCCTGCAGCACCGGCGCCGCGAGGACGGTGACGGAGAACCTCTCGATATCCTGCCGTCCTCCCTCGTCCGTGACGCTGACAACCACGGGGAAGGTGCCCACCTCGCCGCTGCTGTCGCCGGTGATCGCCCCCGTCCGGCGGTCGATCCGGATCCAGTCCGGCGCGCTTTCGAGACCATAGCTGAGGCGGGAGGGAGGGCTGTCGTCGTCCGTAGCCCGGGCCTGCGTACCGAGCGCTGCGCCCGAGACGATCCGCTGATCGGGGATCGGCGCCAGCACCGGCGCGGCCTCGACGCGGATCTGCACGGTCAGGGTGGCGCTGTTGCCATCGGGGTCGGTCGCGCTCAGCACCACGGCGAAGCGGCCCGCATTGCCGCGGCTGTCGCCAGCAAGCCGCCCGGTGGCCGCGTCGTAGGAGACCCAGGACGGTCCCGAGACGAGGGTCACGGCCAGGTCGCGGACGGGCGTGTCGGCATCCGAGACCGGGATCGGCAGGGACAGCCCCGCGCCCTCCTGCAGGACCTGCGGCGGAACCGGGCCCAGAACCGGCGCCGCGAGAACCGTGACCGCAAAGGCGCCGCTGTCGACGTTCCCCTCGGGATCGGTCACCGAGACGGAGACCGTGGCGCTGCCGCTGCGCCCCGTGCTGTCCCCCGTGATCCGGCCGTCGGGCGCCACGGTGATCCAGCCCGGCCCGGCCTCCTTGCGGAAGGTCAGCTGGCCGGGCGGCGTATCGAGATCGGTCGCGCGCGCCGCGACGTCGAGGGGTGTGCCCGACATGAGCCTGACATCGGGCGGCAGCGTGAGCACAGGCGCATCCTCGATGTCGAAAAGGACCGTCAGCGTGCCGGAATTGCCCTCCGGATCCTCGATGCGCAGCCGTGCCTCTGCGGAGCCCACTCGCCCGGTGCTGTCCCCGGTCAGCCGCCCGGTCACCGGGTCATAGGAAAGCCAGCCCGGCCCCTCGGTCAGGGTGACCACGAGATCCGCATCGGGCGTGTCGGCGTCGGAGAAGGTGATCGGCAGATCCACCGGTTCACCTTCCAGAAGCCTCTGCGACGGCACCAGGTCGAACTCTGGCACGGCGCGCACGGTGACGGCAAAGCTCGCCTCGTCGCTGTTGCCCTCCGGGTCCGTCACGCGCACCGAGATGTCGGTCGCGGGTCCCGCCCGTCCCGTCGTGTCCCCGGTGACGAGGCCCCCGGGCGTGACGGTGACCCAGTTCGGCCCCCCCGTCTTGGTGAAGGTGAGGCCTGAGAGCGGCGTGTCCGCGTCCGCGGCCAGGAGCTGAACCGACAGGGGCGTTCCTTCGACCAGCACCTCGTCGGACGGGACGACGAGCACGGGTGCTGCCTCGACCGTCACCTCGAAGGTCAGGCTGTCGCTGTTGCCCTCCGGGTCCACGGCGCTCAGGGTCACTTCGGCGGTGCCGAGCCGGCCCGTCGTGTCGCCGGTCACCTCGCCGGTCGCGGGATTGTAGACGATCCACGCGGGCGCGCTGTCGAGTGTCACGACGAGCTGCGCGGCCGCAGTATCCGCGTCCGTGACCGTGATCGGCACGCTGAGCGGCTCTCCGGCCAGAAGCCGCAGCGGCGCCACGGGCGCGAAGGCCGGTTCTGCCAGCACCCGGACCTCGATGGTCGCGCTGTCGGTCTGCCCGCCCGGATCGGCGACCTCCACCTCGAGGCTGTAGCTGCCCGCACGGCCCTGGGTCGCGCCCGACACGGCGCCCGCTGACGACACGGTGATCCAGTCCGGGCCGGAGAGCTTTCTGAACACCAGCGTGGCGGGGTCGTCGTCGGCATCCGTCGCGGTCAGCGCGAGATCGACCGGCACGCCCTCGAGCACCACCACGGGCCCGGCGGGGCTCAGCTCCGGCGCCGCGGCGACGGTGATCCGGATCGTCGTGCTGCCCGTGTTGCCGTCGGCATCGGTGGCCGTGACCGTCACGTCCTGGGGGCCGGACAGACCCGCCGTCTGGCCGATCAGGCTGCCGCTCAGGGGATCATAGCCGATCCAGTCCTGTCCGGAGGTGACGGCAACGGAAATGTCACCGGGCGGCGTATCAGCATCCGTAACCACGATCGGGATCGTGATCTCGTCGCCCTCGTCCACGAGGAACGGACCGGCTGGGGCGACGACGGGCGCGGCCAGAACGGTGAGCGTGATCGTGACCGCGTCGGACAACCCGTCGGGGTCCGTCACCGACACGGTCAGGTCCACCCGCCCGGTCTGCCCGGTGCTGTCACCGGTCACGCGGCCCGTCACCGGGTCGACGGTGATCCAGTCGGGCCCTGCGTCCCTGGCGAAGACGAGATCCGCGGCAGGCGTGTCGGCATCGGTTGCCGTGGCCTGCGCCAGAAGCGGCTGACCTCCGAGAAGCGTCAGATCCGACAGGCCGGCGATGACGGGTGCGGCGGCGATCCTCAGGCTGAAGCTGCCGCTGTCGAGGCCCTGTTGCTGGCCGGCGACGGCGGTGAACCGGATGTCGTAGGTCCCCGCGCGCCCCGTCGTGTCGCCGCTGATCGTGCCGGTGACGGGGTCGATGCCGATCCACGGCGGCGTGCCCGCCGCGAGGGCGAAGGTCACGCCCGTCGCCGGCGCGCCGTCGAGGGTGGCGGTCAGGGTGACGCCGATCTCCTCGCCCTCGGCCACCACCCTGTCGGACACGTCGCCGATCACCAGCGCGCCCTCGACATCGACGCGGAAGCTCGTCTGGTCGGCCGCGCCCTGCGGGTCCTCGACGCGCACGGTGAACCGCTGCTCCCCGGGGAAGCCCGCCGACGCCCAGATGATGCGGCCGGTGATCGCGTCGATGGTCGCGCCGGGCGGCGCCTCGGTCAGGACATACCGAAGCGTCGTGTCATCGTCGTCGACGTCGCTGGCGGTCGCGGTGACGGAGAGGGCCTCGCCTTCGGCCAGCGTGGCGTCGGGGATCGGATCGAGAACCGGCGCGTCGTTCACCGGCGCGATGCGGAGTGTCACAACCGCCTCGTTCGACTGGTCGAGACCGTCCGTCGCCACATAGGTGAAGGTCACGTCGCCCGTCGCATCGGGCTCGGGCGTGTATTCCCAGCGTCCGTCCGGGAGGCGCACCAGCGTGCCCGTCAGCGGCTGGGTCAGGCTCGCCACGAAGAGGTTGTCGCCATCGGCATCGGTATCGTTGCCGAGGAAATCGACGATAGCGGGGGTGTCCTCCGTCACCGCCACCAGATCGTCGACGGCCACCGGCGCCGCGTTGGTCTGCGCGCCGAGCAGCCGCACCGTGTCCAGGGTGACGCGGCTGCCGAGTTCGCCCATCCCGATGAGATCGAAGCCGAGGTAGACCGCATCGGGACGGCTCGCGAGACCGGTCAGGTCCACGGTCACGATCAGCGTTCCGTCCGCCTGTTCGGCGATGGTCACCCCGTCGGAGGTGAAGCGGCTGCCGTCGCCCTGAATGTTGAGGAAGGCATCCGTCCCCGAAAGACCGCCCGGCGCGCCGAGCAGCGACACGCCGGTGCGGGCATCGAGAAGGGCGGCCTCGAAGGCGTCGGGCGGGCTGTCCTCGGGTGCGTCGAGGGCGATGCCCGACAGGGTGAACTGAAGGGCCACCGCCTCGGGCGGCAGGGCGAAGGTCTGGCTGACGCCCGACATCTCGGCGCTGCCCTCGGAGATCCGCGCCTCCGCGCCCGCGGTGGAAACGTCGCCCATGGCGTCCCACCGTCCGTCCGGATCGGTCAGCGGAATGTCGAAGCCGCCGTTGCCGAAGGCCTCCGGGTCGCCGGTCAGCAGCGGGATCGCCGGGCCGTTGCTGAACGGCGCGGGGCCGGTGGAGAAGCTCTTCGTCGCTGGCGCGGAGAGGCCGGTTCCCCCCGGCATGACGCCGTTTCCGTCGGGCGACTCCGGCCAGAGCTGGACGTCGGGCCCGGAGGGCAGCCGCCGCACGCCGGTCTCGAGAATCTCCGTCATCAGGTAGTCGCCCGAGGGCGAGGACACGAAGTCCTCCAGCCCCAGTGCATTGCCCATCTCGTGCAGAAGCACCGTCAGCAGGTCGTAGCGCCCCGCCGCCGGGCCGCTTTCGGCGCGGAAGATGTGCGCGGCGCCCGTGGCCTCGTATTCCGCCTGATCGCGCGGCGTGGCATCGACGAACCAGCCCATTCCGGCGCCGTCGTCGTCGACGGTGATCGTGCCGTTCTCCCAGGTGGCGAGAACCCCCTCCTCGAGGTCGTCCACAAGGATCTCCACGCCCGCGAGCCGCGTTCCCGCGAGCGGCAGCAGGTCGCTCTCGGCCCAGATCGCCGTCGCCGCCTCGCCCAGTGCGCGCGCCTGTTCGACGGTGATCGCCTCCGCCCCGGGACCGGTTTCCGCCGCGGTCTGGTTGCTGGCGCCGACGAGGCGGATGTCGTCGATGATCGCAAGCGCCGACAGACCGCCGAAGATGTCATCCAGCGTGTCGACGGTGAACAGCGCCATGTTCAGCAGATAGTCGCTCAGTTCCTGGGGCGGCTGGGCATCGGGCGGCTCGATATCCACCTGGGTGAGGGTCATGCTGCCGACGTTGCCCTTGAGGTCGTCGGGGATCTTCAGCCTCAGCTTCTCGGTGACGAGGATCTTCGGCCGGCCGTCCTCGAAACCGGCGCTGCCACTGAAGGTGAGCTGCGCGCTGGAGGTCTCGTAGATCCGACCGTCGAGCCCGCGGAACGAGGCCTGCATCTCGTAGCCGAGACCGAGGGCGAGGGGCACGAAGACGTCGACCTCGACGAAATCCTTGTCGGGCGGGAAGTACATCCTGTTGTGCGTGAGCGAGTCGAGCTTCGCCACGTCGTCGAGCGCGTCCTTCACGATGTCCTCGATGGACTGGTCGTAGCCCTCCATGCGGTAGTCGGGGAGGAAGATGCTCACCAGGTTCTTGATGAAGTTCCCGCCGCCCATGATCATCGCGTAATCGGTGGCGAAGAGATCGCCCGCGGGCGTCCCGGTCCGCGTGCCGTCGATCAGGGCGACCGCGCTTTTCACGAAGGCGTCGATGAACCAGTCCGCGAGGCCGCGGATCGCCGCGTCGCGCGGTGCACCCACAGGCAGCTTGGCGATGGCGGCGGGATCGCTGGGCGGCGGCCCGACAGGCAGCTTGTAGGTGGTCTTCAGATCAGTGAAGAGCTTGGTGAACTGGCTCCAGAGCAGGGCCCGCGTATCCAGGTTCGCGATATCCTTGGTAAGCCATGTCATCTGGATGTCGAAGGCATCTGCATTGATCGCGACCTCGCCCGTCCCCTTGTGGACGGCATAGGTCCGGCTCGTTCCGTCCGGCAGGAAATCCACCCGTTTCTCGAGACCCGGGTTCCCCTCGAAGAAGTTGTCGGTCGTCGTCGCCTTCGCGGCCTCCGCGTCGGTCTTGGCCTGCGCGATGGCGTCGGGGTCCGTCTCCTTTGCGATCTGGGCATCGAGCGCACGGATCAGCGTCGGCCGCAGCAGGAGACGCAGGACATCCGTCACCTCCTTGCCGATGGCCGTGTTCATGACGAAGAGGCCGGTGATGTCGACCGGCCCGGCCAGGAGAGGGATCACCTCGTCGAAGAGTCTGAGGGCGTAGGAGGTTCCTTCGTCCACCTGTACGTCATACGATCGGGGCGTCGTGGGCTTGCCGTCCTCGTCGACAATGTAGTTGACGGTTCCGCCGTGCATCGACCAGCCCGGCAGATCGTAGTGCAGCGGGAAACGTCCCATGTCCGCCGGAAGCTTCGGCACGTCGAAATCGGCGCCGAGCGATCGCAGGCGCGCCTTGAAGTCGTTCTTGACGTTCCCGACCTGGTAGTCGGACCGCCTTACGTCATCGCCGTCGCCGGTCTGGACGTTCGCAAGGTTGTCGACGAGCGCCTGCAGGAGCCATTTGAGGTAGTTCACGAAGGACATCTTCGTGCCCTGCTCGAAATCGCCGTTGAAGACGGTCGGATAGGCAGGTCCCGCGCCCGGACGCGGCTGCGGATCCCTGGAGCCGTCGACCGGCGGATTCGACTCCGCGGTGTTGTTGAAATTGACAGGGGTCCTGGGTCCTTGCGCCTGCGGACGATAAGGCATGCCGCCGCCGGTGGCGGAGAAATAGAAGCCCGAGCCCACCGCCTCGGTGATCGTGTACCCGTTGAGCCGGCCGCCGCCCCAGATCGTCCGCTCCCTCTGGGCGAAATCGAAATACTGGTTGTAGAAGCCCGGGTTGATCCCCTCGGTGCGGGCGAAGTCGGAGCTGACGCCGTACCAGGGCTGTTCGGTGTAATCCTCGTTGAAATACCGCGAGATATAGCCCCAGCCATTCACTCCGGTGAGGGAGCCCACCGTAACGCCCGCATCGCCCTTGTTGCGCCAGACCACCTCGTTGTTGAGGTCGAGCGCATCGAGATCGGCCGTCCCGAGATACCAGGTCGTCGTCCGTGAATGGGGACCGGCGAACATGTCCGAGTTGACGAAGCCCGGAACCCCCGCCGCGGTGAAGTTCAGCTCGAGGTCGGGCCGCCCGACCGTGGAGGGCCAGACCTCGCCGCTGTCCTTGCGCGTGATCAGGGAACGCCCGTTGGGGGTCGTGACGAAGGAATACTGCCGCGCCCAGCGTTCCCACGGCTGGTCCGTCGTCTCGTCCGCGCTGGTCTGGTAGTAGTTGTCGGCGAAATCGACATTCTCCCAGACGAAGACGTTGGGGTCCTTGAAATCGCCGTGCTGGATCGGCTCGAGCTGCAGGCCGACCAGACGGCCGAGCTTGGTCGCTGTCGCCAGAGCGCCTTCGGCCGCCTCGAGGCCCTTCGCGACGGAGGCAAGCCATGGAAAGGCGAAGGTGCCGAGCTGCGCCGCCGTCTTAGCGGCGGAGAGATAGTTCTTCAGCACGTCGACCAAGGGGACATCCAGTGTCGACTGCCCGAAATCGTGCGGATCGAGCGTCGTCATGTGGATGTCCGACTCGATGTCGGGGAAGTTGAGTCCGAGCCTCTGGATGATCTCGGAATTGACGACCGTGCCGCGGCTGTGGCCGATGAAATGCAGCGGGCTCTTGAAGACCTCGCCGCCCGCGAGCTTGTCGAGATGCACGAGCGAGGCGAAGATCGCGTCCGCCGCCGCCTCGGAGAAGCCCGAGTCGGAGATGTCGCTTTCGCGGTACCAGTCGCTGACCAGCGTGAGCGGGGTGCCTTGCGGGATGCTCGCGACATCCACCGAGCTGTCCCGCACGACGCGCTGGCCGATGGGCCTTTCGGTCTTGTACTCGTGCCAGAGGCCGGTCTGGCGGTTGTAGACGAGGATCAGCCCGCCGCCGCGGGCCATGTCGATGACCTCGGCGTAGCCCAGCCAGGCGCCGAGCCGCTCCTCGTCCATCGCCGTGTTGGCGTAGTCGGGCCGGGGGTCGAGCTGGAAGCCGTGGGTCAGCAGCGACACGGTGGAGAAGCGCGACGTCGTCGGCGCGGGCTTCGTGGTGAAGGCGGTGGAGCCCTTCGCCTTGATCCGGCCGGCCTCTCCCGTCACTCCCCAGTAGAAATTCTGCCCGCCGGTCAGCAGCCGCGCCAGCGCCGGGTCGAGCTTCAGACGCAGGATGCTTCTGGCGCTGTATTCCTCGTCCTCGGCCAGCGAGACGGCGCCGATCCGTGTGATCTTGCCGTCGAGCGCGACCCGGTATTCGTAGCCCGCCTCCAGCGGCGCGGTTCCGGACCGCCGGCTGTCGAGGATGCGCTGCGGGTTCGTATCGGGCGGTTCCTGTCCGATGCCCAGAAAGGACGTGATCGAATCCGCCGCGGAGGCCACGAGATCGGCGCGGGGCCGCTTCGGATCCGTGGGGAACAGCCCCTGTCCGGGCCGCTGGCTCGACAGGTAGAAATGTCCGGCCCAGGACGGCAGTTGCAGCGCGTCGAGATCCATGATCGCCTCGAGCACCACCTCGTCGGGCATGTCGCCATGGACCTGCAGTTCGCCCACGGGCGAGCGCAGGATCAGCCCCGTCGTCTGCTGCACCGAAAGCCCGGAGGCGAACCGACCCACGTCGATGGGATCGTTGTAGAGGTTGACGGAGGTGTCTTCGGTCCGGTCCTTGTTCCGGTCGATCGGGAATTCGCCGTTCTTGGGATTGTTGTAGGACGCGATCGCCCAGTTGCCGATGTTGATGCTGACCACGCTGCCGGACTGGCGGTAATTGGCGTACAGGACCTGGCCGTCCGGTGAGACCACCATCTCCCGGACCGCCTGCATCGGAATCGGGCTCGTGGTGCTCTCGAACTCGGGTCTGGCGGTATGGACTCCGAGGATGTTCTTTTCCTGCCAGGTTTCCGCATCGTATCCGAACGGGTTGCGGACAAGACCGATCTTGGTGCCCGTCGAATGGCGGATGTCGATCTGGTAGGCGAGTTCGCTGTTGTAATAGAAATAGGGCGAGACATTGTAATCGGCCACGAAGGCATAGCCGCCGTCCGGGGTCACCGCGACGGAGGAGGCGTTGCGGATATCGAGGTCGAAATACTGGCTCGACAGCTTGTCCCAGTAGGACAGGTCGAGAACGCCGAACGGGGTCGCCATGAAATCGGCGATATAGGTCGCCCCCACCGGCCCCGCGTTCCGTTCGAGCGGTCTCGCGCCCGTCGGACCGGTCTCGGGAATACGCTTCGTCGTGGCACGGTAGTTCGCGGGATCGGTGGAGGTCACGTCGATCCGGTAGAGCCCCTGCCGCAGGTCGCCGCGCGAGACGAAGACCAGTTTCGTCGGATCGTCGCTCGCCGCGATGTCGAAGGGCTCTATGCCGCCGTCGAGCCGCGCGATCTGCTGGAGATAATTGTTCGGCCCGCCCGGCAGACCCGTTTCCGTGCGGTCGTCGTCATCCACGTTGAAGACGTGGATCTTGCCCTCCTCGCCCCGGTTCCGGAGCCAGCCGCCCTCTCCGTACATGCCGGCATAGGGCACGGTGGCGTAAAGCAGCTTGCCCTCCCCGTCGAGCGCAAGGCCGGTGATCAGGCCACCCATCGACTCGACGTAGCCCTTGCCCATCGACAGAGTGATCGACGGCAGGTACCGCAGGTAGGTGGCGGAGCCCGGGCGCAGGTCGAGGATGTTGATCTCGCCCTTGCCCGACATGTAGAGGAAGCGCCCGTCCGGATCGAGAACCACCTCCATCTCGCGCGGGGTGTTCAGGTTCGGAAGCGGCACGATGTCGACCACGCCCGGCGTTTCCGGGTTCGCATCGAACTGCCGGAGAAGCAGCATGTCGACGATGGCGACCCCTTCGGTCGTCACCACATAGGCAGCCGACAGATCGGGCGCCATGACGGTGTCGAGGATGCGTCCCCTCAGCGGATTCTGACCGTTCACCAGCTTGATGAGCTCGGTGACGTCCTGGTCTCCGGTGAACCCGGCGGGCTGGAGGTTGAAGAGCTGAAGCTCCGCCTGGCCGGTGTCGTCCTCGCCGCCGACGATGCCGTAGCCCTTGGTGTTGCGTAGTTGGAACCCGAGGGACCGCTCGCCGGGCGCATCGGTGTTCCAGCCTCCGATGTCCCCCGGGAGCACCGTGGGTCCGGGACGCTCGAGGTAGATCGTCGCGCGGCTGATCAGGATGTCGTCGGGCAGCGGAACGTGGAGTTCGTCGACGTCGTCCTCGAACGAGGTGCCCGAGTAGCTGAAATTCGCCCCGGACACGAACCGCCGGTAATTGCCGTCCTCGAAGACCACACGCAGGTCGGAATAGTTCGAGCCGAAACCCGCGGGACCAAGGAAATTGCGGCCCGAGATGATGACATGGGGGCCGCCCTGGACCCCGGGCGAGCCGGTGAAATCGTCGTACTCCGTGCGGGTGATGACCGGCGCTCCCGGGTCGTCCGGCTGATCGGCGGTGTCGAAGATGTTGTCCCGGATCAGGATCCGGTCGGCGACCGGATTGACGGGGATCGTCTCGGTCACCCGCGTATAGCGACCGGCGTATTCCTTGTAGGCGGCGATCTCCTGCTCGGTGTCGTCGGGCAGGATGGTATAGAGCGTGTAGCCCACGACGCCCGCCGCGATCACGCCGCCGAGGATGGGGTTGTAGGCCGCCGCCACCGCCGCGACCCCCATCCCGACCCCGACGACTAGCGCGTTCCTTGCGAACTGGTCCGCGTTGAAGGCGACGGGGCGCATCTTCTTGGAGGCCTTGGCCACCAAGACGCTGCCCCGGTCCTCGGAGATGCCCGGGAAGGGCGGCGATGCCGTGCGGACCATGCCGTCCGCCCCGACGACGCCGCTGTCCACGACCGTCCACATCCGCCCGTATTCGCCCTGGGTGATGTCGGAATGGTCCATCTCGACGAAGAAGTAGACCTCGTCGCCGGGTTGGAGGCCGGTGCCGTCCACGGGCGCCGCCAGTTGCATGGGGCCGTCGAGCGTGCCGCCCGTGATCTCGTAGGAGAGTGCCGCCGCGAAGGTGAAATCGGGGGGCACGTCGAGCGGGATATCCGCCTCCGAGAGCTTGCTGACCGACACTTGGGACCCGTCGCTGAGCTGCCCCGCGCCGAAGGCCGCGACGATGCCGTCGCTGGTCCGGATCGCGCCGCCTGCCGAGCCGATTTCCGCGCTGTCGGCCTCTATGGGGGTCTGCACCGTGACCTCGATCGTGTCGGTGACATAGCCGTAGATCGCCGTCACCGTGGTCCGGCCCTCGGACACCGCCTCGATCAGGCCGTCGTCCGTGACAGTGATGATGCTCTCGTCGCCGACGATGTAGGTCGGCCCGTTCTCGAGGTCCGAGATCCGCTCTTCCCGGTCCCGGCCGAGCGTCACCACGATCTGCCGGGTGCCGCCCTCGGGCAGGATCGTGACCGCGTCGGGATAGGCGTCGATCCCCTCCAGATAGGCCGCGATCTTGAAGCCGGTGAAATCGTAGCCCACCCCCACTGCGGCCCCGGCGGCGATCCCCCCGCGCGACACCTTGAGGACGGAGGTTCCCACCTCCTTGGCCGTCAGGATGCCGTTGCGGGAGAGCGTCGCGACGTCGCCGTCCGACAGTTCCACATCGAGGTAGTCGAGCGGCAGGATCACGTCGGCCTGGTCGGCGAATTGGCCCACGACGATGACCTGACGCGCCCCGCCGGGCAGGTCGAAGACGTAGCTGGGCTCCAGGAAGCCGAGCGCCGTCAGCGGCGCGTCAGACACCTCCACCGTCAGCTCGAACGGCCCGGTCGAGGAAAAGCCGTCGTCCGCCGCGAGCGTGATCCGCGCCTCGCCGCTGAAGCCGTCGACCGGCGTCAGCTCCAGCCGGTCGCCGGCGGCCGTGAAACGGGCCGTCAGGTTCTCCGCCGACAGGATGCGGAAGAAGACCGGGTCGCCCTCGGGGTCCGTCACCACCGTTTCGAGGTCGAGGTAGACCGGCAGCTCCACATGGGTGAAGACCTCGGGAAGGGTCTCGGCCACCACCGGCGCCGCGTTCGGGGTGACGCCGAAATTGACGTTGAGAACGCCGCGGTCGTCGGTGTCCACCGCGCCGTCGCCGTCGATATCCCCGGATACGGGACCGAAGGCCAGGCTGTCCACTCCGTCCACGTCGCCGTCGGCGTCGAGATCGCCGCCCAGCGACACTTCCAGCGTTCCGCCCGTGGCGCTGGTGACGTCGAGCCGCTTCAGCCCCGCCTCCGCCACCGAGAAGAGCGCCACGGTCCGCCCGCCCGTCCGCTCCACCGACAGGAGCGCCCCGCCGCCGAGCGCGATTTCCGCGCCCGGATCGTTGATCTCGGCACGCAGGATGATCCGCCGGCCCGCGGCCCCGGCGAGCTCGCTTTCGCGAAGGACGAGGGTGTAGGTCGCGGCCGTCGCGGGCGAGGCGGGCACCGTGACGGGTGTTCCCGTGAAGCTCCGCAGCCCGCCGAGGTCCTGCAATACCGGCCGGGTGGTGACCGTCCCGCCATGGTCGATGGCCGTACCCGCGCCGCCGATCTCCGCCGCGAGTGTCAGCAGACGGCCGTCATAGCCGTAGCGCGCGCCGCTGCCATCCTCGAGCGCGCGCACCGAGGTCAGACGGCCCTCTGCGTCGTAGGTGTAGACCACGGCGCGCCCGTCCGGCGTCGTGACCCGGGCGATGCGTCCGCCCGGATCGCGCAGGAAGGACAGCGTTTCTCCGGTCTGCGCGGTGATCCCGCTCGACCCGACGAAGAGCCGCTGGCCGTCTTCGCGGATCTCGCGGATCTCGCCCCGGCTTCCCAGCACATAGGACCGGCCGTCGGGCGCGGTCAGAACGAAGGGCTGGCTGCCGCCGAGCGAAGGATCGCGCGGATTGTAGGCGCGCCCCTCGTCGGCGGTGTAGAACTTGCCCCCCGACCGTCGCAGGAAGGTCTCGGACGAGGTCAGCGACCATCCCTCAGCGCCCGGGTCCGCGCGCCAGTGCGGAACGTGGAAGGCGAGCGGTCCCACCTCCTCGAGCACGGGCGCGAAAGTGAAGCCGAGCCGCGTGCCGTCGGGCGCTGTGAGGTAGAGCCGCGCGCCCTGCCGGAGCGGCGCATAGACGCCCTGCGCCTCGCGGCCGGTCAGCGCCGCCTCCAGCACGAGGTCCGTGGTCAGCCCCGCCGACCAGAGGCCGAATGCCGCCTCCTGCTGCGCGAGGCTGTCGTAGCTGCGCACGAGATCGAACGTGAGCCCGCCGAGGTCGGCGGAGAGATCGGTCCGCGTCTCCACATGGCGTCCGGTCTTCACCGGCTCCAGGACCTCGATGTCCACCATCTCGCGCACCTGCCGCCCGCCGATGTCGGTGGCTGTCAGGCGCAGGCGATAGAGCCCGTTCAGCAGGCGCCCCGCGTCGAGCGTCGCCAGGACGCCGCTTGCCGGTCCCTCGCCGGAGGCGAGCCGCAGGATCACCCGCTGCCCGGTCTGGTCCAGAAGGTCGAGCTCCCAGGTGTCGAGATTGGCGTCCTCGATCACCCCCTCGATCGCCGCCTGCCCTCCCAGCCGGCCGAGGCCCAGCGTCGGGTCGAGCAGGATCACCGGCGCCGCCCGGTCCGCTGGATCGCGCACCTTGAGCGGCAGCTCCGCCTCCCCGGTGGCGCCGTCGGCATCGGTCGCCACGGCGCGCAGGGCGATCCTGCCCGGCGCATCGGGCGTCAGCCGCGCGCGGCCCCGGTCGTCGAGCGCGATCTCCTCCCCGTCCGCGAAGAGGCGGATCGCGGTGATGTCGGCAAGACTGTCGGCCACCACCTGCACCAGCACCTCCTGCCCGGGCAGGGCCGGGAAGCTGGGCGTCAGCTCGATCCGGACGTCGGGCGCCTGCGGCTCCAGCGTCGCGCGCATGACGATGGTCTGCCGCGCGGTCGCGTCGCCGTCCGAGGCGACGAAGCGGACGTAGTAGTCGCCCTCCTGTCCGGGCCCCGGCCGCCAGGTCACGACGCCCGTCGCCGCATCGAGCACCGCGCCATCGGGCAGGCCCTCGGCGGAGAAGGTGAGCGGCGTGCCGTCCGGATCGCTCGCCTCGAGGGTGAAGCTGCGCTCCTCCCCGATCAGGAACGCCCGGTCGGAGGCCTCGAGGACCGGCGGGCGGTTCACGTCGGCGATATCGACGATCACCTCGATCTCGTCGCTGAGGCCGCCCGGATCCTGCACTGCGAACCGCAGCGCATAGCGGCCGGTCTGGTCGTAGCCGGGCGTCCAGACGAACTCGCCCCGCGTCTCGGAGAAGGCCGCGCCCTCGGGCAGCACGGTCAGCGCCTGCAGCACCAGCGGATCGCCGTCCGGGTCGCCATAGGCGAGGGTGAATCGCAGCTCGGCCCGGTCGCGGCCGAGCTGGGTGATCATGGGCACGAAGACCGGCGCGCGGTTCGCGTCGGCGATCTCGATTTCCACCGTCTCGGTGCTGACCGCGGCGCCGTCCGTCGCGCCGATGACGATGCTGTAGGTCCCGGACTGGACGGCGGTCGGCGTCCAGCGCAGCGTCCCGTCGCGCGGATCGAACCGCGCACCCTGCGGCAGATCGCGGGCGAAATAGGTCAGCGCGTCGCCGTCCGCATCGGTCGCGGAGAAGGTGCGGACCAGCTCCTCGTTCTCCGTGCCGCGAACCACGCCCACCGGGTCCAGAACCGGCGCGGCGTTCACGGCACGGATCGAGACCTCGAATTCCAGCGTGGTCGAGGCGGGGGTCGTGGCGCCGCCGCCGCCCGTATCGGTGACGGTGATCGCAGCCGTATATCCACCGATATCCGCGGCGACAGGCGTCCAGGTCAGGTCCGCCCTTCCGTAAATCAGCGGATCGGCGGTCAGCACCGCGCCCTCCGGCAGACCCGCCAGGGCAAAGTCCAGTTCGTCCTGGTCGAGATCGCCGACCATCACGGGCACCGACAGCGCCTGCCCGACCACGCCCACCACCGGGCCGAGGTAGCCGAAGACCGGCGGCTCGTTCTCACTCTCGACCGTGACCACGAAGGTCCGGGAGGCGCCGCGGACATTGCCGTCCGCGCCGCCGTCGTCGAAGGCCACGAGACGCAGCACATGGTTGCCGCGGTCGCCCGCCCCCGGCGCGATGCGCAGCATGCCCGTCCCGTCGCCGTTGTCGGTGAGCGTGGCGAAGCCCGGCGCCGGCAAGCCGGGCTGTTCGGACATCAGCTGAAGCGTGACGGGATCGCCCTCGGGATCGACGGTGGCGACGGGGATTTCCAGCACCTCGCCACGCGCGAGGCTGACGTTGCCCAGCTCCGGCAGCGTCGGGCCGAGGTTCAGCGGCAGCACCTCCACCACCATCTCGGTCTCGGTGACGAGGGGCGTCCCGGTCTCGGCCCCGTCATCCGTGGCGCGGAAGCGGATCGTGTAGGTGCCCGCCTGGTCCGCTCCCGGCGTCCATTCCAGCGCCCAGGTCTCCGCGTCCCATGTCGCACCCTCGGGCAGGTCGCCCAGCACCTCGATCTCCACCGTCCGCTCGAGCTCCGGGTTCACGTCGATCGTGCCGTCGAGCCGCCGGACGCCCGGTTCGTAATGGGGGTTGTCTGGATCGCGGGCATAGGGCCGGACCACGAGGAACTGGCCCTCGTAGACCCGGAACCCGTCGAGATTGTCGAAGACCGGCGCGCCGTTGCCGGGCAGGACCTCCAGCACCATGGGCTGGAAGGCCGTGCCGTCGCGGTCGGACACCGAGAACAGGATCTCGTAGCGTCCCGACTGGGTGTAGTCCGGCGTCCAGTCGAATTCGCCCGTCAGCGCGTCGAGGCGCGCGCCGAAGGGCAACGATCCGTCGAGCGTGCCGAAGGTGATCGGGGTGCCCGGTTCGAAATCCGCACCGAGATTGAACCGGATGCGGTCCCCCTCCGCCGCCGTCAGGTTGCGGCTCGGGATGGTGAGGGAGATCGGCCGGTTCGCCTCGGCCACCCGGATGGTCACGCGGGCGGAGGACTGTGCCGCGCCGTCGGTGGCGCGGATCACGAGGTCATAGGTCCCCGCCTGCTCGTAGCCCGGCGCCCAGCCGAAGCGGCGCAGACCGGGATCGAACACCGCCCCCGGGGGCAGGCCGTCCACCCAGAGCGACACATCGTCGAGATCGGGATCGGCGACGAGCACGTCGAACTCGACCGCGCCGCCCTCGCGGGTCTCGATCACCTGGGGCAGGCCCAGGAACTCCGGCGCACGGTTGCCGCCCTCCACCTCCAGGACGAACCGCTGCAGCGCGACCGCGCCGCGGCTGTCGAAGGCCTGCACCGTGACCGGCACCTCCTCGGGTGTCTCCGCCCCCGGTGTCCAGCTCAGCGCGCCGGTGGCTGCGTCCACCACCATGCCCCGGGGCCCGCTGAGGAGCGTGTAGACCACCTGCTGGCCCTCGGGATCCTCGGCCTTCAGAGTGGTCAGGAGCGGCGTGCCCACACGCGCCGCGGCGGGCGGGAGCGAGGTGAAGACTGGCGCGGCATTGGGCTCGGTCGCCGCGACGACGCTGAGGGCGAACTGAACGCGCTGACGGTCCGGCGTCGCGATCCCCACGGTCACGCCCAGCGTCGTCTCGCCCGGTTCGAGCCGCCCGCCGGGCGGCAGCGCGCCGGTAAGGTCGATCAGCCAGAGCCCGTCGTCCGTCTGCCCGTCCGAGGCGACGGGCACCCCGTCATAGCCCCGCTGCGGATCGAGCGTCAGCAGCGCCGGCAGGACCACCGCCGATTCCGAACGGTTGGTGATCTCCACCTCGTAGCTGACAATGCCTGTCGTGCGGTCGTAGCGCGTGCGGGCGAAGTCGATTCCGAGGATCGCCGAAAGGTCCTCCAGCCCCTCGAACCGGGTGGTGAAATCCGCGCCCATCCTCAGGCCGAAGAGCGAGGTGACATCGCCCGACACGGTCAGGCTGTAGTCGTCCGTCACGAGCCGCGGCAGGGTCAGCAGCACGGTTCGCGTCGTCGGGTCGTAGAGCACGGACTGCACCGTGACCTCGCCGGTCAAGGCGCCGGTCAGCGTGTAATTCTCGGGGTTGAGGACCGAGGCGGCGCTCCCGGGGTCGCCTGCGAACATGTCCTGGTCGAACTGCACCGTCAGCACCGGCAGGGGCAGCGGTACGCGCGACTCCGGCGGCGGGTTCGTGGCGACGACGGCGGGCGCATAGGCGGGGGCGATCACGTCGACCTGGCCCGACTGGCTGACGAGGATGCGCCCGTCCGATAGCCCCAGCACCTCGTCGCCGCGCGTGCCGCCGCGGGCGATGTCGATACGCCGCAGCGTGGCCTGGTCGACCATGGTCAGCACCGAGCCCGCCGCCACCTCGCCGGTCCCGGAGATCGCGCCGCTGGTGTGGCTGACGAATAGAAGATCGGCGGTATCCGTTCCGGGCCGCCCGAAATCGAGGCTGTCGATCGGCGCCGTGAACTCCAGCATCAGCTCGCCGCGCTGGCGGTCGGTGAACCGGATGACCTGGGACCGGTCGGGCCAGGTGACGGCCCAGAGATCGCCGTAGGCGTCGAAAGCCAGCGAACTCACGCGCAGGTTCTCGTCGCGGCTCCACTGGCGGAACTCCCCGGTTTCAGGATCGAATTCCAGCACGCCCGACCGCGCGCCGACATAGATCAGCCCCGTGCCCTCGTCGATGGCCAGACCCATGGCGATGCCGGTGCCGAAGCTCTCGCGGATCTCCCCCGACAGCGGATCGAGCTGCACCAGCGCGCCGCCGCCCGTGGTGGCCCAGATCCGGCCCAGCGCATCCTCCTCCAGGTTGAAGACCGGCACGTCCAGCGTGGTCAGAAGCGTGTCCGCCCCCGCGGATCCGCCATTGGCGTCGAAGACCCAGATCGAACCCCGGTTGGCCCCGCCCGAGACCCAGATCTCCCCGTCCGCCCGCTCCATCAGCGCCATCGGCGCGATGCCCGCGCCGGAGGCGGGCACGTCCGTCACGAAGGACTGTCCGATGAAGGGGCTGAGGACGGAGGTGAACTCCGGCAGCTTCGTCAGCGGATCGGCAGAGGGCACGCCCGCCTCGGCGGCGGCGAAGATGACACTCGGGCTCGGGGTTTCCACCACGGGCGGCGGCGCGCCGAAATTGGGCGGCGTCGTCCCCTGGACGGTGGCCGGCCCGCCGAGGTTGACCGCCTCGCCGTCGCCCGAGACCGCGCTGCCGTCGCTCGGCACCTCGCGGTTGCCCGCGATGTCGGTGGCGAGCGCAAGGAACTCGTAGCTGCGCCCCGCCTCACCCTCGAAGACCAGGGTTCCGGCCGCCTGTTCGAGGCGCCGTTCCCAGACGCGGAAGTCGCCGCCGTCCACCGCCACCCAGATCGTCACATGGCGCACGCCCGACCCGCCGCGGTCGTCTGCAGCGCCCCAGGAGACCTCGTAATTGTCCGTGCCCGCGACGCGGGTCACGACGAGTTCGGTCTCCGGCGCCGCGCCGTCGATCTCCTGGATGATCTCCTGGGTCTGCTCGGGCGCAGCCGTGTCGAAGAGCACCCGCGCCTGCGCCGCGATCCGGGTGCCGGTCGCGACGTCCTCGCCGGGCCGCACGGTGTAGCTCACGAAACCCGCCCCGCGTCCGAGGCTCGTGTTCGGCGGCAGGAGACCCCGCGTGGTGCTCTGGATCAGTTCGCCAGTCAGCGGGTCGACCGCCTCGATGACCCAGCGCGCGCTCGCCGGGTCCTGGAACAGGTCCACGCCCGCGCTCACCCGCAGGACGAAGCCGTTCGTGGCGGTGAAGTCGATCTCGTCCTGATAGAACCAGCGGCCGTCCGGCACGTCGATGGTGATGTCGCCGATCCGGATGTCGCCCAGTTCGAAGGTCCGGGGATCGAGGTCCCGGTCGAGTTGCGTGACGATCTCGATCCGGTTCGCCCAGGTATCGCTCTCGCCGTCGTTCTCGAACCTGATCGTGTAGGGCAGCGCCTCTGTCGCGGGGAGCCAGCCGCCGGTGTCGAATGTCTGCGGCCCGACGATGGAGGCAAGCCTCTGCACCGTGGCGGGAGAGGAGAAATACTCCGAGAAATCGAGCGTCTCGAACCCGGTCCCGTCCACGCCGCCGACGGAACTCTGGAAATCGACGGGCAGCGCGGCACCCCGCGCCTCGAAGGGCACCCAGGGGTGATAGAGTCGCACCGCCTGGAAATGGGTCCGGTTGGTCAGACCGAGATCGTAGTCCTCGAAGGCGGGGAGCGCGGGGATCGGGATTTCGCCGGACCTGGTTCTGCTCGAGCGCGGGTCCATGAAGTCGATCTTCGCCATCTTCGACGGATCGTGTCCGTAGAGCGCCCGCACCTCCTCGAAGAACCCCAGGATATCGCCGTCCGACCGGATGTCGGCGCCCGCGGGACCGAACAGGATGCCCGAGGCCAGAACCGCCATCAGCGACACGATTTCCTGGCGTTCCCGGATCGGCGGAACGTCCGCCTCGTCGCGCAGGAGGCCCGCCTGCTCCAGCCCCGCGAGATAGAGGTCCACCCAGCGCTGCGCGCTGCCGGTGAGCGCGATCAGCGCGGGCGGCGGGTCGTCGGAGGCGAGGATCGCGTCGCGCAGTTGCAGCGCCTCCTCGGTCTGGAAGGCCACGAATTCCGCGCGCGTCATCGAGGTGGCCGAGGCCACGATATGGCTGCGGAACGGGATGAAGGGGATCTCGTCCTCACCCGGTTTCGCAGCGTTCCGGTTGTACAGATCCTCGAAAGGCAGCGTCGACAACGCGGCGGCCAGCGCCGGCTGGGTCTCCGCCGTCTGCTCCACCACCGCCTCGAACCAGTCGCCGATCGCGCCCTCGCCGCCCTCGGCGAGGATCTGGTCGAGATCGGGATAGACATTCGCCATCCTGGTGCGGAAGGCGTCGAAGGCCTGGGCGTTCATCTCCGCAAGGCCCGGATAGACCTCGAGATTGAAGGTGAAGCCGGCAAAGCCGTCCGCGGGCACGTCATAGGCGAAGCCCCGGGTCGTCAGCTGGCCATCGGTGTTGGTGATCCCGTCGAGCCCGGCCCAGAGGGTATCCGCGTTCGGCGTGCCCGCCGCGCCGTCCGGCGTGCCGCGGATATTGGTGTAGAAATTGAGGAACGGCAGGCCGTAGACATATTCGTTGAGGAACAGCTCCGGAACGCCCAGCTCGAAATAGGTATAGGGCGCGTCGAGGTTCTGCTGGTTCTCGAGCGCGACGGAGAAGGTCTCCATCTCCCCCGGCAGGATCACGCGGTTGCCGCCCACGCCGATGGTCACGTCGCCCTCGACCGCCCGTTCCACGAGGTAGCGGTAGGGCAGCACCGCCCGCTCGCCGCTCGGGTTGGTGACCTGAAGGTCGTAAAGGCCGAGCGGCGCGCCGCTCAGATCGAACGTGGCAATGATCTCGGTCGAATCGACAACCCGCCAATCCACCGGCGCGAATTCCGCGATGCCGGGCCGCACGAGTTTCACTGTGGCGTTGTCGGCGAACTGCGCTCCGGTGATCCGGGTGGTGACATAGCGCGAGTTTCCGCCCCGGTCGGATCTGACGTCGATCACCGCCAGCGGCAGAAGCTCCGCCAGGATCGTGACGTCGGTGCCCTCCGCCGGGCCCGAGAAGTTCCGCACCGAGACGTAATAGACCCCCGGTTCTGTCGACGGCACGAAGGCCACCATATCGCTCGAAAGCGGCCCCTCGTAGGTTGCGTCGAAGGCAGAGGGCGTGGGCAGGGCGTCATGCCGGACGAAGATCTCGTTGGAGGCCGTCTTCTCCGACGACACCGCGGTGATCCGCAGCGTCTCGTCCGGCGGCACCACGATCCGGAACAGCCTCTGGCCGCCCTGCCCCAACGGCACGGTCGTGGGCGTGTTGAGCTGAAGCTCCGGCACGAACACGTCGAGCGCATCGGCGGAGGCCGTGGTGTTGTTGGCCTCGCCCGTGTCCTCGTGGAGCTGGTTGAAGATGTCGGTGCGCACGATCACGCGGTAGCCGCCCGGCGTCGCGGCGGGCATCGTGGTGACCAGCTCCAGCGTGTAGCTCTCGCCGGGCGCCAGATCGCCGCCGGCGTATTGTACCCGCCCGATCGGCCGGTTGCCGATGTCCCAGGTGGCGTCGGACGACAGGAACACGCTGTCGGACCAGCGCCCGCTCGCCACGACTTCGCTGGTGTTCTCCACGGTCCAGCGGATCGTGATCTCCTCGCCGGCATCGGCCCGCGCCGGCAGGTCGATGGAGGTCACCTGGATGTCCGAGGGCGGCGGCAGGTCGATCAGCAGCGGGATGTCGGTGCCGCGCGCGTTGTTGGTCTCGTTGTCGCCCTCGAAAACGTCGCCCTTGAGGTCGTAGCGCGCCGGATCGGTGACGACGAAGACGTAGTAGGCCTCCGTCGGCATGTCGTTGGGCACCGAGAAGAGCCGGGTGACGTCGTAGCTCTCGCCCGCGCCAAGGCCTCCGTCGCGGCGGATCTCGCCGAGGAACCTGTCGGAGCGGGTGTCGAGATAGGCGTCGCGGCTGAGGTAGACGAGATCGCTCCAGCGGCTCTGCTGCACGGGCACCGCACCGCCGTCGTTGACCACGGTGTAGGACACTTCGAACTGCTGGCCCCGCACCACCCGCTCGGGCGCGGTGAGCGCGCTCACGCGCAGGTCGGGCGGCAGGTAGGGACCGACGCTGATCGGCGCCGCGGCCTCGTTGTTGCCCTCGCCCTGGAACTCCCGCACCGCGCCGCCGGCCAGCCCGCCGAGCCCGCGCAACCGGTCGGAGATGCTCGACGGCTCCAGTCCGCTTTCGCGCAGCGAACTGTCGGCCGCGGCGATGACGTGGAACGCGCCCTCGATCTCGAAGGGCAGCGTGACCGTGACCGTGGCGACATAGCTCTCGCCGGGCGCAAGCCGCCCCTCGCGCCGGAACTCCGCCTCGATCTCCCGGTCGCCCTCGAGCCGGCGCAGCTGGTAGTCGCCCTCGTCCAGAGAGGGATCGAGCGACAGGTAGACCCGGTCCGTCCAGGCCTCCTCCCGCGTCGCCCGCGTGCCCACGTTCGTCACCTCGAACGTTATGTCGAAGGTCTCGCCCGCCGTGGCGTCCGGCGTCACCTCGAGCAGGCTGACCTGCAGATCGGGTTCGGAGTAGGTGATGTCGAACTGGGCGGTGCGCTGCGAGCCCGTCGGCGCCTCGAACGCGGTTCCGGACCTGTAGGGGGAGCTCCCGGCGTCGGCGAGACCGGTGCGGATGGGCCAGGTCCGGTTGTCGCCGACCGGGTTTCGGGTGTTGGTGAAGACGTGGACATAGTATGTGCCCTCGAGGCCCGGGGGCAGCGTTCCGGTTACCGTGCGGGTGTAGCTGTCCCCGGGTTCGAACGGTTCGGTATTGGCGATGGTCATCAGCCGCAGCTGCGTGGCGCGAGCGCGGATGAACTCGGGATCGGGCGAGATCCAGACCGTATCGTGCCAGTAGTCCGTCCCGGACCACACCGCCGCCTCGCCACGGTTCTCGACCGTGTAGGTGAACGACACGTCCTCGCCCGAGAAGCTTTCCGCCGGGGTGGTCACCTCGGTCACCTGAAGGTCCGGGACGAGCGAGCGGACCTGAGCCGCGGCCACGTCCGTGTTGTCGAGCGTATCCGCATCGCCGGACATCTGGACCGTGCCTATGACGTAGTTCGTGTCGATCCCCGGCGCGAGCACCAGGCTCCGTGTGAGGGTCACCGAGGCCCCGGGCGCAAGGGTGGGGCCGGTTGTCGCGTTGATCGTCCAGATCTCCCCGCCGCCCGCGAGGGACGGAAACTCGGTCAGCCGGAAATTCGTGCTGTAGCCGCTCGCCGGCCCGGTACCTGAATTGGCGATGGTATAGACGATCTCGAACGTGTCCGCGGACCCGTCGCCGATCACGACGGAAGGCGTCACGGAGTCGATGGTCAGCGAGAGGTCCGGCGAGACGACAGGGGCGGGAAGACCGATGATGTCGATGCCTGCGTCCGCGGCGCCCGTACCGCCGCCCGCCCTGTAGTTGTTGGAATTGAACTCCGACGGATCGTCCGGGTTCTCGTTCACCGCGAGCGGGTCTTCCAGCAGCGTTGCGAAGGGATCGACCCAGGGCGTGAGGTAGTATTTGCCCGATGTCAGGCCCTCGGGCAGCCGCACCGTCACCGTCCGGTCGTAGCCCGCGTCCACGTCCAGAACGCCGCCGGCATAGGCCACCGTCTGCAGCAGGATGTCGCCCTGACCCGCGTTGGGGCGGTTCCTGTCCCGCGTGAGCCAGATCTGTTCGGCCCAGACGCCGCGGTCGGTCTCTCCCGCACCGCGGTTGGTGACCGTGTAGCTGACTGTCACCTCGTTCCCGCCGAAGGCCTGCCCTGGGCTGCGCACATTGTCGACGACGAGATCGGCAAAGGGGATCGGCTCGACATAGAGCTCGTGGATGCGGGTGTTGTTCTGGTCGTTGGGATGCTCGTCCACCGCGTTGCCGCTGTCCGTCCGCACCAGCAGGAACATGTCTCCCCGGAACCGCTTGGGCACCTGGAAGGGCACCTCGACGCTGGCGTACTGCTCGCCCGGGCCCAGCGCGGCGATATTGGAGAAGGACCCGAGGAAGATGTCGTCCGAGGTGATCTTGTCGTCCAGCGACAGGTAGACGGAATCGGTCCAGGTCGGCGTGTCGGTCGCCACGGGGCCCTGGTTGATGACCGTCCATTGCAGCGCCCCGGTGCCGCCGGCGGTCACCATGTCCGGAGCCGTGATTCCGAAGACCTGGAGATCGGGGCGGGGCAGCAGGCTGACCGACAGCTGCGTCGCGGTGGCGTCCTCGTTGTCGTCCTCGGCCAGGTGCTCGTAGACGTCGTCCGCGAAATCCGTGATCACCACCAGCCTGAACACGTCGGAGATCTTCTCGGGCAGGACGATCTGCTCCTGACGCGTGTAGCTCTGCCCGGCCTGGAGCGGCCCGGTGTAGGTATAGCTGCCGACGGTGATGTCGCGGCGCACGCCGTCCGTGGCGCGCAGCACCAGCCGGTCGGTCCAGCGTCCCTCCGCCGGCCCCGCCCCGGTGTTGGCGACGGTCCAGGTCACGTCGATGGCCGTGCCCTCGGCCGCCTCGGTCGGCGCGGTGACCTGGCTCACCACAAGGTTCGGCGAGGGGGTCAGCGTGACGGCGACCGCGTCCGACACCGCCGAGTTGCCCTCGTCGCCGTAGATGAACTCGAACGGCCCGCCGGTCTCCACGGTGAAATAGGCCGGACCCTCCCAGCCGTCGGGGACCCGCACGCTCGCCTCGCGCACATAGTTTCCGCCCGGCGCGAGGAAGCCCAGCCGGTCGATGCCCGCGAGCAGCACCCGTCCCGCGCCCGAGGGATCCGCGGAGATGAAGACCCGGTCCGTCCAGCGTGCGGTGCTGGTCTGGCCGTTGCCTTGGTTCTCCACCTCCCAGGACAGCGCCATCTGCCGGCCCGACTGCGCGCCCGCTGGCACCGTCACCTCGGTGATGACGAGATCGGCATAGGGGATCGGCATGACGTCGAAGACGCCGTCCGCCAGCTTGCGGTTGTTCGTCTCGAACCCGTTCTCGAACACCTGCGCCCCCGCATCGCTGCGGACATAGAGCGTGAAGCGTCCGGTGAAGGCGGGCGGCAGAAGGATGGTCTCCTCGACCGAATAGCTTGCTCCCGGATTGAGCCCGCCGGTGCGGATCACCCGGGCGATCTCCCGGTCCTCGGCATCGCCGAGGATGCCGTTGCCGTCGAGATAGACAGCGTCCGCCCAGCTCTCGGTAATGCCCCGCCCCGGCCCGTCGTTGACCACGGTCCAGCCCACGGTCACCTCGGCCGGATCGTCCACCGTCAGCGTCGGCGCGGTCACCGACGTCACCACGAGGTCGGCATAGGGCGCCAGCGCCACGGTCAGCGCGGCTGCGGCCACGTTGTTCGTCTCGCCGCCGGGTTCCAGCACGTCGAAGGCGCCGTCGGTCTGGACGAGGAGGTACCATTCACCCTCGGCCTCGATCGGCAGGTCCACATCGAGGCTGCGCGCGCTGCGCCCGCCCGCCGCGAAGGGCAGGCCGGGGTCGTGGACGAGCCGCCCGAGCTCCCGGTCCGACGGGTCCAGCACCGGGTCGCGGCTCAGCCAGACGATATCGGTCCAGCCGGTCGCCGCCGCGCCCTCGCCGGTGTTCGCCACCTCCCAGCCCACGGTGATCCGGTCGCCCGATTGCGGCGCGGCGTCGGAAAGGGTCAGGTTCTCCGGTTCGAGATCGGGATGCTTCAGCGCCGCGGGCACGGTCTCCGCCGTATTGTCCTCGCGTCCGCCTTCGTAGACGTCGCCGCCGCTGTCCGTGGTCACCTCGAAGGCATAGTCGCCCACGCCCAGCTCGGGGATCGTGACCGTCACCGTCCGGCTGTAGCTGTCCCCCGCGGCCAGATCGACGGTCCGGTCCAGCGTGGCCAGAACCCGCGTCGTGGGGCCGATCAGCCGGATGCGGTCCTGCCAGGTGGCAAAGGCCGTGGCCTCCCCGTCGTTGCGGACGACATAGGTTACCTCGACCTGCTGGCCGGGCACGAGATCGTCGGGCGCGTCGATGGACACCACCGTGAGATCCGAGGAGGGAGCCTCTGTGAGGGTGATGACCGCCGCGGAGGCGCGCAGGTTGTTGGCCAGTTCGCCCTTCTCGAAGACCGCCCCGTCGGCATCCGCCACGACGAAGACGCGCCAGCTGCCCGCGGCTCCGGGCGGCAAGGCGAAGCCGCGCGACCGGCTGTAGCTTTCGCCCACGGCAAGTCCGCCGGCCCGGACCACGCTGCCGATCTCGATGGCATCGGGCCCCGGCGCGCCGTCCGGCGACAGGAACACCCGGTCCACCCAGCCCCCTGCGGGCGGCACAAGGGGATCGGGGCCAATATTGGCCACCCGCCACGACACCTCGATCTCGTCGCCGCCGAAATAGGACCCGGCGGGCGCCACCACCGCCTGCATCTCGAGGTCCGAATAGGGAGAGGAGAAGGTCGCGCGCCGGACGGCCGTGTTGTCGGCCCGCGTGTCGGGCTCCCGCACCTCGGCATCCGCGTCGGTCGTGACGATGAAGAATGCATCCCCCTCGACCCCGAGAGGGATGGTCACGTCGATCCCCACGGCATACTCGGCCTGCCCCGGCAGCGCCTCGCTGCGCAGCAGCTCGCCCAGAAGCGTGTCGCCCTCGTCGAGCACGGCATCGGTGCTCAGCCAGACCCGGTCGACCCAGGACCCGTCGTCGGCCGCCGCGGGCACGTCGGAGGCGTTCCGCACGGTCCATTCGATCCGCCCCGTCTCGCCGCCCCTCGGCGCCGCGGGCACGCCCGTGATCGTCGCCACGAGGTCGGCATAGGGCCGCGTCACCGCGGTGACCTCGGTGACGGCTCCGTTGTTCTGCTCCGCCTGCACGATGCTCAGCCCCGCCCGCGCCTCGTTCACGAGGCCACGGTTCGCAAGGTCCCGGTCCAATGAGACGGTCACCCGGATCAGGCCCGTTCCCGCGGCGCCGTCGGGCAGGTCCAGCACCAATTCCCTGTCTGCCGTTCCGCCGGCCTCGATAGGCGCGTCCTGGACCGCGTAGACGAGGTCGTGCAGCACCTGGCCCGTCGTCTGGTTGCGGACCGTGACCCGCTCGTTCCAGAACCCGGGCGTGGCCGAGGTTCCCGCGTTCCGGCTCGTCCAGCGCACCGTCAGCGGCCCGCCCGCGACGGGCTCCGCCTCCGCCACCGACAGGGCGTCCACCACGAGATCCGGGCCTGCGTCCACGGTTCTCAGGATGGCGTTGTTGTCTTCCGCGTCGCTCGCGTCGTTGCTCTCGGCGATGTCGCCGAGATGATCCACCGTCACCCGGAATTCGAACTGGCCGCGCCCGTCCTCGCCCTCGGGCCAGCCGAAGCTCAGGCTCCGCCCACGGCTCTCCCCCCCGCCGAGCGGGCTGTCGCCCGGGTTCGTCAGCGTCCGGGACAGCACCACGCGGCGCTCGTTGACGTTGTAGACCTCGAGCCTTTCGCCCCAGGACCCTCCCGTCCCGAGGGTGCCTGCATTCGTCGTGGTCCAGCCGACGGTGACGATCTGCCCCGGCGCGAACCCCGGCGCGGGATCGACCGTGATGTCAGAGGCGACGAGGTCGGTCGAGGGTGCGAGGCCGGAGGTCACGGCAAGATCGGCGGCGTTGTTCGCTTCCGCCGTGCCGGTCGGGTTGATCTCGTCCACCGTATTCGCGACGTCGGCACGCACCGATACCGCGAGATCGCCAACGGAGGCATTCCCGGCAGGAAGGACCAGCGTCAGCCGCCTCGTCACGCTCTCGCCCGCGCCAAGCGGCCCGAGGGTGGCGGGATCGTAGGGCAGCACGGCATCGGCGAGGATCGCGCCGGTGTCGGCCCGGCGGATCGTCACGCGGGTGTCGAAGGCCACCGTCACCGGCTCGTCGCCGGCGTTCGCCAGCGTCCAGACCAGCGGCACCGACCCGCCGGAAAAGACCTCCGTCACCCCGTCGAGCGCGAGGCCCGAGACCACGAGGTCCGGGCCTGGCTCGTCCTCGAGGCCAAGCCGCACCGGGGCTGTGATCGGCGTGGAATAGACGTTGAACGTATAGGCCCGGTCGCCGGCGGAGTTGATCGAGCCTGCTATGATCAGCAGGTAGGTGCCCTCCGCAAGGAGCTCGATCGTATCGACATCCGTGTTCAGCCCCTCGTTGAAGACTTCCGCGCCGAACGGATCGATCAGCCGCCAGCGCGCCTCGCTCGTCCCGACGAGCCGGTCGAAGAACAGCCGGTCCCCGACCTTTCCCGCGATGCTGTAGACCTGCGTTTCGGTCGCGGGGGCAAGCTGTCCCTCGACCTGCGTGCCGAGCGTGATCGGCGTGGCGTCGGCCATGTCGAGAACGGCGAGGGAATAGGCGCCGGTCTGGCCGCTCGTCGTGGAGACCTCCAGCACATGCTCTCCGGGGGGCAGCGCGAAGAGCGGCGCCGTCGAGGCATTCGGTCCGTCGCTGGCGCTGAAGGTGCGCGTCGCGACCTGCCCGGTCGGCCCGCGCAGGGTCCAGCGCCAGTTCCCCTTGTTCCCTTCCGCCGACTGCACGTCGACATAGACCGTCCGCGGCGCGCTGCCGCCGAAGCTGTAGCGCGTCACCTGTCCCGGAAACCCCAGCGAGCCCGACACCGTCTCGCCCGGGATCAGCGTCTGCTCCTCCGCCTCGAGCGGCACCAGCCGGAATGTCTGGGACCCCGCGCCGGTCTGCCAGACGTCGTTCTCGAGCGTGATGTAGTGCACGCCGTCCGACACCAGCCGGAGCTCCGCCACGTCGCTCTGGATGTAGCTGGAACTGACCACCTTGCCGAAGCGGTTGAAGACCTTCAGCTGGCCCTGCAGGTCGGTCGACAGCACGTCGAGATAGAGCCTGTCGCCCGCCTGCCCGTCGAAGCGGAAGATCTGGGTCGCGTTGCGCGACGTGAAATCGGCCCGCACCTCCTCCAGCAGCGCGATGGGCACGGCCTCCGCGAGGTCCCGGAGGGCAAAGCCGATGGGGCCCGTGGTGATGTCGCGAGACGAGACCTCGATCCGGTAGCTTCCCGCCGCGAGCGCCATGACGCTGTCGTCCCTGCGCCGGGCGTCGGAATTGCCGACGATATCGGAGCGGACGATGCCGTTCGGCCCGTAGAGGACCCATGTCGCATCGGAATTGTCCTCCAGACTGTCGAAATGGATCAGCGCATCCGCCGCGAGGTCGAAGGTCAGCACAAGCCTGTCCAGCGGCGCCGCGATCTCGTCCGAAACGGTCTCGCCCACCGTGATGGCCCGGGTCCTCGTCTGACCGGTCAGGAGACCGATCCGGTAGGAGGCGGGCTCGGCCATGTCGTGTCGGCCTTCGACGAGGAGCGTGTAGCGGCCCGGCTGCGCAAAGGTGACCGCCGTGTCGCTGGCCGTGGATCTCGGGGCCATGACCTGGGTCCCGTCGGGAGCGACGATCCGGATGTAGGCCGCGGGCCCGTCCAGGATGTCCGCCCGGAGCCAGCCGTCGCCCCCCGGCCAGTCGAAGGTGTAAATCTTCGTCGCCGCCCCCTCGGGCAGGGTCCCGTCGACCTCCACGCCGAGCGGCAGCGGCGTCGCGTCCGACCCGTCCGCCAGCCGCATCCGGTAGCTTCCGGTGCTGCCGTCGCTGGTCCTGATCGAGAGCTCGTAGAGCCCCGGTGTCAGCACGACGCCGGGATCGGATCCGCGGAACAGCGAATCGGTCCGGTCGAAGGGCAGTCCGACCGACAGGCCCGGCCCGGTGATCTGCCAGACCAGCGCCGGGTTGTTCGTCAGCACGTCCGGGAAGATGCGCACGGGCTCCGTGATCTCGAGCCGGTAGCGGTCCACGGCGGTCGCCTCGGCCAGCGTCCCGCCAATCAGGCTCGACAAGGTCGCCACGGGCACTGCCGCCGCGGGGGTCGCCACGATCGACACATTGTCGATCAGCACGCCCATGACCGCGGTCGCGGCGCTTTCCGCCTCGATGGCGAGCCGCGCCGAGTCGATGTCGTGACCTCCGAGGAAGGCCCCGTCGACCAGCGTCGTCCCTGTCCCGTCGATGTCGACCGCGACCGTGAGCCGGGACCCGCCGGGAACGCGGGTCAGTTCGAGCCGCAGCGTGACGTCCGCGCCGAAAAGGTCCGACGCATCGAGGCCCGCATCGCTGAGCAGGACCGATCCCGTAAGCGCGCCCGCCCCGTAGAGCAGCCGCGGCTCCGCACCGGCCGCCGCGCCGAGGTCGAGCGTCACCTGAACCGCGCCCGCAGGCACCGCGGCGAGCCCGCCCAGCTCCACCGGGCCGCTGGCGCCGTGCTGGGCGGCGGGAAGCACGACGAAGGACAGCGCCCGGCCGGCGTGCCCCGCGGCCGGCGGCGCCAGGGTGACGCTGGCGCTGGCCACGAAGCTCTCGTAGGGGCCGTCTTCGGTGACCGAAAAGACCACCCCCCGCCGGAGTTGCGCCTCGAGCGGGTCGAGCAGCTTCAGCGCATGTTCACCCGGGGCCACCTCGGTCACCACGGGCGGCGTTCCGGTCGATTGCAGCACATGGCCGATCCCGTCCTCGAGCGGCTCGAACCTCTCGAGCGAGGCGCCCGCGGCGTCAGGCCCGGTCCGGGTGACCAGCTCGAACCGGAGCTGGTTCGTCACCTCGGGTCCGTCGAGCGGCCCCTCGATCAGCAGGAAGGCCGTTCCGTCCGCCGGAAGGACATGGGGACCGCTGTCCGCAAAGAGCCGGGGCGACACGATCTCCGCGCCATGGGCATCGACGAGCCGCCAGTAGGTGAACCCGGTGCCGCCCTGGGTCACGTCGAGGGAGAACCGGTCGAACTGCGCCCCGTCGAGCGCATAGACGAGCGTCCCCCGGCCGTTCTCCGGCAGGCTCGCCAGCCGCTCGTCGTCAAAGGCGAGGGGCTGCGCCTCGGCGGCGAGGTCCATCAGCCGGAACCGGACGTCGCCCGACGCATCGCCCACGCCGTCGAGGGTCAGCGTGTAGGTCCCCGGACCGGCCAGGAGGCCGACCTTCGCGCTGCGCCGGTCGTAGCCGTCCGTCTCATTGAAGGCCCGGCGGTCGACCAGCGCTCCCGTCGGGCCTGTGAGGGTCCAAGTGACGTCGCCCCTGTTGACGAGGCTGTCCATGGCCAGAAGCCGCTCCTCCGTCAGCTCGAAGGTGTAGGACTGCCTGGCACCCGGCTCGGGCAGGGCCGCGTGCACGATCTCTCCGAGCGTCAGCGGCTCCGGACCGAAGGTGCGCACCTCGGTCAGGGCGAGCGTGGCCGTCGACAGCCCCGCCCAGTCGTTGCGCCCTTCGACGAGGTAGAGATACTCGCCGTCGAACGGCAGCACGAGATCGTCCAGATCGCGGATGCTCTGCCGCGAGACCACGAGGCGGCCGTCGGGCCCCACCAGACGGTGTTCGATGCTGCCGACGCTGGACCGGAGGTCGAGAAACACCCTCTGCCCCTCGGTCCCGGTGAACCGGAAGGCGGCGGAGGCGTTGCCGGGTTCGAGATGCGCGGTGAACGGCGTGCCCGCCACGATCTCGGGCGCCGCCGCGATATCGTGGACATTCAGCGCATAGGCGCCCGTCACCCCGCTGTCGCCCTCGACCCGAAGCGTGTAGACGCCCGCGGGAAGATCGAACACCGGCGAGGTGTTGAAGGGCGAGAAGACGGAGTCCGTCGCCCGCAGATCCATGAGGAACACCTCGCCCTGCGGCCCCGTGAGGCGCAAGCTGATGTCGCTCCTGTCGCTGAGCGCGTCGAGAAACAGCTTCGTCGGCGCATCGAGCGTGAAGGTATAGCTGTCCTGCCGTCCCGGCCGTTCGATCAGGCCGGTGATGCCCGTGGCGTTCATCGATTCGCGCGTGGCGCCGAGGGACAGCGCGCCGCCGCCGGTCAGGGCGGCCTCCGTGGCGCTTTCCCCGTCCATCGGCAGATAGAGGACCAGCCCCGCCTCGTCTCCGGCCAGGGCGGCGCGATAGGATCCGGCGATCTCCTCCGCGCTCCGGACGGTGGACCAGAGCCGCACCTCGTCCACGGCGCCCTCGAAGAGACCATAACTCCCGTTCGCTTCCGTCTGGTGCCCGATGTAGAGATCCGCCGCCACCGACGGGCGCGGGGCGCTTGCCATCGTCTCCGTCAGGACGTGTTCGCCGTTGACGTAGATCGACTGCCGCGCGCCGGCGGCGTTGCCGGCGTCGAAGACCGCGGCGATGTGCACCCAGTCGCCGGGACTGACCAGATTGGCCGCCGTCTGGGCGAAGTAGGCCCCGCCCCCGGACGCGCCCGCCCAGATCGACCCGTTGCTGTGGACCCAGAGGCTGTACTGCCGCGCGCCCTCCGCGCCCTTGAAGACGACCGGTGTCCAGGTGGCGCCGAATCGGTCGAGCCTGATCCAGGCCTCCAGCGTCATGTCGCCGGTCAGGTCGATCCCGCTGCCATGGGGGACGGTGATCCGGTCGGCGCCGCGCAACCGGATCGCCTCGCTGCCAGGAAAGGCACCCTCGGTCACGGGCGCCGGCCCGCCCGGATTGGCCCCGCCGATCACATAGGGCACCGGGTCCGCATCCACGGTGTAGACGGCGAAGGCGAAGTCCCGCGTGTCCAGTCGCGATACGCCCCGGTCGGCCTCGAGGATCAGCGTCACCGTCCCGTCGACGCCGAGCGAGACGGGCCCGAGATCGCCCGCCCCCACCGGTCCGTGCAGCAGCGTGCCCAGCGGCCCCTGGATGCGGATGGAGCCGTCGGCGGCAGCGAGAAATTCCTGGATGTCCACATAGATCGTGTCGTCCGCCGCCACCTCGAAGGTGAAGGCCGCCGCACCGCTGCCAGGACCGAAGGAGCCTTCCACGAGGCTGCCGTCCGCCGGGATCGCCCGCGCCGCGCCCAGATCGAGAAGCTGGAGCCCGTAGGCGCCGTATCCCGGCGCGCCGCTGAAGGTCAGCTCGTAGGCGCCCGGCGGCGCGGTGAAGGCGAAGTCGCCTGAATTGGCCACGTCGCCCGTTTCGTCGAGGTTGCGCGAAATCGACACCCCGGTGCCGCGCAGCGTCGCGCGGATGTCCACGCTCTCGCCGTCGCCGCGATCGGCGAGCGAGTGCCAGTAGAGGCGCTTCTCCTCGCTCAGCGTGAACCGGTGGACATGCACCTCGCCGGGAAGGTCGAGCCGTCCGTGAAAGATGCCCGGAACCCCTTCGGCGGAATCCGCGACCCGGACGATGCTGCCCAGCGTCCCGTCGTTGCGCAGCGTCCCCGTGGCGGGCGGATCGGTGAACGGCAGGGCGAGGAGCGCTTCGGCTGCCGGAGCGGCGCCGCTCTCCTTCAGCGCCGCCACCTCCGCGGCCGTGAGCGCGCCATCGAAGAGCGCGATCTCCGCCAACCCGCCCTCGAAAGCCCCCCCGTTGGCGTCGCTCGCGATGTAGAGGGCGCTGTCGAGGTCCGCGGTATGGCCTGCCAGCGACGATTCTCCCGCCAGCACGCCGTCGACATAGATCCGCATGGTCTCGGCGCCCGGGGTCTTGTCGTAGACCGCTGCGAAATGGGTCCAGTCGCCGAAGGTCACGCCGCTGCCGTTCACGAACCACTGGCTGGTGCCGTTCGCGTTCCTCGCATGGGTCATGTGCAGATAGCCCGCCCGGTTGACCCAGAGCGAGAACTGCCGGTCGTACTGGGCTCCGGGCCGCGCCTTCCAGACCACCGGCGCCCATTCCTCGCGCATGGCGTCCGGGCGGATCCAGCCCGCGATCGTGAACGACCCCGGTCGCGTCAGCCCGTCGTCTTCGACCGTGATCCGCTCGAATCCCGACGCCGCCAGCGCATCCCCGCCGCGCGGCCCCGCGGTGCGCGTCAGGCCGAGGTTCGCGTCGTCCGTCTCGTAGGTGCGGTCGAAGACGACCTCCGTCGCGCGGCGCAGGGCGAAGGAAATGTCGGTCCGGGGCCGTGAATCGAAGATCCGGCCCTCGATCAGCAGGATGTATTGCCCGGTCCGCTTGAGCGTATGGACGCCGCTGTCCTGGAACGCGGCGCGGGCGACCTCCTCCCGCCCGCCGGGATCGATCAGGCGCCAGTGGAGGCCGAAGCTCTGGCCCACCTGCCGCAGCACGTCCAGCAGGAAGCCCTCGCCCGCGACGCCGTCGAACCGGTAGGCCTGCGACGCGTTCGAGGGCAGCAGAACGTCCGAGACGACCGTGTCGTAGCTCAGCACCGGCGCAGAGAGCAGGTCGCTGACGACGATGTCGTAGTCTCCGGTTGCGGCGCCGTTGCCGCTCACGGTGATCGTGTAGCTTCCGGGCCCCGCCTTCAGCGCCGCGCCGCTGGCCAGCTCGAACCCGTCCGCGGACTGGAGCGAGAGGCTGCGGTCGATGCCCCCCGGCCCCTCGATGCGCACCCGCCTGTCGCCGGCGTTGGTGCGGCTGTCGACATGAAGCCACGCCGCCGCGGTCAGCTCCATCGTGAAGACATGGACCTGTCCGGGCCGGTCGATGGTGCCCGTCAGCCGCTCGCCCGGCACCACCGCCCTCGGCGCGGGGTTGCCGGGCCCCCTCAGGGTGAAGGTGATGACGTTGTCGCCGGTGGTCGGATCGAAGGGCGCGCCCTCCACCAGCAGCGTATAGATCCCGTCGTGGGCCAGCTCCCGCGGCGCCACGGCGCCCACGAGTTCGCTGAACACCTGCCGGCCGAAGGGGTCGATCAGCCGGAAGATCGCGCTGGCGCTGCCCGTCCGCGCCACATCGGCGATGCCGATCACATCGCCCGCCGCTGCCTCGAAGCGCAGGACCTCCGTTGCGACCTGCGGCGACAGCGTCACCGTCTCAGGTGTCTCCGCCGCCACCTCCCGCCCCTCGGCGAGATCGAGGAAGCGGAAGGCATAGTCGAAGACGTTGAAATTGTCGCCGTAGGCTCGGACGGTGTAGGTGCCCGGCGCCAGGGTCACGACGGGGTTCGGCGCGAACCGCCCGTCGCTTCCGTCGAAGCTGAACTGCCGCGAGAACCGGTTCGGACCCGTCACCTCGATGCGGCCGTCCGCGGTCCGGAGGGAATCGAAGGCCACCTGCGTCTCGGCCGCCACCTCGAGCGTGTAGCTGACCAGCCCGCCGGGTGTCTCGATCCGCCCGTCCACCCGGTCGCCCAGGGCAAAGGTCCCGGTGTCGCGCTGCACCCGGGTCAGGCGGAAGGTCTCCTCCCGGGTCACGCCGCCGAGACCGCTGGTGCCCGCAAGGATCAGCACATGGGGGCCGTCATGGGCCAGCGTCTCGATCTGGCGGCCGTTGGTGGCGCCGTTCGCCCGCAGCTCGCGCCCGAACGGGTCGATCAGCCGGTAGACCGGGGGACCGGAGACCGGCGCGCCGAGCCGCTCAACGACGATCATGTCGCCCGCGGAGGCGTCGAAGGAATAGACCTTCGCGGCCGACCCGGGCGTCATGGTCGTGGTCACCTCGTCGCCGGGCGCGATGAGCTCGCCCTGACCGAGGTCGAGCAGCCGGACCATGTATTCCTCGGTCGTCGGTCCGCTGCTCAGGAACCGCAGCCGGTACTCCCCCGGCGTTACGGGGATCGGCGCCGAATCGTCCCTCAGAAGGATGTCCCCGGTCAGTGCCCCGCCCGGACCGTCGAGTCGCCACCGGACGCTGCTGCCGCCACCGCGGAGGTAGTCGAGGTAGAGCTGCGTCTCCTCGGTGACCGTGAACAGGTAGTCGAAGCTCTCGTTCGCGGTGTTGCCGAAGATCCCGCTCACCGTCTCGCCCAGGGCCTTCGGCGTGCCCGCATAGGGCGCGCGCGGGTCGCTGCCGGTCCTGTCGATCGTCAGCGCATAGGAGACCGGATCGGTGGCGCTCGCGTTGGTGCGCCCTTCGACCAGCACGAGATGACGTCCGGCCGCCTCGGCGCGCATCGCCCTCGGCTGTCCGGAACTGGTGCTGAACACCTGCCGGCCCAGCGGGTCGATCACCCGGACGTTGACGTTGGCCCCGGACCAGCCGACGGAGAACAGGTCCCCCTCCGCCGCGTCGAAGGCATGGACATTCGTCGCTGTGCCCGGCGCGAGCACGCCGTCGATCTCCATGCCGGGGGCCACGACCCCGGCCTCCGCCGCGACGTCGATCAGCCGGGCGGCGTAGGAGCCGAGAAAGCCGACGGCGGGGTCGATCAGCAGCGTGTAGTCGCCCGGGATCAGGTCGAGCAGCGGCTGCGGGCCAAAGGAGGTGCTGTCGGTCTGGTCGAGGCGGCGCGCGGCCACCTCCGTCCCGCGCGGACCGATCAGGGACCAGTTCAGTGCAGACGTCGGCGTCAGCGCGTCGAGATAGAGCGTCCGCGGCTCGGCCAGGCTGAACTCGAAGGCATCGACCTGGCCGATCGCCGTGATCTCGCCGTCGATCCGTGCGCCCGGCGTCAGGCTCAATGTCCGCACCGCCTCCGGCGCCAGCGTGAAGGAAAAGGGCCGGGGCAGGCTGTCCGTGGCGTTGCCCTCGATCAGGAGCGTGTGCGGTCCCGCGTCCGTGATCGCAATGGACCGGACGTCGCGCAGCGTCTCCGGCCCGTAGACCGTCTCTCCCGCCGGGCCGATCAGGCGCGCGACGATGTTGCCGCTGCCGGTCGTGTCGAACACCAGCCTGTCGCCCGGAACGCCGTCGAAGCGGTAGAGCTTCGTCTCGGTGCCCGGCCCCGGCGAGAACAGGGCCGCGCGGCCGTTCCCGGACCGATCGTCCAGGGCGCCGGTCTCCGCGCTCCCGTCGAAGCCCCAGACGCCTTCGAGCCCCGCGAGCGGTCCGTCGAGCCGGACCCCGAAGGCGGCGGCGATCTCCGTCGCGCTGCGCGCGACGCTCCAGATCCGCACCTCGTCGATCCGCCCGCCGAACCGGTAATCGCCATTGGCCGAGCCCAGTTGGAGCGGCGTGTCGGTCCGGTCGTATCCGCCGTCGTAGGCCCGCTGCGCCACCTCCACCCCGTCGAGATAGAGGCGCAGCGTCTCGCCGTCATGGCTCGCCGCGACATGGGTCCAGCCGGGCTCCGCCGGGTCGAACGGGGCGGAAACCGTGGCCGCGCCGTTCCAGGCATCGAGGAAGAAATGGATCGACCCGTCCGCGTAATAGAGTCCGTAGCCGTCCAGCCAGCTGTCACTCGACGTCGTCGCCAGGATGGTGTCGTACTGATCGAGGCTCTCGGGGTCGATCCAGGCCTCTACGGTCAGCCTGTCGGGCTGAAGGGCCGGATCATGGGCCACGGACAGGGTCGGCAGACCGTCTTCCTGCCGGAACGCCCCGTCGTCCGCACCCGCCGGCAGAGGCGAATCAGAGGGCACCAGCTGGCGCCCGCCCGTGTACCCGCCGTCCTGCAGCGTGTCCGTCACCCGCTCGCCCAGGGCAAGGGGCGTGGCCCCGTTCAGCGGCAGGAACCGGAAGGAATAGCCCCCGGGATCGCTTCCGGTGACGCGGAGGGTGTAGTCGCCCGCGATCAGGTCATGGATCGGGCTGGTGCCCAGCCGGTCCGCGGACGACATGGCCGTGGCGGGCAGTTCCACCCCCCGCGGCCCGCGCAGCTCGATGGTCTTGCCTCCAGACGCGCCGAGAATGTCGAGCGCCAGGATCTCGTCCGCGGCAAGCGAGAAGGTGTAGTCGTGCCGCTCGCCGGGCCGCTCCATGCGCTCCGTCACCGTGGCGCCGAGCGTCAGCGCCTGCGTCCGGTCCTGCGGCGCATGGATCTCGAATGCGTACGGCAAAGGCGTGCTGTTCCGGGCCTCGCCCTCGAGCACCAGCGTGTAGCTTCCGTCCTTCGGCATGGCGAGCCGGGCGACATCGCTTCCGCCGCTGAACGCCTGCGGCCCGAATACGATGGCGCCTTCGTCGTCATAGAGCGTCCAGGCCATGAACCCGGCGGAGCTGATCGCCTCGAAATAGAGTTCCTGCCCTTCCAGGGCGTCGAACCGGAAGAGGTCCGTCTCCCGGCCCGCCGCGTCGATTGTCCCGTCGATCCTCGTCTGGACCGCGACCGGCTCGGCGGTGTCGAGGTTGAGCATCCGGAAGGCATACTCGCCCACCGCGTCGCCCTTGCCGTCGATCCGCAACGTGTAGGTCCCGGCCTCCAGCGTCAGCAGGTCACCGCCCGCGGCGCCGTCCGCCCGGTTCAGGTCCGTAGGGCCGACGATCTCGCCGCCCGGTCCATCGAGCGACCAGGTGATCCGGTCGGTGTTGGTCAGCGAGTCGAACAGAACCAGCCGTTCCTCGGCCAGCTCGAAGGTGAAGAGGTCGGTCTCGCCCGGAAACTCCAGCAGCCCGGCCACCGGCAGCACATCGGCCGCAAGCAGGATGCGCGGCTCGAACGTATCGACGTGGAGCCCCCGGGACAGGGCCGTCGTGCCGAGCATCCTTTGCGGCGCGATGGCCCCACTCGGGGAGAGACCGCGCCCGGTCCCCTTTGGCCGGCGCAGTCCTCCCGTCAGGTGCCGCGGTCCCCGCGGAAGGCCGAAATGCCCACCCATGTCCCCCCCCCGGGGTCTTCTGGTTCTTGCGGCGTTCCGGCTTTCGACCGAAGTGTCGCAGGCGTCGTCATCGGCAGGGCACGGGGCGGTCCGGCGAGGCCGAGGCGTCCTTAAGCCACTGTCAATGTTCATCAAGAGCCGGCGGACCCCGCATGACAAGCACCGATCCGGGGCTTTTTCGAATCGAAAGCACAGCTTTCGGGAGACCGGCGCGCCTGACTGCCTTCCGTTGCGGAAAATGACGGAACGTCAAATGGTTCGGCGTCCTGCGAGGCGGGCTTCGCGCGCGGCCTTTGCAATCCGAAAAACCGCGTTATCGGGCCCAGGGCAGCGGATCGCTCGTCCGTTCGGACGCAGCGGCACGGTAGCTCTCGATCAGCCGAATCATGGCCTCCCGCGCCAACGCTCCGTGTTCCTCGGCATGTCCCAGAGAGGCGACCATCTTCCAATGGCCGTACATCAGGCAGACGAAGAGATAGGACAGCTCCTGCGCGTCGCGGTCCGGGATCTCCGGAAACGAGACCTGGATCTCGTGGGAGACGACCTGCCCGAGCAGCCCGTATTGCGACGCCAGACGTTCTCGAACGGGCTTGTGCCCGGCGGCGTAGGCGAAGAGGGCATCGTAGGCCTGATCGTCCTTGGGCTTCGGCCGGTCGTCCCGGAGTCCGAAATAGAAGTCGAGGAAGAAATCCAGCCTCTCGCCGATCCCGGCCTCCGCGGCGCCGCTGACGAGCTGGCTGCGATAGAGCCCCGCCAGATGATCGCAGAGCGCGATCAGCAGGGATTCGAGATCCTGGAAGTAATAACGCACGAGCTGACGCGACATGCCGGCCTCCGCGCCGAGCCGCTCGAATGTCAGCGCGGCGGGGCCGTCCCGCATGAGAAGACCGAATGCCGAACGCACGATCGCTTCGCGCTTGTCGTCCTCTGCTGCCACGCGCCCGTCCTCTCGGTATCCGCCCGGAGTGGAAGTCAAGCTTCTTCAGGAATAGCGGGGCTGGTCGCCGGACGGCAAGGCCCAAGCTGCGCCCCGCCAGATTACAACCGCCGGACAGGCTGCTAGGGTACGCCGGGGACCGCCCCCTGACTCGCCGCTGGAGGATGCAGATGACCGCTAGGACCTTCGCCCCGCTGGCCGTTGCCTGCCTCCCCGGCGCCCTTGCGCTCGCAGGCGTCGCGCAGGCGCAGGTGCCGGACCCCGTGACCTGCCTGATCACCCCGGCCGAAACCGCCGATCTCGCTTTCGCCGTGGAGGGACTCGTGAGCGCGGTACATGTGTCGCGCGGCGATGTCGTGGCGGCGGGTGACGTGCTGGCGGAACTCGACGCCTCCGTCGAAACGGTCCGCCTCGAACTGGCGCAGGCCCGCGCCGCCGACCGGCATCGCATCGCCGCGGCAGAGGCGCGCCGGGACCACCTCGAGGCCCGGGCCGACCGCGCGACGCGCCTCGCCGCCAACCGCACGATGCCGGAGGCCGAGGCTGCCGAGGCGCGGATGGAAGCGACCGTCGCCGCCGAGGAGGTCGCGGCGGCGGAGGCCGAGCGGGCGCTCGCCGTCATCGAGGCCCGCGAGGCGGAGGCGCGGTTGCGGCAGAAGCAACTCGTCGCGCCGATGGCGGGCATCGTGACCGACCGGGCGCTCAGCGTGGGGGAGCGCCAGCAGGCGCAGGGCCCGGTGCTGACGCTCGCCCGCATCGACGCCCTGCGCGTGGAGGCCTTTCCCCCGATCTCCTATGTCGGCTCGGTCACCGTCGGCGACACGCTGACCGTCCTGCCGGAAGCTCCGGTGGACGGCGCCTATCCTGCCGTTGTCACCGTGGTCGATCAGGTCTTCGACGCGGCGACGGGCACCTTCGGGATCGTTCTCGAGATCGACAACTCCGACCTCTCGCTCCCCGCGGGCCTGCGCTGCGAGCTGGTCTTCGACCCGCCGTCCTGACCGGTGCGCCCTCCGGCCGGGACGCCGTTCGGCCGCGGGATGTCCACCGCCCCGCCCCCCGCCGGCAGCGCGCGCTCCGCCAGGTCCCGTTTGCAGTTTTAGGCGTCCCGCCCGCCGACCGCCTCAAGCCCTAGCGCCCCCCGAGGATCGCGTCGGGCCAGTCCGGCCAGGCGTCCTCGTCGGCGATCAGCTCCACCGCCACGTCTCCCGTGCGCAGGTCCATCCGCACGTCAGACGCATGGCCCAGATCGCCGCCGGAGTGGCCGGCGATGCCGTCCTCGATCTCGATCCCCATGCCGTAGCCCGATCCGAGAGGATCGGTCAGCATCAGCGCCACCATCTCCGCCGACAGAAGCCGCCCTTCGGAGAAGAGCGCCCGGTAGAAGCGCGCCACGTCCCGCGCCGGGGCGATGACACCGCCATCCCCGAACCCGGCGCCGGAGTAATAGTGCCGCAACACGGCCCGCTCGGGATGTCCGCGTGCGAAATCCTCCGGCAGCGCCCGCGTGCCGAAAACGAAGCTGCCCTGCATGTCGGCTGGCCGGAAGACCTCCGCCTCGAGGACCGCGCCATAGGACTCGCCGGTGACCCGCTCGAGGATCATCCCGAGCAACAGGTAGTTCGTGTTGGAATAGTCGAACCGCCGCCCCGGAGCGAACAAGCGATCCTCGTCCATGGCATAGGTCGCGGCCACGTCGGCGCGCTGGACCGACGCCTGATCTTCCAGCGCGTCTTCGATGTAATCGTCCGTGTAGAAGTCGGGCAGCCCGCTCGTCATCGTCAGCAGGTGGCCCAGAGTGATGCCGCCGAGCCCGCCGAAGCCCCGCACGATCGCATCGGGGAGCAGGTCGGCCGCGGGCGTCTCGACGCTGAACGCCCCCCGCTCCACCAGCCGGAGCACGGCGACGGCTGTGAAGGTCTTGCCCACGGAGGCCACGGCCATGGGCGTGTCGGGCGTGGTGCGGTCATCCGACGCCTCCACCAACTCGGCACTCCCGAGGATCGCGTAGCGGATAGCCCGGGGGTCCGCCTCCGCCCGATGCGACGCGACCGCCATGAGCATGGCAAGGGCAAGGACAGCGGCAAGGCGCGGAACGACGGCGGGCATGGACTCTCTCCGGAAGCGGGCGGCGTCATTGGCGGCGACGGACCGCGCCCTGTCAACGCGTGGTCAAGCGACCGGAAGCTCCAGCGTCGCCACGAGACCGGGGCCGGCGTCGGCGAGCGTGAGCCGCCCGCCTGCAGCTTCCGCGATGCCCGCGGCGATCGCGAGGCCGAGCCCGTGGCGCGCACGGCTCTCGTCGGCGCGGGCGAACCGGTCGGTCAGCGCTGTTCTGCGACTCTCGGGGATGCCCGGCCCGTCATCGACGACCGAGATCCGCGCCACCCTCTCCGCGACTTCGGCCACGAGCCCGACACGGTCGGTTCCGTAGCGGGCGGCGTTCTCGGCCAGCGCGCCCAGCGCCTCCGAGAGGTCGGCCTCGTCCAGCCGCACCGCGAGGTCCACGGGCACCTCGATCCGCCAGTCGAGTCCGGCACCTTCCGGCGTGCGCCGCAGGACCGAGACGATGCCTTCGGCCACGGATGCCACCGGAGTGCGCAGGTCCCGGGCCTGCGCAGCCGCGGCGCGGGCGCGCGCCAGTTCCCAGTCCACGATCCGGCGCATTGCGGCCGCGACCTCCTCGATCCCCTCCGCGGCGGCATCGTCGCCCGCGTCGCGCAACCGGTCCGCCTCGCCCATCAGCGCCTGGAGCGGCGTCTTCAGCCCGTGGGCGAGATCGGCGGCACGGGCTCGTGCGCGCCGCACCTCCTGCTCGCGTTCGTCGAGCAGGGCGTCGATCTCCGATGCCAGCGGCCGCACCTCCGACGGCCAGGCCCCGCCCATCCGCGCCACGGCCCCCGCCCGCAACGCCGCCACCTGCGAGCCCAGCGCCGAAAGCGGCCGCAGACCGACGGCCACCTGCGCCCCGGCCGCGAGGATGAGAAAGGCCGCCAGAACCGCCAGATACGGCATCATTCCCGCCGCGAAGGCATCCCGCGCCGCGGCGAGCTCGGCCGTGTCCATGGCCACGGCTTCCCTCAGGGACCCGCCGCCGAGTCGCTGCGGCACGGTCACGGCGCGTTCCATGACCAGGAGTTCGGTATCCTGCGGACCCGCGAGTCGGGACTTGCGGACCCCGCCATCCACCTGCGGGTCTTCGGACAGGGAGAGCGTCCAGTCCCAGAGCGACCGCGACCGGATCAGCCCGTCTGCGCTCTCGATCTGCCAGTAGAGGCCGCTGTAGGGCTGCCCGAACCGTGGATCGGCGGGGGGAGCCGAAATCACCAGCATCCCGTCGCTGCCCCTGTCCAGCCCGGCGAGCAGCTGGTCGAGATGGACCGTCAGTTCCGCTCCGGCCCGGCGCTCGACATGGGTGGCGAAGAGCGCCACCAGCGCGGTGCCGGCCAGGGCCAGCGCCAGAACCACCGCGACCGCTCCCGCCACCACGAGGCGCAGGCGCAGGGACAGCCCGCGCGGGGATCTCATCCGGCGCCGTCGAGCTGGTAGCCAAAGCCGCGCCGGGTCGCGATCACGCCCTGTCCCAGCTTGCGTCTGAGCCGCGCCACCAGCGCCTCGAGCGCGTTCGCCTCCCGCGCGTCGTCGCCGCCGTAAAGATGCTCGATCAGTTCGGTCGGCGGCACGGCGCGGTCCCGGTGCAGGACCAGGTAGGCCAGGAGCCGGTATTCGAGGGCTGTCACCGGGGTGGGAACCCCACGCACGGAGACGGTCATCCGGTTGGTGTCCAGCGTCAGAAGTCCCGCCTCCTGCAGCGCACCGCCGCGTCCCGCCGCGCGCCGCACGAGCGCCCGCGCCCGCGCCACGAGCTCCTCCATGCGAAAGGGCTTGGGCAGGTAATCGTCGGCCCCCGCCTCGATCCCGGCGACACGCTCCTGCCACGCACCCCGGGCGGTCAGGATCAGCACCGGCATGTCGCGCCCGTTGCCGCGCCAGCGCCGGAGCACGGTCAGACCGTCGAGATTGGGGAGCCCGATGTCGAGCACGACCAGCGCGTAATCCTCCGTATCGCCGAGGAACCACGCCTCCTCCCCGTCGCCGCAATGCTCGGCATGAAACCCCGCCGCGGTCAGGGCGGCGCAGAGGTCGGCGGCGATGCGCGGGTCGTCCTCGACGGCGAGCACCCTCATGTCAGTCGTCCCACTCGTCGTCGGCCTCGATCTCGAGGATCCGCCCGGTGGCGCCGTCGATCTCGATTTCCACGAGCCGCCCGCCCCGGGTCAGCAGTTCGACTTCGTAAATCCAGCGTCCGTCGTCGCGCTCCAGCTCCACCTCGATGATCCGACCCGGGACATGCGCCACCGCCACCGCGAGGATCTGGGCGAGCGGCAGGATCTCGCCGCGCTCGAGGGCTCCGCGGGCCCGGTCATGATCGCCGTCCGCGGCCGAGGCGACGGGCGCGAGCGCGAGGCCGAGCGCGGCGAGGAGGCCGGAAGCGAGGGGGGTGAGGCGGCGACACATGGTCCGCAGTGTCTATTCCCGATGGGCTGACAGCAAGCTGACAGGAGGCGTCAGTCCGACGTCAGGGCGACTCTGCGAAACAGCGGCCATCGGCGGCCATGGGGGCCGTCGTCCAGCCAGAGGATACCGACCATGATCCGGACCATTCTTGTCAGCACCGTCGCCGCAGCCGCGACCCTTGCCCTGTCCCTCGGCGCCGTCGCGGAGGCCGGCGCCGGAACCACCGCGGAGGCTCCCGTCGTCTCGAAAGGTGCCCTGTCCACCGGGGAGATCGCGACCCGGTTCGAGGCCCAGGGCTATGTCGTCCGCGAGATCGACAGGGAGCGCAGCCATTACGAGGTCTATCTGATCACCCCCGCGGGCCAGTGGATCGAGGCCTATGTCGACCCGGTGACCGGCGAGACCCGGCACTGGGAGTATGATGACGACCGCTACGACGACGATTAACTCCATCGTCACGGCGGCGACCGGTTCTGATCCGCGTCGCATCCGGAGGACCGGAGACGCTGTGGGGGCGGCTCCGGCGCTCTCGGGAGCCCCGCACCCCTGCGCTCCGCCCCGGCGGAGCGTACTGCTGTCGGGAACCAACTCGTCACGCAGACGTTAGATTGCGAACAACTCGCATTCTCGTTGACTTTTGCGATTGCCTCGCATTTATAGGACGAGCGCCGCCCGGGCCAGAAGACCCGGCGGCCCGTCATCAGGGAGACACCAGAAAGATGCCCGCACTGCCTTTCCGAAGACCGCTTCTCGCCGCCATGCTGAGCGTCCTGGCCCTTCTGCCCGCACAACGCGCCCTGGCCGAGGCCCCCGTGACCGTGGTCGCCACCACCGGCATGATCGCCGACGCCGCCCGCGAGGTCGGCGGAGACCTCGTCGAGGTCGAGGCGCTCATGGGCGCCGGCGTCGACCCCCATTCCTATCGCCAGACCCGCACCGACATCGTCGCCCTGTCGAACGCCGACCTCGTCCTCTGGCACGGTCTCTATCTCGAGGCGCAGCTCGAGGGTTTCCTCCTCGAACTCGGCGAGACAGTGCCTGTGGTCGCCGTTGCCGAAAGCCTGCCCGAGAACCTCCTGATCGGCAGCGAGGATTACGAGGGCCGGTTCGACCCCCATGTCTGGATGAATCCGAACCTGTGGTCGCGCGTGGTGCTGACCGTCCGCGACGCGCTGGTGGAAAGTCACCCCGAAGGCGAAGCCGTGTTCGACGCCAATGCCGAGGCCTATCTCGAGGAACTGGCCGCGCTGGCCCAGTACACCACCGCCGTTCTCTCCTCGGTCCCGGCAGAGAGCCGCGTGCTCGTGAGCGCCCATGACGCCTTCAACTACTTCGGCTCGGCCTACGGCTTCGAGGTCGTTGGCATCCAGGGCATCTCCACCGAGAGCGAGGCCGGTCTGAACCGCATCGCGGAGCTGGTCGACCTGCTGGTCGAGCGGAACATCGGCGCGGTCTTCGTGGAGACCTCGGTCTCCGACCGCAACATCCGCGCGCTCATCGAGGGCGCCGCGGCCCGGGGGCACGAGGTCGTCATCGGCGGGGAACTCTATTCCGACGCCATGGGCGAGCCCGGCACCTACGAGGGCACCTACATCGGCATGATCGACCACAATGCCACCATCATCGCCTCCGCCCTTGGCGGCGAGGCGCCGGAACGCGGCATGTCGGAGATGCTCAACTGATGGACGCAGCGACCCTCAGCCTTGCGACCGAGGCAGGTCGCCCCCCCCTCGCGGCCCCTGCAGCCCCGCCCGCGCTCGCGGTGCGGGGCCTCACCGTGTCCTACGGTCAGTCGCCAGCGGTGTTCTCCGTGGACGCGACCTTTCCCGCGGCCGCCATGAGCGCCATCGTCGGGCCGAACGGCGCGGGGAAGTCGACCTTCCTGAAGGCAGCGCTGGGAATCATCCCGCGCCTTTCCGGAGAGGCCACGGTCTTCGGTCGCCCCCTCGACGAGGCCCGCGACCGGATCGCCTATGTCCCCCAGCGCGCCAGCGTGGACTGGGACTTTCCCACCAGCGTGCTCGATGTGGTGCTGATGGGCCTCTACCGCCGCGTGGGCCTTCTGGGGCGCATCACCGGATCGCACCGCACCACCGCGCGCGACTGCCTCGTCCGGGTGGGCATGGCCGATTTCGCGGACCGCCAGATCGGGCAGCTGTCGGGCGGGCAGCAGCAGCGCGTCTTCCTCGCGCGGGCGCTGGCCCAGGACGCTGACCTCTACCTCCTCGACGAGCCCTTCGCCGGGGTGGACGCCGCAACCGAACGGGCGATCATCGACGTGCTGAAGGGGCTGCGCGGCGAGGGCCGTGCCGTGGTCGCGGTGCACCACGACCTCTCTACCGTGCGCAGCTATTTCGACCACGTCTTCCTGATCAACGTCCGCCGCATCGCCGAAGGCCCGGTGGCGACGACCTTTACCGCCGAGACGCTGCAACAGACCTACGGTGGACGTCTGGCCACTGGCCATGTCGCAGAACTGGCCGGGGGGATCGCGTGACATCCCTCTTCGACGCGCTTCTGCTGCAGTCGGGCTACAACGCGGCCCTCGTCGCCATCGGCGCGGCCCTCCTGGGCTTCGCCGGAGGCGCCGCGGGCACCTTCCTCTTTCTCAGAAAGCGCGCACTCGTGTCGGACGCCATGGCCCACGCCACCCTGCCGGGGGTCGGCCTCGCCTTCATCCTGATGGTCGCGCTGGGCGGCGACGGGCGCAGCCTGCCGATCCTGCTTGCGGGCTCCGCCGTCACCGCGATCCTCGGTCTTCTCGCCGTGGACTGGATCGTCCGCCACACCCGCCTGCCCGAGGATGCCGCCATCGGCGCCGTCCTCAGCGTCTTCTTCGGGATCGGCGTCGTCCTGCTGACCGTGGTGCAGACCATGAGCGCCGGACGCCAGGCCGGGCTTGAGGATTTCCTCCTCGGCGCGACCGCCGGGATGCTCTTTGCCGACGCGATGACCATCGCGACGGGCGGCGGCCTTGCGGTGCTGGCCGTCTGGCTCCTGCGCAGGCCGATGACGCTCGTGGCCTTCGACGCCGAATACGCCGCCTCCCTCGGCCTCGACACCCGCCGCATCGACCTTGCCATCATGGCGCTCGTCATGGCGGTCACCGTGGTGGGTCTGAAGATCGTGGGTCTCGTGATGATCGTGGCGCTCCTGATCATCCCACCGGTGATCGCGCGATTCTGGACCGACCGCAGCGGGCGGATGATCTGGGGCGCGGGTCTCGCGGGAGGCCTCTCGGGTTATCTGGGTGCCGCGATCTCCGCCTCGGCGCAGGACCTGCCTACCGGACCGATCATCGTGCTCGTGGCCTCCGCCCTCTTCTTCCTGTCGCTCCTTCTCGCCCCCGTGCGCGGGGTCCTGGCCGCCCTGATCCGCCACCTGCGGTTCCAGGCGCGGGTCCACCGCCGGCAGGGTCTCCTCGCCATCGCGCGCGGCGAGCCGATCCACGATCCGCTCACCCTTCGGGTCCTGCGCCGCGAGGGGCTGATCCGTCCCGACGGCGTGGCCACCGACGCGGGCCGCGGCGTCGCTGCCAAGATCGCCCGAGACGAGCGCCGCTGGGATATCGCCCGCGAGGTCCATCAGGACGCCGGCCTGACCGGGCGCTACGACGGGCTGACGCCCATCGAGGAGGTGTTCACCTCGGACGAGATCGCGCTTTTCGACAGGCATCTCGGCGCGCCCCGGCCGGTGAGAGGCTGAGATGGGCGCGGATTTCGTCCAGTTCAGCCTGACGCCGATCCTGATCGGGTCACTCGCCGCCATCGCCTGCGCTTTGCCGGGCAACTTCCTCCTGCTGCGCCGTCAGGCCCTGATCGGCGACGCCATCAGCCACGTCGTCCTGCCGGGCATCGTGGTCGCCTTCCTCGTCACCGGCACCCTCGCCGCCGTGCCGATGCTGCTGGGGGCCGCCGCCGCCGCCATCGTGGCGGTGGTCCTGATCGAGGCGATCAAGCGCCTCGGCCGGATCGAGCCCGGCGCCGCGATGGGCGTGTCCTTCACCTTCCTCTTCGCACTCGGGGTGCTGATCCTCGAACAGACCGACACCTCCTCGGTCCATATCGACGTGGAGCACGCGCTGATGGGCAATCTCGAATCGCTGATCTGGTTCCGGGCCGAGGGCTGGGGCTCGCTGTTCGACCCCGCCGCCCTCGCCGCCCTGCCCGAGGAGCTGATCCGCCTCGCCGTGGTGGCGCTGATCCTCTCGCTGCTCACCTGGCTCTTCTGGCGCCCGCTCAAGATCTCCACCTTCGATGAGGGCTTCGCCCGCGGGCTCGGCCTGCCGGTCGGCCTGATCGGCTTCGGCCTCGTGGTGACCGCCGCCGTGGCGGCCGTGGCGGCCTTCGACGCGGTGGGCTCGATCATCGTGATTGCCATGTTCATCTGCCCGCCCGCCGCGGCCCGGCTGATGACCAACGATCTCGCCACCCAGGTGGGCTGGAGCATTGTCTTCGCCGTTCTGTCGGCCGTGCTGGGCTATGTCCTTGCAGGCTACGGACCGCTGTGGCTCGGCGCCTCCAACGCCGTGAGTGCGGCGGGCATGATCGCTGCCGTCTCGGGCGTCATCCTGGCGCTGGCCTGCCTCTTCGGCCCCTGCCGCGCGCGGGTCGGGGTCGGGGCGGGCTGACCCGTCAGCCCTCCTCCACGAAGGCATCGACACGGCGCCGCCGCCCGAGGCTGAGCGCGTCCACCACATGGCAGAAGGGCGCAAGGTCCACGTCGCTCTCGCCCGCGTCCACAAGCCGGGCAAGATGCGCGTAGAGCCGCGCGTACTCCCCCGGGTCTTCGCCCTCGTCAGAAACCCTCGCACCGTCGATCGACAGGATCGTCGCCCCCTCGGACAGAAGGAGGGTTCCGTCGTCGGTCTCCGCCTCGATGTCCCAGACCTCTCCCCCGTCGTGCCGCCATGTCATGTAGGCCGTGACCTCCGCGCCGTCCGGATGGTGAAAGGCGAGCCGCGCCGTGATCGGGGTCTGACGGTTCTCGGGGATGTCGAGGTCGGAGGAGGTCACATGAATATCCTCCTGCAGGATCTCGGTCACCACGGAGAGTGCGTTGATGCCCGTGTCGAAGACGCCGAGCCCGCCCGGCTCCCAGACCCACTCCTGCCCGGGATGCCACTTGCGCACGTCCTCGCACCAGGTGACCGCCAGCCGCTTCAGCCTCTTTCCGGCCAGCCAGTCCCGGGCATCGGCCACCCGCGCGGCATGGCGCGTGTGCCAGGAGGCAAAGAGCGTCACGCCCCGTTCCCGCGCCTCGCGCTCCAGCGTGCCGCATTCGGCGAAGCTGGCCCCCGGCGGCTTCTCCAGCATGACGTGGCGGCCCGCCTCGAGGGCCGCTTTCGCGGCGGCAAAGCGGGGCCCCGGCGGCATGGTCAGCGAGATCACCTCGATATCGGGACGCGCGGCGAGCAGGGCATCGAGCGTCTTGTGGTTCTCGACCCCGTCGATCCCTCCCGAGCGCGAGACCGTCGCCGCAAGTTCCCAGTCATCCGACGCTGCGATGGACGGAATATGCTGGTCCCGGGCGATCTTGCCGATGCCGGCGAGGGCGATCCTGCGAGCCATCAGCGCGCCTCCTGAAGCATGACCGTCATTCAACTCTCTCCTTTGTCCGAGCGGCACCCGACATCGAACGATCGGGACCATCGGGACCCGGCCGGTCCCGACCATTCGCTCTCTGGACGTCCAACGCAGTGTGGGGTCTTCTGGGTCCGGACGACAAGGAGCGCCCCATGCCCGACAGCCAGGACCGTATTGCCCGCCGTATTGCCCAGGGCCGCGGCGACACGCCCGCCGACCTCGTCCTGCGTGGCGGCACCGTCTGGGACCTCGTCACCGGCGAGCACGTTCCGGGCGACGTTGCCATCTGCGGCGACACGATCGTCGGCATCGGCGCCGACTACGAGGGCAGCCAGGTGATCGACGTCTCGGGGCTCACGCTCGTGCCCGGCTTCATCGACACGCACCTGCATATCGAAAGCTCCATGGTCACGCCGCTCGAGTTCGACCGCTGCGTGACCCCGCGGGGGATCACCACGGCGATCTGCGATCCCCACGAGATCGCCAATGTGCTCGGCACGGACGGCATCCGCTACTTCCAGGAGGCGTCGCGCCTGACGCTCATGGACATCCGCGTGCAACTGCCCTCCTGCGTGCCGTCCTCGCCGATGGAGACCGCGGGGGCCGAGATCGCCGCCGGGGACCTTGCGCCGCTCATGGATCATCCCTCCGGGATCGGACTGGCGGAGTTCATGAACTTTCCCGGCGTGATCCACCGCGACCCGGGCTGCCTCGACAAGCTCGCGCTCTACGAGGGGCGGCATGTCGACGGCCATTGCCCGCTCCTGTCGGGGCGCGACCTCAACGCCTATGTGGCGGCGGGCATCCGCACCGAGCACGAGGCCACGTCCGCCGCCGAGGCGCGCAAGAAACTGCAGCGCGGGATGCGCGTGCTGATCCGCGAGGGATCGGTTTCGAAGGACCTCCACGCCCTCGCGCCGCTGCTGACGGAGCGGACCTCGGCCTACATCTGCCTCTGCACCGACGACCGGAACCCGCTCGACATCCACGAGCACGGGCACCTCGACTACATGATCCGCACCCTGATCGGTCTCGGCGTGCCGCCGCTCGCCGCCTATCGCGCGGCCTCGCTGTCCGGGGCGGAGGCCTTCGGGCTGAAGGACCGCGGTCTGGTCGCACCGGGCCGCCGCGCGGATATCGTGGCGCTCTCGTCGGTGGAGGATTGCCGCGTGGCCCGCGTCTTCTGCGCCGGCCGCGCGGTCGGCGCGGAGGCGTTCGCCGCCCGCGGCTCCATCGCGCCCATCGGCCGCCAATCCGTGAAGGCGCCGAAGGTCAGCGCCGAGAGCTTCCGCACGGCCGCCAACCGCGAGGAGACCGATGTCATCGGCATCCGCGAGGGCCAGATCCTGACCGACCACCTGACCGAAACCATCCCCATCGAGGACGGCGACAAACGCCCCGATCCCGCACGCGACCTCGTGCGGATCGCCGTGGTCGAACGGCACGGCAGGAACGGCAACATCGCCACAGGCTTCGTGAAAGGCTTCGGGCTCAAGGCGGGGGCGGTGGCGGGCACGGTCTGCCACGATCACCACAACATCGCCTGCGTCGGCGTCGATTATGCCGACATGGCACTGGCCGCCAACCGGCTGTCCGAGATCGAGGGCGGCTTCGTCGTGGCCCGGGACGGCCGGATCCTCGCGGAACTGGCCCTGCCCGTGGCAGGGCTGATGTCGCTCAGGCCCTTCGAAGAGGTGCGGGACGGCCTCGTGACCCTGCGGGCAGCTGCGCAATCGCTCGGCGTGACGCTGGAGGAGCCGTTCCTTCAGCTCGCCTTCCTCGCCCTGCCTGTGATCCCCGCTCTGAAGATCACCGACCGCGGGCTGGTCGACGTCACGCGGTTCGAGATCATCGGCTAGGGGCCTCTTGCCCGGCGGGTCCCCCCGGGGGCGTCCCGCCGGAGGGGCGCTGCCCCTCCGGACCTCCCCGGAGTATTTCCGGCCAGATGAGGAGGGGGCCGGGGCTCACCGGCGGCGGTGGCCCTCGTCCTCGTCCTCGTCGTCCTCGTCGTCGTCCCCGCCCTCGGGCAGGTTGAAGAGCGATGCCGCATCGGGAATGGCGCGGCTGCGCGCATCCTCCTCCTCGTCCTCGCCCCGGGGATCGTCGCTGCCGCCAAGGCTGAAGGTCTCGAGACCGGAGATCGCGGTCGGCAGCCGCGAACCGGGCTCCATGGAGAGCGACTGTTCGGTGGAGACGAGCTTGCGGCGCTCGTCATCCGTCATGAGCCCGCCCTCGCGCGCCTTCTTCTCGGCCGCCTTGGCGACCACCGCGTCGAGTTCCGTCTGCTTGCACAGACCCAGCGCGACCGGGTCGATCGGCTCCATCTGGTTGATGTTCCAGTGCGTGCGCTCGCGGATCGACTGGATCGTCGGCTTCGTCGTCCCCACCAGCTTCGAGATCTGCGCATCGGTCAGCTCGGGGTGGAACTTCACCAGCCACAGGATCGCGTTGGGCCGGTCCTGCCGCTTCGACAGGGGCGTGTAGCGCGGGCCGCGGCGCTTTTCCTCGCCCACGGCGGCGGGATTGAACTTCAGCTTGAGGCGGTGCGTCGGGTCCTTCTCCGCCTTGTCGATCTCGTCCTGGGTCAGCTGGTTGTTCGCCACGGGATCGAAGCCCTTGACGCCCGCGGCCACGTCGCCGTCGGCGATGCCCTGCACCTCGAGCTCGTGAAGCCCGACGAAATCGGCGATCTGCGCGAAGCTGATCGTCGTGTTGTCCACCAGCCAGACGGCGGTCGCCTTGGCCATGATCGGTCTGTCGGCCATCCGAAAAGCCTCCATCAAATGCATCCCCCGGCCCCGGGGAGGGGCGCGCCGCGGTCGCGGCGCCGGTTCTCGTTGTCGGGAAACCTGCCCGCTATATAGTCGCGCGGCCTGCAGGAGAAAACCCCGAATGCTCAGCCGTCTCGCGCTCCTCCTCACCTGCCTCGCAGGACCTGCCCGGGCCGACACGGCGGGCGTGTTCGACTATTATGTCCTGTCGCTGTCCTGGTCCGCGAACTGGTGCGCCCTCGAGGGCGACGCGCGGGGCTCTCCGCAATGCGATCCCGCGCGCGATCACGGCTGGATCCTGCACGGCCTCTGGCCGCAATACGAGACCGGATGGCCCGACTTCTGCCGGACTGCCGAACGCCCTCCCTCCCGCCGCGAGACGGAGGCAATGGCCGACATCATGGGCACCTCCGGCCTTGCCTGGCACCAGTGGGACAAGCACGGAACCTGCACGGGCCTCTCCGCGCAGCAGTACTTCATGCTGTCGCGCGAGGCCTATGGCCGCGTGGTCCGGCCGGACGTCTTCCATCGGCTGGAGGATCCGGTGCGCCTGCCCGCCGAGGTGGTCGAGGAGGCCTTCCTGCGCGACAACCCCGGCCTGACCCGCGACACGATCACCATCACCTGCCGCTCGGGCCATATCCAGGAGGCGCGCATCTGCTTCACGCGCGAGCTGGAGCCCCGCCGCTGCGGCGACGACGTGATCCGCGACTGCACGCTCGAGGACGCGCTCTTGCTTCCGATGCGCTGACCCGGATTCTATTCGGCCGGCGTGGCCGGGGCCGGAGGCGCCTCCAGCGCCGTGATCGCCCGCCAGACCAGGGCGCCGAGGGCCCCGCCCGCCAGCGGCGCCACCCAGAACAGCCAGAGTTGCGCCAGCGCCGGTCCGTCCGCGAAAAGGGCCACACCCGTCGAGCGGGCCGGGTTCACCGAGGTGTTGGTCACCGGAATCGAGATGAGGTGGATCAGGGTCAGCGCCAGCCCGATGGCGATGGGTGCGAATCCCGCCGGAGCCCCGGCAGAGGTCGCGCCCAGGATCACCACGAGGAACACCGCCGTCAGCACGATCTCGATCAGCAGCGCCGACATCATGCCGTAGCCTCCCGGCGAGGCCACGCCGTAGCCGTTGGAGGCGAAGCCGCCCGCACCCTCGAACCCCGCCTGACCCGCGACCACCGCCAGCAACACCGCACCGGCGGTCACGGCGCCCGCGACCTGCGCCGCCCAGTAGGCCGGCAGCGACCCCTCGAAGCGCCCGGCGAGCTTCAGCCCCAGCGTCACCGCGGGGTTGAAGTGCCCGCCCGAGACGTGACCCACGGCATAGGCCATGCAGAGCACGGTAAGCCCGAAGGCGAGGCTGACGCCGAGCCAGCCGATCCCCACATCCGGCACTCCCGCGGCCAGAACCGCCGCGCCGCATCCGCCGAACACGAGAACGAAAGTGCCCAGAAACTCCGCGATCAACGCTTTCTGCGCGGTCTGCATCCCCGAAACCTCCCTGCCAAGGCGCGACTCATCCGCGCCTTCCCTGTTGGCGAGAGCTTAAGCTGACCAAGGGTCATCCTGGCAACGGGATTCGCTCAGCCGGAGCCGACCTCGAGGACGATCTTGCCGATATGGGCCGAGCTCTCCATCCGGGCGTGCGCCGCCGCGGCCTCCTCCAGCGGAAAGGCCCGGTCCATGACCGGCGCCACGCGCCCGGCGGCGAGAAGCGGCCAGACCTCGGCGCGCAGGGCCGCCGCGATCCGCGCCTTGGCGAGGTCGGACTGCGGGCGCAGGGTGGAGCCGGTCAGCGTCAGCCGCCGCGTCATCACCTGCACGAGATTGAGCTCCACCTTCGGCCCCTGCAGGAAGGCGATCTGCACCAGCCGCCCGTCATCGGCCAGCGCCTTGATGTTGCGCGGAATATACTCCCCGCCCACCATGTCGAGGATCAGGTCCGCCCCGCCTTCGCCGCGCAACACCTCCACGAAATCCGCCTCGCGGTAGTTGATCGCCCGCTCCGCGCCCAGCCTCTCGCAGGCCGCGCATTTCTCCGCCGAGCCGGCCGTGGCAAAGACCCGCGCGCCCGCGACCCGGGCAAGCTGGATCGCCGTCGTGCCGATGCCCGACGACCCGCCATGGACGAGAAACCTCTCCCCCGCCCGCAAACCACCCCTCTGAAAGACGTTCGACCAGACCGTGAAATACGTCTCCGGCAGGCAGGCCGCCTCCTTCAGGCCCATCGTCCCGGGCACCGGCAGACAATGGGCCGCAGGCGTCAGCGCGTAGTCCGCATAGCCGCCGCCAGGCAGCAGCGCGCAGACCCTGTCCCCCTCGGAAAGCCCCCTGACCCCGGGCCCCACCGCCGCGATCTCGCCCGCCGCCTCCAGCCCCGGCAGATCCGAAGCGCCCCTGGGCGGCGCATAGAGCCCGGCACGCTGCAGCGCGTCGGGCCGGTTCACCCCGGCCCATGCCACGCGGATCAGCACCTCGCCATGGCCTGGCACGGGCACCGCGCGGCGGGCGAGCCGCAGCACCTCCGGCCCGCCGGGGGCGGATATCTCGACGACGCGCATCTCGCTCATTGGGGTCTCCTCGGCCTGTTCCGGCGCAATGAAACACCGAGGCGCGGCGAGGGAAAGCCGTCAGCCCCGCGGCAGGGTCCAGCTGCCGGGCAGGTCGGCGGGGGGAGTCCGGCGCGGCGGCCGGACCATGGCGCCCAGCCTGTCCAGCGGCGCCAGGAACGGCTTGAGCATCCGGTTCCCGTTCACCTGCGCCTTCACCTTCTCCACCTGCATCACGTTGTCGATCCGCCGATCGATGAAGGCGTCGGTCGCCTGATGCTCGAGACTGTCGTCGCCCAGCCAGTAGAGCACGGTCGCGGCATAGACCCCCGAGAGCGTGGCCCGCTTCGTATACCAGTTGATGTCCTCGGACCCGTCGCCCAGAGCAGACCAGATCGCGTCCGCCGTGCCCCAGATCAGCCGGGCTCCCTCCGCGGCGTGGATCGGCAGCGCGAAAAGCGCGGAGCCGCGCCGCACCGCCTCCCGGTCCCCTGCCACGTCGAGCCTGAGCCGGATCGCCCGCGCGATCCGGTCCCGCATCCGCATGTCGGCCACCGGCTCGGCATGGAGCGCCTCGACCATGCGCCGGTCGCCCCGCCGGTGGAACGCGACCGCAAGGTCCAGCGCCCCGCGCGGCGCCAGGGCACGGGCCTCCGCCATATCCATGTCGAGATCCGCCGCCGCCGCACGGAACGCGGTCTCCGACCAGCCGTCAAAGGCGACGTGGGGCAGGATCGCATCGATCAGGGCGTCGGTGCGGGGGGCTTGGGTGGTCATGGGAACCTCCGGAGGTGGCGCAGGGTTGGACCTCTGGACAAGCCAGGGGGCCTTTGCTATGTGGCCACCTCCTGCAAGATCTTGCAACCCAACCCAGAAAGGTGGTGACACCCGCATGCAGGTCAGTGTTCGCGACAACAATGTCGACCAGGCGCTTCGGGCTTTGAAGAAAAAGCTTCAGCGCGAGGGCGTGTTCCGTGAAATGAAGCTCAAGCAGCATTTCGAGAAGCCCTCCGAGAAGAAGGCCCGCGAAAAGGCCGAGGCCATCCGCCGCCAGCGCAAGCTCGCCCGGAAGAAGGCCCAGCGCGAAGGTCTTCTCTAGAAGACCCTGGCAGAACACTTTGGTGTTTGGCGACCCCCGCGGCCCTGCCCGGGGGTTTGTCGTTTCCGGGGCCCGCAAAGGCGCCTGGATCTCGGGCCCGCATCCTGCCGGCCCCGTTTCCCTAGTCCGCCATGTCGAGGAACCGACCGAAGGCCTCGCCATACCGGACAGGGTCCTCGGCATGGGTCTGCAGGTGCTCGGCCGCGCCGATCACCGACACCGTGGGCCCCTCCCGCGCAGCCAGCAGCCGCTCCGTCGACCCGAGCGGGACGATGCTGTCCCCCGCTCCGTGCGCGATGAAGAGCGGTCCGTCGAAACCGGCGAAGACCTCCGTGACCCGCGCCCTGTGCAGAGGCCGCGGCCCGGCCACGGCCATCACCACCAGACCCGCCCGCGCCGCCACCGCCGGCAGGGGCACACCGATCCTCCCTGAGAGATGGGCAAGGACAGCCCGCGAATCCACCGCCGGGCTGTCGAGCGCCACCGCCTCCACAGCGGCCGCCCGCGGGCTCTGACGCAGGAACTGGCCGAGGATCGCGCCGCCCATGCTTTCCGCGACGACGAGCAGATCGGGATGGCCCCTCTCGCCCATCCAGCCCACCGCGGCCTCCAGGTCGGGCCATTCCGACAGACCGAACCCGTAGGTGCCCGCCGGGTCGGCGGGCGCGCCGGGATCGTTGCGATAGGACATGAGGAGCACGTCATAGCCGGCTGCGTGCAGCAGGCTCAGGTGCCTGTACCCGTCCTCCCGCGCCCCGGCGATGCCATGAACATAGATCGCCCCGAGCCGGGATCCCTCGCCTGACGCAGGCACGAACCAGCCCTCCGCGGCACCGAGCTCCGTCTCGATCCGCACCGCGTCGAATTCGAGACCCAGCGCCGTTCCGGGATCGCCCCGGTATCCGAGCGCGAGGGGATCGTCCGGCGGCGGCTCTTCCGCCAGCGCCGCGGCCAGGGGTCCCACGGTCAGCAGGCCCGCGGCCATCCGCTGAACGATGATCCCCGACCCGACGAGGTAGAGCAGGACGACGGCGAGACCGAGGGCCGCGAGGATTCGGGCTCCCCGTGCCATCCCGCGATCAGCTCTTCGGCACGGGCCGCGCGTCCACCAGTTTGACCGCCTGATAGGTGAACGGATCGTCGACGATCTCCAACGTCCCGGTCAGCGTCATCTCCGTCCCCTCCGGCAGGTCCGGCATCGGGTCCGAGGCGAAGACCTCGAGGAGGATGCCGATGCCCGACGATCCGCAGAACGGGCAGTTCTCCGGATCGGGAACCAGCAGGAAGTTGGTGACGTAGGCCTGCGCTTCGATCGGAACGTAATAGCCGCTCACGGTGAAGGGCGCCTTCGCCGCCTCCACAAGCGGGGGCGGGAGGGTCTTCTCCACCCGCCAGTCGTTGCCTTCGATGACTTCCCGGTATTCGACGCCCGCGATCAGCGTCCACGGGTCATCGCCTGCCCGCGCCTCAGTGAGAGTGACCAGCGTGAGAATGCTGCCGAGCATCGGCAGCTTCCACCTCGACCGCGATCTCCACATGCCCGATCTCCGCGAATTCGACCTCGATCTCAACCGTGTCCCCCTCCTGAAGCGGCGCGGCGAGATCCTCGACCAGAACATAGACCGTATCGGGCGTGAGGTCGAACGTCGTCCCGGCCGCGATTTCCATTTCCTCGAGCGGTACGGTCCCGCCATCGACGGAAATCGGCGCACCCACGAGCCGCGCGGCGCCGGCCCAGTCCGCCTCGGCGCCCGTCAGCACCACGGTGTCATCGCGCGTGTTCTCGATCTCCATGAAGACCTGCGCCTCGGGCCCGTCGCTCGCGCGGGCCCAGCCATGGATGATCCGCAGCCCCTCCGCTTCCGTCAGGTGGTCGTCCGTGTCGTGGTCGTGATCATGGTCGTGGCTGTCGTCCGCAAAGGCGGCCAGCGGCAGGAGCGTGAGGGCAAGGATCGGCAGAAGGCGCATGAGAAATCTCCGGATGTGAACGAACCGGGCCGGCCCGGCTCCGACAGCCGTGTAACATTATAACATTGCCACTCCATGACAAGCGCTCTCATTCCACGATCGATGTCAGGATGGTCACCGGCACCAGCGCGGCGAGCCCCATCATCCCCGCCCCCAGAACGACGAAAAGCCCGTCCCGCGACAGAAAGCTGACCGCGAAGAACAGCGTCGCCATCCCGAGGATCGACGATGAGAACGGCACCAGTTCCAGAAACGGCATCGCGAGGCCGGACAGCATCGCGAGGGTCCTGGGCAGCAGCACCCCCGGACCACGGGTCAGCACGGTCAGCCTGTCCCGGCTGTTGCGGTCGAGCCACCGTGCGAGCCGCCGGATCCGGCTCATCGCCGCGGCGAGATGCGCGCCGCGGATCCGCCGCTCCATCAGCATCCCTGGCAACCACAGATGCGTCCGCGCCATCAGCATCTGCAACGCCACCAGAGCGATGGTCAGCCCGCAGATCGACGAGAACACCGGGATGCCCGACAGGGGCGAGACCACGAGGATCGCCGGCACCATCAGCGCGGGTACGAAGGAGGCGGTGCCGAAGGCCTCGATCAGCTCCCGCAGCGTGAGCACGTCCTTGACGGCGATTGAGGCCAGCCGGTCCACCACGTCCTGGACCGGATGCGGCGCCTCGTTCTCGTCGGACATGTTGCTCTGGCTCCCCGGTCCCTGCCGGCTAGATGCGCCGCGCTGCCGGGAATATCAACGTTGCGTCACCGGCACCGGCGCGGTCCCGCTGTTGCCACCGGCCGGTCGGCCGCTAGGGTCCGGGGCGCACGCAAGGAGACCCTCCGATGACAGAAACCTACACGCCCCCCGCCGTCTGGACCTGGGACCGCGAGAACGGCGGCAAGTTCGCCAGCACCAACCGCCCCGTCGCCGGGGCCACCCACGACCATGACCTGCCCGTGGGCGCGCATCCCTTCCAGCTCTATTCGCTGGCCACGCCCAACGGGGTCAAGGTGACGGTGCTCTTCGAGGAACTGCTCGCCGAAGGGCACGAGGGCGCCGAGTACGACGCCTGGCTCGTCGACATCGGCAAGGGGGAGCAATTCGGCTCGGGCTTCGTCGCCGCCAATCCCAACTCCAAGATCCCTGCCCTGATCGACAGATCCGGACCCGAGCCTGTCCGGGTCTTCGAATCGGGCGCCATCCTGATCCATCTCGCGGAGAAGTTCGGCGCCTTCCTCGCTCCCTCGGGCCCTGCCCGCGCCGAACAGCTCAGCTGGCTCATGTGGCAGATGGGCTCCGCCCCCTTCCTCGGCGGCGGCTTCGGCCACTTCTATGCCTATGCGCCCGAGAAATACCGCTATCCGATCGACCGCTACGCGATGGAATCGAAGCGTCAGATGGACGTGCTCGACCGGGAGCTGGCCGAGAAACCCTTCATCGCCGGCGCGGACTATTCCATCGCCGACATGGCGATCTGGCCCTGGTACGGGCAACTCGCCCTTGGCCGGCTCTATGACGCGGGCGATTTCCTCGATGTGAGGAGCTACGCCAACGTCCTTGCCTGGGCCGAGAAGATCGACGCCCGTCCGGCGGTGCAGCGCGGACGAATGGTCAACCGCAAATCCGGAGAGCCGCACACCCAGCTGTGGGAACGCCACTCTGCGCAGGATTTCGAGACCCGCACGCAGGACAAGATCGGCGACGCCGCCCAGTGACGGCACCGCCCCGCCGGTCGACCCGGCGGGGCCGGACGCTCAGCCCTTCTTCAGCGCGTCGCGGATCTCGATGAGGATATCGAGCTCCGACGGCCCCGTCTCCACGGTCGGCTCCACGTCGTCGGGCTTCTCCGCGATGGCCTTGATCCGGTTCACCGCCTTCACCAGCATGAAGACAACGAGGGCGATGATCAGGAAATTGATCGCGGCGGTGATGAAATTGCCGTACATGAACTGCGCCTCGCCCACGCCGAAGCTGAGGCCCGAGAAATCTAGCCCCCCGATGAAGAGCCCGATCAGCGGGTTCACCAGATCCTCCACGAGCGAGGTCACGATCGCCGTGAAGGCCGCCCCTATGATGATCCCGACGGCAAGGTCCATCACGTTGCCCTTGGCTATGAAGTCCCTGAATTCCTTGATCATTGCGTCCTCTCATCCTCGCTTTTCCGGCCGCAGGTGCGGTCGCGCACAGTGTCGACGCAGCCTGCCGCAAGGGAAAGACCCTTTCGCCTGTCCCCCTGGGCCATAGCTTTCCCGCATCACCCAGGACGAAGGAAGACCCATGACCGCTCTTGCCGATTTTCCCGTGACCGAACGCTGGCCCGCCGCCCATCCCGACCGGATCCAGCTCTATTCCTATCCCACCCCCAACGGCGTGAAAGTCTCCATCGCGCTCGAGGAACTGGGCCTGCCCTACGAGCCGCACCTCGTCACCCTCTCGGACACGGACGTGAAGAGCCCCGCCTTCCTGTCGCTCAATCCCAACAACAAGATCCCCGCGATCATCGACCCCGACGGCCCCGGCGGCGCCCCCCTCGCACTTTTCGAATCGGGCGCGATCCTGGTCTATCTGGCGGATAAGTCCGGTCGCCTCATGGGCGGCACGCCCGCAGAGAAATACGAGATCCTGCAATGGGTCATGTTCCAGATGGGCGGGGTCGGCCCGATGTTCGGGCAGCTCGGCTTCTTCTGGAAGTTCGCAGGCGCGAAGATGGAGGACCCCACCGCGCGGGACCGTTACATCGGCGAGGCGAAGCGGCTTCTGGCCGTGGTGGAGAAGCGGCTGGAGGACCGCGACTGGATCGCGGGAGACTTCTCCATCGCGGATATCGCGCTGGCGCCCTGGCTCAATGCGCTGGACTTCTACGGCGCGAAGGAGGTCACGGGCTACACCGACCTCGTTCGCGTCCCGGCCTATGTGGATCGCTTCTTCGACCGCCCCGCGGCCCGGCGCGGCCGCCGCATCCCGGATCCCGACCAGGCCGCTGCCTGAAACGGGCACTCACCGGAGACCGGCGGCCATGTCCCGGCCTGCTCGTCCCGCCCGAAAGGCGGGGCGAGCGCATCCTGCGCGCCGAAGGCGCTCCGTCGGATCACCGGCCGCAGGATCAGCCCGGCAGCCGGCCCGTCAGGACGTAACGCAGGATCTGCGCCACCTGTTCGGGCGTCTCGGCCACGGCATTCGCGGCCTCGTCCACCTCCTTCAGGGCATGCCCGTGCTCCTCCGGATGCAGGATCACGAGGGGCTTGCCCAGCGCCGACGCATAGCCCGCGTCGAAGGCGGCGTTCCACTGCTTGTACTTCTCCCCGAACCGCACGACGACCACGTCGGCCTGCTCCAGCAGATGCCGGGTGCGGATCGCGTTCACGCCCGCGCCCTTGCGGTCGTGCCAGAATTTCTTCTCTTCGGGACCGAGGATCGCGACCCCGCAATCGTCGCTCGCCGGATGGTCCGTCACCGGCGCAGAGAATTGAATGTCGAGCCCCTCGCAGCCCGCCATCACCGTCTCGCGCCAGTCGGTGTGGATCTCTCCCGACAGGTAGACCTGCAATGTCATGTCTCTCTCCCTTTCCTGCGGGGACCACCCCCGGGGATCACCCCCGAAGGCTGCCGCCCGTGGCCTTGGTGACCTTTTCCACGATCTTTGCCGAGACCGCCTCGATCTCCTTGTCGGTCAGCGTCGCCCCGCGCGGCTGCAGCCGCACCGTGATCGCCAGCGACTTCTTCCCGTCGCCAAGGCTGCCGCCCGCGAAGAGGTCGAAGACGCGCACCTCCTCGATCAGCGTCTTGTCGGCGCCCTGGGCGGCATTCATCACCGCCGCGGCCTCGACATCCTGATCGAGGACGAAGGCGAAATCCCGCTCGACGGCCTGAAGGTCCACCGCATCGAGCGCCCCGCGGGCCGACCCCGCCTTGCGCGGCTCGGGCACCCGGTCGGGCCAGAGCACCAGCGCCATCGCCGGCCCCTTCACGTCGAGCGCGTCGAGAACCTTCGGATGCAGCTCGCCGAAAACGCCCAGCACCACCTTGGGCCCGAGGCACAGAAGCCCGTGCCGCCCCGGATGCCACCAGCCTTCGCCGCCGCGCCGGATCTGCAACCGCGCCGGTGCGCCGATGGCGGCAAGGATCGCCTCCGCATCCGCCTTCGCGTCGAAAAGGTCCACAGGCCGCGAGGCGCCGTGCAGGTCCTTCGGCCCGGTCCGCCCCACGCGCAGCCCCGCGACCTCGGTCTCCTGTTCCCCCGGCTCGCCGCCCGAAAAGGCCGCACCGATCTCGAAAAGGCCGAGGGCCGCGAAGCCCCGCGCCTGGTTCCGCGCCGCCGCCTGCAGAAGGCCCGGCAGCAGCGAAGGACGCATGTGGCTCATCTCCGAGGAGATCGGATTCTCGAGCCGCGCCGCCTCGGTCCCGCCCAAGAGCTCCGCCGCCCGCCCGTCGATGAACGAGTAGCTCACGCATTCGTTGAGCCCCAGCGCCGCCGCCGTCCGCCGCGCCGCCTGCTGGCGCTTCTGCGACAGGGTCAGGATCGGCCGTGCCACGCCCGCGCCCATCCGCGGCATGGGCTTCGGCTCCAGCTTCGTCAGCGACGCGATCCGCGCCACCTCCTCCACCAGATCGGCCGCACCCAGGATATCGGGCCGCCAGGACGGCGCATAGGCCATGTCCCCCTCCAGCGTGAATCCCAGAGCCTCCAGCGAAGCGCGCTGCGTCTCCGCCGGAATGGACATCCCCACAAGGCTCTCCACCCGCGCGGTATCGAGCCGGTACCCCCGCCGCCAGTCCGGGATCTCCCCCGCCCTGACGACCTCCGAGGCCTCCCCGCCCGCGTGATCCACGATCATCCTGACCGCATGCTCCAGCCCCTCGGGCGTGAAGGCCGGGTCGATCCCGCGCTCGAAGCGGTAGCGGGCATCGGAATTGATCTTCAGCGCGCGGCCCGTGTAGGCCGTCCTGACCGGATCGAAATACGCCGCCTCAACGAAGACATTCACCGTCTCCGCCGTGCAGCCCGTCCGGAGCCCGCCCATGACACCCGCGATGCTCTCGGGCCCCTGGGCATCGGCGATGACCGTCATCCCCGGCTCGAAGGTGTAGGTCTTCTCGTCCAGCCCCACCAGCGTCTCGCCGCCCTTCGCGCGGTAGAGCCGCAGCGCCGATCCGGTGATCGTGTCCGCGTCGAAGACGTGCAGCGGCCGGTTCAGGTCGTAGGTCATGTAGTTCGTCACATCGACGAGGAACGAGATCGGCCGCAGCCCGATCGCCCGCAGCCTGTCCTGCATCCATTGCGGCGACGGCCCGTTCCTGACCCCCCGGATCAGCCGCCCGAAGAAGACTGGCGCCTGCCCCCGCGTATCCTCGTCGATGGTCACGCTCACCGGGCAGGGGAAGCTCGCCGGAACGGGCTCCAGCGGCAGGGGCTTCATCCGTCCGAGCCCCCGCGCGGCCAGATCCCGCGCGATGCCCCGCACGCCCAGCGCGTCGGGCCGGTTCGGCGTGATCGCGATCTCGATCACCGGGTCCACCTTGGCTGGGTCGTTCTTCGCCAGCCAGTCGACGAACCGCTCCCCCACCTCGCCCGAGGGCAACTCGATGATGCCGTCATGCTCCTCCGAGAGCTCCATCTCCCGCTCGGAGCACATCATCCCGTGGCTTTCGATCCCCCGGATCTTGCCCACGCCGATGGTCGTGTCGATGCCGGGCACGTAGACGCCCGGATGGGCGATCACCGCCGTGATCCCCTCGCGCGCATTGGGCGCGCCGCAGATGATCTGCACCTCGCCCCGGTCGGTCAGCACCTGGCAGACCCGCAACTTGTCCGCATCGGGATGCTTCTCCGCCTTCAGAACCTTGCCCAGGGTGAACTCCGCCAGGGCCGCGGCGGGGTTCTCCACGCCCTCCACCTCGAGCCCGAGATCGGTCAGCGTCTCGGCGATCTCCTCGACGGACGCCTCGGTGTCGAGATGCGTCCTGAGCCAGGAAAGGGTGAATTTCATGGGGCCGTGCCTCTGGCTGTCCGGGGTCGCCCGCTCTCTAGCCCAGCTCGCCGGGGGGTGAAAGGCCGGCCCGCGCCACCTTGGCTGTCGGGTGAGTTTCCAACCCGCCTCGCGCCCCGCAAGACGAGACCAGCCCGCGCCGTGGCCGCCCCTGGGCGGGCGCTTCGGTCGGCCCGAGCGGCGTGCTTTGTCCCCGCCACCCCGCCGCACATTCGTTCGGCGCGAGACCTCACCCCTGCGCCCGCCCCCGGGGAGGGGCGGCCGCGGCGCGGGCAGGCCGTGCGCGCAACCTCAGACCAACCCGTAGGGTGGGTTTCCAACCCACCACGCCCCGCCACCTCCTTACTCCCGGTTCCGCCGCTTATGCGCCTTGAGCCAGAACGACACGCCCACCGCCGGCAGGATGATGACCCCCCACCCGAGCGCATTGAGCACCGTCAGCCGCTGCTTGGCCTCGAGCGGCACATCCTCCGCTCGCCACAGCGCAACGTGCCCGAGCACGATGGCGGCCAGGACGAACACGAAGGCGAGATAACGGAACCAGCGCGGCATGGTCCCGACATGGCGCCCGCCCGGCCCCGGTCGAGCGGGCGCGCGCATCCGCCGCAAGGCCGGTCAGCCGCGCGCGAGCAGCGTTTCCACCCCCACCTGCAGCGCCATGACGAAGAACAGCGCCGCCGTGACGGCTGTCTGCACGACGGTGCGATTGAAATAGCGGACCTGCTTGATCGCCTCGATCTGCAGATGAAACTCCTCCGCCACCCCCTCCATCTCGAAGAGGTGCCTCAGGCGCGGCGACGGCTCGTAGATCAGGCAGCGCAACAGGTAGAGGATGGAGACGGAAATCACCGCCACCTGCGAGAACATCAGGATCAGCGCGAGCCAGGTCTCCGACAGCGAGAAGAGGAAGGCCGAGGCCGCTAGCAGGATCGCAAGGACCGCCAGCAGCGCCGCCGCCTTGGCGTCGATCTCCGCCATGATCGTCCGCGCCTCGTCGAGCGTGATCTCGGCACCGCTGAGCCGCGCCTCGACCTCCACGCAGACCGGCCCCAGCGACAGAGCGTCCGCGCCCGGCATCAGCCGCCGGTCCATCAGCGCGACAAGGCGCGGCAGAAGGCCCGGCGCCATGATGCCCTAGGCCGACAGTCCGCGATGCAGGGTCGGCACGTCGAGCGCGGCAAAGCCGTAGTGCCGCAGCCACCGCAGGTCGCTGTCGAAGAACGCGCGCAGGTCGGGGATGCCGTATTTCAGCATCGCAAGCCGGTCGATGCCGAGGCCGAAGGCGAACCCCTGCCACTGGTCCGGGTCGATCCCGCCCGCCGCCAGCACCTTGGGATGCACCATGCCCGAGCCGCCGGCCTCCAGCCAGTCGTCCCCCTCGCCGAGCTTCAGCTGCCCGCCCACCCAGGAACAGCGGAAATCTATCTCCGCCGAAGGCTCGGTGAACGGGAAATGCGAAGCCCGGAAGCGGACCTCCACCTTCTCCACCTCGAAGAAGGCCGCCGCGAATTCCTCGAGGCACCACTTGAGGTTCGCCATGGAGATGTCGCGGTCGATGGCCAGCCCCTCGACCTGGTGGAACATCGGCGTATGCGTCTGATCGTAGTCCGAGCGGTAGACCCGTCCCGGCGCGATGATGCGGCAGGGCGCACCATGGGCCTCCATGTGCCGGATCTGCACCGGGCTCGTGTGGGTGCGCAGCACATGGGGCGGGCGATTGTCGCCCTCGGCGCGCGCCATGTAGAACGTGTCCATCTCCGCCCGCGCGGGATGGTGGCCGGGGATGTTCAGCGCGTCGAAATTGTACCAGTCGCTCTCGACCTGCGGCCCTTCGGCGACGGAAAAGCCCATGTCCGCGAAGATCGCCGTGATTTCCTCGGTCACCTGGCTCACCGGGTGGACGGTGCCCTGCGCGCGCGGCCGCGACGGCAGGGTGACGTCGAGCCATTCAGAGGCCAGCCGCGCCTCCAGCGCCGCGTCGCCCAGCGCGGCCTTCTTGGCGGCGAGCGCCGAGGTGATCTCGTCCTTCAGGGCGTTCAGCCGCGGCCCGGCCTCCTTGCGCTCCTCGGGGGTCATCCGCCCGAGTTCGCGCATGGCGAGGCTGACCTCCCCCTTCTTGCCGATGGCCTGGACCCGCAAGTCCTCGAGCCGGCTCTCGTCGGCCGCGTCGCGGATGAGCCCCAGATATTTCTCGCGCAGATCGTCCATGCGTGTCCCCTTGCCCGGCGCGCGTGAGGTAGCCGCCGCGCGCGCCCTTGGCAACCGGCGGGGACGCGGGGGACGCGTCACGCGGGACCCGAAACCCGCCCTGCCGCCGGGCGTAGGGTGGGTTTCCAACCCACCACCGAGGCATGCGGTCCCTCCGCGCGACGGTCGGTGGGTTGAAAACCCACCCTACCCTGCCAGCTCTGCCCGCACCGCCGCGGCGATCACCGCCTCCTCGTCGGTCTCGATCCTGAGGATGCGGACCGTCCCCGCCCCGATCTCGCGGGCGCAGGCCGCATTGGCCGCCGCCCCAGCCGGGCGTAGGGTGGGTTTCCAACCCACCACCCCCCGACCCCGCTCCGTAGGGTGGGTTTCCAACCCACCCCCCGAGGCCCGCCGCCCCCCGTCAAACTTCCGCGCGCACCGCCGCCGCGATCACCGATTCCTCGTCCGTCTCGACCCTGAGGATCCGCACCGGCCCAGCGCCGATCTCCCGCGCGCGCGCGGCATTGGCCGCCTCGTCCACCGCAAGCCCGAGGAACCCCAACCTCTCCACCGCCCGCGCGCGGATCAATGCGGAGTTCTCCCCGATCCCCCCCGTGAAGACGAGCCCGTCGAGCCCGCCCAGAACCGCCGCCATAGCGCCGATCTCCCGCGACAGGCGGAACACGAAATAGTCGATTGCCTCCCCCGCTCTCGGATCGTCCGAGGCTTCCAGCGTCCGCATGTCCGAGGTGATCCCCGACAGCCCCTTCAGCCCGCTCTCGCGGTAGAGAAGCGCGGTGATCTCCCCGGCACTCATCCCGCGCCGGTCCATCAGGTAGAGCAGGACGCCCGGGTCGATCTGCCCGCAGCGCGTGCCCATGGGCAGCCCGTCAAGCGCGGAGAAACCCATGGTGGACCCGACGCTCCGGCCGCCCTTCAGCGCGCACATCGAGGCGCCGTTGCCCAGGTGACAGACGATCACCCGCCCGGCGTGCAGTTCCGGCGCCTCGGCCGCCAGCACGCCCGCAATGTACTCGTAGCTCAGCCCGTGGAACCCGTAGCGCCGCACACCCGCCTCGTAATACTCCCTCGGCAGGGCGAAGGTGTCGTTGACCCAGGGATGCCCGCGGTGGAATGCCGTGTCGAAGGCCCCCACCTGCACCGCGTCGGGAAACACCGCCCTTGCCGCCCTCAGCCCGGCGAGGTTGTGCGGCTGGTGCAGCGGCGCGAAGGGCGCCAGCGCCTCGAGCTCCGCCACCACCTCCGCCGTCAGCCGCGCCGGCCCCCGCCGGTCCGCCCCGCCATGGACGATCCGGTGACCCACCCCCGACACGCGCCGCCCGGCCAGCGCAGGCGCCAGCGCATCGAGGATCACCTCCAGCGCCCCGGCATGGTCCACCGGCCCGATCTCCCTCGCCTCCTCTCCGTCGCCCCCGTCGAACACCAGACGCGCCGCGCCACCGAGCTGCTCCACCTGCCCCCCGGCGCCGCGCGTCACCCCGTCGGGCCAGAGCGAGAACTTCAGCGAGGAACTCCCGGCGTTCAGCGTCAGGAGCGCGGCCATCAGCGCCCCGCCCCGTAAGCGGCATGGAGCGCGGCAATGGCGCAGGACGCCAGCCGCGCCTTCTCGTCATCGGCGCGGCTCGTCAGGATCACCGGCACCATCGCCCCGATCACCAGCCCGCCCGCCTCGGCATGGGCCATGAAGGTCAGCTGCTTGGCGATCATGTTCGCCGATTCGAGATTGGGCGCCACGAGGATGTCCGCCCGTCCCGCGACAAGGCTCCGGATCCCCTTCGTCGCCGCGGCCTGCAGGTCGATCGCATTGTCCATCGCCAGGGGCCCGTCCACCAGCCCCCCGGTGATCTGCCCCCGGTCGGCCATCTTCGACAGGGCGGCGGCATCCACCGTCGAGGGGATGTTCGGGTTCACCACCTCCACCGCCGACAGGATCCCCGCCTTCGGTTCCTCCACCCCCAGCGCACGGGCGAGGTCTATGGCGTTCTGCACGATGTCCACCTTGGTGGCGAGGTCAGGCGAAATGTTGATCGCGGCATCGGTGACGAAGACCATGTGATCGACGCCCGGCACGTCCATGGCGAAGACATGGGACAGCCGCCTCCCGGTGCGCAGCCCGCCGTCGCGCTTCATCACCGCCGAGAGCAGCAGGTCGGTGTGCAGATGCCCCTTCATCACGGCCTTCGCCCGGCCCTCGTGAACCAGCGCCACGGCCCTCGCCGCCGCCCGGGCTGGGTCGGGCTCGTCGATGATCTCGAGCCCGGCGATGTCGAGCCCGGCCTCCGTCGCCGCCTGCGCGATCAGTGCGGCGCTGCCGACGAGGATCGGCGAGATCAGCGTGTGATCCCGCCCCAGCAGCGCGCCCTCCAGCGCATCCGCCTTTTCGGGGGCCACCACGGCGGTGGGGATCGGGTCCAGATGCTCGGCCCTCTCCAGCATCCGGTCGAAATGCACATGCCTCTGCACCGTGAGGCCGGGCACGGCCCCCGCCTCCACCGACACCGCGCGGTCCGGGGCGATCACCACCGCCTCTCCCTCGACGAGGCGCCTGCCCTCGGGGCCGTCGACGCAGACATCGAACGTCACCTCCCGGTTCTCGCCCTTGGCGGTGACCCTGACCCGCGCCACCAGTTCCTCTCCGGGATGGGCGCGTCCGACAAAGCGCAGGCTCTGCGACCGGTAGAGCGTGCCCGGCCCGGGAAGGCAGTTGCCGAAGACGCCCGAGATCAGCGCCGCGAGCCAGGCCGAGGGGGCCACCGCCTCGGGCGCCCCGTCGCCATCGCCGTCGAGGTCCGGCAGATGCATCGGGTTCATGTTGCCACTGGCATGGGCGAAGACATAGAGATCGTCGGCCACGCAGAGCCGCCGCATGCTGGCCTCCATGCCGATTTCGAGCGCGTCATAGGTCGTGTTCGCGTAGCGCGTCATGGCTGTCCTCGCTCCGGTCTCCTGCCTCGTTCCCCGTGATCCCGTCTCCCGGCGCCGGGTGCAAGCCGCGCGATCATGGACGCGGAATGTAACGCGCGGTCCCGACCGTTAACGCCAAAACGTCCGGCGACCGCCCATCCATTGCCGCATTCTCGGAACAAAAATCGCGCTGACAGATCCCACGATGTTACCTTCGCATGGAGTTTTTCACCATGGCTCCCGTCGCCCGCTCGACCCTCGCGCGCCTCGCCCCGCTTGTCCTCGGCCTGATGGCCGTGGCGGCCTTCGCCTCGGGGATCCTGCTCCAGATGCAGATCAACGCGCGACAGGCGGCTCTCGGGGAAATCTACCTCGCCGGACCGCCGGCGCCGGTCAGCATCGGCCGCTTCGATCCCGGCCGGGACGTCAGCCCCATCGGCGAGGCGCGGCTGACCGCGGCGCTCGACCTCGACGCGGCCCGCGACATCGGCCCCCTGTCGGAGGGCGGTCCGACCGCGCTCGCCGTGCCGCTCCGTGCCGGCGCGGACACGTCCGACAGCGCCGGCCTTGCGATCTTCGTGATGACCGGTCCGAACCGCGTGACGCCCGAGATGCTCCGCTCCGTCCCCGGAGCCGAGGCCTCGTCGCTTCCGCTCCTGACGCTGAACGGCGTGATCCGTCCGGCGGGTCAATGGCAGGGCGCCCTCGCCGCGGAGAACCTCGCCGGCTTCGCCGCGACCGGGCCGGTGATCTTCCCCTTCGTGGAGGGCCGTCGTGCCGCGATCCTGCCGCCCGATTACGGCCGGTCCACGGTATCACGGCAGTTCTCGTGGCTCGCCGGCGGTCTTGTCGTTCTGGCGCTCTTCACCTTCGCGGCCACGGGTCGCGCCGGCCGCCGCGCGGCCGGGGCCCGCTCCGCCAAACGCAAGGCAGCCGGAACCGCCCCGAAGACGCCGGAAAGCCCGGCCGGCAGGACCGCGCGCCCCGCCGCGGCCGTCCGCCCTGCCCGGGTCTCCCCCACGGCAGCCGCAACCGCATCGCAATCCACGGCCGAGCCGATCCTCGTGGTGACCTCGGGCACCGGCGACGATCTTCCCGAGGTCGACTCCCGCCGCTCCCCCACCCGCGCGATCCTGCTCGGCCTCGCACTCACATTCATCGCAATGGCGGCCGTTCTCGCCGTCCCGGGCCTGTTGGATCGCTTCGGTTTCGAGACCCCCGCCCTTCCTGACATGAGCTTCGGCTCCTGGGCCGCGGACCGCTGGCAGACGGCGCTGGCGGGCGACGTCAGGGCGATCCTCGTGCTGGTGCTCGGCGGGATCGCCGTGACCTCCCTCGTGGTCAAGGTCGTGGTGGAGACACGCCGCCGTCCGGCGATCCGCTCCCTCCACTGATCCGGGACACGGCGCGCTTGGCCCTCAGATCGAGACGGTGACACCCGGAAGCGCCAGCGCCTTCATCAGTTCCCGCAATTCCTGCCGGGCCGCGATGTTGGAGATGTTGAGCGACTTCACCCCGATGTCGCGCAGGTCGAGCAGGGTCAGACCGCGCGGGAACAGCTCGCGGAAGATCACCCTCTCATGAAAGCCCGGCGCCGTGCGGAACCCGATCCGCCGGCTGAGCGTCTCGAGGGCCTTTTCCATCTTCGCCTTGTTGACCATGGCCTGCGCGCCCAGCCGATTGCGCACCACGACCCAGTCGATCGGGACGAGGCCCGCCCGCGCCCGCAGCTGGCGGGCGCTCCAGACCATCTCGGAATAGACGCTGGGGCCGAGGATTTTCTCCCCATCGCCATCGATCCGCGCCAGAAGATCGAAATCCACGAAACTGTCGTTCAGCGGGGTGATCAGCGTGTCCGCGAGAGAATGCGCCACCTGCGCGAGGCGGGTGTGGCTGCCGGGACAGTCGATCAGGACGAACTCCACCTCCGGCTCGAGGGCGGCGACGGCCGCCGAGAGCCGGTGATCGCTCGCGTTCTCCCCGGGTTCGAGCCCGGCGGCATCGACGTCCGGCAGATCGACATGGCGCGGGGTGGGCAGGCCCAGCCCCTCCGCCTCGAGGAAGGCGCGGCGGTTGGCCATGTAGCGCGCAAGGCTCTGCTGCCGCAGGTCGAGGTCCAGCGTGCCGACCCGGTGCCCCAGCCGCGCCAGCGCGGTGGCGACATGCATCGACACGGTCGACTTGCCCGCGCCGCCCTTCTCGTTGCCGACGACGATGATATGCGCCATTCCGCCCGCCTGCCCCTGCCCCTGCTCCTGCCCGCGGCACTCTATGGCGCGGCGCGGGCTCCCGGAAGCCCGGCGCGACGCTCTGGCCCCGAAGAATGCCCCGAAGGCCACGCCCTCGTGCGGCAGCCAAGACGGCTTTTCCAGGATTTCCGTTTTATATCAAAATCTTGACAGGGCGTTTCATCGTGAAACGCCGCAAAAAACGCCGCCCCGATCCCCCGGAGCGGCGTCCCGTCGTCCGTCCTCGGGACGGTAATCTCAGAAGCCGAAACCCTCGAACTTCTTCTTGAACTTGGAAACCCGGCCGCCCGTGTCCATCAGCCGCGTGCCGCCGCCGGTCCAGGCGGGGTGAACCGAGGGGTCGATATCGAGCGAGAGCTGGTCGCCCTCCTTGCCCCAGGTGGATTTCATCTGGATGACGTCGCCGTTGGTCAGCTTGACGTCGATCAGGTGATAGTCGGGGTGAATGTCCTTTTTCATCGCCTCCGCTCCTCTCAGGCCTCGGCCCCGGCCGCATCGGCCTTGGGCTTGTAGTTGCCGACCTCGGCGATCCGCGCCGACTTCCCGCGCCGCGCGCGCAGGTAGTAGAGCTTCGCCCGCCGCACCTTGCCGCGGCGCACGACGGTGATCTCGGCGATGTTCGTCGAATGCAGGGGAAACACCCGCTCCACGCCTTCGCCGAAGGAAATCTTGCGGACGGTGAACGATCCCGCGATGCCCGAGCCGTTCTTGCGGCTGATGCAGACGCCCTCGTAGTTCTGGACCCGGCTGCGGGTCCCTTCCGTCACCTTGTAGCCAACGCGGATCGTGTCGCCCGCCTTGAAGTCGGGGATGCTCTTCCCCAGGGAGGCGATCTGTTCCGCCTCGAGTTCAGCGATCAGGTTCATCTGACCAACTCCTCATGCTGCTCACGGTTGTCCCGTGAAGATGTCCGGCGGTCGAGAGCTCCGGTCTTCGTCCGGGTTCCGGCAGCAGCGCCGGCCCGCAGGAGATCGCCCGGCCTTTCCTTGGCCGTCAGTCGCGCCCGGACGGAACCTTGCCGGATCGAAGTCTCCGGTTTCAGCGGCCCCTCATGTCGGACGGCCCGAAACGGCACCGCGGTGCGGCGCCGTCCCGTCTGGCGCGGCTGCTACCTCAAAGCTCTCCGCGGATCAAGCGGCATCGCCGGGTTCGCCGCGGCCTGCGCCCGCGGCGAACCCCCGGAGGGGCGCGGCCCCTCCGGACCTCCCCGGAGTATTTCCGGCCAGACGAGGAGGGGGCTGGGGTCTATTCCCGAAGGGCGCGCGCCCGGTAGGCGGCCCAGAGGTCGGGTCGGCGCGCCCGGGTGACGGCCTCGGCCTCCTCCCGGCGCCAGTCCGCGATCCGCGCATGATGGCCGGACATCAGCACATCGGGAATCGGCCGTCCCTGCCACTCGGCGGGCCGGGTGTACTGGGGATGCTCCAGCAGGCCCGCCGAGAAGCTTTCTTCCTCCGTGGAGGCGGCGTTGCCGAGGACGCCGGGCCGCAGCCGGACGCAGGCGTCGATCACCGCCTGGGCGGCAAGTTCGCCGCCCGTCAGGACGAAATCGCCTAGGCTCAGCTCCTCGATCCCGTAGTGGTCGAGCACGCGCTGATCGACGCCTTCGAACCGACCGCAGAGCAGCGTAACACCCGGCGCCGCGGCGAGACGCCGGGCGATGCCCTGGTCGAACCGCGCGCCTCGCGGCGAAAGATAGACCAGCGGCAGTTCCCCGCGCCGCCTGCGGGCCTCGTCAATCGCCGCGCCCACCACGTCCGGCCGCAGCACCATGCCCGCTCCGCCGCCCGCGGGCGTATCGTCGACATTGCGGTGCCGGCCGATGCCGAAGCGACGCAGGTCGATGGCGTCGATCTGCCAGAGCCCGTCCTTCAGCGCCTTGCCGGTCAGGCTCTCGCCCAGGAGGCCGGGAAAGGCCTCGGGCAGGAGCGTGATCACCTGCGCGGTCCAGGCCCGCGCCAGCAGAGGGCGATCCGTCATCAGCTCGCGAGGGGCGAGGGTGGCGGAGATGGACTTGCGCCCGTGGGATCTCGCGGCGTCGGACATGGCGCCTGATAGCCGAGCGCGGGGCCGAGATAAATGCCCGCGCTCGGTCAGGCGATCGCGATGAGCCCGAAGAGGACGAGGAGGAACAGGACCAGTACGATGACGATCAGCACCTTGGCCCCAGTCAGCGCGACCCCGGCGAGACGTCCGAAGCCGAGCACGGCGGCGATGGCGGCGACGGCGAGCAGGATGAGAATGAGTTCGAGCATCGGCGGGACCTTTCCGTGGGGATATGAACGAACAACGCCCGCGCGGCTTCAGCCGTTCCCCCGCACCCACCCGCCCACGCCTCGTGAGGCGCACAGCGCCTGCTTCCGGGCCTTCAGGTCCTCCGTGGTCAGCCCGGACCGGTTCAGTGCCAGAAGCTCGCGGGCGAGATCGGCATCCGGTCCGCGATTGCCGTGACCGACGGGGAGGAGACCCTCGGAGGAGAGGCCCGCCAGTTCGAGGAGCGCGCCGCCGGGACCCAGCGGATGCTCCCGAGCCCGCTCGAGCGGCAGGCAGGTCACCGGCAGCGGGGCAAGAGCAGAGGCGATCCGCCGGGCCGCGCCGTCGAGGTCCGCGGCGCGGTGGTAGCGGCGGGCGAAGACCGGCCAGTCCTCCCGCAGGCGGGTGCCGATCAGGAGGTGACGCCAGGCGCTGGAGAGCCAGGCCTCGGGCGCGCGCGTCGTCAGCACCACATGACACTCGTGACCCGACAGACTTTCCCGCAGCACCTGGACAAGGACCGGCAGGATCTCGGCCGCGGCGCCGTAATCCGCCACGTCGGGCCATCCGGGAATGTGGCCCGACAGACCTTCGCAGCTGAGGACGAGGTGCCGGTCGCCTGGCGCATCGGCCAGCACCTCGGTCAGGGATCCGGCTGCCGCCACGAGGTCCGCGACCTGTCGTTTCCGCGCGTAGCGCATGGCGGCATCGGCCACCAAACGCAAATGGCGCAACAGGTAGAGCCGCGCCACCGGCGCGAGGCGCTCGCGGTTGTGCCAGAGGAAATGCTGGGCGCTCGACGTGCCGGTCTTGTGGAACCCGGGATGAAGCAGAATGCGCCGCCCCACGGGTCTCAGCCCTCGGTCTCCGGCAGGAGACCGGGCGGCGGGTCCGCGACGATGCGGCCCGCGGCGAGGTCCACCGTAGGCACGACCTGACGGGTGAAGGGCAGAAGCAGTCCGGTGCCGAGACCCGGCCCCTCGATCTCCAGCAGATCGCCCGCCCCGTGGTCATGGACCGCGCGGACCCGGCCAATCAGCGCGCCGCCGGTGTCGTGCACCGGGAGGCCGATGAGATCGGCATGGTAATACTCGTCTTCCGCGACCTCGGGCAGCCGGTCGCGATCGGCGTAAAGCTCCGTGCCGCGCAGCACATCGGCTTGTTCCCGGGTGACGATGCCGTCCACCCGCGCGGTGAAGGCGCCCTTCGCCTGTCCGGTCAGCACGATCTCGGCAAAGCGCCGACCGTCCGCCGAAAAGAGCGGGGCATAGGCGACGATGGACTCCGGCTCGGCGCAGAAGCTCTTCAGCCGCACCTCGCCGCGCACGCCGAAAGCACCCGCCAGCGCGCCGACGACGACGCGCTGCGGGGGCTTGCTGTCCGGTCCGCCGGTCACGGCGAAGGACCCCTGTCCGCCTTACTCGGCTGCGGCGTCTTCACCGGCGCTCTGGGCGGCGGCGGCCTTCTCGGCACGGGCGGCGGCGCGTTCCTGCGCGGCCTTGCCGGGCTGGGCCTTCTTGGGGTTGTTGCGCGTCTTCTTCTCGACGACGCCCGCGGCCTCGAGGAAGCGGCTGACGCGGTCGGTCGGCTGCGCGCCCTGGCCCAGCCAGTACTTGACCCGCTCGACGTCCATGCGGATGCGGTCCTCGCTGTCCTTGGCGAGGAGCGGGTTGTAGGTGCCCAGCTTCTCGATGAAGCGGCCGTCGCGCGGCATCCGGCTGTCTGCCGCGACGATGGAGTAATAGGGGCGCTTTTTCGAGCCGCCGCGGGCGAGGCGAAGTTTCATGGCCATGTCGGTTTCTCCTTGGATATGGCTAGGGACGGATGCGGGGCAGCCGTCATTCCTTGAACTGTTCGTGGTGCTTGATGACTTCCTGGATGATGAAGGCCAGGAATTTCTTGGCGAAATCCGGGTCGAGATCGGCCCGGCGCGCAAGGTCGGTGAGCCGCGCGATCTGGGCCTCTTCGCGGACCGGATCGGCGGGGGGCAGGTCGTGGAGGGCCTTCAGCCGGCCCACGGCCTGGGTATGCTTGAACCGCTCGCCCAGCGTGTAGACGAGGATCGCGTCGAGCCTGTCGATCGACTCGCGGTGCTCGCGCAGCAGGTCGGCGGCCTTGGTGATGGCGTCGGTCACGGGGGTCTCTCCTGCCTGGCGGTCCAGCATGCTCATTCCTCGGACTCCTCCGGAAAGCGGTAGACGACCACCCGGGGATCGAGGGGGTGCGGGTCGCTGTCCGCCACGCCGCCCAGCGCCTCCGCGACGCGTATGGAGCGGGCATGGGCGCGGTCCATGTAGGCGACAAAGCTGCCATCTCCGATCAGCTCGCGCGCATGGCGGATGAGGGCCCGACCGGCCTCGCGGGCGAGACCGCGCCCCTCGGCCTCTTCGACGAGCAGCCAGCCCAATTCCGGTTCGGGGTCGCCCCATTCGTGATCCAGCGTCGCGATACCGAGCGCCCGGCCGGTGTCCCTCTCTTCGAGGACGAAGGCGCCGAAGCCGCGCAGGAGCCACGAGGCCACAAGCTGATTGAAATCGAGCCAGGCCTCCTCGGGGGACATCGGCCCGCCGATGTGGCGGGCGCGGTCGGAGGTCCAGATCGGCTCCAGCCCGGGCCAGTCGTCAAGCCGCGGCGCACGCAGGATCAGGCGCTCGGTCTCCAGGACCGGGATTGCCTCCACGATACCGGCGGCGCGCTCGGCCGCGGGGCCGCGCGGCGGGGTCAGCCAGGGGCGGGTCATGGCCGCGATCCGGGCACAGGATGACGGTAGACACGGCAGCGCGACCCGGCCTTGGGCTGGGGCGCGTCGGGGTCGAGGACGGCGCCCAGCTTCTCCGCGAGCCGCGCGGACCTTTCGTTGCCTTCGCCCACATAGCTGACCACCGTGGCCCACCCGAGCACGTTCCAGGCATGAGAGATGGCGGCGCGGGCGGCCTCGGTGGCGACACCGGTGCCCTCCATCCCGGGATCCCAGACCATCCAGCCGATCTCCGTCTCGGGCCAGTCGGCGGGATGCCACGGCCCGATCAGCGCGACGCAGGTGTCGTCGCCGCCGCGCAGGGTGACGGCCCACATGCCGTAGCCGCGGATCTCCCAGTGACCGAGTTCGGAGGCGAAGACTCGCCAGGCCCGTCCCTCGTCATGGGGCCCGCCCACACCGGCGGACCGGTCCGACGTGAAGAAGGCGCGCGCCGCCTCCCAGTCCTTCGGCGCGGGACGGCGAAGGATCAGCCGCTCGGTCTCGAGACGCTCGGCGGAAGGGGCGGCCACGTCGGAGGTCATGCGGCCTCCGGGTCGGGATGGCGCCAGACCTGCAGGATCGTGCCCGCGGGCGTCCGCCAGGTGCCGTCGCGGAGCGCGCCCAGTCGCATGGCGAGACCGGTCGCGCGGTGGTTGCCGTCGGAGACATACGACACCGCCGTCCGCCAGCCGAGAACCCAGTGTGCGAAACTCCGCGTCGAAACGCTGGCCTCGAAGGCCAGTCCCCGGCCTTCGTGGGACGCGTTCCACAAAAGGAAAACCAGTTCCGGATCGGGCTGGCTGTCGAGGTTCCAAGGACCGAAGACGCCGATCGCCTCGTTGCCCTCGCGGGTAACGGCGACGAAGGGCCCGTATCCCAGGAGGTCATGATGGTTCAGCAGGGCGTCGAAATGATCGGTCGCCTGCTCCGCCATGGCGACGTTGGAGCGCGGGCTTGCGCAAAAGGCCTCGTGCGCCGCCCGGTGTTCGGGGGCAGGCAGCACGAGGCGCAGGCGCGGCGTTTCGGGAGGCAGCCGCCCGCCCGCGCCGTCATCCATGAAGCGCTGTCCGGGGAACCCGGAGGGAAGTCGCATCGCGGCGGTCACTTCTTCTTGCCGAAACCCGAGAGGCCGGGCGGCAGGCCGCCGCCGCCGAGGCCCGGAAAGCCGCCGGGCGGCGCCATCCCGCCCCGGCCCATCTGCGCCTGCGCTGCCGCCGCCACATCCGCATCCGATGGGCCGCCCTTGCCGAACATGCCCTTCATCATCTGCCGGAGCTGACCGCCGCGGCCCATCTTGCCCAGCTTCTTCATCATGTCGGACATCTGCCTGTGCTGTTTCAGCAGCTTGTTGAGCTCCGCAACCTCGAGGCCGGCACCCGCGGAAATGCGCTTCTTGCGGCTGGCCTGAAGGATCTGCGGGTTCGCCCGCTCCTTCTTCGTCATCGAGTTGATCAGGGCGACCTGTCGGGCCAGCACCTTGTCGTCCATTCCCGCGTCGGTCATCTGCTTCTGCATCTTGCCCGCGCCCGGCATCATGGCGAGCATGCCCTCCATGCCGCCCATCTTCTGCATCTGTTCGAGCTGCATCTTCAGGTCGTTCATGTTGAACTGACCCTTCTGGAAGCGCTTCATCATCCGCTCGGCCTGTTCGGCCTCCAGCGTCTGCTGCGCCTTCTCGACGAGGCTGACGATGTCGCCCATGCCAAGGATGCGCCCGGCGATCCGCTCGGCGTGGAACTCCTCGATGGCGTCCATCTTCTCGCCGAGGCCGACGAACCGGATCGGCTTGCCGGTCACCGCGCGCATCGACAGCGCCGCGCCTCCGCGCCCGTCGCCGTCCATCCGCGTGAGCACCACGCCTGAAACGCCGATCTTGTCGTCGAATTCCTCGGCAACATTCACCGCGTCCTGGCCCGTCAGGCCGTCCACGACCAGCAGCGTCTCGCGCGGGTTCGCGACGTCGCGCACGGCCGCGGCCTGCGCGATCAGTTCGGCATCGATATGCAGCCGACCGGCGGTATCGAGCATGTAGACGTCGTAGCCGCCGAAGCTCGCCTGGGTCTTCGCCCGCTTCGCGATGGCGATGGCGTCCTCGCCCTTGACAATGGGCAGGGTGTCGACGCCGATCTGGGCGCCGAGAATGGCCAGTTGCTCCATCGCCGCGGGGCGGTTGGTGTCGAGCGAGGCCATCAGCACCTTCTTGCCCTCGCGCTCCTTCAAGCGCTTGGCGAGCTTGGCCGTCGTCGTGGTCTTTCCCGACCCCTGCAGGCCCACCATCAGGATCGGCGCGGGCGGATTGTCGATCTTGAGGCGGCCCGGGTCCTCGTCCCCGGTCAGGACGCCGACAAGCTCGTCATGGACGATCTTGACGACCTGCTGGCCCGGTGTGACCGACTTGGTCACGGACGCTCCCGTCGCCTTCTTCTCCACCGCCTTGATGAAATCCCGCGCCACCTCGAGAGAGACATCCGCCTCGAGCAGCGCCACGCGCACCTCGCGCAGGGCGGATTTCACGTCCTCGGGGCTCAACGCGCCCTGCTTCGTCAGGCGGTCGAAGACGCCGGAGAGGCGTTCGGAGAGATTTTCGAACATCGGCGGTCCCTCTGGACGGTGGCGGGTCTGGCCCCGATGTGGGGACCGGCGGATCAAACGACAAACGCCCCCGTGGGCGAAACTCGCTGACGGGGGGCGATCCCGGCGGCGCCGGGACCGGAAGCTCATGCGACTTCCGGATCGGTTTCGCTTAGCCGCTCGGCCCGACCGAGTCAACGCGAGCGGCAGACGGGGCGACACCGCCTCGCAGCCAGTCGTTGATCAGGTCGGCGGCCCGGCGCACGGGTGGTCCCGAGGAGAAGGCCCAGGTGAAGAGCCATGGCCCCTGTTCAGCGCCCGGACGGAGAACGTAGGCGAGCCGGCAGCTGCGGCCTTCCGTATCCGGCAGGTCCTGGACGATCGCCCGCTCCAGCCGGTCGAGAGGCAGGACCCTCTCGCCATAGCCCAGAAGGGTGCGGCGGCGGTGGCGCAGTTCGTTTGCGCGCCGGTCGAGGACAAGCTGGTTGCGGCGCGCGAGGGTGAGAAGGAACAGAAAGAGCACCGGGCAGCCGAGCCCCAGGAGCAGCGTGCCCGGCAGGATCACGCCGCCGCCGATCAGCATCAGTCCGGTTCCGGCGACACAGAGGATCGCAGCGACCATGATAATCGACACAGACCACGGCTGGCTGTCGAGCACGAGGGTATCGCGGGTCATCTGCACCTTCATGCCATGGAAACCGGCATCAGCCGAAACCGCTCCGGACCCGACCTGCGGCACCTCGCCGCAGCACGGCCTCAGCCAGCGCGGTCCGTCTCGCCCCGCGCCTCAGCCAGCCATGCGTTCACGGCATCCGCCGCACGCTGCGCGTTGTTTCCGCTGCTGTAGGCCGTGGTGAAGGGATGTGTCCCGGCGTCCGGTCCTTCCGAAAGTACATAGGCCATGCGTCGCGTCTGCTTGCCGTCCGACCGGCTGTACTGCACCTCGGCCCCGGCGAGCGCGGCAAGCTCGAACCGGGTCTCGGTATGCCCGAAGATGGTGCGCCTCCGGTGCAGCAATTCGCCGGTCTGCCGGTTCAGCACCAGCTGGTTCCGCCGGACGAAGAGGGCGAAGAACACCCCGAAGAACAGCGGCATCCCCAGAACGAACAACAGACCCTGCCCCCACAGGCCTTCCATGAGCATCCGGATCCCTCCGGCCATGAAGGCGAGAAGCATTATGGACAGCAGGGCCGCGATGAAGATCGGTCGGTTGTCGATGACGAGGAGGTCGGGGGTGCGCTCGATCTTCATGGTCCGGAAGCTAGAAGGGCCCTGACCCTGCATCAACCGACAAATCGCGCCCGAAAGGCGGATGCGAGCTCTTGCGCTGACGCACAGAAGTGCGATATTCATCGGTATACTGTATTCTGGCGCACAGAAGCGGGACGAGGTGATGAACTGGGACGAAATCCGCACCGCCTATCAGGTGGCGAGGCTCGGCACCGTGTCCGGCGCGGCGGAGGCCCTCGGCGTACATCATGCGACGGTGATCCGTCATGTCGACGCCCTCGAACAGCGGCTGGGCGTCAAGCTTTTTCAGCGCCACGCCCGCGGATACACGGCGACGGAGGCGGGGCACGACCTGTTGCAGGTCGCTCAGGCCACGGATGACCAACTCACCCAGCTCGTCGGACGGATCAAGGGCCTCGGCGAAGGGGTGACCGGCGACTTGACGGTGACCTCCCTCGCGTCCCTCGCCTCGCTGATCACCCCCGTGCTCGCCGATTTCCAGCGCGAGAACGAAGGGCTGACAGTGCATTATCTCACGGGCGACCGACTCTTCCGCCTCGAATACGGAGAGGCCCATGTCGCCCTCCGCGCGGGCGCCGCACCCGAACAGCCGGACAATGTCGTGCAGCCATTCCGGTCGCAGAAGATGCGCATGGTCGCCACCGAAGACTACGTCCGCCGCCACGGCAAGCCGGAGAGCCCAGACGATCTGCCCAGCCACCTTTTCGTGGGGCATTCCGACACCGAAAGCCGTGCACCCTTCATGCGCTGGCTGCGCGCCCATGTCCCGGCGGAACGGATCGTCTTCCGGACCGCCGATAATCGCAGCCAGCTCGACGCCATCATGTCCGGGGCGGGTATCGGCTTCATGCCCGACTGGGAATGCGCCGTACGTCCCGGCCTCGTGGAGGTCATGCCCCCGCTCGCGGAATGGGAGGCGCCGATCTGGATCGTGACCCATGTCGATCTGCACCGGACGCCCAAGGTACAGGCCTTTCTGACCTTCCTGAAGGCGCGAGCCAGGACCTGGGATTTCGGCTGAGCCTTCAGCCCCGGCCGGTCTCCGCCCCCAGTTCCCGCTCCAGGAACCGTTCGAAGGCCTCGAGGTCGACGGGCTCCACCTGTCCGAAGGACTGCATCCAGACCGCCGCGGCGCGCAGGCTTCCGGGCTGGAGCTTGCACCAGGTGACCCGGCCCCGGCGTTCCTGCTCGATCAGCCCCGCGGCCGTGAGGACCCGAAGATGCTTGGAGATCGCGGCGAGCGACATTTCGAACGGGGCGGCGACATCGGTCACCGCCATGTCGTCCTCCAGCAGCATGGCGAGGATCGCCCGCCGCGTGGGGTCGGCCAGCGCCGCGAAAGTCGTATCGAGAGAGCCGCTCATTCCCTGCGCCAGAACGCCCCCCTCACCGAAAGTCAACCGTGCGGTTGAATATGCTCCGGCCGGGAAGGCGGCCTCATTCTCTTCGGCAGGGAGTGGAAAATCCATATTTGTCAGATCCTTGCATCCCGAAGCCCGGTGCTTGACTCGAACCCCGCCCCCGCCTAGCACCGTGCCAAGTCCCGAGGGGATCACAAGGTGCCGGAACCCGACGATGCAGCGCGGCTGCGGGAGCTGGAGAAGCGTCTCGCCGAAAGACGGGCCGCCGCGGAGCCCGAAACCTCCCACTCGGAAAGCGGCCACGGCCAGGCACAGCTCGCCTGGCGCATGGTCATCGAGCTGGTGTCGGGTCTCGGGATCGGCTTCGGCATAGGGTACGGGCTGGACGCGCTCTTCGGAACGGAACCGTTCCTGATGATCGTGTTCATCTTCCTGGGCCTCGCGGCGGGCATCAAGACGATGATGCGGTCCGCCGAGGAGGTCCGGCAAAGACAGGCGGCCGAGGCCGCACAGGACGACGGGGGCGCGGATGGCGACTGAGACCGAATATGCGGAAGGCGGCAGCGGGCTGGTATTCCACCCGCTCGACCAGTTCATCGTCAAGCCGCTCTTCGGAGACGGTCAAGTCTATTGGTACACGGTCACCAACGCGACCCTGTGGATGGCGCTGTCGGTGCTCGGCATCATGGGCCTCCTGGTGCTCGGCACGCGGGGCGCGGGCACCGTGCCCTCCCGCCTTCAGTCCATGGCGGAGATGACCTACGGCTTCATCTACAAGATGGTCGAGGACGTGTCCGGCAAGGACGCGGTGCGGTTCTTTCCCTACATCTTCACGCTGTTCCTCTTCATCCTCTTCGCCAACGTGCTGGGCCTCATTCCCACGGCCTTCACGCCCACGACTCATATCGCGGTGACCGCGGTCATGGCCCTGGGCGTGTTCCTGACCGTGACGATCCTGGGCTTCGTCCTGCACGGCGGCACCTTCCTGAAGCTTTTCTGGGTATCCAGTGCACCGCTCGCCTTGCGCCCCATTCTCGCGGTGATCGAGCTGATCTCCTACATGGTGCGCCCGGTCAGCCACTCCGTTCGTCTCGCCGGCGCCATCACGGCGGGCCACGCGGTGATGAAGGTCTTCGCGGCCTTCGCCGCCTCGGCGCTCATCGCGCCGCTGGCGATCGGTGGCATGGTCGCGATCTACGCGCTCGAGCTTCTGGTGGCCTTCATCCAGGCCTACGTCTTCACGATCCTCACCTGCGTCTATCTCAAGGACGCGCTTCACCCCCATCACTGAACGTCGCCGGGCAGGCGCCCGGCATCGGCAAACTTCCATCGCAAGGAGACACGATCATGGAAGGCGATATCGCAAACATGGGTCAGTTCATCGGCGCCGGCATCGCGGGCCTCGGCACGGGCCTCGCGGCTCTCGGGGTCGGCAACGTCGCCGGGAACTTCCTCGCCGGCGCGCTGCGCAACCCGTCGGCCGCCGCGGGCCAGACCGCGACCCTCTTCATCGGCATCGCGTTCGCCGAAGCGCTCGGGATCTTCTCGTTCCTCGTCGCGCTCCTGCTGATGTTCGCCGTCTGATCGGCCACTCCTGATCCTTCCGGCCGGCGGCGGCGCAGTCCTGCGGCGGCCGCCGGTCTCAACAAGGTTCCGAGGGGGACGACATGGCGGACACAACGACCGAGGCCGGCGCACCCGTTGCCGAAGCCTGCGTCGACGCCGGCGGCAGCGCCATCGGCATGCCGCAGCTCTGCACCGAGTGGTATGCAAACCAGATCTTCTGGCTGCTCGTCACGCTGGCTGCGATCTACTTCATCCTGAGCCGCGTCGCGCTGCCGCGCATCGCTGCCGTGCTTGCCGAACGGCAGGGCACGATCACCAACGACGTCGCCTCCGCCGAGGAAATGATGCTGCGGGTCCGCGAGGCGGAAGCGGCCTACGAGAAGTCCCTGGCCGACGCGCGCGCCGAAGCCAAGACGATCTCCGACGAGACCCGCGCGAAGATCCAGGCGGAGCTCGACAAGGAGCTTTCAGCGGCGGACGCCCGCATCGCGGAGAAGACCGCGGAGAGCGAGAAGGCCATCAGCGAGATCCGCGAGACGGCAGTCGAGAACGTGCGCCTCGTGGCGGCGGACGTGGCGGCTGAGATCGTCGCCCTGATGGGCGACAAGGCAGATGCCAAGGCCATCGAGGCCGCGGTGGCGGAACGGGTGAAGGGATGACCGGCATGAGGACTTTCCTGGCAGCCGTCACGGCGGCGACCCTGGTCGCCGGACCGGCCTTCGCGGCGACCGGCGACTACGGCTTCTTCTCGCTGCGGAACTCCGATTTCGTGGTGCTGATCGCCTTTCTCGTCTTCGTGGGCATCCTGCTCTACTTCGGGGTTCCCAAGCAGCTGACGAAGATGCTGGACAGTCGCGCCGAGGGGATCCGCAAGGAGCTCGACGAGGCGCGGTCCATGCGCGAGGAAGCGCAGACGCTGCTCGCGTCCTACGAGCGCAAGCAGCTCGAGGTCCGGGAGCAGGCGGACCGGATCGTCGAGGGCGCCCGCGCCGAGGCGAACCGGGCGGCGGAGCAGGCGAAGAAGGACATCGCCGCCTCGGTGGAGCGCCGACTGACCGCGGCGGAGGAGCAGATCTGGACCGCGCAGGATGCGGCGGTCAAGGAAGTGCGCGACCGGGCCGTGGCCGTGGCGATCGAGGTCAGCCGCGAGATCATCGCCAGGCAGATGACGGCAGAGCGGGGCGACAAGCTGATCGACCAGTCGATCGCGGAGGCGCAGCAGAAGCTGCACTGACAGGTCTCGGGGCCATTGCGATAGAGGGGGCACGGGTCAATCCGGCCCCCCTTTTTTCGTGAGCCCTTGGAAGCGTCCACATGTGGACACGGCCTCAACCCATTGATTGATTTTCGGAAATCGGAAATAGCGCTCAGCGGCGCGCTTCGTGTTCGAGCCGTTTCGCGGCCACTGTCTCGTTCCGGTCCGCGCGGACCTGGGCGCGGAGCGCGGCTTCGACGAAGTCGAGATGCCGCTCCACCGCCGTCCGCGCCCCGGCCCCGTCCCGAGCCTGAAGCGCGGCGTTGATCTCGCTGTGCTGGCCGAGAAGCTGGTCTCGGGTCGTGCGCTGGCGGAACATGATCGCGCGGTTGTAGAACACGCCCTCGCGCAGGAGGTCGTACATTGAGCGCATCATGTGCAGCATCACCACGTTGTGGCTGGCCTCGATGATGGCGAGGTGGAAATCGGCGTCGAGACCCGCCTCCTCGGCCGGGTTTCGTTTCGCATGGGCGGCCTCCATCCGGCGAAAGACGCTGTCGATCACCGCAAGGTCGGTGTCGGACCCCGTTTCCGCCGCGCGCTGCGCCGCCAGTCCCTCCATGTCTCTGCGGAAGGCAACGTAGTCGAAGACCGCTTCCTCGTGGGTGGAGAAGAGCCGCACCAGAGCAGGCGAGAAGGCCGATCCGAGCACGTCCGCCACGAAGACCCCTGCCCCCGCGCGGCTGGTGAGGAGGCCCTGCTCCTGCAGCTCGGCCACCGCCTCGCGCAGGGAGGGACGTGAGACGCCGAGCCGCTCTGCGAGATCGCGCTCCGAGGGCAGGCGGTCGCCGGGGCGCAGGATGCCGCGAAGGATCAGCTCCTCGACCTGGCGGACGACGCCTTGGGCGAGCTTCTCGGGGACGACTTTCTCGAAAGGCATGGATGCGGTCCGCCTCGGGGATTGGTCAGAACATATGACCAGCGGGGCGGCGGGGCAACGGGCGCGGGAAAAAGCCGGTGCGGCGGAGCAAGGGGCGGCCGGGCTGAAGCCCGGCCTATGAAGGCATGCGAACCGACCGAGCAGGCCGGGCCTCGGCCCGGCCTACCCCGAAGGACATCAGCGCGGCGGGTTGATGATGATCTCCACCCGGCGGTTCTGGCGGCGGCCCTCGGGCGTCAGGTTGTCCGCGATCGGCGCGCTTTCGCCCTGGCCGAGGGTGCGGATGCGCTCCGGCGCCACGCCGCTCGAGATCAGCACGGAGGTCACGGCCTGGGCGCGGCGGCGCGAGAGGTTCTGGTTGTAGTCTGCGGCGCCCACGTTGTCGGTATGGCCGATGACGGTGATCGTGGTGCCCGGATAGGCGTTGAGGTTCTGCGCCAGCGCCCGGAGATCCGACTGCAGCGCACCGGTCAGGGTCGCGCTGTCGGTGTCGAAGAGGATGTCCTGCGGCAGGGTCACCACGAGGTTCGAACCGGTGTTGCGGATCAGCACGCGGTCGCCCAGCGCCGCGCGCAGCTCGGCCTCCTGACGGTCGAGCGAATAGCCCACGGCGGCACCTGCGGCACCGCCGAGCAGGGCGCCGGTCACGGCGGCTTCGCGGCGGGTGCGCGGATCGTCGCCCGCGGTGGCGGCCCCGACGATGGCGCCCAGCGCCGCGCCGACCACGGCACCGTCCCGGGTCTGGTTGCGGTCGGGACCGGTCGGATCGGGCGGGGTGCAGCCGGCGAGCGCGAGAGCCGCGGCGGCGGTCACGATGAAAGGGGTCTTGTGGGTCATGCTGTCTCGTTCCTGGTTATCCGCTCAAGGGCCCTTTTCGGCCCCCCTGACGATTAGCCTTATGCCAGTGTGGTCGTGTTAGCCAATATCATGGACCGGCCAGCGCACCAACATGCCGGGATGGCGACGGGTCCGCGCGGCGCGGGAGGGAAAAAGGCAGGTCCGACGCGGGCCCGCCCGTCTGTCAGACCCGCGGATCGGTGGCCCTCGGGCGCTGATCAGCCCGACAGGTCGGTCAGGCCGGCTCGGGCTCCGTCGCCTCGGCGCGGGCGGATTCCCAAGCGAGGATCGCGCGCTTGACGGGCAGGCCCCAGTGATATCCGCCGAGGTCGCCGGATTTGCGCAGGGCACGGTGGCAGGGGATCAAGAGGCTGATGGGGTTGCGCCCCACCGCGGAGCCCACGGCCCGCACCGCCCGCGGCGCGCCCGCGACCCGTGCAAGGTCGCCATAGGTGGTGACATGTCCCGAGGGGACGCGCAGAAGTGCCTCCCAGACCTTGATCTGCAGGGGCCGCCCGACGAGGAGGAGCGGCACCTCCCCGGTTCCGCCGAAAGCCGACTCGACCCAGGCCCGCAGGGCCGCAGGGTCCTCGACATAATCCGCCTCCGGCCAGCGCGACCTCAGATCCGCCATGGCGGGCTCGGGCCCCGTCTCCGCCGCGAAGGCGAGACCGCAGAGGCCGAGTTCGGTGCCCATGGCGAGGGCGGGGCCGAAGGGGCTGGGGAACCAGCCCCAGCGGATCGCCCGCCCCGCCCCGCCGCGGGCGAACTCGCCCGGGCTCATCGCCTCCCACCGCAGGAAAAGGTCGTGCAGACGGCCAGGACCCGACAGTCCCACCGCCTCGGCGGTCTCGAGCGTCGTATGCCGTTCCGCCAGCAGGCGACGCGCATGGCCGAGCGCGAGATACTGCTGGTAGCGCTTGGGGCTGACGCCGACCCATTGCGAGAAGACGCGCTGGAAATGCGCCGGGCTCATGCGCATTTCCGCCGCGAGCTCGTCCAGCGACAGAGGCCGGGGGGCGGCGTCGATCAGCTCGATCGCGCGGGCGACGACGCCGTAATGATAGCTGTCCTGTTCCATGCCGCTGAGGATAGGCCCCTGCCCGCCCGCGCGCGACCCGATCCTTGCGCATAGGGGCGTCAACCGGAAGAAAATCCTCCCGATGGGGGCGCGCCTCGGCTTGCCGTGGGCGTAGGCCCCCGCCATACCGACCCGCGATGGTCAAGCAGCTGCCCTATCCCGCGATCCGGGAGATTTTCTCCCGGCTCCATGCGATCGAGCCCGAACCCAAGGGGGAGCTCGATCATGTCAACGCCTTCACGCTGGTGGTCGCGGTGGCCCTGTCGGCCCAGGCGACGGATGCGGGCGTGAACAAGGCAACGAAGCGCCTCTTCGAGATCGCCGACACGCCCGAGAAGATGCTCGCCCTCGGCGAGGAGGGCGTCATCGAGCATATCCGCACCATCGGGCTTTACCGCAACAAGGCGAAGAACGTCATCCGGCTGAGTCGCATCCTTGTCGAGGAGTACGGCGGCGAGGTGCCGAATTCCCGCGCGGCACTGATGTCGCTGCCGGGTGTGGGGCGCAAGACGGCCAACGTGGTGCTCAACATGTGGTGGAGGCAGCCGGCGCAGGCGGTGGACACCCATATCTTTCGCGTGGGCAACCGCACCGGCATCGCGCCAGGGCGCGACGTGGACGCGGTGGAGCGGGCCATCGAGGACCATGTGCCCGCGGATTTCCAGCTCCATGCGCATCACTGGCTGATCCTTCACGGCCGCTACATCTGCGTGGCGCGCAAACCGAAATGCGGGATCTGCCCGATCGCGGATCTCTGCCTCTACGAGGACAAGACCGAGACATGAAACGCTACCAGGTGACCGGCATCGGCAATGCCATCGTCGACGTGATCTCTTCGGCCGACGACAGTTTCCTCGCCCACATGGGCATCGAGAAGGGCATCATGCAGCTGGTGGAGCGCGAGCGGGCCGAGACGCTCTACGGCGCCATGGCGCACCGGACTCAGGCGCCGGGGGGATCGGTCGCCAACACGCTGGCGGGGATCGGGAACCTCGGCCTGCGGACGGCCTTCATCGGGCGGGTCAGGGACGACACGCTGGGGCGGTTCTACGCAGACGCGATGGTGGAGGACGGCACGGATTTCGTGAACCCGCCGGTCAGGGGCGCGGAGCTGCCGACCTCGCGGTCGATGATCTTTGTCTCGCCGGACGGGGAGCGGTCGATGAACACCTATCTCGGCATTTCCGCCTCGCTCTCGGCGGAGGAGGTGGACGAGGCGGTGACGGGGCACACCGAGGTCATGTTCCTCGAGGGCTATCTCTTCGACACGGATGCCTCGAAGGAGGCCTTCCTGAAGGCCGCGCGGACCTGCCGGGCCGGCGGCGGCAAGGCGGGCATCGCCATTTCCGACCCGTTCTGCGTGGAGCGTCACCGGGAGGACTTCCTGCGGTTGATCGAGAACGAACTCGACTTCGTCATCGGCAACGAGGCGGAGATCCGGTCGCTGTATCAGAACGACGATCTCGACGCGGACCTGCGGCGGGTGGGCGAGGCCTGTCCGCTGGTCGTGTGCACGCGCTCGGGCGACGGCGTGTCGATCATCCGGCAGGGCCAGCGGACGGATGTCCCGGTGGAGAAGATCGTTCCGATGGACGCGACCGGCGCGGGCGACCAGTTCGCCGCCGGGTTCCTCTACGGCTATGTGACGGGTCATGACATGGCCACCTGCGGACGCATGGGCGCGGTCGCGGCGCGGGAGGTCATCAGCCATTACGGGCCGCGGCCCGAGGCGGACCTCAAGGAGCTGTTCCGCAACCACGGGCTGATGTGACGGGCCGGGCCTGCCCGACGTCCTGCGACTTGGCAGCCGCGCTCCCGAAGGGAGTATTTTCGGCCAGATGAGGAGGGGAGGCGTGCGCCGATCCTGACGGGGGCTCTTCCCGCCACGGGGGACGATGGGCCGCTCGCCTCATGGGTGCGGCGAGTCACTGCGCGGAGCCCGCCTCGGCTCGGGGCGGTGGTCTCCGCAGGACCCGGCCCATCCCCCGCGGGCAACAGGCCGGCCTGCGGGGGTGACAAGCGGGCGTCACACGGGTTTGCTAGCCTGAGGCCTGAACGGAGGAGCTACGCCATGAAACCCATCGCAGCCGCTGTCGGGCGCCGCCTTGTCCTGAAATCCCTTGCCGCCGCCCCCGTGGCGCTGGCCGCGCCCGCCTTCGCGCAGACAGAGGCAGAGGCGGTGCTCCTGACCATCACCGATCTGCATTCGCCCTACTCCCGCTTGCCCGCCTTGCTCGAAGCGATCCGCGAGGTGGCGCGGGGGCCGGTGCCCGCGGCGCTGATCCTGAACGGCGATCTCTTCGAACGGGGCAATGTCGCGGCGCTGCGGTCGGGGGCGGCGGCGGACTTCGCCTTTCTCGAGGCGGCGGCGGCGGAACTGCCGGTGATCGTGAACCTCGGCAATCACGAGACGGCGATCCTCGACGACATGGCCTCTTTCGTGGCCCGGGCCACGGGGGCGGGGGCGACGGTGATCGGCAACCTGATTGACCGTCGCACGGGCCGCTTCTTTACCCCCGTCTCCACCCGGCTGGGTCTCGGCGGGATCGAGCTCGCGCTTCTCGGCGTGGGCACCGACAATCCCTTCGTCTACCGCGCGCCGGTACGCGACTCGCTCCTGCTGCTGGATCCTGCCGGCTTCGTGGCCGAGACCGCCTCGGCCGTCCTCGGGGACGCGGACCTGCCCGTGCTCGTCTCCCATGCCGGCGTGACGGCGGACAAGGCGATGCTGGACGGTCTCGCCCCCGGAACCGTGGTGCTCGGCGCCCATGACCACCTCGAGCTGACTCATGAGTCCGGGGGGATCCTCTACCTGCACACCGGGGCCTGGGGGCGGACGCTGGCCGTCCATGCCCTGCGCCGGGCGGAGGCCGGCGTGGAGGTCGCCACTGACCTGCGCGCCATCTCGCCGGGCAGCGGCGACACGGCGCTCGCGGCGCTGATCGACGAGGTGCTGGCCGAGCACCTGACCGATGCGGACCGCGAGGTGATCGCCATCCGAGAGACCGCTCTCGACATGCCCGCCTCGATCCTCGTGGCCGTCGAGGCGGTGCGCGCCGCGGCGGAGGCCGATGCGGCCTTTCTCGGCCATACCACCTTCGGCGCGCCGCTCGATGCGGGGCCGCTCACGCGTTACGATTTCGACGCCTTCGTGCGGTTCGACGGGGATATCCGCACGGCGGAGGTGTCGGGCGAGACGCTGACCGCCATCATGGGCCGGGCGAACCAGTGGCGGGCCGAGAGCCTGGAGGCGCGAACCGGCGACTATGTCCACACCGCCGAGATCGGGATCGACCCCGGCGCGACCTACCGGATCGCGACCAACGGATGGACCGCGATGAACCAGGAGAGCTACCTCGGGACCACCGACATCGTGTTCGAGGAGGCGCCGGGGCTGATGCTGAAGGCGGTAGTCGCCGAGGCGCTGGCGTCGGGCTAGGTCAGGACGCCACGCGCAGGTCTTCGGCTGCGGCCGGGGCCGTGATCCCTCCGGCGTCGAACCAGAGCGCGTCGAGACGGTCGATCTCGTGGGCGTCGAAGCGATCGGCCTCTTCCCAGTAGCGCCCCGAGGGCACCATGTATCCCAGCGCACGTTCTCGGGAGAGGGCGGCGTCGACCGAGGCCGGGTCGAAGACCTGCGGCCGGGCCTTGGCGACGGTTGCCGGGGTGGCGCGGGGAAAGACGAGACGGCTGGGCGAGGTCGAGAGATTCACCACGGCCGTTCCTGCCTCCGCCGCCCGGACCATGAAGCGCGTGGCCTTGGCCTCCAGCGAGCGCAGGGTGATGTCGGCACGGAGCGGATCGGCGGTGCCCCGACCGTAGAAATGCGTCGACCCGCCGCCATAGACCATGTCGCAGCCGAGATAGGCGATCACCCGGGGCTTCAGCACCTCGAGCGCCCAGTATCCCGCGGTGAAGGCCATGGTGCCGCCGGCGTAGACAAAACCGCCCCAGGCGTTCTGCGCGGGGACGAAGGCGTCGGCCTCCACGAGGCGCTGCCCGGTGGCCAGGCTCCGGGGGCGGTTGGCGACCGGAAAATCTTCGGGGAAGACGAGGTCGTCCCAGTCCGGGCGCACGCGCCAGGCATTGTTGATGGCGACGATCCGGTCGAAAGGCGCGCGCGGCCAGTCCCGCGACGCCATCACGTTGGGCGCGCTGCCCAGCATCAGAACGATCATCTCGAGTCCCCCGGCCGGTCGTGAGCCGCAGATAGGCCCCTTACCGCGGCGCTCCACCGGAAAATGCGCGACACCGCGGCACGCGTTGCCGGAATGCCGCGCGGCCTCAGTCGCCGAGCTTGGCGTGGACCTCGTCGAGGTCGATCTCGCCCAGGGGCATCTTGTTGCCCGGGTTCTCGAAATCGTACTTGAAGAGCTGGAAGTCGCGTTTGTAGATCTCGAACATCAGGTGCATCGAGAGATCGTCGAAATAGTCCTCGACGGGATGGGCGCGCCTGGGGCCATGGCCCTCGCTTTCGTTGAAGCGCGGGATCTCGCCCAACAGGATGTCGTGGCGCGTGTCGATGTTGTCGAGAACGACCTGCATTCCGTCGTTGAACTTCTCGGTCCAGAAGATGTGGTCGTAGCGGCCGCCGTTCACGATGAAGGTGGAGATATGCCCCGACATCGCGGACCAGTGGATGTCGGGCTCCATCGGGCGGCGCCAGCGGATGGTGTCGCGGGCGAAGAGCAGGAAGCGGCGGAAGCTCTTGATCTGGTCGAACTCGAAATCGGGTGCCTCGCCCACCTCGATCCCGTATTTCTGGATCAGCATCGGCACGAGGTTGCCGCGGTAGCGCTTGCCGTTGCGCTGGATGCCGCAGATCTTGTCGAAGAAGGACGACAGGATGCGGGTGTAGGGGTTGCGCACGCAGGTGAAGGCATAGCTGCGATGGCTGGTGACATTGTCCGAGATGGCGTCCTGGCTGGTCTCGAAGGCCCACTTGTGCATCCCGTCTGTCGCGTCGTGGATGTCACCCTCGAAGAAAGCGCCGTGGTCCGAATAGTACATGATCTGGCCGATGGTCGAGCAGGCGCATTTCGGCACGACGCGATAGACCACGCTTTCGCTCTCGGTCATCCATGTTCCCGGAAATCCCATCCCGCCCGTCCTTCGCTGCCCTGTCGGACCTTCTGCCGCAGGATGTGCCGATCGGGCATCCCGCGGCCGCGTCCTCGGCCTAGATCGCAAACACACCCTGTCTATTCAATCGTCCTTCACGCTAATAGGGCAGGACCGAGGCGAAGTGGGGACGGTCGACGACACCATGGCGCGGATCGCGTTCATTCTACTCTGTCACAAGAACCCCGAGGGGATCGTGCAGCAGGCGCGGCAGCTCAGTGCGGTCGGGGATTTCGTCTCGATCCATCTGGACGCGCGGGCGCCGCGACAGGCCTATCTGCAGGTCAGGGCGGAGGTCGCGGACAATCCCAACGTGACCTTCGCGCGGCGCCGCGTCCGCTGCGGCTGGGGAGAATGGAGCCTCGTGCAGGCGACGATCCTCGCGGTCGAGGCGGCGGTGGAGGCCTTTCCGCGCGCGACGCATTTCTACATGGTCTCGGGCGACTGCATGGCCATCAAGTCGGCCGCCTATGCCCACCGCTTCCTCGACGAGCGGGACGTAGACTATATCGAGAGCTTCGATTTCTTCGAAAGCGACTGGATCAAGACCGGCATCAAGGAAGAGCGGCTGATCTACCGCCACATCTTCAACGAGCGGACGCAGAAGAAGGTCTTCTACTGGATGCTCGATGCGCAGCGGCGGCTGGGCCTCAGGCGCCGTATCCCGGCGGATCTCCAGGTGATGATCGGAAGCCAGTGGTGGTGCCTGCGCCGGCGGACCGTCGAGGCGGTGCTGGCCTTCGCGAGGGCACGACCAGACGTGGTGCGGTTCTTCCGCACGAGCTGGATTCCGGACGAGACCTATTTCCAGACCCTCGTGAGGCATCTCGTGCCCGAGCAGGAAATCATCAGCCGGACGCTGACATTCCTGATGTTCTCCGACTACGGGATGCCGGTGACATTCTACAACGACCAGTACGACCTGCTGCTGAGCCAGGACGCGCTGTTCGCGCGCAAGATCAGCCCCGACGCGCAGGACCTGCGCAAGCGGCTGGGGGATCTCTATGCCTCGGACCGGCAGGATTTCGTCGTCTCGGGCGAGGGGCGCCGCCTCTTTCAGTTCCTGACCGGTCGCGGCCGGATCGGGCGGCGCTTCGCTCCCCGCTTCTGGGAGACGGAGACCTCTCTCGGGCGCGACAAGGAGCTCCTGATCGTCGCCTGCAAGAAATGGCACGTCGCCAAGCGGCTCTTGGGCTCGATCAAGCACCACACCAACATCCCGGCCATCGACTATCTGTTCAACGAGGCCGACACATGGCTGCCGGACCTCGGCGGCATCCAGTCCACGCTGGAGAAGCGGACCCGGCACAGGCGGGCGCTGATCCGGATGCTGTTCGAATATTTCGAGAGCGACAGGCTCATCATCTGCCTCGACACCGCCTCGATCGACCTTATGCACGACTTCTATTCCGACCGCTCCACCACGCGGCTGCTGGAGATCAGCTGCACCTTCGACGACGGCTACCTGATCGGCCATGCCAAGCGCGTCGGCCTTGCCGGAGCGGATGCCTCGCCGGAGGCGATCGAGCGGCTGCTGCCCACGATCCGGCATGACGTGGTCTACGAAAGCGAACGGATCCGCGACAGCAACTTTGCCCATTACAACCGCATCAGCGACCGGCAGGGCCCGGACGACAACACGGGCCCGATCGGCCGGTTCCTGTCGGTCTCCGGCGAGGTCGCCCGCGATATCGCGGAAACGCCGCATCTTTTCGTCGACTGAAGGACCTCCGATGCAACACGACTACGACCCCGAGAACATCTTCGCGAAGATCCTGCGCGGGGAGATCCCCAACAACACCGTCCTCGAGACCGAACACGCGCTGGCGTTCCGGGACATCCGGCCCCAGGCGCCGGTGCATATCCTGGTGATCCCGAAAGGCCCGTATGCGACGCTGGACCATTTCTGCACCGCCGCGAGCGATGCCGAGATCGCCGGGTTCTGGCGCGCGGTCGGGCAAGTCTGCGAGGGCGCGGGCGTGGAGCAGGGCTTTCGCCTGATCGCCAACGCGCGGGAGCACGGCCTGCAGGAAGTGCCGCATTTTCACGTTCATGTCCTCGCGGGGCGGTCGCTCGGGCCGATCCTGTCGGCAGGGTGAGACGCGCGGCGAGCGAAGGCCGGGCTCAAGCCCGGCCTACGGTTGATGCCGGACGGTCACGCCAGGGCCGGCCCGGGTAGACCGGGCTTCAGCCCGGCCAAAGCACAGGGCCGACCGCGCAAGGGCGCACATTGACACCCTGCGCGCTTCGGGACACCTCTGGCCCGCAACGAGCCGCCCGAAGGAGCCGCGTCCATGTCGATCCCACAATCGGGCGGCGGCCCGATCGAAAGCCGTGACCAGCTGGCCGCCTGGCTCGAATCGGGTTCAAAGCCCGAGGCAGACTGGCGCATCGGCACGGAGCACGAGAAGTTCGGTTTCGACCGGGAGACGCTGCTTCCCCTGCCCTACGAGGGCCGCTGCTCCGTGCTCGCGATGCTCGAGGGTCTTCGCGACCGGCATGGCTGGACTCCGGTGCTGGAGGGGGAGCACCTGATCGGGCTGAGGAAGGGCGACGCCAACGTGAGCCTGGAGCCGGGCGGGCAGCTCGAACTCTCGGGTGCGCCACTGGAGACCATCCACCAGACCTGCGACGAGGTGAACGAGCACCTGCGCGAAGTGCAGGACGTGGCCGAGAGGATCGGCGCGGGCTTCATCGGCCTCGGTGCCGCGCCGATCTGGACCCATGAGCAGATGCCGCGTATGCCCAAGGGCCGCTACCGGCTGATGACCGACTACATGGGCCGCGTCGGCACCCATGGCACGCAGATGATGTACCGGACCTGCACCGTGCAGGTGAACCTCGACTTCGGCTCCGAGGCGGACATGGTGAAGAAGATGCGCGTGGCGCTGGCGCTGCAGCCGGTGGCGACCGCGCTCTTCGCCAATTCGCCCTTCTTCGAGGGCGCACCCAACGGCCACAAGTCCTGGCGCAGCCGCATCTGGCGCGATCTCGACCCGGCGCGGACGGGGATGCTTCCCTTCGTCTTCGAGGACGGCTTCGGCTTCGAGGCCTGGGTGGATTACGCCCTCGATGTGCCGATGTATTTCGTCTACCGCGACGGGCGCTACATCGACGCGCTGGGCCAGTCGTTCCGGGACTTCCTCGACGGCCGCCTGCCCGCCCTGCCTGGCGAGGTGCCCACCCTATCGGACTGGGCAGATCATCTGACGACGATCTTCCCCGAGGCGCGTGTCAAGAAATACATCGAGATGCGCGGCGCGGACGGCGGGCCGTGGCGCAGGCTCTGCGCCCTGCCCGCCTTGTGGGTCGGGCTGACCTATGACCGCACGGCGCTGGATGCCGCCTGGGATCTGGCGAAGAGCTGGGACGCAGAGACGCGGGAAGCCTGGCGCGTGGCGGCTTCGGTCGATGGCTTGCAGGCGAACGTGGGAGGGCAGAGGATGCTCGACATCGCCCGCGACGTTGTGGGAATCGCCCGCGAGGGCCTGAAGGCCCGCGCCCGCCCCGGCCTCGGCGGCATGGTCGCGGACGAACGGCATTTCCTCCATGCGCTCGAGGATTCGATCGAGACCGGAAAGGTGCCCGCGGACGAGCTTCTCGAACAGTATCACGGGCCGTGGGGCGAGGATCTGACGCGGATCTACGGGGACTACAGCTATTGAGCGGGGGCGGGTCGGTGGGTTGAAAACCCACCCTACGGGCGAGCCCGAGGCCGACAGGGCTTCTCTCGGGTAGGGTGGGTTTCCAACCCACCATTCCCACCGGACCCGCGTAGGGTGGGTTTTCAACCCGCCATCCGGACCGAACGGCGACCCCTAATCGAACGTGCCCATCGCCCGGCCGAGGAGCATGAAGGCGCGCGCGGTGCGGGTGTCGGCCATGGCGAGGATCTCCTCGTCGGTGGCGGCCTTGTCGAACTCGACGAGCATCTGGTCGAAGCGGCGCAGGAAATGGTGCGCGGCGTCGCGGAAGATGGTGTCCTCGCGCATCCGGCTTCCCATGATCTCGAGGCTCCGCCGGTCCCGAACCCCGCCGAGCGCCGCCACCGCGCGGCCCCGTTCGCCTGCGGCGAAGCGGCGCCAGATCTCGGGCCGTGCCGGATCGGGCCGCAGGTCGTCCATGTAGATGCCGTCCTGGCTCATCAGCGTGAGCACGTCCTGGCTGGCCTGGACGAGCTGCCGCGTCCAGCGGTTCTGGAGCGCGAGGCGCAGGGCGGCGAACCCCTCGGAATCCTCGGCGGTGTCCGGAAAGTTGAGCGCGCGGATCAGGTCGGGGATCGCGATGGGCGGCGCCGTCGCCTCCTCGGGCGACACGAGCCCGAGGGCGGGCTGGGCTTCTTCGGGTGTCTCCGCCGCAGCCGCGCGCACCGCAGTCCGGGACTCTTCGGGCAGGGGCGGCCGCGCCAGCGCCGCGCCGAGGGCACGGACCTCCTGCACGAGCTCGCCCAGACGGCGCTCCAGCGCCGGATCGGGCTTGCCCGCCCCGCGCTGCTGGCGCTCCTCGACGTAGGTCTTGCGCAGGGCGTCCACGGCGGCCTGGAGCCGCGCGCTTTCCGACCGCACGATGCGGGCCGAGCGATAGGTCATGGCGCCGACCCAGATCACCGCGAGCGGCAGGGCCACCGCCAAGAGGCCCAGCACCGGGCGCAGGGGATCGCCTCCCGCCTCCGAGGGGCCGCGCAGAGCGGCAGTGCCCGCGAACAGGAGCCAGATCACGCCGAGCGCCGCGGCCCCGATCTCCACGGCGGACAGTCCGCGCCCGATGGGCCGCGAGCTGGCGGCGAGGGGACTGCGGTCCTGGGGGTCGGGCTCGGACATGGTCTGCCTCACCGCATGGGGGCGAGCCGCGTCAGACGTAGCTCACCTTGAGGATCTCGTAGGAGCGTTCGCCGCCCGGGGTCCGGACCTCGACGCTGTCGCCTTCTTCCTTGCCGATCAGGGCGCGGGCAAGGGGCGATTTGAGGTTGAGACGCCCGTTCTCGATGTCGGCCTCGTATTCGCCGACGATCTGGTAGGTCTTCTCCTCGTCGGTGTCCTCGTCGACGAGCTGCACCGTGGCGCCGAACTTGATCGGGCCGGTCATCTTCGACGGATCGATCACGTCGGCGCGGGAGATCACGCCCTCGAGCTCCTTGATCCGGCCCTCGATGAAGGACTGTTTCTCCTTCGCGGAATGGTACTCGGCATTCTCGCTGAGGTCGCCGTGCTCGCGGGCCTCGGAAATCGCCCTGATGACGGCGGGGCGCTCCACGCTCTTGAGATGCTTCAGTTCTGCGTCGAGCTTGTCGTAGCCGCTGCGGGTGAGGGGTATCTTGTCCATCGGTCTTGTCCCGTCGGTCCTAGGGAGGGCTTTGTCAAACGCAGGGCCGCCCGACAGCCGGAAGGCCGCCGGGCGGATTGGAGGACTATCAGGACCGTGCCGCTCGCGGTCAACCGCAAAGCGGCGGCGTCGGTGGCGGGCGGCCCCGAGGGCCCCAGAGCGGCGACCGAACGCCGCGTCCGGATTGCCGCCGGGGCACGCCTTGGATAGATACGGCCGAACGATGCCGCAGGTGCGAAGACGCGCGCGCGGCCGCAGCGGAAGGGGACCGACATGCCAGAGATCGAGCGCGAGACGATGGACTATGACGTGGTCATCGTGGGCGCGGGCCCCGCTGGCCTGTCGGCGGCGATCCGGCTGAAGCAGCTCGATCCGGCACGCGAGGTCGTGGTGCTGGAAAAGGGCTCGGAGGTCGGCGCGCATATCCTGTCGGGGGCGGTGCTCGATACCTCCGGTCTCGACGCGCTGCTGCCCGACTGGAAGGACCGGGGCGCCCCGGTCACCGTGCCCGTGCGCGAAGACAATTTCTACGTTCTGGGCGAGGCCGGTCGCATTCGCATCCCGAACTGGGTGATGCCACCGCTGATGGACAACCACGGCGCCTACATCGTCTCCATGGGCAATGTCTGCCGCTGGCTTGCCGAACAGGCCGAGGCGCTGGGCGTGGAAATCTTCCCCGGCATGGCCTGTTCCGACATCGTCTGGGGCGAGGACGGGCGCGTGGCGGGGGTCATCGCGGGCGAGTTCGGCAAGAACCCCGACGGCACGCCGGGACCGGGCTACGAGCCGGGGATGGAGCTTCGTGGCAAGTACGTCTTCCTCTCGGAGGGCGTGCGGGGATCGCTGTCGAAGCAGGTCATCGCGAAATACGGCCTCGACGCCGACAGCGAGCCGCAGAAATACGGCCTCGGCATGAAGGAGCTCTGGGAGATCGACCCCGAGAAGCACCGCGCCGGGACCATAACCCATACCATGGGCTGGCCGCTCGGCAAGAATGCCGGCGGCGGGTCGTTCATCTACCACCTCGACAACAACCAGGTTTACGTGGGTTTCGTCGTCCACCTGAACTACGCGAACCCGCATCTCTATCCCTACATGGAATTTCAGCGGTTCAAGCACCATCCACTGGTCGCGGAGCTGCTGAAGGGCGGCAAGCGCATCGCCTACGGCGCCCGCGCGATCAACGAGGGCGGCTGGCAGTCGGTGCCGCAGACCGCCTTTCCCGGGGGATGTCTGCTCGGCTGCTCCGCCGGGCTGGTGAACGTGCCGCGTATCAAGGGCAACCACAACGCCATGCTCTCGGGCATCCATGCCGCCGACGCCGCGCATGCCGCGATCGAGGCGGGTCGCGCGGGCGACACGCTGACGGACTACGACACCGCTCTGAAGTCGGGGCCGGTGGCGAAGGACCTCAAGCGCGTGCGCAACGTCAAGCCGCTCTGGTCGCGCTACGGGATGTTGGCCTCGCTCGGGCTCGGCGGGTTCGACATGTGGACCAACAACATCGCGGGACTGTCTGTGCTTGGCACGCTGAAGCACGGCAAGACCGATGCCGAGGCGACGGAGCCCGCGGCCGGGCACAAGCCCATCGACTATCCGAAGCCCGACGGAACGCTGTCCTTCGACCGTCTGACCAATGTCAGCTTCTCCTTCACCAATCACGAGGAGAGCCAGCCGTCGCACCTGACTCTGAAGGACAGGACCGTGCCCCTGACCGTCGACTGGGCTCAATATGCGGGACCTTCCGCGCGCTATTGCCCGGCCGGCGTCTATGAATTCGTGGGCGAGGGCGACGACCGCCGCTTCCAGATCAACTTCCAGAACTGCGTTCACTGCAAGACCTGCGACATCAAGGACCCGGCCCAGAACATCGTCTGGAAAACGCCCCAGGGCGGCGACGGACCGAATTACCCGAACATGTAGCCGTCAGCGGGTTCCGGCCGCGCCGGAGATGGCCGGATGGCGGCGATCCGCGCCCATCTGAATTTGTGATCGGCTCGCGATTGCGGCGCACCGGCTCTCTCCGATAGCGTCGCCGGACAGGGAACGGTGGGGACCGTGGGCATGTATGTATGGGGACAGCGCCTGCTGCTTGTGGGCGCTTTCGGGATGGCGGCTGCAGCCGCCTTTGCGGATGGAACCGCGGGGGCCTACCTCGCAGGCCGGTCCGCGGCGCAGAACGGAGACCTCGGGGAGGCGGCCGTGCAGTTTCAGAGGGCGAGCGAGGGCGATCCGCGGCACAGGGCGATCCTGAACACCGCGATCACCATGCAGGTGGCCGTAGGCGACGTGGCCGGGGCAGAGGCGCTCGCCGCGCCGGCGCTGGCGTCGGGGCATGATAGCCGGGCCGCGGCGCTCGTGGCCATCGCGGCGGCAGCGCGCCATGAGCGGTGGACCGACCTGCTGGCGCTGCTCGATGCGGGGCATTCGGGCGGGCCGCTTCTCGACGGGCTGGCCCGGGGCTGGGCGCTGACGGCGCTGGGTCGCGAGGACGCGGCGCGGGCCATGTTCGACGAACTGGCGGAGCTCGAGGGTCTCGGGACCGTGGCACGGCATCACGGGGCGCTGGCCCTGGGGTCGGATGGCGAGGGCGTGACCCCGGCAGAGGGTCTTGCGAGCGCCTTTTTGACCGTGGGCAGCGCGGTGCGGGGCGAAGTGGACGACAGCTTCGCACTGATCCACTTGCGGCTCGCGCATCATGTCGACCCGGCAAGCGACCGCGCCCTCGTGAGCGCGGGGATGCTGTTGCGCGACATGGGCCGCCACGCATTGGCGGCGCAGGTGTTGTCCGGCGTGGCGGAGGACAGCCCGCTGTGGCCGGAAGCGGCGCTGGGCCGAGCCTTTGCCCTGCGGGACAGCGGGGCCGACGGCGAGGCGGCCGACCTGCTGGAACGGCTGGCGGACGGATCGCAGGATCTGGCGGTCCTCGCCGCTCTCGGCGATCTGCACCGGGACGCGGGACGGATCGCCGAGGCCAACACCGCCTTCGGCCGCGCCCTCTCGCTCGCCGCGGAGGATGACCCGCGGCGCTGGGTCCTGCATTTCGGCCGCGCCGTGACCCACGACCTGCTCGACGACTGGACAAGCGCGGAAGCGGACCTCCGCGCGGCGCTGGCCCTGGCGCCCGGGACACCGCTTCTGCTGAACTACCTCGGCTACGGGCTGGTGGAACGGCGGCAGGATCTCGACGAGGCGCTCGGCATGATCCGGGCGGCCGTGGCTCAGGAGCCGGAGGACGGGGCCTTTGCCGACAGTCTCGGATGGGCGCTCTTCGTGACCGGCGACCATGCCGGGGCGGTGCGGGAACTCGAGCGCGCGGTGGAACTGTCGCCGTCCGATCCGGTGATCGTGGATCACCTGGGCGATGTCTACTGGGCCGTCGGTCGCCGCATCGAGGCGCGGTACCAATGGCGCCGCGCCCTCGGACTGACCCCTCCGCCACCATTGACGGCCCGGCTGGAGGGCAAGCTCGACCGGGGCATCGTGGCGGCGGCAGCGGCGCCGCAGGAAGAAACTCACATCGTGACGGTGGCGAATGGCGATCATCCCCAGACCCGGTGACGCGCTGCGCCTGACCGCGCCGGCGAAGATCAACCTGACGCTGCACGTCACCGGGCAGCGCGCGGGCGGCTATCACGACCTCGACAGCCTCGTGGTCTTCGCGGGCCTCGGGGACCTCCTGACCGCGCGACCGTCGACGGATCTGAGCCTGCAGGTGACGGGACCCTTCGCCATGGGCGTGCCGAACGATGGGCGGAATCTCGTGCTGCAGGCCGCTGCCGCGCTTCAGGAGAAGCACGGCGTGCGCGTCGGCGCGGCGCTGAACCTCGACAAGGCCCTGCCCCATGCCGCGGGTCTCGGTTCGGGCTCCTCGGATGCCGCGACGGCGCTGCGCCTGCTCGCGAAGCTCTGGGACGTGCCAGCTCCGGACCCGCACGACCCGATCCTCGCCTCTCTCGGGGCGGATGTGCCAGCCTGCTATGCCGGCCCTCTGCCGATCCGCATGCAGGGCATCGGCGAGCGGATCACGCCAATGGAGGGCCTGCCCGATTTCGCCATGGTGCTGGTCAACCCCAAGGTGGAGGTGCCCACGGGCCGCGTCTTCGAGACCATGGCCGCGCGCAACAACCCGCCCATGGAGGACGTGCCGGAGGGGCTCGACTTCGAGGGTTTCTGCGACTGGCTCTCGCGCCAGCGCAACGACATGACCGCCGCCGCGCAGACCATCGCGCCGGAGATCGGACGGGCGCTGGAGACTCTGCGGCGTCAGCCCCTCGTCAAATGCGTGACCATGTCGGGATCGGGCGCCACCTGCGTGGGGCTGGTCAAGGACATGGACCACGCCCGGCGCGCGGCGCGGGCGGTGCAGGTGTCGGAAATGGGCTGGTGGGTCGCGCCCGCGCCCCGGGTCAAGCCCGGGATGCCGCTCTGACCCTCAGCGCAGACGCGCGACGACGTAATCGGCCAGATCGGAGAGGGTATCGCGGATCTCATGCTCAGGCAGCGCGCCGAGGGCGGCTCGGGCCTTCTCGGCCCAGGCCTGCGCCTCGGTCTTGGTGGCCTCGAGCGCGCCGTGCCGCCCGATGATCCGGAGCGCCTCCCCGAGATCGCCCTCATCCTGGCGGCCCTTCTCGACCGTGCGGACCCAGAAGGCGCGTTCCGCCTCGTCGGCGGCGGCCACGGCGAGGATCACCGGCAGCGTCAGCTTGCGCTCGCGGAAATCGTCGCCGACGGCCTTGCCCGTGGCCTCCGAGCCCGCGAAATCGAGATAGTCGTCGACCATCTGGAAAGCGATCCCGAGGGCATCGCCATAGGCGGCCAGCGCCCGCACCTCGCTCTCGGGCCGCCCCGCGATGACCGCACCGACCTCGGTCGCGGCGGAAAAGAGCGCGGCCGTCTTGCCGCGGATCACCTTCAGATAGACGTCCGGCCCCGTGGCGAGATTGCGCGCGGCGGTCAGTTGCAGCACCTCGCCCTCGGCGATGGTGGCGGCGGCGTTCGACAGGATGTCGAGCACCCGCAGGTTGCCGGTCTCGACCATCAGCTGGAACGACCGCGCAAAGAGGTAATCGCCCACCAGCACCGAGGACTGGTTGTCCCACAGAAGATTCGCCGTGGGCCGCCCGCGCCGCTGGGCGCTTTCGTCCACCACGTCGTCGTGCAGCAGCGTGGCCGTATGGATGAACTCCACAGTCGCGGCAAGGTGGATGTGGTGCGGCCCGCCGTAGCCGCACATCTTCGCGCTGGCGAGCGTCAGCATGGGACGCAGGCGCTTGCCCCCCGCCTCGACGAGATGGGCCGTCACCTCGGGAATCCGCGGCGCGTGTTCGGAGGCCATCCGCGCGCGGATCAGCGCGCTGACCTCGGCCATCTCGGGGGCGACGATCTCCGCCAGACGTTCGTGCGGCTTGGTGGCGGCGGTGTCGAGACCCATGACCTGTCCGTGTGTTCCTGATCCCATGCGATGGACAAGGCCGCCGTTGCCGCTTTACCTGCCCCCATGAGGGAACTCCTGCGCAGCAACGATCCGACCGTGATCGCCTTCGCCAAGGCGCTACTTGGCGGCGAGGGTATAGACTGCTTCGAGTTGGACGTAAACATGAGCGTCCTCGAAGGCTCCATTGGCATTCTGCCGCGGCGGCTGATGGTCCGGGCGAAGGATCTGTGGCGGGCGGAGATCGTGCTCCGGGACAATGACATCGACCTCGGACGCTGAGCTGACTCGGGACGCCTTTCTCGGCGGACGGCTGCACCTGTGGCAGCCGCGCCGGGGCTTTCGCGCAGGCGTGGACGCGATCCTGCTGGCGGCAGCGGTGCCCGCCCGGGCCGGGGAGTGCGTGCTGGAGCTGGGCTGCGGTGCGGGGGCGGCGGTGCTGGCCCTTCTGGCGCGTGTTCCGGGGGCGGTGGCTACGGGCGTCGAGGTGCAGCCCGACTATGCGGCGCTTGCGCGGCGCAATGCCCTCGAGGCCCGGCTGCCGCTGGACGTGGTGGAGGCGGATCTGGCGCGGCTGCCGCCGGCGGTGCGCGGGCGAAGCTTCGATCACGTCATGATGAACCCGCCCTATTTCGCGGCCGAAACCGGGACCGGGTCCGCCGATCCCGGACGTGATACCGCCCTGCGCGGCGATACGCCGCTACCCGTCTGGATCGACGCGGGTCTCAGGCGGCTCAGACCCGGGGGGCGGCTGACGGCGATCCAGCGGATCGAGAGGCTGCCCGAGATGCTTTCTGCGCTCGATGCGCGGATCGGGTCGGTGGCGGTGGCGCCGCTCCAGCCCCGCGCCGGGCGCCCGCCGCAACTGTTTCTCTTGTCGGGCAAGAAAGGAGGACGCGCGCCGTTTCGGATGACACCACCGACGGTCCTGCACGAGGGCGCGCGGCACGAGACGGATGCAGAGGACTACGCCCCCGCGGTCGCCGCGGCGCTGCGCGACGGCGCGGCACTGGCGCTCTGGGATTAATCACTTCGAAAGGGTTGCGCGGTCTGATGCCCGGATGCTGCCCTGCAGCGTGACAGGACGATGAAACTGTGATGCGCTGAGGGTGCGAACCCAGACCTGCAAGGAGGCATCGGATGAGCCTGACTTCCCACCTGGAAGAACTGAGGAAGAAGCACAAGCACCTCTCTGACGTCGTCGAACAGGCTCAGAGGAGCCCGGCGACCGACGACCTCGAAATCGCTCGTCTGAAGAAGCAGAAGCTGCAGATCAAGGAAGAGATCCACCGCCTCGGCGGTGCCTGACCCTGCGACGCCGGACCGGGAGGTCCGGCCCTGGCGGTGCGCCCCCGGGCGCGTCGCGGGCGGGTTGTGGCCTGACGTGGCCGCCCCGCCTTTACCCCGGCGGTCGGGGGTCGGCGCCAGATGCGCCGCCCCCCCTTTCGGCCGGGCCTGCCGGCCCGGAACAGTTCAGACGAAGAACTGCGCCCCGTTGGCCGAGATCGTGGACCCGTTGATGAAGCCCGCGTCGTCGGAGACGAGGAAGGTCACGCAGCGCGCGATCTCCTCGGGCTCGCCCAGCCGGCCCGCGGGAATCTGCGGAATGATCTTCGAATTGAGCACATCCTCGGGGATGGCCCGCACCATCTCGGTGCCGATGTAGCCCGGGCAGACGGCATTGGCCGTAATGCCCGCGCGCGCGCCTTCCTGGGCGAGAGATTTCACGATCCCGAGGTCTCCTGCCTTGGTCGCGGCATAGTTGACCTGCCCGGCCTGGCCCTTCTGACCGTTGATCGAGGAGATCACCACGATACGGCCGAACTTGCGGTCGCGCATCCCCGGCCAGACAGGGTGGATCGTGTTGAAGACACCGGTGAGGTTGGTGTCGATCACCTCTTTCCACTGCTCGGGCGTCATGCGGTGGAACATCGCGTCTCGCGTGATGCCGGCGTTGGCCACGACGATCTCGATGGGACCCAGATCCGCCTCGACCTGCGCGATGCCGGCCTTCGATTCGTCGTAATCGGCGACGTTCCACTTATAGGTCCGGATGCCGGTCTCCGCAGTGAAGGCCTCGGCCTTCTCGGTATTGCCGGCGTAGGTCGCGGCGACCTCGTAGCCTTCGGCCTTCAGCGCCTTCGAGATGGCGGCGCCGATGCCGCGGCTGCCTCCGGTGACCAGTGCTGTGCGTCCCATGTTCGTCCCTCCTCGGATGCTACGGGGTGTGGTTCAGCCACCGCCGCCCGTCCGCCACGCCCATGTCCCAGGTCCGGCGCAGCATCTCGGGGTCGGTGAAATCTATCTTGTCGACGGGCACTTCCTCGCCCGGGGCGAGGTAGGTCCGTCGCGGCGCATCGGGAATGCTCCGGTAGCGCCGGGTCAGGGCGATCAGCGTCCGGCCTTCGTCCGGTTCGGGCACAGGCGCCTGATCGACCATGCCGCCGTCGATCACCGGCTTGCCGTCCCAGAGCGGAGGCTCGAACACCGGCGGGATCGTCGCGGCGGCACAGATCAGGTCCGTCAGCCGGTTCTCGCGCGCGGCGGCCCGGCCATCGACGAAGCTCGAGGTGACGCCGAGCGCCTCGGCCCAGGAGAAGTGCGGCGAGCCGACGATGTGCAGTTCCGCCTCATAGGCCATCGAAGCCGCCGCGCCGGAGCCGCTCGGCATGCCGTGCAGCGGCGGATGGGCGATCAGCACCTGCCAGGGCGGCCCGTCTGCGATGATCCGGCGGGCATCGGCGTCGATGATCTCCTCGACCACCTCGCGGTAGATGCGCTGGTGCGGAGTCATGCCGTCCCGCTCCACCGTGTTCCAGGCGATGTTGCTGTCGTTCCGGGCAAAGCGCGCGGCCATTGCCTCGAGGATGTCCCGGCCCCGGCGGCAGATGAATCCCGCCGCCGAGAGCGTGCCGCCGGAGACGGAGGCGATTCGCGCGGGCGCAAGCCCGATCTGGTCGCGGACCGCGTCCATGAAGCCGCCCTGCCAGAAACAGCGCAACCCGCCCCCGGAGAGGACAAGCTGGTCATATGGCGAGGCACGTTCCATGGGCGGAGACCGGGCTTCGGCCCGGTCCGGCCTTTACCGTTCGACGCAGAGTGCCACGCCCATGCCGCCGCCGATGCAGAGCGTGGCGAGACCCTTCTTCGCGCCGCGACGCTTCATCTCGAAAAGGAGCGTGTTCAGCACCCGCGCGCCGGAGGCGCCGATGGGATGGCCGATGGCGATGGCGCCGCCGTTCACGTTCACCTTGTCGGGGTCCCAGCCCATGTCCTTGTTCACGGCGCAGGCCTGGGCGGCGAAAGCCTCGTTCGCCTCGATCAGGTCGAGGTCGTCCACGGTCCATCCGGCCTTCTGCAGGGCCTTGCGGCTGGCGTGGATGGGTCCCACGCCCATGATCGACGGATCGAGACCCGCGGTGGCGTAGGAGGCGATGCGCGCGAGCGGCTCGATCCCCCGGCGTTCGGCCTCCGCGGCGGACATCAGCAGGACGCCCGCGGCGCCGTCGTTGAGGCCGCTCGCGTTCGCGGCTGTGACGGAGCCGTCCTTGGTGAAGGCCGGGCGCAGTTTCTGCATGCCTTCGATCGTCGCGCCGTGGCGGATGTATTCGTCCTTGTCCATCACGGTCTCGCCCTTGCGGGTGCGGATCGTGAAAGGGATCACCTCGTCGTCGAACTTGCCGGCCTTCTGCGCGGCCTCGGCCTTGTTCTGGCTCGCCAGCGCGAATTCGTCCTGCTGTTCGCGGGTGATCTGCCACTGCTGGGCCACGTTCTCGGCGGTCTGGCCCATGTGGTAGCCGTTGAAGGCGTCCCAGAGCCCGTCGCGGATCATCGTGTCGATATACTGGACGTCGCCCATCTTGTGGCCCTGGCGCAGGTTCTGGGCGTGGGGGGACATCGACATGTTCTCCTGCCCGCCGGCGCAGACGATGTCGGCATCGCCGAGCAGGATGTGCTGCGCGCCCAGCGCGACGGCGCGCAGGCCCGACCCGCAGACCTGGTTGATGCCCCAGGCCGCGCTCTCTTTCGGCAGACCCGCATTGATATGGGCCTGGCGCGCAGGGTTCTGGCCCTGAGCGGCGGTCAGGACCTGGCCGAGGATCGTCTCGCTCACCTCGCCCTTCTCGACCCCGGCGCGGGCGACCACGGCTTCGAGGACGGCGGCGCCCAGGTCATGGGCGGGAGTGTTGGCGAAGCTGCCGCCGAAAGACCCCACGGCGGTGCGGGCGGCGGAGGCGATTACGACGTCGGTCATGGGCTGTTCCTTCCTCGGTCCTGTCATGCAAGACGGGGCGCGGCGGTCAGGAGCGGGCCCCGCCCGGTCGCGTCCCGTCTAGCCTTGCGGGTTCTCGCGTCCATGTGACAGACGCCCGCAGGCCCGGGCAAGACCCTGCGGAAACGTGGAGGGCCGACCTCGCGTCAGAGGCGGGTCCGGGGCGCGCCGAGGTGATAGCCCTGCAGGCAATCGACCCCCGCGCCGGTCAGCCAGTCCGCATCCGCAGCCCGTTCGACGCCCGGAGCGACGGCGAACATGTCGAACTGATGGGCGACGGCGAGCAGGGCGGAGATGAGCGCCTGGTTGTCGGGGCTGTCGGCCACGGCTTCGGTGAAGCTTTGGTCGAACTTGACGAGGTCGAAGAAGAAGCTGCGCAGATGACGGAAGGAGGTGAAGCCGCCTCCGAAATCGTCGAGCGCGAAAGCGATGCCGACCGGCTGCATCTCGGCCATGAAGCGGGCGACCACCTCGGGGAGCAGCATGGCAGAGCGCTCGGTGATTTCGAGGATCAGCCGCTCCGGCGCAAGGGGACTTGCGGCGAGACTGTCGGACAGGGCCTTGCGCCAGGCGCTGTCGGCCAGCGACCGGGCCGAGACGTTGATCGAGAGCCGGACGCCCGGATTTCGGCGCAACAGATCGAAGCCGAGCGAGAGCGCGGCCGCGTCGATGTCGCGGCCCAGCGCCGTCTCCTCCACGAGAGGATGGAAGACGCGCGCGGGCAGCAGCCGACCTCCGGAGTCGGTGATCCGGATCAGACCCTCATAGAAGCCGATTCCTCCGCCGGCCAGCATCACGGGCTGGACCGCGAGACTGCAACGACCGGCGGCCAGAGCCTCCCGCACCATCTCGGGCGTATCGTGATCGCGGGCGGCGAGCACGTAGGCGAAGGGATCCTGTGCATCATGGGCCGCGCGGGTCTGGTCGAATGCGGTCATGGCGGCGGTCCGGGCTGAGGGCGCTTCTTCTGGCACCCTGCACCAAAGCCCCCTAACCTGCGGTGAACACGGAAAATGCGAGGGACATTCCATGGCGCGTTGCCCCTGGGCGGGAACCGATCCGGTCTACATCCGCTACCATGACGAAGAGTGGGGGGTGCCGGAGCATGACGGACGCGCGCTGTGGGAGAAGCTGGTTCTCGACGGGTTCCAGGCCGGGCTCGCCTGGATCACGATCCTTCGAAAGCGCGAGGCGTTCCGCGCGGCTTTCGCCGGGTTCGAGCCCGAGGTGATCGCGGGTTGGGGAGAGCCCGAGGTGACGCGGCTCCTCGCGGATCCGGCGATCGTTCGGCACCGCGGCAAGATCGAGGCCACGATCGGCAATGCTCGGGCCTATCTGGACATGGGAGGGTCTGAGGCCTTCGCGACGTTCTGCTGGGACAGGGTCGATGGCGCACCGCTGCAGAATCGTTGGCCCGACATGGCCGCGGTGCCCGCCGCGACGCCACTGTCGACGCGCTTCTCGAAGGACCTGAAGGCACGGGGGTTCCGGTTCTGCGGGCCGACCATCGTCTATGCCTGGATGCAGGCCTGCGGGCTGGTGAACGACCACATCGCCACCTGCCCGCGTCACGGCGAGGTCGCGCGGCTGGGCCGGCTGGGCGATTGAACGTCGCGGGGGGCCGATGAGCGGTGACTGAATTGAGTATTTCCGGCCAGATGAGACAGGGGCCGCGTCACCAGCGGCGGAGGGCGTCCTCGTCCTCGTCGCGGGCAGCGACCCAGGTCTCCGTCTCTCCGGTCACCTCCTTCTTCCAGAAGGGCGCGCGGGACTTGAGGTAGTCCATCAGGAAGTCCGCCCCGGCAAAGGCATCGGCCCGGTGGGGCGCCGCGGTCAGCACCATCATGATCGTCTCGCCCGGCGAGAGCCTGCCGAAGCGGTGGATGATCCATGCGCCCGTCAGCCCGAAGCGGGACACGGCCCTGGTCCGGATCTCCTCCAGCGCGCGTTCGGTCATGGCGGGGTAATGCTCGATTTCCATGTGGTCGAGCCCGCCCGAAAGGTCGCGCACGATCCCGGTGAAGCTGACCACGGCGCCCGCGCCCTCCGCTGCGGCGGTGAAGGCCGAGAGCTGCGCGCCGGGGTCGAAGGGCGCCTCCTGAACCGTGACCTCCATCCCGGCTCAGCCTCCGGTCATGGGCGGGAAGAAGGCCACTTCACGCGCACCTGCCAGCGGCGCGTCGAAGCCGGCGAGGGTCTGGTCCACCGCGACCCGGAGCGCGGTCGTGTCGGCAAAGGCGGCGGCGTAGCGATCCTCTCGAGCCTTCAGTTCCTCCACGAGGTCGGCCACGGTCGCGGCATCGGTGGCCACCTGTTCCTTCGGCAGGCCGATGCGCTCTCGGACCCAGGCGAAATAGAGGACGTCGATCATGTGGGCTCCTTCAGGAAGGGCATCGACTTGCGGAAATAGTCCCACCCCGTGACCAGCGTCAGCACCGCCGCGATCCAGAGCAGCGCTGCGCCGAGGCGGCCGGACCAGAGATAGCCCTGTTCCAGCGTCCGGAGGCCGGCCTCGCCGAGCTCGCCCGCGTCGACCCGGAGATGGTGCAGGAAGATGCCCTGGGCGAAGAGGACGGCGATGGCGACCATCTGCACCGTGGTCTTCCACTTGGCGAGCCAGGTGACCTTGAGCGTGGCCTTGCCGGGACCGACGTATTCCCTGAGGCCCGAGACGAAGACCTCGCGGAAGATGATCAGCGTCGCGGGCAGCACGATCCAGGGGCTCATGTCGGAATAGCCGAGGATCACCGCGAGGGCGACCAGGACCATGGCCTTGTCGGCGATCGGGTCCATCGCCGCGCCGAAGCGGGTCTCCATGTTCCAGGCGCGGGCAAGGCGGCCGTCGATCCAGTCGGTCGCCGCGACCGAGGCGAAGAGGATCAGAGCCACCCAGTCCGCGAAGGGGCGGTGGAAATAGAGGAAGATCACCGCGACGCCGGGGGCGGCGAAGAGGCGCAGGATCGTCAGGATGTTGGGCAGGGTCCACCGCATGACAGCACAACTACCCGGTCGGGGGGCGCTGTTCCACTGCGATCCCGCGAGGCGGGCCGCCGCGCGCCGGCGCCGCCCCGGGCGCGGCGCGGGCAGCGCCGGGCGTCCACACGTGGACGCCCGCACAAGCTACTGGAAAAACGACATTTTCGGCGTGGACGCCCTGCGGCGTTAACCTTTGGCCGGGGGCCATGTCAGCCCTGCTCGTGGAAATGGGCGTAGATCTTCTCCGCCAGCCCCTCGGAAATGCCGTCCACCGCCCGGAGGTCGGCGAGGTTCGCGCGGCTGACGGCCTTGGCGGAGCCGAAATGCGCCAGCAGCGCCCGCTTGCGGGTGGCGCCGACGCCGGCGATGTCGTCGAGCGGATTGGCGCTCACGGCCTTGGCGCGTTTCGCCCGATGGGTGCCGATGGCGAAGCGGTGGGCCTCGTCGCGCAGGCGCTGGATGAAATAGAGCACCGGGTCGCCGCGCCGCAGCGCCATGGGCCGCTTGCCGGTTCGGTGAAACTCCTCCTTGCCAAGGTCGCGGTCCACGCCCTTCGCCACACCGATCATCGGGATGTCCTCCACCCCCAGCTCGGCCATGATCGAGCGCACCGCCGACACCTGCCCCTGCCCCCCGTCGATCAGCAGAAGGTCGGGCCATGTGCCCGAGCGGCGGTCGGGGTCCTCCTTCAGGAGGCGCTTGAAGCGGCGGGTCAGCACCTCCTTCATCATGCCGAAATCGTCGCCGGGGGTCATCTCTTCGCCCTTGATGTTGAACTTGCGGTATTGGTTCCTCTCCAGCCCCTCGGGCCCCGCCACGATCATCGCACCCACGGCATAGGCGCCCTGGATGTGGCTGTTGTCGTAGACCTCGACCCGCTGGGGCGTCACCGGCAGATCGAAGGCTTCGGCGAGACCCTTGAGCAGCTTTCCCTGCGTCGCCGTCTCGGCCATCTTGCGGGCGAGGCTTTCGCGGGCGTTCCGCAGCGCGGAGGACACGAGTTCCGCCTTCTCGCCGCGCTGGGGCACGGCGATCTCCACCTTGCCGCCGCGCTTTTCGGACAGCGCCCCGGCCATCAGCTCCGGATCGTCGAGCCCGTGGGACAGCAGCACCAGTCGGGGCGGCTCGCGGTTCTGGTAGAACTGGCCGGCGAAGGCCTCCATGATTTCCGCAGGATCCTCCACCCCGCCGACGCGGGGGTAGAAGTCGTGGTTGCCCCAGTTCTGGTTCGACCGGATGAAGAAGACCTGAACGCAGGCCTGCCCTCCGTCCATGTGCAGCGCGATCACATCGGCTTCGGCGGTGGTCTGGGGGTTGATCCCCTGGGCCGACTGCACCTGCGTCAGCGCACGGATGCGGTCGCGCAGGGCGGCGGCGCGCTCGAACTCCATCGCCTCGGAGGCCGCCTGCATCTGCCGCGCGAGGTCTTCCTGAACCCTGGTGGTCGATCCTTTCAGGAAGCGTTCGGCATCGGCCACCAGGCCCCGGTAATCCGCCTCGGAGATATGGCCGACGCAGGGCGCGGAACAGCGCTTGATCTGGTAGAGCAGGCAGGGCCGGGTGCGGCTCTCGAAGGTGCTGTCGGAGCAGTTCCGGAGCAGGAACACCTTCTGCAGCTGGTTCAGTGTCCGATTGACCGCGCCGGCGCTGGCGAAGGGGCCGTAATAGGCGCCCTTCTCGGTCTTGGCGCCGCGATGCTTCTTGATCTGCGGATAGGCGTGATCCTTGGCCACGAGGATGTTCGGAAAGGATTTGTCGTCACGCAGCAGCACGTTGTAGCGCGGCTTCAGCTGCTTGATCAGGTTCTGTTCCAGAAGCAGCGCCTCGGTTTCCGTGCGCGTCGTGAGGAACATCATCTGCGCCGTCTCGGAAATCATCCGGGCGATGCGCGGGGAATGCTGGGCCGAAGGGCGGGAATAGGAGGAGACGCGCGCCTTGAGGTTGCGCGCCTTGCCGACGTAGAGCACCCGCGCCTGCGCATCGAGCATCCGGTAGACGCCGGGGCTCGAGTCCAGCGTCCTCAGGTAGGACTGGATGCAGGCATGGCCCGTGGGGCCTTCCTTCTGCGGGGTTTCTGCGTCGTTGTCGGTCATCGGTCGGACATCGCGATTCTCTGGGGGTGCTGCCTCAGCCGGACCGGCGGAGCAACCGGTAACCTGTCCACGGAATCTGGGGACAACTCTGTGGGCGAGATAGGGGCACGGCCAGATTTCCCTTGTTTCTTCATTGTTTCGTTACATTGCCTAAAAATTCGGCGCTCTGGCAAATGCCTGAAAACCAATGACATTATTTTTGAGCTCCCGCTCAAGCCACATCTGGCTGCCCAAAGAACAATCTGCGGTTGCCGAGTCTCGCCGCCTTGCCGGCCGGTGCACAACTCGGACCGCAGGGTCAGCCGGGCTCGCCCACACCCATTTCGTCCGGTGTCTGCCAGATCAGGTGCTGCCCCGCGTCGATGCACAGCAATTGCCCGGTCACGGCGGGTGCATCCAGAAGGAACCCGAGGGCCGCGCAGATGTCCGAGGGGTTCGATCCCCGGCCGAGGATCGTGGAGGACCGCTGCGCCGCGAAATGCGAGTCGGGCTGTCGCGCGCCCTGCAGCGTCGGGCCGGGGCCGATGGCGTTCACCCGCACCCCCTGCGGGCCGAGCGCCTGGGCGGCGGTCCGGGTGAAGGCCCAGAGCCCCATCTTTGCGATGGTATAGCTCATGTGTTCGGGCGACAGCTTGCGGACCTTCTGGTCGATCATGTTGACGACGAGGGCCTGCGCCACCGGCTCTCCCATCTCGTCCGGCACCGGCGCGGGCGCCTGGGCAGCGAAGGCCCGGGTCAGGACGACGGGCGCGCGGAGGTTGCTCTCCAGATGGCGGTCCCAGCTTTCCCGCGTTGCGCTGGCGAGGGTGTCGTACTCGAAGATCGAGGCGTTGTTCACGAGGCAGGTCAGCGGGCCCCCCATGGCCTCGGCGGCGCGGGGCACGAGGGCCTGCATCTCGGCTTCCACCGTCAGATCCGCCTGCAGCGTCGCGGCCCGGCGACCCCTGGCGCGGATCTCGGCGGCCACCTCCTCGGCTGCGTCAGCGGAGCCTGCGTAATGCACCACGACATCCAGCCCACGATCCGCGAGATAGAGCGCCATGGCGCGGCCCAGCCTTTTCGCGGCTCCGGTGACGAGGGCGCGGGTCATCCGAGCACCAGCACGAGGTAGGCGACATAGGCGCCGGTGAAGATCACGCCCCAGAGGCGCGTGATGTCCCGTTTCAGGAACACGAAGGGCACCAGCAGCAGCGAGGCGGCGAGCATGATCCAGAGGTCCTGCTCGAGGAACGTCGGTTCGACCGGGATCGGGCCCACGAGGGCGGCGACGCCGATGATTCCCAGAAGGTTGAACATGTTCGAGCCGATGACATTGCCCAGTGCCACGTCGGCCTTCTGCCGGATGGCGGCGACGAACGTCGTCGCCAGTTCGGGCAGCGAGGTCCCGACCGCGACCAGGGTCAGGCCGATGACCGTTTCCGTCACGCCATAGGCGCGCGCGATGTTGACGGCGCCGTCCACCAGCAGGTCCGCCCCGATGGGCAGACCCACGAGGCCCAGGGCGAGATAAAGCAGGATGCGCGGCCAGCCGAGGCTCGGATCGGCGCCCTCCAGGTCCTCCTCCTCGAGATCGACAGGCTCCACGACCGCGCCGTCGCCCGCGCGGCGGTGGGCGCGCGCCGCGCTCGCCGCATGGACCAGCATCGCGGTGAGGGCCACGAGCAGGATCAGCCCGTCGATCCACGTGAACGGGCCGAAGAAGGCCAGCGCAATGAACAGGACCGAGGCCGCGAGCATCTGCATGTAGCTGTCGCGGGTGTCGTGACCCGAGGTGTGCATCGTCGCGATCAGGGCCGGGATGCCCAGCACGAGCAGGATGTTGGCGGTGTTGGAGCCGACCACGTTGCCGAGAGCGATGCCCGGCGAGCCCGCGAGGATTGCCTGGACGGAGATCAGCAGCTCCGGCGCGGAGGTGCCGAAGGCGACGATGGTGAGCGACACGATCAGCGCGGGGATGCCGAGCCGCAGGGCGAGGTTCACTGCCCCCTTCACGAGGCTGTCGCCCGCGAGCAGCAGGATCACGAGGCCGAGCCCCACATGGACCCAGTCCATCATCATGTGCGGTCCTTTCCGCAGGGGCACGGCCCGCTGCCGATCCTCGGGCGACCGCAGCTGCGGCAGGTCTTCGACTGGCCGATGCGCGGCATCCTCAGCTTGCCGAACATCGCGAGCACGCCCATCGCGACGAGAAAGAGGGTGACGATCTTGATGATCACCAGAGGTCGTACCTTGCGCCGATCGTCCGGGTCTCGATCTCGCCCAAGGCGCCCTCTGCGGCCTGCGCGCCCAGCCGCTGGAACAGCGAGCGGCGCGGGCCGAAACGGCGGAACTGGACCTTCTGGCCGTAAAGCTGCTGCATCTTCGGGACGAGATGGCCCACGCCATCGGCGAGGCCCTCGTCTACCGCCTTGCGACCGATGCGGATCTCGCCGGTGAAGAGATCCGGGTTGTCGGCCAGCCGCGCGCCGCGCCGAGCCTTGACGTGGCCGATGAAGACCTCGTGCATCTCCTCCAGGATCGCGTTCAGGCGCTCCACGTCCTCGGGCTTTTCGGGGCGGAACGGGTCGAGAAAGCTCTTCGACCGGCCCGCCGTGTGGACCCGGCGTTCCACCCCGTAGCGGCCGATCAGGTCATGGAGGCCGAAACTCGCCGAGATCACGCCGATGGACCCGACGATGGAGCCCGGATCGACATGGATGTCGTCCGCCGCGCAGGCGATCCAGTAGCCGCCCGAGGCCGCCACATCCTCGACGAAGGCATGGACCGGCAGCTTCTTCTCGTCGGCCAGCCGCCTAATGCGCGCCCCGATGAGGGAACTTTGCACCGGCGATCCGCCAGGGGAGCTGATCTGGAGGGCGACGGCCTTGGGCTTGCCGCGAAAGGCCTTCTCGATCACCGGCGCCATGGACGGATCGTCGAGCCCGCGCCCGCCCAGCCCGATGGGCCCCTGGAGCCGGACGACATGAACCCGCGGAGGCGAGGGGACGAAAGGATTGAACCGGCTCATGGCGTGCACATAGGCCTCGGGCACAGGCCCAGCAAGGGCGCAGCGCACCCTGCCCGCCCGCGTGTCGCCGGGCTCACTGGCGCAGCCTCCAGCCGGTGCGGAAAATCCAGTAGATCGTGTACATGCACAGCAGGGTGAACCCCGCGATGGCCAGCAGACTGAGGCCCACGGGCACGTCCGACATGCCGAAGAACGACCACCGGAACCCGGAGATGAGGTAGATCACCGGGTTGAAGAGCGTGATCGTCTGCCACACGGGCGGCAGCATCGAGACCGAGTAGAACGAGCCCCCGAGGAACACGAGGGGTGTGATCACGAGGAGCGGGATGAGCTGCAACTGCTCGAAATTCGACGCCCAGATGCCGATGATGAACCCGAGCAGCGAGAAGCTGATGCAGGTCAGCACCATGAACGCCATCATCGCGGGCCAGTTCTGGATCTGCAGGTCCACGAAGAGCGCCGCCGTCAGCAGGATCACCACCCCGATGAACAGCGCCTTGGTGGCCGCCGCCCCGACATAGCCCAGCGTGATCTCGAGAAAATTGACCGGCGCGGAGAGCTGTTCATAGATCGTGCCGATGAATTTCGGAAAGTAGATCGCGAAGCTGGCATTGGTGGTGGCCTGGGTCATGATCGACAGCATGATGAGGCCCGGCACGATGAAGGCGCCGTAGGTCACGCCATCCACCTCCTCGATCCGGCTGCCGATGGCGGCGCCGAACACCACGAAGTAGAGCGAGGTGGAGATGACCGGCGATATGAAGCTTTGCAGCAGGGTGCGCCCGAAACGGGCCATCTCGTAGCGGTAGATCGCCTTCACGGCATTGAGGTTCATTCCGCGGCCTTTCCGCTGGCACCGGGGGTGACGAGGCCGACGAAGATCTCCTCGAGCGACGACTGCCGCGTCTGCAGGTCGGACATGTGCAGCCCCGCGGCCTGAATGTCGTTCAGAAGTCGCGTGATCCCGGTTCGCTCTCCCGTGCTCTCGTAGCGGTAGAGCAGCGCGCGCCCGTCGGGCGCCCGGTCCAGCCCGTACGGCGCGAGGCTCTCGGGGATCGCGTCGACGGGCTCCGCCAGTTCGATCCGCAGTTCCTTCTGGCCCATGCGGGTCATCAGCGCGGTCTTGTCCTCGACCAGCAGGATCTCCCCTTTGTTGATCACCGCGATGCGGTCGGCGATGGCCTCGGCCTCCTCGATGTAATGGGTGGTCAGGATGATCGTGGTCCCCGCCGCGCGCAGGCGGGCGACGATCTCCCACATGTCCTTTCTCAGCTCGACGTCGACGCCCGCCGTCGGCTCGTCGAGGAACAGCACCTGCGGTTCGTGGCTGAGCGCCTTGGCGATGAGCACGCGCCGTTTCATCCCGCCGGACAGGGTGACCACCTTTTGATCGCGCTTGTCGTGAAGCGAGAGTTGCCGGAGCAGGTCGTCCAGATAGGCGTCATCTGGCGGCAGGCCGAAGAGACCGCGCGAAAATCGGACAGTGTTCACGACCTTCTCGAAAGGCTCGAGGCTGATCTCCTGCGGCACGAGGCCGATCAGCGACCGAGCCGCGCGATAGTCCTGCCGCGTGTCGTGCCCGCCCACGGTGACGCTGCCCGAGGTCTGTACCGCGATGCCGCAAATGGTGGAAATCAGCGTGGTCTTGCCCGCGCCGTTGGGCCCGAGGAGCGCGATGATCTCGCCTTTCCGGATGTCGAGGCTCACACCGTTGAGGGCCATGAACCCGGTCTTGTAGGTCTTCACGAGATCGCGGACCCGAACGATCGGCTCTTCGGTCATGGGCGCCCTCCCCGGCTGAGCGGACCCTAGCGGGGTGCGGCGCGATGTCCAGCGCGCCCGCGCCGCGTCAGCGCACGAGCCAGCCGCCGTCCACGGGGATCACCGTGCCGGTGACGTAGTCCGATCCGGGCGCCGCGAGGAACTGCACCGCGGTGGCGAGGTCTTCGGGCACGCCCCAGCGCCCGACCGGGATGCGGCCGAGGATCTCCGCCGCGCGGTTCCCGTCTGCGCGCAGGGCCTCGGTGTTGTCCGTCTCCATGTAGCCCGGCGCGATCGCGTTCACCGTGATGCCGCGCGGCGCAAGCTCCGTCGCCAGCGCCCGGGTCAGGCCGACGATCCCGTGTTTCGACGTGGTATAGGACACCACGCGAATGCCGCCCTGGAAGGAAAGGACCGAGGCCACGTTGATGATCCGCCCGCCCGGTTCCATGCCCGCCGCGGCGGCCTGCGACAGGCGGAAGGCGGAGCGGAGGTTGACGTCCATCACGCCGTCCCAGTCCGCGAGGGGGAAATCCGAGAGGTCGTGGCGGCGGATGATGCCCGCGTTGTTGACGAGGATCGACACCGGACCCAGCGCCTCCGCGACCTCGGCCAGCACCGCGCCGGCGTCGAACTCCCCGCCGAGGTCGACCTTAAGACCGTGAAAGCGCCGCCCCATGGCGCGGATCCGGGCGTCCGTCTCCGGCATGGGCGAGGACCCGAGGCCCGCGATGTCGGCGCCGGCCCCGGCCAGGGCCATCGCAAGCCCCTGCCCCAGTCCCGTGCGCGCCCCGGTCACGAGGGCCGTGCGCCCCGTCAGGTCGAATGCGCTCCACGGTGCTGCAGTCTGTGTCATGGCGGCCTCCAGGGGTTGTCCGTCAGCGCAGAAGACCGCGCCTGAGGCTGCGCCGCAACCCGCCGCTCCATGATGCCCGAGCGGTCCGGGGGAGGAGGCTTTCAGGCCGCCGACCATGTCCGGTTAGCTCGAAGGCCTGACATGAGTGTCCACCAATCCGGGGCAGCATCAGGCGACGCGTCCGCCATGGGCCTCGGACCGATGGCCGCACCATGGCGAACCGCTCGAGACCAACGACGAACGGACCGTTGCGAGAAGATTCAAGAGCTTTGAAACGCGCGCGCGTCACAGACAGTCCAGACATCAGGCTGCCTGCCGCGGCCACATGATCAGGCTCGGACCTCCGAAGGTCGGCGCTCCTGTCCCACGCACCGCAGCACTATGGGAGCTTGCCTCCGACCATTCCCTGGTGCCGCGAGAAAGCAGGAGAGGGCGTCACGAAAGTTTCGTATTCTCTCCGCCGGACCCCTTGCATCGCCCCCACATCCCGAATAGGTCACCGGTGTTGGCGCGGGGTGGAGCAGCCCGGTAGCTCGTCAGGCTCATAACCTGAAGGTCGTAGGTTCAAATCCTACCCCCGCAACCAAACTTTCCTCCAAGATATCAAACGTTTACGCCGCCCTCCGGGCGGCTTTTGCGTGTCGCGCCGTGTTGCAAGCCCGTCCCGACCGCTCCCCAAAGATTCCAAAGGCTTACGATCAGCCCCGATTCCTCCGTGCAACACGGATGCGACACGGGACGGGCCAATGTTCGCGGGGTGTTCGCGGCCTATGGTGCTTGCCATCCGCTCCAACCGGAGCCGTCATGATCCCCGACATCATGTCGGAGACCGCCCCATGCCCAAAACCAACGACGCCGCACTCGCTGCCTTCATCGCGCGCAAGGCCGAGATTGACGCGGCCCTCGACCGGATACGAGTCGCCAGCGACGACCACTTCTTCGTCAGCCCCGAGAGCGTGAACTGGGGCCACGTCACCGCCCTCGCTGATCACGCTGCGCTGCTGAAGCGGATCACGGACAGCATCTTCCACGAAGGCGAACACGCTCAGTCTTCGGTGACGGGCCGAGCCCAATCGGGCAAGGCATCGAGATAAATCAGTTCCTCACGTAGTACCGGATCGAGCGCCTCAGGGAGCAATTGGCGCAATAACTGCCATTCCTCCGACTCCTCATCCGCCTGCGCGCCGTCCCGGTGGCGTCGCAGATGGTCACCCACCTTCGTTCTGAGCAGGTCACTGCTCGCCGTGTTTCTGATCAGTCGGGTCAATAGGTCTGCGTAACGGGCAAACGTGCCCGAGTGCAGATACGTATTGAGCATTGCTCGAATGTTGGGATGGCCGCTCGCGTAGTTGCGTTCCTTTCCGTTCGCCGTCGCCACGATGGAGAAGGCCGCTGCGACGAGTAGACCCTGTGCCCGATCAAGGCCGTTGAGGAGGTCGACGCGATCCCAGTCGGCCAGCTCTCGGAACCAGGGGAGGCGACGTTGCTCGATGTCCCGGAGGCGCGGAGCGACGAGCCGGTCTTCGTGATAGGGGAGCTTCGAGCGCGGGACGGTGAGTTCGTCGAAGCGAACGAGCCGCGGTCCATCGAAGCCATCGCCGTCGGCCAGGTAACACGACAGGACCAAGGTCTTCTGCTCTCGCGAAGCGATAAGCGCTGCCGGATCTAGGACGAATGCGTTTCCTCTGTGGCGACGGATGACGTCTCGAAAGCTCTGCGGCACAGTGCGCGCTGTGTCGATACCGAAGAGGACCCACAGCAAAGGAATGCCTTCGCGCTCGTAGTGCTTGCACCGAGCTGAAATCTCCGTCTGAAACGTGCCCGACATCTGGAACTCTACCGCGAACGGCCCGAAGCCCTCCCACTCCACATAGACATCTGGGAAGCGACCGTGCCCGTTCTCGGTCGGTGGGAGATACTCCGCGATCGTATGCCTGATGTATCGCTCATCCAGCGCAACCAGTTGGCCGACCTGCTCACACATCAGGCGATGGAAATCCGACTCTTGCCGACCTTGGTATTGAGTTGCGCGCGCGTCGTCGGGGGTAGTGTTGCGTCCTTGATACCAAGGGCAACTCGGGTCGCTCCCAGCGTAATGAGCAAACAGTGGACGGCTGACGCCACGAATCCGAGACGTCCGGATAAAAACTTCGCCGTCGCAAGCCATGCAGCGCGCAGCAAGGCCATCTTTTCCGTTGCGCCTGTCAGTGATCCGGTCGCGGATCATTCCCCAGCTGTCGCCTGGCATGGCGAGCAGATCGTGCGCAGTGATGGCACCGATCCGCTCGACAATCGCCGCTTCTACAATGCGTTGGGGTTTCCTCGCCATTTCACCAGTGTATCCGCAGTCCGGAACACAGCAAGAACCTGAGCTCCGATGGTTACGCCGCCGCCGTCGCGATCCCATCCAGCCGCACAGCGACGCTGGTGACGCCGCTCCCCGCGGCCTCCACTGCCACGCCGACGGGGAAGCGCCCCGCAGCGGGCGTGTTCACCTGCTTCGCCGTGTTGTCCCAAGCCACGCGCGCGCCGACCGTCAGCACCGCGGCGCTGGCCTTCGGCAGCTGGAACACGCCTGTGGTGGAGAGCTCGACCGGGTCGCCCTCGGCCGAGGAATAGGCGGCGATGCCGAAGATGTTGCCCACGATCAGCGCGTCGCCCGAGGCGATGCCGCCCGCGGGCGTCGTGACGCGGACGATGTGGCCGTTCTGGAGGTAGTTCTTCATCTCAGAGCCCTTTCGAGGATTGGATGCGGACGACCGAGATGCGGTCGGTCGCCCCTGCGATCTGCCGGTTGAGGTCTGCGAGCGCGGCGGCCATCTCGCCGTCGCTCGCGTAGGTGATGCGCTTGCCGTCGTATTCGACGGTGCGAACGCCCTGATAGCGCGCGGCCATCAGGGCGTCCCGCCAGGCGGTGAGCTGGGCGAGGTCGGCCATGCTCATGCCCCGGCGTTCATGAACCAGCCCCGATGGTCGATGAAGCCCGCGCCGAAGTCCAGGATCACCCGGATCTCCACCCCGTCCACGTCCCAGCCCGAACGGCTCTCGACCTGCGGGCCTTCGGCGCCCGAGAGGTAGGCGAACTCCAGCCCGTCGATCTCGCCGGGATCGGCGGTGACATACCAGCGGGTGGCCGACGACAGCCGCGGCTCGACCACCAGCGACAGCGAGCCCGAGAACGGGTTTACATCCGCCGCCGTCGCCGGCGCGATGCTGGCCAGCCATTTCTCGGCGGTGGTCTCCAGCGAGGGCGGGACCAGCAGGTTGCGCGGCGTCACGCGGATCGTGCGATCCTCGATGCCCTTCTGGGTGCGCAGCGCCAGCCGCGCGGCCGACAGCGTCGTGTCGGAGATCGCCGCGCCGGTGCCCGCCTTGTTGCCGTGATCGGCGTGGAACAGCGTCTTGCCGTCCGACATCGTGGGCCCGTTGCCGCTGCCCGCCTCGAGGAGGGTGACGAGGATGCGCGCCTCGGTCTCGGCGGCGGCCTGGCCCATGCGGCGGGCGAGGTCCGCGAAGGCGCCGAGGTCGTCGTTCACCAGCACCTGCCGGGTGACGCCGATCTTCCGCGCCCAGGTCTCGACCTTGTAGGCCTCCCTCGCCTCAGCCATCGTCCCGGCCTTGATCTCGCCGTGCTCGTTCAGCTTTTCCAGCAGCGGCGCTTCGCCCAGCATGATCTTGTTCACCGCGCGGAAGTCCCGCGCCGTGGTCTGGCGACCGAGGCGGCGGATGCCCGAGGGCGCGGCCTGGTAGGCGTCGCGCAGCACGCGGCCCACCGTGTCCCCGAGGATGATCGGGAAGTCGGAGGTGGTGTGCAGCGCGCGGGTGACGAGGCTGGCGGGCGAAAGCGCCATGGTGGTCTCGCCGCGCAGCGTCAGCAGTTCCTTCGCCATGTCCACGGGCGTGGAATAAGCGTAGCGCCGGGCCGGTTCGCTCAGCTCGTGGCGCGGATTGATCCTGGCGTAGAGGGCTTCGCCCATCTGGCGCGCGCGGAGCGCGGGGTCGTCCTGGCTCTCGCTCATCTCGACGCGAACCTGTTCGGTGCGGATGGCAGGCGCGCTGCGCTTCGCCAGCGCCTCGAAGGCCGCGCGGCGGGCCGTGTCGGGATCGGCGCCTCCGTCGATCTGGCCGTCGATCCAGGACTGGTCGAGCCCGGCGATGCGGGCGATGGAACGGATCTCGGCGTTCGCCTCGGCGCGGGTCTCCTTCTGCCCCTCGGGCGGGGCCGGGTTGGTGGTCGTCTCGGTCATCTCTGTCTCCATGCGAATGTGGGCGCCGGGATCGGCGGGCGTCGGCACCAGGGAAATCTCGTGAGGGGTCCAGCGCACGGCGGTCAGCACGCGCGCGCCGTTCTCGGTGGTCTCGACCCACTCCTCGACGGAGTAGCCGACCGAGACGTGCCGAAGGATGCCGGCGAGCACGTCCTGCCAGACCGGCTCCACCTCGGGCCGGGCCGAGAACTGGATGAGCGCCGTGCCGCGCTTGCCGTCCACGGCGGCGCTGCGGACGGAGCCCAGCACGTCGCGGACGGCGGTCTGGCGGTGCGCATCCAGCACGCTGGCACCTCCCAGGCGCGACAGGTCCACTGCCTCGGGTTCGAGGCTGAGCCGCTCGATGTATTGCCCGGCCATGTCGCGGCGGCGCACGGGTGCGCCGGTGGACCAGACCACCTCGACGGTGCGGGCCTCGGGATCGGCCGTCGCGGGAGCCAGCGTTGCGCGGCGAGTGAGAAGTTCCATGGTCTCAGCCATCGGCGGCCTCCTTCTGCTGCAGTGACGCCGCTTGGCCGAAGGAGAGACCCAGCCCGTCGGCGCGCTCGCGGTCGGCGGCGATCTCGGCATCCACCTGCTCGGCGTCGTAGCCGCGCTCGGAGATCGCCTGGGACCGGCTCTTGAGCCCCGCGCCGATCGCCATGATCTCGGCCTGCACGTCCTTCATCGGATCGACGTAGTCGAACTTCGGCGGCAGCCATTCGCACCCCAGGTAGGCGTTCGGGTTACGGTCGAAGTCCCGCGCGGGGAGATCGCCCGTCAGGACGGCGAGGCGCACGAACCGCTCCCACACCGGTCGGCAGAACAGATGGACCACCACATTGTGCTGAAGCTGCTCGACCCGGCGGCGGAACTCGATCAGCCCGGCTCTGATCGAGGAATAGGTGACGCCCTCCAGATCGCCCGAGACCAGCTCGTAGGGCAGGCCCAGCCCGGCCGCGACCGCGCGCAGGTGGTTCTTCACGAAGGGCGCGTAGGCGTCGTGCTCGGTCGGGTTCGAAAACCGGATGTCCGTGCCGGGCGGCAGCGGAATCAGGCTGCCCGGCTCCATGCCCACGGTCAGCGCGCCGCCGGTATTGGTGCCCGAGAGCCCACCCGCCGTGCCGTCGGGATCGGTGATGAAGCCAGTGAAGAGCGCCGCGACCTTGGCCTTCACCAGCGCGGCGTCCTCGAACTGGTCGAGCTCGTGCAGCCGCAGCAGCACGGGCGCGAGCCAGGTGATCCCGCGCAGCTGGCCCGCGGCGAGCGGCTTGAACAGGTGCAGACAATCGGCGGCGGGGACGCGGAGCGGGTCCATGCGGAGAGACCCCAGCGGATCGCCCGGGCGGGAGGACAAAACCCGGTAGGCGACCCGGCGACCGGCGGCATCGAACTCGATGCCCGCGCGGATCCGCGCCCCGCCGCCGATCTCGCGGTGCAGGTCCATGGGAACCTGCTCGCGATCCAGAAGCTCGAGGTGGAGGGGAATGCCGGCGGCGTCGCTGGCCACCCGCAGCCGGGCGAAACTCTCGCCGCTCTCGACCATCGCGCGCACGGCCATGGCCTGCAGCCCGTAGAAATCGGCCAGCCCGTCGGGGGCGGCATGATCGGTCCAGCGCAGCCAGAGCGCCTGCAGCCGCTCGCGCACCGCGCGGTCGGGATGGGTGGATTGCGGCTTGATCCCCGCGCCCACGACATTGCCGACGAGGCTGTCCACCGCCGTCGCGACCCACGGGTTGTTCCGCGCATACCACCCGGCCCGTCGCGCCGCCGTGGTCGCCCCCGCCAGGATCGTTGCGTTCAGCCCGTCGACCGTCCGCGCCCCCTCCCAACGCCGCCCGCCACCCGCAGCGTCGAAGCCGCGAGCCCGCGCGAGGCCGAGAAGGCGATGGAGGATGGTCCGCATGGGCGAGAGAATCGCCCGAAGCGAAGCCTCAAGCTATTGGGAATGTTTGGGAAATGTGCAGCCCATCGGGGGAGCGGAGAAGGCGGAGACCACGCGCGAGATTAGCGCCCATTCACATAAAGGCTAGGCGCTACCGCCGAAAAGTCAAATGACCTAGTTTGCCGGCCGTTATTCAATTTCGCTTTCTCAAAGTTATTACGATTCCTCCACATCTTACGAACCTCAGGCTGCAGTCGCTGCAGCTCTTCTTCAACGTACTGAGCCAGTGGGAAATTGAGAATCGTCGACTTGGTCAGATGAAAACCGTCACCCACCGTCAGCCAGTAATCGAAAAACAGACGGGAAGAGAGAACCCCTAGAGCAGTGAGGAAGTCTTTCTCGCTACCGAAGCCTAGGACATTGCTGCTCCCATCAAGTTCGTCGCGAAAGCCAATATAGTTCCGCGCGACTGATCCAATTGCGAGGCGGTACCGTGACGCGCTACAAATTAGCGATCCAAGCCGCTTCTCTTCGATACTCGCCCGGAGATAATCAGCTATCAATTGATTGGCGGGTCGCGGAATTTGATCATCAAGGCGATAGTCAGTGACATCATAGAACGTTGGAATGGAGCAGAGAAGGCTCGTTCGCTCCCCCTTACTCCATCTCTGAAGTGCCGAAGCATAAACTCTCGGTGTTCTCGCAGGGGCAACGCTAAGAATTGAGCATCGTTGGCTATTCGCCTTGTTCGTATTTGTATGCTTGGGCTTGCCGGACTTGAACAAAGTATCTGGGATGTTGTCATAATTTGATATCGATATCTCCGATTTGAGCCTCTGCATGCGTGACCGCAGCGCGCTGTAGTCTCGACTGAAAGCTATCGATAGGGGGACAATGAAGTGTAGATGAGCGGGTTTGCGCGACAGCTCCAAGGAGCGCTCAATAAAATCCGCATAGAGATTCTTCCATTTAGACGAACCTTTCTGATTCGCCACGAAGGGCGGATTTCCAAAAAACACACCAGGCCGATCTGTGGCAGGAAACTCATAGGACCGAAAATCCCCATGGATTAGCCTTACTCGATCGAACTTTATGTCCCAGCGCTGCTCCAGAGTCTCAATTTTATCTCGAATAAATTCGAGTGCTTGTTGGTTTATGTCTACTAGGTCTGCGTTAATCAAGCGAACGATTTGCGGCGATAGTCCTTGATTAATCAGCCCCTTGATTAGCGAGAAGAACAGCGCTCCCGCGCCAGCGGATGGCTCAACGAAGTGGGCGCCTTCGATAAGGTTCTGCGCTGAAAGAGAACTTGTGATGTTTCGGCGGTCGAAGAAAATCTGCCAGAAATGATCGGCAACATCGGCGGGAGTGTAGTATGCTCCAGCCAGCTTTCGTTTGCTCTCGGACTTACATTCCGACGAGTATGAGAGTTCAGCTTCCGCTGTCTCGGCGGCCGAGACAGCCACTTGAGCGTCAAGCGCCCATACGGATGTCGAGCCCACGCTGCAGGTAGTCGTTTCGTGGACGTCGTGCCGGATCGGTCGGGACGGCGAAAGGTCGTTCATGTAAGTTCCTTATCTCCCCGATGCCTTTGTCTTGGTTCGTCTGGCGTAGGTATTCTGCTCGGTCAGTGTTGAAGACAAGGCGATACCCCGGGCCAGGCAACAGAAGCGCATCATCATAAAGCCGATGGTGCTCAATACACAGTGCGAGCCCATTTGTTACATGATTTGGCGAGCCCTCAACTGAGTGAGGAATGATGTGCGCTGCCTGGACGATCGCCAGCTGGCGATCACAGACACAACATGTTTGCCCGTACGCTTCAAGAACCCACTTCTTGAACCTCGGATCCCTCGGATATGCGGTGCGCTCAAACGTGAATTTCTCGCGTTCCCCGGCTTCATCGACTTCAATTTCACCGCTTGCACCTAAGCCGGCATCAGCGAAGGTTTCCGTATGCCGTCCGACGAGATTGACGATCGCATGTTCACTGCGCAGAGCATGAAAGTGCTCGACATTCTCAAGATAGAATCCCAGTGCCGATGCGGGCAGCGCGATTGCAAAACTCTGTTCGCCAAGCTGCCGTGCCATGAATTGATGCACCGCTGCTTGTTGCGTTGATACCGACACTCTCTGGGATTGCCGCGCGTAGACCGACACGACAGTCCTTGCTTGTAGGGAGAATACGTGTCGCGGATCCCATGCCACAAATGTGTCGCCAGTATCGAAGAAACCGATAAAGGCAACGCGGTCTCCTCGCGCTTGCCTCGCCCTTTGCTCCTCAATGATCCCACGCCCTAGCTGAATTCGTACCTCATCATCATTGTCACGAGCGTTTCCCGAGTCATGAACGTAAGAAACGTGTGCGGAATAACGAGCCCCATTGAGCGTCATTTGCACCGGATTCTGTCGGTCAATAATGCGGAAATTCTCTGAGTAGGGCGCGAGCGCGTCCCTTACAAAGTAAAAGAGGAGATTGCGGTCAAGCGCCATTACAAATACTCAATCAGGTGCGCCACCATCTTCTCGCCCAGCAAACACGGTACGGCGTTGCCGATCTGCTTCTGGACCGACCTGCGGTTCCCAAAGAACTTGTAGCCCTCTGGAAATGTTTGAATGGCTGCGACTTCAGGAACGCGAAGGCGGCGGTTATCCCAGTGAAATGGGCCCACCCAAGGACCCGGCTGGGCTGCGATGGTTATAGAGGGCTCTTCCGGATGTAGCTTATGGAGAAAATTCCAGAAGCGTCCACCAGTTCGGAATTTTCGACCATCATAGCCCTTCAGTTTTGAGAGCGCGATATAGTTTTTGCCTGGTGGCACATGAGTAAGTTCATAGAAGTAGTTTCCGTTAGAGGCGTCCTCTTGGGGCTCACGGAAATCGTCAGAGGCGTATTTCGAGATGAAGGCGCCGACCCCAGTATATGGCTGGAAGCCATTCATTAGTTCGGGCTTGGCGGGGTCGCCATGAGTTGGGTGCGGTTGAGGGATCGGGCTTCTAGCCTTCCGTACGCCAAATACAAATACGCGCTTTCGCTTTTGCGGAACGCCAAAGTCGGCCGAGTTCGCTCTGTAGACGGTGCATGCGTATCCAAGAGCTCTAGCCTCGGCAAGAAATCTCTCGAACGTAGCAATATTCGTTGGATGCAGAATGCTTTCGACGTTCTCAAAAATGAAGCCCGATGGCTGTAGTTCAGAGACGGCGCGAAGAAACTGCCCGATCATGTTCCGTGGATCTTCGTCGATGAGCCGGTTGTCGTTCTTCACCCAGTAACCGTTCTTCGAAAAAGGCTGACACGGTGGCCCCCCGATCAGGATCGTTGGTTCGTCTGTTCTCAGCTGGGTGAAGTCGACACCCTGTATGTCAACTGCGAAAATTTCAGGATTGTCGATACTGGTGCGGTTCAGGCGCAGCGTCTCTGCAGCATCGGGGTCATTCTCGACACATGCCATAATCTTGGCGCCAGCATTCTTGGCTCCAACGTCGAGACCTCCTGCTCCAGAAAAGATGCTGACACACTTCACCAATGGCTGCTCCCTCGGTAACTTTGCGACACCGCCTGGCACGAGACTGCGCAGATTGTCGCAAATGTTCTTTAATTGTTCGTGACCCGAGTCTGCGTGCTCGAGCCTTCGGTATCCCCTATTTGGTATCCGAAGCCAGTCTGCGTTTCAACATCTTGCGTCACCGAAGACACTATCGCATCCACGCGGACCGGATCACCCCCGCTGCCGCCGCAGCCTTACGCGTCTGTGCCGGACTCACCCGTTCCACCTCCTCGTTCAGCCTGAGCCCCATGCTGATGAGGCCGTGCAGGGCGGCGTGGGCGTAGACGAAGGTGTCGAGGGCCTCGTTGCGTTCGCCGTCACGCTTGGGCTGCCAGGAGCGGATGGGACGGCCGCGCTCGAAGCGGGTGACGACGCGCTCGGCGGTCAGCTGGCGGAAGTAGTCGGCGTCGAGACGGCGGGGGAAATGGATCGCGCCGGGGCCAGGTTCGGTCAGGCGCAGGCGGGCGTAGACCGCGTCCTTCACGGCATCCACGCCGACGATGAAGAGCGGAATCTTGCCCTTGTTGGTGCGCGTCGGGCGGCGCGGCCAGACAGGGATGCCGGGCCCGCCGCGGCCCTTGATCGCCCAGATGCGGCGGGCGAGTCGGGTGCGGCAGAACTCGTAGGCCATCTTCGTGTGGTGGCCGCCGGTGTCGATGGCGGCGGCGCGCACGGGCAGGTCGAGCCCGGCGGGATGCGGGAAGGTCGCCTGCAGCACCATGTCGAGATCGGCCCACAGCCGCGGGCCTGACGGGTCGCCCCAGAGCACACGGTAGTCGATAACCCACGCCTCCTCGTCGCGGCCCCAGCCGAGGATCTGTACCTCGATCCGGTCGCCCTGCACATCGACGCCTGCGGTGAGCACGGCGACGGCGGCGGGCAGCGCCTCGCCCCAGTCCTCGCGCCGCGCCATCAGCGGATCGGCGGGAACGGTGTCGCCCGCCTGGTCCTCCCAGGACTCGCCCAGCTTGGTGTTGACCCAGACCTGAAGGCGCGCGGGATCCTTGCGGACGCGGCCGTGCTCGGCGGCGATCTCGGCCCATGTCTCCCACGGGGAATAGAGCGCGGAGAGATGGAACCCCGCGGTGCGGCCGTCGCCCTCGGCCGTCGCGCGCCACTCGCCGGCGGCCAGCAGGCGGGGCTTCTCGTGCTCGTGGTGGATGCCGCCACAGGCCTCGCAGACCAGATAGGCTGCGTCGCGCTTCCCCTCGGGCCAGCGTATGCGGGCCCAGGTGATCGGGGCCATGTCGCCGCAATGCAGGCAGGGGACGTGGTAGAAGCGCCGGTCGCTGTGCTCGAAGGCGGCCTCGATGCGGGAATGGCCCTTCAGCGTCGGCGTGGACACCATGTAGATCTTGCGCCGCCCGCGGAAGGTGGCGGTGCGCTGGATCGCCAGATCGACCGGATCGCCCTCGCCATCGGCGTCGCCGGGATAGCCGTCCACCTCGTCGAGGAACAGGTAGCGTACGGGCGTGGAGCGGAGGCCGACCGCGCTGTTCGCCCCGGTCATCACCAGCTGGCCGCCGGGGAAGGACTTCCGGAACAGGCTGTTCCCGGCGTCGCGGGAGCGGGGCGCGGCGACCAGGTCGCGCAGCGCGGGCGTCGCCTCGATCAGCGGGTCGATGCGCACGGTGGTGTTCCGGCGCACCATGTCGAGCGAGGGCATGACCAGCATGGCGATGCCGGGCGCGTTCTGGATGATGTAGCCGAGCCAGTTCAGCCCGGCCTCCGAGCCGCCGGTCTGCGCGCCTTTCATCAGCACGACCCGCTCGTAGGGGCTGGCGGTGGACAGCGCGTCCATCACCGCGCGCAGGTAGGGCGTGCGGTCGGTGCGCCAGCGCCCCGGCTCGGCCGAGGTGGGCGGCAGGATGCGATGCCGGTCGGCCCAGTCCGAGACCGGGATCGGCGGTTCCGGGCGGATGCCGCGCCGCCAGGCGAGGTCGATGTCAGGCACCATCACTGAGGCTCCCGAGCGGCAGGTCGGCCAGGTGTTCGAGATGCTCGCGCATCATCCGGTCGAGGGCGGCGAAGGTGGCGCGGGGATCGGCGCCGAGCTCGGCAGCCAGCAGGGGCGCCGTGCGCTGGACCCACGCGAGGTGCGCATCGCGTTCGGCACGGGCGCGCGCGAAGACCGTGCGCCGCGCCTCGTCCGCGTCGATCAGCTTGTCCTGCTCCCGCTCGAAGGCCAGCCGGGCGCGCTGGACCTTCACGATCTCATGCAGCCGCTTCGCCTCGGCCAGCGTGGCGGTGCGGCCGGTGGCAGAGGGCGCGCCGCCCTTGTAGCGCCGGGCCGGGTCGAGGTTCGTCTCGATCCAGGCCAGCCCCTCGGCCACGTCGATCCGCCCGTCCGCGCGCACCGGCAGCCCCTCGGCCACCAGCTGCGAAATGCGCCCCTTGGTCAGCCCGACCCGGGCGGCGAAGGCGGTCTTGGTCTCGTGGCTGTCGAGTTTAGTCATTTCCGCCCCCTGACGCTGGCGGGCTTATGCGCTGCGCGTCCCCACATACGAATGTGCCCAGGAGGAACCGCCTGGCGGCCCGCGATCCGGCGTTTCCGATGGCTAACGGCGATTCTGAAGGTTTCGCGGGCCGTGCCGAGCGTTGCCGTCCGTTCACGAATTGTCTGGTGGGTTTGGTGGAGATCAGGGGTTTGTTTCGGCCCGCTCCTGAAAACTGTCATGTCATGCGTCGCGGCGTGATGCATGGCGTCACGTGTCGCGACCTTCCACGTCGCTGACACTTTGGGCGACAAACACAGATATCGGCCGGGACAAATCCACCAAAGCCACCAAACCCACCAGACGGATCGGGAATGAACGTCACGCATCGGCACGGCTTCGGAGAGTTTCAGAACCGTCGTTGATCGGCACGATGCCCGGTTCCGCGTGCTCCAGCTGCCAGCGCGTGAACCCTGCCGACACGCCCGCGTTGACCAGGCGCAGCCCGCCCACGATCCGGTTCTGGTGCGATCCGATCCACTTGCCGAGCCGCCTGCCGTTGATCGCGCCGCCTTCGCCAGCGACCCGCAGCAGGGCCTCGCGGAACTCGGGATGCACGAACTCGGCGCGGCCGTAGAGCTGCGGTCGCTGCTCGGTTGCGCGCTCGATCACGTCGCGGACGTTGGCTGGTTGCAGGCCGATCACCTCGCGCCAGCCTTCCAGGACCGAGGTCAGCGCCTCGAGCTTCGGGTCGGCGCCGCGCAACTCCTCCATCGTGTCGCAGGGATCGGCCTCGCCCAGCCAGATCAGCGCGTCGCGGATCCAGCGCGACCAGTCGGTGAAGGAGCCGAGCGGCGCGCGCTGCTGCGGTCGGCCGGCGACATGGAACGCGCGCAGCACTGTCAGCCCGGCCGAGACGTAGTCGCCGCGCCGCTCGGTCACCATGGCGAGGGGATCGCGGTCGAAGGCGCGCAGCTCGGGCCGCTCCACCCCGGCGTCGAGCGTGGCGCGGAGCGCGCGGCGGGTCATGTCGCCCTCGAAGGTGAGGTTGTTCCCGGTGGCGAAGATGGCCGCGTTGCTCGGCACCTCGGCGTTCACGGACTTGCCGAGGATCCTGACCTTGAGGCTCGTCTGCGTCATGGTCTGGCAGAGAAGCTCGCCGCCCACCGGTTCCTCGCAGTTGTCGATGGCGATCAACACGTCGCCCGCGATCAGCGCCGCGCCCAGCCGTTTCTCCATTTCCTCCTCGGTCTTGCCCTGCGCGATCACGGGTGCGGGACGGGCGGTGGCGATCAGGCTCGCGAGGTCCACCAGCATGGACTTTCCTGTGCCCGCAGTCGGCGCGTTGAAGCCGTGGAGCGGCGCGGTCGGCAGAGAGCGGCGCACCAGCGCGGTCAGGATGGCAGAGAGCGCCACCGCGCGATCCCCTTCCGCCACGAAGGGAAAGGTCGAGATCAGGTCCTTGAGGTAGGCCAGCGCGCGCAGCGCCATGTCCCGGTCTGGGTCGCGCGGCAGCGTCGGGAACGTGACGTCCTGCGGATCGAACAGCAGCCCGGTCTGCGCGTCGTAGCCCGGCAGGTCCAGGATCGAGCCGTCGGCGCGCAGGGTCGGGCAGCTGATGATCCCGGTCAGCACCGGCAGGCGCCACTGGCCCTCGCGCGCCAGGAACGTCTCCGCGATCCTGTGCGGGCAGTCGGTGCTGAGCCACTCGCCCTCGCGCTTGTCGAACCGCTTCCAGTTCGCCGCGCGGGTGAATGCCTCGGCCATGTGGTGCGCCTTGACGTCGACCAGCCGGGGCGCGTCGACCGTGCGCCCATCCGAGACTGCCACCGGCACCATCGCCGGGCGCACCACCATGCTGCCTCGCTGATAGTAGCCGAGCCCCGCCTGCATAAGCGCGCCCTCGGCCATGTCGACGGCCCGGTGCAGGAAGCCAGCAAAGATGCGGATCACCGGGCGGCCGTCTCCGTCGTCATCGTCGGCACCTTGGCCGTCTGGACTACGAGCGCGCGAGGTTCGCACCCGCTCCACCCGCTCCGCGCGCCAGCCGTTCTGCCGTGCCAGCCAGAACAGCGTGCCCACGGTCACGCTGCGCACGGACGAGAAGCTGTCCCACTTCTCGGCGGTGTATTCGGGATCGTTCTTGTCGGCCCGCGCTGACCAGCTCTCCCAGAGGTCGCGACCGTCCGGTCCGAGCGCGGCGTAGAGCGCGAGTCCGACCTTGATCCAGTCGTCATAGGGGAGCTCGTCGTTGGGGATGTGGGCGACGGCCTCCTCGACCAGTTCGCGCGACGGCGCCTGGTTCCGCTTGAGCCCCGCGGCCTTGCGCCCCTCGCGCTCGATCTCGCGGCGATCGGCGGTGCTGTAGCCGCCGACCTTGCGCAGATAATTCTCGGCCGCGGCTATGAACGCCGCGCACCGCTCCTTGGAGACCGGCGGCAGCGCATGCAGCGGCACGTCGAGCGGCGAGCATTCGGGCCAGGAGTAGGGCGCCCTCGTGTCCGGGTGGATGCCGAAGGCGACGAACTGCTGTCCCGTCGCCAGGATCTCGACGCGCGCCACCGTGCCGTCGAGCATGTGGAACTCGGACGTCTGGAGCTTGTCGAAGGGCTCGTCCGTCCGGAAGGTCAGCAGGATCTTCGGCGCGCGCCCGATCCGGCAGGCGGGCGTCATGCCGAGCATCTCGGTCGCGATGCAGGTCACCCGGTGGGCGTGCTGGTGATCGAGCACGTCGATGTCGATGCCGATCAGCGTCCCGCAGAGCAGGCCCGTATTGGTGCAGTTGCGCTGCGCCTTGGTCCAGCGCGCGATCTCGGCCTCGTCGGCGCTGGCGCAGACGGTCTCCCAGCCCTTCATCATCGGCCGCTTGCCCGCGGCCTTCATGGCGACATGCGCGCCCAGCACCGGCACCGGGCGATAGCCGTGACGATGCAGCTGCAGGCGCAGTTCGGTCGGGTCCTCAAGTTCGGCGGCGGGCGCCGCAGTGGACGCATCCGCCGACGCCTCGGCATGGGCCATATCTTCGGTCGTGCGGATAGCGTCCTCCATGGTTCACTCCCCGTCCAGGACCCAGGCGGCGAAGTCGTCGTTCCAATGCTCCTCCGGCCCGTCGCCGCTGCCGACGAACCGGACGAAGCCGTAGTAGACCTTGCCGGCCAGATGCCGCGGGTCGCGCTCGTACGCCGTGGTGCCCCGCAGATCGTGCTCGAGCTCGGCGCGAAGACGGTCGAGCGCGGCGAGGGACCGGTCGGCTTCCTGATAGGTCAGGGTTCCGGGGACGGCCGAGGTCATGACGTGCATCAGCGCGTCGCGGCACTCCCGGAGGCGATTGCCGATGACAACGTGATCGTCGGTGGAAAGCGGGACGCGGAAGTCGCTCATCGCGCGGCCTCCTGCTGCTCGATCCAGCCGATCAGCTTCGATTTCCGAGCGCAGATCACGTTGCCCATGCGGAACGTGGGCATCCGCACCTTGGCCTCGCTGGCGTAGTAGTAGACCTTCCGCCGCTCCTTCGCGTCGCCGAAGACGAAGAGCGCGATGGCGTCCGCGCCTCGCAGCAGATCCTCGGCAAGCGTCGGGCAAACCTCTCCTGTGGCGGGTCCAGCCCGCAAATGCTCCTGCATGTCCTGTCCTCCTAGGTGCGGATCAGCGCGCCGAGCGCGATGATCGTTCTCTGACTGACGGCGAACGTGACCATCGCATCGCCGCCCTCGTGAAATCCGGATGCCTCCATCAGCTTTCGCAGCTGCGCCTTCGGCGGCGCGAAGCTGGCGATGATCACGGTCCGGTCGGGCAGCAGCCCGTCGCTGGACCCGGCGAGGGAGACGGACGCGGTGTGGAACCGCCGCTCGACCTCGATCTTCATGAAGGGGAGCATCACGCCGCCGAGCGCCGCGTCGAGCGCACCGTCCCGCGCCGCCGCGATCAGCCCGGCCAGCATCTCCCCGAATGTCCTGACCTGCGTCAGCGCTCGCATGGCATCGGGCAGCGGGAGCCAGGCGTCATGCTCGTCCTCGGGCATGGTGTCCTGGCTGTGCAGGTCCTCGACGGGGAAGTCCCAGAACCGCTCCGATGCCTCGACCGCGTCCTTCACCTGATCGGCAGCCATGATCGCGAGCAGCAGCCGAGCGCAGTCCTCGGGCGTCATGTCGGCCGCGCCGGGCCCGCGCCCGCCGGTGGAGATCAGTCGCTCCTTCCGCAGCGCGCGCGCGATCACCGACACCGTCTGCTCGGGCATCGGCAGAACCTGCGCGAGGGTGGGGATGAGGTCGCTGAGCTTTGCCATCGCGGCGGGGTCTCCTGAGCTTGTTTCAGACTTTAAGTTCAAAACCTCTGGCGCACAAGAGGGTTTCGGACTAAAAATCCATTAGTGGCTTCCGAGGCGGTCGGTTTCGCCTCGCTATGCCGGAAGAAGAATGGCAATGCGGAAGGCTGACGATGCTCAACACATTGTCAGGAAAAGGGAAAATCGGATGGCGACGATCCGGAAGCGAACACTGCCCTCGGGCCTGGTGCGCTGGCAGGTGGATTTCACCGACCAGGCCGGCAAACGCCGCTCGAAGCTGTTCCCGCGCCGGAAGGACGCCGACGTCTATCTTGTGAAGGTCCGCTCGCTCGTCGCCAACAACACCTATCTGGCCGACAGCGAGAGCATCACCGTGGCCGACGCCGCCAAGGCGTGGCTCGACCATTGCGAGGTGCGCTGCAAGACGGGGCGGCGGATGGAGCGGTCCACGCTCCGCGGCTATAGCGACTATGTGCGGCTGCACATTACGGTTCCCGAAATCGGGATCGGGGACAAGCTGATCGTCCAGCTGACCCGCCGCCATGTGAACGAGTTCCGCGACCGGCTGCTGCTGAACGGCCGGTCCGAGCATCTGACGCGGCGCGCGCTCTCGGTGCTGAAGCTCATCCTCGACCACGCCATCGACAACGGCCAGCTCTTCACCAACGCCGCGCAGGGCGTGCGGGTGATCAAGTCGAGCCGGATCGACTACAAGGCGCCGGTGCCGTCGAAGGAGACGATCCGCGCGCTGATCGAGGCGGCCGACGAGGACTTCAAACCGCACCTGATCGTCTCGGCGCTGACCGGCCTGCGCGCCTCGGAACTGCGCGGCCTGCGCTGGCAGGACGTCGATTTCGACAAGGGCTTCATCCACGTGCGCCAGCGCGCCGACGCCTACAACCAGATGGGCGAGCCAAAATCGCGCGCGGGCTATCGCGACATCCCCGCCGGGCCAATGGTGCTGAACGCGCTTCGCCGCTGGAAACTGCGCTGCCCGAGGAGCGACCTCGGGCTGGTCTTCCCCGCGCCTCGCGGCGGCGTCCTCCAGCACACCAACACGCAATCTCGGTTCCGAAAGCTGCAGGAGCAGGTCGGCGTGAAACTGCGCTGGCACGACCTGCGCCATTTCGCGGTGTCGCTCTGGATCGAGCAGGGCTTCTCGATCAAGGAGGTGATGACCTTCGCAGGCCATTCCTCGATCCAGATGACCATGGAGCGCTACGGCCACCTGTTCCCGTCGCCCGACCACCAGAACGCCATGGCCGAGGTCGAGGCCAAGCTGCTGGGGTGAGTGGGCCGAGCGGCGGCTGCTGGATGCTTCGCCCGGTTCACCCGTATGGCCGGGATCGGCCCTCTCCAACGCCCCTGTGGCGGGGCTTGGAGCCGCTCTACCGAAATGGCTCGGGCTCATAGGCCGCCTTTGCCACCACCTTGCTGGCATCCCCGCGGGATCGATAGCGGCCAATCATGTCGCCGCTGGCGGCGTCGTCGACCTCCTGCACCCGATAGAGCGTCAGGCTTTTGTCGCTGTTGGGCTTGAGCTGGAAGACCCGGCCGTTCTTGCGGCAATAGAAGAATTTCGAGCCCTTGATCTGGGTCCATGGGCAATCGGCGTAGGACAGGAGCCGCCGCTCCCGCTCCAGTCGCGCCTCTTCCGACCGCCGCTCGGCCTCCGCACGCTCCTCGTCGCGCAGACGCTGCCACTGCGCGCCCACGTAATCCGACAGGCGCCCGATGATAGCGGGCATTTCCGTGCCAGCCTCTTTATCGGCCTGGTAGATGGCCAGACATTCGGCCTCGAGCTTCGGTTCCGGATCTCCGAGGTATTCCTCCTCGATCATGGCCTTCATGCGCTGCTCGAGATCGGTCATCGTCAGGACCGGGCCAGGCAGGCCATTCAGGAAGGCGAGCATGTCGTCCTTCGGGATCCAGCAGTCTATCGCCGAGGCCAGGACCTTGTCCCGCGGGCCTTCCCACTTCCTCCAGACAGAGCTGTCCTGATCGAGTTTCGTGACGATTTCGAGGGCCAGTTTGGCCAGGGAGCGCTGCTCTCGCATGTGACGCAGGGAAGGGCTGCGCACATAATCGGCCAGCAGGCTGTAAACTACCAAGGTTCGCTGATTCATGAACATGCGGCTTTCCCGTTACTTCCCAATGATTTGCGTCTGCTCCGTGCGACACGACGCCGACGTCGCGAGCCAAGAATTCCTCTAAATATTTGCTATTGAAAGACTATTCCGGCCCCGTCGGGTTGCCTCATAACCTGAAGGTCGTAGGTTCAAATCCTACCCCCGCAACCAAATCCAGCGAACTTTTCGAAGATCCCAGCCCAGACCAATCATGGTTGGGCGCGGATGCCCTGAGCATCCGCGCGAGGTTTCCTTGCAGATCGAGCACATGACCGCCCTCGGGCAGCTCCTCGACCACGATCTTCTCCACCAACACCTTCATGACGTCGATGGCCTGCTGGATCAGCTTGGGGTCAGCCATCGTGGCTTTGAGATTGCGCACCAGCTCGGCATAGAGCCGATCGAGATCCGCGGGCAGCTCAGGCTCGGGAAGATCTACCCGCGCCAGTCGCTCGACGAGCTCGGCCTTCTGTTCCTCGGCCTTCTTGAGTTCGCTCAGGAGTGCAGGGCTATTGAGACCACCCAGGATCGCGGCGGTTGCATTTCCGATCTGCTTCTCCAGCTTCTTCAGGCTACGCTCGAGCCCCTGCTTCTCCGCACCAACGCCCTTTACGGCTTCCCTGAGTGCGGCCGCATAATCCTGCCGGAAGACTTCGAAAGCGGCGGGCTGCATGAGGTCCTTCTTCAATCCGGAAAGGACCACGGCCTCGGCATCGAGCTGGCGGAGCCCGGTCATTCCGACACAACGACTCGGCCCCTGTTGCTTCGCTGTCTGGCAGTAGTAGTAGCGGCGGTCGCCGGTTCCGGCGATCGTCAGCTTCCCGCCACAGCACTTACAGAACAGCAGTCCCGACAGAAGAAACTTCGAGCGGCGGGTAGCGGGGCGCGCTGACCTGCTCCCCTGAAACCTCCTCACTCTGAGGTTAGTCTGTTCCTCGACAGAGGAGACGGACGATGAAGCGCAGCAGGTTCAGCGAAGAACACATCATTGGCATTCTGAAGGAGCACCAGGCCGGGCTGAGCGCGGCGGAACTCTGCCGCAAGCACGGTGTGAGCGAGCCGACGTTCTACATCTATGGATGGCTCTCCCTTTGCAAGCGTTCCGAAGCAGTAATCGAGCGTGACGGGTGCTGACATCTATCCGGCGTCGCCGGTCGATGGTGGCGCGCCCAAATGGGTAATCCGCGAAGCATGGCCCTCAACAAATGGCCGGCCTCTTGGGCCTTTATAAAAGCCAGGTTCTCCATGCACCGGGTCCGTCCGGTCGACTCATTTCCTCTTTCGCCTGCACCTCGGACCGTCACGCATCAGGTCGCGGGACGGTATTCCTCATTTCTGGCCAGCAGCGCCCAGATGATCCGCGCATTCTTGTTGGCGACGGCGACAATGGCTCGGTTCATCCCTCGGCGTTCCCGCAGTTCATTCACCCACCGGCTGAACCGATCGGTCTTTCCGACCGCGGTTCGCACGACGGCACGGGCGCCATGGACCAGCAGGGTCCTCAGGTGCTGGTCGCCGCGCTTGCTGATCCCCATCAGGACCGTCCGATCTCCGCTGGAATGCTGACGTGGGACCAGCCCTAGCCAGGCGGCCATGTGACGCCCGTTGTCAAAATCGCGCCCGTCACCCACTGCGGCAATGACGGCGGTGGCGGTCTTGGGGCCAACGCCGCGGATCCGTCCAACGCGCTGGCAGGCCTCGTTCGCGCGGAAGACCTCATCGATGCGCCGGTCGAACTCCTGCACCCGCTTGTCGATTTCGCTCATCAGTTCCAGAAGTGAGCGCAGGATCTCACGGCAAAGCCCTGACAGATCGTTGCTTTGATCGTTGACGATCTCGGGGATCATGCGCCGGGCGCGCGTGATCGATTGTCCAAAGGCGATGCCTCGATCCAGGAGAATTCCCCGCATCTGGCTGACCAGCGCGGTCCGGTGGTTGACCATGCGCCGACGGGCCCGATGGAGGGATTGGATGTCCTGCTGGGCTACACTTTTCTTCGGCACGAAGCGCATGCGGGGCTGGATGACGGCGATGGCAATCGCCTCGGCGTCATTGCGGTCATTCTTCTGCCGCCGCCGAAAGGGTTTGACATGCTGGGGGGCGACGATCCTGACTTCGTGACCGAGGGCCTCGAACTGCCGCTGCCAGAGAAAGGCCCCGGTGCAGGCTTCGATGCCGATCACGCAGGCCGGGATCTCCCCCACGGCCCGCAGTAGCGTTTCTCGTCGCACGCGGCGGCGGAGCTGGATTTCTCCATGTTCATCCAATCCGCACAACTCGAATACGTTCTTGGCGAGATCAATCCCGATGGTCTTGATAGTCATCCTTCCCTCCTGTGTCTTCGATACCCCGATCTTGCGACCGGGGTGGGAGAGCCGTCCATCCCATCAAGTGGAAGGCCAGGTATGGCGGGCTGGAGGTCTCGGACGCTCGACGGCTGAAGGCGCTCGAGGACGAGAACGCCAAGCTGAAGAAGCTCCTTGCGGAGTCGATGCTGGATGTCTCGACGCTGCGCGAGATGCTCGGAAAAAACTTCTGAGGCCCAGTTCGAGCAGATCTGCCGTGAGCTGGGCCATCACCGAGAAAGGCTATTCCCAGAGGCGCGCCTGTGCGCTCGTCGGGATTGATCCACGTGTCTACCGGTATCGTTCGACGCGGGGCCACGACGGGGCACTGCGACGACGCCTGCGCGAGCTGTCGTCGGAACGGCGGCGGTTCGGATACCGCCGCCTCCACATCCTGCTCCGCCGCGAAGGCTGGGAGGTGAACTGGAAGAAGCTCTACCGCATCTACCGCGAAGACCGGCTCACGGTGCGCAGGCGCGGCGGCCGGAAACGTGCGCTCGGGACGCGGGCACCGATGGCGATCCCGCAGGGCCCGAACCAGCGCTGGAGCCTCGACTTCGTGTCTGATGCGCTGTCCTGCGGGCGGCGGTTCGTAACCGGCCGGTTAGGACCGCAGCTCAGGCGACGGCCTTGTCCTCCTGAGTGAGCGGCACCCAGTTCCACGGCAGCAGGTCGTCGAGGCGGTTGATCTTGTGGTCGCCGATCCGGGCGAGGAT
>NZ_ML119086.1 GCF_003789055.1 Histidinibacterium lentulum | reverse complement strand
GTCATGATCCACGCGCCGCTCGAAATCCACCGACGTATGACCCCACGCCGGCAAACGACCCTCCCAACGCCAGTGCGGATCAAGATCCATCGGCTGCAATACATTCGGCGTCAACGCCATGTTCATGGTGTCTCTCCTGAGGTCTGCGGTGACCGGGCCGCGAGGATATCCGCGAGCCAGTCGGCCACCTGGGTTCGATACTTGTAGGGTCGGTTGTTGGCGACGTGGGTGCCGTCCTCGATCATGTTCAGCACGACCGGACCCGCCACCGCCCCCGCCAGGCGCGCGGCATGGTCGGGGGGCAGGACGCGGTCGAGGGCGCCGCCCACGATGTAGGTCGGGCAGGCGATCCGGGGCGCGGCCTCCGCCAGCGTCATCGCGGCGGCCACCTCGCGCGCCTCGGCCTCGGTCCGGGCGAAGCAGCGCGCGGTGAAGGCGGCGCGCGTCAGCGGCGGCGCCCGGTCGAAGGCCTCGGCGAAATCGAAGGGCCCCGTGAGGGACACGCAGGCCTTGAGCCGCGGCTCGAACCCCGCGGCGCGGGGCGCGTAATAGCCGCCGAGGCTGACGCCCCAGACCGCCACCCGGGCCGCGTCCAGATCGGCGCGGGTCTCGATCCAGTCCACCACGGCGCGCACGGGCTCCTCGTAGGCGGGATGGATGGGCATGTCGTATTCCGCCTCGCCCTGTCCCGGCCCGTCGAAGGCCAGCGTGGCGAGGCCGCGGTCGAGGAAGACCTGCTCGTTCGTGTGCATCTCCTCCTTGGCGCTGTCGAGGCCCATGACCATGACGACGACCGGAGGGCGCTCCACCCCGCGCGGCCTGCGCAGGTTGCCATAAAGAACATGCCCGCCCCATGGAATCTCAACCCGCACCCCCGGCAGGTCGAGATGGGGCAGGGCGGCGTTGCGGGCGGCGACCGCCCGCAGATGCGCCGCGCGCATCTCCTCGGGGCGGTGCACGAAAAGGAACTTGCCGAAATGGTGGCAGACGCCGGCGGTGGTCCAGTGCTCCGCCGCGCTGCGCAGGTGCCCGCCATCCTCGGCGGCGCGGGCGAGGTCCTCGTGGACGGCGCCCCGCGCGACCCAGGCCGCGCACCAGCCGTCCCAGTCCGTAAGCGCGCCCGTCACGTCCTGGAAATCCGCGAGCGGCACGCCGTTGGCCACGAAGCGGTGCGACCAGTGGGCGGCGGCCGAGGCCACGCGGGGGTCGATCTGTCGGTCTGTCGTGACGGTGGTCATCTGCCTGTCTCGCTGGGGGACCGGCCCCGGGACTGACCCGGGGCCGGCAGGTGGGCTCAGAGACCCGCCTTGTACTCGGCCACTTCGGCCTCGACCTCGGCGCGGTCGAAATCGTTCGCCGTCTCGAGGAAATGGTCGTTCAGGATCTCGTCGGTGGCGAAGGCCTCGCCCAGCATGCCGACCTCGACCATCTCGTTCAGGACGCCCTCCCAGATCGGGTGGCGCACGTCGCCGTAGACCTCGCCGTCGGGCGTGTGCAGGCCCTGCGCCGCCTCGAGGAAGATCGTGCCGAGTTCCTCGTTGATCCAGTTCTCGGGATCGGCCTCCATCACCATGGCCTTCGTGGCCTCGAGATCGACGAGACCGGCATGGGCGGCTTTCGCCCAGGCCCGCAGGAAGCCCTGCATCACCTCCTCGCGGTCGCCGCCGATGGCATCGGCACGGATCGCGAAGTTGTTGGCGGGCATCTCGCTCATCTCGGGCGGCAGCACGCTGCGCACCTCGACGCCCTGGCTCGCGATCGCCACGAAGTCGGAGATCGCGCCGACGACCGCCGAGACCTGGCCGTTGTTGAGCGAGTTCGCCAGGAGCGGCGCGCTTTCGCCGAGAACGGCGATGGTCACGTCGTCCTCGCTCAGGCCGGCATGGCCGAGCGCGGCCAGAAGCAGACCGCGGTCGCTCTCGCCCACGATGCCGATGGTGGTCCCCGACAGATCGGCAAGGCTCTGGGCCTCGGCGCCGTCGAGCACGAAGATGCCCTCGACCGCGCCGTGCATCACCTCGTAGACCACGTCGAAGTCGAAGCCCCGCTCATGGGCGAGGATCACCTCCGACGGGTCGAGCGAGGCGATGTCCACCTGGCCGTTCTCGAGGAAGGCCGTGGACGGCAGGTCGCCGCCGTTCACGAGCTCCACCTGGACGCCCTCCTCGGCGAAGTAGCCCAGCGCCTCGCCCACGATCAGCGGGTACCAGGCGGTGTGCCGCGGCAGCGGCGTCAGGACGTTGATCTCCTGCAGATCCTGCGCGAAGGCCGGGGCCGCGGTCAGCGCGGTCGCAGCCATGAGGGCGGCTGTCAGTGTGTGTTTCATGTCGGGTCTCCTCCCTTGGTTCTGGTCTTCGGGGGCGGTCCTCAGGCGGACCGCTTGCCCAGAAGGTCGGAATGGCGTGCGCGCGCCTTCTTCGAGATGCGTGCCACGAGATCCTCGTGTTGCCAGTAGACGATGCGACGATCCGCGAAGGTCGCCATGAAGTAGAGCACGAGCCCCATGAACGTCAGCATGATCAGGCTGGCGAAGGCCTGGGGCAGCAGAAGCTGGAAGCTGAAGCGCTGGATCAGCACGCCGATCCCTTCGGAGGCGGAGACGAACTCGCCCACGATGGCGCCGATGAGAGCGAGGCTGATGCTGGTCTTGAAGCCCGCCATGATCACCGGCATCGCGCCGGGCAGCTGCAGATGGCGGAACACCTGCCACTTCGTGGCGCGCATCGAGTCGAACATCTCCTGGTTCTCGTAATCGACCTGCATCAGGCCGGTCAGCGCGTTGATGAACATCGGGAAGAAGCAGATGATCGCGGCAATGGCGATCTTCGGTTCCATGCCGAAGCCGAGCCAGGCGACGATGATCGGCGCGATGGCGATCCGCGGCGTCACCTGCAGAGCCACCATGTAGGGCTGCACCAGGCGGCGGAAGATCGGGTTGATCGCGGAAATGACCGCGATGCCCACGCCGAAGCTCGCGCCGATGGCGAAGCCCACGAGAACCTCGGTCAGGGTGACGAAGAAGTGGCTCCAGATGATGCCGCGCACGATGGCGAGGTCCCACCACGCGCCCACGACCGCGAAGGGAGAGGGCAGGATCAGGGCCGAGACCCAGTTGAACTGGACCGCCGCTTCCCAGATCGCGATGAAGCAGGCAAAGACCAGCAGGTGCTGGGCCCAGAGAGGAAAGCGGATGGCGGGGGCGGCCTTGGCCCGGCCCGCGGCGGAAGCGTCGGTCACGCTCATATCGTGCCTCCGAGAATGTCGCGGATCTCGAAGACCCGGCGGTTGAATGTGTCGTCCTTCATCAGCTCGATCTCCCGCGGGCGCGGCAGGTCGACGTCCACAACCTCGGCCAGCCGGCCGGGGCGCGGGGTCATCACGAACACCTTGTCGGCGAGGAACACCGCTTCCTGGATGTTGTGGGTGACGAAGAGGATCGTGGCCTTCACCTCGCGCTGGATGCGCAGAAGCTCCACGTTGAGGCGCTCTCGGGTGAACTCGTCGAGCGCGCCGAAGGGCTCGTCCAGAAGCAGGATCTCCGCGCCCGTGTTCAGCAGCCGCGCCAGCGCCACGCGCTGCTGCATGCCGCCCGAAAGCTGGCTCGGGTAGGAAAACTCGAAGCCCTCGAGACCGACGAGGTGCAGCAGGTCGATCGCCTTCTCGCGGTCGGCCTTGGAGGTGCGGCCCTTCTTGGCGAGCGTCACCGGCAGCATCACGTTCTCGAAGACGGATTTCCAGGCGAGCAGGGTGGGCTTCTGGAACATCATCCCGATCTCGGGACGCGGTCCGGCCATCGGCTGGCCCAGCACGTCGAGCGTGCCCGACGTGGGGAAGGTCAGACCCGCGACAAGGCGCAGGAACGTCGACTTGCCGCAGCCCGAGGGGCCGATGAGCGAGACGAACTCGCCCCGGCGGATGGTCGCGTTGATGTCCTCGAGGGCGACCACGGTCTCGCCGAAGATCTTGCCGACGGCCTTCGATGCGATGATGGCTTCGGAACTGGCAACTCCGGCGGCGGGGCCCTCTCGGGGTGTCTGGACTTGTGGCAAGGCGTTCATCGGTTCTCCCTGAATATCTGTGGCCCGCCCACCCGCCGGGCCGTGTCTTCGTGGTCTCGGCGCCCGTGTCAGGCGCTCTTCCGCTCCGCGCGCAACCGCGCGAGATGCGGGTATTTCTGCGTCAGCAGCGATCCGTGGTACCAGGTGGCGGCATGTTCCGGCCGCGCGCGCATGGTCTCGAACCAGGCGTCCACCATGGGCCGGTCGGCCCACATGTGACCGAGGTTGATGTCGTCCATCCGCACGATGACGGGCAGCACCGCGAGATCGGCAAGGCTGATCTCCGCGCCCATCAGGAACGGCCCGCCGCTCGCCTCGAGCCAGTCCGCCATGCGCGCGATGCCGCGCCCGAGCCGGCCCATGGCCTCGTCCATGTCCGCCTGCGGAAAGCCGGTACGCCCCATGCGCATCAGGAACTCCCGGCGCAGGGGCTTGCTGTCGCACAGCGCCTGGAAGTCCTCCTCGGACATGGACTGGAAATGCGGCAGGAACGCGAGGTTGTAGGACGGAATCCGGATCGCGGGCGTCGGCACCTCGTCGATGAAGCGCATCATCGCCCGCATCTGTGCGGCGGCCACCGGGTCGGCGGGCCGCATCGGCGCCACGTCGCCCCGCGTGTCTTCGAGGTATTCGAGGATCACCGCGCTGTCGACGATCACGGCATCGCCGTCCACCAGCGTCGGCACCACCCCGTTCGGGTTGAGCGACAGATACTCGGGCTTCAGCTGATCGCCGGAGAAGAGGTCGAGCTTCACCTCCTCGAAGGCCAGCCCCTTGGCATGGAGCGCGAAGCGCACGCGCTGCGAGCAGGTCGACTGCGGCGCGTTGTAGAGCGTCAGCGCCATGATGCCGCCCCTGCAGGCGACCGTCTCAGCCGCGTCGCCGGGTGTGCGTCGGAACCCATGTGTCTCTCCTCCCATCTGTCCGGGCGGAGGCTCCTCCCCCCGGGGTGCATCGCCGCGTCCAGCCGTCCCCTCGAGGCGGTCGCGGCGATGCGATCCGGCGCGGCCCTACTCGGCCGCTTCCGGCACCTCGAGCCCGGTCGGGTAGGGGCTGTCCTCGCTCTCGAGCTTGATGCCCGCCTGCGCCGCCACCGTCTCCAGAAGCATGGCGAAATCCGCGGCCAGATAGGCCTCCGGATCGTCCGACGCCTGCGCCATGCCGATATGCTGCTGGAGCGCCTCGCGCGTGGCCGCGGTCACCGGCATCGGCACCTCCAGCGCCCGCCCGGCGCCGAGGCCCAGATCGAGGTCCTTGCGCAGCAGCGCCGAGGTGAAGGTCGTCGTCCAGTCGAGGTTCACCAGCGCGTTCGTCTTGTAGCGCGTGAAGATCGAGCCCATCACCGAGTTGTTCATGAAGTCGAGGAAGGCCCGGCGCGGCACGCCCGCCTTCTCGGCGAGGATGGTGATCTCCGCGAGGTTCTGCGTCACCACGCCCAGCATCACGTTGTGCGCGATCTTGCAGAACCGGGCGAGCTCGCCCTCGCCCACATAGGACACGCCCATGGGCGCCACCGCGCCGATGATGTCCTTGACCTTCTCGAATGTCGCCTCGGGGCCCGAGACCACCGCCGAGAGCTTGCCCGACTTCACGCACTTGCCGTTGCCGGACACGGGCGAGCACAGGAACTCCGCCCCGCGGGCGGTCACGCGCTCGCGCAGCGCCGCCGATTCCTCGGTCGAGATCGACGACCAGTCCACCATGATCCCCGGCGTCGCGTCGCCCGAAAGCACGCCGTTCTCGCCGAAATAGACCTGCTCCACGTCCTTGCCGGTGGATACCATGGTGCAGAACACGTCCACCGACGCCAGATCCGCGGGGCTGTCCACGAGGGTCGCGCCCTTCGCGGCAAGAGGCTCCGCCTTCGCGCGAGTGCGGTTCCAGATCCGCACCTCGTAGCCCGCCTTCACCAGCCGTTCGGCCATGGGATAGCCCATCCGGCCCATCCCGACCCAACCGATCACAAGACCCGCCATACTTGATCTCCTTCCCTAACGTCCTGTCCTGTTCGTCCTGCCGTCGGGCCGTCTCGCGCCCCGGAGCAAACCATGAGCCATGGGGCGGCGCCCCATCTCGTCAACCTGGCGGACCGGAACCCGTCCCGCCCCGCCTGCCGCCGACGGACCTACCCGCCGACTCGACCGCGAAGGGTCTGTGCAATCGGTTGCGAGCAGGCTATGGATCGAGTCGCCGGCGGTCAAGAGCAATTCGCAAACGATTTCCGAGGCGGCCGTCCGGGGCGGATCTGGAAAGGGGCAGGGACCATAATGCCAATGCAGCATAGCCTTGACCGGAGCGTGCTTTCGCTGGAATGCCGTCCGCCGAGCCGGGCAGGCTCCCGTCGCGGAAGCCCCCCGGCCGAGGGCGCCGTTGCTGCGTCTGCAAACCTTTGCACGCTCCGCCGGGCCGGGTCGCCCGCCCCTGGCCGGGGGCGGGCGGGGCGATGAGCGCGATCGACCCGCTCGCGATCCTGACCATCGTCGTGGCGCTCGGCCTCGGCGGCTTCGTCAAGGGCGCCACCGGCTCCGGCGCGCCGCTGATCGCCGTCCCGGTGATCGCCGCCTTCTACGACGTCCGATTCGCGATCGTGGTCATGGTCGTGCCCAACATCGTGCTGAACGTGATGCAGGTCTGGTCCTACCGCCAGCATGTCACGGGCCGGGGAGTCGCGCTCTGGATGTGCGTCGGCGCCGTGCCCGGCATGGCGATCGGCACCCTGCTGCTGTCGCGGCTGCCCGCCGAGGCGCTGAAGCTGGGCCTCGGCGTGATCCTCGTCATCTATCTCGTGCTGCGGCTCGTCGATCCGGATTTCGCTCTCCCCCCGCGGGTCGCCCTTCGGCTGAGCCTGCCCGTGGGCGTCATGGGCGGCATCCTGCAGGGCGCGGCGGGCATGTCCGGGCCGCTCGCCATGCTGTTCCTGAGCACCCAGAGCCTCGCCCGGCCGGTGTTCATCGCCACGATCTCGGTCTTCTACCTGACGAACGCCGTGGTGCAGGCGCCCGCGCTCTGGGCCGAGGGGCTGCTGACTGCGGAGGGGATGATCTTCAGCACCATCGCCCTCGTGCCTGTGCTGGTGGCGATGCCGCTGGGGGGACGCGTCGGCCGGCGGATGTCCACCGAGACCTTCAACCGCTGGATCCTCGTCCTGATCGCGGTGCTTGCGGTGCGGCTTCTCTGGCGTGCCTTCGCCTGAGCGTCCCGGTCCCGCCGGCCTTGCTTGACAAGGGGGAGGGCGGCGACTAGCGCGCCTTCATGCTCCCCGCCGGCCCTCATTCCGCGTCGCCCGACCCCGTTCGCGTGGCCGTCGTGATCCCCGCCCATGACGAGGCCGCGGCCATCGCGGGCGTGGTGCGCGGGGTCCTTTCCGCCGGGACCGCCTTTCCCCTCTCCGAGGTGATCGTGACCGACGACGGCTCGCGCGATTCCACCGCCCGCATCCTTGCCGAGCTCGCCGCCGAGGAGCCGCGCCTGACCGTCGTGACCCACCCCCGCGCGGCGGGGCAGAGCGCGGCGATCCACAGCGCCGTGCGCCGGGCCACGGCGCCCGTGGTGGCGATGCTCGACGGCGACGGGCAGAACCCGCCCGAGGACCTGCCGAAGCTGATCGCGCCCTTCCTTGACGACGCCCCGGCGCGGCTGGGCCTTGTCGCGGGGCAGCGCGTCGGGCGCCGCGACACGCTCTCCAAGCGCCTCGCCTCGGGCTTCGCCAACCGCCTGCGCGGGGCGCTCCTGCAGGACGGCACGCGCGACACCGGCTGCGGGCTCAAGGCATTCCGGCGCGACGCCTTCCTGATGCTGCCCTATTTCGATCACATGCACCGCTACCTGCCCGCGCTCTTCCAGCGCGACGGCTGGGAGGTGCGCCATGTCGATGTCGGCCACCGGCCCCGCGAGGGCGGGCGGTCGAAATACACCAATCTCGGGCGCGGGCTCGTGGGGGCGGTCGATCTCGTCGGCGTGTCCTGGCTGATCCGCCGCCGCAAGCGCGCGCTCACCCCGGCGGACCTGCTGGCGGGCGGACAGGACGGACCGACATGCTAGAGGCGCTGAAGACCTTTCTCCATGTGGACAGCACCGCGGAGCTGACATGGGTGGCGGTGGGCCTGATCGGCCAGCTCGCCTTCACCGCCCGCTTTCTCGTGCAGTGGATCGCCTCCGAACGGATCGGCCGGTCCACCATTCCCGTGGCCTTCTGGTACTGCTCCATCGTCGGAGGGGCGATCCTGCTGAGCTATGCGATCTACCGCCGCGACCCGGTGTTCATCCTCGGGCAGTCCATGGGCGTGCTGATCTATGCGCGGAATCTCTGGCTGATCCGCCGCGAGAGGCTCGAGACGCAATGACGGCCCTCGCCGCCAGGGCCTGGGACCTCTTCCGCCGCTATCCGCTGACCTTCGCCGCGCTCCTGATCGCGGTGCAGTGCCTGCCCGCGCTCGAGGCGCGCTGGTTCTGGTTTTCCGACGAGGTGCGCTATGCCGAGGTCTATTCGAACCTCGTCGAGGGCGGGCACTGGATCGTCCTGAACCTCAACGGCGTGCCCTATCCCGACAAGCCGCCGCTGTTCTTCCTGATGCTGGCTGCGCTCGACCTGATCCCCGGCGTGGGGATGCCCGGGGTGATGTTCCTCGGCTCGGCGGTCTCGGGCTGGTTTCTTCTCTTCGCCGTCACGCGGCTGGGCGCGGCGCTCGGTCTGTCGCGCGATGCGCAGGCGGCGGGGGTGGCGGCGACGCTCTGCCTCTTCGGGGTGATCCTGCATCTTCACTACGTCCGCATGGATCTCCTGTTCGTCGCGCTGATGCTCTGGGCGCAGGCGCTGATGCTGCGCTTCCATCTCCACGGCGCGGGCCGCGCCGCGCTCATCGCGGGCTACGCGCTCGGCGGTCTCGCGGTGCTGGTGAAGGGCCCCCTCGGCCTCCTCCTGCCCATGGTCGCGGCCTGGGCGGCGGGCCTCTGGGCCGGCCGCTGGCGCCCCGTCCTGTCGCTCTCGACCCTCGCGGGCCTCGGGGTGGCCGCTCTGGTGATGTCGTCCTGGGCCCTCGGCATCGTGCTCGTCGAGGGCTGGGACTTCTTCGCGCGCGAGATCATCGGCCAGCAGGTCGTCGCCCGCGCCACAGACACCTTCCACCACGCCGAACCCTGGACCTTCTACTTCGGCGTCCTGCCGGTGCTCATGCTCCCCTGGACCGGCATGGTCGCGGCCCTCCCGTGGCGCCGCTTGCCCCGCTGGCTGCCCGGCCTCCGCGCCACCCTCGGCGCGCCGGGACCCGTCACCGCCCTTGCCCTCGGCGCCCTCGTCCACTTCGCGATCATGTCCACCCTCGACGGCAAGGTGGCGGTCTACCTGCTGCCCGTCATGGCGCAGCTCGCTCTCCTTCTCGGCGCCCTGTCGCTGAGCCACGACCTCCGTCCCGGCTGGATCGCCACAGGCGCCCTCACCGCCCTCTGCGGCGCGGCCCTTCTCGTCCTCGCCGTCCTCCCCGAGGGCGAGGGTCTGCGCGCCGGCGCGCTCCTCTGCGGCGCGCTCCTGCTGCCCGTCGGCGCCGCCCTGATCCTGCGCGCCCGCTCCGGCGGCCCGGCCCTCGCCGCGCTCACCCTGTCGCTCACCGCCTGGGGCCTCGCCCTCGCCCTCGTGCTCCTGCCGGGCCTGAACGAGCGCGCCTCCACCCGCATCCCGGCGGAACTCCTCGCCGCCTACGCCGAAAGGGGCTACACCCCCGTCGCCCACCGCACCTATCCCGGCATCTATTCCTACTACGCCGGCCGCGACATCCTGCAGATCGACGACCCCGAGGCCCTGAAAGCCCTCGCCGGAGAGGGCACGCCCCTCGTGATCGCCGTGCGCCGCGCGCGCTGGGAGGGGCTCGACCTCGAGGGATTCGAGATCATCGACGACCGCCCGATCCAGGGCGCAGGACCCGACTACCTCGTCCTGATCCGCCCGCCGCCGGGCTGACCGCCCCGGCCGATCCGCAGGCTGCGACATTTTTCGGAACCCTGCACAGGGGAACCGCGTTGGACCCCAAATTTTATGCGATCGGCGCGGATTTCCGCGATTGGGTTGCAATTCGAAGGGCCGACCTGTTTATTCGGTGCTCAGACAAGGCGGAAAACCGCCGGGACAACACGGGGAGCCTCTTTTGGCGGATACTGCGACCGGCACGGCGTTCGTTGCCTTTGAGCGCGTTCAGAAAAGCTATGACGGCGAAAGCCTCGTCGTCAAAGACCTCAACCTCGACATGCCGAAGGGCGAGTTCCTGACGATGCTGGGGCCCTCGGGCTCGGGCAAGACCACCTGTCTGATGATGCTGGCCGGCTTCGAGACCGCCACCCACGGCGAGATCAAGCTCGACGGCAAGCCGATCAACAACATTCCCCCGCACAAGCGCGGAATCGGCATGGTGTTCCAGAACTACGCGCTGTTTCCGCACATGACTGTTGCGGAAAATCTCGCCTTCCCCCTCGAGGTGCGCAAGATCGGCAAATCCGAGCGCGAGCAGAAGGTGAAACGCGCTCTCGACATGGTGCAGATGGGCGCATTCGGCGGCCGTCGCCCGGCGCAAATGTCCGGCGGGCAGCAGCAGCGAATTGCCCTCGCCCGCGCGCTGGTGTTCGAGCCCGAGCTGGTGCTCATGGACGAGCCTCTGGGCGCCCTCGACAAGCAGCTCCGGGAGAGCCTCCAGTTCGAGATCACGAACCTCGCCCACGAGCTGGGAATCACCGTGGTCTACGTCACCCACGACCAGACCGAGGCACTGACCATGTCCGACCGCGTGGCGGTCTTCGACGACGGTCGCATCCAGCAGCTCGCCCCGCCGGACGAGCTCTACGAGCGGCCGCAGAACAGCTTCGTCGCCCAGTTCATCGGCGAGAACAACACGCTCGAGGGCCGCGTGACGCAGATCTCCGGCGACGCCTGCGTCGTGCAGCTCGACAACGGCGAGGAGATCGACGCGACGCCGGTCAACGTCTCCGGCGTGGGCGACCGCACGCTGGTGTCGATCCGCCCCGAGCGGGTGGAGATCGACCCGCAGCTCGGTCCTGATGCCCACACGCTCAAGGCCGAGGTGAAGGAATTCATCTACATGGGCGACACGTTCCGGACGCGCCTCAGCGTGGCCGGCAACGACAATTTCATCGTCAAGACACGCAACCGCGCCGATCAGGTCCGGCTGCGTCCCGGGCAGCACGTCACCATCGGCTGGCTGCCCCGCGACTGTCGCGCGCTCGACGCCTGAGCCGCCGGCAAAGGGGGCCGTGCCCGCCCGGGGCCGCAGTCCTCTGTCAACGTGAATCCGGGCAAACGGGAGACCCGAATGAAAATGACAAAGCTTCTGATGACGACGACGGCGCTGACCCTCGCGGCCGGCGTGTCCTTCGCTCAGGACATGGAGAGCCCTGTCGCGGGTGAGCCCATGGCAGACGACCTGACCTTCGTCAGCTGGGGGGGCGCCTATCAGAACTCCCAGCAGCAGGCCTATGTCGTGCCGTACCTGGAAATGAACCCCGACGTCTCGATCTCCTGGGACGAGCGGTCGGCCGAGGCCGTGGCCAACCTGCGCGCCATGTTCGAGGCCGACAACGTGACCTGGGATCTCGTGGACGTGGTGGCCTCCGACGCCATCCGCCTCTGCGACGAGGGCCTCGCCATGGAAGTCGACCATGACGAGATCCTCGCTCCCGCGCCCGACGGCACCCCGGCCTCCGAGGACTTCGGCGACCTGATCGTGTCCGACTGCTACATTCCGCAGATCGTCTACTCGACGACCTTCGGCTACCGCACCGATGTCGAGGCCTGGGGCGACAACGTTCCGCAGGACGTCTGTGCCGTGTTCGATCTGGAAACCTTCCCGGGCCAGCGGTCGCTCGAGCGGCGCCCGATCAACAACATGGAATGGGCGCTTCTGTGTGACGGCGTCGCGAAGGAGGACATCTACGACGTCCTCGAGACCGAGGAAGGCGTCCAGCAGGCCTTCGCGAAGCTCGACACGATCAAGGACCAGGTCGTCTGGTGGAACGCCGGCGCCGACACGCCGCAGCTTCTCGCCGACGGCGAGATCGTCATGGGCTCCACGTACAACGGCCGCCTGTTCTCGGCGATCGTGGAGCAGGACCAGCCCATCGAGATGCTCTGGGACGCGCAGGTCTTCGACCTCGACGGCTGGATCATCCCGGCCGACCTGCCCGAGGAGCGCCTGAACCGGGTGCTGGACTTCCTGTGGTTCGCCACGGACACCCAGCGTCTCGCCGACCAGGCCGCCTACATCTCCTACGGCCCGGCCCGTGCGAGCTCGGCTCCGCTCGTTGGCACCCATGCGGAACTCGGTGTCGAGATGGCGCCGCACATGCCGACGGCGCCCGAGAACTCGCAGAACATCTTCGTCTACAACTACGAGTGGTGGGCGGACTATCGCGATGACCTGGACGCCCAGTTCCAGGCCTGGCTCGCCCAGTAAGCGATCTGCGCAGGCCGGGCCCCGGGCCCGGCCTGCCGCACCAGAGGGGGATGCGACACATGGCCAAGGCCTACTGGATGGTGCACCTGTCCGTGACGGACTCGGAAGCCTACAGGCCCTACGTCGAGGCCGCTCCGTCGGCCCTCGCCGAATTCGGCGGGCGCTATCTGGTCCGCGCCGGCCAGTCCGAGACGCCCGAGGGGGAGATGCCCCATTCGCGGCACGTCCTGATCGAGTTTCCCAGCTACGAGGCCGCCCTGGCCGCCTACCGGTCCGACGCCTACCAGGCCGTGGTCGGCATCCGGCATGCCAACTCGACCGGCACGCTGACCATCGTGGAGGGCGTGTGAGCGGGTCGGCCGCAGCGGAGCCGTGGATCGCGCCCGGTCGGTCGCGCGTGTCCAGCTTTCTGGTCTGCCCGGAGGCCGATGCCGTGCTGGCCTTCGCCCGCGAGGTCTTCGGCGCCGAGGACATCCGCCCGGCGCTCTATCGCCGGGGCGGGGCGCTCTGGAACGCCGAGTTGTCCATCGGCGGCTCCACGATCATGGTCGGGGCGTCGCGGCTCGGTTTCTCGCGACCCGGCTTCGTCTATGTGCACGTCCCCGACGCCCGGGCCACCTTCGACGCCGCCGTCGCGGCGGGGGCGCAGCCGGTGATGCCGCTCGCCGCGCAGTTCTACGGCGATCTCGACGGCGGGGTGGAGGACATGGGCGGAAACTGGTGGTGGATGTCCACCCACGAACGGAGCCTGTCCCCCGACGAGATCGAGGCCGGCGCCCGCCGGCAGGAGGCTGCCGCATGAGCCGGCCGCTCCGTCTTTCCGCCCCTGTGGATAACCTGTGGATAGATTCGTTTATCCATGGATTTCAAATTCTTGATGGGGTGTCCACGCGTGGACGCTTTCCCCGAATCCCGCGCCAGACCGAAACGGAGGTCCGCCGATGACCGACGCCGCCGCCAGCCCGGACAAGATCACCGGACCGACGCCCGACACCGCCATCCGCGACGCCGAACGCGCCGACGGGCCGATGGTGGCCGCCGACGGCCGGCCCCTGAAGCAGAGCCTGAACCGCGCCCTGCGCCGCCAGAAGATGCGCGCGCTCGCCCTGATCGCGCCGCTCCTGCTCTTCATCCTGCTGACCTTCCTCATCCCCATCGGCCAGATGCTGTTCCGCTCGGTCGAGAACCAGATCGTCACCGACACGCTGCCCCGCACCGTCGTGTCGATCTCCGACTGGGACGCCGCCGGCGGCGAACCTCCAAGCCAGGAGGTCTTCGCCGATTTCGCCCGCGATCTGACGCTCGCCGCCGAGCAGCGGATGCACACCCGCCTCGGCAGCCGCCTCAACTACGAACAGCCCGGCATCTCCTCCCTCTTCCGTCAGGCCGGCCGGGGCATGACCGACATGGGCGAGGAGGTGATGGAGAGCCTCGTCGCCGCCGAACCCGCCTGGGAGGAGGCGCAGACCTGGGTCGATCTCTTCGGAACGCCGGACTGGCAGGCCGAGAACGCCGACTGGCTTGTCCTGAAGGACGAGGGCGGCATGCGCTTCAGCATCCCGCCGCCGGAGTTCGAGTTCCGTCCCGAAGCCCGCGAGGCGCTGCCCCGCACCGCCGACGCCTTCGCCGATTTCGAGCTCTTCTCCCGCGTCGACGACATCGAGAGCGTGGCCGAGGAAACGCCCTGGCCCCTCGTCCACGTCTCGCTCGCGGAGGACCTCGCCGCCAATCCCGGGGCCGTCGAGGCGTTCGACGGGGAAACCCGCGCGCGTCTGGAGGCGGTGCTGCCCGTCGCCGAGGCGGAGATGCCCTTCGACTACCGCGCCGCCTTCGCCGAGATGGACGAGGACTGGCTCGAGGTATCCTTCTGGGAGACGCTGCAGACCTTCTCGACGCCCTTCACCTCCGGCTACTTCCTGACCGCCGCGGACCGCAAGCTCACCGCGGACGGCGTGCAGATGGTCCCGGAGGACCAGCGCATCTACGGAACGCTGTTCCTGCGGACGATGGTCATGTCCCTCGGGATCACCCTGTCGTGCATCCTGCTCGGCTATCCCGTCGCCTGGCTGCTGGCGAACCTTCCCCTGCGCACGGCGAACGTGCTGATGATCCTCGTGCTCCTGCCGTTCTGGACCTCGCTTCTCGTGCGGACCAGTGCCTGGAAGGTGCTCCTGCAGCAGCAGGGGGTGATCAACGACCTTCTGGTCTGGCTCAACATCATCTCGGATGCGAACCGCCTCGTGCTGATCAACAACCAGACCGGCACGATCATCGCCATGACGCACATCCTGCTGCCCTTCATGATCCTGCCGCTCTACTCGGTGATGAAGACCATCCCGCCCTCCTACCTGCGCGCGGCGAAGTCGCTGGGGGCCACCAACTGGACGGCCTTCTGGCGGGTCTATTTCCCGCAATCGGTGCCGGGCATCGGCGCGGGGAGCATCCTCGTCTTCATCCTCGCCATCGGCTACTACATCACGCCGGAGATCGTCGGCGGCACCCGGGGCGTCTTCATCTCGAACCGGATCGCCTTCCACATCTCGACCTCGCTCAACTGGGGCCTCGCGGCGGCGCTGGGGACGATCCTGCTGGCGCTCGTGCTGGTGCTCTACTGGCTCTACGACCGGATCGTGGGCATCGACAACGTGAAGCTGGGAGGCTGAGATGACCGACGCCGTCACAAATCCCGCAAACGCCACCAAGGGGCTGCCCTCCCTCGCCGGCTTCTCGGCGCCCATCGTGGCGGGGCTCGGCCTGATCCTCGGCTATCTCGGGGGCAATGCCGCGGGCCTCGGCCTCGTGGGTGCCCTCGTGGGCGCGGCCCTGGGCGCGCTCCTCGCCTATGCCGCCGCGGGCGCGTTCGATGCGGCCTCGCCGGTGAAGTTCGCGTCGAACCGGACGGCCGGTCGCTGGACCATGATCGCCCTCTACGGGCTGATCGGCCTCGCGCTCGGGCTCGTGCCCGGCCTGGTCGCCGGCGTGCTGATCGGTGCCGTGATGAGCTGGTTTGCCTACTGGATCGTGCGTGGCGACTACCGCAAGGGCGTGCCGCCCTATGCCACGCCGGGGCAGGTCCTCTGGCACAATGCCTTTCTCTTCATCTGCGGCGCGATCTTCTTCTTCCTGATCGCGCCCATCGTCACGATCATCCCGCTCAGCTTCAACGCGGAGGCGTTCTTCACCTTCACCCCAGAGATGCTGGCGCTCGACCCCGCGGGCTATTCCCTGAGGCACTACGAGGACTTCTTCACCAATTCCGACTGGCAGCTCGCCATGCGGAACTCGCTGATCATCGCCCCCTTTGCGACCATCATCGCGGTGACCCTGGGAACGGTCGCGGCCATCGGCCTCTCGCAGTCCCACGTCCCGGGGCGGCAGGCGATCATGGCGATCCTGATCTCTCCGATGATCGTGCCGCTGATCATCTCGGCCACGGGGATGTTCTTCTTCTATTCGGCCATGGGCAACTGGCTCGAGGCCAACCTCGGCATGAGCCGGGAACTCACGGGCTATATCAAGGTGATCCTCGCCCATGCGGCGCTCGGCATCCCCTTCGTCATCATCACCGTGACGGCCACTCTGGTGGGCTTCGACAGGTCGCTGACCCGTGCCTCGGCGAATCTGGGGGCGGGGCCGGTGCGAACCTTCTTCAAGGTGCAGATGCCGCTGATCCTGCCGGGGGTGATCTCGGGCGGGCTCTTTGCCTTCATCACCTCGTTCGACGAGGTGGTGGTGGTGCTCTTCGTCGGCGCCGCGGCGCAGAAGACGCTGCCGTGGCAGATGTTCATCGGGCTGAGAGAACAGGTCTCGCCCACCATTCTCGCGGTGGCGACGATCCTCGTGACCTTCTCGATCATCCTGCTGACCACGGTGGAACTCCTGCGCCGCCGCTCGGAAAGGCTGCGTGGCATGAGCCCGGGCTGATCCGGGGATCATCGAAGGATCGGGGGCCTCAGGGCAGGATCGCGAGCCAGACCCACACGCTGAGGATCGACAGTCCGGTCCCCATCAACACCCCGGAGGCCGCGACGCGCCGCGCGGCCCCGTAGAGATTGGCGAAGACATAGGTGCTGACCCCCGGCGCCATTGCCGCCGTCACCACCGCCGAGCGCAGGGCCTCCGTCCCGAGCCCGAGCGCCGTGCCGAGGGCGTAGGCGATCGCGGGATGCAGAACGAGGCTGATCGCGCAGACGAAGAGGATCACCCGCATGTCGCCCGCGGGCCTGTAGCGGTAGAGCACGCCCCCGAGCGAGAAGAGCGCCACGGGAATGGCCGCTCCGACCATCAGGTCGAGCGCGTCGGCCATGACGCCCGGCATCGGCAGCCCGCCGAGGTTCACGACGAACCCCAGAGAGATTCCAACGATGAGCGGGTTCGAGAGGATCGCCTTCAGCACCTTCTTCGGGATGTGCCGCGCCGGGGCGCCGCGCGACCGGGCGATCTCCATGCAGGTGATGGCCACGCCGTAGCACAGCGGCGAATGCACGGCGATGATCGCGAAATTGCCGGTGAGCGAGTCGGGGCCGAAGGCGCGCTCCATGATCGGCAGGCCCAGCAGGACCGTGTTCGAGAAGAGCCCGCAGAACCCGATGGCGACCGAGTCCTCCCAGTTCCGCCCGAAAACGTACCGCCCGCCGAGAAGCCCGAGGGCAAAGCCCGAGAAGGCGCCCGCGTAGAAGCTCACGAGAAGCCGCCAGTCGAAGCTCGCGCCGAGATCGAGCGTGGAAATCGCCAGGAACAGCAGGCAGGGGATCGCGAAGGTCTGGGTGAAATAGACCAGCGCATCCACATCGGCATCGGTGAAGAAGCCGCGCCAGCGCACCACGTAGCCGAAGCCGATCACCAGGAAGACCGGCAGGATGACCGTCAGGAGCCCGCTCATCCGGCGCGGCGCACAGGGGGAACGGCGGGAGCCTCCGGCGGGGATATTTGCAGGCCCAAAGAGGTATCAGATCGGAAAGGAAAGGGTGAGGCCGTCATGGGCCGGCTCCACGTGGTCCGGGGTCTCGGCCCGGATCGTCTCGTAATCGAGGTCGATATGCATGTTCGTCAGCACCGCCCGCGCCGGGTCCGCCCGCGCGATCCACTCCAGCGTGCGGGCGAGATGGGCATGGGTCGGATGGGGCTCGCGGCGCAGCGCATCGACGATCCAGAGTCGCAGCCCCTCCAGCGCGGGCCAGCTTTCGGGAGGGATCTCGGCCACGTCGGGCAGGTAGGCGATATCCGCGAACCTGAAGCCCAGCGCGTCGATCGCCCCGTGGTTCACCTCGAAGGGCATGAAGGTCAGCGCGCCGCCCGCCCCCTTGACGGTGACCTCCCCGGCGATCTCGTGCAGATCGAGGATCGGCGGATAGGGAGAGCCCTCCGGTTGCACGAAAGCATAGCCGAACCGGCTGACAAGGGCATTCGACGTGTCGCCATCGGCCCAGACCGGCAGCCGTTTCCGGGTGTTGAAGACGATCTGGCGCAGGTCGTCGAGCCCGTGCACATGATCGGCATGGGCATGGGTGTAAAGGACGGCGTCCACCTCTCCGACCTCCGCGGCGAGGAGCTGGTCGCGCAGGTCGGGCGCCGTGTCGATCAGCACCCGCGTCTCGCCCGCGCCCTCGCGCCGAGTGACCAGCAGGGAACAGCGGCTGCGGCGGTTCTTCGGGTTCGCGGGATCGCAGGCACCCCAGTGCCCGCCCAGCCGCGGCACGCCGCCCGAGGAGCCGCAGCCCAGGATCCGGACGGAAAGCTCGGCCATCAGGCGGCGGCCCTGGCGAAGAGCCTGTCGAAATTGGCGCTGGTGGCGCGCGCGAACTCCGCCTCGTCGAGACCGAAGAGCTCCGCACCCACGCGGGCGGTATGGGCGACGTAGGCGGGCTCGTTGCGGCGGCCGCGATGGGGCGGCGGGGCGAGATAGGGGCTGTCGGTCTCCACGAGGATGCGCTCGAGGGGCGCCGCTGCGAAGATGTCCCGCAGCTCCTGCGACCGCGGGAAGGCCGCGATGCCCGACATTGACAGGTAGAACCCGAGGTCGAGCGCGGCCTCTGCGAGGCCGCGGCCCGAGGAGAAACAGTGCATGACGCAGGCAAAGGCGCCGTTCGCATGGCCCTCGCGCAGGATCCGGGCCATGTCCTCGTCCGCGTCCCGGGCGTGGATGATCAGCGGCAGGCCGGTCTCGCGGGCGGCGTCGATATGCACCCGCAGGCTCTCGCGCTGCACCTCGGCGCTTTCGGCGGTATAGTGGTAGTCGAGTCCGCTCTCGCCGATGCCCACGAACTTCGGATACCGGGCGAGGGCGACAAGCTCGTCCACCGTGGCCATGGGCTCCTCCGCGGCGGACATCGGGTGGGTGCCCGCGGCATAGAAGACGCCGTCGTGGGCCTCGGCGATGGCGCGCACCTGCGCCTCGTTCCGCAGGCGCGTGCAGATGGTGACCATGCGCGTGACGCCCGCGGCGCGGGCGCGGGCGATGACCTCGCAGCGCTCGTTATCGAAATCGGGAAAGTCGAGGTGGCAGTGGCTGTCCACCAGCCGCGCGGGCGCGCTCTGTCCGGATGTCATGTCGGCGGGGCTCATGGGGCGGCCTCGGCTGTCGCGACCGCGCGGGCCGTCTCCTCGATCTTCAGGAGCATATCGAGCACGAGGCTGGCAGGGTCAAGGTTGACCGCCCGGCCGCGGCGGGACCGCTCCGTCAGGCGCTGGCCGAGATCGGCCCAGGCCCGCGCCGCCCGCGCATCGGGCGCCAGCCGCGCCGCCAGCCGCGCCTCGCCGGGCGCGCCCTGCACCTCCGGGGGACCCGCGACCCCGGCGCGGGCGAGCCGCGCGATCAGCCGGTCCAGAAGGTCGAGCGTCATGTCGTAGCGTGCCTCGTTCTTCGCTCCGACGCAGGCCTCGGCGAGCCGGATCGCGACGGTGCGGTCCATCCGCGGCGCGCCGGAGACGAGCTTCACGAGATCCGCATAGAGGGAAAGCCCGTCGCCCTGCGCCAGCCGTATCGCCTCGCCCACCGAGCCGCCCGAAAGCACGGCCAGTGCGTCCGTCTCCGCCAGGTCGACGCCGGCCTGGGCGAGGGCAGCGCCGAGGTCTGCGGCCTCGAGAGGACCCAGCCGCAGTTCCCGGCAGCGCGAGCGGATGGTGGGCAGGAGCCGCGAGGGCCGGTGTGCCACCAGGAGCAGCGTCGTGAGGGCAGGCGGCTCCTCGAGGTCCTTGAGGAGCGCGTTGGCCGCGGAGACGTTCATCTCGTCCGCGGCATCCACGATCACCGCGCGCCGCCCGCCGTCGGTGGCGGAGAGGTGAAAGAACTTCTTCATGCCCCGCACGACGTCGGCGCGGATCTCGGCGGACAGCCTGTCGCCCCGGTCGTTCGGCCCGCGCCGGACGAGGTGCAGCCGCGGATGGGCGCCCGCCGCCACCAGACGCGCATCGGGATGATCGGGCGGGATGGCAAGGCTCTCGGGCGGCGGCGGTGCGCCGAAGAGGCCCGCCTCCCCGGTCGCGGCGGGCTGCGCCACGAGAAAGGTCGCGATTTTCCAGGCGAGCGTCGCCTTGCCCACGCCGCGCGGGCCCGAGATCAGCCAGCCCGAATGGAGGCGTCCGGAGGCGAAGGCCTCGAGAAAGGCCGCCTCTGCGGCGGCCTGTCCGTAAAGGCGCGGGGTGTCCCGGGGGTGCGGCGCACCGGGCAGGCGGTCGGGTTCGGGAAGATCGGCGGGATCGGCCATGCTCCCTCTTGGCGCAGGCGGGGCCCGTGTGCAATCGGTCCCGTCAGCCGGGCAGGGGCGCGGGCGCGCGCGCGGCCCGTTCGTGTCGGGCCGAGGCGAGGGCCGAGACCAGCGCCGCCACGGCAAGGCCCCCGAGCAGCAGGACCGTGCCGCTCCAGTCCCCCGCGGCGACGCGGGCCGAGGCCATCAGCGGCGGGCCGGCGAGCTGGCCCAGATTGGTCGCCATCACCATCAGCCCGGTCAGCACGCCGACAAGGGCGGGCGAGGGCGCATAGACCGGAGCGGCGGCCAGCGCGGCGGCGGGGATCAGGCCGCCCGCAAGCCCGAAGAGCACCAGCAGCGCCAGCCGCAGAGCGTCGGGCAGGCCCGCGCTGAAGACGAGAAGCTCCACGCAGAGCATCCCCAGCGAGCCCAGTGCCAGCAGCCGCCAGATCGGCGCTCCGCGCCCCAGCGCCCGCGCAGCCAGCAGGTTGCCGCCCGCATTGGCCATCAGCACCATCGCGGTAACGAGCGCCGCCGCCAGCGGCCCGGTCGCCCGCGTATCGGCAAGGATCGTGGGCAGCCAGGTCATCATGCCGAGGTGCTGCGCGGCATAGAGCCCGTAGCAGACCGCCGCGAGCACCGCGCCGGTCCGTCCGAGATCGAGCGCGAGGCTCGCGCCAAGGGACCGTCCCCCGTCGCGCCGCCCCTCGCCGCCATCGCCCGCGCCCGTCGCTCGAAGGACGATCCCCGCCCAGAGCAGAGTGATCCCCGCCGCGATCAGCCAGACCGGCCGCCAGCCGAAGGGGCCGGTCATCAGCGCCGAGACCAGCAGCATGGCGGTGAAGCCAAGCGGCATGAAGGTTGCCCAGCGCGCCATGGCGCGGCGGCGGTCGGCCTCGGAAGTGGCCCGCGCGATCAGGATACCACCCGCGACGGTGGTCGCGGTAAAGCCGATCCCCTCGACGAAGCGCGCGAGCAGCATCAGCGCGGGCGCGGTGGCGAGGCTGCCCGCGAGGCTCCCGAAGGCGAGCGCCAGAAGTCCTCCGACGAGGGTCCGGCGCGGGCCGGCCCTGTCCGCGAGCCCGCCCGCGACGAGCCCGGTGAGGGTGCCCACGGCGGAGATGGTGGAGGCGATCCACCCGGCCATCACGAGCCCCGCGCCAAGGTCCTCGCGGATCGCCCCGATGGCGGGCGGCAGCTTGCCGATATGCATGGCCGCGACCACGCCCGCGCCGAAGGCGATGCCCACCATCCGCCAGTTGGTCCCTGTCATCCCGGTTCCCTTCCGCGCGGCGGTCAGCCGCGCGGGCCGAAGGGGCGCAGGCGCGGGTGGCGGTTCACGTCCTTGTAGAGCAGATAACGAAAGGGCTCCGGCCCGCCCGCATAGCAGGCCTGGGGGCAGAAGGCGCGCAACCACATGTAATCGCCCGCCTCGACCTCGACCCAGTCGCGGTTGAGCCGGTAGACGCCCTTGCCCTGCAGAACGTAGAGCCCGTGCTCCATGACATGGGTCTCCATGAAGGGGATCACGGCGCCGGGCTCGAGCGTGACGATGGTGACATGCATGTCGTGGCGCAGGTCGGCGGGATCCATGAAGCGCGTGGTGGCCCAGCGGCCTTCCGTGCCCGCCATGGGGCTCGGCGCCACCTCCGCGTCGGACGTCACGAAGGCGTCCGGCGCTTCGAGGCCCGGGGCAGGCTCCCAGGCCTTCCTCAGCCAGTGGAAGGACAGGGTGTCCGTGCCGCTATTGCGCAGCGTCCAGTCGGTGCCCGGGGGCAGGTAGGCAAAGCTGCCGGGCGCGAGCGCGCGCTCGGCGCCGTCGAGAGCGAGGGTGCCCGTGCCCGCGGTGACGAAGAGCGCGCCCTCGGCCTCGGGATCGGGCTCGGGGCGTTCCGAGCCGCCGCCGGGCGCGACCTCCATGACGTAATGGCTGAAGGTCTCGGCAAAGCCCGACAGCGGCCGCGCGAGGATCCAGAGCCGGGTTCGGTCCCAGTGGGGCAGGGCGCTCGCGGTGATGTCCTGCATCGTGCCGCGGGGCAGGACGGCATAGGCCTCGGTAAAGACCGCGCGGCCGGTCAGAAGCTGGTCCTGTGGGGCGTGTCCGCCGAGGGCGGAGAAATAGCTGTGCGTCATGGGATGTTCTTGGCCCATCGCGCGGGGGCCGGCAACGGGGGAGGCTTCGGAACGGCGGGCGGCGGGCTGGAAATCCGCCCTGCGGACGGCGGCGGCGGGTGTCCCGCCTAGATCGACACGGCGGAGAGAAGCTTCTCGCGGTCGAGCGCGGCCTTGTCGGTGCGGAAGCTGACCTCGCCGCGTGTGAGCACGGTGAAGCGGTCGGCAAGGCCCACGGCGAAGTCGAAATACTGCTCCACCAGCACGATCGCCATCTCGCCTTCGGCGCGCAGGGTCTCGATCACGCGGCCGATCTGCTGGATGATGTTGGGCTGGATGCCCTCGGTGGGCTCGTCGAGGAGCAGCACGCGAGGCCGGGTGATCAGCGCGCGCGCGATGGCGAGCTGCTGCTGCTGGCCGCCCGAAAGATCGCCTCCTCGGCGGGCGAGAAAATCCTTCAGGATCGGGAACAGCTCGAAGATGCGTCCCGGGATGCCGCGCTCGCCCCGCGGCAGACAGGCATAGGCCGTCTCGAGGTTCTCCCTGACCGTCAGCAGGGGAAAGATCTCGCGGCCCTGGGGCACATAGGCGATGCCCGCCCGTGCGGCGGCATAGGCCGAGGGATGGCCGAGATCGCGGCCGTCGAGGGTGATCCGGCCATCGCGGAACGGATGGCGCCCGGCGATGGCCTTCAGCAGCGAGGTCTTGCCGACGCCGTTGGTGCCCATGACGGCGGTGACTTCGCCGGGGGCGGCGGTCAGGGAAATGCCGTGGAGGATCTGGCTCTGGCCGTAGCGGAGGGTGAGGTTCGACACGTCGAGCATGGATCAGCGCCCCAGGTAGACGTCGATCACCCGCTGGTCGCGGGTGACGTGATCGAGAGAGCCCTCGGCCAGCACCGAGCCCTCGTGCAGGACGGTCACTCGGCATTCGAGGCGGCGGACGAATTCCATGTCATGCTCCACGACGACGACGGCGTGCTTCTCGGCGGCGCGCTTCAGCAGGTCGGTGGTATGCTCGCGCTCCGCCGGAGTCATGCCGGCGGCGGGTTCGTCCACGAGGAGGAGGCGCGGGTCCTGCGCCAGCAACATGCCGATTTCCAGCCATTGCTTCTGCCCGTGGGAAAGCTCCCCGGACAGGCGGTCGAGCTCTCCCGCAAGGCCGATCTCGGCGGCGAGTTCGGAGATGCGGGCGGCGACGTCGGGGCCGGGGCGGAAGAACAGCACGTCGAAGGGCGAGCGCGGCGCCTTCAGCGCCATGGCGAGGTTGGCGCGCACGGTCTGGGCCTCGAAGACCGTGGGCTTCTGGAACTTGCGGCCGATGCCGGCGCGGGCGATCTCGGATTCCGACATCTTCAGCAGGTTCAGGCTCTTCTCGCCCCAGAGGACGCGACCCTCGTCGGGCCGGGTCTTGCCGGTGACGATGTCCATGAAGGTCGTCTTGCCGGCGCCGTTCGGTCCGATGATGGCGCGCAGTTCCGGCTCGCCGATGCTGATCGAGAGGTTGTTGATCGCCCTGAAGCCGTCGAAGGTGACCGACACGCCCGAGACCTCGAGGAGCGTCGCGCCCGGGCGGCGGGCGCGCTCTCCGCGCTCGTGCGAGCGCGGTTCGCTTTCGGTGAGCGCCGTCATGTCCGCGCCTCCTCGTCCTCGGGGCCTTCCTCGGCGCGGCGGCTGCCCGCGTCCGGGCCGTAGTCGCCCTCGCGGTCGGCCTCGGGCTTGCGCACGAGGAAATCGAAGAGCCCGCCGATGCCCTTGGGCGCGAAGAGGGTGACGAGGACGAAGGAGAGCCCGAGCAGCACGAGCCACCAGTCCGTCCAGAGGATCCTGTAGAAGCCGAGGTCGAGGGGCGGCGCGCCGCCCCCGGTGAACCAGGACGACAGCAGCGAGACGAAGGCCGCGCCGATGGCCGCGCCGTAAAGCCGCCCGCGCCCGCCGATGGCGACCCAGACCGCGAGGTAGATCGAGGCGATGGGCGCGATCTCCGCCGGGTTGATGATGCCCGCCTGGGGATAATAGAGCGCGCCTGCGAGCCCGCAGACCACCGCCGTCAGGGTGAAGACGAAGAGCTTGAACCCCTCCACCGGGTAACCCAGGAACCGCACCCGGCTCTCGTTGTCGCGGATGCCGCGGATCACCGAGCCCATCTTGCCGGATACGATCCACGAGAAGAGCAGGTAACCGGCGGCGAAGGCGAGTGCGGAGGCCCAGAAGAAGGCGAGCGAGATCACCGCCTGGGAGGTCTGCTCGTGGCCGGGGATGTTCTGCAGGCCCGAGAGACCGTTGTTGCCCCTGAGCCCGCTGTCGTTCTGGAAGAGGTAGAGCGAGAGCGCCAGCGTCATCGCCTGGGTCAGGATCGAGAGATAGACGCCCGTCACCCGGCTGCGGAAGGCGAGCCAGCCGAAGACCAGCGCCAGAAGGCCGGGCACCAGCACGACGAGCGCCAGCTGCAGCGTCAGCGAATGGGCGAATCCCCAGATCGGCGGCAGGTCGGAGGAGCCGACCACGCCGAAGATCTGGCTGCCGATGGCGTTCTGTATCTCCTGCGGCGTGGCCGGGATGGGCTGGCTCGCGAGGTTCTCGAGCACGATGGCCTCGGTCCGGGCATACATCAGCCACTGCCCGATCATGTATCCGCCGAGGCCGAAGAAGGCCATGTGACCGAGGCTGAGGATCCCGGTGTAGCCCCAGACCACGTCCATCGCGATGGCCGCGAGGCAGAGGCAGAGCGTCTTGCCCAGGGTCTTGACGAAGGAGGTCGAGATCGTGCCGGTGCCCGCGGCCTCGGACATGATCGTGACGGCGAAGCAGAAGAGGAACAGGAGGCCGAGAACCCAGTATTTCGGCTTGCCGGTTTCGCCGTGGTCTGCACGGCGACCCGCCGGGGGAGGCGCTGCCTCCCCGTCGCCATTGTCACTCGGACCAATGGCGCGACCATGGCGACCCCCACCGGGATATTTGCGGCCCAAGGAATGAGGGGTGTCGGTCATGAAGGCCTGCCGGTGTTCGGATCGATCGGGGTCATGGGATCAGTCGCCCGCGGCGCGGCCCTTGAGGGCCACGATGCCCTTGGGGCGGAACTGGATGAACAGGATGATGAAGATCACCATGTAGGTTTGCGCGGCGAGGGTGTTGGAGGGATTGAACCACTCGATTCCCTTCTGCAGCCCGCCGATCAGCGACGCTCCGGCGAGGGTGCCCCAGACGTTGCCGACGCCGCCCACGACCACTGTCATGAAGCTCTGGACGATGTAGCTCGAGCCCATCTCGGAGGTGACCTGTGCGTAAAGCCCGATGGCCACGCCCGCGATCCCCGCGATGCCCGACCCGAGTCCGAAGGTCAGCATGTTGATCCGGTCCGGGTCGATCCCCATGGAGGCCGCCATGCCGGGGTTCTGGGTCACCGCGCGGACCTCGAGGCCGAGGCGGGTGCGGTTCAGCAGGAACAAGAGGAGGGCGAGGAAGATCAGCGCCAGCACGAAGATCGCGATGCGGATGTAGCTGATCTGGATCACGTCGTTCACGGCCCAGGCGCCCGCAAGCCAGTCCGGCGAGGTGAGCGGCCGGGCCTGGGTGCCGAAGATGTTCTTGGCCAGCTGCTGCAGGGCGATGGAGATGCCGAAGGTGGCGAGCAGGGTTTCGAGCGGACGGTGGTAGAGAAAGCGGATCACCGAGCGTTCCAGCGCCACGCCTGCACCGAAGGTCACCACGAACGCGAGCGGCAGGGCGATGGCGAGGCTCAGCGTGTAGTCGGGCACGAAGAGTTGCACGACGTAGCCGGTGTAGGCGCCCATCATGATGAACTCGCCGTGGGCCATGTTGATCACGCCCATCACGCCGAAGGTGATGGCGAGGCCGATGGCGGCGAGAAAGTAGATCGACATGAGCGACAGCCCGTCGAGCGTCCGGTCCGCGACCTGCCCGAGGCCGACCCGGGTCTGGATGCCCGACAGGACGCGTCGGGCGGCGTCGGTGATGGCCTCGTCGGGTTCCAGATAGGACTCGAAGAAGACGTGTGAGGTCACCGCCCCGGCGATCGCCTCGGGCGGGATCCGGCGCGGCACGGCGCCCGCCTCGGCCAGCGCGTCGTAGGCGCGCAGCCGCTCGGCGGGGTCGCCCAGAAGGGCCACGGGCACGCCCGCCACGGTACCGCCGTCTATGTTCTGCGTGAGCGCCGTGTAGATCTCGGCGTCGGTCGGGTTGGCTTGGGCGAGGCCCTCGGACACCAAGATCCCGTAGGCAGCCGCCTCGGTCAGGTCGCGGCCCGGCTCCAGGACGCGGGCGATGTTCGCCTCCGGCAGGTCCGTGGCCACGCCCGCCTCGGTCGCGAGGATGCGGTTCAGCGCCGCGCGGACCTCCACCGAGAGCGAGCCCGTCAGGTCCTCGATGGCGGCGATCCGCTCCTCGGGCGTGTCGCCGTAGGTGGCGGCCAGCAGGTCCGCAAGCTGTTCCTTGCGGGCCTTCAGCGCCGGGTCGGGCTCGGTGTCGACCGAGGCGCGCAGGGGCGCCAGGTGATCCTCGGACGGAGACCGGGCGATGGCCTCGACCGCGGTCCGTCGCCGCGAGATGTCCGGGTCCGAAAGCTGGAAGGCCACCAGCGCCCCGGCGATCTCGCGCTGCACGCCGCCGTTGGGGCGGATCTGCTCCAGGTCGTCGGCGGAGACGCCTTCGGTCGCAGCACCGGTGTCGATGTCGATCAGGGTATAGGTCCGGTCGCCGGTGTCCTCGGCATAGTAGAAGCGCCCGTCCGACAGGCGCTGCCAGACCTCGCGGTCGCGGTAGCGCTCGAGGAAGGTCGCCGTCTCCGGCGCGCCCGAGGCGGAGATATCCGCAAGCAGGACGCCCACGCTGCGCCGGGAGGGAGAGGCTGCCTCCTCGGCATGGGTCTGCAGGACGCTCTGCACGTCCTGGGCGAGAACCGCCGCCGGAAGCAGAAGCAGGGCCGCGAGGATCTTCAGGAGGCGCATCCGGGTCCGTTCGGGTCATGGGTCGGGGGAGGAGAGGGGCGAAAGGCCCCGGTCCGCCAGGGAGGAGAGGGCGGGCCGGGGTCGGCCGGCGCGCGGCAGGGAGATCCGCGCGCCGGAGATCGCGCGTCAGTAGTTCGAGGTCAGCTGCACGCAGGTCTGGGTCTCGGTGTTGTACATGCCGCAGCCCAGCTCCTGCCAGTCCGACATCAGCACCGCGCTTTCGGGAAGGAAGTCGGTCCAGGCATCACCGGGGACCGGTTCGGTCTGGCTGATGATGTCGAACATCCCGTCGGCGCGGATCTCGCCGATAAGCACCGGCTTCGACAGGTGGTGGTTCGGGTTCATCACCGCCGTGCCGCCGGTCAGGTTCGGGAATTCCTGTCCCCACATGGCCTCGCGCACGGCGTCCACATCTGTGGTGCCGGCCTCGGTCACCGCGTTCACCCACATGTTGAAGCCGATGTAATGGGCCTCCATGGGATCGTTGGTCACGCGGTCGGTGGTGCCGATGAACTCGTGCCAGGCGGCGATGAACTCGGCGTTCTCCGGGGTGTCGGCGGTCATGAAGTAGTTCCACGCCGCGAGGTGGCCGACGAGGTTCGTCGTGTCGAGGCCCGACAGCTCCTCCTCGCCCACGGAGAAGGCGACGACGGGAATGTCGGCCGAGTCGATGCCCGCGGCGGCGAGTTCCTTGTAGAAGCCCACGTTGGCGTCGCCGTTGATGGTGGAGATCACGCCCACCTGGCTGCCGTCGGCCGACAGCTCCACCACGTCTGCCACGATCGACGACCAGTCGTTGTGGCTGAAGGGCGTGTAGTTGACGAAGATGTTCTCGGCGGGGATGCCGGCATCCTGCAGATACTGCTCGAGGATGTTGTTCGTGGTGCGCGGATAGACGTAGTCGGTGCCCAGAAGCGCGAACTTCTCGACGCCCAGCTCCTCGAGGAAGTAGTCCACCGCGGGGATCGCCTGCTGGTTCGGCGCGGCGCCGGTGTAGAAGACGTTCCGGCTCGATTCCTCGCCCTCGTACTGCACGGGGTAGAACATCAGACCGTTCAGCTCTTCGAGCACGGGCAGGACGGACTTGCGGCTGACCGAGGTCCAGGAGCCGAAGATCACGTCGACCTCGTCCACGGTCAGCAGTTCGCGGGCGCGCTCGGCGAAGAGCGGCCAGTCGGAGGCGGGGTCCACGACCACGGCCTCGATGTCGCAGCCCAGAAGGCCGCCGGCGGCGTTCTGCTGCTCGACGAGCATCAGCATCACGTCCTTGAGCGTGGTCTCGGAAATCGCCATCGAGCCCGAGAGCGAGTGCAGCACGCCGACCTTGATCGGGCAGGCCGTCTCCTGCGCCGAGGCGGCGAGGCCCGATGCGAGAAGCGCGGCGGCGGAAAGGGCGGTTGTCGTCTTCATCTGGCAGTTATCCCCCAGTGGCGGCTCCTGTCGGCCGGGCCTTCGACCGGTCCCGGGGGAGGAGCGCGGAGCCGGTGGTCTCCTCCCGATGCGGGCAGCGCGCCCGTCTGTCTGCGGACTACACAGAGGCGCAGGACCGGGCGGACTCCTTTCGGGAGGTCCGGCGGGGCGCATCGGCGCAGGTGCCTTCATTTTGTGCATGTCGCGCCGTCGCTGCCTCATCCTGCGGCGCAGCATGGCCGCCGGTCCGCCTCCTCCTCTGCGCGGATTCTCATCCGATCCGCCGCCCGGGTGTTCCCATTTCCCGCCGATCCCGGTTTACTGCGTCCCGCGCCCCGGCCCGCAGGCCCGTCGGGGCGGAGGAGGGGACGCAGGGCCGGACCTGCAATGAAGGGCGCCTGACGCCGCCAAGGGAGGATCCATGAACACCGCCGCCAAGACCGCCGCCGCCGTCTATCCGCCCCGCAAGGAGTTCGCGCAGACGGCCCATGTCGACGCCGACCGCTACGCCGAGCTCTATGCCGCCTCGGTCGCCGATCCCGAGGCCTTCTGGCGCGAGGAAGGCAAGCGGATCGACTGGATCAGGCCCTACGAGACGGTGAAGAACACGGATTTCACCCTCGGGCAGGTCTCGATCAGGTGGTTCGAGGACGGCACGCTGAACGTCTGCGCCAACTGCGTGGATCGCCACCTCGAGACCCGCGGCGACCGGACCGCGATCATCTGGGAACCGGACGACCCGAAGGACGCGCCGAAGCACATCAGCTACCGCGAACTCCACGGCCATGTCTGCCGGATGGCGAACATTCTCGAGGACATGGGGGTCAGGAAGGGCGACCGGGTGGTGATCTACCTGCCTATGATCCCCGAGGCGGCCTATGCCATGCTCGCCTGCGCCCGGATCGGCGCCGTGCACTCGGTGGTCTTCGCGGGCTTCTCGCCCGACGCGCTGGGCGCCCGGATCAACGGCTGCGACGCCAAGGTCGTGATCACAGCCGACTACGCGCCCCGCGGCGGCAAGAAGACCGCGCTCAAGTCCAACACCGACAAGGCGCTGCTGCACGCCAAGGACAGCGTGAAGGTCCTGATGGTGCGCCGCACTGGCGAGCAGACCAGCTGGGTCCAGGGCCGCGATCACGACTACAACGAACTGGCGCTCGAGGCCGACGACGTCAGTGGCTGCGTGGAGATGGGCGCCGAGGACCCGCTCTTCATCCTCTACACCAGCGGGTCCACGGGCCAGCCCAAGGGCGTGGTCCATACCTCGGGCGGTTACATCGTCTACACGGCGATGACGCACGAATATGTCTTCGACTACCACGAGGGCGACGTCTTCTGGTGCACCGCCGATGTCGGCTGGGTCACCGGGCACAGCTACATCGTCTACGGGCCGCTGGCGAACGGCGCCACCACGCTGATGTTCGAGGGCGTGCCCACCTGGCCCGACGCGGGTCGGTTCTGGGAGGTCTGCGCGCGGCACAAGGTCAACCAGTTCTACTCCGCCCCGACCGCCATCCGGGCCCTGATCGGGCAGGGGACCGAGTGGGTGGAGAAGCACGACCTCTCGAGCCTGAAGCTCCTCGGGACCGTGGGCGAGCCGATCAACCCCGAGGCCTGGAACTGGTACAACGAGGTCGTGGGCAAGGGCCATCTGCCCATCGTCGACACCTGGTGGCAGACGGAAACCGGCGGGCATCTCCTGACGCCGCTCCCCGGCGCCACGCCGCTCAAGCCGGGCTCGGCGACGAAGCCCTTCTTCGGCGTCCAGCCCGTCATCCTCGATCCTCACACGGGCGAGGAGATCACCACGAACCCCGCCGAGGGCGTGCTCTGCCTCAAGGACAGCTGGCCCGCGCAGATGCGCACCGTCTGGGGCGATCACGAGCGGTTCGAGAAGACCTATTTCTCCGACTACAAGGGATACTACTTCTCCGGCGACGGCTGCCGCCGGGATGCGGACGGCGATTACTGGATCACCGGCCGCGTGGACGACGTGATCAACGTCTCGGGCCACCGCATGGGAACCGCCGAGGTGGAAAGCGCGCTCGTGGCGCACGAGACCGTGGCCGAGGCCGCGGTCGTGGGCTACCCGCACGAGATCAAGGGGCAGGGCATCTACTGCTACGTCACCCTGATGAACGGGGTCGAGCCGACGGACGAGCTGAAGGCCGAGCTCCAGAAATGGGTCCGGACCGAGATCGGCCCCATCGCGAAACCGGACGTGATCCAGTGGGCGCCGGGCCTGCCCAAGACCCGCTCGGGCAAGATCATGCGCCGCATCCTGCGCAAGATCGCCGAGAACGACACGGGCAGCCTCGGCGACACCTCGACCCTGGCCGATCCTTCGGTGGTGGACGACCTCATCGCCAACCGCGCCGGCCGCGAGGGCTGAGGCGCGCGCATTGATGGAATCCCCTCATTTCCGGATGCCGGGATTCCGTCACCACTGAAAGGGAACGGCCCACGCGCGTTGACAGCCGCGCGCCCGTGACCGAAGCCTTGACCCGGTTCCGGTGCGCCACGCCGGGACCGCGAGGGAGTTCCGGCGGCGCGCAGGGGCGCCCGTGGCCACGGGAGGAGACATGGCGCGACTGGATGTCATCACCATCGGCCGCTCGTCGGTCGATCTCTACGGCGCGCAGGTCGGCGGCCGGCTCGAGGACATGCGCTCCTTCGACAAGTATGTCGGCGGCTCGCCCACCAACATGGCCTGCGGCACCGCCCGCCTCGGCCTGAAATCGGGCCTCATCACCCGCGTCGGCGACGAGCACATGGGCCGCTTCCTGCGCGAGGAACTGGCCGCCGAGGGCGTCGACACCCGCGGCGTCGTCACCGATCCCGAGCGGCTGACGGCCCTGGTGATCCTCGGCATCCGCGACGACGAACGATTTCCGCTGATCTTCTACCGCGAGAACTGCGCCGACATGGCGCTCTGCGAGGACGACATCGACCCCGCGCTGATCGCGGACACCCGCTCGGTCGTCGCCACGGGCACCCATCTCAGCCATCCTCGCACCGAGGCCGCCGTGCTGAAGGCCCTGAGACTCGCCCGCGAGGGCGGGGCGAAGACCGCCCTCGACATCGACTACCGCCCCAACCTCTGGGGCCTCGCCGGCCACGGCGCGGGCGAGGAGCGCTTCATCGAGAGTGCGGCCGTCACCGCGAAACTTCAGAGCCACCTGCACCTTTTCGACCTGATCGTCGGCACCGAGGAGGAGTTCCACATCGCCGGCGGCTCCACCGACACGCTGGCCGCCCTGCGCGCCGTCCGCGCCGTGTCCTCCGCCACGCTCGTCTGCAAGCGCGGCGCGGCGGGCGCCGTGGCCTTCACCGGCGCCATCCCCGAAAGCCTCGACGCGGGCGAGAGCGGGCCGGGCTTTCCCATCGAGGTCTTCAACGTCCTCGGCGCGGGCGACGGCTTCATGTCGGGCCTCCTCAAGGGCTGGCTCGACGGCGAGGACTGGCCGACCGCACTGAAATACGCCAACGCCTGCGGCGCCTTCGCGGTCAGCCGCCACGGCTGCACCCCCGCCTATCCCTCCTGGGACGAGCTGCGGTTCTTCCTTGCCCGGGGCGTCAAAACACCCGCCCTGCGCCACGACGCCGAGCTCGAACAGGTGCACTGGGCAACGAACCGCATCGCGGACTGGCCCGAGCTCAAGGTCTTCGCCTTCGACCACCGCGCCCAGCTCGAGGAGCTGCCCGGCGCCGACCCCGCCAGGATCGGCCGCTTCAAGGAGCTCTGCCTCGACGCCGTTCTCCAGGTGTCCCAGGGCAAGCCCGGCCACGGCCTCCTCTGCGACGGCCACCTCGGTCGGCGCGCGCTCTACGCGGCGGCGGGGCAGGGGCTCTGGATCGGCCGCCCGGTGGAGCTTCCGGGCGCGCGCCCCCTGCGCTTCGAGCCCGAGATCGGCGCGGACCTCGGCGGGCTGTCGGAATGGCCGCGCGAGCATGTGGTGAAATGCCTGTGCTTCTGCCACCCGGACGACGCCGCCGCGATGAAGGCCGAGCAGGACGCCCAGATGCAGCGCCTCTTCGCCGCCGCGCGCCGGAACCGCCTCGATTTCCTGCTCGAGGTGATCCCCTCGAAGGTCGGTCCGGTGACCGACATCACCACCTCGGACCTCATCGACCACATCTATGGCCTCGGCATCTTCCCCGACTGGTGGAAGCTCGAACCACTCCCCTCGGACACGGCCTGGACCAATGCCACCGCCGCGATCGGCCGCCACGATCCCCATTGCCGCGGCATCGTCATGCTGGGCCTTGCCGCCGCCGAGGAGGCGCTGACCCGGGGCTTCGCCACAGCCGCGCGCCAGCCGCTGGTAAAGGGCTTTGCCGTGGGCCGCACGATCTTCGGCCATGCCGCCCGCGAATGGATGGCGGGCGCGATGACCGACGCCGGGGCCACCGCCGACATGGCCGCCGCCTATGCCCGCCTCTGCGCGGCCTGGGACGCGGCAAGACATTCCGCGAGGACCGCCGCATGACCGACACGATCCGACTGACCGCCGCGCAGGCCATGGTGCGCTGGCTCGCGGCGCAGAAGGCCGAGGACGGCACGCCCTTCATCGCCGGCTGCTGGGCGATCTTCGGCCATGGCAATGTCGCGGGGCTGGGCGAGGCGCTCCACGGCGTCCGCGAGGAGCTCCCCACCTACCGGGGACATAACGAGCAGGGCATGGCCCATGCCGCCATCGCCTATGCCAAGCAGCTCCAGCGCAGGCACGCGATGATGGTGACATCCTCCATCGGGCCGGGGGCGACGAACATGGTCACCGCCGCCGCGCTCGCCTATGTGAACCGCCTTCCGGTCCTGCTGGTGCCCGGCGATGTCTTCGCCCACAGAGGCCCCGACCCGGTGCTGCAGCAGACGGAGAATTTCGCCGACGGCACGGTCAGCGCCAACGACTGCTTCCGGCCCGTCAGCCGCTATTTCGACCGCATCCAGCGCCCCGAGCAGCTTCTGACCGCCCTGCCGCGCGCCATGCGGACCATGACCGATCCCGCCGATTGCGGCCCGGTCACGCTCTCCTTCTGCCAGGACGTGCAGACCGAAGCCTTCGACTGGCCCGTCCGCTTCTTCGAGGAGCGCACATGGCGCATGCGCCGGACCCCGCCCGACCCGGTGGAACTCGACACGGTCACCAAGGCGCTCGCGGCGGCCGAACGCCCGGTGATCGTCGCGGGCGGCGGCGTGCATTACTCCGACGCCACCGACGCACTCAGGACCTTCGCCGAAGCGCACGGCATCCCCGTGGTGGAGACCCAGGCCGGCAAATCCGCCCTGCCGTGGGACAATCCGCAGAATGCCGGGCCCGTAGGCGTGACCGGCGCGACAAGCGCCAACGAGACCTGCGCCGAGGCCGATCTGGTACTTGGCGTGGGCACCCGGTTCCAGGATTTTACCACCGGAAGCTGGGCGCTCTTCCGGTCCGCGAGGACCATGGTCAGCCTCAACGTCAACGCCTACGACGCCGCGAAACACGGCGCCCTGCCTCTGATGGCCGACGCCCGCACCGGTCTCGAGGCCCTCTCGCAGGCGCTGGGGGACCGGAACTGGTCCGCCGACATCGCCGCTCGCAAGCAGGCCTGGTTCGCCGAGGTCGACCCGCTCACCGCCGCCCCCGGCCCGGACGACAACGCGCTGCCGACCGACATGCAGGTGATCGGCGCGGCCCAGCGCGCCGCGGGCCCCGACACCGTGGTGATGTGCGCCGCCGGCACCATGCCGGGCGAGCTGCACAAGCTCTGGAAGGCAGGGCGACCGCGCAGCTACCACATGGAATACGGCTTTTCCTGCATGGGCTACGAGCTCGCCGGCGCCATGGCGATCAAGATGGCCGAGCCCGACCGCGACGTTGTCTGCATGCTGGGCGACGGCAGCTACATGATGATGAACAGCGAGCTGGCGACCGCCGTCATGATGGGCGTGAAGTTCACCGTGGTCATCACCGACAATCGCGGCTTCGGCTGCATCAACCGCCTGCAGATGGCGACCGGCGGGGCGGAGTTCAACAATCTGCTGGACCACACCGTCCACGCAGCATCCTCGCGGATCGACTTCGCAGCCCATGCCGCCAGCATGGGCGCCGAGGCGGTCAAGGCCGGCTCCATCGCCGAGCTGGAGCAGGCGCTCGCGAGGGCGAAGGACGCGCGCGGCCCCTTCGTCGTGGTGATCGACACCGACCCCTATCCCTCCACCCCCCATGGCGGGCACTGGTGGGAGGTCGCGGTCCCCGAGGTCAGCCCGCGGCCCGAAGTCAACGAGGCCCGCAAGGGCTATGAGAGCAACCGCAAGCGTCAGGTGACGGCATGATCCTCTACGGCACGAACCCCATCGCCTGGTCGAACGACGACGACCCAACCATCGGCGGGCATATCAGCCTCGAGACCTGTCTCGACCAGACCGCCGAGATCGGTTTCGACGGAACCGAGAACGGCAACAAGTTTCCGAAGGACCCCGCCGGGCTGAAAGCCGTGCTGGAGCCGCGCGGCCTCGCCTTCGTCTCCGCCTGGACCTCGCTCGACCTCCTGCAGATCGACGTCGAGACGCAGAAGGAGCGCATCGCGCCCCAGGTCGACCGCCTGCTGGAGATGGGCTGCCGGGTGATGATCGCCTGCGAGACCTCCAACACGGTCCACGGCTCGGCCGTGCCGCTCAGCCGCAAACCCGTGCTCGAGGCCGACGCAATGGCGCGCTTCGGGGCGCAGGTGGAGCAGATCGCCGAATGGAGCGCCGCGCGCGGCCTGCCGATGGCCTATCATCATCACATGGGCACGGTGGTGCAGACGCCGGACGAGATCGACCGCTTCATGGCCGCGACGGGCCCGGCCACGGGCTTTCTCTTCGACAGCGGTCATGCCTATTTTGGGGGCGGCGATCCGGCGGAGATCCTCGCGAAACACATCGGCAGGCTCCGGCACTTTCACGCAAAGAACGTCCGCCGCCCGATCATGGAGGCGATCCAGGCGCGCGACCTGACCTTCCTCGACGGCGTGCGGCAGGGGGTCTTCACCGTGCCCGGCGATCCCGACGGCGCCATCGACTTCGCACCGCTCATGGCGCAGCTCGCCGCCGCCCGCTACGACGGCTGGATCGTCATAGAGGCCGAACAGGACCCCGAAGAGCGCGACCCGGTGGAATACCAGTCCCTCGGCCTCGCCACGCTCAAGGCCCTCGCCGCGGAGGCCGGGCTCGCCGCATGAAGCTCTTCGACCTGCGCCACCCGTTCTTTCGCCCGCTCTGGCGCCGTGTCGCCGTGACGGCGGTCTGCGTGGTCTGGGCCGTGGTGGAGCTCATGGGCGGCAACGTCTTCTGGGCGATCCTCTTCGGCGGTCTCGGCGGGCTCTGCGCCTGGGAGTTCTTCGTGGTCTACGACGAGGCGAACTACGCCGACCGGGACGACAAGGGGGGATCGTGAGACGGCTGACGCCCCCGCGACGTCCGCAGCCGGTCGCGACAGGACCATCCGACCCTCGTTCTGCGGAGCCTCATGGCTGGTGGGTCCGTCGCTCACGCAAGCGGCGCACATGCGACATCAGCTCGCCGGACCGTAAGGGCGGCCCGGTCCTGCCATCTCCGCTCGGACCGATGGTGCAACGCTTGCGGCCGCGGCATCCCCTGCCACGCGCGTCAGATGATCGAGGGAGACCTGCCCCATGACAGACCTGCTCCGCCGCCCCGCCTCGGAGGCGGGCAAGATCCACGACATCACCCCCGAGAGTGCCGGCTGGGGCTATGTGGGCTTCGGGCTCTATCGCCTCTCCGCCGGGCAGCGCGCCGCAGAAGCGACGGGCGACCGCGAGGCGATCCTCGTGCTGGTGGAGGGCCGCGCCCGCATCGCCGCCGCCGGTCACGACTTCGGCGAGCTCGGCCAGCGCCTGACCGTCTGGGACCAGACCCCGCCCCACGCCCTCTACGTCCCGGGCGGCAGCGACTGGACGGCGGAGGCCACCACCGACTGCATCCTCGCCATCTGCACGGCCCCCGCCCGGGGCGACCATCCCGCCGCGCGGATCGGCCCCGAAGGCATCGAGCGCATCACCCGCGGCAAGGGCGCCAACACCCGCTACATCCACCCCATCGCCATGGAGGAGCGCGACGTCGCGGGCAGCCTTCTGGTGACCGAGGTCTATACCCCCGCAGGCAACTGGTCCTCCTATCCGCCGCACCGCCATGACGAGGACGACTTCCCGAACATGACCTACCTAGAGGAAACCTATTACCACCGCCTGAACCCGGCGCGGGGCTACGGCCATCAGCGCGTCTTCACCGAGGACGGCAGCCTCGACGAGACGATGACCGTCCACGACCACGACGTGGTGCTGGTGCCGAAGGGCCACCACCCCTGCGGCGCGCCCTACGGCTACGACATGTACTATCTCAACGTGATGGCAGGTCCGCTCCGCAAGTGGCGGTTCCGGAATCACCCCGACCACGACTGGATCGCGCAGAAGGACGCCTGACCGGGGTCAGAGAAACCCGAGGTGCTTCAGGGCCTTCTCGGCGGACGCCCGCAAGCCCGGGTCGCCGGTCGCGACCGCCTCGTTGAGGCTGCGCATCAGATCGGAAAGCCGACGCTCGGCGATGGAGTCGCGCAGGAAATGCGCCACCTCCTCTTCCGGCAGTCTGGCGATCATGGCGACGGCCTCCTGGGCCCCCGACAGCGTCCCGGACATCGGTGATTCCCCCCGCCGATGATTCCCTCCCGCATATGTTAACGGAAACGGCGGCGCGCGTCTCCCCGCTCGTGGCGGGAACGGGGTCACTCCGCCGCGACCGGAACCGCCGCCTGCCGCGCATCGACGAAGCGCATCGCCGCCTCTCCGGCGGCAAAGACCAGCCGTCCGGCCACTAGGGTCGCCTCCACCTGCCGCGTGGCCTTGTTCACGATCGCCAGGTCCGCGCGCTTTCCCTGCGCAATGACCCCCCTGTCCGGCAGACGCATCAGGGCGGCGGGCGCTTCCGACACCAGACGCCACGCGCGGGGCAGGTCGAGAACCCCGTCGTCGGCGAGGGCGAAGGCCGTCCTTGCCAGCGCGGCCGGACGCCCCCCCGAAGCCAGCGCCGAGCATTTGCCCGCCCGGACGAGGGCCGTGGCCGGCACCTGGGCCGCCTCGCTCCCCGAGACGGCGGCCACGACCGGGTCCCCCACCGCGCGCGCCAGCGAGGCTGCGCGCAGGGCCGCGGGACTCTCGCAGATCCGGGCGCCCAGCATCGCGAAGAATTCCCGCGTCTCGCCGTCCGCATCGCCCTGCGAGCCGTAGCTCACCCCGAGTATGTCCAGCGCCTCGGCGATGCGGCAAAGGATGCGCGGCAGCTCCCGCGGTCCGACCGGTGCGCCCGCCAGCTCCTGCGACAGCGCCTCCGCGCTCAGTCCCCGCGCCTCTGCCATCGCCCGGAGGCGGGCCGGATCGAAGGCGGGCGTCCGCTTCGTGGCCACGACCGCGTCGACGAAGGCGAGCCGGTCGACCCCGTGCCGCCGGATCGCGGCCAGCAGGCGCTCCGTGGCGGGCAATGTGGCCGCGTCGTAGGTCAGTGCGATGCGCAGATCGACAAGCGTCTCCGCCCGGTGCCGGTCGAGCGCGCGCAGACAGGCCTCTGCGCGCTCCGCCGCCCCGGCGCCGCTCGCCGACCACAGGTGCGTGGCCCAGCCCGTCGTCACGCCCGCCATGGCCGCCGCGCGACCCGCCTCGGCGAGGGCCGCCCGCGCCGAGGTCTCGGTGGGCGGCGGGCCGTCCCGGTCGAGCGCCCGGACCGACAGGTCCACCATCCCGGGAAGGATAAAGAAACCGCTGAGGTCCACGGCGGGGTAGGGCCCGGCCGAGATCCGCCCGCCCGCGATGGCCACGGTGCGGTCCTGCAGCCCCCCGTCCCGCAGGACGGTGGCGCCGGTCAGGCGCAGCGGGGGCAGGGGGCCGGGCATCGCGGGGCCTTTCGCTCGGGCTTTGGTGGCCTTTGCTTCTAGACCCTTGATGTTGCGCCCGTATGACAAGCCATCCACAAGAGCGTGGTTTCGACGCCGCAGTCCCCTTCGCCGCCCGTGTCCGTAGGGCGGGTTTCGAGCCCGCCTCCGCCCGCCACCCCGGGCCGTAGGGAGGGTTTCGAGCCCCCCGCCGCCCAAGCCGTAGGGCGGGTTTTCAACCCGCCTGCGCGTCCACCCAAAGCCGGAGGCCAGGGCCTCTTGCCCGCCGCCGTCCGCCCCACCGACCCGGCAAACGCCTTCCCGGCCGCCGCAGGGCGCCCCCCGGGCCGCGCCCGTCAGGTCACCACGTCGGGTCCCGCCCGGCCCGTCTTCGCCCTGAGCCCCGTCAGCTCCTCCGCGGCCGCGATCACCGGCGCCAGCGCCGCCTGCGGTTCCTGGTGAAGCGCATCGGGCGCCGTCTCCAGCCGCTCGAGATAGACCCGCACCGTCGCGCCTTCGGTGCCCGTGCCCGACAGCCGGAACACCGCCCGCGCGCCGCCCTCGAACCAGACCCTCAGGCCCTGACCCGAGGCCGTGGAGCCGTCCACCGGATCGGTATAGCCGAACTCGTCGGCGGCGCTCACCGTCAGCCCCCCCGCCATGGTCTCCGGCAGATCGCCCAGCCTTGCGCTCAGATCGCCCATGATCTCTTCGGCGAGGCCCGCGTCCACCGCCTCGTAATCGTGACGCGAATAGTAGTTCCGCCCGAACCGGGTCCAGTGGTCGGCCATCAGGTCGGCGACGCTTCTGCCGGTGCTGGCAAGGATGTTGAGCCAGAGCAGCACCGCCCAGACCCCGTCCTTCTCGCGCACATGGTCCGATCCCGTGCCCGCGCTCTCCTCCCCGCAGAGCGTGGCGCGGCCCGCATCGAGCAGCGTGCCGAAGAACTTCCACCCCGTCGGCGTCTCGTAGCAGTCGATGCCCATGGCCTCCGCCACCCGGTCCACCGCGCCGGAGGTGGGCATCGAGCGCGCCACGCCCGCCAGCCCCCCGGCATAGGCGGGGGCGAGATGGGCGTTGGCGGCCAGCACCGCAAGGCTGTCCGAAGGCGTCACATAGCAGCCCCGGCCCACGATCATGTTGCGGTCCCCGTCGCCGTCCGAGGCCGCGCCGAAATCGGGAGCATCGGCGCCCATCATCAGGTCCATCAAGGGTTTGGCCCAGATCGGGTTCGGGTCGGGATGCCCGCCGCCGAAATCGGGGGAGGGGACCGCGTTCACCACGGTGCCCGGCACGGCGCCCAGCCTCTCCTCGAGGATCGCGCGCGCGTAAGGCCCCGTGACGGCGTGCATGGCGTCGAACCGCATGGTGAAGCCGCCCGCGAACAGCGCCCGGATCGCGTCGAAATCGAAAAGCTCCTCCATCAGCGCGGCGTAATCCGCGACCGGGTCCACCACCTCCACGACCATGCCGCCGAGACTGCTTTCGCCCTGCGCGGAAAGGTCCACGTCCTGCGCCTCGAGGATGCGGTAGGAGCGCACTTCCTTCGTGGCGGCGAAGATCCGGTCGGTCACGCCTTCCGAGGCCGGCCCGCCGTTCGGTCCGTTGTATTTCAGCCCGAAATCCTCGTCCGGCCCGCCGGGATTGTGGCTCGCCGACAGGATCAGCCCGCCGTCCGTGCCGCGCTTGCGAATGAGGTTCGAGGCAGCGGGCGTGGAGAGGATGCCGTCCTGCCCCACGATCGCGCGCGCCGCCCCGCTGGCCGCCATCATGCGCAGGATCACCTGGATCGCGCGGTCGTTGAAATAGCGCCCGTCGCCGCCCACCACGAGGGTCTTGCCCGCGACCCCGCCGATCCCGTCAAAGATCGCCTGCACGTAGTTCTCGAGGTAATGCGGCCCCATGAAGACCCGCGTCTTCTTGCGCAGCCCGCTGGTGCCGGGCTTCTGGCCCTCGATCGGGCTCGTCTCGACGGAGATCGCGTCCATGGGGTCCTCCCTCAGGATTTCTTCAGGATCAGGGCCACGACGGACTCGCCGTGCACCTTCAGGGGTTTTCTCACGGCAAAGCTGCCGCAGGCCGGGTCTGCCGTGTCCAGCTCCCGATACCACAGCCAACCCTCGCGCGGCGAGGGAAGGTCCACGGTCAGCGGCCCGCCCGCGTTGAAGATCGCCATGACCGCATATTCCAGCCGGTCGTATTCCGGCGTCCCGCTGGCCATGCGCATCTCGGCGATCAGGTGCCGGCGCTCCGGATCGGCCCAGTCGGCCTCGGTCATGGGCGGGCCGTCCGCCTTGCGCCAGTAAAGGTCGGGCACCCCGTCCACCAGCCGCGGCCGGGCGTGCAGGAACCGCTTCTGGCGCAGCACCGGATGGGCGCGGCGGAACTGCACGACCTGCCGCGCGAAGGCAAGGAAGTCCGGATTGTGTCCTTCCCAGGTCACCCAGCCGATGGGGTTGTCCTGGCAATAGGCGTTGTTGTTGCCGCCCTGGCTGTTGCCCAGCTCGTCGCCCGCCAGCAGCATCGGCGTGCCCTGGCTGAGCATCAGCGTGGCGAGCATGTTCCGCCGCCGCCGGTTCCGGCATTCACGGATCTCCGGATCGTCCGTCGGCCCCTCGACGCCGCAGTTGTCGCTGGCGTTGTGGTCGTGCCCGTCGGCGTTGTTCTCGCCGTTGGCCTCGTTGTGCTTCCGCGCGTAGCTGACCACGTCTATCAGGGTGAAGCCGTCGTGGCAGGTGATGAAGTTCACCGAAGAGGTCGAGGGCCGCCCGTCATGGTCGAACCGGATCGCCGAGCCCGAAACCCGGTTGGCGAGCTTCGAGACCATGCCCGCGTCGCCCCGCCAGAACCTCCGAACCTGGTCGCGGTAGCGGTCGTTATGCTCGCCCCAGGGGTTCGGAAAGGCGCCGAGCTGATAGCCCCCGGGGCCGATGTCCCAGGGCTCTCCCATCAGCTTGACGCGGGCCAGCACCGGGTCCTGCCGGATCGCCTGGAAGAACGCCGCGTTGCGGTCGAACCCGTGCGCCGTCCGCCCCAGCGAGGCCGCGAGATCGAAACGGAAGCCGTCCACATGGTAGGTCTCGACCCAGTGCCGCAGGCTGTCCATCACCATCCGCAGCACCATCGGATGCTCGATGTTCAGCGAATTGCCCGTGCCCGAGTCGTTGATGTAGCGCCGCGGCGTCTCGGCGAGGCGGTAGTAGCTGCGGTTGTCCAGTCCCCGGAACGACAGGGTGGGGCCCAGGTGATTGCCCTCGCCCGTGTGGTTGTAGACCACGTCGAGGATCACCTCGATCCCGGCAGCGTGGAACCGCCGCACCATCTCCTTCAACTCGTGCGGCCCGCCGCCGGGGGTGAGATACCGCGGCTCGGGCGCGAAGAACCCGATGGTCTGGTAGCCCCAGTAGTTCGTCAGCCCCTTCTCGATCAGGTGCTCGTCGTTCAGGAAGGCATGGATCGGCAGGATCTGGATCGCCGTGGCGCCAAGGGCGCGGATATGCTCGAGGATCGGATCGGAGGCGAGCGCGGCATAGGTCCCGGGCGCCGCGATCCCCGGATGGCCCATGGTCAGGCCCTTCACATGGGCTTCGTAGAGGATCGTCTCCTCCATCGGCCTGCCCGGCGGGCGGTCGCCCTGCCAGTCGAAGCCGTCGTCCGCGGCCATCACCACGCAGCGCGGCATGTGCCCGGCGCTGTCGCGCGTGTCGAAGGTCAGGTCGCCGTGCCGCGCGGTCACGTCATAGCCGAAGACGGCGCCCGACCAGCGCGGATGCCCCGTCAGCCAGCGCGCATAGGGGTCGAGCAGCAACTTGTTGGGGTTGAAGCGGTGCCCCTCGTCGGGCCGGTAGGGGCCATGGGCGCGGTAGCCGTAATGCTGCCCCGGTCCCAGCCCCGGCAGGTAGCCGTGCCAGACATGGCCGTCCCTTTCCGGCAGGGCGAGGTTGATGCGCTCGGTCCCGTCCTCGTCGAAGAGGCACAGCGTCATCTTCGTCGCGTGCTGCGAGAAGATGGCGAAGTTCACCCCCTCGCCATCCCAGGTCGCGCCCAGCGGGGCGGGGCGCCCCGCCCTGATCTCCACATTGCCGTTCATGTCTCTCAGGTTTTTAGAGCGGCGTAGAGGCCCGCATAGGCCCCCGCCGATCTCTCCCATCCCACTGGCGCCGCCATGGCGTTACCCTGCACTTGCGCCCAGACCGCGGGCGTTTCCCAAAGGTCGCAGAGCCGCCCCAGCCCGTGGGCCAGCGGCCCGGCCGCGACGGGATGAACCTGTATGCCGGTCGCCGCTCCTGCCGCAAGAGCCGCGGGCGAGGCGTCGATCACCGTATCGGCAAGCCCGCCCGTCAGCGCCACCAATGGGACCGTGCCATAACGCAGCCCCATCATCTGCGTCAGCCCGCAGGGCTCGAAGCGCGAGGGCACGAGGATCGCGTCGCCCCCCGCGATGAGCCGGTGCGCCAGCGCCTCGTCGTAGCCGATCCGTACCGCGACGTTCCGGTCCTCCGCCGCCGCGTGAAATGCCCGCTCCAGCGCCGGATCGCCCGATCCGAGGAGCGCCAGCTGCCCGCCGCGGGCCAGAAGCGCGGGCAGGGCCTCGAGCAGCAGGTCGAACCCCTTCTGCTCCGTCAGTCGGCTGACCACGACGCAGAGCGGCCCAGCCGCGTCGGGCAGTCCCATGATCCGCCGCAGCGCGACCTTGTTGGGCGCCTTGCCTCCGGGGCTGTCGTAGCGCTCGATCAGCGGATCGGTGGCGGGGTTCCAGACCCCGGTGTCGATCCCGTTGAGGATGCCTGTGAGATCGCCCGCGCGCGCCCGCATCACCCCGTCGAGGCCCATGCCGAACTCCGGCCGCATCAGCTCGGCGGCATAGGTGGGCGAGACGGTCGTCAGCCGGTCCGCCCAGACGAGCCCCGCCTTCAGCGCCGACACCCGCCCCCAGAACTCGTAGCCTTCCGGTGTGAAATCGGAGGGATCGAGCCGGAGCGGCCCGATCTCCTCGGGCGCGGCGTTGCCGTGAAAGGCGATGTTGTGGATCGTCAGCACCGAGGGCGGGCCTCCGGCGCGGAGGTAATAGGGCGCAAGACCCGCCTGCCAGTCGTGGCAATGAACGACGTCGGCGGGCCAGTCGGCCCTTGCCACCTCCGCCGCCGCCCAGGACAGCGCGGCGAAGCGGGCCGGGTTGTCGGGCCAGTCCCGACCGTCCGGGCCGAGGTAGATCGACCCCTCGCGCGCATAGAGATGCGGCGCCTCCACCACCATCAGATCGAGCGGTCCCGCGCGCCCCGCGAGCACCCGCGCCGGGCCGCCCATCAGGTCGCGCTCCTCGTGCACGACCTCCCCGCCCTCGAGCGCCGCCATCACCGCCGGATAGCCGGGCAGCATGGTGCGCATCTCCACGCCCTCGGCCTTCAGCGCGGCGGGCAGGGCGCCGGCCACGTCGGCAAGGCCCCCGGTCTTCACCAGGGGCGCGCATTCCGACGCGACCGACAGCACCCTCATTGCGCGGCGGTCCAGGCGTCGATCATCGGCTGGGTGATCAACGTGACGCCGGTATCCGAGACGCGGAAGAACTTGGCGTCTTCCACCGGGTCCTCGCCCACCACCAGCTTCTCGGGGATCACCACGCCCTTGTCGATCACGACCTTCCTCAGCCGCGCGTGGCGGTTCACCACCACCCGTGGCAGCACGACGGCATGGTCGAGCACCGCGTAGCTGTTGGTGTGCACGTTGGTGAACAGCAGCGAATTGCGTACCTCTGTGCCCGAGACGATGCAGCCCCCCGACACCATCGAGGAAATCGCCATGCCGCGCCGGTCCCTCTCGTCATGGATGAACTTCGCCGGCGGCACGCCTTCGGAATAGGTCCAGATCGGCCAGTCCCGGTCCCAGAGGTCGAGTTCGGGCGTGAAGTTCGTCAGGTCGATGTTGGCCTGCCAGAAGGCATCGACGGTGCCCACGTCCTTCCAGTAGGCCGGCGCGCCCGGATGCCGGACGCAGCTCGTGTCGAAGCGGTGGGCCATCGCCTTGCCGTTCTTCACGATCTCCGGGATCAGGTCATTGCCGAAATCATGGCTCGAATTCGTGTCCTCGCCGTCCTTCAGCAGGAGCTCACGCAGGAACCTGTAGTTGAAGACGTAGATGCCCATGGACGCCAGCGCGACATCGGGATCGTCCGGCGTGCCCGGCGGATCGGCGGGCTTTTCCAGAAACTCGGTGATCCGCCCGGTCTTGTCGATGCCCATCACGCCGAAGGCCGTGGCTTCCATCCGCGGCACCGTGAGACAGCCGATGGTGACATCGGCCTCGGTCTCCACATGCTGGCGCAGCATGATCTCGTAATCCATCTTGTAGATGTGGTCGCCCGCCAGGATCACGATGTAGTCGATCCCGTAATCGTCGAGAATGTCGATGTTCTGCGTCACCGCGTCCGCCGTGCCGCGGTACCAGTCCTCTCCTCCGGTCCGCTGGCTCGCCGGCATGATGTCGAGAAACTCGTTGCGCTCGGCGCGGAAGAAGTTCCAGCCCCTCTGGCAATGCCGGATCAGGCTGTGGGCCTTGTACTGCGTGGCCAGCGCCATCTTTCGGATGCCCGAGTTCATCGCGTTCGACAGGGCGAAGTCGATGATCCGCGTCTTGCCGCCGAAATAGACCGCCGGTTTCACCCGCCTGTCCGTAAGCTCCTTGAGCCGCGAGCCGCGGCCGCCCGCCAGCACGAAGGCCATGGAGCGTTGTGTCAGTCGTCTGCTGTCGTCCATCGGACTTTCCTCCCTCAGGTCGGCTCAGCCGGGGCTGAACATCACCACCGCCAGCGGCGGCAGCGTGATTTCGAGCGTATGGTCCCGGCCATGGGAGGGCGCCGCCACCGCATTGCGTCCCCCCGGCTGGCCCATGCCGCTGCCGCCGTAACGCGCGGCATCGGTATTCAGCACCTCGCGCCAGTGCCCGCCCCGCGGCACGCCCAGCCGGTAGCCCTCCCGCGGAACGGGGGTGAAGTTGCACACCACGAGCACCGGCGCGTCCCCCTCCCGGCCAAGGCGCAGGAAGCTCAGCACCGAGAGATCCGCGTCGCCGTGATCCACCCAGGCGAAACCCTCCGCCTCGCAATCCTTCACATGCAGCGCGGGCGTGGCACGGTAGAGCGCGTTCAGATCCCGCACGAGGTCCCGCACGCCCGAGTGGCGGGGCAGGGCGGCGGCCTCCCAGTCCAGCTCCCGGTCATGGTTCCATTCCGCCGGCTGGCCGAACTCGCAGCCCATGAACAGCAGTTTCTTGCCCGGATGGCTCCACATGTACCCGTAATAGGCGCGCAGATTTGCAAATTTCTGCCATTCGTCGCCCGGCATCTTCTCCAGCATCGACCCCTTGCCGTGCACAACCTCGTCATGGCTCACGGGCAGGACGAAGTTCTCCGAGAACGCCCAGGAGATCGTGTTGGTCACTTGGTGATGATGGTATTTCCGGTATTCGGGCGCCCGCGCGATGTAGTCGAGCGTGTCGTTCATCCAGCCCATGTTCCACTTGTAGCCGAACCCCAGCCCGCCCGCATGCGCCGGCCCCGACACCGCCGGGTAGGAGGTGCTTTCCTCCGCCACGGTCAGGATCCCGTCGTGCTCGCCATAGACCAGCGTGTTCATCCGCTGCATCAGGGCGATCGCCTCGAGGTTCTCGCGCCCGCCGTGGACATTGGGCACCCAGTCCCCCTCTGGCCGCGAATAGTCACGGTAGAGCATCGAGGCCACGGCATCCACGCGCAGCCCGTCCACATGGTATTCGTCGAGCCAGTAAAGGGCGTTGGCGACAAGGAAATTCGCCACCTCGCGCCGCCCGTAATTGTAGATCAGCGTGTTCCAGTCCCGGTGGAACCCCTCCCGCGGATCGGCATGTTCGTAGAGCGCGGTTCCGTCGAACCGCCCCAGCCCGTGAGCATCCGTCGGAAAATGCCCCGGCACCCAGTCGAGGATCACGCCCAGCCCCGCGCCATGGGCCGCCTGCACGAGGTCGCGGAACTCGTGCGGCGGGCCGAACCGGATCGTCGGCGCGTAAAGCCCCACGGGCTGGTATCCCCAGGACCCGTCGAAGGGAAATTCCGACACCGGCATCAGCTCGAGATGGGTAAAGCCCATGTCCCGCGCATAGCCCACCAGCTCCTCGGCATGTTCGCGGTAGGACAGGGGCCTGCCGCCCTCGTCGTGGCGCCTGCGCCAGCTCCCCAGATGCACCTCGTAGACCGAAATCGGCGCATCCCGGCTGTTGCGCGCGGCCCGCGTCTCCATCCAGCCGTCGTCATCCCAGCCATAGCCGCGGATGTCGCGCACGACGCTCGCGGTGGCGGTCGGATGCTCCGCGCCGAAGCCCACCGGGTCCGCCTTCTGCACGACCCGGCCGTCGCGGCCGAGGATCTCGTACTTGTAGGCCGCGCCCTCGCCGACGCCGGGCAGGAAGATCTCCGACACGCCCGTCGCCCCGCGCCGCCGCATCGGATGGCGCCGTCCGTCCCAGCCGTTCATGTCGCCCACGACCGACACCCGCCGCGCATTCGGCGCCCAGACCGCGAAATGCGTGCCGTCGCTGCCCTCGTGCCGCATCCGGTGCGCGCCCAGGGCCTCCCACAGCCTGTGATGGGCACCTTCGCCCAGCAGGTACTCGTCGAAATCCGTCAGCACCGGGCCGAAGCGGAAGGCGTCGTCATGGTCCCACTCCGCCCCGTCCGCGCCGGTGCCGTGAAGGACATAGCTCTCCGACCTGTCGCCGATGGCGGCCGAGACCGGCCCCGAGAACACAGGCCCCGCGATGCGCTCCAGCACGAACACCGCCCCCGAGGCGCCCCGCACCTCCAGCCGGTCCGCGCCGGGGTCGATCGCCGTCAGCCGACCCGCCGCGCCCGCGCGATGCGGCCCCAGCACCGCGAACGGATCATGGTGCCTGCCCGCGGCCAGCGCCTCGGCCGCCTCGAGGTCGATGTCCTGATCGTCGCCCGTATCGCGCACGGCCCGTCCCCCTGTCTTTGACGGCAGGGGAACACGGAAATCGCCGAGTTCAAAGGGTATAGTCGGCCTTCAGCGCCTTTTCGACGATGCGCAGGGCGTTCGGAATGTCGTTGCGCTCCGCGCGCCGGGTCGCCGCGGCACGGCTGAATCCGTGGCTCAGCCAGCGCTGGATCAGCCGCGCGCGCAGCTCCGGCACGGGCACGTCGATCCGCACCGAAAGGCACCAGAGCGGGGCGAGCAGCGACCAGGGCCGCTCGTCGAACAGGAGGTAATTGCCCTCCACGATGACCACCTGGCATTCGGGCGGCACCACCAGCGCCCCCGCTATGGCAAGGTCCCGCGGACGGTCGAAGACCGGCAGGACCACCTCCTCGCCATTGGCGAGCCGCCGCATGGCATTGAGAAAGCCCAGCGCGTCAAAGGTTTCCGGGGCACCCTTGCGCTGAGTGAGGCCGCGGTCCTCGAGCACGCGGTTGTCGAGGTGAAAGCCGTCCATGGGCACCACCGCCGTGCGCACCTTCTGCCCGCCGAGCCTGCGCCCCACCTCGGCGGCCAGCGTCGACTTGCCGGAGCCCGGCGCGCCCGCAATCGCCACGAGCAGCCGGGGGGCCCCCTCTCGCTTCTCGTGTATCGCCTCGGCCACCAGGTTCACATGGGAGGTGAGATCGATCATCGGGCCACTCGTTCGGATCAGGACAGGTCGGGGGCGGATCAAGGCCCGCATACCGCGCCCGTCTGCGAGTCGGGAGGGGTTTGTGGCCGACGTCGCGGGACCGGCGGGGGGCTGCTCAGGCCTGCGGCGCGCGCAGCGTGCCGCGCTCGACGAATTGGCACGGGAACGCGGCCAGCTCCGGATCGCCGCCAGGCGCCTCGATCAGCGCGACGAGCCGCGACGCCGCGGCCTGCGTCACCTCCTCGAGGGGCATCCGAAGCGTCGTGAGCCGGAACTGCGGCCAGCCCGCCATCTCGATATCCCCGAGCCCCACCACGCCCGCCTCGTCGGGCACGGAGATCCCGGCCTCCTCCAGCGCCAGAAGCACACCGAGCGCCAGCCGGTCGTCGGCGCAGAAATAGCCGTCCGCGCCGCCGCGGCTGAGGATCTTCTCCGCCGCGCGCTGGCCGGCCTCGACAGAGACATCCTCCGTCCATTGCACCTGCAACTCGAGATCCCGCGACCGCGTCACCGACCGGAACCCCGCAAGCCGCTCCTGCATCGGTGCCCAGGTCCTCGGTCCGCCGACGAAGGCCGGACGTCCGTAGCCCCGTGCCAGCATCTTGCGCGCGGCCAGCCGTCCCGCGCGGACGTTGTCGATCCCCGCCACATCCGCCGCGGCGGCCTCGACCACATGGGGAAAGCACTGCACCACGGGCCGCCCCGCGCCGCGCAGCGCCTCGACCACCTCCGCCGGAAGCTGCGCCGCGACCAGCAGCGCGCCGTCCGCGTGATAGGCGCCAAGCCGGGCGGCCGCCCGCGCTGGGTCGGTCTCTCCGGCGAGGTTGACGAGGACCGCCCGCCGGCCCTGCGCCTCGAGCGCCGCCGACAGCGCGGCCTGCGCGGCCAGCGTCACGGGGTTCGCCGCATCGTCGATGACCAGCGCCACCAGGCCGCTGCGTCCGGTCTTCAGCGCCGCGGCCAGCGGATTGGGGCGATATCCGAGTTCGGCCGCCGCCGCCTCGACCCTGGCCCGCATCTCCGGCGAGACCGTTCCGCCCTTCGTGAAGGTTCGACTGACAGCCGAACGGGACACACCCGCACGCGCCGCCACATCGGTGACAGTGACCGTCATGAGCCTGCTCCGGTTCTTGTTGTCGGGTCTGCGCCCTGCCTCGGGAGCATTTGAGCCGCTCCGGCGTTCCAAGACAATAAGCCGCCTGCGAAGGCTTCGGGGAGTGTTGCGCGCACGTCTCGTGCCGCCGCGGGTGTTCGGATCGGCACAGCCGTGCCTATATTGGGAGACGCACCCATCGGTCCGCACCCGCTCCCGGCGGGGAGGCGGACCGTCAGCAGGCCCGCAAGGCGCCGTGACAGATCAGGGAGACCCGCGATGTACTACGAGATGATCGGCTTCGTATCCGAACCCCATGGCGACGGGCCGTGCGAGACGACCCTTCCGGAGGTCGACCTTGGCCGCACGGCCCTGTTCCTCGACTTCGACGGCACCCTCGTCGACATCGCCCCGCGCCCCGACGCGATCGAGGTGCCGGACGATCTCGTCGATCTGCTCAAGGCCCTCGATGCTGCCACCGACGGCCGGCTCGTCATCGTCACCGGCCGTCCCATCGACGTGGCCTGCGGTTTTCTCGGCGGCTTCGGCGGCCATGTGATCGGTTCCCACGGCGCCGAGGACCGCGTCGAGGGCGAGGTGCACCGCCATCCGCTCGCCGGGTCGGACGTGGTCGCCCGCCTGGGCGACATGGCCGAGGCCTTCGCCGCCACCCACGAGGGCCTGCTCGCCGAGCGCAAGCCCACCGGCGTGGTTCTGCACTTCCGCCAGGTGCCGGAGCGGGAGGCCGAGGCCTATGCCTTCTTCCATGCCCTCGAGCAGAGCCACGAAGGCTTCGAGCTGCATCACTCCAAGATGGCCTACGAACTGCGCCCCGAGGGCATCTCCAAGGACGCCTCGATCAAGCGCATCATGGAAAGCGCGCGCTTCGCGGACCGCCGCCCGGTGTTCTTCGGCGACGACGTGACCGACGAGCCGGCCCTCGCCTGGGTCACCTCCCGGTCCGACGGCATCTCGGTCAAGGTCGGGCCGGGCGACACCCAGGCCGGCTTCCGCGTCCCGGACCCCGCCGCGGCCCGCGCGGTCCTGCGCACCTGGACGGAGGGCGGGAGCTGAACCATGGCCGCAGAGAGTCGTCTCATCGTCGTCTCGAACCGCATCCCCACCGACGCCCAGCCCTCCGGGGGGCTGGTGGTCGCGCTCCATGACGCGCTGAAGGCCCGCGGCGGCGTCTGGATCGGCTCGTCGGGCGAAACCTCGGACTCCCCCGGCCCCCTGCACGAGATCGAGGGCGTGCCGGAGTATCGCAAGCTCGCCTACGACCTGACCGAGGATGAACACCGCGGCTTCTACCTCGGCCATGCCAACTCGGTGATCTGGCCGCTGTTTCACCACCGCGCCGACCTCATCGACGTGGACGAGGAGAACCGCCGCCAGTACATGGCCGTCAACGCCCGCGTGGCGGAGATGATCGCCAAGGTGGTGGAGCCGGGCGACATCCTCTGGGTCCACGACTACCACTTCCTGCCGCTGGGTCACGAGCTGAGAAAACTGGGGGTGCAGAACCGCATCGGCTTCTTCCTGCACATCCCCTTCCCGAACCCAGGCGACATCGCGGCCCTCCCGGACCAGAAGCAGCTCGGACCCTGGGTCTCCTCCTTCGACCTCTTCGGCCTGCAGACCCAGCGGGACGTCTCCGCCTGCCTCGAATGGCTGCGCACCGCCACCGAGGCGGAATTCACCCTGCGCGGCCGCATGAAGCTCGCCGACCGCTTCTTCGAGGTCCGCTCCTTTCCCATCGGCATCGACGTCGACAGCTTCCAGGAGGCGGCCGACGCCGCCGACATCACCATCACCGACCTGCCGGTGGAGCAGAAGCTGGTGCTGGGCGTGGACCGGCTCGACTATTCCAAGGGCCTGCCCAACCGCTTCGAGGCCTTCGGCAAGTACCTCGGCCTGCGCGCCAGCGACGGACCTCGGGCGACCATGCTCCAGATCGCGCCGCCGAGCCGCGAGGACGTGGAGGCCTACCGCGAGATCCGCGCGGAACTCGAGAGCATGGCCGGCAGCGTGAACGGCGAGCACGCGGAACTCGACTGGACCCCGATCCGCTACATCCGCCGCCCCCTCCCGCGGGAGATCGTGGCCGGGCTCTACCGCCGGGCCGACGTGATGCTGGTCACCCCTCTTGCCGACGGGATGAACCTCGTCGCGAAGGAATTCGTCGCCGCCCAGGACGGCGCGGATCCCGGCGTGCTGATCCTGTCGCATTTCGCGGGGGCCGCCGAGCAGCTCGACGGGGCGCTGATGGTCAACCCCTACGACACCTCGGGCATGGCCCGCGCCATCGACCAGGCGCTCGCCATGTCCCTGCACGAGCGCCACGCACGCTGGCTGTCCATGATGCAGGTGATCCGCGACACGGATATCGAGTGGTGGACCGAGAGCTACCTGCGCGCCCTGCGCAGCCAGCCTCAGGTGCAGGTGGCCTGACCGCTCCGCTCGGTCCGGTCCCGGTCCTTTTCTGGCCGGAAATATCCCGGGGTCCGGGGCGGAGCCCCGGTCCCGCCATCCGCTGGAATGCGCAACCCTCTGGTGTATAAGAAATTTTTAGCGCCATCTCGCCCGGAAAGAATTTTCGGGTTTTTTCCACGCGGCCGGGAACAAGGCGGCCCCGGGCCTGTTGTCACGGTGTCGAGGTCGCACCGCGACTTTTGGCGAACACCAAACCGGCCACGGCCCGTTCCCTGTCCCCTCGTCCCTCAGGGTCGTGGTCGGTCTTGGTGACATGCACCGCTCCCCGGAAATCCCGCCGTCGCCCCTTGCGGCCTCTCGACCGAGAGTATGGGATAGCTCCATGACCCGACCGGACCGGAACCGCGCGCGATGACCGGCGTGAAGCGGATGATCCGCGCCATGCAATGGCTCGGCGCGGAAATCGACCGCACCAATCTCGGTCTCATCGCGGCGGGCTGTGCGTTCTTTGGCGTCGTCGCGATCTTTCCGGCCATCGCCGCCGTCATCGCCCTCTTCGGTCTCGTCGCCGATCCGGGCATCGTCGCCGAGCAGATGGAGCTTCTCCACGAGATCATGCCCGAGGAGGCCTATGCCGTCTTCTCCTCCCAGGTCATGGGTCTTCTGAACACCCGCAGCGACACGCTCGGCTGGGCCTCGGGCCTGTCGATCCTCCTGGCGCTCTGGTCGGCGCGGGCTGGCGTGGCGGCGGTGATCCGGGGCCTCAACGAGATCCACGGACGCGGCAACCGCGGCGGTCTGCGCCACGCGATCGTGGCGATGACGCTGACGGTCTCGCTGGTTGGCGTGGCGCTGGCCGCACTGATCCTCGTGGTCGTGGCCCCCGTCGCGCTGGCCTTCCTGCCGCTCGGCCCGGCGGAAGCCCTGGCCGCCGAGACCTTCCGCTGGACGCTGGCCATCGCGGTCCTTCTGGCGGGGCTGAGCCTGCTCTACCGTTTCGGACCGAACCCGGGCGGTGAGGCGCGGCCCGGCTGGTTCACCCCCGGTGCGGTGGTGGCGGTCGCGGTCTGGCTCGCGGCCTCGGTGGGCTTCTCGGTCTACCTGGCGAATTTCGGGAACTACAACCGGCTCTACGGGTCAATCGGCGCGGTGATCGCGCTGATGATGTGGTTCTACATCTCCGCCTACCTCGTGCTTCTCGGAGCGGTTCTGAACCGGCTCATCCTCGGCCATGCCGACACGCGGAGGCGGGGCGCGCCGAGCCGCCCCCCGCCCACGACGCCGGCTCCGTGAGCGCCCGCCGGACCTCGGCCCGGCACGCCGGCCCCGGCGCCGGACAGTCGCGCCGATGCACCTCAGCTGTGCAGCGGCTCCGTCGAGGAGAAGAACATGGCCTGGCTCACCGCCGAGCGGACCTGATCCTCCCGGTAGGGCTTCGAGATCAGGAAGGCCGGTTCCGGCCGCTCGCCCGTCAGAAGCCGCTCGGGGAAGGCCGTGATGAAGATGACCGGCAGCGTGCCAAGCTCGCGCAGGATGTCGTTCACCGCGTCGATCCCGCTCGAATTGTCGGCAAGCTGGATGTCGGCGAGGATCAGGTCCGGCGCCTCTGCCCGCGCCAGTTCGATCGCGGCGTCGCGGGTCCGGGCGACCCCGGTGATCGCATGGCCCATGTCGGCCACGATGGCCTGCAGGTCCATGGCGATGATCGCCTCGTCCTCGATGATCATGATGCGCCCCGACACGCTGTCGGCCATCTCGCGCTCTGCCACCTCCACCAGATGACGCACCTCGGATTGTTCGATCCCCATGACGAAGGCGATCTCCTCTATGGACAGTTCTTCGATGGACTGCAGCAGCAGCGCCTCGCGGGTGTTCGGCGTCAGCTTCGACAGATGGGCCTGAGCGGCCTGCGCGAGGCCGGTCTCGTCCTCCGAGACGGGCTGGCCCGAGCTTTGCCAGATGCCGTGGAAGACCTGGAACAGCGCGACCTTCGGCCGTCGTTCGCTGGCGAAGACATCCCGGTCCTCGAGGATCGCCTCCAGGGCCGCCGCAGCATACGCGTCGCCCGTGCCCTGCGACCCGGTGAGGGCCCGGGCATAGCGGCGCAGGTACGGCAGTTCCCCCCCGATTGCGCTGGCAAGGGTGGACGCGTCTGTGATCGCTGTCATATTTTCGTTCCCTGATGCGTAATTTTGTGGAACCGAACGCATATCCTGCGACTTGGGTTCCCGTCGGCGGTGCAGGACACCTATATCCTGTAGGCCGGGGGACAAGACGCCAAGGCGCGGCGAATGGGGAAAGACATGCCGAAGGGGCACAGGGCCGGAGATATCGACGCACACCTGCGTCGGGCCTTCAAGGAAATAGAAAGCGATCCGCTGCCCGAGCGCCTGCTCGGACTTCTCGAGGAGTTGCGCCGTCGTGAGGCGAACGGCAGCGCCGCCGCGGGGGTGGAGGCTGCGGCCCCAGAGCAAGACCCGGATCGCGGGTGACGCCATGACCCGAACCGATGCCCAGGACCCGCGCGACGAACTCGTCACGCACCTGCCCGCCCTCCGTGCCTTCGCGCTCAGCCTCACGCGGAATTCCGCCTCGGCGGACGACCTCGTGCAGGACACCGTGGTCAAGGCCTGGTCGAACTTCGACAAGTTCGAGACCGGCACCAACCTGCGCGCCTGGCTCTTCACGATCCTGCGCAACACCTTCTATTCGGGCCGTCGCAAGGCGAAGCGCGAGGTGGAGGACGTGGACGGCGCCTTCACCGCGTCGCTGGCCGAGAAGCCCGAACACGACGGCAAGCTGCAGCTCGCGGATTTCTTCACCGCCTTCGCCCAGCTTCCCGCCGAGCAGCGCGAAGCGCTGACGCTGGTGGGCGCGCAGGGTTTCTCCTACGAGGAGGCCGCGCGCATGTGCGGCGTGGCCGTGGGCACGATCAAGAGCCGCGCCAACCGGGGCCGCACCCGGCTCGCGGAACTTCTCGACCTCAATGACAACGAGGACATGGAGCTGACCGACGGGGCCACCCGCGCCGTCCTGTCCTCGAGCGGCCCGGGCAGCCTGTGATACCCGACACCGCCGAAGGCGGAGGCCGCGAAGCGCGCGGCCTGACATTCCGGGTGATCGCCTTCCTGACGATCGCCCTTCTGCCCCTCGGCCTGATCGCGGTGATCCAGACCCAGGAATACCAGCGCGAGGCCCTGCGCCGGTCGGAACTCGCCTTTCTCGCGCTCACCGAACGCGCCGCCGCCGCCGAGGCCGAGGTGGTCGCGGGGGCCATCGGCGCGGCCCAGACGCTTGCGGGCCTCGCGCCCGGCATCCTCGGCGACACCGAGGGCTGCAACGACGCCCTTCGCCGGATGATCGAGAACGATCCGCAGTTCAGCTTCGTCGGCTTCATCCCGCCCGACGGCCATATCGCCTGCTCCACCGCCGACGGCGCGCTGACCCTGCCGATGACGCCCGAGCGGCTGGAGTTCCTCGAAAATCCCCGCCGCCTCATCTCCTCCAACCAGCGCGGACCGGTGAGCGAGGACTGGGTCGTCATCATCTCCGAACCGGTGTTCGACGCCGGCCGCTACCTCGGCGCCATATCGATCTCCATTCCCAACACCGTCCTCGCCTCCGCCTCCGGGAGCCGCCGTCCCGAGAATCTCATCGCCGAGGACCCGCTCGAGATGATCACCTTCAACCGGCGCGGCCAGATCCTCAGCACCCTCAGCGGCGAGCCGCAGCCCCCCGAGGCGCTCATGCCCCGGCAGGAGCTGACCGCGCTCTTCCCCGAGGCGCCAAGCGCCTTCACCGGCGAGAGCCGCGGCGGCGACATGCAGACCTACACGGTCACCCCCGTCGTGCCCGGCGAGGTCTATGTCCTCGGCGTCTGGGAGCCCGAGCTGCCGCGGCTCGGACGGCTGCCAACGCCCGTCGCCGCCGTGCTCTTCCCGCTCCTGATGTGGGGCGCGAGCCTGCTCGTGGCCTCGATCGCCATGCACCGGCTGGTGCTGGTCCATGTCCAGGCGCTGCGCAGCAAGATGCGCAGCTTCGGACGCTCCCGCCAGCTCGACGTGGCCCCGCCCCAGGCCGGAACGCCGGCCGAGTTCCGCGAAATGGACGCCGAGTTCGTGGCCATGGCCGAAAGCGTCCTGCGCGACGAGGCGCAGCTCGAGGATGCGGTGCGCGAGAAGAACATCCTGCTGAAGGAGATCCACCACCGGGTTAAGAACAACCTGCAGCTCCTCAGCTCGATCACCTCGATGAAGCGCAGGCGCGCCGACTCGCCCGAGGCCCGCGCCGTGCTGCGCGCCCTCCAGGACCGGATCCTCAGCCTCGCCGCGATCCACCGCAATCTCTACCTGTCGAAGGACATGAGCGCAGTGGAGGCGGGCCGCCTGATCCAGGACATCGCCGCCCAGCACGGCGTCCTGCCGGGCCAGAGCCGCCTGCGCATGGTGCTCGAGCCGGTGGTGCTGGTCCCCCAGCAGGCCGTGCCGCTCTCGCTCCTGGTGGCGGAGGCCCTGGGCGGCGGGAACACCGCCGACGACGCGACTCCGGTGGAGATCGCCCTGACCCAGGACGACGAGAGGATGGTGACCCTGCTGCTCGAGACCGGGCCGCCTGCGCACGCGACGGACGAATCGGACGCCACGATCGGCGAGAACCTGATCGTGGCCTTCGCAGACCAGCTCGGTGGAACGCTGGACCGCCAGCTCCTCGACACCGGACGCTGCCGCATCACCCTGACCTTCCGCGCGCTCGACACCGTGCCCGACGCGCTTGATTACTGAGCCGCGCCGCGCGCGAGGGGGAGCGGTGACACCCGTCTTGCGCGTGGCACGAAAGGCACGAACCACGACCTTACGTCATAATGTGGCCGAAATGCGTCTGGATTCGGGCCGACCGGCTCGTTAGTCTCGGCCCAAATACAAAAATGCAGGCATCCGACCGTGAAAACACGGCGGTAAATACGAGGCAGAGCAGAATATGTCAGCGATTGATTTCGTCGTCCGCGATGGTGCGGGCTCGTTCGACCGTGGGTCGGTCGTCCCGGGTGCTCAGCCGTCCGTCGTCCTCGCACGCGGCTCGGACATCTCCCTGAACCTCTACCCGGGCCAGATCGCCGGCTACGGGCGGCAGGGGCAGGCGCTCGTGATCACCCTCGCCAATGGCGAGGTCCTCGTGCTCGAGGGCTTCTTCGACGCGGCGGGCAACCCGACCTCGCAGCTCTACGTCTCCGCGGGAGGCGAGCTCTACGGTGTCGAACTGGTCGCGGGGCAGGGCGGTCAGGTCTTCGCGAACTACGAGAACGGCGGCGACTTCGGCAAGTTCAACCCGGATGACGCCTTCTTCTTCCTGCGCGGGCCGGAGCTTCTGGTCGCGGAAGGCGCGGTCGTCGAGGACGATGCGGTCGGCATGCTCGCCAACCCGCTTCTCGGCGCTTTCGGGGCCATCGGTCCGCTGGGCTGGGGCGCTGGCGCCGCTGGCGCGGCTGTCCTTGGAAGCACCTTCACCCGCGACGATGACGGCCGGACCAGCAGCAATACCGACACCAACCCCGACACCGGCGATACGGACGGGGACGGGGACGGCGACGGCGGTGACGGCGGCAGCGACGGCGGTGATGGCGGCAGCGGCGACGGCGGCGATGGCGGCAGCGGCGGTGGCGGCGGCGGCGATGGGGGTGACGGCGACGGGCCCGATGGTCCCGGTCCCGGTCCGGACGATCCGGAAGATCCCGACGGTCCGAACGAGCCCGAGACCCCGGTCCCGCCCACCGTCACCATTCGCGAGGGCACCCAGAGCGCCGGCCACGTCGTCAATGACGACGACCGCCGCGACGGCGTCACGATCGGCGGCACCGGGACCCCGGGCGGCACCATCGAGGTGACGCTGGGCAACGGCTCCACCCAGACCGGCACGGTCGACGAGAACGGCGACTGGCAGGTGGTCTTCGGCCCCGATGACGTTCCGCCGGGCGAATACAGCGACAGCGTCACCGTCATCATCACCAACGAGGGCGGTACCGGCAGCGACAGCGACTTCCTCGACGTGGACACCGAGACCTTCGTGACCTTCGACGCCGAGGCGACCGAGGGCGACGGCAAGGTCAGCGCGGTCGAGGCCGCCGACGGCGTGATCCTGTCCGGCACCACGGAGGCCGGCGCCAGCGTCGTCGTCACCGTCTACGGCAAGCAATATACCGCCACGGTTACCGGCGAGTCATGGACGGCCTTCGTTCCCGCAGAGGACGTCACGCCGGGCGAGTACAACCTCGAGGTCTCCGTCACCGCGACGGATGCGGTCGGCAACACCGCCAACACCTCCGGCACCGTGCTCGTGGACACCGAGACCTTCGTGACCGTGAACACCGCCATCATCGGCGGCGACGGCACGGTGAACCGTGTCGAGCGCGCCGCCGAACCGCGCGTGACGGGCACCGCCGAGGCGGGCGCCACGGTCGTGGTCACCATGGGCGCCGCGTCCAAGACCGTCGTCGCGGATCAGAACGGCAACTGGATCACCCAGTTCGCCCGCGCCGAGATCCCCGGCGGGACCTATGAGACCACCGTCACCGCCACCGCGACCGATGCGCTGGGCAATACCGCCTTCGCCTCGGGAACGGTCAACATCGACACCGAGCTCTCGGTCGCCTTCGACACCACCCCGCTCGAGGGGGACAACATCGTCAACGCCGCAGAGCGCGCCGACGGCGTTGTCCTGACCGGCACCACCGATCCCGGCTCGACCGTGATCGTCCAGATGGGCGGCCATTCGGTGACCGCCACGGTCGCCGCCTCGGGCGCCTGGAGCGCGGCCTTCCCCGCCTCCGCGCTGCCCCAGGGCGAGACCACCATTCAGGCGACGGCGAACGCCACCGATCCGGCCGGAAACACCGCCTCCGCGACCCGCAGCGTCGTGGTCGACACCACGACCTTCGTCACCGTGGAGACCGCCACGGTGGAGGGCGACGGCATCATCAACCGCGAGGAACGCGCCGATGGCTTCGTGCTCACCGGCACCGCGGAGGCCGGCGCGGTCGTGGAGGTCTCGGTGGAGGACTATACCGTCACCACCGTCGCCGACTCGTCGGGCAACTGGTCCGCGCAGTTCCGCCGTGCCGATGCGCCGCTCGGCGAGAGCATCCGCGCGGTCAGCGCGACGGCGACGGACATCGCGGGCAACACCGCAACCGCCACCGGCACGATCCGGGTCGACACCCTCGTGAACCGGCTCGAACTCGACGGGCCGGTGACCGCCGACAACACCCTCAACGCGCTCGAGGTCGCCGCCGGCGTGACCCTCACCGGCAAGGTCGAGGAGGGCTCCACCCTCTTCGTGACGCTGCAGAACACGCGCAAGGAGGCCACCGTCGACGCGGACGGCAACTGGACCGTGGACTTCGGCCCCGAGGCCCTGCGCACCGGCGAATACACCGGCCGCATCCGGATGGAGGCCACCGACATCGCCGGCAACACCCGCACCGAGGACCACTTCTTCCAGGTCGACACGATCGCCCCCGAAGTGCCCGTCGCGACCTCGGTCGACATCGGGAGGGACGGCTCGCTCCGGTCCTTCGGGATCTCCGAGGCCGACGAGAATCTCGAAGTGACGCGGATCGACGCGAACGGCAGCCGCACGAAGCTCTCGGTCGACCCCGAGGTGGATACCCGGCACAACGAGATCGACCTCTACTTCGACACGCCGGTCTCCGACGGCAGCCAGCTCGTGATCAGCTCGACGGACCTCGCGGGCAACCAGAACGCCACCCTCTTCGTGCTCGGCGACCGGGGCACCAAGGTGGTCGACGTGAACAATCCGGGCTTCGACGCCTTCGACATCGGCGCGATCGACCTCAAGTTCGTCGACTGGAGCGAACTGACCCTGACCGCCGCCGACCTCGAGTCCCTGTCGCGCAACGACAACACGCTCAAGATCCATGGCGGCGCGGACGATACCGTCACCCTCGTGGGCGGCGCGTCGCTGATCGGCTCCGAGGACGGCTACTCGATCTACACCCTCGGCACCGAGGGCGGTCGGGTCCTCATCGAAGAGGACATCAACGTCATCACCTGACCTCGACGACGCCCAAGGCGCAGGCCGCTCCCATGGCCTGCGCCCAAAGTCCGCAAGAGACCACAAGGCAGGACGGTAACGTGACATCGGCAAGACAGGGACGGGCAGGACTGGCGGCGGCACTCGCCGCGCTGGCGCTTTCGGGATGCATGGCGCCCGGAACGCGGCAGGCGGACCAGGAGGGGCAGGGACTTGTCGCGGCGACCCGGCAGGCCTTCGGCTTTCTGTCCCCCGGCGATACCGCTGCCCCCGAGCCGGACGCCGCGGCGCTCGATCCGGAGCTGACCGACGGCAGCCAGTCCGAGATCATCGCGGGCCTTCTCGCCCGCCGGTCCGTGCTGGGGCCGGGGCCGCTGCGCGACGTGTCCGACGCCGTGCTCGCCGCCAATGCCCGCACCGCAGAGGCCGAACTGCGCGCCGCCACCCTGCGCTCCGAGGCCGCCGAGCGGAACTGGCTCCCCCGGGTCGGCCCGGTCGTCAGCCTGACCTCGCTCGGGGATGTCGCCTCCTCCATGCTCCTCGACGCCGTGCTCTTCGACCATGGCGCCCGCACCGCGGGCCGCGAATACGCCCGCGCCGATGTCGAGGTCGCCGCCGTGGCGCTGGCCGAGGATACCAACACCCGCGTCATGACCGCGCTCGAGCTCTACATCGAGGCCGAGGCCGCGCGCGGCCGCGCCGCCGTCACCGAGGGCGCGCTCGAACAGATGCGCCGCTTCGACTTCGTGATGCAGGAGCGGGTGACCGCCGGCATCTCCGACCGGGCGGACCTGTCCTACGTCGGTCAGAAACTCTCCCGCATGCGCGCAGATCTCGAGGCCGACCGCGAGGTCGCCCGCACCGCGCTGGCAGAGCTTCAGGCCATGGCCGCGCAGCCCGTCTCGGGGCTCTCGGGCCTCTCGACCGTGGGCCCGGCGCCTGCGGGCGGCGAATCCCTCAAGGTCACCAAGGCCCGCGCCGAGGCCGTCCGCGCCACGGCCCAGGCCCGGCTCACCCGCGCCGAACAGCTTCCCGGCGTCACCGCGGGCTCCCGGCTTTCGGGCGGCGGCATGGAAAGCGGTGTCACCGCGGGCGGCGAGGGCGGGCTCGGGCTCGGCACCCGCGCCACGCTGCGCGCCATCGAGGCCGCCGAGGAAGCCGCGCAGCGCGAGGTGGCGCTGGCCCGCGAGGATGCGGCCCGTCGCCAGGGACAGCTCTCGGGCCGGATGGACGCCGCCCTGCGCCGCGCCGAAGAGGCCGCGCAGATCGCCGCCCAGGCGCGGCAGACCTGGGAGCTGACGCGCGAGCAGTTCGACGCGGGCCGCCGCGGCGTGTCCGAAACCGTAAGCGTCTTCGAATCCATGGTCCGGGCCGAGCGCGAGGCGGTGACCCTCGCACATGAGGCGGTCGCCCTGCGCGCCCGGCTCGCCGCCGACGCAGGCGTCCTCGTGGACGGAGAGAAGCTGTGACCGATACCGCCGCCGCAACCGCCCCCTCGGGGCCGCAGATCCTCTCCTTCGACGTGGCCGGACGCGCCGCCCGGCTCACCTCGATGGCGCCGCCCAATGCCACCCGTGACTCCGCAGCGCCCGATCCCGAGGCGCGCTATTCCGAAAAGGCCCGCGCACGCGCCGACATCGCCGCGACCTACGCGGGGCTTCTGGGCTTCGATCTCGTCCGCGCCGATGTGCTCGAGGCGATGCACGACCCCTCCGCGCCCGAAATTTCGGCGGGCGACATCGCCCGCGCGCTCTCCGCCGCGGGTCTCGTCGCCGGGATCCGCGAGCGTGAGCGCCCCCGCGCACAGCTCTGGCCTGCGCTGGCCGAGATGACGAGCGGGCAGATCGTTCTGGTGCTCGGCCAGGACCGCGACGGCGTCACGGTCTACGACACCACCTGCCGGGACAACCGCGCAGAGGTGCCGCTCGGTGATTTCGCCGCCTATTTCACCGGCCGGGTGATCCGCGCCGACGTGGCGCTGCGCGATCTCACGCGCCGCCACGCCGGGGCCGCGCGCGCGCCGCACTGGTTCTGGGGCGAGATGCGCGGCATGAGGCGCTACTTCGCCGAAGTCGCGCTGGGCTCCTTCGTGGCGAACCTGCTTGCGGTGGCGGTGGCGCTCTTCTCGCTGCAGGTCTACGACCGGGTGATCCCGCACCAGTCGATCGCGACGCTCTGGGTCCTCGCCATCGGCGCGGGCCTCGCCATGCTGCTCGAGGCCGGGCTCAGGATCGCCCGCGCGCGGCTCATGGACGGCGCGGGACGGCAGATCGAGGTCCGCATCCAGGAGATGCTGATGGACCGGCTTCTGGGGATGCGCCGCGGCACGCCCGGCGCCACGCCTTCGGCAACCTTCTCGGCGGTGCGAGAGTTCGGCGCGATCCGCGAGTTCTTCACCGCCTCCACCATCGGCACGCTGACGGACCTGCCGTTCATCGTGCTCTTCCTGGCGCTCGTCGCCTCCATCGGCGGCAACGTGGTCTGGGTGCTCGTCGCGGGCGGCATCCTCATGGTGCTGCCCTCGATCTTCCTTCAGCGGCGCATGATGCGCCTGACCGAAGAGACGCAGGGCGCCGCGCAGAAATCCGGCCGCCTCCTGCACGAGGCCGCCTACGAAGCCGACACGATCAAGTCCCACCGCGGCGAGGACCGCTTCCGCCGCGTCTGGGGAGAGCTGACCGCCGTTTCCTCGATCGCCACCTCCGAACAGCGCAAGCTCGCCTCCACGCTCACCTTCTGGGCGCAAGGGGTGCAGCAGGCGACCTATGTGGCCGCCGTGGTCGCGGGCACCTTCCTCGTCTTCTCGGGAGATTACACGGTCGGGACGATCATCGCCGTGGGCATCCTGACCTCCCGCACCCTTGGCCCGCTGACTCAGCTGGCCGGCACGCTTTCGCGCTGGGCCAACGTGAAGGCCGCGCTGACGGCGCTCGACACCGTGGCCCTCGCGCCGCAGGACCACGAGGACGATCGCGCCTACCTGCGCCGGGCGACCATCTCGGGCGGATTCGAACTGCGCGAGGTGACCTTCACCTACGACGAGGACAGCGCCCAGACCCTCGACATTCCCGGGCTCCGGATCCTCGCGGGCCAGCGCGTCGCCGTGCTCGGCCCCAACGGCTCGGGCAAGTCGACCTTCCTGCGGCTGCTGTCGGGCCTTTACCGTCCCGCCCGCGGGCGCGTGATGATCGACGGCGTCGACATGGGCCAGGTCATGCCGCGCGACCTGCGCCGCAACATCGGCTACCTCGGCCAGGAAGTGCGGCTCTTTGCCGGGACCCTGCGGGAGAACCTCGACCTCACGATGCTCGAACGCGACGACGAGAGGCTTCTCGCCGCCCTCGACTTCGCGGGCCTCGGGCCCTTCGTGCGCAGCCATCCCAAGGGCCTCGACCTCGAGATCCGCGACGGCGGCGAGGGCCTCTCCATCGGGCAGCGCCAGTCCATCGGCTGGGCGCGGCTCTGGCTCCAGGACCCGCCCGTCTGCCTTCTGGACGAGCCCACCGCCGCGCTCGACCAGACCCTCGAAAGTACCCTCATCAGCCGTCTCGACGGCTGGCTCGAGGGCCGCACCGCGATCATCGCCACCCACCGGATGCCGATCCTCGCCCTCTGCACCCGCACCCTGATCTTGCAGAATGGCCGGGTCGCCGTGGACGGGCCGCGGGACGAGGTGCTGGCCCATCTCCGGGCGCGAAAGGACCAGGGCTGATGGCCACGATCGACGCCGAATTCGAGACCCGCAACCGGGGCGCCTCGCTCCTGATCTGGCTCGTCGCGGGCACGGTGCTGGTCTTCCTCGTCTGGGCCCGCTTCGCGCCCCTGTCGGAAATCGTCCGCGCGCCGGGCGAGGTGGTCTCCGCCGCCCGGCCGCAGATCGTGCAGAACCTCGAGGGCGGCATCCTCGCCGAGCTCTTCGTCTCCGAAGGGACATCGGTGGCCGAGGGCGACGTGCTCGCGCGCCTGCGCGGCACCCAGTTCGAGACCCGCGTGACCGACCTCTACGACCAGTGGGTCGCCGCCGACATCCGCCGCCTGCGCCTCGAGGCCGAGATCGCCGGACAGTTCGACTTCGAGGTGCCCGACACCCACATGACCCAGGCGCCGCAGATCGTTGCCTCCGAACGCGCGCTCCTCTCGGCGCGCCAGACGGACTACACCACCCGCACCGACAGCGCCCGCGCCCAGGCCGAGGAGACCGCGCGCGAGCTCGCGACGCTCGAGGACCTTCATGCCCGCGAGGTCGTGGGCCTCTTCGAGGTGACCGAGGCGCGCAAGACCAACACCGAGGCCCGCGCCCGGCTCGACGAGATCGTCACCCAGGCCGAGCTCGACCGCGCCAGCGAGTATTCCCAGACCCTCGTCGACCTGAACACCCTGCGCCAGGAGCTGCGCCTCGCCCAGGACCGGCTCGAACGCACGGTGATCCGCGCGCCCATGACCGGCATCGTGAACGCCGTGGGCGTCAGCACCATCGGTGGCGTGGTCCAGCCCGGGGAGGACATCTTCGAGATCATCCCCGCCGGCGACACGCTGATGCTCGAGGCCCGTGTGGCGCCCCAGGACATCGCCAGCGTGGTGGCGGGGCAGGAGGCGACGATCAAGCTCACCGCCTACGATTACACGATCTACGGCACGCTCTCGGGACTCGTGCAGCTGGTCTCCGCCGACACCTTCCGCGACGAGCGCCGCCCCGACGCCGAGGCCCATTACCGCGTGACCGTGGCCATCGACCCCGCCTCGATGACGGGCCGCGCCGAGGGCATCGCCCTGCGACCCGGCATGCAGGCCACGGTGGAGCTGCACACCGGCTCGAAGACCGTGCTCGACTACCTCACAAAGCCGCTCTACCGCTCCCGCGAGGCGCTGCGCGAGCCCTGAGCGCAGTGCCCCGCCCATGGGATCGACGCGCAAGCGCGCCGATCCGCGGGGAGGCCCTGCCTCCCCGAACCCCTCCGGGATATTTCCGGCCCGAAGAGCGAAGGACCCCGCCCCATCTGGCCGCCCGGCGCCGCTTCCCCCTGCCGCCGCCTGCGCCTAAGGTGCCGTCATGCTCCGCCGCCTCTCTCTCGTCCTGACCCTCCTTGCGCCCCTCGCCGCGCCCGCTCCGGCCCAGTCGGTGGGCGACGTGATCGACCTCGCGCGGTTCGTCCTCGACCTGCGCGGCATGTCCTCCGAGGCCGAAGTCGCCACCGCCGCCGCCGACCGGATCGACGCCCAGATGGCCGAGCTGATCGAGACGCAGATCTCGGCGCGGGCCATGTCGGACCTGCTGGACGAGCGCCTCGACGCCTTCGACCTGCGCCAGATCCAGCGTCGGGTGGCGGGCGCCGCCCTGCGCCTCGGGGCCTGCGCCGACGGCGGCCCCGCCTGCACCCGGGACCTCGACGAGCTCGATCGGCTGCTGCGCCAGACCGCGAGCGAACTCGGCGCGAGCCCCCTCGACCCCGCCGTCGTGGCCCTGCTGGAGCGGGCCCGCGGCCTGAACCTCGCCGTCCTGCGCGTCAGCGGCGCCTCCGAGGCGGAACGCGCCGATCTCGCCCGGATCTACGCCAGCTATTTCGCCGCGCTCTCCTCGGCCGAACGGGGCGCCGCCTCCAATGCCGGCCGCGAGGCGCTGCTCGAGGGGATCGCCCGCACCGCGGGTCTCGACCGCGCCGACCTCGCGCTGCCGGCGGTGACCGATGAGGCGGTGCTGATCGACACGGCCCTCTCCATGGCGGGACCCGCGCTGATCCTGACCGAGCTGCGCGCGCGGTTCGGGGAGGGTGTGCGGTTCCTCGACAGCCAGACGGAACCGGGCCTTGCCACGGTCTATTTCAACTGCCGCCTGAACCGCGAGCGGCGGCGCTTTCTCGATGGCCGCGTCGATCCCTTCTCCAACTACATGCAGCTTCCCGATCTCGTGACCCGGGAGAGGGAGCACCGGCTGTCCGGGCGCCCCGACGCGGGAGAGCCCCACGCGCTGCTCTGGCTCGGCGTGACGCTGCTCCGGACGCCCCAGGGCGGGCTCACGGCGGAGGCGCGCGAATACGGCCTCTTCGACGATGCGGCGCAGGCGCTGGTATTGCCCTACGCCGGCGAGTTCTACCGCAACGGCGCGGCGCGCGAGGCCCCGGGCGTGCCGCTCAAGGGGGCGCGCAGCGATGCCGAGGTGCTGGCGTCGCTCGGGGTCTTCCCCTGGGGCGAGGGGCCCTGCACCCGCACCGACAGCCTCTGGCTGACCGACCCCGAGGCCGGGTTCGCCACGCTCGAGGCGGCGGTGGAGGCGCGTGCGGACCGGCTGACCGATCTCGTCCGGGCCCTGGCCGCTCTCGAGGAGACCCGCCGCCTCGCCGCGGCCCTGTCCTCCGGCTGATCGGCGCAAGCGGGCCCGTCCCGGTTTCGGCTTGCGATGGCAATGTTATGTTATAACATAGCAAGAACCGGCCGGTGCCCTGCCGGCCGCCAACCGCCGACCCCAACCGGAGCTGACCATGCCGACCGATCTCCGCCTTCCCGTCACCGTGCTCTCGGGCTTTCTCGGCGCGGGCAAGACGACCCTCCTCAATCGCGTCCTGAACAACCGCGACGGGCGGCGCGTCGCGGTCATCGTCAACGACATGTCCGAGGTGAACATCGACGCCGACCTCGTGCGCGCGGACACCGAACTCAGCCGCACCGACGAGACGCTGGTGGAAATGTCGAACGGCTGCATCTGCTGCACGCTGCGCGACGATCTGCTGGCCGAGGTGCGCCGCCTCGCCGCCGAAGGCCGGTTCGACTACCTGCTGATCGAATCCACGGGCATTTCCGAACCATTGCCCGTTGCCGCCACCTTCGACTTCCGCGACGAGTCGGGGGACAGCCTCTCGGACGTCGCCCGCCTCGACACGATGGTGACGGTGGTCGATGCGGTGAACCTGCTGCGCGACTATTCCAGCCACGATGTCCTGCGCGACCGCGGCGAGACCCTGGGCGCGGAGGATACGCGCACGCTGGTGCATCTGCTGACCGACCAGATCGAATTCGCCGACGTGGTGATCCTGAACAAGGTCGCCGACGCCGCGCCGCACCAGGTGGACGCGGCGCGAAAGATCATCCGCAGCCTGAATGCCGATGCCCGGATCATCGAGACCAGCCATTCCGACGTTCCCGCCGATGCCATTTTCGATACGGGGCTCTTCGATTTCGAACGCGCCCATGAGCACCCGATGTGGGCGAAGGAGCTCTACGGCTTCGCGGAGCATGTTCCCGAAACCGAGGAATACGGCGTCTCGAGCCATGTCTACCGCGCCCGCCGCCCTTTCGACCCGTCGCGCATCCTCGAACTGCTGAACGGAGATCTGCCGGGGGTGATCCGCGCCAAGGGTCATTTCTGGATCGCCACCCGGCCCGACTGGGTGGCGGAGTTCTCCCTCGCGGGGGCGCTCTCGTCGGTGAAGCCCCTGGGCACCTGGTGGGCCGCCGTCCCGCCCGAGCGCCGTCCCGATCACGAGGGGGCGCGCGCCTACATGGCGGAGCACTGGCAGGAGCCCTGGGGCGACCGGCGGCAGGAACTCGTCTTCATAGGTGCGGGCATCGACTGGCCGCGGCTCCGGGCGCGGCTCGACGCCTGCCTCCTGCCCGAGGACCTCGCACGGGGGCCCGAAGGCCTGCCCGACCTGCCCGATCCGTTTCCGGTCTGGCGGCGCGAGGCGGCGGCGTGAGCCCGGTCCGTCTCAGGCGGCAACGCCTGACCTTCGGCGTGCCCCGGACGGCGCGGGACCCGGCCCTGGCGCGGCGGGTCCTGCTGGCCTCTCCCGGTCTTCGGGGGTGGCGTTGATGCGCGCGGTCCGCCGCTCCGGCGGCAATCGCGGCAAGACGACGCTCCCGCTGCGGCGGCGGTCCGGCGATCCGATGCGCGAGTTCGACCGCCTTCCCGAGCCGCTGCGCGCCTGGGCGCGCGAGGCCATCCTGCCCTGGCGCCCCCGTTCCGTCCGCCGCGCCTTCGAGCGCGCCCTGGGGCAGACCGGCGATCCCGCGCTCGCCCTCGCGGAACTCGACCGGATCGAGGCCCGCCTGATCGCCCGCGACGCCCCCCGCATCTGGGGCGCGGGCCATCCCTTCAGCCCCGGCCCGCGCTGAAGCCCCGCCCGCACCGCCCGCTCCGGATCGAGCTGGCCCCTCCAGCGCCCGTAGGGTGGGTTTCCAACCCACCTCGCCCGAAGCCGGCACATCCGCCCCGTGGGCCGGGCTGAAGCCCCGCCTGCGCCGCCCGCTCCGGATCGAGCTGTGCCCCTCCACCCCCCGTAGGGTGGGTTTCCAACCCACGTCGCCCGTAGGGTGGGTTTCCAACCCACCTCCACCCCGCATGGGCCGCGCTGAAGCCCCGCCTGCACCGCCCGCTCCGGATCGAGGTCTGCCCCTCGCCCCCCGTAGGATGGGTTTCCAACCCACCTCGCCCGAAGCCGGCCCAGACCCCATCACGACCCCTGCGTCAAAAGGCCGCAAATTCTGAAAAACCATCTGATATCAAGGCGTTGAAAGCCGTACATCGTGTACGCTCAGACCAGCCGCGAGGTCTCCACCGCGGCCCGCACGAAATCCCGGAACAGCGGATGGGGGGCGAAGGGCTTCGACTTCAGTTCCGGGTGGAACTGCACCCCGATGAACCAGGGATGCCCCGACCATTCCACGATCTCCGGCAGCCGCCCGTCCGGGCTCATCCCCGAAAACCTCAGCCCCGCCTCCTCCAGCTTCTCGCGGTACTTGATGTCGACCTCGTAGCGATGCCGGTGCCGCTCATCGATCGTTGTGGACCCGTAGATCTCCGCCACCTTCGAGCCTTCCGCCAGCACCGCGTCATAAGCCCCGAGCCGCATCGTGCCGCCCTTGTCGTCCCCCACGCGCCGCTCGACCTTGTGGTTGCCCTGCACCCATTCCTTCAGGTGATAGACCACCGGCTCGAACCGCTTCTTGCCGGCCTCGTGATCGAATTCCTCCGACCCCGCCGTCGCGACCCCCGCCACGTTCCGCGCCGCCTCGATCACCGCCATCTGCATCCCGAGACAGATGCCGAGATAGGGAATCCTCCGCTCCCGCGCGAACTGCGCCGCCTTGATCTTCCCCTCCGTCCCCCGCTCGCCAAAGCCGCCGGGCACTAGGATCGCGTGGAATCCCTCGAGATGCGGCGCCGGATCCTCCCGCTCGAAAAGCTCCGCATCGACCCATTCCACATGCACCTTCACCCGGTTCGCCATGCCGCCGTGGGTCAGCGCCTCTGCGATGGACTTGTAGGCGTCCTCGAGTTGCGTGTACTTGCCCACGATGGCGATCTTGACATCCCCTTCAGGGTTGAACGTCCGGTCCGCCACATCCTCCCACCGGCTCAGGTCCGGCTTCGGCGCGGGGCTGATCTGAAACGCATCCAGCACAGCCTGGTCGAGTCCCTCCCGGTGATAGGCGAGAGGCGCCTCGTAGATCGACTTCAGGTCCATCGCCGCGATCACCGCGTCGGGCCTGACGTTGCAGAAGAGCGCGAGCTTCTCCCGCTCCTTCTGCGGGATCGGTCGTTCCGAGCGGCACACGAGAATGTCGGGTGCGATCCCGATGGAGCGCAGTTCCTTGACCGAATGCTGCGTCGGCTTCGTCTTCAGCTCGCCCGAGGCCGCGATCCACGGGAGCAGCGTGAGATGCATGAAGATGCACTGCCCGCGCGGCTTCTCCTGGCCGAACTGGCGGATCGCCTCGAAGAAGGGCAGGCCCTCGATGTCCCCCACCGTGCCGCCGATCTCGCAGAGCATGAAATCGACCTCGTCCTCGCCGATGCGGATGAAGTCCTTGATCTCGTTGGTTACGTGGGGAATGACCTGGATCGTCTTGCCGAGATAGTCGCCCCGGCGCTCCTTCTCCAACACGTTGGAATAGATGCGCCCCGAGGAGACGCTGTCGCTTTTGCGCGCGGCCACGCCGGTGAAGCGTTCGTAGTGGCCGAGGTCGAGATCGGTCTCCGCACCGTCGTCGGTCACGAAGACTTCGCCGTGTTCGAAAGGGCTCATCGTGCCCGGATCGACGTTCAGGTAGGGGTCGAGCTTTCTCAGACGGACGGTGAAGCCTCGCGCCTGCAGAAGCGCGCCCAGGGCCGCCGAGGCCAGACCCTTGCCGAGCGACGAGACCACGCCACCGGTGATGAAGACGAAGCGTGCCATGATCGTGAGGCCCCCGTGAGACTGCTCTTCCTGCCGGGCGGGGCCGATGCCCGCCAATGCGCCGGCCCCCGGGGGGACCATGTCACGGGATTAAAGAATATCCGGATTCGGTCCGGACCCGCAAGAGACGACGCTAGATGATGTGAGGTTTTGCCGGACAAAACCCAGTATGTCGTATGGTGGTTACTCGGCCCGGGGCGCGAGCGAGTCCCCCGCGCCGCTGTCGGGCGCAAGGGAGCCCGGCGCCGCGCCGCCAGGTGGCAGGAGCGACTCGCCCGACGGAACCGGAGGCAGCAGACCGCCGCCGTCGGCCGGGACATCGTCGAGATCGCCCGACGAACGGCCCGTGTCGATGATCCGGTCGAGGACCGACCCGCTTCCGCTTGACTGCGCGGCGATGATCGTCAGGGCCAGCGACGTGCAGATGAACGCCACTGCAAGGATCCATGTCACCTTGCCGAGGGCCGTGGACGCCGCCCGGCCGGTCGTGGCGCCGCCGCCGCCCATCCCGAGCCCGCCGCCTTCTGACCGCTGCATCAGCACGACGCCGATCAGCGTGAGCGCAAGGAGAAGGTGGATGACGAGAACGACGGTTTCCATGGGCGGGGGCTCTCCTGACGACGGGCGGTATCTAGAAGGTCGGGCCGCGCGCCGCAACCCCTGCGCTCGGGCGGCGGCCGCCGCGCGCCAGCGGGGTGTTTCGCCCGCCGGGACGAGGCGCTATAGCGACGACGGATTTTCGCGTGGAAAGGATGGCCATGGCCAATGTCGTCGTCGTCGGCGCCCAATGGGGCGACGAGGGGAAGGGCAAGATCGTCGACTGGCTCAGCGAGCGGGCCGACATCGTCTGCCGGTTCCAGGGCGGTCACAACGCGGGCCATACGCTCGTCGTGGGCGGAGAGGTCTACAAGCTGCATGCGCTTCCGTCAGGCGTGGTGCGGGGCGGCAAGCTGTCGGTGATCGGCAACGGCGTCGTGCTCGATCCCTGGCACCTCGTCGAGGAAATCGCGACCGTGCGGGGGCAGGGCGTGGAGATCACGCCCGAGACGCTGATGATCGCCGAGAACACGCCGCTGATCCTGCCGATACACGGAGAACTCGACCGCGCCCGGGAAGCGCAGAACTCTGTGGCCAAGATCGGCACGACGGGGCGCGGCATCGGGCCGGCCTACGAAGACAAGGTCGGGCGCCGGGCGATCCGGGTCGCCGACCTCGCCGATCGCGCCACTCTGGAAAAGCGCGTGGACCGGGCGCTCGTGCATCACGACGCGCTGCGCTCGGGGCTCGGGATGGCGCCGGTGGACCGGGACGGGCTGATCGCCGGGCTCGAGGCGATCGCGGGCGAGATCCTGCCCTATGCGCAGCCGGTCTGGATGGTGCTGACCGAGGCCCGTCGCGCCGGGCGGCGCATCCTCTTCGAGGGCGCTCAGGGCGCGCTGCTGGACATCGATTTCGGCACCTATCCCTTCGTTACTTCCTCCAACGTGATCGCGGGGCAGGCGGCGACGGGAACGGGCATCGGACCCGGATCGATCGATTTCGTGCTCGGGATCGTCAAGGCCTATACCACGCGGGTGGGGGAGGGACCCTTCCCGACCGAGCTGGACGATGCTGACGGAGAGCGTCTGGGCGAGCGCGGGCACGAATTCGGCACCACCACCGGGCGCAAGCGGCGCTGCGGCTGGTTCGACGCCTGCCTCGTGCGCCAGACCTGCGCCATCTCCGGCGTCTCGGGCATTGCGCTCACGAAACTCGACGTGCTCGACGGGTTCGAGAGGCTGCGCATCTGCACGGGCTACGAGCTTGACGGAGAGAGGCTCGATTACCTTCCGACCGCCGCCGAGGCGCAGGCGCGCGTGCGGCCTGTCTACGAGGAGATGGACGGCTGGTCCGAGAGCACCGCGGGCGCGCGGTCCTGGGCCGATCTCCCCGCGCAGGCGATCAAGTACGTGCGGCGGATCGAGGAGTTGATCCGCTGTCCCGTGGCCCTAGTCTCCACCTCGCCCGAACGGGAGGACACGATCCTCGTGACCGACCCCTTCGCGGATTGAGACGCACCCGCGCAGGAGCTGCCATGGCCCTCACCCGCAAGCAGAAGAAGCGCTGGGCGCTCCTCATCCTGCTCGTCGGGCTGCCGGCCTACGTGGTTGTCGCGGTGACGATCCTCAATGCCCTCGGCCGGCCGCCGCTCTGGGTGGAATTCGGCGTATACCTCGGCCTCGGCGTTCTCTGGGTGCTGCCGTTCAAGGCCGTGTTCCAAGGCGTGGGCCGAGAGGACCCCGGCGACGAGGAATGAGGCGCGGCGGGGGCACGATTTTCTGGAAGATCGTGCCGGGCAATGATCTTCTGGACGATCATTGCGGTCGGACCTCGCCGACACCCGGACCGGAGCCTGAGACCGAAATAGGGAAGGGCGCGGCCCTCTGGCAGGAGGGCCGCGCCCCAAGCTGGCGCAGGAGCAGGCTGCGGGTCAGCTTCCCGACGCCGCGCGCCGGGGGTTGAAGCGGGTCTGGGGCGAGACGCGGAACCGGCCGTTGCTGACCTTCTCGATCCGGCCCTGCCGCAGGAGCGTGCCGAAGGCGCGCAGCCCGTCCTCGCGGCTGAAGTCGCTGGGCACGACCGCCTGGACCATCCGCATCAGCTGTGGCCGCGAGACATCCTCCTCGCCCTCGTTGAAGGTCACATGGGCGGCGGCGGCCTCGATCAGATCGGTCAGCCCAACGGTGCCCATTTCGGCGACGAACCGCGCGAAGCGCTCCTGCCTCGCGGCCTCCGTCGCGTCGGGCACGGCGGCACCGGCCTCCACCCGGCGTGGCAGCACCGGGCGGCTCTCCGCGGACGCAGGCGGCCGGGGCGCATCGACGCGCTGGGATGCCACGAGCTTCAGCGGGGCGGGGCGCGGACGTTCCGAGGGGGTCAGCGGGCGCGCGGTCCGCCGGGGACGGACCACCTGGTCAAGGTCGTCCCGGAACATGTTCTCGCCGTCGTCGTCGCCGTCCCCGCCATTCTCGCCCAGCTGGCGGGCGGCTTCGGTCGCGGCGACGGCGGCCTTGAGATGCGCGATCGCCTCGCGGCGGCGGCTTGCCTCGGGCTCGTTGAGCTGGGCGTCGGTCTCCGACAGGATGCGGGAGATCGCGGCTTCGTCGGCCTCGGGCGGCGCGGCGAGGAGCGCGGCGCGGCTTTCGCGGGGCAGGGCCTCTTCGGGGTCCTCGTCGTCCTCCGTCCCGGGTTGCGGCCCGAGTTCGGACTGTGACACGATGGCGGAGGACGCGGTCGGGGCTGACTCCTCCTCGTTCCGGCTCATGCGCTCGACCTCGGCGAGCTCCTCCATCAGCTCGGCCTCGGCGTCCGGGGACAGGCTGCTGGCCGGGCCGGTCGCCCGGGCGACCTCCGCTTCGTATTCCTCAAGACCGTCCAGCCGCGCAAGATCGGCCACGGCCGCATCGCTGTCAGCGCCCGTGTCGGTATCGGCGTCGCCGCCGGTGTCGAAATCGCGCGTCTCGGCGCTCTCCGCATCCTCAAGTCCGTCGAGCTCCGCGAGATCGGAAAGGTCCTCGCCTGCCGGCTCTCTCTCGGCCCGACTGTCGCTGTCGGACCGCTCCGGTTCGGCGGACCCCTGGGCCTCGCGGGCCATGTCCCCGTAGCGCGCTTCGAACTCGCTGCGGCGCATCTTCACGACACGGGCGCGGATCGGCGCTGCTTCCGCCGCGGGCACCGCCTCGGGCTGAGGCGGTTCCGCGTCCGACTGTGGTTCGGCGTCCGGGCCGGAGGCGGCCTCTGCATCCGCGCCGTCGTCGGTCTGGCGGATCAGGGAGCGCAGGGTATCGAGGTCGGCATCGTCGCCCGTCTCCGCGTCCATCTCCGTCTCGGTGCCGCTTGCGGCCCCGGTTCCCACCAGCGCCCGGATCCGGTCAAGCTTCGAAGTCACGCTTTCATCCTCGGCGTCCGGACCTGCCGTCTCCGCCGGTTCCTCGAAGGCTGTCCCGGACACCGGGACGTCGTCGCCGGTGGACTGATCTCCGGCGTGGCTCTGCTCCTCGGAGACCGGCGCGGCCGGAGCGGTCACCGCGGAGTCGGCCGAGGTCTCTGCCGCTGCGGCCGCTGCGTTCTGCGCGCGGGCCGCCCGTTCGGCGCGACGACGACGGCGGAACTCGCGGCGCTCGGCGTCGGTGAGTTCGTCCCAGGACTTCGTTGCCAGCGGATCGGGCGCCGGCGTCTCCACGGCTCCGGCCTCGGGCGCGTCGACAGCCATGGCATCAGGCGCCGCGGGCTCTTCGGGGAGAGCCTCTTCGGCCGGCACGGACGCATCGGACTCCTGCCAGTCGGCTGGCGCGTGGTCGGCCTGCTCATCTGCGGAGAAGACTTCGCTCCATGCCCCCGTTTCAGACCGCGCGGCCTCGGCACCGAGAGTTTCCGCCTCCTCGGGGGGGCCTGCCTCTGCGACCCCGCCGGCCTGCTGCCCGGCGTCGTCCTGCATCGGTGTGGCCTGGTCGTCGCTGTCGGCCATGGGGTCGCTGTCATCCAGGCTCTGACCGTGATCCGGCGTCCCCTCCGCGGTGAACTCCTCAACGTCGAAGTCCGCGTCCGGCGACGCCACGGTCGGCTCCTGTGCGACCTGCTCCCCGGTCATCAGCGCGGCGACCGAACCCTCGTCGGTCTGCGGTCCGTCCGGAGCCTCGGTGGGCTCCGGCGAGAGGCTGTCCGCGGTCGTATCCGGATCGAAGGCATCCTCGGCCGTCTCGTCGATCACCGGATCGGCAGCGACCTGCTGCGCGTGTGGCTCCTCTGAGAACGCGTCCTCTGCCGTCTCCTGACCGACGTGATCCTCCGCGAGGTCCGCGTCTGTCAGCTCCGCGTCTGCGGCTTCGGCGCTGTCCTCGGCGAGCTCGGCTCTGCCGGAAGCGCCCGGCGTTGTCGCCTCTTCGGCGCGCGGGGCTTCTGCGGGAGAGCGGGGCGCGAAGCCCGTGGCCGCTGCGGCAAGGCCGGTCGCCTGGGTCAGGGGCGCGGGACGCAGGACGTAGGCCCCGCGTTCGAGCCGCGCTTCCACCCGGCGTTCGACCTCGCGCTCGGCGATCCGGGCGAGCATCTCGGGGTCGGGCGTGGGCGGTTCCGCCCCGAAATAGCGGTCGTCGGCGGCAAGGTCACGGAAGTACTCCGCGATTGCCTTCATCGTGTCGAACGCGTCGTCGAATCCCTCGAGGGTGCACGAGAAGGTCCCGTAGGAGACCGTGAGAATCTTGCTCGCTTCGGCCATTCTGGTACTCACTTTCTGTCTCACCCAGCAACGTGAGGTCTAACACGAACTGGTTCCGAATGCGGAACAAGATGGCGAAGAATGCAGGATTATTTCATGTCGAAATCGGGGAATGTCCCAAGCATTCGAGTCAATCCCGCGTGACCCGGCCGATTGTTCACAGCGATGCGCCGCTGACCCTCGTGGGGGGCGGCGTGACCGGCGCGCACGACCTCGGCGAATCCCTCGCCCTCGCACCGCGTCTCGTAGGGGCGGATGGCGGCGGCGACGTGGCTCTGGCGGCAGGCTACCGCCCCGAGGCGGTGATCGGCGACCTCGATTCCCTGTCTCAGGAGGCGCGGGACACGCTGGGACCGGCGGTGCACCGGATCGCCGAGCAGGAAACGACGGATTTCGACAAGGCCCTGCGCTCGATCGCGGCGCCCGTGGTGATCGCCGTGGGCATGACGGGAGGACGGTTCGATCATGATCTGGCGGCCCTCAACGTTCTGGTGCGCCACGCGCAGCGGCGCTGCGTGCTGCTGGGCTCCGAAAGTCTCGTCTTCCTTGCGCCGCCCGAGCTGCCGCTGCCGCTGGACGCGTCCGAGACGGTGTCGCTCTTTCCCATGGGCCCCTGCCGTGCCGAGAGCGAGGGGCTGCTCTGGCCGCTGGGGGGGCTCGAGCTCTCGCCGTGGGGGAGGGTGGCGACGTCCAATTCCGCGACGGGTCCGGTGACGGTGCGGGTCGATGGACCGCGTCTGCTGGTCATTCTCGGGCGCAGTCGGTTGAGGGAGGTCGTGGAGGCGCTTTCGGGGCCGGGGCCGCGCTGGGATTAGGCCCGGCCCGCGATCTCGCCGGCGGCGGCATGGGCGGAGGCCCAGGCCCACTGGAAGTTGTAGCCGCCGAGCCAGCCGGTGACGTCCACCGCCTCGCCGATGAAGAAGAGGCCGGGTACGTCCTTGGCCTCCATGCTGCGCGAGGAGAGACCCTTGGTATCCACCCCGCCGAGCGTGACCTCGGCGGTCCGGTAGCCTTCGGTGCCCGCGGGGAGAAGTTGCCAGCTGTGGAGGCGGGCGGCCACCTCGGCGAGGCTGTCGCGGCCGAGTTCGGCGAGTTTGCGGCGGGCGGGGAGGTCGCCGGCGAGGCTCTCGGCGAGGCGCGCGGGCAGGTGGGCGGCGAGCCAGGTGGAGAGCTGCCGCGCGCCGTGGGCGGCCTTGGCCCGGGCGAGCGCCGCGGCTGCATCGGTGCCGGGCAGAAGGTCGATCTCCAGCGGCGTGCCTTCCTGCCAGTAGGAGGAGCATTGCAGCATGGCGGGCCCGGAAAGGCCGCGGTGGGTGAAAAGGAGCGCCTCCTCGAAGCGGGCGCCACCGGCGCTGGCCGCCACGGGCAGGGAGACGCCGGAAAGGGCGGCGAAGCGGCCCTCGGGAAAGGTGAACGGCACCAGCCCGGCGCGGGTCTCGGTCACCGCGAGGCCGAACTGGCGGGCGATCTCGTAGGCGCGGCCGGTGGCGCCCATCTTCGGGATCGACTTGCCGCCGGTGGCGACGACGAGGTGGCGGGCGAGAACCTCGCGGCGGCGGCCGTCGCGCTCCAGCGTGACTCGGAAGCGGTGGCCGTCGTGGGCGATCTCGCCGATCTCGGTCCGCAGCTCGATCCGGGCGCCGGCGGCGGTGCAGAGGCCGGTCAGCATGTCGATGATGTCGCGGGCTGAGCGGTCGCAGAAGAGCTGGCCCAGGGTCTTCTCGTGCCAGGGGATGCCGTGGGCCTCGACGAGGGCGAGGAAATCGCGGGCGGTGTAGCGGGCGAGGGCGGATTTCGCGAAATGGGGGTTGCGGGACAGGAACCGGTCGGGGGCGGTGCGGAGGTTCGTGAAGTTGCAGCGCCCGCCGCCCGAGATGCGGATCTTCTCGCCGGGCGCGCGGGCGTGATCCACGACCAGCGTTCCCGGGCCGGCATGGGCGGCGCAGAAGAGGCCGGCGGCGCCGGCGCCGAGGATGAGAGTGGGGACCTCCGTCATCGCGCCCGCCTGCACCGGATCGGGGCGGCGCACAAGCGGGGGTGCCGGGCGTCCACATGTGGACGCTGCTTCAAGATATTGTTTTCATGAAAGTTTCCCTGTGGACGCCTCGCGGTGTTAACCTGTGGGGCGTACCCCTCGTCGCGCCCTTGCGGGCGCGTCTCGGGGGATCGCGGGACGGCGGGGCACGACGAATCGCTTTTGTCTGGCCTCGCCGGGGCAAAGGCTGTAGACTTCCGCCCAACAGGTCCGGGGCCAACCCGGGCTGCAGAGGCAGACTGCAGAGCAGGCAGAACAGGCGGCAGGCCCATGACGGAAATGGTGCACGGCACCGTCCCTGTGCAGACAGGCGACCCGGTGCTTCCGCGCTGGTGGCGGACCATCGACAAGTGGACGATGTCCTGCGTGCTGATCCTGTTCGGGATCGGCCTGCTGCTGGGATTCGCGGCCTCGCCGCCCCTGGCGTCGAAGAACGGGCTCGAGCCGTTTCACTACGTGATCCGCCAGTTCGCCTTCGGCGGCATGGCGCTGATGGTGATGCTGGCGCTGTCGATGATGTCGCCCGTCCTCGTGCGCCGCCTCGCGGTGATCGGCTTTGCCGCCTCCTTCGCGGCGCTGGCGCTGCTGCCCGTCTTCGGAACGGACTTCGGCAAGGGCGCGGTGCGCTGGTATTCGCTCGGGTTCGCCAGCATCCAGCCCTCGGAATTCCTGAAACCGGGCTTCGTCGTCGTGGCCGCCTGGTTCATGGCCGCGAGCAAGGAGCTGGGCGGGCCTCCGGGCAAGTCCTGGTCGTTCGGCATGGCGCTGGTGATCGTGGCGCTGCTTGCGATGCAGCCCGATTTCGGCCAGGCGGCGCTGGTGCTCTTTGCCTGGGGTGTCATGTATTTCGTGGCGGGCGCGCCGATGCTGCTGCTTCTCGGCCTCGCCGGGGGTGCGGTCGCGGCGGGCGCCGTGGCCTATGACCAGTCGGAGCATTTCGCGCGCCGGATCGACGGCTTCCTGACACCCGACGTCGATCCGCGCACGCAGCTCGGCTATGCCACGAACGCGATCCGCGAGGGTGGCTTCTTCGGCACAGGCGTGGGCGAAGGCACGGTGAAGTGGTCGCTGCCGGACGCCCATACCGATTTCATCATCGCGGTGGCGGCAGAGGAATACGGGCTCGTCCTCGTCCTCGTGATCATCGCGCTCTACACGACCATCGTCGTGCGTTCGCTGACCCGGCTGATGCGGGAGCGCGATCCCTTCATCCGCCTTGCGGGCACCGGCCTTGCCTGCATCGTCGGCGTGCAGGCGATGATCAACATGGGGGTCGCGGTGCGGCTTCTGCCCGCCAAGGGCATGACGCTGCCCTTCGTCAGCTACGGCGGCTCTTCGGTGATCGCCTCAGGCATCGCCGTGGGCATGCTGCTCGCCTTCACCCGCACCCGGCCGCAAGGCGAGATCGGCGACATCCTCCTCCGGCGCGGGCGGCAGGGATGACGGCGCCGCGGCTCATCATCGCGGCGGGCGGCACGGGCGGGCACATGTTCCCCGCGCAGGCGCTGGCCGAGACGATGCTGGCGCGCGGCTGGCGGGTGACCCTCTCGACGGATGCGCGCGGCGCGCGCTATTCGGGCGGCTTTCCCGAGGCGGTGGACCAGCAGGTGATTTCCTCGGCCACCTTCGCCCGGGGGAACATCCTGCAGAAGGCGGCCGTGCCCTTTCGCGTGCTCGCGGGCGGCATGGCCGCGCGCCGGGCGATGCGGCGGGACCGGCCCGCCGTGGTCGCGGGCTTCGGCGGCTATCCCACGATCCCCGCGCTTTCGGCCGCGATCACGCTGGGCGTGCCGACGATGATCCACGAACAGAACGGCGTGCTGGGCAAGGTCAACCGGCTTTTCGCGCGTCGGGTGAACCGCGTCGCCTGCGGCACGAAACCCGCCACGCTGCCCGAGGGCGTGAGCGCCGAGCACCTGGGCAACCCGGTGCGCGCGGCGATCCTGGAGAGGGCGGGGGCGGCCTATATCCCGCCGGGCGACTATCCGATGTCGGTGCTGGTGATCGGCGGCAGCCAGGGCGCGCGGGCGCTGTCGGATTTCGTGCCGCCCGCTCTGGCGCAGCTTCCGCGCGAGATCCGCGCCCATGTCCGCGTGAGCCACCAGGCCCGCGAGGAGGACATGGAGCGGGTCGCGGCCTACTACTACGAGGAGGGGATCGACGCGGACGTGCGTCCCTTCTTCGACGACGTGCCCGACCGGATGACCGAGGCGCAGCTCGTCATCGCGCGGGCCGGGGCCTCGACCATCGCGGACCTGACGGCGATCGGGCGGCCGGCGATCCTGATCCCCTATCCCCATGCCTCCGAGGACCACCAGACCGCCAACGCCCGCGGCATGGCGGAGGCGGGTGCGGCGATCCTGATCCCGGAAAGCCGGCTCGAGGTCGACAGCCTGCGCGACCAGGTGGCGCTGGTGCTGGGCGATCCCAAGGGCGCGGCGGACATGTCCCGCGCGGCACTGGGTCTGGGCCGGCCGGACGCGGCGGAACGGCTCGGGGACATGGTGGAAGAATTGAGCGGACGGCAAGGACAGCAATGATGGACGGCACGCAGATGATGGCAGCGACGAAGGTTCCGCTCGACGTGGGACCGATCCATTTCGTGGGGATCGGCGGGATCGGCATGTCGGGCATCGCGGAGGTCCTGCTGAACCACGGCTATGTCGTCCAGGGCTCGGACCTCAAGGCCACGCCGATCACGCGGCGGCTGGAACAGCTCGGCGCCCACATCTTCGAAGGTCAGGCCGAGGACAATCTTGCCGGCGCGGAGGTCGTGGTGATCTCCTCGGCGATCAAGCCCGGCAATGTGGAACTCGACGAGGCGAGACGGCGCGGCCTGCCGGTGGTGCGCCGGGCCGAGATGCTGGCCGAGCTGATGCGGCTGAAATCGAACGTCGCGGTGGCGGGCACCCATGGCAAGACCACGACCACCACCATGGTCGCGGCGCTGCTGGATGCGGGCCGGTTCGATCCCACGGTGATCAACGGCGGCATCATCCATGCCTATGGCTCCAACGCCCGGGTCGGCGAGGGCGAGTGGATGGTGGTGGAGGCCGACGAGAGCGACGGCACCTTCAACCGCCTGCCCGCGACCATCGCCGTCGTCACCAACATCGACCCCGAGCACATGGAGCACTGGGGCACCGAGGAGCGGCTGCACCGGGGCTTCGAGGAGTTCGTGTCGAACATCCCGTTCTACGGGCTCGCCGTCTGCTGCACCGACCATCCGCAGGTCCAGCGCCTCGTGAGCCGGATCACCGACCGGCGCGTGGTGACCTTCGGCTTCAACGCGCAGGCGGACGTGCGGGCGGTGAACCTCAGATACGAGAAGGGCGTGGCGCATTTCGACGTGGCGCTGCAGGCCGAGGGCCGGGTGATCGAGGGCTGCACCCTGCCGATGCCGGGGGACCACAACGTGTCGAACGCGCTCTCGGCGGTCGCGGTGGCCCGGCATCTGGGCATGAAGATCGAGGAGATCCGGGCGGCTCTGGCGGCCTTCGGCGGCGTGAACCGGCGCTTCACCCGCGTGGGCGAGGTGAACGGGGTCACGATCATCGACGATTACGGCCATCACCCGGTGGAGATCGCGGCGGTGCTGAAGGCCGCGCGGCAGGCGAGCGAGGGGCGGGTGATCGCGGTGCACCAGCCGCACCGGTATTCGCGTCTGCATTCGCTCTTCGACGATTTCTGCAACTGTTTCAACGAGGCCGATGTCGTGGCCATCGGCGAGGTCTATGCGGCGGGCGAGGAGCCGATTCCGGGCGCGAGCCGCGACGACCTCGTCGCGGGGCTGATCCGGGCGGGGCACCGGCATGCGCGGGCGGTCACCAGCGAGGACGATCTGGAGCGGCTGGTGCGGGAGCAGGCGGCGCCGGGGGATATCGTGGTCTGCCTGGGCGCGGGGACGATCTCGGCCTGGGCGAACAACCTGCCGGGGCGGCTCTCGGCATGACGGGGGGCGCCGTCGTCCTCGGGGTCGCGGTGCTTCTGGCCGTGACGGGGCTGTCGCGGATCCTGCGGCGGCTGGTGTTCGGCTTTGCCGGCGCGGCGGCGGTGCTTCTGGTGATCCACGCGCAGCAGGCGCCGGGTGAGGCGATGGCCGGACTGGGCGCGCTGATGGCCGGGCTTATGGCGATGAAGCCGGTGCGACGGCTCGCCATGGCGGCGGGGATCGGCGGATGACGGGGATTCTGCTGCCTCTCGCGGCGCTCTTCGGCGGGGCGGCCCTGGCGCTCGTTCCCGTCCGCCTGGCGCTGGGTCTCGTCGGCTTTGCCGCGCTGGCGCTGGCGGCGCCGCCGGCCCTGGGGGCGGCGGGCGTGGGAGGCGCGCTCGCCTGGGCGGTCTACGCGCTGGCCGTGCTGCTCTTCGTGCTGGCGCCGGGCTGGGCGCTGGGGGCGGCGCTGCTCCTGCTTTGGCGCGAACGCGCCATGAAATCGCCTCCGGGCCATGGCAGCACCGGTCCTCGAGAGACCGCCGGGGAGGCACGGACATGACGCGGCGCCTGCCCGGAGGCGCCGGGGCCGGATGCGGAGGAAGGAGCCGGAGATGACACCCTCGCTGATCGCTGCGCTGGTGTGGCTGGTCGTGGCCAACGTGCTGGCCCTGATCCCGTCGAGAGACAACCACTGGACCCGCGCGTATATCCTCATAGCACTCGGCATTCCGCTGCTGGGCTGGGTCACCGTGCAGAACGGGCCCTGGATCGGACTTCTCTGCCTCGGGGCGGGCATGTCGGTGCTGCGCTGGCCGGTCTATTTCCTCGGCCGCTGGCTGCGCCGCCGCCTGCCGGGACTGGTGGAGAAGGGCGACAGCCGCGCGAGCTGAGGCGCGGTCCCCGCGCGTCGCGGATCGTCGGCAAGGGAGAGGACCATGGTCTACATCATTCCCGTCATCGGTTTCCTGATCGGCCTTGGCCCGGGCTTCCTGATGGCGCGCAAAGGACAGGCGTGGGCCGCCGCCGTGCTCATCCTCGTCGGGATCGCCGCCGGGGTGTGGATGGTCCTCGAGGGCCGCGCGCAGACCAACGGATGGGACGGCATCGGCTACGGGATCGTCGCGTTCCTGATGATCGCGCCTGCGGTCGCCGGGGTGACCGCCGGGGCGATCTGGGGCCTTGTCGCGCGCAGCCGCAGCGGGCAGAGAGCGCCCCATGACCGCGATACCCCCTGACCTGCTGACCAGTCTGCGCGGACGGCTGACGCCCGACCGGGCGCTCGGGGACCTGACCTGGCTGCGCGTGGGCGGGCCGGCGGACTGGCTTTTTCAGCCGGCGGACCGGGACGACCTTGCCGGGTTCCTCGGCAGGCTGCCGGATGAGGTTCCGGTCTTTCCCATGGGCGTCGGATCGAACCTCATCGTGCGCGACGGCGGCGTCCGGGGCGTGGTAATCCGGCTCGGACGGGGCTTCAACTCGGTCACGGTGGAGGAGGACGGCCGCATCCGCGCGGGCGCGGCGGCGCTCGACGCGCAGGTGGCGAAGAAGGCCGCGGAGGCCGGGCGGGACCTGATCTTCCTGCGCACCATCCCGGGCTCCATCGGTGGCGCCGTGCGGATGAATGCCGGCTGCTACGGCACCTATGTGGCCGACCGGCTGGTGGAGGTCACGGCGGTGACCCGGGACGGGACGGTCACGGTCCTGCCCGCGGAGGCGCTCGGTCTCGCCTACCGGTCCGCAGCCCTGCCCGAGGGCGCCGTGATCGTCGAGGCGCTGTTCGACGCGCCCGAAGGCGATCCCGGAACGCTCGCCGCGGCGATGGAGGAGCAGCTTGCCCGCCGCGATGCCACCCAGCCGACGAAGGACCGCACGGCGGGCTCCACCTTCCGCAACCCGGCGGGGTATTCCTCTACCGGCGCGGCGGACGACAGCCACGAACTCAAGGCCTGGTCGCTGATCGACGCCGCCGGTCTGCGCGGCGCGCGGCTCGGCGGGGCGGTGATGAACGAGAAGCATCCGAACTTCCTCACCAATGCCGGGGGCGCCACTGCCGAGGAGCTTGAATCCTTGGGCGAACTTGTCCGGAAAAGGGTTTACGAGACCTCCGGGCTGACGCTAGAGTGGGAAATCATGAGGGTCGGCGAACCGGCCCCGGACATGGGACGGACCGGCCAGCCGGACATCTGAACCCGAACGGCAGAGCAGCATCCGGTTCAGAGGCAGGGCCGGGCGCACCACGGGAAAATAACTGACGGATCGGCCCCGCCGCGCGGGGACCGGTGCGCGCGAGGCAGTACGAGCATGGGCACAGGCCCTCATGTCGCGGTCCTGAAAGGCGGCCTTTCGGCCGAGCGCGAGGTTTCCCTGTCGTCGGGCCGCGAATGCGCCGCGGCGCTGCGCGAGGCGGGCTTTCGCGTGACCGAGATCGACGCCCGCGCCGACCTGGTGGAGCACCTGCGCGAGACGGCGCCCGATGTGGTCTTCAATGCCCTGCACGGCCGCTGGGGCGAGGATGGCTGCGTGCAGGGCATCCTCGAATGGCTGCGGCTTCCCTATACGCATTCCGGTGTCCTGGCCTCGGCGCTGGCCATGGACAAGGAGCGGACCAAGGCCGTCTACCGCGAGGCGGGACTGCCGGTGGTGCCCTCCGTCCTCGCCACCCGGGCCGAGGTCGAGGCGGATCACGTCATGGCGCCGCCCTATGTCGTCAAGCCCTACAACGAAGGCTCCTCCGTCGGGGTCTACATCGTGGCCGGGGGCGCGAACGCCCCGCCCCACCTGGGCGCGGAGATGCCCGAGGTGGTGATGGTCGAGGCCTTTGCGCCGGGCCGGGAACTGACCACGAGCGTGATCGGGGAGGGCGCCGGAGAGCCTGCGCGGGCGCTGGGCGTCACGGACATCCTGACGGACGGCTGGTACGACTACGAGGCGAAATACGCGGCAGGCGGATCGCGCCATGTGGTCCCCGCCGACATCCCCGAGGACATCGCGGCGGCCTGCGAGGACTACGCGCTTCGCGCCCATGCCGCCCTTGGCTGCCGCGGCGTGTCGCGCACCGATTTCCGCTGGGACGAGGGCCGGGGCCTCGACGGGCTCATCCTTCTGGAGACCAACACCCAGCCCGGCATGACGCCGACCTCGCTGGTGCCCGAACAGGCTGCCCATCGCGGCATCGCCTTTCCCGACCTGTGCCGCTGGATCGTGGAGGACGCCTCGTGCGATCGCTGAGACCCGACCCCGCCCCCTCGCGCTGGCGCTACCGCTACCAGCGCCTGATGCTGACGCCGGGCTTTCGCCGGACGTTGCGGGTGGGCGTTCCGCTTGCGCTGGTGACGCTCCTGGTGGGCGGCTGGCTTGCCCAGGAGAGCAACCGGCTGATGCTCCGGGAGACGGCGCAGCATCTGCGGGAGCAGTTCGAGAACCGGCCCGAGTTCATGGTGGCGGGTCTCGAGATCGACGGCGGGGACGCGGATCTCGAGGCCGAGGTGCGCGACGTGATGCCCGGGGATTTTCCGGTCTCCTCCTTCGATCTCGACCTCGAGGCGATGCGGCTCGCGGTCTCGGCGCTGGACCGTGTCGAGAGCGCGCGGGTGCGGGTGGTTCCGGGCGGCGTGCTCGAGGTCTCGGTGACGCCGAGGGTGCCGGCGGCCGTCTGGCGCGCGCGCGACGGGCTCCGGCTGATCGACGCGGACGGGGTCTTCGTCGCGCCGCTGGCGGCGCGCGCGGACCGGGCGGACCTGCCGCTCGTGGTGGGAGAGGGCGCGCGGGAGGCGCTGGGCGAGGCGCTGGCGCTGACCGAGGCGGCCGCGCCGCTGGCGGCCCGGGTGCGGGGCCTCGTCCGGATGGGCGAGCGGCGCTGGGATCTCGTGCTCGACGAGGGCCAGCGCATCCTTCTGCCGCAGGAGGACCCGGTGCGCGCGCTGGAGCGGGTCCTCGCCATCGACGGCGCCCAGGACCTTCTGGGACGGGACATCGCGGTCGTGGACATGCGCAACGAGGCGCGGCCCACGATCCGGCTCAATCCGGCCGCGGCGGCGGCCTTCAGGAGCTCGGCGGAAGTCCGGGCGAGACAACAGGCAGAATGAGGCAGGGGCGATGAGGGAGCTTTACGAAACCCAGCGGGCGATGCGGAACATGCGCCGGGCGGCCATGCAACGCGGCGTGATCGCGGTGCTCGACGTGGGCACGTCGAAGATCGCCTGCCTGATCCTGCGCTTCGACGGGCCGGAGCGGTTCCGCGAGAGCGACGGGGTGGGGTCCATGGCCGGCCAGTCCGCGTTTCGGGTGATCGGGGCGGCGACGACCCGCTCGCGCGGGGTGAAGTTCGGCGAGATCGCGGCCATGGCCGAGACGGAGCGGGCGATCCGCACGGCGCTGCAGGCGGCGCAGAAGATGGCGCAGGTTCGGGTCGACCACGTCATCGCGAGCTTCGCCGGGGCCCGGCCGCGCAGCTACGGGCTCGACGGGGCGATCGACCTCGCCGGGCAGACCGTGGAGGAGGCCGATATCGGCCGGGTGCTGGCGGCCTGCGACGTGCCGGACTACGGGCCGGGGCGGCATGTGCTCCATGCCCAGCCGGTGAACTTCGCGCTCGACCACAGGACAGGGCTGGCCGATCCGCGCGGGCAGATCGGCAACGAACTGACCTGCGACCTGCATCTGCTGACGGTCGAGGACCTTGCGGTGCAGAACCTCGTCCACGCGGTCGGGCGTTGCGATCTCGACCTCGCGGGGCTGGCCTCGTCGGCCTATGTCTCGGGCATCTCGAGCCTCGTCGAGGACGAGCAGGAGCTGGGCGCGGCCTGCATCGACATGGGCGGCGGGTCCACCGGCATCTCGATCTTCATGAAGAAACACATGATCTACGCCGACAGCGTGCGGCTGGGCGGGGATCACGTCACGTCCGACATTTCGATGGGTCTGCAGATCTCCGCGGCGCAGGCCGAGCGGATGAAGACCTTCTACGGCGGCCTCGTCGCGACGGGTATGGACGACCGCGAGCAGATCGAGATCGGCGGCGAGAGCGGCGACTGGGAGAAGGACCGGCGCCGGGTGAGCCGGGCGGAGCTCATCGGCATCATGCGCCCGCGGGTGGAGGAAATCCTCGAGGAGGTGCGCGCGCGGCTCGATGCGGCGGGGTTCGAGCACCTGCCGAGCCAGCAGATCGTGCTGACGGGCGGCGCGAGCCAGATCCCCGGCCTCGACGGGCTGGCCACGCGCATCCTCGGACAGCAGGTCCGCCTTGGCCGGCCGCTCCGGGTGCAGGGGCTGCCGCAGGCGGCCACCGGCGCGGGCTTCGCCTCGGTGGTGGGGCTGGCCCTTTTCGCGGCGCATCCGCAGGACGAATGGTGGGATTTCGAGATCCCGGCCGAACGCTATCCGGCGCGGTCGTTCAAGCGGGCGGTGAAGTGGTTCAAGGACAATTGGTGAGGGCGCCCCGCGGCCGGGTTCGGACCCGCCACGGGCGGCGGGAACGGGCCTGATCTCCGCGAGTTGCAGGGCCACCGCGCTCTCGCAGCGGACTGCGCCCCGGCGCTCCGCCGGAGCGAGGGCCCATTCCGGTGCCGACGAGATCGAGGAGGAGGTGCGCGCAGGTCCGCCTGAAAAGACGAAACCCGCGTGACCCCGGCGGTCTCCTCTGGTAGGTTTCCCACAGAGTCGTCCACAGGAGAGGCGGCGAGGCAGGCCGGGCAGGGCTAGCCAATATAAGTCAAACACGCCGCCGGGGCGCGATTCCGGCGCCACCTTCGCGTGGCTTCGACATATGGTGTCGGCGGGTCAGGCATCCGCTACAGGTCGGCAGTTAGGCCGGATCTCGCCGAAAAAGCGGTTTTCCACAGCTTATTTTGCGGATTTCGGCTTGATTTGGCGTGACGTTGCACAATTGCGTCGCTAGGATCGGTGATCAGAGGCGCAACATGCCCGACAGGCACGGGCCGACGACAGACAGGCGGACAGACCATGGCACTCAATCTCTCCCTTCCCGAGCACGAAGAGCTCAAGCCTCGGATCACCGTTTTCGGGGTCGGCGGTGCGGGCGGCAACGCTGTCAACAACATGATCGACAAGCAGCTGGAAGGGGTGGAGTTCGTCGTCGCGAACACCGACGCCCAGGCGCTGCAGCAGTCGAACGCCCCGGCCAAGATCCAGATGGGTGTGAAGGTGACCGAGGGGCTGGGCGCGGGCGCCCGCGCCAGCGTCGGCGCCGCGGCGGCCGAGGAGAGCATCGAGCAGATCGTCGACCACCTCGCCGGCGCGCATATGTGCTTCATCACCGCGGGCATGGGCGGGGGCACCGGCACCGGGGCCGCGCCGATCATCGCGCAGGCCGCGCGCGAGCTGGGCGTTCTGACCGTGGGCGTTGTCACCAAGCCCTTCCAGTTCGAGGGCGGCAAGCGTATGAAGCAGGCCGATGCCGGGCTCGAGGCCCTGCAGAAGGTGGTGGACACGCTCATCATCATCCCCAACCAGAACCTGTTCCGGCTCGCCAACGAGCACACGACCTTCACCGAGGCCTTCGCCCTTGCCGACGACGTGCTCTACCAGGGCGTCAAGGGCGTGACCGACCTCATGGTCAAGCCCGGCCTGATCAACCTCGACTTCGCCGACGTCCGGTCGGTCATGGACGAGATGGGCAAGGCGATGATGGGCACCGGCGAGGCCGAGGGCGATCACCGCGCCGTTCAGGCCGCCGAGAAGGCCATCGCCAACCCGCTCCTGGACGAGATCAGCCTCGAGGGCGCCAAGGGCGTGCTCATCAACATCACCGGCGGCTATGACCTGACGCTGTTCGAGCTCGACGAGGCGGCGAACAAGATCCGCGAGAAGGTGGACCCGGACGCCAACATCATCGTGGGGTCCACCCTCGACACCGCCATGGAAGGCCGGATGCGCGTGTCGGTCGTGGCCACCGGCATCGACGCCGTGGCCCGCACCGAGAGCGCGCCGCAGCCGCGCCGCACCGGCGCCCATGCCGTCGCCGCCTCCCGGCCCGCGCCTCAGCCCGAGCCGCGCGACGAGGCCGAGCCCGTCGCCGCTCGCCAGGAGGCGCCAACGCTCTTCGACCGGGACGAGGAAGAGGCGCGCATCGAGGAAGAACTGGCCGAGAACATCTTCGAGGACGAAGCGGAGGACGACGAACTGCCGCCGCCCGCCTATCGCCCGCGCCCGGAGCCCGAAGTCCATGCGGAGCCCGAGACCTTCGTGGCGCCCCGGTCCACCGCCGGCCAGCCGAGCCCCGAAACCATGGCCCGGCTCCAGGCCGCCGCCGCGCGCAGCCCGGCCCAGACCGCCCCGGCGCCCGCCGCGGACGAGGAGCGTCCCCGGTTCGGTGTCGGCTCGCTCATCAACCGGATGAAGGGTCAGCAGGCCGAGGCTCCCGCCGCCCGGCGTCAGCCGCAGGTCACCTCGTTCCGCAAGGAAGCCGAGGAGCCGCAGCACGATCCCGAGCAGGAGCGCATCGAAATCCCCGCCTTCCTGCGTCGTCAGGCCAACTGAGCCCGTTTCGGCGAACGCATCGGAGAAGGGGTCGCCCAGGCGGCCCCTTTTTCTTTGCGGCCAAGGCGTTGCGCTCGGGCCGCTCACGCGGGCGCGATGTTGCAGTCGGTTGCAAAGAGTGAGTTGAGGCGCCCCGCCCCCGACATTACCTCGGTGGCAACAAGAAGGACGACCTCGTGCAGACAACCCTCGCCAGACCTCTGACCCTGCGCGGCGCAGGCCTCCACTTCGGCCAGCCTGCCACGGTGACGCTCTGTCCCGCCCCGGCGGGGCAGGGGATCGTGTTCGAGCGGGTCGACCTGGGCCGCGCCCGTATCCCGGCGCTATGGGACCGGGTCGAGCAGTCGCCCCTGATGACCCGCATCGTCGGAGAGGGCGGGGCGTCGGTCGCCACGATCGAGCATCTGATGGCGGCCCTGGCCGGGTGCGGCGTGCATGACGCGACGGTGCGGATCGACGGGCCGGAGGTGCCGATCCTCGACGGCTCCGCCGCGCCCTTCGTCGCGGCGATCCGGGACGCGGGCGTGATCCGCCGCCCCGGCGCGCTGACCGTGTGGCGCGTGCTGCGGCCGGTCGAGGTGACGAGGGGCGACGCCTCGGCGCGGCTCGAGCCCGCGGATTGCGCCGCCATCGACTTCGAGATCGACTTTCCGGATGCCGCCATCGGACGCCAGTCGAAGCGGCTGGTGATGGGCAGAGATACGTTCGGGCGGGAACTCGCCGATGCGCGGACCTTCTGCCGCGAGGCCGATATCCTCGAGATGCAGGCGGCAGGCCGCGCCCTTGGCGGGACCTATGACAATGCGGTGGTGGTCGACGGCGCGCGGGTGCTGAGCCCGGGCGGCTGGCGGCGCCGGGACGAGGCGGTCCGGCACAAGATGCTCGACGCGCTGGGCGATCTCGCCCTTGCCGGCGCGCCGATCCTCGGGCGCTATACCGGCGTGCGCGCGGGCCATGCGCTGACCAACGCGCTCCTGCGCAAGCTCTTCGCCACGCCCGGCGCGGTCGATCCGGTGGCCTGTCCGGCCAGCCTGCTGTCGCGGTTGCCGCATCTGTCCGCCCCGGCGGTCGCGGTCCGGGCCGTGGCCTGATCTCCACCTCTGGCTGCGCTTCGGTCAAAAGGCGTTTTGCCCGGTAAACAGCTGTGCTAGACCGTCCCCAACCCGAACGGGGACACCATGCGCGATCATGGGCAGGAGCAGGGGATATCCGATGGCGGCAGGAGGGGCGAAGCGCGTTGCAGCGGTACTCGCGGCTTGCGGGCTGCTCGCGGGCTGCGGCGGAGGCGGGTTCAGCCCGCGCGCCCCGGAGGTGATGGAGGCCTATACCGCGCCGGAGATCTTCGAACGGGCGGAATTCGAGATGGCGCGCGACCGGTTCGACGACGCGGCCTTCTATTTCGGCGAGGTCGAGCGTCTTTATCCCTATTCCGAATGGGGCCGCCGCGCGCTGATCATGCAGGCCGCGGCCTATCACCAGGACCGGGACTACGAGAACGCCCGCGCCGCGGCGCAGAGGTTTCTGGACTTCTTCCCCGCCGATCCCGATGCCGCCTATGCGCAGTACCTGCTCGCGCTCAGCTTTTACGACCAGATCGACGAGGTGGGCCGGGACCAGGGGCTGACCTTCCAGGCGCTGCAGGCGCTGCGGGTGGTGATCGAGCGATACCCTGACAGCCAGTATGCCGAACCGGCGATCCTGAAGTTCGACCTGGCCTTCGACCATCTCGCGGCCAAGGAGATGGAGGTCGGGCGGTTCTACCTCGGCCGGCAGCACTACGCCGCCTCGGTGAACCGGTTCCGGGTGGTGGTGGAGGATTTCCAGACCACCTCCCACACTGCCGAGGCGCTGCACCGGCTGGTGGAGGCCTACCTGTCTCTCGGCCTCGTCGAGGAGGCGCAGACGGCGGGCGCGATCCTCGGCTACAATTACCAGGCGACGGAATGGTACGAGGCGAGCTTTGCGCTGCTGACGGGCCAGGGCCTCGAGATGCGCGCCATGGGCGACAACTGGCTGAACGCGATCTACCGCCAGGTGGTGCGCGGCGAATGGATCTGAGGGGCGGTGGGTTGAAGACCCACCCTACGGCGGATCATGCTCCGGTCGCTTGAAATCCGGGACATCCTGATCATCGACCGGCTGGCGCTCGAGTTCCAGCCGGGTCTCAACGTCCTGACCGGCGAGACCGGCGCGGGCAAGTCGATCCTGCTCGACGCGCTGGGGTTCGTGCTGGGCTGGCGCGGGCGGGCGGACCTCGTGCGCGCGGGCGCGGAGCAGGGCGAGGTCACGGCGAGCTTCGACCTGCCCGAGGGCCATCCCTGCCGCGAGGTGCTGGAGGAGGCCGGGATCGGCGCCGAGGAGGAGGAGCTCCTGCTGCGGCGGGTGACCACGCAGGGGGGCCGCAAGACGGCCTGGGTCAACGGCAGCCGGGTGCCCGCCGAGGTGCTGCGGCAGCTGTCGGAGCGGCTGGTGGAACTGCACGGCCAGCATGACGACCGGGGCCTTCTGAACCCCCGCGGGCACCGGGCGCTGCTCGACGCCTTCGGAGGCCTCGACACCGGCCCGCTGCGGGCGGCGTGGCGGGCGCGGCGGGAGGCGGCGGCGCGGCTCGACGCGGCAAGGCAGGCGGCCGAGGCGCTGCGCGAGGAGGAGGAGACGCTGCGCGCCTGGGTGGCCGAGCTCGAGGCGGTGGCGCCCGAGGCGGGCGAGGAGGAGGCGCTGGACCGGCAGCGGCGGCTGATGAAGGACAGCCGCGGCCTGCAGGAGCGGCTCGCAGAGGCGGAGGCGGCGCTGTCGGAGGAGGGGATCGAGCCGTTCCTCAACACCGCGCGCCGGGCGCTGGAGCGGGTGGCGGAGCGGGCGGAGGGGGCGCTGGATGCCGCGCTCGAGGCGCTCGACCGGGCGTTCGACCGGCTGGGGGACGTGCAGGCGGAGGTGGCGCGGTTCCGCGAGGGGCTCGACTTCGACCCCTTCGCGCTGGAGCGGGTGGAGGACCGGCTCCATGCGATCCGCGACCTGTCGAGAAAGCACGGGGTCCTGCCGGACGAGCTGCCGGCGCTGGCGGAGGAGCTGGCGGGGCGGCTTCAGGCGCTGGATGCGTCGGAGGGGGATCTGAAGCGGCTCGGCGAGGAGGCGCGGGCGGCGGAGGGGGCCTACGGGGCGCTGGCCTCGTCGCTCTCTGGCGAGCGCGCCTCGGCGGCGGCGGAGCTCGAGCGGAGGATGGCCGAGGAGCTGGCGCCGCTGAAGATGGAGCGGGCGGCCTTCACGGTGGAGGTCGCGCCGGGCGAGGCGGGGCCGGAGGGGCGGGACTCGGTGACCTTCCTCGTGGCGACCAATCCGGGCGCGCCGGCGGGGGCGCTGGGGAAGATCGCCTCGGGGGGCGAGCTGTCGCGGTTCCTGCTGGCGCTGAAGGTCTGCCTGACCCGGGGCGTGGACGGGCTCACGCTGATCTTCGACGAGATCGACCGGGGCGTCGGCGGGGCGACGGCGGCGGCGGTGGGGCGCCGGCTGGCGCGGCTGGCGGCGGCGGGGCAGGTGCTGGTGGTCACCCATTCGCCGCAGGTGGCGGCGCTGGGGCAGCATCACTGGCGGGTCGAGAAGCGGCAGGGGGCGGCGGAGACGCTGACGAACGTGGCCCCTCTGGATGCGGGGGCGCGGGTGGACGAGATCGCGCGGATGCTCTCGGGGGACACCCTGACCGAGGCGGCCCGGGAGGCCGCGCGGGCGCTGATGACGGGCTGATCCGGGGAGCCGGGGCCGCGTTACACGATGAAACGGCCGGCAGGTCTCTGATATTGCTGGGGAAAAGGGTTAATGCGCTGATTGGGGGCGTTGGGGGGAGGCTTGGGTTGGGTTTTTGGTGGGGCTTCGCGCGGGGCTCCGCCCCGCACCCCGGGATATTTTTGGCCAGAAAAGTGACGATTCGCGGTATTTATGCTGATCTTCTTTTTGACAGTTCGCGCAGATTTGAAAAATTGAGGCTCAGGGAGTTCCGATAGAATACAGAGGAGGCTCCATTGTATTTTCGAGCTGCATCTCTTGGTGTCTTGATGGATTGATCTTCAATTATTGCGCAGCAGAGACGCAAATTGTTGATTGCCGACATGGATTGACGAAGCGCTTCAAATTGACCGGCCCCTTGGTAGTTCTTGTAGTGTCGAATTGAGATTTGAGAAACGCCGACGGTAATTGTGGACACGTCACGGCGAAGTGCAATTAGACCGAGAACATACAGGTATTCGACGAGGCGATGACTCCATGGTCGGAACTTCATTTCAGTTAGAGTGATGGAAGCCGCCAGTATCCGGGTCTGAACACTGAAATCATCAAGCTTCATTGCCAGGTCTAGGACCTGTAGGTTTCGTCTGTTTCTAGTCATTATTGGTATCTGCTACTGGTCTTGCAGTCCCGTAGGTTAGGCGCCAAGGGATCAAGAATCCCAATACGGCCACAAACAGTATTCCAATTCCGATCTCAAAAATTATGAAGTCTAGTATGCCATTGAAGACTTCGGTCATTCCGCCCACCGAGTGCTTGTCGGCTATCCAAGCGAGGGACCGCGAGTAGAAGGTAAGGATGGCGATCCAGTAGCAGGAATAAATAAATGCGATATATGATATTGGCACCACTGATGTGACTGTATATGTCCAGCGCAGATCATAAAGTGACCATATCAGAAGTGCGCCCTTTACAATGGCCAGAGTGTAAAGGAACTGTGTATTCTGCGCATCACTCAAGAAGAGGAAACTAAAGATTGCGGTCAGAAACGGGCTAATTGTCATTGTTAGGATGAGCGAAATCACTGATATCCAAATTATCCGGATCCTTGCATTCTTGACCTCAGAGTCTTTGAATGGGCCTCCAACGATATGATAGTGATCCTCATCAAAGTATCTAGCGCAAAGCTCATCGGAGTACCCATAAGGAAAGAAGGCAAAGTATATTGGAACATAGAGACGGCGCGTGATGCGCCGATATAGTATCGGCAGGTCGAAGACTAGATATGCAATGGCGCAAGGTAGCAATGCGTACTCAAACCTCCACACCTCTTCCAGAAAGGCTAGCATTTCAAATCTCCGACAAGTCCAACGGCCCTAAAGTTCAACTGAAGCTAAACGCAACACGCATGGTAATGGTAGTGGTACGAGTTCCCCCCACCTTGCCCACCCCCCGCCACAGGCGTAACCCCGACCGCACCAGATGACCCAACCCAAAGACCGGGAGCGGAGGTGCCAAAGACCCTGACGGAGCGGCTGGATGGGGCGCGGGGCTCGCTGGGGCGGGGGCTGGGGGATGTCGCGCGGAGGGGGCCTCCGGCAGTGGCGTTCTGGCTGGTGGCGCTCGGCATCGGGATCGCGGCGGGGCTGGCGGCGCTGCTGTTCCGGATGGGGATCGAGCGGCTGCAGGCCTGGATCTACGGCACGGACGACATCCTGACGCTGCACAGCTTTGCCGCGGGGCTCGACTGGTACTGGGTGCTGCTGGCGCCGGTGGCGGGGGGGCTCGCGGTGGGGCTGCTGCTGCACTGGTTCACCGACGACGGGCGGGTGCGCTCGGTCGCGGACGTGATCGAGGGGGCGGCGCTGACGGAAGGGCGGGTGGAGACGAAGCGGGGCCTCGTCTCGGCGCTGGCCTCGCTGATCACGCTGTCCTCGGGGGGCTCGACGGGCCGCGAGGGACCGGTGGTGCATATCGCGGCCGTCATCTCCACCTATGTCGCGCGCGCGCTGAAGGCGGACGGGGTGACGGGGCGGGACCTTCTGGGCTGTGCCGTGGCGGCGGCGGTCTCCGCGAGTTTCAACGCGCCCATCGCCGGGGCGCTCTTCGCCATGGAGGTGGTGCTGCGGCATTTCGCGATGCACACGTTTGCGCCCATCGTGATCGCCTCGGCCGCCGGCACGGTGATCAACCGGCTGGCCTATGGGGGTGTCACGGAGTTCAGCCTGCCGGCGCAGAACATCCTCGAGTTCTACGTGGAGTTGCCGGCCTTCCTGATGCTGGGGCTGGTGTCGGGGGTGGTGGCGGCGGTGCTGATGCGCGCGATCTTCTGGACGGAGGACCTCGGAGACGCGGTGCAGGCGAGGGCGGGGTTGCCGCGCTGGGTGAGGCCCGCGGCGGCGGGGCTGCTCCTCGGCGCGCTGGCGATCCCGTTTCCGCATGTGATCGGGGTGGGCTACGAGACGACCTCGCTGGCACTGACGGGGGGGCTGCTCCTTCACGAGGCGGTGGTGTTCACGGTCGTCAAGGTGGCGGCGGTGGCGATCACCATGGGGGGCCGCATGGGGGGCGGGGTGTTCTCCCCCTCGCTCATGGTGGGGGCGCTGACGGGGCTCGCGTTCGGGCTGATGGCGACGGCGGTGTTTCCGGATGTCTCGGGGGAGGGGACGCTCTATGCGCTGGCGGGCATGGGGGCGGTGGCGGCGGCGGTGCTGGGCGCGCCGATCTCCACGACGCTGATCGTCTTCGAGCTGACGGGGGACTGGCAGACGGGGCTCGCGGTGATGGTGTCGGTGTCGATCTCCACCGCGCTGGCGAGCCGGCTCGTGTCGCGCTCGTTCTTCCTGACGCAGCTGGAGAGAAGGGGGGTAAGGCTGGCGGCGGGGCCGCAGGCGTATCTGCTCGGCACCTTCGAGGTGGAGAGCGTGATGCGGGGGATGGAGGCGCCGAGGGCGGCGCCGGAGGAGGCCTGCTGGGCGATGATCGGGGAGGGGACCTATCTCGACCGGACCGCCACGCTGGAGCAGGCGATGCCGCTTTTCGAGAAGACGAACGCGGTGTTCATCCCGGTGGTGAAGCTGGGCGGCGGGGACCGGCCGCCGCAGCTGAGGGGGGCGCTGTTCCAGGTGGACGCGTTGAGGGCCTACAACCGGGCGCTGGCGGCGACGGCGGCGGAGGAGCATTCGTGAGGGGGGCGTGGGGGTGGGTTGGAAACCCACCCTACGGGTCGGGGTGGACGGTGCGCTTGAACGCCCTCCGACACCTGGGCGCTGGCGACGGCGGCGGAGGAGCATTCGTGAGGGGGCGTGGGGTGGGTTGGAAACCCACCCTACGGGTCGGGGTGGACGGTGCGCTTGAACGCGCGCCTTGCGGGTGGTGCGGGGTCGGCGTGACCGCTCAACCGACCGGTTTCGGGGGTCAGACCTGCTCGACGGCCACGGTGGAGGTGTAGAAGGCGAGGTGGCCCGCGATCTCGGCGACGCCGTCCTTCGGGGACTCGTAGGACCAGGCGGCGTCCTTGAGGGGGCCGGATTTGCCCTGGATCGTGAAGTAGCGCGCCTCGCCCTTGTGGGGGCAGGTGGAGGAGGTCTCGGAGGGCTCGAGGAAGGCCATCGCGATGTCGTCGCGGGGGAAGTAGATGACGGGCGTGTAGTCGCCCTCGGCCAGTTCCAGCGCGCGGTCGCTTTCGCCGATCACCGCACCCCCGGCCCTGATCACCCAGGTGCCGGTCGCGGGGCGTATCTTGATGTGGTCGGCCATGAGCCATCCCCCTTCTCTTCGGTTCGCATGGAGCGGGTCCCGCGGTGCGGGCACCCTGAACGCGTTACGGTGACAGATCCGTGACAGGTCAGCCCCGAGCGGCGGCCGCGCCAAGCGGGGCGCAGGCGGCCGTCAGCCAGTCGCGGGCCCCGCCGTCGAGACGCGGGGCGATGTGCGCGACAGTATCCGCATGGTAGCGGTCTATCCAGCCCCTCTCTTCGTCCGAGAGCAGCGCGGTGTCGATCAGGCGGCGGTCGAAGGGCACCCAGGTGAGGGTCTCGAACTCGAGCATCTCGCGCAGGTCGCCGCCGGGCAGCGGGGCCGCCTCGCGCACGGCGATCAGGTTCTCGATGCGGATGCCGAAGGCGCCCTCGCGGTAGTAGCCGGGCTCGTTCGACAGGATCATTCCGGGCTCGAGCGGCACCACGGAGCGGCGGGAGAGGCCCTGCGGCCCCTCGTGAACCGAGAGATAGGCGCCGACGCCGTGGCCCGTGCCGTGGTCGTAGTCGCGGCCCCGCATCCAGAGCGCCACGCGCGCCAGCGCGTCGAGGTCGCGGCCTGCGACGCCCTTGGGAAAGCGGGCGCGGGAAATGGCGATCATGCCCTTGAGGACGAGGGTGTAGCAGGTCCGCTCCTCCTCGCCGGGCGGGCCGATGGCGATGGTGCGGGTGATGTCTGTGGTGCCGTCCATGTACTGCCCGCCCGAATCCACCAGCAGGAGCTCGCCCGCGCGGACGGCGCGGTTGGTGGCCTCGGTCACGCGGTAATGGACGATGGCGCCGTGTTCGCCGGCGCCCGCGATGGTGTCGAAGCTGATGTCGCGGAGCGCGTTCGTGTCGCGGCGGAAGCCCTCGAGTGCGCGGACCACGTCGATCTCGGTCAGCGCGCCCCCGGGAGCAGTCTCGTCGAGCCAGTGGAGAAAGCGCGCCATGGCGGCGCCGTCGCGGAGCTGGGCGGCGCGGGCGCCGGCGATCTCTGCGGGGGTCTTGCAGGCGCGGGGGAGGGCGCAGGGGTCCTCGTCCTCGGCGATGGCGATGCCCGCCTCGGCGAGCCGGTCGGCGAGGGCCTGGGGCGCCGTGGCGGGGGCGAGGCGGACCGGGCCTTCTTCTGCCGCGAGATCGTCGAGGAAGGCCGATTTCGGCCGGATCGCCACATCGGGGCCGAGGCGGGCGGTGAGGCCCTCGGCCTGGCCTTCGGTGCAATGGAGCGTCGCGGTGCCGTCCGCGCGCAGGATCGCGAAGCAGAGCGGCACCGGGTTGCGGGGAATGTCGCTGCCGCGGATGTTGAGGAGCCAGGCGATCCCGTCGGGCTGGGTCAGGGCGGCGGCGGCATGGCCGGCCTTGGCGAGGGTCTCGCCCAGGCGGTTGCGCTTCGAGGCGGAGGTTTCGCCGGCCATGTCGTCGGGGTAGACGGCGATCGGCTCCGCGGGCGGGGCTGGCCGGTCCTGCCAGAGCCGGTCCACGGGGTTGGCGATGGCGCGCAGGGTGATGCCCCGGGGGCCGAGATCCTTTCGCAGGGCCGCAACCTCGCGCAGGGTGTGGAGCCAGGGGTCGAAGCCCAGGACGGCGCCCGAGGGCAGCCGTTCGGAGAGCCAGTCCGCGAGCTTCGTCTCGGGCCAGGGGACGGGGGTGACGGTGCCCGAGTCGGTCTCGGACCGGGCCTGCACGCGATAGCGGCCGTCGACGAAGAGCCCGGCCTCCGTCCCCGTGACGGCGCAGAAGCCCGCGGACCCGGTGAAGCCGGTGAGCCATTTCAGCCGGGCGTCGCAGGGGGCCACATATTCGCCCTGATGCGCGTCGGCGCGGGGAATGAGCACGGCGTCGAGGCCCTCCTCGGCCATCAGCCCGCGCAGGGCCGCGATCCGGGGCGGGCCCTGGTCGGGGGAGGCGGTGGTCTCGAAGGTCTGGAACACGGGGGGCCTGCCTTTCCTTGCGGACGCGGGATGCGCGGCCACCCTCTGCCTTGCGGGTCCGGAAGTCCAGAAACCGCCTGCGCTCAGGCCACCTTCCTCATCCCCAGAACCCGCGCGCGCTTGCGGGGGTCCTTGTCGAACAGGCCGGCGAGCTGTTCGGTCATGGCGCCGGCGAGCTGTTCGACATCGGTGATGGTCACCGCGCGCTGGTAATAGCGGGTGACGTCATGGCCGATGCCGATGGCGATGAGTTCGACGGCGCGGCGGCGCTCGACCATGGCGATCACGTCGCGCAGGTGCTTTTCGAGATAGTTGGCCGGGTTCACCGAGAGGGTGGAATCGTCCACCGGCGCGCCGTCGGAGATGACCATGAGCACCTTGCGCTGCTCGGGCCGCACGAGGAGGCGGCGGTGCGCCCATTCGAGGGCCTCGCCGTCGATGTTCTCCTTCAGGAGCCCCTCCTTCATCATCAGGCCGAGGTTCTCGCGGCAGCGGCGCCAGGGCGCGTCGGCGGATTTGTAGATGATGTGGCGCAGGTCGTTGAGGCGCCCGGGCGCGGCGGGCCGGTCGGCGGCGAGCCAGGCCTCGCGGGCCTTGCCGCCCTTCCAGGCGCGGGTGGTGAAGCCGAGGATCTCCACCTTCACGTCGCAGCGTTCCAGCGTGCGGGCGAGCACGTCGGCGCAGATCGCGGCGATGGAGATGGGGCGGCCGCGCATGGAGCCCGAGTTGTCCAAGAGCAGCGTCACCACGGTGTCGCGGAATTCCATGTCCTTCTCGACCTTGAAGGAGAGCGGCGTCGTCGGGTTGGCCACGACGCGGGCGAGGCGGCCGGCGTCGAGGATGCCTTCCTCGCGGTCGAATTCCCAGGAGCGGGACTGTTTCGCCTGGAGGCGGCGCTGGAGCTTGTTCGCCAGACGGCCCACGGCGCCCTTCAGCGGCTCGAGCTGCTGGTCGAGGTAGGCGCGCAGGCGCTCGAGTTCCACCGGCTCGGCAAGGTCCTCGGCACCGATCTCCTCGTCATGGGTGTCGGAAAAGACGGTGTAGTTCGGGTCGGCCTCGGAATGGGGCGGGGGCGGCGGCGGCTCGGTCGGCGCCTCGCCCTCGGGCATCTCGGTTTCCTCGGCGAATTCGGCATCGGCCATGTCGTCGAGGTTCACCTGGGCCTGGGACTGGTCCTGTTCCTGGTCCTGCGCGCTTTCGGGCGAGGCGTCCATGTCCTCGCTCTCGTCCTCGCCGTCCTCGCTGGCGTCGTCGGGGCTTTCGTCCTCTTCGGAGCTTTCGGCGGTCTCCTCCTCGTCCTCGTCGGGGGCATCGGGATCGTCGCCGAGCTGGTCGCCGTAGCCCATGTCCTCGATCAGCTTGCGCGCCATGCGGGCGAAGGCCTGCTGGTCGGCGAGGCAGTCGTCGAGCGCGCCCAGCGTTTCGCCGCAGCTTTCCTCGATGAAGCCGCGCCAGAGGTCCATGACGTTGGCCGCGCCCTCGGGGAGGGGGCGGCCGGTGGCGAGGTGGCGGATGAGGTATCCGGCGGCGGCGGCCAGCGGCGCCTCGGCCTTGTCGCGGATCTGGGCATAGCCCTTGCGGCGGGCCTCGGCGCCGATCCGGGCATCGATGTTGCCGGCGGTGCCGGGCATCCGCTCGGCGCCCAGGGCCTCCACCCTGGCCGATTCCATGGCCTCGTAGAGGTCGCGGGCGAGCTGGCCCTCGGGCATGTAGCGCGCGGCGACGCGGGGGTCGTGGTAGCGGTGGCGCAGCGCGTAGCCGTCCGCCGTGCCGCGCGCCAGCAGCACCTCGTCCCGGGTGAGGCGGCGGCTGACCTGCGGCAGGCGTAGACCGTCGGAGGACTGGCCGGGCGGGTCGACCGAATAGGTGACGCCGAGCTCCGGATCGTCGGCGAGCACGCGGGTCGCCTCGGCGAGGGCCTTCTTGAACGGTTCGGCGGGATTGTCGGCGGACTTGGTCATCGCTCAGACATCGGTCAAGGCGGGGCGGTTGGCAAGGGCCGGAACATCGCTGCGCGCGCGCCGGTTCCGGGGGCGAGGGGATGCTCGAGACGACCGGAGGAGATCGTGATGACGCGTCTGAACCCCATTCTGGCGGGCGGGACGGCCCTGATGCTGTCCGTGGCGCCCGTGCTGGCGCAGACCGACGAGGCCACGGACGGCGACGCGCAGGTGGGCGGGCCGCCCACGGCGCAGGCGATCCGGGAGGCCGACGCGCCCGACATCGGCGAGACGGACCCGGTGAACGAGACCGCGCGGACCGAGATCGGCGGGACCATCGCGCAGGAGATCGAGAGCTTCGCGCGGCTGATCTATGACAGCGGGTATCGCGCCGGCTACGAAGAAGGGCTGCGGGACGCGCAGGAGGCCATCGTCACCGAGATGCGCCTGCGCGCCGAGCGGGAGCAGCATGGCGTGAGCGACCTGCCGGAGGCCGGCGAGGACGGCCAGAACGGCGCCGGCGCCTCGGCGGAGGAGACCGGCGTCTCGGGGAGTGCTGCGCGGTCCGGAGACGCGACCGCCGCGGAGGGAGAGATGCGCGTGGAGCGGACCGAGGGCGGCGGCACGGTGATCGTCCTGCCGCCGGGGGTCAGCCCGGACGAGTTCCTGTCCCTGATGATGCGGCGGTCGGGCGGCACCGGGCAGAACTGAGGCCGCTTGCGGGGCGCGGGGGGCAAGGCTAGCCTCCCGCGGCCATGCCGACCTTTCACCATGACCCGGGCGATGCCCTGATCCATTACGGCCGCACCGGGCCTGACGGGCCGCCCGTGTTGTGCCTGCCGGGGCTGGGGACGCGCTCGGCCTATCTGGCGGGGCTTGCCGGGCGGCTCGGGCGGGGACTGGTGCTGCTGGATTTCCCGGGGACCGGACAGAGCGAGCCGCTGAGGGGCCTGCGCCACGATCCGGCCACGCTGGCAGAGGTGGTGATCGCCCTGATCCTCGAGATCGGGGAGGGGGCGGTCGATGTCTTCGGGCACAGTCTCGGCGGGACGGTGGCCTGTCTCGTGGCGGAGCGGCGGCCCGATCTGGTGGGCACGCTGATCGTGGGCGAGGGCAATTTCGCGCCGGGGGGCGGGGCGGCTTCCTCGGCCATCGCGGCGCAGGACGTGGAGGCGTTCGTGGCGCGGGGCTTTGCCGAGCGGCAGGCGAAGCTGCGCGCGAGGGCGCTGGAGGGCGACAGGCTCGCCGCGGCGATCCATGCCGCGTGCCGGGGCGACGATCCGCGCGCGTTGCACGAGATGGCGGCGGGGCTGGTGGACCTCGCGCCAGGGGTGCGGGAGGCCTTTCTTGCCCATCCAGGGAAGCGGGTGTTCGTCTATGGCGAGACGACCTTTCCGGGGGGCGATCCGGCGCGCGTGACGCCCGATGCGCCGGACCCCGCCCCGCTCGAGGCGGCGGGGGCGCTGATCGAGGTGGTGCCGGGCGCCGGGCACCTGATGCCGGTGGAGGCGCCCGAGGCCACGGCGGAGGTCCTCGCGCGGCATCTCTGACGGTCAGCCGAGCAGCAGGTCCGTACAGGGGGCGAGGAGGCGGCGGGCATGAGTTTCGGCCCAGAGCCTGTCGGCGGGATCGGTTCCGAAGGTGGCGCGCGACAGGAGGGCGGCGAAGCTTGCCTTTGCCTGGATGCGGAGGGCGAGGGCCTCGGTGGCGCGGTCGGGCGGGGTGAGGAGGGCGAGGATGTCGAGCGTGGTCTCGCGGTGGCTTTCGGTCTCGCCCGGGGGGTCGGACATCAGCCAGTGATGTTCGAGCCGGGCCGAGAGGCGGCCGGCGCAGGTGGCGAAGGTGCGCAGGCGATCCTCGGGGGTGTCCGGCGCCGCGAGGGCGGGGAGCGGGAGAAGGGCCACGAGGGCGAGAAGGCGGATCAGCGTTCCCATACCGAGGGAGAATAGGGCGGTTCGGTTTTCGTTCCGCCTGAATCTTGTGCGGTCTGGAAAGTCTTGCCGGTGGGTGTGGGATGACGCGCACAGCCCCGGAGGTGGCGCGGGTCAAGGGCGCACCGGGACGGCCCGAAGAGCGGGCCGGGGCGTCAAGCAGGCACGGTGCTGCGGTGTGGCAGGCGGGGAGTGGCGCGCATGTACGCGCCTCCTACGGGAGGGCGGTGCGGCTGCGCATGATCGCGCAGCCGGCGGCGCCGGGCCGGTGCGTCGCGGTCAGCCGAGGCTGGTGGAGGCGGCGCTCTCGGGCAGTTCCTCGTCGAAGCAGCGCTGGTAGAACTCTGCCACGGTCTGACGCTCGAGTTCATCGCACTTGTTCAGGAACGACAGGCGGAAGGCGTAGCCCACGTCCTTGAAGATGCGCGCGTTCTCGGCCCAGGCGATGACCGTCCGGGGCGACATGACCGTCGACAGATCGCCGTTCATGAAAGCGGTGCGGGTCAGATCCGCCACGGTCACCATGCGGCTGACGGTCTTGCGGCCGTCGGCGCTGTTGTAGTGGGGCGCCTTGGCGAGGACGATCGCGGCCTCGGCGTCGTGGCTGAGGTAGTTCAGCGTGGCGACCATGGACCAGCGGTCCATCTGTGCCTGGTTGATCTGCTGCACGCCATGGTAGAGTCCGGTGGTGTCGCCCAGACCCACGGTGTTCGCGGTGGCGAAGAGGCGGAAGGAGGGGTGCGGCGTGATGATCTCGTTCTGGTCCATCAGCGTCAGCTTGCCGTCATGTTCCAGAACGCGCTGGATCACGAACATGACGTCCGCGCGGCCCGCGTCGTATTCGTCGAAGACGATGGCCACGGCGTTGCGCAGCGCCCAGGGCAGGATGCCCTCGTGGAATTCGGTCACCTGCTTGCCGTCCCGCAGCTTGATCGCGTCCTTGCCGATGAGGTCGATCCGGGAGATGTGGCTGTCGAGGTTCACGCGCACGCAGGGCCAGTTCAGACGGGCCGCGACCTGTTCGATATGGGTCGACTTGCCGGTGCCGTGATAGCCCTGGATCATCACCCGACGGTTGTAGCCGAAACCAGCCAGAATCGCCATGGTGGTGTCGCGGTCGAACTTGTAGGTGCTGTCGATCTCGGGCACGCGCTCGCTGCGTTCGGGGAAGCCCTTGACGTGCATGTCTGTGTCGATGCCGAAGACATCGCGAACCGACACGTCCTCCGTGGGTTTCGCGTTTCCGTCCATCATGCCGTCGGCCATCGGTCTGCCTCTCCATCAGGGCGCGCGTCTCGACGCCGGGGATGCAACATATCTCCCCTGCCCGCAAGGGGAAGGCCGCGGCGCGGGGGGACGGGATTGGTGCCGGAAAGGACCCGATGGGCGGCTCCGCGCAGGCCTGTCGCGGGTGCGCGGCCAGTGCTCCGGGATTGCCCTGATCCCGCCATGTTTCCGCCATGTTCGGGCAGCACGCGCTTGCCGATGACAGGCAGGATGGACGGGCCGTGGGCAGGATAGCCGATTGGCTGACAGTGGAGAGCCGGGGTGAGCGGGCGCGCGTGCTGGCGTGGCTCATCGTGGCCACAGGCGGCGCGATCCTGTGCCGCGTTTCCGTAGGACGCATCGACACGGGCCCGGTCCTGCCGGTCGTGGCGCTGGGCTGGTACGATCTCTGGATCCTGGCGGCGGGCGTGACCGGGGGTCTCGGCGGGTTCTACCTCGTGCGGGAGAGCCTGGGGCAGACGGGGCCGGCCGGCTGGACGCGCGCGATCTTCGCGGCGCTGGTGCTCGGCTTTTCCGGATCGGTCATCGCGGGGACGCTGGTGCTGCCGATCTACGGCACGATGTTCGGGCCGCTGGTGCTGGCGGTGACCCTGATCGACCTGCCGGTGCTGGCCGTCGCCTGGACCGGGAGCCTCGTCGGCGTCCATTTGCTGATGCAGCGCTGGCGGGAGGAGCGGGAGTCGATCTTCGTGCCGCTCCCGGTGGCGCGCGTGAAGGGGAGCCGCGGCGGCGGCGCGGGCCGGCTCCGGGGGTGAGGCCCCCGGTCTGCCGGGGGCTCAGTCCTTGAAGGAGCGGGAGGCCTTGATCTGGTCCCAGGCCCAGACGACCTCTGTCAGCTGGTCCTCGTGGCTGCGGTCGCCGCCGTTCATGTCGGGATGCAGCACCTTGATCAGCGCCTTGTAGGCCTTGCGGATCTCGGTCTTGGTCCAGGTGTCCTTGGCGTCGAGGATCTCGATGGCGCGGCGTTCCGTGGGCTGGAGGCGGCGGCTGCCGTTGCGGGCCGTGCCAGGGTTGCGGGTGGCGTTGTCGCCGAGGACCGCGTGCGGGTCCTCGATGCCGAGCCGGGCCCAGGCGCGTTCCTCCACGGATTTCTTGAAGGGCTTGGTTTCCCGTTCCCAGACGCGGTCGCGCTCGACCTGGTCGAGGTAGTCCTGGTCGGAGCCGGTCTCGAAGTAGTTCCACTTCAGATTGTACTCGCGCACATGCTCCTTGCAGAACCAGTAGTAGTCGTCGGTCGTGTCGGGGCTTTTCGGGGCGCGGTACTTGCCCGCTTCCTCGCAGCCCTCGTGGTCGCAGACCCTCTGGGAGGTCTCGAACGCCCCCGACATGCCGCGGCGGCCGCGCGGGTTCTTCTTCTTGGAGGCCGAGACGGAGAGGTCGAATCCGAACGGATCTGGCTTTGGCATGTCGGCTCCTTGTCGTGTAGGGCCGCCGGAGTTTAGACCATGGCGCGGCACTTGTAAGGGGGCAGAGGGCGGAAAAATGGGGATAGAGGCGGAAATCCGTGCGCGGCTGGAGGCGGCTTTCGCGCCGGAGCGGCTGGTGGTGCGGAACGACAGCGCGCGCCATGCGGGGCATGCGGGCGACGACGGATCGGGGGAGAGCCACTGGCATGTGGAGATCGAGGCCGCGGCCTTCAAGGACATGGGCCGGGTGCAGCGGCACCGGGCGGTGCATGGCGCGCTGGGCGACGTGATGGACCGGATTCACGCGCTGGCGCTGGATGTGAGGTGACGAGCGTCCCGGCGGGGTGGCTCTGTCCCGGCGTTGGGCGCGGTGGGTTGGAAGCCCAGCCTGCGGGCGCGTTGGGTTGGAAACCCACCCTACGGGGGAGGTGGGTTGGAAACCCACCCTACGGGCGCTGGCGCTGGACGTGAAGTGAGGGCGTCCACGTGTGGACGCCCCATCAGAGCATTGATGTCGTTATTTTTTACGTGATCAGGCGACCCGGCCCGCGGGCGGTTCAGTAGCCGATGATCTCGACCCGCCGGTTCAGGGCACGGCCGTCGTCCGTGCCGTTGTCCGCGACCGGCTCTGTCTCGCCGCGGCCCTCGGCGCGGATGGTCACGCCGGAGAGGACGGGCAGGCCCGAGAGGTAGTCGCGGACCGCGAGGGCGCGGGCTTGGGAGAGGGCGTTGTTGTACTCGTCGCTCCCGGCGGAATCGGTGTGGCCGACCACGCGGAAGGCGTCGAGCCTCGCGGCGGCGATCTCCTCCGCGAGGTCGTCGAGCGCCGCCAGCGCCTCGGCCCTGAGTTCGGTGCTGTCCACGGCGAAGAGGACCGCGCCGTCGAGCACGAAGCGCAGGCTCGATCCGATCGCGGCGACGGCGTCGATGTCCGCGCCGGCGTAGCGGGTGCCGCTTTCGATGCCGTCATCGGTGAGGCGCACGAAGCGGAAGCTGGTATCGGCCGGGGCCACGCCGGAAAGGTCGATCTCTGCGCGGCCGCCGCTGATCTGTCCGAGGTCGATCCAGTCGGTGCCGTCCTCCGAGACGGCGAGGGCCGTGCCCTCGACATTCGGTCCCACCTCGAAGACGTAGTGGTCGGGCCCGTCGACGTCGATGATCGCGTTGTCCTCGAATTGCAGGACCAGGGTGCCGTCGCATCCGAGAGACACGAAGGTGCCGTCGTTCACATCGCCCGAGAAATCCGGCGGGCCGAGCGCCACGCGAGGGTCGGAGGCGCTCGGAGAGATCGTGCCGGTTCCGGCCGTGTAGGAGACGACGCGGTCGGCGAAGGAGCGGTCTCCCTGTGGCAGCGTCACCGTACCGCGCGCCCCGTCGCTGTAGTCTTTCGGACCGTCCTGAGCGGAGGCCGGGCCGGCGAGGAGGGCCAGCGAGGTGACGAGGGCGGGAACGAGGGCGTTCATATGCATGGGGGTCAATCCTGGGAGAGGCGACGCGTCCGGGCCGGTCCCGACCCGGTCCGGCTGACTTGCACACGGATGACCTTGAGTAAAGCGCCGCACGATGCCCGACCTCGCCGTGGTCCCGGCGGTGCGGCCGAAGGTGGCACCATGGCCGGTCACAGCCCCAGCTTGGCCGCCACCAGATCGTTGACGGCCTTGGGGTTCGCCTTGCCGCCGGTGGCCTTCATCACCTGGCCGACGAACCAGCCGGCGAGTTTCGGGTTCTGTTTGGCCTTCTCGACCTGACCCGGATTGGCGGCGATCACCTCGTCCACGGCGGCCTCGATGGCGCCGGTATCGGTGACCTGTTTCAGCCCCTCGGTCTCGACGATCTCCGCGGGGTCGCGGTCCTCGGTGTAGGCTTTCTCGAAAACGTCCTTGGCGATCTTGCCGGAGATGGCGTCCGAGGCGATGAGGTCGATGATCTGGCCGAGACGTGCGGGCGAGAGGGGGCTTTGGGCGATTCCGAGGTCGTCCTTCTTCAGCCGGCCGAAGAGCTCGTTGATGACCCAGTTCGCGGCCTGCTTGCCGTCGCGGCCCTGGGCCACGGCCTCGAAATAGCGGGCGTTCTCCACCTCGGCGGTCAGCACGTCTGCGTCGTATTCCGTCAGGCCGAAGTCCTTTACGAAGCGCGCCTTCTTCTCGTCGGGCAGCTCCGGCATGGAGGCGGCGATGCCGTCGACCCAGGCCTGCTCGATCTCCAGCGGCAGAAGGTCGGGGCAGGGGAAGTAGCGGTAGTCATGGGCCTCTTCCTTGGAGCGCATGGAGCGCGTCTCGCCCTTGTCGGGATCGTAGAGGCGGGTTTCCTGCACGATGCTGCCGCCGTCCTCGAGAATGGCGATCTGGCGGCGGGCCTCGTACTCGATAGCGGCCTGGATGAAGCGCATGGAGTTCATGTTCTTGATCTCGCAGCGCGTGCCGAGATGGGAGAAATCCTGCGTCTCCTGGTATCGCTCGTAGTCGCCGGGGCGGCAGACCGACACGTTCACGTCGGCGCGCAGGTTGCCGTTCTGCATGTCGCCGTTGCAGGTGCCGAGATAGCGCATGATCTGGCGCAGCTTGGCGACATAGGCGGCGGCCTCCTCGGGGCCGCGGATGTCGGGACGGCTGACGATCTCCATGAGGGCCACGCCCGTGCGGTTGAGATCGACGAAGGACATGGCGGGGTCCATGTCGTGGATCGACTTGCCAGCGTCCTGTTCGAGGTGGATGCGCTCGATCCGCACGCGGCGGGCGAGCCCTGGGCCCATGTCCACGATCACCTCGCCCTCGCCCACGATGGGGTGATAGAGCTGGCTGATCTGATAGCCCTGGGGCAGGTCGGGGTAGAAGTAGTTCTTGCGGTCGAAGGCGGAGGTCAGGTTGATCGCGGCCCGGAGGCCGAGCCCGGTCTTCACCGCGAGCGCCACGCAGCCCTCGTTGATGACCGGCAGCATCCCGGGCATGCCCGCGTCCACGAAGGCCACGTTGGAATTGGGCTCGGCGCCGAATTCCGTGGAGGCGCCGGAGAAGAGCTTGGCGTTCGAGGCGACCTGGGCATGGACCTCGAGGCCGATCACCAGTTCCCAGTCGCCGGTGGCGCCCCGGATCACCTTGGGTTTCGGGCTTTCGAAAGCGAGATGGTCGAGCATGGGGGCCTCCGCCTGTGCGCGCTGGGCAGGGGTTTATGGGCTGGCCGGGGCAGCTTCAAGCGGGGAGAGCCGCAGGGCCGATCGGCAGAGGATCGCCCATCGGCGGGCGGCCGACTCGACCTACGGGAAATGACGGGGCAGAGGACGGGCGCCGGACGACGGGTCCGGTGCCACCTCAGATGGACTCATGCGCCTTTTCGCCGTTATCGCCGCCGCCCTCAGTCTCTCGGCCTGTGCCGTTGTCCCCCCTCCCTCCCCCGAACCCGAGCTGACGCCGACGCTCGCGACGATGCGGTGGGACCACCGGCCGGAGGCCTCGGAATGGACGGCGGCGGGATTCGCGGCCATGGAGACCCACGGTGCGACGCTCCTCGACATGGTGCCCGCCGATATCGCCGCCTGGTGCCCGGGCTACGAGACTGCGACGCGCGAGGAGCGGCAGGCGTTCTGGACCGGCCTCCTGTCGGCGCTCGCCAAGCACGAAAGCACCTGGAACCCCCGGGCCGTGGGCGGCGGGGGCCGCTGGTTCGGCCTCGTGCAGATCGCGCCCGCCACGGCGCGCGGCTATGGCTGCGAGGCGCAATCGGGCAGCGCCCTGCGCGACGGTGTCGCCAACATCAACTGCGCGGTCCGCATCGCCGCCCGGCAGGTGGCGCGCCACGGCACGGTGAGCCGGGGGATGCGCGACTGGGGGCCGTTCCATTCGGCCTCGAAGCGCGAGGACATGCGCGCCTGGGTGTCGCAGCAGTCCTATTGCGCGGCCCCGGCGCAATAGCCTTTCGGCAAGGATCCGCCCGCTCCGGCGCCGCCGTCTTGCGGTGCGGGGGCAGCGGGGGCAGGTAGGCCGGGATGTCTGCCTGCCGCGCCATCCTGGCGGGTCTCGTCATGTACGTATGCGCGGCGGGGGCCGCGGCGGACATGGGCGGGGCACCGATCGCGCCCGTGCTGCGCTCCGACGCCCTGCGCCTTGCCGCGGAGGCGCGGATGGAGCGGCTGTCCGAGGTCCGGCCCCCTGTGCGGCCCGTGCACATGGTGCGCGTGCCGCCGAGGGTGATCGAGGGGCCGCCTCCGCTGCCGGTGCCCAGCCGGCAGATCTACATTCCCGACACGCAATGGGACCATATCGGCGGGGCCGACAGCTGGACCACGGCGGCGCTCGCGGCGATCCGGCGCCATGGCGGCGGGCTCGAGGATATCGTGCCCGCGGATATCGAGACCTGGTGTCCGGCCTATGCCACGAACCCGCCGGCCATGCGCCGGGCCTTCTGGGTCGGGATGATGTCGGCGCTGGCCTATCACGAGAGCCGCTACCGCCCCAGGGCCGTGGGCGGCGGCGGGCAGTGGTACGGGCTTCTGCAGGTCTATCCGCCCACGGCGCGGCACTACCGCTGCGCCGCGCGGACGGGCGAGGAATTGAAGGACCCGCATCTGAACCTCGCCTGCTCGGTCCGGATCATGGCGCGGCAGATCCCGTCGCGGGGCACGGTCAGCCAGGGGATGCTGGACTGGGGGCCGTTCCATTCCTCCACGAAGCGCGCCGAGATGGCGGCCTGGACCCGCGAGCAGGACTATTGCCGCCAGAACCTCGCGGTGATGGCGAGCCTGCGGCCCCAGGCGCGGCCCGCGCCGACGTCGGTGGCCGAGGCGATGGCGCCCGCACAGCCGCGGCTGAGCACCATGGGTCTTCCGGGACGATAACGGATCATCGGCGCGAAGGCGCGGAGGGTCGTCGCTCAGAACCGCAGGAGCGGGCGGCGGGTCGCGCGGACGAGGCTGACCGTGGGCGCATCCTCTCCGCCGAGGGCGAGGGTCGCGCGGCGCAGCATCTCGATTCCGTCCTCGGAGGTCTCCGGCAGGGCGGAGGGGGAGATCGGCTCGCCCACGGTGACGCGGAACGGCTGGCGATGCTTGTTCAGCGTCTCGTAGAACAGCGTGATGTCCCGCAGCGTCGGGTGGATCAGGTCGAAGAGGTAGAAGAGCACGGAGTTGCGGGCGCGGATGTGCACGGGGATCACCGGCAGGTCGAACTTGCGCGCGATCATCGCGGCAGAGGCCATCCAGGGCCGCTCGTAGAGCCTGAGGCCCCGGCGCTTTGCAAGGCGGCCCGCGGGGAAGATCACGCCGAGCCGGTCGTCCGAGACCGCGCGGCGCATGAAGGCCATGGTCTCGCGCGTCTTGCCGTGGCTGCGCTTGTCCTTGCGCCATTCGACGGGGGCGATGTAGTCGGCCATCTGCGGCATGACCCGCAGGATGTCGCTGTTGGCCATCACATAGAGATCGGGCCGGATCGGGGCGATGAAATGGTGCAGGATGATCCCGTCGGCGATGCCGGTGGGATGGTTCGACACGATCAGCGCGGCCCCCGCGCGCGGGATGTTCGTGAGCCCGGTGCAGTCGACGTCCCGGGCGAGCATCTCGCCCATGCGGGCCATGATCTCTGCCGAGGGGCTCGATTTCAGGGTCTCGGCGATGGCGATCGTGCGGTCGTAGCTGAGGGCGCGGTGCAGCGTGCCGCGGACGAGACGGGTCCCGGGCCGGTCAGCGAACAGCCATGGTGCCCTCTCGGCGATCAGCGGATCTATGCGCTCTTTCATGGCCCGCACCCACCATGGCAGTATCACGGTCGTATGACAGCGGACTGGTCCGCCCCGGAGGGCAACGCGCCCCGCCAGTCCCCGGTTCCCCGCTCTATACGACGCCCGGCAGACCCGCGCCAGTGTCCACGTCCCCGGGCGCACACGGCCGGCGGCCCCTGGCGCATGCGGCCGAGTCCGGTTCCGGGAACGGGGCGGACGCGGACGGTCAGCCGAGCATCCGGCCGACCATCTCCCCCAGATCGCGGCTGAGCCCGGGGGTGGCGGCGATCCGGTCGAGCCGGTGCCGGATCGCGGCCTGCCGGTCGGGCGCGTAGCGGCGCCATGTCTCGAAGGCGGTGGACAGGCGGGCGGCGGTCTGCGGGTTGCGGGCGTCGAGGGTGAGCAGCCCCTCGGTATAGAGGTCGTAGGCCGCGCCGGAGGGGTGGTGAAAGCCCGCCGCATTGCCCGCGAGCGATCCCATGACCGACCGCACCCGGTTCGGCGTGGTCCAGGTGAAGAGCGGGTGGCCGATGAGCCGCCGCGCGGTGGCGGCGGCCTCGGCGGGGGCGGCGCGGACGACCTGGAGGGCGAACCACTTGTCCATGACGAGCCGGTCGTGGCGCCAGCGCGCCTCGAAGGCGGCCAGTTCCGCCGCGCCGGCGCCGACCGACAGGAGCGCGGACAGCGCCGCGAGCGAGCGCGTCATGTCCGGGGCCGCGGCGAATTCGGCCCGGGCGAGGGCGCCGCCGTCCCGGCGGGAGAGGAGCGCGAGGCTGGCGCCGGCAAGGGCGCGGCGTCCGGCGCTGGCGGCGTCGGGCCTGTACGGCCCGGGTGTCGCGGAGGCGTCATGGGTGCGGGCGAGCAGGTCCCCGAGCCGGGCCGCGATACGGTCGCGCTGGGTCTCGCCCGCGGCGCGGATCTCGAGCGGTTCGGGCGGCAGGCCACGGTCCGCGAGGGTCTGGGCGATGTCGTCCTCGGACGGAAGCGCGAGGACCTGCGCCTTGAACGCCGGGTCGAGCGCGGGGTCCTCCAGCACCGCGGCCAGACCGTCGAGATAGGCGCCGTCATCGGCCGCGGCGCCGGTGGCGCGGTCGCAGAGGACGGCGCGGGCGAGATCGCGGCCCGCATCCCACCTGAGGAAGGGATCGGTGTCATGGGCGAGGAGGAAGGCGTTCTCCTCGGTGGTGCGGGGGCGGTCGACGATCACGGGCGCGGAGAAATCCCGGTTGAGCGAGGCGACGGGGCGGGCGGTGTCGAGCCCCTTCGCGGCGGCGAGGGCGGCTGCGTCGAAGCGGCGGGTCTCTGTCGTGGCGGTCAGCTCGATCACCGTGGTGGGCAGGAGTTCGGCGCCGGAGGGGTGCAGCAGCCCGATGGCGAAGGGGATCACCAGCGGCGCCTTTTCGGGCTGGCCGGGCGTGGGCGGGGTCGACTGGCGGAAGGTGAGGGTGAGATGTGTGCCGTCCCACTCCTCGGAGACCGAGACGCGGGGGGTGCCGGCCTGGGAATACCAGCGCTTGAACTGCGCGAGGTCGCGGGCGGTCACCTCCTCGAACACGGAGAGCCAGTCCTCGATCGTCACCGCCTGCCCGTCATGGCGGTCGAAATGGAGATCGCAGCCACGGCGCCACGCGTCGTCCCCCACCAGCCGTTTCAGCATGCCGACCACCTCGGCGCCCTTCTCGTAGACGGTGATCGTGTAGAAATTGTTGATCTCGACGAAGCTCTCGGGACGCACCGGATGGGCCAGGGGGCCGCCGTCCTCGCGGAACTGGCGCGCGCGCATCAGGCTTGCGTCCTCGATGCGTTTCACGGGAGCGGAGCGCAGATCCTTGGTGAATTCCTGATCGCGGAAGACGGTCAGCCCCTCCTTGAGACAGAGCTGGAACCAGTCGCGGCAGGTCACGCGGTTGCCCGTCCAGTTGTGGAAATACTCGTGGGCGATGACCGATTCGATCCGCTCGTAATCGCTGTCGGTCGCCGTGTCGGGAGAGGCGAGGACGAGAGCCGAGTTGAAAATGTTCAAGCCCTTGTTCTCCATCGCGCCGGCATTGAAGTCGTCCACGGCCACGATGTTGAAAATGTCCAAGTCGTACTCGCGGCCATAGCGCTCCTCGTCCCAGCGCATGGAGGCCTTGAGGCTTTCGAGGGCCCAGGCGCAGCGGTCCTCGTCGCCGGGGCGGACCCAGATGGCGAGATCGACGGCGCGGCCCGATCGGGTGGTGAAGCGGTCGCGCACCGCCCGGAGGTCGCCGGCCACAAGGGCGAAGAGATAGGCGGGCTTGGGCCAGGGGTCGTGCCACTCGGCCCAGCCGGGGCCGCTCGCGCCGGGGTTGCCGTTCGACAGAAGCACCGGGGCATCGCTCTCGATGCGCACGTCGAAGGGCGCGAGCACGTCCGGGCGGTCGGGATAGTAGGTGATCCGGCGGAAACCCTCGGCCTCGCACTGCGTCGCGTAGACGCCGTTCGACATGTAGAGGCCCTCGAGGGCGGTGTTGGCGGCGGGAGCGATCTCGACCTCCGCCTCGAAGGTGAAGGGGCCGTCGGGGACGGCGCAGGTCAGGCCCTCGGGGGTGACCGAAGGGCTGACGGGGATGCCGTCGATCCGCGCCGACAGCAGCGCAAGCTCTTCACCGTGCAGGAAGAACGGCGCCGGCGCGGCGCCGGGGCGCGGCCGGAGGGAGAGGCGGCTCGTCACCCGGGTGGCGTCGGGATCGAGGCGGAACGTGAGCTCCGTGCGGGTCACCTCCCAGGGCCAGGGCGTGTAGTCCCGGAGGTGGATCTGGGCGGGCGCCGCGTCTTTCATGAGAGGGCCTCTCGAACCTGGGCCGGACCCGGAACCGGGGCCGCGGAGGGACGTTAGAGTCCTGACCAGCGGGCTGCAACAGCCCGCAAGGAAAGGAGGTTCCGATGTCGGCACCTGAAACAGATCTGAAGAAGCAGGAACGTCGCCACTGGCCGCCCCTCGTGGGCATGGCCATCGGTGTGATCTTTGCGCTGGGGCTCCTGACGCTGCTGATCATCTGGATGGCGGCGCAGGGCAACGAGCCGGGCGAGGACGAGCGGACGCCTATCGACCTGCCACCGGGCGCCACGATACAACAGGCGCAGTGACCCGCCGGAGCCCGTGATGCCGAAAATGCGCCGCAAGGCGGACCTGCCGCAGAAGACATGCGCCGTCTGCGGCAGGTCGTTCGTTTGGCGCAAGAAATGGGCGAAGCACTGGGACTCCGTGCGCTACTGCTCTGATCGCTGCCGTGGAGAGCGCGGTGGCGTTGCCGATAGGAAACAAACGGTCTAACCCTGCCCGCCGACACGACAGGTGGGAGAACGGCATGACGGATCGGGTGGATCGGGCGGGGCTGCAGGTGGCGCAGGGTCTGGCGGAGTTCGTGGAAGAGCGGGCGCTGCCGGGCACCGGCGTTTCACCGGAGGCCTTCTGGGGCGGCTTCGCGGGGCTCGTGGCGGAGTTCGGACCGCGGATCGCGGAGTTGCTCGAGACCCGGACGCGGCTTCAGGAGCAGATTGACCGCTGGCACCGGGAGCGGGCGGGGAAGGCCCATGATTCCGAGGCTTATACCGCGTTCCTCAAGGAGATCGGCTATCTCGGAGACGAGGGGCCGGATTTCGAGGTGGAAACCGCCGGGGTCGATCCCGAGATCGCCGAGATCGCGGGGCCGCAGCTTGTGGTGCCCGTGACCAATGCGCGGTTCGCGCTCAACGCGGCGAATGCGCGGTGGGGCTCGCTTTACGATGCGCTCTACGGGACCGACGCGCTGGGCGAGGCGCCCGAGGGCGGCGGCTATGACGCGGTGCGCGGGGCGCGGGTGATCGCCTGGGCGAAAGCGTTCCTCGACCGGGCGGTGCCCCTCGCGGAAGGCTCCCATGCGGAGGCCGAGAGCTATGCCGTGGTGGACGGCGCGCTGCAAGTGACGGTGGGCGGCAAGGCGGTGGGGCTGGCCGATCCGGCGCAGTTCCTGGGCCATGCGGGCGACGTGGCGGAGTTGCAGATCCTTTTGCACAACAACGGGTTGAAGATCGAACTTCTGATAGATCGCAGCACGCGGATCGGGCGGGACGATGTGGCCGGTCTTTCGGATGTCTGGCTGGAATCGGCGGTCTCGACGATCATGGACTGCGAAGATTCGGTGGCCTGCGTGGATGCGGAGGACAAGGTCCTCGCCTATGGCAACTGGCTGGGGCTGATGCGGGGCGATCTTGTCGAGACCTTCGAGAAGGGCGGCGAGACGGTGACGCGGAAGCTGAACCCGGACATGACCTATCGGACGGCCGGCGGGTCGCTGGAGGTCAAGGGCCGCTCGCTGATGCTGGTGCGCAACGTGGGCCATCTGATGACCACGCCGGCGGTGCTGACGGGCGCCGGGGCGGAGATCCCCGAAGGGCTGATGGACGCGCTGCTGACGGTTCTGATCGCCATGCACGACCTGAAGAAGACGGACGGCGCGCGCAATTCGGTGGCGGGGTCGGTCTATGTGGTGAAGCCCAAGATGCACGGCCCCGAGGAGGTGAAGGTCGCCGTCGAAACCTTTGACCGGGTGGAGGATATCCTCGGGCTGCCACGGAACACGGTGAAGATCGGGATCATGGACGAGGAGCGCCGCACGAGCGTCAACCTCAAGGAATGCATCCGCGCGGCGAAGCGCCGGGTGTGCTTCATCAACACCGGGTTCCTCGACCGGACCGGCGACGAGATCCATACCTCGATGGAGGCGGGACCCATGGTGCCGAAGGGCGAGATGAAGAACGCCGCCTGGATCGCGGCCTACGAGGACCGGAACGTGGATATCGGGCTGGCCTGCGGGCTGCGGGGCCGAGCGCAGATCGGCAAGGGCATGTGGGCCATGCCGGACCGGATGGGCGCGATGCTGGAGGCCAAGATCGGCCATCCGCAGGCGGGGGCGACCTGCGCCTGGGTCCCGTCGCCCACCGCCGCGACCCTGCACGCGACCCATTACCACGAGGTGAGCGTGCCCGAGGTGCAGGCGCGGATCGCGGAGGGCGGGCCGAGGGGCACGCTCGGGGACCTGCTGACGATCCCGCTGGCGACGGGGCGCAATTTCTCGGACGAGGAGATCGCGCGGGAGGTGGAGAACAACGCGCAGGGCATCCTGGGCTATGTGGTGCGCTGGATCGACCAGGGGGTCGGCTGTTCGAAAGTGCCGGATATCAATGACATCGGCCTGATGGAGGACCGCGCGACCTGCCGGATTTCGAGCCAGGCCCTGGCGAACTGGCTGCATCACGGTGTGGTGTCGGAAGAGGCCGTGATGGCGGCGATGAAGAAGATGGCCGAGGTCGTGGACCGGCAGAACGCGGGCGACCCGTCCTATGTGCCGATGGCGCCGGGCTTTGACGGGGTGGCGTTCCGCGCGGCCTGCGACCTCGTGTTCGAGGGGCGGGCGCAGCCCTCGGGCTATACCGAGCCGGTGCTTCATGCGCGCCGGCAGGAGCGCAAGGCGGCCTGAGGCGCGAGCGGCCTGTGCGGTGGCGCGGGCTTTCCCTCGGGGCCCGCGCATTCTAGGTTTCCGATGGTTTCGAGGAGAAAAGCATGTCCCGGCCCGTCATCGGCATCATCGGAAACTACCACGTCATCAACGGGCGCTACCCGACCCATGCGGGCGGAACGATGAATTCCGAGGCGATCTCGCAGGTGTCGGACTGCATTCCGGTGATCCTGCCGGCCGATCCGACCTATGTGGGCGTGGGCGAGCTTCTCGATCTCTGTGACGGGGTCCTGCTGACCGGGGGGCGGCCCAACGTGCATCCCGAGGAATACGGCGAGGCGGCGACCGAGGCCCATGGCGAATTCGACCGCAACCGCGACGCGGTGGCGCTCGGCCTCGTGCGGGCCTGCGTGGAGCGGGGACAGCCGATATTCGGGATCTGCCGGGGTTTTCAGGAGATGAACGTGGCCATGGGCGGCACGCTCTGGCCGGAGATCCGCGATCTGCCGGGGCGGATGAACCACCGGATGCCGCCCGACGGCACTCTGGAGGAGCAGTTCGCCATCCGCCACCGGGTGACGGTGAGTGCGGGCGGGCCGTTCGCGCGGCTCTTCGGGGCGACGGAGGTGATGACGAACACGCTGCACGGTCAGGGCATCAAGGAGCCGGGCATGCGAGTCGTGGTGGACGGCGTCGCGGACGACGGGACCGCCGAGGCGGCCTATATCGAGGGCGCGCCGGGCTTCACGCTGGCGGTGCAGTGGCATCCGGAGTGGCGCGCCGCGGAGGACGAGGTGAGCCGGGCGCTGTTCCGGGCCTTCGGCGACGCGGCCCGGGCCTGGGCCGCGGGCGCGCGGCCGGGACGGCTGACGCAGGCTGCGGGCTGAGGCCCGCCTCTCGCCCGGGTCAGGTCTCGGTTCCGATCTCCCCCGTCAGGATCGAATCGGGTCCGTCCGCCGCCGGCACGTCGAGCGGCGGATCGACGCCGCCGAACTGGGACGCGTTGCTGCCGGGCCGGGCCGAGAGGAAGACGTTCACCGCGTCGCGCACGTCGCCCACGGGGGTGCCCTGGCAGAAATCCACGATGTAGCCCGCGATCAGCGCGTCGTCGCCGGGGCCGGGCAGGGAGACCTGGTCGTTGGTGCGGGTGAAGTCCTCCCACTCCGAGAGGCCCCAGCGGGTTGCGGTGTAGATCGGCCCTGTGGATACGGAGTTGACGATGGTGGTGCAGCCGATCGCGCCGGGACTGCCGGGGGGCGTGTAGGCGGGATCGGGCGTGGCATAGCCCTGGGCCGCGGCGTCGAGCACCGGCGGGCCGGGGTCCTCGATGTCGAGCCCGCCTCCGCCCGCGAGGGGCAACGGAACGCCGCCGCAGCCCGAAAGGAAGAGCGCCGCCGAACATAACGTGGCGCCTGAGGTCAGCTTGGTTCTTGCTCTTGTCATCGGGCTCGGGATCATTGTTGGAAATAACTTACGGGAAGGTGCCTATGAAACGCTCGGAGATCAATCGCATCATGGCGGAGGCGGACGAGATGATCCGCGCGCACGGCTTTGCGCTCCCGCCGTTCGCGCGCTGGAGCCCCGAGGACTTCCGGGCCAGGGCGGCGGAGGCGCGACATGTGATCGACACGCGCTGCGGCTGGGACATCACCGATTACGGCGCCGGGCGCTATGACGAGATGGGGCTGTTCCTGTTCACTCTCAGGAACGGGAAGCCCGAGGACCTGAGCCGCGGGAAGGGCATGTGCTATGCCGAGAAGCTGTTGATCTCCAAGGAGGATCAGCTTTCTCCCATGCATACGCACCACATCAAGGCCGAGGACATCATCAACCGCGGCGGCGCCACGCTGGTGATCGAGCTTCACGGCTCGGACGACGAGGGCAACTTCGCGGAAGACCGGGGCGGCGTGGTGATGTGCGACGGGGTCGCGCGGCCCTACGGGCCCGGAGAAAAGCTGCGGTTCGCGCCGGGGGAGAGTGTGACCCTTATGCCCGGCGACTGGCACGCCTTCTGGGGCGAGGGCGGCGACGTGCTGATCGGGGAGGTCTCCACGGTGAACGACGACGAGACCGACAACATCTTCCGCGAGCCGATCGGGCGGTTCTCCACCATCGAGGAGGACGAGGCGCCGACGCATCTTCTGGTCAGCGACTACGCGGACTGGCTGCGATGAGGCTCGATCTCGTCACGCTGGTGGTCGCGGAATACGATCCCGCGATCGCCTTTTTCACCGGGGCGCTGGGGTTCGAGCTGGTGGCGGACGAGCCGTCGGTGAGCTCGCGCGATCCGCAGGTGAAGAAGCGCTGGGTCGTGGTGCGGCCGCCGGGAGGCGGGCCGGGGCTTGTGCTCGCCCGGGCGGCGAGCACGGCGGAACGCGCGCGGATCGGCGACCAGACGGGAGGGCGCGTCGCGCTGTTTCTGGCGACCGACGATTTCGACCGCGATCACGATGCCTTTCGCCAGCGGGGCGTCGTGTTTCTCGAGGCGCCGAGGGAGACGAGCTACGGCCGTGTGGCGGTGTTCCAGGACTGCGAGGGCAATCTCTGGGACCTGATCGAGCGGCGCTGAGCCTCGTCAGGCGGTGAGGGCGAGCGCCTCGAAGCGCTTGAGGCAGCGGCGGGCGGTGTCGCCGTAGGCGGCCGGATCGCCGCGCAGTTCGGGAAAGAGGGCGAAAAGCTCGTGCCGCGCGGCGTCGTCGACGGCATTCAGGCCCACGTCGCCGGGATGGAAGCTCTCGGTGGCGGCCCCTTCGGCGTAGATCACCTCATGGGCGTCGAACATGAGGTGGTAATAGGTGACGAGGCCGCCCTCCTCCTGCGTGACGTCCCGCCCGTCCACGAGATGGGTCGCGGCCACGAAGACCTCGCGCTCGCCGAAGAGCAGCTCCGCCCGGTAACCCTGGAACAGCAGGCGGTGCTGGGGGGAGACGACGAGATCGGTCTCGAGCCCGGTGAGGACGCCGGCGCGGATGCGGATCGGCGCGAAGCGGGTGCGGGCCGGAACCGTCCGGTGGCCGATCCAGCGCACCGGTTGCAGGCCGTGATCGCGCGTCACGACGCGGTCGCCGCGGCGCAGGTCCTCCACCGCCACGAGACCGCGCTCGGTCGCGAGGCGGCTGCCCTTGGCGAAACAGATGATCTGCTCGATCCCCTCGAAGGTCAGGATCGAGCCGTTGTCGAGGGTGATGAAGCCGGAAGAGCTCGCGTTGCCGCTGGCGTTGGTCGTGGTCCCGGTGATCGTGAGCGAGGAGAGATCGGCCAGATCGCCCAGCTGAAGGACGTCGCCGCCGCCGGCGGATTCGTCCGTGTCGCCGCCGTAGATGAAGATGTCGCCGGTCTCGCCCAGGTCCTCGAGGACGAAGAGATCGTCGCCCGCGCCGCCGTCCGCCGTGTCGCCGCTGTCGAAGACGATGGTGTCGTTGCCGCCGCCCCCGAAGAGCGTGTCGTTGCCGGCATCGCCCGACAGGACGTCGTCGCCGTCGCCGCCCTCGAGCGTATCGTCGTCGGCGCCGCCGAAGAGCGTGTCGTCGCCGTCGCCGCCGACGAGAAGGTCGTTGTCGTCCTGCCCGTAGATCGTGTCGTTTCCGTCCCCGCCGTAGAGGCTGTCGGCATTGTTGCCGGGCGCGAGGTCGGTGCCGTCGTTGGGCAGTTCGTAGGGCAGGTAGAGCGCGTAGTCGGGGTTCGTCGGCGCGACGTCGCCGTAGATGACGTCGTCGCCCGCGCCGCCGAAGACGGTGTCGTTGCCTTCGTTGCCCTCGATCGTGTCGTCGCCCGCATCGCCGTGGACCACGTCGTCGTCGAAGCCCGCGTCGATGCTGTCGTTGCCGTCGCCGCCGAAGACGATGTCGTTGTCGTCGCCGGTCAGGATGGTGTCGTTGCCGGCCCCGCCGAACACCGTGTCCATGTCGTTGAACGGGTTCGGGTCGGCGGGATAGTAGAGCGGATCGCCGGGGGTGCCGTAGCCTTCGTCGGGCAGGCCGGTCCCCGGCGTGGTGCGGGTGTTGATGAAATCGTCGCCGTCGCCGCCCTCGACGAAATCGTTGCCGGCGCCGCCGAGGATCGTGTCGTTGCCCGCTCCTCCGAACAGGCTGTCGTCGCCGGGACCGCCGTAGAGGGTGTCGTCGCCCTCGTCGCCGGAGAGCGTGTCGTCGCCGGCGCCGCCGTCGAGCAGGTCGTTGCCGGTGCCGCCGTAGAGGCTGTCGCTGCCGGCCCCGCCGAAGATCGAGTCGTCGCCCGCATCGCCGTAGAGGGTGTCGTCGCCCCCGGCGAGCGCGATGTCGACGGAGGTGTCGTTGGTGGAGACCACCGTGATGTTGTCGATCCCGAGGGATTCGTCGGCGAGGGCCTGGTTCGTGGTCGAGCCGAAGCTGAGGGTGATCTGGCCGTCTGTGTAGTCGTCCGCCTCGAGGCGGACGCGCCAGATCTGGTCGGACCAGCTGCCGGAGAAGCCGAGCGGGCCGCTTTCCTCGAGCACGAAGCTGTAGCTGTACTCGACGCCGTCCAGGGTGACCGTGCCGGTCCGGTCGCCCTCGAAGGCGGGATCGAAGGCGCTGAAGAGCTCGTTGGCGACCTGGGTTCCGTTGACGTAGAGCTGGAAGGCGTCGCCGTCCGGCCCGGCGCTCGAGCCCGGGTTGTTCGCGTCCCAGCTGTCGATGATGTAGAGGTCGAACTCGATGACGACGCCGGAATAGCCCTCGGCCAGGTCGTAGGTCTTCTCGGTCAGCGGCCCGCCGCTCGAATTGCCGTTGGTGCCCGCGAAGCGCCCGAGGAAGGTGGTGAACTCCCCGCCGGTCGAGGTAGTGGCGTCGCTCCAGCCTGAGGCGCCGGACTGGAAATCCTCGAAGGAGACCTGCACCGCGTCGCCCGGGCTCGGGTCGTCGCCGGTGATCACGTCGTCGCCCGCGCCGCCGTATATCTCGTCGGACCAGGCCCCGCCTTCGAGCGTGTCGTTGCCTTCGCCCCCGTAAAGGCTGTCGTTGCCGATGTCGCCGAAGAGGCTGTCGTCGCCCGCGTCGCCGTGGAGCGTGTCGTCGCCCTCGCCGCCATAGACGGTGTCGTCGTCCGCGCCGGCGAAGACGATGTCGTTGCCGAGGCCCGCGAAGACGGTGTCGTCGCCGCCGAAGGCCATGATGATGTCGTCGTCCCCGACGGTGCCCTGCGCGCCGGTGGCGTCGTTCGCATCGACGAGATCGCCGTCCGGGTCGCCGGTATAGGAGGTGTCGATGAGGTCGGCGCCGAGGGTGCCGTCGACGGTGCCGTCGGGCGTCAGGGTCACGACCGTGGTCGCGGTGATGTAGCCGACGTCGGTGTTGCCCATGACGTCGACCACCGAATAGGTGAAGACCGAGGTGGTTGCGGCGGGTCCCGCGGTCACGGTCAGCGTCATGTCGGAATTGAGCGTGACGGTCTCGCCGGTGGTCAGCGTCACGGTGTCGCCGGGACCGATGGCCGAGCCGTTGATCTGGGTGATCGTCAGCCCGCCGCCGAGCGTGTCCACGTCGTTGCCGAGCACGTCGAAGATGCGGGTCGTGCCGGCCTCCAGCGACACGGTGTCGTTGATCGCCATGGCGACCGTCTGGACGCTGTCCGCGGCGATCAGGACGTTGGAATCCCAGAGCGCGTCGCCCGCGTCGGCAAGACCGATGCGGATCGTGTTCTCCTGCCCGGAGTTCACCGGCGCCTTCAGCGTCAGGGTCCGTGTGAACCCGTCCATCTCGGTGTTGAAGGGGTCGGTCGAGGCCGGGTTGTTGATGAAGAGGTTCGCGTTCGTCGTCGGGTTGACGGTGTCGATGGCGACGGTCTGCCCGTCGGGCGTGATCGGCGTCAGGACGCCGTTGATGTAGACGATGAACGGGTCGTTGAAGCCGGCATTGACGTATTCGAGATATTCCTCGGACGAGAACACGAACTGCATCGTGATCCAGTCGCCGTCCGGGATGAAGGTGGCGTCGAAGATCACCCCGTCGTAGGTGCGCACGCCCGCGGCGGCGTTCAGGGCCGGGTCGTTGTTGATGCCGCCCGCCGTGTCGGTCGAGGTGTTGCCCGCGGTGTTGGTGTTGGTGCTGCCGTCGCCGTTGGTGAAGCTTCTCACGTTGCCGGTGGACAGGATCACGCCGCTGTCGGCGGGCACGACGCCGGGGGAGGTGGCCAGACCGTCGGAATAGATGCCGTACTGGACCGGGTCGCCGGCGATCGAGGCGCTGACGATGGTCACGCCCGCGCCGAACATCTCCTCGGCGAGGTCCATCGCCGAGACGGCGCTGTTGATGTTCAACTCGGTCGCGATCGCCATGTTCTTGCACCTGCCGCAGCACTTCGCGGAACAGCGGGGCGCGTGGACTTCCCCTCTGCGCCCCCCGGCTAGAGGGGCGAGGCGTCAGAATTGGGATGCAATTGCGGCGTCTCTCGGGCGATTGTTCCCGGAACGGAACCGCTCAGGTGACGGCGGCGCGGGTCCTGAAGGCGGGATCGTCCCAGAGGCGATCCGTCAGCACCGCGTCGAGCGTCTCGACGGCGGCATCGATCTCGGCCTCGCCCACATAGAGCGGCGTGATGCCGAAGCGCATGATGTCGGGCGCGCGGAAATCGCCCACGACCCCGCGGGCGATCAGGGCCTGCATCGCGGCATAGCCTTCGGGGAAGCGGAAGGAGATCTGGCTGCCGCGCGCCGCGGGATCGGCGGGGGAGGCCAGGACGAGGGGCAGGCCGCGGGCCTCCACGCCCTTGCGGAAGCGCTCGGAGAGGGTGCGGGAGCGGGCCTCGAGCTCGGCCATGTCGATGCCGTCGAAGACATCGAGCGCGGCGTCGAGGGCCGTGAGCGCCAGCACCGGCGGCGTGCCCACGCGCATCCGGTCCACCCCGGCGGCGGGGCGGTAGTCGAGATCGAAGGCGAAGGGCGCCTCGTGGCCGAGCCAGCCCGAGAGGGCGGGGCGCACGGTATCGGCGTGCGCGGGGGCGACGTGGATGAAGGCCGGCGCGCCGGGTCCGCCGTTGAGGAACTTGTAGGTGCAGCCGACGGCGAAATCGGCCCCCGCGGCGGCGACATCGACGGCCAGAGCCCCGGCGGAATGGGCGAGATCCCAGATCGCGAGCGCGCCCGCCTCATGGGCGCGGGCGGTCAGCGCCGCCATGTCGTGGCGCCGGCCGGTGCGGTAGTCGACCTCGGTCAGCATCAGGACGGCGGTGGTTTCGTCGATGGCCTCGGCCACGGCCTCGGGGGCCACGAGGCGCAGCTCGTGGCCCCGGCCGAGACTGCGGATCAGCCCCTCGGCCATGTAGAGATCGGTGGGGAAATTGCCGGTGTCCGACAGGATCACCCGGCGGTCGGGATTGAGGTCGAGCGCGGCGGCCAGGGCCTGGTAGACCTTGACCGACAGCGTGTCGCCCATGGTCACGCTGCCCGGGGGCGCGCCGATCAGCCGGGCGATGCGGTCGCCGATGCGGGCAGGCGCCTCCATCCAGCCGGCGCGGTTCCAGCCGCCGATGGCCAGCCTGCCCCATTCGGCGCGGAGCGTCTGCTCGAGGCGGGCGGGCACGGCCTTCGGCAGGGGCCCGAGGGAATTGCCGTCGAGATAGGCGATGCCCTCGGGCAGGTCGAAGAGGCGGCGGGTGGCGGCGAAATCTGTCATGGGAGCGCCTTAGAGCGGCGCGACGCGCGGGGCAACAGGCGGCTCCTCCGTCCCGAAAGGCGGTCTCGCCTTGCGCCTGGCGCTGTGCTTATCTCCCGCCATGCCGTTGTGGAAATGGATCGACATCCCGCCTGTCTGGCTGGCGCTCGCGCTGGGCCTCGCGTGGTGGATCGGGGAGGTCTCGGCCCTGTCGCTGGGCGGGCCCTGGGCCGATTTCCTCGGCGGGCTGATGGTGGGCGGGGGCGTCATCCTGATGGGTCTCGCCCTGGTCGAGATGCGCAGGCGGCGGACCACGCCGATCCCCCATCTCGAGGCGGATCATCTCGTCACCTCGGGCATCTTCCGGCGCACGCGCAATCCGATCTACCTCGGGGATGTGCTCGTGCTGGCGGGGCTCATCCTTTACTGGGACGCGCCGCTGGCGCTGCCCCTGGTGCCGGTCTTCGTCTGGTGGATCGAGCGGCGCTTCATCCTGCCCGAGGAGGACCGGCTGCGGCGGAAGTTCCGCAAGGACTTCGCCGCCTATTGCGAGCGGACGCGGCGCTGGGTCTGAGCGGGGCGCCGGGGGAAAGGGCGCGAGCGCCGGGCGTCGCCCTTGTCGCGCGGACCGACGGCGCGCCCCGGGCGGTCCCCGGGCTCTCCAGGCCATTTCCGGGGTGGAAAAGGAGAGGCGGGGCGCGAAAGCGAGAGCCGGATGCGCAATCCCTGTGCGGGAGGTCGCAAACGATTGCAGCTTAGGGAATCCCGGGATAAATTGCGGCTCTGACCGGGGTGCGGGCTCTTGTGAAACATTCTTGCGCGCTATACTCAGCCCCGAACGATCGGCGAACGAGGGGGATCTGCCCGTGAAAATCGGCGCACCGAAGGAAATCCTGCCCGGCGAGGCGCGCGTGGCGATGACGCCAGCCTCCGCCGGCATGTTGCAGAAGCTGGGCTATCAGTGCGTGATCGAGGCGGGGGCCGGCCTGGCCTCGGGCTTCACCGATGCCGCCTATGCCGAAGCGGGCGTCGAGGTGGTGGCGGATGCGGAGGCGCTCTGGGCCGCCGCAGAGATCGTGGCCAAGGTGCGCCCGCCCACCGAGGAGGAGGCGGCGCGGCTGCGCGAGGGGCAGCTCCTGATCTCCTTCTTCTACCCGGCCTCGAACGAGGCGCTGATGGAGACCGCGCGGGCCCAGGGCGCCTCGGTCATCGCCATGGACATGGTGCCGCGCATCAGCCGCGCGCAGAAGATGGACGCGCTGTCGTCCATGGCCAACATCGCGGGCTACCGCGCGGTGATCGAGGCGGGCAACGAGTTCGGCCGCTTCTTCACCGGGCAGGTGACCGCGGCGGGCAAGGTGCCGCCCGCGAAGGTGCTGGTCGTGGGCGCGGGCGTGGCGGGTCTCGCCGCCATCGGCACCTCCACCTCGCTCGGCGCCATCACCTACGCCTTCGACGTCAGGCCCGAAGTGGCCGAGCAGATCGAATCGATGGGGGCGGAGTTCGTCTTCCTCGAGTTCGAGGAGAGCGAGCTGCCCGACGGATCGGCGACCGGGGGCTATGCGCCGCCGTCCTCGCCGGAGTTCCAGGCCAAGCAGCTCGAGAAGTTCCGCGAGATCGCGCCCGACATGGACATCGTCATCACCACGGCGCTGATCCCGAACCGGCCGGCGCCGGTGCTGTGGACCAAGGACATGGTCGAGGCGATGAAGCCGGGCTCGGTGATCGTGGACCTCGCCGCCGAGCGCGGCGGCAACTGCGAGCTGACGGTGAAGGACGAGAAGGTCGTCACCGACAATGGCGTCACGATCCTCGGCTATACGGACCTCAACAGCCGGATGGCGACGCAGTCCTCGACGCTCTATGCCACCAACATCCGCCACATGATGACGGACCTGACGCCCGAGAAGGACGGCACGGTCGTGCACAACATGGAGGATGACGTGATCCGCGGCGCCACCATCGTGCATGCCGGCGAGATCACCTATCCGCCGCCGCCGCCGAAAGTGGCGGCCATCGCGGCGCAGCCCAAGAAGGACAAGCCCAAGGAGCTGACCGCCGAGGAGAAGCGCGCGCAGGAGGTCGCGGCCTTCAGGGCGCAGACCCGGAGCCAGGTGGCACTCCTTTCCGTCCTCGCGGTCCTTCTTCTCGCCGTGGGCCTCGTTGCGCCGGCGAGCTTCATGGCGCAGTTCATCATCTTCATCCTCGCGGTCTTCGTGGGCTTCCAGGTGATCTGGGGGGTGGCACATTCGCTGCACACGCCGCTCATGGCGGTCACGAACGCGATCTCCTCGATCATCATCCTGGGCGCGCTGATCCAGGTCGGGGCGGAGTCCGTGCTCATCACGATCCTCGCCGCGGCGGGCATCCTGATGGCGGCGGTGAACATCTTCGGCGGCTTCCTCGTCACCCGGCGGATGCTCGCCATGTTCCAGAAATCCTGAAGGGGCGGGGCACATGGAAACCGGTTTCACTCTCGCGGCCTATGCCGTCGCCGCGGTTCTTTTCGTCCTGTCCCTCGGGGGACTTTCGAGCCAGGAGAGCGCCAAGCGCGCAATCTGGTACGGGATCGCCGGCATGGCGCTCGCCGTCTGCGCGACGCTTGTGGGCCCCGGCGCGGGACTTTGGGTACTGTCGCTCATCCTGATCGCCATCGGCGGCGCGGTGGGCTACCAGCTCGCCACGCGGGTGCAGATGACGCAGATGCCCGAACTCGTGGCGATCATGCACAGCCTCGTGGGCCTCGCGGCGGTGTTCGTGGGCTTCAATGCCGACATCATGATCAACATCGTCAGCGGCCTCTTCGAGCGCGAGAACCTCGTGCTCGGCGCCTTGTCCGAGGACGGCGTGACGCTGGCGCGGCTGTCGCGCGACGTGCTGGAGGGGCTGTCGCCCTTCGGCCAGCTCATCGCCGGCAAGTCTGCGGTCGAGATCACCATTCTCAGGGTCGAGCTGGTGCTGGGCATCTGGATCGGCGCCGTGACCTTCACCGGCTCCGTCGTGGCCTACGGCAAGCTCGCCGGGAATTCCTCGCTTCTGCCGGTGAAGATCGACACGGCGGCGAAGAAGCTTCCGGGCGGGCATGCGCTCAACGCGGCGGCGGTGGCGCTCTCGGTTCTCTTCGCCGGGCTCTATCTCGGCGGGTCGGGGTCCTGGACGCTGGTGCTGCTCACGCTGCTGGCGCTGTTCATCGGCTATCACCTGATCATGGGGATCGGCGGGGCGGACATGCCCGTGGTCGTCTCGATGCTGAACAGCTATTCCGGCTGGGCGGCGGCGGCGATCGGCTTCTCCCTCGGCAACGATCTGCTGATCGTGGTGGGCGCCCTCGTGGGCTCCTCGGGCGCGATCCTCAGCTACATCATGTGCAAGGCCATGAACCGGTCCTTCGTATCGGTGATCCTCGGCGGCTTCGGCGGGTCCACGGGCGAGCAGATGAAGGTGGAGGGCGAGATGGTCGCCACCACGGTCGACGATGTCGCCTCCGCGCTCGAGGATGCCGACAGCGTGGTGATCGTGCCGGGCTACGGCATGGCGGTGGCCCAGGCCCAGACCAACGTGGCCGAGCTGACGCGGCGCCTGCGCGCGAAGGGCAAGGAGGTGCGCTTCGCCATCCATCCCGTTGCGGGGCGTCTGCCGGGGCACATGAACGTGCTCCTCGCCGAGGCCAAGGTGCCCTATGACATCGTGCTCGAGATGGAGGAGATCAACGAGGATTTCCCCGACACCGACGTGGCCATCGTCATCGGTTCGAACGACATCGTGAACCCGGCGGCGCAGGACGATCCGAACTCGCCCATCGCCGGGATGCCGGTGCTGGAGGTCTGGAAGGCCAAGCAGGTGATCGTGTCGAAGCGCGGGCAGGGCACGGGCTATTCGGGGATCGAGAACCCGCTCTTCTTCAAGGAAAACACGCGGATGCTCTACGGCGATGCGAAGAAATCGCTGGACGAGCTGCTGACCAAGGTCAGCTGACCCCGCCGGGACCGGACGGAGAGGGCGCCCCCCGGGCGCCCTTTGTCGTGGGCCGGGGACCGCGCGCCGCACAGCGCGCCCCGCCCCCTCCTCATCTGGCCTGAAATACTCCCTTCGGGAGCGCCCCTTCCCACCGTTCCCCCGGTGGACAGGACGAGACCGAGGGGGGTCCGGGGGGCGAAGCCCCCCGGCGGGTCGCCGCCGAAGGCGGCGAAACCCCTTCCTATCCGCCGTCGGACCACCGCGTGCGGTAGAGGTCGAAGCGCCGGTCGCGCAGGTTGCGGACCGAGCCTTGCGCGCGGGCCCAGCGGACGGAGGCGAGGTTGAGGTCGGCCACGATGATCATCTCGACGTTCTCGCTCGCCTCGGCGGCGATGCCGTCCCGGGCGAAGGGAAAGTCGCAGGGGGTCAGGATCGCGGCCTGGCTGTACTGGATGTCGATGTTCGACACGTTGTCGAGATTGCCGGTCATGCCCGAGGTCACGACGTAGCACTGGTTCTCGATGGCGCGGGCCTGGGCGCAGTAGCGCACGCGCAGGTGGCCGTGGACCGTGTCGGTGTTCTGCGGCACGAAGAGGATGCGCGCGCCCTCGTCGGCGAGGCGGCGGGGCAGTTCGGGGAACTCCGCGTCATAGCAGATTGCCACGCCGATGGGGCCGCAGTCGGTGTCGATCACGTCCACGTCGCGCCCCCCGAGGATGCCGAAGGAGGCGACCTCGTCCGGGGTCGGGTGCACCTTGTCGCGGGTGTGGACCGCGCCGTCGCGCAGGAAGACGTGGGCCACGTTGTAGATGCCGTCCCCGCGCCGCACGGGATGGGTGCCCGCCACGATGTTGATGGCCTTCGACAGGGCCATCTGGCGCAGGCGGGCGACGAACTCGTCGGTGAAGGTCGCGGCGCGCTCGATGGCGGCGCGGGGGGGCAGCTCGACCCCGTCGCAGGACAGGAGCTGCAGGGTGAAATACTCCGGAAAGAGCACGAAATCCGCGCCGTATTCCGAGGCGATCGTCACGAAGTAGTCGACGTTGCGGTAGAACTGCTCGGGATCGCTCAGGGTCGCCGCGCGGAGCTGCACCGAGGCCACGCGCACGGTCTCGGGATCGGGGCGCGTCAGGGGCTGGTCCGCGGCCGCCTCGTCGACGTGGGGATTGCGCCAGAGCATCAGCGCGGCATGGCCGCCCGAGGCGCGGTCGTCGGGGGCGTAGTCGCGCAGGAGGCGGGCGGGCTCGAAGCCGGCCTTCATCTGGAAGGCCAGCACCGGATCGCGCCGGATGCCCGCGCGCACGGCCTCGAGATAGGCCTCGGGCGTGTCGTGGCTTTTCCTGTGGCGCCGCCAGCCGGGCAGGCGCGCGCCGAAGGCGATGCCCTTGAGGCCGCGTTCGAGGCAGAGGCGTTCGCGGGCGCGGTAGAGGCGCTGGCCGATGCGCAGGCGCCGCCGGGCCGGATCGACCATCACCTCGACCCCGTAGAGCCAGTCGCCGCGGGCGTTGAACTGCGAGCCGTAGCCGCCGCCCGTGACCTCGGCCCAGGTATGGGGCGCCAGCACGCGCTGCTCGGCCAGAAGGGTGGATGCGGCGTAGCCCACCACCTCGCCGGCGTAGAGCGCCACGAAGACGCCGCCCGGAAAGCCGTGGATCTGGCCGAGGATCTGGCCCCGGGTATAGGGCGGTTCCTCCGGGTAGACGCGGGCCGAAAGCGCGACGATCCCGTCCACATGGGACGTGTCCGCCGCGACGATCTCGAGCCTCGGTTTCAGGCTTTGGCTGTCGGTAGGGCTGTCCATGGGCGTCTCCGTCGGGGGCAGGGCTGCCGGACGGGTCGCCTGTCGTCACGCGAAGGTCAAGTCGGGCCGCCGCCCCGCGACGCAGGGGCGGCGGAGGAGGCTGTCAGCCGCGGGCCGCGGCGCGCTCGCGGGCCATGCGCCAGTGGGCGCTGTCGCGGGCGAGGGTGGATTTCGGCATCTTGCCCTTCAGCTTCTGCGTGGTGCGGGCGTTCACATAGGCGAGCACGGCGAAGAAGCCGAGCGTGCCGAACATCAGCATTCCGATCAGGTCGATCATCGTCAGTCTCCATCCTGTCTGTGTCGTTCTGCGGTCACTACGGCGGGCCGTCCGGGATGGTTCACGAAAAATGACGCGAAATCAGTGGCATACAATTGTATGCGCGAGATTAAGCAAAGGGGATCAAGGGCCTTGGCGCGACGTTGCGGCAGGCTGCCGCAGGGGGCGCGTCAGTTCACGAGGAAGATGACGATCAGCAGATAGACGAGCATCCCGATCCAGCCGAACGCCCCGAAGAGCAGCGCCCCCGCGAGAAGCCCGCCCAGCACGCCGGCCACGATCGCGTTGCGCCGGCCCGGGGTCTGATCGTCGAGCCAGGCCGCGACCTCGGCCGTCTCGCGCCGCGGCTGCAGGCCCGAGAGCACGCCCACGGCCACGCGCCGCAGGGGGCCCATGCCGGTGCTGTCGGAACTGTCGGACCGGTGACTCATGGGCGGATTGTATGCCATCGTCCACGATCTGCGCAAGCTCCGGTGTCGCCAGCGGGGCGCGCCGGGGGCGCATGCAGGGGCGTCACGGACCGGTGACAGGTTGTGCGCGGAGTTTGAGTTGCGCCCGGTTCATCATATCTTCAGGGTCACCGGATGATCCTGGCGGCGCTGCCTGTCCGGATCGGATACGTTCATGAAGAGGAGATGCACCCTTGATCCCACAGGCCATCGCTCCCGCGTCAGGTGAGGTGCCCCGGGCGCCGCGCCTTCGCACGGCCCTGACCGGCTTCGCGCTCGGTACGGCCGTGGCGCTCTCCCAGGCGCTGCCCGCAGCGGCGCAGGAGTCGCTCTCCGCCGAAGCCGAGCTCGACGACCGGCCGCTGTCCTTCGCCGAACTGGCGCGGCAGGTCAGCCCCTCGGTCGTCAACATCACCACCTCGACCACGGTCGCCAGCCGCACCGGCCCTCAGGGCGTGGTGCCCGAAGGATCGCCCTTCGAGGATTTCTTCGAGAACCTGCCCGACCGCAACGGCCCCCGCCGGTCCTCGGCCCTGGGCTCGGGCTTCGTGATCTCGCCGGACGGCTACATCGTCACGAACAACCACGTCATCGAGGATGCCGACGAGATCCTGATCGAGTTCTTCGACCGCGAGGAGGAGCTGGTGGCCGAGGTGATCGGGACCGATCCCAACACGGACATCGCCCTGCTGAAGGTCGAGCCGCCCGAGGGCGAGGAACTGCCCTTCGTCGAGTTCGGAAACAGCTCCGGCGACACCGCCGAGGTGGGCGACTGGGTCATGGCCATGGGCAACCCGCTGGGGCAGGGCTTCTCGGTCTCCGCGGGCATCATCTCGGCCCGCAACAGGGAGCTTTCGGGCACCTATGACGACTACATCCAGACCGACGCCGCCATCAACCGGGGCAATTCGGGCGGGCCGCTCTTCGACATGGAAGGGCGGGTGATCGGCGTGAACACCGCGATCCTGTCGCCCACGGGCGGGTCCATCGGCATCGGCTTCGCTATGTCCTCGGACGTGGTCACCAACGTGGTCGACCAGCTCCGGGAGTTCGGCGAGACCCGGCGCGGCTGGCTCGGCGTGCGCATCCAAGACGTGACGCCGGACATGGTGGATGCCATCGACGGGCTCGACGTGGCGCGCGGCGCGCTGGTCACGGACGTGCCCGAAGGTCCGGCGCTCGATGCCGGGATGAGGGCGGGCGACGTGATCCTGGTCTTCGACGGCGTGGAGATCGAGGACACGCGCGAACTGGTGCGCATCGTCGGCAACTCGCCGGTGGGCAAGGACGTCCCGCTCGAAGTGCTGCGCAGCGGCGAGATGACGGAGCTCGTGGTCACCCTGGGCCGGCGCGAGACGATGGAGGCGCAGGCCTTCCCCGCCGCGGGCGACATGCCCGAGGAGGAACCCGCCCCGGAGGAGACGAGCGTGCTCGGCCTCACCCTGTCGCCGATCACCGAGGAGCTGACCGAGCAGTACGGTCTCTCGGCGGAAGAGGGGCTTGTCATCACCGGGATCGATCCCGAGAGCGAGGCGGCGTCGAAGGGTCTCCTCGCCGGTGACGTGATCACCGAGGCCGGCCAGCAGGACGTCGCGACCGTCGAGGACCTCGAGTCGCGGGTGACCGAGGCGCGCGACGCGGGCCGCACCTCTCTGCTGCTCCTCGTGCGCCGCGGCGGCGATCCGCGCTTCGTGGCGCTGAGCCTTCTGGAAGAGAGCGATGACGGAGAGGGCTCGGGCGATCAGTGATCCCCCGGGACTCGCCGGAAACGTGGGGGCGTCCTTTCGGGGGCGCCCCCGTCCTTTTCGGGGGGGGCGGGTTTCCGCCGCGCGACGCCGGCGCAGGATGGTGGCCGAAAGACCGGCGACGGCGCGGCGCTCCCGCCGCGATCCCCCGGGTGCGGATCGCGGGAGGCGGGGCGCCACCGGGGCGCCGGTCGCGGCCCGGCGGTCCCGGTCGGGGCGGTTTCGCCGCACCCTGGCGGCGCGCGGGGCGGGGGCGGTTCGCGGCGCCGCGGGCCGACCTGTCGCTGCGCGTGGACCGCGCTAGCCCCGGGAGATTTCGGCGATCTCCTCGGGCCGGAGCGGGACGAGGCCCAGCTCCACCGCGGTGGCGCGGGCGAGGATCGGCGTGTCGAGCCCGGCGGGCGCCTGCAGGTCCCGGATGGCGGCCCGGGTCGGGGCATCCATCGCGAAGGTGACGCTGTTCGCCATGTCGCCCCGGGCGATCAGGGCGCGCTGCAGGGAGGCCGAGAAATCGGGGGTGAGCGCCTCGGGGCAGATCGCCTCGAACTCCCGCACCCGACGTTCGCGCAGGATGCGCTGGCGCGTGACGGTGCGATAGACTGCGGGCGACTGGACGAGGCCCTCCGACGAGATCTCGGCGGGCTGGACCATGATCTGTTCGGTCACGGTCTCCACGACCGCGGGTGTGACGAGGCGGCCCCAGCACCGGCCCTCGGCGTCGCGGCCGATCTCGCGGGCATCGGCATGGGGATCGATGCGCGCGCGCTCGACACCCGAGGCGCTGCGGGTGACCTCCGGGCGCGGATCGGTCGGGCTCAGGCCGCAGGCGGCCGGGGCCAGAAGACTGGCGCAGAGGATCGCCGCGCGGGGAACTGCTCTCATGGTCCGGGGTCTCTTGCCCTCTTGTCGGGGCGACCTTAGCGCAGGTCCGGCCCGCCGCAAAGACGCCCCCGGGGCTTGCGGGGCGGAGGGCGGCGAAGATGCCACTGGCACCATGGACGCGCGGGCACTAGATAGGCGCGGGTCCGAGGCTGACGAAAGGGACAGGGCAGAATGGCGAAGATCACCTACATCGAGCACGACGGCACCGAACACGTTGTCGAGGTCGCCACCGGCATGACCGTCATGGAAGGCGCCCGCGACAACGGCATCCCGGGCATCGAGGCCGATTGCGGCGGCGCCTGCGCCTGTTCCACCTGCCATGTCTACGTCGCACCCGACTGGGTGGCGAAGCTGCCCGAGAAGGACGCGATGGAAGAGGACATGCTCGATTTCGCCTACCAGCCGGACCCCGAGCGGTCGCGCCTGACCTGTCAGCTCAAGGTGACGGATGCGCTCGACGGGCTGGTGGTGCAGATGCCCGAAAAACAGATCTGATGCGCGGGGGCCCGGTTCTGTGGGCCCTGACGGCGGTGGTCTGGGCGGGGGCTGCGGCGGCAGAGGCTGCGCCCGGCGTCGTCGCGGCGGAGTATCTCGAGCCGACGGACCGCTATCCCCATGGCGTGCTGGGGGACGATCTCGAATGGGGCGCCTTGCGCCTGGTGCGCGGGGACGGCAGCGCGGTGGTGCTGCGCCTGCCCGAGGCGCGGGTCTTCGAGGATACCGCGCCGCGCGTGGAGGATGTGACCGGCGACGGGCGGGCGGAGGTCGTGGTCGTGGAAAGCGACGCGGAGCTGGGCGCGCGACTGGCGATCTATGACGGCGCGGGGGACCTCCTTGCGGCGACGCCCCATATCGGGACGCGGTTCCGCTGGCTGGCGCCGGTGGGGATCGCCGACCTGGACGGCGACGGTCATGTGGAGATCGCCTATGTGGACCGGCCGCATCTGGCGAAGGTGCTGCGGGTCTGGCGGGTGCGCGGGGCCGGGCTGGAGGAGGTGGGTTCGGCCGGAGGCCTCACCAACCACAGGATCGGGGAGGCGGATATCGGCGGCGGGCTGAGGCTCTGTGGCGGAAGGGTGGAGATGATCACCGCCTCCGCCGACTGGGCCCGCGTCATCGCCACGCGGCTGACGGCGGACGGTCGGCTCGAGAGCCGCGACATGGGTCCGCATGCGGACCGGGAGAGCCTGGCCGCCGCGATGCGCTGCTGAGGTCCGTCAGAGGAGGGCGGCGAGGGCCAGAAGGCCCGCTGCCTCGGCCGCCTGCTGGGTCGCGCCGAGCACGTCGCCGGTCTGGCCGCCGAGCCTGCGCATGGCGATGCGCGCGGTGACCAGGGCGGCGGTGGCGGTCACGAGCGCCAGCGCGGCGACGGCGCCGGCGCCCAGCGGGAGCGCCGCGAGGAGCGCGAGGGCGGCGGCGATCAGCGCCAGCGCCGGCGCGGGCCGGCCTGTGAGCCGCGCGAGACCGTCCTTGCGGGCGAAGGGCAGCCCGGCGGCCACGCCCGCCATGGCGGCGCGGCTCGCCATGGCGGTGGCGAGGAGCGGCAGCCAGGCGCTTTCCGTGGTGAGCAGCGCCGTCAGCGCGGTCCAGGCGAGGAGCGTCGAGAGGATCAGGGCGAGCACGCCGTAGCTGCCGACGCGGCTGTCGCGCATGATCTCGAGCCGCCGCGCGGGATCGCGCCCGCCGCCGACGCCGTCGGCCATGTCCGAGAGCCCGTCATGGTGCAACCCGCCGGTGACGAGGGCCGCAGCGGTCAGCGCAAGCGCGGCGGCGGCGGCGGGCGGCAGGCCGAGCGTGCGTCCGGCCTCGGCGGCGGCGGCGGCGATCAGGCCCACGGCCGCACCTGCGAGCGGCCAGGCCCAGGCCGCCCGGTGCCCCGCGGCATGGTCGGCAAAGGATGCAGGCAGCCGCGTGAGCAGTGCCAGCGCCGCGCCGGCCTCGGAGACTCTGGCCCTGATCATGGTCGGTCGCGTCCGTCCCTTTTGTCTGTCGGCCCATGGGATAATGAGGGGGCAGGGTCAACGACAAGGTCACGATGATGCGCTTTTCCTCCCTCGACGATATCCGCTCCGCGCTTGCCGCGCTGCCCGGTCCCGATGCCGGCGCCCTTGCCGCCGCGCGGGCGCGGGACGCGGTGCTGACGAAACCGCCGGGCGCGCTGGGCCGGCTGGAGGAGCTGGCGGCCTGGTATGCCTCGTGGCGCGGCACGGGCCGGCCGGTGCTGGAGCATCCGCAGATCGCGGTCTTCGCGGGCAATCACGGGGTGGCGGCGCGGGGCGTCTCTGCCTTTCCGGCGGAGGTGACGGCGCAGATGGTGGCCAATTTCGAGGCCGGGGGCGCTGCGATCAATCAGCTCGCGACGGCCTTTGGCGCGTCGATGTCGGTGGTGGCGCTGGAGCTGGACCGGCCGGTGGCGGATTTCACGCAAGGCCCGGCGATGAACGGGGCCGAGGTGGCGGCGGCGATGGAGGCCGGGCGGGCGGCGCTCGATCCGGCGGCGGACCTGCTGATCGTGGGGGAGATGGGAATCGGCAACACGACCTCGGCGGCGGCGCTGGCGGCGGCGCTCTGGGGAGGCGCCGGCGCGGACTGGGTCGGGCGCGGGACAGGCGTCGACGATGCGGGCCTCGCCCGGAAGGCGGCGGCGGTGGATGCCGGGCTGGCGCGGCATGGCGCGGCGCTGGACGATCCGCTGGAGGCGCTCGCCTGTCTGGGCGGGCGGGAACTGGCCGCCATGGCGGGGGCGATCCTGGCGGCGCGGATGGCGCGGGTTCCGGTGATCCTCGACGGGTTCATCGCCTGCGCCGCGGCCTCGGTGCTGGAGCGCGCGGGCCCTGGCGCGCTCGATCACGCCGTCGCCGGGCATCTGTCGGCCGAGGGCGCGCACGGGCGACTTCTGGAGAAGCTGGGCAAGCGGCCGCTGCTCGACCTGGGGCTGCGGCTGGGCGAAGGTTCGGGCGCGGCGGTGGCACTGGGGGTGCTGCGCGCGGCGCTGGCGTGCCATTCGGGCATGGCGACATTCGCGGAGGCGGGCGTCTCGGGGGGCTGAGGGGCGGGCGGCTCGGCGCCGGCCGGGTCGACCGCGCCCCGCCTCAGCCCGGCACGTCGAGCCGCACGTTCCGGCCGCCCCGGGCATAGGTCAGGTAGCCGTCGCCGATGGCGCTGACCCGCCCGCCGTCGAGCCGGTCGCCCACGGCCACCCGGACATAGCGTCCGCCAGAGAGCCGCACGAGGGCGCGGCGGTCGTCGAGCCGGCCGTAGACGCCGATCAGGTTGATCCGGTTGAGGTTGATCGCATTGTCGATCGTGGCTGCCGCGGCGACGGTGTTGGAGGTCCGCCCGGAGGGCTGAACCCGGGTGGCCGCGGTGCTCTGCGGTGCGGCAGCGGGCGCGGGGGCCGCGGCGGCGGCGGTCCGGGCCTGGTCGCGCTGCTGCTGCTGGCGGGCGCGATCGACGAGCGTCGCCATGTTGCGCGGGCGCGCGTCGGGCCGGATCGAGGAGGCCACGGCCTGAGGCGTGGCGGTGGCGAGGCCCGGCACCGAGGCGCCGAGGGCGTTGGCGGCGGCGGCGGCCGCTGCCAGAAGCTCGGCGTTGCGCCGGGAGGCAGCCTCGGCGGCCGCGGCCTCTGCCTCAGCCTCTGACTCGGCCGCGTCGTCGTCGGCTTCGGCCAGCTCCGTCTCCGGCGCGAGGTCGCCGGGCCGGGCCCGGGGACGCAGGCTGACCTCGGTCGCGGCCTCCGTCGCCGGGCCGGGGGCGGCGGCGCGGGCGGCTGCGAGGATGCTGTCGGGCCGGAGCGGTGGGTCGAGGGAGGCGAGGGAGACACCGCCCGGCGTCGTCTCCACCACCTGGACGGTGGCCGCGCGCGCGGCGATGGCGGCGCGCTCCGCCTCCAGCCGGTCAGCGGCCCGGGCGACCACGCCGGCGCTGCGCACGGGCGGGGTGACGGCCGGTGTCGCGACGCGCTGGACGGGAGTCGCCGCGGCGGCGGACGCCTCGGGCGCGGCCCCGGCGACGGTATCGGGCCGCGCGAGAGGGTCGACAGGGGGCGGCTCCTGCAGCTCCTGCAGCACGGCCGCCACCGCGGCGGCGGCAGCGGGGCGGCTGCCGGGCCGGGAAGGCGGGTCGATCGCCCGGGTCGAGACGTAGACCACGTCCGTCCGCGGCGCGGCCCCTGCCGGCGCGGCGGCATCGGAAGGCTCGGGCGCGGGAACGTCTGCCTCGGCCGGGGCGGCCTCCCCGGGCGCGAGGCCGGCGGGCCGGGAGGGCGGCCGGATCGCGCGGGTCTCGATGAAGGCGACGCCGGAGGCGGGGGCCTCCGCCCCGCTCGGCGCGTCCGCGGCGGGGTCATCGGGCAGAGCCTCCGCCGGGGTTTCGGCGGCGGCGGGCGCGGGCGTCGGGAGGGGCGCGAAGCCGGAGGGACGGCTGCGCGGATCGATCGCGGGCGTGGCGACGAAGCTGACGCCGGGGGCGGGGCCTGCGCCTGCGGCGCTGTCGGAGGGCGGGGCAGGGGCGGCCTCTTCCGCCGCGAGCGCGGCGGTCTCGGCGCCGGATGCCTCGATGGCGCGCGCGGTGACGGAGGCCGGGCGGACCGGCGGCACGATGGCCGGGGACTGCACCAGCGCGACGCCGGGTGATGCCCCGGTCCCGGCGCCCTCCGCGGCCGCCTCGGTCGCGGCCTCCGCCGGGTCGGACCCGTCGGCGGCGGCCAGATCCTCGGACCGGAGGGGCGGCACGAGGTCGGGCACGGCCTCGATCACGAGAGTTCCGGCGGCGGCTTCGGCCACCGCGCCTTCGGGGGCGAGATCCGCGGCGTCGGGCGGCGGCGCGGTGGTTCCCGGGCGCAGGTCCGGCATCAGAGGCGGCGCACCGGCGTAGACGAGGATGCCGTCGGGCGTCAGCGTTCCCGCGGCGGTCGCGAGGATGAAGCCGCGGGCGTCCCGCTCGAACCCGCTGCCGGGCGGCGGCGGGTCCGCGGGCGTGGGTATCCGCACGTCGGTCAGGACCTGGGCGACATCCATCGGCCGGCCGGGAAGCGGGGGCCGTCCGGGCCGCTCGGCCGCGGCGGCGATGGCGAGGCCCGGGTCCTGGTCCGGGCGCGGGGTCACGGGGATCCGCGGCGCGCGCTGCCAGACGCCGGTCGCGGCATAGATGCGCTGCGCCTCCGAGGGGCTCAGCACGCGGCCGATGGGCGCGGGCGCGGCCCGGGGCGCGGCAGGTTCGGGCGCTGCCGCCACGGTCTCGACCGGGGTGCCTTCGGCGGGTCCGGAGGGGAGCGCCAAGGCCTCGGGCGCGCGGTCGGCGACCTCGGGTGCGGCGGCCACGGCTACGGCCTCTGTCTCCGGCTCGGGTGTTCCGGCTTCGGCTTCGGCTTCGGCCGGGCTTTCGGGTGAGGCGATGGGCAGGCCCGGGGCCGCGGGCACCGCGACGGGGGGCGCGCCGAGGGAGAGGCCTCGGGCGTTGGCAGGGGCCGGAGCAGGGGCTGCGGCAACCTCGGTCGCCTCCTCGCGCGGCGTGAAGAGCCGCGACAGCGCCTCGGGCGCGCCGGCCATGGCGGCGACGACGGCCATGGCGACCAGCAGGATCACCGTGAGCATGAGGCCGAGGTAACGGGGCTTGCCGCCGACGGCGCGGCTCTCCTCGGCGCGGCGGGCGCCGAAGACGGTCATCCGTGCGCGCTCGCCGCCCGCGGCAACGGCGGCGCCTGTGCCAGTGCCAGTGCCAGTGCCGGCGGGCGCCGGCGGGGCCTCGCCACGCCGCAGGATGCGGGGACCGGCGGGCTTTCGCTCCGGCGGCGCCTCGGGCGCGGCGGGCGACTCGCTGTTCTTGAGGGAGAGGTCGGGCGGCGGCACGGGCGCGGCAGCGCCGGAGGGGGCCGTCCGTTCGGCGGTCAGCGTGGAAGCGGCACCGGGCGTCAGGGCGTCGGCGGGGTTCGGCGCGGCGACGATCCGCGGGGCGGCGGGGGCCGGCTCGGTGTCGCGTGCCGTGTCGCGCGTGGCCGCGAAGGCGAGCGCGGGGCGCTTCGCCGCGGGTTTCGCCGGCGGTGCCGGGGCGGGTGCGGGCGGTGACGGGGGCAGAGCAGGCTCGGCGGAGGATGCCTCGTCCGGGGCGGCGGCCTTGCCGCGCATCCTCTGCGCCAGGGTCTCGCGCCAGCTGGGCCGCGCCGGGGGCGGGTCGTCCGGCGAGGACAGGCCGTCGAGGAAGGCGGGCCGGCGCGTCGGCGGAGAGGCCCGGTCAACCCGGAGCGGCGGCGCGCCGGCCGGCCCCGGCACGGTGGGCCCGGCCGATGCGGAGACCAGCGGAATGCGCCGCGGGGGCGGAGGCGGCGGATCGTCCGCCCGCGGCGGTTCGGCGTCCGGTGTCGCCGCTTCGGGCGGCGGCGCGGGAGCCATCTCGGCGTCCGGGGCAGGGGAGGAGGGGGTGTCGACCGTCCGGGTCGAGGCGGCCCCGGGGGGCTGGGGCGTGCGGGCGGCGCGGGAGAAGATCGCGGGCCGCGCGGGCGCGGTCGGCGGCGATCCCGGTTCGGTTTCGGCAGGGGGCGCGGAGGGCTCGGACGCGGTCCCCGCTCCCGGGGCGGGTTCGGGCTCCGGCTCGGGCGCCTCGGGAACGGGGGGCATCGACAGGCGCGCACGGAGATCCGTGACAGGGACCTCGGGCGGGGTCGCCATCTCGTCGGTCCGGGCGCGTCGGGAGGAGAAGACCAGCATCGGGGCTGCGTCGTCGTCCTCCCCGGGGTCCTCCGCGACGGGGGGTGCGGCGGTGACGGGCGTGCTGTCATCCTCCGCGGTGCGGTCCGGCGACAGGGTGTCGGACTTTTCCGCCGCAAAGTCGGGGAGAGGCGCCGCGGGCGGGGCGGCATCTTCGGCCGTCGCATCGGTATCGCGGTCGGGTGCCGCCTCGGCCGGGACGGGATCGGCCTCCGGTCCGGGGCCGTCGTCCGGCCGCTCGGGCGACTCCTGCGCTGCCAGGGGCGCGAGCGCCTCGTCGGCATCGGGGCGCGTCGCCTCCGCGGCGCTGTCCTGCGTCGGGGCGGCCGCCCCGGGGGCGATCGCGGCCTCGGGCCCGGCATCGGGCGCTGCGGCCTCGGCCTCCGCAAGGGGGGCGGGGCCGCCGGGCAGATGCGCGCGACCGACCACGCGGACGGGATCAGGGTCGCGGGTCACCGGGCGGTCGGGATCGGAAGAGACCGGGCCGAACACGACCTCGCCCACGAAGGTGAAGGGCTCGGGCACCGCGGCGAAGGAGACGGGCGTCATCCCGTGCTCCCGCGCGAAGGACTCCGCCTCCTCCAGCGTTTCCCGCGCGACGGCGGCTATGAAGGTGCGCCCGCCGCCCTTTGTGTAGTCGTAGACGAGATCGGGCACGGGGTAGGGTGTCGCGCCGTCGAGCGCGGTGCGCACCTGCTCCTCGGTGGCCATGGTGCCGTCGAGGGCGAGGTAGCGGATCTGCTCGTTCGGGATCAGCAGCTTGACCTCGAACGGGCCGCCGGCGAGACGTTCGCCCCGGTGGCGCAGGTCGGCGAGGGCGGCGCGCATGTCGCGCGCGTCGAGGGCGACCTCGCCCACGAGAAGCCATCCGGCGTCGCCCCGCATCAGCAGGCGCAGACCGTCGAACGAGAGCGAAAGGGCGAAATTCGGTGTCATTCGCTCCGGCTTTAGCAGGTGTCGGATCGACCGCAAGCGCGGCGGGACAACGGGACGTTTCTACAGCAGATTCCCGCCCAGTGAAAGCGTTGCGGCCGGGCGACCCTAGGGCAGGTCACGGCGGCGCGAGGGGGGCGAGGCATGGCTGTCTCCGGGGGCGGGATCGGGCGCAGGCTGCCACAAACCGGTAAACGAGCCGTTGAGGAACGCCGGGGGCCGGACGGGCCCCCGGCAAGGGTGTCAGCCGATCTGGGCCAGAGCCTGCTCGAGATCCGCGATGATGTCCTCGGGGTCCTCGATGCCGATCGAGAGCCGCACCACGTCCGGGGCCGCGCCCGCCGCGACCTGCTGCGCCTCGGTCAGCTGTCGGTGGGTGGTGGAGGCCGAGTGGATCACCAGGCTGCGCGCATCGCCAAGGTTCGCAACATGCGAGAAGAGTTTGAGCGCATTGACGAATTTCACGCAGGCGTCGTAGCCTCCCTTGAGCGCGAAGGTAAAGAGGCCGCCCGCGCCCTTTGGGCAGACCGTGGCGACCCGCGCCTTGTAGGGCGAGCTGTCGAGGCCGGCATAGGTCACGCGCGCCACGGCGTCGTGCTTTTCCAGCCAGTTCGCAACGATTTCAGCGTTCTCGACGTGTTTCCTCATGCGGAGGCTGAGGGTTTCGAGACCCATCAGCGTGTAATGCGCCGCCTGGGGGTTCAGGGTCATGCCGAGGTCGCGCAGGCCGATGGCGATGGAGTGGAAGGTGAAGGCCATCGGCCCCAGCGCCGCGCCGAAGGTGAGGCCGTGATAGGCGGGCTCGGGCTGGCTCAGGGAGGGGAACTTGTCCGAGGCCATCCAGTCGAATTTCCCCGAATCGGTGATCGACCCGCCGGTGACGGTGCCGTTGCCGGTCATGTATTTCGTCAGCGAGTTCACGACGAGCGTGGCGCCATGCTCGATCGGGCGGCAGAGATAGGCCGTGGCCGAGGTGTTGTCGACGATGAGCGGCAGTCCGGCCTCGTCGGCCACCTTCGCCACGGCGGGCAGGTCGGTGATGTAGCCGCCGGGGTTGGCGATGGACTCGCAGAAGATCGCGCGGGTGTTCTCGTCGATCGCCGCCTTCACGGCATCGAGATCGTCGAAATCGACGAAGGTGCAGGACCAGCCGAAGCGCTTGATGGTCTGGCTGAACTGGGTGACCGTCCCGCCGTAGAGGCGCGTGGAGGCGACGATGTTCCGCCCCGGTCCCATCAGCGGGAAGAGCGCCATGATCTGCGCGGCATGACCCGAGGAGCAGCAGACGGTGCCGGCCCCGCCTTCGAGGGCGTTGATCCGGTCGGCGAGCGCCGAGACGGTGGGGTTGGTGAGCCGCGAGTAGATGTAGCCCACTTCCTGAAGGTTGAAGAGGGCCGCGGCGTGGTCGTGGTCGCGGAAGACATAGGCGGTGGTCTGGTAGATCGGCGTCTGGCGCGCGCCGGTGGCGCTGTCGGGGTTCGCACCGGCATGGATCTGCGCGGTGTCGAAGGACATCGGTCGGTCGGTGGACATCTGGGCCTCCCTCGTGTTCGTGTGCGCAAGGCTTAGCCGCGGCCCGGCCCCGGCACAACGTCAACCCTGTCTGCCGACCCGACGAGGCGCCCCCATGTCCCCTGTGCCCCCCTTCCATCTCGCCTTCCATGTGGACGATCTGGAGGCCGCCCGGGCCTTCTACGGCGGCGTTCTGGGCGCGCGGGAGGGGCGCTCGACGGAGACCTGGGTCGATTTCGACTTCTTCGGGCACCAGCTCTCGCTGCATCTCGGCACGCCCTTCGCCACCGCGGCCACGGGGCTGGTGGGCGAGCACAGGGTGCCGATGCCGCATTTCGGCGTGGTGCTGGGGGTGGCGGACTGGACCCTGCTCGCCGATCGGCTGCGCGCCGCGGGGACGGAGTTCGTGCTGGAGCCGCAGGTGCGGTTCGAGGGCGAGCCTGGGGAGCAAAGGACGATGTTCTTTCGCGATCCCGCGGGAAACCCGATCGAGGTCAAGGGGATGACGGAAGAGGCGATCTTCGCCCGCTAGCGGAGCATCCCCTCGGTCAGCTCTCCCGTCCCCGGCGTGCCGCTCTCGATCACGCTGAAGGTGCCGTCGCTTTCGAGGATCACCGCCGCCACGTCGCCGGGGTCGGCCACGCCCTCGGTGCGGAGCACGGCGCGCAGGTCCGCCTCGCTCACCCGGGCGCGATGGAGGGCGCCGGGACAGATCTCGCCGCCCCGCAGCAGGAGCTCGGGCTCCGATCGCACCAGCCGCGCCAGCCGCCGCGAGCGGACCGAGGCGAGGGCGACGGCATACTGGCAAGCGACCAGCGTCGCGATGGCCGCGACGCCTTCCGATAGCGCCACGGTCTCGCTCAACAGGATGCTGGCAAGGGTGGAACCCAGCGCCACGGTCACCACGAGGTCGAAGGCATTGAGTTTCGCCAGCGTCCGCTTGCCGGAGGCGCGCAGGATCAGGACCATCGCCGCGTAGCCGAGCACGCCCACCACGATCACCCGCAGGATCTGTTCCCAGCCGTGAAAGATCCACTCCGCCATGGGCAGGCAACCCGGCAGGCCCCCGAAAAGGTCCGGCGGCAGGGCATCCTGCCGTGAAGCTACTCCCCGAACATCAGGCGGTGACGGAAGCTACGACCCGAGGTGCCCCCAAGGGTCCCGCAGTTTGACGGTGCGGTCCTTTCGAAGGAATGGAAGGGACGCACTACGGGACACTGACTGTGCGGCGAAGTCGTATGCCCAAGGCAGAGGCAAGGGTGGGATGCCTCGTCACGATCTTTCGCAGGTCTCCCAGCATATCTGGGGCGAGAACCGGGGGCGCATGACGACGGTGCTGGCAAGGGGACGCGCTTGCAAGCCGACGTTGAACCAGGGGACCCAGTCGATCTCGCTCTCGACCATGATCACGCTGGATGCTTGGGACATTGCGGGGATGCGCGCGCGAAGTCCGTCTTGCGCGGTCTGGTCCTGACGGATTTCCGGAAGCCCTCCGCGGGCCCGCGACCAGACGACCTCCAGTTCACGTCGAGCCTCGTCGTCGCAGTCGGCGACGCACCGCAGCAACGTGACCCGGACCCGCGGATCGGTCGCGCTGCCGCTCAGCTGACCGATCACATGCTGAACGCCCCTCAGGTAGGCCGCGTCGACCGGCCCGGTTTCCCGGGAGATCAGATCGGTCACAGTGAAGGTTGCCCTGGCTGCGTCATTGCGGGACCTGAAGGCGTCAAAATAGACCAGTGTGGCCGTAACTGCCCAGAACAGGAGGGGCAGGATGATGACGGCCTCGACCGACTGGCTGCCCGACTCGGACGAGCGAAAGACCTTCAGCCGATGCCACATGCCAGGGTTGGCGGGATCATTCCGGTTCATGAACAAACCCCGCGACCGTCGTGATGCCGTACAATCCGCGCTCTCCAGCGATGCTGAATCCGAGACTGGCCGCCGGGAAGAGCGGCTCGAACAGGGCGCAGACCCGGACGACCATGAGCTGGTTCTGCAGTCCGGGCCTGAAGGTGGTGACCGGGTCGGGGTCGTGCGTTCGATCGACGCAGCGCACGCTCGGGCGAGGACCGGACCAGTCGGCAAGCGGGCGGGCCTCGAGCTCCAGCATGAGACGATCCATGCAATTGGGAATGATCGCGGCCCGCTCACATATGCGCCGCCGCAATTCCTCCGCATCAGGTGTTTCGCCGGTGGTCAGCCGGAGGTCGCGCACGGTCAGATCCGTGCCGCGGGCCAGCATTGCCTCGCGCGTGGTCAGGACCCCGACCTCGACCGACATCAGAAAAAGGGTAAAGAGGAGGGGAAAGAGCAAGACGAACTCGATCGTCGAATTCCCGTCCTCGGAGACGATGCGCCGCCTGAGAGCGGCCCGGGCGACGGTTGCCGAGGTCGCCCATCTGCCCTTGGTCACTGGATGAGCCTCAACTGGTTGATCTGGTCCGCGATGGCGCTGAAGGCGTTGCGGATATCGCCGCCGGAAACATCGAAGAAGTGTGCCGGCGAACTCGCACAGTTCCGCATCTCGGTGCGCGCGTTGCTCGGGGCCTGATAGGCGATGGTGAAGACGATGACCCCGTTCTCGCGGGCCTGGTCGCAGGCCTTGTAGAAGTCCGACAGGTTCTGGTTGCGGCTTGTAATCTGAGTCCTGTTCCTGCTCGGCTGCCGCTGGAGTTCCTGAGTCCAGTTCAGGGCGGCAAGGGGATAGACCGGACGAAACTGTTCGGTGATCTGCCCGTCCGTCATCAGGACCACATACTTGCGGCTGTCCTCGTTGTCCCAGGCGGCAGGCCGGTCCGCGTATTCCGCGGGGATCTCGCCCTGGTCCGCAAGTTCCTGAAACAGCGGCTGGGAGCCGGGATCCAGAAGGGCCAGCGCGTATTTCATGGCGTAATGCGTCCCGGTTCCGTCATGCATGCGGATGTTCCGGATGAACGAGGTCAGGGCGTCCTCGTCGTTCTGCGCATACTGGATGGCCGTGTCGTCCTCGGGGCACCATCCCCAGTCCATGACGTTGGCCGCGATGTCCCAGTACATGAAGTGCGGGACCTGGGCATGCGTATCGGCGTCCGGCAGCCCGGCGGAGTTGAACTCGCTCCGGGCGATCTCGATGCAGGAGCTCGGCGCGGCCGGTGGCAAGGGCGCTGCCGACCAGTCGATGCTGTTGTACGAGCGCTCGGCCGACGTCGCGTACTGTGACAGCGGTCCCGTATTGTCCGTCGGTCCGGCATCGGCGGCAGGACCGTTCGGATTGTCCTGGATCCGGTAGAACGCTGTCGTGGCTTTGCCGCCCTTGACCGACACACCGACCACGGTGGCCGCCGCCAGCGCAGGATAGTCGCTGCGCAAGGCCGCATCCAGCGATCCCAGGAACTGGTCGGCATCGCGGGGGGCGTTCTGGGGAAAACCCTCGACCTTGAACGCCGCGTCGATCGACCCGTCGCCATTGGTATCGTAATAGAGCACGATGTTTGAAATGGCTTGTGGCCAGGTCGGAACATGGTTTCCGGGCGGGATGCCGGCGGGCAGGCGCACGCCGCCGAGATAGTCGAATGCGATGGGGCCGGGATTGGTCTGACCTGCATAAGGCACGAGATTGATCGACGTGCGGGTCGCAAGATCGCCGCGCAGCGTTGTCCGGACGAACGTCTGGGCTGCGGCCTTCAGGTTGTCCATCTTGCCGGAATCCCGCATGGATCCGGATATATCGAGGACCAGAGATATTTCGACATCGCTGATCAGCTCGCGGGCCGATGACCCGAGAGCGGTCTGGATCGTTTCAATGCCGACGAGCCTCATGAAATACGTGCCGGTCGTCAGTTCGGCGAGAGCGGACACCTCTCTGCCGTTCAGGCTCTCGCTGACGGTGACCTGAACTTCGTCGGCGTCGAAGCCCGCCCGATCGATGTAGTCCAGCACCACGTCTCTCGGATTGCGGATCTGGTCCAGGTCGGCGGCCGCGAGCACGGCGGAATCCATGGCGGCCTGAAGGTCGATACGCCGACCTTCCGCGCGCATCACGTCGACCGCGAGCCCGCCGATCATCAGCATGAGCACGAAGATGAACAGCGAGAAGATCGTCAACGACCCGTCTTCGCGTTGCGGAAGCGCCCTCAGGGCATCTCGCAGTGAATCATGAACTTTTTTCATGACACGACGTAACCCGGGGATCATGGCAAAATTGGCGCAGGATCACGTCCCGGATAAGAATATCTGACCTTGGTTGACAGGGCTCTGTCAGCGGGTCGAGCGCCGGGTTCCCGCCTGCTTCCAGGGGTCTTCGCCATGGTCTTTTCAGCGTTTGTCGAGTTGGGCGTCGCGGCGGTGGTGAAGCCGACCTTCGGTGGTCCCGCTCGATGGGTTCGCGTTCGCAGGCGATCAGGGCGTCGGTTCCCTTTGCGACGGTCTTCCATTTGCGGTTGAAGGTCCGTTTGGCATAAAATAATAAAAACCCGAGCGAGGGAGCGCGATCCATGTCACCGACACCCATCGTCCAATTCGGGACAAGCCGGTTTCTTCAGGCCCATGTCGATCTGTTCGTGGCCGAGGCGATGAGGGAAGGTCGAGCGCTCGGGCCGATTACGGTGGTCCAGAGCAGTGGGGACGCCGCGCGGGCCCGGCGCCTGCAAGCACTGGCACAGGGCTACGAGGTCAAGGTGCGCGGGCTGCGGAACGGGGTCCGGGTCGATGAGAGCGTGACCGTCAGGAGCGTCACCCGGACCATGTCGCTTGCCGCGGAAGTCACGGAGGTTTCGCGCGTTCTGGCGGAGGAGGCCACCGTCATCGTTTCGAACACGGCCGACGCCGGATTTCGCCCCCGGTCCGAAGACAGCGCCGACCGTTTCGACCCGGCGATGTCCTATCCCGCCAAGCTCGTTCACCTGCTTCGACAACGGTACGAAACGGGACGTGAGGCGCCACAGGTCATGCCGACCGAGCTTGTCCAGGCCAACGGCGACGTCCTGCGCGGTCTGGTCCTCGACGCGGCGACGGGCCAGGACCGGAGCTATCGCGATTGGCTCGCCGAGGAAGTGACATGGGTGAATTCGCTGGTCGATCGGATCGTCTCGGAGGCCATCGAGCCGGCAGGCGCGGTCGCAGAACCCTACGCTCTCTGGGCCGTGGAGAACCGCGCGGGACTGGTGCTGCCCTGCGAGCACCGCGATATCGACGTCGTCGCGGACCTTGGCCCGATCGCCCGACGAAAGCTGTTCGTCCTCAATCTCGGACATACCTGGATCGTTTCCCAATGGCTCGCGCGCGATCGCAGCGGGGCGACCCATGTCCGGGATGTCATGGCCGATCCCGCATGGGTCGACCGCCTGCGGGCGCTCTACGCGGAAGAGGTCCTGCCGGCGTTCCAGGCGGCAGGGGAGGCCGACGGGCTGCAGGATTACATGGAGGTCACCCTGGAACGGTTCGCGAACCCGTTTCTGGAACACCGCCTGGACGACATCGCCCAGAACCACGTCGAAAAGCTGCAGCGACGCATCGGGGCGTTCATCGACTGGGCCCGCGGGAATGGGGATCGGACGGAGAAGCGCCTCCTGGAGGCTGCGTTGGCTGGAGAAGCGGCATGAAGACGAACCGGGTTGCAGGCACCGATGTCGAGGTCACGGAGGTCGCTTTCGGCTGTGCCAGCATCGGCAATCTCTACCGGGAGGTCGATGATCGCGCCGCGATGGAGACCCTGCAGGCCGCTTGGCAAGCCGGTATCCGGTATTTCGACACCGCACCGCACTACGGCAGAGGTCTTTCGGAAGTGCGGCTCGGACGTTTCCTGGCATCGCGGGACGGGGCCCGGATCTCGACAAAGGTCGGGAGGGTCCTTCGCCCCGCGGTCGAGCCGATCGCCGAGGTGGACGGTTTCGTCAACCCGGCCCAGAACGATGTGCGTTACGACTATTCCGGCGACGGCATCGAGGAAAGCTTCGAACAGAGCCTCGGCCGCCTCGGGGTTTCATACATCGACATCCTCTATGTTCATGACATCGGCGCCTACACGCACGGCACCGGCAATGCATCGCACATGGAGGCGTTTCTGGGTTCAGGCTACGAACGGTTGCGAAGACTGAAGGAAACCGGCCGCATCGGGGCGTTCGGGCTGGGTGTGAACGAGTGCCAGGTCTGCCTCGACGTCATGGATTTCGGGCCGATCGACGTCATCCTTCTGGCAGGCCGGCTGACGCTGCTGGACCGGAGCGCGACCGAGGCCTTGCTGCCGCGGTGCGGCGCGGAGGGAACGAGCCTCGTTCTCGGCGGAGTGTTCAATTCCGGTATCCTCGCCACCGGGCCCGTGCCGGGCGCGACCTTCGATTACGGACCTGCGCCGCAGGATGTTCTCGACAGGGTCGCCGACCTCGAGAGCCGCGCCAATGCCTTCGGACTGTCTCTGGCCACCGCGGCGCTGCATTTTGCCAGGCGACAGCCGTCCGTTGCGTCCGTGCTCCTCGGAACGGCCAAAGTCGGAACGCTGAAGCGGAACCTTGCGGCGCTGGCGCAGGAACTGCCTGAGGGGGCCGAGGCCGCACTAGCCTAACTCGTGGTAGCGAAGGGACGACAGCAATGTCGTCTTGGACGTCCTGAGATGTTTCTCCGCCGCCTTTGCTGCTCCATCGGGGTCGCGGGCTTCGAGTGCGTCGATGATGGCGAGGTGCTCTTCTATGGCGGCTGCGTTGCGCTCCTGTTCGTCCGCCTTGTCCCAGAGGAAATGGTAATGAAAGATCAGGGAGATGACCTTCTGGAACTCGGCTATGAACCGGTTGCTCACGACCGAGTTGATCGCCTCGTGGAACCTTTCGTCGAGCTTGGAGAACTCGTGAAAATCCGTCTTGATGCGCGACTTGAGGTCCAGATGCGCGTGCCTCAGCTCTGACAGGGTCGTCCAGATTGGATGGCCGACCGGGGCGTCGGTGGCGATGCGCACGGCGTTGAGTTCGAGCACCTTGCGAAAATCGGACAGCTCCACGGCGAACTCCTTGGTGAACCCGCGCAGCATCCATCCGCCCCTGGGTCGCCGCGCGACGAGGCCGAACCGGCTGAGACCCGCCAGAAACTCCTTCAGCTCATGCTGAGGCACCGAGAACATGCGCGAAAGCTCCGCCACGGAGAGCGGCGTGTCGGCGGGCACGTCGAAGCGTAGCACCCATTCGAGAAAGCGCTGTTCCAGATCCTCGGCCGCCGTGCGGTCGCCCAGCAACTCCAGCCGGTCGTCATTGGCCGGCCTTTTCAACAACCTCTTGTGGCGGCCGTTCCAGGAGATGATTCCCGTCTCTTCGAGGCGGGCGAGGCAGCGGCGCACGACGGTCCGACTGACACCGGCGACATCGGCGAGCTCGCTTTCCGAAGGGACAGCCCCACCGACCTGAAGCCGTCCGCAGTAGTCGAGCAGCGTGTTGTAGGCCTCCCTGTAGCGTGCGTCCGTGCGTGCCAAGCCCGTACCCTCCGTCGATTGAACCCCTTTGGTTCAGAACCTCGATGATTGATATTATTAAAAACATTTGACCAAAGACAAGGCCGCCCGTAACAGTCTTTAATTATTGAGTGCAGAGTGCTTGGGAGGAGCGTGATGCCGGAAGCCTGGAGAATCACGCGGATCGGCGGTCGCGCGGGTCTGCCGGACGCGCAGGCGAGTTTTCTCTACATGCAGCGGCTCTCGGCAATCCTGACGCTGTTCCTGCTGATTCTCGGCTTCTCGCTCGCAAGCCCGCACTTCCTTTCCGTCAACAACACCCTGACCGTGCTCTTGCAGACCTCGGTGATCGGGCTGCTCGGGATAGGGTTGACGATGGTCATCATCACCGGTGGCATCGACCTCTCGGTGGGATCCGTTCTGGCTCTCTCGGGCGTGATGAGCGCACTTGCGGTGCGGTCGGGCATCCCGGTTGTCCCGGCCATGTCCGTGGGGGTGTTGACCGGCGCGGCCTGTGGCGGCTTCAACGGGATCGTCATCACCAAGCTGCGGATCCCGCCCTTCGTCGCGACACTCGGCATGATGCTCATTGCCCGCGGGCTCGCGCTTCAGATCACGGGGGCCGCACCGATCTCCGGACTCGGGCGCGCCTTTGGCCAACTCGGCAACGGTGCGCTGTTCCGGATCACGGAGACCCAGCCGAACGGCTTTCCGACGGTGATCTTTCCGGGCATCCCCTATCCCGCAATCCTGCTGCTGATCGTCGCCATCGGGGCGGCCTATCTTCTTAGGCGGCGCCAGATCGGCCGCCATATCTACGCGACCGGCTCGAACGAGGAGGCCGCGCGGCTGTCCGGTGTTCGTACCGATCGGACGAAACTCTACGCCTATACCATGTCGGGAGCGCTGGCCGGGCTGTCCGGCAACGTGTTGATGTCGCGCCTCGTCACTGCACAGCCCAGCGAGGGCGTGATGTACGAACTCGACGCCATCGCGGCGGCGGTGATCGGCGGCGCGTCTTTGTCGGGCGGGGTCGGCACGATTTCCGGCACGATGATCGGCGCCTTCATCATCGGCATCCTGCGCAACGGCCTGAACATGTCCGGCGTCTCCGCCTTCATCCAGCAGATCGTGATCGGCTTCGTCGTCATCGGCGCGGTCTGGATCGACCAGATGCGCAATCGGAACTGATCCGATGCGCCGACCCCAGGCTTTCAAGAAAGGGAGGAACCAACCATGAAACGCCATAGCCTTGCCCTCGCTGCATCCGCACTTGCGTTGGCCGCGGGAGCCGCACAGGCACAGGAGATCGCGGTTATCGTCAAGACGACGAACTCGAACTTCTGGCAAAACGTGAACAGGGGCGCCTCGGCCGCCATGTCGGATGCCGACGGCTATACCATGAGCTTCGACGGCCCTGCAGCCGAGAGCAACATCGCCGATCAGGTGAGCATGGTGGAGAACGCAATCAATCGCGGTGTCGCCGGCCTCGTCCTGGCGCCGTCGGATCCGGAGGCGCTCGGCCCGCCGGTGGAGCGCGCTTTCCAGGCCGGCATTCCGGTGGTCCTTATCGACGGGGCCCTGGCCGACGGCTTCGAAGACGTCTACCAGGCCTTCCTGTCCACCGACAACTGCGCCGCGGGCGAACTGGTCGCCGAACGGATGATCGCCGAGGCGGGCACCGAAGGCTCCATCGCCGTGATGTCCTACGTCGCCGGCGTCGGCTCCGAGATCGGCCGGGTCGGCTGTTTCGTAGACTACATCGAGGCCAACTCGAACCTCGAGATCGTGGGCCCCTACTACTCCCAGAGCCAGATGGCGAACGCGCTCAACCAGACGACGGACGTGCTCTCGGCCAATCCCGACCTGGTGGGCATCTTCGGCGCCAACGAACCGACCGCTGTGGGCATGGGACGTGCCATCGTCCAGGCCGGCCGTGCCGGCGATCTCGTCGCGCTCGGCTTTGACGGCAATGAGGACCTGCAGCAATTCGTGCGGGACGGTGTGCTGGAGGCGATCGCGGTCCAGGGCTCCTTCGCCATGGGCGAAATGGGCGTGGAGACCGTGATCGACATTCTGAACGGGGAAGAGGTCGAAGACTTCATCAACACCGGTGTCGTGATGGTCGATGCGGAGAACATCGACAGCGACGAAGCCCAGAACGTCCTGTACTGAACGAGCGGCCGGGGGGCGTCATGCCCCCCGGCACTCCAAAGTCGTCGAGGTTTCGAACGATGAACCAGTCACCTCTGGTCGAAATGATCGACATCGAGAAGCATTTCGGCGGCGTTCGCGCGGTCGAGAAGGTCTCGATCGACCTCTATCCCGGCGAGGTGGTGGGCGTGCTCGGCCACAACGGTGCCGGGAAATCCTGCCTGATGAAGATCCTCGCCGGTGCGATGCAGCCGAACGGCGGCGAGATCCGGGTCGGGGGGCGGACGATCGAGTTCCAGGAGCCGAACGATGCTCGGGCCGTCGGGATTGAGACGATCTACCAGACGCTGGCGCTGGCCGACCACCTAGATGCTCCGGCGAACCTCTTTCTCGGGCGCGAACTCAAGACCCGGTTCGGCAATCTCGACGAGCCGCGGATGCTGGAGGCGGCGCGCAAGGTCCTCGCCCGGCTCAATCCGAACTTCACCAACCTGCGCGATCCGGTTTCGAGCCTTTCGGGGGGTCAGCGCCAGGTGATCGCGATCGCGCGTGCCATCTATTTCGACACGAAGATCCTGATCATGGACGAGCCGACCGCCGCGCTCGGCCCTTCGGAGACCAAGATGGTCGCCGACCTTACCCTCAAACTGAGGGATGAGGGACTCGGCATCCTGCTCGTGAGCCACGACATGCACGACGTGTTCGACCTTTGCGACAGGGTCGTGGTCATGAACAAGGGGCGGGTCGTGGGCTCGCACGCCATCGACGAGGTGACGAAGGACGATGTTCTGAGCCTCATCATCAAGGGCGAACTTCCGGCCGACTGGTCGGCGCGCAACCTCTTGGAGCGGGCGGAATGAAAGTTGCGATCAACGACACGATGGCCTGCGCAGTCTGCGTTCAGCCCGGGGAGCTCGCGCTGGAGGCGCGGCCCTACCCGACGGAGGCCGCCGAGGGCTGGGTCCTCGTCGATATCGCGGCGATCGGCATCTGCGGGACCGATTACCACATCTTCGAGGGCAAGCACCCGTTCCTCGAGTATCCCCGCGTCATCGGTCACGAACTGTCCGGTATTCTGGCAGAGGGGCCGGAGGCCGGGACGCTGGTGGTTGTCAACCCGTATGTGTCCTGCGGCAAGTGTCGGCCCTGCCGTCGCGGCAAACCCAATTGCTGCGCACGGATCGAGGTGCTCGGCGTGCACCGCGACGGAGGCATGTGCGCCCGGATCGCGGTACCCCGGGACAACGTCTATCCCGCCACCGGCCTGACCCCTCAGCAGGCCGCGATGGTGGAGTTTCTCGCCATCGGAGCCCACGCCGTGGCGCGGTCAGAGGTCGGAACGGGGGACATCGTCCTCGTGACCGGTGCGGGGCCGATCGGACTCGGAACTGCAATTTTCGCCCGCCTCGCCGGGGCAGAGGTCCACATCATGGATGTCAGTGACGACCGCCTCGCCATCGCGCGAGACCGTTTCGGTTTCGCCGCATGCCACAAGCCAGGCGACGCGATCGTCAGTGGCGAACTGGCGGAGGGCTTTGATGCGGTGTTCGACGCGACGGGCAACGCCCGAGCGATCGAGGCCGGTTTTCCCCTGCTGGCCCACGGTGGCAGCGCGGTTCTGGTCAGCGTCGTCAAGGACGACATCACCTTCTCGGATTCGGAATTCCACAAGCGGGAGGCGCGCATCATCGGCAGCCGCAATGCACTGAAGTCCGATTTCGAACGGGTCATCGCAGCGATCAGGGCGGGCCAAGTCCCGACGGATGCGATCGCTTCCGAAGTGGTCTCGCTGGCGGATCTGCCGGGACGCTTTCCCGGACTGGTCACGGACCGCGATCATCTGGTCAAGGTGCTGGTGACGCCATGACGGCTGTCTCCGGTATTCGCGACTGGGTCCGCCTTGGCGCGACTGACAATGTTCTCATTGCCCTTCGCGCGCTGGAGCCCGGCACAGTGCTGACCGATGGCCTGTCTGCGCTGGAACCGATCCCCGCGGGGCACAAGGTGGCTTCGCAGGCGATCCCAAAGGGTGCCTGTGTCTTCAAATACGGGCAAATCATCGGAACTGCCTTCGAGGATATTCCCGCCGGCGGTCACGTCCATGTCCACAATCTTGGTATGGGCGACCACAGCCGCGACTACGCATTCGCCAGTGACGCGCGGGCCCTCGTGCCCGTCGACGCGCCGCGACGTTTCGAGGGATACCACCGTCCTTCGGGCCGGGTCGGGACCCGCAACTATATCGGCATCCTGACTTCGGTGAACTGCTCGGGTTCGGTCGCGCGGTTCATCGCCGAGGAGGTGGCAGGCCGGGCCGTGTTGGACGCATTCCCGAATGTGGACGGTATCGTGCCGATCGCCCACGGCTCCGGCTGCGGCATGGCGGGGAAGGGCGAAGGCTACGAAACGCTGTTTCGCACACTAGCGGGATACGCCCGGAACCCGAACTTCGGTGCGATCCTGATGCTCGGTCTGGGCTGTGAGGTCATGCAGGTCCCGGATCTGGTGGGGCGTGCGGCACTGAAGGACGAGGCCCGCTTTCGATACATGACCATCCAGGGGGAAGGCGGAACGGCAGCGACTATTCGCAGGGGGTTGGACATCATCCGCGAGCTTGCGTCCGAGGCTGACAAGGCCGTGCGCAGGCCCGCCCCCGCAAGGCACCTCGTCCTGGGGATGCAGTGCGGCGGGTCGGATGGCTATTCCGGGATCACCGCGAACCCTGCGCTCGGCCACGCCTCGGACCTGCTGGTTCGAAACGGCGGCACGAGCATCCTCTCGGAGACATCGGAAATCTACGGCGCCGAGCACCTGTTGACCCGTCGTGCCGTGGACGAGCCAACGGGGCGCAAGCTGATCGACCTCATCGACTGGTGGGAAGACTACACGGCCCGCAATTTCGGCGAGATGGACAACAACCCGTCGCCCGGCAACAAGCGTGGAGGATTGACGACGATCCTCGAGAAGAGCCTCGGCGCCGTGGCAAAGGGCGGGACCGCTCCTCTCGCAGGGGTCTACAGATATGCCGAGCCCATCGACCAGCCCGGCTTCGTCTTCATGGATTCTCCGGGCTACGACCCCTGTTCGGTGACCGGCCAGGTCGCCTCGGGCGCCAACCTCATCGCCTTCACGACGGGGCGCGGCAGCGTGTCGGGCTACATGCCCGTGCCGGGGATCAAGATCGCATCCAACTCGGACCTCTGGCGCCGCATGGAGCCCGACATGGACATCAATTGCGGGGACATTCTCGAAGGCGTCGAGATCGAGGCCAAGGGCCGCGAGATCTTCGAGACGATCCTGCGCGTCGCGTCCGGTGAGAAGACCAAGAGCGAGGTGCAGGGCTTCGGCGCAGTCGAATTCGTGCCGTGGCAGATCGGCGCCGTCATGTAATCGACCGCTCTGTCCTGGGCGTCACCAGTTCCGTGGGGCTCCTGGAGCGGATCGTCGATGCCTGAACGGCCTGTCGCGCGCTCCGCGGGATCAGGTCAACGCATCCAGAAGCCTTCCTTCTTCAGGACGTTGCGCAGCTTCTTCTCCGAGCGCGGCAGGGGCTGGCCGTCGAAGAGCGCGCGGGCCTTGCGGCCGCGGCCCTGGTAGACGAAGCGCTTGAGGGGCTCGTGATTCTTCAGAACCTTCTTGAGGCGGTTCGGCGCGACCAGCTCCTCGAAGAGCGCGATCTGCGCCTCCGTGCCCTGGGTGTAGAGGAGCGGCAGGACGCGCCAGTGAAAGGTCGCCTCTCCGTCGAGCGGATCCAGCTCGGGTCCGGGCCGTCCGCCGCCGAAGGAATGGATCACGAGCGGCAGCGTGACCTGGTCGAGCCAGGGGTCGAGGGGCTGGAGCACCAGCGCCTCGGGGCGGTCGTCGCGGATCTCGCGGGCCCAGTCGCGGAAACGGGTGCCGAAGGCCCGGGGGCAGGCGCCAAAGAACCAGCCCGCGTTGAAATAGAGGTAGCGCTGCCAGTATTCGTCGGGCTGGCCGAGGTCGAGCGTGCTCTCGAACTCGAGCCCGAAGCGGTCGTAGAGCGCTTTCCACGTCGCCGTGTAGCCGGGCCAGTAGAGCTCCTCCATCGGCCATGTTCCCTCGCGCCGCATGGAGGCCGAGGGCCGGTCGAAGTCGAAGGGGATCGACGCCAGGTCCGCCGTCACCAGCGTGTCGCTGTCGAAGAAGACGAAGGGCTCGCCCTCGGGCATGGCGAGAAGGCCCTCGATCTTGTTGCCATGGGGGTAGGAGGCGCCGAAGGTCGTGGTCTCGAAGGGCAGGATCTCGGCGCCGAGGTCGGTGAGCGCCGCGCGCAGGTCGCCCGGCATCCGCGGATCGGAGGGCCAGAGCGGTCCGGGCTGGGGTTCGGCCACGAAGAGCCGGCCCGCGAAGCCCGGGGAGCGCGCGCGCAGCGACGCCGCGAAGATCAGCGCCTCGTAGCCGACGCGCCCCTTCTGGCCCACGACCATGATGTTGAAGGCTTTGGTCGTTGTGCCGTCCTCTGCCATGATCCCTCTGCCCGGGGAGCCGCCCCGGCGTCACATTACGGATCGTCGCGTAGGGCGAAAGCCTCGGGGCGCAATTAGGAGGGGATGATGCTTGAATTCTATACTCCGCTGATCGTGGCCATGGCCCTCGGGATCGAGCCGGGCGGGGGCGAAGACCGGCCCACCCTCCCGTCGCCAGCGGAGGCGCTGCCGACCTTTGCGCCGGAGCCGCAGGTGCCCACGGGCAGGTTCACCACCGCCGTGGAGGTGAAGCCGATCCTCGCCGCCACGCGCGGCAGCTGGGTCGCGGTGCGCGAATGGGAGGGGCAGGACTGGGTCTATTTCACCCATCTGCTGAGCTGGCGCTGCGGGCTCCACGAGATCCGCTTCGGCCTCAACGGCGCGCCGCCCGAGGAGATCCTCGAGATGGAGCCGTGCCACGAGGAGACCATGCAGCCCAACGCGCTGATCTCGGACCTGCCGATCTGGCGCACCTATCCGCCCGGCAGCGTGCAGTCGATCACGATGGAGGTGACCTTCGACGACAACACCACCGAACGGCACGAGGTGACGCGGGCGGAGATCCTGCTGCCCTGACGGATCAGCGGGGCATCAGCTCCACCACGGAGGTGTTCTCGTCGCCCGCGGGAGTCAGGCGCTGGGTGGCGATGCGCAGGCCTCCTTCGGGGCGGGGCACGAACTGGACGGTGAGCGTCTCGCCGGGTGCGGTGCCGCGCAGCGTGAGCGCGTTGGCGTCGGGGGTGCCGCGCAGCTCGGTGATGGCGGTCTCGCCGGGCCGCTCCAGCGTGCGCCCGGTGGCGAGGAAGCTGCCGTCGGCCTGGGGCGTGAGCAGCACGTCGAAGGGCACCGCGCCCTCGGGCACGGCGCAGCGGCCCTCCACCTGCGTCGCGGCGCCCGAGGGCGCGATGGTCACGCGGCAGGTCACCTGGTCGATCTCGCCGCCGCGCAGCACCTGGCCCGAACCGGCCCAGGAGCCGGTCTTCGTCGTGATGTCGAACTGCGCGAGAGCGGGTGTCGCGGCACAGAGGCTCAGGGCAAAGGCGAGGGTGCGGACCATGGGCGGGTCTCCTTTGGGCTGGCCCAGACGAGCAGGGCAGGAAAGAGGAAGAGGTTGGCGAGGCAGGCGAGCGCCACGGCCGAGGCGGTGAGCTTGGCGAAGATCACGATGGAAGGCAGGAGCGACAGGGCCGAGACGGAAAAGCCCAGCACGAGGATGAGCGAGGTCATCACCACCGGGGGCGCGACCACGGTCAGCGCCGCCGAGATCGCCTCGCGCGGGGGTCTGGTGCGGCGCTCGACGCGCAGGCGGTTGAGCATGTGGATCGTGTCATCCACCGCGATGCCGAAGGCCACGGTCAACGCGATCGCCCCGGTCATGGTCAGCGAGGTTCCGGTGACGACGAGCCAGCCCTCGACACCAAGGATGGGGATGAGGTTGGGCAGGAGAGACGCCAGCGCGAGCCGGACGGAGCCCGTCAGCACCGCAGCAAGGAGCGCGACGATTCCCACGGCGATGTAGAAGGCGAAGCGCAGGTCGATCACCAGGTGGCGGATCTCTGCAAAGGACATCAGGGAGTAGCCCGTCACCTGCGTCACCCCGCCGAGGCCCGCGGCGTCGAGCCTCTGGACCAAGGCGCGGGCGGCGGCCTCGGTGCCATTGCCGCCGGTGTCGAGGGGCGCCGCCACGGGCAGGGCGAAGGCCGATCCGTCCGCGGCGATGAAGCGGGAGGTGAGGGGGTTCTCCGGGTCCACCCGCTCGGGGATCTGCGGCGGCGCGCCGTAGAGCACGCGGCCAACGGCGTCGAGCCGCTCCCGGTCGGCGGGCTGGAGTCCCGGTGCGGGATCGGCGGCGGTCACCACCACATGGAGCCGGTCCGACCCGGGCAGCCGCGCCTCCACCCGCTCGAGCGCCTGGGCGAAATCCGAGCCGCGGGGGATGTGGTGGGACATGTCGTAGCCGGGCCGCGTCTGCGTCGAGAGCGCGACGAGGCCTGCAAAGAGTGCAAGGCCCGCGATGGTCACCGGCCCGGGCCGAGCGAGAAGCCACCGTGCGGCCCGTCCGATGCCCGGCAGGGCGAGCCGCGCGGGGCTGGGCGGCGCGCGCATCAGGAGCCGGCTCAGGGGCGGCATCACCGTGACAACCGCAACGAGGACGAGGGCAAGGCCCACCGTCCCCACCAGCGCCACGTTCGCCAGCGTGGGAGACCCGACGAAGAGCAGCGACAGGAAGGCGAGCGCCGTGGTCGAGGAGGTCAGCACCAGCGCGGGCCAGATTTCCTTCAGCGCGTGGGCGATGGCCTCGGGCAGGGGCCGGTCGCGCCCGGCGGTGCCGACGGCATGGTGCAGGTGCACTGCGTCGGCGAAGCCCAGCACGAGGATCAGCGTGGGCACGGTGGCGACGAGGGGATCGACCTCGATCCCCGCCGCCGCCTGCAGGCCCAGCGTCCAGATCAGGGCGACGACCGGGGGCGCGGCGCAGATCAGCGCCGACCGGCCCGAGCGGAACAGCAGCAGTGCCAGCGCGGCGCAGAGCGCCATGGAGAGCGGCGTCAGGCGCATCTGGTCCTGCCGGAGCGCCTCCTGCACGCCGAGCTGGAGTTGGGAGAGGCCGACCCGGTCCACCCGAAGGTCGGGGGCGGCGGTGGCGAGCGCCTCGGCAAGCGCTTCCGCGCGGTCGTCCGCTTCGGTGGCGGGATCGCCAATGACGGTGACGAGGGTGAGCGAGCGGTCCCCGGCCAGCATGTCGGCGGCGAGGGGCACCTCTGCAAGAAGCGCGTCTAGCTGGCTCGCGGGGGGCAGGGCGGCGATGTCGTCCCGGCGCAGGAATGGGCGGTCGGGGTCCTCGGGATCGGGCAGGGACCAGACCGACACCAGCCCCGCGACGCCGGGGGTCAGCTGCAGCTCGATCAGGAGATCCTCGAACGCCGCGAAGCTCTCGGCCTGGCCGAGATCCGCCGCCTCGACAGACAGGATCGCATCGCTGCCGATATGCCCGAAGGTGGCCTGGAAGGCCTCGAAGGTGGTGTAGGCCTCGGATGTCCCTTGCAGCGCGCGCGACAGGTCGCCCTGCATCCGGAGCCCGAGGGCCGACCAGGCGGCCAGCGCCGTCAGGGCGAGGAGCGCCAGAAGCTGAAGGATATCCCGGGACATGCGCGTCATCCGCGGCAGATAGCCCGGGGCAGGGGCTGCGTCCATTGCGGGACGGAGTCCTTGCCGCTCCTTCGAAGCGGTCAGGCCCGGAGCGGCAGGACCGGCGGTGTCAGCCCGGGTGGCTGCTGGCGATGTATGCCGGGAGCCTGTGGCTGGAACGGCAGGCGGCGACCGGAGCTGCCGGGCCGGGGTTGTGGTGACCTGGGGCCGGGCGCGCCGACGCGCTCGGGGCCTTGCCGGACATCTTCGCGCGTCCAACGGGAGGTCATGTCGGGGGAGTGGTGGGCGACCCTGGAATCGAACCAGGCATGGGTCTCCCCGGCGGAGTTACAGTCCGCTGCCGCACCTTGCAGCTCGTCGCCCTAGTGGCGCGCGGGATATCCGGGGGTCCCGGAGGCGTCAAGGCGATTTTGGCCGCCGGGCAGGCGGCGCGGTTGCGCCCGCCCGTCCGGCGGCGCAAGAGGGGGGACGGAGGGCGCCATGGCGAAGAAACCGGTCTGGGTGGTGGAGAAGGAACGCGCCAAGCGGGCCGCGGCGCGGGAGACGCTGTGGCTCTTCGGGCTGCATGCGGTGCGCGATGCGCTGACGAACCCGCGGCGCGAGGCGCTGCGGCTCGTGGTGACGAAGAATGCGCTCGACAAGCTGGGGGACGTGCTTGGCGGCAGGGGCCTCGAGCCCGAGATCAGCGATCCGAGGAAATTCGCGGCGCCGCTCGATCCGGGGTCGGTGCACCAGGGCGTGGCGCTCGAGGTGCGGCCGCTCGACTGGGGACCGCTCGAGGAGGTCTGTGCGGCGGGGCCCGAGGCGCGGGTGGTGCTGCTCGACCGGGTGAGCGATCCGCACAACGTGGGCGCGGTGCTGCGGTCCGCCGAGGTCTTCGGCGCGGCGGCGGTGATCGGCGTGCAGCGCCATGCGGCGCCGGAGACCGGTGCGCTGGCCAAGGCCGCCTCGGGCGCGCTGGAGCGGCAGCCCTACCTGCGGGTGTCGAACCTCTCCGCCGCGATGGAGAGCTTGCGGGACATGGGCTACCTGCTGGTGGGTCTCGCGGGCGAGGCGGAGGCGGAGATCGGCGCGGTCATGGCGGGGGCGCGGGGCCGTCCGGTGGCGCTGGTCCTCGGCGCCGAGGGGCCGGGGCTGCGGGAGAAGACGCGGGAGACCTGCGACGACCTGGTGCGGATCGGCGCGGCGGGGGGCTTCGGCTCGCTCAACGTCTCAAATGCCGCGGCCATCGCCCTATATGCCTCCCGGAGCGGATAGGAGGGGCGGATGCCGGGACGCAAGATCGCGACCTGCTGCTATTGCGGCACGAGGGCGGCTCTGGTGCTGAAGGGGGAGCGGCGGCACGAGCTGGCCTGCGCGAGCTGCGGCGCGCCGCTGCACGATCTCAAGCGCCTAAAGGCCGATACCGCCTCCGCCGCGGCCCCGGCGCGGCCCGGAGGCCTGCCGGTTCAGGACCGGCATCATGCGGGCGAGACCGCCCGGCGCGACGCGCGGCGGCGGCGCAAGGGCTCCGGGATCGGCAGGCTGAAGCGGCGCGCCTTCGAGGAGCTGTGGGACGCGATCGAGGATATCTTCGACTGACGTCCGGGCGGGCGCCTGCGTCGCCCCGGAGAGGGCGACGGCACCCGCCCGCCCGCCCGGCCGCGCCGGGTCGCCCTGCAACATGGCTCACCTTTGCGTCGGCAACCTTGCCGCAGGGGCAGGGAGGTCCGACCTTCGGGACAGCGCCCCCGGGTACAAGGAGACAGCTCATGATCCCCCGACGCAGAGTCCTCGCCCTCGCCGCCGCCCTTCCCGCGAGCCTAGCCGCCGGTCCGGCGCTGGCCCGCGAGCCCGACATCTTCACCGCGGGCGGGCGCGCCATCCACGGGGTCGATCCGGTCGCGTATTTCGACCTCGGGGGACCGGTCGAGGGCGGGACGGAGAGCCTCGTGTGGCGCGGCGCCGAATGGGCCTTCGCGGGCGCCGGGAACCGCGCGACCTTCGAGGCCGATCCGGAACGCTGGGCCCCGGCCTTCGGCGGCTATTGCGCCTGGGCCGCCTCGCGCGGCTATCTCGCCCCCACCGTGCCCGATGCGTGGACGGTGCACGAAGGGCGGCTCTATCTCAATGCGAGCCTGCGCATCCGGGATCGCTGGCTGGGCGAGATCGACGCGAACATCGCGCGGGGCGAGGCGAACTGGCCGGGCATCCTCGGCTGATCACGAAGTGCTGAGCCGGGCTTGGAGCGCGCCCCGCCGATCGCCATCTGTCTGAACAGACGCGCGGCCGGGAACACCCGCGTGTCGTTTCACTGTCCCTCGTTCCGACCTTGCGCCCTTGGCTTATCGCCTCGGGCGCTTTTTTATGGGCGGCATGACAGATCCCGATGCGGCAGCCCTGAGGCGCATCCTGCGCGAGACGCGGACCATCGCGCTGGTCGGTGCCTCGGCCAATCCGGCGCGACCCTCCCATGACGTCGGCGTCTATCTCGTGCGCGCGGGCTACCGCGTGATCGGGGTGAATCCGGGGCTCGAGGGCCGGGTGCTCTTCGGCCGGCCGGTGGTCGCCCGGCTGGCGGACGTGCCGGGCGACGTGGAGATGGTCGATGTCTTCCGGCGCTCCGAGGCGGTGGCGCAGATCGCCCGCGAGGCACTGGCCCGCTGGCCCCGGTTGCCTGTCCTGTGGCTGCAGCTCGGCATCGTCAGCGCCGAGGCGCGGGCCCTGGCGGAGGCGGCCGGGACGGTGGTCGTCGAAGACCGCTGCACCAAGATCGAGCATGCGCGCCTCGTGGCGCGGGGCGCCTAGACCAGGCGTTTCGCGCCGGACCGGAAGCCGGTTGCGGCGGGTCCCCGGCACCGCAGAAGGTCTTACGCCACGGTAATTTCTGGTTGACAGCCACGCCGGACGCCGGGGAAGGTACCGTAATTCAGATTCCGATTTTTACGACCAGTGTAGTCCATGTGCCGTTTGAGACCTGTCTTTGGCAGCCCCGTCCGGAGTGGGACGGCGGATACTGAGGCGGCACGCTGTTTCCGGGCGAGAACGTCCAGACGGCTCGGCCAGGGCTTCGGCCTCTGCGAAGTGCACCGGTATATTCACGGACGGGGGTGCGCTGCATGATGGACGACAGAACCCTGATCGAGGGCACGGAAGAGGGCGACACCCTGTCGGGCACGGCGGGCGACGACCTGATCCGCGGTTTCGGCGGCAACGACACGATCACGCCGGGACCCGGCGCGGACAGCATCGAGGCGGGCGCCGGCGACGACAGGATCGTGCTCGAGGACGGGTTCGGGGCGGACGCCATCGACGGCGGCCCGGGGACCGATACGCTCGATCTGGGGGCCGTCTCGTCCGGGGTCCATCTGCGGATGTCGCTTGCTGTCGCCAATGCCGGCGAGGTCGAGGCGGGCGGCTCCGCCGCGAGCTTCACCGGGATCGAGCAGGTCGTCCTGAGCGCGGGGAACGACCTGATCTCGGTCTCCTCGGCGCCGACCGAGCTGGCGCTGATCGGATTCCAGGTGCCGATCGTCAATCCGGACGGGACGATCACGGTCCGCGACAGGTTCGACGTCACGTTCCTCGCCGGGGAGGACAGCGCGCGGCTGGAGCTTCTGGGCGCCGAGATCGGCGACACCGCCGGCGACGGCACCGGCGACGTTCTCATCACCTTCGCGGGCGGAAGCCGTGTCACCCTCGTCGGCGTCAAGCTGCCGGACCTTGGCGATCCTGCCCTGATCGGCCTGCCGCAGCCGAACCTCGTGGTCGAGGGCACGCCCGCGGGCGACCTGATCGACATCTTCTATACCGGCGATCCCCAGGGCGACATGATCGACGCCGGGACGCCCGAGGGCGATCTCGTGCTCGGGTTCGACGGGGACGACACGGTTCTGGCCGGGATCGGCAACGACATCGTGTCCGGCGGGGCAGGCGACGACTGGCTTCAGGGCGAGAGCGGGTCCGACGTCCTGCTCGGGGACGACGGGTCGGACCTGCTGGAGGGCGGGGACGGCGACGACGAGCTTTACGGCGGACCCGGCGAGGACACGCTCTTCGGCGGCGATGGCGACGATCTGCTCTTCGGCGGTGACGGCAACGACATCCTCGACGGCGGGGAGGGCGACGACCTCCTCGACGGCGGCGACGGAGACGACACGCTGGCCGGGCGGGCCGGTGCGGACGTGCTGATCGGCGGCGCGGGCGACGACGTGCTCGACGGAGGGGACGGCAACGACCTGCTCCAGGGCGGCGAGGGGGACGACACGCTCTCCGGAGGGGCGGACGAGGACTCTCTCGAGGGGGGCGACGGGGCCGACGTGCTCTACGGCGGGGCCGGCAACGACACGCTGGACGGCGGCGCGGGCGAGGACCTGCTGGAGGGAGGCGACGGCGACGACACGCTGTCTGGCGGGGAAGACGACGACAGCCTTTACGGCGAGGACGGCGACGACCTGCTCCGGGGCGACGGGGGCGACGACAGCCTCTATGGCGGTGCGGACAACGACACGCTGGAGGGAGGCGAGGGCGCGGACCTGCTCGAAGGGGGCGAGGACGACGACGTCCTGCGCGGCGGAGACGACGACGACAGCCTCTACGGCGGGGCGGGCAACGACACGCTCGAGGGCGACGCCGGCAACGATGTGCTGGAGGGCGGCGAGGGCGACGATGTCCTGCACGGCGGAGACGGCGACGACACCCTGTCGGGCGAAGATGGCGACGACACGCTGGAGGGCGGCGCGGGAGACGACAGCCTGAGCGGGGGCGAGGGCAACGACAGTCTCGATGGCGGTGAGGGCGACGACACGCTGGAAGGCGGCGCGGGCGACGATACTCTCGAAGGCGGCGACGGGGCGGACAGCCTGTCGGGGGACGCGGGCGACGACAGCCTGTCCGGGGGCGACGGCAACGACACGCTCGAAGGCGGCGAGGGTGCGGATACCCTCGCGGGCGGCGCGGGGAACGACCGGCTCTACGGCGGCGACGGCAACGACAGTCTTGCGGGAGACGAGGGCGACGACCTTCTGCTGGGCGGTCTCGGAGACGACATCCTCGAGGGCGGCGCCGACAACGACTCGCTGATGGGCGAGGAGGGCAACGACAGCCTCTTCGGCGGAGCGGGCGACGACCAGCTGGAAGGCGGCGAGGGCGACGACCTGCTGGAGGGCGGCGACGGCAACGACACGCTCCTTGGGGAGGCGGGGGACGACCGGCTCGAGGGCGGCGAGGGCGACGATCTGCTCGTGGGCGACGTCGGGCAGGACCTGCTCTTCGGGGGCGGCGGCAACGACCTGCTCGAGGGCGGCGAGGGGGACGACGATCTCGACGGCGGCGAGGGCGACGACACGCTTTACGGCGGCGACGGCATCGACCTGCTGAGCGGAGGCGGCGGCAACGACACGCTGTTCGGCGGCGCAGAGGCGGACACGCTCGAGGGCGGCGACGGCGACGACGACCTCTATGGCGAGGGCGGTGACGACAGCATGGACGGCGGCGCGGGCCGCGACACGCTGTTCGGCGGCTCGGGCAACGACGTCATGGCCGGAGGCTCCGGCAACGACGAACTCGAGGGCGGCGAGGGCGACGATACGCTGCGCGGCGACGCGGGCGACGACCTCCTTTCAGGCGGGTTCGGGGACGACACGCTGGAAGGCGGCGACGGCAGCGACCGGCTCTATGGCGGCGCGGAGGACGATCTCCTTTACGGCGGCGCGGGCAACGACACGATCTGGGGCGGCAGCGATGACGGCGACGACACGGCCTATGGCGGCACCGGCGACGACCGCATCATAGGCGGCGCCGGGGACGACCTGTTCTTCGGCGACGAAGGCGACGACCGTCTCGAAGGCGGGGACGGCGACGACCGGCTCTTCGGGGGGGACGGCGACGACCTCCTCGAAGGCTGGAACGGCGACGACACCCTGTTTGGCGGCGAGGGCCGGGATCGTCTCTTCGGAGATGACGGCGAGGACGTGCTCGAAGGCGGCACCGGCGACGACGAGCTTTACGGCGGTGCGGACAACGACGTGCTGCTGGGCGGCGAGGACGACGACTTCCTGTCCGGCGACCACGGCGAGGACACGCTACGCGGCCAGGAGGGGGACGACACGCTCCTCGGCGGCACGGGCAACGACATGCTCTACGGCGGCGCGGGCAACGACGTGCTCTTCGGCGACGAGGACGACGATCTCCTCTATGGAGAGGAGGGCGACGACTACATGGAGGGCGGCGCCGGCATCGACCAGATGTTCGGCGAGGCCGGCAACGACACCATCTTCGGTGACGAGGGGGCCGACTCCCTTTACGGCGGCGACGGTGACGACCGGCTCTCGGGCGGCGCCGACGACGATTCGCTCTACGGCGGCGACGGCGACGACACGCTGGAGGGCGGCGCGGGCGCCGACCTCGTCTATGGCGGCGACGGCCGCGACATGACGAGCTACCGCCATTCCGACGCGGCGGTCTTCGTCTTCCTCGAACAGCAGATCTCCTCGGGCGGCCATGCCGAGGGCGACGAACTCGACAGCATCGAGGATGCCGAAGGTTCTGCCTTCGACGACCTGCTGATGGGCAGCGCCGGGGCGAACCTCCTGTCGGGCATCGACGGCAACGACACGCTCATGGGCCTCGCGGGCGACGACACGCTCCTCGGAGGCGCGGGGGACGACATTCTTATCGTCGGCGGCGGTTTGGAGCTGCTGGACGGCGGCGCGGGGACCGACACGATCCTCCTCGGCGCGCTCGACGACCGCGTGCCGCTGATCATCACCTTCGCGCCGGAACTGCCGGCGGGGCTGTTCGAGGACCTCGAGGGGTTCGACCCGGACAGCGTCCAGCTGAGGCTCCGGGGCGCGCTGGCCCCCGGGCCTGCCGGGGAGGGAGAGGAAGAGCCGCCGCCCGGCGCGGCTTTCGACGTCTATGTCACCGGGGCGGAGCTCCTGACATTCTCGGAGGCCTTCGGGGGCGACATCCGGTTCGAGGCGGCGGAGGGGCCGCTCGATATCGACCCGATCCGGATCGACCTCGGAGTCTGGACGGAGTCCGCGACCTTTGCCGGGGGCGAGGACAACGCGTTCGACGACGACGGCGTGTTCTTCTTCAACGGTCAGGTGGACACCGCCGATCCGGAACAGACGGCCGCCTACATCGAGGCGCTGAATGCGCTGTTGCTGGCGCCGCTGCTGATCCGGGAGCGGCTGTTCGCCGAGGACCGGGGCGATCCGGAGCAGACGCCAAGTCTGACCGGGGTCGACGGCGTCACGCTCAGCAATGGCGATGACCGCTTCGTCCTGACCGAAGGCGGCAGCGTCAACGGCGGGGCCGAGATCCGGACCGGCGCCGGGCGGGATGTCATCTATATCTCCGCGGTGCCCGATGGCGGGCTGACCGTCGATGCCGGGGCCGACAACGACATTGTCATCGTGACAGGCGGCACCGGCGTCACCACCTACGGCGGCACCGGGCGCGACCTGATCATCAACTTCAGCTTCGGCGGGGTGCTGATTGGCGACACGGTGGACGGCACCCAGACCGGGCCGGACGGACGTCCGGTGCCCGTGGCGGATGATTCCAGCAATGCGGACCAGTTCTGGTACGCGCCGAACACCACCATCATGGACCCGCAGCAAAACGATATCCTGACCTTCTACGGCCTGCCGCTGGTGGGTGGCGATGCCGGGGCCAGTTCGCTGCTGTGGCAAATGGGAGTGAACGGGTTCGCGGCCGATTTCGTCGGGCCCGCCATCAGTTTCGCGGCTTTCACCAACACTCTGTTGACCGGCACCCAAGTCTTCTTTGACCCGTTCCTGCCCAACATCGTCTATCAGGCGAGCCCGGGCAACAAGCTGGCGGTCATGAACCTGACGGACATCCTGTTCAGGATCGCGTACGGCATCGCGGCGCCCGAGAGCATCGACCTCGGCAACGAAGACTCCGCAACGCTCTTCGGCACTCAGCTCATCGAGAATTACGAATTCGATGTCGGCTTCTTCAGCTTGATTCCGTTTACGCCGCCCGACTTTGCCATGGCCGAGACCGGGGGGTTGAAAAGTCTCGCGGACAGTATTGCGGGCAACACCGGCGGTCTGGGGATGATCTTCCAGTTCCCGAGCCCCTTTTCGCTCATCATGGGCGCGATCAACGTTGCTAATCCGATGCTCAAGGTGACGCCCGGTGGCGTTGGGCAACTCCTGCAGATCTACTCCAAGCTCGAAATCCTGAACGGCGCGGCCTGGCTCGCGGGGTCCGCGGTGCGCCTCGCCAAGGGGCTGAGCTGGGCGGATGAGACCGATCCGCTGATCATCGACCTCGATGGCGACGGGATCGAGACGGTCCCGCGCGACATCAGCCAGGTCTGGTTCGACCTGGACAACGACCTCTTCGGCGAGCGCAGCGGCTGGGTGGCGCCCGACGACGGCTTCCTCGTGCGGGATCTCAACGACAACGGCCGCATCGACAACATCTCCGAGATGTTCGGCAGCGGCACCGGCAGCGGCTACGGCGATCTCGCGCAGTTCGACCTTGCGGAGAACGGCGGCGACGGCGACGGGCGGATCACCGCCGCCGACGCGATCTGGTCCGAGCTGCGGGTCTGGCGCGACCTCGACCAGGATGGGGTGACCGACCCCGGTGAGCTCTTCACGCTGGAGGCGCTTGGCATCGTCGCCTTCGATCTCGATGCAAGCGCAGTGGGCACGACCACGCCGCAGGGGATCGAGCTTCTGGCCGCCGGCTTTGTCGAGATGGCCGACGGCTCGACCCGGAACATGTTCGACTCGATTCTGCCGTCCTCGAACACCGACACGCGTTATGTGGGCGAGGCGGGCGTGGCGCCTTGGCAGCAGGACCTGGCGCTGGACAGCCGCGGCTACGGCTCGATGACCTCGCTGGCCGTCGCCATGGCCAACGATCCCCTGCTGGCCGAGATTGCTGCCGAGGCCGCAGCGACTATGACCGTGCCACGGCTCGAGTTCCTGCTCGAACAGGTCAGCCCGGTTCTGTCCTACTGGGGCCAGACCATGCCCACCACGCGCGAGCTGACGCCGGTGCTGTTGCGCACCGACGGCGAGGGCCGCGTGACACTGGCAGATCGCGGCATCTATGTTGAGGACGGCTCGGGCGGCTGGTGGACGCTGGCGAGCGGCGATCCGGTGCTGGACGGCTCGGGGGCGGTGATCGACCGGCCCACGCTGGCGGACGTGCTGGCCCAGGCCGCCGCCGCGGGCGACACCTGGCAGCTCGAACAGACCTGGTCACCCGCCACGCGGGGCGCGGCCGTGCAGTTCCGCGAGGAAGCGCCCTATCTCATGCGGCTGATCGACGGCCGCGCGGTGATCGACGACTACGGGATCGAGCAACCGGACGGATCGTGGCAACTCGCGAGCGGGCGGCCGATCCTCGACGCGGACGGCCTGACCATCGCGGCGCCCACGGTGGCCGATATCCTCGCCCTGCCGAAGGAGGCGGGGCAGGAATGGCGCACCGAGGAGATCGGCTACAACCCCATTGCCCTCGTCGAGGTGGAGGAGATCGGTGTCCGCTTCACCGACGGCATCCCGATCGACTACACGGTCGAGGTCACCGACGCGGACGGCACCTTCTTCGTCTGGGCACGCAACCTGGACCGGGCGTTGGAGCTGCAGTTCAAGACCGGGGATTCCCGCGAATTCGCCCTGCGCAATTTCGAGGTGGATTTCGACACGCTGGACGAGGTGGGCGCCACGCTCGACAGCGCGACACGGGTGCAGATCCTGACGCCTGGCGAGTTCCAGTTCGCCACGGCGCTGAGTGGCATCGACTTCCGCCCCGAGATGCTGAGCGCGACGCTCGATCCCTTGACGGGGCTCATCGACTACAAGGTCGTGGAGGGCGGCAGCTACAGCCTCTCCGAGACGGAATACGACTCCGTCGTGAAGCCGATGATCGAGCTGATCGGCGCATCCTTGCAGCAGTATGTGCTGACCGGCTCCCGGCTCGCGGTGCGGCTCGCCCTGCAGGACGGCTTGGCGGATTTCGCACGCGACATTGTCTACGACATCGAGAGCGACAAGTACCGGCCGACCACGGACCGCGACCTCGTGCCGATGTTCGAGGCGATCTTCGAGGCGGCGCCCGCCAGCAACGCGGATGACGCGGTCTTCGACTACATCGTCGAGTGGGCTGCGCTGCTGCAGCAGATCTACCCCGATTTCAAGCCCGCCGACCCGAAGGTCTTCTTCGAGTCGCCGCGCGGGCTCGACATGGCCTCGGTCCAGCAGATGGCGCTGGCGGCCTACGAGAACGTGCCCATCGACCTCGACCTTCCGGCACTGATCAATTCGCTTGGTTTCGACGAGCGAGCCTATATCCAGCACGGCCCCGACGCGACCGAGCTGCGCGGCATCCCTGGCTTCAACTATTTCTACCTGACCGAGGGCGATACCGAAGTCATCGGCAGCTATGATGCCGATGCCCAGGCCTTCGATGGAAGGGCGATCGAGAGCGACATCTACTTCGTCGGCCGCAACAGCGGCCATGACGTGATCTACGACCGCGATCTGGGCGACACCGACCAGCTGCGGTTCCTGCATCTGCGCTCGGACGAGGTGACGGCCACGCGGATCGGGCAGGACATGATCCTGACCTGGGACGACGGCGCGAGTTCGCTGAGGCTCGAGGACCAGTTCCTGGGCGAGCTGAACATGATCCTCCTCGACGGCACGCAGCTGCAGACGGGCGTGGACGAGATCATCTTCGCCGACGGCGTGGTCTGGAACCGCTTCCGCATGTCCTTCGCAGTTGTGGATTTCGTCCGCGCCGAACTCGACGAGGCGGACGCCTATTTCGGCTCGGGCGACGCCGACATCATGTTCGGCGGCAAGGGCAACGACTATCTCAGCGGCGGCCTCGGGGGCGATACCTACATCTTCCGGCGCGGCGATGGCCAGGACATCATCGACGATCTGGGGGGCTTCTCCTTCGGGCCGGTCGAGGCGGGCATCGACTTCCTGCTGTTCCAGGGCGACATCACCGAGGACACGATCCGCCTGACCCGGGACGGCGACAGCCCGAACCTGCTGATCACCATTCTCGACCAGGAGGGTCTTCCCACCGGCGACAGCGTGGAGATCGTGGGCCAGTTCGCGGGGGTGCGGCTGAACCTGCAGGCCTTCGGGGAGGCGCTTGGCGCCTCGGCGGGGCTGGACTACGTCTCGCCCCAGCTGATCGAGCGGATCATCTTCGAGCAGGGCGGGTCGCTCGACTTCACGGACATCGTGCAGCGGGTGCTGGCGAACGCCAAGACCGACGGCGACGACGCGATCTACGGCGTGCTGAACGACAATACGCTCGATGGCGGGAAGGGGAACGACTTCCTGAGCGGCGGCTCGGGTTTCGATACCTACATCTTCGGGCGCGGCTACGGCCAGGACGTGGTCCTGGACCAGGATTTCGCCTCGTCGCTCTTCGGGCCGAAGGACGATCTGCTGCGGTTCAAGGACGACCTGCTGTGGACCGACTTCGACTTCCTGCGCGACGGCAGCAGCGACACGCTGAGGCTGCGCATCTCGGGCACCGACGACGAGGTGGTGCTGACAGACTACCTCTTCGAGATCCTCATTGCCGGTTACATCAACCTGATCGAGGAGATCGAGTGGGGCGACGGTTCCACCTGGTCCTACCTGAAGCTGCTTCAGCATTACGTCGACAATGCCCGGACCGACGGCGACGACACGATCTGGGGCTTCGAGACCATCGACGACCGGATCGACGGCGGCGCGGGCAACGACCGGCTCGAAGGGTTCTCGGGCAACGACACCTATGTCTTTGCGCCCGGCTACGGCGTCGACACGGTGTTCGACACCGCCGGCTTCGACAAGATCGAGTTCCTGGGTCTCAATGCCGAGGACATCGAGTTCAGCCGCACCGCGCTGGACCTGATCCTGACGATCCGGGGCACCGGCGACAGCATCATCCTCGAGAACCAGTATGTCCGGGACAACCGCCAGCAGTTCGCCATCGAGGTGTTCCAGTTCGCGGACCGGTCGCTGATCTACACGGACTTCAACCCCGAGGACATCGACCTCGTTGGCACCAATGCCTCCGAGACGATCATCGGCTCGAACTTCTCCGAAGTGCTCGACGGGCGCGGCGGGGACGACACGCTGATCGGAGGAGACGGCGGGGACATCTATCTCTTCGACGTGGGCTACGGGCACGACCTGATCATCGATCAGCGGGTCCGCGCGGCCTGGTTCGACCGGCCCGGCACCGTCGTGCCGGTGGACGACATCGTGCGCTTCGGCGGCGGCATCGCCCGCAGCGACGTGATCTTTGCCCAGGACGGCAACGACCTCGTCATCACCATCGCGGGGCGGCCGGACGACAGCCTGCGTATCCGCGACCAGTTCCTCGACCTCGACAACGGGGTGGAGCGGTTCGAGTTCTTCGACGGCTCGTTCCTGCTGATCTCGGACGTGGAGGAGCTGCTCGACATCGTGGGTGGCAACCGGGGCGACAACGTCATCCAGGGCAATCCGACCGCGCCCAACGTCCTCGACGGCCGCGAGGGCGACGACACGCTGATCGGCGGATCGGCGGGCGACGTCTACGCCTTCGGCGCGGGGTACGACTTCGACACGATCATCGAGCGGCCCGACGCGCCCGGCGTGATCGACGTGGTGCAGTTCGGCGCCACGGTCACGCGCGACGCGCTGCGCATCAGCCGCGACGGGGACGATCTGGTCATCGACCTCGGCAACGGTTCGGACGTGCTGACCATCGCGGGCGGGCTCGGTACCACGCGGGTGGAAGAGTTCCGCTTCGGCGACGGCTCGGTGCTGACGATCGAGGAAATCATCGACCGGATGCTGACGGGCACCGACGCTGACGAGCGCCTCGTGGGCCTCGACAGCCGCGACGACACCCTGTCGGGCGGCGCGGGGGCCGACCTTCTCGAGGGCGGGGCGGGCAACGACACCTATCTCTTCGGCTACGGCGACGACAGCGCCGCGATCCGGGACACTGCCGGCGTCGACCGGCTGGTCTTCGGCGCCGAGATCACCCGCGACCGGGTCAGCTTCGAACGGATCGGCGACGACCTCCTGATCCGCCTGCAGCCCACGGACGAGCGGGTGGCGATCCTCGGCGGCTACAGCCAGACGCCGGTCGAGACCTTCGTCTTTGCTGACGGCGAGACGCTGACCATCGAGGAGGTGCGGGAGCAGCTGCTCGAAGCCGCGCCGAACGGGTCGCAGGACATCCTGCGCTCGGCCGATGTGGCGCCGGGCGTCCGACTGGAGCCGGGACCGGGCAACGACCTCGTGATCCTCGACGATGGCGGTGTCGTGCGGCTCGGGCGGGGCGACGGCATCAACCGTATCGAGATGGCGCCGGGCGCCACCTCGGCCCGGATCGAGCTCGACAACATCGGCCCGCTGCAGGTCGCCGTCCGCAATGCGGACGGCAAGAGCGGCGACCTCCTGCTGGTCACGCTGGACGGCTTCCTCGACGTGGTCATCGCCGGGGCGCTGGGCCAGGGGGCCGTGCCCAGTATCGCCTTCGCCGACGGGACGACCTGGACGGGGGGAGACCTGGTCCAGGCCGCGATCCGGGGACAGTCCACCGATCGCGACGACGTGCTGCGCGGCAGCGACCGCGCCGACACGCTCGAAGGCGGACGCGGGGACGATGTCATGCGCGGAGGGCGGGGCGACGACCTCTACCTCTTCAGGCGCGGTGACGGGCAGGACGTGATCGAGGACACGGCCGGGCGGGACCGGCTGCAACTCACGGGTTACATCCCGGCGGACGTCCGGGTGGAGCGGCTGGCCGCGGGACGCGACGACCTGCTGCTGACCTTCGAGCTGAGCGACGATTCCATCGTGATCCGCGACGCCGCGATCGAGGAGGTGGTCTTCGGCGACGGCACGGTCTGGACCCGCGACATGCTGCTCGATCTCGTCAACGCCGTGGGCACGCCGGGTGCGGACGTGCTGCGCGGCACCCCCGGGGCGGAGGTGTTCCGCCCGGGCCGGGGCGACGACGTGATCATCGACGGCCTCGGCGCCGACGTGATCGAGTTCAACCGTGGCGACGGGCAGGAGCGCATCCGGGCGGAAGGGTCGGTCGACGGGCTCGCGGTGATCCGCTTCGGCCCCGGCATCGCGCCGGGCGACGTGACGGCGAAGCGCGACGCAGAGGGCAACATCATCCTGATGATCGCGGGCGGCGACGACCGGCTGACGCTGGTCGATCCGCCGGGCGATCCCGACGCCCTCGTGGGGCGGCTGGAGTTCCGCGACGGGACGGTGCGCACCCTTGCAGAGATCGCGCTCTCGATCCCGCCCACCGACGGCGACGACGCGATCATCGTGCCGTCCGGTGCCCCGGCCGTGGGTGCGGAACCTGCTGTCGCGCTCTTCGGTCTCGACGGCAACGACACGCTGGAGGCCGGGCGCGGGGCGGATGTGCTCGACGGCGGGCGCGGCAACGACCTTCTGCGGGGTCACAGCGGCGGCGATACCTATGTCTTCGGCCGCGGCGACGGCCAGGACATCATCGAGGACATCGAGCGGGTCGACGCCGGCGCCATCGACCGCATCCGGTTCGAGGCGGGCATCGCCCCCTCCGACATCCGGTTCCTGTCGGTGGGGCCGTCCGACCTCGTGATCGGCATCGCGGGCGGCGAGGACCGCATCACGATCCGCGGCATGTTCGAGGGGCTTGGCCTCAATTCGACCATCGAGCGGTTCGAGTTCGCCAACGGCGAGGTCTGGGACCTTACGGAAATCCTGTCGCGCGCGCTGACCGGCGGTGCGGGCGACGAACGGCTCGACCTCGGCACGCGGTTCGATATCGACGCGGTGCTCGACGGCGGTCCGGGCGACGACATCCTCGCCGGAGGGCAGGGTAACAGCACCTACCGGTTCGGCGTGGGGTCCGGGCGGGACGAGATCGTGGAGGCGGGTCCCTGGTCCTTCTCCGACGATACGGTCCTCTTCGGGCCGGGCCTGAACGCCGCGGACATGGTGGTTGTGCGCGAGGGCGGCAACCTCGTGTTGCGCTTCGTGGCCCACGAGGATGTCCTCACGGTCCGTAACCAGTTCACCCAGAGCCGGACCCCGGTCGAGGTCTTCCGCTTCGACGACGACACGGTCCTGAGCGCGGCGCAGGTCGCGGCGCTGGAGGTGACCGAGGCGGAGGCGCAGCGGCTGCTCTTCCCCAGCGTTCCCGATACCGACCCCTTCGGCGATGCGGTGTTCGCACTGGCCCATGGCGGCGATCCCGGGGACCCGGGCGGCAGTTCCGGTCCGGACGCGTCGGCGCGGCCCGACCTGCCGCGCAACCTGACCGCGACTCCGGGCGTGGTCGACGTCTTCGAGGTCTTCGTTCCCGAGATCGACGACGGCGCGGGGCTGATCACCATCGCGGGCTTCGAGACCGGGGATCTGGGCGACCGGCTCGACATCCGGCTGGCGGCGGGCCTCGCCGGAGAGGTGGTGGCGCGCCAGCAGGGGGCGGATACCTACATCCATTTCGCCGACGCGGGCGTGCGCAGCCTCGACGACGCGCGGCTCCTGGTCCGGCTGACGGGCGTGGACGTCACCGCGCTGACGGGCGGCAATTTCAGCGGCGCGCCCTGGGAGAGCGCCGCACCGCAGACCATCGAGGGCACGAGCGGCGCCGACAGCCTCGAGGGCGGCTGGGGCGACGACACGATCAACGGCGGCAACGGCGACGACACGATCGTCGGCGGGCGCGGCGCCGACCTGCTGCGCGGGGGGACCGACAGCGACACCTATCTCTTCGAGGCCGGCTTCGGACGGCATGTCATCAGCGACAACGGGATCAACTCCGCCTTTTCGCCGAATGACGAGGTCATCTTCGGCGCGGGCTTCGACATCGCGAGCCTGCGGGTCGAGGCCGATGGCGCTGACCTGATCCTGAGCTTCGCCGGGCGCGACGAGCGGCTGGTGCTGCAGGGCACGGTGACCATTGCCGGGAACCGGATCGAGACGGTCAGCTTCGCGGACGGCGGCAGCCTGAGCCATGCCGAGCTCTTCGCCATCGCCACCGCGCCGACCGATGCCGACCAGGTCATCATCGGCGGATTCGACGCCACGCTGCTCGAGGGCGGCGGCGGCAACGACAGCCTGTTCGGCGGCGCCTCCGAAGACACGCTGATCGGCGGGACGGGCAATGATTTCCTGAGCGGCGGGCAGAGCAGCGACACCTACCTCTTCGAGGCGGGCTTCGGGCAGGATGTCATCAGCGACAACGGGATCAACTCCGCCTTTTCGCCGAATGACGAGGTCATCTTCGGCGCGGGCTTCGACATCGCGAGCCTGCGGGTCGAGGCCGATGGCGCTGACCTGATCCTGAGCTTCGCCGGGCGCGACGAGCGGCTGGTGCTGCAGGGCACGGTCACCATTGCCGGGAACCGGATCGAGACGGTCAGTTTCGTCGATGGCGGCAGCCTGAGCCATGCCGAGCTCTTTGCCATCGCCACCGCGCCCACCGATGCCGATCAGGTCATCACCGGCGGGTTCGACGCCACGCTGCTCCAGGGCGGCGGCGGCAACGACAGCCTGTTCGGGGGCAATGCCGCCGACACGCTGATCGGCGGGACGGGCAACAACTACCTGCGCGGCGGGGTCGGCAGCGATACCTATGTCTTCGAGGCGGGCTTCGGTCAGGACACGGTCCATGACCAGGGCCTCAACTCCGGTCTCTCGCCCGAGGACGTGGTGGTCTTCGGCCCCGGCCTGTTGCTGGAGGACCTGCAGGTCCGCGCCGAGGGCGGCGACCTGATCCTGACCTTCGTCGGCCGGGATGACCGGCTGGTGCTCAGGGGAACCATCGCCAGCAGCTCGGACCGGATCGAGACCGTGCGCTTCGACGACGGCACGGAGTTGTCCCATGCCGACCTGATAGTGCGCGCCCTCGTGCCGACCGATGCCGACCAGGTGATCGAGGGCGGTTTCGACGCGGACCTGCTGGAGGGCGGCGGCGGGGCCGACAGCCTGTTCGGCGGCGACGGCGCGGACACGCTGATCGGGGGACCCGGCAACGATTACCTGCAGGGCGGTCTGGGCAGCGACACTTACATCTTCGCGTCCGGCTTCGGGCAGGACATCGTCCACGACCGCGGTCTGTCCAGCAACTTTTCGCCGGATGACCGGATCGTCTTCGGTGCAGGCTTCGACCCCGCCACGCTCCGGGTCCGGGCGGACGGGGGCGACCTGATCCTGACCTTCGCCGGCCGGGACGAACGGCTGGTGCTGAAGGATACCCTCGTCGGAACCGCCGACCGGATCGAGACGGTCGTCTTCGCCGATGGCACGATCCTGAGCCACGAGGACCTTCTGGCGCGGCTCATCGAGGGGCGCGGCGGCGACGACGAGCTGATCGGGACCAACGGCACCGACCTGATCGACGGAGGCGCCGGGGACGACAGCATCTCGGGGCAGAGCGGCAACGACACCCTGCGCGGCGGGGAGGGCTTCGACCGGCTTTACGGCGGCAGCGGCAACGATGTCCTCGAAGGCGGCGCGGGGAACGACAGCCTATACGGCGGCAGCGGCAACGATGTCCTCGAAGGCGGCGCGGGGGACGACCTCCTGTCGGGCGGGTTCGGAAACGACACCTATGTCTTCGCGCCAGGTTTCGGTCACGACAGGATCGAGGACGGCGGCTCCTTCTCGGATGCGGATCTCGTGCTGTTCGAAGGTGGGATTCTGCCCGGCGATGTCGAGGTCTTCGTCGATGGTGACGACCTTGTGCTGGTCCTGTCCTCGACCGGCGACACGCTGCGCCTCGTCGGCACGGTGGCCGGCGGTGGAAACCGGATCGAGACGGTCCGTTTTGCCGAGAACGAGACCGACTGGAGCCATGCCGATCTGATTGCAGCCGCGCTGCCCTGGCCCGGCCCATCGGGTGTGGTGCTGATCGGCGATGGAGGTGATGCCGGGTCCGATGAAGGCTCTGGCGAGTTCGACGAGGGCGGTGAGTTCGACGAAGGTGGCGAGTTCGGCGAGGGTGGACCCCTCGACGGCGACGACGGCGGTCCGTCCGGGGAAGGCGGCGGCAGCGAAGGAACGGTCACGGACGACGAGCTGATCGGCACGGCGTTCGATGACGTGCTCGAGGGGCGCGGCGGCAATGACACGCTGTTCGGCGGCGCGGGGCGCGACCTTCTCGTGGGCGGGCCGGGCGACGACACGCTGTCGGGCGGGGCGGGCAGCGACACGCTGATCGGCGGCGACGGGAACGATCTCTACCTCGTGAGCCCCGGCGACGGGCTGACGCGGATCGACGACGCGGGCGGGATCGACCGGCTCGAATTCGCGGCAGGCATCGCGCCCGGCGACGTGATCGTGACCCAGCGCGACGGTACCGACCTGATCCTGCAGATCCGCGGCACCGGGGACCGGGTCGAGATCCTCGGCGCCCATGGCGACCCGGCGCGGGTGATCGAGGAGATCGCCTTTGCCGACGGCACGGTCTGGACTGCGGAGGGGACCTCGGCGCTGGCCACCTTCGGCACGGAGCTGGCGCAGCGTCTCGTCGGCACGCTGGGGCCGGACACGATCGACGGCGCCGGCGGAGACGACACGATCGAGGGCCGCGACGGCGACGACAGCCTGATCGGAGGCGCGGGGTCCGACACGCTCTTCGGCGGCGCGGGCAACGACACGCTGTCCGGCGGGGCGGGCGACGACCTCCTCGACGGCGGCCTCGGGGACGACCTCTACCGCTTCGGCCGGGGAGATGGCACGGCGCGGATCACCGACAGCGGCGGGACCGATGCGATCTCCTTCGCCCCGGGCATCGCGCCGGAGGACCTGACGGTCACGACGTCCGGCAGCGACCTGATCCTGCGGATTGCCGGAGGCGAGGACCGGCTGATCCTGACCGGTGTCCTGTCCGGCACATCGCGCCGGATCGAGGAGCTGCGCTTCGCCGACGGCATAACCTGGGATCACGACCAGCTTGTCGCGCGCGCGGCCACGCCGGCCGCGGGGGGAGGGCTCGCCCTGTCCGGCACCGCAGGCGACGACACCCTGACCGGGACCGCCGGCGACGACAGCCTCGGCGGTGGCGACGGCGACGATCTGCTGCAGGGCGGACGCGGCAACGACACGCTGTCGGGCGGAGACGGGGCCGACACGCTGGAGGGCGGCCGTGGCGACGACCGGCTCGAGGGCGGGGCGGGCGACGACGTCTACCGGTTCTTCCGGGGCGACGGGCAGGACACCATCCTCGACACCGGCGGCTTTGACGTGCTCGAACTGGGCCCCGGAATCGTGCCGGACGACCTGCGGGTGCAGCAGGGTGGCGGCGGTGCCGACCTCGTGCTCCGGCTGCGCGACAGCGAGGACCGGATCACGCTCTCGGGGGCGCTCAACACCCCCTTGCGTGCTATCGAGGAGGTGCGCTTCGACGGCGGCGAGGTTCTCACCCATGCCGAGCTCGTGGCCCTGTCGCAGGTCCCGACCGACGGCGCGGACCTGATCCACGGCGACTCCGGGGACGACAGCCTTCAGGGCGGAAGCGGCGACGACACGCTTTTCGGCGGCGACGGCGACGACGTGCTGGAGGGAGGTCCGGGGTCCGACAGCCTTTATGGCGGGGCGGGCAACGACACTCTGTCGGGCGGCGGCGGCGGTGATCTGCTCGCGGGCGGGGCGGGGGACGACACCTACCTCTTCGACCTCGGCGACGGGCAGGTCCGGATCGAGGACCCGAGCGGGCTTGACGAGATCGTCTTCGGGACGGGCATCGACCCCGCCGCGATCACGGTCAGCCAGACCTCGGCGGGGCTGCTGCTGCGCGTGGCCGGCACCGAGGACAGGGTGCTGATCGCGGGCACCACGGTCATCGAGGCGCTTACCTTCGCCGACGGGACCCAGTGGGATACGGCCGAATTGCAGCGCCGCGCCACGCTGGGCACCGACGGCGACGACAGCTTCACCGGGACCGCCGGGGCGGACACGCTGGAGGGCGGCGCGGGCGACGACAGCCTCGCGGGCGCCGGCGGAGACGACCTTCTGCTGGGCGGAGAGGGGAACGACATCCTCGAGGGCGGCCCGGGCGACGACACGCTCGCGGGCGGGCCCGGCGACGACATCGCCCGCGGCGGCGCGGGCAGCGACCTCTATCTCTTCACCGCCGGCGACGGGGTGCTGACGATCGAGGACGGCGACGCGGGCGCCCCGGATACGCTGCGGATCTCGGGCGTCGACCAGGCCGACCTGAGGTTCTCGCGCACCGGGCCGGACGGTCTCGACCTGACGATCCGCTTCACCGGCAGCAGCGACCGCATCGTGCTGCGCGACGCCTTCGCCTCCGCCGGGACAGGCCGCATCGAGACACTGGAGATCGCCGACTCGCTCGTGGTGCTGAGCTTCGACGAGGTGGCGGCGCTGGTGCAGCCGGATCTCGGCATCGCCGGCGTGGCGCTCTACGGGACGGATGGCGACGACACGCTGACCGGCGGCGCTCTCGGCGACTATCTCGAGGGCGGCGACGGGGCCGACACGCTCTTCGGCGGAGACGGCGACGACATCCTGGGCGGCCTTGCGAGCGATGCCCATGTGGATGTCTTCACGGGCGGCGCCGGGCGCGACATCTTCCGTTATCTGCCGGTTTTCGACGTGCCCGCCGATACCGCGGAGGATGTCATCACCGACTTCACCCCCGGCGACGGGGGCGACATCCTGCGGCTGGCGGCGAGCACGCCGGATCCCTTTGCCTCGGGACGGCTGCAGCTGGTTCAGGACGGCGCCGACACCACGATCCGGCTGACACAGAACGACGGCAGCACTCTCTCGGTGCTACGCCTTCTGGGGGTGGATGCGGGCGATCTCACGGCGGCCAATTTCGGCGGCGTCGATCCGGTGCGCGACACGTCCGCGATCCGAGGGGACGAGACCGCCGAACAGCTGGGCGGCGGGCCACTGGGCGACACGATCTTCGGCAATGGCGGCGCGGATACGCTCCTCGGCTTCGGCGGCGACGACGCGCTCGCCGGCGGGGCGGACGGGGACAGCCTCTATGGCGGGTTCGGCGACGACCGGCTGGCGGGAGAGGCGGGGCACGACCTGCTCGTGGGCGGCGCGGGGAACGACATCCTTGACGGCGGCAGCGGCAACGACACGCTGATCGGCGGCGGCCCAGACGCCGAGTTCCCGGGCAACGACATCTTCCGGGGCGGCAAGGGCGACGACCTCCTGTTCGGCGGGACGCAGAACGACATCTACCTCTTCGGCGCCCATGACGGGCGCGACCGGCTGACCGACGCGGGCGGCGACGACCGCATCGAGTTCGACGCCACGGTGACGCCGGGCGCCGTCTCTGTACGGATCTCGGGCGACGATCTGGAGCTGCGGGTGATCGGCGGGACCACGCGGATCCTGCTCGTGGGGGCGGCGGCGGTGCCGCCGCTGACGCGGATCGAGACCGTGGCCTTCTCCGATGGCAGCACCTGGGACTGGGCGGGTCTGCTGGACCGGGCGATGACGGGCACGCCGGGCGACGACGACCTGCGCATCCTCGACGGCAGCACGCTGGAGGGGCAGGGCGGCAACGACACGCTCACGGGCAGCGACGGCGACGACACGCTGACGGGCGGTCCGGGCGACGACCTGCTGCGCGGCGGCCCGGGCGACGACAGCTATGTCTTCGCCCCCGGTCACGGGCAGGACCGGATCGAAGATGCCGAGGGCGCCATCGCCGTGCTCTTCACCGCGGGCGTCGACCCAGCCGACATCCGCGTGGTGACGGGCGGGCCCACGGTGGTGCTGGAGAACACCGCCACGGGCGACCGCATCGACACCGGCCGCGCGCCGGAGCCGGCGCTCGGGGTTACGGTGACCTTCGACGACGGGACGGTCTGGACCGGGCCGATGCTGGTCGCCATGGCGCTCCAGGAGACGGCGGGCGACGACGTGATCCACGGCTCGGAGGCGGGCGAGACCCTCCTTGGCGGCGCCGGCGACGACCGCCTGATCGGCAAGGGCGGCGACGACGTGCTGGAAGGCGGCCCCGGCGTGGACCTGCTCGAGGGCGGCGCGGGCGACGACACCTATGTCTTCGGCCTCGGCGACGGGCAGGACCGGATCATCGACACGGGCGGCGACGATGTGCTGCTGTTCGGGCCGGGGATCGCCCCCGGGGACGTGCGCGTGGCGCAGACCAGCGACGGTAGCGCGATGATCCTGTCCGTGGGCACGGACGGCGACCGCGTGCGGATCGAGAACGCGCTGGGTTCGGGCAAGATCGAGACCATTCGCTTCGACGATGGCACCGAGTGGGGGATGGCGGATCTCCTGGCGCGGGTGCCGACGCCCTTCGACGATTTTGTCTTCGGCGACGATGGCGACAACACGCTGTCCGGCGGGCTGGGCAAGGACCGCATTTCGGGCGGTCCCGGCAACGACACCTATCTCTTCGCAGCGGGCGACGGGCAGGACATCCTGCGCGACGGATCGAACTCGCCGGACGACCGGCTGCTGATCTCGGGCTACGACCCGGCCGATCTGCGGCTGAGCCGTCTCGGCACCGGCAGCCCCGACCTGCGGATCCGCTTCGAGGGCAGCGACGACGAGATCCTGATCGTCGACGGGCTCACTCCCGGCCGCGGGATCGAAACCATCGTCCTCACCGACAGCGGCACCGAACTGACGATCCCCGACCTCGTGGCGCGGCTGGTGGAGGTGCAGGCCAGCGACGGCGACGACGTGATCTTCGGCAGTTCCGAGGCGGATACATTCGTGGGCGGACGTGGCGACGACCTGATCGTCGGCGGCGGAGGGGACGACACCTACCTCTATGCCGCGGGCGACGGGCGCGACCGCTACGACGCGCTGGGCGGCGGGCATTCCGTCGTGATCCTGTCGGACCTCGATGTGGACGACGTGGTGTCCGCGGTGCGGGCGGGGCCGACGAGCCTCGATCTCGTGATCGACTTCGAGACCCCCGGGGACCAGCTGACCCTGGTGGGCGCGCTGGGCCCGGCCAACGGTGCGCCGGGGAGCCTGACGCTGCGCTTCGCCGACGGGACCGAGTGGGGCCGCGCCGAGATGCGCGCCCGGGCTCTCGAGGACGTGCAGTCGGACGGGCCGGACAACATCCACGGCTTCGACGGCGACGACGTCATCGACCTGACCCCTGGCAACGACGTGGCGTTCGGCGGCGCGGGCTCGGATCGCTACGTCTTTGCGCCCGGCGACGGCCATGACCGGATCGAGGACACGGGCACGGCGCCCGGCGACATCGATGTGCTGGACCTGACCGGGTTCGACGCGGCCACCGTGTCGGTCGAGCGGCTCTTCAACGGCAGCACGACCGTCCTGCTGAATTTCGCGGGCCGTCCCGGCGACAGCGTCATGGTGCTCCACGCGCTCGCCACGGACGGGCGCGGCATCGAGCGCTACGAGTTCGCGGACGGCGTGGAATGGACCCGTACCACCCTGCTCGACCTGCTGGAGAACCGCGCGCCCGAGGCCAATGACGACGGCTTCTTCGCCGTGACCACCGGCGAAATCCTGTCGATCCCGCTGTCGGATCTTCTGCTGAACGATTTCGACGGCGACGGCGACCCGCTGCGCGTGGTCTCGGTGGATGCCAGTCCGCAAGGCACGGCGGTGATCGACGGCGACAGCCTGATCTTCGAGGCGGTGGACGGCTTCACCGGGGCCACCGAGATCCGCTACCGGATCACGGACGACCGCAACGGCTTTGCCGAGGCGGTGGTGCGCGTGACCGTGCGACCCGTGGCCGAGGCGCGTGACGACACCGGTTTCGTGGTGGCCGAGGACGGGCTCCTGACCATCCGCGCGTCGCGGCTGCTGGCCAACGACGTGGACGGCGACCGGATGATCGTCGGACAGGTCTTCGACGCGGTGAACGGCAGCGTCACCCTGTCGAGCGACGGCAACATCTTCTTCACGCCGGACGCCGATTATTTCGGCCCCGCCTCCTTTGTCTATGCCGCCAACACGCCCGAGGGCGGCCGCGCGGAGGCGACGGTCTTCATCGAGGTCACGCCGGTCAACGACGCGCCCGTGGCGCGCAACGACAGCGGCTTCGCCGTGCTCGAAAACGGCTCCGCCGTGATCTCCGCCGCGGCGCTTCTGGCCAACGACACGGATGTCGACGGCGACGTGCTGACCCTGCTTTCGGTCACCTCCTCGGCCGATCTCTTTGCCGCGCTCGATGCAGACGGCAACGTGGTGATCACGCCGCGGGCGGATTTCTTCGGGACCGCCACCTTTGACTACACGATCCGGGATCCCGGCGGGCTGACCGGCACGGCCAGCGTCAGCGTTACCGTGACCCCGGTGAACCGCCCGCCGGAACCGGTGGACGACCGGTTCGAGCTGACCGAGGCCGGGGAGCCGATCCGCGAAGACAATCCGATCATCCTGAGCCGCGCGCGTCTTCTGGCCAACGACACCGACCCGAACGGCGATCCGCTCGTGCTGGTGTCGGTGAGCAATGCATTCGGCGGCCGCGCGACGCTGCTCGAGAACCAGACCGTCCTCTTCGAGCCGACCCAGGATTTCTTCGGCGAGGCGCGCTTCGACTACACGGTGAGCGACGGGCAGGGCGGGCAGGCCATGGCGACGGCGACGATCGTCTACCAGCCGGTCAACGATGCGCCGGTCGCGGGCAACGACAGCTACACCTCGCCCGATCTGGAAGTCATCCTGCGCGGTACCGAGGACGTGCCGCTGTCCATCCCGATCATCGAGCTTCTGAAGAACGACTTCGACCCCGAAGGTTTCTCCGTCACGTTCGAGAACGCGACGGACCCGGTGAACGGGACGCTCGAGGTGGATGGCGGGGTGATCATCTTCACGCCTGACCAGGACTACTGGGGCGAGGCCAGCTTCAGTTATTCGATCACCGATCCCGAAGGCGCCGTGGGCGGCGCGCAGGTCACGATGTATTTCGAGCCGGTGGGCGACGCGCCGCCGGTGGCCAACCCGGACCAGATCTTCGTCTTCGAGGACATTCCGACGGTCATCCGGATCGAGACGCTGCTGGCCAACGACACCGACATCGACGGGGACCCGCTGGAATTCCTGGGCTGGCGGCTGCCTGAATTGCTCGACGTCTTCCGCTTCGGACCCGCGGCGGGGGGGCCGATCAACGGCACGCTGGAATACAACGAGGACGGCGACCTGCTGTTCACGCCGTTCATCGACGCCACATTCTCCTCGGGCTTCATCTACACGATCACCGACAATGCCGAGGGCACGGCCGAGGGCTTCGTCGACATCGTCATCATCCCGTCGAACGACGACCCGACAGTGGTCGACGATTTCGGCTTCGTCACGCCGCTCGACATCCCGCTGGTGATCCGCGCCTCCGACCTCCTGTTCAACGATTTCGACATCGAGCAGGCGGATACGACCGGCGACGGGCAGGTGGATGTGGACCTCGACGATCCGGACCGGCCGCGGCCGACCTTCGTGGGCGTCGATGCCGTGCTCGACCCGGTGGCGCTGGCGCAGGGCAACCGCGTGGCGCTCGGCAGTTTCGAGGTGATCGAGTTCCGCGGCGAGAGCTTCGTCGTGGCCCGGTTCGATCCGGGCTACACGGGGCCGGTCGTCATCGAATACCGGATCGCGGACGAGGAGGGGCTGGAGGACACCGGCTTCGCCTTCGCCCATGTGGCGGATTTCTACGGTCTCGAGCTGACCGGAACGCCGGAAGTCGACTATCTCGAGGGCAATGCCCTGTCGGAGACGATCTACGGCTACAACGGCGACGACTGGGTCGTGGCGGGGGCGGGCGACGACCTGATCCTGACCGGCGCCGGCAATGACGTGATCTATGCTGGCGACGGCGACGACACGATCGACGCGGGCGACGGGGCCGACACCATCTTCGGCGGTGACGGTTTCGATCTGGTGCGCTTCGGCGCCTCGAACACCGGAGTGCGCGCCGATCTGTCCACGCAGCTCGGGCAGGGCGGTTTCGCCCAGGGCGATTTCTACGTCGGCATCGAGGCCCTCGAAGGTTCGGCCTTCGGCGACACGCTGGGCGGCGGAACGGGCGACGACCTGCTGTCCGGGCTTGACGGCAACGACCGGCTGGAAGGCCGGGAGGGCGACGATACGCTCTACGGCGGGGCGGGAGACGACAGCCTCGACGGCGGACCGGGCGCGGATCGGCTCTATGGCGGCGCCGGGCGCGACCGGGTCAGCTATGCCTTTTCGGACGCGGGCGTCCAGGTTTCCTTCGCCGCGTCCACTGCCTCGGGCGGCTGGGCGGAGGGCGATGTCCTTGAGGGGATCGAGGATATCGAGGGCAGCGACTTCGACGACACGCTCGAGGGCGACGACGGCGGGAACCTGATCATCGGCGGCCGCGGGGACGACACGCTCTACGGTCTCGGCGGCGACGACACGCTGGTCGGCGGGCGCGGGGCGGATGTGCTCGTCGGCGGGGACGGGACGGATACGGCGGACTACACCTTCTCGCTCGAGGCGATCCAGATTGACCTCGCGGCCGGCATCGCGACCGGCGGCGACGCCGAGGGCGACACGCTCGTGTCCATCGAGATCATCAGGGGCAGCCTCTTCGACGACACGCTGCTCGGCGACGACACCGACAACACCTTCCGTGGCGGCCGGGGCGCCGACCTGATGGACGGGCGCGGGGGGTTGAACACCGCAGACTATGCGGAGGCCGACGAGGGCGTGACCGTGGACCTCACCCTGGGCCAGGGCACGGCGGGAGAGGCGGCGGGCGACACGCTGATCTCGATCCAGCGCGTGATCGGCTCTGTCCACGACGACACGCTGATCGGCAGCGCGGGCGACGATACGCTCGACGGCGGGCGCGGCGACGACCTGCTTGAGGGGCGGGCCGGGTCCGACAGCTATGTCTTCGGCTTCGACCGGGGGGCCGACACCATCGTCGAGCAGGGCAGCGCCGCCGACACCGACCGGCTGGTCCTCGGACCCGAGATCGCGCCCAAGGACGTGTCGCTGCTGCGGGTGGGCGACGATCTCTTCGTCGAACTGGAGCGGCAGGACGGCTTCCTGATCGACACGGTGACGGTCATCGACCATTTCCTCGGCCGGGAGACGGGGATCGAGGAAATCGTCTTCGCCGACGGCACCGTGCTCGACAGGGCCGCCATCGAGGCGGGGCTGCGCGACGGACGGTTCAATGCCCAGGACGACGTCGTGCTGCTCGGGGTCGAGGACGAGGTGGTCCTGATCGACCCCGCCTTCCTGATGCAGAACGACGCGGAGGAAGGCGTCGGCGATCTCGAGCTGGTCTCGGTTCAGGCCGCGCGCTTCGGCACGGTGTCGATCAACGGCGACGGGATGATCGAGTTCCTGGGCGACCAGGACCACTTCGGCGACGCCTTCTTCGCCTATACCGTGCGCGATCCCCTGGGCCGCGAATCCACCGCGCGGGTGGAGGTCAACCTCGCACCCGTCAACGATCCGCCCGTGGGCGTGGACGACCCGCTGGTCTACGGCCTCGAGGACGTGCCGCTGCGCATCCGGCTGGCCAACCTGCTGGCCAACGACTTCGACGTCGATGGCGACAACGAATCCGAGGGGCTGCGCATCGTCGATGCCTTCCCGCTGACGGGGGTCAACGGAGAGCCGCTGCGGCCCTATTCCAACACTGATTACCGCGGCGAGGGCACCGACGCGGGCTGGCGTCTCGACGGGCAGTACATCGAGTTCATCTCGCGGCCCGACTATTTCGGCTTTGCCGGGTTCACCTATGTCCTGGAGGACAACGACGGCGCCCAGGGCACTGCCAACGTGGAGATCTACTTCGCGCCCGTGAACGACGCGCCGCGGATCCGTGAACGCGCGGTCTCCGCCAAGCTCGAAGAGACCACGATCTTCACCGTCGCGGACCTGATGGCGAAGGTCTACGACATCGAGGGCGACGGCTTCTCCTTCGTCGGTCTCGCGCCGAAGGCGAACGGGTTCGCCTCCACCAACGGAACGGAGGTCTTCGACCCCGATACCGGCGTGATCGAGTTCACTCCCGACGCGCTGGGAGAGGCGAGCATCGCGTTCGACGTGATCGACGACCGGGGCGCCGAGGCGACGCTGGAATTCCTGATCAACGTGCGGCCCCAGAACCTGCCGCCGCGGGCCAATGACGACTACGGCATCCGCGCGGTACAGGGCGAGACGATCCTGATCGACCCCGCCGTGCTGCTGGCCAACGACGCGGACCCGGACGACGACACGCTGGTCTTCGTCGAGGTCCACCGCTTCGCCGAGAACGGCAAGGTGCGGGTCACCGACGAGGGGATGATCGAGTTCGCCCTGCGCGCCGATTTCAACGGCACCGCGCGGTTCGAATACACGATCACCGACGGACGCGGCGGATTCGACGATGCCACGGTCCACGTCACCGTCTCGCCGCTCAATTCCGCCCCGATCCTGCGCGGCGACGTGGTGGGCGGACGCGAGGACATGCCCCAGTTCGTGATCCCGGGCGAGGCCTTCGGCAACGACATCGACCTCGAGGGCGACGTGATCTTCTTCGACGGGGTGACGCTGCTCGGCGACATGGCCTTCCGCTGGCTGTCCCCGGATTTCGAGTTGCGCGCGCTGTCGGCCAACAACACGGCGCTGCCCGACTGGCTGTCCTTCGACGCCGAGACGGTGACCTTCTCGGGAACGGTTCCCGACGGCGCGACCGGCACGCTCGAGGTGGCGGTCTTCGTGGACGATCCGTCGAGCGGCGCGGTGCATCCGTTCCGCTTCACGCTGGACCTCGAGGATCCGGGTGCGCTCGCGGCCGGGGTCCGTTTCGAGGACACCGTTCTGGGCGGCTTCCGGCTGCGCGAAGCCTTCGACTGGCGGCTCGACGACGACGGCGACGGAGTGGCGAGTTTCGACATCTCGGCCGGCAGCTTCAGCGCCACGACGCTGGGTGGGCGGCCGCTGCCGGCCTGGCTCGCCTTCGATCCAGACACCCGCAGCCTTGTCGCCACCGAGTTCGAGACCGACGAGACCGACACGCCGACGCGGGTGCGCATCGTCTTCACCCCCGACCCTGGGGCGGAACTGCCGGAGAATGTCTACCGCGTCACGGATCGCGGCTTCACCATCGAGATGGTGATCGACCCGGCGGACCTGACTGCCGGGCTGGCCGCCGCGAACGCCATCCTCGCGGGCGATCCCGTGGCGGAGGCGGCGGGCCTCTTCGCGCTCGATCTCGCGGGCAGGACCCTGTCCGCCACGCGCGAGAGCGGCGCGCCGCTCGACAGCTGGCTGACCTTCGATCCGGTGACCGGCGGCTTCTCCGGGATGCCGCCCTCACAGCATGTGGGCGCGGTGCCCGTGCGGGTGGAGGTTGCGGGCGCAGCGCTGCCGCTCGCGATCATCACCGAGGCGGTAGTGGACGAGGTCTTCGAGGTGTCGGAGTCCCGGACCGCCGGGATTTCGGTCCGCGACCTGCCCGAACGCATCGACCTGACGACGCCCGAGGATTTCAACGGCTCGGTCGCCTTCACCTATTTCGCCGAGGACGAGAAGGGCGCCCGCTCCGACACGCCCGCAATGATCGTTTTCAATGTCCGTCCCGAGCGCGAGCTTCCCGAGGCGGGCGAGGATGTCCTCGATCTCTTCCAGGGCTTCTCCGGGAGCATCTCGATCACGGCCCTTCTCGAGAACGACCGCGACGACGACGGCGACATGCTGCGCATCACGGGTTTCGGCGATCCTGCGAACGGGACGCTCGACCTCGTGCCCGGCGTGGTGACCTTGACCCCGCCCGAGGATCTGACCCCCATTCCCGGCGGCAGCTGGACGGTCACGCTGGCGGAGGGCGGCCCACTCCCCGACTGGATGAGCGTCGATGCCGCCACGGGCGTCGTGACGGCCACCGTGCCGCTGGACGTCGCACAGGAGTTCGCCCTGCGCTTCGTCAGCAGCGACGGCACCGACAGCATTGAGGCGGAGCGTGCCTTTACCCTCGACGGCAACGCCGGGGCGGGGCTGATCTACACGCCGAACGCGGGTTTCTCCGGGCTCGATCTCGTGACGTACACCCTGACCGACGACCGCGAGGGCAGCGTCGAGGGGCGGCTCGTGCTCGACGTCGCCTCGCTCCTCGATCCGCCCGTCGCGGTCACCGACAGCTTCGACGTCGATGAGGACGGAAGCATCACGCTGACCCCCGCCGATCTCCTGGCGAACGACTTCGACGTCGACGGCGACCCGATCCGCTTCCTCGACGTGCTGGAGCCGGTCAACGGCGCCGTGACCTTCGACGGCACAGATATCGTCTTCACGCCAAACCCGGATTTCGAGGGCGAGGCCAGTTTCCGATACCGCGTCACGGATGACCGCCATGGCGAGAGCCTCGGCCTCGTCGAACTGCGCGTGATCAGCACGAACCGGGCGCCGGAGGCCGGCGACGACGTCTTCGCGACGGTCGAGGACGTGCCCTTCGAGTTCACCATCGCGGATCTGCTGGCCAATGACGGCGATCCGGACGGCGATGCGGTCAGCTTCGTCTCGATCCAGTCCTCCACGCCCGGCGCCCGGATCATCGAGCTGCCGGACGGCCGCTACCAGTTCGTCCCCGACGAGAACGTGAATGGCCCGATCCTGATGAACTACGTCATCACGGACGGGCGGCTGACCGATACCGGCACGATCACCTTCGACATCGAAGCGGTGAACGACGCGCCCATCGCCAACCCGGACGGCATCTTCTTCGGGACGCAGGACGCACCGCTGGTGGTGGATTTCGCCGACCTGCTGTTCAACGACCGGGACGTGGAAGGCGACGCCTTCTCCATCGTGGAGATCTTCGACGCCGACAACGGCACGGTGTTCCAGGACGGAGAGACCGCGGTCTTCCAGGGCCGGCAGGGGTATTTCGGCGACGGCGGGTTCAAGTATCGCGTCACCGACGAGTTCGGCGCGACCGCCGTGGGGCAGGTGACTGTCATCGTCATGCCCCTCTTCGACGTGCCTGTTGCGGTGTCCGACTCTGGCTTCGAGATGCTCGAGGACACGTTCATCGACCTCGATCCCGCCTTCCTGATGGCGAACGACGACATTCCGCTGGGCACGGAGGCGATCTTCCTCGGCCTGACCGCCGCGACACCGGGCGTGACCATCGGGATCGAGGAACTGGAGAGCGGACTCTGGCGCATCACGCCGGAGGAGAACTTCTTCGGCGAGCTCACGCTGCGCTACGCGATCACGAACGAGTCGGGCTTTGCGGTGCCGACGACCGTGACCATCGACGTTCTGCCCGTCGCCGACGCACCGGAGGCGGTGGACGACACGCTGGACATGGTCGAGGACACGCCCCTGACAATCTTCGTCACGGCGCTCACCGACAACGATTTCGACCCGGACCGCGAGGCGTTCGAGCTGACCCGCATCCTCGATAGCGAGGGTGTCACGGCGACGCTGCTGGGCAACGGCCAGCTACTGGTGACGCCGGATGAGAACCGGAACAGCGCGGCCTGGTTCGACTACGAGATCCGCGACAGTTCCGGCGCCACGGCGTCGGCGCGGGTGAACATCACCATCGCACCGGTAAACGACGCGCCGGTGATCGGCGAGATCCCGGCCCTCGGCGGCATCGCGGCGACGCCTTTTGCGATCACCCTGCCGGCAGGTCTCGTGACCGACCCGGACGGCGACGCGCTGGTGATCGAGCTGCGCGGCCCCGGCGCCGCGCCCCTGCCTGACTGGCTAAGCTTCGAGGCCGGGACCCGCACGCTCACCGGCACGGCACCCTTGGATTTCGCCGGGACCGTGTCGCTGGAGCTCATGGCCTCGGACGGCCAGGCCGAGACGGTGCGCGCCGCGACCCTGACGATCTCCGCGGCGGAGGCGCTGACGGCCAGCATCACGGGCACCGAAAGCGACGACGTGATCGGGCCCGACAGCTCCTCCGGGGGGCTGCCGCTGACCACGCCCGGCGCGGACCTCGTGCTCGGCCTCGGCGGCAACGACACGCTCGACGGCGGTGCGGGCGACGACGACCTGCGCGGCGGCATGGGCGACGACGTGCTTCGCGGCGGCGAGGGCGACGACAGGCTCGACGGCGGCGAGGGCCGCGACACCGCGGTCTGGGACGGCCCCGTCCGCGACTACGGGATCGTGGAGGGCCCGGATGGCGTGGTGTTCGTCATCGCCTCCGGGAGCGGACCTGAGGGAACGGACACGCTGCGCGACATCGAGCTTCTGCGCTTCGACGGCGGCGCCCAGCCGCTGGTTCTGGACCTTGCGTTGACACGGCTCGATCCCGACGACCTGCGCAGCTGGCGCCTCCAGTCCGACCGCCGCGACGAGGACGGCGCGCTCGTCTGGCAGTTCACCCTCTACGACAACGGTATCGAGCAGGTGACCGAATACGATGCCGGCATCCGGTCGACCTCGACGCAGCTTGACGTCGCCGATACCTTCATCTGGACGACGCGATCCTCCACCTACGACGACGAGGGCCGGCCTGCGACCGACATCCTAGTCTACGACGACGGTCGGATCACCACGACGACCTACGCCGAGGGCGTAAGGTCGAGCGCGGTGGAGGAGGACCCCGAGGACGTCATGTCGTGGGAACGGCGCGAGACGACCTACGACAGCGAGGGCCGCCTGCTGCAATCGATCGTCACCTATGACGACGGGCGCGTGACGACGACCAGCTTCCTCGATGGGGTGCGGTTCCTCGTTGTGCAGGAGGACCCGGAAGACGTGGTCAATTGGACGACGCGGAAGACGACTTTCGACAGCGAGGGCCGTCTGGTGGAGTCGGTGGTCACCTTCGACGACGGACGCGTCAGCACCACGAGCTTCACCGGTGGCATCCGGTCGAGCGTGGTCGAGACGGACCCGGAGAACGCGGTCAACTGGACGACGCGGGAGACGACTTTCGACAGCGAGGGCCGTCCGGAGGAGTCGGTGGTCACCTTCGACGACGGACGCGTCAGCACCACGAGCTTCACCGGTGGTATCCGGTCGAGCGTGGTCGAGACGGATCCGGAGAACGCGGTTAACTGGACGACGAAGGAGACGACTTTCGACAGCGAGGGCCGTCCGGAGGAGTCGGTGGTCACCTTCGACGACGGTCGCGTCAGCACCACGAGCTTCACCGGTGGTATCCGGTCGAGCGTGGTCGAGACGGACCCGGAGAACGCGGTGAACTGGACGACGCGGGAGACGACTTTCGACAGCGAGGGCCGTCTGGAGGAGTCGGTGGTCACCTTCGACGACGGTCGCGTCAGCACGACGACGTTCTCCCAGGGCGTCCGGTCGAGCGTGGTCGAGACGGATCCGGAGAACGCGGTCAACTGGACGACGCGAGAGACCAGCTTCGACAGCGAGGGCCGTCCGGAGGAGTCGGTGGTCACCTTCGACGACGGACGCGTCAGCACCACGACGTTCTTCGAGGGTATCCGGTCGAGCGTGGTCGAGACCGATCCGGAGAACGCGGTCAACTGGACGACGAAGGAGACGACTTTCGACAGCGAGGGCCGTCCAGTGGAGTCGGTGGTCACCTTCGACGACGGACGCGTCAGCACGATGACGTTCTCCGATGGCATCCGGTCGAGCGTGGTGCAGGAGGACCTGCTGAACGCGGTGAACTGGACGTCCCAGGAGACCAGCTTCGACAGCGAGGGCCGTCCACTCGAGTCCGTCGTCCTCTTCGACGATGGCCGCCTGAGCACAACGACCTTCAGCGAGGGCATCCGGACGCTGGTCCTGCAGGAGGACCCGGAGGACGCCTGGAACTGGACGACACGGGAGACGCGGTTCGACGCGGCGGGGGTGCGGGAGAGGACGCTGGACGTCTTCGACATCGGCACCGAGATCGAGGTGGCGTTCGTCGCTGGGGTCCGCTCCCTGCGCACCGAGCGCGATCTCGGCGAGAACTTCTCCTGGGCGACGCGGGAGACGACCTATGACGAGGATGGCAACCCCGTCTCCCGCCTGACGGTGTTCGACGACGGCAGTTCGGATACCTTCCTGTTCTGACGGAGCGCCCTCCCGAGAGACGCCAGGGCTGCGTCGCCCGGATATCGGGCACCTCGACGCCGTGGCCTGGGTCCGAGGGCAGCCCGCGCCGATAGTTCGTGCAGATCGGACAGGATCCCTGGACCTCGCATCGCGAATCGCGTCAGGTTTACGCTAGGTCGAATTCCCGGCCGATCACGCTGCTGGAGACCGAACATGCGCCTGACCCCTGTCTTTGCCGCCGCGCTCGTCGCGCTGTCCGGCCCGGCCCTCGCGGGCGGGTTCGACGATGCCATCACCATTCCGGTTCCGCTTCCGCCCGAACCCGAGACGGGCTCTCTCGGCTCGCTCGGGGGACTTGGCGGGACCGCGGCAATCCTGGGACCTGTGGCCCTTCTGGCCATCCTCGCCGCATCGCAGGATGACGACGAGGAAGTGGAGGAATCCACCTGACCCGACTTCCTGCCGGGTCTGGGTGACGGGGCCACGGTGTCTGAACCGCAAAGGGCCCGGATGTCCGGGCCCTTCGTCCGGTCGTGGTGCAGGGGTCCGGGCGCGAACCGGCTCCTGTCTCAGGAGGCGGGCTCGGGCGTGTCCTCTGTCTCGGCATCGGCCTCCGAGGTGCGGCGGGCGCCCATCTTCTCCAGCGTCTCGCGATCGACGAGGCGCGCGATGAGCGGGTGCAGGTGCAGTTGCCGTCCCTCGACGAGTTTCCGGAAGCCCGCGATCACCGACGCCGCCCGGTCCTTGCCCGGCGCCACCACGTCGAAGAGCCAGGCGATTTCGCCGCTGGTCCAGTCCTCGGCCTTCAGCCGGATCGGCCAGGTGCCCTGGGCGATCTGTTCGCGGATGCGGCCGTCCACCTCTGGGGAGACGCTGGCCCAGATGGCAAAGCCGGCGATCTCCTGATCCGCAAGTCCTCCCGCCTCCGTCACGTCCTTGGGATAGGCGAAGGCGACGCGGTCGCGCAGCAGGGGCTCCAGCAGGAGATGTTCAAGGTCGCTCAGATGCTGCGACCGGTAGCGGGGAAGCTGGATCATGGCGAGCGCCGCCGCGGCGAAGCTGTGGCGGAGACCGACCCGTATCCTCGCAAGACGCTCCGAGGCCTCTGCTTCCGTCAGGGCGGGCGCCTCGGCGACAGGTTTCTCTTTCTTTCCAGCCATGGCACACCTCATGTTCCGAATGTGCCCTTAGGTTAGCCGAAGGCTGGAAGAGGTTCCAGCGCCGCGGTGCATCCGCGTCGTTGCGGCTCAGCCGCGCGCGGCTTTCTCGTCGAGACCGCTCCGGCCCTCGCGGCGGGCGAGTTCGGCCTCGATGTCCCCGAGGCTGACATCGCGGGCGGCGCACATGACGAGCAGGTGGTAGATCACGTCCGCCGCTTCGGCGGTGAGGCGCGCGCGGTCGCCGCGCACGGCCTCGATGATCGCCTCCACCGCCTCCTCGCCGAATTTCTCCGCCGCCTTCTCGGGGCCTTGCGCCAGCAGCTTTGCCGTCCAGCTGGACGAGGGATCGGCGCCTCGGCGGGCGGCGATGGTGGTGGCGAGACGGGCGATGCTCATGTCAGCCTCACGGGGATGCCGGCGGCGGCCATGTGTGCCTTGGCCTCGGCGATGGAGAAGGTGCCGAAATGGAAGATCGAGGCCGCGAGCACGGCGCTCGCGCCGCCTTCGGTCACGCCCTCGACGAGGTGGTCGAGCGTGCCCACGCCTCCGCTCGCGATCACGGGGATGTCGACGGCCTCGGTGATCGCCCGGGTCAGGGGGATGTTGAACCCGGCTTTCGTGCCGTCCCGGTCCATCGAGGTCAGCAGGATCTCTCCCGCGCCCTTCTCCGCCGCGCGCCGGGCGAACTCGACCGCGTCGATGCCCGTGGGGCGGCGACCGCCGTGGGTGAAGATCTCCCACCGGCCCGGCGCGACCGTTTTCGCGTCGATGGCGCAGACGATGCACTGACTGCCGAAGCGCAGGGCGGCCTCCGTCAGCACGTCGGGGTTGGCCACGGCCGCGGAATTGAAACTGACCTTGTCGGCGCCCGCGAGCAGCAGGTTGCGCACGTCCTCCACGGTCCTGACGCCGCCGCCGATGGTGAGCGGCATGAAGCACTGCTCCGCCGTGCGGGTGGCGAGGTCATACATCGTGCCGCGGTTCTCGTGCGTGGCGTGGATGTCGAGAAAGCAGAGCTCGTCCGCGCCCGCCGCATCATAGGCGCGGGCCTGTTCCACCGGGTCGCCCGCGTCGCGCAGATCGAGAAAGTTCACGCCCTTGACCACGCGGCCGTCGGCGACGTCGAGACAGGGGATGATCCGGGTCTTCAGCATGCCGCCGCTCTAGCGGGGATCGGGCCAAAGCGGAAGGGGAACCGCCGCCCGGCGCTGACGTTGGCAAGCGGTATCGTAGTGCCAGAGGACCATCCGATGAAACTTCCCGCCGCGCTGACCCTTGCCCTTGCCGCCACGCCCGCCCTTGCCGACTGGGAACGGGTCGAGGCCGAGGGCTCCGTCTCGGAGGTGACCGACCGTCTCGAGGCGGCCGTTGTCGAGGCGGGGGCCACCGTCTTTGCCCGGGTCAATCACGCCGAGGGCGCGGTTTCGGTGGAGATGGATCTGCCAGACGCAGAGCTTCTGATCTTCGGCAATCCGCGGCTCGGCACGTCCGCCATGCAGCAGGACATCCGCGCGGGCGTGGTGTTGCCGCTGCGGGTTCTGGTGGCCGATGTGGAGGGGCAGACCGTGCTCATCTACGAGGAGGTCGAGGAAATGTTCGACGACACGGATGTCGACGATGACGCCGAGTTCGTCGAGGCGATGGAGGATGCGCTGGAGACCCTGACCGAGAGAGCCGCGCGGGACTAACCCGCCAGAAGCGCCAGCGCCTCGGAAAGATCGAGCGCGCCATCGTAGAGCGCCCGGCCCGAGATCGCGCCCGCGATCACGCCGGTCTCCTTGAGCCTTGCGAGATCCCCGAGCGAGGACACGCCGCCCGAGGCGATGACCGGCACCGAAACCGACCGAGCCAGCGCCTCGGTCGCGGCGACGTTGGGCCCGCCCATGGCGCCGTCGCGGTCGATGTCGGTGTAGACGATGGCGGCGATCCCTGCGTCCTCGAAGCGGCGGGCGAGGTCGGTGACCTCTTCCTCGGTCTCCTCGGCCCAGCCCTTGGTGGCCACCTTGCCGCCCCGCGCGTCGAGCCCCACGGCGACTTGGCCGGGAAAGGCGCGCGCTGCCTCGCGCACGAGGGCGGGGTTTTCCACCGCCACGGTCCCGAGGATTACCCGCGTGAGGCCTTTTGCAAGCCAGCTCTCGATGGTGGCCATGTCGCGTATGCCGCCGCCCAGTTGCGCGGGCAGGTCCGTTGCGGCGAGGATCGCCTCGACCGCCGCCCCGTTCACCGGGCGGCCAGCGAAGGCGCCATTCAGATCGACAAGATGCAGCCACTCTGCGCCGGCATCGGCGAAAACGCGGGCCTGGGCAGCGGGATCGTCGTTGAAGACCGTGGCCGCGGACATCTCGCCGCGCAGAAGGCGGACGGCCTGGCCGTCCTTCAGGTCGATGGCGGGATAAAGGATCATGACGGGCCCCTCTCTTGACGCGCCTAACACCACGGGTCGCGGCGGGGCGCAACCTCGGATGATCCGGCTTGCGCGACTCGCGGGCGAGGCGCCAGATGCAGGGGCAACCCTCAGGAGTTACCGATGCGCCCCCTCTCTTTTGCGGCCGCCCTCGCGGTTGCGGCAACCAGCCTTGCGGCCGATCCCCTCGAGGGACGCTGGGCCACAATCCCCGATGATTTCGGCAATCGCGGCGTCATCGAGATCGCGCCGTGCGGCGACATGCTCTGCGGCACGCTGGTGGCAGCGGTGGATGCCGCGGGCCAGCCCACGGGGGGCGAGTATATCGGTCGCAACATCATCTTCGACACCGTGCCCGAGGGCGGGGGGCGCTACCGCGGCAGGCTCTGGTCGCCGGACCGGGACGAGACCTACCACGGCCGGCTCGTGCTGGCGGGCGACAGCATCACGCTGAAGGGTTGCGTCCTCTTCGTGTGCCGCGACGGGGGCACCTGGACCCGCGTGACCGGGAATTGATGACAACGCCCAAATGATGGGCTTTACTGACGGGACTGCCTTGCTTTCGGGCGCTTTCAGCAGGCCGGCAAGTGATGCACGGGCGAAACCGTGCATCATGGGAAACCTGCCGCTAGCACCGTTGCGACGGCAGCGTCATCTCGGCGTGAGCCATTCACAACCGAAGGGGTCAATATCGTGTACGCAAAGCATTTCCTCGGCCTCGGCCTCGCTCTGGCCGCCGGCACGGCCTCGGCGCAGACCGAGCTGTCCTTCGCCCTAGACTGGCGGTTCGAAGGCCCCTCGGCGCCCTATTTCGTCGCCATCGACAGCGGCCATTTCGCCGCCGAGGGACTGGAGGTGGAGATCGCCGCCGGCGACGGATCGCTCGACGCGATCCCGAAGGTGGCGACCGGCGCCTTCCCGGTGGGTTTCGCCGACATCAACTCGCTGATCAAGTTCCTCGACCAGAACCCCGGCGCGCCGGTGATCGCGGTGATGATGGTCTACGACAAGCCGCCGTTCGCGGTGATCGGCCGGATCAGCCAGGGCGTCGAGAGCCCCGCCGATCTCGAGGGCAAGATCCTCGGCGCGCCGCCGCCCGATGGCGCCTGGGCGCAGTTCCCGATCTTCGCCGCCGAGAACGATCTCGACATGTCGGCCATCACGGTCGAGCCCGTGGGCTTCCCGACCCGCGAGCCGATGCTGGCCGAGGGCGCGGTGGACGCGGTGACGGGCTTCTCCTTCACCTCCTACCTAAACGTCGCGCGACTGGGCGTGCCCGAGGACGACATCACCACGATCCTGATGGCCGATCATGGCGTGCAGCTCTACGGCAACGCAATCATCGCCAATACGGAGTTCGCCGCCGAGAATCCCGAGGTGATCGAGGCCTTCCTGCGCGCCGTTGCCGCGGGCTGGGTCGAAACCATCGCCGATCCCGCGGCCTCCATCCCGAGTCTTATCGAGCGCAACCCCGCCGCCGATGCGGAGCTGGAACAGCGCCGGCTGGAGCTGGCCATCGGCGCCAACGTGGTGACCGATTTCACCACGACCGAGGGCTTCGGCATCATCGACGACGAGCGCATGGCGACCGCGCTCGAACAGATCGCGCTGACCTACGAGTTCCAGACCGAGCCCGACGCGAGCCTCTATTTCACCGACGCCTACCTGCCCGAAGGCGGGTTCTCGCTCGAGTGACGCAACCCCGGCGCCGGGCCGATGGTCCGGCGCCGCACGCCCCGGAGGCGCCCTTGGACAAGCTCATCCACATCTCGGGCGTGCGCCACGCCTATCAGACCGCCGCGGGGCCTCTGCCGGTTCTGGATGGGCTCGAGATTTCCGTTCCCGAAGGCGGATTCGTCGCGGTGGTCGGACCCTCGGGCTGCGGCAAGTCCACGCTGACGAAGCTGATTGCCGGGCTGATGAAGCCCGACGAGGGCGAGGTCTGGCTCCATGGCGAGCGGGTGAAATCGCCCCGCTCCACCGTGGGCATGGCGTTCCAGAACCCGGTCCTGCTGGAATGGCGCACGATCCTGAAGAACGTGATGCTGCCGCTCGAGATCGTGCCGACGAAGCTGACGAAGAAGGAGCAGGAGGACCGCGCGCGCTATCTTCTGTCGCTGGTCGGGCTCTCGGGGTTCGAGGACAAACGTCCGTCGGAGCTGTCGGGCGGCATGCGCCAGCGCGCCTCGCTCTGCCGGTCGCTCGTCCATCAGCCCGAGGTGCTCATTCTCGACGAGCCCTTCGGCGCGCTCGACGCCTTCACGCGCGAGGACCTCTGGCAGACGATGCACCAGGTGAAGGAGAAAGAGCCCTTCACCGGCGTCCTGATCACCCACGACCTGCGTGAATCGATCTTCCTTGCCGATCAGGTGGTGGTGCTGTCCCAGCGGCCTGCGCGGACGCAATACGTGCTCGACGTGCCCCAGACCGGACCGCGGGACCTCGATCATCTTTACACGCCCGAGGCCGCAGAGATGCTGGCCATCCTGCGCCACCAGATCGAGGTCGCGCAGGGCAGGGCGCCCGCCGGAGACACGACCCCTGCGGCCGCCGAATAGCCGGAAAGGATCCGTCATGGCCTATGTGCCCGCCCCCTTGCCCGACACGACCCGCGACAGCGCCGCCGGGGCGATGAAGGGCGGTCTTGCCCGCGCCCTCACCAGCCGCGCGCTGCTGGCGCCGCTGGCGGCGGTGGTGGTCTTCCTCCTGGTCTGGGAGGCGCTGGTGTGGGTCAACAACTGGCCCGACTATGTCATGGCCTCGCCATCCGACCTGCCGCCCGCCTATGCGAAATACTGGGAGCTGTTCCTCGTCATGGGCTGGCAAACGCTGTGGCGCACGGTGGTGGGGCTGATCCTTGCCGTGGTCGTCGGCGTGGGCATCGGGATGCTCATGGGGTTTTCGCGCACAATGCGCGATGCGCTCTACCCGCTGCTGGTGGGGTTCAACGCGATCCCCAAGGCCACGGTGGTGCCCATCGTGGCGCTTCTGTTCGTGGGTCAGCACGACTTCAACACGGTGCTGATCGCCTTCATGATCTCCTTCTTTCCCATCGCCGTGTCGGTCTCCATCGGGCTGTCGACGCTGGAGCCCGAATACCGGGATATCCTGCGCTCGCTGGGCGCCAGCCAGACGACGATCTTCTGGAAGATCGCCCTGCCGAAGACGCTGCCGGAATTCTTCGGCGCGCTGAAGGTGGCGGTCACGCTGGCCTTCATCGGCACCAACCTGATGGAGATCGTGTCGCCCCACGGGCGCGGCCTCGGCGCGCTCTTCGATTCGGGCAAGACGAACTCGGATTACCCGCTGATGTTCGCGGTCCTGATCGCACTCGCCTTCCTCGGGATCGTTCTCTACTACGTCGTCGTCTGGCTGGAGAAAACCTTCGCCGGCTGGGCCGAACGTCCGTCAGGTTGACACCCCGGTGTCAACTCTCGCGTTAACCGTCTGGAAACCTTCGCTGCCCTAATGTCGTGACGACGCAGATGGAGCGGAGGGCAGAATGCCACGGGACACGATCGACCGCCGGGTGCGGCGCACAAGGGCGCGGCTGCTGCTCGCCGCGCAAGCCGTACTGAACGAGGGAAGCTGGGCGGACCTGTCCGTGCAGGACATCGCCGACCGCGCCGATATCGCGCGCTCCTCCTTTTACGCGCATTTCACCGGCAAGGGGGCGCTTCTGGGGCTCGTCCTGTCGGAGGCTCTGGCCGATGCCGAGGCGGAAATCGCCTCCTTCCCCGTCCGCACCGGTCGCCTGCGAACCGTGGGCTGGCTCGCTGCGCATCTCGGCTCGCACCGCGCGCTCTACGGCGTGATCCTGGGCGAGCCGGGGGAGGCCGACCTGCGCCGCACCTTCGTCGCCCGGATCGAGGCGGCGCTCAGCACAGATCTCGGACGGACCGTCGGCGTCCCCGATGCTTCGGTCTCGCGCTTCGTGGCCGCCGGGCTCGTCGCCGTCTCCGCGGACTGGCTCTCCCGTCCGAGGCGCGACCGGGTCTCGCTCGATGACCGCCTCTCCGCGCTCGTGCAGCCGCTGCTGGCGCAGGCGCGCGTCCCCGCGTGAGGCATCGGGGCCAGGATTCCGGTCGTTCGGGACGGCGCACCCCGGCTTCAGGGGGGGCAGGGCAAGGACGGATATCTTCGTCGCAGGGTCACCGATGCCTTCATGTCCCCGCCGATGGGTCGCCCCGGACCCGGGGATCTGCAAACACCGCCCGGCAGCGCGCCCGGGTCCTGAGCATACCCGCCGCCGGCAACCCGCGGGTCGAGGCGGAGCCTGTCTCGACCGGACGCCGGGCGAGACTTCGACGGGCGCCTCCGGCGCAGGCGTCTTGCCGCCCTCAGGGCCGCCAGCCGAGGAAGTTCGCGATCAGCCGGAGCCCCGCGGACTGGCTTTTCTCGGGATGGAACTGCGTGCCCAGCACGGTGCCGCGCCCGACGATGGCCGTCACCCGCCCGCCATAGTCCACATGGGCCACGAGGTCGGCAGGGTCCGCCACCTCCATCTGCCAGGAATGGACGAAGTAGGCGTGATCGCCCGCGGTGATCCCCTTGGTCACCGGATGCGCGCGGTCGATGACCAGATCGTTCCAGCCCATGTGCGGCACCTTCAACGCAGGATCGCCGGGGGCGATCCGTCGGATCTCTCCGGGCACCCAGCCGAAACCGGGCGTCTCCTCGTATTCATGGCCGACGGTGGCCAGAAGCTGCATCCCCACGCAGATACCCAGAAACGGGCGACCCCGCTCCTCCACCGCCTCGCGCAGCGCCTCGGCCAGACCCGGGATCGCGTGGAGCGCCCGGCGGCAGGCCGGAAAGGCGCCGTCGCCCGGCAGCACGATCCGGTCGGCCCCCGCCACAACCTCGGGATCGGCACTCACGACAATCTTGCCCGCGCCCGTCTCCGCAGCCATCCGCTCGAAGGCCTTCTGCGCCGAATGGAGATTGCCCGCGTCGTAATCGACCAGAACCGTGGTCACAGCGCCCCCTTGGTCGAGGGGATCGCGTCGGCCTTGCGCGGGTCGCTCTCCACCGCCACCCGCAGCGCCCGCGCCACCGCCTTGAACGCGGCCTCGGCGATGTGATGCCCGTTCACCCCGTGCACCTGGTCGATATGTAGCGTGATCCCGCCATGGGTCGACAGCGCCTGAAAGAACTCGCGCACCAGCTCGGTGTCGAATGTGCCGATCCTCGACGAGGGAAAGCTCAGGTTGCAGATCAGGTAGGGCCGCGCGGACAGGTCAAGCGCGCAGCGCACCTGCGCGTCGTCCATGACCAGCGCGCAATCGCCGTAACGGCGGATTCCCCGCTTGTCCCCCAGCGCCTGCGCCAGAGCCTGGCCCAGTGCGATGCCGGTATCCTCGACCGTGTGATGGTCGTCGATGTGCAGATCCCCGTCGGCCCGGACACGCAGGTCGATCAGCGAGTGCCGCGCCAGCTGGTCCAGCATGTGGTCGAAGAAGCCAACGCCGGTCCGGTTGTCATAGGCGCCACTGCCGTCGAGATCGACCGTGACCTCGATCGTCGTCTCGGCGGTCGCCCGCGTGATCGTCGCCTGTCGCATGGGTGGCCCTCCGGGACTGGTTCGGCGGGCTTATAGGGGCGGCTGCGGGGCAAGAAAAGCGCTCTCGCCTCGCAGATGCACGCTCAGGCCGGGTCCGGAGAGACGGACGCCGCCGGCGCCGCGCGGTCGCCGGTGGCCCAGCCCATGGCCCGCTCGCCCAGCTTGCGGAACTTGTCGGACGTGCTGTCGAGCTTGGCCACCCATTCCGGGTTCGGCGCCTGACCTTCCGTGACCTTGAAGAAGGCCTGCAGCATGCAGGCGATGGCGAAGGGCTCGATCAGCGCCACCTTCACCGCCCAGGCAAACAGGATCGCGAAGACGAAGCCCCCCGCGGACCAGGCGCCCGGCAGCAGGTAGACCACCAGCCCCGCCGGTGCCAGCATGACGAAGAACACGAGGATCGACAGCACCCAGGTGATCAGCGTCAGCCAGGCCGCGTTGACCATCATCGGCTTGCCGTTCTGCGCATAGAGCACCAGCGCCTCCTTGGCCGAGCCGAAGGGATTCTCGGCCCGGTTGCGGATGCCATGGGCGAGGATCACCTCGTCCACCAGCCCCACCGCAAGCCGCAGATAGGCCCGCACGATGCCCATCACGCTGTTCAGCCCCGGGATCGGCAGCAGGTTCATCAGGCCCTGGATCAGGCCCGTGATCGCCCGAAGCACGCCCTTGATCAGCTGGTCCACCGCAAAGAGCACCGAGGCCTCTCCGAACCGCTCGGTCACGATATGCCGCGCATGGGAGATCTGGCCGCGTCCCTCGGGCAGGGGGCGTCCGTCCAGCAGTTCGACCATGACCGCGATATGGCCGGCCTTCACGACATAGAGCAGGTACTCACGCAGGAAGTAGATGACGCCCGCCGTGACGCCGAAGCCGATGGCCCCGCCCCAGAAGGTCGACATGGCGCGGAAGTCCGCATCCCCGAAGGCACCCACGCCCCAGCCGATGCCGGCACCGGTGCCGGTCACCAGTACATAGGCCACCGCGATGCCGAAATAGACGGCCATCCGGAAGATCACGAAAGGCGCCGTCCGGCGCATCAGGCCCAGCCCCGTCGAAATGCTGAAATCCATCAAGGCAAGTCTCCCCGTTTCCCAATCCGGGGTGACCATGGCCCGGGACCGGAGCCGGACGCAAGGGCAGCCTGCCCTCAGGCCTCGGGGGGCGCCGTCTCCCCCGCGGCACCGGCGCGGTACCAGGCGCGCAGCACCGCGCGCAGCTCGTCGTCCATCCAGGTGACGTTGCCCGGCGGCATGGCATGGGTCACGCCCGCCTGCAGGTAGATGTCGCGCGCATGCCGCGCGATGTCGGAGACCGTCTCGAGGTGCACGCCTCCGGGCGCATGGCCGAGCCCGCCCCAGCCCGGCTCGCGCGCATGGCACATCGAGCAGCGGCCGAGCACGATGTCCTGCGCCTCCTCGAAACCCGGCGCCTCTGCAAAGCGCCGCTCCATTGCCGTGAGCGGCCGGTCCTCGGCCTCCTCCCAGCTGTCGAAAAGCGGCGCGGTCGACAGCGCAACGATGGCCGCGAAGATCGCCGCGGTCGCGCCCCAGGTCCACCAGGGGCGGCCCTCGCGCGCATGCATCGTGTTGAAGAAATGCCGGATCGTGACGCCCATGAGAAACACCAGAGCCGCGATGATCCAGGCGTTCTCCGTGCCGAAGGCGAGCGGATAGTGGTTCGACAGCATCAGGAAGATGACGGGCAGCGTCAGGTAGTTGTTGTGGGTGGACCGAAGCTTGGCGATCTTGCCGTACTTCGGGTCCGGCTTGCGGCCGGCCTTGAGGTCCGCCACGACAACGCGCTGGTTCGGGATGATCACCATGGCCACGTTGGCGGTCATGATCGTGGCGGTGATCGCGCCCAGATGCAGCAGCGCGGCCCGCCCGGTGAAGACCTGGTTGAGCCCCCAGGACACGACGACGATCCCGGCGAAGAGCACCAGCATCACCGCTGTGGGGTTCGCCGCGAGCGGCGAGCGGCAGAGCGCGTCATAGCCGATCCAGCCCAGCACGATCACCCCGGCCGAGATCGCGATGGCCTGCCACGGCAGCAGGTCCAGCTTCTCGGGGTCGATCATGTAGAGTTCCGCCCCCGCCCAGTAGAGCACCGCAAGCAGCGCCGCGCCCGAGATCCAGGTCCAGTAGGCCTCCCACTTGAACCAAGTCAGGTGCTCCGGCATCGCCTCGGGCGCCACGAGGTATTTCTGTATGTGGTAGAAACCGCCGCCGTGGACCTGCCATTCCTCGCCATCGGCGGGCCCCTTGATGTTCCGGTTCAGGCCGAGGTCGAGCGCGATGAAATAGAAGGACGAGCCGATCCAGGCGATGGCGGTGATCACATGGAGCCAGCGCACCGCGAAGGCGGTCCAGTCCCCCAGGATGGCTTGGTCGAGCATTCTCTTCCCCTCGTGCGGTCCAGCGCGTCCCATGCTATTGCCGTGAAAGGCGCGGCGCGCCAAGGGCCTGCGCACGCAGGCCGCCGTGCGGGGGTGCCGGGCGGCGCGAAAACGGGCAGGGGCGGGGATGGACGCAAGGATCGGGATCGAGGAGATGACGGCCGCGGCCTTCGCGCCCTTCGGCGACCTGCTCGACGGCGCCGGCGCGCCGGACCGGATCATCAACCAGGGCCTCTGCGGGCGCTGGCACGACCGGGCGCGGCTCGACTTCGGGGACGGGCGGGCGGGGATCAGCCTCTTTCGCGCCGAGCCGAGGAGCCTGCCCTACCGGCTCGAGATGGTGGAGCGGCATCCCGAGGGAAGCCAGGCCTTCGTGCCGATGAGCCTCGACGGCTTTCTCGTCATCGTGGCGCCGGACGCGGGCGGGGGTCCGGGCCGTCCGCGGGCGTTCCGGACGGCGCCGGGGCAGGGGGTGAACCTGCATCGCGGCACCTGGCACGGGGTGTTGACCCCGCTCGTGGCGCCGGGGCTTTTTGCCGTGATCGACCGGATCGGGCCGGGCACGAACCTCGAGGAGCACTGGTTTGCCGCCCCCTTCGAGGTGGGATGAGCCGGGTCCCACGATGGGACCTGCCGCAACGACCTGAAAACACGGCGAAAAAGGGTTAACCGCCCGAAGTCCGCGCCACCGCCTCCGAAGCGTGCCGCCCCCCTCTTTTTCTGGCCGGAAGTATCCCGGGGGGAACGTCGGAAGCCTCCGGCTTTCGACGTGGGGGGCAGCGCCCCCCTCCTGCCCGGACTCGCCGGAGGCGGGGCCGGGCGTATCCTGCGCGCCGAAGGCGCTCCGCGATCGACGCCCGCCGAGGCTTGCCCCGCGGCGGGGCGGGGTCTAGCCTCGGGACAAAGAAAACAGACGGCGCAGGGCAGGTGCTGCGGAATGGACGAGCTGTGCGAAGAGCTGCTTGCGGCCGAGCGGGTCGTGTGGGACGCGCTGGTGACGGGCGATGCGCGGGCTGACCGGACGGCGCTCGATCCTGGCTTCCTGCGGGTCCGCGAGGACGGCTTTGCCGGGCGCGAGGATCATGTGGCGCAGCTCGCCACCGGGCCTGCGCTGAGGGACTACCTGCTGACGGATGCGCGGGCGATGGCTGTGGGACCCGATCACGGTCTTCTGACCTACCGTGCGCGAGTCACGCGCGTGCCGGGCGGCGCCGAGGAAGTGCTCTACGTCAGCTCGCTCTGGCGGCGGGTGGGGGACGGATGGGTCAGCCTCTTCAGCCAGGACACCCGGGCCGTCCCGTCATGAGCCTCGCCGGACGGCTGACGCGCGCACCCGACGCCCACGACCGCGCCCGGGGGCGGGAGGCCGCGGCGCTGCTTTCCGGGGCCGCGCCGGACCTCCGCACGCTGCTGGAGGGCGCGGCCGGGTGCAGTCCCTATCTTGCCGGACTGATCGAGCGGGAGGCGGACTGGCTCGGCCCCGCGGCGGAGGACCCGGAGGCGGCGCTCGAGGCGGAGCTCGGCCTCCTGCCGGACCTGTCGCTTTCCGATCTCGGCCCCGGTCTGCGCCGGGCCAAGCGGCGCGTCGCGCTGATGGTGGCGCTCTGCGACCTCGGCGGCGTCTGGCCGCTCGAGACCGTGACCGGCTGGCTGACACGGCTTGCCGATGCCGCGGTCGAGGCCTGCATCCTCCGGCTCGTGGCCGAGCAACTGCGCCGCGAGAAGCTCCCCCCGGGCGCCGGGGAGGCGCCGGCGGGGGGCATGGTCGTGCTCTCCATGGGCAAGGGCGGGGCGCATGAGCTCAATTATTCCAGCGACATCGACCTCATCTGCCTTTTCGACGACGCGCTCTTCGACCGCGCGGACATTCCCGAGGCGCGCAGCGTCTTCGTGCGCGTCACCCGCGAGATGTGCCGGCTGCTGTCGGACGCGCGGGACGGCGGCTATGTCTTCCGCACCGACCTGAGGCTGCGGCCCGACGCGGCGGTGACGCCCGCCTGCCTGCCGATCTCCTCGGCCGAGACCTATTACGAGAGCATGGGCCGCACCTGGGAGCGGGCGGCCTACATCAAGGCGCGCGCGGCCTCGGGTGACATCGCGGCGGGCGAGCGGTTCCTCGAGGCGCTGACCCCTTTCGTCTGGCGGCGGCATCTCGACTTCGCCGCGATCCAGGACGCCCATGACATGCGGCTGCGCATCCGCGATCACAAGGGCCTCGGCGGTCCGTTGCGGCTCGACGGGCACGACATGAAGCTGGGCCGGGGCGGCATCCGCGAGATCGAGTTCTTCACCCAGACCCGCCAGCTCATCGCGGGAGGGCGCGATCCCTCGCTCAGGGTGCGCGGCACCGAGGACGGGCTGGCGCGGCTCGCCGCGGCGGGCTGGCTGCCGACGGAGACCGCGGCGGAGCTGACCGGCCTCTACCGCGCCCATCGCGAGGTCGAGCACCGCCTGCAGATGCTCGCCGACCAGCAGACCCATGCCCTGCCGAAGGATGCCGAGGGGTTCGACCGGCTGGCGGCCTTCATGGGCACGAGCGCCGAGGCGCTGCGCCGCGATCTCACGGCGCGGCTCGATGCAGTCCACGCGCTCACCGACGATTTCTTCGCTCCCGATGCGCCGGGCGCGCCGGACGAGAGCGGCTTCGGCGCCGAGGCGGTGGACGGCTGGATGCGCTATCCCGCGCTGCGTTCGGACCGGGCGGTGGCGATCTTCCGCAGGCTGTGGCCCTCGATCCGCGCGCGGCTGGCCGAGGCGGCGCGGCCCGAGGAGGCGCTGTCGCAGTTCGACGGCTTCCTGCGCGGGCTGCCCGCGGGCGTTCAGCTCTTCTCGCTCTTCGAGGCGAACCCGCCGCTGCAGGGCCTGATCGTGGACATCTGCGCCACGGCCCCGGCGCTGGCGCAATACCTGTCGCGCAATGCGGGCGTGTTCGACGCGGTGATCGCCGGGGATTTCTTTGCCCCCTGGCCGGGCGTGGCGGCGCTGACCGACGGGCTGCGCGCCGATCTCGCCCACTCGCAGGATTACGAGGAGGCCCTCGACACCGCGCGGCGCTGGGCCAAGGACTGGCATTTCCGCATCGGCGTGCATTACCTGCGCGGCCTCGTGACCGCCCATGAGGCGGGCGGGCACTATGCCGATCTCGCGGAAGCCGCGGTGGCGGGGCTCTATCCCGTGGTGGTGGGCGAGATGGCGCGGAAGCACGGCGCCCCCCCGGGTCGCGGCGCGGTGGTGCTGGGCATGGGATCGCTCGGGGCGGGGCAGCTCAATGCCACCTCAGACGTGGATCTCATCGTGATCTACGATCCCGCGGACGTGGAGGCCTCCGACGGGCGTCGCCCGCTGGCGGCGCGGGCCTATTACGCGCGGCTGACGCAGGCGCTGGTGACCGCGATTTCGGCGCCGACCGCCGAGGGGCGGCTCTACGAGGTGGACATGCGTCTCCGGCCCTCGGGGCGGCAGGGGCCGGTGGCGACGCAGCTGTCGTCCTTCGCCCGCTACCAGCGCGAGGAGGCCTGGACCTGGGAGCATCTGGCGCTGACGAGGGCCAGGGTGATCGCGGGGGAGCCGGAGCTCGCCCGGGAGGTCGAGGCGGTGCGTTGCGAGGTTCTGGCGACGCGCGGCGGCGAGAGGAACGTGCGCGCGGACGTGGCGGAGATGCGCGCGCGGATCGCGGCGGCGAAGCCCCCGCGCGGCGCCTTCGACGCCAAGGTGGGCCCCGGGCGGCTCCAGGATATCGAGCTCTGCGCCGGGGCGGCGGCGCTCCTTGCGGGGTCTCCGGCGCGACGGGTGGAGGACCAGCTTGCCGCCGGTGTGGCGGCGGGCGTGCTGCGGGCCGAGGCGGCGGAGGGGCTGGCGGAGGCCGAGCGGCTGTTCTGGGCGCTGCAGGCCTCCTCGCGGCTGCTGACGGGAGAGCCGCTGGACCTCGGCGCCGTGGGCGAGGGCGGCTTGCGGCTGATCCTCCGGGAGACCGGGATGGCCGACGAGGCGGCTCTGCGCGCGGCGATGAAGGCGCGGGGCGATGCCGCGGCGCGGATCGTCGGAGAGGTCATCGGCGAGGCGCGCGATGCGGGATGAATTCGATCCCAAGGGCCTGGTGGCAGAGGCCTATCTCATCGAGGGGATCGGCACGGGGGAATGCCGGTCGATCTTTCTCGACTGGGCGCTGTCGCTTCCGGCGGAGAGCGATTCCCGTGTGGCGATCGCGACGCTTCTGGAGCGGCACGGGGTGGAGGGGCATCCGATGACGGGGGTCCTGCGCGAGGGGCTGGCGGCGCCCGCGCGACGGGGGCGCCGCGGCGGGGCCCGCGGGCGACGCGGCTGAGGGACCTCGTCTGCCCGGACGGGGGATCTCGGCCTAGCGGGACAGGCCTGCGGCGGCCCTTGCCAAGGCGGTGATCGCGGGCCAGTCGGCCTTGGCCACGGCATCGGGCGGGGCGACCCAGCTGCCGCCGACGCAGAGCACGTTGGGGAGCGCGAGGTAGTCCGCGGCATTCGCGGCCCCGATTCCGCCGGTGGGGCAGAAGCGGATCTGCGGCAGGGGCGAGGCGAGGGATTTCAGCATCCGGGTGCCGCCCGCAGCCTCGGCGGGGAAGAACTTCTGCACGGTATGGCCGCGGGCCAGAAGCGCCATGGCCTCGGTCGCGGTGGCGGCGCCCGGGAGCATGGGCAGATCGTTCGCGAGCGCGGCGTCGAGGATCTCGGGCGTGGAGCCCGGGGAGACGCCGAAGGTGGCGCCGGCCTTCTTCGCGGCCTCGACATCGGCGGCGGTCAGAAGCGTGCCCGCTCCGACGCGCCCGCCGGGGACGCGGGCCATCTCGGCGATCGCCTCGAGCGCGGCGGGGGTGCGCAGGGTGACCTCGAGCGCGGGAAGGCCGCCCGCGACAAGGGCCTCGGCGAGACCGGCGGCGGCGCCCGCGTCCTCGATCACGAGGACGGGGATCACGGGGGCGAGGGCGCAGACCTCTGCGGCGTGGAGGGAGGAGGTTCCGGGGGTCATCGGGGAAATCCTTCTGTCGCGCGGGGCGCAGGCATGGCGGGACCGGACGGACGCGCGGCGGGCGGCCCGTCCGGGAGACGGTCAGACGACCACGGCGGCCCCCTCGGTGGCGAGGCCGACGTTCTCGCGGAAGGCGGCGAAGAGCTCGCGCCCGACGCCGGTCCCGTTGCCGGCGAGATCGGCAGGCGCGGGCGTGCGGCCCTCGAGGGAGACGAGACACTCGAGCGTGCCGGAGGTCGCGTCGAGCCGCACCGGGTCGCCGTCCCGGAGGAGCGAGATCGGCCCGCCGTTCGCCGCCTCGGGGCTGACATGGATCGCCGCGGGCACCTTGCCCGAGGCGCCCGACATGCGCCCGTCGGTAACCAGCGCCACTTTCAGCCCGCGGTCCTGGAGCACGGCGAGGGTGGGTGTCAGCCCATGCAGCTCGGGCATGCCGTTCGACTTCGGGCCCTGGTAGCGGACCACCACGACCACATCCTCGGTGAACTCGCCCGCCTTGAAGGCGGCCTTCACGCTTTCCTGGTCGTGGAAGACGCGGGCCTTGCCCTCGATCACCAGGCGCTCGGGCGCCACGGCGGAGGTCTTGATGACGCTGCGCCCGAGATTGCCGGTGAGCTGCACCAGCCCGCCCGTGGGCTGGAACGGATCGGCGGCCGGGCGCAGGATCCTGTCGTTCCGTGTCTCGGTCTCGGCCTTGACGTAGGTGATCCCGCCCGCGGACAGCTTCGGCTCGTGGGTGTAGAGCTCCATCCCGTCGCCCGCGACGGTCCTGGTGTCGGGGTGCAGGAGGCCCGCGTTCAGAAGCTCGCCGATCAGGAACTGAAGGCCGCCCGCGGCGTGGAAATGGTTCACGTCCGCAAGGCCGTTTGGATAGACCTTGGCCATCAGCGGCGTGACCGAGGAGATGTCGGCGAAATCCTCGAGATCGAGGATCACGCCCGCGCATTTGGCCATGGCGGGCAGGTGCAGCACGAGGTTGGTGGAGCCGCCCGTGGCCATCAGCCCCACGAGGCCGTTCACGAAGGCCTTCTCGTCGAGGATGTCCGACACCGGGCGGTAGTCGTTGCCGAGGGCGGTGATCTCCAGCGCCCTTTCGGTGCCCGCGACGGTCAGCGCCTCACGCAGCTCGGTGCCCGGATTGACGAAGCTCGCGCCCGGCAGGTGCAGGCCCATGAACTCCATCAGCATCTGGTTGGTGTTGGCCGTCCCGTAGAAGGTGCAGGTCCCGGGGCCGTGATAGGAGGCCATCTCGGCCTCCATAAGCTCCTTGCGGCCGACTTCGCCGGTGGCGAATTTCTGGCGGACCTTGGCCTTCTCGTCATTGGGCAGGCCCGAGACCATGGGGCCCGCAGGAATGAAGAGGCCGGGGATATGGCCGAAAGTCGCGGCGGCCATCACGAGGCCGGGCACGATCTTGTCGCAGACGCCGAGGTAAAGCGCCGCGTCGAAGGTGTTGTGCGAGAGGCCCACCGCGGCGGCGAGGGCGATCACGTCGCGCGAGAAGAGCGACAGCTCCATGCCTGTCTGGCCCTGGGTGACGCCGTCGCACATGGCCGGAACCCCGCCCGCCACCTGCGCCGTGCCGCCCGCGCCCCGCGCGGCGGCGCGGATCAGGTCCGGGTAGCGTTCGAAGGGCTGATGCGCCGAGAGCATGTCGTTGTAGGCGGTGATAATGCCGATGTTGGGCGTCTGTTCGGCGGTGAGGGCGTCCTTGTCCGACCCCATGGCGGCATAGGCATGGGCCTGATTCGAGCAGCTGAGGTGGCCCCGGCGGGGGCCGTCGGCGGCGGCGCGCGCCATGGTGTCGAGATAGGTCCGGCGCGGGCCTTCGGAGCGGGCGATGATCCGGTCGGTGACGCGGGCGATCGTGGGATGGAGGGCCATGTCTGTCCTTTCGGCGAAGGCGGGCGGTCCTGTCCGAACCGCACGCGGCCCGGCTGCGAGCGGCCTAATGGAATTCGTTACCGCTAACAATAACCGTGACCGCCTCTCCGAGATAGGGACAATTTCCTCAAAATGCACCGCTATCGCCCAGATTTCGCCCCTCGTCCTGCGCAGGATCACGTCAGACGCGGGGTCTGGACCCGTGTGCGGATCGAGGAGGCCCGACATGGCCGGACGGCGACACTTGCGGATCATCGGAGCCCTGGGTCTGGCTTTCGGGCTGTCCGCCTGCGGTGCGGTGGAAACGGTGAGCCGGGCCATGCCGCTGGGTCTCGGACCGGCCGGAGCAGGAGCCACGCCTGCCGCAGCGGCGCCCGCGCTCGTGGCGCGCGACTACAGGCTGACGGACGTGATCGTGACGGTTCCCGGGGAGCTGACCGTCTCCGAGGCGAACGGCTATATCCCGGCAGCGGACATCGTCTGGCGCGGCGACCCGCTGGGCGATCGCAAGGCGCAGATCGCCGCCATCATCAAGACCGCCTTCGAGACCGGCGCGGGCTATCTGGACGGCCCTCGCCCGGTGATCGCGGAGATCGAGATCCGGCGCTGGCATTCGATCACCGAGCGCGCGCGCTACACGACGGGCGGGCTGCACAACATCGACTTCCTGCTGACGATCCGCGACGCGGCCACGGGTGCCGTGCTCGAGGGGCCACGGATGGTGGATGCGGACCTGCCCGCGCTGGGGGGACAGGCCGCGATCCGGGCCGAGCAATCGGGCATGGGCCAGAAGGTCCGGCTGACCACGCATCTCGGGATGATCGCCCGGCAGGAACTGACCGGAATGGTCCCGGCCCGTTTCTGACCGCTTTCGCGGGCCGGGGGGATGCACTAGGACGGGGCCATGACCATGGACCGCGCCGCTTCCCCCGCACCGCCGGACGCCCTTCCATCCGTTCGCCTGATGCCCAAGGCCGAGGCCCGGGCCATCCGGCACGGATTTCCCTGGGTCTATGCCAACGAGATGGTCCTGGACCGGCGCACCAAGGCGCTGGAGCCGGGTTCGCTTGCCGTGCTCGAGGATGCGCAGCGCACCGCCCTCGGCGTGGTGGCGGTGAATCCCCTGTCGAAGATCGCCGCGCGGGTGCTCGATGCCTCGCCCGGGGCGGTGATCGACGAGGCCTGGTTCGAGAAGCGGCTGGCGGCGGCGCAAATCCACCGCGCGCTTCTCTACGACGCACCGTTCTACCGGCTCGTTCATGCCGAGGCGGACGGGCTGCCCGGCGTCGTCATCGACCGCTTCGGCGAGGTGGCGGTGATCCAGCCCAACGCGGCCTGGGCGGAGCGGCATCTTCCGGCGCTGGTGGCGGCGCTGGTTCGGGTCACGGGTGTGGGCACGGTGCTGAAGAACGCGGCTGGCCGGGCGCGGGCCCTCGAGGGGCTCGACGCGGAGTCGGGCGTGCTCGCGGGCGCGGCACCGAAGGGGCCGGTGTCGGTGCGGATGAACGGCGCCACCTACATGGCGGACCTCACCGGCGGGCAGAAGACCGGGCTCTTCTACGACCAGCGCGAGAGCCATGCCTTCGTGCAGCGTCTCGCGAAGGGGGCGCGGGTGCTCGACGTCTTTTCCCATGTGGGCGGCTTCGGGCTGGCGGCGCTGGCGGGTGGGGCCGAGCACGCGCTGGCGGTGGACGGCTCGGCGCCGGCGCTGGCGCTGGCGCGGGAGGGGGCAGAGGCCTCGGGCGTGGCGGAGCGGTTCGAGACGCGGGAGGGGGATGCCTTCGCCGTGCTGCAGGCGCTTGGCGGCGAGGGTGCGCGGTTCGAGGTGGTGATCTGCGATCCGCCGGCCTTCGCGCCGTCGCGGCAGGCGCTGGATGCGGGGCTCCGGGCCTACGAGCGGGTGGCGCGGCTGGCGGCGCCGCTGGTGGCCGAGTCGGGCTATCTCGTGCTGTGTTCCTGTTCCCACGCGGTGGACCTCGCGGCCTTCCGCGCGGCCTCGGCCCGGGGGATCGGCAAGGCGGGACGTCGGGGGCCGCTCGTCTGGGAAGGACGGGCGGGGCCGGACCATCCGGTGCTGCCGCAACTGGCGGAGACGGGCTATCTCAAGGCGTTGGCGTTCCGCCTGTGACGGGGACGCTCGTCCGCCCTGACGGGCGGTCTCGCCTGTTTCTCGACGCCTGCGTCCTCTACCCTACCGTGATGCGCGAGGTGCTCTTGGGCCTCGCGCGCGAAGGCTTCTTCGAGCCGCGCTGGTCGGAGCGGGTTCTCGAGGAATGGGCGCGGGCTGCGCGCAGGCTCGGACCCGCGGGCGAGGCGCAGGCGCGGGACGAGATCGCGGCGCTGGACGCCGCCTGGCCCGGGGCGATGGCGCCGCCGGGGGACGAGACCGGGCTCTGGCTGCGCGATCCGGGCGACATCCATGTCCTTGCCTCGGCGATCGCGGGGCATTGCCACGGGATCGTGACGCTGAACGCGCAGGATTTCTCGCCGCAGATCCTGGCCGGCGAGGGGCTGGTGCGGATCGCGCCCGATGCGCTGGCGATGGCCTGCCTCGGGATTGATGCCGGCCGGGTGCGGCGCGTGGCGGGGGCGGTGCTGGAAGAGGCCCGGCGCCTGTCGGACGGCGGCTGGGAGATGCGGGCGCTGATGAAGAAGGCCCGCCTGCCGCGTCTGGGGAAGGCGCTGCAGGAAGGGAGTATTTAGGGCCAGATGAGGAGGGGTGCGGGGCGCTTCCGTGCCGGGCGGACCACGGGTGGCAACCGGGCCGGTCCTGAGGGCGGGCCCGTCGCGCCGGGCGGCGGCCCGATCGAGCGATCGCGCGGGCACGTCGCCCGCGGGATGATCGTCGCCATGATGAGGGACGGCGCGATGGGGCCGATGCGCAGGGGAGGGTCGCCGGGGCGTCGCGGAGCGCGTGGTCGGCCCGAGCCGGATCGGAGAGCGCGAGGAGGCGGCCTGCCGCAGAGCCCGGGGCACCCCTTGACGGGCCCGGGCCGGGGCGGGCGCGCCCGCGGCCTTGCACAGCTTCGGCGCCGGTCAGGCGGAGACCTGGGCGATCCAGTCGGCGAGGTTGTAGCAGGTGGCGACGCGGGCGATCCGCCCGCCCCGGATCTCGAAGAAGGCCCCGGCGGGCAGGACATAGGACTGACCCCTGGCCTCCGGAAGCCCCTCGGCCGTCGCCCGGTAGCGGCCATGGACCGTGAATGTCGCGGCGGCGTGGCGTCCGGTCGGCTCGGTCATGACGACGATGTTCTCGAGCCGCTCCTCGTAGCAGCGGTCCATCAGGGCGAGGAACTCGGCGAAGGCCGCCTTGCCCTGCCGCGTCTCGCCCTGGTTCACGTCGTGGAGGACGTCCTCGGTCAGACAGTCGAGCAATCCGGCGGCATCCGCCGCGTTGAAGGCGTCGTAGTAGCGGCGGATCAAGGCGTCGGTGGACATGGGCACTCTCCTTCCGGGGTCCGGCCGAGGCAGTCCACCCTTGAGGCGGCGCCGTCAAGCGGACCCTGCGCCTGCGGGGCTAAGGCGTGCGGAAATGCTTCGACAGTTTCAGACCCTGGCCCTGGTAGTTCGACGACAGCCCCGCGCCGTAGAGCGTCTCCGGCCGCGCTGCCATCCGCTCGTAGACCAGCCGGCCCACGATCTGGCCGTGTTCGAGCACGAAGGGCGCCTCGTGGCAGCGCACTTCGAGCACGCCGCGTGCGCCCGCGCCGCCCGCCGCGGCATGGCCGAAGCCGGGATCGAAGAAGCCCGCGTAATGCACGCGGAATTCCCCCACCATGGCGAGGTAGGGCGCCATCTCGGCCGCATGATCGGGCGGGATCGTCACCGCCTCGCGGCTGACGAGGATGTAGAAGGCGCCCGGATCGAGGATGATCCGCCGGTCGGTGGCATGGACCTCCTCCCAGTAGTCCCGGGGTGCGTAGTGCCCGATGCGGTCGAGGTCGATGAGCCCGGTATGGGGTTTCGCGCGCCAGCCGACGAGGCTGCCCCGCGCCGGGTCGAGATCGACCGAGAAGCCGAGCCCGCCGTCGATCCGCGGCTCTGTATCCACCAGCGGTTCGCGCGCATGGAGCGCCGCGAGGGCGGCGTCGTCCAGCCGTGCCTCGCCCGCGCGGAGGCGCAGCTGGTTCAGCCGCATCCCGGGCCGCACCAGCACCGAGAAGCTGCGCGGGCAGATCTCCGCGTAAAGCGGGCCGTGGTAGCCCGGGGGAATCCGGTCGAATTCCGTGCCGCCGTCGGTGATCGTCCGGGTGAGCAGGTCGAGCCGTCCGGTGGAGCTCTTGGCGTTGGCCACGCCCGAGAGCGTGGCAGGCAGGGCGAGGCTCTCCATCAGCGGCACGAGGTAGACGCAGCCCTTTTCCAGCACCGCGCCGGGGCCGAGGTCGATGCGGTGCATCTCGAATTCCGCGAGCCGGTCGGCGACCTTGCGGCCCGCGCCCGCGAGGAACGACGCGCGCACGCGGATCGCCACGGCGCCGAGGCGCAGATCGAGGCTGGCGGGCTGGATCTGGCCGTCGCCGAGCGGCGCATCGGCGCGGATCGTGCCGTTCCGGGCGAGGGCGCGGAGGTCCTGGATGGGCAGAACGCCTGTCATGGGCCGGCACCTCCACCTGAGGGACACGGGCCGGTCCCCGGATACGAAAACGCCCGCCCCGAGGGGCGGGCGGTTTGCGATGGTCGGGCTAGCAGGACTTGAACCTGCGACCTTCCGTCCCCCAGACGGACGCGCTACCAGGCTGCGCCATAGCCCGACGTGAGGGGCGTTCTACCGCTTCTGCACTCGCGTGCAACCCCCGAATTGCCGGGGCGCGGATCATGGCGCGGGCCGGTCGCGCAGGGCCTCGAGCCGGGCGAGGGCGGCCTCGAGGCGGGCCGGATCGGCGGCGAGCGCTTCGGCATCGGCCAGGAGCGACAGAAGGCCCGGCCGGATCTCCGTGCCGAGCGGCAGGCCGTCCGGCCGCGCGCTGGCGGGACCGGACCGCGGAGGTCTGGCCCTTCCGCCCGTGCCGCGCGGGGCAGGCCGCGTGACCGGCATGGGTCGCAGGCTGCCGAAGGGCAGTTCCGGCTGCCATGCGCTGCCGGGATCGTGGGTCTCGTGGATGACCCGCGGTTCCGAGATGCTGGCGGGGTCCCCGCCGGCGAGGGCCGCGGCGAGGTCGGCGGCCTCGCGGATGGCGGGCTGCGGCAGGGGATGCGCGCCAGAGAGCGCGGCCTGCGCCGGAGCGGCGGGGGCTGCGCGGTCGGAGATGTCGTCACCGTCGGGCGCAGAGGTGTCGCGGGCCGTCGTCTCCGCCGCGTCGGCGGGCGCCGTATCGTCGTCGCGGGCCGCGGGGATATCCTCGGCGGGGGAGTCCTTTGCGCCGACGGGCGGGGGGGCTTCGGCGACGGGGCTTTCCTCGGCGGCGGCCTGCGCCTCCCCGGTCGCCGCTGGCGCGTCGGGGGCTTCGGCTTCCGACCTCTCGGGCGCTGTCGGCCCGGACGGTATCGGCGCGGGCGGAACGGGCATCCCGGGGGAGCGGCGCAGGAATGCCGGGAGCGTGTCGCCAGAGGCCGGAGCGACGCCGGGCGCGACCTCTGGCAAGCCGTCATCCACCGGGGACAATTCCTCGGCCCCGGCCATGTCCTCGTCGGTCCGATCCTCCGCGGTGCCGGGGCCCGTCTCCGGGAGCCGTCCTTGGAGGACGATCCCGTCCGCGTCCTCCTCCCCGTCCATGGGCGAGGGGCCCAGCGACGAGACATGGCGCACGCCCTTCTCCCGCAGAAGCTTCTGTGCGCCCTTAATCGTCAGGCCGTCCTCGTGGAGCAGGGTCTTTATCCCACCGAGGAGGGCCATGTCCTCGGGCCGGTAGTAGCGGCGGCCTCCGGCGCGCTTCACCGGCTTGATCTGGGGGAATTTCGATTCCCAGAAGCGCAGCACATGGGCCGGCGTGTCGAGCCAGTCGGCGACCTCGGAGATCGTGCGGAAGGCGTCGCGCGACTTCGCCACGGCCTCAACGGCCCCGGTTGCCTGCGGCGACGCGGTCCTTCATCAGATGCGACGGCCGGAAGGTCAGCACCCGGCGGGGATGGATCGGCACTTCCTCGCCGGTCTTGGGGTTGCGGCCCACGCGCGCGGCCTTCTCCCGGACGGAGAAGGTGCCGAAGGAACTGATCTTCACGGTCTCCCCGCGGACCAGCGCATCGGACACATGGGTCAGAACGCTTTCAACAAGCTGGGCACTGTCGTTGCGGCTCAGGCCCACTTCCGCATGGACAGCCTCGGCAAGGTCCATGCGCGTCAGCGTCTTTTCGGACATTCCATCCCCCTGTTTTGCCCAGAACATTAGGGACGGGGGGACAGGGGTGTCAACATGGCGACCCCGGGTCACCAGCGAAGTGCCACCGATCCCCAGGCCAGACCTCCGCCGATCGCCTCGACCACGACGACGTCGCCGGACCTGATCTGGCCGCGTTCGACCCCGACCGAGAGCGCCAGCGGGATCGACGCGGCAGAGGTGTTGCCGTGGTCCTGAACGGTGACGACCACCTTCTCCATCGGCATCCCGAGTTTCTTCGCCGTGGCCTGGATGATGCGGATGTTGGCCTGATGGGGGACGATCCAGTCGACGTCCGCATGGGTCAGTCCGGCCTTCTCGAGAGCGGCCTCGGCGGTGGCGGCGAGCTTGTCGACGGCGTGGCGGAAAACCTCCTTGCCCTGCATCCTGAGGACGCCGGAGGTCCCCGTGGAGACGCCCCCGTCGACGTAGAGCAGGTCGCGGTAGCGCCCGTCGGAATTGAGGTCGGTGGCGAGGATGCCGCGGTCGGCGGGGGTTCCGTCGCCCGTCGCGGCCTCGAGGATGACCGCGCCCGCGCCGTCGCCGAAGAGCACGCAGGTGGACCGGTCGGACCAGTCGAGGATGCGGCTGAAGGTTTCGGCGCCGATCACCATGACGCGGTCGGCCTGACCCGACAGGATCATGCCGTTGGCGTTGGCGAGAGCGTAGACGAAGCCCGCGCAGACCGCCTGCACGTCGAAGGCGAAGCCGCCGGTCATGCCGAGCGCGTCCTGCACCATTGTAGCGGCGGAGGGAAAGGTCAGATCGGCGGTGGAGGTGGCGAGGACGATGGCGTCGAGGTCCTGCGCCGTCATTCCGGCAGAGGCCAGCGCGGCGCGGGCGGCTTTCGTGGCCAGTTGCGAGGTGGTCTCGGTCTCGGCGGCGAAATGGCGGCGCTCGATGCCCGAGCGGGAGCGGATCCATTCGTCGGTCGTGTCGAGGGCGGTCTCGAACTCGGCGTTCTCGACGACGCGTTCGGGAAGGTAGTGGCCCACCCCTCTGATGACTGCCCGTCTCACCCCGTCACGTCCCCGCTCACTGCCGCTTCCCGGGTCTCCGTGCTGTCGTGCCCGAGCGTGCCGACGGCGGCGACGCGGGCGGCGAGCTTGTCCGAGAACCCGGTTTTCGCGAGGCGATAGGCGAGATTGAGGGCAGCCGCAACACCGGTGGCATCGGCCGAGCCGTGGGATTTGACCACCGTACCGTTCAGACCGAGGAACACGCCGCCGTTCACCCGCCGGGGATCGATTCGTTTTTTCAGCCGCGTGAGCGAGGTCATGGCAAGGAGGGCCGCGATCCGGCTGAGCGGCGTCTTGCGGAACGCCTCGCGCAGGAATTCCGAGATCAGCGAGGCGGTGCCCTCTCCGGTCTTGAGCGCGATGTTGCCGGTGAAGCCGTCGGTCACGATCACGTCCACGCGGTCGGAGGGGATGTCGCCGCCCTCGACGAAGCCCACGTAGTCGAACTCTGCCAGCGGGGCCGCGCGCGCGATCAGGTCGCCCGCGACCTTGAGCTCCGCCCGGCCCTTGTGATCCTCCACCCCCACGTTCAGGAGCCCGATCCGCGGACGCTCCAGCCCCAGACCGTTGCGGGCGTAGGACGCGCCCATCAGCGCAAAGGTGAGTAGGTCGTCCTCGTCGGCGCGGATGTCGGCGCCCACGTCGAGCATCACGTTGAAGCCCGTCGGGTTGCGCGAGGGCCAGAGGCAGGCGATGGCTGGGCGGTTCACGCCCTCGGCCTTTCGCAGGCGGATCATCGCCACGGCCATCAGCGCGCCGGTATTGCCGCAGGAGACGCAGACCTGCGCGCGGCCCTCGCGCACCGTCTCGATTGCGGACCACATGGAGGTGTCCTTGCCGTGACGCATGACGTGGGAGGGCTTGTCGGACATGGCCACCACGTCGGCGGCGTCCATCAGCTCCACCCGGTCGCCGATCCGCCTCCGGGCGATCAGGGGGGCAAGCTCCGAGGCGCGGCCATGCAGCACGATCCGCGCGCCGGGCGTCTTGTCGAGAAACTCCGCGAGGCCCGCCACCACGGTGGCCGGCCCGCTGTCGCCGCCCATGGCATCCACGGAGATGACCACGTCCTTCGGGGACGCCGCAGGCTCTACCGCGTCGCGCGATGGGGCGGTCGGGGCCGGGAGGGTCATGGCCGACGGGCGCCGCTTACGCGGCGTCGTCGTCCAGATCGACCTCGTCGGCCATCGCGACGACGGCGCGATCGTTGTAATGGCCGCAGGAGGGGCAAACGTGATGCGGGCGCTTCAGCTCGCCGCAGTTGGAGCACTCGTTCGGATTGTCGGCCGTCAGCGAGTCGTGCGCGCGGCGCCAGTTGCGGCGGGCCTTCGAGACCTTGTTCTGGGGAACAGCCATGTCTCAACCTCTCGTTCCGGGCGCGTCATGGCCCTGTGTCGTCATGTATCTCGGTGCGGAGAATGGGGCGCCATAGCCCGCCCGCGCCCGTTTGTCGAGCCGGCATCCGCAGAGAGCGGGGGCATAGATCGCTTCTCGGGGCCGCGCAAGGGGCGCTGCCGCGTCAGCCGCTACTTTTCGTCTCCGCTCCCGGTTCCCTCCTCGGGACCGGCATCCGCGCCGTCCGCCGCACCCCCGTCCGGATCGCCCCCCGGCCCGGGGCGCAGGGCCTTCAGGGCGGCGAAGGGCCTCGCGTCGTCGTCTGTCATGGGCTCGAGGCCCGGCCCGGCGAAGACCGCCGAGCCAATCGCCGCGCCCTCGGCCCGGGGCCAGTCCGGCAGCGCCAGCGCCAGCGCCTCGCGCGCCACCGCGTAGAGGTCGAGCGTCTCGGGGAGCGGTTCGGAGCGGTCGTCCTCGGGCATCTCCACCTCCGAACCGCCCTCCGGTTCGAACCAGCGGGCGAGATAGCGCCGCTCGACCGGTTCGTCGATCCGGGTGGTGACCGGCTCGAGCGTGACCACGCAGGGCTGCACCACGGTGGCGCCCAGCAAGCCGGTCAGCACCCAGTCGGCCTCGCCCGAGGGGGACAGGCGCGCCTCGAAACGGAACTTGCGCAGGGCGTCGAGCTCCAGCGCCTCGGCGAGGGCCGCGCGCCCGTCGGCGTCGGGCTCCAGCCGAATCTCGGTCGGGGCCCGGACGGGCAGGTCCCGAAGCCGCACCGGGTGTGTGGGAAGCGGGGCGGTCATGGATCGCTCCTTGTCATGACACAGCTTTCGGGTGTACTTGGCCTAGATGGCCGGGGACCCGGACGCAAGGTGCCGGTCCAAGGCGCATCGGCTGAACGAGGGTCAGGCCCGGTCAAGAGGGTGAGCCCCGGCGAAACGGGGTCCGCAGGGGCGACAGCGGTGCGCGGACGCGTCCGCGGGCAGAGACGACGGACGGGAGACGGGCAGGCATGGCCGAGCGGAGGGTCAGGACGGCGCTGGAGCGCGGGGCCCGCGGTCTGGGGCTGGCGCTTGCGCTGGCCGCGGCCACCGGTTGCACGCCGCTCTACCGCACCCATGGGTTCGTGCCGTCCCAGTCTGAGCTGATGATGCTGGAGCCCGGCATCGACACGCGAGACAGCGTGACCGAGACCTTGGGCCAGCCGACTGCCGGCGGGGTGCTCGACGAGCGCGGATTATATTATGTCCAGAGCCGGTTCCGCACGGTCGGCCCGTTCCAGCCCCAGGAGGTCGAGCGGCAGATCGTGGCCATGGCCTTCGACGCGGAGGGCATCCTGCGCAACATCGAACGCTACGGTCTCGAGGACGGCCGCGCGGTGCCGCTCGAACGCAGGGTGACCGACGCCGGGTTGCGCGACACGACCTTCCTGCGCCAGCTCATGGGCAACTTGGGCAATTTCGACGCGACCCGGTTCATCGGCGACGAGGACTGAGGCACAGGATCTCGGAGGCCTGCCCGGACGGGGCAGGCCTGCGGCATGACACTGGCCGCGACGCTCCCGGGCAAGGCAGGTCGGAACCTCACCGGTGGCCTCAGGCGCCCTCGGGCTTGAAGATGAGCGCCACGCCGTTGATGCAGTAGCGCAGTCCCGTGGGCGGTGGCCCGTCGGGGAAGACGTGGCCCAGATGCGCGTCGCAACGGTTGCAGTGCACCTCGGTGCGGCGCATGAAGAACGACCGGTCCACCTGCTCGCCCACGGCCGTGCCCTCGACGCCGTCCACCGGCTGCCAGAACGAGGGCCAGCCGGTGCCGCTCTCGAACTTGTGGGCCTGGTCGAACAGGGGCTGGCCGCAGCAGACGCAGGCGAATACGCCCGCTTCCTTGGGGAAGTCGTCATGGGTGCCGGCCCTTTCGGTGCCGTGCTTTCGGGTGACGCGGTAGGCCTCGGGGCTGAGGGTGGCGCGCCATTCGGCGTCGGTTTTCGTGACCTTGTCGAGTGTGCTGTCCATGGGCAACGGAGTATCCTTTCGTCACAGTCCCGCTTTATATGGTGCGGAATGGTCGGGTTCACAGGGAGGCAGCCGGATGGGCCCTGGGCTGCGCGAGGGACGCTACCGGTCCCGCATCGCCGAGACCGCGGAGGATCTGCGCGCGGCGCAGGCGCTGCGGCACCTGTGCTTTCGCGGCGGCGAGGGGCTCGACGCCGATCCGTTCGACGACCGCTGCACCCATGTTCTGATCGAGGAGCGGGCGGGCGGGCGGCTGGTGTGCTGCTACCGACTGCTGCCGCTGAGCGGCGGGGCGGAAATCGGCGGGAGCTATTCGGCGCAGTTCTACGGGCTCGAGCGGCTGGAGCGCTTCGAGGGGCCGATGGCGGAGATGGGCCGGTTCTGCATCCACCCCGAGGCGCGGGATGCCGACATCCTGCGCGTGGCTTGGGGCGCGATGACCTCCTGGGTCGATGCCCGGGGGGTGGAGCTGCTCTTCGGCTGCGCCTCTTTCCGCGGGGTGGAGGCGGAGGCCTATCTCGACGCCTTCGACATGCTGGCCGAACGGCATCTCGCGCCAAGGCGCTGGCTGCCGCGGGTCAAGATGGCCGACGTTGTGCGCTTTGCCGAGCGGTTCCGCAGGCTGGGGCGGCAGACCGCGGACCGGCGCGAGGGGTTGCGGCGGATGCCGCCGCTCCTGAAGACCTACCTCGCCATGGGGGGCTGGGTGTCGGACCATGCGGTGGTGGACCGGGACATGAACACGCTCCACGTCTTCACCGGGCTGGAGATCGCGGCCGTGCCCCCCACGCGGGCGAGGGCGCTGCGGGCGCTGGCAGGGTAGTGCGGGGCGCCGCGCTCTGCACGGCGACCCGCCGGGGGCTCTGCCCCGTCGCCATCGCCTCTCGGACCAATGGCGCGGAGGGGTGGCCCGGGGGTGCGGCCCGGCGCCCGTGGGCGAGTTCAGGAGGGGGAGGGCAGGATGACCTCGGTTTCGGTGACGACAAGGTCGAGGGGGGCGTCGAAGGGCTCGAGCGGCAGCGTCTCGGTTTCCTGGGCGGCATAGGCGAAGCCGATGGCGAGGACCGGGCCGCGGGCGCGGAGCGCGGCGAGGGTGCGGTCGTAGAAGCCGCCGCCGTAGCCCAGGCGGAAGCCTGCGCGGGTGAAGGCCGCGAGCGGGACGATCAGGACCTCTGGGGTCATGGGCCGGGGCTCTCTGGGGACCATGGCGCCGAAGGGGCCGGGGACCATGGGCGTGTCCGGGGTCCAGAGATGGAAGTCGAGCGGAGCGCCCTTCGCGCGGATCACCGGGACGCCGACCGAACCGTGGCGGGCGGCGAGGGCCATGGCGGGGCGGGGGTCGATCTCGGTGCGGATCGGCATGTAGCCGGAGAGCGGCCGGCCGCGATGGGCGGCCAACGCTTCGATCAGCGGCGCGCAGGCATCGTCCGGAGCCTCGGCATGGGCCGCGGCGCGGCGGGCGAAGGCGGCGCGGCGGGCAGCCGTCTTGGCGGCGCGGACCGCGTCCGGCGTCGCACTGCTCGCCGGAGGTCCGGGCTCCTCCTCCCCGCTCACAGCAGGATCGCCGCGCCGAGGCCGAGGAAGACGAAGAAGCCCACCACGTCGGTCACCGTGGTCACGAAGGTTCCCGAGGCGAGCGCCGGGTCCACCCCCGCCTTCTCCAGCGCGAGCGGCACCACGGTCCCTGCGAGGCCCGCCACCAGCAGGTTCGCCACCATGGCCACCGCGATCACGACGCCCAGCATCGGCCCGCCGAACCACAGCACGCCGATGACCCCCATCACCAGCCCGAAGGCGATGCCGTTGAGCAGGCCCACGAGAACCTCGCGCCGGATCACCCGCCAGGCGTTGGAGCCGGTGAGGTCCTTCGTGGCGATGGCGCGCACCGCCACGGTCAGGGTCTGGGTGCCCGCGTTGCCGCCCATCGAGGCCACGATGGGCATCAGCACGGCGAGCGCCACATAGCCCGCGATCGCCTCCTCGAAGAGAGAGATCACGAGGCTCGCGAGGATCGCCGTGGCGAGGTTCACCGCAAGCCAGGGCAGGCGGCGTTTCGTCGTGGGCCAGACCTTGTCCGCGACGGTGGTCTCGCCCACGCCGGCCAGGCGCAGGATGTCCTCCTCGTGTTCCTCGGACAGGACGATCATCGCGTCGTCGATGGTGATGACGCCGACGAGCCGCCCGTCGTCATCCACGACGGGCGCCGAGATCAGGTGATACTGGTTGAACGCATAGGCCACCTCGCCCTCGTCCTGGCTCGCGGGGATGGTACGGAAGGTCTCCTCGCGGATGTCCCAGAGTTTCACATAGCGGCGCGAGGACATCATCCGCCCGAGCGTGACGTTGCCCACCGGCTTCATCCGCGGATCGACGAGGATGACGTGGTAGAACTGGTCCGGCAGTTCGTCGGGATGGGCGCGCAGGAAGTCGATCATCTCGCCCACGGTCCAGTGCTGCGGCGCGCGCACCACCTCCACCTGCATCAGCCGGCCGGCGCTTTCCTCGGGCCAGGAGAGCGCCTTTTCCACCGCGACCCGGTCGAGCGGGCTGAGCGTGTCGAGCACCGCCTCCTGGCTCTCCTCGTCGAGGTACTCGACGAGATCGACCACGTCGTCGGACTCGAGCTCGCGAACCGCCTGGGTGAGCTGCTCGGGGGAGAGATAGCCCAGCACTTCCTCGCGGATCGTGTCGGCTATCTCGCTGAGGATCTCGCCGTCGATGCCGCCGTGCCAGATCTCGATCAGCGTCCGGCGCTCGTGGCTCTCGATCTGTTCGAGGAGATCGGCGATATCGGCGGCGTGCAGCGGCTCCATGAGCCGGTCGATGGTCGCGGCGTCCCGCGCCTCGAGCGCCGCGCGGAGCTCGATGAAGAGCTGCGGGCGGAGCGCGTAGGCGTCGTCGCCCTGGGGGTCGAGAAGGACTTCCGGTTCCATGACCGGCACCATAGGCCGGTCAGCCCGGTCCACAAGTGAAAGCCCGATTTACGCGGCATCCGTCCCGCCATAGGGTCCGCCCCATGACTGGCGATCTCCTTCTGGGTCAGACCCTCGGCTTCACCGGCGATCCCTTCGCGGCGCCCTGGGAGGAGGTGGCGGTGCATCGTCGCCGCGGCGGGGTGCTGGTGGATCGGGGCCGCATCCGCGCGGTGGGCGAGGCGGACGCGCTGCGCGCCGCCCATCCGCAGGCGCGGGTCCATGACTACGGGCAGGCGCTGATCTCTCCGGGATTCGTCGATGCGCACATGCATTATCCGCAGACGCCCATCGTCGCCTCCTGGGGCAAGCGGCTGATCGACTGGCTCAACGGCTATACCTTTCCGCAGGAGGCGCGGCTCGCCAATCCGGCGGTGGCGGGCGAGGCGGCGGAGATGACGCTCGATCTGGCCGTGGCCCACGGCACCACGACGCTGGCCTCCTTCTGCACGATCCATCTGCATTCGGCGGATATCTTCTTCGAGGCGGCCGCCGCGCGGGGGATGCGCGTCGTGGCGGGGCGCACCTGCATGGACCGCAACGCGCCCGGCGATCTGCGCGACGATCCGCGCTCGGCCCATGACGAGAGCCACACGCTGATCACCAAGTGGCACGGCAGGGGCCGGGCCACCTATGCGATCACGCCGCGCTTCTCGCCGACCTCGAGCCCCGAGCAGCTCGAGGCGCTGGGCGCGCTCTGGGCCGCCAACCCCACCTGCCTGATGCAGACCCACCTGAGCGAGCAGACCGACGAGGTGGCCTGGGTCCGGGAGCTTTTCCCCGACGCGCGGGACTATCTCGACACCTACGAGCGGTACGGTCTCCTTGGGGAGAGGGGGGTCTATGGCCATGCGATCCACCTCGAGCCGAGGGAGATCGACCGGCTCGCCGAAGTCGGCGCGGCGGTGGTGCATTGCCCGACCTCGAACGCCTTCATCGGATCGGGGCTCTTCGACATGGGCCTTGCCCGCCGCCTGGCGGTCGGCCTCGCCACGGACACGGGGGGCGGGTCGTCCTTTTCCATGCTGCGCACCATGGCGGCGGCCTACGAGATCGCCCAGCTGAGGGGCGCCGCGCTCCATCCCGCCGAGCTGATGTGGCTCGCCACCGAGGGATCGGCGCGCGCGCTGCATCTCGGCGGCGTCGTGGGCCGCCTCGCCGAGGGCGCGGAGGCCGATCTCGTGGTGCTCGATCTGGCCTCCACCCCCGCCATCGCGCAGCGGGCGGCGCGGGCGGAGAGTTTCTGGGACATGCTCTTTCCCACGATCATGATGGGCGACGACCGCGCGGTCCTGTCGGTCTGGATCGGCGGGCGCGAGGTGGAGGAGGAGAGACCATGAGCGGCATCCCGGCGGCGGTCCTGAGCGCGGGCATCCTCGCCAGCGCCTTCTTCTACTGGGTCGATATCCCGGTGATCTACCAGGTCACGCTGTGGGACCTCTTCGAGCGCAATTCCGCGGCGGTCTGGGACGCGCTCCGGGGCGGCGACCTGCACTGGAGCCTCTGGGTCTTCGTGCTCAGCTTTCCGGTGGCGGCGGTCTCCACGCTGCTGAACCTCGGGGGCCTCGTGCGGCCGGTGGCGATCCTTGCCGGCCTGATGCCCCCGGTGGCGATGGGCGGGGCGGTGTTCACTGCGCGGGACCGGGTGGTGGAGCTTCTCGGCCGGGTGCCGGGAGAGGCGGGTCAGCTGAGGGAACTCATGGGTGTCGGCGTCTGGATCTATCTCGGGGCGGGTGTGCTGCTGATGGTCGTGGCCGCGACCACGCCGCAGCGCTACAGGGGCTGACGAGGCTCAGCAGGGCCGCGCGAGGACCATGACCCAGTAGCCTTCCGCCCCGGCGAGGCCGTAGTCGGTGAAGCCCGGCATCAGCAGGTTGCGCCGGTGCGCGGGGGAGGCGAGCCAGCCCGCGAAAGCCGCCTCTCTGGACGGGATGCCGTAGGCGATGTTCTCCCCGAGGGCGCCCCAGCAATAGCCCGCGGCCGAGACGCGGTCCGCCGCCCGGCTGCCGCCCGCGCCGCGGTGTCCGTAAGCGCCGGTGGCCGCGATCCAGTCGGCATGGCGGCGCGCGACCGCATCGAGCACCGGGGCGCGGCGCAGCGGCGGGGCTCCGGTGCGCGCCCGGGCGGCGGTCAGCTCCGGCGGCAGGGCGGAGGCGGTTCGGCCGGGGGCCGTGACGGCGGATGCGGGCGCGCCTCCGCCAGGCGCCGGCGCGGGCGCGCAGGCGGTCAGGGCGAGGCTCGCGATGAGGGCGGGCAAGACAAGGCGCATGGTGACCAGGGTCCCCTCCGGTTCGAGGCGGTCTAACCCGATCCGGAGCGCGGGCGCAGCCCCGCTCCGGACGAATCGGCGGTCGCCCGCCACCCCGCGCCGGGAAGGCTCAGCGTTCGGCGCCCATGATCAGCACCCAGGTATCGTCGGTGCGCCCGATGCCGAAGTCCTCGGCCTGGGGCGCGAGGATCACCGCACGGTGGCTCCTGCTGTCGAGCCAGGCCTCCATCGCCTCGTCGCCGGTATCGTAGCCCTGCGCGATGTTCTCGCCGATCCACGAGTAATCGTAGCCGGCGCCCAGTGCGCGCGTGGCGATGGTGCTGCCGTCGAGTCCGATGTGCAGGTTGTCGCCGGAGGCGATGGTCCGGCCGTTCCCCACGATGTCGGCGGTGTAGGACTGCGCCACGTCGTTGAGGATGTCATGGGCCGTCACCAGTTGCAGCTCGCCGCGCACATCGTTGAGCAGCATGCCGAACTCGGTCCGTTCGACTTCGGTGATGGCGGTGGCGAAGCTCGACTGGACATCGGGCCGGCTGGCCGCCTGCGCGAGGGCGTCGGCGGCGAGGGTGTCGCCTGCCCCGCCGCCAGTGCCTGAGCCGGAGCTGCAGGCGGATACGGCGAGGGCGGCTGCGAAGAGTGGCAGTCTCATGTGAGCAGATCCCCATTTGCTACGGGACCTTTCGACCATTCCAATGCGACACGAATGGGCCGTGCCGGGGATGGTTAGCGGGCAAGATTGCGGGCGAGGGTTCCCGCCCTGGAAACGGTTGCGGCGAGGTCGATGGTTTTGATCTCGCCGCCGGCCACAATCGGGCGGCCGTCCACGAAAAGGTCACGAACCCGGTCCGGGCCGGCGAGGGGAATCGCGGCGGGGTCCCAGCTTCCCGCGCCGGAGAGGGACGAGCCGTCCCAGACCGCGATATCGGCGCGCCAGCCGGGCGCGATGCGGCCGCACTCGGTGCCCCGGCCCAGCACCTCCGCGCCGCCGCGGGTTGCGAGCCGCAGCGCCGCGCGCGCGGAGAGCGCGTCCGCCCCGCGCGCGACGCGCTGCAGCAGCATGGCCTGCCGCGCTTCGCCGATCAGGCTCGCCCGGTCGTTGGAGGCCGAGCCGTCCACGCCGAGCCCGACGGACACGCCCGCATCCAGCATCGCACGCAGGGGCGCGATGCCCGAGCCGAGACGGCAGTTGGAACAGGGGCAATGCGCGACGCCCGTCCGCGTGGCGGCGAAGAGATCGATCTCGGCCGCGTCGAGCTTCACGCAATGGGCGTGCCAGACATCCGCGCCGGTCCAGCCCAGCTCCTCGGCATAGGTCCCGGGCCGGCAGCCGAACCTTTCCAGCGAAAAGGCCACGTCCTCGTCGTTCTCGGCCAGATGCGTGTGCAGCATAACGCCCTTGTCCCGCGCCAGCAGGGCCGTGTCGCGCATCAGCTCGCGGCTGACGGAAAAGGGCGAACATGGAGCGAGGCCCACACGCACCATTGCGCCGGGGGAGGGGTCGTGGAAGCGGTCGACCACCCGGATCATGTCGTCGAGGATCGCGGCCTCGGGCTGAACGAGGCGGTCCGGAGGCAGGCCCCCTGCGCTCTCGCCGATGGACATGGCGCCTCGTGTGGGGTGGAACCTGAGGCCGATCTCCTGCGCCGCGGCGATCGTGTCGTCGAGCCGCGCGCCGTTCGGGTAGAGATAGAGATGATCCGCCGACAGCGTGCAGCCCGAGAGCGCCAGCTCCGCGAGGCCCGTCAGCGTCGCGACATGCATCTCCTCGGGGCCGAAGCGCGCCCAGATCGGGTAGAGCGTCCGGAGCCAGCCGAAGAGGAGCGCGTCCTGCGCCCCGGGCACGGCGCGGGTCAGGGTCTGGTAGAGGTGGTGATGGGTGTTCACGAGGCCCGGCGTGACGATGGAGCCCGCCGCCTCCAGAACCTCCGCGCCTTCGGGCGGGGCAATGCCCTCCGCGACCTCCGCGATGACGCCGTCCCGGATCAGGATGTCGAGCACGCCCTCGCGGCCCGCCTCTCCGGGGCCGTCATCCATGGTCAGGACGTGGCCGCCCCGGATCAGACGCTCAGTCATCGAGCGCCGCCTGAAGCCGCTCCAGCGCCTCGGCATGGATGGCGGCATTGGCCGCGGCGATCACCTGCCCGCCGTCCTGCGCGGGCTCTCCCTGCCAGTCGGTGACGATCCCGCCCGCGGCCTCGATCACCGCGACGGGGGCATGGATATCATAGGCCTGAAGCCCTGCCTCGATCACGAGGTCGGCCTGTCCCAGGGCCACCAGCCCGTAAGCGTAGCAGTCCATCCCGTAGCGCGTCAGCCGCGCGGCGCCCGCGACCGCGTGAAAGGCCCGCGCCTCCGCCGGGCTGCCGACCTCGGGAAAGGTGGAGAACAGCGTCGCCTCCGAAAGGGGGCGTGGCGCGCGGGTGGCAAGGCGGCTCTCGCCGTGGGGCCCAAGAAGCCGTGCGAGCCCCAGCCCGCCCTCAAACCGCTCTCCGATATAGGGCTGGTCGATGATCCCGAATAGCGGGCCGCCCGCATCCGCGACCGAGATCAACACGCCCCAGGTGGGCGTGCCGGCGAGAAAGCCGCGTGTGCCGTCGATCGGGTCGAGCACCCACGTCAGCCCTGAGATGCCCGTCTCCCGGCCGTATTCCTCGCCCATGATCGCGTCGTTCGGGCGTTCATTCGCGAGGATGGCGCGCATCGCCCGCTCGGCGGCGCGGTCGGCCTCTGTGACCGGATCATAGGCGGTGGCGGATTTCGTTTCGTCCCCGGACATCGCGGTGCGGAAGTGGGCCAGGGTCTCCGCCCGTGCGGCCTCGGCGCAGGCCCGCGCCGTGTCGATGATCTGCCGTGCTTCGGCCTCGGTCAGCCGTGCCATGCCTCTTCCCTTCGCGTTCGGGCGGCCTCGCATCGGACCGCCGGCCCCGGATAGCGCGGCCTGCCGCGATGGGAAAGGCGCAGGGGTCGTCAGGCCGCCTGGCTGAGGACGCGGGCCAGTTCGAAGAGCTGTTTGCGCTGATTCTCAGGCATCGCGTAATAGGACCGCAGCAGCTCCAGCGCCTCGCGGTCGCTCAGAAGATCGCCGGGCATGTCCGAGGCCGGGACCGGTGCGTCCTCGATCCCGTCGAAGAAGAAGGACACCGGCACGCCGAGCGCATGGGCGATGTCCCACAGCCGGGACGCGCTGACCCGGTTCATTCCGGTCTCGTATTTCTGGATCTGCTGGAACTTGATCCCGACCTTCTCGGCCAGCTGCTGCTGCGTGGTGCCGACCATCCAGCGACGATGCCGGATGCGCTTGCCCACATGTACATCAATGGGGTGTTTCATGACCTGAACCTTTCCCTGCAACGCCCCGCCGGGCCAACCGGCACGGCAACGGGCGCGTGCTGATCAACAGGTGCACCAGATTGCCGGTGGACACGCAACGGTTGCATGGCGGCACCTAACCTAAAAGATAGTCAATCAGTGCGTGTATTGTTCGACCAGAGGTTGTACGATCGGAGGTGTAATCCCGCTTCACAGTTCTCGCCTTCAGTGAAAGTCGCGGCTCTTCGGGATGATCCGCACGTCCCGTGGATGACCCAGCGTCGGCGGCTCGGGCGAGCGGGCGCTGCCCTGCACGGGACGGTTGACCTCGTCCGCCCGCGCCATCGCAGGCGCCAGCCCGTCCGGCGCCAGCCGCAAGAGCGCGTCGGAGCGGTCCTCGAGCCTGCGGGCCACGACGTGGATGATCTCCACGTCGCGCTGCACGTAGCCGTGGATCACCATCAGCCGCGCCTGCATCACCACCTTGCGGAAGGTCTCCAGCACCTTGGGCCAGATCACGAGGTTCGCGGTGCCGAACTCATCCTCCAGCGTGACGAAGCAGACGCCCTTGGCGCTGCCCGGCCGCTGGCGGATCAGCACGAGCCCGGCGAGCTTCACGGACTGGCGGTTGCGGCTCTGCTGAAGGGTCTTCGTCGAGGTATAGCCCTGCCGGGTCAGGGATTTGCGCAGGAAGGCCATGGGATGGGCCTTCAGGCTCAGACGCAGGGTCTGGTAGTCGGCGACCACCTGCTCGCAGACCGGCATGGCGGGAAGGGGGACAGGCCTTTCGGCGCCCTCGTCGCGCATGTCGCGGAAGAGCGGCAGGTCGGGCGCGTCCCTCAGCCCCCGCGCCTCCCAGAGCGCCTGCCGGCGTTCGAGGAACATCGAGCGCATGGCGTCGGCCTCCGCGAGCCTGCGGATCTGCCCCGCCTTGAGCCCGCCGAGGCGCTGCAGCGCCTCGAGGTCCGGGAAGGGCGCGTCGCGGACGGAGAGCATCCGGCGGATGTCCTCCTCCCTGAGCCCAGAGACCTGCCGCAGGCCGAGACGCACGGCGAAGGTGGCGGGGGCGTCACTGTTCGTCCGGGAGCCGGGTGGGTTGGAAACCCACCCTACGGAGGGCACATCCGCTGCTTCGGTCGAAGGCGGCCCATAACCCCGCACCGCCGGCTCGAGCCCGCTGTCCCAGTCCGAGAAGTTCACGTCCGGCGCGCGGACCTCCACGCCATGTTCGCGCGCGTCCCGCACGATCTGGGCGGGGGCATAGAAGCCCATGGGCTGGGAATTCAGCAGCGCCGCGCAGAACACGTCCGGGAAATGGCACTTCAGCCAGGAAGACACATAGACCAGCAGCGCGAAGCTCGCCGCGTGGCTTTCGGGAAAGCCGTATTCCCCGAACCCCTTGATCTGGTCGAAACAGCGCCGGGCGAAGTCCTCGTCATAGCCGCGCGCCACCATGCGGCCGACCATCTTCTCCTCCAGCGCCCCGATCGTGCCCTTGGAGCGGAAGGTCGCCATGGCCTTTCTCAACTCGTTGGCCTCGGCGGGAGAGAACTTGGCCGCGTCGATGGCGATCTTCATCGCCTGCTCCTGAAAGATCGGCACGCCCAGCGTCCGGCCGAGGATATGCTTCAGCTCCTGCGGATCGTGGGGCGGGGCGGGGGAGGGATACTCCACCGCCTCCTCGCCCGACCGGCGGCGCAGGTAGGGATGCACCATGTCGCCCTGGATCGGGCCGGGCCGGACGATGGCCACCTCGATGACGAGATCGTAGAATTCGCGGGGGCGCAGCCGCGGCAGCATGTTCATCTGCGCGCGGCTCTCCACCTGGAAGACGCCGACGCTGTCGCCCTTGCAGAGCATGTCGTAGACCCGCGCGTCCTCCTTCGGCACGGTGGCCAGCGTCCAGCGCTGCCCGTAATGCGCCTCTATGAGATCGAAGCACTTGCGGATGCAGGTCAGCATCCCGAGCGCGAGGATATCGACCTTGAGGATGCCCAGCGCGTCGATGTCGTCCTTGTCCCATTCGATGAAGGAGCGGTCCGGCATGGCGCCGTTGCCGATGGGCACGGTCTCGATCAGCGGGCGTTCGGTGAGGATGAAGCCGCCCACGTGCTGGGAGAGGTGCCGCGGCATTCCGATGAGCTGCTGCGCGAGCAGGATCGTTTTCCTCAGGAGCGGGTCCGACAGATCGACGCCGGCCTCGGCGGCATGGGCATCGCCGACGGTCTTGCCCCAGGACCCCCAGACGGTCTTCGCGAGCGCGCCGGTGACGTCCTCGGACAGGCCCATGACCTTGCCCACCTCCCGGATCGCCGAGCGGGGGCGGTAATGGATGACGGTGGCGCAGAGCCCCGCGCGCTCCCGCCCGTATTTGGCGTAGATGTGCTGGATCACCTCCTCGCGCCGCTCGTGCTCGAAATCGACGTCGATGTCGGGCGGCTCCTTCCGCTCTTCCGAGACGAAGCGCTCGAAGAGAAGCTGGTGCTTCGCCGGGTCCACGGCGGTGATCCCGAGGACGTAGCAGACGGCCGAATTGGCGGCCGAGCCGCGCCCCTGGCAGAGGATCGGCGGGGAGGCCTCGTGCCGCGCGTAGCGGATGATGTCGTGGATCGTCAGGAAATAGCGCGCGATGTCGAGCTTCTCGATCATCGCCAGCTCCTTTTCCAGTACCGCGCGGGTTTCCCCGGGAATGCCCTGGGGATAACGCCAGGCCGCGCCCTCCCAGGTCAGCGCCTCGAGATGGGCCTGCGGGCTGCGGTCCTCGGGGATCACCTCGCGCGGGTATTCATAGGCCAGCTCGGTCAGATCGAAGGAGCAGGCATCGGCAACGGCGCGGGCGGCGGCGAGCGCATGGGGCCATTCGGTGAAGAGCCGCGCCATCTCGGCGGGGCCTTTCAGATGCCGCTCGGCATTCTGCTCCAGAAGGACCCCCGCGCGATCGAGCTTGGTCCTTTCGCGGATGCAGGTCATCACGTCCTGCAGCGGCCTGCGCGCGCGGGTGTGGTAGAGCACATCGTTGGTGGCGAGGATGGCAAGCCCGTGCCGCCCGGCGAGCGCGTCGAGCCGGTTGATCCGCGCCCGGTCATCTCCGCGGTAGAGATGGCTCGCCGCCAGATGGGAGAGCTGCGGCAGGCGCCGCACCATCCCCGGCAGGGCGCGCGCGAAAGTCTCCAGATCGGCGGGGGGAACCGCGATCAGGATCGAGCCCTCGGCATGGGCCGCGAGATCCCCGAGGGTGATCTGGCACAGGCCCTTCTGCTGCCAGCGCCCCTCGGGGTCCTGCATCCGTCCCTTCGAGATCAGCCGCGCAAGCCGGCCATAGGCCTCCCGGTCGCGCGGATAGGCGAGGAAGACCTCCCCCGAGACAAGCTCGAGCCGGGTGCCGATCACCGGGCGCAGCCTGGCCTTCTTCGCCTCGGTATGGAGCCGCACGACACCGGCGAAGGAATTGAGATCGGCGATCCCCAGCGCGTCGTAGCCGAGCGCCCAGGCCTCCCGGGCGAGGTCGACCGCGTCCGAGGCGCCGCGCAGGAAGGAGAAGCAGGAGGCGAGGCCGAGCTCGACGAAGCCCGCGCGGGGGTTGGGCCGGAACTCGCCGTCTTCGGGCAGCGTCCGCCTCGGGTGCTGATGATCGGTCTCCGGCATGGCGGCGGCCTAGGATGCGGAGCGCCTGCGGCGCCCACGAGACGCCCGCATCCGCCTGCGGCGGACTGCGGGCAGCGTGGGGGGGCGCTGCCCCCCACGACGAAAGCGCAGGGCGCTTTCGCCGCTCCCCCCGGGAATATTTGAGGCCAGAAAAAGCAGGGGCGCGGCGCGAAGCCCCCCGGCGGCGCAATGACCGCCGGGGGACCTTTTCCTGGCGCGGTCATCGGCGTCCCCGCCTGTACCGCCCCGCCAGACTGACCGCGCGAGGTTAACAAAGGATGTCCACCCATGGCGTTTTTCTGGCCTGAAATATCCCGGGGGCGTCGAAAGCCATCGGCTTTCGACGGAGGGGGCAGCGCCCCCCTCCTGCCCGGGCCCGCCGCAGGCGGGGCCGGGCGCATCATGGGTGCCGCAGGCACTCCGATGGATCGCCCGCCTCACTCCGAGACCCCGTGCACGAACCAGCGCGGCGTCTCCCCGCGGCCGTCGTCGAGCACGCCGTCCCGGTAGAGCCAGATGCGGCGGCCGGCGTGGTCCTCCACATGGTAATAGTCGCGCAGCCGCGTGCCCGGGCGGTCGCGCCACCATTCGGGGGCGATCCGCTCGGGTCCCGCGAAGCGCACCACGCGGCAGGTCAGGCGGCGCCAGACGAACTGCGCGGGCGGGCCCTCGGGCACGGCATAGAGCACGCGGATCTCCTCTGCCGGCGCGAGGAGCCGCATCGGCCGGGCGGGGCCGGTGCCGGGGCGGGACGGCCATGGCGCGTCCGGGGCGCCGTGCCAGTCCTCGCGCCGCTCGGGGACATGACTTTCGCGCAGCGCCGCCCGCCGCACCACGGCGGGGCCGAAGCGGGCCGTCAGCCGGTCGGTGAGGCGGGCCAGCTCCGCGCCGTCCTCGGCAGCCCCGTCGAGCCGGGTCTGCACCTCGGAGAGGTCCTCGGCATGGACCGCGCCCAGCGTCACCAGATCGAAACCGTAGCCCGGGTCGATCCGCTCGAGCTTGCCGTCGAAGAGCCGAGAGATGTGCCGGAAATCGCGGCTCGGCCGGGCCAGCGCCACCTCCACCGAGGAGACCTCGCCATCGGTGCGGTACACCGTCAGCCGCACCCGCCGCGCGCCGAAGCCCGCCTCGGCGAGCCCCGCGCAGAGCGCCTCGGCGAGGGCCGGCAGGTGCGGCGTCGGGTCCTCCACCGGCTCGGCGAGGCGCGTCTCCACGGCGAAGCGCGGCGGGTCGTCCGGCGCCTCCACGGGCTCGGGGCTGCGGCCCAGCATCTGGTCGAGGCGCAGGAGCGGGTTGCGCCAGGGTGCCTCGCGCGAGAAGCGCCGCGCCAGCGACAGGCGCGGCACGACGGCAAGATCGCCCACGGTCTTCAGCCCCAGCCGCTGCAGCGTCAGCACCGTCTCGCCCTCGAGCCGCAGGGCCCGCACCGGAAACGGCGCCATTCGCGCCGCGAGCGTACCGGGCGCGAGGGTCTCGCGCACCCCGCCCAGCTGCGCCAGCGCCCAGGCCGCGCCCTGCGTGGGCGCGGTGGCGAGGTCCGCCGAAAGCCCCAGGTGCGACAGCGCCTCCTCGATGGCGCGCAGCATCGCGGCCTCCCCGCCGTGGAGGTGATCGGATCCCGTGGTGTCCATCACGATCCTGTCCTCGCCCGAGACCGCCGTCCAGGGACACCAGCGCCGGCACCAGAGCATCAGCCGCTGGAGCGCCATCCGGTCCCCCTGGGTATCGGCATGCTCCACGCGCAGGTCGGGGCAGAGCGCGCGCATGTCCACCACGCGCGCGCCGCGCCGCACGCCCGCCTGCTCCGCCGCCCGGGTGGTCGCGTGGATCACCGGGCCGTGGGGGCCGTCCACCGCCAGCGCCGCGGGCAGGTCGTCGGGCAGGGGCTCGCCCAGCCGCTCGAGGCAGCGCTGCCAGCGTTCCACCGAAAGGCGCGGCAGGTGCAGGCAGGTGATCCGCCGCGCCAGCGGGTCGCGTTCGGCCGGGGGCGCGGCGGCGCGGCCCCGGGTCTCGAGGGCGCCCGCACGCAGGTCCGGGGCATCGCCGTCGCGACCCGCTCGCCAGGCCGGCCGCGCGCGGGGGCGGCCCACGGGGGAGAAGCTCTCCTGCCGGGCATATGTCCCGGCACGGGCGGATGCGGGGGCTGCTTCGGTCGCCATGGCCCGGGCGAGGGCCGCCATGGCGCGGGCAAGCTCGTCCGGCTCTGCTCGGGCCGGGCCGGGCGGGTCGGGCCGCCGGGCGGGAAAGGGCAGCACGGCCTGCCGCCCCGGCGCGCGCCTCGCCGTCGTGCCCCGCTCCGTCATCTCAGCCGCCCGCGCCTGCGCCTGCGGCCTCCGTCCCGCGCAGCGCCATGGGGTGCTCCAGCTCCAGCCGGTGCGCCGCGCGGTCGTAGCGCGCCACCCAGGTCCCCGGCGCCCGGTAGCGCGAGCGGAAGAGTTCCACCCGCCAGTGCGGCTGGCCGGGGGCGCGGGCGTCCCAGGGATGCCGCCCCGAGGGCAGGGCCCCCACGCGCCAGCGTTCCCGCGCCGCGCCGAGGGCGGGCGTGGCGGCGCGGCGCATCAGCCAGCAGGCCACGCCATGGGTTTCGGCGCGCAGGGCGAGCCGCTTCGTCGCGGTGAAATCGAGCACGGGCGGATCGCCCCAGATCTCGGCCATCACGCCGCCGAGAGAGGGGCAGCCCAGCCCCTGTTCGGCGGCCCAGAGCACATCGACGGGCCGCGCGACATCGACCCGGATCACCTCGAATCCGGCAGGAAACCCCGACAGATAGGGAATCCCCGCCTCCTTGCGCGTGACCCGGTCCGAGACCCACAGGAGCGGCCCCCGCGCAGGCTCCAGCTGCGCGAGGGCAAAGCCCGTCGGCGCGGCATCGGCGGCGCTGTCGGCAAAGACCTCCGAGAGCGTCGCCGCAGGCCGGCCCGAGGACGCACGGGCGCGCAACGGACCGGTCGCGGAGGCGGGCTTGGGCGGCACGGGGCGTCCTTTCGTGGGCTGGAAATGTTCCGGTAATGTTCTCATGTCAGGTTCTAGGAAGCGCGGGGGGATTCGTCAAATCCCTTGCGCCCCGCCCGCCCTTGGGAGAGCCTTCGGCGCAGGGTGGACAGACAGGGAATGACAGCGATGCGGGCGATCCGCCTGGCCTTTCTGGGACTGATCTGCGGCTGGGCCGGACTGGCCTCGGCCGAGGGGGCCGCACGGCCCGCGGGCCTGCCCGCGCCGGTCTCCGAGGCGGATTATCCCACCGCCGACCTCGCCGAGGCCGCGCTGGGGCAGCTGCTGTTCTACGATCCGATCCTGTCGGGCAACCGCGAGGTGTCCTGCGCCACCTGCCACCACCCCGATTTCGGTACGTCGGACGGGCTCAGCCTCGGGCTCGGCGACGGCGGGGCCGGTCTGGGGCCGGACCGGGTCGTTGACCCGGACAATCCGCCGGAACAGCGGATTCCCCGCAATTCGCCGGCGCTCTTCAACCTCGGCGCGAAAGAGTTCACCGTCCTCTTTCACGATGGACGGATCGAGGTCGAACCCTCGCGCCCCTCGGGCCTGCGCACGCCCATGGGCACGGAGATGGAACAGGGATTCGCCAGCCTGCTGTCGGCGCAGACCATGTTTCCCGTGCTCTCCGCCGACGAGATGGCGGGGCATTATTCCGAGAACGAGGTCGCCCAGGCCGTGCGGCAGGGTCTGATCACCGGGCCGGGCGGGGCCTGGGACCTGCTGTCGCGGCGGGTCGCGGCGATCCCGGCCTATGCCGAGATGTTCGGGACGGTCTACGGTCTTGCCCCCGAGGAGATCGGCTTTACCCATATCTCCGACGCCATCGCCGTCTTTGTCGATGTCGAATGGCGCTCCCACAGCGCGCCCTTCGACGCCTGGCTGCGCGGCGAGGCGGAGCTGCCGCCGCTCGCGGCCGAGGGGGCGGCGCTGTTCTACGGCGAGGCGGGCTGCGCCGAATGCCACGCGGGCCCGTTCCTCACCGACCACCGCTTTCACGCCATGGGCGAGGTGCAGCTCGGCCCCGGCAAGGCGGCACGGTTCGAGCGGCATGCCCGGGACATCGGGCGCATGCGGGTGACGGGCCGACAGGAGGATGCCTACGCATTCCGCACGCCCTCGCTGCGCAACGTGGCGGCGACGGCGCCCTATGGCCATGCCGGCGCCTATAGCGACCTCGGCGCCTATCTCGCGCACCACGCCGACCCGCTGGCGGGGCTGGCGGGTTACGATCCGGGGCAGGCGGTGCTGCCCGACCTCGCGGTGGAGGACTGGCGTATCATGGATGACGATGCGGAACGGCAGGCCATCGCCGCCGCCGTCCGCCGCGAGGCGGCGCCGCTCGACGATGACCGCATCGCGGCGCTCGTGGCGTTTCTCGACACGCTGACCGATCCAGTGGCCCTCGGGGGCCGCCTGGGGATTCCCGCCGAGGTGCCCAGCGGCCTCCCCGTCGCGCGGCCCTGAGCCGGGCTGGCGCCTGCGCCTTCGGCGGCCCCCGCCCGCCCGGCCAGCGCCGGCGATTTCAGCCGGCGGCGGCCCGATCTTCACGATGCGTCAATCCGAATCCCCGAAGATGACGCCATGAGCCCGATTTCCTTCCCCTTCTGCCTGCCGCTCCGGCGTCGTCCTGCCGGGCACCCGCCCCGCGTCGGCACCGGCTCCCTGCGCTGGCTGCTCCTCTGGCTGGTCCGCCTCGGCGGCAGGCAAAGGGGCCCGGCGGGACGCAGCCGGCGCCGGCCTCCGGGGGCAGCGACCGGGTGGCTCAGGGGGTCAGCGGCTGTCGCCGCGCTCGATCGTCAGACTCTCGCCCGGGATGGCGACCTGGGGGCCGGAGACGGTCCCGTCAGGCCATGTCACCGTCACCATGGCCTCCGTCGCGGACCCCAGCCCGAAATGCAGCGGCAGCGCCTCGCCCCCGGCATGGCCGCCACCCACGGTGATCTCCTGCTCCTCGCGCATCGTCTCTGCCGCAACGGTCACCCGCGCGCCGATGGCAAAGCGGTTCGGCCCCGGCTGGCGCAGCGCCACGGTGAGCCAGCTGCCCGCGCCTTCGGTCACGTTGCGGTAGAGCTCCATCGGCGCGCGCCGGTTCACCACGACGAGATCGAGCCGCCCGTCGCCGTCGAGATCGGCCAGCGCCGCGCCCCGGGAGCGCTCCGTTGCGGCCACCCCCGCCGCCGCCGCGACCTCGGAAAACGTCCTGTCGGCCTCCTGCCGGAGCAGGCTGTTGGGGTCCTCCATCGCCAGATCGGGCATCTGGTCCACGTTGCCCTTGGCGATGAAGAGATCGGCCCGCCCGTCGTTGTCCACGTCGCCCCATTCCGCATGCCAGCCCGTGGACGGACGCCCGTCGTCGCCCACATGGGGCCGGTGCGCCGTCGTGCCCATCTCGAACGGCGCCGCGACATAGCTGCCATCCTCCTTCGCGATCTGCAGGAGCTGGTCGCCCATGGAAGTCAGCATCACCTCCGCCCGCCCGTCGCCCGTGATGTCGCGGCTGGCAATGCCCATGCCCCAGAGCTGGGGTCCGCGCCAGCCATCCTCGGGCCCGAGAAAGCGCGCCTCGCCGATGTCCCACATCTGCTCGGAGCCTTCGCGCACATAGTAATGACGGTCGTTCGACAGCCGCAGGGTCGGCCGGCCGCGCGCATCCCGGGCGGCCAGCATGGACAGGGGACAGAAACCGGGGGAGAGGGTTTCCGCCCGCCAGCCGCCTCCGGGTTCGGGGTACAGGATTTCGTTGTCGTCGCAGGCCTCGAAGGGGCCCTCGGGGTCACCGCGGTCCACATAATGCCCCACCGCCAGTGTCGGAGCCGTGTCGCCCTCTGCCCACCAGGCGGTGAAGGCGGTGGTCCAACGGTCGGTCACCGGCAGACCGAGCGCCTCCGTCGCCTCCTCGAACCGGCAGTCCCCGAGACCACGCAGCGCCACGTCCGTCCCGGCCCGCATGACGTAAAGATCGAGAATGCCGTCCGCGTCGAGATCCAGCGGGTAGGCGCCCGTCGTCCCTCCTAGGTCGGGCAGGGCGCCCTCCGCGAAGCGGAACGCGCCCTCGTTCACGAAGAGCCGCAGCGGCTCCGTGCCGCCCGCGGCCACGAGGTCGGGCAGGGCGTCATCGTTGCAGTCGAGCACGGCCAGCCCGCCGCCCACGAAATGCTCCCAACCGCCGGAATAGGCATGGGGCGGCAGGGCGTCCGAGCGGTCCTCGAACCGGATCTCCGCCGAGGCGGCGCCGGAGGCCAGCACCAGCGCCGCCGTGAGCGCGAGGTGTTGCCCCCGTAGTGCCTCCCGCATTCCGGCAAATGCCGAAATCGCGGCCAGGGCCCGCTCCCGAACCCGAGCCGGCCAGCAGGCAGACGTCGCCGCGACGGCGCGCGCGCGTCCGGATGTCTCCGTGCCCGCCGAGTCTGGCGCCGGGGCCGATGCCTGCGCCACGTTCCGGGCAAGGGCGGCTGCCCGCTGCGCCGCGCGATCGCGTCCCGCGCGGCGTCGCATCCCCGGCCCTGTCTGCATCGATCCCCGCGGATCCCGACCCGCGGCTTCGCCACGATCCCCCGCGGCCCCGCGCCCGCGCAGTCTCATCCCGTGAGCACCCGCGCCGTCACCGCCGAGAGCGCCAGCGCGGCCGCCCCGCGCGCCCAGACCCCGTCGTCCCACTGGCGCACCTCCACCCTCGGGGCCGACCGGCCCTCCAGCAGCAACAGGCGCTCCATCTCCGCCAGCATCTCCTCGGCGTAAAGGTAGTGATAGCGCATCCGCGCCCCCGACAGCAGGATCAACGGCGGGTCGATGAGCTGAGCGACGTTCGAGAGGCCGAGGGCCAGATAGCGACCCGCGCGGCGGAAGATCGCCGCCGCCACGGCGTCGCCCGCAGTGGCGCGGGCATAGAGCGGGTCGAGCAGGCTGTGCGCCCCGCCCTGGGCCTGCGGCAGTCGCTCCAGCGCCGTCGCCGCCTCCCGCGCGAGGGCGTAGTCGGCAAGATAGGCCTCGAGACAGCCGCGCCGCCCGCAGCGGCAGAGCGCGCCGTCGAGATGCACCTTCGTGTGCCCCAGTTCGAGCCCCATGCCGCGGCTGCCGCGAAACAGCTTCGAGCCCAGAACGAGCCCCATGCCGACGCCCTGTTCCACGGTCACGACGGCGAAATCCGTGCTCTCGCGTCCGGCGCCGTACCAGAGTTCCGCAAGCGTCAGCATGTTGGCGTCGTTGTCGATGAAGGCGGGGCATCCCAGCCGGTCCGAAACGGCCCCGGCAAGCGGCAGGTCTCGCCCCGCCAGCACCGGCGACCAGGCCACGACACCCGCCTCGTGATCGATGATCCCCGAAAGCCCGAGACCCACCGCGGCCACCGCCTCGGGGGCATGGCCGGCACTCCGGGCGAGATCCTCGGCCAGCGCCGCGATCTCTCCGACGATCTCGTCCGGGTTCAGCCGCCGCGATACGACGGGCCGGTCGAGCCGGGCCACGGTCTGGCCTGCGAAATCCGCCAGGACCGCGGAGATCCGGTCGTCGCCCAGCTTCACCCCGATCACCCGCGCGGCCTCGGGCACCACTTCGAGCGCGACGGGTGGCCGTCCCCGCCCGCCGTCGCGCGCAGGCTCGCGGGGTCGCCCCTCGACCTGGCGCAGGAAGCCGCCCTCGATCAGCGCCGCGGTGAGCGCGGTGACCGACCCCGCGCTGATCCCGAGTGCCCGGGCGATATCGGTGCGGGCGGCCTGGCCCGCGGCGCGGACATGCTCGAAGGCCAGCGCGCGCAGGGACCGGTCCTCCGCCGCGGACAGCGGCAGCAGCGGTCCGGCCCCGGGTCCCGACAGGGGCTCGAAGGCGGGGGCGACAGACAGGTCGGGAGGTCCTTCGGCCATCAGATTCCGTCACATTAAGTTCAGTCGCGAAACATTTTCTGCAGTGCAGCGCAGCAGATCGGGGCTGAACGAAGGCGATCCTGCCGTTCAGGGCCGCCTCATGTCAAATTTATTTTGACTTCTGAATTTATCCGCGCATCCTGTCGCGCACCGGGTCGCCTGACTCGTCTTCCCCCGGACCGGACATCGGTGCGGCGGGTTCGTTGCAAGGGAGGTATGCAATGCACAAGGCACTTCTCGCCGCCGTGGTCGCCACGGTCGGCTTCAGCTCGGCCGCGCTGGCCCAGGACCTGACCGTCGGCGTGAGCTGGTCCAACTTCCAGGAAGAGCGCTGGAAGACCGACGAGGCCGCGATCCAGGCCGCGCTCGAGGCCGCCGGCGCCCAGTACATCTCCGCGGACGCGCAATCCTCGTCCTCGAAGCAGATTTCCGACGTGGAAAGCCTCATCGCCCAGGGCGTCGACGCGCTCATCATCCTCGCCCAGGATGCCCAGGCCATCGGCCCGGCGGTCGAGGCGGCGGCGAACGAGGGCATTCCGGTCGTGGGCTATGACCGGCTGATCGCCGATCCGCGCGCCTTCTACCTGACCTTCGACAACGTCGAGGTCGGCCGGATGCAGGCCCGCGCCGTGCTCGAGGCCGCGCCCGAGGGCAACTACGTCATGATCAAGGGCTCGCCCACCGATCCCAACGCCGACTTCCTGCGCGGCGGCCAGCAGGAGGTCCTGCAGGATGCCATCGACAGCGGCGCCATCACCATCGTCGGCGAGGCCTATACCGACGGCTGGCTGCCGGCCAACGCCCAGCGCAACATGGAGCAGATCCTGACCCAGAACGACAACAACGTCGATGCGGTCGTGGCCTCCAACGACGGCACCGCGGGCGGCGTCGTGGCGGCGCTGACGGCACAGGGTATGGAAGGCATCCCGGTCTCGGGCCAGGACGGCGACCATGCGGCGCTGAACCGGGTGGCCCAGGGCACCCAGACCGTCAGCGTCTGGAAGGACGCGCGGGACCTCGGCCAGCGCGCGGGCGAGATCGCCGTGGCGCTCGCCGGCGGCACCGAGATGAGCGAGATCGAGGGCGCCGAGCAGTGGACCTCGCCCGATGGCGTCGAGCTCTGGGCGCAGTTCCTGGCCCCCCAGCCGATCACCGCGGACAACCTCGACGTCGTGGTCGATGCGGGCTGGATTTCCCAGGAGGCGCTCTGCCAGGGCGTCACCAACGGCCCCTCGCCCTGCAACTGACGACCGGCGGCGGGTCGGACGCGAGTCCGGCCCGCCACGTTGACGTAGCGGCGGGTTGAGAACCCGCCCTGCACAGGTTTGCAGGGTAGGGCCCATACGCACCGTACGCTCCGGCTCTCACACGGGACGGCCCGCGTCATCCACCGACCGGCGGCACCGTTCCGCCGCCACTTTCACGGAGAATGCTCCCGCCATGGCCGAGTCCACCCAAGCGCCCGCCGCCGCGCCCCGGCGGAACCTGATCCAGAGCCTGGAGATCGATACCCGGCTCCTGGGCATGATCGGCGCCTTCATCATCGTGGCGCTGGTGTTCAACGTGCTCACGGACGGGCGTTTTCTGACGCCGCGCAACATTTTCAACCTGACGATCCAGACGGTTTCGGTGGCGATCATGGCCACCGGCATGGTGTTCATCATCGTGACCCGCCACATCGACCTTTCCGTGGGCTCGCTTCTCGCCACCTGTTCGGCGGTCATGGCGATGCTGCAGACCGACTGGCTGGTGGGCGGCCTCCTGCCGCTGGGCCATCCCGCGCTTCCCTGGCTCGCGATCGCGGGCGGGCTCTGCGTGGGCGTGGCCATCGGCGCCTTTCACGGCTGGCTCGTGGGCTACCTGACGATTCCGGCTTTCATCGTGACGCTGGGCGGGCTTCTTGTGTGGCGCAACGTGGCTTGGTTCCTGACCAACGGGCAGACCATCGGGCCCCTCGACGAGACCTTCCAGGCCTTCGGCGGCATCTCGGGCACGTTGGGCGAACAGTGGTCCTGGATCGTGGGCGGGCTCGCCACCCTCGCGGCGCTCTGGGGCCTCTGGCGGTCGCGGCGCACCAAGATCAGCCACGATTTTCCCGTGAAGCCGCTTTGGGCCGAGGCCGTGGTGGCAGCGATCATCGCCGGCGGCATCATGGGCTTCATCTGGATCCTGAATTCCTACGAGATCCCCGGGCGCGTGCTCGAGCGGGAGTTCGAGGCCCGCGGAGAGGTGCTGCCCGAGGGCTTCACCGCCGCCTACGGCCTGCCGATCTCGGTGCTGCTCTTGATCGCGGTGGCTGTCGTCATGACTGTCGTGGCCCAGCGCACCCGCCTCGGCCGCTACATCTTCGCCACCGGCGGCAACCCGGACGCGGCGGAGCTGTCGGGCATCAACACCCGGCTGCTGACCGTGAAGGTTTTCGCCGTCATGGGCTTTCTCTGCGCGCTCTCCGCGGTCGTGGCCTCCGCGCGCCTGTCATTCCATTCCAACGACATCGGCACGCTGGACGAGCTGCGGGTGATCGCCGCTGCGGTCATCGGCGGCACCGCGCTCTCGGGCGGGGTGGGCACGATCTACGGTGCCATCCTCGGCGCGCTCATCATGCAGTCGCTGCAATCGGGGATGGCGATGGTGGGCGTGGACGCGCCCTATCAGAACATCGTCGTGGGCGCGGTCCTTGTGGTCGCGGTCTTCGTCGACATCCTCTACCGGCGCCGGACGGGAGACTGACCATGGCGGACGCACGCGGCACGCCCCTTGTGGAGCTCAACAACATTTCCATCGCCTTCGGCGGTATCCAGGCGGTCGACGACGTCAGCGTCGATCTCTACCCCGGCGAGGTCGTGGGCCTTCTCGGGCACAACGGCGCGGGCAAGTCCACGCTGATCAAGTGCCTCTCGGGCGCCTACCGCATGGACAAGGGCGAGATCCGCATCAAGGGCCAGCCGGTCACGATCAACAATCCGCGCGACGCGCGCAGCCACCATATCGAGACGATCTACCAGACGCTGGCTCTGGCGGACAATCTCGACGCCGCGGCGAACCTCTTCCTGGGCCGCGAGCTGGTGAACGCGCTGGGCATGGTGGACGACGCGGCGATGGAGGCGGAAACGCGCCGGATCATGGGCCGCCTCAACCCCAACTTCAAGAAGTTCAACGCCCCGGTCTCGGCCCTGTCGGGCGGGCAGCGGCAATCCGTGGCGATCGCGCGGGCGGTCTATTTCAATGCCCAGATCCTGATCATGGACGAGCCGACCGCGGCGCTCGGCCCGCAGGAGACGCAGATGGTGGCCGAGCTGATCGACGAGCTGAAGCGCCAGAACCTCGGCATCTTTCTCATCGACCACGACATCCACCAGGTCAAACAGCTTTGCGATCGGGCGGCGGTGATGAAGAACGGGCAGCTTGTGGGCGTGGTGAACGTGGACGAGGTCAGCGAGGACGATCTGCTTGGCATGATCATCCTCGGCAAGACGCCCGAACATCTCGCGGCATGACGGGGAATGGGTCCGTGCGCGTCAACCGTGCCGGCCGGGAGCGTCGTGGCCGTGCTGGTCCTTGCCGGCCGAAACTTGGGCGACCCGGCGAGGTCGACCGTCGCGCCGGGCCGTGATCCGGAGCGCCGTCGGGCTCATCTGACGTGATCCACAGGACGATTTGGGGGAGCCTGCGATGTACATCGGTCTCGATCTGGGAACTTCGGCGCTGAAGGCGATCCTCGTCGATGACGACGAGCGCATCCTCGCCGAGCATTCGGTGCCGCTGGAGGTGTCGCGGCCCCATGATGGCTGGGTGGAGCAGGACCCCGCTGCCTGGGTCTCGGCGGCCCGCGTCGCGCTGCGGGCGATCCGGGAGCAGCACGACTGCCGGGGTCTGAGAGGTGTCGGACTTTCGGGCCACATGCATGGCGCGACGCTGATCGACGCCGAGGGAGACGTGCTCAGGCCCTGCATGCTCTGGAATGACACCCGCGCGGCGGCGGAAGCGGCCGAGATGGACGCCGATCCCCGGTTCCGCAAGGTGACGGGCAACATCGTCTTCCCGGGGTTCACCGCGCCCAAGGTCGAATGGGTCCGCCGCCACGAGCCGGAGGTCTTCGCCCGGATCGCCAAGGTGCTCCTTCCCAAGGACTACCTGCGCTATGCGCTGACCGGCGCCCATGTCTCCGAGATGTCGGACGCGGCAGGCACCGCCTGGCTCGACACCGGCGCGCGGGACTGGTCGAACGATCTGCTGTCGGCCTGCGGGCTCACCCGCGACCACATGCCCGCGCTGGTCGAGGGCAGCGCGCCGTCAGGCGACCTCCGCGACAAGCTCGGCATCGAGCTCGACCTGCCGGACCTCGTGGTGGCTGGGGGGGCAGGGGACAACGCGGCGGCAGCCATCGGCGCGGGCGTCGTGCGGGACGGCGAGGCCTTTCTGTCCCTGGGCACCTCGGGCGTGCTTTTCGCCGCCAACGGGGGATACCGGCCCGATCCCGCGACAGCGGTTCACAGCTTCTGCCACGCCGTGCCCGGGACCTGGCACCAGATGGGGGTGATCCTCGCCGCGGCCGACGCGCTGGCCTGGCTCTCGCGTCTCACGGGGCGATCCTCGTCCGACCTGACGGCCGGTCTCGGCCCGCTCCGCGCCCCCGGCCGGACGCTGTTCCTGCCCTATCTCGGTGGCGAGCGGACGCCACACAACGACGCCCACGTCCGCGGCCAGTTCCTGCATCTGGACCATGCCACCGACGCCACCGAGGCCGCCCGCGCCGTGCTCGAAGGCGTGGCCTATGCCTTCGCCGACAGCCGCGACGCGCTCGCCGCCACGGGCACGCGCATCGACCGGGCGCTGGCGCTGGGGGGCGGCTCCCGGTCGGCCTACTGGCTCGATCTTCTCGCCAGCGTGCTGGGCTTCCCGCTCGATCTGCCGGAGGCGGGGGAATTCGGCGCGGCGCTCGGCGCCGCCCGCCTCGGCCGCATGGCCGCCACCGGCGACGGCGCGGAGATCGCGACCCGACCGCCCGTGGCCCGCAGCCACGATCCCGACCCCGCCCTTGCTGATGCCTTCGCCGAAGGGCTCGCCCGCTACCGCGCCGCCTATGCGGCCCTGAAGGACCTCTGAATGGCGCGCTTCGCCTCTCACGTATCTGGCCGGAGATATCCCGGGGGGACCGGGGGGCTGGCCCCCCGGCCGCGCCCGGGGCCCGTGCCGCCCCTGACCGGAAAGGACACAGACCCATGACCGACTTCTTCGCAGGCATCGACCCCGTCCGTTACGGCGGTCCCGAGGCCGACGGCGACCTTGCCTTCCGCCACTACGACCCCGAGGAGGTCGTGCTGGGCAAACCGCTCAAGGACCACCTGCGCTTCGCCGCGGCCTACTGGCACTCCTTCGCCTGGGAGGGGGGCGATCCCTTCGGCGGGCAGACCTTCCTCCGGCCCTGGCACCCCCAGGACGACATGGGCCGCGCGAAGATCAAGGCCGACGCGGCCTTCGAGATGTTCCGCATCCTCGGCGTGCCCTTCTTCTGTTTTCACGACGCCGACGTGCGCCCCGAGGGGGCGACCTTTGCCGAGAGCCGGGACAACCTCTTCGAGATTGTCGACTATTTCGGCCCGAAGATGGAGGAGACCGGTGTCAAGCTCCTCTGGGGCACGGCGAACCTCTTCTCGCACCGCCGCTGGATGTCGGGCGCCGCGACGAACCCCGACCCGGACATCTTTGCCTATGCCGCGGCCACGGTGAAGGCCTGCATGGAGGCTACGCACCGGCTGGGTGGACAGAACTACGTCCTCTGGGGCGGGCGTGAGGGCTACGAGACGCTCCTGAACACCGACATGGGCCGCGAACGTCGGCAGGCGGGCCGTTTCCTGCAGATGGTCTGCGACCATGCCGACAGGATCGGCTTCGACGGCACCATCCTGATCGAGCCGAAGCCGCAGGAACCGACCAAGCACCAGTACGACTACGATGTCGCCACGGTCTACGGCTTCCTCAAGGACTTCGGGCTGGAAACCCGCGTGAAGGTCAACATCGAGCAAGGCCACGCGATCCTCGCGGGCCACTCGTTCGAGCATGAGCTGGCGCTGGCGCGGGAGCTGGGCATCCTCGGCTCCATCGACATGAACCGCAACGACTACCAGTCCGGCTGGGATACGGACCAGTTTCCCAACAACGTCCCGGAGGTGACGCTGGCCTATTACGAGATCCTGCGCGCGGGCGGCTTCACCACCGGCGGCACGAATTTCGACGCGAAGCTCCGGCGCCAGTCGCTCGATCCCGTGGACCTGATCGCGGCCCATGTGGGCGGCATGGACACCTGCGCCGCGGGGCTGAAGGCCGCGGCCCGGATGCTCGAGGACGGCAGGCTCGAGGCTGCGCGCGCCGAGCGCTACGCCGGCTGGGAAAGCGCGGAGGCCAAGGCCATGCTTGACGGCGATCTTGCGGGAGCCGCGGCCCGGGTCGAGGCCGGCGGCGTGGAGCCCGAGCCGCGCTCGGGCCGGCAGGAGCGGCTGGAGAACCTCGTCAACCGCTATCTCTGAGCTTCCGGGAGCCGGCGCGGATTGCCGCGCCGGACCGCCTGCGGCGAGAGCCCTGTCAACTTGCACAGCGCGCGCGACTGCCCTGGCCGAGGACGTGGACGGGCGCGCGTTTCGGACACCACCGATATCGCCGCCTGCTGTGGATGCTGGTCGCGGCACGGGGCCATCAGGCCTGCGCCTCGAGAAGGTGGGCGGCCAATAGCTGTCTGATCGGTTCCGCGTGCTCTTCCGGGCGGGCACGGAGTTCGAGGCAGACGGAGAGATGACCGTCCCTGATCGGAAGAATGAACTGCTGGAAATGTCCGTAGCGCACGACGAGCCAGGCAAGCCCCCCGCAATCGAGGTTTCCCCTGTTGGCCGCGAGGTTGAGCAGGGCAGGGTTCACGAACAGTTCCTCATACCTGTCGCTCTCGACCGACGAGGACTCCGAAATGCCGTCTCGCTGACGTGAGTGCAGTCGGCCAGCCCTGAGCAGCGAAACGTACCTTATGTCCGATGACACGCCGAAGAGATCCGAGACGAGATGCTGAAGGTCATGATCGTCCCGTTCTGGTCCGGGTCGCGTCGTCTGTGTCATTTTCCGAACTCCGCAAGTCGAGGATATCAGGGGATCCCCGGACACGCCGGCACGTCAGTTCCGATCGACGCTCACCTTCGTTGGGACCGGCGCTTCATTGTCGGGAAAGGTGCGCGGATAGCTCCTGCAGCACGGCATCCGGTGCCTCCAGCTGAGGGAGGTGACCGAGGCCCCGCAGGGGAGTCAGAGCCACACCGACCCGCTCGGCGAGCGCCATCCCGCGGGACATCGGGATCCACGGGTCATCGGCTCCCCACAGGATCGCGGCAGGACACCGGAGCGCGCCATATTGCGGCTCCATCTCCGCCGTGAACACCTCGTCCGCGAGCTCGAACTGACGCCAGAACGCCGCTCGTCCTGCGGGTGCAAGCCATGGCGCCTCGAGCCCATCGGCCGGGAGGGCATGCACCAGCGCGCTGTCGATGTATGCGCGGACGATCGCGGCATGGATGTGCGGAGGAAGCCCCGTGAACGCCGGGAGATGGGACTTCACATGCTCGAAGAACGCGGACCCCCAGGGTCTCATTGCCACGACATTCATCAGGACGAGGCTGGCGAAGTCCCTGCCATGCAGGAGATGTGCCCGAAGCGTCACCGTGCCGCCGAAGTCATGGGCGACTACCGTCGGAGCGTCCAGTCGCCAGTGCTCCAGCATCTCGGCGAACACTTCGCCCTGAACCACAAGCGATGGCGGACGACGGGGAGAAAGCTCCGAGCGTCCGAACCCCGGCATGTCATACCAGTGGACCCGGAATTGCGTCGAGAGCGCGGGAATGATCCGATGCCATGAGAAGGAAGACCATGGCCAGCCGTGGGCGAGGACAAGCGGCGGTCCGTCTCCCGCGACGCCGCAGGCGACTTTCCCGGCCGATGTGGAAGCGGCGGCATCGAGGTTCCAGTGCCCGGTCGGTTCGCGGCGCCTGTCCTGCATCCTCTGACTCCGTTTCTGCCGTTTGCTCGCAGCCGTCGCGGAGCCCGCCTCGGCCCGCAGCAGCCGACGTATAGCCGGCTTGCGCTAGATAGACAAGTCGGTCTAATCAGCATCATGCGAGAATCAGCGACCGAACGACTGACCGTGACCGCAGCGCGCCTGTTTCAGGAACGCGGCCTGAACCGTGTCGGCATCAACGAGATCATCCGAGAGGCGGACGTTGCGCGGATGTCCCTCTACAACAACTTCAAATCCAAGGAGGATCTGGCGCTCGCGGCCTATGGGGCCGTTTCGAAGAGCCGCCAGGACGCGGTCGATGCTGCCATCGCAGCATCGGACGGGCCCGAAGCGGCGATCCTCGCCATTTTCGACCTTGCCGCCGACCTGGCAGGCGGGGCGTCGTTCCGGGGGTGTGCCTTCATCGACCTCGCGGCTCACGCCGCGGTGGACGACGCGCGTCTGATCGACCTCGTGCGCCGTCACAAATCGGCGCTTCGCGGCCGGTTCTCACGCCTCGCTGAGCGGGCCGGGGTAGCCGATCCGGAGAAGACCGCGAGGCAGCTTCTCGCGCTCTGGGACGGATCCCTGACAGATGCCTTCATCGAAGGCGACGCAGCGCCCGTTTCGGCGGCGCGTTGCGCAGCCGAGCATCTCCTGAGCCAAGGCAAATGATGTCGAAGGATGCGACAGCCTGGCTCGTCGTCGCAGGCCTGTCGCTCGGCCCCGCGGTCAGCAACGGCCTTTCCCGCTTTTCCTATGGCCTGATCCTGCCCGCCATGCAGGCCGACCTTTCCTGGAGCTTCACGGAAGCAGGCTGGCTCAACACGGCGAATGCGGTCGGCTATCTGCTGGGCGCCGTGTCGACCCTTGCCTTGATCGACCGCGTCGGCCCCAGGCGCATTCTGTCCATCGGCGTTGCCGCGACGCCGGTCGCGCTGGTCGGGTCCGCGGTCTTCGCGGATCTCTGGATGCAATCGGTGTTCCGGGTCGCCGCGGGGATCGCAGGCGCCGGGATCTTCATATCCGGCGGCGCGATGGCCGCGACGCTGTTCCGCGGCGAACCAACCCGGAATGCCCTTGCGATCAGTCTCTATTTCGGCGGCGGCGGTCTTGGGATGATCGCGAGTGGCGCGGTACTCCCTGTCCTGTTCGACCGGTACGGCGTCGGTGCCTGGCCAACGGCGTGGCTGATCCTCGCAGGCCTGTCCGCGCTTGCCGTCTGGCCGGCGCTCCGGGCGGCGAGAGAATGCCCCGAGCCGGCCCGCGTCCACTTCCTGGTCGCCCAGCGACTGCCGGTCATGAGGATGATCCCGGCAGTGCTCGGCTATTTCCTGTTTGCTGTCGGCTACATCGTCTACCTGACCTTCCTCGTGGCCTTGATGCACGAAGGCGCAACGAGGGCCGGGTTGATCGCGGCGTGCTGGACGCTGCTCGGCCTCGGCGTGATCGCGGCGCCGTTCGCCTGGCGGGATGTCGTGGCCCGGAGTGCGGGTGGCGGACCGCTCGCACTGGCCTGCCTTGCGACCGGGGCGGCCACGCTGCTGCCGATCGGTCTACCCGGCTCGGTTCCGGCCCTCGTCGCGTCCGTCGTGATCTTCGGGCTCTCGTTCTTCATCGCGCCGACGGCGGTGACCAGCTTCGCACGCAAGAACCTCGATCAGTCGGCATGGGGGCGAGCCGTCGGCATGTTCACGGCCGTTTTCGCGCTCGGCCAGATCCTCGGGCCGGTTCTTGCCGGATCTGTCTCGGATCTGACCGGGTCGGTCGCTCACGGAATGGGAGCGGCAGGTCTCGTCCTGATTACCGGAGCCGCACTGGCCGCCCTGCAGTGTCCATTGGCGACCCGGCCCATCGTCGAAGGAGCTTGAGGCGCATCATGTTTCAGGCCGCATTCATGTTGCGCCCCGGCCCGACAGACGCGGAGTTCGAAGCCTACGCGGTCATGTCCGTCCTGCTCGTTCTCTCCATCGTCCTGGTCTGGATGCCTTTGCGATGAGCCGTGCTCTTCTGCCGATCGCGCCCGTCGATTCCAGCCGACAGGATGGTCTGGCCGCCGAAGTGTGGATCGCGGTCACGGATCGCCCGCGCCCTTCTGGCCGGCGGTTCGATAGGCAGAGGGCGAGGTTCCGAAGAACTTCCTGAACCTCGTGGAGAAGTAGTAGGGGCTCGAGAAGCCATTCGCCGCGGCGACCTGCGAGACGGTCCAGTTCGACGACTGGAGCATCTGGGCAGCGCGGGTGAGTTTCACGCTCTCGATATAGGTTTGCGGTGTGACCTGCATCTGGCGCCGGAAGAGCAGGGTGAAGTGCGACCGGGACAGGCCGACCTCGTTTCCGAGGCTTTCCACGTCGAGCGGTTCGGACACACGCTCGCCGACGATGACGAGAGCCTTGTGGATGCGCTCGTCCGTCGAGGTCTGGCCGAACCGTGGATTGAGCGGATCGGCAAGGATCAGGACCCGTTCAAGCGCATTCATGGCCGCGTCGAGGCGCAATCGCCCGGGACCGTTGGCGACCTCGATCATTCGCCGCAGTTCCGCCTCGATCTCGGCATGGGTGTCGGAGGCCTGCAGGATGCCGATCCCGGGCGACAGCAGCGGCCAGGACATCCACCCGATCCAATGCGGCCGGGGTCGAAAATGGACCCAGATGTTCCACCAGTCTGAGGCATGCCGGGCGTAACCGTAGTCCTGGGGTGTGCGCGGCGAAAACAGCAGAAGGTCGCCCTTGTCGAGGGTCCGGACCGTCCGATCCGGAAGACGGACGCGGCCGTGACCGTGGAGGGTGAAGACGAGAAGCCAGTCCTCGGTCCCGTTGGGTCGAACCGCCCGGTTGGTCATGCGGTCGTTCGGAAGCTGCCCGGCGATGATCGGTGACGACAGGGGCGCTTTCGAGGGCCTCTCAAGCACGCGGAAGATATCCCTGCCTTGCTGCGTTCCCCGGTCTGAAACCTCTTCGGCGCGTCATTCCCGATCCTGCGGGTCGTTCTGAAGATGCTGCGGGATTGTAGGGCCCCCCTGTCCGGGCTGTCCATCAGCGAATGGAGGCAGGGCCTTCGATATTGTCCGCTTTCCGGTGTCGGCAGACACCGCCGCGACGCCCGCTCCGCACGCCGAACCGCGCGCGGAGGGGTGTCCTCCATTGTCGCGATACGCTGCGTCGCAGCAGGAGCAGTCGGGTCCAGGGCAGTTGTCCTCATCCCCGGGCGCCTCGACGGGCCACGGCCGCGCTTCGAGGTACCGCGGTCGGATGCTGTGAGATCGTGCTGCGATTCGCGGCATTTGCGGCGTGGCGTGCGATCCTGACGGGTGATCCGATCCCGTTGTCCTTCGATATCGACCGGTAGTCATCCATTCTTCGCCGGTCTGGCCGGGGCGTCGTTGACAGCTCTGAGCCTCGCCCCGGCATTCTGGCTGTCAGGATGGAGCGCGCACCTGCGCGGCCGTGTCGAGGGGAGGAACACGACATGCCGGCAATGACTCGTTTGGCCGATGACCGGGGCGGATCGCGCCGCGCGGCCCTGGCACTGGCGGGGGGCACGGCGATGGCCGTCGCGCTCACGACCTCGGGCCTGGCCCAGTCGGCACCCGTGGAGATCACCATGTGGTCCTGGGTGCCGAACCTGCAGGAGCAGATCGACCTCTTCGAGGAGCGCAATCCGGACATCGACGTGAATCTCGTGAACGCGGGGCAGGGGGCGGCGCAGTACATGGAGCTCCGCAACGCGATCCGCGCGGGCCGAGGCGCGCCCGACGTCGTACAGATCGCCCTCGATACGCAGCCGACCTTCCAGATCACCGGTGCGCTGCTGGACATCGGCCTGCTGGGCGCAAACGAGGTTGCCGACGATTTCGTCGAATGGGCCTGGGCGCAGGTGTCCGCCGGCGGGGCGGTCTACGGGATCCCGTGGGACAGCGGCCCGATGGGCATCATCTACCGGGGCGACATCTTCGACGAGGTCGGGATCGCCGAGCCCGCGACCTGGGACGAGTTCCGCGCCGCGGCGGAGACGCTCCGCGCCGAGCGGCCGGACGCCTACATCACGACGGCCGCCTTCAGCGCCGGGGCGTGGACCATTGCCCTCTTCTGGCAGGCCGGCGCCCGTCCGTTCGAGATGATCGACGAGACCACGATCCGGATCACCATGAATTCGCCCGAGGCCCGGCAGGTCGCAGACTACTGGACCGGACTGATCGCCGACGATCTCGTGGATACCAGCGCGATCTTCAACACCGACTGGTACAGTTCTCTCGACCGCGGGCGCATCGCCTCGTGGATCACCGCGGCCTGGGGACCCTCGCTGCTGTCGCAGTTCACCTCCGACAGCATGGGAAGCTGGCGGGCGATGCCGCTGCCGCAATGGGATGCCGCGGCCCCCGCCGCGTCGAACTGGGGCGGCTCCACGATCGCGGTCATGGGATCGACAGAGCACCCCGAGGCGGCTGCCCGGCTCGCGCTGTTTCTCGGGGCGGACACCGACGCGGCGCAGATGTTCATCGAGCGGCAGGGCCTCTTCCCGGTGCTGAAGGAGAGGCTGGCCAGCGACAGCTTCCTGGACGCGACGATGGAGTTCTATGGCGGCGTTTCCTACAACCAGGTGTTCGCCTCGGCGTCCGAACTGATCGACACGAGCTTCGAGTGGAGCCCCTTCAACGATCATGTCTACCAGGTGCTTTCCTCTGAGCTGAGTGCGGCGGCGGCGAACGGCGGCGACCTGTCCGAAGCCCTCGACCGGGTCCAGGAGGAGCTGGTGACCTATGCCCGCGCCCAGGGCTTCACGGTCGTCGAATAGGGACTCGAATGGCACCGGGCCCGAGGACAGATGGCGCGACGCTCACGGCCTCCGCGCGCGTCGCGCCGGCCCGCGCGACGCGGCGCCGGCGGCTCGCGCGCGTGCCGCTGGCGCCCTACCTCTTCTGCCTGCCCTTCGTCCTTGCCTTCCTCGCGATGGTCATCTTCCCGATGGGCTACGCGGCCTGGCTGTCGCTCTTCCAGGAACGCATGGTGGGAGGCACGATCTTCGTCGGGCTGGCCAACTATGCCTTCGTCATAGCCGACCCGAAGTTCTGGCGCGGCATCCAGAACGTGCTCTGGTTCGGGATGGTGCAGATCCCGGTCATGCTGTCGCTCGCCCTGGTTCTCGCACTGATCCTCGACAGTTCCCTCGTCCGTGCGCGGGGACTGTTCCGGGCGGTGTTCTACATGCCCTACGCGGTGCCCACGGTGATCGCTGCGCTGATCTGGGGCTACCTGTACGGACCGAGCTACGGACCCTTCACGCAGCTCGCGGACGCGATGGGGTGGAGCCGGCCCGCCTTCCTGACGGAGCGCGGGATGCTCTGGTCGATCGGCAATATCGTGACATGGGAATATACCGGCTACAACATGATCATCCTGTTCGCGGCGCTCCAGGCCGTGCCCAGGGACCTCGAAGAGGCCGCCTCTCTGGACGGCGCGGGGCCGGTGGCCTTTGCCCTCCACATCAAGCTGCCGCTCATCGTGCCGGCACTGATGCTCTGCGCGATCTTCTCGATCATCGGGACGTTCCAGCTCTTCAACGAGCCGCAGATCCTGCAATCCCTTGCGCCGCAGGTGATCCGCACCGACTACACGCCCAATGTCTACGCCTACTCGCTCGCCTTCACGAGCATACAGTACAATCTCGCGGCGGCGGTGTCCTTCGTGCTCGCGGCGATCCTCGCCGTGGTCTCCTATGTCTTCATCCGGCTCACCTCCCGCTTCGGGGCGAGTTTCTGATGGCCGGGCTCGCCCCCCGGGCGGTGGCCAACGGCTACCGGCGCGAGCGCATTGCGGCCTATGCGCTGCTCACGCTGTTCCTGCTCTATTCCCTGCTGCCGCTCTACTATCTCGCCGTCTCCGCGACCAAGACCAACACCCAGCTCTTCTCCAGCTTTGGGCTCTGGTTCGCGGAGGATCTGAATCTCGGCGCGAACCTCCGTGCGCTCTTCGGCCATGACGACGGAGTCTTTCTGCTCTGGATGCGGAACTCGGTGGTCTATGCCCTGGCGTCCGGTTTCGGAGCGGCCGCCATCTGCACCGCCGCGGGTTACGCGCTGTCGAAGTTCCGCTTTCCGGGGCGCCGGGTGATGTATGCGGCGATCCTCGGGGCGGTGATGGTCCCGAATACCGCGCTGGTGATCCCGCTGTTCCTGCTCTTCGCGAACCTCGGGATCACCGACACCTGGGGCGCGGTGATCCTGCCCTCTGTCGTGTTTCCCCTCGGGGTCTACCTGATGAAGGTCTATATCGACCAGGCCGTGCCGGACGAACTGCTGGACGCGGCGCGGATCGACGGTGCGAGCGAGGCCGGCATCTTTGCCTCGATTGTCGTGCGCCTGGCGATGCCGGGGATCGTCACCGTGCTTCTCCTGGCCTTCACGACGACCTGGAACAACTACTTCCTGCCCCTCGTGATGCTGTCGAGCCCCGAACTGATGCCGATGACGGTGGGCCTCGCCCAGTGGAACGCTCTCGCCAGCGCGGGAAGCGGCGGGCAGGCGCTGTTCTCCATCGTCATCGCCGGCGCGCTCGTGGGCGTTCTGCCCGTGATCGCCATGTTCCTGCTGCTTCAGAGGTTCTGGCAAGGCGGTCTTGCGACTGGGAGCGTCAAGTGACCCGCGAATCGAAGGAGAAGTGGCGGCCATGGGCGCGGTGACGATCCGGGACCTGCGAAAGAGCTTCGGCGCGCTCGACGTGCTGCAAGCCGTAGATCTGGAAATTGCGGAAGGAGAGTTCCTCGTGCTCGTGGGGCCCTCGGGCTGCGGCAAGTCCACCCTCCTGCGGATGATCGCGGGGCTCGAGACCGTCTCGAGCGGCGAGATCTGGATCGGGGGCGCGGACGTGACCGAGGTCCTGCCTCGCGACAGGAACATCGCGATGGTGTTCCAGTCCTACGCGCTCTATCCGCACATGACCGCGGCCGAGAACATGGGCTTCTCGCTGAGGCTCCGCCGCGCCCCGAAACCCCGGATCGCCGAGGAAGTCGACAAGGCGGCCGGTGTGCTGAACCTGCTCGACTATCTCAAGCGAAAGCCGAGGGAGCTGTCCGGCGGACAGCGTCAGCGGGTCGCCATGGGGCGGGCCATCGTCCGGGATCCGAAGGTCTTTCTCTTCGACGAACCGCTGTCGAACCTCGACGCAAAGCTGCGGGTCCAGATGCGGACGGAAATCCGGGCGCTGCACCGTCGGCTGGGGGCGACCACGATCTACGTCACCCATGACCAGATCGAGGCCATGACCATGGCAGACCGCATCGTGGTGATGAACGGGGGACGCGTCGTCCAGGTCGGGTCTCCGCTCGAACTTTACGACCGGCCGTCGGACATTTTCGTCGCGGGCTTCATCGGCAGCCCCTCGATGAACTTCGTCCCGGCGCGGATCGAGGGCGACGCGGCGGTCGTCGAGAACGGCGGTCCGGGCGCCCGGTTTCCGCTCGGCGCGATGGCGTCCCGGCTGCCCGGGGCGGTAAAGGTGACGCTGGGGATCCGGCCGGAGCACCTTTCGCTCGGATCGTCCAGCCTGCCGACGCTCCGCACCCGGGTCGAGGTGGTGGAGCCGACGGGCGCAGAGACACTTCTGTCGACCCGACTTGGCGGAGTGGAGGTGGTCGCGGTGGTCCGGGACCGTGTCGCGCCGGGGATCGGTGAGGAGATCGACCTCTTCATCGAGCCCTCGAAACTGCACTTTTTCGACAGCGAGGGCCGCGCGCTCGCGCCGCTCGACCGAGCGACCGGAGGACCGAGATGACCGATCGATCCATCGAAGGAAGTCTGCACCCGCGCGGCACGGCCGGAGGGCCCGCCTCGACAAGGGGCCGCGACTACAGCCTGACCGGACCCGAGGCGCGCCGTGCCGTAGAGATCGGTCTCGCGTCGGCGGAGTGGTATCATTCCGACGTTCCAAGGAAGGTGATGAAGGACCTGATGCGCCGCACCGATGGTCCGGCGATCCGGGATACGGTCCTCTGGCTCGTCCTGCTGGTCGGGACCGGGTCGGCAGCGGTCGCGCTCTGGGGGTCGTGGTGGGCGCTTCCCGTGTTCCTTGTCTACGGGCTTCTCTACGCCTCGGTGGCGGATTCCCGTTGGCACGAATGCGGCCATGGCACGGCGTTCCGGACTGACTGGATGAACGACGCGGTCTATCACTTCACCTCGTTCCTGCTGATGCGCAATCCGGTGAACTGGCGCTGGAGCCACGCCCGGCACCACACCGACACGATCATCGTGGGCCGCGACCCGGAAATCCTGCTCATGCGGCCGCCGAACATCCTTGCGAAGACCTTGGCCTTCGTGGGCCTCCCGCACGTCTTTCTCGGATTCGCCACCCTTGTGCGGAACGCCTTCGGCAATCTTAGCCCGGCGGAGCGCGACTACATCCCCGCCTCGGAGTGGCCGAAAGCGGTGTTCTGGGCGCGGGTCCATGTGGCGATCTATGCGGCGACCATCGGTCTGGCGTTCGCAACCTGGTCGATCCTGCCGCTGCTGCTGGTGGGCGGGCCGCGTCTCTACGGGTCCTGGCACGTCCTGATGACCGCCTTCCTGCAGCATGGCGGACTTGCGGAGGACGTCCCGGACCACCGGCTCAACACCAGGACGGTCTACATGAACCCGGTCAGCCGCTGGATCTACTGGAACATGAACTACCACGTCGAGCACCACATATTCCCCATGGTCCCATACCACGCGTTGCCCCGCCTGCACGAGCTGATCAAGCACGACCTGCCGCCGGCGAACCCGTCGATCCCGCAGGCTTACGGCGAGCTTCTGCGCGCGCTCTGGCGGCAGCGGCGGGAGCCGGATCACTACATCCGCAAGTCCCTGCCGCCCGGCGCGCAGCCCTACCGGGACGAGTTCCACAGCCTCGACATCCGCCGCGCCTGACCGGGATCGGGCGGCGAGGAAACACTTCAGACACCAGGAAGACTGACAGATGGCGACCACACCGATCAGATGGGGCATCATCGGCCCCGGCACCATCGCCGAGAACTTCGCGGTCGGTCTGTCCCAGATCGGGACGGGGCGGCTTCACGCCATCGCCAGCCGCAGCGCTGACCGCCGTGCGGCCTTCGGTGACAGGCACGGCGTCGCGGTTGGCAAGCGGTTCGAGACCTATGCCGAGCTCGTCGCCGACCCCGAGGTGGATGCCGTCTACGTCGCCACACCGCATCCATGGCACGCGGAGCTGGGCCTTCTCGCCCTGCGTGCCGGGAAGCCCGTCCTCGTGGAAAAGCCGGCGGGCCTCAACGAGGCGGAGGTTACGGTCCTGGTCGAGGCGTCGCGGCAGGAGGGCGTCTTCTTTATGGAGGCGTACATGTACCGCTGCCATCCCCAGATCGCCCGCCTGATCGAGGTGATCGGGTCGGGGCGGATCGGCCGCGTCGAGCACATCCGGGCCTCCTTCGGCTTCGACGCCCGCGCCAATCCGCAGTCCCGGGTCCATGCCTACCATCTGGCCGGCGGCGGCATCATCGACGTGGGCGGCTACCCGCTGACCGGGGCGGGCCTGGTGGCCGGTGCCGCCATCGGACAGCGCTTCGCCGCGCCCGAGAGCCTGAGGGCCACAGGCCGCCTCGGCGCGACCGGGGTGGACGAAATCTCCCATGCCTCGGCCGTCTTTCCGGGCGACATCACGGCGGAACTTGCCTGCGCGATCTGCCGGGTGATGGAGAACACGTTCCGCGTCGACGGAAGCGAGGGCAGCCTCCTGCTGACGAACCCCTGGGTTCCGGGCCGGAACGAAGGCCCCTCGGACACGACGATCCGCATCACGACCGCCGCGGGCGAGGAGGAAGAGGTCATCCGCCATCCGTGGCAGCTCTTCGCCTTCGAGGCGGACGTGGCGAGCCGGGCTATTGCCGAGGGCCTGACAGAGCCTCCCGCGCCCTGCGTCTCCCATGCCGAGAGCATCGCGACCGCGGCTGTCCTCGACCTCTGGCGGCGCGAGGTGGGATATCGCACCTTCGCGGAGTCACCGGGAGTGGTGCGCCGCCTTGCGGGCTCCCTTCCCAAGGGGCTTCCCGAAGTGCCGCGCCGCGCGATCGACGGCGTCGATCTTCCCCTCAGCCAGTTCGTGATCGGCTGCGACAACCGCAACACGCCCGCGGAAGGCGCAGTGATCTGGGACGCCTGGATGGAGGCGGGGGGAAATGCCTTCGACACGGCCTTCGTCTATGGCGGGGGGCAGCACGAGGAGGTGCTGGGTCAGTGGATCGCCTCGCGGAAGGTCGCGGACGAAATCGTCGTGGTGGTGAAGGGCGGCGTCACGCCCTACTGCACGCCCGACGCGATCGAGGCGCAGCTCGACATTTCGCTGGCGCGGCTCGGCCTCGACCGGGCGCCGATCTACATACTGCATCGCGACAATCCCGATGTACCCGTCGACGAGTTCGTCGATCTCTTCGACCGCCTGCGCAACTCGGGGCGGGTGGGTATCTGGGGCGGGTCGAACTGGAGCACGGGGCGGTTCGCCGCGGCACGCGAGGCCGGCCGGCGCAGCGGCAAGCCCGGGCCGCGCATCCTGAACAACAACCTCTCCCTCGCCGTCATGGAGCGGCCGGTCTGGTTCGGCTGCATCTCGTCAAACGATCCCGCCAGCCTCGCCTTCCTTGCCGAGAATGACATCGTCCATCTGAGCTGGTCCAGCCAGGCCCGAGGCTATTTCCTGCCCGAACCCCTGCGCCACCGCCTCCCGGTGGAGACAGCACCCGAGTCCTGCTTCGGCAGCGCCCGGAACGAGGAGCGGCGCCGCCGGGCCGAAACGCTCGCCCGGGCCCGCGGGGTGGAGGCCAACCACGTCGCTGCATCCTGGGTCCTGTACCAGCCGTTTCCCTCGTTCGCGCTGATCGGGCCGCGCAGCCCCGGTGAACTCGCGTCCACACTGCCTGCGCTCACTCTCGGGCTGTCGCCCGAGGAGCGCGCCTGGCTCAACCTCGAGACCGACAGCGCCCCGGCGGCGCTCGTCGCCTGAAAGGCACCTGCATGTTCATCGCAACGAATGTCTACGGCTGGACCCAGATCGCGCGCCGCGAGGGGCGGGACTACGACCGCGCGCGGGCCATGGCGGATGCGCGGGCCGCGGGGCTGTGGGCACCTTGCAGCATGACCGGGCCGCGCCGCGTCCTGATCATCGGCGCCGGGGCCATCGCGCACCACCACGCCGCGGCTGCGCGGCACCTGCCGGATACGCGACTGCTTGCGGCCGATCCGGCGCCGGAGGCCGAAGACATGGTGCCGGCCTATCTCTTCCCGGCATCGTCCGGCGCGCGCTACGTGACGGCGAAGGCCTTCGCCGTGGACGGCGGACTGCTCAGCTGATGGGCCGGAGCGGGGCTGGCGGCAGGCCGGACGGCCACGACGAGCCGAACCGATGGCCGGGGGCCGGATCGACGTGCCTCCTGGCGTCTGCACGAGATGCACGCGGTCGGTCCGCCGGCCGGCCGCGACCCGCAAAGCGCTCTGCGCAGGACCACAGGCCGGGGACCCGGCGTGACGGTGTGCGGAACTCCGGTGACAGGGCAGGGCCCCTTCCGGATGTCCGGTCGCGATGACTGTGCATCGAGACATGGAGACTAAGGAGATGTGGTTATGGCCGACTGGGTAGATGTCTGCTCTCTGGAGGAGCTGGATCCCGAGGACGTGATCCGGTTCGATCACGACGACCGGACCTTTGCCGTCTACCGCGCGGAGGACGGCTCGCCTCACGCGACCGAGGGGCTCTGCACGCACGAGAAAGTGCATCTGTGCGACGGCCTCGTCCTGGGCGACGAGATCGAATGCCCGAAGCACAACGGACGCTTCAACATCCGCACGGGCGCAGCACAGCGCGCGCCGGTCACCGTCGACTTGAGAACCTTCCCGGCCCGGATCCGGGAGGGGCGGATCGAGATCGAGATCTGAATCCATGCTCCGTGTCCTGCTCCCGGCAGGCTTGGCGATGGTCGAAAGTCGGGGCGCGGGCGGGCCATGGCCATGGCCGAAGCGTTCCGATCGGTCGGGATCGGGCCCGAGCCCGCCGCTGGAGAGGCGTCGATGGCCGCCCGCGGGAACATGCGCCCGTGTCACGAACGGCAAGGCAGGTTGCCGGACAGGCTTCAAGTGCCGTGTCGCTCGGTCCTGCCGGGGGCCGGCGCCGCCGCATTGACGCTGTCGGCATCGAGAATGTAGCCGAAGCCGCGGACGTTGCGGATCAGTCGGGGACCCAGCGGCCCCTCCATCTTCTTGCGCAGATATGCTATGTAGACTTCCACGATGTTGGTGTTCGGGTCGAAATCGTAGCCCCAGACGTTGTTGAGGATGTCCATCCGGCTCACGACGATTTCGGCATTGTCGACGAAATACTCGAGCAGGTTGAACTCCGTCGCGGTCAGCCCGAGGTCGCGACCGCCGCGCCGCGCGACCTTGCGCGCCCGGTCTATGATGAGGTCGGCATAGCCTGCGGGCAGAACGGCCTGGGTGCCGCGACTGCGCCGCAGAAGGATTTCGATCCGTGCGAGCAGTTCCTCGAAGGCGAAGGGCTTCGTCAGGTAGTCGTCGGCGCCCGAGCGCAGGCCCTCAAGCTTTTCCTCCAGCGCGTCGCGGGCGGTCAGCATCACGACGAGGACGCCGTCCCCCGTCGCGCGCAGCCGGCGGCAGAGGTCGATCCCCTCGGCATCGGGCAGCATCCGGTCGAGGATCACGAGGTCCACGTCGCCGTCCCGCAGGTTGTCGAAGAGACCCGCTCCGTTGGGCGCGACGACGACCTCGTAGCCTTCGGCCGACAGGCCGCGGCTCATGAACTCGGCAATCTCGGTATCGTCCTCGACGATCAGGATTCGGGTGTCGCTCATGCTGCCGTCTCCGTCCTGGTCTCCGCGAGCGGCAGGTCGATCCGTACCGTCGCGCCCTTCTCCGGTGCGCTGTCGATGGTGATGGACCCGTCGTGTTCGCCGACGATCCATTGCGCGATGGCGAGGCCGAGCCCGGTGCTGCGCCCCGACCGACCGCCGCCGCCTTCGCCGCGAAAGTAGCGGCGAAAGGCATTCTCCAACTCGTCAGGGGTGAACCCCGGCCCCTCGTCGGAGACCGTGACCTTCGCCCGCCCGTCGTGTCGCGCCAGTTCCAACCGGACGGTGGAGCCTGCGGGCGCGAGGCGGATCGCGTTGTCGAGCGGTATCAGGATCGCCTGGCGCAGCCTGTCGGCATCGCCCTCGACCACCACCGGCTCCGATGTCTGGCGCGGCGACAGGGTGATCCCGGCCCGCCCCGTAAGGCCATGACTGTCCAGCACCACGTCGGCAAAGACGTCCTGGAGGTCGATCGGCACGCGCTCGACCTGGATTGCCCCGGCCTCCGACCGGGACAGAAATAGCAGGTCCTCGGCCAGCCTGCCCATCTGATCGGTCTTGCGCACCACCTGCGCCAGCGCCTCGCGCAGCCGGTCCGCGCCTCCGTCCTGGGAGCGCAGCGCGACCTCCGCCGTGCCGCGGATGATCGTGAGCGGGGTACGCAGTTCGTGGCTGATGTCTGCGAAGAACTGCGCGCGGTCCGAGTCGAGCCGGCGCAGCCGCGACACGGCCGCCTCGAGCTCGTCGCTGCGCTCACGCAGTTCGCTCGTGCGTTCGGCCACCTGCGCCTCGAGGTTGCGCTTGGCTCCCATCAGCCGTTCGCGCTGCGCCCGGATCTGCGCCGTCATCTCGTTGAAGCGCGTCGCGAGGTGGCCCAGCTCGTCCCGGCGACGCAGGTGGAGGACATGGTCGAGGTCCCCGCGGCCGACGGCATCGGCGCCTGCGGCGAGCGCCGCGATCGGCCGCGAGATCGTCCGGTGGACGATGACGGCGTTCGCCAGCACCAGCAGGGCGGTCGCGGCGACCATCGCAAGGGCGAGCATCCTCAGCCGGTCCGACAGGACAGCCGAGGCCGCGATCGCCCTCTCGACATCCTCACGCTCGCCAAGGGTCGCGGTCTCGATCAGCTGGCCGAGGGCGCTGTCGAACCCGTCCTCGATCCGCTCACGATAGAGCCGCTCCGCCTCCGCGCGGCGGCCCGCCTCGAGAAGGCGCCCGGCCTCCTGCCACCCGAGTTCCAGATTGGCGACCGCGTCGCGCATCGCCTCGAGCCGTCCGATCTCCTCCCGCCCGCGGTCGAGCTCCGCCGCGTCGGACAGCTCGTCCTGTTCCATGCGCACGAGGAGCTCCTTGTGGGCGAGGGCGGCGAAGAGCCCGGCATGCGCCTCCTCGATCTCGGCAGGGTCGGTGCCGAGTATGAAGAGTTCGGCCACCTGCTCCGAGTAGCGGTTCGCCCGGGAATCGATGAGGTTGATCGCGCGGATCTGTTCGTAGGAGGATTGCAGCTCGCGCACGTTGGCGTCGCTGACCCGCAGGATCGCGATGATCGCCAGCGCGACGACGACGGCCAACCCCGACATCGTGGCGTGGCTGGCAAAGAGCTTGGTCCTGATCTTCATCTCAACAGTCCCGGGAGATCCGACAGGCGGTCGGGAAATCGGCGGTTGGCCGCGGATGTCGGCAGAATAACGCCGCCGATGGCGCGGCAAAACCGGACGCCGGAGCCTCTCGTGGGATTCTAATTTGAAGACGACGAAATAACCTCACGTATGACCTGTAGATGACAGCCGCATGACAGTGGGGGCGTGCCGCCCGTGCCTCGATGCACGGTGATCCGCTCACACTGCCCGTCGACCCGGAGGGTGCGAATGGCAGATGGAAACCACGCAGGAGAACGCTTCGGTCGCGGGGCAACGGCCCCTCGGATCGTGCTCTATTCCCACGACACGCTTGGCTTCGGGCATCTGCGCCGCAACCTCCTGCTGGCCCGTGCGCTGAGGGATATCGAGCCCACGCCCGAGATCCTGTTGATCGGCGGCATGCGCGAGGCCGGGGCCTTCGACCTGCCGGAGGGCGTCGACGTCCTGACGTTGCCGGCCTATGCCAAGCAGGGAGACGGCGGCTATCGTCCGCGGGATCTGGGCCAGGACCTGGGCGCGCTCACTGCTCTTCGGAGCCAGGCGATCAAGGCCGCAGTGCGCGTCTTCGATCCCGACCTGATGATTGTCGACAACGTGCCCCGGGGGGCCCTCTTCGAACTCGACGCAACGCTCGAGGCGCTGCGGTCCCGGAACCGGGCGCGGATCGTGCTCGGCCTGCGGGACGTGATCGACCGGCCCGCGGCCGTGCGGCGGCAATGGCTGCGCCAGCGCAACTTCGAGACCGTGCGCCGGCATTTCGACGCGATCTGGATCTACGGCGACCCCGCCCTCTACGACGTCGCCGCAGATTGCGAGCTGGGCGGCGCCTTTGCCGGGCGTGCTCAGCATGTGGGCTACCTGGACCATTCCGTCCGGTGCGGCTCCGACCTTGCCATCACCGAGGCGCGCACCGTGCTGGGTGACGATCCATCGCCCTATGTGTTCTGCACCGTGGGCGGCGGCCGCGACGGCGCCAGCCTTTGCGAAGCCTTCGTGCGAACGCCTCTGCCGCCCGGGCATCGGGGCATCCTCGTGACCGGCACGCAGATGCCGGGCGCCCTGCGCGACCGCATCCGCGACCTCGGCGCGCGGCGGCCGGAGATCACGATTCTGCCCTTCCTGCAGGAGCCCATCGAGCTGATGGCCGGCGCTTCGCGCATCGTCGCGATGGGCGGCTACAACACCACCTGCGAAGTCCTGTCACTGAACCGGCCCGCCCTGATCGTGCCGCGGGTCCGCCCGCGGGAGGAACAGCTGATCCGGGCCGAGCGGCTGGCGGCGCGCGGCTTCGCCGACATGCTGCATCCCGATGGCCTCAGTCCCGCGGCCCTCGGCGCCTGGCTCGCCTCTCCGCCGCCCCGTCCGACCGGCCCCGCCCTCGACATGGGCGGACTCGACCGGGTCCGGGCGCTTGCTGCGGAGATGCTCGGCGCGGGCGCGCTACCGCTGCGCGCGTCCTGACCCCGAAAGGAGCCCCGTGATGACCGACCTCAAGGTAGGCTACGTCCTCAAGCGCTATCCGCGTTTCTCCGAGACCTTCGTGGTGGGAGAGATCCTCGCGCACGAGGCCGCGGGCCAGGAGATCGAGATTTTCGCCCTGCGGCCCGTGGCCGAGACGCATTTCCAGGACAATCTCGGCCAGGTGCGGGCCCCCGTGACCTTCGTGCCCCATGCGTTCCGCGGCGCCGACGCTCTCTGGCAACTGATCGCCGAGGCCCATGCCCGGCTACCCGATGCCGCTCGCGCCTTCGCCCGCATGGCCGACACGGACGGGCGCGACGTCGCCCAGGCGATCGTCGTGGCGCTGGCCTGCCGGGATCGCGGGGTCGGCCATCTGCACGCCCATTTCGGCACCGTCTCGACCGCCGTCGCCCGGCTCGCGGCCGCCCTCGCAGGGATCGGTTACAGCTTCACCGCGCACGCCAAGGACATCTACTACGACTACGAGGCGCCCCAGCATCTCGACCGAAAGATCGCCGATGCGAAGGCGGTGGTCACCGTTTCCGACTACAATGTCGGCTTTCTTCAGGACCGTTTCGGCGCGGCGCCCGGCAACGTGCTGCGCATCTACAACGGGCTCGACCTGACCCGGTTTCCCTACGTCCCGCCGGAGCCCGGCGCACGGGAGGTCCTCGCCGTCGGACGGCTGGTGGAGAAGAAGGGTTTCCACATCCTCGTCGAAGCCATCCGGCTGATGCGGGCCTCAGGCCGCGACGTGACCTGCCGCATCGTCGGCAGCGGGGACGAGCGGGAGAACCTCGCCGCGCAGATCGACGTTGCCGGCCTCGGAGATGCCGTCACCCTCGCCGGTCCGATGGCCCAGGCCGAAGTGGTCGCGGAGATGCGCCGCGCCGCCGTCTTCGCCTGTCCCTGCGTCGTGGGCGGCGACGGCAACCGCGATGGGCTGCCCACGGTTCTGCTGGAGGCGATGGCGCTGGGGCTGCCCTGCGTGGCGACCCCCGTGACCGGAATCCCGGAGCTCATCTCGGATGGCGAGACCGGCCTCCTGGTCCCGGAGGCGGATCCCGAGGGGCTGGCATCGGGTCTTGCGCGCGCCCTTGACGACCCTGGGCTGCGTGAAGAGATGTCGCGCCGCGGCCGGGCCCGGATCGAGCGCGACTTCGACGTGGTCCGGAATGCCGCCACCCTGCGTGCAGTCTTCTCGGAGGCCATGGGCACGGCCGGCGCGGACCTGCGGGGGGTGGCCTGATGCGCATCGCCTATGTCTGCACCGATCCCGGTATCCCGGTCTTCGGCACGAAGGGCGCGTCGATCCACGTCCAGGAGATGCTTCGGGCCTTCGTCTCTCTCGGCGCGGAGGTCACGCTGCTCTCGCCCAGGCTGGAGGGGACGCCCCCCGGAGACCTCGCGCGGGTGGCGACGGCGCCTCTGCCCCTTCCGCGGAAAGGAAACGCGGAGGATCGGGCCCGCGACGCGCTCGCCCTCAACGCCGAGGTGGTGTCGTCGCTGAGGGCCGCCGGCCCCCTCGACATGATCTACGAACGCCATGCGCTCTATGCCCATGCGGCGATGGAGACGGCCCGGGACCTGAGCGTCCCCGGCCTGCTTGAGGTAAATGCCCCCCTGAGCGAGGAGCAGGCCCGTCACCGGACCCTCGCACGGCCCGAGGCTGCGGAAGCCAGCGCCCGGCGCGCGATGGAGGCGGCTCATGCCATCACCGCCGTCTCGCCCGCCGTCGCGGCCCATTGCCGGAGCCTCGGAGGCCGCATCGTGGAGGTGGTGCCGAACGCGATTTCCCCCGACCGGTTCCCGGAAGTGGCGCGGCCCGAGGGCGCCTTTACCGTCGGCTTCCTCGGCAGCCTCAAGCCCTGGCACGACGTCGATTCTGCGATCGCCGCTCTGGCGATCCTGCGCGAGGAGGTCCCCGACGCCCGGCTCGTCATCATCGGCGATGGGCCGGAGCGGGACCGCCTGGTCACGCTGGCCGCCGACCTCGGCGTGGCAGATGCGGTAGAGTTCACCGGGGCCGTCGCCCCGGACTCGGTGCCGGGGCAGCTCGCGCGCCTGCATGTCGGGCTGGCGCCCTATCCCGCCAGCGAGAACTTCTACTTCTCGCCGCTCAAGATCTACGAATACATGGCCGCGGGTCTTGCCGTCGTGACGAGCCGTTCGGGTCACCTGCCAGAGGTCGTGGATCACGGCCGCACCGGTCTCCTGACCGCCCCCGGCGATCGCCGCGCCCTCGCCGCCGCGCTGGCAGACCTCGCGCGCGACCCGGCCCGGCGGGAGGCGCTCGGCCGGGAGGCACGCGCCGAGGTCCTCGCCACGCGGACCTGGGACGGGGTCGCCTCCCGAGTCCTCGCCCTCGCAGGCATCGGCAAGAGGAGCGCTGCATGAGCCGCAAGGAGAGCCTGACGGAAATCCTGCCGTCCCTCCGGCAGGTCTTCGGCCGGCTCGCGCCCTATGCGCGGCCCCACGCCGCGCTCCTCGGCGGGTCGGTGGCGGCACTCCTCGCTGCGACGGCGATGAAACTGCTCGAGCCGTGGCCCCTCAAGTTCATTATCGACCGCGTGGTGCCAAGCGCCGCGGGAGAGGCCGATATCGCCGCCTCCCTCGACCCGATGACCCTTCTTACCCTCTGCGCCTTGGGGCTCCTGGCCGTGGTCGCGTTGAAGGCGCTCTTTCAATACGTCTCGACTCTGGGTTTCGCCCTGGTGGGCAATCGGGTGCTGACGAAGGTTCGCGCCGATCTCTTCCGACACCTGCAGATCCTGCCGCTCGGCTTCCATGCCCGCGCCCGGGCCGGCGACCTGACCATGCGGCTCATAGGCGATGTCGGCATGCTGAAGGAGACGCTGGTGACCGCGGCGCTGCCGCTGCTGGCCAACGTCTTCGTCTTCGCCGGCATGATCGGCGTGATGTTCTGGCTCGACTGGCGGCTCGCGCTCGTGGCCCTGTCGCCCCTGCCGCTCCTCTGGCTGCTGTCGCGCCGGCTCGGCACCCGCATCCGCAACGTCAGCCGCAAGCAGCGCAAGCGGCAGGGAGAACTCGCCGCGACCAGCGCCGAGACCATGGCGGGCATCCGTTCCGTCCAGGCCCTCGGGCTCGAGGACGAGGTCTCCACCCAGTTCGAGGGCGCCAACGACAAGGACATGCGCGAGGGCGTGAAGGGCAAACGGCTCGCCGCCGGGCTGGAGCGTTCCGTCGACCTGCTGTCGGGCCTCGGGCTCGCTCTGGTGCTGTGGTACGGCACGCTGCAGGTGCTGGCCGGGCGGATCACGCCGGGAGACCTCCTGATCTTCGTCACCTACCTCAAGCAGACTTTCCGTCCAGTGAGGCACTACGCTAAGTACACCGCCAGACTCGCCAAGGCGGTCGCGGCCGGCGAGCGGGTCGTGAGCCTGCTGGACCAGAGCCCCACCGTCACGGACAGGCCGGATGCGAAGGTCGCGCCGCGTTTCGACGGCCGCATCGCCTTCGAGGAAGTGAGCTTCCGCTATGGTGGGGACGGCGCGCCGGTGCTCGATCGTGCGGGCTTCGTGATCGAGGCAGGAACCACGGTGGCGATCACCGGTCCCTCCGGTGCCGGAAAGTCGACGCTCACCAGCCTCGTCCTGCGCCTCTACGACCCCACCGCGGGTCGGGTCCTGATCGACGGGACCGATATCCGCACCGTCACGTTGCGCTCGCTCCGGGCCCAAATCGGACTCGTGCCGCAGGACCCGCTGATGATCCGCGGCACCATCGCGGAGAACATCGCGCTGGGATCGGGACGCGACGTCGAACGGGACGAGATCGAGGCCGCCGCACGCCTCGCCCATGCCGACAGCTTCATCCGCGCGCTGCCCGAGGGCTACGACGCCGAGATCGCCGAGCGCGGTTCGACGCTATCGGCCGGGCAGCGGCAGCGAATCGCCATCGCCAGGGCGGCACTCCGCGACAGCCGGATCCTGATCCTCGACGAGCCGACCGCGGGCCTAGACCGGGACAGCGGGGCGATCGTGGCCGATGCGCTGCGGCAGCTTGCGGAGGGGCGTACGGTTCTGCTTGTCACGCACGACCTCGAACTCGCGGCGACGGCCGATCGCGTCCTGCTGCTCGACGGCGGTCGCGTGGCGGAGGACGGCGCGCCGGCCGATCTGCTGCGCCGGGGCGGACGGTTCGCGGAGATGCTGCGGGGCGCGGGAGCCCATGCTCTCGCCAGCTGACGCGGCGCTTGCCGCCCGCGACCCGGACCTGCCGGGCCTTGCCGCGTTGCTGGACGCGCGGGGCATGGCGGCACAGGTCGGGCTTGCCGACATGCAGCCCACCTACCTGCGCTACAAGCCGGGAACGAGCTGCGTCGTCGCGCTCACCTCTCCGACAGGGTCGCTGCGTGCCTGGGCCGCGATGGCCTATCCGCCCGGCCGCTACGCGGAGGTGCGTGAGCGCGAGGAATGGCGGACCGGGCCGCTGCGGGCGCATTTCGTGGACGAGCACTGCATCGCCGTCACGCCGCTCGGCCTCGACCGGGAGATCGCAGCGGCACGGGTGCTACAGTACTCCGACGGGCGCCGTGCCTTCCTCGCCCATTTCGGCCTCGAGGACACGACCCTCCGGCTCCTGCGCTACAAGCCCGGCCGGCGCCTGGTGCTGAGGGCGGACGGGGCGGAGGGCCCCCGCGCCCTGATCAAGGCCCATGCGGACGAGGCCTTCCGCGCCGCTTTCGCGGGCGCGCGCCATGCTGCGCGGGTGGCCGGCGTACCGCTGCTGGGGATCAGGAAGCGGCGGCGCAGCGTCGTCTCCGGGTGGATCGAGGGCAGCCCGATGGCCGGCGCGAGCGGAACCGCCGCCCATCGGCTGACCGGCGCGGAACTGGCTCGGCTCCACGGCGCCGCCCCGCGTCCGGGCGAGCCCGTCGCGCTGCCCGACGCGCAGACCGCGGCCGGGACCGTTGCCGCGCTCCTTCCCGACGAGGCCGAGAAGGCCGCCGCGCTCGCCGCCCGGCTGGACACGGCGCTGCGCGCCATCGCCGCCACTCCCTGCCGCATCCACGGCGACTTCACTGCCGACCAGGTGCTGCTGCGGGACGGAGCGCCGGTGGTGATCGACTGGGACCGAATGGGCGTCGGCGCCCCGGCGCAGGACCTCGGCACCTTCCTCGCACGGCTCGACGCCGACGTGATCGAGGGCATCCTGGCGGCGTCCGAGGCAGAGGCGGCGGCCACCGCGCTGTGCGACGGCTACGCCGCCACGGCCGGGGCCGTGCCCGAAGGGGTGGAGGAACACCGCGCCGCGGCCCTGCTCGCCATCGCGGGGGAGGGGTTCCGCACCCGGCGCCCTGCCTGGGATGCGGAAGCGCGGGCGGTGCTCGCGCTGATCTCCGACCGTCTCGACGGGCGGAGGGCGGCAGCGCGGGAGCCCACGCCGGGCCTCTCCGGCGCTCTCGACCCGGCGCGTATGGGGCCGACTCTCGGCGCGACGCCCGCTGTCACGCTCCTGCGCCACAAGCCCGGACGCCGGGCGCTGATCCGCTACGACCTGCCTGGCAGGCCGCCCATGCTGGGCAAACTGCGGGCCAAGGGTCCCGACCGCCGCACGCCCAGGCTGCACCAGGCGCTCCGCGCCGCCGGCCTCGACGGCCGGGGGCCACACCATGTCGGCGTACCCGAACCCCTGGGCCAGATCGGAGCGCTCTGGCTCCAGGAGGTGGTCTCGGGTCGGCCGCTCGGAGATATTCTGACGACCGACGCCCTGCGCTCCGCAGGGAAGGCCCTCGGCATTCTGCACGCCGCGGACGCGGCGGCGGATCGGAGCTGGACGATGGACGACGAACTCGCCGTCCTGCGCGCCGCCTTTGCCGCTCTGCCAGAGCCTAGCCTGCGCGCCCGTGCAGAGCGGCTCCTTGGCATCGCCGAAAGATTGCTCGGCGCGCTCCCGCCCGCGGCCGCGACCGGCATCCACCGCGATTTTCACCCCGACCAGGTGCTGATCGACGGAAGGACCGCCTGGCTTGTGGACCTCGACCTTTTCGCCCGCGGCGACCCGCTGCTCGACCTTGGCAACCTCCGCGCGCATCTGACCGAGCTGAGCCTGCGCCTTCACGGGCGGGCGGACGGCTTTCGTGCCGGTGCCGACGCGTTCCTGACGGGCTACGAGGAATTCCGTGGTCCCGTCGATCGCGATCGCCTCGCCGTTCTGGAATGGGTCTCGTTCATCCGCCACGTCGCGATCAGCCAGCGGATGCCAGACCGAAGCCATGCCACAGCGGCGATCCTGTCGACGGGCGAGGCCTGCGCCCGCGGTCTTGAGGATGCCTAGCGGCTCGCACCGCCCCGCAAGGCTCGATCCGCGGCATCGGGCACGGTGCTGCCCGGTTCAGACGAGGAGCAGCACGAGGATCAGCGGGATCAGCAGAAGGAGGACGGTTCCGGCGTTACTCCAGCGGCCAAAAGCCGCTTCCAGGGCGGAGGGAGCGATCTGGCGGGCGGGCAACCGGAATTGCGGCGCGATCTTCCCGGGTGGTCTCGGCCGCGCGGAGGCGATGCGCCGTCCGAGCCGGACAAGAGCGGACAGGACGTCACCCGGCGGTTGCGTCGGCATCGGCCATCTTGCCAGGAACGGCGCGAGCACGACAACGACGGCGACCGGCCAGAACGCGTCGCGCAGGCTGTCCGCCTTGGCCGGATAGCCCTGTTCGAGGCCGGTCCAGTCCTGCCACAAGGCCCAGGGCGCCAGGAGCGCAAGCGCGGCAAGAAGCGCCGGAAGCAAGAAGCGCGCGGTCCAGCCCGGCCCGGTGCCGGATGGCTCCAGCCGCGCGAGACGGAACATGAACCACGCGAGCAAGAGGCCGGTGAAGACCGAGCTAAGGCTCAAGAGATGGCTTGCCCAAGGCTCCAGTCCCTGCTTGACAGCCGCCTTCGAGAGCGCCCCGCCCGTCAGCGGCGCGCCCGCCACCGAGGCCGCCGTGACCGTTCCCAGAACAAGGCAGAGCGCCCGCTGCCATCGGGTCCGCGAGATCAGCGCAACGCCCACGAGCAGGAACAGCGCACCCTTCGCCAGCCCGTGATGCATGGCGAAATAGGGCACTGCCTCGCGCGTGGCGCCGCCGGCGGCGACCAGCATCACCATGAGGCCCATCTGGCTGACCGTCGAATAGGCGAGCACCGCCTTTGGGTTGGCCTGCGTCAGACCCCAGACGGCCGCGCCGAAGGCCCCCGCCAGCCCAAGGCCCGTCAGAATGGGACCGAGCGCGCTGACCGGAGGCAGAAACAGCAGGAGCCCGATCAGCCCGGCCTTGACGATGGCGCCCGACAGCACGGCCGAGCCGGGCACTGGTGCCGCCGGATGCGCCAGCGGCAGCCAGACATGCAGCGGCACGAGCCCCGCCTTGATTCCGAAGCCCGCCACGAGAAGGCCCATGGCCGGCGTCTCGATCGCCGCCGCCACCTCCGCAATGGCGAGGCTGCCCGCGGCTTGCGCACCGAGGATGAGGCCCAGGAGCAGCGCCACCTCGCCCAGGATCGCGATGACGATGTAGACGCGGCCGGCCCGGAACGCCTCCGCCGTCCTGTCGTGCACGATCAGGAACCACGAGGTCAGCGACACCGCCGCGAAGGCGACATAGAAGGTCGCGACGTCCCGGGCGAGGAACACGCCGAGATTGCCGGCGAGCGTCAGGCACCAGAAGCCCGCGAAGAGCGCCGCGTTCGGCCGGCGGGCCATCGGCTGGGCCGCCAGCCCGGCGATGCACCACAGCACCGCTGTCATGCCGAGCAGGATACGCCCCCCGGGCTCAAGCGCGAGGGTCACGCCGAGAAGCAGGTCAGGGGCACTTGTCACGCCGTCCACGCCACTCAGCGCCAGCCAGAGCCCGGGCAGGGGAGCGAGCGGCAGAAGCCGTATGGCATTGTGCCGGACCGCCGGCAGCACGCTCAGACCGGCCAGCAGAAGCGGCCAGACCAGTGCCGCGAGCGGCAGGAGCGGGCCTGCGATCAGCGTCATCTCAGGTACTCCCGCTCGGTGATCAGGGTCGCCCAGCCGAGCGGGCTCAGCGGCGAGGCGGCAAGAAGACCGGCGCCGAGCGCGGCCAGCGCCGCGACGACGGCCGGCACGACCAGCGCCGGGACGCGCTCGTCGCCGCGGGCGTCGGGGGCGGCCTCGCGGAACCACAGTCGCGCGAGAAGGGGCAGGAAATACGCCGCGTTCAGCAGCGTCGATGCGCCGAGCACGGCCAGCACCCAGGCGGCCTCGGCCTGCAGGGCGCCGATCCCGAGATAGATCTTGGTCACGAACCCGGCCAGGGGCGGCAGGCCGATCATGCCCAGGGCCCCCAGCGAAAAGCAGGCGGAGGTCCAGGGCATCCGCCAGCCCAGCCCGTCCAGCCCCGCGATGTCGCGCACACCGGCGCGTTCGTCATATATGCCCGCGCAGAAAAACAGCGTGATCTTCATCAGGCCCTGGTGCACCAGGTGGGCCAGTCCGCCGATCACCGCGTAGGGGCTGGCCAGCGCGGCGCCCAGCACGATGCAGCTGACCTGGCTGACCGTCGAATAGGCGAGGCGCTTCTTGATCTCGGTCTGCTGCAGCGCCCGGATCGACCCCCACAGGATGGTTGCGGAGGCCAGCACCGCCAGCGGCATGCCCACGCCGAGATCGGTCACCCGAGCGACGCCGAAGACGTCGTAGACCACCCGGACCACCCCGAAGGCTCCGGCCTTCACCACCGCGACGGCATGCAGGAGGGCCGAGACCGGCGCCGGGGCAGCCATCGCCGACGGCAGCCAGCCATGCAGCGGCACGATGGCCGCCTTCATGCCGACTCCCACGATGAAAAGCGCGAAGATCGCCTGCTGGCTGCTCCTGTCGAGGGCGTCGAGGTCGGGCGTCTCGTCGAACAGGACCGGTCCCGTGGCGCTCTCGAGCCAGACGATCGCCACGAGCAGCAGCGTGCTGCACGGCAGCGCGTAGAGCAGGTAGCTGCGCGCCGCCCGGAGCGAAGCCGCGTCCTGCTTGTGCGAGACCAGCGGCCAGGTGCTGAGCGTCAGAAGCTCGAAGAAGATGAAGAACGAGATCAGCGAGCCGGACAGCGCGATCCCGGTCGTTGCGAAGACGCAGAGGCTGAAGAACCCGAAGAAGCGCGATTGTTGCGGCTTGGTGCCGAAATAGGCGATGGCGTAGATCGTTGTCAGCAGCCACAGCGCCGCCGAAAGGGAGACGAACAGCAACGCGAGCGCGTCGATCTTCAGGAGCAGCACGAGGCCGGGGGCGAGCGGGATCGTCGTCTCGTAGACGGCCCCGCCGGCGACGGCGAACAGCATCGCGACGATCAGCCCGGCTTTCAGCAGAGCGCCGCCGAGGTTCAGCGCATTGCGCAGGCCGTAGCTGTCCTGCGCGAGAAAGAAGCTGATCGCCGCCGGCACGAGCGAAGTCAGCAACAGCAGGAGCGGCAGCAGCGCCGTCATGACCCGTCCTCCGCCGCGGCGGGCCGGCCGATGGATAGGAGCTCGAACGGCGTCTCGGATGCGATGCCGAGTGCGATCGCCGCCCCGGCAAGGCAGAGCGGAATGGCCTGCATCCCGCGGGTGGGCAGCGTGGCCGGGCCCGGCGCATCCGCGCGCGCGAAAAGGATGGCAAGCGGACGATAGAGATAGGCCGCCGCCAGAAGCCCGCCGCCCGCCAGCACCAGCGCCCACATCCACTGCCCAGCGGCGAAGGCCGAGGTCATGAGCAGGTACTTGCCGGTGAAGCCGCCCGAGGGGGGCAGGCCCACCAGCGTGACGGCGGCGAGTGCGAAGGCGAAGGACGTCATCGGCATGGCGGTGGCGAGGCCGCGCATCGCGTCCAGCCGGTCGCTGCCCGTCACGGCCATCCACTGCCCCACGGCGAGGAACATCGCCGCCTTGGCCAGCCCGTGCGCGAGGGCAAGGAACAGGACGCCGGTCCAGGCGCCGGCCGACCAGGGCATCTCGGCGGACCCTCCGCCCGCAAGCGGAAAGACCAGGAACAGGTAACCGATCTGCGCGACGGTGGAATAGGCGACGACGAGCTTCAGCCGGGTTTGGAGGAGCGCCCGCAGACTGCCCCAGATCACGGCCGCGGTTCCCAGCACGGCCAGCAGGACGAGCGCCCCATCCTGCGCGCGGTCGGGCATCGCCTCGAACCAGAGCCGCAGCAGGATCACGAAGGACGCCTTCGGCACGAGCGCCGACAGCATCGCCGAGGCCGGAGCCGGCGCGGAGCCGTGGGCCGGCGGCAGCCAGACGTGGAAGGGGAAGAGAGCGGTCTTGGCCATCAGCCCCGCGGTCATCAGCGCCAGCGCCAGCGCGTCGGGTTTCGCCGGGGTCCGGTCCGCAAGCAGGCCGATGTCGAGCGTGCCGTGCGCGGCATAGACCAGAACCACCCCGGCGAGATAGAGCAGCGAGCCCACGAGCGCGAAGAGCATGTAGCGCATCGCGGCGGCGAGCGCCTCGGGCTTGCCTCCGATGGCCACGAGCCCGACCGAGGCGAGGCTCAGAAGCTCGAGCCCGACATAGAGGTTGAAGAGGTCGCGCGAGACGAACACCGCGTTCAGCGCGGCCCAGAGCAGCAGCATCAGCGGCCAGAACCCGAAGGCCGCGCGCGCGCCCGCAGCGGCGGGTTGCTCAGATCGAAGCGCGGCCAGTGCAGCCGCCGTCATCACCAGTGCGGTCATCGCGATCAACGCCGCTGCAAGGCCATCGACCTCCAGCACGATGCCGACGGGCGGCGGCCATTGCCCCAGTTTGAGCCGCGTCGGCGCCTGTGCCGAAAGGCCCGCCACCAGAACGGCCGTTGCCGCCAGCATCGCAACGCTCAGGGCCGGGACCATGCCCCGAACCGCGCCGTGGGGCAGAACCACGGCAGCCAGCGCCCCGGCGAGCGGTAGCGCGAGCAGGGCTACCAGGGCTGTCACCCGCCCACGTCTTCCTCTGGAAGCATGGCCCGGCCTCGGGCGCGGGCAAGCGCCACGATCAGCCCCACCGCCAGCGCGCTCGCCGAAAGGGCAACCACGATCCCGGTTATGATCAGGGCCTGCGGCACCGGATCGGCCTCGCCGCCACGCGCGCCGGCCGCACCGAGATAGACGAACAGCCCCGAGCCGATGAGATTGAAGGCGAGCACCCGCCGCAACAGATGCCGCGCCGCGATCAGCCCGAAGAAGCCGGTCCCCACCAGCGCCGCGCCTGTCAGTGCATAGAGCGTGACACCGCTCATTGGTCCTCCAGTCCGGTTTCGGGCGGGCCGATGACGAGGAAGGCGAGCGTAACCGCTATGGACAGGGCGAGGGCGATCTCGATGGCGAAGATTGCGCTGCCGGCAATGCGCTCCGGGAGGGTCAGGAACCCCGCGCCGAGCGCCGCGCCCCCAAGTCCTGCTGCCAGAAAGACCGCCGGTCCCGCGACCAGCGCGGCGCGCCAGGCCCGCCGGGTCACCCGCGGCGGGCGGACCAGTCCGGCAAGTGCCGCGACGATCCCGACCGCGGCAAGTACGGTGCCGCCCTGGAACGCCCCGCCGGGCCGGTCAGCGCCGACATAGACCACATAGGCCCCAACGAGTACGCCCACGGGGGGCAGGATCCGCCCGAAACTGGCCATGACCCCACCCGGCCTGACATGCTGCGGCAGCCCCAGCGGTTCCGTCCAGGCCTCGTCGCGGGCCAGCATCCACAGGCCCACCAACGCCGCGAGCAGCACGACGCTCTCGAGCAGCGTGTCCCAGGCGCGGAAGTTGAGGAGTACCGCCGTGACCGGGTTCTCGACACCGGCACGCGGCAGGGCCTCGGCAAGCTCCGGCCCCGGCCGCCCGGGGAGCGGCAGGGCGACCCACGCCCAGACGAGCGCCCCGGTCAGAGCGGCGGACGCGAGTGCTGCGGCGATGTTGACACGGCCCGGCGGCGGCTCCGCATCCGCCCCGCTGCGTGCAAGTCGCCCGAAGGCGGCCAGGAACAGGACGCCGGTCAGGCCCGCCCCGATCGCGGCCTCGGCCAGCGCCACGTCGACGGCGTCCAGACGGACCCAGGCCAGCGCCAGCAGGAGACCGTAGACCACGAAAAAGACGATGGCGCGGAATACACCACGCCCCAGCACCGTCGCCAGCGCCACGGCGAGGATCATGGCGCAGAGCGTGGCGTCGAGGGCCCAGGTCATCGGCCGTCCCGCTCGCGCAGCGCATGGCGCGCCACGAGCTGCGAGACCGTGCCGGCGGCCAGCAGGACCAGCGCCCAGATCAGCGCCAGAAGCGCCACCTGACGCCAGCTCCCGGCCTGGAAGGCGACGCCCAGCGCGATGAAGCCAAGGCCGAGATTATCCGCCTTGGTCAGCGCGTGAAGGCGGCTGAAGATGTCGGGGAACCGAAGGAACCCCACCGAGCCCGCGAGGAAGAACAGGACGCCGAGGCCGGTGAAGACATGGGTCGCGAGGTCAGTCATTCCGGTCTCCGGCCAACGGCACGGGATCGCCGTCCTCCTCCTCGGGGTCGCCGCCGCCATCGGCGCTCAGCGCCTTGACGAAGCCCACCGCCGCCAGCGCCCCGAACAGCGCGAGGATCGCCGCCACGTCGAGCGTGGCCCAGCCCTCGATTGGGGCAAGAAGCATGAGGACCGCAACGCCGCTCGTGCCGGCCAGCTGTGCTCCGGTCATGCGGTCGGCACGCCCGGGTCCGCGCCAGACCCGCACCAGCGCCCCGGCGAGGCTCACGAGCACGCCCATGGCCATGAAGGTCAGCCAGACGGTCATCCGCCCTCCCTTGGCGCCGGCTCGCCGTCGATCATCGCGGCGATGGCTGCTTCTTCCCGAGGGATCGCGTCCTCGAAGCCCGCGTTCACGTCGAGCAGGTGGATCAGCAACCGGTCGTTCCGCGTGCCTGCCGCCAGCGTGCCCGGCATGAGCGACAGTTCCGCCCCCAACGCGACGCGTCCGCCATCGGGCAGATGCACAGGCACTTCGACCCAGCCCGGCGCCAGCGGCATGCGCGGAGACAGCGCGCGCCGCGCCACGTCGAGTCCGCCGAGAAGGGACGCGCCGAGGAACGCCGGCAGGTGGCGCAAGGCCCTCCACACCGCGAGATGGCGCGGTCCCGGCAGAAGCCGCAGACTGAGCCAGACGGCGGCAGGGACGGCAACTGTCCCAACGGCAAGCGCCTTGGGTTCGAGCCCGGACAGAACGACCCACAGCGCCCCGAGAAAGGCGATGCGGCCAAGCAGATGTCGGAAGGCAAATCCCTGCATGGCGTCAGGACATCCGATCGTCACAAGCGGTGCAAGGCTTCAGTGACAGGGCAGGCGCTGGCTCGCGCGTTCCGTTGAAAGCCGGTGCCGAGGTCGGGGGCATTCGCCACCATCGCCGCACCGGCCGAGCGTGAGGATCTGGCCCGTTCCGGCATGACCCGCGCTCTGCGCTCCCCGCTGCGTGCGCCCTGCATTGTCGAGGTGTTCGTCGCGGGGAGGCCAGGGTCGCGGGTTGCATCAGGGCGGGTGGAGGATTGACGCGGCGGGCTGTCCCGGTCCATCCATGGTATGCCGATGTGTGCAGAGCCTGGGTCTGAGGGGACGATGGGGCCGGACGGGGCGAGGACGGAGACCGGCGCGGGGCTACCGCGCGGGGACGTGATCCTGGGACAGGTGGCGGACCTCGATCCGCTGCGGCACCGGGTCCTGCGTCTGGCGCGGCTCTGGCAAAGCGGCGATTCGGGACGCGACCACACCACCACGGAAATCGCCGAAAGCCTGTCGCCAGCCGCGGCGGAGCAGGCGGTGGAGGCCTTGGGCTCGATCTGGGTGCTGCTCGCCTGGGTCGGCCGGCGGCGACTCCATCTGAACCCGCCGGGCGATACGCGGCTGTCGGCGGACGAGGTCTGGCTCGGGACCCTTGTCGCTGCGGCGGCGGGTGGGGCGCGCGCCGAGGCGATGCTGCTCGCCGCTCTCATGGTGCGGGCGGAGGCCGCGGCCGATCTCGTCGCAGCGGCCGAGAGCTTCGGCACGGCGCTCGCACGGATGGACGGGGCAGGGGCCGCGGCCTCTCCGTGACCGCCTTGACATGTCCGAGTGTTTTGCTCAGTCTTTGAGGCGGGGTCGCCCGGCGGTCGGCTCCGTCCGGAGACCCCCAAGCGGAGGCGGCACATGTCACACTGTCCGAAAGGCGCACGACCCGTGGGTCGGATCGAGGACCTCGATCCCGCAGGTGTCGAGCTCGTGGGCCTCCTGCGCGGTCTCACCGCCGGCTCCGCCGCGCGGGCGGCCGCGGAGACGCTCCTTCAGCAGCGTGCCGGCCCGGAGATGGCGCTCCGCGTCATCGCCGCCTTCGACGCGTTCTGGCGCCAGATCGCCGTCCACGGGCGGCGTCCCCTGATGCGGCACGGACCCGGCTGCAGCTGTCTCGGGGCCGACGAGGCCTGCCTTGCCACCCTGGTGGAGGCGGCCTCGGAAGGCGCGCGGGAGGATGCCCTGCTGATGGCCTGTCTCGTGGTGCGCCCGGACATGTCTCCCATGGTCGTGGCCGACGCCGCGGTGCTGGGCCTGTCCCTGCAGCGGCTGGTTCTGCGCGCGCCCCGCCTCGACCCGGCCGGGGAGCGTCCGGTCCCGGCGCGCCTTATGCACTGAGGCCTCAGCCCTTCAGCGACACGTAGCGTCCGGCCTGGAACAGCAACGGCAACCCGTCGCGGAAGGCGGCGCGCAGCACCCGCCCCACGAGGATCGTGTGGTCCCCCCCGTCATGGGCCGCCTCGAGCCGGCAGTCGAACCGTGCGAGGCAGCCGGCGATGAGCGGCACGCCCGACGAGTCCTCCTGCCAGTCGAGTCCGTCGAACCCGTTCCTGCCCCGGGTAAACCCGTCCGCCACCGCCTGCTGATGGGCGCCCAGCACATGGATCGCGTAGCGTGGCGCCCCGGCGAAATAGCGGTGGCGCCGCGCCGCCCTGGCGGGCGACCACAGGACCAGGGGCGGATCGAGGCTGACGCTGGCGAAGCTGTTGGCGGTGATCCCCACGGGTCCGTCTTCCGAGGGGACGGTCACCACGGTGACGCCGGTGGCGAACCGCCCCAGCGCGTCGCGAAAGCCGCGGGCGTCCTCCGCGGGATCGAAATCCGGCCCGGTCATCTCGCTCGCCCCGTCCATCAGAGGGCGGGCCGGGTTCTGGCGTCAGGGTGGCGGCGCATCATCAGCGGCGGACTCCGGTTCCGAGGGGTGTCGCGGGCGTGCCCTCGGGCACCCTGCCGTAGACATGGGGCAAGGAGCAGGTTGTCAACTCCGGCATGACGAGACGGCCGAAGTGTTCGGCCTCCTCGAGATGCGGATAACCGGAGAGGATGAAGGCGCGGATGCCCATGGCGCGGTAGGCCTCGAGCTCCGACAGGACCTGGTCCGCCGATCCCACGATGGCCGCACCGCAGCCCGACCTGGCCCGGCCGATCCCGGTCCAGAGGTGCCGCTCCACGTAACCGAACCGGTCTGCAAGCTCACGCGCGCGGGCCTGGTGGGACACGCCGAGGGAGCTGGCGTCATGCGCCCGATCGCGGATCAGCTTGCCCAGCTCGTCGTCGAGCTTCGAGACGAGGTGCTCGGCGTAGTCCCGCGCCTCGGCCTCGGTGTCACGGACGATGACATGGACGCGCAGGCCGTAGTCCAGCGTCCGCCCATACCGCTCGGCCACCGCGTTCACCGCGCGCATCCGCTCTGCGAGCTGTTCCTTGGGTTCCGGCCACATCAGGTAGACGTCGCAGTGCTGGCCGCAGAGCTCCAGCGCGGGCGGGGAATAGCCGCCGAAATACAGGAGCGGTCCGCCGGTCTGCCAGGGCTTGGCGGGGTCGGTCCAGACGTTCTCGAAGCGGTAGATCTCTCCGTCGTAGTCGATCCGGTCCCGGGTCCAGGCCTGTTTCAGGATCTCCACCACCTCGCGGCTGCGCTGGTAGCGGTGGGCGCTGTCCGCCGTCTCCCCGGGGAAGTCCGAGGAGATGACGTTCAGCGTGAGCCGCCCCTCGAGCATGTGGTCGAGCGTGGCCACGGTGCGCGCCAGCATGATCGGCTGCATCTCTCCGCAGCGGATCGCGGCAAGGAAGTTCATCCGCTCCGTCAGCGGTGCCATGCCCGCCACGAAGCTGAGCGTGTCCTGTCCCACCTGATAGGAGGAGGGGCAGAGGATGTTGCGGAAGCCCAGCCGCTCTGCCGCGAGGGCGATGTCCCGGCAATGGGCGAAAGAGGACCTGAGGTCCCCCTCGGGCATGCCGAGAAAGCGGTAATCGTCCGAGCAGAGCGCCGCGAACCATGAGATCTCGGCCGCGTCGAGATCGGCCGAGGTGACGGGAACGATGGTCATCCGGGGCCTTTCGATAGGGTGCATTCGGTCGCTTGGCAGGGCTTGCGTAGCACGGGGCAATGACTGCATCAATCGTGCATCAATTTGCAGGGAAGGGAGCCCCATGGCCACCATGGCCGCCCGCATGCCCGAAGGTCCGGCGCTGCCGCGCTATGTCCAGATCGCGGAACTGCTGATCCGCGACATCGCGGCTGGCCGCCTTGCGGACGGTGCGCGCCTGCCGCCCGAACGCGAGATGGCGGCGGGGCTCGGCGTGGCGGTGGGCACGCTCAGGAAGGCACTGGAGCGGCTGGCCGAGGACGGGCTGCTGGAGCGGAAGCAGGGGTCCGGGAACTACGTGCGCGCGCGGCCTGGGCCGCTGGGCGTCTACGGCTTCTTCCGGCTGGAGCGGATCGGGGGCGGCGGCCTGCCCACCGCGGAGGTGTTGGACGTGGCGCGGCTGGCGAAGCCCGGCAGTCTGCCCGACGGCGGGCCGTCCGCGCATGGCTGGCGCATCCGCAGGCTGCGGCGGCTCGACGGGCAGGCGGCGGCGCTCGAGGAGATCTGGCTCGACGGCGCGCGGGCAGACTGCCTGACGGCGGCGGACCTCTCGGAATCGCTTTACCTGCATTACCGGCAGGCGCTTGGCCTTGTGATCGCGCGGGTCGAGGACCGGGTGGGCACGGGGACCGTGCCGTCCTGGGCGCCCGCGATGTTCGGCCCCGCGCCGGGGGCGCTGGTCGGGATGGCGGAGCGCGTGGGCTGGGCCGGGGACGGCGCCCGCGCCGAGGTCAGCCGCACATGGTTCGACACCAATGTCTGCCGCTACGTGGCGCGGCTCGGGAAGGGATGAGAATGGGACGGGTGATCAACTACGGCATCGTCGGCTGCGGCATGATGGGGCGGGAGCATATCCGGAACATCGCGCTCCTGCCGGACGCACGGGTGGCGGTGGTGTGCGACCCCGTGCGTGAACTTGCCGAAAGCGCGGCGGCGCTCGCGCGGCAGGAGACGGTGGTGGCCGAGGATCTCGATGCGCTGCTGACCCACGAGCCGCTCGACGCGGTGGTGATCGTCAGCCCCAATTTCCTCCATGTCGGCCAGCTCCGCGCCATCGCCGCCCGGCGGCCGCTGCCGGTGCTCTGCGAAAAGCCGCTCTACACGGGGCCCGAGGACCGCGCCGAGGTGGAGGCGGTCGCAAAGGTGCTCCCCGCGCTCTGGGTGGCGATGGAATACCGCTACATGCCGCCCATCGCGGCGCTGATCGAGCAGGCGCCGCATGCGACGGGCGGCATCGCCATGCTGACGATCCGAGAGCACCGCTTTCCCTTCCTGCCCAAGATCGGTGACTGGAACCGCTTCAACGCCAACACCGGCGGCACGCTGGTGGAGAAATGCTGCCATTTCTTCGACCTCATGCGGCTCATTCTGAAGGACGAGCCGGTGCGGGTGATGGCGAGCGCGGGCCAGACGCTGAACCACCGGGACGAGGAATATGCGGGGCGTGTGCCCGACGTCTGGGACAACGGCTATGTGATCCTCGATTTCGAGGGCGGGGCGCGGGCGATGCTGGAGCTGTGCATGTTCGCCGAGGGCTCGCAATGGCAGGAGGAGATCAGCGCCGTGGGGCCCCGCGGCAAGATCGAATGCCTCGTCCCCGGCCCGGGACGGTTCTGGCCCGCCAAGCTCGGGCCGCCGCCGGTCCCGCGGCTCATCCTGTCGCCGCGCGCACCCAAGGGGCCGATGGAGAGCCAGATCCCCGTCGATCCGACGCTCCTCGAGGCGGGCGACCACAATGGCGCGACCTTCTTCCAGCACCAGCGCTTCGCCGCAGTAGTGCGGGGTCAGAGCGAGGTGGAGGTCACCGCCCGGGACGGGGCGCGGGCGGTCGAGATCGGGCTTGCGGCGCAGGAAAGCGCCGAGACCGGGCAGGCGGTTCTGCTTTAGGCGAGGGCTTTCGCCGCGCGGCGCGCGGCGATCCGCCGAGGGGCAGGCAGGCGAGTGGCATCGCTCCGAGCGAGACTGCCGACGGCCCCCGCACCCCCGCTGCCCAGACCAGTCGAGCACGGTGCGGAACTCGGCCGGGGAGGGGGGGCTGTCTGCCCCCCCCCGTCGAAAGCGATGCTTTCGACGCCCCCCCGAGGATACTTCCGGCCAGAAAAACGGGGGGCGGCACCGAGGCGCGGAGGGCGCACGGCAGGGCAGGCCGGGGGGCGCCCGCCGCCGGGGCGGGCGCGCCGGGGCGCGTCAGTCGAGGGCGGTCAGCACCTCGCGCAGGGTCTCGCCGATGCGGTCGATCTGGGCCTTCTCGATGATCAGCGGCGGCGAGAGGGCGATGATGTCGCCCGTGGTGCGGATCAGCACGCCCCGGTCGTAGGCGTCGAGGAAGGCCTGGAAGGCGCGGCGCGTGGGCTGGCCCGCGATGGGCTGAAGCTCGATGGCGCCGATGAGGCCGATGTTGCGGATGTCGATGACATGGCGGCAGTCCTTGAGCCCGTGGAGCATGTCCTCCCAGTAGGGGGCAAGCTCCGCCGCGCGTTCGAAGAGGCCCTCCTCGCGGTAGGTCTCGAGCGTGGCGAGGCCCGCGGCTGCGGCGATCGGGTTGCCCGAATAGGTATAGCCGTGAAAGAGTTCGATCAGGTTCTCCGGCCCGTGCATGAAGGCGTCGTGGATCTCGGGCGTGACCATCACCGCGCCCATGGGAATGACGCCGTTCGTCAAGCCCTTGGCGGTGACCATGATGTCGGGCTTCACGTCGAAATGGTCGGCGGCGAAGGCCGAGCCCAGCCGGCCGAAGCCGGTGATGACCTCATCGAAAATGAGCAGGATGCCGTGTTTCGTGCAGAGCTCCCGCAGCCGCTCGAGATAGCCCTTCGGCGGGATCAGGACGCCCGTGGAGCCCGCCACGGGCTCCACGATCACGGCGGCGATGGTCTCGGGACCGTGGAGCGCCGCGATCCGCTCGATCTCGTCCGCGAGATGAGCGCCGTGTTCGGGCTGGCCGCGGGTGAAGGCGTTGTGGTCGGGCAGGTGGGTGTGGGGCAGGTGGTCGACGCCGGTCAGCAGGGAGCCGAAGACCTTGCGGTTGTTGACGATGCCGCCCACGGAGATGCCGCCGAAATTCACCCCGTGATAGCCGCGCTCGCGCCCGATGAGACGGGTGCGCGCGCCGTCGCCTTTCGCCCGGTGGTAGGCGAGCGCGAGCTTGAGCGCGGTCTCCACGCTTTCGGAGCCCGAGTTGGTGTAGAACACATGCGCCATGTGGTCGGGCGCCATGCCGATCAGCCGGTTGGCGAGCTCGAAGGCCTTGGGGTGGCCCATCTGGAAGGCGGGCGCGTAGTCGAGTTCGGCCACCTGGGCCTGCACCGCCTCGACGATGCGCGGGCGCTTGTGGCCCGCATTGCAGCACCAGAGGCCTGCGGTGCCGTCGAGCACCTCGCGGCCCTCGGCGGTCGTGTAGTACATCCCGTCGGCGGCGACGAACATGCGCGGTGCGGACTTGAACTGGCGGTTCGCGGTGAACGGCATCCAGAAGGCGTTGAGATCGTTCGGCTTGACCATGTTCATGGCCGGTCTCCCTGAACCGTGTATGCTGACGCGCGACGATACACCGGGCGCGGGCCCCGCGCCAAGGCGTCTCAGAGCAGCCCGGCCGCCGCGCCGAACCGGGCGTCGAGCGCCTGCCAGAGGTCCGCGTCGGCGGCGGAAATCAGGTGACCGCGCCTTAGGTCCGGCGCATAGGCCGCGCCCCCGGCAAGCGCGGCATGGCCCCCCGCCTCGGTCACCGCGAGAACGCCCGCCGCGTGGTCCCAGACGTTCAGCTTCGCCGCGAGCATGAAATCGCTGCCGCCCGAGACAAGCTGGCGGTATTCGTGGCAGGCGCAGCGCAGCGTGCCCGCCCTTCCCATCGTGGCCATGGCCCGGGCGACGCCCTCTCGCGCTTGGGGCGGGTAGAGCGAGAGCGGCACATATCCCTGGGCGACCTCGGGCGGCGGCGCGGGGGTGCTGCGCAGGGGGACATCGGCGCGGCCCGGCGCACCCGACCAGGCCCCGCCGCTCCGGCGTGCGGCGATCCAGTCGTCGAAGACGGGATCGTAGAGAAGACCGAACACGGTCTCGCCGTCCTCGACCACGGCGAGGATGACCCCGAAGACCGCGAGGCCATGGGCGAAGTTCCAGGTCCCGTCGATCGGGTCGATCACCAGCGTCCGGCCCGGTCCTCCGACCCGGTCGAGGATCGAGGCGTCGGCCGACACCGCCTCCTCGCCTACCACCGCCGCCCCGGGCAGGATGCGCGCCGCGCCGTCGGTCAGCGCTGCCTCGGCGGCCACGTCCGCGACGGTCACGAGATCGTCCGCGCGGCTCTTGGCGCGGATGTCCGTGGCCTCGAGCGCCCGGAACCGCGGCAGGATCTCGGCCTTCGCCACCTCGCGGACGAGGTCGATCAGGCCCGTCTCCTCGGCGCGGCTGAGGCTCATGGCGCGATCTCCAGACGGACCGGCGCCAGCCCGTCGATGCGGCCCTCGAGCCGGTCGCCGGGCCGCACCGGGCCGACGCCCGCGGGCGTGCCGGTCATCACGAGGTCCCCCGGGCCGAGGGTGTAGAGCCCCGAGAGATGCGTCAGCAGCGCCGCCACCGGCCAGACCATGTCGCCGATCCGCGCGTCCTGCCGGGTCTCGCCGTTCACGTCGAGCGCGATCCGCGCCTCGGGGCCGGGGGCTTCGTCGCTCAGGGTGCCGATCACCGCGCCGCCCTCCACGTCCTTGGCCGCGTCCCAGGGCAGCCGGTCCGCCTTGGCGCGGGCCTGCAGGTCGCGGCGCGTCATGTCGAGGCCCGAGGCCCAGCCCCAGGGCGCGCCGCCCTCGCCGAGGGCCACCACCAGCTCCACCTCGTGGTGATAGTCCTCCGTGCCCGGCGGATAGGGCAGGACCGATCCCGACTGCGCGAGGCTCATGGGTGTCTTGGTGAAGAACCATGGGACAGGCGCCACCGCATTGCCCAGCTCGGCGGCATGGGCGGCGTAGTTGCGCCCGATGCAGAAGATGCGCCGCACCGGATAGCGGCCGCCCGGGGCGGGCAGGGAGGGCGGCTCGGGAGGGGGAAAGACCCAGCCGCTCACGGCCGGGGGATCTCGTTCACGAAATGCGGCACGTGATAGCCGCGCTCGACCGCCTCGCGGTCCGCGATCCGCAGGTACCAGTCGCGCACCCTCGGGAAATCGCAGAGGTCGATCTCCTGCCATTCGAAGCGCGACACCCAGGGCCAGATCGCCATGTCCGCCACCGAGTAACTGCCCGACACATAGTCCCGCCCCTCGAGCCGGCGGTCGAGCACGCCGTAAAGCCGCATGGCTTCCTTGGAGTACCGGTCCTCGGCATAGGCCGAGGTGCCGGGGTTGTACTTCACGAAGTGATGCACCTGGCCCAGCATCGGCCCGAGCCCGCCCATCTGCCACATCAGCCATTCCAGCGTCTCGAGCCGGTCGTCACCGAGAAACCGCCCGTGGGTCTCGGCGAGGTGCCACAGGATGGCGCCCGACTCGAAGAGGCTGCGGCCGCTGGCGCGGTCCACGATGGCCGGGATGCGGTTGTTGGGGGCGATCTTCAGGAAATCGGGGGCGAACTGCTCGCCCTTGCCGATATCGACAGGGTGGACCTCGTAATCGAGCCCCAGTTCCTCGAGGAGGATCGAGACCTTGCGGCCGTTGGGCGTGACCCATGTGAAGAGATCGATCATGTCGCGACACTCCGCCTTGCCGTGGGAATGGTCAACACCCGGCAGGCCGCGCGGGCCGATCAGCAATTCGGCACGTTCACGGCAAGCCCTCCGAGCGAGGTCTCCTTGTACTTCTCGCTCATGTCCGCGCCGGTCTGGCGCATGGTCTCGATGGCTGAATCGAGGGGCACGAGGTGCGTGCCGTCCCCGCGCAGCGAGAGCGAGGCGGCGGAGACCGCCTTGATCGCGCCGAGGCCGTTGCGCTCGATGCAGGGGACCTGCACGAGGCCGCGCACCGGGTCGCAGGTCATCCCGAGGTGATGCTCGAGCGCGATCTCGGCGGCGTTCTCCACCTGCGCGGGCGTGCCGCCCAGCACGGCCGCAAGCCCCGCCGCCGCCATCGCCGAGGCCGAGCCGACCTCCGCCTGGCAGCCGCATTCCGCGCCCGAGATCGAGGCGTTGTACTTGATCAGGCCGCCGATGGCGGCCGCCGTCAGCAGGAACTCCGGAATCCGCACCGCGCTCGCGCCCGGCACATGGTCGAGCCAGTAGCGGATCACCGCGGGCACCACGCCCGCCGCGCCGTTGGTGGGCGCGGTCACCACCTGGCCTCCGGCGGCGTTCTCCTCGTTCACGGCCATGGCATAGGCCGACATCCAGTCGTTGATCGTGTGCGGCGGGGCGAGGTTGCGGCCCCGCTCGGCGAGCAGGCTCTCGTGGATGGCCCGGGCGCGACGCCTGACCGATAGCCCGCCGGGGAGGATTCCCTCCGCCGCCAGTCCGCGGTCGATGCAGGCCGCCATCGCCTCCCAGACCCGCATCAGCCCGGCGTCGGGATCGCGCCCCGGCGCCCGCGCCCGCTCGTTCGCCCGCTTCATCGCCGCCACCGAGAGTCCGCTTGCCGCGGCCATCTCCAGCATCTCCGCGGCGGAGCGGAAGGGGAAGGGTATTGGAGGGCCGTCATCGGTATCCTTGCCCGCGGCAAGCTCCGCCTCGGTCAGAACGAAGCCGCCGCCCACGGAATAATAGGTCTCCTGCACCACCTCGTCGCCCTCGGCGTCGGTCGCGCGCAGGATCATCCCGTTGGCATGGCCGGGCAGGGCCCGCTCGTAGTCGAAGAGAAGATCGCGCGCGGGCACGAAGGCCAGCACCCCCAGCCCCTCGGGCGCCAGGGTGCCCTCGGCCCGGATCCGCGCCAGCTCCGCCTCCGCCCGGTCCGCGTCATAGGTGCCCGGCAGGACCCCCGCGAGCCCGAGGATCACCGCCCGGTCGGTGGCATGGCCCACGCCGGTGAAGGCCAGCGAGCCGTGGAGCGAGGCGCGCAGCCCCGCCACACGAAAGGGCTGGGCGCGCAGAAGGTCGAGAAACCGGCCCGCCGCCACCATCGGTCCCATGGTATGAGAGGACGAGGGGCCGATGCCGATCTTGAAGAGGTCGAAGACGGAGAGGAACATGCTTCCGAGCTATGGTTCCGCGGCGCCACCTGCCAGTCCGGCAAAGACCTTCCCCCGTGCGAATGCGACCCTGGCCTATCCGGGAAGCGCTGCAGGCCACCGGGGCCCTGCCTGCGTTTTTCTGGCCCGCAGAATGCGTGGGGAGTCGGCCGCAGACCGATGGGTGCAGCGCCCCCGCCCGAGCGCGCAGCGCGGCGAAACCGCTGCCTGGCCACCGGGAAATTCGCCCTCGCAGGAGACCCCCGTTCCGGTGTAGACCCTGGCGCATCTTCTGAAGGACCGCGCCCATGCCCGAGCTTTCCCCCATCGACAAGGCGAAGTTCGCCGCCGCGAAACGCGCCGCCGAGTTCGTCGAGGACGGCATGCGGGTGGGGCTGGGGACGGGCTCCACTGCGGCCTGGCTGGTGCGTTGCCTCGGTGAACTGGTGCGCGAGGACGGCTTGCGGATCACCGGAGTGCCCACCTCGAGCCGGACCGCCCAGCTCGCCCGCGACGCCGGCATCACCGTTGTCTCCCTCGACGAGGCGCGCTGGCTCGACATGACCATCGACGGCGCCGACGAGTTCGACGGCCGGCTCAACCTCATCAAGGGCGGCGGCGGGGCGCTGTTGCAGGAAAAGATTGTTGCCACCGCTTCGGACCAGATGATCGTCATCGCCGATATCTCCAAACAGGTCGAAACGCTCGGCGCCTTTCCCCTGCCGGTGGAGGTGATCCCCTTCGGCTGGCAGACCACCAAGGTGCTGGTTGAGGAGACGCTGATCGGTCTCGACGTGCTGGGCCGCGAGTGCGGCGTGCGGATGGCGGGTGACGCGCCCTATGTGACAGACGAAGGCAACTACATCCTCGACCTGCATCTCCACCGCATCGGTAACGCGCGGCAGCTCAGTCTGGTGCTCAACCAGATCCCCGGCGTCGTGGAGAACGGGCTCTTCATCGACATCTGCGACATCCTCGTGATCGGACAGGCCGACGGCCGCGTGGCCGTGCGCGACATCAACGAGGGCACGCTCGAGGAGAGCAGGCTCGACTTCGCCGAGACGACGAACCTCTTCTCCGACATCCTCGATTGATCTTCGCGCCACGGTGAGGGCCTCCGTAGGGTGGGTTTCCAACCCACCTCCCGCCGGAGAGGCCATCGCTCCGGGATCGGTGGGTCGCAAACCCACCCTACCGGCAATTCCGACTGTTCCGCGCGCGCCTCCAGCTACCCCGCGCGCCGCCAGACCTCCGCCCGCCTGGCCACATAGGCGGCCATCGTGCCGCCGGGCCGGCCGAGGACCTTCGCGAGGTCGCGGCTGACCTCGGCGCTGCGCCCGAAACGCAGTCCCAGGTGCAGCGCGGTCTGCACCGCCGCCTGGCCCCAGGGCTGCCCGGCCCGCCGCAGGTGGCGCAGGTAGCCCGGGACCGAAGCGGGGACATACCGGATACGGCGACCCAAGGCTTCGGTCAGCAGCCCCGCGACCTCGCCCATGGCCACTGCCTCGGGGCCTGTCAGGTGCCAGGCCGCGCCTGCATGGCCGCCGGGATCGAGGAGGCACGCGGCCGCAGCCTCTCCGACGTCTGCGAGATCGACGAAGGCTATCCGCCCGCGCCCCGCCGGAACGTAGATCCGGTCCGCTTCGCGGATGTCGCGCAGATAGGCGTCCTCGAGGTTCTGGGCAAAGAAATCGGGACGCAAGACTGTCCAGTCCCGCTGTCCGCCGGCCGCGAGCCGCGCCTCGACCTTCGCATGGGGCAGGACGGGCAGCCGGTCCGCCCCGGCGACAGACAGAAAGACCAGATGCCGCACCCCCACTGCACGCGCCCGGGTCACGAAGGGACCAAGGGTGGCCGCGATGTCGGCGATTGCCGGCGGGCGCATCAGGAACAGGGCCTCCACCCCCGCGAGGGCGGCGTCCCAACCGCCCGGATCGGTGAAATCGAGCGCCCGGTCCTCGGGCTGCCCGGGGCGCCGCACGCCGCGCAGCGGCACGACGCCGCGCCGGGCGAGGGCCGCACAGACCTCCCGCCCGGTCTTTCCGGTCGCACCGGTCACGAGGATCGCCGGGGCGGACGACATGGAACCTCCCGTTCCGGGGCGGCCGGGGCGCCCTGCGTGCCCCCGGACTGGCCATCGCCGCAAGGCTATGGGATACCCTTGGCGACAAGCAAGACGAGGACAGGATGAGCGGGCACGACTACGACCTCTTCGTGATCGGCGGCGGCTCGGGCGGCGTGCGCGCGGCCCGGCAGGCGGCCGCGACCGGCGCCCGGGTGGGGCTCGCCGAGGAATACCGGATGGGCGGCACCTGCGTGATCCGGGGCTGCGTGCCGAAGAAGCTGATGGTCTTCGCCTCCGCCTACCGCGAGATCTGCGAGGACGCCCGCGGCTACGGCTGGTCGATCGGCGAAGGCAGCTTCGACTGGCCCGGCTTCCGCACCCATCTCAACGCCGAACTCGACCGGCTAGAAGGCGTCTACCGCAAGCTCCTCGACGGCTCTGGCGTCACCATCCACGACGCCCGCGCGACGCTGAAGGACCGCAACACCGTGGCGCTTTCGACGGGTGAGACGGTGACCGCGACGACGATCCTCGTGGCCACCGGCGGCCATCCCGTCCGGCCCGATATCCGCAATGCCCATCTCGGCATCAGCTCCAACGAGATCTTCGGGCTCGAGACCTTGCCGAAATCCATCCTGATCGTCGGCGGCGGCTACATCGCCTGCGAGTTCGCCTGCATCTTGCACGGGCTGGGCGTCGAGGTGACGCAGTACTACCGCGGCGCCCAGATCCTGCGCGGCTTCGACGAGGAGGCGCGGGGCCTTATCGCCGACGCCATGGACGCTCGCGGCATCGCGATCCACACCGGCACCAACATCGTGGAGATGGCCCCCGCCGATGCGGACCGCCCGGCAGAGCCCGCAGGTGCCACCATGGGCAGCGACGTGCGCCACGCCGCAGAACTGGCGCCCGAGGCCGCGGGGCAGGGCGGCCCGATCCGCGTCAAGGCCACCAACGGCGACGAGCGCGTCTACGACGCCGTCCTCTTCGCCACCGGGCGCGATCCCAACAGCCGTGGCCTCGGCCTTGAGGATGCGGGCGTGGAAATCGGCCGCCGCGGCGAGATCAGGGTCGACGCCTACTCCCGCACCACGGCGGAGAACATCTACGCCATCGGCGACGTCACGAACCGCATCGCCCTGACCCCCGTGGCGATCCGCGAGGCCATGGCCTTCGTCCGCACCGTCTTTCACGACGATCCCACCCCGGCCGACCACGACCTCGTGCCCTCGGCGGTCTTCACCCAGCCCGAGTTCGGTACCATCGGCCTGACCGAGGAGGAGGCCCGGGACCGCGAGCCGATCGAGGTCTACTGCACCTCCTTCCGCCCCATGCAGACCGCCTTCATCGGTCGGCCCGACCGGGTGCTGATGAAACTGGTGGTCAGCCACGAGACGCGGCGCGTTCTCGGCTGTCACATCGTCGCACCGAACGCGGGCGAGATGATCCAGCTCGCGGGCATCGCGGTGAAGATGGGTGCCACGAAAGAGGACTTCGACAGGACCGTTGCGGTTCATCCGACCATGTCGGAGGAACTCGTGACAATGCGCGAGCCCGTGAGGCGGGGGTGAGGACCGGTTGAATTCCGGGGGACGGCCCACAGATTGCATATCAAGATATACTCCGGCACGGACGGGGACACCTACAGGAGGACGAGGCCAGATGGCAGGCAACAACGGAGGCCCCTGGGGGGGCGGTGGCGGCAACCGCGGCGCGGGAGGCGGCGGTAACGACGACGACCGGCGGCCGGCGCCCGGCCGCAGACCCGGTGAGACACCCCAGATACCCGAAATCGACGACCTCATGAACCGTGGCCGCGAGCAGTTGCGCGTCCTGATGGGCGGCGGCGGCGGCCAGAACGGCTCGGGCGGCGGTGGCGGTGGCGGCGGCGGTTTCAGGATCACCCGCGGCATGGTCGGCATCGCGGCGTTGGTGGCGGTAACGGGATGGCTCGCAGCTTCGGTCTATACCGTGCGACCGGAGGAACAGTCGGTCGAATTCCTGTTCGGCGAATACCTCAGCACCGGGATGCCAGGCCTGAACTTCGCGCCCTGGCCCGTGGTCACCTACGAGAAACTGCCTGTGACTCGCGAACAGATCATCGACATCGGCGACTCCCGGAGCGGGGCGACCGAGAACGGTCTGATGCTGACCGGGGACGAAAACATCGTCGACATCGACTTCCAGGTGGTCTGGAACATCAACGATGCGGCGCGTTATCTGTTCAATCTCTCCGATCCGCCGCAGGCCATCGCCGCGGTTTCGGAATCCGCGATGCGCGAGATCATCGCGCAGTCCCAGCTGGCGCCGATCCTCAACCGTGACCGTGGTCCGATTGCGGACAGGCTTCAGGGCCTGATCCAGGACACGCTCGACAGTTACGACAGCGGCGTCCAGATCATCCGCGTCAACTTCGACCGGGCGGATCCGCCCGAGCCCGTCATCGCCTCGTTCCGCGCGGTGCAGGCCGCATCCCAGGAACGTGACCGGCTGCAGAACCTCGCCGACGCCTATGCGAACCGGGTTCTCGCCGAGGCTCGGGGTGAGGCCGCGCAGATCCTCGAAGAGGCCGAAGGCTATCGTGCCCGTGTCGTCAACGAGGCCGAGGGCGAGGCGAGCCGCTTCGCCGCGATCCTTACCGAATACAGCCAGGCTCCGGACGTGACGCGCAAGCGGATCTTCCTCGAGACGATGGAACAGGTATTCTCGAACACAGACCTGATCCTGCTAGACGACCAGGGCGAAGGCGGGTCCGGCGTGGTGCCCTACCTGCCGCTTGACCAGCTGCGCCGCGGCAGCAGCGCGACGACCAACGGAGAGATGAACTGATGCGAAAGACAGCATTCCTCATTCCGATCCTGGTGGTCGCGATCGCGTTGGTCTTCTCCTCGCTTTTCGTCGTGGACGAACGCGAGAAGGGGCTGGTGCTGCGCTTCGGACGCGTGGTGCAGGTCAAGGAAACCCCCGGTCTGTATTTCAAGGTGCCCTTCATCGACGAGGTCGTGCGCTACGATGACCGGATCCTGAGCCGCGATCTCGATCCGATCGAGATCACCCCGCTCGACGACCGCCGTCTCGTGGTCGATGCCTTCGCGCGCTACCGGATCGCCGATGTCGAGCGGTTTCGTCAGGCCACCGGTGCCGGAGGCCAGCAGGCCGCGGCGCTTCGGCTCGACTCGATCCTGAGAGCCCAGGTTCGCGAAGTGCTTGGTCAGGTCACCTCGAATGACATCCTGTCCACGGACCGGGCCGAACTGATGCTTCGCATCCGGAACGGCGCCATCCAGGAGGCACAGCCGCTCGGGATCGAAGTGATCGACGTGCGCCTGAAGCGGACCGATCTGCCGCAGGCCAACCTCGAAGCGACCTTCCAGCGGATGATCTCGGAGAGGGAGCGCGAGGCCGCGGACGAGATCGCCCGAGGCAACGAGGCCGCCCAGCGGACCCGGGCCGCCGCGGACAGGACCGTGGTGGAACTCGTCTCCGACTCGACCCGTCAGTCTGAGATCATTCGAGGTGAGGCCGACGCGCGCCGGAACAACATCTTCGCCGCGGCCTATGGGGCCGATCCCGAGTTCTTCGAGTTCTATCGCTCGATGACGGCTTACGAGCGGGCGCTGCGGGGTGAAACGACCCGGATGGTCCTGTCGCCGGACAGCGAGTTCTTCACCTTCCTACAGGGGGCCAACCCGCGGGCCGTCGATCTGGAGGCAGCGGCAGAGGCAGCGGCCGAAGTGATCGAGGCGCTCGAACTGCCGAACACGGACGACCTCGAAGGCGTGCCGTCGGTCGATGAGATGCCCAACGCCGACACGCTGAGGGAGGAGATCGAAGAGAGCGTGCCAGAACTGGCGCCGGACAACGACCCCGAAGGATGAGGCACACCACATGACCACCGCCCTTCTGGCGCTGGGTCTCGTGTTGATCGTGGAGGGGCTGGCCTATGTGCTGGCCCCTTCGCTCGTTGAGAACCTGCTCGCGGCTCTTCGGTCGCTCTCGCTCGACCAGCGCCGCCTCGTCGGTCTCGCTGCCATGGCGCTCGGCGTGGCGCTACTCTGGCTCGACCGGACTCTTGGCGCCTGAGCCGGCGGATAACCGCGATCCTCCGACCTCCGCTGGTCGCCGGGAGGCTTCAAGCGACGCAGCCAGGGCGCGCCGGCCTCTCCGGACACGAAGGGAGCGCCCGTGGATCCCGCCGCGCGCTCTTCGGTACGCCCGCGCCCGGATGGCGCGGGGCCGAGACGTCCGTCAGGTGCCGTAGGCGCGCGTCTCCTCCATCACTTCGGCCGCTGCATCGACCAGCAGGCCCGAGACAAGATCGCATTCCTCGACCGTCAGCCGCGCGGGCAGCCGCACGTCGCACGCCTTCATCAGCATCGCCCGCGTCTTCGGCAGTACCCAGTCGCGGCCGAGGAACTTCCAGTTCCAGAATGCCCGCGCATTGTCCTCGCTCAGCCCGAAGACCTGCACCTTGATGCCCTTCGCACCCGCGGCGGCGGCGAAGGCGCGGGTCTCGGCCTCATCCATGCCCACGACGTTGAACTGGATCGAATCCGGCGCCCGCTCCTCGGGGGCAAGCTTCTTCGGCACCTCGAGCCATGGAGAGGCCTCCAGAGCCGCCGCCACCCGGTCATGGTTCCGCCGCCCGTCCCGCACACGGCGCGCCACCTCTCCCAGCTGCGGCCGGATGATTGCCGCAGCGAGGTTCGACAGGCGCAGGTTGTAGAGGGGCAGGGTATTCTGCACCTCGGCAAAGGCCGCCTGCAAGACGGGATGCTTCTTCCAGTTGTGCTCGTAGGCACCCGACATGATCACTGCCCGCGCGATCAGCTCCGCGTCGTCGGTGATCATGATCCCGCCCTCGCCGGAATTCACCAGCTTGTAGGACTGGAACGAAAAGCAGCCGACCCGCCCCAGCGTGCCGATGTTGCGCCCGTGCCAAGTGGTGCCCAGCGAATGCGCCGCATCCTCCACGACCGGCACCTCCGCCTGCGCCGAGAGCGCCATGATCGCGTCCATGTCCGAGGTATGCCCGCGCATGTGGCTGATCAGCACCGCGTTCGCGCCCGGCAGTTTCGCCGCGAAATCGTCCATGTCGATGCGGTAATCGTCGCCGCAGTCCACCAGCACCGGCTCGCAATCGGCATGGATGACCGAGGAGGGCACAGCGGCAAAGGTGAAGGCCGGGATCAGAACCTTCGCCCCCCGCGGAAGCCCCAGCGCCTTCAGTGACAGGAACAGCGCCGCCGAACAGGACGAGACGGCCAGCGCGTATTTCGCACCAAGAAGGTCCGCGAATTCCCGCTCCAGCAGCGCCACCGGCGCGTTCTCGGGCGCCGTGTAGCGGAACAGATCGCCCGAGCTCAGCAAGCGTTCGACCTCGGCGCGGGCGGCCTCGGGGATCGGCTCGGCGTCGTAGACATTGGGCGGAAGGGTCATGTTTTCAGCTTTCCCAAAAGTGCCTTTAAGAGAACCCTAACATGGCCGCCCGCTCCGGGCTACGCCAAACCCCGCGCTCCCGCCCGACCCGCGGAAGTGTGACTCGCTTGCACGGCCCCGTCCGGCCCCACCTGCCGGCTCACTCGGCCCGGCCCACCGCAACGGGCCGCAGCTCCCGCACGAGCTTGCGCCGCATCGCCGCCTCGAACTCCTCGAAACCCAGCGCCACCTCCACGAAGGCCCCGGGCCCGCGCAGGACCTCCGCCCGGAAATAGGCGACGAGCTCGCCGATCTCCACAAGCCGCCGCGGACCGGCAACATCCGCCTCGGCGCCGATCACAAGCCCGTTGACCACCATTCTCCCCGGAAGGGCGCCGGGATCGATCTCTCCGGGCCTCGGTCCGGTGTTGGACTTGCCGTCCCCCGACAGATCGAGCGTCAGCTGCCAGCACACGCCGTTCTGCTCGCGCAGCATCCGCGCACCGGTCAGGATCGCCGCCCCGAGGGCGGTCGTCGGCTCCGACTGCTGCCTCACGCCCCCGTGCAGCACGGCCACCGCTCCGGCCAGCGCCTCGGCATCGCCGATCTCGGTCCAGGGCAGCAACACCCTCTGCGCCGCGGGCCCGCTCCATTCGAAGACCGCGAGCCGCACATGCCCAGGACCCGCGAACAGCGCCTCCGCCACCTCCGGCGCGGTGAGCGCCGCCGCCACGCCGTCTCTCTGCAACCGGTATTCCGCGCCGTCGACCGAGCCCGAAACGTCGAGTCCCAGAACCAGCGCCTGCCGGCACGGCCCCGCACCCTCCGCCAGGACCGCCACCGGCAGAAGCAGCGCCAGGATCGCCCCGAGCCGCCTCACCGCTTCCGGTCCCCCAGCGCGCCGATCGCCTGGGCGCCAACCTCCCGCTCGAGCTTGCGGCGCATCGCCCGCTCGAAATCGGCGAAACCGTCCGCCACCTCGAGAAAGGCCAGGGGCCCCAGCAGGACCTCGCGCGCGTACCAGTCCCGCAGCGCGATATCTCCGGCCTCGGCGCCGCCCTCCTCGATCACGAGGCCGTTCACCGTGATCCCCTCGAAGGGAAAGGCCTCGTAGGTCAGGCGAGGCCCGAAGCCGTCGTTGTTGATGCCGTCCCCCGAGACATCCACCGTCTGCCGCAGGCAGCGCGGCGCCTCCCGCAGCATCGTCGAGGCATGGCCGAGGGCATGGCCCATGGCGGTGGGATACTGGTTCGTGCTCCGGCGCGATTCCGCGACCTCGGCCGCTGCACGGGCGAGATCGGCCTCGGATCCGATCAGCCTCCAGTCGAGGATGACCGTCTGGTTCCAGCGCCCCGACCATTCGAAGGCCGCGAGCGCCACCGGCAAGTCGCTGGCGAGAAAGGCCGCCGCCACCTCCGGCGCGGCCAGCGCCGCAGCGAGACCCTGCCGCTGGAGCCGGTCCTCCTCCGCATCGACCGAGGAGGAGACGTCGAGCGCCAGGACAAGCGCCACCCGGCAGACGATCTCCTGCGCCGGCGCGGGCCCGGCGGCGGCGAGCCCGAGAGCCGCGGCGAGCGCCCGAACCCCGCCGCCGCGCCGCGGGGCCGGGGCAGGGCGCCGCCGCCCCGGTCCGGCCATCGGCGCTACCAGTGCCCGGTATTCTCCATGCTGGACCAGGGCTCCGCCGGCGGCAGTGCCTCGCCCCTCTGCAGAAGCTCGATGGAGACGTTGTCGGGTGAGCGCACGAAGGCCATACGTCCGTCCCGGGGCGGGCGGTTGATCGTCACGCCGTTCTCCTGCAGGTGCGCGCACATCTCGTAAATGTTGTCCACCTCATAGGCCAGGTGGCCGAAATGCCGGCTGTCCGAAGGCAGCCCCTCGTCCCCGTCCCAGTTGTAGGTCAGCTCGACGGGCGTCTCGTGCTGGCCCGGGGGCGCGAGGAACACGAGGGTGAACCGGCCTCCATCGTTGTCGGTCCGCCGGGTCTCCTCCAGCCCGAGCAGCTTGTAGAAGGCGATCGAGGCGTCGAGGTCCTTCACTCGGACCATGGTGTGCAGATAGCGCAGGCTCATGCCGTACTCCCGGAATGTCTCGGTTACGGGCGCGAGCCTAGCACGTCCGGCCTCGGCGAAAAGCCCGCCCGGGGCTTGCCCGCGCCGTCACCGGCGCTTCGCGTCCTTCGGGGTCGTGGTGCGCCGGCGACGCCCCGCTCACACCTCCCCCGCATATGGCGTGAAAGACGTACCTGCAGAGCGCGCTCTCCGCCGCGTGCGCCGCCCGCTCCACACTCCGGGACGGCGCGCCGCCGTCCTTGGCAGTGCAGGCGCCCTCCGCCGGATCCGGAGGTCGGATCAGAAGGCGGACCGGAAGGTCAGGCCGACGCCCGTGCTTTCGGTATCGAAACGGCTCACGTTGCTCTCTGTGCGGGTCCGCTCGGCATTGATCACCGGCCTGAAACCGTAGACCTCCACCTGCGGGACCGGCACGGCAAGGCGCAGGGCATGGCGCGTGTCGGTGCGGGTGTCGATCACGAAGAGGCTTTCGTCGTAATTGCGCTCCTCGAGATCGTAGGCCACCGAAATTCCGGAGCCCGAGAATTGCCAGCCGAGTGTGACGGCACGCGCCTCGTAGGCCTTGTCGAGGCCCTCGGCCTCCACCACGCGCCCCCTGAGGCCCAGGGACAGCACGCCGCCGCCGTCGAAGACATGCTCCCAGCTCGCTCGGAGGGCCAGCGCTTCGCTCGTGTCGCCGTCCGTCTCCTCCAGCGTCTCCCAGGTCGCTCCGAAGCGCAGCCGGTCCGACTCCGACAGGGTAACGGGTCTGGTCACACCGGCGCGCAGGAAGTCGAGATAGGGCTCGCCGCCGTACCAGAAGCGCCCGCGCGACAGGTCGAACTGCCAGGGATCGCGGCCACCCGCAGGCAGCCAGAAATGCCCGAGACCGAAGGTCAGCTGCGCCTCCGCGTAATCCGACCCCTGAGCGTCCGGCACCAGGTCCTTCGCCTCCGACGACAGACGGTAGGTCCGGCCAAAGCCGGTGACCTCGGCATAGGTCAGGCTGCGCGCGCCCTCGCGCAGCTTGTAGCGCAGGTTGCCGCCCAGGGTGAACTCGGTGCCCGACAGGGGCTGGCTGTCGCCCGTCAACAGGAAGGTGAAGGGCAGGCCCTCGATGGTCAGGGTCTCGTTCGTGGTCCCGTTGTTGATGTTGTCCGAGGGGGCCACGTTGAACTCGAGCTGAAAGGACAGGGGGTTCAGCCGCCGTACATAGGCATAGTCCTCGGCCACGGACTGCGCCTCCGCCGGGTTCGGCGCATGCTGCCGCGCCCGGCGAAGCCAGAACTGCGAGCGGGTATGGGCCTCCTGCTGGCTCAGCGCGAGCGCCGCGAGCCGGGCCGAGGCATAGCGCGCGGGCTCCACCTCCGCCGCCGCCCAGGCGCGCCGCGCGGCGTTGAGGCCGCTCTCGTAATCGCCCATCGCGATGGCGCTCTCGGCCCTCAGGATCAGCGCCGGCACATCCGCGGCATCCCGTTCGAGCAGCGCGTCGGCCATCACCGCCGCCGCCCCAGCGTCGCCCGCAGCCAGGGCCCCCGCGGCCGCGGTCATCAGCGCCTCGGGCGACACGCCGTCCTGCGCCCGCGCCGCGCCGCCTGCACCGAAGCCCAGCGCGGCGGCGACCAGGGCCGCAACGGTCACGCGGGATCCGGACCCGCGGCGGCGCCCCCGCTGATCTGCCCTTGCCAAGTCGTCGCTCCCTAGCGGTAGAGGATGAAGCCGCCCGTTTCCTGAGCCGGGACGTCGTCGCGCGGATCGGTCGAGGTGATCACCATCACGCCGGTAATCTCGCCGCCATCGGCGCGGTCCGTCAGATCGCCCGAGATGACGGCGAAATAGGTACCGGTCTCGTATTCCTCCGGGGCGTTGGCGCCGTCGGGCACATAGGTGCTGAGCACCTGGCCGGTGATCTCGCCGTTGCGATCCACGCTGCTGCCCTCGCCGTCGGTGATCACGAAGACCACGTCGGGGTTCGGCAGCTGGCCCTCCTGATTGCCCGTGGCGATCGGCGTGCCGTCCGCGTTGAAGAACTCCCGGTTCGCGATCCGGCCCTTCACGCCCGCGTTGGCGTTGAAATCGTTGAAGTCGATGTCGACCGTCATGTCGCCGCGCACGAACTCCAGCCCGCCGCGCGCGTCGAAGACACGGATCCCCGCATAGTCACCAGAGAAGTTCGCCTGGCCCTCGGTCGGCAGCACCACGCCGCCCTCACGCTCGTAGACGAAACCACCGAAGCCGAAGTTGACGTAGCCGCCCGTGCGAACGATGGCGAAGGAGCTGCGCGGGACCGTCTCGCCCGCGTCGTTGCGGACAGTGTTCTGGCTCACCCCGAGGATCGCGCGGTAGGGCACGATCTGTCCCACCTGGTCGCCGTCTAGGAAGTCGGTGACCTGCACGTCCGCCTCGTAGACCGCATAGCCGCCCATGGAGCCGATCGCCCGCCCCCGCTGGTAGGTGTTGAACCCGTCGAAGGCGAGGTTGTCGACGGTGAACGTGTCGTTCTCGCGGTCGTAGACCACCGGGGAGATGATCCGCCCGCCGCCCTGCTCGTTGCGGGGCTCGAACCGCCGGATCGAGCCGTCGGCCTGGGGCTCGGTCGTGCCGGGCGGAAGCTCGGCCCCCGCGACGCCGTCGGGCTGGTCCGCGGTGTCGTCGCCTCCTGTGCCGGTGCCGCCGGTGCCGGTCGGATCGTCCGCCGCGGGCTCTTCGGTCTCGTCGCCGAAGTCGAAGGGCTGTCCGTCGCCATCGCCGCAAGCGGACACGAGAGCGAGCGCCGAAACGGCGATCATCAGTCGGAACATTGGGTCACCTGCTCTAGCTCAAGGTCCCGGGTCTTCGCCCGGCGTTACCCCGATTTCTTCTCTCCGGCTGACCTTCTGTCAACGCCCGCGGTCCCGGGCGCAGTGAACCTCCCCGCCCATGTTCCCGATTTGCCACGGATTTTCGGCTCTTTTCCCGGGACGGACGCCAGATATAGTAGCCTGGACCGCTGCCACGCATAGGAGACCCCCATGTCGCTCACCCCCGAGCAGGAGGCCGAGATCGCCGCCCTCCGCGCCGAACCGCGCCCGACCCTGCGCGCCGTGTCGCCCGGCATGGAGGCCCATCTCTTCCTCGCGCGGCCCGTGCTCGACCACGGCTTCGTTCGGGTGATCGACTACATGGGCGACGATGCCGCCATCTGCCAGGCCGCCCGCGTCTCCTATGGACGGGGCACCAAGGCCGTGTCGAACGACGAGGGCCTGATCCGCTACCTGATGCGGCACTGGCACTCCACGCCCTTCGAGATGTGCGAGCTGAAACTCCATGTGAAGCTGCCGGTCTTCGTCGCCCGGCAATGGATTCGCCACCGCACCGCCAATGTGAACGAGTATTCCGCCCGCTATTCGATCCTCGACCGCGAATTCTACATCCCCGAACAGGAGATGCTCGCCGCGCAATCCGTGGTCAACAACCAGGGCCGCGGCGAGGCCCTGTCGGGGGAGGAAGCCGCCCGGGTTCTCGACTGGCTGAAATCCGACGCCGCCCGGGCCTATGACCACTACGAGGCGATGATCTCCCAGGAAGGACAGCAAGGCCTCGCCCGGGAACTCGCCCGGATGAACCTGCCCGCGAACATCTACACGCAATGGTACTGGAAGGTGGACCTGCACAACCTCTTCCATTTCCTGCGCCTGAGGGCGGATGCCCACGCCCAATACGAGATCCGCGTCTACGCCGAGGCCATCTGTGCCATGGTCAGGGACTGGGTCCCCGCCGCCTACGGCGCCTTCGAGGATTACCGGCTCGGGGGGGCGGTATTGTCGGCGAAGGGAGTGGAGTGCGTGCGGCGGATGCTGAAGGGCGAAAAGGTCACTCAGGAAACAAGCGGGATGAGCAAGGGGGAATGGCGGGAGTTCTTGGGGGTGGTAGAACCGTAGGGTGCGCGTTCCTGCGCAACGATCCACCCTTCCTTCTGCCGCGTCGAAGGACAGTATATCGCTGACGTTCGCCCATAATTTCCGATCATCCACCGAGGATCTGGTGCGTAAGAGCGGATGCCGGCCCACCCGGAGACGTGACGGTCCGGGCGCGGGTGTCAACGCCGCGGCGGGAGGCGGCGTCCGGAGTTTGCCCGAGCGGCCCGGCGGCGGAGAGGTGTTTCCGGCCGTTTCTCACGGCCTCAACCCATCGGCCAGCCCGCGCGGATCAGGAGGAGGGACAGGACCAGAAGCGCGGCTTCGACCGCGAAGAAGAACAGCCGCTCTGGAAGGATCTGCGTGATCCGGTATCCGATCCACGCTCCGAATACGGCGATCGGCGTAAGGATCGCGGCCTGTCGAAGCTGGTGCACATCAAAGAGATCCAGCGCGATGTAGGGCGGAACCTTGGCCAGGTTCAACAGGGCGAAGAGTATGGTCGACGTGCCCGCGAACACCATCTTCGGCAATTGCTGCGGGATGACGTAGATCTGAAAGGCGGGACCGCCGGCGTGAGCGACGAAGCTGGTGAACCCCGATATGGCCCCCCAGAACAATCCCTGTGGAACCCGTGCCGGGTGCGGTTCGCTTGCGCCGCGGATCCGGGTCCACATCCGCATCGCGACAAATCCGAGGCCAACGATGCCCACGGCAAGCCGCACGGCATCGTCGTCCGTCCACCCGGCGAGCAGCCAGGCCGCAACGATGCCGATCAGCCCGGCCGGGAAGAGAATGTAGAGATTTCGCCGCGAGAAGGACCGCCGGTAGATCCAGAGGCCGTAGATATCGCTCACGATGTAGACCGGAAGAAGCAGAGCGGCGCCCTCGAGCGGGGACATCACCAGCGACAGGAGCGGTACGCTGAGCATCGCGACCGCAGGCAACCCGCCCTTGGTCGCGCCGACAAAGAAGGCTGCGACGGTCGCGGTGATCCAGAAGAGGAGTGTCTCTGGCATTGTGATTGATGTGCCCGTCGTCACCCCGTCGCGGTCCGGCCAGAACCGATGGTCGCCGGGCACCAATGCATCTTGGCGCGCCGAGGCTCAAGGCATTGTCTGCCGCCGCGCAGCGGAATGCAGGCAGATGCAAGCCTCGCGCTGGCCCGGGCATGGGCCGGTCCAGGCGGGAAGCCGGGGGTCCACTCCCCGCGGCCGGAAGGCGCGTCGCCGGCAGCCGCCTCGGGCCCCGCATGGTGCCGCGCGTCGGGCGAGACTTCACTGTGTCTGGACATCCTCGTGCGCCCGACCGACGCTCCGGCGCGGGAGACTCGGGCAAGCAGGAGGAGACGCCGATGACCACGATACTGATCCGAAACGGGCTCGTACTCACGCTTGCCGAGAACAGCGCGCCGCTCCCCGGGCACGATATCGTCGTGAAAGATGGAAGGATCGAGCGGATAGCGCCTGACATCGACGCAGGGGCCGCCGACGAGGTCATCGACGCCGGTGGCATGATCGTGATGCCCGGGCTGGTGAACGCCCATATCCACACCTGGCAGACCGGCCTGCGGGGTCTCGCGCTGGACTGGACGGCGACGAACTATTTCCGGGCGATGCATGCTGGCCTTGCCGGTTTCTTCACCCCGGAAGACATTCATATCGCCAACCTCGTGGGCGCCCTGAACCAGCTGAACTGTGGGGTGACCACCATCGTGGACTGGCATCACAACAATCCTACGCCTGACCATTCCGACGCCGCGATCGACGGGCTCGAGGATGCCGGGATCCGGGCGATGTTTCTCCATGGCTCCGCCAAACCCGACCCGAAGCCCGGCCAGAAGCACTTCTCCGAGACCCCGATGAACCGGGCGGAAGTGGAGCGTCTGAGACAAGGACGCCTCTCCCGCGACGACGCACTGGTGACCATGGGCCTCGCGATCCTCGGGCCGCAGATGTCGGTGGAGGAGGTAGTGCTGCAGGATCTCGGCATGGCGAAGGACCTCGATCTCGTGGTGTCGATCCACCACTCGGGGGCGAAGATGCCTGCGCCCGAGGGCTATGTCCGGGCCGCCGAGGCGGGGCTCGTCGACCGCCGGGTGAACATCGTTCACGGTAACGAACTGACGGACCGGGACCTCGGCGTGCTGGTCGATCACGGCGCCACCTTCAACGTGACGGCCGAGGTCGAGATGCAGATGTGCTACGGCGATCTGCTCTCCGGTCGTCTTCTTGAGCGCGGCGTTCCGTTCTCCATCGGTACCGATATCGAATGCGCCTATGGAGCGGACATGTTCGCCTGCATTCGGTTCACCTTGCAGGCGGAGCGCTACCAGACCAGCAAACGGATGCTCGACGAAACCGGCGAGCGGCCGCATCCGCAGCCGATCACCGCGCGGCAGGCGCTGGGATGGGCGACGATCGAGGGGGCCCGGCTGGCGCGACTCGAGCGACGGACCTCCACGCTCGAGCCGGGCAAGGCGGCGGACCTGATCCTGTTGCGCGCCAACGATCTGAACATTGCCGGGGCCTTCGATCCGTATCGTGCGGTGGCCGGCTACGCCAACCCGGGCAATGTGGACACGGTCATGGTCCAGGGACGGATCCACAAGCGCGGCGGGCACATGCTGCGCAGCGACATTCCGGATCTGCAGGAGCGCCTGGTCCGGTCCGGCCGGCGGATCTTCGGAGAATTCAAGGCGCGCGCGGCCACCGCCGAGTATGCCTGAGCCGCCCCGGTGAGCTGTATCGGCGAGCATCGAAGTCTCGCGCCGTCGATGCCGGGCATCAGTATTCGACGCTCGTCGATTCCGCGCTCATGCGTGGAGGCCACCGGGAGCGCGAGGTGTACGACCGGGACTCATTTTCCCTCACGCATCTCGCCTTCGGCCCGATGCACTCGCGGTAGGGTTCATGCGTCAGGGCAAGAGCTCGGAAAGCGCCGGGCGATCGCGCGGCACCGGTCCTATCGACCCATGACCACCGAACTCCCATCCAGGGCCTCGGAAAGCCTTAGAGATCAGTACTTCAGGTGGTTTTGGCTCCGGCGGTAGGGATCGAACCTACGACCAATTGATTAACAGTCAACTGCTCTACCGCTGAGCTACGCCGGAACACGGAGGTGCCTATAGCAACGCTCCGCAGGGGCGTCCAGAGGTCGTGTCACGTTTCCTTGGAGCAGCGGGCCAGGCGGTAGCGGGCGTCGAGGGCGAGGCGTGGGACGGCTTCGGCAAGCCCGCGGTCGCAGAGATCGACGAGATGCGCCAAGAGGTTGCGCGCGGCGGCAGGATGCATCTCGGGCGGAGTGTCGGCGTAGACCTGCATGGTCAGCGACGCAATATCCGAGAGGTCGCTTTCCGACAGAGCCGCGAGGATCGCCTTTTCCCGGGCAAGGCGGTGGGCGAGGAGGGTGTCGATCCTGTCCGCGGGGACGTCGACCGCGGGCCCGTGGCCTGGCAGGAGACGGGCGAGACCCATGTTCCGCAGCCGGATGCAGGAGGTGCGGAAGTCGCCGATGTCCCCGTCGGGCGGAGATATCAGCGTCGTTGTCCATCCCAACACGAGATCGCCAGAGAAGCCCGCATCGCCCGAGACGAAGCACAAGTGATTGCCGAAATGGCCGGGTGTGTGGAACGCGCGCAGGGACCAGTCGGCACCGTCGAGACTTTCGCCATCGGCCAGTGTGATGTCCGGCCGGAAGCCCTCGGCCACGCCCTCGCCGCCGCCGAGTCCGCCTGTTCCGGCCAACGCCTCCATCGCTGTACTGCGTCCGGCCCGGACGTCGCCGAAGGCGAGGATCGGCGCACCGGTGCGTCGCGCCAGTGGTGATGCAAGATCTGTATGGTCGCGATGCGCATGGGTCACCAGAACGGCCCTCACCGGTCGTCCCCCGATCGCGGCAAGCAGTGCCTCGAGATGAGTTGCCATCGCCGGGCCCGGATCTATCACGGCGAGGTCTCGATCGCCGAGGAGGTAGCTGTTGGTTCCAGGCCCCGTCATCGGCGAAGGATTGGGTGCGAGGACCCTGACGATGCCGTCCGCGATGGTCTCTGGTCTTCCGGGGGTCATGCCTTTCCCTCCTTCTGCGCGGAGACTAGCGTCATCGCATGTCGTTCGGCTGGCTCAAGAGATACATGCCCAGGGGCCTCTACGGGAGGGCCGCCCTGATCCTTCTGCTGCCCATTTTCGGGCTGCAGGTGATCGTCACGGTGGCGTTCATCCAGCGCCACTTTGCCGATGTGACCACCCAGATGGCCGAGTCGATCGGATATGATCTGCGGCTGCTGGCGGAAACGGTTCGCGAAGCGCCCGATCCAGAGACGGCCCGCGCCGCGATCGCGGATCTCGCGCCGTCACTGGGACTTGTGGCCAGTCTCGAGGCGGGTCCGACCCCTTCGGCCGATCTTGTCCGGTTCCTCGATCTCTCGGGCGGGATCGTGATCGCGCGGCTGCAGGAGGAGGTGACGGGGCTGCGGGCGACGGTGCTGCCCGATCACAGGGACGTAGAGGTCTGGCTGGACACACCCCACGGTCCGCTCCTGATCGAGTTCGACCGCGACCGGATCTCGGCGTCGAACCCGCACCAGCTGATCGTGCTGATGCTGTTCTTCGGAATTCTGCTTTCGGTCATCGCCTATATCTATCTGCGCAACCAGCTGCGTCCGATCACCCGGATGGCCCATGCCGCGGAGGAATTCGGCAAGGGGCGGATCGAGCCCTATACACCGTCCGGCGCCACCGAATTGCGCGCGGCGGGACGCGCTTTCGTGGAGATGCGGGGCCGGATCGAAAGACAGACCCAGAGCCGGACGATGATGCTCTCGGGTGTCAGCCACGACCTGAGAACGCCACTGACCCGTCTCAGGTTGGGCCTGTCGATGCTCGACGAAGAAGAGGCTGCGCCCCTTCTGAAGGACGTGGACGAGATGCAGCACCTACTCGATACCTTCCTCGACTTCGCCCGCGACAATGCCGAGGACGCACAGGCGGAGGCCGATCCCGTGACTCTCGTCCGTGCGGCAGTCGAGGACGCCCGCCGCGCCGGCCGCAACGTGTCGCTCGGGTCCGGGACGCCGGAGGAAGCGCAGGTGATGGGGCTGCGACCGATGGCGCTCCGCCGTGCGCTCGACAATCTCCTTGGAAACGCCGTCCGCTATGGCACCCGCGCGGTAGTGACCGTCCGGACGACGCCCCGCGCGGTCACGATCATCGTGGAGGACGATGGCCCCGGAATTCCGCCCGAAGCGCGCGATCAGGCGGTGCGTCCCTTCGTCCGGCTCGACCCCGCCCGGAATCAGGACCGGGGCAGCGGCGTCGGTCTCGGCCTCGCGATCGTGTCCGACGTGGCTCGTGCCCATGGCGGCGTTCTGCGGTTGGGCACGAGCGAAGACCTGGGCGGGCTGAAGGCAGAGCTCCGGATCGCGCGCTGAAGGGCGTTGCGCTTGATCGGTGGCAGAGTTTCCGTCACATCCTGCGATATGCCGTCCGGACCATATCGCCCAGAGGAACCCTGTCTGCGCATCCGCATCGTCTTCGGTGAGGACGAAATGATCGGGCCGGGCAAGGCGGACCTTCTCGACGGGATCGCGCGGTTCGGGTCGATCGCCGCGGCGGGCCGGGAGATGGGAATGAGCTACAAGCGCGCCTGGGACCTTATCGGGACGCTCAACGCGATGTTCCGAGCGCCGCTCGTTGTGAGCACTCGAGGTGGTCCGGGCGGTGGCGGCGCCGTCCTGACCGATCTCGGACGCGAAGTCCTGGCGCGGTATCGGACAGTCGAGGCCGAGGCCACAACAGGATGCGCCGGAAGCATCGCCGCCCTGCGTGCACTTCTGAGGGATATTCCCGATCAACCATAACGCTTGACCCCAGGCCTTCGAGGGGTCGATATGTTTGCCGAAACATATCAGAGATTGGAGCCCCCGCGATGCTCAGGTCTGCCCAGGTCGTTGCGGTCGCGCTTGCATGGACTGTGTCGGGTCCCGCCACGGCCCTTGCGGAGGAGATCACCGTCTTCGCCGCCTCCAGCCTTACCGATGCCATGGCGGAAATCGAGGAGAGGTTCGAGGCGGCCACCGGTCATGACCTCGTCGTTTCGCTGGCTGGCTCCTCTGCCCTGGCGCGGCAGATCCAACAGGGTGCGCCGGCGGATATCTTCATCTCGGCCAGTCCGGACTGGATGGATGCGCTGCAGGCGGACGGTCTTCTGGAGCCCGGCACGCGGTTCGATCTGCTTGAGAATTCCATCGTGCTGATAACATCGGAGGGTGGGATGGAACCTGTCGACATCGGGCCGGGCTTCGACCTCGGGGCGATGATCGGGGACGGGCCGCTCGCGATGGCTCTGGTCGACGCCGTGCCTGCCGGCATCTATGGCAAGGCGGCACTTGAAAGCCTCGGCCTGTGGGCAGACGTCAGCGGCCGCGTCGCACAGGCTGACAATGTCCGCGCCGCGCTTGCCTTCGTTTCAGCCGGAGAGGCGCCGTTCGGCATCGTCTATGCCACGGATGCGCTGGCCGAGGAGACGGTGTCGGTGGTGGGCAGATTTCCGAAGGACACCCATCCTCCGATCGTCTACCCCGTGGCGGAAGTGGCGAACCGGGACAGCGAATCAGCAGCGGCGTTCATGGACTACCTGCGCGGGTCGGAGGCGCGGGAGGTCTTCGAGCGGCAGGGGTTCGTCGTGCTGCCGGACTGATCGATGACCGGGTGGCTCGGCCCCGAGGAATGGCAGGCGGTGGCGTTGTCCCTGAGGGTCGCGTTCTGGGCGACGCTGTTCAGCCTGCCGATCGGGATCTTCGTGGCCCTGGCCCTGGCACGCTGTTCCTTTCCCGGAAAGCAGCTTCTCAACGGACTCGTTCACCTGCCTCTGATCTTGCCGCCGGTGGTGACGGGCTATCTGCTCCTTTTGACGTTCGGAACCCGGGGCCCGGTGGGTGGTCTCCTGGCGGATCTTGGGATCGTTTTCGCCTTCCGCTGGACCGGCGCCGCCCTGGCCGCGGGGGTCATGGCCTTTCCTCTGATGGTCCGCGCGATCCGGCTGTCGATCGAGGCGGTCGACGTCAAGCTCGAACAGGCCTCCGCCACTCTCGGCGCGCCGCCGGTCTGGGTGTTCCTGACGGTGACCCTGCCGATGGCCTTGCCCGGCATCGTCGCGGGGACGATCCTCGCCTTCGCCAAGGCCATGGGGGAGTTCGGCGCCACGATTACCTTCGTCTCGAACATCCCCGGTCAGACCCGCACGATTCCGTCCGCGATCTATGCCTTTCTGCAGGTGCCGGGCGGAGAGGGCTCGGCCATGAAACTGGTCGTCGTCTCGGTCGTGATCGCCATGGGCGCGCTTCTCCTGTCCGAGGTGATCGCCCGTCGCGTGGCGGCCCGGGTCGGGGGCGCGTGATGCTCGAGGTGTCGCTGCGACACCGCTTCGACGGTTTCTCGCTCGAGGCAGGATTTCGCGCTCCGCCCGGTCTCACGGTACTGTTCGGTCGCTCCGGTTCCGGCAAGACAACGGTCGCCAACGCCGTGGCGGGGCTCCTGATGCCCGAGGAGGGGCGCATTGCTTCCGGCGACTGGACGCTGCTCGACACGTCGGCCGGTGTCAGGATGAAACCGCATCGCCGCAGGATCGGCTATATCTTCCAGGAGGGGCGGCTCTTCCCCCATCTCTCGGTCCGTCAGAACCTCGCATACGGCGGTTGGTTCGCCCCCCGGGTGGCCCCACGGGAGGACATGGGGCGCGTGGTCGATCTGCTCGGCATCGGAGCCCTTCTCGAGCGTCGGCCCGGCGCGTTGTCGGGCGGTGAGAAGCAGCGCGTAGCGATCGGCCGCGCGCTCCTGTCCGCGCCGCGGCTCATCCTCGCCGACGAGCCACTCGCTGCGCTGGATGAGGCAAGGAAGGCGGAGATCCTGCCCTACTTCGAACGGCTGCGGGACGAAGTCAGCATTCCCATCCTGTACGTCAGCCATTCTGCTTCGGAAGTCGCGCGCCTCGCCACCACGGTGGTGGCAATGGAGAAGGGCCGCGTCGTGGCACAAGGGCCGGCCGCAGAGGTGCTGGGCGACCCGGCGGTCCTGCCGGCCGGGGCGCGGGAGGCCGGGGCGATTCTCACCGCTCATGTGGCCCGGCACCACGACGACGGGCTTACAGAACTCGATGCGTCGGGTATTCCGCTGTTCCTGCCGCAGGTCGCTTCGCCGCCGGGCGCCGCGCTGCGCATCCGGATCGCCGCCCATGACGTCATGCTCTCGCGCGATCGTCCATATGGCATCTCGGCGCTGAACATCCTTCCCGGGACGGTTCGGGAGATCCGTCCCGGGGAAGGACCCGGCGCCATCGTGGCGATCGACACCGCATCGGGGCGGGTGCTTGCCCGGATCACTCGCCGGTCGGCGCAGGCCCTGCATCTGGAGCCCGGGGTCGCGGTCCATGCCATCGTCAAGACCGTCTCCGTGGCACCTTCCGACATCGGCGGCGGGACCTGAGCGCCTCCTCAGTGCATCATCGCCTCGGCGCCTCGGGCGAGCGACATCATGATCGTGAGGGTCAGAAGGACGGACGCCCCACCGAAAGCGAGGCCGATCATCGAAACCAGCCCGTCCCGCTCGACCAGGCCCACGCCGAAGATGAACAGCGAGACCGCGGGGAACCAGCCGCTGAACGGCACCGGGAGGAACAGGGCGAATGCGATCACGAAGAGCAGCACACCGAGAAACCGCTCGTTCCGGCGCGCGAACAGCAGTGTGTAGCGCGGGGTCAGCACGCGCTCCAGCCGTCGCGTGACGGGTCTGAGGCGCAGGACCGTGCGCCGCAGCTTCACCGGATCGAGCTTCAGGCGCGCCAGAGGTCCCGGCAACCTCACATGAGGGAAGCCGAGGATGATCTGGCCTGTCGTCACAAGAAGGGGCAGGGCGGTGATGAGCGACGATCCCGGCGGAAGCGGCAGCAGGGTCAGCAGCGAAAACACGACGATGGCCCAGCCGAACGAGGTTTCTCCTAATTCGGTCAGGAGATTGCCTAGCGTCAGCTTGCCGTTCCTGTGCTGGTTACGGGAAGTCCGCAGGATCGGGAGCGACAGTGACGGCCGCCGTCGTGATCCGTCCTCGCGGTGCATGTGGTTCCTTTCAAGCTTCTCTCACGCATATCAGGCCGGGGCTGCGGCTTTGCAATCAAAAGACGCGGGTTTCTCGGTTGCGGCCTTGCAGTCAGCCACCGGCTTGAGTCCGAGCGATACCCGCCTGAAGAAGGCTCTGGCGGTCCTCCCCGGCGGCGCCGCGGACCGGTGCGGGGGGACCTCGCACCGTGGCAGGAGCGCGCCCGTGCGGCGCTGACCGGGCACCCCTCCGGAGCACACCTTTTCATCTCAGCCGTACTCCGACTAGAAGGTACCACTCCTGCATCCCGGACAGATCCATGCCCCTGACCGACCCCGATCGTCTGCTGCCTGTCGAAGAGAGCCAGCGTAGCCTTGCGCGTGACCTGTACGACAGCGTGGCCGACGCGCCGATCCTCAGCCCCCACGGACATTGCGACCCCCGATGGTTCGGCGAGAACGCCCGCTTTCCGAACCCGGCGGAGCTGTTCGTCGTCCCCGATCACTACGTCTTCCGGATGCTGGTCAGTCAGGGCGTTCCGATGGCGGACCTTGGCGTTCCCCGGGTCGATGGCGGGCCGGTGGAAACGGATCCGCGGACGATCTGGCGGCGCTTCGCCGCAGGTGCGCACCTCCTGCGAGGGACGCCCTCGGCGATGTGGCTCGACCATTCGTTCGAACACGTCTTCGGTCTGACGGAGCCGCTCTCTCCCGCGACTGCCGATGCGCAGTTCGACCACATCGAGGACTGCCTCGGGAGGCCCGAGTTCCGTCCCCGCGCCCTGTTCGAAAGGTTCGGGATCGAAGCGCTGGCCACGACCGAGGGCGCGCTGGACGATCTGCGCTGGCACCGGATGATCGCCGAGAGCGGCTGGCGGGGCCGGGTGATCACCACTTACCGCCCGGATGCCGTCATCGATCCCGAGTTCGAGGGGTTTGCCGACAATGTGGCACAGCTGGGCGCGCTGACCGGCGAAGACACGGCGAGCTGGAAGGGCTACCTTGACGCCCATCGCGCGCGGCGAGCCTTCTTCCGCCAGCATGGTGCCACAGCGACAGACCACGGCCACCCCACCGCCCGCACCGAGGACATGGGCACCGCCGATGCAGCCGCGCTTTTCGACAAGGTGCTGCGCGGTGCCTGCACGCCCGAGGAGGCCGAGGCATTTCGCGGCCAGATGCTGACCGAGATGGCGCGGATGAGCCTCGAGGACGGGATGGTTATGCAGCTTCACGCCGGCTCCTGGCGCAACCATTCGCGCACGGTGTTCGAGACCCATGGCCGCGACAAGGGCTTCGACATCCCGCGGCCTACCGATTTCGTGGGCAACCTGAAGCCGCTTCTCGATGCGGTGGGCATGAATGCCGACCTGACGGTGATCCTCTTCACGCTTGACGAGACGACCTATGGCCGCGAGCTGGCCCCCCTTGCGGGAGCCTATCCGGCGCTTCGTCTGGGCCCGCCCTGGTGGTTCTTCGACAGCTACGAGGGCATCCGCCGTTACCGCGAGATCACGACGGAAACCTGCGGTTTCTACAATACCGTCGGCTTCAACGACGACACCCGTGCCTTCTGCTCGATCCCTGCGCGCCATGACGTGGCGCGACGAGCGGATTGCGCCTACCTCGCCACGCTCGTGCGGACCGGGCGCCTGAGGGAGGCCGAGGCCTTCGAGGTCGCACAGGACCTCACCCACCGGCTGGCAAGGAAGGCCTATCGCCTGTGATCATCTGAGGGCGTCTTGCGTTTTCGCGGGCATCACCGACCGGCGGTGCCGACGAAGCCTCCTGCCGCAAAGGAACGGTCGGAAACTCGGGGAGGCGGCATTCCAGGGTGCCGTCCAGCAGCCGCGAGGTTGTCGTGCCGCGTCGCACATCGTCCCCTCGACCGCCCGGGAAGACGTCCGCTAACGGGGGCGCTGCGGCCTTTCTCTGGCCGTCGTCGCCGCGCTATGTCACGGAGACGCGCTCTATGCCGATGGAGGCTGTCTTGCCAGATGTCCCACGCCTGTCCCGCAGCGTTCCGGCCGCGAAGGTGGGGATCGTCCATCTCGGCCCGGGGGCCTTCTTCAGATCGTTCGGGGCCATCTTCACCGAGGACGCCATGGCCGCCCATGGCGGCGACTGGGGCATCTGCGCGGTCTCACTCAGGAGCCCGTCTGCCCGTGACCAGCTCGGACCGCAGGAGGGGGTGTACACGTCCGTCACGCTGGCTCCGGAAGGGCGGCATCCCCGCGTGATAGGGTCCGTTTCCCGCATTCTGGTGGCGCCCGAGGATCCGCAGGCCGTGCTGGACGCAATGACGGCCCCCGACGTGCGGATCGTCTCGCTGACCATCACCGAGAAGGGCTACTGCCATGAGCCGTCCACCGGACTCCTGCGACTGGAGCATCCGGACATCCGCGCCGATATCGAGGCGCCGTCGCGGCGAAAGTCGGCACCGGGTCTTGTGGTCGAGGCACTCGCAAGGCGCCGGGCAGAGGGACATCCGCCCTTCACCGTCCTCAGCTGCGACAACCTGCCTGACAACGGCCGCCTGGTGCGCGGCGTCGTCCTCGACCTTGCCCGGGTTCTGGATCCGGCTCTCGCCGCCTGGATCGAGCAGACCGTCCGCTTCCCCGCGACCATGGTGGACCGCATCACTCCGGCCACGACCGTGCACGACATCGCCGGGCTGGCCCGAAGCGAAGGGTACCACGATCCCGCCTGCGTCGTGCATGAACCCTTTCGCCAGTGGGTGATCGAGGACGACTTCACGGACGGCGCGCGCCCCGCCTGGGATGCCGCCGGGGCGCAGTTCGTTCGCGACGTCGCACCCTTCGAAACGATGAAGCTCAGATGCCTGAACGGCACCCATTCTGCACTTGCCTATCTCGGCTATCTCGCCGGGCACGGAACCATCGCCGACGCCGTGGCGGACCCGCCCTTTGCGGCGCTCTGCCGGCACCTGTGGGAGAGGGAAATCCTGCCGACCGTGCCGCAACCCGAAGGCGAGGATCTCGTCGCATACTGCGACGCGCTGCTTGACCGGTACAGAAACCCCGCGATCTGTCACCGCACGTGGCAGATCGCCATGGACGGCAGCCAGAAACTGCCGCAGCGGCTGCTCGGCACCGTTCAGGACAACCTCGCCGAAGGACGTCCCGTGCCGGGCCTCGCTCTCGCCGTTGCGGCCTGGATGCGCTATGTCGGCGGCGTCGACGAGGCGGGCGGCGCGATCGACGTCCGCGATCCGCTGGCCGACCGGCTCAAGGCGGCGTCTGAGGGCGCCGACGAACCGTCGGGCAAGGTGGCTGCGCTACTGGCGGTCGGGGACGTGTTTCCTTCAAGTCTCGCCAGCGATCGGGTCTTTCGTGAAGCGGTAAGCGGGGCCTATGAAGGCCTGTGCCGCATCGGAGCGCGCGCCATGGTCGTGGCGCTGACCGGTGCCGAGCCAAACTGACGGAGCGATCGCGATGTCCGAACCCATCCTGCTGCATCCCTCCGACGATGTCGTGATCCTGACCGAGAAGCGGGAAGGCATCGCCGCGGGCCACAAGATCGCGCGGCATGGCGTGGCCGAGGGTGCGCCGATCCGCAAGTTCGGTCAGATCATCGGCTATGCCTCTGCGCCGATCGCGGCGGGCGAGCATGTGCACAGCCACAACTGCAACATCGGGGCCCATGACCGCAGATACGAGGCGGGGGCGGATCTTGCGTCGGCGCGAGCCGCGGTTTCGCCGCGCCCCGCAGCGGAGTTCCTGGGCTATCGCCGCCCCGACGGCAGGGTCGGAACGCGCAACTACGTCGCGCTCTGCGCGACGGTAAATTGCTCGGCCACGGTGATCCGGCGGGCGGCGGAAGAGCTCCGAACAAGCGGTGTCCTGGGCAGCTATCCCAACATCGACGGCGTCTTTGTCCTCGCGCATGGCACCGGTTGCGGCATGGCCTCCGAAGGGCCGGGTTGGGACAACCTGCAGCGCGTGCTCTGGGGCTACGCCACTCATCCCAATGTCGGAGCGGCAGTCTTCGTCGGCCTCGGCTGCGAGGTGATGCAGCTCGCACGGATGAAGGCCGCATTCGACGGCCCCGGTGTCGGACAGCAGCGGTTCCACGGGCTGACCATCCAGGAGACCGGCGGCACCCGCGCCACCATCGCCGCGATCCGGGAGCGGGTCGAGGCGCTGTTGCCGGAGGTGAACGACATCTCGCGCAGCCCTTGCTCCGCATCGGATCTCTGCGTGGCGCTGCAGTGCGGCGGATCGGATGGTTATTCCGGCATCACCGCGAACCCCGCGCTGGGCGTAGCCTCCGACCTGATCGCGGCGCAGGGCGGTACGGTGATTCTCGCGGAGACGCCGGAGATCTACGGCGCCGAACAGCTCCTGATCCGCCGCGCCGCAAGCCCGGAGGTGGCGGACAAGCTGCTGGAGCGGATGCGGTGGTGGGAGGACTACACCGCGATGCACGGTGGTTCGATGGACAACAACCCATCGCCCGGCAACAAGGCCGGCGGGCTGACCACGATCCTGGAGAAATCCCTTGGCGCGGCGGCGAAGGGTGGATCCGGGCCGCTGTCGGAGGTGGTGCGCTACGCCGAGGCTCCCAGCGCGCACGGCCTGATCTTCATGGACACACCGGGCTACGACCCGGTCTCGGTGACGGGGCAGGTGGCGGGCGGAGCGCAGATCGTCGTGTTCACCACGGGACGCGGCTCGGCGTTCGGCTCGAAGCCGGCACCCACGATCAAGCTGGCAACCAACGAGCGGCTCTTCGCGGCGATGTCCGACGACATGGACATCAACTGCGGCGATATCCTCGGAGGTGGCGTGTCCGTCGCCGAGAAAGGGGAGGAGATCTTTGCCGAGGTTCTTGCCGTCGCTTCCGGGAAGACGTCCCGCAGCGAGGCGCTGGGTCTCGGCGACCACGAGATCCTGCCATGGCAGATCGGCGCGGTCATGTGGAGCGCGGGCGCGATCCGGACATCCGCCTGAGCCGTGGCTTGCGCCGGCTTCGCAGCTTTGACGCACCCTCCGGAGATTGTGGCCTCGAAGGCCAGTTCCGGCCGGCTGACTCTATCAGCCGCCGGTGGCGGTTTCCCCGCGCCCCGCGTATTGGCTATGTTCAGTCCGATGAAATCGCCGAAGCCAGGGTTGCGTTCTCGAAACGGGTATCGACATGGCAGAGATCGATGCGAACGTCTTGAAGTCGAGAAGATGAAGCTGAACCAGAGCGCAAGATTGTCCGTCGCGCCCATGATGGACTGGACGGACCGGCATTGTCGCGTCTTTCACCGTCAGCTGTCGGGGCGGGCGCTGCTCTTTACGGAGATGGTTACCGCTCCCGCGCTGGTCCGGGGGGGGGCGGTGCATCTGCTCGATCATTCGGCGGTGGAGCATCCGGTGGCGCTCCAGTTGGGCGGAGCCGATCCGGCTGAACTGGCCGAGGCTGCGCGTCTGGGGGCCGCGGCGGGGTTCGACGAGATCAACCTCAACTGCGGCTGCCCGTCCGACCGGGTGCAGTCGGGGACCTTCGGCGCCGTGCTGATGAAGTCGCGGGACCTCGTCGCCGAGTGCTGTGCGGCGATGATCGCGGCGCAGCCCCGGGAGGTGACGGTCAAATGCCGGATCGGGGTCGATGATCAGGAGCCGCGGGACGTGCTGCCGCGCTTCCTCGAGGCGATCCGTACGGTCGGCGTGCGGCGGGTGACAATCCATGCCCGCAAGGCGTGGTTGCAAGGGCTGTCGCCGAAGGAGAACCGCGAGGTGCCGCCGCTCGATCACGGGCTGGTGCTGGAGATGAAGCGGGCGTTTCCGGACCTCCACGTCTCGCTCAACGGCGGGATCGTCTCACGGGACGGGGCGCGGGGCTGGCTCGGGCGCGGGCTCGACGGCGTGATGATCGGACGGGCGGCCTATCACGATCCGGCCGGGGTCCTGCTCGGTGCGGATGCCGACATCTTCGGCGAGCCCGGGACGGCCATGACCCGTGAGGCCGCGGCGCGGGCGATGCTGCCCTATATCGAGGCAGAGCTCGTGAAAGGCGCGCGGCTGCACCAGATCACGCGGCACATGCTCGGGCTGTTTCACGGCCAGCCCGGGGCGCGGGCGTGGAGGCGGCGGCTCGGCGAAGAGGCGGTGCGGGAGGGCGCGGGTCCCGAAGTTCTCGAGCGCGCCCTCGCGGCACTTCCGGAGGCGGCGCTCGCGGCCTGATCGGAAGGCATTGCCACCGCCTGTCGGGGGGGCCAGAACGGGTCTTCCAGACGGGTGGAGCGAACGGACATGCCGGAGACGGAACTCATTCTCGCCATGGCGGCGATGCTGCTTGTGATCGGGGCGGTGGCGGGTGTCCTTGCGGGCCTGCTGGGCGTGGGTGGAGGGATCGTGCTGGTGCCGGCCTTCTTCTACGCCTTCACCGTGCTGGGCTACGAGGGGCCGATGCTGATGCAGCTGTGCCTCGGGACGTCGCTGGCGACGATCATCGTGACCTCGGTCCGGTCGGTGCTGGCGCATCATCGCAAGGGGGCGGTGGAGTGGGACATCCTGAAAAGCTGGGCGCCGGGGATCGCGGTCGGTGCCGTGATCGGCGTGGTCGTCGCGGCGCGGCTGCGGTCGGACGAGCTGCAGGCGCTCTTCGGTGGGCTCGCGCTGATCGTGGCCGTCTACATGCTGCTCGGCCGGTCGGAATGGCGGCTGGGGCAGGCGATGCCGCGGGGCTGGCTGAGGGCGGTCCTGGCGCCGCTGGTGGGGGGGCTGTCGGTGCTGATGGGGATCGGCGGCGGATCGTTCGGGGTGCCGCTGATGAGCCTCCACGGCGTACCGATTCATCGGGCCGTCGCGACGGCGGCGGGGTTCGGGCTCGCCATCGCGGTGCCGTCGGTGCTGGGCTTCCTGATGCTGGAGCTGCCCGCGGACTCGCGGCCTCCGTTCACGCTGGGGGCGGTCAACGGGGTGGCCTTCGTGCTGATCATCGCCATGACTCTGATCACGGCGCCCTGGGGGGCGGCGCTGGCGCACCGGCTGGATGCGCGGCCCCTGAAGAGGGTGTTCGGGCTGTTCCTGCTTGCGGTCGCGGGGAACATGATCTGGGAAGCTCTTGGATAGTCCGGGCGGGCGTTACACGATGAAACGGTCTGCAAGTTACGGTTATAGATAGTTTTTTCGGAGAAAGTCGTGATCGGCTGCGCGCGGGCCGGATCACTGGGAGACTTCGGCGCGCGGGAGCGGTCCCGAGATGGGGGCGCATTGTAACATACTGGTTTTTAAAGGATTATCGAAAGGAGGATGTGTCGGGGGTGCCGGGCCGAAGTCCCGGCCGACGGCAGCGCCGGGGTGGGGGCTATCCCCCGTCGCCAGATCCGGGGCATGACTGGTTCCGGATGGGCTTTCGGAAGGGACACCGGATCATGACGGCAGCGGCAGATGCGCGGTTCTGGAACCGCATGGCGCGGCGCTATGCGCGGGCGAAGCTGTCGGACCCGGAGGGCTACGAGCGGACGCTCGAGAGGGTGCGGAAGCTTCTGACGCCTGAAAGCAGCGTGCTGGAGCTGGGCTGCGGGACCGGGTCCACGGCGCTGCGGCTTGCGGGCGGGGTCGCGCGTTATCTTGCGACCGACATCTCGGACGGGATGATCGCCATCGCGGAGGAGAAACTGGCGGCGGACCCGATTCGCGGGCTGACGTTCCGGGTGGCGACGGCGGAAGAGGTGGCGACGGAGGACCCTGTCTTCGACGCGGTGCTGGGATTCAATTATCTGCACATGGTGCGGGACACGGAGGGCACGCTGGCCCGCATCCGCGACATGCTGAAGCCAGGCGGACTATTCGTGACGAAGACGCCTTGCGTCCGGGAGATGAACCCGTTGGTCGGCCGCGCGCTGCTGCCGGTGCTGCGGGCGGTGCGCCTGGCGCCGCATGTGGCGGTCTTCGGAGCGGAGGAACTGGCCGAGCGGATCGGACAGGCGGGGTTCGAGATCGCGGCCATCGAACGGCACGGGGCCAAAGGGCGGGAGTTCCGCCCGTTCATCGTGGCGCGAAAGGAGTAGGGCATGTGTTCATGCGCACCGGGTCTCTGGACGCAGGCGGTTGCCCGGGATGGTGCCCCGGGCCGGGGGGCGCCCGCGACAGGTGCGCAAGACCGCGCGCCTTAGGGATCGTTGGCTGTGCGGGCCGCGGCCTCGGCGCGGCGTGCGGCGCGCCGGGCGGCCCGGCCGCCCTTGCGGCCGCCGAGCTGGCTTTCGCGGGCGGGCAGTTCGGCCATGATGCGCCGCCGGTCCTCGGGCGAGAGGCGGGACCAGAGGCCGATCTCCTCGATCCGGCGGAAACAGCCGGTGCAGATGCGCGCCTCGGGGTGGATCACGCAGATCTTCACGCAGGGGCTTTCGATCTCGCGGCGGCTCCAGACGGCCTCGCTGTCGTCGGTCATGCCTCGGTCTCCAGTCTGATGTGGCGCAGCCGGTCCAGCAGACCCTGAAGGATCACGGCGGCGGCGACATGGTCGATGACCTCCGCCCGGCGCCGGCGCGACGTGTCGGCCTCGAGAAGGGCACGCTCGGCGGCCACGGTCGAGAGGCGTTCGTCCCAGAACGCCATGGGCCGGTCGGTCAGCCGCGCAAGATTGCGGGCGAAGGCGCGGGACGATTGCGCGCGCGGTCCTTCGCTGCCGTCCATGTTGCGCGGCAGGCCGAGCACGATGCCGGCGATCTGCCGGCCCTCGGCGATCTCCATGAGGCGCGCGGCGTCGAGGGTGAATTTCCGGCGCTTGACCGTCTCGAGCGGAGTGGCCACCGAACGCAGCCCGTCCGAGACCGCCACGCCGATCGTGTGCGTCCCGAGATCGAGCCCCATGAGCGCGCCGGCGCGGGGCAGGGCGGCCGCGAACTCCTCTGCCGCGTCGCAGATCATTCGAGACCCGACCGTTCGGCGGCGGCCTCGACCGTGCCGAGATCCTCGGGCCGGGTGGCAAAGCGCTGCCGCGCCTCGCCGAGGATGGCGCGAGCCTGGTCGGTCTCGCCCAGAACGACCTTGGCGGAGATGAGCCGCGCCCAGTCCTCGGCGCTGCCGCCCTCGTTGGCGAGGCGTGTTTCGAGGCCCGCCACCATGTTCTCGATCATCGCGGCGCGCGCCTCGGGGTCCATGTCTTCGGCGGCGGCGATCTGCTCTTCCGTCGGGCCGCGGCTGTCGAGGGGCGGGAGCGTGTAGTCCTCTCCGGCGCGGAAGGCGGCCTCCTCGATCTGGCCCCGGGCGAGGCGGACATGGGCGTTCTCGGGCGGGCCTTCGGCGATCATCGCGCGCCAGAGGCGGAAGGCCACGTCGGGCCGGTCGGTCTGGGCATAGAGGAGGCCGATGTAGTAGCGCGCGGCGAGATTGTCCTCGTCGAGGACGAGAATGCGGGAGGCCAGTTCCTCGGCCTCGGGCGACACCACCCCGGCGGTGGCGGCCACCATGAGGTCGAGCAGTCGCTCCCGGTCGGGGAGGCGGGCCTCGTCGCCGCGGATGGCGATGACCCGTTCCTGCGCCGCGCGGGCGGCGGGATAGTTGCCAAGGGCGGCCTCGTGGCGGGCCAGGAGCTGCCAGCCCTCGAGGTCGTCCGGCCGACCGGGAACGATCTCGCGCAGGCGCTCGACCATCTCCATGTAGTCGTCCGGCGCATCCTCGGCGGCGAGGGAGGCGCCGGCGGAGGCTTCCTCGAGGGCGAGCTGGCCGGGACGGGCGGCGCGCATCTCCTCGGAGGCGGCGATCCGGGCGGCGCGGGGGATGTCGGCATAGGGGCCGGTCCCGTCCACCGCGCCGAGACGCCAGTAGAGCCCGCCTGCCACCGCCACGACGGCGAGCCCTGTGACGACGGCCGCGGCCCGTGTGAGCCAGGCCGGAGCGCTGCCCGAGGCCCGCCGTTCGGCCCGGTCGGCTGCAAGGAGGCGGCGCGCGATCTCGGTGCGGGCGCGGGCGGCCTCGTCCGCGTCGATCACGCCGCGGTCGACATCGCGGTCCAGCTCCTCGAGCTGGGAGCGGTAGAGGGCGACCTCGGGCGGCTCCTCGGTGCCCGCGCTGTCGCGCAGGAGCGGGAGCAGGATCAATCCGGTGACGAGGAGCGCCGCCACGCCGCAGACGAGAAAGAAGATCATCGAGCCGTTCGTTCCCTTGGTTTGCCGTCAGATAAGCCGCCCGGGCGCCCGCGGGAACCCCCGGGACGGCCGCGCACGCCCCCCGCGACAACTGGCCCCTCCGGGCATGTCGGTTTTCCGGCGTCTTGTGCCGTTGACAGCCCACCGGCGCGGGGGCGAAGGGTTCATCTCACGCGGGCGGGGTCCGGGGCCCGGGCAGGGATTCGAGGGGACGACGGAGACGATGAAACGCTATTCCGCTTTCGCCGTCGCGCGGGAGGCCCTGCGCCATCATCTGGGCTGGGAGAGGGCCTGGCGCTCTCCGGAGCCGCAGAAGAGGTACGACGCGATCATCGTGGGCGCGGGCGGACACGGCCTCGCCACGGCCTACTGGCTCGGAAAGAACCACGGCATCCGCAATGTCGCCGTGCTGGAGAAGGGATGGCTCGGTGGCGGCAACACGGGCCGGAACACGACGATCATCCGCTCGAACTACCTGCAGGACCCGTCGGCGGCGATCTACGAGAAGGCGCGGTCGCTCTACGAGACGATGAGCCAGGACCTGAACTACAACGTGATGTTCAGCCCCCGCGGCGTGCTGATGCTCGCCCAGACCCACCACGAGGTGCGGGGCTACCGGCGCACGGCCCAGGCGAACGCGCTGCAGGGCGTGGAGACGGAATTCGTCGGCCCCGAGCGGGTGAAGGAGCTCTGCCCGATCATCAACCTGTCGGGACCGCGCTACCCGGTGCTGGGTGCGCTCTGGCAGCCGCGGGGCGGGACGGCGCGCCATGATGCGGTGGCCTGGGGCTATGCGCGGGCCTGCTCGGACATGGGCATGGACATCATCCAGAAATGCGAGGTCACGGGCATCCGCCGCGAGGGGGGGCGCGTCGTGGGCGTCGACACGATGCGGGGCGCGATCGGATGCGACAGGCTCGGCATCGTGGTGGCGGGGCATTCGGGCGCGCTCGCCGACATGGCGGGCTTCCGGCTGCCGATCGAGAGCGTGGCGCTGCAGGCGCTGGTCAGCGAGCCGATCAAGCCCTGCATGGACGTGGTGGTGATGGCCAATACCGTGCACGGCTACATGAGCCAGTCCGACAAGGGCGAGATGGTGATCGGCGGCGGGGCGGACGGGTACAACAACTACACCCAGCGCGGCAGCTTCCACCATGTGGAGGAGACCGTGCGCGCGCTCTGCGAGACCTTCCCGATGATCTCGCGCCTCAAGATGCTGCGCTGGTGGGGCGGGATCGTGGACATGACCGGCGACCGCTCGCCGATCATCTCGAGAACGCCCGTGGAAGGCGTCTACATCAACTGCGGCTGGGGCACGGGCGGGTTCAAGGCGATCCCCGGCTCGGGCTGGGCGATGGCGGAGCTGATGGCGAAGGGGACGTCGCCGCTCGCCGATCCGTTCTCGCTCACGCGGTTCCGGGAGGGACGGTTCATCGACGAGTCGGTGGCCGCCGGGGTGGCCCATTGACCGGGGCCGGCTGGAACCGCCCCCGGGGGGGGCACGTTGCCGGGAAGACGCCCTTCCTGACCGCGAGGACCCCATGGCCGACGCCCCGAACTCCCGCACCCGCACCGCGATCTTCGTGGCGCTCGTCCTGCTCATCGCCGTGCTGGGCTGGGTCGTCCTGTTCCAGGACGGCGGGGTCGAGCGCGACTCCGATCTGCAGGTGCCCGCGGACGCGAACCCCGACGCCAGCCTCGACGAGACCGCCGAAGAGCTGCCGCCCCTCGACGACGAGGCGGTCCTCGAGGAAATCCAAGAGGGCGGCCCCGAGACCGGCGAGACCGTCGAGGAGGCGTTCGACGGGGCCGACGAGGCGGTGGAGGACGCTCTCGACCCTGCCAGCGATCCCGTCGCCGTCGACGATATCGCCGACCCCGAGGAGCGCTAGCGCCCGAGGCGCGTTCCGGCTCTTGCATCGCGGGGTCCAGCGGTTATTTCTCGCCCTCCGAGGGGATACGGAGGGACGAAGATGGGCCGAATGCGGGACAGGCTGCCGGACAGCCAGTGGTTCGAGCGGCACAAGGGCAAGCTCGGCGGCTTCCTCGCCGGGAGCCTCGGAACGATCGTTCTCACGCTGTTTCTCGTCGTGGCGATCACCGGCGAGCCCCACGGCCGCACCTTCCAGCCCTCGCCCAACGTGGTCTATCCCGACTGGTGACCGCGCCCGGCTCCGGGCGAGCTTCCCGGAGGCCTTACCATGCTGACCTTGCGCTGCCCCGCCTGCGGGGTCATGGCGGATGAAACCGAGCTTGCCCCCGGCGGCGAGGCGCATCTGACCCGGGAAGGGCCGGGCAGCACCGACGAGGCCTTCGAGGCCTATCTCTTTCTGCGCAAGAACCCGCGCGGCGTGCACTTCGAGCGCTGGCGCCACGCCATGGGCTGCGGCAAGTGGTTCCACGCCGCGCGCTGCACCGTGACGCTCGAGGTGTTCGGCACCTATCCCGCGCAGACCTCCGGGCCGCCCGAGGAGATCCTCGCGGCGATCGAGGCGCGCCGGCCCGGCTGGCAGGGCTGATCCCATGTCTCATCTGGCCGGAAATACTCGAAAAACCTCCATCGACATGGGCAGGGAGGGCGTGGCATGAGCACGCGTCTGGCCACGGGCGGCCGCTTCATCGACCGCAGGCAGCCCCTCGGATTCAGCTTCAACGGCAAGCGGCTGACCGGCTATGCGGGCGACACGCTGGCCTCCGCGCTTCTGGCGCAGGATCAGATGCTTGTGGGCCGGTCCTTCAAGTACCACCGGCCGCGCGGCCTGGTGGCCGCGGGGGCGGAGGAGCCCAACGCGCTGGTGAACCTCGGGTCCGGCGACCGGCTGGAGCCGAACCAGCGCGCGACCACGACCGAACTCTTCGAGGGGCTCGAGGCCCGCAGCCAGAACCACTGGCCGAGCCTCGAGGTCGATGTGGGCGCGGTGAACCAGCTTTTTGCGCGGTTCCTGCCCGCGGGCTTCTACTACAAGATGTTCATTCATCCGCGCCCCTTGTGGAAGCATGTCTACGAGCCGTTCATCCGCCAGTCGGCGGGGCTCGGGAAGGCGCCGGACGCGCGCGATCCGGATACCTACGAGCACATGCATGCCAATGTGGATGTCCTCGTCGTGGGCGGCGGGGTCGCGGGGCTCGAGGCGGCGCTGACCGCGGGGCGGGCGGGCCGGCGGGTGATGCTGGTGGAACAGACAGCCCATTGGGGCGGGCGCGCATTGCTGGACGGCGCCGCCGAAGGCGGCGCCCGGATCGACGGCGAAGCCGGCGAAACCTGGGTGAAGACTGCCGTCGAAGCCCTTGAAGAGATGCCGAATGTCACGCTGCGGACACGCTGCATGGGGGCCGGCGTCTATGACCACGGCGCGGTCATCGCCCATGAGCGGCTGACCGATCATCTGCCCGGCGCGGCGGGGCCGCGTCACAGGCTCTGGCGTATCCGCGCGGGCCGCATCGTGCTGGCGACGGGCGCGATCGAGCGGCCGCTCGCCTTTGCGGGGAACGACCGGCCGGGGGTGATGCTGGCCTCGGCGGTGCGCGACTACATCTCGGGCTGGGGCGTCTCGCCCGGCGACCGCACGGTGATCGCCGCCAACAACGACGACGCCTATCGCACCGCGCTGGCGATCCATCACGCCGGGCTCGAGGTGGCCGCGATCCTCGATGCGCGGCCCGCGCCATCGGGGCCGCTGGTGCAGGCGGCGCGGGACCTCGGCCTGCGCATCCTGCCGGGCAAGGGCATCGCGAAGGTCAAGGGCCGGGGCCGCGTCGAGGGTGTCGCGGTCTGTGCCCAGGCGGGCGAGGGATCGGTACTGGAGGAGATCGCCTGCGATTGCGTGGCCATGTCGGGCGGCTGGTCGCCCGTCGTGCACCTGTGGTCCCACACGGGGGGCAAGCTGACCTGGGACGCGGAGCGGGCGTTCTTCCGCCCCGACCCGGACCGGGCGCCCACGGGCGCGGACGGGCGCCCGAACGTGGCGGTCGTGGGCACGGCGAACGGGCATCTGGGGACGGAGGCCGCGCTCGGGGATGCGGCGCGGCAGGTCGCGGCGCTGGTCGGGGGCAAGCCGGTCTCGCACAAGGTGGACGAGCCGGCCGAGGGGCCGATCCTGCCGGTCTGGCTGATGCCGCAGGGCGCGAAGGCGGAGCTGCGCGCCAAGATGTGGCTCGATTATCAGAACGACGTGAAGGTGACCGACGTGCAGCTCGCCGCGCGGGAGGGATTCGAGAGCGTCGAGCACACCAAGCGCTACACCACGCTCGGCATGGCGACGGATCAGGGGAAGCTGAGCAACATCAACGGACTGGCGGTTCTTGCTCGCGCATTGGGTGAGGATATTCCGCAGGTGGGCACAACCACCTTCCGCCCGCCCTACACGCCGATTTCCATGGGCTCCATTGCCGGAGAGGCGAAGGATGCGCTGTTCCAGCCCGTGCGGCGCACGCCGATGCAGGACTGGCACGAGGCCCGGGGCGCCTATCTGGAGCCCGTGGGCCACTGGCGACGGCCCTACTGCTATCCGCGGGCGGGCGAGAGCCATGCGGAGGCGGTCGCGCGGGAGATCACCGCGGTGCGCTCGGGCCTCGGGCTGCTCGACGCCTCGACGCTGGGCAAGATCGTGGTGAAAGGGCCCGACGCGGGGCGGTTTCTCGACATGCTCTACACCAACATGATGTCCAACCTCGCCGTGGGCCGCTGCCGCTACGGGCTGATGTGTTCGGAAAACGGCTTTCTGATGGACGACGGGGTGGTGGCGCGGCTGTCCGAGGACAGCTGGCTGTGCCATACCACCTCGGGCGGCGCGGACCGGGTCCATGCCCATATGGAGGAATGGCTGCAGACCGAGTGGTGGGACTGGAAGGTCCACACGGTCAACCTCACGGAGCAGTATGCGCAGGTCGCCGTGGTCGGCCCGCAGGCACGGCGGGTTCTGGAAAAGCTCGGCGGGCTCGATGTTTCCGGGGCGGAGTTCAGGTTCATGGACTGGCGCGAGGGCAGGCTTGGCGGCCATCCGGTGCGGGCCTTCCGGATCAGCTTCTCGGGCGAGCTGAGTTACGAGATCGCGACGCCCGCGGGGCAGGGCCTGGCGCTGTGGGAGAAGCTTCTGGAAGCGGGTGAGGAGTTCGGCGTAACTCCTTACGGCACCGAGGCCTTGCATGTGATGCGGGCCGAGAAGGGCTTCATCATGATCGGCGACGAGACGGACGGGACGGTGATCCCGCAGGATCTGGGGCTCGACTGGGCGATCTCGAAGAAGAAGGCCGATTACATCGGCAAGCGCGCCCAGGCGCGCAGCCACATGACCGATCCCGCCCGCTGGAAGCTGGTGGGGCTCGAGACGCTGGACGGGTCGGTTCTGCCCGAGGGCGCCTATGCGCTGGCGGAGGGCAGGACGCCGAACGGCCAGCGCGCGACAGAGGGGCGGGTGACCTCGACCTACCATTCGCCGACGCTGGGACGGGGCATCGCCATGGGGCTCGTGCTGCGCGGGCCGGAGCGGATGGGCGAGGAGCTCGAGTTCAACACGGTGGAGGGCGGCAGCGTGCGGGCGCGGATCGTCTCGCCCGTGTTCTACGACGCAGAGGGGGAGAAGCAGAATGTCTGAGGTCACCGTGACCCGGATGGCGCCGGGCGGGATGATCACCCTCAGGGGCGATCCTGCCGAGGTGGGCGCCGCGGCGGCGGGGGTGACGAGGGCAGAGGTTCCGGGGCCGCTGACGATCACCGGGGACGGGGTGCGGGGCCTTGGCTGGATGGCGCCGGACGAGCTGCTGATCCTGCTGCCGGCGGACGAGGTTGCCGAAGCGCTCGAGAGGCTCGGCGCCGATCTCGACGGGGTGCATCACCTGGCGGTCGATGTCAGCGACGCGCGCAGCCGCTTCGCGCTCGAGGGCCGGGGCGTGCGCGACATCGTGCAGAAGCTGACCCCGGCGGACCTGTCGGAGGCGGCGTTCCCGGTCGGATGCCTGCGCCGGACGCGGCTCGCGCAGGTCGCGGGGGCGATCTGGATGGCAGAAGAGTCACGGATCGAGGCGATCTGTTTCCGTTCGGTAACAGACTACGTGGAAACCCTTTTGCGCACCGCCGCGGAGGCTGGACCGCCCGGGTTCCACGCCCCACTCTGATCTCGACGGCCATACCTGGGGGGCAAGGTATGGAGGGAACGGCATGCGTCCGTTCTACGAGCAGCAGTTCTACAACAACCGCCCGAAGGCAAAGGGCGGAGAGGATTACCTGGCGGACTTCGTCAACGACTTCACCTCGTGGCACGACGCCTGCCTGCGGGAGGCGGCCACGGTCATGCCCGGGGGAGATTACATGACCGCCTGCAGCGCCCTCGACCGGCGCGAGTTCCGGCGGATCGTGCGGGCGGGCGTGGGCGGCTACCTGCGCAAGAACGGCGAATGGCCCGATTTCTTTCGCCCGCGCAGTTTCGGCGCCATGAACATCCTGCACTCGATCCTGATGCCTCTCGAGACTGGCCGGATCCCGGCGGACAAGCTCAAGGCGGGCAGCTACATCCCCGCGAAATACCGCAACCGCTGCCGCCCCGCCGAGGTGTTCCGGCAGTGGGGGCCGGGCGAGCGGCTCAGCTTCGCCGGGCTGCCCGGGGGCAAGTATTACCTGAAGTCGAACCACGCCTCGGCGCAGGTGATGAAGATCCAGCTGCCCTGCGATACGGCCACGCTGGAGGCGGCGCAGGCGGCGGTGGACGGCTGGCTGGCCACGGATTACGGGCGGCATTCCTCGCAATGGTGGTACGGCTTCATCGAGCGCCGCGCCTTTCTCGAGGAGGACCTGAATTCGGGCACCGAAGAGCCGCTGACAGATTTCCGGTTCCACATCATCAACGGCCGGATGTCGGTCCTGCAGATGGACGTGGGGCTGGGCACCGAGGACCGGCATAATCCGGTCTACGACAGCAATCTCAACTACATGCCGCACGATTTCCTGCGCAAGAACCTGCGCGAGGAGCCGCTGCCGCAGAATACCGAGCTGGCGCGCGACATCGCGGTGGAGATCGGCCGCCAGTTCCAGTATTGCCGCGTGGATCTCTATCTGCGGGGGGACGAGGTGTTCCTCGGCGAGCTGACATTCCTGCCCAACGCCGGTCGGCGGCATGTGCGGTCTCCCGAGCTCGACGAGATGCTCTGCGCGGACTGGTCGCCGATGCCGCGCTTCGTGCGACTGGAGGAGGTGGCGGCCCGTCAGGCCGCCTGATCGCCGCGGCGGTCACGGAACCTAAATCTCAGCCGGTCAAGGTGGCGCCATGCGGATAACCTCCATCACTCCCATGAAGGACGAGGCGCCGTTCCTTCTGGAATGGGTCGCCTATCACCGGTTGATCGGTCTGAACGACATCCATGTCTTCTCGAACGATTGCAGCGACGGCACCGACCTGATGCTGGAGCGGCTCGACGATCTCGGGTTGCTGCGGCACTACTCGAACCCGTCGATGATCATGGACGCGCAGAACCATCATCAGCAGATGCTGCGCTATGTGAACACATGGCCGCGCCTGCGCCGGTCGGACTGGGTCGTGAACATGGACGTCGATGAATACATCTGCGTCAACGCGGGGCGGGGCCGGATCACCGATCTGTTCGACGCGGTTCCGGCCGCCAACATGATCGTCATGTCGCAGCACAATTTCGGCTGCGGCGGGATCGAGACCTACGAGGACAAGCTGCTCACGGAGCAGTTCCGCTGGTCCTGGAGCCTCGACGCCGCCTATCACCGCAAGCTGAACCGGCGCGGGACGAAGACGCTGACCCATGCCTCCGCGGAAGCGCTGCAGTGGCGCAATCATTCCCCGGTCTTCGAGGCCGGGAAGACGGACCGCGTGCGCCCGGTGAACGGAAGCGGGGAAGACCTGACAGGTCTCGACCTGACCGAGGACGTGAAGAGCCTGCTTGCCCCCGACTACGGCTTCGGTCTCGTTCAGCTCAATCACTATGTCCTGAAGTCGGTGGACGCCTTTTTCCTGAAGGTCGCGCGCGGCAATGCCAACCATCCCGACAAGGACTACGCGATGGGGTACTGGCGGCGCTACGATCACAACCACCATCACGACGAGAACATCGCGCGGTGGCAGGACGACGTGCGCGCCTTCCGGGACGAGCTGATCGCCGACGCGGAGCTCGGTCCGCTCCACCATGCGGCTGTGGCCCGAGCACATGAGACGATCGCGGCGGTCAAGGCGACGGAGGCGGGAGTGGCCCTGTCAAACCACCTGCGCCGCTACCGCAGCCGCAACCCCGTGGGCGGCGATCGGGCGGACGACGGCGAGGGTCCTGCCCGTCAGGCGGTCTGAGGGACTGCCTTCTCATTCATCTGGCCGGGGATACCCCGCCGGAGGCGTATCCTCCTGATCTCAGACGTTCTCACTGGTGCTCTGAGACCAGCCGTATCCGGGGCTGAGAGACTGGGTCTCCGTCCTGCCACCGAGCGCATCCGCGTCGGGTGGCCGGTCTCCGGCGGGCGATGGCCAGCCGGTCTCCTGCCCGGGATGAAGGACCCCATGCCTGCGTGTCACGGGACCGCCCACCGGGCCCGGCAGCGCGCCGGTCCGAGCGGAAGCCGCGCTCCCGCGTGCAGGCTCCGGGCTGCCCCGATCAAACGAGGCCGCTCCTATGCGCCCGTTGAACCTTGGACTGCGAGTATCCAGGGCTGATCGTGGCGAAGTGGGTGGAGGGCAAAGGGCGGTGATGGCCGCTACGCGGGCGAAGTCGGGAACGGAAACGCTTCCGCTTTCGGCCCGAAGCTGTGATCGCTCAAGAAAGCGCCTGCTCTTTGCCAATGCGTCGGCACAAGCTCTTGGGTTCGTTCGAGGTCCTCAGTCCTTCCATCGCCCTGTTCGGCGTCGGCACGGGCGGAAATTAAGGCCCGGTCATTGCGGGCCGGGGGGCCATAACCTACACTCTTTTGCAGGCTTCCGAGATCTAAGTGTGGACGAACGCAGCGTCATTTCCGATCTTCAGCGCCGCCTCGCTCTCGCGGGGGCGGCCCTGTCCGACAGGGCGGAGGTCGAGGACGCCTTTCGTGAAGCGAGGGACCTGCGCCGCGCCGCGATCGAGCGGCTGAACGATGGCGATGAAAGACACCGGCTTCTTCTCCTGAGCGGCGCGCAGGCCGTCTGGGAGACCGACGCGGCCGGCGTGGTCGTGGCCGACAGTCCCAGCTGGCGCGCCTATACCGGCCAGACCCTCGATAAGTGGCTCGGTTATGGATGGCTGGAAGCGGTCCATCCCGAAGACCGCGCCTTCGCGGAGCGGCAATGGCGACAGGCGGTCGCCGGGCGCAAGCTCGTGGACGCCGAGTTCCGGCTTCGCTCCCCCAACGGCGACTGGCGCTGGACCAACGTGCGGGCCGTGCCCGTACTCGATGATCGGGGCAACATCACGAAGTGGTCCGGTCTGAACGTCGACATCGAGGCCCAGAAGCGTCTCGAGGCGGTGCTGCAAGACGTCGAGGCGCGGCAGGCCTTCGCCCTCGAGCTCGCCGACCGTCTGCGGTCCGCGGGCGATCAGCGGGCCGCCGCCACGGTTGCGGTTGAGCTCCTCTCGAGGCAGCTCGATCCGGACCGATGCTTCATCGCCAGCTTCAACGGTCCTGATGATCCCGTCTCCATCGAGGCCGAATGTAGTCGCGATGGGCTGGACCCCCTGCCGGACAGGCTTCGGCCCACGGACTTCCCGGAGGGTCTTCGGAACGCGGCCGAGGGTCTCCTCGTCGTCGACGATATCCGGAACCATGCCGGCCTGTCGGACCTCGATCGCCGTGCGCTCGACGGGATCGCGCTGGCCTCCTTCATCGTCGCGCCGCTGCACCGGGGCGAAGACGGCATGAGCCGGGCCCTCGTGGCTGGATCGGCCAGGCCGCGGCAATGGAGTCGGGGCGAAACCACCCTTCTGACAGAGGCAGCCGAGCGCACCTGGTCCGCCATGGAACGCGCCCGGATCGACGAGGCCTTGCGCGAACGCGAGGAGCACCAGCGCTTCCTCCTGCGGTTCTCGGACGCGCTGCGCGCCGAGCCGGACGCGGATGCCATCGCGCATCGGGCGATCGGCATGCTCGCCGAGCACATGCGCCTCGACCGCTGTTACGTCGGCATATACCGTCTGGCGGAGGACAAGGGCGTCTTCCCGCATCAGGTCGGCAACGACCGTATTTCGCCCATGCCCGCGGAAGTCCGCCTGTCGAATTTCCCCGAAGCCATGCGGGTGGCCTTCGAACGGACGCTCGTCATCGAGGACGTCGCGGTCATGGCGGACCTCTCGGAAACCGACAGGCGCAGCTTCGAAACGCTCGGCCTGCGGTCGCTGGTGGCCTCGACCTTGCGCAAGGGCATGAATCGACCGCTATGGGCGATCGTGGCGGCATCGGCCGATCCTCGGCGCTGGACGCGCGGAGAAATCGCGCTCATCGAGGAGGCCACCGAACGAACATGGTCCGCGATGGAACGCGCCCGGAGCGACGCGGCGCTGCGCGAGAGCGAGGAGCTTCGCAGCATCGCGCTCGAAAGCGGCGGGATGGGGGCCTGGAGATGGGACACCCGGGACCGATCGGTCCGGGCGGACGAGGTCGTCCAGAGCCTGTGGGGCGTCTCGGCGCAAGAGCAGCCCCATCGGGTCTCGGTCTACGCCGATCTGATGCGTCCCGAAGGCGCGGCCTGGCTCGACCGCGTGATGGCGCAGAACATCGAGCCCGGCGAAAATTTCGAGGATCAGGTGCAGGTGGCCAGCGGCCCGACCGCAGGCCGCTGGGTCGCGTTGCGCGGCCGGGCCGAGCGCGAGCGCCCCTGGATCATCAACGGGGTCAGTTTCGACATCACCGAGCAGGTGCTGGCGGAGCAGAGGCTTCGCGAGAGCGAGGCGCATTTCCGCCTGATCGCGGACGCCAACCTGATCGGCATCGGCTTCGGCGGCGCGAGCGGAGAGGTCACCTACATCAACGACGAGATGCTCCGCATGATGGGCCGGACGCGGGCGGAGTTCGAGGCGGGCGAGATCAACTGGGCGGAGTGCATCGCGCCGGAGGACAGACAACAGGTCGCGGAGACGCTCGCGATCCTCGAGCGAGACGGCGTCGTGGCCGGCTTCGAGCGGAGCTTCCTCAAGCCCGACGGCGAACGGACCCGTTTCGTCGGCGCCTCGGCTTTGACGACGACGGGCGACGGCATGCATGTGAGCCTCGCTCTCGACATGACCGAACGTGTACGGGCCGAGGAACGGCAGACCATGCTGATGGCCGAGCTCGACCATCGCGTGAAGAACATCCTTGCCGTGGTCCAGTCGATCGCTCGTCAGAGCCTCGGCCGCGGCAAGGGCGTTGGTCCGGAGGCGACGGAGATGCTCATCGGCCGTCTGAACGCGCTGGCGCAGTCCCATGCCCTTCTCGCGGAGAGCCGGTGGGAGGGCGCGCGTCTCGCCGACATCGTGGAGAGCGCCGTCGCTGCCTATCGCGGCGACAGCGGCGAGCGCATCGTTGCGGAAGGGCCGGACCTGAAGGTCACGCCGAAGGCCGCCCAGACCCTTAACCTCGCGGTCCACGAACTCGTGACGAACGCGGCGAAGTACGGCGCCCTGTCGCGCGACGGCGGCCACGTGACGATCCGCTGGCGCCTTGCGGGCGACCGGAGCGAGCGCAGGCTCGTCGTGACCTGGGCGGAACACGGCGGCCCGCCCATCGAGGAGCCGCCGGCTCGGAAGGGGTTCGGCTCGAAGCTCATCGAGCAGGTGCTCAAGTTCGAACTCCATGGGGAAGTCTCGCTCGACTACGCGCGCGAGGGGCTCCGCGCCACCATCGACCTGCCGATCGAAAAGCTGAGGGTTCAGGACGGCAAGCGGGCATCCGGCGTCCGGAAGGAGAGGACGACCACCTCCGGCTACACTGAGGACCTGAAGGGCAAGCGCGTCCTCCTGATCGAGATGAGCACCTCGTCGGTGAGGAAACGGCGCTGGCGCTCAACGACGCCGGGTGCTTCGTGGAGGGTCCCATCGGCAGCCTCCCCGAGGCGCTCCGGGTCGCCGCGGCGGAGGATTTCGACGCCGCCGTGGTCGACATCAATCTCGGCGACGAGTTCGCCTGGCCCGCCGCCCGCGTCCTGAAGGCCCGCGGCATCCCCTTCATCTTCGCGACCGGCTATGCCGCGTCGCTGGAAGCGCCCGCCGACCTCAGCGACGCGCCACGGGTGGAGAAGCCGTTCGATCCGAAGAGGCTGCTGTCGGCGCTTTCAAGCGCCTGAGGCGACCGTGCTTTGCTGTGATTTGCGCCGGTGATCGGTGCCCGCTTTCCGCCTTCCTTTACCACTCATGACATTCTGTACGCGTCGACCCTCATATGGAACTTTTCTTGGGTGCCTGATGTTGTTGTTCTTTAGCGGGCAACTTCCCGGGCATGATGGCTTCCATCACCTGCTTCCGCGGAACGATGTTTTGCGCCTCGGGTGACGCAGGAGTGCATTTCCACTATGCTCACGACCATGCGAGACTGGATGCCCCAATCTTCGCGTGCGTCGGGCGAAATGGCCGATCTCATGCACGAGACGGACTGGCTCGCTACGCCGCTCGGTCCCCGCGAGGCCTGGCCGCCAGTACTCGTCATGGCGACGCAACTGATGCTGGCGACGCCGAACCCGGCATTCGTGCTCTTCGGGACGCAGGACGCCGTCCTCTACAACGAAGGTTATCGGTTCTTCTTGGGTGACAGGCATCCTGCCGCGCTCGGCCAGCCTCTCCGAAACGTCTGGCCCGAACTCATGGATCGCCTCGAGCCACGACTTCTAGCGATCCGGGAAGGCGAGCCACAGATCTTCGAGGAACAGGAGTTCCACATTGGTCCCGAAGATGCGGGACGGTGGTTCATAGGTCACTGGGTGCCGCTCCGAGACGAAACCGGGGAGGTGGTGGGCATCTTCGGAGAAGCCCAGGAGACGACAGGTCGCGTGGAGGCCGAGCGAGCCCGCGCCTGCGCGGAAGCGGCCCTTCGGGAGCGGGAAGGACGGCTTTCGTTTCTCTTCGACCTGACGGAGGCCCTACGGCCCCTCCATGATCCGGTCGAGATCGAGTTCGAGGCGTGCCGGCGGCTGGCCGAGTGGCTGGACGTGGACCGGGCCTACTACGTGGAGATCGATGAGAAGGCAGGCCTCGCCCGCGTGAATCGGGATTTTGCTCGCGGAGACTCACAATCCATCGTCGGGTGTCACCAGCTTGCTGACTTCACATGGTCGCTCGAACTCCTGCGAACCGGCGATCCCACCGCAATCATGGACGTCAGGACGTCGCCGCTGGTACCGCCGGGTGATCTTCACACCTGCGAAGCGCTCCAGATCATCGCCTGCGTCGGCACCCCGCTCATCAAGAGGGGCGTCGTGGTCGGATCGCTCAACGTCACGCATCCCGAGCCGAGGGCATGGACTGAACAGGAGACATTGGCGCTCCAGCAGGTGAGCGAGCTGATCTGGGCCACGACCGAAAGGGCACGAGCCGAGACTGCGACCCGCGCCAGCGAAGAGAAGTACCGCCGCCTATTCGAGACCATGGACGAAGGTCACCTGCTCGCGGAGGTCATCCGCGACGACCGCGGGAATGTCGTGGACATGTTGTACACCGAAGCGAACCCCGCGGCCCGCGCGATGGTGAAGGCCAATTTCACCGGCCGCCGCCTGAGCGACGTCGGGGACGGCTTCGAGCCGCACTGGTGGGAGATGCCAGCAATGGCGCTGGACACCGGCGAGCCGCAGCGCGCCGAGCTATACGCCGAACCGCTCGGACAATGGTTCAACGTCGGCGTCACGAAGGCTGGATCAGACCGCGTGTCGATCCTGTTTCGCGACATCACCGCGCGAAAGGAGCATGAGGCGGAGCGGGAGCTTCTACTCGGCGAGCTGAACCACAGGGTCAAGAACATGCTGGCCGTGGTAATGTCCATCTCGTCCCAAACCATGCGGACCGCGCCCGACATGGGCGCATTCGCAAGCGCGTTCACGAACCGCGTGCAGTCCCTCGCACGCGCGCATGCACTCCTGTCCACGCGTCACTGGAAGGATGCCGATCTGAGCGAGGTCGTAAATGACGCACTTTCACCCTTTGCTGGACCCACCCTCGAGCGGGTCACGGCGGATGGACCCGGGGTCCGACTGAAGCCGAACACGGTCCTCACGCTCTCGCTCGCGCTTCATGAGCTCGGCACGAACGCCGCGAAGTACGGCGCCCTATCGGTCGCAAAAGGACGCGTGCGGGTTTGCTGGAGTCTCGACGAGACTGGCCGCATCGGCCTTGACTGGACCGAGAGCGGCGGGCCGACGGTTCGGCAACCGAGGCGCAAGGGCTTCGGCAGCAGGCTCCTCACGAAAGGCGTTGCGCGCGAGCTTGATGGCGAAGTCACCCTCGACTACCGCCCCGAGGGCCTTGCCTGTCGCATCGAATTCGCGCCGGGAGTGCAGTCATGACGAACGTCCTGTCCGTGCTTGTCATCGAGGATGAGGCCCTGATTGCGATGGAGCTCGAATGCCTGCTCGAGGATCTGGGCCACAACGTCCGAGGCGTCGCCGGCTCGGTGAACAGTGCGGTGCGACTTGTGCAGGCCTGCGACGGAGAGGTCGATGCCGCTCTTCTCGATGCGAACCTCGGAGGAGACTCCGCCATTCCTGTCGCTGAAGCCCTCGTCGAAGCCGGGACGCCTTTCGTCATCACCTCTGGATACGAGCAGCACGAACTTTTTGGGCGTGGCTTCGACGCACCGGTCGTCCGCAAACCCTATCGCGAAGCCGACATTGCCGATGCTCTGACCCAGATCGCTCGGCGTAGGGCAGAGGGTGACCAGGGTCAGGACGATTGATGTGCATGAGGCCGCCCGGTCTGCTTGATTCAAGCTCCCGAACTGACGGGGGTGATGATGAGCAATCCTTTCTGGCTGACCGTCGCTCAGATGGAGCGGCTGAAGCCGTTCTACTTCAAGAGCCACGGCAAGCCGCAGGTCGATGACTGGCGCGTGCTGAGCGACCAGCCAGTGGATTTTCGCACATGGTTACAAACCGCATCAACAGTTGTGATTGCCAGCGGCGCTGAATAGCGGCTGTATCTGTCAGTTGGCGCGGAGCCCGGTCCCGACGATCATGCACTGCACGGCCCCGTCCTCGCCCTTTCCGTGCGTGATGCCGGGACATCACGGAAGAATAGCCCGCGCGGCCCTTGAATCCGTTGTCACTAAGTGACAGATAGTCTGCGTGTCACTTAGTGACTGTTGGACGGGAGCCGAACCCGCCATGGAACTGAAGAAACAGAACCCAATGGCATCACCTCGAGGGAACGGAGGCCTCCAAGTGACCGACGACGCGAGATTGGAAATCGCTCGGCTAGAAGTCTCCCGGCACGCAGCGAGACTGTTCTGGGAGAAGGGCTTCGATGCGACGAGCGGAAACGACATCGCCGCCGCGGCCGGCATCTCGACGCGAACGGTCTGGCGATATTTCCGGTCCAAGGAAGCCTGCGTCGAGCCTGTGCTGAAGGTCAGTGAACTGCGTTTCGCTGTGCTGCTCGGGGAATGGCCGAAGACCGAAAGCATCGAGCAATATCTGGCCCGGTCCGTGACGGCTTTCGTCTCGGACGAAGCCTTCATCCGCGACAGCATCGCCGCCGTCCGGATCCTTGCGATCCTGCATCGCGAGCCGGCGCTGCGCTCGGCCTGGCTCATGGCGTGTCATGCAGCCGAGATGGAGCTTCGCGGTGTCATTGCCGACCGTGCGGCGCAGAGTGCGGAGGATTTCGAGGTCAGGCTCTGCGCAGCATCCATCACGGCCGCGATGCGTCTGGTGGACGAGGAGATCAGCGCGGCCGTGATCAACGACGGGGTGCAGGTGAGTTCGGAAGAAGCGACCGCCCGCATCATCTCCGCGATCCGAGGCGCCGCGACGCTGCCGATCTGCGATGCCGTCACCTGACAATAATCCCAAAGCTGGCCAACGCCGATTGGCGCGCCTCCCAGAAGAAAACGGACACGCAATCATGACGGCCAGATCAGCCGGAACCTCCGGATACGGGCCCACACGGGCAGGGCGTCGAAAGACGTCTGCAGGGGAGGAAGGGCCCACGATGGCGTGGCAATGCCTGAAAGGCGCTGCCGCGGCGCTGCTGATCTCAATCGCCCCGGCCGTTGCACAGGAGACCCCGCCGATGACCTACCCCGAAACCCCTCAAGGCGATGTCGCGGAGATGCATTTCGGCATCATGGTCGCCGACCCGTTCCGCTGGCTGGAAAACGACCCGCGGCAGGATGCCGAAGTTGCGGACTGGATCGAGGCACAGAACGCAGTTTCCGCTCCGTACCTGCAAGACCTTGCGGGCCGGGATGCCTTCCATCGCCGGCTGACCGCCATGTTCGATCACGAAACGCTCTTGCCGCCAGTCGAGCGCGGCGGCCTCTACTTCTTCAACCGCAACGGCGGGCTCGACAACCAGTCGCAGCTTATGGTGCGGGAAGGCGCCGATGGCCCGAGCCGCGTGCTGATCGACCCGAATACCTGGTCCGACGACGGTACCGTGGCCCTCGCGGAATGGGCCGCCTCCGCTGACGGTGCATTCGTCGCCTTCGCCATGCAGGACGGCGGATCGGATTGGCGGACCATTCGAGTGATGAACACGTCGACAGGGGAGATGCTGGAAGACGAGGTCGAGTGGGCGCGCTTCACCGCCATCGACTGGCATCCCGACGGGTCGGGATTCTACTACTCCCGGTTCCCCGAGCCGGAGGCGGATTTCAACGCAAGCGTCGAAAACCATGCCGTCCATTTTCATCGGATCGGAACCTCGCAATCGGAAGACCTGCTCGTTCACGCGCCAACACCCGGGCGACCGCTGCTGCACACAGCCGTCGTGACGCCGGACGGCCGGTATCTGATGGTCTACACGACCGCACTGACCGGGGGCGTCGCGGTGACGGTGACGGACCTTGAAGCCGAGGACGCAGCGCCGAGAACCATCGTCGATAGCTACGATGACATGTGGCTGCTTCTGGGAAGCATCGGCACCGAAATGTTCTTCGCCACACAGAATGGCGCGCCTCGGGGTCGGGTCGTGAAGATCGACCTTTCGGATGAGCAGCCCGAGTTTTCAGATGTCATTCCCGAGCGCTCGGATGCCGTATTGTGGCAAGGGGGCTCCGCGCTCGTCGGCGATCGCCTGCTCTTGTCTTACACGGTCGATGTCCAGTCGCAGGTCGAACTTTATCGGCTGGATGGAACGCTCGACGGTACAGTTCCGCTCCCGGGGCCCGGCACGATGGGTGCCGTGAAGGGCCGACCCGGCGATAACGAAGCCTTTTTCGCCTTTACCAGCTATGACGCGCCGATGACCATTCTGCGCCTCGACGTCGCGGCGAAGGAGACGACGGTCTGGGCCGAGCCCGAAATCGCCATCGATCTCGATATGATCCGTGTCGAGCCGCATTTCTACACCTCGGAAGACGGCACGCGGGTTCCGTTGTTCGTCGTCCGGCGCAATGACATCGAGGGTCCGGCGCCGACGATGCTGCACGCCTATGGGGGATTCGGGATCAGCATGGTGCCGCATTTCTCGCCCGCCGCCATGGCCTGGGTCGCCGAGGGCGGCGTCTATGGCCTGGCGAACATTCGGGGCGGCGGCGAATACGGCCAAGCCTGGCATCATGCCGGTCGGCGCGCCAACAAGCAGAACGTGTTCGACGACTTCATCGCCGCCGGTGAATACCTGATCGACAGCGGCATCACGCCATCCGACGGGCTTGCGATCCATGGCGAGTCCAACGGCGGATTGCTGGTTGGCGCGGTCGTCAATCAACGTCCGGATCTGTTCGCGGCAGCCTTGCCGGGGATCGGCGTGCTCGACATGCTGCGCTTCGACCGCTTTACAAGCGGAGCCACGTGGGTCGAGGAGTTCGGCAGCCCGTCCGTCGAAGAGGAGTTCCAGACCCTTCTTTCGTATTCGCCCCTGCACACGATCCGTGAGGGCGTGCGCTATCCGGCCATTCTCGTGACCACGGCCGATACGGACAACCGGGTCGTTCCGGCCCATTCGTTCAAGTATGCAGCCGCCTTGCAGGCGGCCGACATCGGCGACCGGCCGCATCTGCTGCGTGTGGAAACCCGTGCCGGGCACGGGGCGGGCAAGCCGACCGCGATGGTCATCGACGAGTTCGCCGACATGTGGGCGTTTGCAGCCCATTGGACCGGCTTGGAGGTGACGGAAGCCGATTGAGACCGTCAGAGCGGAAGGGTGTCACTGGCGCGGGCCGGGCACCCTTTCGATCGGTCGATCAATCGAACTGCCCGGAAAGACGATCAGTATGATTACGAAGACAGGGGTGAGCCGGATATGGAAAAAGCGAAAGAGACGATGCAGCTGAATGGGGTCAGGCTCGACGAGCGAGTTGTTCCGGTGCCGACATCCATCAGCCATTCTGCGCAGTTGAAGCTGCATGGAGCCGTGGGTGGAGATAGCGTCCCGCACAGCGCCTCCTACGCGATGCCCGGTCCGGAAGACCACCATGCCTGGCGCCGCCTCAGGGCCGCGACCGACGCGCATTATGCATCCAGGCTGAAGGCAACCCGGTCCGAAGTCACCGCACAGACGACGACAGAGCAGATCGGGACTGCGACGGTTCATGTGGCAAGCCCCGCCGACCTGCGAAACAGCGAAATCGTCTATATCGATCTGCATGGTGGGGCGTTCGTCTTCGGGGGTGGGGACGCATGCCGCGACAGCGCGCGCGGTGTCGCCGACCTGCACGGGGTGCGGTGCTACGGCATCGACTATCGTATGCCCCCCGATCACCCCTTTCCGGCAGCGCTCGACGATTGCCTGAGTGTCTATCGGTACGCCGTTCAGAAATACGGTGCCGACCACGTCATCATCGGCGGCCGGTCTGCTGGTGGCAACCTGGCCCTCGCAACCGTGTTGCGCGCGCATGACGAAGGCCTGGCGCTGCCCGCCTGCCTGATCCTGCTCTCGCCCGAAGTCGACCTCACGGAATCGGGCGACAGTTTTTCTGCAAACAGGACGCTGGATGTGAACCTGCCGAACCCGCTGATGTCCGCGAACCGGCTTTATGCGAATGGCGCGGATCTTGCGCATCCGTACCTGTCGCCTCTGTTCGGGACCTTCACGACGGCCTTTCCGCCGACCTTCATCCAGAGCGGCACCCGGGACCTGTTCCTGTCGAGCGCCGTTCGGCTGCACCGGAAACTGCGCAAGGCGGCGGTGGTCACGGAATTGCATGTCTTCGAGGCCATGCCACATGGCGGGTTCGGCGGGACGGAAGAGGACGGGGAAATCGCCGAGGAGGTTGCCCGTTTCCTTCGCGCCAATGTGCGCGGCATGCCGGACAGGTCAGCCCGGTGATGCGGCTTTCGAACCGATACGTCAGGAGGAGGGTCGTGAGATCACGCAGAGCCCCGGCTCCCGGCGCGGCAAGATCCCGATCTTGGACAATGACCGATGAGAGGACAGCACAATGACCCAGATCCATCCAGCACATGGTTCCGAGGTTGAAGCACGAGCACGCATCTTGGCGCTTCTCGATCACCATTCCAAGGTGGCCGGGAAATCATTCAGGTCCGAGATGGTGTTCCTCGAGGCGCGTGAAGGCGATCTTTACCTCGGTGGCCTCGCCGCCCGGTTCTCGCTGGATCTGAAATGGGTGTTCGTCGAGCTTTTGGCGGTGGCCGAGGAGGGGCGCGGCAAGGGGATCGGTCGCCAGCTGATGGCGCGCCTCGAGGAAGAAGCACGCGTGCGGGGGATGGACGGGATATGGCTCGACACGTTCTCGTTCCAGGCGCCGGAGTTCTACAGGCGCCAGGGCTACAGCGAATTCGGTCGGATCGACGATTACCCGGAGAACGAGGCCAGGCTGTTTTTTGCCAAGCGCCTCTGAGGTTTGAAGTTCTGTCTTACCAAGCGTGATCGCTTTTCGTGAGACCCGGCTCTTGGGTCTAGTCCCGGCTTATCCCGTCCACGAAATCCGCAATCGAATCCACGACCGAGGCCGCGATCGGGATGTCCGGGTCGGCGTAGGTCGCGAGGTTCGCGCCAGGGTCTTGCGATCCCACGATCTTCAGGACGTGATTGACGTCCGCGAGCAAGGCGAGGGTGGCGTCGGGCGCCGCATCCGCCAGCATCCGTGCGTCCGCCACGCCGACTTGCAGGTCGCGCGTGCCTTGGAGAACGAGCATGGGACGCTCGACCCGGGACGCCAGTTCCGTCGGATCGCGGGACATTGCGTCGATCAGGAAGCCCTGAACCTCCGCGCCGAAGAGGGGCCGCAGGGCGGGACTGATGGTGCTCGCATCGACCCGCTCGCCGCGCCTCAGCGTGGCAAGTGCCGCCTCGGCCTCCTGCAGGAAAGGCGCGTTCGCGGGGTTGGCGCGCAGTTGCTCGGCGATCACCTCGTCCAGGGGACGGCCGATGCTGGCGATCAGGATCAATCCGCAAGCGTCCGCGATGCGCCCGATGGCGGCCAGGGCGACCAGTCCGCCCTCGCTGTGCCCGATGGGGATGACGCAGCGCGTGCCGTCCCTCGCCGGCAGCCTTGCCCGGATTGCGGCCGTCCATGCAAGAAGGTCGTCGCCATAGCCCGCGATTGTCACATCGTTCGGGTCCGAAATCGCGCCTTCGGAGCCGAACATGCCGCGCTTATCGATGCGGACCGAGGGGTAGCCCTGCTCGGCCAGCGCCTCGGTCAGCAGCCTGTAGGGCGCGGCCGTGATGCCGAGGGGCGAATTGCCGTCGCGGTCCGTGGGCCCGGAACCGGGCACGATCAGGAACACCGGCACCTCCGGCTCAAGCGGCCCAGTTGCGTTCGGCAGTGTCAGTGTTCCCGCGAGTGGGCCGATCGGACCGGATGCGGCCATCTCTTCTTCAATCGGCATTCTGTCTCCTATTCCCAGCTTGCCGCCTGTTTGGGCGCTGGCGAGCGACGTCATCGAGAAGGCAAGGGACATCGCAGTCAGGTGGGCGAAGATGACGCGGAGAGGTTGCATGAGGATGACGTTCCATGGAGCCGTTGGGACAGGATTGCGGCGCACCGCGGTCTGACGACGGGTCCGGATCGCTTAGCCATGCGGAGCCGCCAGTTCGACGCCCGGCGCGTGCAGACCCTGGGCCGAGAGCGTGAAGATCTCGAAACCTTCTGCCGTCACGCCGATCGAATGCTCGAATTGCGCTGACAGCGACCTGTCCCGCGTCACGGCGGTCCAGTCGTCGGCGAGCATCTTCACCTCGGGCCGACCGAGGTTGATCATCGGTTCCACGGTAAAGATCATCCCCTCGCGCAGCTCCGGTCCCGTGTTCGGTCTTCCGACATTCAGGATGTTGGGCGCGTCGTGAAAGACCTGCCCGATGCCGTGCCCGCAGAAGTCGCGGACGACGGAACACCGCTCGGATGCCGCGTAACTCTGGATCGCATGCCCGATGTCTCCCAGCCGCGCGCCGGGACGAACCGCCCCGATGCCGCGCATCATCGCCTCGTGCGCGATGCGGACCAGCCGCTCGGCCGCTCTCTTGGGTTTGCCCACGGCGTACATGCGGCTTGAGTCGCCATACCAGCCGTCAAGGACAAGCGTTACATCGACGTTCACGATATCGCCCTCGTGCAGCTTTCGCGCGGTCGGGGCACCGTGGCACACCACGTGATTGACCGACGTGCAGCAGGCGTATGCGTAGCCTTTGTAGCCGAGTGTGGCCGGTCGGGCGCCGTGGGTCGCGGCGAAGTCGAGCACGAATGTGTTGATCTCGGCCAGGGGCGTTCCGTCCCCGACCAGCCCGGCGATCTCGTCCAAACATCGGGCGGTCAGTGCCCCTGCGCGGCGCATGCCCGCGAAGGCGTCGGGGCCATAGATCTTGATGCGTTCCGTCCTCCGGGCGCTCTCGGCGGGCGGAGCGACTGGAAGGTTGATATAGGTGGCCACCCAGTGCGCCCTTCGCTGTTGGGAATTCCTGTTCTGGTACAGCTTTGCTGCATGTTGGATAAGCAAAGCGCGCCGTGCCTGTCTCTCACTTTGACTAACGCTTCAACCGCCACGGCTCGCTGAAACAGAACTTCCTTTTCGGAGGGCCGGCCAGAGATGGAACTCAGGCAGCTCAGATATTTCCTCGGCGTGGTTGCAGCCGGCAGCTTCGGCAAGGCCGCGTCGCGCCTGCACGTCGCCCAGCCTGCCTTGAGCAGACAGATACAGGCATTGGAGCATGACCTGGGGGTGAAGCTCCTTCATCGATCTGCCCGCGGAGTCGAAGCGACGGAGGCCGGCCAGAAACTTCTTGAGCACGCCGAATACGTGCTCAAGGCTGCCGACCATCTCCGGGTCGAGGTCCGGCACCTGGGGAGCGAACCGGCCGGCGAAATGGTGATCGGCATGCCGCCGTCGCTCGCCTACCTTGTTGCACCCGAGCTGATCCGACGGTGCAAGTCGCTTTATCCAAAGGTATCGATCCGGCTCATCGAAGCCTTAAGCGTGTTCCTTGTCGACTGGGTCGAACTCGGCAAGATCGATCTCGCCATCCTCACGGTCGGCTCGGAAGGAGATGCGATCGAGCGCCGCGAACTCGCCATCGAGGAACTGGTCCTTTGCGGCGTACCGGAGTTGCTCCCGGCCAGTATCCAGGATGTCCGCCTCGAAGACCTGCGTGGATATCCCATCGTCATTACCCATGGCTTCCTCACCGTGCTCGAGCCGTGGTTCGCTTCGACCAGGGTAAGGCCAACCTTCGAGATGGAACTCGACAGCATTCCGATCCTTCGAGAACTGATCCGCCGAGGGGAGCACTGCACCATCGTGCCTTACTCGATGGTCCACGACGACGCGATCTCAGGCAAGCTTCGCGTGCTTCCGATCCGCGAACCCGATATAACTCGATCGATCGATCTGGCGCGCAGTACGCGCCGTCCAAAGTCCATCACAATGGAAGCGCTCGGCGAACTCATCGCGGAGGCGGTTTCCGGAATTCCCGTCCGGACGGAAGCCTAGAGGTCGGCTGCCGTGCTGGATTCGACCTCCGTCAACACGCCGCACATGTCCCGGGGGTGCAGGAAGGCGAAGGACCGACAGAGGACATTCCGCGCCGGACCGGACACCACCGCGCACCCGTCGGCCTGAAGCTGACCCAGGGTCGGTTCGAGCTCATCGGCCGAAAGGCTCAAGTGATGCAATCCGCCGTTCGGATGCTTCCGAAGAAACGCGGTGAGCGGGCTGTCGGGGGTAACCGCCCGATTGAAGCCGCCTGCCTGATTGCGGGGTTCCGAGCTAAGACACGTGCATAACGACGTCGTTAGCGACGTGTCTTATCGGAAGGTGCCATGCTGGGCGAGGTTTTGGGTGTCGAACG
>NZ_ML119085.1 GCF_003789055.1 Histidinibacterium lentulum | reverse complement strand
ACATCCTCGCCCGGATCGGCGACCACAAGATCAACCGCCTCGACGACCTGCTGCCGTGGAACTGGGTGCCGCTCACTCAGGAGGACAAGGCCGTCGCCTGAGCTGCGGTCCTAACCGGCCGGTTACGAAGAACCACGCAAGATCACGAGAGAATCAGAGGTCAGAACGGGCCGATGCCCTTGCAGAAGACTGCGGAGGTCGTCTCGGTGCGCCGGATACCGGCTCTTCGAACAAGGCTACCGCCGCCTGCGTCAACCGATGTCGAGTTCGACGACAAAGCCACCTGCGATGAGCTTGCTACCATCGAAGATCGGTTCTTCGTCCATCGTGCCCTGGATGCGTGGGTCTGAGACCACGGCCTCGACTCCTCGGTCACGAGCCTCGCGGTTTGGCCACTCCGTGATCGAAACAACGACTGTCTCGCCTTCGACCGCGCCTGCAAGTTTTCGGAAGTTTGGCAGATTCCCCACGCCATATGTGGCCATCGCATCCCTTGCGTGAAAATCTGCGTCAGCGCTGGCGTCGTCATCATGCCAGAAATCCGTCACACGTGACGCTCCAAATTCGCGATATATCTCAGCTATCCGTTCGGAAAATTTAAGATAGGCTTTCCGGCGACAGGTGGGAACGGGCACGATTGTGATGTCGCAAAATGGCATGGGCACAATCCAAGGGTATCCGTAAAGCTTCCCCGATCTATTCTATCCGTACAAGGTCGCAGCTGCACGAAGCGGACGAGCGCCCTTCCGGTAATCGAGACCGGGTCGCTCGCGAACTGCACATCTGACGAGGGGGCATGCATCTTGGCGCAGCTCCTCGGCATCGCCTCGCGCGACCCCTCGAAACAGGTGCGGCCGCCCGGGCCGCATGATGCCGCGTCCCCGATACGGTCTGCTGTGACGGCCTCGGCCTCTCGGGTTGTGCTCGCGCGCGGCGAATACCGAACCCTACTCCGTGCCGTTGCCATGGCACCGCCCACGCAGTTGAGGTCCCTCGCCCGGCCGCCGGCGCGGCGGGTCTCAGAGCAGCTGCCCGAGCAAGACGCCGGCAATCACGAGGCCGCCGCCAAGCGCCATGCCGCCGAGGAGGGCCATCGTTGTCCGGCGGGGCGGCGGCCGGGCCGGCCGCGAGCGCTCCACCAGCGCCAGCCGCGCCGCCTCGGGAAGGCGGGGACCGAACCGCGCCAGAACCTGCGCCGTCCGGGCGAGGTCCCGCGCCAGGGCCGTCGGACCGATGCTCTTCTTGATGTAGTCCTCGACCGTCGGTCGCGCGACCTCCCAGATGTTCATGTGCGGATCGAGAGAGCGGGCCACGCCTTCGACCACCACCATCGTCCGCTGCAGCAGGATCAGCTCGGTACGGGTCTCCATCCCGAACCGCTCTGTCACCTCGAAGAGATAGGCCAGGAGCCGCCCCATCGAGATGCGCGAGGCGTCCATGCCGAAGATGGGCTCGCCCACCGCACGCAGGGCGCGGCTGAATTCCTCGATGTCCCGGTCGGGTGGAACGTAGCCCGCCTCGAAATGGACCTCCGCGACGCGCCGGTAATCGCGCCGGATGAACCCGAAGAGGATCTGAGCGTAGACCCGGCGCGTGTACTCGTCGATATGGCCCATGATCCCGAAATCGAGGGCGATGATGTCGCCGTTCGCCCCGACCTTCAGGTTCCCCTGGTGCATGTCACCGTGAAACATGCCGTCGCGCAGGGCATGACGCAGGAACAGCTCGAGCACGCGGGCGGCGAGGCGCTTGCGGTCGTGTCCCGCCGCATCCAGCGCCTCCACGTCGCCCATGCTGACGCCCTCGACCCAGTCCTGGGTCATCACGCGCCGGGCCGACAGCGCCCAGCGAATGCGGGGAATGCGGAATCCCTCGTCCCTTTCGGTATTCACGGCGAATTCCGACGCGGCGGAGCTTTCCAGCCGCAGGTCGAGTTCTCCCAGAACCACGCCCTCGAAATGGGCGATAACGTCCATCGGCCGCAGCCGCCGCGAGGAGGGCGAAAGCAGCTCGATCATGCGCGCCGCGAAATAGAAGGCGTCGATGTCGCGGCGGAAGGCGCGCTCAATGCCCGGGCGCAGGACCTTGACCGCGACCGCCTCTCCGCTGCCCCGCAGCCGCGCCTTGTGCACCTGCGCGATCGAGGCGGCGGCCACCGGTTCCGAGACGTGTTCGAACACGTCATCGACGCGCACGCCCAGTTCCCGCTCCATCTCCGCGCGGGCGGCGGCGAGGGGGAAGGGCGGAAGCTTGTCCTGCAGCACCCGGAGCTGCCGAGCCAGCGTGTCGCCCACCACGTCGGGACGCGTCGACATGACCTGTCCGAACTTGATGTAGGCGGGGCCCAGCGCCGTCAGCGCCCGGGTCGCGGGCGGCATCGACGGATCGCCCCTCAGGCCCAGCCACTGCACCGGCCAAGTCAGGCCGCGCACAACCAGCCGCAGAAGCGGCGGCGCGTCGAGAGCCTCCAGGATCACGCGCATCGCGCCGGTGCGTTCGAACGTGGCCCCGGTCCGGATCAGGCGAAAGATGTTGTGGGGGCCGCGCACCTACAGTTTCCAGCCGGAGTGCAGGCAGGCCACGCCCATGCTGAGATTGCGATAGGCCGCGTTCCCGAACCCCGCCGCGCGCACCATGGCAAGGAATGTCTCCTGGTCGGGGAACCGCCGGATCGATTCGACGAGGTACTGGTAGCTGTCCCGGTCCCCTGTCACGGCCTGCCCCATGCGGGGAATGACGTTGAAGGAATAGAGATCGTAGGCCTTCTGCAGCATCGGCACGGGCACGCGGCTGAATTCCAGCACCATGAGCCGCCCGCCGGGCCTGAGCACGCGGAACGCCTCCGACAGCGCCACCTCGGGCCGGGTCACGTTCCGGATGCCGAAGGAGATCGTGTAGACGTCGAAGCTCGCGTCGTCGAAGGGCAGGGCCATCGCATCGCCGGTCACCCAGTCGAGCCGGTCCGACAGGGCCTCGGCCTCGGCCCGCTTGCGGCCCTCCTCCAGCATCGGCGTCGTGAGGTCGAGCACCGTGGCGGTGGCGTCGCCCGCCCGTCGCAGGAAGCGGAAGGCGATGTCGCCCGTGCCGCCGGCCACGTCGAGCAGCCGCTGCCCGGGCCGGGGCGCCAGCCAGTCCATCATCGCGTCCTTCCAGAGCCGGTGGATGCCGCCGCTCATCAGGTCGTTCATCACGTCGTAGCGGCTGGCGACGGAGCTGAAGACGCCGCGGACCCGCCCCGCCTTCTCGGCCTCGGGGACGGTCTGATATCCGAAATGGGTGGTGCTCTCCGGCGCGGTCTCGTCGGTCATGGGCTCTTGCGATCCTCTCGTGCCGCGCCTTTCTATAGGCCCCGCACGGGGGAAGAAAGCGCACCATGCCCGAATTGCCAGAAGTCGAGACAGTGCGCCGCGGCCTTGCCCCCGCCATGGAGGGCGCGGTCATCGCCCGGGCGCAGGTCAACCGCCCCGATCTGCGCTGGCCCCTGCCGGAGCGGATGGCCGAGCGGCTGACCGGGCGGCGCGTGACGCGGCTCGGGCGCCGCTCGAAATACCTGCTCGCGGGCCTGGACGACGGGCAGACGCTCATCGTGCACCTGGGCATGTCGGGGCGGATGCTGGTCTCGGGCTATCGGATCGGCACCTTTCACCACGACCACCCCGCACCGGCCAGGCACGATCATGTCCTGCTCGACATGAACAACGGTGCCCGCATCACCTTCAACGACGCCCGCCGCTTCGGCGCGATGGACCTCGTGCCGACGCAGGATCTCGAGCGTCACTGGCTGATCCGCGATCTCGGGCCCGAGCCCATGGGCAACGGCTTCTCCGAGGCTTACCTCACTGCGCGGCTGCGGGGCCGAATGACCCCGATCAAGTCGGCTCTGCTCGATCAGCGGATCGTGGCGGGCCTCGGCAATATCTATGTGTGCGAGGCGCTCCACCGCGCAGGGATCAGCCCCCTGCGCAAGGCCGGCCGCATCGCCCCCGCGCGGGTGGCGGGCCTCGTGCCCGTGATCCGGGAGGTTCTGTCGGAGGCCATCGACGCAGGCGGCTCCTCCCTGCGCGACCACCGGCAGGCGGACGGGGAGCTGGGCTATTTTCAGCACACCTTCCGGGTCTATGGCCGAGAGGGTGGTCCCTGTCCTGGCAACGGCTGCGGCGGCACGATCCGACGTGTCGTGCAGTCGGGTCGGTCGTCCTTCTATTGCCCTCTGTGTCAAAGATAGCTTGAACCCGCGGACGCCTTTGCTAAGCCTGACCGACGCAGACGCCGGCACAAGGACCAAATCCAATGGCCTACGAGACCATCGTCGTCGACATCTCCGACGACGTCTGCACGATCACCCTGAACCGACCCGACGTGAAGAACGCTCTGAACGCGAAGCTTTTGAGCGAGCTGGTCGCGGCCCTCGAGGACGCCGACCGCAGCGACAAGGTGCGCTGCATCGTCATCACCGGCTCGGAGAAGGACTTCGCCGCCGGGGCGGACATCGCCGAGATGGCCGACAAGAGCTTCGTCGACATGTATGCGCGCCAGGTCTTCGCCCGCGAGGGGGAGAGAATCGCCGGCGTGCGCAAGCCGATGATCGCCGCCGTGGCGGGCTATGCTCTGGGCGGCGGCTGCGAGCTTGCCATGATGTGCGATTTCATCATCGCCGCTGATACCGCCAAGTTCGGCCAGCCCGAGATCAATCTCGGCATCCTCGCGGGGCTCGGCGGCACGCAACGCCTGACCCGCCTCGTGGGCAAGTCGAAGTCCATGGACATGCACCTGACCGGCCGCTTCATGGATGCCGAGGAGGCGGAGCGTTCGGGCCTCGTCAGCCGCGTCGTTCCCGCCAAGAAGCTGAAGGACGAGGCGCTGGCCGCGGCCCACAAGATCGCGGAGAAGTCCCTGCTGGCCACGACGTCGGTCAAGGATGCCGTGAATCGGGCAGAGGAGATGTCGCTGTCGGAGGGTCTGCGCTACGAGCGCGCGCTCTTCTACGCGCTCTTTTCCACGGACGATCAGGCGGAGGGCATGATGGCCTTCCGCGAGAAGCGCGAAGCCCAGTTCCGGGACAAGTAGCCGCTGGACTTCCGGTTCGTCGTCGGCTAAGCGCGCCGCCACATGCGCGTGCTGCCCGCTCAGGCAAGAGATGTCGGCCTTCCTCCGGGACGGCGCCGGACGGTATGCGTGAACTCGGATAGACCGTACCGGAGAGACACATGGCGAATTCGCCCCAAGCCAAGAAGCGCGCCCGCCAGAACGAGCGCAACTATGCCATCAACAAGGCCCGCCGCTCGCGCATCCGCACCTTCCTGCGCCGCGTCGAGGAAGCCATCGCCTCCGGCGACAAGGAAGCAGCAGCCTCGGCCCTGCGCACGGCTCAGCCGGAACTGATGCGCGGTGTGACCAAGGGCGTCTTTCACAAGAACACCGCCGCGCGGAAGATGTCGCGCCTGTCCTCGCGGGTGAAGGCCCTCGGCTGATATCCGCCCGGGCCGACTCGCGTCCGGAACCCCGACCTGCCGAAGCGCGCCTTGAACGGCGCGCTTTGTCATTTTTGCAACAGCATTGTGACGGGATTTGAAGGGATTCAATAGCCTTCGGGATTCTCGAAAACGGCGGACCGGGCAATCCCGAAGTCAAGGCTGTTGTTCAGTTGAAAGGCTTCGAAACCCCTTGCTAGCTTGGCCCTGCGATTCACGAGCGCAAACCTGGGGGAGAGCGCCGGAGCTGCTGCAAGGGACCGATTTCGAGGAGGGGGCTTCTACCCCATTCTCTAGTCGTGGCCGCAGTCTTCTGGCGTTCAAGGCGTAGAACGGAGAACGGGCCCGAGGCAAGGCCCGTAACGCTCCGCGACACGCGAGCGGAGAGGGGCCAATCCCCGACCCGTCCTGCCGAAGCGGAAGACCGGTCGACCCGGTTTCCGTGATGCTGGTCCTGCTGCGGGACCGGCTCCGGCGAGCGAGAGACCTGTCCGGACCGGGCGGCCAAGCGGCTGCCTGGACAGGCATTCTCTGCCAGGCCAGCGCCATGAACGTGCGGGCATGCCCGCGACGGGAAGGCAGAACAATGCGGGCTGGGGCCGGAATGACACAAGCGGACTGGACAGTGGTGAAAGATGAACTGCGTCAGGTATTCGGAGAGAACAACTACGCGAACTGGATCGCTCCGCTGACCTACCGGTCGCTCGACGCCGGCGTGCTCACCTGCTCGGTTCCATCCAACTTCATCGGCAACTACGTCTCGCAGAACTTTGCGGATCGCATCGTCGCCCAGCTTGCCCGGCACGGACACGAGGTCGACCGGCTGTCCTTCGAAGTCCGGCGGTCAGACGGTCCGCGCCAGGCCGCCCCGGCGGCGGCTCCGGCACAGGCGCGGTCGAGCCTTGTCGAAAGCGCCAAGCTCGACACCCGATTCACGTTCGACACCTTCGTCGTCGGAAAGCCCAACGCCCTGGCCCATGCCGCCGCGCGCCGCGTGGCCGAAGGCGGGCCCGTAGCCTTCAATCCCCTGTTCCTCTATGGCGGCGTCGGCCTCGGCAAGACTCATCTGATGCACGCCATCGCTCACGAGCTGCGGACCAACATGCCGCATCTCGATGTGCTCTACCTCTCCGCCGACCAGTTCATGTACCGCTTCGTGACTGCCCTGCGCGAGCGCAAGATCATGGACTTCAAGCAGCTGTTCCGGTCCGTCGACGTGCTCATGGTCGATGACGTGCAGTTCCTCGCAGGAAAAGACAGCACGCAGGAAGAGTTCTTCCACACGTTCAACGCCCTCGTGGACCAGTCGAAGCAGGTCATCATCTCCGCCGATCGCGCGCCGTCCGACATCAAGGACCTCGAGGGCCGGATCTCCTCGCGCCTCGCCTCGGGGCTGGTGGTGGACCTGCATCCCACGGATTACGAACTGCGGCTCGGCATCCTGCAGTCGAAGGTCGAGCAGTACCGGGAGCAATATCCGGGCCTCACCGTCGCACCCGGCGTGCTGGAATACCTGGCGCACCGGATCTCGACCAACGTGCGGGTGCTCGAAGGTGCGCTGACGCGGCTCTTCGCCTTCGCGAGCCTCGTCGGCAAGACAATCGACCACGAACTGGTCCAAGACTGTCTTGCCGACATCCTGCGCACCTCCGACCGCAAGATCACGGTGGAGGAAATCCAGCGGAAGGTGGCCGAGCATTACAACATCCGCCTGAGCGACCTCGTGGGACCGCGCCGGATGCGCAGCTTCGCCCGCCCGCGGCAGGTGGCGATGTGGCTCGCCAAGACCCTGACCAGCCGGTCCCTGCCGGAGATCGGCAAGCGGTTCGGTGGGCGCGATCACACCACGATCATGCATGGTGTTCGCAAGATCGAGGAACTGCGCCAGACCGACAGCTGCATCGCGGACGATCTCGAACTGCTGCGCCGCGCGCTCGAGGAATAGGGCCCGGCGCGACGGCGCTTGACGCTCCTGCAACACTGACGGACTCTCCCGCGAAATGGCTTGCCCGGCCCGCTTGCGCGTGTAGCGTGAGCGTCCCGGCGAAGGGCCTCAGAGGGACGGAGCGAGGACATGAAACTCTCCATCGAACGCGGTGCGCTGATGAAGGCCGTGGCGCAGGCCCAGTCGGTCGTCGAGAGGCGGAACACGATCCCGATCCTGGCCAACGTCCTGATCGAGGCCGAGGGCGACACGGTACAGTTCCGCGCCACCGATCTCGACGTCGAGGTGGTGGACCGCGCGCCCGCCCAGGTGGAGCGGGCGGGGGCGACGACGGTCTCGGCGGTCACGCTGAACGAGATCGTGCGCAAGCTGCCGGACGGCGCGCTTGTCACCCTCTCCGAGGACGGGGCTTCGGGGCGGCTGCAGATCACCGCGGGGCGGTCGGATTTCAAGCTGGCGACGCTGCCGCGCGAGGATTTCCCGGTCATGGCCTCGTCGGAATACGCCTGCAACTTCGCCGCCCCCGCGCCGGTGCTGCGGCGGCTCTTCGACAAGTCGAAATTCGCGATCTCCACCGAGGAGACGCGCTACTATCTCAACGGCGTCTACATGCATGTGGCCGATACGGAGGCGGGGCCGCGGCTGCGCTGCGTGGCGACCGACGGGCACCGGCTGGCGCGGATCGACGCGCCCCTGCCCGAGGGCGCGGCGGGGATGCCCGGGGTGATCGTCCCGAGGAAGACGGTGGGGGAGCTCAGGAAGCTGCTCGACGACGACGAGATGGAGATCGCGGTGTCGGTCAGCGAGACGAAGGTCCGCTTCGCCACGCCGAACATCACGCTGACCTCGAAGGTGATCGACGGGACCTTTCCGGACTACAGCCGGGTCATTCCGACCGGGAACACGAAGCAGCTGGAGGTGGATGCCAGCGATTTCGCCAAGGCGGTGGACCGGGTCGCGACGGTGAGCTCGGAGCGGAGCCGCGCGGTGAAGATGAGCCTCGACGAGGACCGGCTGGTGCTCTCGGTGAACGCGCCCGATGCGGGGGCGGCGGAGGAGGAGCTGGCGGTCGCCTACGGGGACGAGAAGCTGGAGATCGGATTCAACGCGAAATACCTGCTGGAGATCGCGAGCCAGGTGGACAAGGAGAACGCGATCTTCCTGTTCAATTCCTCGGGCGATCCCACGCTGATGCGCGAGGGGGACGATACCTCGGCGGTCTACGTGGTCATGCCGATGCGGGTGTGAGGCGGGCGAATTTTCGTACGAAAATTCGCGGCCGGCGCCGGCGTCCACGTGTGGACGCCCCGTCAAGACACGGAAGATAAACGGAAATCCCTGTGGACGCGCGGAGGCGTTAACCTTTTGCCATGGTCGCCGTCACCGCCCTGAGCCTCTCGCATTTCCGCAGCCACCGCCGCGCGCGGATGACCGCGGACGGCCGGCCCGTCGCGATCTTCGGCCCCAACGGCGCGGGCAAGACGAACCTTCTCGAGGCGCTCTCGATCCTCAGCCCCGGGCGCGGGCTGCGCCGGGCGAGCGCAGAGGAGATGGCACGGAGGCCCGAAAGCCTCGGCTGGAAGATCGCCGCCGATCTGGCCGCCCCCGACGGGCTGCACGAGATCGAGACCTGGTCCGAGGGCGCCGCCGCGCGGCAGGTGCGGATAGACGGCAAGGCCGCGCCGCAGCTGGCGCTGGGGCGGCTGGTGCGGGTGCTCTGGCTGATCCCGTCCATGGACCGGCTGTGGATCGAGGGTGCGGACGGGCGGCGCCGCTTCCTCGACCGGGCCGCGTTGAGTTTCCGGCCTGATCATGGCGAGGCGGTGCTGACCTACGAGAAGGCCATGCGCGAGCGTAACCGCCTCCTGAAGGACGAGGTGCGCAACGCGGGCTGGTATGCCGCGCTGGAGGCCCGCATGGCCGAGGCCGGCGCCCGCATCCAGGCCGCCCGCGCCGAGACGCTGACGGTGCTCTCTGAGGCGCAGGAGGGGGCGGAGACCGCCTTTCCGGCCGCGACCCTGTCGCTGGAACAGCCCGAGGGCGACCTGCCGGAGGGGGCGGAGGATCTCGCCCGCGCCCTGGCCGAGGGGCGAGGGCGCGACATGGCGGCGGGGCGGACCCTGACCGGGCCGCACCGCACCGACCTTGCCGCCGTCTATACCGAGAAGGGCGTGCCCGCTCGCGACTGTTCGACGGGCGAGCAGAAAGCGCTGCTGATCTCGCTGATCCTCGCCAATGCCCGCGCGCTGGCGCACCGCGTCGGCGCGCCACCGCTTCTGTTGCTGGACGAGGTAGCGGCCCATCTGGATTCCTCCCGCCGCGCGGCGCTGTACGAGGAGATCCTCGCGCTGGGCGCCCAGGCATGGATGACGGGCACCGGACCGGAGCTCTTCGCCGAGTTCGGCGACCGGGCGCAATATCTCGAAGTGACCGAAGCGGATGGCGTGTCGGACGTGGCGGTGGCGGGGGGGTCGTGACCATGGAGGGCACCGCGCGATCCGGGTCCTTCGTTTCGCCGCCTTCGGCGGCGACCCGCCGGGGGAGGCGCTGCCTCCCCCGGACCCCCACCGGGATATTTCCCGCCAGAAAAATGGGGGGCGGAGAGCACGGGTGGAGAGAGCCGGGCGTTTGACAGGACGAGGTCGGCCGTCCATGTCCGGCGGCGCGACCTTGGAGAGGTGCAGATGAAGATTGAACGGATCGAGGAGGCGCGGCTGACACCGACCGACGAGGCGGAGATCGCCGCGCTTCTGCGGCGGTGCTTCGTGACGGATTTCGGGGATCGCAGCTATTTCGTCCAGCGCCATCATGTCCGGATCGTGGCGCGGGACGCGGGCGCGATCGTGGGGCAGATGGGCCTTGGCCTCCGCGCGATCCGCATGGGCGAGCGGCTGGTGGATATCGTGGGCCTGGGCGATGTCTGCACCGCGCCCGAGCGGCGGGGCGAGGGGATCGCCTCGAGGCTGATGGAGGCCGCGATCGCCGAGGCGCGGGCGATGCCGGCGGAGTTCTTCGTCCTGTTCGGCGACCGTCCGCTCTATGCCGGGGCGGGGTTCGAGGCCCACCGCAACGTCCTGCGCTTCGTCGACATGGAGGGCGCGCGGACGAATGGCCTCGAGCACCGCAGGCAGGGCGGGCTGATGGTGCTGCCGCTGGGCGATGCGGTGTGGGACGGGGCGGCGGAGGTCGATCTTCTCGGCTGGCTCTTCTGAGGCATCCGGGGGGCCTTCCGCCCGGGTCCGCCGCGGCGTAAGCCGGCACCATGACGATTACCCTGTCGCAGATGGCGCTCTATGCCGGGGCGCTCCTGATCCTGTTCCTGACGCCCGGCCCGGTCTGGGTGGCGCTGACGGCGCGCGCCCTCGCGGGCGGCTTTCACGCGGCCTGGCCGCTGGCCCTCGGCGTCGTGGTGGGCGACGTGCTCTGGCCGTTCCTGGCGATCCTCGGCGTGACGTGGATCGTGTCGGTCTTCTCCGGCTTTCTCGAGGCGCTGAAATGGGTGGCGGCAGCGACCTTCGTGATCATGGGGGTGCTGATCTGGCGCCATGCCGACACGGACCTCAGCGCCGACAGCCGCCTGACGCGGCCCGGGATGTGGGCGGGTTTTCTGGCGGGTCTCGCGGTGATCCTCGGCAATCCGAAGGCGATCCTGTTCTACATGGGCGTCCTGCCGGGGTTCTTCGACCTTACCGCCCTGACCCTGCCGGACATGCTGGCGATCGCCGGTCTGTCGGCAGTGGTGCCGCTGGTCGGAAACCTCGTTCTGGCGGGCATGATCGGGCAGGTGCGGCGGCTTCTGGCCTCGCCGGGGGCGGTGCGGCGCACCAACCGGATCGCGGGGGCGGCGCTGGTCGGGGTGGGGCTGGTCATCCCCCTCACCTGACCCACGAAATCTGGCGGTGTTGCGTGACAATCGCCACCAGACTTCGTATATGAAGCCCCGAACAGACAGGATTGTGACGCATGGCGGAGACCGCAGGCGCGCCGGAGGAATACGGCGCCAGTTCCATCAAGGTTCTCAAGGGCTTGGAGGCTGTCCGGAAGCGGCCGGGCATGTATATCGGCGACACCGACGACGGGTCCGGCCTGCATCACATGGTCTACGAGGTCGTGGACAACGGCATCGACGAGGCGCTGGCCGGTCATGCCGACCGGGTGACCGTCACGATCCATGCCGACAGTTCGGTTTCCGTGACCGACAACGGGCGCGGCATCCCGGTGGACATCCACGAGGGCGAGGGGGTGAGCGCCGCCGAGGTCATCATGACCCAGCTCCACGCGGGCGGGAAGTTCGACCAGAATTCCTACAAGGTCTCCGGCGGTCTGCACGGTGTCGGCGTCTCTGTCGTCAACGCGCTGTCGGTCTGGCTGGAGCTGCGCATCTGGCGGAACGGCAAGGAGCATGTCGCCCGGTTCGAGCATGGCGACACGGTGGAGCATCTGAAGGTCGTGGGCGACAGCGGCGGCCGCACCGGCACCGAGGTCCGGTTCCTGGCCTCCACAGGCACGTTCTCCAATCTCGACTACGATTTCCATACGCTGGAGAAGCGCCTGCGGGAGCTCGCGTTCCTCAATTCCGGCGTGCGCATCGTCCTGCGGGACGAGCGCCCGGCGGAGCGGCAGGAGGTGGACCTGTTCTACGAGGGCGGCGTCAAGGAGTTCGTCAAGTATCTCGACCGCTCCAAGGCGCCGATGCTGCCCGAGCCGATCCATGTCGCAGGCGAGCGGGACGGGATCACCGTCGAGGCCGGGATGTGGTGGAACGACAGCTACAACGAGATGGTGCTTCCGTTCACCAACAACATCCCACAGCGGGACGGCGGCACTCACATGGCGGGCTTCCGCGCCGCGCTGACCCGGACCGTCACCCGCTATGCCACCGACAGCGGCATCTCCAAGCGCGAGAAGGTGAACTTCACCGGCGACGACATGCGCGAGGGGCTGACCTGCGTGCTGTCCGTGAAGGTGCCCGACCCGAAGTTCTCCAGCCAGACGAAGGACAAGCTCGTCTCGTCCGAGGTGCGTCCGGCGGTGGAGAACCTGATCGGCGAGAAGCTGGCGGAGTGGTTCGAGGAGAACCCGGCCGAGGCGCGGATGATCGTCGGCAAGATCGTGGAGGCCGCCCAGGCCCGGGAGGCCGCGCGCAAGGCCCGGGAGCTGACCCGGCGCAAGACCGCGATGGACGTGAACTACCTTGCCGGAAAGCTGAAGGATTGCTCGGAAAAGGACCCGGCGCTGACGGAGCTGTTCCTGGTGGAAGGGGATTCCGCGGGCGGCTCGGCGCAGACGGGGCGGGACCGGCGGACCCAGGCGGTGCTGCCACTGCGGGGCAAGATCCTGAACGTGGAGCGGGCGCGGTTCGACCGGATGCTGGGCAGCCAGGAGATCGGCAACCTCGTGATGGCGCTGGGCACCGGCATCGGGCGGGACGAGTTCGACATCTCCAAATTGCGCTACCACAAGATCGTCATCATGACCGACGCCGACGTGGACGGCGCCCATATCCGGACGCTGCTGCTCACGTTCTTCTTCCGGCAGATGCCGCAGCTGATCGAGGGCGGGTATCTCTACATCGCGCAGCCGCCGCTCTTCAAGGTGAAGCGCGGGCAGTCGGAGGTCTACCTGAAGGACCAGGCGGAGCTCGACAACTACCTGATCCGCGAGGGCACCAAGGATGCAGTGCTGCGTCTGAGCGGCGGAGAGGACATCGTGGGCGAGGATCTCGCCCGCGTGGTGGAGGATGCGCGGCGGCTCAGGCGGGTGTTCGACGCCTTCCCGACGCATTACCCGCGCCACATCCTCGAGCAGGCCGCCATTGCGGGGGCATTCGCGCCCGGCGCGGTGGAGGCCGACCTGCAGGGTGTCGCGGACCGGGTCGCGGCGCGGCTCGACCTCATCGCGCTGGAATACGAGCGGGGATGGCAGGGCCGGATTACCCAGGACCGCGGCATCCGGCTCGCGCGGATCCTGCGCGGCGTGGAGGAGGTGCGGACGCTGGACGGGCCCATGCTGCGCTCGGGAGAAGCGCGGCGGACGGGGTCGTTCACCGAGGCGCTGAGGGATGTCTACGGCGGGCCTGCGCGGCTCATGCGCAAGGACCGCAACCAGCTGGTGCACGGCCCGCTGGGGCTGCTCTCGGCGATCCTCGAGGAGGGCGAACGCGGGCTGACGCTCCAGCGCTACAAGGGTCTGGGCGAGATGAACCCGAGCCAGCTCTGGGAGACGACGCTGGACCCCGATGCGCGAACCTTCCTGCAGGTGAAGATCGACGACGTGGCCGAGGCCGACGACCTTTTCACCAAGCTCATGGGCGACGTGGTCGAACCCCGCCGGGAGTTCATCCAGCAGAACGCGCTCAGCGTGGAGAACCTGGATTTCTGAGGACCTTGTAGGGAGGCGCAAGTCCTCTCACGGCGCGCAGGGGGAGCCGCCAATATCCCCGAGCGCCTTCGGAGGGGCGTCGGTGGCGCCCGCGAGAGGACACGGGGCCGCCAGGGTCAACCCGGTTTCGATGGTGCAGGGTGAACCCGGCTGGCAGTTGTCAGCCGGGCCGACCGTCGTTTTCCGGCAGCCTGCGATGACCCGGACGCCGAGGCGTGCGCCGGCGACGGCACTCTCCCGGGTGACCGGGCGAGGGGCCTCTTCGCGGTGCGGCGCCTCGGAGGACCGTGTCCCCGGCCCGCTCAGAGGGAGCGCCAGAGAGCCAGGGTGAAGGCGCAGAGGCCCAGGGTGCTCAGGATCGCCCCGAGGGCGATCCCCGGTTCCGCCGCGGCGACTCCGGACAGATAGGCGGCCAGCGCGAACATCATCACCGGCAGGCCGAGATTGTGAAGCACGACGTGCCAACGCGCCAGCCTGCTTGCCGACAGCGCGGGCATCATCGCGTAGACGAGGCCCGAGATTGCAAGCGTGACCCAGCCCAGAAGGTGCATGTGCGCGTGAACGCCCTTGAGGGTGAAATCGCTGCTTGCCGCCATCGCGACCCCGAGGAGCAGCCCGCCGACCAGGTAGATTGTCGCGGCGCGGAGCTGGACCCGCGCCAGCGAGGGCAACGTGCTCCGCTGCATGCCGATACCGGACGCGCTCATCGCGCGGCCTCCATTTGCGGCGGCACGAGCTTCAGTCCGGTTGCCTCTGCCACCTGCATCACCTTCGCCATGTCCGGGGGTCCAGCGGGCGGCGCCGGGAGCGTCCGGTCGTCAGGCATGGGTTCGCCCACGCCGCGGAAGAAGTCCACATGCATCCGGCCCGGCGCATTGATGATCTCGAGCCGCCCGGGACGTGCGCCGGTGCAGGTGAAGGCATGGACCGCACCGTCGGGCACGACGACCGTATCCCCCGACCGCGCCGACACCTTCTGTCCGTCGATCAGGAAGTCGAACTCTCCTTCCATCACCCGGAACACCTCCGTCTCGCCGCCGTGGAAATTCGGCGGTGCTCCGAGGCCGGGCGGGACGAGGGCGTCCATGAGCACGAACTTGTTCTCCACCTCCTCGGGCAGGACCCGGAAGCTGACGAGAAGGCCGAAGACGTTGTAGTGACGATGATCCGACATGCGTTTCTCCTTGACGGGACCGATTCCCGTCGCAAGACTGCGAATATCATTATGAGACACGAGTCTCAATATGGAAATGTTGGGGAGCAGCATGACGAAGACCGAACGGACGAGTCAGAAGCAGCGCACCCGCGACGCGATCCTCGACGGCGCCCGGCAACTCATGTCGCGCGGCGAGGAGGTGACCATCGTGGCCGCGGCCGCCGAACATGGCATCTCGAGGGCAACCGCCTATCGCTACTTCTCCGATGCCCACGCCCTGACGCTCGAGGCAGGGCTGGCGACGCTCGTTCCGCCTTATGAGACGCTCGTGGAGGGAACGACTGACGTCCATGCCCGCCTCATGGCGATCTGCCAGGGACTTGTGAGGCTGACGCTCGAGAACGAGACGACATTCCGCCAGTACCTCGCCTCTGCGGTCGTCGCTACGGAAGACATCGGCAAACGCGGTGCCCGACGCGTGGCCTACATGGAGCGCGCGCTTCACGATCTGCCGCACGGCCTCCCGAGGCGGCAGCAGAAGGAACTCGTCGCCTTGCTCTGCGTCGCCACGGGCATCGAGGCGGTTATCGCCCTCCTCGACGTGGCGCGGGTGCCCAGGGAAGACGTGCCGAGGCTTCTGGCGGTTTCGGCCGAAACGATCCTGTCACGCTTTCTCCACCCGGACGGTGAGACCGCCACCGTGTGAACGGGAGAGTTCCGCCACATCCTTCGCGCGAGGTCGGCGAGTCCGCGTCTGGCGACTCGATCAACGCGGTCTGCGAGATTGTGTCGAAGCCATCGGCCCGAGGCCTTGGGCCACGAGTACAGATTGACCCGGCCGGCGCTCGACCGCTATGCGGAGACTGCGCCTGCGGCTGTCGTCGCTCTTCTCCGGACGGGGCGGGATGGATAAGGTTGACCTGACGGAGCTGCGGGCCCGTGCCGTCTTCCCGGGCGCGTGACGGGCGACCGGGCCGGGGAAATGCCGGTCGGGACCGCGACGGGATGCCTCGGCGGGCAGATCGCGCTCGCCGTCGCGCTGCGGGCCAGGACAAGGGATGGAGACACGAGATGTTGACCCTCGCCCTGTCGGTGCTGAGGCGGCCATGAGCGGGTCCCGCGCGCTGATGCCGGATTACCTGCGGCTGATCGCCCTGTTCGGGATCGTCGTGGTCAACGTCCAGTACATCGCCTTCACCCTGCTGGGCGGGTTCCTGGAACCGTCGGGGGAGACGGCGACGGATGCGATCACGATGTGGTTGGTGAACGGGCTGGCGCTGTCGAAATCCTACGGGCTGTTCTCCTTCATGTTCGGCTTGGGGCTCGGGTTCCTGATGCGCTCGGCGCAGCGGCGGGGGCTGGCGTTCGGACAGCTTTACCGCAACCGGATGATCGGGCTTCTGCTCCTCGGGATCGCCCATGGCTGCCTGTTCTTTCCGGGCGACATCCTGACGATTTACGCGGTCACCGGATCGGTGCTCTATCTTCTGCGGGACTGGCCGGTGCGGCGGCTGGTGCGTCTGGGCGCGGGGCTGCTGATCCTGCAGGCGGCCCTCGCGCCGGTGCTCATGGCCTCCGCCCCCGACACGCCCGCCGAGTTCGTGGCGCTGGAGCGGGAGATCCTCGGTGGCGGCGGTTTCGTCGAGGCGGTGATCTTCCGCAGTGTCAGCTTCGCCTTTGTCCTGCCGTCGCTGCTTCTGACGCAGGGGGTCGCGGCGCTGGGGTGGTTCTGCCTCGGCCTCGCCGCCGTGAAGGCGGGGATGATCGACGAGTCGAGCCATCCGCTGTGGCGGCGCGCGCGGCTCTGGTGCCTCTGGCCCGGTGTCGCGTTGAGCCTCCTCGGCGCGGCGCTCTGGCAATGGGGTCCGCCCCTGCCGGGGCTCGTGCTGACCATCCTCGTGGCGCCGGTGGCGACCCTGGGCTACCTTGGTCTGATCGCCGCGCTGTCGCGCCCGCCCGGCCCGGTCATGGAGCGGGTGCTGGCGGCGGGGGGATCGAGCCTGAGCATCTACCTCGGCCAGTCCATCGTCCTGTCGACGATCTTCTCCGCCTACGGGCTGCGGCTCTGGGACACTGTCGGGCGGCTGACCGCGACGCTGATCGCGGTCGCCGTGACCGTGGCGCTGATCGCGGCGCTGGCGGTCTGGCGGCGCCGGGCCGCGCTCGGGCCCTTCGAATGGGTGCTGCGGCGGATCACCTATGCGGGGCAGCGCGGCTGACCGGCAAGCGTCTGCGCGGCTTCGACGCACGGCGCTGCCGCCCGGGACGTATGGGATGGCGGCGCCGGCGTGATAGGGTCGGCGCGCCCAAGGCAGGGAGACGCAGGTGACCGAGACGATCCAGGGCTACATCTTCTACGAGATCGCCGCGCTGATGGTGCTGGCCTCGGCGGTGGGCTTCGCCGGCCTCTTGCTGCGCCAGCCGCTGATCGTGAGCTTCATCGCGGTGGGCATTCTCGCCGGTCCCTCGGCCTTCGACATCGCGCGGTCCGATGTGCAGATCGACCTTCTGGCCGAGCTGGGCATCGCGCTGCTGCTGTTTCTCGTGGGGCTGAAGCTCGATTTTCAGCTGGTGCGGACGCTGGGGGCGGTGTCCCTGACCACGGGTCTGGGACAGGTGCTCTTTACCACGGTCTTCGGGTTCCTGATCGGGCTCGGGCTTGGCCTCGATCCGCTGACGGCCATCTATGTGGCGATCGCGCTGACGTTCAGCTCGACCATCATCATCGTCAAGCTCCTGTCCGACAAGCGCGAGATCGACAGCCTGCACGGGCGCATCGCGCTGGGGTTCCTGATCGTGCAGGACGTGGTGGTGGTCCTGGCGATGATCCTTCTGTCGGCGCTGGGCGTGGGTGCTGCGGGCGAGGCGCCGCTGGCGGCGGTGCTGCAGGTCTTCGGCTACGGCCTCGCGATGCTGGCCTTCGTCGCCGTCTTCGTGCGCTACATCGCCGATCCGCTGGTCGAGCGGCTGTCGCGGGCGCCGGAGCTTCTGGTCTCCTTCGCCATCGCCTGGGCGGCGCTCCTGGCGGCGGTGGGGCACTACCTCGGCTTCGGCAAGGAGCTGGGCGGATTGCTGGCCGGGGTCTCGCTGGCCTCCACGCCGTTCCGGGAGGCCATCGCGGCGCGGCTGGCGAGTCTCAGGGACTTCCTGCTTCTCTTCTTCTTCATCGCGCTGGGCGCGTCCCTGGACCTGTCGGTGCTGGGCGCGGCGGTCTGGCCCGCCATCGTGCTGTCGCTCTTCGTGCTGATCGGCAATCCGCTGATCGTGCTCGCGATCATGGGGGCGATGGGATATCGCAAGCGGACCGGGTTCCTCGCGGGGCTGACGGTGGCGCAGATCAGCGAGTTCTCCCTGATCTTCATGGCAATGGGCGTGTCCATCGGCCATGTGGCGGAGGAGGCGCTGGGGCTGGTGACGCTGGTGGGCCTCGTGACCATCGCGGCCTCCACCTACATGATCACCTGGTCGCACCAGATCTACGACAGGCTGGAGCCGTTCCTGGGCATCTTCGAACGCAAGCGCCTGCGGGACGACGCGGCGGAGGGGCCGCGCACGGGCGAGCGGCATGACGTGGTGCTGTTCGGGCTCGGGCGCTATGGCCTCGGCATCGCGCGCAACCTCAAGGCGCAGGGGCTGAAGGTGCTGGGGGTGGATTTCAATCCCGAGGCGGTCCGCCATGCCCGGACGCAGGGGTTCGACGTGGCCTTCGGCGATGTCACCGATCCCGAAACGCTGGCCCATCTGCCGCTGATGCAGGCCAGCTGGGTGGTCTCCGCCGTGCCGGACCACGACACGGGCCTTGTCCATGACGACCCGAGAAAGGCGCTGATCCGGACGCTGAAGGATCTCGGCTATCCGGGTCGGGTCGCCGTCTCGGCCCAGAGCGACGCCGCCGCGCGGGACCTGCGTGACGCGGCGGCCGATCTGGTGCTTCTGCCCTATGCGGACGCGGCGAGCGCCGCGGCCCGGATGATCCTGACCGGCCACGGAGAGGCACAGCCCGAGACGGAGGATCCCATGGGTCAGAAGGAGCTGGCGGTCTGAGCCGTCAGCCCCGGCCCGCGGCGAGATCCCGCTGGCGCTGGCGTTCGCGAAAGCCCGCCTTCTGCGCCTCGGTGGTGGCGGCGGCGCAGCGATGGCAGGAGACGCCGCGCTCGTAGTCGGGATGGACGGTATCGGCGGGGTCGAGCGGCCTGCGGCAGCCGTGGCACAGCACATGCGGCCCCTCGGCGAGACCATGGGTGACGGACACGCGGTCGTCGAAGACGAAACAGGCGCCGTCCCAGAGGCTCTCGTCCCCGGGCACCTCCTCGAGGTACTTCAGGATGCCGCCCTTCAGGTGAAAGACCTCCTCGATGCCTTCGGCGCGCAGGAGAGCGGTCGATTTCTCGCAGCGGATGCCGCCGGTGCAGAACATGGCGATGCGCCTGTTCGAGAGCCTGTCGCGGTTGGCCTCCCACCAGGCCGGAAACTCGCCGAAGCTGTCCGTGCCGGGGTCGATGGCGCCGCGGAAGGTGCCGATCGCCACCTCGTAGGCGTTGCGGGTGTCGATCACGGCCACGTCGGGCGCGGAGATGAGCGCGTTCCAGTCGGCGGGCTCGACATAGGTTCCCGCCGCTCCGCCCGGATCGAGACCGGGTCGGCCCATGGTGACGATCTCGCGCTTGAGCCGCACCTTCAGCTTGCCGAAGGGCATCCGGTCCGCGGTGCTTTCCTTCCAGTCGAGCCCGTCGCAGCCCGGAAGGCCGCGGATATGGGCAAGGACTCGGTCGATTCCGGCCCGGGTGCCCGCGATGGTGCCGTTGATCCCCTCGGGCGCCAGCAGGAGCGTGCCCTTCACCCCCGCGCCGCAGGCGAGCCGCGCGAGGGGTGCGCGCAGGGCGGCGGGATCGGGAAAGGGCGTGAACCGGTAGAGGGCGGCGACGATGACGCTCATGGGCATCCGGATAGGGCAGGGGCACTTCGGGCCACAAGGGGGAACCGCTCTGCCCGCGAATCTGTTATGGTGTGTCAGGTGCAAGCCAAGGAGGACGACGATGACCAGGCATGTGATCGACCAGCCCCGCCGCCGCGCCGACGCGATGCGCGTGCGCCATTTCCTCAACCTCGAGCGCGCGCAGAACCCGGACCGCGCGGCGCTCATGTTGCAGCGGCGGATGCGCAAGGGGCAGGCCAGCCCCCGCGTGCGCGAGTTCCTGCGGATCGAGCGGGGATACATGGCGTAATCTGAATGTGCGCCTTCGGCGCGCTGCCTTGAGCCCGGCCCCGCCTGTGGCGGGACCGGGCGGTTCGGGGCGCTGCCCCATCGGCCGTTGGCCGATTCCCCGGGATATTTCCGGCCAGAAAAACGGGGGCGTGGTCCGCCGGGTCAGGCGGGCGGGCTCCACATCACGTCCGCAAGGCGGGGCGCACCGGTGGCGAGCATCACCAGCCGGTCGAAGCCGAGCGCGATCCCGGAGGTGGGCGGCATCTGCGCGAGGGCGGCGAGGAGATCCTCGTCGATCGGGTAGGCTTCTCCGTAGAGGTGCGCCCGCAACGCCATGTCGGCTGTGAAGCGGGCGCGCTGCTCGGCGGGATCGGTGAGTTCGCCGAAGGCATTGGCGAGTTCCACCCCGCAGGCGAAGAGTTCGAACCTCTCGGCGGTGCGCGGATCCTCCGGCGTCCGGCGGGCGAGGGCCGCCTCGGGCGCGGGGTAGCGGTCGAGGATCGTGGCGGCGGGGCCGAGGCCGGGCTCGATCCGCTCTGTCAGGGCCTTGGAGAAGAGATCGGACCAGCTGTCGCCGGGACGGTGCGGGATGCCCGCCTGGGCGAGCGCCGCGGCCAGGGGCACCGGGTCGGTCTCGGGCAGGGTGGCGAGAAGGTCGATGCCCTCGGCCGCGAAGGCCTCCGCGACGGTCACCCGGCGCAGGGGGGCGAAGGGATCGCAGCTTGCCGTCTCGTGGCGGAAGACCGAGGTGCCCGCGGCTTCGGCGGCGATGCGCAGAACGGTGGCGCAATCCTCCATCAGCTGCGTGTAGTCCGCGCCGGCGCGATACCATTCGAGCATGGTGAATTCGGTGGCGTGGCGCGGGCCGCCCTCGCGGTCGCGCCAGACTCGGGCGAAGGAGAAGAGCCGCGTCTCGCCGGCGGCGATCAGCTTCTTCAGGGCGAACTCGGGGCTGGTCTGGAGCCAGGCGCGGCGCGTCGTCAGGTCGGGCGAGGTGGCGGTGACCGGGAGCGCGTGGAGATGCACCTCCGCCCCCGGGACGGGGACGAGGCAGGCGGGATCGGCCTCGGTGAAGCCCTCGGCCTCGAACCAGTCGGTCAGCGCGCGGCGGATTCGGTTGCGCGCCAGAAGCAGGGGGCGGCGGTCCGCGTGGCGCGCGGGGTCCCACCATGGCCTGTCCGTCATCTCTGGTCCTCCGCCGCGGGATGCGATAGGCCGCGCGGTAATCAAGCAACCGATCCGACACAAGGAGAGGCGTCCATGGCCAAGGTCATCGCGTCCCAGCTGAGGAAGGGCAACGTCGTCGAGATCGACGAGAAGCTCTACGTCATCCTCCGGGCCGAGAATTTCCACCCCGGCAAGGGCACGCCCGTGACCCAGATCGACATGCGCCGGATCTCGGACGGGGTGAAGGTCAGCGACCGCTGGAAGACCACGGACAGCGTCGAGCGCGCCCATGTGGAGCAGAGCGAGTTCCAGTTCCTCTATGCCGACGGCGAGGGCTACCACTTCATGAACCCCGAGACCTACGAGCAGGTCGCGGTGGCCGAGGACGTGGTGGGCGACAGCAAGGTCTGGCTGCAGGACGGGATGCTGTGCCATCTTGCCGTGCACAACGAGGTGGCGATCGCGCTCGACCTGCCGCAGAAGGTCACGGTGGAGATCGTCGAGACCGAGCCCGTGGTGAAGGGGCAGACGGCCTCGTCCTCCTACAAGCCCGCCATGGCCGACAACGGCGTGCGGGTGATGGTGCCGCCCCATATCGGCGTGGGCACCCGGGTGGTGGTGAACACCGAGGACGCGACCTACGTCGAGCGCGCCAAGGACTGAGCCGGGGCAGGCGGGGTCATGCACCCGAACCCGGCCTTTCGCGGCGAGACCGAAGAGCGCAGCGCGGCGTTTGCGGCGGAGCGCGGCTTCGGCGTTCTGGCGGTGAACGGGGCGGAGGGGCCGGTGCTGGCCCATGTGCCCTTCCTGCTCTCCGCGGACCGGCGGAGCGCCGAGCTGCACCTCGTGCGGTCGGGTCCGATCGCGCGGATGGCGCCCGTGGAGGCGGTGATCGCGGTGACCGGGCCCGATGCCTATGTCTCTCCGGACTGGTACGGCGTGGCGGACCAGGTGCCCACGTGGAACTACGTCGCCGTGCACCTGCGCGGGCGGCTCCTGCCGCTGGACGCCGCGGAGATGCGGCCGATGCTGGAGCGGCAGTCGGCGGGGTTCGAGTCGGGGCTGGGCAAGGCGCCCTGGACCATGGCGAAAATGTCGGAAGAGGCCATCGCGCGGATGCTGCGGCAGATCCTGCCGTTCCGGCTGGAGATCGCGCGGATCGACGGGACCTGGAAGCTCGGCCAGAACAAGCCCGCGGAGGTGCGCCGCGCCGCCGCCGCGCGGATGGCGGGCACCCATGGCAGCGAACCGGCCGAGGTGGCGCGTCTGATGGACGAGGCCTGAGGTCCGCCGGGGGCTGGCCCCCGGGCCGCGCCCGGGCTAGCGTCCGCGGCGATCACATGACCACAGGGTGCCCGCCATGCAGCTTCTGATGTCCCCGCCTTCGCCCTATGCCCGGATGGCCCGAGTCGCCCTGCGGGAGCTGGGCCTGACGGATCGCGTCGAGGAGGTGTCGGTGCAGACGACCCCTCTCGACAGCAATCCGCGGGCGGTGTCGGCCAATCCGACCGGGCGCATCCCCTCTCTGGTGCGGGACGGCGCGCCCTCGATGTACGACAGCCGGGTGATCTGCCGCTATCTCGACGATCTGGCGGGCGGAAAGCTCTATCCGGATGCGCGGATCTGGGAGGTGCTGACACTCGAGGCGACGGGGCACGGGCTGTCCGATTCGGGCATCGCCATGGTCTACCAGGCACGGTTCGTCGGCAGCGAGGGCGCCTCGGCGGGCTGGATCGAGGCGCAGTGGGGCAAGGTGGCGCGCAGCGTCGAGGCGCTGGAGGCGCGGTGGCTGAGCCATCTCGCCGGGCCGCTGGACGCGGGCCAGATCGCGGTGGGTTGCGGGCTCGCCTATGTGGATTTCCGGCTGCCCGAGCGCGACTGGCGCGAGGCCGCGCCGGGTCTCGCGGAGTGGTTCGGGCGGTTCAATGCGCGGCCCTCGATGCAGGAGACGGCACCGGGCTGAGCCGAAGGCGGACCCGGGCTGGACTGCCGGTGGGGCAAGCTGACGCAGCGGAGACACGACGGTGACCGCCGCCCTATGTCCCGTCATGCGGCGGAATGTCGGGCAGGTCCGTCCTGCCATGGCGCCCCCGGCCCGGCGAAGCGGAGAGCGCTTGAGGTCTGTCCGAGTTGCGACAACCTGCGCTTTCTTGACTGCTGGACGGCCCGTAAGGCGCCATATAGAACGCGCCGCATTCGGCCTTCGGGACCTGTCCGGCGGCCATCGCCCCCTTGGCCCGATGGGCCCGCAGAAACGGAGATGTTTGACGTGTCGCACGCAGACGAACCCCAGGGCACCCGCCGTGACTTCATCTATTATGCCACGGCCGGCGCCGGTGCCGTGGTCACGGGTGCCGCGGTCTGGCCCCTCGTGAACCAGATGAACCCGTCGGCGGACGTGCTCGCGCTCGCCTCGATCCGGGTCGATATCAGCCAGCTGTCGGAGGGCGACCAGCTGACCGTCCTCTGGCAGGGCAAGCCCGTGTTCATCCGCTGGCGCACCGAAGCCGAGATCGCCGCGGCCCGGCAGACGGATGTCTCCTCCCTGCCCGATCCCGAGGCCTATAACGAGAACCTCGGCGACGACATTCCCGCCTCCGACGAGAACCGCGCGCTCGCCGCGCCCGAAGGTGCGGGCTATGCGGACGGCGCGATCCTCGTGCAGATGGGCGTGTGCACCCATCTGGGCTGCGTGCCGCTGGGCGAGGCGGGCGATTTCAACGGCTGGTTCTGCCCCTGCCACGGCTCCCATTACGATACGGCCGGCCGGATCCGGCGCGGTCCCGCCCCCCGCAACCTGCCCATTCCCGTGGCGTCCTTCGTGGACGACACGACCATTCAACTCGGTTAAGGAGATCCGCTGATGGCCGGTATTCCCCACGACCATTACGAGCCGAAGTCGGGCGGAGAGAAGTGGCTCCACCGCCGGCTGCCCATCGTCGGGCTGATGTACGACACGCTGATGATCCCCACCCCCCGCAACCTGAACTGGATGTGGATCTGGGGCATCGTTCTGACCTTCACGCTGGTGATGCAGATCGTCACCGGCGTCGTGCTGGTGATGCACTACGTCCCGCACGTCGACATGGCCTTCGCCTCGGTCGAGCACATCATGCGCGACGTGAACGGCGGGCACATGATCCGCTATTTCCACCAGAACGGCGCGTCGCTCTTCTTCGTGGCGGTCTATCTGCACATCTTCCGCAACCTCTACTACGGCTCCTACAAGAGCCCGCGCGAGGTGACGTGGATCATCGGCATCCTGATGTTCGTGCTGATGATGGGCACGGCCTTCATGGGGTACGTCCTGCCCTGGGGCCAGATGTCCTTCCACGGCACGGCGGTGATCACGGGCCTCTTCGGCGCCATCCCCTTCGTGGGCGAGGCGGTGCAGACCTGGCTCCTTGGCGCCAGCGCCGTGGGCCAGCCCGCGCTGAACCGGTTCTTCTCGCTGCACTATCTGCTGCCCTTCATCATCCTGGGCCTCACGATCGTGCACATCTGGGCCTTCCATACCACGGGCAACAACAACCCCACCGGGGTCGAGGTGCGCCGCGGTTCCAAGGAGGAGGCGGAGCGCGACACGCTGCCCTTCTGGCCCTACTTCGTGATCAAGGACCTCTTCGCGCTGGCGATCATCCTTGCCGTCTTCGTGGCCATCGTGGGCTTCATGCCGAACTATCTCGGCCACCCGGACAACTACATCGAGGCGAACCCGCTCGCGACGCCGTCGCACATCGTGCCCGAATGGTACTTCCTGCCGTTCTACGCGGTGCTGCGGGCCTTCACACCCGACGTGTGGCTGGTGATGTTCGTGAACTGGATCACCTTCGGGATCGTCGACGCCGCCTTCTTTGGCGTGGTCGCGATGTTCGGCGCGATCGTCGTCATGGCGCTGGCGCCCTGGCTCGACACCTCGTCGGTCCGGTCGGGCCGCTACCGGCCGATGTTCAAGTGGTGGTACTGGCTGTTCATCGTGAACTTCGTGATCCTCGGATGGACCGGGGCCATGCCGGCCGAGGGCATCTATCCGACGATCGCGCTGATCACGACCTGCTACTACTTCGGCTATTTCCTCGTGATCCTGCCGCTGCTCGGGGTGATCGAGAAACCGCTTCCGCAGCCCGCGACCATCGAGGACGACGTGCTCTCGAAGGCCGGGAAGGCCGGGACCGGCGGCGCCGCGACGCCGACGCCCGCCGAGTGAGAAAGGACAAGACCCAGATGTTCCGCAAACTCGCACTGACCACGGCCTGCGCCCTTTCCTTCGGGGCGGGGCCGGCCGTCGCCGCCGGCGGCGGCGGGGAGGTCACGAACTACGCCTTCCCCTTCGAGGGGCCCTTCGGCAGCTACGACACGCAGCAGCTCCAGCGGGGCCTGCAGGTCTACACCGAGATCTGCTCGGCCTGTCACGGGCTGCAGTACCTGTCGTTCCGCAACCTCTCGGACCAGGGCGGCCCGGAACTGCCCGAGGAGCAGATGCGCGCCTATGCCGAGACCTTCGAGGTCTGGGACCCGACGCTGTTCGACGGCGAGGGTGACTGGCGTCCCGCGGCGCCGCAGGACCGCTTCCCCATGAGCCAACTCGCGACCGCGCCCGACCTCAGCCTGATGGCCAAGTCCCGCGCCGGGTTCAGCGGGCCCTACGGCACCGGCCTCGCGCAGTTCTTCAACGGGATGGGCGGTCCGGAGTACATCGCCTCGCTGATGACGGGCTATGTCGAGGAGCCCGAGTGCGCCCTCGAGAGCGACCCGATGGACGGCTACTACAACATCGCCTTCGCCGCGGGCGGCCTGCCGGAGACCTGCTACTACCCGGACGGTACTCCGAGGGTCCCGGGCAGCTACATCTCGATGGCGCCGCCGCTCTATGGTGACGACGTGGAGTATGCCGACGGCGCGCCGGCCGACCTCGAGAGCGTGTCGAAGGACGTCGCCGCCTTCCTGATGTGGACGGCCGAGCCGAAGCTGAACGCGCGCAAGGAGGCGGGGCTCACGGGCGTGATCTTCCTCACCGTGCTGTCCGTGCTGCTCTACCTGACGAACAAGCGGCTCTGGGCGCCGCACAAGAAGGCCGCCAAGAAGCGTGCCGCCGAATAGGCGCGCCTCCCGACCGGATCGCAGCGGCCCGCCCTCCGGCGGGCCGTTCGCGTTACGGCCGGCCTACTCCACAGATCACTCCCAAGCCGGTGTCAGGTTCCGAGCCACGATCCGATCGGCGGGCCTTTGGGGAGCGCGCGTAGGCCGGGCATACGTCCGGCATGTCACGCTGGGTGATCCCCCAGCCCTTGTCGGTGGGGCTTCACCCCTGCACCCCGGCCGGCCGTCAGTCCCCCAGATAGGCCCTGAGCGCCGGCGGCGGGTCGGCGAAGAGGGCTCCGGTCTCGAAGGGACCGGTCGCGCGTCCGTCCGCCACCAGCACCACGCTGTCGGCCACGCTGCGCGCATCCTCCGGGTCGTGGGTGACCATGAGCATCAGTCGCCCCGGCGCGGCCAGCACCTCGGCCGCCAGGGCCAGCATCTCCTGTTTCAGGCCGGGACCGAGCGCCGAGAAGGGCTCGTCGAGCAACACCACGGGCCGGTCCTGCACCAGCGCGCGGGCCAGCGCGGCGCGGCTTTGCTGACCGCCCGACAGGCGCGCGGGCCTGCGGTCGCCGAGGCCCTCGAGGCCCACCCGCGCCAGCACCTGCGCCACACGCGGATCGCGCGCGGCGGCGCGCGACGCCGCGATGCCGAGGCCCACGTTCTCGGCCAGGGTCAGGTGCGGGAAGAGATTGCCGTCCTGGAAGAGCTGCGCGACCGGCCGCTCCGCGGGCGGCAGGGCGGTGATGTCGCGCCCGTCCACCTCCACCCGGCCCGAGACAGGCGCGAGAAACCCGCCCACGGCATCGAGCAGGGTGGACTTGCCGCCGCCCGAAGGTCCGATCACGGCGGTCACGCCGGGCGGCAGGGAGAGGTCGGCGGCGAGGGTGAACCCCTCGCGCGCCAGCCTGAGGTCAGTGAGCGTCAGCACGGCGGCCCCATCGGTCGAAGATCCAGAACAGCCCGAAGCTGAGCGTCACGAGGAGCAGCGCCGCCCCGGCGGCGGCCTCGGTGCGGTAGGAGCCCATCAGGCGGTACATCTCCAGCGGCAGGGTCGCCTCGCCGGTTCCGGCGAAGAGCGTGATCACCCCAAGGTCGCCCATCGACAGCGCCGCCGCCAGCCCGGCAGCGAAACCGAGCGGCGCGCGCAGGCGCGGGAGCAGCACCAGCCGCAGCCGCGCCACGCCGAAGAGCCCCAGCGCATCGGCCAGCCGCCCGTGCCGCGCTTCGATCTGGCGCAGGGCGGGGGAAAGGACGCGGACGGCGAAGGGCACGGTCAGCAGCGCGTTGACGAGCGCCGTGACCGGCAGGGCCACGGAGGCGGGCGCCATGACGGGCTGCACGAGGATGAAGAGTCCCGTTCCCACGACGAGGGGCGAGGCGGCGAGCGGCAGGACGCCCGCCAGGGCCGCCGCGCGGCCGTCGCGCAGCGCCAGAGCGAGGGACAGGACCATGGCGAGCGCGGTGGACACGAGCGCCACGGCCATCGACCGCGCGGCGGCGGCCCAGACCGACGCGGGCATCTCCAGAAGTCCGCCCAAGCCGCGCAGCGCGACGGCGGCGAGGGGCACCAGCAGGAACAGCGCGGCGGCGGCGATCCAGAGCGCGTCCACGATGCGCGAGCCGTCCCAGCGCCGCACCGTCCGGTCGAGCCCGCCGCCCATGGCATCGGGCAGGGCGATCCCGAACGCGAGCGCGGCAGCGGCGGCGCAGAGGCCGAACTGGATCAGCGCCAGAAGTGCCGCGCGCCCGAGGTCGAACTCGAACCGCAATGCCTGGTAGATGGCAAGCTCCACCGTCGTGGCGCGGGGGCCGCCGCCGAGGATCAGCGCGACGGCGAAGGACGTCAGGCAGATCAGGAAGATGGTCAGGAAGGCGCCGGGCAGCAGGGTGCGCAGCATCGGTCCTTCGAGCACCCGCCCCACCGGCGCGCCGAGGTGGGCGGCGAGGCGGAAGCGTTCGGCGGGGATGGCGAGCCAGCCCATCAGCAGGATCCGCGCCGCCAGCGGCAGGTTGAAGAAGACATGGGCGAGGACCACGCCCTCGAGCCCGTAGATGTCGGGGGGCGGCAGGCCCAGACCGGCGAAGACGGAGCCCAGCCAGCCGCGCCGGCCGTAGACCGTCAGGAGGCCCATCACCGCCACCACGACCGGCAGCAGGAACGGCGCGCCGAGGAGTGTCACCACTGCGCCGCGTCCCGGGAAGCTGCGCCGCGCCAGCGCGCGGGCCACGGGGATCGCGAGGAGGACGGAGAAGAGCGCCGACAGGAACGCCTGCAGGACCGTGAAGCGCACCGCCGCCCAGTCCGCCGGCGACAGCCCGCCCCCCGTCTCGGCCCGAAGGGCCACCGCGCCCAGCGTGCCGAGGGTCAGCAGGAAGATCAGCCCGGCCACGAAGAGGCCGGGCCGGGAGAGGCTCATCTCACTGCGCCAGCGCGTCGCGCCAGGTGGCGATGGCCCCCTCGCGCCGGTCGGCCGCCTCTTCGGGCGGGAAGAGCAGGCTGACGTCGGGCTGCACCAGCGTGTCGAACCCCTCGGGCAGGCCGCCTTCGGGGACGACGGCGGGATACATCCAGTTGGTCGTCGGGATCACCGACTGGAAGGCATCGGTGGCGATGAAGGCCATGAAGTCGCGCGCGAGGTCGGGCTGATCCGTGCCCGCGACGATCGCGGCCACCTCGATCTGCATGTAATGGCCCTCGTCGAAGGCCCAGGCGACCTTGCTGTCATCCTCTTCCGCGATCAGGTGATAGGCGGGCGAGGTGGTGTAGGACAGCACCGCGTCGGCCTCTCCCGAGAGGAACAGGTCATAGGCCTCTGACCAGCCGGGGGTAACCGTCAGAACGTTGTCCGCGAGCCCCTCCCAGATCGCGGCGGCGTCGTCGCCATGGGCCGCCTCGACCCAGAGCACCAGCCCGAGACCGGGGGTGGAGGAGCGCGGGTCCTGGATCGCGAGGCGCAGGTCGCTCTCGGCCAGATCCCGGAAGCTCGAGGGAGCGGGTGTGTCGGCGTCGGCGACAAAGGCGAAATGGCCCCAGTCATAGGGCAGGAAGGTGTCGTCCTCCCACGAGATGGGCAGGTCGAACTGGGCCTCGACGCCGTGGGGTGCGAGCAGCCCGGTGTCGCGGGCGGCGGCCATCAGGTTGGTGTCGAGGCCAAGGATGATATCGGCTTCGGTGCGCTCCCCCTCGAGCCGCAGGCGCGACAGCAGCGCCGCGCCGTCGCCCGCGGCGACGAACTCGAGGTCGCAGCCGCCGCATTGTGCCTCGAAGGCCTCCTCGATGGCCGGCCCCGGGCCCCAGTCGGGCACGAAGCTGTCGTAGGTGTAGACGGTCAGGGTCTGTGCCCCCGCGACGGCGGGAAGCATCAGGAGTCCTGCGATGGTGGCTGTGGTCTTCATGTCATCCTCCATGCGCCGGACGGAAAAAAGGCGCGGGGGATGCCGCTTCACCTTCCCTCCGCCGGTACGAGCCGGGTCAGGTTCAACGGGTTCGCGATGTCGCATCTCAGCCCGGTCGACCGGGCACCCCGAGGTGAGGCGCAAGCTATGCCGCCCCGGCGGTGGCTTCAAGCCCCGCTCGCCGCGCCCTTGCGAGCGCGTCTCGCCACCTTGAGCCGGGGGGACGCCGCCGCTAGGAGAGGGGGCGCATCGCCGGAGCCCGCCCCATGAGCCTCAACACCTATGGCCACGTCTTCCGCGTCACCACCTGGGGCGAGAGCCACGGGCCGGCGCTGGGCTGCACCGTGGACGGCTGCCCGCCGAATGTGCCGCTGACCGCCGAGGCGATCCAGGTCTGGCTCGACAGGCGCAGGCCCGGCCAGTCGAAGATGACCACCCAGCGCAACGAGCCCGACGCGGTCAGGATCCTGTCGGGCGTGTTCGAGGACCGCACCACGGGCACGCCGATCCAGCTGATGATCGAGAACCAGGACCAGCGGTCGAAGGATTACGGCGAGATCGCCGAGACCTTCCGCCCCGGCCACGCGGATATCACCTACTGGCAGAAATACGGCATCCGGGACTTCCGCGGCGGCGGCCGGTCCTCGGCGCGCGAGACAGCGGCCCGGGTCGCGGCGGGGGGCGTCGCACGGGCGGCGCTGGGCGAGCTGGTGCCGGGGCTGAGCGTCACGGGCTACATGGTGCAGATGGGCGAGAAGCGCATCGACCGTAAGCGGATGGACATTGCCGAGATCGACCGCAACCCGTTCTGGTGCCCCGACGCCGAGGCGGCGGAGGAGTGGGCGGCGTATCTCGACTGGCTCCGCAAGGACGACCACAACTCCGTCGGCGCGGTCATCGAGGTGGTGGCGACAGGCGTGCCCCCCGGCCTCGGCGCGCCGGTCTACGGCAAGCTCGACACCGATCTGGCGGCGGCCTGCATGTCGATCAACGCCGTCAAGGGCGTGGAGATCGGCGAGGGCATGGCGGCGGCCGCGCTGACGGGGCGCGACAACGCGGACGAGATCGTCATGGGGCCGGACGGGCCGGAATACACCTCCAATCACGCGGGCGGCATCCTTGGCGGCATCTCCACCGGGCAGGACATCGTGCTGCGCTTCGCGGTGAAGCCGACGTCGTCGATCCTGTCGCCGCGGCGGTCGATCCGCAAGGACGGCACGGCGACCGAGGTCGTGACGAAGGGCCGGCACGACCCCTGCGTGGGTATCCGCGCGGTGCCGGTGGGGGAGGCGATGGTCGCGGCGGTGATCCTCGATCACCTGCTGCTCGACCGGGCGCAGACGGGCGGACTGCGCGGCGCGATCGGCCCCGGCTGAGGGACGCTCACCTCTCCGGGCCGGCCCGTTCCTCCATGCCCGCGATATAGGCCCTGAGGAGGGGCACGCGGCGGGGGCGGAAGCTCTCGGCGGCGGGGGTCGCACCCGCGATGCGATCGAGGCGGAACTGTCGGTAATCCTCGCGCAGCCCGCACCAGGCCAGAAGGATCAGCACCCGGTCGAGATAGACGAGGCAGAGCGGCAGCACCCGCCGACGGGTCTCCTCGCCGTCGGCGTCGCGATAGACGAGATCCACGGCAATCTCGTCCCAGCACGCCTCGCGCAGCATGTCGATGGTCGCCTGCGGCGCCTCGCGGGCGGCGGCGCGGTGGAGATGGACCGCCGCGTGCAGCGCCTCGCGCTGGCGGCGCTCCGGAAGGGCCGCCGTGATCCGGGCCATCGCGGTCTCCGCGGCCGCGGCCAGCGTCGCGTCGCCGGACTGGCGTACTTCCATGAGACCCATCGCGACCGCCTCGACCTCGAGGCGGGTGAACTGCTGCGGCGGGAGGGCCGGGTCCTCTGTCAGGCCGTACCCCCAGCCCGCCGCGCCCTCGATCCGGGCGCCGGCCGCGCGGAGCGTCTCGATATCGCGGTAGATCGTCCGCACCGACACCTCCGCCTCTGTCGCCAGCCGCTCGGCCGTCACCGGCGGAGGCAGCCGGCGCAGCGCGTCGAGAAGTCGGAAGAGGCGGTCGCTGCGGGCCATGGCATCCTGCCGGTTTCTGTCAGGAGCATGGGACTAGAACCGGCCCATCGCAACATGGAGGTTCCGATGCTCACGCTCTACCATTCGCCTCACTCCCGCTCGACCACGATCACCGCCGCGCTTTGTGCGATGGGCGTCGCCGACCGCGTCGAGACCCGGCTGGTCACGATCCCCCGCGTCGATGGCAGCGGGGGGCGCGATCCGGCCAATCCGCATCCCGAGGGCAAGGTGCCGCTGCTCGTCCATGACAGTGTGGAGATCTGGGAGCGCGGCGCGATCCTCGCCTATCTCTCGGAACTGTTTCCCGACGCCGAGGCGATCTGCCCGCCGGGCCATCCCGAGCGCGGCACGTTCCTGTCGCTTCTTGCGTGGTACGGCGCCGTGATGGAGCCGGTCCTGATCTGCGAGGCCGCGGGGGTCCGGCACGAGTGGATCACCGCGGCGATCCGGGGGCCCGGCGAGGTCGCGGCCCGGCTGTCGCGGCAGTTGCGGGGACGGGACTGGTTGCTGGACTGCGGCTACACGGTTGCCGACACGCTGCTGCACGGACCCTTTGCCTACTTCCCCGAGGCTGTGCCGGACGATCCGGCGATCCGCGCCTGGGTCGCGCGGTGCGCCGGTCATCCGGCGTCCGTCGCCGCCCTCGAGCAGGATTCGCGCGCCCTGGCCTCTGCCTGACCGCGGGGCGCGGGGCCATCGGGCCGGGTCTCAGACGGCCGAGCGGCGGCGGACCATGGCGACGAAGGCGTCGCTGATCCTCTCGAGATACGGGCGGGTGTAGGGGAAGGCCCGCGCGTGGTCGAAATTGTGGCGCATGGCGGCATTGGCCTCGAAGACCACGACCCGGCCGTCCGGATCGAGGCAGAAGTCGATCCCGAAGAAATCGAGACCGATCTGGTCCGCCACCTCCTGCAGGGCCGCGACGGGGCGGGCGCCGAGATGGCCCTCCGGGTCCTCGAGCCAGGCCCTCTCGCGGGCCTGCGCTGCGGCGTGGCGGTCCATCACGCGGTAGCGGTCGCCGGAATGGATCTGCCATGTGTCGCTGACGAGGCTCGCCACCGGGTATAGCTGCCCGTCGATGAAGAAGCAGCGCATCTTGCGGTAGTGCCCCTCGGCATCGGGCAGATCGAGGTATTCGATGGCCAGCAGCGCCTGCCGTGGCGTGCGTGCGCGAAGCCAGGCCAGCGCGGCCTCGGGCGTGTCGGCCTTTTCCATCGTCAGGCCGGTCTGGGTCCCCGCCACGCGCAGGATCAGCGGATAGCCGAGGCCCTTGGCCTCGATCCGGCGCAGCGTGTCGGCGGGCTCCTCCATCTGCACCGCCTCGGTGCGGGGAAAGCGGATGCCGTCGATCAGCGGCAGGCGCAGGGCGTTGGTACGGCGGGCAGTGCCGAGGACAAGCTCCGGATGGTTGATGACGGGCAGGTACGGGAACCTGGCGAGGAACGACTCGGCATTGCGCAGCTGCGGCCCGTTGAGATCGGCGCAGGCGATGGTGTTGATCAGCACGCCGACGGCGGGCAGCTCCTCCACCAGCGCGAGGCTGTCGCCCCAGGCGCTGAGGACATGCAGGTCGGCAGTTCCGGGCGGCAGCAGGTCGGCGAGGGAGAAATGCCCGCTCTTGAGCGAGCGGGTCCAGAGACCGGAGCGGCGGCCGCGCTCGGTCTGGTAGCGGCTGTTGTCGAAGCACCGGAGTCGCAGCACCTGGAGGCGCCCGGCGTGATGCACGGGCGGCCGTCGCAGGGGCTCCATCAGGGCCGAGAGGGCGAGCATCCGGCGGGCGTCCCGGACCTTGCCCTCCTTGTGCAGGAGCGCGGCATAGGTGCGGTGCGCGCGCGGCGCCAGCACGCCGAGGCCCTGGGCGCGGGCGAAGACCTGGCCTGCGGCGACATGCTCGCCGATGCGGAAGAAGGCCTCTCCGACGCGCGACAGCCCGCCCCAGTCCGGCGGGGCGAGGGCCATGGCCCAGCGCAGGTGACGGTAGACGCGGCGCGGGTGACCCGCCTCGATCAGCGCCTCGGCCAGCGCCAGCCTGCGGTGCGGATCGCGGCGGCGCGCGCGCACCGCGGCATAGGCCGAGGCCAGCGCCGCGCGGCGGGCGGGATCGCGGACCGCCTCGGGCGCGCGGCGGCGCAGGGGGGTGAGGCGGACTTCAGCCAAGGCAGCCGGTGTGCATTCGGATGCGGTACATCAGCCGCGGGCTCGTCTCTGCGAAGCCGCGGCGCCCGTGCAGGACGCGGGTGTTGTGCATGAAGACGATCTCGCCCGAGGCCGCGTGGAACTCGTGGGTGCGCACCTGGCCGGCCAGCAGCGCGTCGAGCCGGTCGAGGGCCTCCCGCGCCGGATCGGAGAGCGCCGCGCCCTCGGCCACGGCGGTGTCGATCTGGCTGCGGTAGTAGCGGATGTGCGGATCGTCGGGCCGGCCGAAGAGGATCGGCATGTCGCCCTTGCCGAAGGGGAACTGCGGCTTGATCAGCTCCGCGATCAGCTCGGGGCCTGCGGACTGCATCACGTCATGGACCGAGGCCATCACCGAGGCCCCGCCTGCCTCGTCGGCGCGGACGAACTGGAACAGCACGAGGGGATGCGGCCGCGCGAGGTAGGAGCTGTCGGTGTGCAGCGCGAGGGGTTGCGCAGTGCGGCTGTAGGCGGTGACAGCACCCGAACCCGAGGCCTTCTCGGGGTCCACGCGCACCTGGGTGAAGGAGAGCTTCAGCAGGCGCTCGGGGTCCATGCCGGGGGGATGCGGCGGGGTGACCGCGATGAGCCGGGCGAGCGTCGCGGCGAGATCGCTGCGTTCGGTCGGCGCGAGGCCGGTCAGGCGCACGAAATGGGGCGGCTTGCGCAGCGCGGCGACGAGGGACGCCGCGAGGTTTCGCAGAGCGGCGCGGTGGTCGGGGGCGGCGCGCAGCCGGGCTTCGTCGATCCGCAGTTCGGGCCCGGACCGCTGATCGGCCGGGATCATGGGCAATCCCGGAAAAGGGGGCGCACCGTTTCCGAAAGCATTACCAGCACCTCCTTCACGGTAGTTATATTTCGTTTGCGCACATTGATCTTGCCTGAATCATTCAAACTTGCCTAACGTTCATTTGTACACGACCGGAGAGTCGCCCGGCACATTTCGTCGGGATCGAAGCGGCACGCGTGTCTGTGCCGCGCCGGACTTGGAGTTTCGACATCGGAATCGGCTTGACGGGGGAGGCCTCCCCCCGGGCTGACTGCGTTCGGCTGGAAGGTGGCACATCATGGCGGTTCCCTGCGATTTCGAAAGCGAAGATGCTGCACCCGGTCGCCGTCGGCGCAGACGTCGGGGCGTGAGCCCGGGCTTCGAGCCGGGCCTCTTCACCCGGCTGTGGCGCCGCAGGACCGATGCGGCAGGCGGAGCGGCGGGCACGGGCTTTCGGATGGAGGCGCTGGAACAGCGCTACCTGCTCTCCGCCGATCCCGCGCCATTCCTCGTCGACATGGCCGAGCACGGCAACAACCTGTCGCTGCGCTACGATCAGCTGACCCGCTCCCTCGACGTCTACGACCGCGCCTCGGGGGCCAGGCTGACATCGAAGCTGGTACAGGAGATCACCCTCGTCAGGGTCAGGGGCACCTCCGCCGACGATGTGCTGGAGCTGAATTTCGACGCGGGCACGGTTTTCCCGGTCCGCGTGGACATGGACGGGCGGGGCGGCGAGGACCTCGTGGAGATCAGCGGCGAGGCCGCGCGCGTCGAGGTCACCGCGACGGGGGCGGACCGGGCCACGATCCGCACCACCGGGGACGACGGCCTTCGGGGCGTCGTCATCCTGCGCGGCGTGGAGGAGGTCAGCGACCGGAGCGACGCCGACACCAGGGTCTTCCGGGACGGCACGAAGTTCGGCAACCGCCTGATCCTGTCGGACGCCGGTCCCGACGAGGACGGCGCCGGACGGATCACCTCGGCGGGCGCGCTGATCGACTACAGCTTCGACGCGCCCAATGTCCGGCTGCTGGTCGATGCCGGACGCGGCGACGACACGATCGAGATGACCGGGGTGGACCAGGTCCTGTCCTCGCGCGTCGTACTGCAGGGCGGCGGCGGCAGCGATACCCTGACCGGCCCGCCCACCGATGCGGTCTGGACGATCACGGGCAAGGACAGAGGCAACGTCGACGGCGTTGCCTTTGTGAGTTTCGAGACCCTTCAGGGCGCGGACGACAACGAGGACCTCTTCGTCATCGGCGCGAAGGGATCGCTGACCGGCGGGGTCGACGGCGGCGCGGGCGGGTTCGATTCGATGGAGTTCCGGGGCGGCCGGTTCGGCACGGTCGAATATGTCGCCACCGGGCCCCATTCCGGAACGGTCACCCGGGACGGCGTGACGCTGGCCTATGACGGGCTCGAGCCGATCGACGACCTGATGGTCGTGGATCACCGGATCATCACCCTGACGGGCGGGTCGGACGATGCCGTCCTGACGCAGAATTCCGATGGCCTGATGACCATTGCCCCGCAGGGCACCAGCACCTTCGAGGAGGTCAGATTCCTGCGCGGGACGCTGAGCACCACGATCGACCTCGGCGGCGACGACGGCACGCTGCTGACGGACGGCGACCGGCTGGTGATCCGGGGCACCGTCGATCTGGGCGGGAACGACCTGACCATCCTCGGCGGCGACGGGCTCGATTCGGTGGAGGTCGAGGCCGGCGCGGCGCTGCTGACCACCGGCAACGTGACGATCAACGCCGAGCGGATCGCGGTCGCGGGCAGCATCGGCAGCGACACCGCCGCCCCCGCCTCGATCACCCTCACGGCGGAAGCGACGGACGACGGCGACATCCTCGCCGATACGCCCCTGGGCGGCGTTCTGGACGAGGAACTGCGCGGGCTCTTCGTGGCCGTGCCGCGGGTCTCGGTGGACCTCACGGGCGGCTCCCTGCGCGCGGCGGGCGACATCACCGTCTCGGCGGTGGCAGGCATCTCGATTCCGGCCGCCACGCCGTCAAGCCTTGGCGGGGTGCTGGATGCGACCCTTCTGACGCTGCTGCCCGAGGCGACCGTGACGATCGACGGCGCGACGGTACGCACGGCGGGCGGGTTCTCGGCGCGGTCCGAGGTCACGGTGGACGCGGCTTTCGAGGACGAGGCCGACGCCAGCGACACCGACGCCGCGGCGGATGCGGCGGTGACGGTGGTCGTGGTGGTGGGCGAGTCCAGTGTCACGACCGCGGGCGCCACGGTGATCGAGGCGGGCGGCGCGGTGTCGCTGACGGCGGCGAGCGACATCGACATCACCTCCACCGCGGACGGCGGCAGCGACGCGTCGAGCGTGGGCGCGACTCTGGCGGTGACCACGGTGCAGATGGACACCCGCGTCGACGTGGGCGGCAGCACCTCCATCGGCGGATTCGGCGCGGACGGGGCGGATGCGATCACGCTGGGGGCGAGCCTGACCGGCTCCGTCGCCACCTCCGCCACGTCGACGGCGGGCGGCGCGCAGGACGGCAGCGGCAGCGGCAGCCAGTCCACCCAGCGGCTCGAAGACCCGAACCAGGACGGCGCGACCGGCGACCAGGCCGCCACCTCCGAGGGCGGCGTGGCCTTCGCGGGCGCGGTGGTCGTGTCGGATTACCGCCCGGAAACCGTGGCGCGGATCAGCTCCTCGGGCATGCTGACGACGGATGGCACGGTCTCGGTCAGCGCCGGATCGACCGACAGCGTGACCGCTCTCGCCGACGGATCGAACACCGGCGCGGGCGCCACGGGCGTGGGCGTCGCGGTGACGGTGGGGATCGTGGACACGGTCGTCGCGGCGGAGATCGGCGGCGGGGTCACGATCAATGCGGGCGGCGGTGTCTCCGTCGCCTCGGCCATGGCGGCGGGCGAGACCTTCGTCGTCGGCGCGGTCTCGGGCTCGGGCGACGCGTCGCAGACCGGCGTGGCGGGATCGCTGGCAATTCACACGGTGCTGACCGACGTGACCGCGACGGTAGGCGCGGCGGACCTGTCGGGCAGTGACCTTTCGGTCAGCGCGACCTCGACCAGCGTTGCCACGACCAGCGCCACCCCGGGTGAGGGGACGGGCGCTCAAGGCGGTACGCTGGGGATCGGTGCCTCCGTCGCGCTGGCGATCCTCGACCAGGACACCTTCGCGAGCTTCGCGGACGGCGCGCCGGTGACGAACGCGGGCGCGGTCACGCTGACCGCCGCGTCCGACCACCGAGCGACGACCACCGCCACGGGCGCCTCGGCCAGCGGCGGGACGGCGGTGACGCCGGTGGTGGCCATCTCCATCAACACCGGAGAGACCGGGACGAGCACCGGGACCGGCGCGGGGGTGACGCTGGGCAGCCTTGCCGGGACGGCGACGCACGGCGGCAGCACGGTGAGCGAGGCGTCGGGCTCCGCCGAGGGCGGCAGCACGGTGGTGGGCGCGGCGCTGGCGCTGACGATCTCCGACGAGACGGTGACGGCGAGCTTTGCGCGCGACATGACCGCGACGGGCGACCTGTCGATGAGCGCCTCCGGCGCCATGCTGACCCGGGCGGGAGCACAGGCGGGCGCCGCCGGCGCGGCCCAGGGCTCTGGCAGCGGCGGCGGTGTCGACGGGCAGACGGCGCAGCAGCAGGGATTCGCCAACGACCAGGCGGCGGCGCGGGGCGGGGAGCAGAGCACCCAGACGGACACGCCCTCCTCGGCGACGGGCGAGGGCGGCGGCGGCGGGCTGTCGGCGGCGGCGGCCATCGCGGTGAACCTGCAGGACAACGCGGTCTCGGCCGAGGCTCTGGGCGGCGTGACGCTGGTCGCGGGCGGGGCGGTCGCGCTGACGGCGCGGTCCAACGCGGACGGCTGGGCCGACGCGGACGGCAGCGCGACGGCGGGCGCGGGCACCACCATCGGCGCGGCGGTGGCGCTGAACGTCTCCAAGGTGGACGTCACGGCCGAGGTGGAGGGCACGGCGACGGTCACGGCGGCGAGCCTGACGCTCGAGACCGGGTCGCAGACGGTGACGAGAGCGCTCGAGGTCACGGCGAGCAAAGTTGTCGACGTGGACGGTGACAGCATCTTCCTCGGCAAGGACCACGGCCTCGCGGACGGCACGGTGGTCACCTACGCGGCGGGCAGCGGCAACGATCCGGTCGGCGGGCTGACGGACGGCGCCACTTACGTCGTGATCGAGCTGGGCGAGGGGCGCATCCAGCTTGCCGAAGAGGGCGGCGACGGGTCGGCCATAGACCTGACCGGCCCCGGCACGGGCACGGGGCACAGCCTGACATCGACCGAGCCGGACAGCGCGCCGGTCAGCTTCGATCCGGGGCGGGACCTCTTCGCCTTCTCCTCGGACAGGCCCCTGCGCACCGGGGACGAGGTGGTGCTGACCACGGATGACGGGCTCGCCTTCGGCGCGTTCGACAGCGGGACCACCTATTTCGTCGTCGAGGACGGGACTGGCTATCAGCTGGCGGAAAGCCGGGCCGCCGCCTTCGCGGGCGAGACCATCGCCATCGAGGCGACGACGACGCAGGTCCTGACGCTGTCCGAGACGGTGAACCGCACGGCGACCGACGCGGTGTCGGGCGCGTCGGGGGGCGATACCGGGATCGCGGGCGCCGTCTCCATCGACGTGGCCGAGGTGCGGGCGGTGGCGCTGCTGGCGGGGGATGCGACGCTGTCGGGCGGGGACCTGTCGGTCACCGCGGCGGCCAGCAATGCCTCGGACGCGCGGGCGACCGCGGCGCAGACGGACGGGCTTCCGGGATCGACCGGCGTGGGCGCGTCCTTCGCCCTGATCGTCACCGATCACCTGACGTGGGCGGCGGTGGCGGATGGCGCGGGCATCGCGGGCACGGCGGGGGCGGTCACGGTCTCGGCCACCGGGCGGTACGACAGCCGGGCCGAGGCGAAGGGCGGATCGGCGGGCGGCACGGCGGTCACGCCGGTCGCGGCCATCGTCGTGGCGGCCAACACCACGGAGGCCAGTCTCCGGACGGGCGATCTCCTGACGCTGACCAGCGATCTCGGCATTTCCGCCACCCATGACGCGGTGTCGGTGGCCATCGGCACCGGCGATGCGGAAGGCACCGATGCGGCCATCGGCCTGTCGCTCGCGCTGATGCTGGCGGACGACGCGGTGAGCGCCTCCCTGGCCCGGGACGTGGACGCGGGCGGCGCCGTCACGGTGCGCGCCGATGGCGCGGCCTCGACCGAGACCCTGGCTGCGGCCTCGTCCTCCGGACAGGCGCCGGCGCAGGAGGGCGGGCAGGACGTCAACCAGCAGAATCAGGCCCAGGTCACCAACGCCAACAGCCAGTCAGCGAGCCGGCGCACGGACGGCACCGGCGCGAACCAGACCACGACGCCCAGCGCGCAGACGGCGGACGGCGCGCTGACGGTGGCGGCGGCGGTGGCGCTCGACATCTCCACCTTCGCGGCGGTGGCGGAGACGCGGGGCGCGCTGGACATCGACGCAGGCGGCGCCCTGAGCGTCGAGGCCTACGGCAACATGGACGGCCGCGCGACCGCGACCGGCGAGGCGGTGGACGCGAGCGGCGCGCAGCAGGGCGGCGGCGCCGTGGGCGTGGGCGTCGCGGTGCTGGCCAGCACCGGCACGATCCGGGCGTCGGTCACGGACGCCTCGGTGATGGCGGCGGGCCTCGCGGTGAAGGCGGGCATCGCCACCCGGGGCGAGGACGACCGCCATGTCTTCTCCGCCGGGGCCACGTCGGGCGCCTCGAGCGCCCAGACCGGTGTCGCGGGCGCCTTCGCGCTGAACCTCTCGGGCGTGACGGTGGACGCGCTCCTCGGCGGCGGCTCGGATGTCACGATCCTCGGCGGTGCGGGGGTGGATATCCTCGCGGACGGCGCGATGGAGAGCGACGCGATCACCGCCTCGGCGCAGGAGCGGACGGCGGTCACGCAGCAGAGCGGGCAGCAGGGCCAAGGGCAGCCGCAGGGCGCGGGCAACAGCCGGACAAACACGAGCCAGTCGGGCACGACGCTGGGCATCGGCGCCTCGGTCTCGATCCTCGCCACCGATCTCGACGTGACGGCCTCCGTCGCGGGCACCGCCACGATCACGGAGGCGGGCGACGTGACGGTGGCCGCCGAGGCCAGCCATGCGGGCCTGTCGAAGGCCGTGGGCGGCGCCTCCGGCGGCGAACAGCCGAACAGCGGGACCTCTGGGCCGCAGAACGCCCGGTCCACCTCGATCACGCCGGTCGTTGCCATTTCGGCGGTGCAGAACAGCGCCACCGCGCTGATCGGGCCCGGGGCGGCGCTCCTCGACGGGACCGGCGACGTGCGCGTGTCGGCGACGCTAGAGACCGAGACGACCGCCGACGCCGAAGGCAGCGTCGACGGAACGAATGCCGCCGTCGGCGCCTCGCTGGGCCTCGCCATCGCCGAGGATGTCGCGCTCGCCAGCGTTGCGGGCACCATCGTGACCACCGGCGCCGTCGCGGTTCTGAGCCAGGCCCTCACCGCCGCGCGGGGCGTCGCCGAGGCGGCGGCGAAGGGCAACAAGCAGCAGACGGGCAGCACCCGCAACCAGACCCAGACCCAGACCGCGAACAACGTGGGCGTCGCGAACAGCACCGGCGGCACGAACGGGTCGGCCACGCGCAACGGGCAGGGCGTCACCCAGACCTCGCAGGACGCGCCCACCGTGGCGGCGGCCATCGGGATCAACATCTCCACCTCCTCCTCCATCGCCCGGATCGCGGGCGAGGGGGACGCGGCGGTGATCGAGGCGGGCGGGCCGGTCACGGTGGGCAGTCTCTCGAATGCCGACGGCTCTGCCGATGCGAGCGGCGTCGCCGTCAACGCCACGACGGGCGTCACCGTGGGCGCGGGCGTCGCGGTCAACGTGACGGACACCGGGAACATCGGCCTCATAGAGAACGCCAGCGTCACCGGGAACGGCGTGAGCGCCACCGCGCTGATGGCCGAGCGGACGCTGGACGTCGAGGCGGCGGACACCTCCGCCGTGGACGTGGATACGGACACCATCACCATCGAGGGGGCGACGTTCACCGCCGGCGAGGAGGTCGTCTATCGCGCGGGCGACGGCGGCACCGCCATCGGCGGGCTGATGGACGGCGCCACCTACGTGGTGATCCTGGGCGAGAACGGCGCGATCCAGCTCGCCGAGCAGGGCACGCCCGAGACCGCCATCGACCTGACGGACCGGGGCGCGGGCGACGCGCATGTGCTCGAGCGCGGCGTCGTGGACAGCGACAGCAACCGCCCGGCCGACGATCCGGCCGATGCGACCTTCGATCCCGAGAGCTTTGCCCTGACGCTGAACAGCCGGCAGGGCCTCGTGACCGGCGACGCTGTGGTCTACACCGCCACGGGTCCGGCGATCGAGGGGCTGACGAGCGGGACGACCTACTACGCCAATGTGGGTACGGGCGGGGAGCTGAAGCTGGCGGCGAGCTTCGAGCAGGCTCTGGCGGGCGAGACCATCGCCCTCGGCGGGGAGGGCGCCGGCGGGACCCATGTGTTCACGCAAGCGACCCACAGCCAGGCCGCGCAGGCGATTTCCGGCGCGTCGGGCGGCGATACGGCGGTGTCGGGCTCCATCGCCATCTCCATCACCGGCGGCACGACGCGCGGCGCCTTCGGGCCGGGCGCGGCCATCAGCGTGACGGGCACGGGCGCAAGCGAGGTCCGCGCCGAGGCCGACACCTATCACCTGACAACCGCCATCCCGCAAAGGGCGGCCTCGGGCGCCTCCACCGGGATCGGGCTGTCCTTTGCCCTGACCGTAGCGGGGCACGATGCCACGGCGGAGATCGCGGGCGACGCGAGCGTCACGGGCGCCGCCGACCTGTCCGTCGCGGCGCGCGGCGGGCATACCGTCATCACGCTGGCGCAGGCGGGCGCGGTGGGCAATGCGAGCGCGACCAACGTGGGCGGCGCCGTCGCCCTCGCCGTGTCGGAAAACACGGTGACCGCGCAGGTCGCGGGCGGCGACGTGGCGCTCGACGTGGCGGGGGATCTCGCGGTGACCGCGGACACCGCGCTGCGGATGCAGACCGAGGCGGATGCCGACACCAAGGGCGGCCGGGCCGGCGTCGGCGCGGCGGTGGCCCTCGGCTGGGCCGAGGACGATGCGCTGGCGCTTCTCGACCGGGACGTGTCCACCGGCGCCGTCATGGCGGGCGACGTGACGGTCCGGGCCACGGGCGCGACGCAGGCGGTGACGCTGGTGTCCGGCAGCGCCGAGGGCGAGAAGTCCCGCTCGAACGGCGGGCGCAGCGCGGACCAGCGCTCGCAGCAGGAAAAGGAGTTCGTCAACGACCGCTCGGACTCGAGCCTGCTGACGCCCAACCCGGGCGGCACGGCCACGCGGGCGAACACTCAATCCTCGAACCAGACCGGCAATCCCGGCGGGGCGGGCGGCTCTGCCGGCACCGCGACCAGCCAGCAGCAGGGCGCGCAGATCCAGGTGGCGGCGGCCCTCGGCGCGGTGGTGATCAACACCGCCGCGACGGCGACCATCGCGTCCGGCCGGACGATCCGCGCAGACGGCGCGATCTCGGTCGTGGCGCTGAACGATGCGGACGGCCGGACCGAGGCCTCGGGCCTCGCGCTGGTCCGTCCGGGCAGCAACACTGGCTCGAACGGCGGCAGCGGCGGATCGAACAGCACCGCGGCGGTGGGCGCGGCGGTGTCGGTGGTCGTGGGCCTCACGCGGGCCGAGGCGACGCTGGGCGGCGACGTCACCGGCGGATCGGTGCGGGTGGAGGCCGGCACCACCGAAGGCGAGACGAACGAGTTCCGCGCCCTCGCCCTGGCGGGCAGCGGGGCGAAGCAGTCGGGCTCCGGATCGCAGGGATCGACCACGGCGGTGGCCGGGGCGGCGGGCGTCATCGTCGGCCAGAGCGTGGTGGCGGCGCGGATCACCGATGGCGCCACGGTCGAGGCGACGACGGGCGGCGTGGAGGTTCTGGGCCGGTCGGACGTCGGCATCTCCAACGTCGCCGCGGGCGGCGCGGCGGTCCAGGCCTCGGGCGGTGGCAGCGGCGGGTCCTTGGCCACCTCGGTGGGGGCGGCGCTGACGGTGACCGTGCTCGACGCGGGCGCGGCCGAGGTGGAGGAGGCCGATCCGGCCGATCCGACCGGCATCGACAACAGCGGGCTCTACCTCGTGCAGCCCGGCGTGCTGGCCAGCATCGGCGCGGGCGCCAGCGTGACGGCGGCAGGCGACGTGACGGTGGATGCCGCCTACGGCATCTCGGCGCTGCATCTCGACGTGCCGCTTCTGGGCAATATCGACTACGTGGGCGACGTGCTGCGCGACGCGGCGAGCCGGATTTCCCTGACGGCCCTCGCGCTCGGCGCGTCGGTCGCCTCGGGCGGCGATACGGGCGCGGGGTCGGGCATCATCACCGTGATCCTGCCCGAGGTGCGCGCGGTCATCGGCGGCGGCTCTGTCGTGAATGCGGGCGGGGATGTCTCCGTCACCGCGCGGGACGAGATCGGGATCGTGAATTTCGCGGGCAGCGTCGCGGGGACGGCTGGATCGCAGGGCAAGGGCATCGGCGTCGGGCTCGACGTGCTGGTGATCGAGAAGACGACCGAGGCGCTGATCGGCGGGTCGGGCGACGCGGCGGTCCCGACCGAGGTCATGGCGGGCGGCGACATCACCGTCGATGCGGCCTCGCTCGAGGACATCTTCCAGTTCTCGGCCAATATCGGCGTGGGGTCGAGCACCTCCGGCGCGGGCTCCCTCGTGGTCACGGTGCTGCTGACCGATACCCGCGCCATCGCGGGATCGGACGAGGACGCGCCCACGGCGGGCGGTGCGAGCCTGACCGCCGGCGGAAGCGTGGCGGTGGCCGCGGACAGCGTGACCCGGTCGAGCATGGGCGCGGGATCGCTGGGCGTGTCCTTCGATGCGGGGACCTTCGGCGCCTCGGTCGTGGTGCTGGTGGATCTCGACCGGACCAACGCCCAGATCGGCGCGGGGTCGGCGATCCTCGCCCGAGGGCAGGGCGCGGGCCTTGCCGTGCGCGACGGGATGCACGGCGCGGACGGAACGCAGGGGACCGAGACCGTCACCGGCTTTGCCCTGACCGCGACCAGCTTCGAGGACCACGACATCCTCGCCATCGGGGCGAGCGGGTCCTTCGCCGACAGCGCGGTGGGCCTGTCGGTCGGCGTGGCGGTGGTGCAGGGACAGACCCTCGCCACCGTGGCGCAGGGCGTCGATATCGACACCATCGGCGACGCGGCGCAGGGCGTGCTCCTGCGGTCGGTGGACCGGACGAATGTGGATGCCGAGACCGGCGGCGGGTCCTTCACCATCGGCGGCGATACCGCCGTGGGCGGCGCGGTGGCGGTGGCCATCGTCTCGAACCAGGTCCATGCGGAGCTTCTGGGCGACAACGGGGTGACCGCGGGCACCGGGGGCGTGCGGCTCGACGCCGATTCCGCCTCTGCCGTGCGCGGGCTGGCCATCGGGGTGGCGGGCACGCTCTCCACCCAGTCGGGGGCGAGCGGCAACTCCACGGGCGCGGGCGGCTCCGGCGCGGGGACGGGCGGTTCGGGCCCCGGAGGCCTTGGCGGGCAGTCGAACCAGAACAGCCTGTCCTTCGCCGGGGCGGGATCGGGCACCGGCAACACCATCGACAACTCGGTGCGCGCCACCATCGGCGCGGGCGCGGAGGTGAGCACCTCCGGCGCGGTGACGCTGGACGCCTCGGACGCCAGCACGATCACCGCCGACGCAGGCGGGCTGGCGCTCGCCATCAACACCTCCGGAAACCGGACGGGCGCCATCGGCGCGGCCGTCGCCATCAACTTCGTCACGCTCGACATCGTGGCCGAGGCGGGCGGCGGCAGCATCGCGGCGGGCGGTGACGTCTCGGCGACGGCGACGAACGCGGCGGTCATCGACGCGCTTTCGGTCGCGGGGACGGCGGGCATCACGACCGGCGGCGGCTCGGGCGGCGGCGGCGGGGGCAGCAGCGGCGGGCCGGTCGCCTTCGGCGGCGCGGGCTCCGGATCGGGCAACAAGATCACCCATGGCGTGACCGCCCGCTTCGCCGAGACGGCCATCACCTCCGGCGGCAGCGTCGCGGCGCGGGCCACCGACAGCTCCGACATCACCTCCGACGCGGGCAGTGGCAACCTCGCGTTCACCTCGGGCTCCGGCAACGGGACCTCCGCGGACGTGACCGCCGGTGCGGCGGCGGCGACGAACGACGTTCTGGGGACCATCACCGCCGAGATCGCCGGCGGATCGGTGGACGCCACGGGCGCCATCGACATCGCCGCAAGCTCCACGGCCACCATCGACACCTTCGCGCTGTCGGTGGCGGGCTCGCTCGACACGGGGTCGAACCAGGGCACATCGGTCGACATCTCCCTGGCCGGGGCGGGCAACGGCAACCTCGTCGAGAACGCGATCCTCGCGCGCGGCCTCGATACGGACCTCGCGGCGGGCGGCGACATCACCGTGACGGCGACGGATGCGGCGGTCATCACCGCGCTCGCCGGGGAGGCCGGGCTCCAGATCTCCACCGGGTCGAGCAGCGGTACCGGCGTGGGCGTCGATCTGGGCGCGGCGGTCTCGGTCAACGAGATCGCCAATTCCGCCGAGGCGCTGCTGATCGACAGCGTGGTGGACAGCGGCGGCGCGCTGGCGCTGCGCGCGTCGGCCGACGCGGCGATCTCCGCCACGGCCTTTGCGGTCGATCTGACCGTGGAGACCGGCTCCGACACCGGCACGAACATCAACCTCAACGGCGTGGTCGCGGTCGCGGTGAACGAGATCGGCAACAGCGCCATCGCGGAAATCCGCGACACCGGCGGGCCGGCGGAGACGACCGTCGCGGCGGACGGCGTGACCCTGACCGCCCGGGAGACTGGCAGCATCCGCGCCAACGCGGTCTCCGCGGCGGCGACGGTCGACGTGGGCTCGGGCAGCGGCACCAGCATCGACGCCAATGTGCAGGCCTCGGTGGCCCAGAATACCATCCGCAACACAACCTCCGCCGCCATCCTCGGCGCGGATGTGTCCACGGGCGGCGCCGTCGCGCTGACCGCCAGTTCCTCCAAGAGCATCGACGCCAACGTGGTCGCGGCGGGCGTGGGCGTCTCCGGCGGGTCGGGCGGGGGGACCTCGGTCGGGGTCAACATCGCGGCGTCGGTGGGCCTGAACGAGATCGGGAACACCACGTCCGCGCGTCTCTCGGGCGCCAAGGTCGCGGCAAACGGCGGCGCCGTGTCTCTCGACGCGCGGGAGACGGGCGCGATCACCACCACGCTCGTGGCGGCGAAGGTCGGCATCGACGCGACCTCCGGCGGCACCAAGGCGAATTTCGACCTGACCGCGGCGGTGGCCGAGAACAGGATCACCAACAGGACCGAGGCGGTCGTGGAGAGCGGCTCGACCGTGACCGCGGCGGGCGATTTCCGCGCCATCGCGCAGGCGACGGGGGGCATCTCGGTCAATGCCATCGCGGCCTCGGTGTCGGTCGGCGTGGGCTCGGGAGAGATTTCCGTCGGCGGCGCGGGCGCGGGCGCGGTTGCGCTGAACACCGTGTCCCGGGATGTGCGCAGCGGGATCTACGGCGCCTCCTCGGTGACCGGCGGGGGTGCGGGCGAGATCCGCGCCACGGACAGCGGCTCCATCACCGCCAATGTCGTGGCGGCGGCCGTCTCGGTGACGGCGGGCTCGTCGCAGGTGGCGGTCTCCGTCGCGCTGGCGGTGTCCTTTGCCGAGAACATGGTCACCAGCAGCGCGCAGGCCCTGATCGACGGGGCCAGCAGCGGGATATTCACCGGCGGCGGTCTGACCATGACCGCGGGGGCGACGGGCGATATCGCGGTCGTGTCGGTCGCGGCCTCCGTCTCCGTCACCGCGGGCAGCGGCAACGTGGGCTTCACCGGCGCGGGCGCGGGGGCGGATGCGTCGAACCGCATCGCGAACACGGTCGCGGCGGGGGTTCTGGACGGCAGCACCGCCGACGCGGCCGGCGCCGTGCGCATCACCGCGGGGGACAGTGCCGAGACCACCTCCACTGTCGTCTCCGCTGCCGTCGCGGTGACGGCGGGCTCGCAGAACGTGGCGGTCTCGCTCGCGGTCGGCGTCGCGCTGGCCGAGAACGTCATCGACAACGCGGTGAGCGCGCTGGTCTCGGATTCGCGGCTCGAGGCGGACGGCGCCGTCACCCTCGAGGCGCTGTCGAACAAGACCATCAGGGCGGTGAACGTCGCGGCGGCGATCTCCGTGGCGGCGACCTCGGGCTCCCTGGCCCTGTCGGGCGCGGTGGGGGTCGTGCGGCTTCAGAACGAGATCGGCGGGTCGGTCGCGGCGCGGATCGTGGATGCCGACGCGGCGGAGGGGCAGGGCGTCTTCTCCGGCGGGGCGCTGCGGATACTCGCGGACAACAGCAGCCTGATCTCGGCGGTGGGTGTCGCGGTCGCGGTCAGCGTGGCGGCGGGCGCCGGCGCGGGCCTGTCGCTCTCCCTCTCGGGCGCGGCGACCTTTGCCAGGAACACGATCAGCCAGGCCACGCGGTCGGGCATCGCGGGAAGCGTCGCCACGGCGCAGAGCGCGGTGGACATCGACACGGTCACGGACAGCCGGATCGAGGCGACCACGGTCGCCGTCTCGGTCAGCGTCGCCGCCTCCTCGAGCGGCCTCGCGCTGTCGGGCGCCTTCGGCCTTGCCAGCGCCGAGAACGTGCTGAGCGGGCTGTCCGAGGCGGCGATCACGGGCAGCACGGTGACGGCGACCGGCGGGTCGGTCACGGTCGATACGCTCGACACCTCGGAGATCCTGTCGGACGTGATCGCGGCGGCGGTCTCCGTCGCGGCCTCGGCGAGCACGGCCGCGGGCTCCGTCGCCGTGGCAGTCACCCTGGCGCGGAACACCCTCAGCGGACAGAGCCTTGCCCGGATCACCGATTCGACGGTCACGGCCACCGGCGCGGGATCGGACGTGCGGCTCTCGGCGGACAGCGCCAACGCCATCGACGCCGTCGCGGTCGCGGCCTCCTTCTCTCTTTCGGGGTCGGGCACGGTGGCCCTTTCCGGCGCCGGGTCGGGGGCGGATGCGAAGAACGTGATGACCAACACCGTGGCGGCGGATGTCGCGGGCTCCACCGTGACGGCGGCGGACAGGGTCTCGGTCACCTCCGACGACACCTCCTCGATCACCGCGAGCATCGTCTCGGCGGCGGTCGGCGTGTCGGTCTCGGGCACGGCGGCGCTGAGCGGCGTGGTGGCGGTGACGCTGGCGGAGAACAGCCTGTCGGGTACGCACCGGGCGAGCATCGACAGTTCGGTCGTCACCGCGTCGGCGGGCGCGGCAGAGGTCCTGGCGACGGCGGACAACACGATCCTCGCGACCTCGGTGGCGGTGGCGATCACGGTGGCCGCCTCGGGTGGCCTCGGCGTGGGCGGCGCAGGCACGGGCATCAACGCGCGCAACACGATGGCGAACACGGTGGAGGCCAGCGTCACCGGCGGCAGCCTGACCGCCGGGCAGGGCGTCACCGTGGCGGCGCAGGACGACTCCGGGATCACCGCGACCATGGTCGCCGTGTCGGCCGCCATCAGCGTGTCGTCGAGCGCGGCGGTCTCGATCTCCATCGCCGTCAACCTGTCGGAGAACATCATCGGCACCAGGGTCGATGCCCTGATCGACGGCGCCTCCGTCAGCGGGGCCTTCGTGACCGTAGCCGCGCTCAACGACACGACGATCACCGCCACCGGCGTGACCGTGGGCGTCAGCTTCGCGGGGTCGGGCGGGCTCTCCATCGGCGGAACCGGGGCGGGCACCTTCTCGTCGAACACCATCGCGGGCGGCGGGACGCGGGCGCTGATCCTGAACGGCGCCACGGTCACGACGCCGGGCGCGGTGACGATCGTCGCGCGCGACACCTCCTCGATCACGGCGGATCTCGTCTCCGTCTCCGTCTCCATCGCCGTGGGCTCCACCGGGGCGTTCACCTTCGCCGTGGCGGGGACCGAGGCCAGAAACACCATCGGCGGCGGCACCGTCGCGGGCATCGGCGGGGACAGCGGCCCGGACGGCACGCGCGTCACCGCCGCGTCCCTCGACATCGACGCCCTGAACGACGCGACGATCAACGCGCTGGGCCTCGCGGTCGCCGTGTCGGGCGGCGGCGACGGGGCAATCACCGTCAGCGGCGCGGGGGCGGGCGTTCTCGTGAACAACACCCTGACCGGGGTGACCGAGGCGCGCATCCGCGGCGCCGAGCTGGTGGACGTCGCGGGCGCTGTGACGGTCAACGCGCTCGACAGCTCCGAGGTCGTGGCCGATATCGACGCCTTCGCCGTGGCGCTGTCCATCTCCGGCGGGGCGGCGGTGTCGGTCACCATCGCAGCGACCATCGCGTCGAACACGCTGCAGGGCGGCGCGCGGGCGATCATCGACGGGTCCACCGTCGAGGCGGGGAGCGTCCTCGTCGATGCCGAGAGCACGGCGTCGATCACCTCGAATTCCATCTCGGCCGCGATCTCCATCGCCGCGGGCGGCGCGGCCTCGCTGTCGGGCGCGGGCGCGGGCGCGGATTCGACGAACCTTCTCAATAACTTCATCGAGGCGTCGATCACCGGCGGGTCGGTCGTGACCTCCGCCGGCGCGGTGTCGCTGCGCGCCGAGGACGATTCCTCGGTCATCGCCGGGGTCGACGCGGTTTCCGCCGCGATCAGCGCGGGCACCGGATTCAGCGTGGCGCTGGCGGTGTCGGTGTCGCTGACCGAGGTCGACCACCGGACGCGCACCATCGCCGAGGTGGACGGCTCGACGGTCACGGCCGGGGCGGGGAACGTCCGCCTGACCGCTCTCTCCAGCGGGCTGATCGACATCGACGCGAATGCCGCCGCCGTTGCCGTGACCGCCGGCGCGGGCCTCGCGCTGTCGGGCTCCGGCGCGGGCGCGGTGGCGAATGTCGTCTCCACGGGGGAGACGGCGGCGCGGATCGTCGCGGGTTCAGAGGTGACGGCCAGCCAGGGCAGCGTGATCCTCGACGCGGACGACGAGACCACGCTCGACGTCGACGCCTTCGGAATCTCCGTCTCGGTCGCCATCGACGGCACTCTTTCGGGCGTGGCGGGCGCGGCGGCGGTGGTCGTCACCACGGTCACCATCGACTTCGCCACCGCCGTCACGGCGCTGATCGCGGACAGCAAGGTCACCGCCTCGGGCGACGTGACCCTGACGGCGGACTCGCGCACCCGGTCCTTCGCCAACGCGGCCTCGGTCTCCGTCTCGCTGTCGGTGGGCGGCATCGGCGTGGCGCTGTCGGTCGGCGCGGGCATCGCGAGCAATACCGTGGGCGTCGTGACCACGGCGCGAATCGCGGACAGCAAGGTCGCGGACGGGCAGGGCATCCGCGCGGGCGGGGCGGTCACCGTCTCCGCCGAAGACAGCGTGACCATGACCGCCGAGGCGCTGGCCGCCTCGATCTCCGTGGCGGTCGGCGCGGGGGGCGGCACCGTCGCCATTGCCGCCGCCGTCTCCAGCCTGACGCTCGACGGCGCGACCCTTGCCGCCATCGACGCGAGCGACGTGACCGCCACCTCGGGCGGCGTGACGGTGGACGCCACCACCTCGAGCGATCTCGACAACATCAGCACGGCCGCGTCCCTTGCCATTTCCGGCAGCATCGTCGGCATCGCGCTGTCGGGCGCGGGGGCGAGCGGCACCACCACGGTCACCCAGGACGTGCGGGCGCGCATCGCGGACGGCTCGGACGTGGTCGCGGGCGGCGCGGTGGATGTGCTGGCCGAGGACCAGCTGACCTCCAAGGTGGAGCTTCTGGCGCTGGCGCTGAGCGTCGGGTCCGCGGTGGCAGGCGCGGTGGGCATCGCCACGGCCACGAACACCGTCACCACCGGCGTGCGCGCCTCAGTCGAGGACAGCGAGGTCGAGGCCAGGGGCGGCGCGATCCGGATCAAGGCGCTGTCCGATCACGGCGACGCCGGGGTCGACGGCGACGGCAAGGAGATCCTCGAGGACGATATCCAGACAACCGTCAGCACGGTGGCCGTGGCGGCGGCGCTGGTGGGCGTCGCAGTGGCGGGCGCCAAGGCCACGACGGTCATCGACGCCGAGGTCGAGGCCTATGCCAGCGATGCGGAGCTGATCGCCACGGGCACCGTGACCGTGGATGCCGACAGCATCCACGTGGCGGAGCCGCGGCTCTTCGGTCTTGGCGTCTCCACCGGCGTGGCGGTGGCGGAGCTTGTCGCGCGGGGCGAGATCGGCGGTCACACGCGCGCCTATATCGACGGCGAGAGCCGGGTGCGCTCGGCCGGCGCCCTGAACGTGACCGCCGACAGCGATGCGCTTGCGGCGCCGGACGGGACGGCCGTGGCGGCGGGGCTCGGCATCGGGGCGGCGCTGACCGCCTTCGACGCGGTCGTGACGCGCGAGACGGCGGCCTATGTGGGCACCCGCGACGGGGCGCCGGTGACGGCGCTGGGAACGGTCGACCTTCTCGGAAAGCAGCTGAACCTCGCCGCGACCTCGACCCTGCGGGCGGTGGCGGACAACTTCGCCGGGGGCTTCGGCCTCCTGGCGGGGGCCGCCTCTTCGCGGATCGACGCGCTGGTGGACGGCAGGACGTTCGCCTATGTCGGTCAGGGCCAGCAGGTGAACGCGGCGGGCGTCGCGATCAGCGCCAGCTCGACCGAGGAGGCCACCGCCAGGAGCGACGTGGTCGCGGCCTCGCTGGGCATCACCGCGGCAATCTCCAACACCACCGCGCGGATCACCAGCCGGACGGAGGCCTTCGCCGGTGCAGGTGCCGACGACGGCGATGGCGACGCCACGCCGGACGGCTTCATCGCCTCGGGTATCCCCATGGGCATCGACGTGGGCACTGGCGCCGTGACGATCATCGCGGACAGCACCATGACCGCGCTGGCGCAGGCCAAGGGCGGCGGTTTCGGCTCTGTCACCGTGTCGGTGTTCAAGCCGGTCGCCGAGGTGACGGGCGCCGTGCGCGCCTATGTGCGCGAGGGCGTGGACATCGACGCGGGCAGCCTCTCGGTCAGCGCGGGCACCGAGGCGGACCGCGTGATCCAGAAGGCGGAGGCAAAGGCCTTTGCCGTGGGCATCTCCTTCCTCGCCACGGTGACCGATCTGGAACCCGAGGCGACGACGAACGGCGTGGTGGAGGCCTTCCTCGGCGCACCCACCAACACGGCGGGCGCCGGCAATCCCGATGCCGATATCGACATCACCGGCACGCAGGTGCCTCTCACGGTAGAGGCCTGGTCCGACATCGACGCCATCGCGGATATCGACGGCGGCGGCGGCTCTCTCGGGGTCACCGTCAACGCGTTCCGGCCCACGGCCAATGCCGGCGGGGCGACGCGGGCCTTCGCAGGCGACGGGCTCGACCTGAAGGGGCCGGACCTGCGGCTCTACGCCGACGGCGACGCGGTCGCCGACAGCGATCTCTTCGCTCTGAGCCTGTCCGGCGTCGCCGATGTCAACGTCCTCAAGCCCGTGGCCAATGTCACGAACACGGTCGAGGCCTATCTCGGCCACCAGGTCGATTCGACGATCAACGACGTGGCGGTGATCTCCATTGCCGGATCTGTGGATGTCGATGCGGTGGGCCGCAGCCTGGCGCGGGCGGAATCGGAGAATGTCTCCATCGCCCTGGGCCTGTCGGTGTCCGAGGTCACGGCGCTGGCGACGATGGCCGGTACGACCCGGGCGGCGGTGGGCCGCATGGCCGACCTGACCGCCGACAGCATCACCCTCGACGCGAGCGAGGCGCGCGCGCAGGCGCGGGCCTTCATCACCGGCGGCAGCGGCGCGCTGCTCGGGACGGTGTCGGTGCTGACGCCGGTGGCGCTGGGCAGCCGCGAGACCGAGGCCATCGTCGGCGACGGCAGCAAGGTCACGCTCTCGGGCGGGCTGGTCGCCACGGCGCGCACGACCCCCGACAACACCGATCCGGCCGACAGCAGCGTCGACGCCGAGGCGCTTGCCGATGCCTCCATGTCCGGCGGGACGGGCGCGGGCGGGATCACCGCGCAGGACCTGAAGACCGAGGCCATCGTCGGCAGCGTCGCCGGACGGCCCGAGACCTCGGTCTCGGCGACCCGCGCCGCGGTCGGCGACGATACCGAGATCCGCGCCGCCTTCGTGACACTCGATGCGGAATCGAGGACCAAGGCGAAATCCGACATCCGGAACGGGTCGGGCGCGCTTCTGGCGGCGGTCACCACCACCACCATCCTCGCCCGCGACGGGCATGACACCGTGGCCGAGGTGGGCGACCGGGCGACGCTCGTCCTGAGCGGCGATCTGACGCTGCGCGCCGTGGCGGCGCCCAAGGCCGCGCCGACCTCCTTCATCGGATCGGGCGCCGGCGTCGTGAACTTCGCCGAGGCGACGGTCGCCACGGTGATCGCCGCGGACACCACCGCGGCCATCGGCGACGGCGGCGAGATCGCGGCGGCGAACGTCCTGATGCGGGCCCAGGGCACCCACAGCGCGACCGGCGCCACCGCCAGCGGCGGCGGATCGGTGGTCTTCTCGCTGCAGAGCATGGACAGCCGCGCCGAGGACCGGGGCAGCGCCAACGTGCGCATCGGCGCCGTGTCGGGCGGCACCGGCGCCAAGGTCACCACCACCGGCGCGACGGGGATCGAGGCGGTCTCCACCCTGTCGAGCACCGTCACCTCCACCGCCACGGCCACCGGGTTCAGCCTCCTCGGCAACGTCACCACGACGAAGACGACCGCGCTGAACGAGGCCAAGGCAACGGGCCGGATCGGCAACAACGTCGATATCGAGGCGCGGAACGGCGGCGATGTCGACATGCTCGTCAATCTCGACGGCAAGTCCATCGCCTCGGCCGACGCGGCGGGCGGCGGATTCGTCAACGTGGGCACCGCCCGGGCGGATTCCGATTTCCTTGCCCAGAGCACCCTGACGACCGGTACGAACGGCAGCATCTTCGCCGATGGCGACGTCAATCTGACGGCGGAGCTGAACTACGGCACCACCTTCCGGACCACGCAGGGCGGCAGCTTCGACGGCTTCGGCGCCATCGGCAACGCCAACAACGCGGGCGGCGGCGGCGTGACGGTCTCGACGGCGGATATCGACGTCAACGCCGCCTCGGTGCTGCGTCTCGAGGTCGGCTCGGGCATGTCGCTGACCTCGGACGGCGGCAACATCAACATCGCCGGCCGCCATTCCAATGACTCCTTCGGATCGGTGCGCAGCGCGGGCGGCGGTCTCGTCCGGGTCTCGACGGCCACCGTCGATGTCACGACCGGCGGGTCGACCACGGTGAAGTTCGAAGGCGACGTGGACCGCGGGGTCGCGGACAGTGCGAACAATCTCAATGTGCTGGCTGAAACGCAGGCGAGCGCCCTGACCACCGTGAAGGGTGCGGGCGGCGGGCTCGTGAACGTCGAGGTCACGGGCTCCGGCAACAGGATCGCCGCCACCACCACCACCACGCAGACCGTCCGTTTCGGCGGCGAGAGCAGCGTCATGCGGCTCGGCGGCAACATCAACGTCTCAGCGAACCTGACGAGCGATGCGGATTCCGTGACGAATTCTGCCGGTGGCGGCTTTGTGAACGTGAGTTCCCTCAATCCGACGGCGCAGGCGACGGCGACGCTCGATTTCGCGGTGGGCGGGGCCGACGACATCACGGCCGGCGGGACCCTGACGCTCTCGGCGAACCACAACGCGGGCGGATCGCAGGTCTCCGACGGCACGATCCAGAGCGTGACCGGCGACACCATCAACTTCGCGCTGCCGCACCTGCTGCAATCGGGATCGCAGGTCACCTATACCGGCCCGACGGCGGGCGGGCTCCAGCAGGGCCGCGAATACAGCGTGATCCGGCGCACCGACACCGCGATCTCGCTGGGCGAGACCTTCACCGCGGGCAACGTGAACACGGTGAACGACACGATCAGCATCGTGGATCACAATTTCGCCTTCGACGATCCCGACACGCCCGCGATCGAGCTCAACGACCGGGTGATCTACACGGGCAGCGGGATCACCGGGCTTGTGAGCGGACAGACCTACGAGGTCATCGTCCTCGACGAGAACACGATCAAGCTACGGGCCATCGGCGCGCCGACCACCGGGCTGACGGTGCCGCGCGGGACGACGATCAACGGCAACACGATCGAGACGAACCCGGGTTTCAGCAACGGGCAGGCGGTCACCTACCGCGTGCCGCCGGCGCAGGAATTCGCGGGGAACTTCATCGACACCACCGTGACGATCGGGGCCACCGGCGTGGTGGCGACGACCGATTTCCAGAACCGCATCTACATCGAGAACCACGGCTTCGCCGCGGGACAGGAGCTGGTCTACCGCGGGCCGGGCATCGCCTATGCGGGCGGCACGATCACCAACGGCACGCGGGTCTTCGTCGTCGATGACGGCGGCCTGAGCGCGAACTACTTCCGCATCGCGCTGTCGCTGAACGCGGCTCTCGGCTTCATCGACACCGCGCCCGATCCCGATGTCTTCGTGCCGCCCGCGCCGCTCAACCTCTTCCGGGGGGCCGACGGCGACGAGCATTCGCTCCGCCGCGTCGTGGACGAGCCGCTGACGGGGCTCGTGGACGGGCGGACCTACTACATCTTCAACGCGCAGCCCGGGTCGTTCCAGCTCTCGAACTCGCCCACCGGCGGTTCCGCCCTCGCCTTCTCGGACGAGGGCCTCACAGGCGGCAGCCACAGCTTCCGTCTCGAGGGCGTGGATTTCCAGTCCACCGGCACGGGCACGCAGGAGCTGCGCTTCGACCTCGGCTCCGGCATCAGCGGCGGCTTCGACGGCATCGGCGGCGCGGTCGGATTCTCCGCGCCCTCGGGCGTCGACGGCACGGTGGCGGCCTCCTCCACCGGCGCGGGCGGCGGCGCGGTCAACATCGGCACGACCAAGGCGATTTCCAGCCACAGGGTGACGACCAACCTGACGGTCAACGACAACGCCAACCTGACCGCAGGCAACGTCACCATCGGCACCTTCAGCCGGATGGGATCGGGCGCGGTCGCGGGCGGCGCGGGCGGCGGGGCGTTCCAGCTCGGGCGGGCCGAGTCCGACGCATTCGGACGGAACACCAGCACGATTTCCATCGGAACCGCCAACATCACCTCGCTCGGCGATCTGTCGGTGCGCACGAACCTCGACAGCGACGTGCTCAGCCGGTCGGATTCCGACGGGGGCGGCGCGATTGCCGTGCTGCTGGCGGATTCGACCTCGGACCTCGACTTCGGCACGAAGATCGAGATCAACGGCACGCTCAGCGCCGGCGGCAACATCGACATCCGCACCGGCGTGGACAACAAGGGCGACAGCGATTCCAGCGCCTATGGCGGCGGTTTCGGGGCCGGAACCGACGTCAACGCTACCTCGACGGTGAACAACGCCAGCGGGTTCGTCGGCAGCGAGGTGCGGCTGAAGGGCCAGGCCGACCTCACGGCCGAGCGGGTCACCCTGTCCTCGAACATCGGCGCCCAGAAGAACCGCGCCTATACCGACACGGTCGGCGGTGGCGTCGGCGGCGCGGCGCTGGCGCGGTCCATCGCCACGATGCAGAGCGACAACGAGGTCATCCTCGAGAACGGCGCGTTCATCACCGGCAACCAGAACGTCCTGCTCGAGACGCGCTATTCGGGCACCGACAACAACGCCCGGTCCAAGGCGCGATTCTACGCGCTCGGCGGCTATTCCCGCGCCAACGGCACGGCGACGCTGAACAACGACGGCAAGATCGAGGCCTTCTGGGAATCGACGATCAAGACGCGGCGGCTGGATGTCGACGTGCGCGACAGCTTCAGCGCCGGAAACCACCGGGCGACCGGCGATGCGGGCGGCGTCTACATCGGCCCGGCGGACGACGAGCCGGTGCGCAACAATCCCGGCCTCGCGCGCGACATCTTCTGGGAGGCCCGGGTCATCCTGCTCGGCGAGCCCAATCCCGAGCTGGTGGTGAACGCCGACGGGGTGATCGAGAAGATCGTGAACGTCGAGATCGTGGGCGTGGCGGCCGCCGACCTCAAGGCGGGCACCGACCTGTCCGGTCTTCCCGAGATCAACATCCGCGATCTCGTCTTCGACGACATCGGGTCGGCGGAGTTCTTCGCCACGCCGATCGCCGATGAGGAGGACGCCCGCATCTGGGGCAACCGCGGCCTCTTCGAGATGCAGCGCAACTGGGATTACGTCCGGCTGATCAACAACAGCAGCCTCGACCTGCGCACGAACCTGATCGACCCGACCGCGCCCTTCGGCACGGGCACGCAGGGCGACATCGAGATCCGTGTGGACCGTATCTATGACGCCAGCCCCGAGACGCCGAACAACGTGTCGCTGAACCCCGACAACCCGTTCCGCAACTTCAACAACACCGCGAACGCCACTCCGACCTTCGAGTTCGACATCTTCAACCGTTTCGCGCGGACGGTGGTCGAGATCCGCAACCTCCAGCCCGGCGGGATCGCGGACAGCAACGTGATCGTGGACGGCCTGATCGACAACCCCATGGGGATAACCCTGCTCGAGAACGAGCGCGGCGACATCCTCGCGGGGGCGGATGCCGCCTTCGAGCTGATCCGTACCAACGAGTTCTACGTCAATGCCGACACCGGCAACGTCGGCCTGACCGGCCTCACCGGCAGCACCGACAACGACGTCGCGCGGCGTCCGCTCGCGGTGGAGCTGGTGCGGTACCGCGGGATCGGCGGCCCGCCGACGACCATTGCCGTCAACGCGATCTATCCGCTGGTGATCCGCGACGAGAGCGGCAACGACGTGATCTACAACGCCCCCGTGGCGCTGCAGAACCGGCTCTACGAGGAGATCGTGCAGGTCGATGCGCGGAAGGACGTGGCGCTCGACCTCTATGTCTTCGACCGCACCGGCGACTCCATCGCGGAGCCGCTCGCCATCGACATCGCGCGGCTGAGCGCGGGCGACGACGTGGACGTGGTGGTCAACGACACCCGGGTCGGCACCGACGAGGCCCAGGTCGGCGCGATCCAGGTCAACCTCTTCAACCCCTCCCCGTCGAACCCGCTCGGCGGCGGGCCGATCGCGAGCACGCCCGGCAATCCCCAGAGCGGCCCCTACGCGGTGCATTTCCGCCCCGACGAGGCGCCGACCGCCTATGCCAACATCGCGCGCGCCTTCGGGACCACGGTCACGGGCACGGTGGATGCCACCTGGCGCTTCGGCCTCGTGCGGGCGGGCGACGACATCGACATCGGCCATCTGTCCTCGCCGCCCGCGCGCGGCGAGCCGCGCAGCTATGCCACCTCCGTGATCGGCGGCACGCCCTACGGCACGGCCCGCACGCTCGCGGCGCCCACGACGACGGTCAACCTGGAGGTCAACACAGATGTGGCCTGGACCGGCGGCGCACCGCAGTCCGAGGGGGCATCCTCGAACGTCGGCCAGATCTTCCTGACCACCGCCGGCTACATCACGGCGACCGAGATCCTGGGCGACATGCAGGTGGGCCATATCCATTCGATCGACAGCGACGTCACGCTCTACAGCGGGCGGCGGATCGTGGATGCCGACGGCGCCGTCTCCATCGACGTCACCGCCGGGCGCGACATCACCATGTGGTCGGGCGTCACCTTCGGCGCGACGAGCTCGCAGGGGCTGGGCGGCATCGGCACGCGGGACAACTTCCTCGAGATCAACACCGCCGCGCGCGGCGAGGGCGTGCTGCGCGCCTATGACGAGGCCGCGCCGGTCAACGGGGGAATTTGGCTCGACGAGCTCACCGGCGACATGCCGGTGGCCGAGGTCTTCACCTGGGGCAACGTGGCGCTGCGCACCGTGGCGGGCTCGATCCTCGACGCGCTGGACAGCGAGGCGGACAACGTCCGCGGCCGGAGCATCGACATCGACGCCAACGGCCAGGGCGCGACCGTCGGCAGGGAGAACAACTCCCTCGACATCGACAGCCGCCGCGCGCCGGCAGGCCCCGCCGACGCGGGCCGGAGCGGTCCTGCAGGCGCAGGCATCGAGGCCGGCGGCGACGACGTGGGCGTCGAGGCTACCGGCGACATCTGGCTAGAGGAAACCACCGGCGATCTGCGGGTGGTGCTCGCGCACAGCTTCGAGGGCGACATCACGCTGAAGGTCCGCGAGAGCGCCGCCCAGGGCGAGGATTTCTACCTCGTCGCCAGCGGCAGCGCGCGCTTCGCGGAATCGAATGCGCGGGGGCCGGGCGGACAGCCCGATGCGGACCGGGTGCTGGAGAACGGCACGATCCTCGCGGAACAGGGCAAGGTGACGCTGCTGGTCGGGGACGATGTCGAGACGAGCGCGAACAGCCTCCTCCACGCGGCGCGGGACATCCTCATCAAGGGCGACTCGAACGACGCGGACCCGGGCTTCGGCACCAACATGATCCTGCGCGGCAGCCTGATCGCGGGCGCCGTGGTGACCCTCGGCAGCCAGACCGGCGGCGCGCCCATCGGCACGGCCCGCCCGAGCTACGCCAGCCCGGTCCACCGGTTGCGCGTGATCGGCGGCGACGATGCGGACAGCATCCAGTTCGGGGACAGCACCGGTATCGCGGGCGGCACGTCGCTGGGCGACGCGGGCTATGTCTTCATCGGCTCGCTCACGCAGGTCCAGGCCGGCGCGGGCGAGGACCGGCTGGCGGTCTACTACCTGCAGGACACCGCGACCCAGACCTCTCCCTCGCAGCTTGCCGCGCTGACGGCGCTGGGCCGGGCGGATGCGCTCCACACGCTCAATCTCGACGGCCAGGGCGGCAGCGACTCCTATGTGGTCTACACCATGGGCTCCAACGGGGCCGACGCGCGGAACTACATCGTCAACGCGCTGGACAGCGGCGCGCCGGACGACGGCGCGGACACGCTCGACATCTTCGGCAACGACAGCGCCCTGAACGGCATCGACCCGGAGACGGGCGAGGCCTACGCCACCGACGACATCGTGCTCCTGCGCCGGGCGGCCTTCCTGCCCAGCGACCGGGCCCTGGACCGTGTCTCGGACAAGCCGGGCTACGTCGCCTTCGTCCATGGCGACGAGGCGCGGTATCGCGATGTCATCACCGCCAACGAGGCCTCGGCCAAGGTGCAGCGCATCGGCTACGACAGCGCGCTGAACGGGCGGGTGACGGTGCAGACGCTGGGCGGCAATGACGCGGTCTTCTCCGACGACGTGACCGTGGCGATGACGGTGGACACGGGCGCGGGCGACGACCGCATCCAGATCGGCCAGATCTTCGGCCTGAAGCGGAACCAGGCAGAGGGCCTCTTGCTGCCCCAGGACGTGTTCGGCGACGAGAGCCTCGTCGCCACCACGCGCGGCTACCTGTCGGCGGGCACCTCGGCGCCGCTGGTGGTCGAGGGCGGCACCGGCAACGACCAGTTCACGGTCTATTCGAACCAGGCCGAACTGCGGCTGGAGGGCGGCGACGACAACGATATCTTCACCATCCGCGCCTTCGCCCTGGCGCAGACCGACGAGAACGGCGACATCCTGACCGACGCGAACGGCGTTGCCCTGCCGATCATCGGCGCGGCGGGATTCTCGACCGACCGACCCATCGACGTGCGCGCCGGGGGCGGTGCGGACGAGGTGCAGTACAACATCAACGCACCCGTCGCGATCGAGGGCGGGACCGGTTTCGACAAGGTCGTCGTTCTCGGCACGGAATTCGCCGACGATTTCGTCATCACCGACGAGGCCATCTTCGGCGCCGGGGTCAACGTGCGCTACGCGGGCGTCGAGGTGATCGAGATCGACGGTCTCGAGGGCGACGACGAGTTCTTCGTGCAGTCCACCGCCTTCGGCGTGCTCTACCGGGTGATCGGCGGGCTCGGGTCCGACACGATCAATGTCACCGGCGACGTGGTCGAGGACATCGTGACCCGCGAGCTCGAGGGCGAGGCCGGCGCGGTCAACCACATCGTGCGCTCCGACGATCCCTTCTATGACGGGCTGCTCATCGACGGCTTCGACTACACTGTCGCCGACGCCACGCAGGGCATCGTCGTGATCGAGGAGTCGGACGGGTTCACCGCCGTCCGCGAGGGCGGCGGCGCCACCGCCGTCGACAGCTACACCGTCTCCCTCACCCAGGCGCTGACCGGCAACGAGGTGGTCTATGTCACCGTCTCCGCCGCGCGCACCTCGCAGGAGGAAGAGGACGACACGCTGCTGAACCCGGAAGGGCTGCAGAACGGACCCGGCGACAGCGTCTGGCTTTCCGCCGCCGCGCCGGTGTCCCTCACGGCCCCGACCGACGCCGACTTCTCGCGCCTGGTGACTGTCAACGGCGTGCCGACCCGCTTCGCCGACCGGAACATCGTGCTCAGGTTCGACGCGACCAACTGGAACACGGCGCAGACGGTCTTCGTCTACGCCCCCGACGATCCGCGGTCCGAGGGCGACCGGGTCACGGTGACCCAGCACACGGTGATCTCGAACGTCGCCGCCTATGACGGCGCGGCGGTGCGCAACGTCGAGGTGACGGTCCGCGACAACGACACGCCCGGCGTGCAGGTCGTGCAGATCGAGCCGGGCAGCTACGACGCCGCGACCGGCGCCTTTGTCGAGGACGGTCGCGCTACGGTGATCGAGGGCGATGCGACGACGCAGCTGACCGACCAGATGCTGGTGCAACTTGCCTCGCGGCCCGCACCGGGAACGCAGGTCGTGGTCCATGTCGCGCTCGATCCCGAGGCGGATGCGCAGGTGCGCGTCTCCACGGCCGACAGCCGGGCCACCATCGGGACGGACGGACAGCTCCGCCTGACCTTCACCAGCGCGAACTGGGATACCCCGTTCCTGCTCGATGTGGCCGCCCGCGACGATGCGCGGGTGGAGGATGTGCGGGGCGCGGTGATCCGCTTTCTCAACGACCCCGCCACCACGGACGAGGCCTTCACGTTCCCGAACCTGCTTTCGGAACAGGGTGTGGTCGAGGTGCGCGTCCACGACAACGACTCCCCCGGCGCGCTTGTGCAGCAATCGGGCGGCAGCACTCTGATCGTCCGCGACGATCCGGCGACGGCGGCGGACGAAACCACCTCCGACGACTACACGATCCGCCTGACGGGCGCGCCGGAGGGCGGCGCCAGTGTCGATGTGGCGATCCTGACCGATGGCCTGGCCGACGTGGTGGCCATAGACGGCGTGGCGATCACCAGCGCCGACTATGCCGAGATCGGCGGCCTCAGGCCCACGCAGCAGTACCTGGGCGCCGCCAGCCTCGCCAATGCGGGCGGCGTCGGCGTCGTCACCCGTGCGGGCGTGGCCGATCTCTATGGCTCCTTCATCGAGGAAGGCTTCGCCGCGGGCGACCTGATCCGGGTGGGCAATGTCGGCGCGGGCTTCGACGGGGATTACCTCATCGCCTCGGTGACACAGACCACGATCACCCTGGCCGGGACCTTCGCCGCCCCGGGCACCGCGCAGAGCGACACGGCCGTCCTCTCCGACCTCGCGCGCATCGGCCTCTACGAGGGCACGGTGACCCATGCCTTCGAGCCCGGCGCCCTCGGCGGGCCGCAGATCACCCGCGCCGACGGCTCGGGCTGGCTCGCGGACGGGTTCCTCGAGGGCCAGTGGGTGCGGATCTCCGACCTCGCCAACCCCGCGAACAGCTTCGACGCGAAGATCGAGCTGATCCGCGGCCTCAACGGCACCTTCGACGAGACGCTGCAGATCACCGGCGACACCTTGCCCGACTGGCTGACCGACGCCGCGCCGGACCAGATCCGCGTGGTGCGCATCGCGGCTCAGGTGACCTTCACCGGAGCCGACTACTTCGTCGCCCGGAGCATCACCCTGCGTGCCGATGCGGAGTTCACGACGCCCATCACCCGCGAGGGCGCCAGGGTCTTCCCCGCCTCCACCCATGTGCTCTCGAAACTGCGCGGCCCGCTCCAGGTCGAGGGCGGCGTGACCGGCGCCGACCGCAGCCTTCAGAACGGGCTGAAGCTGCCCGGCGAGGCCGACGGCTTCCTTCTGGCCATCGGCCAGCAGCCGCCCGAAAGCCAGCAGATCGACGTGCTGAACATCTTCAACGACGGCAGCGTCGAGAACGGCGTCGGCACGATGACCGAGACGACGCTGACCGGCTACGGGATGGCGAACGCGCTCGACTTCGGCCCGGCGGCGGGCGGTTTCTTCGGCGAGAGCGCGCAGGTTCCCGGCGGCATCAGCTGGGGCCGGATCACCTTCGGGCCGGACGGCTTCGACACCAGCGCGGGCGAGAGCACCATCGAGGTGGTCAACGTCATGCTGGGCCGCGGCAACGACCGCATGGACATCGAGGGCACGCTGAACAACGTGGCGGGCATCGACACGCGCGGCACCTTCGAGATCACCGCCACCGCCACCGGCGGCACGATCAGCCGCGACGGGATCGACTGGCTGGCCCTGGGCTTCCTGCCCGGCCAGGCGGTGACCATCGACGGCGCCGAGGGCAGCTGGACCGTGGTCGCGGTGGAGGACCGCGTGACCCCCGAGGGGCAGGACCCGAACGACAATTCCATCCTCGTGCTCGAGGGCGCGCCGCTGCCCGCCCTGACCGGGGACATCCGTCTCGAGGCGGTCGATCCGCTGGTGGAGTCGTCGGGCACCTTCGCCGTCTCCTCGGAGGTGACGACCGACCTCGACGGCACGCCCCTGACGCTGACCACCATCACCCGCAGCGACGGGGGCACCTGGGGCGGCGACCATTTCCTCGCCGGGCACCTCGTGCAGATGGTGGGCGACGGAAAGACCCAGAACGTCCGCCTGCGCGAGATCACCGACGACGGGCGGACCATGATCGTGGACGGCGCCGACCTGTCCGACAGCGCGGCGCTTGCGCTGACCCTCTCGGTCCAGGGTCCCCATGGCGGGCTGACCGTGGTCCACGGCGGCGGCAACACGCCGCTCGCCCTCTGCGCCAAGCTCTTTGCCCAGAACGACACGGGCATCGACGGCGTCAGCAAGCTGACCCGGATCGACGGGCTCGACTGGGCCTCGGACGGATTCAAGGTCGGCCAGTTCGTGCAGATCGGCGAGGAGGTCTTCACCCGCCAGATCATCGCCATGGTTGACGCGGACGGCGTGCCGATCCCCGAAGGCGCCTTCGCCGGCTGGGGCACCGGCGCGACGCTGGTCCTTGCCGGGCCGCCTCTGTCGCAGGAGGGGCATCTCGAGAATTGCGAGATCCACGTCTCCACGCCCCGGATCGTGACCGTCGAGATCGAGGTGGATTTCGACTGCGACTGCAAGAAGGACAGCGACACCGCCACCTTCACCATCGACGGCGACTGGACCGAGCTTGGCTTCTTCGTGGGCCAGGAGGTCACGATGGAGGGCCTGCCGGGCAAGATCCTGGTGACCGCGATCGACGGCAACACGATCACCCTGCAAAGCGAGGTCTTCGGCCTGCCGCTCGAAGGCGTGGTGACCCTGTCCGGGTTCAACCCTCTCTTCGACGGGGGCATCCTGATCGGCGGCGATACCTTCATCATCACCGGCGGCGCCGGCTCCGACAGCCCGCTCGTGGTGCTGGGCGACACGACACAGGACGGCAACTGGTACGCCGGCCAGCCCGGGTCCGTGCTGGGCTACGATTTCGGCATGAAGCCCTTCGACCCGTTCCCGCTGCTCCCCGAGGGGCAGAACGAGGACAACCGGTGGATCTTCCCGCTTGCCAATCCCTACGACTTCGACGGCAACGACGTGATCGACGCCTCGGCCCTGTTCGCGGGCCTGTCGGACGACGAGCTGCCGACCGTGGGCTTCGTGGCCTATGGCGGCGGCGGCAACGACCTGATCATCGGCAGCCAGGCGGGCGACCATCTCGCGGGCGGCTCGGGGGACGACACGATCTACGGCCAGCGCGGCGTCGATCATATCTACGGCGACAACGGCATCAACATAGACATCCTGACCCGCGCGCTGACGATCCCGTCGACCGACGCGAGCCCCGCGCCCACGGTACGCAACGTCGCCTCGGACGGCACGACGCTCCAGCCCGAACCCTCGCCCGTGCGCGACACGCTGGTGGCGGGCAACGACACGCTCTACGGCGACGGCCCGGGAACCGTGGGCGGCGGTCCGCTCGGCGGCGAGGCGCAGCGCGACATCATCTTCGGCGACAAGGGCCGGGTCGACATGCTGGTCGAGGACCCGAACCTGCCGCCCGACGCGCTCCAGCGCATCCAGACCACCGAGCTGCGCCTCGTCACCACCGTGATCGCCACCGACCCGGCGAGCGGCGGCAACGACATGATCTTCGGCGGGTCCGGGCGCGACATCGTCATGGGCGGCGGCGGCGACGACTGGATCGACACCGACGGCGGCGATCATGTGCGCGACATCGTCTTCGGGGATTTCGGGCGCGTCACCCTGAACGGCACCGCCGCGTTCCGCCCGCCGTCGCAGGACGACCTCACCGGCGAGGAATTCGCCATCCTCAGCTTCAACTTCGGGGCAAAGGACCATGCGCGGACCGTCTCGGGCACGGCCGGCACGGGCACGTCGGCCTCCGACGCCCCCGCGCCGCGCGCCCCGGGCTGGATCAATCTCGACGGAGGCAGCGGGCTCTTCGGCGACAGCGGGCACGAGCTGGTGACCGACGAGAACGGCACCATCGTTCCGGGCATCACCCTGGGCTGGCGCGTCGTGGAGGAGGAGCACGGGCATCCGCATCACGACCACGGGCACGGCTACGGCGATGACGACGACCACGGCCGCGGCGATGACGACGATCATGGCCATGGCCACCCGCATGGCTACGGGCCGCCGCATGGCCACCCGCATGGTTACGGGCCTCCGCACGGCCAGACGACCAACGCCCATGTCGAAAGCCACAGCCAGCTCCATCCGGTGACGCAGGACGACCGGCTGTTCGAGGGCTATCTTTCGACCCGCAAGGACAAGCAGGTCATCGAGGTCACGCTGACCGGCCTGCGCGACCACTACCAGAGCTACGACGTCTATCTCTATCTCGACGCCGACAACCACGACACGGCGAAGTCCGGGGACAGCGTCCGGCTCATCCGCATCGGCCAGGACGGCAAGGTCTGGCTTAACGATCCCAAGGGCAACACCTTCAACGGCGCCTATGTCCGCGTCGAGGGCGACGATCCGCGCATCGCGCAGACCGGCAACACCGTCGCGGCGACCGGGCTCACCGACACGACGCTGGTCCTGCGCATCGAGGTGCCGCAGCACTGGGACGACGATCAGAACCGCGCGGTGCTGTCGGGGCTGCAGATCGTCGGGCGGTCCTATCCCATCGACCGGGCCGAGAGCATCTTCCTCGACGTGGGCGGCAACGACGGCATCAGGACCGGCGGCGGCGACGACGTGGTCTTCGGCGGGCACGGCAACGACTACATCGACGCGGGCGGCGACCCGGATGTCGGACATCTCGATTACGACGCGGTGTTCGGCGACAACGGCCGGGCGACCTTCCTGCTGACGCCGGAGCGGATCAGGACCGAGAAGGTGCCCTTCGCCCCCGCCTCGGAGGCCGATCCGAGCGGCGGCGAATATGCCGTGCTGTCGTTCAACTTCAACGGCGCCACCGGAACGACGAAGGTCCTCGGCGAGGCCGGCACGGCGCAGAGCGTCTCCGACGCGCCGGCGCCGCGCGCGGCGGGCTGGATCAACCTCGAGGGCGGCAAGGACACCTATGGAGACCAGCGCGGCGAATGGGTGACGGACGAGACCGACACCGTGTTCGAGAACATCCGCGTCTCCTGGGAGGCCACGGGCCACGGCCATGACGACGGTCACGGGGACGACGACGATCACGGCAAGGGCGACGACGACGACCATGGAAAGGGCGACGACGACGACCACGGCAAGGGAAAGGGGAAGGGGAAGGACGACAAGGGCAAGGGCGACGACGACGACCACGGAAAGGGCGACGATGACGACGATCACGGCCATCACCATGCCGGCGGCGTGGACACCCATGACCAGATCGACCCGCTGACCGACGACGACCGGCTGTTCGAGGGCTATCTCGTCGGCAAGGCCCAGAAGGGCATCACCGTCACCGTGGAGGGCCTGCGCACCCACTTCCGCAGCTACGACGTCTACGTCTATCTCGACGCGGACAACGGCAAGACCGACCCGACGGGCGACAGCGTCCGGATCGTCCGCATCGGCCATGACGGCAAGGTCTATCTCGCCGACCCGAAAGGCGCGACCTTCGACGGCAGCTATGTCTTCGCCTCCAGCACCGATCCCCATGCGCCCGATCCGGGCAACGTGGTGGGCGCGGCGACGATGAAGGACGGAAAGCTCGTCATCACCATCGACGTGCCCTGGTCGAAGTGGCCCACCAAGAGTGCGCCCGTGGTCTCGGGCGTGCAGATCGTCGGCCGCGCCTATCCGGTGTTCCGCAATGTCGATGTCCCCCGCACCCCGGGCACCCTGGGCGAGCTGCGCGAGCTCGAGACGCTGACCGGACCCGAGGGCGAGGGCTTCACCTGGGACGACCTGATCCTGACCGGCAACGGTAACGACGCCGTGCTGGGCGGGCAGGGGGCCGACTGCATCGACACCGGGGACAACGGCCCGCGCAACGGTGTTGACGACGCGCTTTCGGGCGACGACCTGCGCACCGTCAGCATCAACTTAGCCAGCGGGGTGAAGGAAGGCTTCGTCGAGGGCACCCTCGGCTATGTCGCGGCGGACGGCTGGTACAATTTCGACAACGACGGCAAGGCCGACCCCCACGGCGACGACGACGACCACGGCAAGGGCGACGACGACGACCACGGAAAAGGCAAGGGGAAGGGCAAGGGCGACCACGGCAAGGGCGACGACGATGACCACGGCAAGGGTCACGGGCATCATCATCCCCACACTCCCCGCGCCGAGACGCTGGTGACGAAGGACGGGGTGAAGATCACCGTGGGCCAGGACCTCGACGACCCGCACAAGGCGCGGCCCGCCAAGGTCGACGACCACGCCCAGATCGACCCCGACACCCAGAACGGCCGGATGATGAACGGCTATGTCACCGCCACCGGCAAGTCGGTTCTCGGCATCGACGTGTCCCGCGTGTCCCACGCGGTCGGAGACGGCCCCTACGACGTCTATCTCTACATCGACGGCGAGGATCAGGACGCCGCCCGCGGCGCCTCGTTCCGGCTCGTGACGCTGAACGGCGACGGGGGCAACGTGGGCGATCCGAAGGGCTTCACCTTCGACGGCCAGTTCGTGGCCTACGATCCGGCGAACCCGGACCGGCCCGCAAACGTGATCGTCTTCAAGGACGTGACCGGCGACAGCTTCTCGATCCGCATCGACGAGCCCGACCCGCATCTCGAGCCGCTGAAGTGGGGCCACTGGTCGACGTACAAGGGCAAGAAACCGGACGGCGGCGTGCCCGCCGTGTCGGGACTGCAGATCGTCGGCGGCGCCAACAAGGACGACATCGTCCCGCAAGGCGACCATGACAGCGACCGCGTGCTGGGCGACCAGGGTCAGATCCGCGTCTTCAAGCGCGAGGTCTTCGAGATCGTTGCCGAACCGCGCGGCGCGCTCGATGCGAACGACACGATCCACACCGGCGTGGACGGCGATGTCGTCGTCGGCGGCGACGGCGCCGACAGGATCAACGGCGGCGACGGCGACGACGTGCTCCTCGGCGACAACGCCCGGATCATCCTGTTCGAGGGCCAGGTGATCGGCCTCGAGAAGACGGTGCGCGGCAGCGAGGGACAGGGCAACCATGCCGGCCATTCGAACGGCAAGGGCAATCCCTATGCCGGCGTGAACGGCGCCTGGCACAACGACTTCGGCAACAGCTTCCATTTCGATCCCTTCGCGGTGAAGGGCGTGATCCTGCTGGCGCCGGAGATCGGCGGCGACGACGTGATCGAGGGCGGACGCGGCAGCGACTTCATGTGGGGCCAGAAAGGCGACGACACCTATGTCTTCGCGGGCGACCGGCTGGGCATCGACTATGTAGTGGAGGCGGGCGACAAGCCGGGCCACGGCCACCACGGCGATGACGACGACCACGGCAAGGGCGACGACGACGACCACGGCAAGGGCGACGACGACGACCACGGCAAGGGCGCAGACTGGCGCTCCGCGCCCGCGGAATTCCACCGCGACACCGGGGACAAGCTCGACTACAGCCGCTACACCGGCGGCGGCATTGACCTCGACATCTCGAAGTCGGGCACCCAGACGGTCGACGGGCATGTGGTCAAGGGCGACATCGGCTCGGTCCTGACGCTGTTCTATGGCAATGCCATCGAGGACGTGGTCGGCACCCAGAAGGCCGACCGGATCACCGGGAACGACCGCAACAACGTCCTTCTGGGCCTCGCCGGCGACGACCGGATCGACGGCCGCGGCGGCAACGACTTCATCGACGGCGGCGCGGGCGACGACTGGCTCAAGGCCGGGAGCGGCCACGGCGACTATGGAGACGACGATGACCACGGCAAGGGTGACGACGACGACCACGGCAAGGGCAAGGGCGACGACGACGATCACGGCAAGGGCGACGACGACGACCACGGCCATCCCCACAAGCCGGTCTACAATGTCATCCTCGGCGGCGACGGAAACGACGTGATCCACGGCAGCCACGGGATCGACCTGATCGACGGCGAGGCCGGGAACGACGTGATCCACGGCGGTGGCAACGGTCTCTCGGGCGGGTACTGGAAGGAAGAGAAGGTCTGGGTCCAGCAGAACAAGAAGAAGGGCTACTGGAAGACAGAGAAGATCTGGGTCCCCGACTCCCGCACCGGCGACGTGCTCTTCGGCGGCGCGGGCAACGACCGGATCACCGCGGGCGGCGTGAACAACGTGCTGGTCGGCGGGCCGGGCCACGACCACCTGTCCGGCAGCCACAAGGACAAGGTGCGGGAACAGAACGACCTGCACCCGGACGACCGCGACGCCTATATCACCGAGGTTCTGACGGCCTTCGCCGCCGCTTTCGACCGGCTCGATTTCGTCCGGGACGATGCGCCGGGCGAGCCGCTCCGGGCCAAGGTGGCAGGCTTCATCGACAGCGTTCCCGCGCCCCATTGCGACGACCTGCCGCCGGTCCATGACCCGGACGACGGCAAGGGCGACGACGACGATCACGGAAAGGGCGACGACGACGATCACGGAAAGGGCGACGACGACGATCACGGCAAGGGCGACGACGACGACCACGGCAAGGGCGACGACGACGACCATGGCAAGGGCGGCTACTTCGAGACCTGGAAACAGGACATCTCGAACGTGGTGATCTACTTCGACCGCGATGGCGACGGACATGTCGACTACGCGGTGAAGGTCGACGGCTTCACCTCGAAGGCGAGCCAGGATCTCGACGACGAGTTCGACGACCTGCTGCACGGCATCCTCGAGGAGGTGCATGTGCTCGACGCGGGCGACACCGTGCTCGGCGTGTCGATCAAGGGTGGCACGCAGCCGACCCGGTTCTACGCGGTCGACGGCAACGCCAACGGCGAGGCGCCGGACCACGGCCCGACCTGGAACACCGGGCCCGGCCCCGACGTGACGCTGAACTACGGAACGCTGGTGACCGCGACCCATCACCACGCCCACCTGACCGCCGCCACTCCGGCCAGCGGCGAGGGCGCGCAGACCGCTCTCCGCCCGGCCGAGGCGAGCTTCATGCTCGACGCGGCGCGCGAGGCCTGGCGCGCGACGGGGGCCTTGAACGCGACGCAGCTTGCGATCCTGGAGGCGGCGCGGGTCACGGTGGAGGATCTCTCCGGCGACAGCCTCGGGACCGCGGCGGGCACGCTGATCACGGTGGACGTGGACGCCGCCGGACACGGCTGGTTCGTCGACGTCCAGCCTGCCGCCAGCACCGCCTTCGCGCCCGATGCGGACGGAGTCCTCCGCGCGACGCCGGGCAGCGGCGCCGAGGGGGCGATGGACCTCTACACGGTGCTGCTGCACGAGCTCGGGCACACGCTCGGCTTCACCCATCTGCCCGCCCCCGAGCCTGGCCACGTCATGTCGGATGTGCTGGAACCCGGCACCCGCGCGTCGATGCCGGCCTCCCTCGTCTGGGACGAGGCGACGGGCAGCTTCGTCGATCCCGACACGGCGCTGACGCTGAAGGCCCATGGCGCCCCGGTGCCGCCGCCCGAGACCGGACCAACGCACGAGGCCGGGGAAACGGACACCGCGGACCGGATCGCCTGGGGCGGCGCCGCCAGGTCCTTCCTCGACCGCTTCGCGGCGTTCTTCGGCTAGTGGAGGCAGATTGAGCGGCTCCGAGGAGGTTATCGAGGGCACCGCCGCCGCCGCGGTCGCCCGACAGGACGGACAGACCGAGAGGGTGGATTACGCCCTGCTCGACCAGTCGCTCTGGACCGCCTTCCGCAATGCGGGCGATGCGCTGGGCTACCTCCGGGCCTGGCTTGCCCTGCAATGCCGGCAGGTGCCGGGTGTGCGTGCCGCCACCGTGGTCCTGGGCGCGCCCGGCACCGGCCCCTATGAGCCCGCCGCCTCCTGGCCCACCGAGGACCGCCCCTCGCCCGCGCTGATGCGCGCTGCCGAGGAGGCGCTGGCGCGGCAGGAGACCGTCCTGCAATCGGCCGGACCGGCGAACAGCGTTCTCGCCATGCCGGTCACGGTCGACGCGGCCCTTTACGGCTGCGTCGCGCTTCAGATCGAGGGAACCGGGGCGGCCGAGGCGACCCGCCGCCTGCGCTGGGGCATGGGCTGGCTCGAGAGCCTGCTGCGCCGGGAACAGGGCGCGCGGGACGCCGCCCTGCGCGACCGGACCATGCGGGCGCTCGATTTCGTCGCCATCGTTCTGGGCGCCCGCCGCTTCGACCAGGCCTGCACCCGGCTCGCGACGGAACTGGCCCGCGCGCTCGACTGCGATCCGGTGGGCATCGGCTTTGTCCGCCGCCGCCGCGTGAAGGTGCGCGCGGTCAGCCATTCCGCCGATTTCGGGCGCCGGATGAACGTGATCCGCGACATCGGCCTCGCCATGGAGGAAGCCGTCGACCAGGGCGACCTCGTCCACTATCCCCTGCCCGAAACCTGGGAATACCGCGTCACCCGGATGCACGAGGACCTTGCCGCCGCGCACCGCACCGGCAGCATCCTGACCGTGCCCATGCCCGCGGGAGACAGGCTGATCGGCGCGATCACGCTGGAACGCCGGGACCGCACGCCCTTTCCCGACGAGACCGTGGAACTGGTCGATGTCATCGCCTCCATGGTCGGGCCGATCCTCGAGGAAAAGCGCCGCAACGACCGGTCCATCGTCACCAAGCTCTTCGCGGCCACCGGCGATGGCATCATGCGCCTCTTCGGCCCCCGCCATGCGGGGCTGAAGCTTGCCACCGTCGTCATGGCCGTCCTCGTCTGGCTGGGGGCAACCGTCACCATCCCCTTCGACATCGGCGCCCCCGCCCGGATCGAGGGCGAGGTGCAGAGGTCCGTCGTGGCGCCCTTCAGCGGCTATCTCGCCACCGAGAGCGTCCGCGCGGGCGAGACGGTGGAAGAGGGAGAAATCCTCGCCGCGCTCAACGACCAGGATCTGCAGCTCGAAAAGCTGCGGCTGGAGACCGCGCGCCGCCAGCGCGAGGCGGAATTCGACCAGGCGCTGGCCAATCGCGAGTTGTCCACCACCACCATCCTGCGCAGCCAGATCGAGCAGGTGGACGCCCAGCTCGCCCTCGTCAACGAGCAGATCGCCCGCACCACGATCCGCGCGCCCTTCGACGGCGTCGTGGTCGACGGCGACCTGTCGCAGCAGGTGGGCGCTTCGCTCGACCGTGGGCAGGAGCTGTTCAAGATCGCCCCGCTCGACAGCTTCCGCGTGGTGCTGGAGGTGGACGAGCGCGACATCGCCCTGATCGAACCCGGCCAGCCGGGTGCCCTGCGCCTGTCCTCGCGCCCGACCGAGACGCTGACCTACGAGATCACCCGCCTGACACCCATCGCCGAACAGCGCGACGGGCGGAACTTCTTCCGGGTGGAGGCCGCGCTCGAAAGCGTGCCGGACTGGGTCTCGCCCAGCATGGAGGGCGCCGCGCGCACCGCCATCGACGAGCGTCTGGCGGTAGAGGTCTGGACCCGCCGCTTCGTCGCCTGGGCGCGGCTGCTGTTCTGGCGCATGGCGCCCTGAGGCGATGGCGGGCGGCAGCTTCCTCTCCGACCAGTGGCACCGGGTGGCGCATCTGCGCCCCCGGATCCGCCGCCATGCCCGCATCTTCCGCAGCCACTACCGGGGCCAGCTCTGGTACGTCATGCAGGACCGGACCTCGGGCCGGTTCCACCGCTTCTCGCCCGAAAGCTATTTCGTGCTGTCGATGCTCGACGGCACCCGGACGGTGCAGGAGGTCTGGGACCTCGCCTGCAGGCACCTCACCTCCGACGCGCTGTGCCAGGACGAGGTGATCGCCCTTATGGGCCAGCTTCACGGCGCCGACGTGCTGATGGGCGACCTGCCCCCCGACATCGACGAGATGACCGACCGCGGTCGCAAGACCCGGCGCAAGAAGACCGCGATGAGCCTGATGAACCCGCTCGCGGTTCGGGTGCCGGTCTTCGATCCGGAGGGGTTCCTGACCCTGACCATGCCGTTGGTAAGGCCGTTCCTGTCGGTCTTCGGGCTTCTTCTGTGGTTCGGTATCGTGGGCTACGGCATCGCGCTCGCGGCGGTGAACTGGGAGGCGCTCACCGAGGGCGTGGTGGACAGGATGCTCACCGCCGAGAGCATCGCGCTCCTGCTGCTGTCCTATCCGCTGGTGAAGGCGCTGCACGAGATGGGCCACGCCTATGCGATCAAGCGCTGGGGCGGAGAGGTGCACGAGATCGGGCTGATGTTCCTCGTGTTCCTGCCGGTGCCCTATGTGGACGCCTCCGACAGCCTGTCCTTCCAGTCCAAATGGCAGCGCGCCTTCGTCGCGGCGGCGGGCATCCTGGTGGAGCTGCTGCTGGCCGCGATCGCGATGATCGTCTGGGACAATGCCGAGACCAGCCTCGTCAGCGCCTTCGCCTTCAACGTCATGCTGATCGGCGGGGTATCGACGATCTTCTTCAACGGCAATCCACTGCTGCGCTTCGACGGCTACTACGTCCTGTCGGACCTGATCGAGATCCCCAATCTGGGCCGCCGGTCGAACCAGTATCTCGGCTATCTCGTGCAGAAGCGCCTTCTGGGCGTCGAGGACCCGAAGAACCCCGCCACGGCCCCCGGAGAGCCCGCCTGGTTCACCTTCTACGCCATCGCGGCCTTCTGCTATCGCCTGTTCATCTTCACGGCGATCGTGCTGCTGGTGGCGTCGCAATTCTTCTTCATCGGCGTGATTCTCGCGATCTGGACCGTGTTCCTGATGTTCGGCCTGCCGCTCCTGAAACACGCGTGGTTCCTGATGACCTCGCCTGCCCTGCGCCGGAACCGGGGCACTGCGCTCCTGCGCGTCGGGGCGGTGCTGGGGGGGCTGGCGGGGTTGCTGGTGTTCTGGCCCTTGCCCTATTCGACCCTCGCGCAGGGCGTCGTCGCGGTGCCCGGCGAGGGCACGATCACGGCGGAGACGGACGGCACCGTCTCCGCTCTTGCCGTCGCGCCCGGTCAGACCGTGGCCGCGGGCGAGCCGGTGCTCTTCATCGAGGACCCCCTCCTCGATGCGCGGGTGGCGGTGCTGCGCTCGACGGTGGCGGAACTGACGCGCCGGGTGGACGCGGCGCTCGCCACCGACCAGAGCGCCGCCCGCATCGCGCGGGAGGAACTGGCGGCGGCCGAGGCGGACCTCGCGCTGGCGCTCGAACGCCGGGACGCGCTGACCGTGCGCGCCAGGATCGCCGGAACCGTGGTGCTCACCACGCCTTCTGACCTCGTGGGGCGCTTCGTCCGGCAGGGGGAGCCTCTTGGCTATGTCACGGCCTTCCGCGATCCGCTGATCCGCGCGGTGGTGACGGAACGCGACGCCGATCTCGTGCTGGGCGAGACCCGCGCGCTCGAGGCCCGCTTCGCCTCCGACCTGCCCAAGGTGCATCCCGCCCGCGTGGTCCGCGAGGTGCCCGCGCTGTCGGGCAGCCTGCCCTCCATGGCGCTCGCCACCGAGGGCGGCGGCCGGATCGTCATGGACCCCGGATCGCCGGCGGGGCGGCGGGCGCTCGACAACCTGCTGCATCTGGAGGTGGCGCTGCCTGCGGGCACGTCCTTCGGCACCATCGGAGAGCGGGTCCACCTGCGGTTCGCCCACGAACCGCGGTCCCTCGCGGGCCGTGTCTGGAGACGCGGGCGCCAGGTCTTCCTCGATCAGTTCGGTCTGTAGGAAACCACTGTTTCCCATGCGATGGTTTTACCTTCGATCCCCTTGCGGCAATTGCAAAGATACCGGCCGGGGGGCAGACTGAGCCCAGCCGTCACGAGGAGGACATCATGGCGACCCAGCTTCTGTTCTACGACGATCCCCGCCCCGTCAGTTCCGACCGGCACAAGGACACCTGCGTCAAGACGGGGTCCGATTTCAGCTTTGCCCGCCGGGTGAATTCCGTGCCCCTCGTGGCCGCCGAATTCGCAGAGGCCGGCGCCGAATTCCCCATCGTCTTCGCCGGGGAGGGCGACGCCATCGTCCCCACCGTGATCCTGGGCGCCAGCGGGGCGGAGAACGCCTATGTGGACGAGAAGGGCGCCTGGACCGGGCGCTACATGCCGCTGTTCATCCGGCGTTATCCCTTCGTGTTCAGCCACCAGACCGAACAGGGCCAGATGATCCTGCATGTGGACGAGAGCTATTCGGGCGTGAACAAGCAGGGCCGGGGCGAACGGCTCTTCGACAGCGACGGCGGGCAGACCCAGTATCTGAAAACCGTGCTGAAGTTCCTCGAGGACTACCAGCTGAAGTTCAACCGCTCGCAACAGTACACGAAGCGGCTGGTGGAGCACGATCTCCTCCGCCCGATGGAGGCGCAGTTCACGCTCCCCAGCGGCGAGAAGCGCCGCCTCACCGGGTTTCTGACCGTGGACCGGGACAGGTTGAAGGCGCTGGGCCCCGAGACGCTGCAGACCATGCTGAAGACCGACGAGCTCGAATGCACCTTCCTGCATCTCGCCTCGCTGCGCCATTTCGCCTCCGTTGCCGAGCGCTCGGGCAAGCCCGCCGCCGATGCGGCGCCCGTGGCCCCCGCCGAACCCGCGATGACCGAGGATGCAGGCGGCTGATCCCGCGATGACATGGGCCGCGGCCCCCGTGGCCGCGCGCCCGCCTCCGCGCCTCGATCCCTATGCCGAGAAGCGGACGGAGCCCCTCACCGGCCTCGACGAGATCGCGGCGGACTGGCTCCTGCCGCTCTGGCGCCGCGCCGCGCGGCCCCGCCGCGCGCGCTACTGGCGCCTGACCCGCCTCTGCGGGCAGCTCGGCCCGGCCATGGCACAGGCCGACGACGAGCGGCTGGCCGCCATCGCGGCCCGCCTGCGCGGCACCCTGAGGCAACAGGACCGCCGGGGCACAATCGAGGCGCTGGCGCTGGTGCGCGAGCTCAGCCGTCGCGCGCTGGGCATGAACCCCTATGACGTGCAGATCCTCGCCGCCTTCGCCCTGCTCGACGGCAGGCTGGCGGAGATGGAGACGGGCGAGGGCAAGAGCCTCGTCGCCGCCCTCGCCGCCGCCACCGCGGCCCTCGGCGGCACGCCGACCCATGTGGTCACCGTCAACGACTATCTCGCCGCCCGGGACGCAGAGACCTTCGCGCCGCTTTTCTACGCGCTGGGCCTGTCCCATGGCGCCATCGTGCACGAGACCCCGCCCGAGGTCCGGCGCGGGCTCTACCGGTCGGACATCGTCTACGTGTCGAACAAGGAGCTTGCCTTCGACCACCTGCGCGACCGCGTCCGCATGGGCGGCGCGCCCGACCCGGTGCGGCTGAAACTCGACCGTCTCGCCCTGGCGCAAACGGAGGGGCCGACCATGGCGGGCCTCGCCTTCGCCATCGTGGACGAGGCCGATTCCGTGCTGATCGACGAGGCCCGGACGCCGCTGATCCTGAGCCAGGAAACCGACGCCGCCGCCGAGGAGGCCACCGCCCGGCAAAGCTACGCGCTCCTCGACGCGCTGGAGGAGGGGCGGGATTATGTCGTCGACATCCGCGACCGCCGCACCCGCATCCTCGATCCGGGGCGGGAGCGGCTGGAGGGGCTGGCAAAGGGCCTCGGCCCCGACTGGCAGAACCGCATCCGCCGGGAGGAGGCCGTGCGGCAGGCCGTCCACGCCCGCCGTTTTCTCGTGAAGGGCGACCATTACGTGATCCGCGAGGGCGCGATCGTGATCGTGGATGAATACACCGGGCGGCTGATGCCGGAACGGTCCTGGTCCGGGGGGCTGCACCAGCTGGTGGAGGTCAAGGAGGGCGTGACCGTCACCAGCCGCAAGCTGACCATCGCCCGGCTGACCTACCAGCGCTTCTTCGCCCGCTACCTCCGTCTGGCTGGCATGACCGGAACCGCGCGCGAGGTCTCGGGCGAGCTGGGCGCGACCTACGGCCTCGGCACGCTGTCCGTCCCGCCGCGCCTGCCCTCGCGCCTTAGCCGCGGCCGCACCCGCATCCTGCCCGACGGCGCCGCCAAGGCCGACCTCATCGCCCGCCGCTGCGCCGAACTTTCGTCGCAGGGCCGGGCCGTGCTCGTGGGCACCCGCACCGTCGCCGCATCGCAGGCCATCAGCGCCGCGCTCGAGGCCGCGAGCGTGCCCCATGCCGTGCTCAACGCCCTTCAGGACGAGGGCGAGGCGGCCATCGTCGCCGCCGCAGGCCAGCCCGGCCGGGTCACGGTGGCCACGAACATGGCGGGTCGCGGGACCCATATCACCGTCGCGCCCGAGGTGCTGGCGGCGGGGGGGCTCCATGTGATCCTGACCGAACGGCATGATTCCACCCGCATCGACCGGCAGCTGATGGGCCGCACCGCGCGGCAGGGCCAGCCCGGCTCGGTCGAGCAGATCCTCGCCGCCGACGACACGCTGCTGGCGCCCGTCCGCCGGACCCTGCCGGGCCGCCTGATGGCGCTGCCCGGTGCCGCGGGTCGCTGGGCCACCGCCCGCGCCTTCGTCCGGGCGCAACGCCTCGCCACCCGCCTCAACGCCGAGGCCCGGCGCGCGCTCAAACGCCACGACAAGGCGCTCGACACGATGCTGGCCTTCTCCGGGAGACCCGAATGACCGCCCGCCCGATCCGCTCCGGCCTCGCAGCCGCGCTTCTGCTCCTGCCTGTCTCCGGCACGGCAGAGACCGCCTACGACTGCCTGATCGAGCCTGCGCGCACCGTCACCGTGACCACGCCCGAGGGCGGGCTTCTGGCCGAGGTGCCCGTCTCCCGCGGCAGTCCCGTCAGCGCGGGCGACGTGGTCGCGCGGCTCGACAACAGCGTCGAGGAAACCACTGTCGCCGTGCTGGCCGAACGCGCCGGAAGCGACGCCGAGGTCGAGGCGCAGCTCGCCCGTCTCGCCCTCAGCCGCAGTCAGCGCGATCGGCTGCAGACGCTGGTGGACCGCCAGATCGGCGCGGCGGGAGAGCTGGAAGAGGCCGAGGCGACGGTGGAGGTGTCGGAAAGCGAGGTGGCGCTGGCCGAGTTGCGACAGCGGATCGCCGTGCTCGAACACCAGCGGGCGCTCGACTCTCTGGAACGGCGCACGATCCGCAGCCCGATCGACGGCATCGTGACCCGCACGCTGCTGTCGCCGGGCGAATTCGCCGATCAGAGCAGGCCGGTGGTGGAGATCGCCCAGCTCGACCCGCTCCACGTCGAGGCGTTCCTGCCGATCTCGGCCTATGGCTCGGTCGCGGTGGGGGATCGCGCCATCGTCCGCCCGGCGCCGCCCCTCGAGGGCGCCCACGAGGGCGAGATCACCGTGATCGACCGGGTGCTCGACGCCGCCTCCGGCACCTTCGGCTTGCGCGTCACCCTGGCCAATCCCGACATGGCGATCCCCGCCGGCCTGCGCTGCATGGTAGAGTTCCGCTAGCCCTCGGCGCGCTTCTGCTTCGCCAGCTGCACGGCAAGGATGCCGCCCGCGACCACGCCGACGCCCAGCGCGTCCCAGGTCCCGATCGCCTCGCCCAGCAGCAGCGCCGCCGTGGCCACGCCGAAGAAGGGCGTCAGGAAATGGAACACCGCCGCGCGGGTGGCGCCGATCCGGTTCACCAGCCAGACCCAGGTGACTGTCGCCAGCAGCCCCGGAACCAGCAGCGTGTAGACGAAGGCGGCGATCAGCGGCCAGGACCAGTCCACCTCCCAGCGTTCGAGCGTGACCGCAGGCACAGCCAGCACCGCCGCGCCGACCATCATCTGAAGGCCGACAACCATCAGGTAGTCGCCTCCCGACGATGCCCCTCGCACCGCGAGGGTGGAGACGGTCAGCGACACCACCGCCAGAAGGCACAGCATGACGCCGAAGACATCCGCCCCGCCGCTCACCCGCGTCCCCATGATCAGCGCCACCCCCGTCATCCCGGCGACGAGCCCCGCGACGCCGAGGAGCGGCAGGCGTTCCCGGAACAGCAGCCACCCCGCCAGCGCGACCAGCAGGGGCATCGACGAGGCGATGATCGCCGCCAGCGAGGCCTCCACAGTCTGCATCGCGTAGAAGTTGAGGCCGAGATACCCGCCGAACTGGAACACCGCGAAGATGACCACGCCGCGCCACTGGCCGCGGTTCAGGTGCCAGGACTGGCCCAGGGCCTTCGCCAGAGCGATGCCGATGAGGCCCCCGGCGAGGAACCGCAGCGACAGCGCCGTGAACGGCGGCGCATAGGTGACGATCACCCGCGCCGAGGTAAAGGCCGTGGCCCACATGATGCCGAAGCCGATCCCCGCCGCCAGCGCCGGCCAGTCGACCAGCCGGACGCCGTCCGTCGTCGTGTTTTCCGCCATGCCGGGCCTTTCCGCAGGTTCTGTCCGGGGCGCCCCGCGGGACCGGCCCGGGCGCGCCGGCGGACCCTAGTGCGGCGCCGCGTCGGGCGCCACGGCCTTTGCGCCGAACTTGGCGGCTTGCCTCGCGCGGGGGTTTCGGTTTCCTCTGCCCCATGACCACAGCACTCCTGACCCATCCCGATTGCGCAGGCCACCACACGCCGCCGGGCCATCCCGAACAGGTGGCCCGGCTCGACGCCGTGCTCTCCGCCCTCGAGGGCGCGGACCTCCTGCGGGTGACCGCGCCTCTCGCCGCCGAGGACGACCTGCTGCGGGTGCATCCGAAGGCCTATGTCGACAGCATCCGCGCCGCCGCCCCGGCCGAGGGCTGGGCCGCGCTCGATCCCGATACCTACCTCTCGCCCGGCTCCGTCGCCGCCGCCTTCCGCGGTGCGGGCGCCGCGGTCCGGGCGGTGGACATGGTGCTGGCCGGCGAGGCGGCGAACGCCTTCTGCGCGACTCGCCCGCCGGGGCACCATGCCGAGCGCGAGACGGCCATGGGCTTCTGTCTCTTCGGCAATGTCGCCGCCGCCGCCATGCACGCGCTCGACCATCACGGCCTGTCGCGCGTCGCCATCGTCGATTTCGACGTCCACCACGGCAACGGAACGCAGAACCTGGTGGAGGACGACCCGCGCGTCCTCTTCTGCTCGTCGCACCAGATGCCGCTCTATCCCGGAACCGGTGAGCCCGCCGACACCGGCCCCCACGACACCGTGGTGAACGTGGCGCTGCCCGATGGCGCCGATGGTCGCACCTTCCGCGCCGCGATGGAGCGCGAGGTGCTGCCGCGCCTCGACGCCTTCGCGCCCGAGCTCATCCTGATATCCGCCGGCTTCGACGCCCATGCCGACGATCCGCTCGCCGGGCTGCGCCTGACCGAGGCGGATTTCGCCTGGATCACCGGCAAACTCTGCGATCTGGCCGACACCCATGCCGGGGGAAAGGTGGTGTCCTGCCTCGAGGGGGGCTATGACCTCGACGCGCTCGGGCGGTCGGCCCGGGCCCATGTGGACGTGCTGATCGAACGGGGAACGGGCGGATGAGCGAGAAGCCGGTCGAGGAGATGAGCTTCGAGGAGGCGATGCGCGCCCTCGAGACGCTGGTGGGCGAGCTCGAGCGCGGCGACGTGCCGCTGGAGCAGTCCATCGCGCTCTACGAGCGCGGCGCGAAGCTCAAGGCGCGCTGCGAGACGAAGCTGCGCGAGGCCGAGGAGAAGGTCGCCAAGCTGACGCTCGACGCCGAGGGCCGCCCCACGGGAACCCAGCCCCTCGATGGATAAGGCCCTGCTGAAGACCCACAGCACCCGGGTCACCGATTACCTTTCCCGGCGCCTGCCCGCACCCGAAGGCCCCGACGACAGGCTCCCCGAGGCGATGGCCTATGCCTGGGAAGGCGGCAAGGCGGTGCGGGCCGCCCTCACCGTGGCGGGCTGCGACATCTGCGACGTGCCCGAACCGGCGGCGGTCGCCGCGGCGGCCGGGATCGAGGCGATGCATGCCTACAGCCTCGTCCATGACGACCTGCCCGCCATGGACGACGACACCCTGCGCCGGGGCCGGCCCACGGTCCATGTCGCCTATGGCGAGATGCTGGCGATCCTCGTGGGCGACGCCCTGCAGGCGCTGGCCTTCGAGATCGTCGCCGGGATCGAGGACGTCCCGCCCGACCGCGTGCGGGTGCTGGTGGCGGAGCTGGCCCGTGCCGCGGGTCCCGCGGGCATGGTCGGCGGGCAGTACCTCGACCTCCTCGCGGAACGGCAGGGCACCGGCACCGCGGCCGAGGGTCCGCGCCGGGTCGAGACGATCCAGCAGCGCAAGACCGGCGCGCTGATCCGCTGGTCCTGCGAGGCGGGTCCGATCCTCGGCGGTGCGGACCGCGCCCCCTTCCGGGCCTATGCCGACGCCATCGGGCTGGCGTTCCAGATCCAGGACGACCTCCTCGATGTCGAGGGCACGGCGGAGGAGACGGGCAAGGCCGTGGGCAAGGACGCGGGCCGCGGCAAGGCCACCTTCGTCGATCTTCTGGGCGTCGAGGGCGCCCGCGCCAAGGCCGCGGCGCTCCTGACCGCGGCGGAGGACGCGGTGGCGGGCCTCGGCCCCAAGGCGCATGTCCTGCGCGACCTGGCGCGCTTCATCGTGACGCGGCGCTCCTGACCTGTCGCGCCCGCGGGCGCCGCGTATAAGGCAATGCCATGACCGACCGTCCCCATACCCCGACCCTCGACAAGGTCCGCGTCCCCGCCGACCTGCGTGCGCTCTCCGACGCCGACCTCTCCCGCGTGGCGCACGAGCTGCGCGCCGAAACGATCTCCGCCGTCAGCCAGACCGGCGGGCATCTCGGCGCGGGCCTCGGCGTGGTCGAACTGACCGTGGCGATCCATGCCGTCTTCGACACGCCCCGGGACAAGCTGATCTGGGACGTGAGCCACCAGTGCTACCCGCACAAGATCCTGACCGGCCGCCGCGACCGCATCCGCACCCTGCGCCAGAAGGACGGGCTCTCGGGCTTCACCAAGCGGTCGGAAAGCCCCTATGACCCGTTCGGCGCGGCCCACAGCTCCACGTCCATCTCCGCCGGGCTGGGTTTCGCCGTCGCGCGCGATCTCGGCGGCGATCCGGGCGACGCGATCTGCGTGATCGGCGACGGGGCGATGTCGGCGGGCATGGCCTACGAGGCCATGAACAACGCGGGCCACCTGAAAAAGCGTCTCATCGTCATCCTCAACGACAACGAGATGTCCATCGCGCCCCCGGTGGGCGCCATGTCCTCCTACCTCTCGCGCCTCTACGCCGGGGCGCCCTTCCACGAGCTGAAAGCCGCCGCCAAGGGCGCGGTCAGCTTCCTGCCCCCGCCGTTCCGCGAGGGGGCGAAACGCGCCAAGGACATGCTCAAGCACATGACCGTGGGCGGCACGCTATTCGAGGAACTGGGCTTCTCCTACCTCGGGCCGATCGACGGGCACGACATGGACCAGCTCCTCGCCGTGCTCAGGACGGTCAAGGCCCGTGCGGACGGGCCGATCCTGATCCACGCCATCACGCAGAAGGGCAAGGGCTACGCCCCCGCCGAGGCCGCCGCCGACCGCGGCCATGCCACCGCCAAGTTCGACATGGTCACCGGCGCCCAGAAGAAAGCCGCTTCGAACGCGCCCTCCTACACGAAGGTCTTCGCGCAGACCCTTACCGATCTCGCGGCCCGGGACGACCGGATCGTGGCGGTGACCGCGGCCATGCCCGACGGCACCGGACTTGCCTCCTTCATGGAGCGCTACGCCGCGCGCTGCTTCGACGTCGGCATCGCGGAACAGCACGCGGTGACCTTCGCGGCGGGGCTCGCCGCGGGCGGGATGCGGCCCTTCTGCGCGCTCTATTCCACCTTCCTGCAGCGCGGCTACGACCAGGTGGTCCATGACGTGGCGATCCAGCGCCTGCCGGTGCGCTTCGCCATCGACCGGGCGGGGCTGGTGGGGGCCGACGGCGCCACCCATGCCGGCAGCTACGACATCGCCTTTCTGGCGAACCTTCCGGGCTTCGTCGTCATGGCCGCCGCCGACGAGGCGGAACTGGTGCGCATGGTCGCCACCGCCGCCGCGCATGATGCCGGGCCCATCGCCTTCCGCTTCCCCCGGGGCGAGGGCGTGGGGGTGGAGATGCCCGCCCGGCCCGAGCCGCTGGAGATCGGCCGCGGCCGCCTTGTGCGCGAGGGCGAGCGCGTGGCGCTCCTCTCCTACGGAACCCGGCTTTCGGAGGCCGAAGCCGCCTGCGAGGCGCTTTCCGCCCATGGCATCCATCCCACGCTGGCCGACGCCCGCTTCGCCAAGCCGCTCGACCGCGACCTGATCCTGCGCCTCGCACGCGGGCATGCCGCGCTGATCACCCTCGAGGAGGGGGCGACGGGCGGCTTCGGCAGCCATGTGGCGCAGCTTCTGGCAGAGGAGGGGGTGTTCGACCGCGGTCTCGCCTTCCGGTCCATGGTCCTGCCCGACATCTTCATCGACCAGGCCAGCCCCGCCGACATGTACGCCACGGCGGGCCTCGATGCCGCGCATATCGAGGCGAAGGTCCTCGCTGTGCTGGACTCGGGCAGCCTGTCGAAGCGAGCCTGATCCGGCGGCGAGCCGCTGCGCGGCTCGCAGGGTTCCGGTGCCCCGAAGAGGTGGCGCGACCATAGCGGGCGCCGCGCACGGGGCGACGGCGGGCTTGCCTCCGGCGGGGATGTTTGCAGCCCGAAGAGACGGGGGCCGGGTGCAGCCCCCCGCAGTGGGTCGCCAGGCGCCGTACGGGGGGCCGTCTTCGGGCACGGTCATCGGCGTCCCCGCCTGTACTGTGGCAGCACCCTCGCATGGAGGGGTTGACGGACTCCTAACTCTTTGGGCTGGAAATATCCCGGGAGGGTCCGGGAGGGCGGCGCCCTCCCGGCGGGTCGGCGCGGGCGCAGCCCGCGGCGAAACCGCCCTCAGCGCTCCCCCAGTCGCTTCTCGATCGCCTCGAGCCGCCGCAGAACCTCGTCGCGGTAGTCCGAGGTCGCGGCGTTGGCCTCCTCGGCATGGGCGTCCTGCATGGAATTCACGATGAGACCCACGAGCAGGTTCACCACCGCGAAGGTGGTGACCATGATGAACGGCACGAAGAAGGCCCAGGCGTAGGGATAGACCTCCATCACCGGGCGCACGATGCCCATGGACCAGCTTTCCAGCGTCATGATCTGGAACAGCGAATAGGCCGAGAGACCGAGGTCGCCGAACCAGTCCGGAAAGGCCGCGCCGAAGAGCTTCGTCGCCATCACCGCGCCGATGTAGAAGATGATCGCCATCAGCAGGAAGACCGAGCCCATGCCGGGCAGGGCGGTGACGAACCCCTCGACCACGCGGCGCAGGCGCGGCGCGGCGGTGATCAGGCGCAGCACCCGCAGGATGCGCAGCGCGCGGAGTACCGCGAAGCCCTGGGTCGCGGGCACCAGCGCGATGCCCACGATGATGAAGTCGAACCAGTTCCAGCCCGACCGGAAGAAGCGCGGGCCCCAGGCCACCAGCTTCAGCCCGATCTCCACCGTGAAGATCCCGAGGCAGAGACGGTCCAGGAACACGATCAGCGGACCGGCGGCCGCCATGGCCTCCTCGGAGGTCTCGAGCCCGAGGACGACCGCGTTGAACAGGATCACGCCGATGATGAAGTTGCGCACGGGCGCGCTCTCGATCCAGGCGCCCAGCCGTTCCCTTGCGTCCATCGCCCGTCCCTTCGGTCCCGTTCCGCGCCGATATGGGGCGGATCAGCCGCCCTCTTCAAGGAGCGCCGCGAGACCCGCGCGGTAGTCGGGGTATCGCAGCCGCACCCCCAGCTCGCGCTTGATGCGGTCGTTGGCGACCTTCTTCGATTCCGCGTAGAAACTGCGCGCCATGGGCGTCATCTCGGCGGTCCGGAAATCCTCGGCGGGCGGGACGGGCAGGCCCAGAAGCTCAGCGGCATGGGCGATGACATCCTCGGGCGGCGCGGGATCGTCGTCGCAGACGTTGTAGACCGCGCCCGGGTCCGGCCGGGCGATGGAGGCCGCGAGCACCTGCGCGATGTCCTCGACATGGATGCGGCTGAACACCTGCCCCGGTTTCACGATCCGCCGCGCCGTCCCCTCGCGCACCTTGGCGAAAGGCCCGCGCCCCGGCCCGTAGATGCCCGCGAGGCGGAAGATGTGGAGCGGCAGGCCGAGGCGCGCCCAGTCCGCCTCCGCCGCCACCCGCGCCTTGCCGCGTGCCGTGGCGGGGGTGAGCGGCGCGCGCTCGTCCACCCAGCCGCCGCGATGGTCGCCGTAGACGCCCGTCGTCGACAGGTACCCCGCCCAGGCGAATTGCCCCGCCCGCGCCGCGATCTCCTCCCGCAGCACGGCCAGCACCGGATCGCCCGCCGGCCCCGGCGCGGCGGAGGCCAGCAGATGCGTCGCCCGGTCGAGCGCGGGCGTCATGTCCGCCCCCGGCCAGACCACCGGCTCTATCCCCGTCTCCGCCAGAGCCGCGGCCTTGTCCGCGCTGCGCGTCGTGCCGATCACCGTCCAGCCCTCCGGGACGAGCAGCCGCGCCAGCGCCTGCGCCGAATAGCCGTGACCGAAGGAGAGAAGCGTTCCCGTCATGCCCGAGGCATCGCCCGCCGCAGGCCCGGGGGCAAGGGCCGTCGCGCGGCGGACCGGCTGTCTTGTCTTGCCCCTGTCGTCTTTCTGGTGTGGGTTGGGGCACCCTCAACCGAAGCCAGAGGACCCGATGACCCTGCCTCCCGTGGACCATCCCGGCCTGACCGTCCTGTCGCCCGACGTGCCCCCGCACGAGCCCTTCGGCGATGCGGCGGCGGCGGTGGCGCGGCTGCAGGAGCTTTACGACATCGCCACGCGGTTCCTCTGCGAGCGGTTCACCGCCGCCATGGCCGAGGGCCGGCCCAGCGCCCGCTACCGCGCCTTCTATCCCGAGATCCGCCTGACGACGCAAAGCTACGCCACCGTGGACAGCCGCCTCGCCTTCGGCCATGTGACCGAACCCGGCGTCTATGCCACGACCGTGACCCGGCCCGATCTCTTCCGCCGCTACTTCGAGCAGCAGATCGGCCTGCTGATCCAGAACCACGGCGCCGAGATCGTGATCGGCGCCTCCACTACCCCCATGCCGGTGCATTTCGCCGTGGCGAACGACGCATCCATCAGCGTGCCGCAGGAGGGCGCGGCGGACTTCATCCTGCGGGATTTCTTCGACGTGCCCGACCTTGCGAGCACCCATGACGACATCGTCAACGGGCTCGATTTCGTCTACGCGGACGGCGCCGCGCCGCTGGCTCCCTTCACCGCGCAACGCGTGGATTATTCACTGGCGCGGCTGTCGCATTACACGGCGACGGACGCGAGCCACTTCCAGAACCATGTCCTGTTCACCAACTACCAGTTCTACGTGGACGAGTTCGAGGCCTATGCCCGCGCCGCCATCGCGGACCCGGCGACGGGCTACACCTCCTTCGTCTCCACCGGGAACGCGGAGATCACCACGCATGACGGCGTGCTGCCCGTGCCCGTCAAGATGCCGCAGATGCCCGCCTATCACCTCAAGCGGAAGAACGGGCAGGGCATCACGCTCGTGAACATCGGCGTCGGCCCGTCCAACGCCAAGACCGCGACGGACCATATCGCCGTCCTGCGCCCCCATGCCTGGCTGATGGTGGGCCATTGCGCGGGTCTCAGGAATTCCCAGCGGCTGGGGGATTTCGTTCTCGCCCATGCCTACCTGCGCGAGGACCGGGTGCTCGACGACGATCTTCCCGGCTGGGTGCCGATCCCGCCGCTCGCGGAAATCCAGGTCGCGCTGGAAACCGCCGTGGCCCAGGTGACCGAGCTCGAGGGCTACGAGCTCAAGCGGATCATGCGCACGGGCACCGTGGCGAGCCTCGACAACCGCAACTGGGAGCTGCGCGACCAGCGCGGCCCGGTGCAGCGACTGAGCCAGAGCCGCGCCATCGGCCTCGATATGGAAAGCGCCACCATCGCGGCGAATGGCTTCCGGTTCCGGGTGCCCTACGGCACGCTTCTCTGCGTGTCGGACAAGCCGCTCCACGGCGAGTTGAAGCTGCCGGGCATGGCCTCGGATTTCTACAAGACTCAGGTCGCGCGGCATCTGATGATCGGCATAAGGGCGATGGAACTCCTCAGCCAGATGCCGCTGGAACGGATTCACAGCCGGAAACTCCGGTCCTTCTCGGAAACGGCGTTCCTCTGATGCCCCTAGGGCAACCGTGAGGCCGGCCCAGATTTTGGGCCCAAACCTGTGCTTCCGTTGCCTCGCATGGGCCGAAAATCGCGCGAAACAAGGCTCGCGCGCCGCTTTTGGGGCGGCAAATCGTTGTGTGAGGCCACAAGATGCCGTTAGATGTGGCGACAGGGGCCCACCATATCGGGCAGTGAAGGAGACTTAACCATGGCAAAACCCATGACCAAGACCCAGCTGGTCGCCGCTCTGGCCGACGAGATGGGCAGCGACAAGAAAACCGCCGCCGCAGCCCTCGACGCGGTGAGCAGCGTGATCACCAAGGAAGTGTCCTCGGGCGGTGCCGTGACCCTTCCGGGCGTGGGCAAGATCTACTGCCGCGAGCGGCCCGAGCGCATGGTCCGCAACCCCGCGACCGGCGAGCAGATCAAGAAGGACGCCGACAAGGTGGTGAAAATGACCATCGCCAAGGCCCTGAAGGACAGCGTCAACGGCTGATCCCTTGGGTCGTCCGGTTCCGGGAAAGGGCCGTCCTCGGGCGGCCCTTCTTCCTTTTTGGGGAATGATGCGGGCGGGACCCGCTCTCCTTTCGGGATGACCCGGTCACGACCGGTCAGACGCCGCCGTCACCGAGATTTCCGCTTTCCACGCCGGGTTGGCGAGGCCGCAGATCAGCAGCGTCGAGGCGGCAAGATGACCGCCCAGGACCCGATCCCTGACCTGCCGGGCGATCGGCACGCCCTCGGGCTCGGTCAGAAAGACCTTCATGTCGACGATGTCGGTATGGGTCATGTCGGCGGCCTTCAGGATTGCCAGCACGTTGCGCCAGGCCTGTTCGAGCTGCGCCTCCATCCCCTCGGCCAGCTCGCCCTCGGGCGAGATGCCGAGCTGCCCGGACACATGGACCACGCGCGCGCCCGCGCGAACCTCCATGGCCTGCGCATAGGCCGAGTTCGGCTTCGGGGCCTCGTCCGTCCTGATTTCGACGTTTGCCATGCCTGTCCTCCCTCTGGCCGTCGCGCCGACCGTGCCACAGGGCGCGCAGGCGTCGCAACCGCGGGCTCGGGGCGGGCTATTCCGGCGCCAGCATGTAGCCCGAGCCGCGCACCGTCTGCAGGTAGCGCGGCTGTTTGGGGTCGGTCTCGAGCTTGCGCCTCAGCCGGGTGATCTGCACGTCCACCGCGCGCTCCTGCGCCTGCCCGCCGGCGCGGCCCAGTTCCTCGACCAGGGTCATCCGGCTCAGCGGCTCGCGCGGACGGGCGGAGAAGATGCGCATGAGGTGGCTCTCGGTGGCCGTCAGCCGGACCATCTGCTCCCCGCGCCACATCTCCCCGCGCTCGATGTCGTAGCGGCAGGGGCCGAGGTTCAGCATCTTGGGGGCCACCGTCACCGGCTCGGCGGCCGGAACCCGCCGCAGGATAGCGTTGATCCTCAGCAGAAGTTCCTTCGGCTCGAAGGGCTTGGCGAGATAGTCGTCGGCCCCCGCCTCCAGCCCGCTGATCCGGTCGCCGGTCTCGCCCCGCGCGGTCAGCAGCAGGATCGGCGTGCCGAGCCGCGCCCGCAGGTCCCGGCAGAGCGACAGCCCGTCCTCGCCCGGCATCATCACGTCGAGCACGATGATGTCGAACTCCAGTCCTGCCAGCAGCCGGCGCGCATGGGCCGCATCGCGCGCCGCGCTCACGAGATAGCCGTTGCGCAGCAGGAACTTCTGCAACAGGCCGCGGATGCGCTCGTCGTCATCCACGATCAGGACATGGGCGTCTGTCACGCTGTCATCCTCCCCTGTCGGCCTTGTCCCGCAAGGCTTCGTATTGCGGCAGGGTCTCGTCGTCCATCATCGACTCCAGCACCTGCCGGAACCCCGTCACCGCCGCCGGTCCCGCGGCCCGGTAGGCCCGCCGCATCCTGTCGCGCTGCACCCGGCTGAGCTCGGATTCCAGCGCCGCCCCCGTTTCCGTCAGCCGCAGGTGGCGCTCCCGCCGGTCCCGCTCCCCGACCGTGCTTGTCACGAGACCCTCCGCGATCAGCGTCCGCAACACACGATTGAGCGACTGTTTCGTAACGCCGAGGATGGTCAGCAGGTTGTTCACCGTCGTCCCCGGCACCCGGTGGATGAAATGCAGCGCCCGGTGATGCGCCCGTCCGAGCCCCCTGTCCGCGAGGATCCGGTCGGGATCGGCGGTGAAGCCGCGATAGGCGAAGAACATCGCCTCGATCCCCTTGCGCAGCTGCTCGTCGGTCAGAAACAGGAGGCTTTCGCCCTCGTGCGCGGAGTCAGGCATCGCAAATCCTTGCAGGTCGCGTCGGCGGCCTGACGATAGGACAGGAACGTTGACGCGCCAAGGGTGCAGCGATAGGCCAGCCGGGGCGTTGTCGACCCTGGGGGCGTGAGATGATCTCTGCACTCGCACGCATGTTCCGGGGTCCGAAGCCGGCGATGCTGACCTATGTCGTCCCCAACTACGGCTACGAGCACCTGATCGGCGACTGCCTCGCCTCCCTTCTCGCCCAGACCCGTCCCGACTGGCGCGCCATCGTCGTGCACCAGGGCCCCGAGGAGGCCATCGCGCCGGTCCTCGCGCGCCATGCCGATCCCCGGATCACGCATCTGGCCTTTCCCGGCCCCGTGACCACCTTCAAGGCCCGCCGCGCCGGGTTCGAGGCGGTCACGACTCCCTTCACGGCCCATATCGACGCCGACGACATGGTCGGCCCGCGCCATGCCGAGCACCTTCTCGGCGCGGCCCTTCGCACCGGGGCCGACATCGTGATCGGCAATATCGAGACGGAGCACCCGGACGGCAGTGTGGTCGTGGGCGAGAAGCACACCAACTGGTCCGCCCCCATGGAGGGCAAGGGCGCGGACGCAGCGCTCTTCATGCGCGACCATTCGCGCAGCATCATCTGGGACGCCGTCTACAGGACCGACGCGCTCCGGGACACCTATGCCGAGATTCCGCAGGACCTGGCCGTGTCGTATGCGGAGGACACCGTCCTGCGCTTCATGCTCTGGAGCCGGGACGTGAGCTTCGTCCGGGTTCCCGAGATCGTCTACCGCTATCGGAGGCACGCCGACTCCGTCACGCAGCGCGGCGGTCTCGACGCCGCCCTCCGGCGCTGGAACGAGGCGCGCACGGCCTATGGCTTTCTCCACGACACGTTCCGGGCCGATGACCGCCGGATGTCCGAGATGCCCTGGCTACTCGACAAGGTGGCCAGGTCCTACCGCAACTCGGTGGCGGCGCATGTCTGGACGTTGAGCGGGCTGGCCGGGCTCCCGGAGGAGGAATTCCAGGCCCTTTCCCGGGATGTCGAGTTCGACTTCGTGCGCGAGGCGCGCTCTCACCGCACCGAACAGGGGGTCCGGGAAACCCTCAGGAAGACGCGCGACCGGAACGCGGCCCTCCGTGCGAAGATCTCGAGGCTCGAGGCGGAGGTGGCCCGGCTGAGGGGCGACGCCGCCGCGCCGGAGGCGGGCCGGGACTAGGAGACGGGTCCGGAAAGAAGGTCAGCTTTGTTGACATGCCTCGGGCGCTCTGTTAGCGGATTGCAGGTTTCGACGCACGAATATGTCCGCTTCGGACTTAGTGTTGAAACAAGTGCAAAGAGCCGGGAGGGCAGGATGGCTGGCGCCTATGATGACCGCGATGGAAAGATCTGGATGGACGGCACGCTGGTGGACTGGCGCGACGCCAACGTCCACCTGCTGACCCACGCCATGCACTACGCCTCCTCCGTCTTCGAGGGGGAGCGCGCCTACGGCGGCACCATCTTCAAGAGCCGCGAGCATTCCGAGCGGCTGGTCGCCTCGGGGGCCGCCATCGACATGCCGATCCCGTGGACGGTGGACGAGATCGAGGCCGCCAAGGCGGAGGTTCTCGCCGCCAACGGGCTGAGCGATGCCTATGTCCGCGCCATCGCCTGGCGTGGCGCCGGTCCGGACATGGGCGTCAGTTCCGTGCGCAACCCGGTCCGGCTGGCCGTGGCCGCCTGGGAATGGGGCGCCTATTACGGAGACGCCAAGATGAAGGGTGCGAGGCTCGACATCGCGAAATGGAAGCGTCCCAGCCCCGAGACCATCCCCAGCCACGCCAAGGCGGCCGGTCTCTACATGATCTGCACCATGTCGAAACACGCCGCCGAGGCGAAGGGCTGTTCCGACGCCATGATGTTCGACTACCGCGGCTACGTGGCCGAGGCGACGGGCGCCAACATCTTCTTCGTCAAGGACGGAGAGGTCCACACCCCGCTCGCGGACTGCTTTCTTAACGGCATCACCCGCCAGACCGTGATCGGGATGCTGGCCGAACGGCAGATCAAGGTCCACCAGCGCCACATCGAACCGTCAGAGCTCGAAAGCTTCCAGCAGTGCTGGCTGACGGGCACCGCCGCCGAGGTCACGCCCGTGGGCACGATCGGCGACTATTCCTTCGAGGTCGGAGCGCTGGCCCGGGAGATGGTGGAAAGCTACGAGAAGCTCGTGCGGGCCTGAGGGCCGCAGGACGGCCCCGGTTTGTCCGGGGCCGCCTCCGTTGACCCGTCGGGGGTCGCCGCCCCCGCCGACCAAGACCGCCCGTCGTAGGGTGGGTTTCCAACCCACCGCGCCCGCCCATGACCGCCTGTCGTAGGGTGGGTTTCCAACCCACCATCCCCGCCAAGGCTCGCTCCCCCGGGATCGAGCCTGACGCGATGCCCCCATCCCACGGACATTGCCGCCACCGCGCCGCCCGGTGCACACTGAACCCGCCCCGGAGCAAAGGCCCGCCCATGACCCACCCGCTCTTCTCCCTCGCCGGACGCCGCGCGCTGATCACCGGGTCGTCCCAAGGGATCGGCCTTGCCCTCGCCGCAGGGCTGGCGGAGGCCGGGGCCACGGTCATCCTGAACGGCCGAGATCCGGAACGGCTGGCGCGTGCGGTGGAGACCCTGCGCGCAGCGGGGCACGAAGCGGGGATGGTGGCTTTCGACGTCACCGACGGCGGGGCCGCCACCGAGGCCATCGACCGGATCGAGGCAGAGGAAGGACCCATCGACATCCTCGTCAACAACGCCGGGATGCAGCATCGCGCGCCGCTGGAGGAGTTTCCCGAAGCGGCCTTCGACGCCCTCATGGCGCTCAACCTCAAGGCGGTGTTCACCGTGTCGAAAGCCGTCGCCCGCCACATGCTCCCCCGGGGCGGGGGCCGGATCGTCACCATCGCCTCGGTGCAAAGCGCGCTCGCCCGGCCGGGCATCGCGCCTTACACGGCGGCAAAGGGCGCGGTGGCGAACCTGACCAAGGGCATGGCCGCCGACTGGGGCCCGCGCGGCCTGCAATGCAACGCCCTGGCGCCAGGCTATTTCGACACGCCCCTGAACGCCGCTCTCGTCGCCGATCCCGACTTCTCCGCCTGGATCGCGCGCCGTACGCCCGCCGGGCGCTGGGGCCGGCTCGAGGAACTGCGCGGCGCCTGCATCTTCCTCGCGTCGGATGCCGCCTCCTATGTCAACGGCCAGACGCTCTTTGTGGACGGCGGCATGACCGCCACGCTCTGACGCCCAACGGCCCGAAAGGACCCGCCATGGAGATCAATGCCGATTTCACCGCCCGCACTCTCGTGCGCTTCGCCGACGCGCCCTGGACGCCCTCCCCCAGCCCCGGGGTGGAACGCAAGATGCTCGACCGGATCGGCGGCGAGGTGGCGCGCGCCACCTCCCTCGTCCGTTTCGCCCCCGGATCCGCCTTCGCCCCCCATACCCACGGTGGGGGCGAGGAATACCTGGTGCTCGAGGGCACCTTCCAAGACGAGAGCGGCGACTATCCAGCAGGTTCCTACGTCCGCAACCCGCCCACCTCGCGCCACACCCCCGCCGCCGCCGAAGGCGCCACGATCTTCGTCAAGCTCCACCAGTTCGACCCCTCGGACCGCACCCCCGTCCATGAGCGCACGGACGAGGCCCGCCTCCTCTTCGCCAATGCCGAGGAGGAGGTCCGCATCCGCATCCTGACCCCCCACGAGGAGCTCCGCCTCGACGCCTCGGGCGGCGCCGAGATTTTCCTCCTCGACGGCGCCGTCACCGAAGCCGGCGACACCCTCGCCCCCTGGGACTGGCTCCGCCTGCCGCCCGGTTCCACGCCCCTGATCGCCGCCGGCCCCCACGGCGCGAAGCTCTGGACCAAGACCGGCCACCTCTCCGCCCGTCCGCCCGCCGCCCCCGCCTAGCTGGACGCGGCCCACCGGCCCCGACATAACAGGCCGCGCAACGCCGGAGGACCAGATGGTCGACATCGCCACCCGTGTCTGGAACCACAAGTGGAAGATCGACCCGATCGTCCGCTCCCTCATCGACACCGACTTCTACAAGCTCCTGATGTGCCAGTCGGTCTTCCGCAACCGCCCTGACACCACCGTCACCTTCTCCCTCATCAACCGCACCAGCACGGTCCGCCTCGCCGAGCTGATCGACGAGGGCGAGCTGCGCGAGCAGCTCGACCACATCCGCTCCCTGTCGCTCACCCGCGGAGAGAGCACCTGGATGCGCGGCAACACCTTCTACGGCAAGCGCCAGATGTTCACCCCCGCCTTCATGGACTGGTTCGAGGGCGTCCGCCTGCCGCCCTACGAGCTCGAGAAGAAGGACGGCCAGTACGAGCTGACCTTCGAGGGCAAATGGCCCGAGGTCATGCTCTGGGAGATCCCCGCCCTCGCCGTGCTGATGGAGCTGCGCGGCCGCGCCGTGCTCAGCGCCATGGGCCGGTTCGAGCTTCAGGTCCTCTACGCCCGCGCCATGACCAAGCTCTGGGAGAAGGTGGAGCGCCTGCGCCATGTGGAGGGCCTGCGCATCGCCGATTTCGGCACCCGCCGCCGCCATTCCTTCCTCTGGCAGGACTGGGCGGTGCAGGCCATGCTCGAGGGGCTGGGGCCGAGCTTCATCGGCACCTCCAACTGCCTCATCGCCAAGAACCGCGACCTCGAGGCCATCGGCACCAACGCCCACGAGCTGCCCATGGTCTACGCCGCCCTGGCCGAGGGCGACGCGGCCCTCGCCCGCGCGCCCTATGACGTGCTCTCGGACTGGCACGAGGAGCATGACGGCAACCTGCGCATCATCCTGCCCGACACCTACGGTACCGAGGGCTTTCTCGCCCGCGCGCCGGACTGGCTCGCGGGCTGGACCGGCATCCGCATCGATTCCGGCGACCCCGCCGAGGGCGCCGAGACCGCCATCCGCTGGTGGCAGGCCCGCGGCGAGGACCCGAGGCAGAAGCTGGTGATCTTCTCCGACGGTCTCGACGTGGAGCGGATCGAGGAGCTCTCCGCCCGCTTCTCGGGCCGGGTGAAGGTGTCCTTCGGCTGGGGGACCCTTCTGACGAACGATTTCCGGGGCCTGGCGCCGGGGGATGCGCTGGCGCCGTTTTCGCTGGTGTGCAAGGCTGTCGCCGCCGAGGGGCGGCCGACGGTGAAGCTGTCAGACAACCCGAGGAAGGCCATGGGGCCGGAGGGGGAGATCGCCCGCTACAAGCGGGTGTTCGGGGTGGGGGAGCAGGTGGTTCGGGAGGTGGTGGTTTAGTTTGCCCATTCTCTGCGAGAGAACCCAAGTTTTGGATCAGACTGTAGTCCGCGATGGACGATAATTCTCTTGTTTGGATGCAGAGTGGTGTCGCCTCGGTAGGAAGCAAATATCTCAGTGACCACGCCATCCTTCTGGTGATTAAAAATGAAGCCTGCCTGGAATAGGTCATCAATGAAGACTTGCAGATCAAGGCGTCTTTCTAAGATCGAGAGTTCTCCCATTAAGTCTTCAATATTTGCGTATACTGGCCTTTGAAGGCGCCTTAGAGCCTCATCCAATATGCCGCGGCTATACTTCACCTCCATTTCCGCTAAACAGTCAGATGAACTCGACCGACCGTAGTCCTTCAGGAATTCAATTTGGTTCCCATCGTTTGAGAACAGCTGGCTCATAGAGCCATTCGTCGCTTGATAAGACTTAAGGAGTCTTACAATGTCTCGGGGTCGGTACCAAGTCAAGTTCAGAAAGTATGGAGGAAACTCAATATCTTTCTTCTCATCAAAGTTGAAGACCTTTTTTGGTATTATGCTACTTGGGTCTGGCCGAGCTTCGCCAACTTCGACCGGTCTAGCATGTCTTATTTTTTCTTTAAGTAGCCTAATCAGGCTATTGTCCCAATTTGCGGAGGTAGGCCAGCTCAAGCTTACAAAGCTTGAATCAACCACCTTCCCGATTTCGTTGTCTCGGCGCTTAAGTTCTTCTCTTATCTCTGGCCGAAGGCAGCAAATTACGTGAATATTCATGCCATTATCGACAAACAGATCATTCAGGTCGGAGGATGACCTCACGATGTCGCGAACCATCGCAAGTTTCAGATCGAACTCGTCAGATTTTGACGTCTCATGGCTCAAATTGAGCTCATCAAAAAAGAAGTATTGCTTGTGATCCGGGTGGCATTCCCTTAGTAATTGAAATCCCATTTTTACGTATTCATCCAAAGTAAAGATAGGATCGGAGATTTTGAACTTTGCGAGAATCTCTGATGGCAGAGTCAATGGCCCAAGTTTGAGGTCTTTTCCCACTCCTCCAGAGACGGCATGATCCTCAAGTTTTGCGGAAAACATGAATTTAACGAAATTTGAATTTCGTACGCTCAGCCTCTCTGCGATTGAAAAAAGGACACGACGCTTCCAAAAGCCTCTAAAATCATAAAGTTCCTGAATTCTCGCTGCCAAAGCAGCCTCGATCAAACTCTTTGTGTCTAGAGTATGCGTTCTCACCGCGTCACGGACGTCATTAAGGGACAAGTCTGACGAAAAATTAAAGAAGTCGGAGGTGTAGCCGCTAGTTTGAAGTTCGTTGGCGAGTGCGAGACAACATGAAGATTTTCTGGTCCCTTTTCGCCCGACAATTATATAGTTCATGTCATTTTTGAGCGACTTGAGGGAAAATGCTTCCGGAGAAACAAAGGAGGAAATAAATCCCTCTGGGTCTCTTTTGTATTCCCTGACGCCGGACAAGTCACCAAAAATGAAATCACGAAACTTCATCGCACTAAGGCCCATGATATGAATTGCTGACTGCAAGTATTGCAAAACATTCTGGTTGGAGCAAGTGGACGTTCTAGCAGGCTAGTAGCAACCCGTAGGGTGCGCGTTCATGCGCACCAGCGCCCCTCAAACCCACCGCCCCGCGTCCATCCGCTGGTGCAGCACCCGCACCACCTCCACCGCGTCGCCGGTCTCCACAAAGAACACGAAGTGGCTCCCGACCCGCGCGCGCCGGTAGCCTTGGCGGAGATCGTCGGCAGGGTGCCAGCGGGCCGACCCGGTGCAGAGCGCGATGAAGACCGAATGAATGTCCCGGATATACCGTTCGGCCTGCACCGCGCCGAAGGTTTCGAACGAGTAGGTCCAGATCTCTGCCATGTCCGACTGAGCGCGGTCGGACAGCCTGAGATCCTTCACGACCGATGCTTCGCGCGCATCCGTTCCAGAAAGTCCTCCAGATCCCAGGGTGTGGCGAACCCGCTTTCCTCCCCCTCGATCAGCGCCGCCCGCAGTTCCGCCAGCTTCGCCTCCTCTTCCTCCAGCAGCCGCAGCCCCGCGCGGATCACGTCGCTGGCGGAGGCGTAGCGGCCGCTTTTCACGCTGTCCTCGATGAAGCCGGTGAAATGCGCGCCGAGAGAGACGGAGGTGTTGCGGGCCATCGGGTGCTCCGGGTCAGGATGTACCAAGGATGGGTATCGAGGCGGCGTCGGTCAAGCCTGGACGATCCGTAGGGTGCGCCTTCAATGCGCTACATTCACCGGGAAGGCGGGCCGGAAACCCACCCTGCGTCGCCCCCCACAATGCCGGGCCAAGGCCCGGCCTACGGTGGGTGCCCGGCGGTGCAGCCGTAGGCCGGGCTTCTGCCCGGCATCACCCGTCCTCCTCGGGCACCACCGGCACGGTCTCCACCCCGTCCTCCGAGGCTTCCTGCACCCCTTCGCCGAAGAGCAGCATCGCCCCAACGAGGAGCGCGAAGCCGAGGGGGATGAGGATGAAGAGACGGGGGTGCTTCACCCCGGAACGGCGTTTGCGGTCGGTCATGGGGCCTCCTTGCAAGCCCCAACGCCCCGGCCCCCCGGAGGGTTCACCCGCGGCGGCGCGCAGATCCCGCCGTTAACACTTTAAGCCTTCAAAATCATATACTTGAAGCCTGTTACATCGTGTAACGCTCAGAGCGGCACCGCCTCCACCGTCTCCTTCAGCAGCGCCGCCGAGGCCCGCAGGCCCTCCGTCTCCTCCGTCGACAGCTCCGGCACCAGCTCCGCCGAGACCCCGCCCGCGCCCACCACGCGCGGCACGGAACAGGCGACCTCGCGGACCCCGAGCACGTCCGACACGGTCGAGACCGTGAGCACCGCCTGCTCGTCCGACCGGACCGCCGAGACCACCCGGGCGAGCCCGGCGCCGATCCCGTACCAGGTCGCGCCCTTGCCCTCGATGATCGTGTAGGCCGCCCGCCGCACACCCGCGTCGATCCTCTCGCGGACCTCCGCCGTCAGCGGCCGCCCCATCTGCGCGGCGAAGCTCTCCACCGACACCGACCCCGCCCGCGCGTTCGACCAGGCCAGCACCTCGCTGTCGCCATGCTCGCCCAGAACGTAGGCATGGACCGACCGCGGCGCGATCCCCAGGTGCCGCCCCACGAGCCAGCGGAACCGCGCCGTGTCGAGGATCGTCCCCGACCCGATCACCCGCCCCGCCGGCAACCCGGACAGCCGCTGCGTGATCTGCCCCATGATATCCACCGGGTTCGACGCGACGAGCAGGATCGCCCCCGGACAGACCCGCATCACCTCTCCCACCACGGAGCGGAACACCTCGGCGTTCCGCCCGAGAAGCTGCAGCCGCGTCTCGCCCGGCTTCTGCCCGACCCCGCAGGCGAGGATGACCACCGCGGAGTCCTCGAGATCCTCGTAGGTCCCGGCCTCCACCACCGTCTGCCCCGCGAAAGGCACGGCATGGGCGATATCCTCCGCCTCCGCCCGCGCGCGCTTGTCGTCGATATCGACAAGCACCACGCGCGAGGCGGTGCCCCGCATCACCAGGGCGAAGGCAGCCGAAGAGCCCACCATTCCCGCACCGACGATTCCGACCTTCATGGCATGTCCTCCTTGGGTCCGTTTCGAAACTCAGGCCGGCCCGCCGCCCGGATCGACCTTGCCCCGCATCGACTTGACCTCGCCGCGCTTCTTCTTCGCCTCGAGCCGCTTGCGTTTCTGGTTGAGGCTGACCCGCGTCGGCACCCGCCGCTTCGGGCGTTCCAGCGCCTTGCGGACGAGGTCCGCGAGCCTTTCGCGGGCGATCTCGCGGTTGCGGGCCTGGCTGCGTTCCTCGGCGACCTGGATCACCACCGCGCCCTCCTTGGTCCAGCGCCGCCCGGCCAGGCGTTCGAGCCGCCGCTTGACGGCCTCGTTGAGGGAGGGCGAGCGGGCGGCCTCGAACCGGAGCTCGACAGCCGAGGACACCTTGTTGACGTTCTGCCCGCCCGGACCTCCGGAGCGGATGAACTGTTCGACCAGCTCCCAGTCCTGCAGCTCCACCTGGTCATTGATCCGAAGGCCCATCGTCGCAGTCTCTGTATCCGTCCGTCTTCAACGCAGCGTGCCGGCGGGGTGATCCAATTGAAAAGGGCCGTGTCCGGCGATGGACACGGCCCTCCGAAAGTTCAGGAGGTGGGGCCGGTTCAGGGTGACCCCAACGACGTGATCGCGTCCCCCGAGGGCTGCCTCAGGAGCGGACCTCCGTTGCTGTCCCGACACCTCTCTCCACCATCTTTCTAGACACTGGATCACCTCCTTTCGCTTGTTTCGCCTGGGCGCAGGCTCGCACAGATTTTGTGTATGTCAAATGAATTTCCGCTAGCATTAGGCAGGCGTTGCGAGGATGCGCCCGGTAATGAGGCGGAAGGGCACCAGCGCGACGAGGGCCACGGCAAGCTTCACGCCCCAGTCGGCCACGGCGAGCGTAAGCCAGAGCGGCGCCTCGGGTCCGACGAGCATGAACGGCGCGGGACCCTGTGCCCAGGCGATCTGTTCGTCGGCCATCGCTCCGAAGCTGAGGAACCCGGCGAAAGCGATGGTGAAGAAGAGCGCCGTGTCGACGGTGGAACCGACGAGCGAGGACACCAGCGGCGCGCGCCACCAGCGGCCCCCGCGCAGGCGCTGGAACAGGGCAACATCGACCAGTTGGGCGGTCAGGAAAGCGACGCCCGAGCCGATGGCCACCCGCAGGGCCACGGCGGGTCCGAATTCCAGCATGATCTGCGAGCCGATCAGGGAGCAGACGATCCCGACGACGAAACCCGCGAAGACCACGCGGCGGGCGGGGCCCGCGCCGTAGACGCGGTTCATCACGTCGGTGACGAGGAAGGCTATGGGATAGGTGAAGGCGCCCCAGGTCAGCAGACCGTCGAGGATCAGGAACTGGACGAGGATGTTCGAGGCCACCACGACGGCGGCCATGGCAAGGATGCCGGGCAGGATGCGGGTCATGACTGGGGTCCGTTTTGACAAGGTTGCGGCACTTGGCCCCTTTGGGGCGTGAGCCGCTTACGGGCGGGCCGTGCCGCCGTCAAGGCGGTACTCCACGATCTCGGTCTGCTGGAGCAGGTTGAAATTGTCGTCGGCTACCATCGTGAGGCGAAGAGCGCCGGTCTCGTCGCGCCAGACCGAGAGACCCTCGAGATTGTCGTGCTGCCCGACCCGGCTGACGATCACGGTTTCGGTCGTCCCGGTCTCGAGCCCGATCCGGCGGACCCGCGTCTGGAACCCGACATAGGTGAACCGCCGTTCCAGAAGGTAGAGTTCGCCGTCCGGTCCGATGTCGGCACCGACAGGGACGAAGCGCGTGGGGGCGATCCGGGCGACGACCTGCCAGCTGCCTCCCGCGAGTGTCCAGACGGGATGATGCCCGGTCGCGTCCGTCCCCTCGGAGATCGTGATGAGCGTGCCGTCCGCGGTGATCGCAAGGGCCTCGAGGCCGCGGTTCCGCGCGCCGGGGCCGAGGTCGGGAAAGGGCGCAGTGGGCCGCGCCGCAGTGCCCGGGGCGTCGTAGCTCCAGACCCGGGCGCGGCCTTCGAAGCTGACGAAAATCCGTCCGTCCGGTCCGATGGCGAGGCCTTCGCTGTCGCCGCGCATGGTCTCGCCATCGAGATCCAGAAGCGGATAGGCGTCTGCGGAGACGCCGACAATGCGCCCCTCCACCCGGTCGAGCCGGCCGCGGTAGATGACGGACCGGTCGTTGATTGCAAGAAAGTCCATGCCGTTCGCGGACAGTTCGATCCCGGAAACGCCGCCCACATGGCTGCCCTGCCAGACATGGGTGCCCAGATACTCCGCCTGCGGGGACATCACGGCCGGGGCAGGCGAAAGCGACGCGGCAAAGGCCACGATCCCGAGGAGCAGCATGAAGATCAGTTTGCAGCCACGTCGTGGCACTGGGCCGGAAGGTCGGCCATGGTCAATTCGCGGCTCGGAGCAGGCGACGGGGCGTTCGGGTCCGGTGGGGGCGGGTTCAGAATGCGGTCGACCCACTCCCGGGCTTCATTGCAGCCGTCTCCGGGCGGAGGCGGATCCTGATCGACGCATCCCGCCATGCCCGGCGGGCAGGAGAGGCGGACGTGGAAATGATAGTGGTGACCCCACCAGGGGCGGATCTTGCGCAGCCAGGAGCGGTCGCCGGTGGCATTCTCGCACATCCAGGTCTTGGCGCCCGGAAAGACGAAGATCCGGGCGACCCGAGGATCCGAGGCGGCGGCGCGCATCAGATCCATGTGCTGCGGCGTCCACTGATCGTTGACATACGCGCCCTCGGCCCGGCGGAGGGAGGTGGAGGAAATGCTCTCCCGGGCCTCGGGCGGCAGATCGAGCCTGTGCGGCGCGCGCAACCAGATATCGACGTCGAGGCCGGTCTGGTGGCTCTGGTGTCCCGACAGCATCGGCCCGCCGCGCGGCTGGCTCATGTCGCCCACGTAGAGGCCTTCCCACCCCGGCAAGGTCGCGGCGAAGCGGCTGAGGTCCTGCACGAACTCCACGGTAATGGGCTGGGCCCAGTTGCGGTTGCGGCTGAGGCGCATCGCCTGCCATGTCGGACCGGTCTCGGGCAATCGCACCGCGCCGGCCTGGCAGCCGCGCGCGAAGCCGCCGATCGCCTCGGATCGCTGGACCGAGGCGGTGGAGAGATAGCCGAACACCTCTTTGGCGATTCGCGTGTCGCCGGCGTTCACGGCCTGCGCCGTCGCGGCGGGCGCGCCGGGATTCGCGTTCTGGCTCGCGACCGTGACCGGCGATCCGCCGGTCTGGCAGGCCCCGAGTGTCAGCGCGAGGGTGAGGCCGGCGAGGATACGGACCATTCTGCTCGATCTCCGTCCTTGTCGGTCCAGCGTAACAGGAAGAGCCCCCCGAGGAAAAGCAGGATAACCGGGACGAAGCCCGCCTGCACCGATCCCGTGGCCTGTGTGAAGATCGTGATGAGAAGCGGCGCGAGGAAGGCCGTGGCCTTGCCCGAGAGCGCGAAGAGACCGAAGGCCTCGGCCGGACGGTCGAGGTCGCAGTGACGAGTCATCATCGAGCGCGACGAGGCGAACAGGGTCCCGCCGGCCCCGCCGATGGCCGCGCCGCAGAGGTAGAAGACGATGTCGGGCAGGCGCGAGCCCTCGGCCAGGGGGATGCCGAAGAAGCTCTCGCGCGACATGCCGACGATGATGCAGCCCACGGCGATCAGCACCCAGACCGACAGGAGGATGACGGGTTTCGGCCCGTGCCGCCCATCCGCGAGCCCGCCGATCCAGGCGATGATCGCGGCGGCGATTGCGGCGACGATGCCGAAGACGCCGACCTGCACCGTTTCCCAGCCCAGCACGAGAGTCGCGTAGATTCCGCCGAAGCTGTAGACCGCCGTCAGCGCGTCGCGGTAGAGCATGGAACCCGCGAGGAAGCTCGCCAGGGACGGCCGTTTCGTCAGGCCGCGGAGCGTCCGGCCCAGCTCGCGGAAAGTCGCGCCCAGCCTGACCTTCGCGCCGGGAACCGGTGCCGGGTCGCGGACCCAGAGGAAGTAGGGCACGAGGAACACGGCGAACCAGATCGCGATGACGGGGCCCACGGCCCGGGTGCCTTCGCGCGTGTCGGGATCGAGGCCGAAAGCGGGCTCGAGGCCGATCAGCGTCGTGCCAGCCTCGGTCTCGGCCAGCAAGGTCAGCATGACGGCGAGCCCGAGGACGCCGCCCCAGTAGCCGAAGGCGGTGGATGACCCGGAGATGCGACCGACCTCGCGCGGGCCGCCGAGCGAGGGCAGGAGCGCGTTGTTGAGGTTGAAGGCGCATTCGGCGGCGGTGTAGCCGATCCAGAACAGCACCAGCGCGCCGATCAGGAAGGCGCCGTCGGGCGTCAGCCCCCAGGTCGCCCAGGCGCAGACCACCCCGATCAGGCAGAAGGCGGCAATCCAGGGCACCTTGCGGCCCGAACTGTCGGCCATGGCGCCGAAGATCGGCGCCGTGAAGGCGATGAAGAGGCCCGAGACGGTCTGCGCGGAGGACCAGAGGCTCTGCGCCTCGGCATTCGCGGCCTGCCGCTCGAGCCCCTGGCCGACGAACCAGTCGGCGGCGACCGCTGCGAAATAGGGGGAGAAGATGAAGGTCAGGCCCAGGGTCGCGTAGGGCTGTTGCGCCCAGTCGAAGAACATCCAGCCCCAGATGCGCCGCTTCGAAACCTGCATTGTCCTGCCCCGCTCGCCCGGCGCGATCAAAGGCGATCCGATCCCGCCGCACAAGCGCCATGGGCGCGCCACTCGTTATTCCGAGTTCGTCATCGGCGGCCAAGGGCGCTGTTCCTCGGCCGCGATCCAGGCCGCTACCCACGGGGGCGGAGGGAGATCGGGGCCGGTGTAGCCCATGGCCTCGAGGGCCCGCGCGGGCGGCACGATCCCGTCCTTGCCGACGATGGCGGAGCGGATCAGGACATGGCCGGCGCAGTCGCCGCCCGACGTCCACATGGATTGCTCGACATACAGGAAACGTGCGTCCCAGCCCACCCCGCGGGATCGCATCTCGATCCGGTCGAAGACCCGGACCCGGCGGCGATAGCGCGTCGTCGAGCCCGCGACGGTCAGCCCCCAGCCCTCGCGTTTCAGCGCATCGGTCAGGCCGATGCGCCGCGCCATGGGAAGGCGCCCGAGATCGTACAGAGTGAGGGCCCTGCCGTTGTTCAGTTCCCACCAGATATCGAGATCCCAGGGCCAGCAGATGTGACGGGATACATGGGTGTCGGTCAGGCCGAGCGGGGGATCATTGCGATGCCTGGCGAGCTGCGTGAAGAGACGAAAGACCGGGTACATGGACAGCCGTGGTTACCTCGCCAGTCCCCTGATGCACGACCGGGTCGGCGTCAACCTGCCGTCCCGGCGGGGATTGCCCCGGACGTCGGCAGCGCTTAGGTCGCGTGCGGACAGGTGACGAGGGACCGCCGATGCAATCGCTTTATGAAATCCTGATGCTCATCCTCGGGGTGGCGCGGTTCTTCATCATCGTGCATTTCGTCATGTCCTGGCTCATCAGCTTCAACGTGTTGAACGTCCGCCAGCAGCTCGTCGGGCAGATCTGGTACGGCCTGAACCGGCTGCTCGACCCGATCTACGATCCGATCCGGCGTATCCTGCCCAACATGGGCGGCATCGACCTTGCCCCGCTGGTGGCGCTGATCGGGATCTACGCGATCGAGATCATACTGCGAAACAACATCGCGCTCTTCGTCTGACATCGCGCCCTGGGGGGCGGTGTCGGAACCTCCGGCGGGGACACTTCGGCCCGGAAGGATCCCGGGTCTTGCGCGCCGGAGGCTGGCGTGGGACGTCTGGCTTAACGAGCAGATAACCACGGTCGGGGCAGGGTTTCGGGGATGGACCCTCAGGCGATACTTCGCGACGTTTTCGGATTCGATGTCTTCCGCCCGGGGCAGGAGGAGATCGTGCGCGCCGTGGCGGCGGGCGAGAACACGCTCGCCATCATGCCCACGGGCGGCGGCAAGTCGCTCTGTTTCCAGCTGCCCGCGCTGCTGCGGGACGGCGTGACTGTGGTCATCTCGCCACTCATCGCGCTGATGCGCGACCAGGTGCGCGGGCTGCGGGAGGCGGGCGTCGCAGCGGGCGCGCTGACTTCGGGCGACACCGAGGAGGAACGGGAGGCGGTCTGGCATGCGCTGGAGCAGCGGCGGCTGAAGCTCCTCTACATGGCGCCCGAGCGTCTTGCCTCGGCGGGAGCGCAGGGGATGCTGCGGCGGATCGGCGTCGGGCTGATCGCCGTGGACGAGGCCCATTGCGTCAGCCAGTGGGGCCACGATTTTCGCCCCGATTACCTGCGGATCGGCGCGCTGCGCGAGGCGCTGGGCGTGCCGCTGGCGGCCTTTACCGCGACGGCGGATGCCGAGACGCGTGAGGAGATCGTCCAGAAACTCTTTGCGGGAGTGCGGCCCAGGGAGTTCCTGCGGGGATTCGACCGGCCGAACATCCACCTCGCCTTCGCTGTGAAAGACCAGCCCAGAAGGCAGATCCTCGCCTTTGCGGCGGGAAGAAAGGGCCAGTCGGGCATCGTCTATTGCGGCACCCGTGCCAAGACCGAAAGCCTTGCCGCCGCGCTGGCGCAGGAGGGTCATCCGGCCTGCTGCTATCACGGCGGGATGGAGTCGGAGGCGCGGCGCGAGGTGGAAAGGCGGTTCCAGCAGGAGGACGGGCTGATCGTCTGCGCGACGGTGGCCTTCGGCATGGGGGTGGACAAGCCCGACATCCGCTGGGTGGCCCACGCCGACCTGCCGAAGTCGATCGAGGCCTATTACCAGGAGATCGGCCGCGCGGGCCGGGATGGCGCGGCTGCCGAGACGCTTACGCTGTTCGGGCCGGAGGACATCCGGTTCCGCCGCACCCAGGTCGACGAGGGGCTGGCGCCGCCGGAGCGGAAGGCGGCGGATCACGGACGTCTCAATGCGCTGCTGGGGCTGGCGGAGGCGCTGGACTGCCGGCGGGCGACCTTGCTAGGGTATTTCGGCGAGGCGGTGGAGACCTGCGGGAACTGCGACCTCTGCGACCGGCCTCCGGAGGTGTTCGACGCGACGACGCCCGTCAGGATGGCATTGTCGGCGGCGCTGCGGACGGGGGAGAGTTTCGGCGCGGGGCACCTCATCGACATCGTCATGGGCAATGCGACCGACAAGGTGACCCAGAGGGGCCATGACAGCCTGCCGACCTTCGGGGTGGGCAAGGAGTGGTCGAAGGCGGAGTGGCAGGCGGTGTTCCGGCAGATGATGGGGCGCGACCTGATGCGGCCCGACCCCGAAAGGCACGGCGCGCTGAGGATGACCGAGGCGGCGCGGCCGATCCTTCGGGGGGAGGAGAGCGTCCGCCTGCGGCGCGACACGATCCGCGCCGCGAAGTCGGAGCGGCAGGTGAAGACGCTGGTGGCGGAGGAGGATGCGCCGCTCCTGTCGGCGCTGAAGGCGAAGCGACGGGCACTCGCGGAGGCGCAGGGGGTGCCGGCCTATATCATCTTCAACGACCGGACGTTGATCGAGATGGCGGAGGTGCGGCCGCGCGATATCGACGCGATGGCGCGGATCGGCGGAGTGGGGGCGAAGAAGCTGGAGAGCTACGGGCGCGCGTTTCTCGAGGTGATCGCGGGCGAGGCGGAGCGGCTGCATCCGGCGCGGGCAAGGCTCGCCGGGCGGAGCGAGGGGGCGCTTTTCGACCGGCTTCTGGCGGTGCAGGCGGAGCTGGCGCGGGGCGAGGACGGGACCGGCAAGCCGATGAGCTGCTCGGCCTCGGCGCTGGCGAAGGTGGCGCAGGTGCGGCCGAGGGACGTGGACGGGCTCGCCCGGCTCCTGGGAGAGCGTCAGGCGGCGCGGTTCGGGCCGGCCTTTCTGGAGGTGCTTTCGGAGGCCGGGTGAGGCGTTACACGATGAAACGGCCTCTAACTGTCTGATTCTAGAAATAAAAAATGGGTAATTGCGATTTCGGGCCGCGGCCTCGGGGCGGATGTGCGTGGGGCTCTGCCCCACACCCCGGGATACTTCCGGTCAGAAAAGAGCGGGCCAGGGGTGGAATGGCGGCGGGGGATGGACCCTCGGGCCGGGCCGGACGTTGCCCGGGAAACCATCCGGAGGACATCATGGCCGATCACGAGACATGGCTGAAGAAGACGTTGGCGGACATCCTCGGCGAGGATCGCGGGCTCCCCGACTATGCCATCGACGCGTTCCGCAAGTTCGGGCCCGAGGATCTCGACGAGCTGAGGCGGAACGAGCGGCAGGCGGTGATGCAGGCGATCAAGGCAAAGGCCCATGAAAGCCGCGACAGCCGCGGCGGAGGGCTGGGCGAGGGCGCCGGGCGGCCCGCCTGGACGGAAGGCGACATGGACTGGGCGCTGAGGGCGGCGAAATCGGCGCTGGAGGCGGAACCTGCCGGGAAGAGGAGCGAGAAGGCGGAGGCGCTGCTGGCGGATTGCGAGTGCCCTTCCGCGACCGGGCCGAACCCCGGGCAGGACACCCGGACGGCGGGCGAGATCGGCGAGGGCCGCAAGCCCTGAGCCGCGCGTCTTGACCTCTCCGGGCGGGGCCGTAGGTCTCTGCCGGGGACGCACGGAGAGGACAGGATGCTGACGGTCATATCGCCCGCGAAATCGCTGAACGAGGAGCCCGTCGCGGTGACGCCGACGGAGCCTGTCTTTGCCGGCGAGGCGCTGAAGCTGGCGAAGACCGGCCGCAACCTGACCCTGAAGGACCTCAAGGGCCTGATGGACCTGAGCGACGATCTGGCCCGGCTGAACCGCGATCGGTTCAGGGTGTTCAAGGCAGCCCCGGCGAGGGCCGATGTGAAGCCCGCGGCCTGGCTCTTTGCCGGGGATACCTACCAAGGGCTCGAGGTGGCGACGATGGACGCGGACGCCCTGCGCTGGGCGGACGATCACCTGCGCATCCTGTCGGGGTTGTATGGTCTTCTTGCGCCGCGGGACGGCATCCAGCCCTACCGGCTGGAGATGGGCACACGGCTCGCGACGCGGCGCGGCAGATCGCTTTACGAGTTCTGGGGCGACCGGATCGCGAAGGCGCTGAATGCGCAGGGGGAGAAGGTGGGCACCGGCTGGCTCCTGAACTGCGCGAGTCAGGAGTATTTCGCCGCGGCCGACCATCCGAAGCTGAAGCTGAAGGTGATCACGCCGGCCTTCTACGAGGAGAGGGGCGGGAAGCGGCAGATGATCAGCTTCTTCGCCAAGAGGGCGCGGGGCGCCATGGCGCGGTTCGCGCAGGAGGTGCGGGCGGAGGGCCCCGAGGCGCTGCAGGCGTTCGAGACGGGCGGGTATCGGTTCGATCCCGAGGCGAGCTGCGAGCTCAAGCCGGTGTTCGCCCGGCCCTATCCCGAGGTCTGAGATGGACGGCCGCCACGGCCTTGGGGCTTTCTCAGGGAGAGGGCGAGGCCGCCCAGAACGAGGAGGGCGGCCAGGGCGAAGCGGGCGGTGACCGGTTCCGACAGCAGCAGGGCGCCGCCCGCCGTGGCGATGACGGGGACGGTCAGTTGCGCCACGCCGGCCGTCGTGGCGGCGAGGCGGGGCAGGAGGGTGTACCACAGCGCATAGCCCAGACCCGAGGCCAGCGCGCCCGAGAGCGCGGCAAGAACAGCGCCCGCGGGGTCGATGCCAGGGGAGAGAAGCAGCCAGAGAAGAAGGGCCGGTGGCGCGGCGAGGGCGAAGTTCGCGGCGGTTTCCGGAAGGGGATTTGCGGCGCGGCGGCCGGCCAGCGAGTAAAGGCCCCAGCCGAGGCCCGCGGCGGCCATGGACAGGGCGTGCGGCAGGGAGGGCGCCGCGGCGCCCGAGGGCCAGAGCAGGACGGCGAGGCCCAGAAGCGCGATGGCGGCGCCGAGCCAGTGCAGGCGGGGGACCGGCTGGCGGGCGAGGAGCGCGCCCGCGAACATGGTGATCTGCACGCAGCCGAAGAGGATCAGCGCGCCGAGGCCGGCGTCGAGCGCGGCATAGGCGAGCGAGAAGCCGAAGACATAGAGCGACAGGGTCAGCACGCCCCGGGTCCGACCGGGGGCGATCAGGGGTGCGCGGGCGCGGACCAGCACCATCAGCAGCAGGGCGCCGGAGATCAGCCGGACGGCGCCGAAGGCCACGGGGTCCGTGCCGCCAGCCACGGCGATCCGGTTCAGCACGGAATTGGCCGCGAAGGCGATCATGGCGAGGGCCAGGAGCGCGGCGAGGCGACCGGGGTGGGGGCGGGAGAGGGCGGCGGACATCGTGTCTCCGGGCTCGGGCGCAGGCGCCGCGTCTACAGGGGAATCGTTGCCAGCGCGCCCGGGCGGAGTCAGACTGCGCGCATTGTGACCAAGGGAGATTGCCCGATGATCCGGTCGATCCTGATTGTCCTCCTGTCAATTCTGCCCGTCCATGTCACGGCCCAGACCGATCCGGTGCCCGACCGGCGCGTGGCGATCTCGCGCAATGTGGATTTCTTCGGCGCGGACCTGGCCAGTATCTTCGACACGACGCTGGATGCGTGCCAGGCGGCCTGTTTCGCCAATCCGGAGTGTACGGCCTTCACCTACAACCAGCGCAACGGGTCGTGCTTCCCGAAGGCGGGGGTGAGCGAGGTCACGTTCTACGACGGGGCGGTGTCGGGGCGCCTTTACGAGACGGAGCCCGCCGTGCTGTCCGGCGCGGGGGAGAAGGCCGCGCGGCTGGAGTTCCTGAGGGAGGGCGATCTGGCGGCGGCGCGGGAGCTGGGGCGGACGTTGGGGCGGCTGCATTCGACGGACGAGACGGACCCCGGGCAGTACGTCGCGCTGGCGGAGATGCGACGGCAGGAGGGCGCGCTTTACGATGCGCTGCGCTTCACCGGAGCGGCGCTGGCGCCGACGGATGCGGCCGATCTGTGGATCGATTACGCGGACCTCGCGCTGGCCGCGCCCATCGGAGACGCGGACGAGCGGCGCAGGGTGAGGGCGCGGGCGCTGCCCGCGGCGGTCAATGGCTACCTGAGGGCGGAGAGCGCCGCGCAGGAGCACACCGTGCTCGCCGTCATGGCGGAGGCGCTGGAGCAGGACGGGCGCGGGCGGCAGATGATCGACGCGCTCAGGCTGGCACAGGAGGCCCAGTTCCGGCGCGATACCGAGCTGCGGCTGGAGGAGGCCATCGGGCGTCACGGGTTCCGGGTGACGGGGACCGATGCGGAGAGCGATTCGGCGATGCCGCGGATCTGCGCGGAGTTCTCCGAGGTTCTGGTGCAGGCGGGGGTGGATTACGGGACCTATGTGCAGTTGCCCGACCAGTCGCTGACGGTGGAGGCGGAGGGCGCGCAGCTCTGCATCGACGGCGTGGCTCACGGGGAGCGGTATCGGGTCGTGCTCCGCGAGGGCCTGCCGGCCGGGAGCGGCGAGGTGCTGATCCGGCCGGTGGAACTGACGATGTACGTGCGGGACCGGAGCCCGGGGGTGCGGTTCGAGGGGCGCGGCTACGTGTTGCCGCGGACGCCGGACGCGGGGCTGCCGCTGACCTCGGTCAACGTGGGGGAGGTGGGGCTGGCGCTGTACCGGGTGCCTGACCGGAACCTCGTGCGGACGATGCAGGAGGGGTTCTTTCCGGGGCCGGTCTATGACTGGCAGGAAGGGTACGTGGCCGATCAGCTGGGCTTGCCGCTCTGGGAGGGGACCGCGGAGGTGAGGCAGGAGCTGAACCGCGACGTGACCACGCGGCTGCCCATGGCCGATGCGCTGGAAGGGGAGGCGCCGGGGCTGTTCCTGTTGCAGGCAAGGGTGCCGGGGCGGGACGACGAGCAGGCGGCGGTGGCGACGCAGTGGTTCGTGCTGACCGATCTGGGACTTGCGACCATGGCGGGCACGGACGGGCTGACCGTGTCCGTGCGCGCGCTGGGCGATGCGGGCGCCGCGGAGGGCGCGGCCGTCTCGCTGGTCAGCGAGGGCAACGCGGTTCTGGGCGAGGCGGTGACCGGGGAGGACGGGATCGCGCGGTTCGACGCGGGGCTGACCCGGGGCACGGGCGCGGCGGCGCCTGCGCTGGTTCTGGCGGAGCGGGACGGGGACATGGCGTTCCTGTCGCTGAGGGGGCCTGCGTTCGACCTGTCGGACCGGGGCGTCGAGGGCCGTGCGCCGAGTCCGCCCATCGACGTGTTCGTGGCGACGGACCGGGGCGCCTATCGTGCAGGGGAGACGATCCATGTCACCGCGCTGATGCGCGATCCGGGGACCGTGGCGGTGGAGGGCGTGCCCTTGACGGCGATCCTGACGCGGCCCGACGGAGTCGAGTATTCGCGGCATGTCTCGGTGGATGACGTGGCGGGGGGGCATGTCTTCGCGCTTCCGGTGGCGCCGAGTGCACCGCGGGGCGTCTGGTCGGTGGCGCTGCATGCGGACGTGGACGACGCGCCTCTGGCGCAGCAGAGCGTTCTGGTGGAGGACTTCCTGCCGGAGCGGATCGACGTGGAGCTGACGCTGGCCGAGACGCTGCGGCTGGGGGATGTGCCGCCGCTGGAGGTCCGGGCGGATTACCTTTTCGGCGCGCCGGCCGCCGGGCTCGATGTGGAGGGCGAGGTGGTCCTCCGCTCGGCCGCCGCGCTGGAGGGCTTCCCGGGCTACCGATTCGGACGGCACGACCAGCCGTTCTCGGCGCGGGCGCAGGGGCTCGGCGACGGCTGGGTGACGGATGCCTCGGGAGCGGTGACGGTCGACCTGCCGATCCCCGAGGCCGATGCGGGCGGGCGGCCCCTGTCCTTGCAGGTCATCGCGCGGGTGCAGGAGCTTTCGGGCCGCCCCGTGGAGAGGCGGGCGGAGGCGCAGGTGCTGCCGGACGGGCCGATGCTGGGCATCCGGCCGGCCTTTGGCGAGGATGTGCTGGGCGAAGGCGCGACGGCGGAGTTCTCGGTGCTTGCGCTGGGACCTGACCTCGAGCCCGTGGAGATGCGGGCGGAATGGACGGTCAACCGGGTGACGACCGAGTACCAGTGGTATTCCGTCAACGGCGCCTGGAACTGGGAGCCCGTCACGCGGCGCGAGCGGATCGCGGCGGGAGAGATCGCGCCGGGGGCCGCGCCGGCGCAGATCGCGGTGCCGGTGGACTGGGGTCAGTACGAGCTGATCGTCGAGCGGCTGGGCGGGGAGTACCTTGCCGCCTCCACGGAGTTCCATGCGGGCTGGTACGCGCCGGCGGACAGTTCCGACACGCCGGACACGCTGGAAGTGTCGCTCGACGCGGAAAGCTATGCGGTGGGCGACACGGCGGAGTTGCGGGTGGTCCCGCGGTATGACGGCACGGCGCTGGTCAGCGTGATGTCGGACCGGGTCATCTCCATGCAGGCGGTGGAGGTCAGCGAGGGGGAATCGATCATCCCGCTGGAGGTCACCGGGGAGTGGGCGCCGGGCGCCTATGTCACGGTCTCGGTGATCCGGCCCATGGACGCGGAGCAGGAGCGCAACCCGGCGCGCGCGCTGGGGCTGGTCCACGCTGCCGTCGATCCGGGCGACAAGCGGCTCTCTGTCGCGGTGGAGGCACCGGACACGGCGATGCCGCGCGAGCCGCTGGAGGTCGCCGTAGCGGTGAAGGGCGCCGCGCCGGGCGAGACGGCCCATGTGACACTGGCGGCGGTGGATGCGGGCATTCTGAACCTGACGGGGTACGAAAGCCCCGATCCCTCCGGGCATTACTTCGGGCAACGGCGGCTCGGCGTGGAGATGCGGGATGTCTACGGGCGTCTTCTCGACGGGATGACGGGGGAGATCGGGCAGCTCCGCTTCGGCGGGGACGGCGGCATGGCGCGACGGATGCAGTCGCCGCCACCCACGGAGGAACTGGTGGCCTATTTCGAGGGCCCGGTGACGGTGGGCGCGGACGGTCGCGCGCGGGCTGTGTTCGACATGCCGTCCTTCAACGGGACGGTGAAGGTGATGGCCGTGGCCTGGACCCGGAGCGGGGTCGGACAGGCCGAGGCCGAGGTGCTGGTACGCGATCCGGTGGTCGTGAACGTCACCGTGCCGCGGTTCATGGCGCCGGGCGACGAAAGCCGCATGCTGATCGAAGTGACCCATGCCTACGGACCCACGGGCGCGGTGGAGCTGCGGGCCGAGGCCCAAGGGATCGAGCTGCCGGTGCAGGAGGCCTCGGGCGAGGTGGGCGAGCGGACGGGATTCGTCACGCGCCTGCCGCTGCGCGCGGGCGCGGCGGGGCTGGCGGAGATCACGCTGACCGCGGTGACGCCCGACGGGCGGGAGCTCAGGAAGGACCTCTCCGTTCCGGTGGAGATGAACGACCCGGAGGTGGCGCGGACCTCGCGCTTCACCCTGGCCTCGGGGGGGACCTTTACCTTCGACGACGACGCATTCGCCGGGTTCCGGGACGGCACGGGCACGGCCACACTGTCGGTCGGGCCGCTGGCGCGGTTCGACGCGCCCGGTCTTCTTGCGATGCTGGACCGCTATCCCTACGGCTGCACCGAGCAGGTCACCAGCCAGGCCCTCCCGCTTCTTTATTTCGACCAGGTGGCGAGCGCGATGGGGCTGGCGGAGGCCGAGGAGACCCGCGAGCGGATCGCGGGCGCGATCGGCGCGATCCTCGCCAACCAGGCGCGGAACGGGGCATTCGGCCTGTGGGGAGCCTATTCGGGGGACCTGTGGCTCGATGCCTATGTGACGGATTTCCTGTCCAAGGCGAAGGCGCGGGGGCATGACGTGCCCGAGGTGGCCTTCGGCATGGCGCTCGATAACCTGCGGAACCGGGTGAACTACTATCCTGACTTCGATCAGGGGGGCGCGGACCTGGCCTATGCGCTGCTGGTGCTGGCGCGGGAGGGCGCGGCGGCCATAGGGGACCTGCGGTACTACGCCGACGAGAAGGCGGAGGCGTTCGGAACGCCGCTCGCCAAGGCGCAGCTGGGCGCCGCGCTGGCCCAGTACGGCGAACAGCGCCGGGCGGATGCGATGTTCGCGCGGGCAAGCGCGGAGCTGACAGAGCGGCTTGCCTCCGAGGAGACGATGGGCTGGCGGGAAGATTACGGCACCGACCGGCGCGACGCCGCCGCGGTGCTGACGCTTGCGGTGGAGGCGGGATCGGCTGCGGTGGATACCGGACGACTGACCGATGCGGTGGCGCAGGGGGGCCGCGCCTCGACCCAGGAGGCGGCCTGGACGCTGATGGCGGCGCATGCGCTGATCGACGATCTGCGGGACACGGGTGTGTCGGTGGACGGCGCCGCGCCCGAGGGGCCGCTGGTATTCCTGAGAGAAGACAGCGTCGCGGCGGCTCCGGTGCGGTTCGGGAACACGGGCGCGGAGACCGAGCTGACGGTGACGGCCTTCGGCGTGCCGGAGGTGCCGCCCGAGGCGGGGGGCAACGGCTATGCCATCGACCGGAGCTGGTTCACGATGGAGGGCGAGCCGGCGAACCCGGACGGCGTGGCTGTGGGCACACGGCTCGTCACGGTGCTGACGGTAACGCCCTTCGGGCGACAGGAGGCGCGGCTGATGGTGGACGACCCGCTGCCGGCCGGCTTCGAGATCGACAATCCGAACCTCCTGCGGTCGGGGGACATGTCGGGGCTCGACTGGCTCGAGACGGTGGAGCCGCAGACCGCGGAATTCCGGCAGGAGCGGTTCCTTGCGGCGGTGGATCACCTGTCGGACGCGCCGTTCCGGCTGGCCTATGTCGTGCGGGCGGTCTCGCCCGGCGCGTTCCATCTCCCGGCGGCGAGCGTGGAGGACATGTACCGGCCCGAGATGCGCGCAAACACCGCGGCCGGGCGGGTGACGATCGTGGAATGAGGCGGGCGGGCCTCACCTTTCTTGCGGTCGCGGTCCTGCTTTACGGGCTGGGCGCGGGCAGAGACGCCTTTGACCGCTGGGTGCTGGCGACGCCGCTGCCGCCCTTGACGGCGGAGACCTCGGTCGAGGTGCTGGACCGCGAGGGGGAGCTCCTGCGGCCGTTCCTCGTGGCGGACGGGCGCTGGCGGCTGGCGGTCAGGCTCGACGAGGTGGACCCGGCCTATGTCGACATGCTGGTGCGCTACGAGGACAAGCGGTTCTGGACCCATCCCGGCGTCGACGTGATCGCCATGGGGCGCGCGGCGGTGCAGGCGCTGCGCTACGGGCGGGTGGTGTCGGGCGGCTCGACGCTGACGATGCAGGTGGCGCGGCTGCTGGAGGACGGGACCACCGGGCAGATGGACGGCAAGCTGCGGCAGATGCGGCTGGCGCTGGCGCTGGAGCGGCACCTGACGAAGGAGGAGATCCTCACGCTCTACATGAACCGCGCGCCGTTCGGCGGGAATATCGAGGGAGTGCGCGCGGCGAGCTATGCCTGGCTCGGCAAGCCGCCGCGGCGGCTGACCCCGGCGCAGGCGGCGCTGCTGGTGGCCCTCCCGCAGAGCCCCGAACGGCGGCGGCCGGACCGGGATCCGGAGGCCGCGCAGGCGGCCCGGGACCGCGTGCTGATGCGGATGGCGCGCGACGGCGTGTTGCCGCCGGCCGAGGCCGAGGCCGCGCTCACGGAAGGCTCGCCCCGGGGGCGCAACGAGTTCCCGGCGCTGGCGGCGCACCTCGCGGGGCGGCTGGTGGAGGAGGCGCCGGACGCGGGCGTCCATCGCACGACCCTCGATGCGGGGCTGCAGGCGGGGCTGGAGGCGCTGGCGGCGGAGGCGGCGCGGGAGGCCGGCGCGCGGATGCAGGTGGCGCTGATCGTGGCGGATCACCGGACGGGCGAAGTGCTGGCGCAGGTCGGATCGGCTGGCTACGGCGACGCGCGGCAGGGGTTCGTGGACATGACGCGGGCCCTGCGCTCTCCGGGCTCCACGCTGAAGCCGCTGATCTACGGCCTTGCCTTCGACCGGGGGCTGGCGCATCCCGAGACGCTGATCGCGGACCGGCCGGTGAGCTACGACGGCTATGCGCCGCGGAATTTCGACGGGATGTTCCGGGGGGAGCTGCGCGTCCGGCAGGCACTGCAGCTGTCGCTCAACGTGCCGGCGGTGGCGCTCCTCGAGGCACTGGGGCCGCAGCATCTGCTGACGGCGCTTCGCCGGGCGGGGGCGGAGCCCGCGCTGCCCCAGGGTGGCGCTCCGGGCCTTGCCGTGGCGCTGGGCGGCGTGGGGCTGACGCTGGAGGACCTGGTGCGGTCCTATGCGGCGCTGGCCCATGGCGGGCAGGCCGTGGACCTCCGGACCGGGCCGCCCGCCGAAGAGTTCGTCGCCCGGCCGCTGATGGACCGGGCGGCGGCCTGGCAGGTCGCCGACATCCTGCGGGACGCGCCGAGGCCGGAGGGTGTCCTCGGGACAGGGATCGCGTTCAAGACCGGGACCTCCTACGGATACCGGGACGCCTGGGCGATCGGGTTCGACGGGTCCCATGTGGTGGGTGTCTGGATGGGCCGGCCGGACGGAACGCCGGTACCCGGCATCTCGGGCAGGGCGCTGGCGGCGCCGGTGATGTTCCGCGCCTTCGCCCATGTGGCGCCCGAAGCCGAGCCGCTGCCGCCTCCGCCGCCCGAGACGCTGATCGTGGGCGCGGGGCGGCTTCCCCAGGCGCTGCGACGGTTCGGCGGGTCGGCGGCGGAAGCGGCGCCGGCGGTGGCCATCGCCTTCCCGCCCGAGGGCGCGGTGGTGGAGGGGCGCGGCCTGACCGTGAAGCTGCGGGACGGGCGCGCGCCCTTCGCGGTGCTGGCCAACGGCGTGCCGGTGGCGCGCGGCCATGGCCGGGAGGTGGAGATCGCGGAGCTGGGCCGGGGTTTCTCGACCGTCACGGTGATCGATGCGGACGGGCGGGCGGCGCGGGTGTCCGTCGAGATGCGCTGAGGGGTTTCGCCGCGCTTCGCGCGTCGATCCGCGCGCCTTCGGCGCGGGAGGGGGCGTTTCCGGCCTTCGGCCGGCTCCGGGCGATCGGGAACGGCCGGCCGGGACCGGCGGTTTCGCGCCTGCGGCGCGACAGGGGGCGCTGCCCCCACCGGCGAAGGCCTGCGGCCTTCACCGCCCCCGGGATATTTCCGGCCAGAGAACCGGGGAGAGGCGAACCGGTTCGGGCGTTCCGCGCGGGTCAGGGGCGCTCGAGGGCGAGGGCGATGCCCTGCCCGCCACCGATGCACATGGTGACGAGGGCGCGGCGGCCGCCGGTGCGGGCGAGCTCGTGAAGCGCCTTGACGGTCAGGATCGCGCCGGTCGCGCCCACGGGGTGTCCGAGCGCGATGGCGCCGCCATTGGGGTTTACCCGAGCGGGGTCGAGACCGAGGGCCCGGCTGACGGCGAGCGCCTGGGCGGCGAAGGCCTCGTTCGATTCGATGACGTCGAACGCATCGGCCGTCAGACCGGTGCGGTCCAGAAGGCGCTCCACGGCGGGGATCGGGCCGAGCCCCATGACCTCGGGGCGGACCCCGGCGATGGCATAGCCGGTGATCCGGGCCAGGGGCGTGAGGCCGCGGGCCTCCGCGGCTTCGGCGCGGGCCAGGACGAGGGCGGCGGCGCCGTCGTTGATGCCGCTGGCGTTGCCGGCGGTCACGCTGCCGTCCTTGCGGAACACCGGGCGCAGGGCGGCGAGGGCCCCGAGGCTCGTGGCCTTAGGGTGTTCGTCGGTGTCGATGCGCACCGGACCCTTGCGGGCCTGTTTCTCGACCGGGACGATCTGGCCCGTGAAGCGGCCCTCGGCCATGGCGCGGGCCGCGCGGGACTGGCTCTCGAGGGCGAAGGCGTCCTGATCCTCGCGGCCGATGCCGTGTTCGGCGGCGACATTCTCGGCGGTGACGCCCATGTGTCCCGTGCCGAAGGGGCAGGTGAGCGCGCCCAGCATCATGTCGAGGGCCGTGACGTCGCCCATCCTGGCGCCCCACCGCTGGGCGGGGACGATATGGGGCGCGCGGCTCATGCTTTCGGCGCCGCCCGCGACGGCGACGTCGCAATCGCCGAGCATCAGGGACTGCACGGCGGAGACGATGGCCTGGGCGCCGGAGCCGCAGAGGCGGTTGACGTTCAGCGCGGGTACGGTGTCGGGAATGCCCGCGGCCATGGCGGCCACCCGGCTGAGGTACATGTCGCGGGGTTCGGTATTGATCACATGACCCATGACGACCTGCCCCACCGAACCGGGGTCGAGGGAGGCGCGATCGAGCGCCGCGCGGATCGCCGCGGCGCCGAGGTCGGACGGCGGCACGTCCGCCAGCCCGCCGCCGAAGCTGCCGATGGGCGTGCGCGCCCCGCTCAGGATCACGATGTCCGCCATGGTCTGCCTCCCCCTCTGCGCGTCCACCGGCAGGATAGCCGGCGCACCGGCGGAGGACAGGGGTGTTTCGTCCGGGAGGGCGGCATCAACCGCGGCATTCCGGCATCAGGTCGTGGCCTGTGAACAACATCACGGATTGACCCGGGACCGCGTCGGGCGGAGATGTGGCGACGCCCTGTCTGCGCGGGGCGGCTGCTGTCATCCTGTCCGGGAAGGGTCCCATGACCTGGCCTGTCGTTCTGTTTCTCGCCCTTCAGGGCGTGTTCTTCCTCGCGTGGGTCTGGCTTGCGTTCCACACGCTGTTCCGGCTGCGGGCGATGGCCGCGGCCCGGTCGGGGCGGGTGTTTCCGGGTCCCGCGCACATGTTGACCAGCGTGTCCGACTGGATCCGCGATCCGGCGGAGGCGGAGCGGCGGAGGCTCCTCGTATCCACCACGGCGGTTCTTCTGGGGCTTTCCGCGGTGTCCGCGATCACCTGACTTTCCCTGCGTCCGGGCCGCGTTAGGTCCGTGGTAGAGGCAATCGGGCGGACCCTGTGCTGACGGTCGACACCATCGTGAAGAGCTATCCGGGGGCCGAGGGGCCTGTGCCGGTCCTGCGTGGCGTGTCCCTGAGCCTCGGGCGCGGGGAAACTCTGGCGCTGACGGGCGAATCGGGGTCGGGGAAATCGACGCTGCTGCACCTCGTGGCAGGGCTGGAAGCGGTCGACTCGGGGACCATCACCGTGGACGGCATCGCGCTGGAGGGGCTGGGCGACCGACAGAGGGCGCGGCTGCGTCGGGAGATCGTGGGGGTCGTCTTTCAGCAGTTCAACCTGATCCCGTCGCTCGATGTGGCGGGGAACATCGGGTTCCAGGCGCGGCTTGCGGGGCGGCACGATCCGGCGCGGGACCGGGAGCTCGCCGAGAGGATGGGGCTTGCGCCGCATCTGGGGAAGTATCCCGAGCAGCTTTCGGGCGGTCAGCAGCAGAGGGTCGCCATCGCGCGGGCGCTGGCGGCACGGCCCGGCCTCGTGCTGGCGGACGAGCCCACGGGGAACCTGGACGAGGGGACGGCGGAGGCGGTGATGGCGCTGATGCGGGACCTTGTGGCCGAGACCGGGGCCGCGCTGCTGGTGGTGACCCATTCGGAGCGGCTGGCGGCCACCATGGGCCGGCGGCTGCATCTGGAGCGGGGCGTGATCCGGTGAGGCGGGAGGGGCTGCGGGTTCTGCTGTCCCATTGGCGGCGGGCGCCGGTGCAGCTGGTGACGCTGGTGCTGGGCCTCGCGCTGGCGACCGCGCTCTGGTCCGGGGTGCAGGCGATCAATGCCGAGGCGCGGGCGAGCTATGACGCCGCCGCGGCGACGCTGGGCGAGGGGACCTTCGCGCAGGTGGTGGCGGCGGACGGCGGGGACATGGCGCTCGAGGATTACGTGGCGCTGCGCCGGGCGGGCTGGCTGGTGAGTGCGGTGGTGGAGGGCCGGCTGAACGGCGTGCGGATCGTCGGGCTCGACCCGCTGACGGCGCCGGGGGGCCTCGGGCCGGTGGAGCTCGATGGCGGCGCGGAGGTGGGACGGTTCCTCGGCGGCGAGGGGCAGGTCTTCGGCACGGCGGAGGCGCTGGCGGCGCTGGGGCATGTGGCGCCGGAGAAGGTGCTGTCGCCCGATGTCGCGCCGATGACGGTGATCACGGACCTGTCGGTGGCCTGGCCGCTCCTGGGCATGGAGGGGCGGGTGAGCCGGATGATCGTCGCCGATGTCCAGCCACTGGGGAGGCCCGCGCTGGCGGAAGTGGCGGAGGGTCTGTCGCTGAGGCCCGCGCAGGCGGCGGGCGATGTGGACCGGCTGACGGACAGTTTCCACCTGAACCTGACGGCCTTCGGCGCGCTGAGTTTCGCGGTGGGGCTCTTCATCGTGCATGGCGCGGTGGGGCTGGCCTTCGAGCAGCGGCGGCCGCTGGTCAGGACGCTCAGGGCACTGGGGATGCCGCTCCGGCTGATCATCGGGCTGATGGCGGCGGAGCTTCTGGCGCTGGCGCTGCTCGCGGGGGGGATCGGCGTGGCGCTGGGCTACGTGATCGCGGCGGCGCTGTTGCCGGATGTGGCGGCGACGCTGTCGGGGCTTTACGGCGCACAGGTGTCGGGGGCGCTGGAACTGCGGCCCGTCTGGTGGCTGTCGGGGCTGGGGATCGCCGTTCTGGGCACGGCCGCGGCGAGCGCCGGGGCGCTGTGGCAGATCGCGCGGATGCCGGTGCTGGCCTCGGCGCGGCCGCGGGCCTGGGCCATGGCGAGGGGGCGGGGTCGGATGGTGATTCTTCTCGGCGCGATCGGGTTGCTGGTGCTGGCAGGGGCGCTCTCGGCCGCGGGATCGGGTCTCGTCGCGGCCTTCGGGGCGCTGGCGGCGCTGTTGATCGGGGCGGCGCTGGCGCTGCCTTCGGTTCTCGATCTTGCGCTGAGGCTGGGCGCGAGGGGCGCGACGCGGCCGGTGGCGGAGTGGTTCTGGGCGGACACGCGCCAGCAACTGCCGGGCCTGTCGCTGGCGCTGATGGCGCTCCTGCTGGCGATGGCGGCGAACGTGGGCGTGTCGACCATGGTGTCGTCGTTCCGGCTGACCTTCACCGGGTTCCTCGATCAGCGGCTGGCGTCGGAGCTCTATGTCTCGGTGGACAGCGGCGCGGAGGGCTCGCGGCTCGAGGCGTTTCTCGAGGGCCGGGCGGAGGCGGTTCTGCCCATCGTGTGGGTGGATCGGTCCGTGGCGGGCATACCCGCGGAGATCTACGGGACGAGGGACCATGCGACCTACCGCGACAACTGGAGGTTTCTCGATGCCGTCGAGGCGCCTTGGGATGCGGTGTTCTCCGGCGAGGGCGCGGTGGTGAACGAGCAGCTCGCACGACGGGCCGGACTGGCTCTGGGGGACGAGATCGCGGTTGGACCGGACGCGGCCCTGCCCGTGGTCGGAATCGTGGGCGATTACGGCAACCCGGTGGGGCAGGTGATCGTCGCGCTGCCGCTGTTCGAAGAGCTTTATCCCGAGGCGGAGGCGACATCCTTCGGCCTGAGGACGGACGATCCCGAGGCGCTGTCGGAGGCGCTTCGGGAGTTCGGGGTTCCGGAAGGGGACACGATCGACCAGGCCGCGCTGAAGCGGTTCTCTCTCGACATCTTCGAGCGGACCTTCACCGTGACCGGTGCGCTGAACGTGCTGACGCTGTCGGTGGCGGCCTTCGCGATCCTGATGAGCCTTCTGACGCTGGCGGCCCTGCGCCTGCCGCAACTGGCGCCGGTCTGGGCGCTCGGGCTGACACGAGCGGAGCTGGGGCGGCTGGAGCTTTTGCGCGCGGTGCTGCTGGCCGCGCTGACGGGACTCATGGCGGTGCCGCTGGGGCTGGCCCTGGCCTGGGTGCTGCTGGCGCAGGTGAACGTGGCGGCCTTTGGTTGGCGGCTGCCGATGTATCTGTTTCCGTTGGATTACGGGCGGCTATTGGTCTTTGCGGTGGCCGCGGGGGCGCTGGCGGCGCTCTGGCCCGCGCGCAGGTTGGCGAGGACGCCGCCCGGCGTGCTGCTGAAGGTGTTTTCCAATGAACGTTAGGGTTCTGTTGGTGTTTCTGTGGCCTTCTGTCGTGGCGGCGCAGGGATTCGCCGGGCTTGGAACAACAGTGGAGGGGTATGACGATCCGGTCCCGGATCCGGTGTTCGACTTTCCCGCCGATCACGGCGCGCATCCGGGCTACCGGATCGAGTGGTGGTATGTCACGGCGAACCTGACGGCGGAGGACGGGCGGGACATGGGGCTGCAATGGACGCTGTTCCGCACGGCGCTCGCCCCCGGGGGGGACGCGGCGGCGCAGGTCTGGATGGGACATGCGGCGGTCACCACGGCGGAGGCGCATTTCGCCGTGGAACGGTTCTCGCGCGGGGATGTGCCGACGGCGGGTGTGACGGCGGCGCCGCTCAAGGCGTTCATCGACGATTGGGCGATGGCGGGGGAGACGCTGGACGAGGTGCGGCTGACGGCCTCGGCGCCGGAATTCGCCTATGACGTGACGCTGAGGGCGGAGGGGCCGCTGATCCTTCACGGGGAGGGCGGCTATTCCGTGAAATCCGACGAGGGGCAGGCGAGCTACTACTATTCGCAGCCCTTCTATGCCGTGGAGGGGGTGCTGAGCCTGCCCGGCGAAGACGTGGCGGTGACCGGGAGCGCCTGGCTCGACCGGGAGTGGTCGTCCCAGCCCCTGAGCGAGACCCAGGAGGGCTGGGACTGGTTCTCGCTGTCCTTCGAGGGGGGTGACAAGCTGATGGGCTTTCGCCTGAGAGAAGGGGGAGAGGAGGGCTATACCTACGCCACCTGGATCGGCGCGGGAGGCGAGGAGTTGGTGCCCTATGCGCGGGCTTTCGAGGCGGAGGCACTGGAACGCGCGACCGTCGCGGGGCGACAGGTGCCCGTGCGCTGGCGGGTGCGGCTGCCCGAGCGGGGTGTCGACGTGGAGGTGACGGCGCTCAATCCGGAGGCCTGGATGGGCCTGTCCTTTCCCTACTGGGAAGGTCCGGTCAGGGTGACCGGCAGCCACGAGGGGCGCGGGTACCTGGAGATGACAGGGTATGAATGACGCGCCGGAGACCTTGGACGGGTTTCTCGACGCGGCCTGGCAGAGGCTTGGGCGCGGTGCGGCGGATGCGAGATCGCCCGCGCGCTATCCGGTGCTGGCGACGGTGAGCCCCGACGGCTGGCCCGAGGCGCGGACGGTGGCGCTGCGTGCGGCATCGCGGCAGGGGGCGACGCTCGAGGTGCACAGCGACGTGGCAGCGGCCAAGGTCGCGGCGCTGAGGGCGGATGCGCGGGCCGCGCTGCACGTCTGGGACCCGCGGGTCCGGCTGCAGATCCGGGCGCAGGGCGCCGTGGAGATCGTCGAGGGGGTCGCGGCGGGGCCGCGCTGGGCGAAGGTGCCGGAGGGGTCGCGGGCGACCTACGGGAAGCGGCCTCCGGCGGGGGAGGAGATCGGGGGAGCGCTCGAGTACGAGGTCCTGGCGGAGCGGGAGAGCTTCTGCGCGCTGGTGCTGCATGTCGCGACGCTGGACCTGTTGCATCTGGGCGAGCGGCACCGGAGGGCGATGTACGACCGCGAGAGCGGTTGGCGGGGGCGCTGGCTCTCGCCGTGAGGGCGCGGTAGGCGGTGGGGATGCAAAGCCAGGTGCCCCTGACCCGTGACCTCGTGCTGATCGGCGGCGGGCATACCCATGCGCTGGTGCTGCGGCGCTGGGGGATGCGGCCGCTGCCGGGGGTGCGGGTGACGGTGATCGATCCCGGGCCGACGGCGGCCTATTCTGGGATGCTGCCGGGATATGTGGCGGGGCACTACTCCCGCGAGGAGCTTGATATCGACCTCGTGCGGCTGGCGCGCTTTGCGGGCGCGCGGGTGGTGCTGGGGGCCGCGCGGGGGATCGACCGGGACGCGCGGACAGTCGATGTGCCGGGGCGCCCGCCGGTGGGATATGACGTGCTGTCGCTGGACATCGGGATCACCTCGGACATGCCGGAGCTGGAGGGCTTTGCGGCCCATGGCGTGCCGGCAAAGCCGCTGGGGCCCTTCTCGCAGCGCTGGGCGACGTATCGGGACACGGCCGCCCGTCCGCGCGTGGCGGTGCTCGGCGGCGGGGTCGCGGGGGCGGAGCTGGCGATGGCGATGGCCCATGCCCTGCGCGGGCGCGATGCGCGGGTGACGCTGATCGACCGGGGGCAGGTGCTGGACCAGTTCGCGGCGCGGCCCCGGCGCAAGCTGCTGGAGGGGATGGCGGCGACCGGCGTCGAGGTGGTCGAGCGGGCCAGGGTGGTGCGTGTGTCGTCCGAGGGCGTGCATCTGGCGGACGGGCGACTGATCGCGGCGGGGTTCGTCGCGGGCGCCGCGGGGGCGCGGCCCCATGGGTGGCTGGAGGGCACCGGGCTGGCGCTGAAAGACGGGTTCGTGACGGTGGACGCGCGGCTGCGGAGTTCGGACCCCGCGATCTTTGCCGCGGGAGACTGCGCGCATCTTTCCCATGCGCCGCGGCCCAAGGCCGGGGTCTATGCCGTGCGCGCGGCGCCCGTGCTCCATGACAACCTGCGCGCGGCGCTGTCGGGCAGGCCGCTCCGGCGCTGGAGGCCGCAGGGGGACTACCTGAAGCTGGTCTCGCTGGGCGGCAAGAGCGCGCTGGCGGAGAAGGGGGGGCTTGCGCTGGCGGGGCCGCTTCTGTGGCGGTGGAAGGATCGGATCGACCGGAGCTTCATGCGCAGGCTCGACGATCTGCCGAAGATGGACGCGCGTCTGCCGGCGGAGGTGGCGCTGGGCGTCCGGGAGGGCGGCGGGGAGATGATGTGCGGCGGATGCGGCGCCAAGGTGGGGCGCGACACGCTGGGCGCGGTGCTGGCGGGTCTGCCCTCGGCACGCAAGGACGTGGAGAGCGGCCCGGGCGACGACGCGGCAGTGCTGCGGATCGGCGGCGCGCGGCAGGTGGTGACGGTCGATCACCTGCGCGCGGTCGCGGACGATCCGGTCCTGATGACGCGGATCGCGGCGGTGCATGCGCTGGGCGACGTCTGGGCCATGGGCGCGGCGCCGCAGGCGGTTCTGGCGAGCCTCGTTCTGCCGCGGATGTCGGCCGAGCTGCAGGCGCGGACGCTCGCGGAGATCATGGCCACGGCCCGTGAGGTCTTTGGCGCCGAGGGGGCAGAGATCGTGGGCGGGCACAGTTCGATGGGCGCGGAGATGACGCTCGGGTTTACCGTGACGGGGCTGCTGGAGGGCCCGGCGGTGACGCTCGCCGGTGCGAGGCCCGGGGACCGGCTGGTGCTCACGAAGCCGCTGGGCACAGGTGTTCTGCTGGCCGCGCACATGCGGGGCGAGGCGGCGGGGCGGGATGTCGCCGCGGCCTGGGAGAGCATGGTCCGGCCCCAGGGCGAGGCGGCGCGGGCACTGGTGCGGGCCGGTGCCCGGGCGATGACGGATGTGACGGGCTTCGGCCTTGCGGGGCATCTGTGGGGGATGTGCGAGGCCTCGGGCGTGGCGGCGGAGTTGTGGCCGGAGGCGCTTCCCCTGCTCGAAGGGGCCGAGGCGCTGGCCGGGCGGGGCCTGCGCTCGACGCTCTACCCGGAGAACCGGGCCGCCGTGCCCGGCCTTCCGGAGAGCCCGCGGTCGGATCTGCTGTTCGATCCGCAGACCTGCGGCGGGCTTCTTGCGGCGGTCCCCGGTGGCGGAGCGCTGCCCCGGGGCGCGGTGGAGATCGGGCGGATCACGGAGGGGCCGCCGCGGATCGTGGCGGGCTAGAGACGGGCGATGGCCTCTGCGAGCTTGTCGGCGGCGGTGTCGAGGCCTGCTTCGTCGAGCGCGCCGGTGGTGACGGTGGCGACGGTGCGGGCGCCGATCTTCTGGCGGGATTTGGTATAGGCCGGGTCGTAGTGGTCGGCCATGAGGGCGGCGGCGAGCTCGGTCATCCGGCCTTCCTCGAGCAGGGCCAGCCAGCGCTCGACGGTGTCGCGGCCGCGGAGGCGGTCGAGCCGGTTCAGTTTCGCGGTGAGACGGGCAGCGTCGGTCCAGAGGTCGCGATAGGCCGCGGTCAGGTAGGCCGCGCGGGCCGGCAGGGGGGCGGCGATCTCCACCCGCGGTGCGGCTTTCATCGCGGCCCAGAGCGCGGGCGGGATCAGCAGGTCGCCGACCTTGTTGCTTTCGGCCTCGAGCACGAGGGGCCGGGCAGGGTCGATCGCGGCGAGCGCGCCGGCGAGGGCGCTTTCCCAGCCCTTCTGGCTGGGCTGGCCCCCGGCCCGCGCCCCGAGGAGGGAGCCGCGGTGGTTGGCCAGGCCCTCGAGGTCGATGACCTGCAGTCCGCGGGCGGCGAGGCGGGGCAGGAGATCCGTCTTCGCCGTGCCGGTATAGCCGTCGAGAAGGACCACCCGGTGCGGCAGGGGCGTGTCGTAGAGCGCGGTGTGGACGAGGCGACGATAGGCCTGCCAGCCGCCTTTCACTGCCTCCGCGCGCCAGCCGATCTCCTGCAGCAGATAGGCGAAGGATCCCGAGCGCTGACCGCCGCGCCAGCAGTAGACGAGAGGGCGCCAGCCGCCTTCATGCCGGGCGAGCGGGCCCTCGATATGGGCGGCGGCGTTGCGGAATATCATCGCGGCGCCGATCTTGCGGGCGCGGAAGGGGCTGTCCTGGACGTAGATCGTGCCGACGATGGCGCGTTCCTCGTTCGACAGCACCGGCAGGTTGATCGCGCCGGGGATATGGTCCTCGGCGTATTCGGCGGGGGAGCGGACGTCGATGAGGGTGTCGTGGCCGTGGTTCAGGATCGCGGCCAGATCGGGGAAAGTGAGCGCCATGCAGGGTCTGTAACCCTCCGGCGGGGGACGGGAAAGGGTCGCCGCTCGTCCCGCCCGCGCGGGCGGGTCTCGCCTCAGGGCGGGGTCAGGGGACGGCGGCCGTCGTCGTGCAGCGTGAACCAGCCGTTGCCGTCGAAGAGTGCGGGCACGAGAGGGCGCCCGTAGCCCGCCCCGCCGTCGAGATCGATCCGGTTGCCGAAATGGGTGGGCCGCTCGAGCGCTGTATGGCCGTGGATGACGAGGCGGCCGTAATCGCCGTCATGGTCGAGAAAGCCGTCGCGGATCCAGATCAGGTCGTCCTCGGCCTGTTCCGGGAGGGGCACGCCCGGACGGATTCCGGCATGGACGAAAAGGTTGGGGCCGTCCTCGATCATCGTCGCCAGTCCCGCCACGAAGTCGAGATGGCGCTGGGGCACGGCCTCGCAGGCCGCGGCCACCAGCGCATCGCGGTGGGGATCGGGGAGAGGATCGAGACCCGAACGGGCCAGCGTGTCGATGCCGCCGCCCTCGGGGTGGTCGAAGGCGTCCCGCGGGAGGTAGGAGGCGAGGGTCGCGTTGCCGCCCAGGGCGGGATGGAGCCAGCCCTTGCCAGACAGCACGCGGGGATCGTGATTGCGGGCCTCGGTGACGAAACGCAGGAACATGCGGTCGTGATTGCCGAGCAGGAACCGCCAGGGCCGCTGCGCGTCGCGTCCCGCGATCAGCCGGTCCAGCACGCCGCGGCTGTCGGGGCCGCGGTCGACGTAGTCGCCCAGAAAGATCAGGGGCGCGTCCGCCCCGCCGTCCGCCTCTATGAGGCCGAGCGCGCGGTCGAGGGCGGCGGTCTGACCGTGGATGTCGCCGAGAACGTAGAGCATGGTGTGGCCTTTCCGTTCCCTTGTCCCCGCCGGAGCCCCCGGTGTCGAGGGTGGATGCCTCCGGCGGGGATGATTCGGGCCCAAAGAGAGGGGGTGGGACGCCCCACTCAGACGTCGAAGACGAGGGGCTTCACCTGCTGGAAGAGCCCGGTCGCACGCAGGGCCTCAAGCGCCGCGGCGGGGACCGGTTCGTCCAAGTAGAGCAGGGCAATGGCCTCGCCCTTGGCTTCCTTGCGGCCGAGGGTGAAGTTGGCGATGTTCACGCCGTTGCTGCCCATCGTGTTGCCCAGAGCGCCGATGATGCCGGGCACGTCCTCGTTCGTCGTGTAGACCATGTGGCGCCCCACTTCGGCGTCGATGTTGATGCCCTTGATCTGGATGAAGCGCGGCTTGCCGTCGGAGAACACGGTGCCGGCGATGGAGCGTTCGCGCTTTTCCGTCACCACGGTGACCTTGATGTAGCCCTCGAAGGCGCCGGACTGATCCTGCTTCGTGGTGGAGATGCGGATGCCGCGGTCCTTGGCGATCACGGGGGCGGAGACCATGTTCACCTCGGGGTTGGTGGCCTTCATGATGCCCGCGACGGTGGAAGAGGTCAGGGCGGCGAGGTTCATCGTGGAAACCTGGCCGTCGAAGAGGATGTTGATGGCCTTGATCGGCTCGTCGGTCATCTGGCCGATGAAGCCGCCGAGATGGCCCGAGAGCGCGATCCAGGGACCCATGATCTTCGCCTCCTCGGCGGTCACGGAGGGCATGTTGAGCGCGTTCTGGACGGCGCCGGTCAGGAGGTAGTCCGACATCTGTTCGGCGACCTGAAGGGCGACGTTTTCCTGGGCCTCGGTGGTGGCGGCGCCGAGATGGGGGGTGACGACCACGTTCGGCAGGCCGAAGAGCGGGTTCTCCGTCGCGGGTTCCACGGCGAAGACGTCGAAGGCGGCGCCGGCGACATGGCCGGACTTCAGGAGGTCGGCGAGGGCCGCCTCGTCGACGAGGCCTCCGCGGGCGCAGTTGACGATGCGCACGCCCTTCTTCGTCCTCGCGAGGTTCTCGGCCGAGAGAATGTTCTTCGTCTGGTCGGTGAGGGGGACGTGGAGGGTGATGAAATCGGCGCGCTTGAGGAGCTCGTCCAGCTCCACCTTCTCCACGCCGATCTCGGTTGCGCGGTCGTCCGAGAGGTAGGGGTCGTAGGCGACGACCTTCATCGAGAGGCCGCGGGCGCGGTTGCAGACGATGGAGCCGATGTTGCCCGCGCCGATCACGCCGAGGGTCTTGCCGGTGAGCTCCACGCCCATGAACTTGGACTTCTCCCATTTGCCGGCGTGGGTGGAGGCGGAGGCCTCGGGGATCTGGCGGGCGACGGCGAACATCATGGCGATGGCGTGCTCGGCCGTTGTGATCATGTTGCCGAAGGGGGTGTTCATCACGATGATCCCCTTCTTCGACGCCGCGGAGATGTCGACGTTGTCGACGCCGATGCCGGCGCGGCCGATGACCTTGAGGTTGGTGGCCGCGGCGATGACCTTTTCCGTGGCCTTGGTGGCAGAACGGATGGCGAGGCCGTCGTAATTGCCGATGACCTCGAGGAGCTTGTCCTTGTCCTTGCCGAGGTCGGGCTGGAAGTCGACGTCGATGCCGCGGTCGCGGAAGATCTGGACGGCGGCGTCGGAAAGCTGGTCGGAGATGAGAACGCGGGGGGCCATTGTGTGGTCCTTTTGACTGTTGGGGGAGGTGGGTTCGAAACCCACCCTACGGATGCGGCGAAGGCCGAACCCGGGTGTTCTGCGCAGGGTGGGGTTTCACCCCACCGCCCGGCTCACGCGGCGCGGGCCTGGGCCTCGATCTCGGCGTGGAAGGCCCAGTCGAGCCAGGGGAGCATCGCCTCGATGTCCGCCGTCTCGACCGTGGCGCCGCACCAGATCCGCAGGCCCGGAGGCGCGTCGCGGTAGGCGCCGACGTCGAGGGCCACGCCCTCGGCCTCGAGCCGCTTCTGCACCGCCTTGGCGAAGGCCGCGCCGTCCGCGATGCGGGGATCGGTGAACTTCAGGCAGACGGAAGTGTTCGAGCGCGTCGCGGGATCGGCGGCGAGGTTGTCGATCCAGTCGCGGGCCGCGCAGAAGTCCCAGATCGCCTGCGCGTTGGCGTTCGCGCGGGCCATGAGCGCCGGCAGCCCGCCGATCTCCTCGGCCCAGGAGAGGGCGAGGAGATAGTCCTCCACGGCCAGCATGGAGGGGGTGTTGATGGTCTCGCCGGAGAAGATGCCCTCGATCAGCTTGCCGCCCTTCGTGAGGCGGAAGATCTTCGGCAGTGGCCAGGGGGGCGTATAGCTTTCCAGCCGCTCCACCGCGCGGGGCGACAGGATCAGCATGCCGTGCGCCGCCTCGCCGCCCATGACCTTCTGCCAGGAGAAGGTGGTCACGTCGAGCTTCTCCCACGGCAGAGCCTGGGCGAAGGCGGCGGAGGTGGCGTCGCAGATCGTGAGGCCCTCGCGATCCGCCGGGATCGCGTCGCCGTTCGGCATCCGCACGCCGGAGGTGGTGCCGTTCCAGGTGAAGACGACGTCGGTGTTCCAGTCGATGGAGGCGGGGTCGACGATGTCGCCGTAGTCGGCGGCCCTGACCTCGGCGTCGATCTTCAGCTGTTTCACCGCGTCGGTGACCCAGCCCGCGCCGAAGCTTTCCCAGGCCACCATGGTGGCCTTGCGCGCACCGAGGAGCGACCACATGGCCATTTCGACGGCGCCGGTGTCGGAGGCGGGGACGATGCCGATGCGGTAGTCGGCGGGCACGCCGAGGAGCGCGCGGGTGCGCTCGATCGCGTCCTTGAGCCGGGCCTTGCCCACGGAGGCGCGGTGCGAGCGGCCCAGCGGAGCGTCGGCGAGCTTTTCCAGCGCGAATGTGGGGGGCTTGGCGCAGGGGCCGGAGGAGAAACGCGGATTTGCCGGCCGCGTGGCCGGATGGTCGAGTGTCATCTGACGATACCCTCTCAGATATTCGCCCCTCGTTGGGGAGGGGTGTCCCGCCGCGGCTGATAGGCGAGGGGGCGGGGTCCGGGCAAGTCGGGAAATGACCCTGCGGAGGTCGGATTGCGCAACAGCCGCTCAAAAAAGTGCGCTTATCGGAAACTTGCGCTCGCTCAAGGCACACCGCGCGGATGTGTCGCCTGATTGCGGACGGAAGGGGCTTGCGCCCGTGCGGCAAGCGCGGGCATTCGCCACGAGTGACCACCGGGAGGGCCGCCATGTTCACCGTCACGATGATCGCGAGGCCGGGAGGGCTGACCCCGGCTCTGGTCGAGTCGCTCCGCAACGCCTGGGGCGGGGGGGATGCCGTGTGGCTTGCTCCCGACGAGGCCGCGGAATTCCCGGTCATGCGGGTGCCGAACAACCGCGAGGAAACTTGGCGGACGCTCCAGGACGAGGACGTGGACTTTTGCGTTCAGCGCACGGGTCACCGGCGGCGGCGGGTGCTGATCGCGGACATGGACAGCACGATGATCGGGCAGGAATGCATCGACGAGCTGGCGGACCTTGCCGGGGTCGGCGCCGAGGTGGCGGCGATCACCGAACGCGCCATGCGCGGCGAGGTCGATTTCGAGGGCGCGCTCAAGGCGCGGGTGGCCCTGCTCGAGGGGCTCGAGGTCGATGCGATCCGGGAGGTCCTTTCCGAGCGGATCACGCTGGCGCCGGGTGCGCGGAGGCTCGTCAAGACGATGAAGGCCAACGGCGCCCATACGATTCTGGTCTCGGGCGGATTCACGGCCTTTGCCGAACCGGTGGCTGCGATGCTGGGCATGGACGAGGTCCGCGCGAACCGACTTGAGATCTCCGGCGACAGGCTGACCGGACGGGTGGTCCCGCCGATCCTCGGGCGCGAGGCCAAGGTCGAGGCACTGGAGGCAGCGGTGCGCCGGATCGGGGTCACGCCCGGCGAGGCGATGGCGGTGGGCGACGGCGCCAATGACCTCGGGATGCTCCTGCACGCGGGAACCGGTGTGGCGGTGCATGCAAAGCCTGCGGTGCAGGCCCAGTGCGGCCTCCGGATCAACCACGGGGACCTGACCGCGCTGCTCTTTCTGCAGGGCTATTCGAGGGGCGACTTTGCCCGGCCGCCGGACCCCGAGGACTTTGCCGTCTGATTCGCCGCGTCCGCATGTCGGCATCCGGCGATGCCTCTCGGCCCTTGTAACTGAACCGAACGGTTTATATCCCGGAGCAGGGTTGGAGAAGTCATGCCGGACGGCACGTCCCAGGACATCAAGCGCGGGCGCAAGTTCGATCAGGTGATCGACGGGGCGAGGGACATTTTCATGTCCGTCGGGTTCGAAGGCGCCAGCGTGGATGACATCGCCCGCGCGGCGGGCGTCTCGAAGGCGACCCTCTACAGTTACTTCCCCGACAAGCGGCTGCTGTTTCTCGAGGTCGCGCGGCAGGACTGCGTACGTCATGCGGATCTTGCCATGGCGTCGGTGGATTTCGACGGTCCGGTCCGGGAGGTTCTGACGGCGGTCGGCGCGCAGATGGTGGATTTCATCACCTCGGAGTTCGGACAGAAGGTGTTCCGGCTGTGCGTCGCGGAAAGCGCGCGGTTCCCGCAGCTCGGCCGGGAATTCTACGAGAGCGGCCCGCTTCTGGTGCGGGGCAAGCTGATCGCCTTCTTCGAGCGCGCCATCGTGCGGGGCGAGCTTCGGATCGACGACCTGCCGCTGGCGGCGGACCAGTTCCACGAGCTGTGCAAGGCGGACCTGTTTCCGCGCCTCGTCTTCGCCCTCGACAGAGAGTTCAGCGCGGCGCAGAAGCGGCGTGTCGTGGACGGCGCGGTCGAGACGTTCCTGGCGCGATACGGGGTGGCCTGAGCGCGGCTGGCGACCCGGCGGAAGGTGGTCCGGAAACCCACCCTATGGCGTGAGGGGAGCGGGCCGCGGCAGCGGCTTGTTCCCGGCATGGCTGGTGGCGACGAGCCAGTCGCGGATCCGGATGATCTCGGGCGATCCCGGCCCTGCGGGGACCACGGCATGATAGCGCAGGTCGGAGGTCACGATCTCCTCGAAGGGGCTGACGAGACTGCCCGCGGCGAGATCGTCCAGCACCAGTGAGGTGCGCACGAGGGCGAAGCCCTCGCCACGCTTGCAGGCGGCGATCATTGTGTCGAAATCCTCGAAGACCGGGCCGAGATCGAAGCTCTCGAAGTCGGGCGGCGTGCCATAGCGCGCGGTGCGCACGAGGGCGTAGTAGCGCTCCCAGTCGAGCACAGTGTGGCGGGCGCCCGCGTAGCGCAGCATCGGCGCGGCGAGAAAGGCCTGCATTGCCGGCAGGCGGGAGGCGAGGGCCGGGGAGCAGACGGAGAATTCCTCTTCGACGCCGAGGGGCGTGGTTTCCGTTCCGGGGCCGCCCGGCCCGAGCCAGACCGCGAGATCGGCCGCGCCGGTGGCGAGCGCGTCGCGCCCGTATCCGAGGCTGAGCGCGATGCGGATGCCGGGGATTTCGCGCATCAGCCGGGGCAGCCGGGGCGCGAGCCAGCGTGCGCCGAATTCAGGCGTCGTGGCGATGGTCACCGGGGTTTCGCCGCCCGAAGCCCCTGCCGCGCCGAGGCCGCGATGCAGGGCGGCGAGCCCCTCCTCGATCCAGGGACGCATCCTGGCGCCCGCGGGCGTGAGCGTCACGCCGGAGCGCCCGCGGTGGAAGAGCCGTGCGCCGACATGGGTTTCGAGACGGGCGATCTGGTGGCTGACGGCGGTCTGGGTCAGGGCGAGCCGATCCGCCGCGCGGGTGAACCCGCCGCAGTCGGCGACGGCGAGGAAGGCCCTCAGACAGGGAAGGGGCGGAAGAGGATCTGTAGAGTTATTCATGAAATTCTGTCATGGTCGCGATGGCGAAGCTTCGTTTCCAGATGCCTGTTCCCTGTTGTATCGGTTCAAAATGAACTGACACAAGGACAGGTCCCATGATGAGAATTGCTCGAAGGATGCGGGTAAGGCCCGCCATTGCGCTGCCGGACCACCTGCGCCGCGACATCGGCCTGCCGAGACGGCCCGAGCCCGGACCGGCTTGGTGGCGTCACCTCTGAGCGCAGGTGAGCGGTTTCTTGCGCGAGCCCGCCGATCCGGGCTGGCGCCGTCGCGGCGGCCCGGTAATCTCGCGACATGATGCGATACATGATGATCTGTGCGGCGCTTGCCCTGTCCGCCTGCGGCATTCTTCCGGGAGAGCGGTCAGCGCCCTCCGCCACGGCATCGACCGCAGGTCTCTTCCCCGGTGAGACGCCGGAAATGCGGGCCCTGGTGAACCGGTTCGCCGCCGAGCACGAGATCCCGCCGAGCCTGCTGCACCGGGTGATCCAGCGCGAAAGCGACTACCGCGCCAATGCGCGGAACGGTCCGTACTGGGGGCTCATGCAGATCATGCCCGAGACGGCGCGCACCATGGGCCACCGTGGGCCGCCGCAGGAGCTTCTCGACCCGGAGGTGAACCTGACCTACGCGGGCCGCTACCTGAGGGGCGCGTGGCTCGTGGCGGACGGGAACGAGGCCGCGGCGGTGCGCTGGTATGCGAGAGGGTATTACTACGAGGCGCGGGACCGGTGCATGCTGGTGGAGACGGGTCTGAAGTCGCGCGAGGTGGCACGGCACTGCCGGTAGCGCGGCGGTCCGGTAGATAAGGGGTGCGGCCGGGGGCGACACTGTCAAGCAGAGAGCCGGGCCGAGGCCCGGCCGCCAGGCGAGAGGGGGCGGTCGGTCTGCGGATCATGGCCGGGCCGAGGCCCGGCCGACGGGCGAGGCTTCGGGCTTCTGGCGGGATGGCCCTGGTCGGCTCTCCGCAGGTCGCTGTTCGGCGGGACGGTCGCAGGCCTCTCCGGGGGAGGCGGTCCTCCCTGCACCTAACGCTTGCGGTCGCGGCGGGAGGACATGGGCTGGAAGGCCACCCCGACATGGGCCTCGCAATAGGGTTTGCCCTGCTGCACCGGCAGGCCGCAGAACCAGAAGTCCGGCGTCGCCGGGTCGCCCACGGGCCATTTGCACGTCCGCTCGGTGAGTTCCATGAGCGTGATGCGGCGGGCCTGTTTCTCGACCTCGGTGACCTTCGCCAGGGCCTCGGGGCTGATCTCGTTGGCCGAAGGCTGCGGCGGCAGCGGCTGACCGGCGGGGATGATCGCGCGGCGCGCGGCGCTCATCGGCGGGGCGGGCGGATCATCGTCCTCTTCATCCTCGGCCTCTCCGGCCATCTCCGGGAAGGGGGCGGCATCGGGTTCGGGCCGCGACGATGCTTTCGGGCGAGCGGCCTCGACGGGCGGGGCGGCGACCTCGGCTTCCACGTCGATATCGGCCGCAGCCTCGGGCGCGTCGGTCACGGCGGCTCCGGTGGTGCGGTTCGAGAGGCCCAGCCGGTGCACCTTGCCGATCACCGCATTGCGGGTGACGCCGCCGAGCTCCTTCGCGATCTGGCTGGCGGATTGGCCTTCGCCCCACATCTTCTTGAGCAGCTCGACTCGGTCGTCGGTCCAGGACATGTGCGATCCTTCGCGTGAGATTGGTTCGGCGACCCTGCGTCAGGGCGCGGCGCCGACCTTGAACGGATTGGCGACTTCCTATTCTAAGCGCAGTGCCGCCGGATACAAGGCGGGCCGGATCGAAGGAGGCACGGGCATGGCAACCGGAGACACGGGGCGGCAGATGGGCGTCCGTCGCTTCGGCCGGGTGAACTGGCTGGGGCTCTACACGCTTGCGTGGCGCGAAGTGGCACGGTTCATGAACGTGTGGGCCCAGACGATCATGGCGCCGCTGATCACGGCGGGTCTGTTCCTGATGATCTTCACCATCGCCATCGGCCCGACGCGGGGCGAGGTCATGGGCGTGGCGTTCACCACGTTCATCGCCCCGGGCATCCTGACGATGACGGTGATCCAGAACGCCTTCGCCAACACCTCGTCCTCCATCGCGTCGGCCAAGGTTCAGGGCAACATCGTGGACACGCTGATGCCGCCGCTGTCGGCGGGCGAGCTCATGGTCGGCTACGTTGCAGGCGCGGTCGCGCGGGGGCTTCTCGTGGCGGTGGTGATCGGCATCGGCGTCGCGGTGTTCCTCGGCGTCGTGCCGCAGGCGCCGCTGGTGGTGCTCGGCTTCGTGGTGCTGTCGGGAGTCTTCATGGGGGCGCTGGGGCTGATCGCGGGTATCTACGCCAACAAGTTCGACCAGCTCGCGGCGGTGACGAACTTCCTCGTGACTCCGCTCGCCTTCCTGTCGGGGACCTTCTATTCCATCGACGCCCTGCCGCAGCTGATGCAGGACCTGAGCCATGCCAACCCGATGTTCTACCTCATCGACGGCGTGCGCTGGGGGATGCTGGGCGTGTCGGACAGCTCGCCCCTGCTCGGGGCGGCGGTCGCGGGGGGTGCGTCTGTCGTGGCCCTCTGGATCGTCTGGGAGATGCTCCGGCGGGGGACCCGGCTGAAGGCCTAGTCGGCTCCGGCCGAGGGCAGGACCGGCGGGCGCGGACGGCGGTGCACGGCGATCTCCCGCCAGGCGAGGAGGGCGGCCCCGGCGACGATGGTTGCGGCGCCGATCAGGCTCACAGTGTCCGGCAGGATCCCGAAAAGGGCCGCGTCGCAGAGCGCCGCGAAGAGCAGGGTGAGATAGGAGAAGGGCGTCACGAGGCTGGCCTCGGCGCGGGCCATGGCGTTGACGAAGCAGGCCTGCGCCGCCGCCATCAGGAGGCCCAGCGCGGCGAGCCCCGCCCATTGCGCGGGGGTGGGCGGCTCCCAGAACGGGACCATTGCCGTTCCGGCGATGAGCCAGCCGAGCATGTTGTTGACGAGCAGGATCTGGAGCGGCGGTTCGCTGTCGGCGAGGCGCTTGATGAAGATCAGCTCCGCCCCAAGGGCGAGGGCCGCGCCGAGGGCGAGGAGGGCGGCGACCTCGAGCCCGGAGCTTCCCGGGCGCAGCAGGATCACCGCGCCCGACAGGGCGATGGCGGCGGCGAGCCAGCGGACTGGGCCGACCCTTTCGCCGAGAAGGGGGATGGCGAGCATCATTCCGAAGACCGGGTTGAGAAAGCTGATCGCCGTGGCGTCCGACAAGGGCATCCGCGCGGCGGCGGCGAAGAGGAGCGTGACGCCGGCCACGCCGCAGAGGGTGCGCCCCAGGTGCCGCGGCACGTTCGGCAGTGTCAGGCGCGGTCGCAGGATGGCGGCGGTCGTGGCGAAGGCGACGAGCGCGAAAAGGAACCGGCCGTGCGTGACCTGAAGGGGATGGAGCGGCGGCCCGAGCGCTCCGGTGCCAAGCGCCTTGGCCATGAGCGTCGTGCCCGCGAGGCAGGCCGTCGCGGCGATCATCAGCGCGATGGCGCGCGGCGGGTCGGGGGCGGTGCGGGACATCGCCGTCGCGTGAGGCGGTGTGCGCCGGCTGTCAAGCCGCTGCGCGGAAGATGCTGGGCAAACGCACCGATCCCCGCTATCACGCGGCACATGACCGAGCGCGCCCGCCTTGTCCGACGCCCCCGCCGACGCTGAAGCGCCGGTGGCGTCACCGCGCCGTCCTGACCCCACGTTGACAGCCCCAGCCCCCTGCGGCATCCCCCGAGGCTCTTTCTGACCCAGAGGATTTTCCAGATGATCCCGTCGATCCTTCCGACCTATTCCCGTGCTCCGCTGGCCTTCGAGGCCGGCGAGGGGGCCTGGCTCACAGCTACGGGCGGACGACGGTTCCTCGACTTCGGCGCGGGAATCGCGGTGAACGCGCTGGGCCATGCGCATCCGGTTCTGGTGGAGACGCTGCGGCGGCAGGCCGCCCGGCCATGGCATCTGTCGAACCTCTACGAGATCCCCGAGCAGAAGGCTCTGGCCGACCGGCTGGTGGAGGAGACCTTTGCCGACACGGTCTTCTTTACCAATTCGGGCACCGAGGCCTGTGAACTCGCGGTGAAGATGGTCCGGAAGCACTGGTCGGAAAAGGACCCCGCCCGGACCCGCATCCTGACCTTCGAGGGGGCGTTCCACGGCCGGTCCTCGGCGGCGATCGCGGCGGCGGGATCGGAAAAGATGACGAAGGGCTTCGGTCCGCTGCTGCCGGGGTTCACGCAGTTGCCCTTCGGCGATCACGAGGCGCTGCGCGCGGCGGCGGCGGAGGCGGATGTGGGGGCGATCATGGTCGAGCCCGTCCAGGGCGAGGGCGGCATCCGGCCTCTGCCCGACGTCTGCCTCAAGGGCCTGCGCGACCTCTGCGACGACCACGGGTTGCTGCTCGTGTTCGACGAGGTTCAATGCGGGATGGGTCGCACCGGGCGGCTCTTCGCCCATGACTGGGCCGGCGTCTCGCCAGACATCATGATGGTTGCCAAGGGCATCGGCGGTGGTTTTCCGCTGGGCGCGGTTCTGGCGACAGAGGCCGCGGCGGCAGCGATGACGGCCGGCACGCACGGATCGACCTATGGCGGCAATCCTCTGGGCTGCGCAGTGGGCCTGGCGGTTCTGGGGATCGTGGCGGAGCCGGCCTTCCTGGAGGAGGTGCGCCGCAAGGCGGCGCTCCTGCGGCAGGGGCTCGAGGGGCTCGTGGCCTCCCATCCGGACGTCTTCGAGGAGGTCCGCGGCGCGGGCCTCATGCTCGGGCTGAAGTGCCGGGTGCCGAACACGGAGGTCGTGAGCGCGGCCCTCGACCGCGACATGCTGACGGTGGGGGCTGCCGACAACGTCGTGCGCCTGCTGCCGCCGCTCGTGCTGACGGACGCGGACATCGCCGAGGGACTCGCCCGCCTCGACCGGGCCGCCGCCGCCGTCTCTGCGAAAGCGGCCTGATCCTTTTCTGGCCAGAAGTATCCCGGGGGTCCGGGGGCAGCGCCCCCGGTCCGGCCTCCGACCAAAGGACCGATCCGATGCCGCATTTCCTTGACATCAACCGCACCGACGCCGGTGCGCTGAGGGCGATCGTGGACGAGGCCCATGCCATGAAGGCCCGTCGCAACGGCCGGCCCAAGGGCGCCCCCGACGATGCCACGCCGCTGGCGGGCCGGATGGTGGCGCTGATCTTCGAGAAGCCGTCGACCCGCACGCGGGTGTCCTTCGACGTGGGCGTGCGGCAGATGGGCGGCGAGACCATGGTGCTCTCGGGTGCGGACATGCAGCTCGGCCATGGTGAGACCATCGCGGACACGGCGCGGGTGCTGTCGCGCTACGTCGATCTGATCATGATCCGCACCTTCGAGGAAGCGACCCTGCTGGAGATGGCGGAACATGCCGACGTGCCGGTGATCAACGGGCTGACGAACCGGTCCCATCCCTGCCAGATCATGACCGACATCATGACCTACGAGGAGCACCGCGGCCCCATCGCCGGGCGCAAGGTGGTCTGGTCGGGGGACGGCAACAACGTCTTCACCTCCTTCGCCCATGCTGCGGGACAGTTCGGATTCGACCTGACCTTCACCGGGCCGCCGCCACTGGACCCGGAGCGGGAGGCCGTGGAAGAGGCCCGCGCGCGCGGTGCGAAGGTGGAGATCGTGCGGGACCCGCACGAGGCGGTGAAGGGTGCGGATCTCGTGGTGACGGACACCTGGGTGTCCATGCACGACCCGCAATCGGCGAAGGAGCGGCGGCACAACCAGCTGCGCCCCTACCAGGTGAACGCCGCGCTGATGGCCGGCGCGAAGCCGGACGCGCTCTTCATGCATTGCCTGCCCGCCCACCGGGAGGACGAGGCGACGAGCGAGGTCATGGACGGGCCGCAATCGGTGATCTTCGACGAGGCCGAGAACCGCCTGCACGCGCAGAAGGCGATCCTGCGCTGGTGTCTCGGGGTCTGAGCGGGACGGCGGGACGCCGCTCGCCGCGGGGCGGCATCGCCCCGCCCGCCGTCCCGCAGGGGCGCGCTGCCCCGTGCAGGCGGTCCCGGAGCATTCGGACCTTTGCCGGGCTCTTGCAGAAAAGACCTCTTCTTCCGAAGGCTTTCTTCATCCTTTCCCGCCATGGTCCGGAGCATGAGCGTGACGGGATCGCGGACAGTCGCGGGGGAGGGCCTCGGCGTGGGCTCCGGAGTGCGCCGGCTGTCGGCGCGGGCCGGGACGTGGCGGGCGCCGGGTTGACCGTTCCCTCGGGCGGCGGGGCGGGACTCGCGCAAGGCGCCCTGCTCGCCTTCGCCCATGACGCAGACCGCCGCCCCGGACCCGCGCTATGGCCGGGCGATCGTGATCGCAGAGGCGTTGATTCTTGCGATCGACATGGGGCCGCTGGCGAACGGGATGGCGGCGACCGCTTGGGAGACTGCGGCGATGATGGGGTATATCCTAGGGGATGCCCGCCAGGATACTCCCTTGTCGCGGTGATCTACGGGTTCGGCCACGGAGGGGTGATGATCGGAATGCTGGTCACGGCAGGGGCGCCGGCGCCACCGGAGCGGGCGGCCTCCGCTACAGGGATCGCGCCGGCCATCGGCTGGCTCGGCCATGCGCCGGAGGGCCGGCAGGGACGCGCCGTCTTCGACAGGACCGGAAGCCGTGCGACACGCTTCGCCGTGGCGACGCTGGCGGGCGGGATCAACCTCGGGGGTCTCGGTCTTCTGCCGCTCGCGCCGCGCCGGCGCCGGGAGGTGGCATGAGCGTCGAGGACGGGCCGGAGATGATCGCGCGCATGTCGCCGCGGCTCGATCCGCGGGGCTGGGTCTTTGTCGTGTCCGACGACCCGGTGCTGGTGGACCAGGCGCTGGCGACGTTTCGCGAGGACGAGGGGCTGTCGCTGATCCTGCCCGAGGAGGCCAATGCGGGTGGTCTGCCCATGAGCCGGATCACGCTTCAGGTGAATTCCTCGCTCGCCGGTGTCGGGCTGACCGCGGCGGTCTCGGGGGCGCTCGCCGAGGCGGGTATCGCCTGCAACGTGGTCGCGGCCTTTCACCACGACCATCTCTTCGTGCCCGAGGACCGCGCGGCGGAGGCGATGGAGATCCTGCGCGCGCTCAGCGCGGCGGCACGGTGAAACGCCACTCGGTGACAGAGCGGTAGGTCTCGCCCGGGCGGGTGACGACAGAGGGGAAATCCGGGCGGTTCGGCGCGTCGGGCCAGCCCTGGGCCTCGAGAGCGAGCGCGGGATAGGGCGGGTCCTGATCCCGGCCGTCGTAGACCTGCAGACCGCATTCCGTTGTCGCGATGGTCATGGCCGCCGAGGGGCCGTCGAGCCAGGCGATATCGCGCAGGTCGGTGCGGGTCTCCGAGAGGCAGAAATTGTGGTCGAGGGGCGGTTCGGCGGGCGCGGGCGTGCGGCGCGTGCGGAAATCCATGGGTGTTCCCTCCACCGGGGCGATCTCGCCCGTGGGGGCCGCGGTGTCGTCGGTCGGCAGGTAACGGTCCGCCGCGATTTGCAGGCCGTGGCCCTGCCAGCCGGGCCGGGGGGCGAGGCACCAGTAGCTGTGGTTCGTGCAGTTGAAGAAGGTGGGCGCGTCGGTCTCGCCGGTGATCTCCAGCCGCAGGGTCGCCGGGGGCGCCAGGCTGAACCGTGCGGTGACGCGGCGGTTGCCCGGGAAACCGCCGTCGCCATCGGCGAGGTCGAGCGCGAGGGTGAGTGCCGCTGGATCGTCCGTCACCACCTGCCAGAGGCGCGTGTGCAGCCCCTCGGGGCCGGAGTGGAGGAAATGCGTGGCCTGGTTCGGCGGGAAGGCGAGCGTCCGGCCGTCGAGCGTCGTGCGCGCGCCGGTGATCCGGTTCGCCACGGGGCCCACGATCGCGCCATGATAGGGGGTTCGGCCCTCCGTCCAGTCCTCGAACCTGTCCGGGGTCCAGGTCAGGTCATGGTCCACGCCTGCGTGCCGGACCGACAGCAGGATCGCGCCGTAGGTGAGAATTTCCACGGTCAGGTCGCCCGCGGCGAGGGTGGCGGCCTCGACGGTGCGGCCGTCGGGCAGGGTGGCGAAGGCTCTCATCGGGGGTCTCTCGAGTGGTAACGGGATATTCGGATCTTGCCGTCGGGGTCGGGCCGGGCGGTCATCGCGGGGTCCAGTGCACGCCCGCAGCGGCAATGGTGACCCCGTCCCAGGTCACGGGTTCAGGATTGTAGTTGAGGAGAAAGCGGTGCGTTTCCGTGTCGCGCAGGCGCAGGCCATCGGGCAGATCGACGGGGTGGAGCCCCGCCTCGCGCGCGAGGTCCGACACGATCCGGTGGAAGGCGTCGTCGTCCGGCCAGCCCGCGAGGTAGCGCAGGTGATCCGCGCCCATGATCGCGGCCCGGCCATCTGTCGTGCGCTCGTAGACCCGGGCCTCGCCCTCGAGCCATTCGCGCCAATGGCGGAAGGCTCCGCCGGCCTCGAGCGGCTCGGAGGCGTCGGGCGGCAGGCTCTCGGTGAGGACCGAGGTAACGCCCTCCAGACGCGGGCCAAGCGGCACGGGAATGGCGAAGTCCGGTGTCTTGACGTCCGTGCGCGGACCGAGAAGCGCGCGTCCGGTGTAGGACGAAAGCGCCGCGCGGAGGGGGCCGGAGAGGATCATCACTCCGGGCGCGAGAACCATGGGCCAGGGCGACAGGTCGGCGATGTCGGGCGGGACGATATCCACGTTGAGCCCCGCGCGGCGGCAGGCGCGATAGGCGCTCATCGCGAGGCGGAACCCGTCGAAATCCGCGCCCTGGGGCTGGATGTCCCAGGCCCAGCAGCTCTCGTAGTCGAAAACCAGCGCGACATCGCCCGGAGCGCAGCCCGCTTCCGGCATTCCGGCGATCTCATCGGCCACCTGCCGCGCCTCGGCGAGCGCGGGCGCCGGGGCGCTGTCGGGGCGGAGAAGGCCCGCGTGCATCTGCTCCTGGGCGAAGGGCGCCTGGCGCCAGCGGAAATAGAGCACCGCCTCCGCGCCGTGAGCGAAGGCCTCCCACGCCCAGAGGCGGGCCATGCCGGGCAGCGGCGCGGGGTTCCACGGTGCCCAGTTCACCGGGCCGGGCTGCTGCTCCATGATCCAGAACCGGCCGCCAGGCGTGTACCGCCCCGCGCCCATCCCGCCCACGCCGCGGTAAAGGTCGTGGTGAAAGGCCTGGTTGTCGGGATCGCCCTGGCGCAGAAAGCGGGCCTTGCGCTCCGGCGTGTTCTCCAGACGGTCCGAGAGAAAGCCGATGGGGTAGCTGTCCCAGCTCGCCGCATCGAGGTCGCGGCCGACCTGCCAGTGATCGAAGCTGGTCTCCCGTCCCATGTAGTTGTGCAGGATCGGCCGGTCGGAGAGTTTTCTGATCTCCTCGACCTGCGCCCGGTTGAAGAGCGTGACCTGGGCGCTGGCGTAGCGGTGAAAATCGAGCCGATGGGCGGGATTCGCTTCCGTGACCGTGAGGTTCGGCAGGTCGATCTCGTCGAATGTGGCGTAGTCCATCGACCAGAAGACATTGCCCCAGGCGCGGTTGAGCGCATCGGGGGACTGGTATTTCTGCGCGAGCCAGTCGCGGAACCCCTGTCGCGCGGCCTCGGACCAGCTGAGGGTCGTGTAGTGGCAGCCGTATTCGTTGTCTATCTGCCAGGCATGGACATGGGGGTTGCGCCCATAGCGTTCGGCCAGCAGCCGCGCGATCCGACGCGCCTCCTCGCGGTAGCCCGCGTGAGAGAAATCATAGTGCCTGCGGGAGCCGAAGCCGCGGGGGCGGCCTTTCTCGTCGATGGCAAGCATGTCGGGATGACGGTCGAGCATCCAGCGCGGGGGCGTGGCGGTCGGGGTCCCCAGGACGACCTTGAGGCCGGCGCCGCCCAGTGTCCCGATCGCCCGGTCGAGCCAGTCCCAGGTCAGATGTCCGGGAGTTGCCTCCAGCCGGGACCAGGCGAATTCGCCGATCCGCACCCAGGTAAGCCCGGCCTCGGCCATGCGGCGGGCATCCTCTGCCCAGATCTCCTCGGGCCAGTGTTCGGGATAGTAGCAGGAGCCGAGCGTGCGGCGCATGGAGCCTCCATCGGGCATGGACAGGAGCGGCCTTTCGGGGCCGGTGCGGGGTTACAGGATGACGCGGTGTTCGCGCTGGCCCCGGGCGCCGGTCTCGATGGCGAAGGTCTTGCCGTGGTGGGGGTTGAGCGGGTCCGAGAGCCCGTGGCTGGCGGAGGTGACGTAGAGAGCGGAGAGATCGGGGCCTCCCAAGGCCGGGCAGGTAGCCTGGCTTGCCGGGATGCCGAAGGCAGTCAGGAACCGCCCTTGGGGCGAGTAGACAGCGACGCGATGGGCGCGCCACTGGGCATTCCACAGGTTGCCGTCGGCATCGACCACGGAACCGTCGGGATTGAGGCCCTCGGCAGAAAGGTCCACGAAGGTCTCGAGATCCCCCTCGGGCCAGCCGTCGGCATCGAGCGCGACCTTGTGGATCAATTGCTTCGGCGTATCGCAGAGATAGGCGGTCCGGCCGTCGGGCGCGAAACAGGTGGCGTTGGGGATCGACCAGTCGCCGTAGATCAGGCGCAGTTCGCCGCGGTAATAGCGGTAGTACGCCCCGGCGCCGGTATCGGCCCCCATCGCCATGGTGCCGATCCAGAATCCGCCCTGGGGATCGGCGCGCCCGTCGTTGGAGCGGGTGACGGGGTTGTCCGCCTCCATCGGGCAGACGGTTTCCATCGCGCCCGTCTCGATATCGAACAGATGCAGCCCCACTGCCGAAGCGATCATCAGCTTGTCCTCGGCCACCCATCCCGCAGCCGACACGCAATGGTCGAACGTCCAGTGCCGTCCCTTGGTGTGAAGGCGCTTCTCGAGGATGTCGAACCAGAAGAGCTGGCCCCGCCCGGGGTGCCAGAGCGGGCCTTCTCCGAGGGTGCAGGGGGTGGAATCGTGGATCATCGCCTCGTGTCCTCCTGTGGAATTCTCTGCGCAAGTGCGCGACGTGAACCGGGACGCATGCGGGTCGAAGGCCTCGGCCCCGCGTGCTCCCGAAGGCGGCTCGAGGGCCTGGGTGCAGGGGTCAAGGCCTCCGAACTCCGTGTCCGCGGGGGGAGCCCGGTCCGGCGCGCCCATGGGGACAGGTCGCCGGACCCGAGGGACCGCCGAACGCGAGGTGGTGCATCAGCCCGGCGCTGACGGGGGCGGAGCGAGGCGTCATGCCGTCACCCGGTCATAGGCGGCGATCACCTCTGCCGCGCGGTCCGCGAGTTCTGCGAGGGGCAGGCCCGGTGTATAGAGCGCGGTCCCGAGGCCGAACCCCGTCGCGCCGGCGGCGATCCAATCGGAGAAGTTCGCGGGCGCCGCCCCTCCCACGGCATAGACGGGCGTATCGGGCGGCAGCACCGCGCGCAGGGCCTTGAGCCCTGCCGGCCCGATCAGGTTCCCGGGAAAGAGCTTCAGCCCGGTTGCACCGGACTTCAGAGCGAGGAAGGCCTCGGTCGGTGTCATGACGCCGGGCCAGCTCTCCATCCCGGCCTTGCGGGTCGCGACGATCACCCGTTGGTCGGTGTTGGGCGAGACCACCAGCCGGCCCCCGGCTTCCGCGACCCGGAGCACCTCCTCGGGGGAGAGAACGGTGCCCGCGCCGATCAGGGCGTCCTGCCCGTGCGCGCGGACCATGGCGCGGATCGAGGCATAGGGTTCGGGCGAGTTCAACGGCACCTCGATCCGGTGGATGCCGGCCGCCATCAGGATTCCGGCGGCGGGACCGGCCTCGGACGGGGTGATGCCGCGGAGGATGGCGATCAGTTCACGCATGGACGGGACCTTTCGGGCGGCAGGGAACGGGGTCCGCCGGCTGCGGCCGGGAGGCGCGGACGGGCCGCGCGGCGAGCCGGATGCCGCGAGGCGCAGATCGGAGTTGCCCGGTGCCGGTTCGCCGGAGATCTCGGGCTGCGCATGCACGCGGGTGACCGCCGGGCCGCTGCTCCGGCGGACAGAGGACGGGCCGACCGGTCATGCATCCTGCGTCATCTTCCATGTCCGCCATGCGGCGGTGAGCCCCGCTAGGGTGACCGCTTCGGCGCGCGCTTCGGTGACCTGGGCGCACACGGTCGTCAGCGCCCGGACATAGGCCCGGCCGGGAGCGCCAGCGCCCACCACGGCCACCGCCTGGCCGAGCCAGTAGGGCCGCATCGCGGCGAGTTCCGCTCCGATCAGGAGGCCGGACAGGCGGTCCCGGCCGTCGCTGCGCCCTTCGAGCAGATGCCCCGCGCGAATGGAAAAGAGTTCGGAGGCCAGCCTTTCGGGCCGGGAGAGGGTCTCTGAGACGGCCGCATCGAAGGCGTCCGACGCACCGGTCTCGGCCATGGCATGGCGCAGGACCGACGCGCGCGACAGCAGCGCGAAGAGCTCGCCCGTCATGGCGGTGCGAAAGCTGACGATCTCTCCGGCGCTCAGGTGCACCCACTTGGTATGGGTGCCGGGCAGGCAGAGCACGCCGTCCCAGCCGGGATTGAGGGCGAGAAAGCCCGCGACCTGGGTTTCCTCCCCGCGCATGACGTCCGGCGGGCTCGACTGGCTGATGCCCGGGATCAGCAGAACCCGGCGCGGGCCGGGGGCAGCGGTCAGAGTGGGCGCGAGGGGTGGGCAAGGCACGGCGACATAGGGCGCCTCCGTCCACCCTTGCCGGGCGCCCACCATGCCGCAGGCGATCACCGGAGCCGTTGTGCCCCAGGGCGAGAGCAGCTCGTCGAGGGCCGCGGGAAACTCGTCGGGTGCGAGACTGCCCATGCCGCGGTCCGACCCGGCCTCGGCCACAGGCGTGCCGCCGGACATGGCCCAGACGCGCAGGTTCGAGGTGCCCCAGTCGCAGGCGATCCAGTCATGGGAGGGCACGGCGCTCATGGCGCCCACGCCCGGGCCGCGGCAGACGGACGCAGGTCGGCCGACATGTCGGCGTCTGTCTTCAAGGGTCCTCCCATGGGCGCGACACTAGCCATGTTTGGACGGCGGACGGAAGAGGGTGCGTCCAGATCGGGCCGCGACCCCGGGACGGCTGGCATCGGGGCGCCGGAGGGCATACATGCCGGATATGGCAGGCAGCCTGCCCGCATCGGTGATCCCATGACGACCTTGACCTTCGACATTGACGGACTCTCCTGCGCGGGCTGCGTGGGACGGGCGGAGAAGGCGCTTTCGGGAGTGCCCGGGGTGTCACGGGTCGAGGTGAACCTCGCCACGAAGCGCGCGCGTGTCGAGGGAGAGGCGTCTGCGGAAACGCTCGCGGGGGCGCTCGACCGGGCGGGCTATCCGGCGCAGCCCCGGGTGGTGCGGCTGGAGATCGGCGGGATGCACTGCGCCTCCTGCATCGACCGGGTGGAGCGGGCGCTGAAGACCGTGCCGGGGGTGGTCTCGGCCGAAGTCAATCTCGCCACGAACCGCGCCACGGTGCGGACGCTTGCGGATCGGGGAGAGGGCGATCTCGTCGCAGCGGTCGCGCGGACGGGCTACGAGGCACGTCCGATGGAGGCGGGACCCGTCTTCGACCGCGAGGGGGCGGAGGTGGCGACCCTCAAGCGGCGGACGATCATCGCGGCGGCGCTGACGCTGCCGGTCTTCGTGCTGGAGATGGGCGGGCATCTCGTGCCCGCCTGGCACCACCTGATCATGGCCACCGTGGGGATGCAGGCCGCCTGGATCGCGCAGATGGTTCTGACCGCCGTCATTCTTGCCGGTCCCGGCCGGCAGTTCTTTGCCATCGGCGTCCCCGCCCTCCTGCGCGGCGCGCCGGAGATGAACTCGCTGGTGGCGCTGGGGACATCCGCCGCCTTCGGCTACTCGGCGGTGGCGGTGCTGGCTCCGGGGCTGCTTCCGGCCGGTGCGCTCGCGGTCTATTTCGAGGCGGCCGCGGTGATCGTGACGCTGATCCTGCTGGGCCGCTGGCTCGAGGCGCGCGCGAAGCGGCAGACCGGGGCTGCGATCCGGTCGCTGATGGCGCTGGCGCCGGAGGTCGCGCGGGTGCGCCGCGGCGGCAAGGTGGTCGAGATCCCGCTCGACCGGGTGGCCGAAGGCGATGAGGTCGAGGTCCGCCCGGGGGAGCGCATCCCGGTCGACGGCGTGGTCACCCGGGGCCGCTCGCACGTGGACGAATCGATGCTGACGGGCGAGCCGGTGCCGGTGGCCAAGATCGAGGGCGCCAGGGTCGCGGGCGGCACCGTGAACGGCAGTGGCGCGCTGGTGCTGCAGGCGACGGCTGTCGGAGCGGACAGCGTGCTCGCGCGGATCGTGCAGCTGGTGGAGGACGCCCAAGGGGCGAGACTGCCGGTCCAGGACATGGTCAACAAGGTGACCTCCGTCTTCGTGCCGATCGTACTGGTGATCGCGGCATCGACGGTCGCGGCCTGGCTGATCCTCGGCCCGGAGCCCGCGCTGACGCTTGCGCTGGTGGCAGGCGTGTCGGTGCTGATCGTGGCCTGTCCATGCGCCATGGGACTGGCCGTTCCGGTCTCGATCCTCGCCGGCACCGGGCGCGGAGCGGAGATGGGAATACTGGTGCGCCAGGGTGCGGCGCTTCAGGCTCTGTCGGGCGTGGGCCGGGTGGTGTTCGACAAGACCGGCACCCTGACCGAGGGCCGTCCGGTGCTGGTGGCGCGCGAGGTCGACGCCGAGGCGCTGGCGCTGGCGGCGGCAGCCGAAGCCCGGTCGGAGCATCCGCTTGCCCGGGCCGTGGTCGCCGCGGTCGACGGCGCAGTCCCCGGGCCGGCGGACGAGGTGGAGGCAGTCACGGGGCGCGGGCTGCGTGCCCGTGTGGCCGGGCAGGTGGTGCTTGCAGGTTCGATACGGTTTCTCGAGGAAGAGGGCATCGATCCGGGTGACGCCCGGGTGCGGGCGGAGGCAATGGCGTCGGAAGGTCAATCCGTCGTGGCGGTGGCGGTAGACGGCGTCTTCCGGGGCCTGCTGGGGATCGCCGACCCGGTCAAGGCGGGGGCGGCAGAGGCCGTGGCCGAGCTGAAGGCAGCGGGGCTTCGGGTTGCCATGGTCAGCGGCGACGCCCGCGCCACGGCGGAAGCGGTGGCCCGGACCCTGGGGATCGAGGAGGTCGTGGCAGAGGTCCTGCCGGAGGAGAAGCTTGCGGCGGTGCGGCGGTTCCAGGCAGAGTCGCCCGTGGCCTTTGTCGGCGACGGCATCAACGATGCGCCGGCCCTGGCTGCGGCCGATGTGGGGCTGGCGATCGGAACCGGGACAGACGTGGCGGTCGATGCGGGCGACGTCGTGCTCGTTTCGGGCGATCCGGCCGGCGTGGCGCGCGCGGTCGGACTGAGCCGCGCTGTCATGCGCAACATCCGGCAGAACCTGGTCTGGGCCTTCGGCTACAACGTCGCGCTGATCCCGGTTGCGGCGGGGGTCCTGGCGGTCTTCGGCGGGCCGATGCTGTCGCCGATCCTGGCGGGCGGAGCGATGGCGCTGTCGAGTGTCTTCGTGGTGACGAATGCGCTGAGGCTGCGGCGGGCGGTGCGGTAGGGGAGGGCGAGGCGCGTCGCGCTCCGGACCGGTGGTGGCGGGAGCAGGGACTCGAGGCTGAAGCCAGGCCTGCGGGGTCCGTGCAATAGCGCCGGCGAAGGGGAGCAGGCCCGCCTTCAGCCCGGCAACCGCCCCGACGCCAGGCGCTCGGTGAGGCCGCCCAGGAAGTCGAGACATTTCACGAGCTGATCCACGGCGATCCATTCGTCGGCCTTGTGGGCCTGGTCGATGGAGCCCGGGCCGCAGACGACGGTGGCGCAGCCGATGGACTGGAAGAGGCCCGCCTCGGTGCCGAAGGCCACGGTGCCCGCGCCGTTGGCGCCGGTGAGCTCCATGGCCAGCGTGCGGGCGGGGTTCGGCTCCTGGGGCTCGAGGCCGCGCACCTCGCCCTCGATCTCGAGGGCGATGTCGGCGCCGGGATGGATGCGGCGCATCTCGGGCAACAACGCGTCCCGGACGAAAGCCGCCATCGTGTCCTTGACGAGATCGCCGTCGCCCGGGCGGACAGGGCGCATGTCCCATCCGAGATCGGCCTCCTCGGGGATCACGTTTGGCGCGAAGCCGCCATTCAGCAGCCCGATGTTGATCGTCGTCCAGGGCGGGTCGAAACGGGAGCCGGGCGGCGGATCGGCCTTGAACGCCTCGGCGAGTTCCATCAGCTTTGCCGCGTAGCGCACGGCGAAGGCGATGGCATTGACGCCGTGATCGGGCGCGGATCCGTGTCCGGCGAGGCCGGTGAAGCGCGTGTGGTATTCGAAACAGCCCTTGTGGCCGTCGATCACCTGCATGAGCGTGGGCTCGCCCACGATGCATAGCCCGGGCGCCGCCCCGCGGGCGGCAAGATGGGCGCAGAGCGCCTGCGCGCCGTGGCAGCCGATCTCCTCGTCATGGGTGAGCGCGACATGCACGGGCATATGGCGGGCGGCGGCGGCAAGGTCGGGCGCCTTGGCGAGGACGCAGGCGAGAAAGCCCTTCATGTCGCAGGCGCCGCGGGCCGCGAGGCCCCGGGACACTTCGGTCAGTTCGAAGGGGTCGGTGTGCCAGTGCTGGCCGTCCACGGGCACCACGTCGGAATGGGCCGAGAGCACGAGGCCACCAGGTGCCTCGGGTCCGAAGGTGGCCCAGAGGTTGGCCTTCTGCCCGGTGGGATCGGGGAAGATCTCGATCCGGGCGCCGTGGGCCTTGAGGTGGTCTGCCACCTCGTCGATGAGCGCGAGGTTCGAGTCCGACGAGATCGTGGGGTGGGCGACGAGGCGCGCCAGCTGCAGGACGGTGGCGGTCAGATCGGTCATCGCGGTCTCCGGGGGGGCTCGCCCCGCCCTTGCGGGCGGGTCTCGCCTGGCTCAGGTTGGCCCGGCATTCAGGGGTAACGGAGGCCGGGCGCATGGGCCAGTGGCAATTCTGGGTCGACCGGGGCGGCACCTTCACCGACATCGTCGCCCGGGACCCGGGGGGTAGCCTGCGGACCCACAAGCTGTTGAGCGAGAACCCGGGGCGGTACCGGGATGCCGCGGCGCAGGGCATCCGCGAGGTCCTGGGGCTCGGACCGGAGGATGCGATCCCCGCGGGCACCATCGGATCGGTGAAGATGGGCACGACGGTGGCGACGAACGCCCTGCTGGAGAGGGCGGGCGACCGGACTGCGCTGTTGGTCACCGAGGGGTTCGCCGATGTGCTGCGGATCGGCTACCAGAACCGGCCGCGGCTCTTCGATCTCGATATCCGCCTGCCGGAGATGCTCTACGAGCGCGTGGCGGAGGTGCCCGAGCGTGTGGATGCCGCCGGGCAGGTGCTGGGCCCGCTAGACGAGGCGGCAGTGCGCCGGGCGCTGGAGGAGATCCGGGCGCAGGGTATTCGCGGCGTGGCAGTGGTGCTGATGCATGCCTGGGCGAACCCGGATCACGAGCGGCGCATCGGCGAGATCGCGCGGGAGCTGGGGTTTGCCCAGGTGTCGCTCAGCCATGAGGCAAGCCGCCTGATCAAGATCGTGGGGCGCGGCGATACCGCGGTGGTGGACGCCTACCTCTCGCCGATCCTGCGGCGCTATGTGGAGGCGGTGGACAGCGAGCTGGGCGAGGGCGCCGGGCGGCTCTTCTTCATGCAGTCGAGCGGCGGGCTGACCGAGGCCGGGCGGTTCCAGGGCAAGGACGCGATCCTGTCGGGTCCGGCGGGGGGCGTCGTGGGGATGAGTACCACGGCCGGGGCGGCAGGATTCGAGCGGCTGATCGGCTTCGACATGGGCGGCACGTCGACGGACGTGTGTCATTACGCCGGGCGGTTCGAGCGGTCCTTCGAGACCGTCGTGGCGGGCGTGCGGCTGCGCGCGCCGATGATGGACATTCACACCGTGGCGGCGGGAGGCGGGTCTGTCTGCAAGTGGCAGGACGGGCGCACCCAGGTGGGGCCCGAGAGCGCGGGCGCCGACCCGGGGCCGGCCTGCTACCGACGGGGCGGGCCGCTGACCGTGACCGATTGCAACGTGATGCTCGGGCGGCTTCAGCCGGAGCATTTCCCGGCGGTCTTCGGGACCGGGGGGGACCAGCCGCTGGATGCGGAGGTGGTGCGGGAGAAGTTCGCGGCGCTGGCGGCGGAGATCGCGGAAGAGACCGGGCAGGAGTTGACGCCCGAGGGGCTGGCCGAGGGCTTCCTGCGGGTCGCGGTGGAGAACATGGCGCGCGCGGTGAAGAAGATCAGCGTGGAAAGGGGGCGGGACGTGACCGCCTACACGCTTGTCAGCTTCGGCGGCGCGGGAGGGCAGCACGCTTGCGCGGTGGCCGATGCGCTGGGCATCCGGTCGGTCGTCATCCATCCCTTCGCGGGGGTGCTGTCGGCGCTGGGAATGGGGCTGGCCGAAATCCGGGCGATCGAGGAGCGGCAGGTTGGCCGGCCGCTCGAGGAGGGCGCGGAGGCGGCGGCACTGGTGGAGGCGGCCCGCCGGGCAGTGGCCGATCAGGGCGTGGCAGAGGAGCGGATCCGCGTCGAGACGCGGGCACATCTGCGCTACGCGGGCTCGCACCAGACGCTGGAGGTGCCGTTCGGGGCGCCCGAAGAGATGCGCGCGGCGTTCGAGGCGGCGCACCGGGCGCGGTTCGGCTTTGCGACGCCCGACCGGGCGGTGACGCTCGACAGCCTGACCGCGGAGGGCATCGGCGCGGCGGCCGATGCCGAGGTGGCGGCGCGGCCCGAGCCGGTGGACGATCCGGGGGAGAGCGTCGTGGCGCGGTTCGGCGGCGCGGCGCGGCAGGTGCGGCTGCTGCCGCGGGCGGCGCTGGTCCCCGGTGCCCCGGTGCAGGGGCCCGCGATCCTGACCGAGCCCACGGGGACGAACGTGGTGGAGCCAGGTTGGCAGGCGGAGGCGGACAGGCTGGGGAACCTCGTGCTGACCCGCGTCGAGGCCGCCGAGCGGCGTTTCGCGGCGGGAACGGAGGCCGATCCGATCCTGCTCGAGGTGTTCAACAACCTCTTCATGGGCATCGCCGAGCAGATGGGCACGACGCTCGCGCAGACGGCCTATTCGGTGAACATCCGGGAGCGGCTGGATTTCTCCTGCGCGATCTTCGACGCGGAGGGGGGGCTGGTGGCCAATGCGCCCCATGTGCCCGTGCATCTCGGCAGCATGGGCGAGGCGGTCCGGACGGTGATCCGGCTGAACCCGGGGATGGCGCCGGGAGACGCCTTCATGCTGAACGCGCCCTTCAACGGGGGCACGCACCTGCCGGATGTCACGGTGATCACGCCGGTCTTCGGAGACAATGGCGATCTGATCTTCTTCGTCGGATCGCGCGGGCATCATGCGGATATCGGGGGCCGTACGCCCGGCTCGCTCCCACCCGACTCGACGCATATCGACGAGGAAGGGGTGCTGATCGACAACTTCCGGCTGATGGCGGGGGGGACTTTTCTGGAGGAGGAGACGCGGGCGCTTCTGGCCTCGGGGCGCTGGCCCTGCCGGGACATCGACCAGAACATCGCGGACCTGTCGGCGCAGCTTGCGGCCAATGCCACGGGCGCGGCGGAGATCGCGCGGATGATCGCGGCGCACGGGCTCGAGGTGGTGCAGGCCTATATGAGCCATGTGCAGGACAATGCCGAGGCGAGCGTGCGGGCGGCCATCGGGCGGCTGAAGGACGGCCAGTTCGTCTATCCGCTGGACCATGGCGCGGAGATCCGCGTGGCGGTGCGGGTGGAGGGGGACCGGGCGGTGATCGACTTCACCGGGACCTCGGCCCAGCATCAGGGCAATTTCAACGCGCCGCTGGCGGTGTGCCGGGCGGTGGTGCTCTATGTCTTCCGGACGCTTGTCGGGCAGGACATACCGCTCAATGAGGGGTGCCTGAAGCCACTGGAGATCGTGGCGCCGGAGGGGAGCTTGATCAACCCGGCCTATCCGGCGGCGGTGATCGCCGGGAATACCGAGGTGAGCCAGGCCATTGCCGACTGTCTCTTCGGCGCGCTGGGGGTGATCGCGGGCAGCCAGGGGACGATGAACAACTTCGTCTGGGGCAACGCGCGGTTCCAGAATTACGAGACCATCGCCGGGGGGACGGGCGCGGGACCAGGCTTTCACGGGGCGAGCGCGGTGCATTCGCACATGACCAACACGCTGATGACGGATCCCGAGGTGCTGGAGACGCGGTTTCCGGTGCGGGTGGAGCGGTTCGCGGTGCGCGCCGGGTCCGGCGGGGAAGGGCAGTGGCGCGGCGGCGACGGCGTGGTCCGGCGGCTGCGTTTTCTGGAGCCGGTGACGGTGACGACGCTGTGCTCGCACCGGCGGACGGCGGCCTTCGGCGTCGATGGCGGGGAAGCGGGGGCCATGGGGGAGGACCTTGTGCTGCGGGCGGACGGGACGGTCGAGGTGGTGTCCGGGACGGCGGAGGTGGAGCTCGGTGCGGGGGATGCGTTCGAGATGCGTACGCCGGGGGGGGGCGGATGGGGACGTGCCGGGTCGGGTCGGGCGGCGGTGGGTTGAAAACCCACCCTACAACCGCGCGGGGGGGCGCCCGGCCAGTCGGGCGGGACGATGGCGCGAGAACCCACCCTGCGCCCACCGGTGGACGGCGGGGGGCGGCGCGCGTAGTCTGGCGGGCGTTCCCGAAGGAGCCTTCATGACCGACGCCCCCGCCTACCAGGTGCTCGCCCGCAAGTACCGCCCCGAGACCTTTGTCGATCTCGTGGGGCAGGACGCCATGGTGCGCACGCTGAAGAACGCCTTTGCCGCGGACCGGATCGCGCAGGCCTTCATCATGACGGGCATCCGGGGCACGGGGAAGACGACGACGGCGCGGATCATCGCCAAGGGGATGAACTGCATCGGCCCGGACGGCACGGGCGGGCCGACGGTGGAGCCCTGCGGGATATGCGAGCACTGCCGCGCGATCATGGAAGGTCGCCATGTCGACGTGATGGAGATGGACGCCGCCTCGCGCACCGGCGTGGGCGACATCCGCGAGATCATCGACAGCGTGGCCTACCGGGCGGCCTCCGCGCGCTACAAGATCTACATCATCGACGAGGTTCATATGCTGTCGACGAGCGCGTTCAACGCGCTCCTGAAGACGCTGGAGGAGCCGCCCGCCCATGTGAAGTTCATCTTCGCCACGACCGAGATCCGGAAGGTTCCTGTCACGGTGCTGTCGCGCTGCCAGCGGTTCGACCTGCGGCGGATCGAGCCCGAGGTGATGATCGCGCTGCTGAAGCGGATCGCGGGGGCTGAAGAGGCGCAGATTTCGGACGATGCGCTGGCGCTGATCGCACGGGCGGCGGAAGGCTCTGCGCGGGATGCGACCTCGCTTCTCGACCAGGCGATCAGCCACGGCGCGGGGGAGACCACGGCGGATCAGGTGCGCGCGATGCTGGGTCTTGCCGACCGGGGGCGGGTGCTCGACCTTTTCGACATGATCCTGAAGGGCGATGCGGCGGGTGCGCTGTCGGAGCTGGCGGCGCAATATGCCGATGGCGCGGATCCGATGGCCGTGCTGCGCGATCTCGCGGAGATCACCCATTGGGTCAGCGTCATCAAGATCACGCCCGAGGCGGCGGAGGACCCGACCGTCAGCCCCGAGGAGCGCGACCGCGGCCGCGCCATGGCCGACGCCCTGCAGATCCGGGTTCTGACGCGGCTGTGGCAGATGCTGCTGAAGGCGCTGGAGGAAGTGGGGCAGGCGCCGAACGGGATGATGGCGGCGGAAATGGCGATCATCCGGCTGACCCATGTCGCGGATCTGCCGACGCCCGAGGACCTGGTGAAGAAGCTGCGCGATGCACCGCCACCGGGACCTGCGGCGCCTTCGCCCGGGGGCGGCGGACGGGAGAGGCCCGTGTCGGCGCAGGGCGGACCATCGCCGACCCATGCGGGTCCGTCCGGCCCATCGGCCCACGGCGCGCTGGCGGTCAAGGCGGAGACGGCGCTGGCGCGTTATGCCCGGTTCGACGACGTGGTGGAGCTGATCCGGGCGCATCGGGACGTGAAGCTGCTGGTGGAGGTCGAGACGGGGCTCCGGCTCGTGTCCTACGCGCCGGGACGGATCGCCTTCGAGCCGGCGGAGGCCGCGCCCGCCGATCTCGCGTCGCGGCTGGGCAGCCGCCTGCAGGCCTGGAGCGGCGTGCGCTGGGCGGTGTCGATCGAGCAAGGCGGCGGTCCCACCATCGCCGAGACGCGCGATGCCGAGATCCGGGCGCTGCACGAGGAGGCGGAGGCCCATCCGCTGGTGCAGGAGGTGCTGCGGTCCTTCCCCCGGGCTCGGATCACCGAGGTCAGGAGCCGCGCCGCGCTGGAGGCGGAGGCCGGGGCAGAGGCCCTGCCCGAGGTCTCCGAGGAATGGGACCCGTTCGAGGAGGATTAGGGCGGCGGGGTTGCCTGCGAGCCGCGTGCCAGGTCAGACTTGGGCGAGGGAAACCCAGACCGGGAAGGATCAGGCCATGAGACCCGAACCTGCTGCCGTCATCGCTCTGCTGCTCGCCGCGCCTGCGGCGTTGGCCGAGACCGAGCGTCGAACCTGCGAGACCCCGAACTTCGGCAGCTACCCCTGTCAGCTGACCTACAGCGATCCGGCGCCCGGCTATCTGCGGTCGGTGGTCGTCAGCGATCCGTCGGGACAGCGGCCCAGTTTCTCGATGCATTCGAAGGAAGACCTGACGGCGCAGGTGCATGTCGCTTATCCCGGCGAGGAGTGGCGCTACATGGGGACTTGGGAACCCGGTGAACGGGCAGGCTCAGTGGATTTCGAGTGCGCCCGACCGGCGGCGCGGCAACCTGCCGAGGTCAGGACCAGGCTCGGCGCGGACAGCTGGCAGCTCTGCGTTCGCTGACGCGTCTTCTTGTGGCGGGCCGCGGGCGTCCATAGTCTCTGTGCGACACAGCATGGAGTGAATGCGATGTTCAAGGGGCTCGGCGGCATCGGCGACATGGCCAAGATGATGAAATCCGCCCAGGAGATGCAGAAGCGGATGGCCGATCTGCAGGAGGAGATGGCGCGGATGGAGGTCACGGGCGAGAGCGGCGCGGGCCTCGTGAAGGCCACGGCCAGCGTACAAGGCGAGCTGAAGGCCCTGTCGATCGACCCGTCGATCTTCGATCCCGAAGAGAAGGAGGTCGTGGAGGACCTGATCCTGGCCGCGATCAAGGACGCACAGAGCCGGGCGCAGGCGAAGATGCAGGAGGAGATGGCGCGCATCGGTCAGGAGATGGGCTTGCCCCCGGGCATGGGTTTTCCCGGTTGATCGCGGACGGGCCTGCAGACTCACGACGACGGATCGGGGAAAGGCGTGGCTGAGGGCGAGGCCGGCGTCGAGCGGCTGATCGAGCTGATGGCGAAGCTGCCCGGCCTCGGGCCGCGGTCGGCCCGGCGCGCCGTGCTGCACCTGATCAAGAAGCGCGGCGTGCTGCTGTTGCCGATGGCGGAGGCCATGGCCGAGGTCGGACGCACGATCCGCGAATGTCTCAACTGCGGCAACCTCGCCACCGCCGATATCTGCCCGATCTGCGCGGCGGAAAAGCGCGGTAACGGGCAGATCTGCGTGGTCGAGGACGTGGCCGATCTCTGGGCCATGGAGCGGTCGCAGGTGTTCGGGGGGCGCTATCATGTGCTGGGTGGCACCCTGTCGGCGCTTGACGGCCTCGGGCCGGAAGAACTCCGGATTCCGCAACTTCTTGACCGGATCGAGACCGAGGAGGTGACGGAGGTGATCCTCGCGCTGGGCGCGACGATCGACGGACAGACCACCGCCCATTACATCGCCGACGCTTTGGACGAGCGGGTGAGCGTGACCTCGCTGGCGCAGGGCGTGCCGGTGGGCGGTGAGCTCGACTATCTCGACGACGGCACGATCAGCGCGGCCCTGAGGGCGCGACGGGCCTTGTGAGGGGAGAGGTGAGAGGCTGGACAACGACCCAAGCGGGACTCGTTACGGCTGCTTCCTTCCGGACCTGACCGGGTTGGCGAGGCGCCTGCCCGCGCCAACCTCTCATGGCGGGATATAGGCGAGCGTCGGCCCGGTCGCAACCGGTGTCGGGCTGCTCGGCCGCCACGGGCAAGGCGAAGGCTGCGCTGCCGGGGTCCGGGCCGGCAGAGCCTCAGAGTTCGATCTCGTAAAGGCAGCCGGTCTCGGCGCTGCTCTTCAGGAGCCGGATGCCGCGGCCGGTGGAGGGCGGCCTGTGGCTGCTTGCACCGATGCCGGTCTCGAAATGGACGGTGGTTGCGGGCTCCAGAGCGGCAAGGCGCCAGCAGCTGCGGGCCTCGGGGACGACTTCGGGACGGTCCGCGATATAGGAGGCGACGGCGTCGCGCGTGGCCGCGGCGGAGGTCCAGCGCAGGACGCCGCGCGTTGCCGCGGGGACCTGACCGCCGCCGCCGTGGCGGTAGGAATTGGTGATCACGAGAAAGCGCGCAGCGGGGTCCACGGGACGGTCCCCGTGGCGGAGGTCGGCGATACGGGAGTGGGTCCGATCGATCAGCTCTCCCGTGGGCGCGTAGCGGGCAGGGCGGGAAAGGTCGAAGGCGGCGGTCACCCCGTCGATCACGTCGAACATGTAGCTGGGGATGCCCGGATGAAGGAGCGGCGCCCCCCGTGCGCCGGGCGCGACAAGGCGGAAGTGGGACGCGGCGCGCTCGAGCCAGTCGGCCAGGTCGGCGCCGCTGATCTCCAGCACGACGAGACTGTTCGGGTAGGGGTAGAGTTCGGTCGCTGTCCTGAAGGCGAGCGGACCTGCCTGCACGTCGATGTAGTTGCGCGGCCCGCCCCAGCCCCCGGCCCGGTAGCTCGCGGCGACAGAAAGGAGCGGCAGGTCCGGGAGGTCGGGCGCCAGACGGGTGACATGGTCCCGCTGGGCATCGGCCACGAGGGTCAGCGCGGGACAGGGCGCGGCGAGCGAAAAGAAGGTATGGATCGGGCCGACGGTTCGGCCGATGGGACGGCGCATGTGCCGGCGGGCGCGGTCATGGGCCGGGGCGGCGGCGGCGGCGACGGCGGTATCCTCCCGGCAGCCCACGGGCAGGGCGCGGGCGGTGGCCTCTGTGATGCGCCAGCCGCGTGCAGCGGGGCAGAGGAGCAGGTCGAGGCATCCGAGATGGCTGCCGCCGTAGCCCGGCATCACGGCGGGTTTGCCATGGAGGCGTCCGACGGCGGGATCCACCTCCGGACCGGAGGTCGTGGCCGGGCCCGGAAAGACCCCATGCGTATGGCCGAGGATCAGGGCGTCGATGCCCGGGATCGCGGCGAGAGGGATCGCGGCGTTCTCCATGCCGGGGGTGTGAAGGGCATCTCCGATGCCGGAATGGCACAGCGCCACGACGATGTCGGCCCCGGCGGCGCGCAGGCGGGGCACTTCGGACCGGGCGGAGTCGACGATGTCGGAGGTCGTGGCGCGGCCCGAGAGACTGTCGCTGTCCCAGTCGACGGTCTGGGGCGGCAGGAGGCCGATGAAACCCACGCGCAGCGTCACGGCGCGTCCGTCCGAGAGCTGCAGGACGCGCTCGAGGATGATCCAGGGCGCGATGCGGGCCGACGGCTCCACGAGGGTCAGGTTGGCGGCGAGGGCGGGAAAGGACGCTTCGGCAAGCGCGCGATCAAGGAACGGCAGGCCGTAATTGAAATCGTGGTTCCCGAGAGCGACGGCGTCGTAGCCCGTCTCGTTCATGGCGGCGATGACGGGGTTCGGCGCATCCGCGGCGGTTTCGGCGGCGGCGTCGGCCAGGGCCGAGCCCTGCAGGAAATCGCCGTTGTCCACGGTCAGCGTGCCGGGAACCTCGTCCCGCAGGCGGCGGATCAGGGCCGCGACCGCCGCCAGACCCGTGCCGGGTGCCGGGCCGTCGGTATAGTAGTCATGGGCCAGAATTTGGGCGTGCAGGTCCGAGGTCGCAAGGATGCGCAGCCGCACAGTTGCGTCGCCTTCCGGGGACCGGTCTCGCTGGTCAGGGTCGTGCACGCGGGGCCCCTCATCCTCGTTCCGCGCCGGAGCCTGCGGGCCAACATCTCGGGATGCAAGGGAAAGTGCGATTGCCTCGCCGGGGCGTCCGTGCGACGGAATGGCCATGCGGGACGCGGAACAGGTGACATTCGGAGGGGCGGGACTCGACCGTGCGGCGGAGCTGCGCGGGGAGGAGGCTCAGGCGCGGCTGTTGGCCGATTTCTCGGCCCGGACGCTTGTCCTGTGGCGCGGCAAGGTGATGGTGGAGGGCGAGGCGCCTCTGGGCGTGGCGCTGCGGCCGCTCGGCCATCCGGTCTGCGCCGCGGCAGACGATCCGCCGGTGTTTCTCGGGCGCGGAGCGGAGGGGCCGATCTTCGCCGTCGAGATCAGCGCGTGGCAGCCCGAGGCGCTGGACGAGAGCGCGCTGGGCGGATTTCTCGATCCGACGGAGCAGCGCCATCCGGAGGCGGGGGGTGACGCGCGGTTCGCCGAGCTTCGAGCGGTAATGACGCGGCTGACGCCGGTCGATGCGGAACTGGCGGCCACGGCCAAGGCGGTCTTCGGCTGGCATGCCAGCCACGGGTTCTGCGCGCGGTGCGGGGCAAAGTCGGAAATGTCGGAGGCGGGCTGGCAGCGCACCTGCGGGACCTGCGCGGCGCGGCATTTCCCGCGCACGGACCCGGTGGTGATCATGCTGATCACCCATGGCAATTCGGTACTGCTTGGGCGGTCTCCGCATTGGCCGGAGGGAATGTTCTCGCTGCTTGCGGGGTTTGTCGAGCCGGGCGAGACGGTGGAGGCCGCGGTGCGGCGCGAAGTGCGCGAGGAGGCGGGCATCGCGGTCGGTCGGGTGTCCTATCTGGCCAGCCAGCCGTGGCCTTTTCCCGCCTCGCTGATGTTGGGCTGCCGGGGCGAGGCGCTGACAACTGAGATCGTGCTCGATCCGGTGGAACTGGATGCGGCGCAATGGGTGAGCCGGGAAAGGCTGCTGGATGTGATGGCCGGAAGGGATGGGTCGATCCTGCCTGCGCGGCGCGGTGCCATCGCTCATTTCCTTCTGGAGCGCTGGCTTGCGGACAGGCTTGAGTGACGCAAAGTAAAGAAGAAGAACCAGAGGTGAGAGGCAAGCCCCAGCATGCAGTTTTCCGTCCGTGAGGATATCGAGGCGCCGGTCGACGTCGTTTTCGCCAGGTTTTCGGATTTCGCCCATTTCGAGCGGGTCGCCCTACGCCGTGGTGCGGAAGTCGACCGGATGGACCCGTCATTGCGGGCCGAAGCTGGCGCGCGCTGGATGGTGCGGTTCAAGTTCCGCGGGAAGTCCCGCGAGGTGCTGATCCGGATCGCGGAGATGGATCCCCCGAACGGCTATACAATCGCCACCACGTCGAACGGGATCGAGGGCGTGACCACGGCGGAATTCGTGCCCCTGTCGCCGGCGCGCACGCGGCTGACCTTCGCCGCGGAACTCAAGCCGCGTACGCTCCCGGCCCGGATTGTCATGCAGTCTCTGAAACTTGCGAAGGGCCGGATGGACGAGCGGCTGCGGACGCGGATCACGGACTATGCGAGGGACATCGAGGCGGGCTGGCACGACGGCCAGCTCTGAGGGGTCAATCCCGGGCGGTGCTGCGGCCGCGTTCGTAGCGGCGGCGGTCGGCGGGGAACACTCCCATAAGCGCGAGCCTGTCGGTGAAGTAATCGAGCTCCTCGAGCGCGAGCTGGACCGAGCGGTCGTCGGGGTGTCCCTCCACCTCGGCGTAGAACTGCGTCGCCTGGAACTGGCCGTCGACCATGTAGCTCTCGAGCTTGGTCATGTTGACGCCGTTGGTGGCAAAGCCCCCCATCGCCTTGAACAGCGCGGCGGGGATGTTGCGCACGCGGAAGATGAAGGCGGTGATCATGCCGGCTGGGCCGCGGCGGCTGAAATCGGGCTCGCGGGCCATGATGACGAACCGCGTGGTGTTGCGGTCATGGTCCTCGATATGGCGGGCGAGGATGGCGAGGTCGTTGATGCGGGCCGCCAGATCAGAGGCCAGTGCGCCCAGGGACCGGTCTCCGGTTCGGGCCACATGGGCGGCGGAGCCTGCGGTGTCGGCGCCGGTGACCGGTTCGATGTCGTGTTCGCGCAGGAAGCCCCTGCACTGGCCCAGAAGGACCGTGTGGGACATGGCGGCGCGGATGTCCTCGAGCCGGGCGCCACGGACGCCGAGCAGGTTGATATGCACCCGCACGAAGGCCTCGTCGACGATATGGAGGCCGCTCTCGGGCAGAAGGTGGTGAACATCTGCCACCCGGCCATAGGTGGAATTCTCGACCGCGATCATGCCGAGTTCCGCGTCCCCCTTCCGCACGGCCTCGATGGCGTGCTCGAAGGTCGGACAGGGCAACGGCTCGTATTCCGGGCGGGCCTCGACGCAGGCCTGATGACCGTAGGCGCCGAGCTCTCCCTGAAAGGCAATTTTCCCCGGCATTCCAATGACCTCCCCCAAGGTCGGAAAATGGGCATTTCGTCGCGGTGCTACATCTTGCGCCGGTCGCACCCAAGCGGATACATGACCGGCGACAAGAGATGGGGACGGAACGCGACATGTTCGACACAATGACGCTTACGAAGCTGTTGGGCGGATTCTGCGGAGCTCTCCTGATCTTCCTGCTGGGCAGCTGGGCTTCCTCGGCGATCTACGGCTCCTACGGCCACTACCATCCGGAGCAGGCCTACATCATTCCGGTGGAGGGCGATGAAGTGTCGGACGAGCCGGTCGAGGAAGGGCCGAGCTTCGAGGAGGTCTTCGCTTCCGCCGATGCCGCCGCGGGTGAGGCGCTGTGGCGGAACTGCCAAGCCTGTCATGCCACGGAGCAGGGGGTGAACGGCACCGGGCCCTATCTGCATGGGGTCGTCGGACGCGAGATCGCCGCCGTGGACGGTTTCAACTACTCTGGCGCCTTGCAGGAAAAGGCCGATGTCTGGAGCCCCGAGAACCTGAATGCCTTTCTCGAGGACCCGTCGGGCTGGGCGCCGGGTACGTCGATGGGCTACAACGGAATGCGGCGGGTCGGCGACCGGGCGAACCTGATCGCCTATCTCGACAGCCTCGACGACTGACGGGAAACGGCCGCGCAGCGGGGCCGATGAGGATTGCAGCAGGGCCGCCCGGTCGGGCGGCCTTTCGCATTGCGGCGGCGCGGCTCACGGAGAGCTGACGTTTTCGCGCCTTGCATGTTCGACATGCGCAACTTTAGCTACATCTGAAGGAAAGGTGCGCCCGGACCGCCTATGACCGAAGGCGCGCGTGCAAAGAGGAGAGCGCCATGACCCATCGCCGTCCCGCCGCGTCTGCCGCCGTTGCCCTTGCCCCACATTCGTCCCGCGAGGATCGGCGGTCGCGGTCGATATGGACCGCCCTGGGGCTCTGTACCGCCATTGCCGCCATTGCGGCGGGCATGGTGCGGGCCCAGGACGGGGTCACGGTCACCCATGCCTATGCCAACTTCGGCGAGCCGGTCTACGGGCCCGACTTCGAGCATCTGGCCTATGTAAACCCGGACGCGCCCAAGGGCGGGGAGATTTCGACCTGGGCGCAGGGGACCTTCGACAGCTTCAATCCCTATGCGTTCGCGGGCGTGTCGGCGAGCCTTGCCACCATCGGAAGCGAAGCGGTGCTGACGTCCACTGCCGACGACCCCTATGCGCTCTATTGCTTCATGTGCACGACGATGGAGTATCCCGAGGATATCTCCTACGTGACCTTCAATCTCCGCGATGACGTGACATTCTCGGACGGCACGCCGGTAACGTCGCAGGATGTGAGGTATTCGACCGAGCTCTTTCTCGAGCAGGGCATTCCGGAGTTCCGTCTGGTGCGATCCGCCTGGATCGACAGCATCGAAACGCCCGATGACCACACGATCACGTTCCGCTTCACCGACGAGGCGCCGGTCCGGGACCGGATCTCCTTTGCGGGCGGCACGCCGATCCTGAACCAGGCGTGGTTCGAGGAGAACGGCTACCGGCTCGACGAGCCGACGGAGTCGCCGTTGATGTCGACCGGGGCCTATGTGCTCGACAGTTTCGACTACAACCGTGACGTGGTGTACCGCTACAACCACGATTACTGGGCGCGGGAACTGAACTGGAGTGTCGGGCGAAATAATTTCGAGACGATCCGGGTGGAGTATTTCGCCGATGCCTCGGCCGCATTCGAGGCCTTCAAGGCGGGCGAATACACCTTCCGCACGGAGAACTCCTCGCTGATCTGGGCAACGGGCTATGATTTCCCGGCCATCAACCGGGGCTGGGTCGTGACGGAGACGATTCCGGACGGCAACGTGGGCACGCGTCAGGCCTTCGTCTTCCAGCTCGACAAGGAGAAGTGGCAGGACATCCGTGTCCGGCAAGCCGTCGAGCAGATGTTCAATTTCGAATGGACCAACGAGACGCTGTTCTACGGGCTCTATGAGCGGCCAAGCTCGTTCTGGGTGAATACCGATCTCGCCGCGGTGGGTGCGCCAACGGAGGGCGAGCTGGCGATCCTCGAGCCGCTTGTGGCCGAGGGGCTGCTCGACGAGAGCATCCTGACGGAAGAGGCGGTGATGCCGGCGGTTGCGACTGTCGCGGAGAACCGGGTGCCGCGCAGCAATCTGCGCCGCGCCGCGGGCCTGCTGGAAGAGGCAGGCTGGACCGTGGGCGACAGCGGGTTCTTCGAAAAGGACGGCCAGGTGCTGGACCTGGTGATCCTGCAATTCAGCCCGCAGTTCGACCGGATCGTGAACCCCTATATCGAGAACCTGCGCCTCCTCGGCATCGACGCGCGGCTGGAGCGGGTGGACCTGTCGACCTACCAGGAGCGGCGGCTGTCAGGCGATTTCGACCTGACGAACGCGGGCTTTTCCATGACGCTGGAGCCCGGCCAGGTGCTCTTCCAGTGGTTCGGGTCGGAGACGGCCGGGGAGAGCAGCCGCAACATCCAGCGTCTCAGGAACGAGGCGGTGGACCGGATCATTCCGCAGGTCGTCGGCGCGGAGACGCTGGAAGAGCTGGAATCCGCGACGCGGTCGCTGGACCGGGTTCTGCGGAGCCTGCATTTCGAGGTCCCGCAGTGGTTCAACGACCAGCATTGGGTCTCCTACTACGACATGTTCCGCCATCCCGAGGACATGCCGCCCTATGCTCTCGGCCAGTTCGATTTCTGGTGGTACGACGCCGAGAGGGCCGAGGAATTGCGCGCCGCGGGCGCGTTCCGCCGGTAAGGAGCTGACGTGGGCGCCTATATCATAAGGCGGCTGTTGCTCGTGATCCCGACGCTGCTCGGGATCATGATCCTCAACTTCGCGCTGATCCAGTTCGTGCCCGGCGGGCCGATCGAACAGATCCTCGCGCGGCTCGAGGGCGGCGGGGACGTGTTCGAGAGCTTTTCGGGCGGCGGCTCGGAGGTCATGAGCGAGGGCAACACCGAGTACTTGGGCGCCCAGGGCCTGCCGGCGGAGTTCATCGCGGAGCTGGAGCGGGAGTTCGGCTTCGACAGGCCGCCGCTGGAGCGGTTCCTCAACATGATGTGGGACTATGTCCGGTTCGATTTCGGGGAGAGCTATTTCCGAAACATCGCGGTTGTTGACCTGGTGCTGGAGAAGATGCCGGTGTCGATCACCCTTGGCCTGTGGTCGACGCTGATCGCCTATCTGGTGTCCATTCCCCTGGGGATCAGGAAGGCGGTGCGCGACGGGACGCCCTTCGATACCTGGACGAGCGGCGCGATCATCGTGGGCTACGCGATCCCGGGGTTCCTGTTCGCGATCCTGCTGATCGTGCTGTTCGCGGGGGGCAGCTATTTCCGCATCTTCCCGCTGAGAGGGCTGACCAGCGACAACTGGGAAGACCTGTCGTTCTTCATGAAGATCGCGGATTACTTCTGGCACATCACGCTGCCGGTGCTGGCCTCGACCATTTCGGCCTTTGCCACACTGACGCTGCTGACCAAGAACAGCTTCCTCGACGAGATCAAGAAACAGTACGTGATGACGGCTCGCGCCAAGGGACTGACCGAAAGCCGGGTTCTCTACGGGCACGTCTTCCGCAACGCGATGCTGATCGTGATCTCGGGGTTTCCGGCGCTGTTCATCGGGGTGTTCTTCGGGGGCAGCCTGATCATCGAGACGCTCTTCTCCCTCGACGGGCTGGGCCGGCTCGGGTTCGAGGCGGCGGTTGCGCGGGATTATCCGGTGGTCTTCGGAACGCTCTTCGCCTTTTCGCTGATCGGGCTTGTCGTCGGTATCCTGACGGACCTGACCTATGTGCTGATCGACCCGCGGATCGACTTCGAGGCGCGCGGATGACCGAGGTCCTGGCCCCCGCCCCGCCGGAGCGCCGCAGGCGCTGGCTGTCGCCGCTGAATCAGCGGCGACTGAACAACTTTCGCCGCAACCGTCGGGCGGTCTGGTCGTTCTGGATCTTCGCCGTGCTGTTCGGGCTGTCGCTCCTTGCGGAGTTCATCGCGAACGACAAGCCGGTGCTGGTGAGCTATCGCGGCGACCTGAGGATGCCGATTTTCCAGTTCTATGCGGAGCAGGATTTCGGAGGCGATTTCCGGACGGAGGCGGCCTACAAGGACGTGGAGGTGGCGTGTCTGATCGTCACCGGCGGGCTGGCGGACCTGTGTTTCGACGACCCCGAGGGCACCATCGAGCTCGCCGAGGCGGATGCCATCGACGATCCGGAGTTCGTTAAGGGCTGGGCCGTCTGGCCGATCATCCCGTTCAGCTATGACACCATCGTGGACATTCCCGGAGTCGCGCCCTCTCCGCCCTCTCCGACCAACTGGCTCGGCACCGACGATACCAAACGCGACGTCGCCGCGCGGGTCATCTACGGCTTCCGGCTGAGCATCACCTTCGCGCTGATCGTGACGGTGGCGGCCTCGCTCATCGGGATCGTCGCGGGGGCGGTGCAGGGCTATTTCGGCGGCTGGACGGACCTCTTGTTCCAGCGGTTCATCGAGATCTGGACCGGCATCCCAAGCCTTTACGTCATCATCATCGTCTTCGCGATCCTGGGGCGAAGTTTCTGGTTGCTGGTGTTCCTGACGGTGCTCTTCGGCTGGCCCGCGCTTGTGGGCGTCGTCCGGGCAGAGTTCCTGCGCGCGCGGAATTTCGAGTATGTGCGCGCGGCGAAGGCGCTGGGCGTGGGCAACATGACGATCATGTTCCGCCACATGCTGCCCAACGCCATGGTGGCGACGATCACCATGCTGCCCTTCCTCGTCACCGGGGCCATCGCGACCCTTGCCTCGCTCGACTTCCTCGGGTTCGGGCTGCCCTCCTCGGCGCCCTCCCTCGGGGAACTGACGCTTCAGGCCAAGCAGAACCTGCAGGCGCCCTGGCTCGGCTTCACGGCCTTCTTTACCTTCGCGATCATGCTGTCGCTGCTGGTCTTCGTCTTCGAGGGCGTGCGGGACGCCTTCGACCCGAGAAAGACCTTCTCGGGCGAGGCGAAGGTCGAGCAGGTGGCGCCCGGCGCAAAGCCGGCGCCCGAGGCGGCGCAGCAGGCCAGAACGCGGCCCGGCGAATGAGCGATCCCATTCTCCAGGTGCGCGGGTTGCAGGTGCGGTTCCGCCAGGAGGGGGTGATGACGCCCGCGGTCAAAGGCGTGAGCTTTGACGTGGGGCGCGGCGAGACCGTGGCGCTCGTGGGGGAAAGCGGTTCGGGGAAGTCGGTCACGGCGCTGTCCACCGTGCGGCTCCTGGGCGACAATGCAGAGCTGTCGGGCACGGTGCGATACGAGGGCACCGAGATGCTGGGCGCCGACGAGCGGACCTTGCGCGGTATCCGGGGCAACGACATCAGCTTCATCTTTCAGGAGCCGATGACATCGCTCAATCCGCTGCACACGCTGGAAAAGCAGCTGAGGGAATCGATCGAGCTGCATCAGGGGCTGAGGGGCGAGGCGGTGCGCGTTCGTATCCTCGAGCTGCTGCACCAGGTGGGCATCCGCGATCCCGAGACCCGGCTCGGCGCCTATCCGCACCAGTTGTCGGGCGGACAGCGGCAGCGGGTGATGATCGCCATGGCGCTGGCCAACGATCCGCAGCTTCTGATCGCCGACGAGCCGACGACGGCGCTCGACGTCACGATCCAGGCTCAGATCCTGAACCTGCTGGCGGAGCTGAAGGAGCGCACGAAGCTGTCGCTTCTCTTCATCACCCACGACCTGACCATCGTGCGACAGATCGCGGACAGGGTCTGCGTGATGAAGGACGGCGAGATCGTGGAGCAGGGGCCGGTCGAGGAGATCTTCGAGCGGCCGCAGCATCCCTACACGATCAAGCTACTGTCCGCGGAGAGCACGGGCGCGCCCCTGCCGGTGCCGGGCGATGCCCAGGTGATCGCGGCGGTGGAGAAGCTGCGCATCTGGTTCCCGATCCATCGCGGACTGCTGAAGCGCACCGTGGGCCATATCAAGGCGGTGAACGATGCGACGCTGGAGGTCCGGGCGGGCGAGACCGTGGGCATCGTGGGCGAGAGCGGATCGGGCAAGACCACGCTGGCGCTCGCCGTGATGCGGCTGATCCGGTCAGAGGGGCGGATCGTGTTCATGGGGCGCGATATCCATGGCTTCGGCCAGCGGCAGATGCGACCGCTCAGGGGCGACATGCAGATCGTCTTCCAGGACCCTTACGGCTCGCTGTCGCCCCGGATGACGGTGGCGGAGATCATCTCCGAAGGGCTCGACGTGCACGGCATCTCGACGGGCGAGGACAAGCGCGTGCTTGTTGCGGAAATCATGGCCGAGGTGGGGCTCGATCCGGCGATGATGGACCGCTATCCGCACGAATTTTCCGGCGGGCAAAGGCAGCGCATCGCCATCGCCCGGGCGATGATCCTGCGCCCGAAGCTTCTGGTGCTGGACGAGCCCACCTCGGCGCTCGACATGACGGTGCAGGTGCAGATCGTGGAGCTGTTGCGAGACCTGCAGGCGCGGCACCGGCTGGCCTATCTCTTCATCAGCCACGACCTGAAGGTGGTCCGCGCGCTGAGCCACCGGGTGATGGTGATGAAGCAGGGCGACGTGGTGGAGGCGGGACCCGCCGAGGAGATCTTCCGCCGGCCGCGGACGGCCTATACGCGCGAGCTGATGCAGGCGGCCTTCATGGAGCTCGACGCGGCGGAGTGACCGGCGGTGCGGCGCTCTGCTGCGCAGACGCCCCGCCCGCCGTCCCGTCGGCGCGCCGATCCGCCGCCGTCACGGCGCGGCGACCGGGGAGGGGGCGCTGCCCCCCGCCTGCGGCGTCCCCGGGATATTTCCGGCCAGAAAATCCGGGGAGCGGCCTCAGGAGGGCGGCTGGATCATGAAGCAGGTGGTGCCGCGGGCCTGGAGCCGGCGGCAGGCGAGTTCCGCGGTCTCGCGCGTCAGGCCGACGAAATTCGCGTCGAAGCCATGGGAGCTTTCGTTGATGCGCCGCAGCGCGCCGTCGAGCGTGGACATCTCGTTCAGGGCGACACGCAGGAGCACCCGCTCTGCCCGGTAGCGGGAGCCGTAACGGCCCACGTTGATGCCCCAGTGGCGGCCGGAGTTCGTCGAAAGACGCTCGATCACCTCCTGTTCGACGGGCGGCTGGAGCGCCGCCTCGACGACCAGGCTTTCGGGCCGTGGCTCGGGCGGGGTGGCCGAGATCTCGCGCGGCGTGGATTCGGATGAGGCGTCCACGGCGGCGGCAACGGCGGCGGCGATCAGGTCCGGATCGATGCGGCGTTCGGCGTTGCTCGCCGCGAAGACGGTCTCGGGCCGGGCTTGCGGCCTTGGAGAACGTACGGGGGCGGAGGCGAGACGGGTCGCTCCCGCGACGTTGCCGAGATAGGGCGGTCGTTCCGGACGGCGCAGGGCCACCTGGGACGGCGCGCGGGCGAAGCCAAGGTCCATCAGTTCTGCCACCCGGGCGTTACGCGCGGCGGAGCCCGGCGCCCCGAAGACGGTGACGACGATCCGCACACCATTGCGTTCGGCGGAGGCCACGAGGTTGGAGCCCGCGGCGTTGGTGAAACCGGTCTTGATGCCGTCGGCGCCGACATAGGCGTCGAGGAAGCGGCGGTTCGTGTTCTGCACCGTCGCAACGCCGGCATCGGTCGAGCGGCGGGAGAAGAGGTTATAGTACTGCGGCCAGTCGTAGATCATGTGCCGCCCGAGGATGGTCATGTCGCGGGCGGAGGACATGTGGCCGGTCTCGGTCAGGCCGTGGGCGTTCTTGAAGGTCGTCCGGGTCATGCCCATGGCGCGGGCGGTCCGGGTCATGCGCTCGGTGAAGGCCTGTTCCGAGCCGGAGACGGCGAAGGCGATCGCGGTCGCCGCGTCGTTGGCGGAGCGGACGGCGGCGGCGCGCAGCAGGTAGCGGAAGCGGATCTGCTGGCCCGCCACGAGGCCGAGCTTCGAGGGCGGTTCGGCCGCGGCCTCGCGCGGGATGGTCACCATCGTGTCGAGGGTGATCTCGCCGCGTTCCACCGCCTCGAAGGCGACCCAGAGCGTCATCATCTTTGTCAGCGACGCCGGATGCAGCGAGGTATCGGCATTGTCCGAATGGTAGACCTCGCCGGAGCGGGCATCCATGACCATGGCGGCCCAGGGCGCGGCACGGCCCATGAGAGGTGTCAGCGCCGCCAGAAGGAGGACGGCAAGGAGAAGAATCCCCGTTCGGGCGGGGCGCCCAGTTCGTGCGATCACGTCATCTGCCCTTGTCTGCGACCGGGATGACCCGGTGCCTGCCTCATGCGCCCCGATCTGATGCCGGGTACGTCAATCTTATGGCAAAACGCTAGCACGACCTTGCCCCGTCAAAAAGCCCCGCATGAAGGTGCCTTGCATCACCTGTTTCATGAAGGGCACGAAGATCTGGTGGCGACTCTGGGTCAGCTGCGCAACATCGGCGAATGTGGCGAAACAAGGGCAGCCAGCGAAGAAAAAGTGCCGGTCAGCCGAGCCGGCGCAGCAGGTCGGGCAGCGCCCCGAGATCGGCGATGCGATGAAAGCGGGGGTGCGCCTCGGGCGGGGCGGCCCGTTCCAGTGCCCATGTGATCTCGTGCGGAACATGAACGGCCCAGGCCCCTGCCTCGAGAGCGGGGAGCACGTCGGAGCGGAGCGAATTGCCGACCATCATCGCCCGTCCCGCGCCGGCAAAGAGCCGGCCGTAGGTCTGCGCCGTCTTTTCCGAGACGATCTCGACCGAATCGAAAAGCTCTCCAAGGCCGGATTGCGCCAGCTTGCGCTCCTGGTCGAGCAGGTCGCCCTTGGTGATCAGCATCAGACGCGCGCGCCCGGCAAGCGCTTCCACCGCCTCGCGGGCATGGGGCAGCAACTCGATCGGGTGGGAGAGCATCTCGCGTCCTGCGGCGAGAATGTCGGCGATCACCTCGGACGGCACCCGACCGGAGGTCACCTCGATCGCGGTTTCGATCATGGACAGGGTGAATCCCTTAACCCCGTAGCCGTAATGTCCGAGGTTGCGGCGTTCGGCCGCGAGGAGTCGCTCTTCGAGATGGTCTCGTCCGGCGTGATCGGCAAGCAGTTCGGCGAAGCGGTCCTGGGTCAGGCGGAAATGGCGCTCGTTGTGCCAGAGCGTATCGTCGGCATCGAAGCCCACGGTCCAGACCGGAGGGTCGTGTGCGGGTCGGGACATGGGAACCACTTTCCTTGAAGCGCGCTTCGCATATATTACGGGGCCGAGACAGAGCAACGCGAGAGCCGGAGGCCGGAGCAGCTGATGCCCACTGACATCTTCATGATGGCGGACAAGGAGGACGGCGGTGGGTCTGACACCGGCGTCAAGCTGGAGACGCGTCCGAAGACGAAGAAGCCGCCGCTCTACAAGGTTCTGATCCTCAATGACGACTACACGCCGATGGAATTCGTCGTGCATGTGCTGGAACGGTTCTTCGGAATGTCCCATGCCCAGGCCTTCGAGCTGATGCTGACGGTGCACAAGAAGGGCCTGGCGGTCGTGGGCGTGTTCTCCTTCGAGATCGCGGAGACGAAGGTGGCGCAGGTGATGGATTTCGCGCAGCGCCACCAGCATCCGCTGCAGTGCACCATGGAAAAGGAATAGGCGCGGGGACGGGCGGATGGCTGCGCCACGCCTCGAGGCTGCCTTGAGCGGCCCGCTTGCGCTTCCCGAAGGGGCGGTCGCGGTGGTGCGCCCGCCCGCCGATCTCGAGCTGCCGTTCGGCCCGGAGAGGGCGGTCGTGGTGTCGGGCTTTCGCCCCGACGTGGAGGCCTGGGCGGCGCGGGGCTATGCGGCGGGACGTGAGTGGCCGGAGGCGGCATCCTCCGTGCTCATCGTGCCGCGCTCGCGGGCGCTTGCGCAGGACCTCTTCGCGCGCGCCGTGGCGCAGGGGCCGGTCTTTGTGGACGGGCAGAAGACGGACGGCGTCGATGCGCTCTGGAAGGCGGTGCGGGCCCGGCTGGGCGAGCTGCCGGCGGTGACGCGCGGTCACGGGCGCGCGTTTCTCGCCCCTCGGAGCGATGCCTTCGGGGATTGGCGCAGCCCCGCGGCGCGGCCCGGCCCCGAGGGGTTCGTGACGGCAGCAGGGGGCTTCAGCGAGGCGGGGGTCGACCCGGGATCGCGGCTGCTGGCGGATCACCTGCCGGGGACGCTGCCCGGGCATGTCGTTGATCTGGGCGCGGGCTGGGGCTATCTCACCGCGCGGGCGCTGGAAAAGGCGGGCGTGGAGAGGGTCGATCTGGTGGAGGCCGAGGCCGATGCGCTGGACGCCGCGCGGCGCAATATCGCGGATCCGCGCGCGCGGTTTCACTGGGCCGATGCGCGCACCTGGAAATCCGAAGCCGCGGCGGGTGCGGTACTGTGCAATCCGCCGTTTCACCCTGGCCGGCGCCCTGACCCGGACCTGGGTCGGGCCTTCATCTCCGCAGCGGCGCGGATGCTGTCCCCCCATGGGTCGCTCTGGCTTGTGGCGAATCGCCATCTGCCCTACGAGGCCGCGCTCGACGCGCTGTTCGCGGAGGTGACGCCCCTCGGTGCCGATCCACGCTACAAGCTGATCCATGCCCGCCGGCCGCGCCCCGCTCCGGCCCGCTCCCAGAGAGGCCCCGTCACATGAGCTTTTCCATCGCCGGAAAGACCGCCATCGTCACCGGTGCCGCCAATGGCGTGGGCCTCGCCATCGGGCGGCATTTCCTCCGCGAGGGCGCGAATGTCGTCTTCGCCGATATGGACGAGAGCCATCTGAAGAAGGAGATGGGCGAACAGGCGCGGGAAGAGGAGAACTGCCGCATCTTCGCGGGCGACCTGCGCGAGCGGCTGACGATCGCCAACCTGCTGTCGCTGACGGTGGATGCCTTCGACCAGGTGGATATCCTCGTGAACGGCTCGCGGCAGATGGTTCCTGCCGACCCGCTCGACAGCGAGAACGACCAGGTGGAGGAACTCCTCCAGCAGAACCTGATGACCGCGCTGAGGATGAGCCAGGCCGTCGCCAAGCGCATGATGAGGCAGTCGGAGGGAATTTCCGAAGGGACAGCCGGGACGATCATCAACCTGTCGTCCATCGCGGCGCGGCGCACGCATCCCGAGCTTCTCGCCTACTCGGTCTCGACCGCGGCGCTGGACCAGATGACACGGTCGCTGGCGGTCGCGCTGGCGCCACGGCGGATCCGCGTGAATGCGGTCGCCTTCGGGTCGGTCATGTCGGCCTCGCTGATGGGGGCGCTGAAGGAGAACGAGGATTTCCGGGAGGAGATCGTGGATCACACGCCGCTGAACCGGATCGCGGCCCCGTCGGAGGTTTCGGATGCGGTGCAGTATCTCGCCTCGGACGCCTCGTCCTTCGTGACCGGTCAGGTGATCACCGTGGACGGCGGGCGCACGTTGATCGATCCTGTCACCGCACCGGCGCACTGAGCCGGCCGCGCCGGCTTTGCGGGTCGGTGGGGCGGTGATAGGAGCGGGGTGCTGGAGAGGACGAAGGAGTGCCCCATGAACGTGCAGACCGACGCGGTGTCGATGGCCGAGGAAAAGGCGCAGGCCGCAGGCTGGTTTCGCGCGCTGCGCGACGAGATCGTGGCGGCCTTCGAGACGCTCGAGGATGCGCAGGCCACCGGCCCCTTCGCCGGGGCGGCATCGGGCCGGTTCGAGGTCACCGAGACCAGCCGCGCCAGCGACGACGGATCGGACGCGGGCGGCGGGCTGATGAGCGTGATGCGAGGCGGGCGCGTCTTCGAGAAGGTCGGGGTCAACGTCTCCACCGTCTACGGCCGGCTGGGCGAGCCCGCGCAGAAGGCCATGGCCGCTCGCGGCGTGCCCGGCATGGACCGCGATCCCCGGTTCTGGGCCAGCGGAATCAGCCTTGTCGCCCATATGCAGAATCCCCATACGCCGGCGGTCCACATGAACACGCGGATGTTCTGGACCCCGGGCGTGTGGTGGTTCGGCGGCGGGTCGGACCTCAATCCCTGCATCGAGTACGCCGAGGACACGGCCCATTTCCACGACGTGCAGAAGGCGCATCTCGCGCCCCATGGCGAAGGTCTCTACGCCGAGCTGAAGGCCTGGGCGGACGAGTATTTCTTCGTCCCGCACCGGGGCCGGGCGCGGGGCGTGGGCGGCATCTTCATGGACGACCGGAATACCGGCGACTGGGCGGCGGATTTCGCCCTGACGCAGGATATCGGCCGGGCGTTCCTGCCGGCCTACCTGCCGCTGGTGGAGCGGCGTCGCGACACGCCGTGGACCGAGGCGGACAAGGACGTGCAACTGGTGCACCGGGGTCTCTATGCCGAGTACAACCTCGTCTACGACCGCGGCACGAAATTCGGCCTCGCCACGGGGCATGACGCCAACGCGGTGCTCATGAGCCTGCCGCCCATGGCAAAGTGGATCTGAACGGTCAGGCCCGGCGCCGTCCTTCTCATTCATCTGGCCGGAAATACTCCCGGGGGTGCGGGGGGCGGCGCCTCCCGCGGGTCGGCGCCGGAGGCGCCGAACCCCTGCTCAGAATACCCTGCCCGACGGATCGGGGCTTTCCGCGGCGTCCCGCGCCACCTCCGTGACTTGTCCCTTTCCGTCCGCATAGGCGCGGGCGGCGGTGACGAGGGCGCGGAAGATCGCGCGCTGCCGGCGGGCGTACCAGAGATGCTCGGGATGCCACTGCACGCCGAGGGCGAAGGGGTCGCGGATTCGCTCCACCGCCTGGGTCATCCCGCCGCGGTCGCGGGCGGCGACACGCAGGCCATCGCCCAGCTTGTTCACGGCCTGGGAATGGAGCGCGTTGACGTGCATCGGCGCCCCGCCCGCGATCTTCATCAGGCGGGTGCCGTCGCAGATCGTCAGGCGCTTTTTCGGCAGGATCGTGTAGACCCGGTCGGAGCGGGTGAAGGTCGCGTAGGCGTCCTGGTCGAGCGTCCCGCCCAGCGCCACGTTGATCATCTGGCTGCCCCGGCAGATGCCCAGCACCGGCAGGTTGCGCGCCATCGCGCCCTCCACCAGCCGCCGTTCCAGCCGGTCTCGCGCGGGATCGAGCCGGGCGGTGGTCGTGAGCCCGCCGTAGAGATCGGGAGAGATGTCGTCGCCGCCGCCGATGATCACGCCGTCCACGAAATCGAGGTCGGCGGGCCGGCCTGCGCCCCAGCGCAGGGCCCTGCCCCCGGCAAGGCGGATGTTCCCGGCCACCAGGGGAAAGATCCGCCACCCCGAGCGGTTCGAGGTCGTGACGGCGATGAGGGGCCGGGTCATGGCAGCAGCCGCTCCGCCTCCAGGACGCGGCCGACATGTTCGCGCCAGTCCAGCGGGATGCTGAAGAACCGTGCGCGGTAGTCGAGCCAGTCCGCCGAAAGCCGGTCCAGAAGATCGGGCCGCGCGGCGAGGCGTTCGACGGTCACCCAGCGCGCCCATTCGCGGGAGACCGCCCAGCCGGCTTCGCCCACACGACTGTCGGGCAGGCGGTAATGGAAGGCGGGCCGGGCGGAGACGGCCCCGAGCCCGCCAAGGGCCTCGGAGACCTTCGACTCATCGAAAAAGGCGAGGATCGGCAAAAGGTCGAGGCCCCGGTTCCGGGTGGGATTGTGCGCCAGGTACGACCCGGCCAGAGCGGCCATGTCCCAGTCGGGCCGTGCCGCCAGAGCGTCGAGAAAGGACCGGGTATAGGGTGCGGAGAAAGGCAGGATGCGGCGGCTGATGTCGATCTCGTCCTCGCCAAGGCGCAGCCAGTCCTCCATCAGTGCATAGGCGGTGACGATGGGCAGGATGTCCTCGGCACGATCGCCCCGGATTTCCGGGTTGAGGTGCAGGCCGAAGCCGAAGAAGAGCCCTTCGCGCGACCCCTCCGCCCCTGCCTCGGCCAGCGCCGCGACGAGTCGGTCGAAGGTGGCGATCTCCTCGGGGAGCAAAGGCGGGGTCACGATCTCCACCGGCACGACAGCGCGGGCGAGATCGAGGCCCGCGCGCGCGAGTGGACCGGATTCGTCGCGAAAGGCGGTGTCGAGATAGAGCTTGAGATCACCGAGGGCGCTGCCCTCGAGGCGCAGCGCGTTGGCGCCGTCGCGCCGGATCGTGCCGCCGAGCAGGTCGCGGGCGATGTCGGCGGAGCGGTCCTCGGTGAGGTTGGCATACTCGAGTTCGAGGCCCACATGCCGCGGCCTGCCCTCCCGGGTTTCGGGGCGGGGGAGGGCGGCGATGGCGGTAGGCGGCACGTCGGTGGTCGCTGTCATGGAGACCGAACCGCGCAGCGGTGGCCCGGTTCCGTGGAGGGGGTCAGGCCGCGACCTTGCCGCGCACGGCGTCGATCATGAGCTGGACGTTCTCGGGGTCGGCGTCAGGGGTGATGCCATGGCCCAGATTGAAGATGTGCGGCCCGCCGGAGAACGCGTCGACGATTGCCCGGGTTTCGTGAACCAGCGTCTCCCCGCCGGTGACCATGTGCGACGAGGCGAGGTTGCCTTGCACGCAGCCCCCCGGCTGGACATGCGCGGCCGCCCAGTGCGCGCTGACGCCGTCGTCGAGCGCAATGCAGTCGGCGCCGATCCGGGCGTGCAGCCCCTCGTAGCGCTCTCCGGCGCCACGCGGGAAGGCGATGACGGGCAGGCCCGGGTGGCGGGCCTTCATCGCCTCCGTTATGCGCCGGGCGGGTTCCACGGCGTAGCGGTCGAAATCGTCACCCGTCAGGGACCCGGCCCAGCTGTCGAAGATCTTGACACATTCGGCGCCCGCCTCGACCTGGCGCGAGAGGTAGGCGATCGTGCCCTCGGTGAGACGGTCGATTAGGTCCTCGAAAGTGGCGCGATCCTCGGCGATCAGTTGATGCGCCGGGGCCTGATCGGGCGTACCGCGGCCCGCGATCATGTATGTTGCCACGGTCCAGGGCGCTCCGGCGAACCCGATGAGGGTGGTTTCCCTCGGCAGCTCCCGCGACAGGATCGCCACGGTCTCGTAGACCGGGCCGAGCGTGTCGTGGATGTCGTCGGGCCCCTTCAGGGCCGAGACTTCGGCGGGGCGGGTAGCGGTCGAGAGTCGCGGCCCCTCGCCGGTGACGAACCACAGGTCGAGCCCCATGGCCTGTGGCAGAAGCAGGATATCTGCGAACAGGATCGCCGCGTCGAAGCCGTACCGGCGGATCGGCTGCAGCGTCACCTCGGCGGCGAGGTCGGGATTGTAGCAGAGCGACAGGAAGTCACCCGCCTCGGCGCGCGTCGCACGGTACTCCGGCAGGTAGCGGCCCGCCTGACGCATCATCCAGATCGGCGGCGTGGGCAGGGTTTCACCGGCGAGGGCGCGCAAGAGGGTCTTCGTCATTCCGGGGCCTTTCGTCGGGCGGGCGGCGTCAGCCGGTCGTCCCACCGGGGCCGGGTTCTGTCAAGGATTGTCAGGCCAGATTGACACGTCTAACAGGTGAGACATGACGCGCGATCTGCCCTCCCCCGCCAGACCCCTGAAGATCGGAACCCGCGGGTCTCCGCTCGCCCTCGCACAGGCGAACGAAACCCGTGACCGGCTCGCCCGCGCCTTCGACCTGCCTTTCGAGGCCTTCTCCATCGTGGTGATCAAGACCACCGGAGACCGGATCATCGACCGCCCGCTGAAGGAGATCGGCGGAAAGGGCCTGTTCACGAAAGAGATCGAGGCGGCGATGCTGTCGGGCGAGGTCGACATCGCCGTCCATTCGATGAAGGACATGCCGACCGAGCAGCCCGAGGGGCTGATGCTCGACTGCTACCTGCCGCGGGAGGACGTGCGCGACGCCTTCGTCTCGCTCGCGCATGGCGATCTGGCGAGCCTGCCCGCGGGCACTGTTGTGGGCACCTCCTCGCTGCGGCGGCGCGCACAACTGCTGAACAAGCGACCGGACCTGCAGGTGGTGGAGTTCCGGGGCAACGTGCAGACCCGCATGAAGAAGCTGGAGGACGGCGTGGCCGAGGCGACCTTCCTTGCCATGGCGGGGCTCAGGCGGCTTGGGATGGCGGAGGTGGCGAAGGCCCCCATTTCGCCGGAGGACATGCTTCCGGCCATCGCCCAGGGAGCCATCGGCATCGAGCGGCGGGCCCACGATACCCGCGCTGCAGAGATGCTGGCCGCGATCCACGACGGCCCCACGGGCCGGCGCCTAGCGGCCGAACGTGCGTTCCTCGCTGCCCTCGACGGATCCTGCGAGACGCCCATTGGCGGGCTGGCGGAACTGAACGGCGGGACGGTACGCCTGCGGGGCGAGATCCTGCGGCCCGACGGGTCCGAGAGCCTCGCCGATTCGGGTGAGGCCTCGGTCGAGGACGGCGCGGAGCTGGGGCGCAATCTCGGGCTGACCCTGCGGGGACGGGCCGGGGAGAGCTTCTTTGCGATCTGACGTGGCGCGCCTCGGGATGCTTCAGCGCGGCACGGCCGTCGCGGATCGTCGGTCCAGCCACAGGAGCGCGGCTGTCGCGGCCAGCATCGCGAGGCCCGCCATGACCGCAGCCGCGGCATAGCCGCCCCACCACGCTGCACCGGCAAAGACCACGGCGGCGACGGCGTCGCCGGCGACCTTCTGCAGCGCCAGCAGGGCCCCGCCGGCCCCGGCCCGGTCGCCCATCAGATCCTGCACATAGCCGATCGGCAGCGACAGGATGATCCCGGCGCCCAAGGCGGCCGGGATCGTCAGAAGCCAGACCAGCGGACTGGGCAGCAGGATCGGAAAGACGAAGAGGAAGCCGGCATAGGTCATCGCCCCGAGCGCGATCGCCTGCATCCGGCTCAGGATCCTGAGCAGTTGGCCGATGCCGAGCATGACGGGGACCTCCAGCCCGGCGATGAGCCCGGCAAAGAGCGCCACATCCCCCAAGTCGCGACCTGTGCTTTCGTCGAAGACGAGGCCGAGGACGATCATGTAGACGAAGACGCCCGACATGATCCCGCCGGTGAGCGCCACCCGCACCAGGACACCGGGCGCCGCCATTTCGCGCAGGGACGCTGCGGAACTCAGGCCCGAGCGGGTCTCGGTCCAGCGTCCGTGGCCGTCGGGCGGCCAGGCGCGGAGGATCAGCGCGAGAAGACCCAGAGAAACGGGGACCATGGCGCCGTAGATTGCCAGAAGGCCCGCTCCGCGATCGAAGGCGACCGCCCAGAGGGGGAGCACGACGAGAAACGGCACGGCGAATAGCGCGCGGATCGCGGCCAGCACCGAATCGCGGTCCCGCGCCGAGGTCGTTGAGGTCGCGAGGCGCGCCAGGGCGAAGAGCTGCCCCATGAGCGCGCCGCCCGCTGGCAGCAGGACGGCATGGGCCAGGACGAAGGTGACCGGTCCGGGCGCGACGAGAACGGCACCGTAACCCGCGACCAGAAGGAGCGCCGATCCGAGCGCGACCCGCTTGCGCGCCGTCGTTCGGTCGGTCGCGATGCCCGCCGCGACCGCGCCGCCCACCGAGACGAGCGCCGCCGCAACGAGGATCGCCGCATAGGCGCCGTCAGACAGGTCGAAGAGACGGATCGCCACAAGGCTCTGATACGGGGTGACCGAGGCCACGAGCGCGCCGAAGAGCGCCACCGCGGCCGCGGACATGCGCAGGGTCGGGTCTCCGAGGATCAGTCGCAGCGGCTGGCGCATCGGCTCAGGGGATGGTCTTGCCCGGATTGAGGATGTTCTGCGGGTCGAGCGCGCGCTTGATCGCGCGCATCGCGTCGAGGGCCACCGGGTCCTTCAGCCGCCGCAGGGCCTCCAGCTTCGACAAGCCGATCCCGTGTTCGGCCGAGAAACTGCCGCCGAGGCTCACGGCGGTGTCGTCGATCGTCGCGCGAATTGCGGCGAAGAGGCCCGGGTCCTCTCGGCTCGGGTAGACAGTATAGTGCACGTTGCCGTCGCCCAGATGCGCAACCGCCAGGTCCGTCGCCCCGGGATCGAGCGCCGCGACGGCGGGACGGACATGATCGAAGAAGGCTGGCACGGCCGAGAGCGGTACGGCGATGTCCGTGTCCACGACCGCCTCGCCGGTGAAGGTGATCTCCGCCGCGTTCTCGCGCCGGGTCCACATCTCGCGGCGCTGGGCCTCCGACTGCGCGACGGTGGCGTCGAGGACGAGGCCCGCCTCCAGCGCCGCTTCCAGCTCCGCCTCGAGAAGTGCCGCGAGCGGAATCCGTCCGTCGGGACCCGGGGTCGCGTCGCGGGCTGCAGTGGCTCCCAGTTCCACGAGGATGTTCACCTCGTGCCGCTCCGCGAACGGTTCTCGTGAGCCCCTGATGTGGGCCATGTGCCGCGCGATGTAGCTGGCAGGCATGTACTCGAACGCTTCGACCGACCCGACCGAGGCATCCTTCAGCCGGTTCAGGAGGTCGAGGGCGGCGGGCAGGGAGGCGGCGGCGACCATCGCCGTCGCGAAAGCGCGCGGCTTCGGGGCGAGCTTCAGGACAGCGGCGGTGACGATGCCGAGCGTGCCCTCGGACCCGATCAGCAGCTGGCGCAGGTCGAGCCCGGTGTTGTCCTTGTGCAGCCCGCCCATGAGGCGCATCACCCGCCCGTCGGCCATCACCGCCTCCAGCCCCAGCACGAGGTGCCGCATGGACCCGTAGCGCAGGACGTTCGAGCCGCCCGCGTTGGTGGCGATCATGCCGCCGATCCGGGCCGAGCCCTTGGCGCCGAAGGTCATGGGAAAGATCAGGTCCAGCGCCTCTGTCGCCGCGTGCAGGTCCGCCAGAACCACGCCCGCCTGCACCTCGGCGGTGCGCGCGGCGGTGTCGATGCCGCGAATCGCACGCATCCGGTCCAGCGACAGCACCAGGGCGCCCGGCGCATGGGCCCCGCCGTTGAGGCCGGTGTTGCCGGAGACCGGCACGATGGCCCGGCGGTGTTCGGAAGCGACGCGGAGGATCGCGGCCACCTCGTCGGTCGAGGCGGGGCGGACGACGGCGGCGGGTACCCCCTCGTACTTGCCGGTCCAGTCCCGGGCCCAGGCGGCCGCATCGGGACCGGTGGCGACATTGGCGGAGCCCACAATGGCGGAGAGCGTTTCGATCATGAGTCCGCTCTTGCCCGAGGGCCCGACCGAAGGAAAGTGCGGCCTTTTGCAATTGACAGGACCGGGGGGCTTGGCTAGGTCCCGCCGGGCGTGGCGTGGTAGCTCAGCTGGTTAGAGCACAGCACTCATAATGCTGGGGTCGGCGGTTCAAGTCCGCCCCACGCTACCAAGAACTCCGAAGTATCAGTGTACTGTGCGGCGGAGCCGCCGGGGTCAGGCGGGTTCCGCGGTTGCCAGGAGCAGGGCTGCGAGCGGGTCGTTTCCGCAGGTCAGCTCGGCGAGCGTCACATCGTCGAGTTCGCGGTAAAACGCCTCGAGCGCCCGGCCGAGCGTGCCGCGCAGCCGGCAGGCGCCCTTGATCGGGCACAGATTCTCACCGCCTGCGAAGCATTCGGCGAAGGGCACGCCAGCCTCGAAGACGCGGAAAACCTGGCCGACCGTGATCTCGTCCGGCGGGCGGGCGAGGCGGATGCCGCCGCCGCGTCCGCGCAGGGTCTCGATAAAGCCCGCCTGAGCGAGCTTGTTCACCACGAGGCCGAAATGCGCCTCCGACCCGTTGCAGAGGCGCGCGATGTCGGCGCGGCGCACGGTTTCGGGGGCGTTGATGGCACAGGTCATCAGCGCGCGCATGGCCAGGTTGGTGCGGACGGTCAGTCGCATGGTGCGACAATACGACGGATCGGGTGATCCGCCTTGATGTGGATCAGAGTCCGTTCAGAGTGTTGCAGCCTTGCGCAGGTCGCGGATGTTGGCGCCGTAGGCCGCAGGCTCGTCGGCGGTGCCGCCGCGGAACACCGCCGACCCCGCGACGAGGACGTCGGCACCCGCGCTCACGACCGCGGGCGCGGTTCGGGCGTCGATGCCGCCGTCTACCTCTATGCGGATCGGGCGGTCGCCGATCATCTCCCTGAGCCGCGCGATCTGGCCGAGCTGACTGTCGATGAAGGTCTGCCCGCCGAAGCCCGGGTTGACCGTCATCACGCAGACGAGGTCGCAGAGATCGAGGAGCGGCGCTGCAGCGTCCACCGCGGTCCCGGGATTGACCGCGAGACCCGCCTTCATCCCCGCCGCACGGATCGCCTGCAGCGTCCGGTGCGGATGCGGGCCGGCCTCGAGATGGGCGGTGAGCAGGTCCGCACCCGCCTCGGCGAAGGCCTCGATCATCGGATCGACGGGCGCGATCATCAGGTGGACGTCCATGAAGGTCGTCACGTGCGGCCTGAGCGCCTTGACCATGGGCGGGCCGAAGGTGAGGTTCGGGACGAAATGGCCGTCCATGACGTCGATGTGGATCCAGTCCGCGCCTTCGACCTCCACGGCGCGGACCTCGCGGCCGAAATCGGCGAAATCGGCGGCGAGAATCGAGGGGGCGATGAGGATGTCGCGGGCCATGGGGTCTCTCCGGTCTCGGGGATCATCGGGCAGGGGTCGGCGGGGGCTCTCTTCTTCGAAGACGCCCCCCCGCCAACGCCGGAGGGGGCAGCGCCCCCTCCGATCATTCGCAGAACAATCGCGCGCCGTCAGGAATGGATCGGGCCGTCGCCGCAGGCCAGCGCCGCCTCGCGGACCGCCTCGGAATAGGTCGGGTGGGCATGGCAGGTGCGGGCGATGTCCTCGGCGGCCGCGCCGAATTCCATGCCGACGCAGACCTCGTGAATGAGATCGCCCGCCATCGGCCCGATGATATGGGCGCCGAGGATCCGGTCGGTCTCGGCATCTGCGAGGATCTTCACGAACCCGTCGGCGGCGAAGTTGGCCTTGGCGCGGCCGTTGCCCATGAAGGAGAACTTGCCCGTCTTGTACTTGCGGCCCGCCTCCTTCAGCTCCTCCTCGGTCTTGCCGACGGAGGCGACCTCGGGGTGGGTGTAGATCACGCTGGGGATCACGTCGTAGTTCACATGGGGGTGCTGGCCGGCGATGCCTTCGGCCACCGCCATGCCCTCGTCCTCGGCCTTGTGGGCCAGCATGGGTCCCGCGATGCAGTCGCCGATGGCGTAGATGCCCTCGACATTGGTGCGGTAGCGGGCATCCGTCCTGATCTGGCCGCGCTCGCTCGTCTCCACGCCGAGGTCGGCGAGGCCGAGGCCGTCGGTGAAGGGTTTGCGGCCGGTCGAGACGAGGACGGTGTCGGCCTCGATCATGTGCTCGCTGTCGTCCTTGCGCAGCTTGTAGGTCACCTTCGCCTTGCCCTTTGCCGTCTCGACGCCCTGGACGGCGGCGCCGAGAGTGAACTTGAGGCCTTGTTTCGCAAGGATTTTCTGGAACTGCTTGCTCACTTCTGCGTCCATGGTCGGGGTGATCGTGTCGAGGAACTCGACCACCGTCACCTCGGCGCCGAGACGGGAGTAGACCGAGCCCAGCTCGAGGCCGATCACGCCGCCGCCGATGACAACCATCTTCTTCGGGATCTTCTTCAACTCGAGCGCGCCGGTGGAGGTGACGACGGTCTCCTCGTCCACCTCGACGCCGGGCAGCGAAGCAGGTTCGGAGCCGGAGGCAATGACGATGTGCTTTGCCTCATGGACCTCGTCGCCGACCTTGACCTTGCCCTTCCCGGGCACGGAGCCCCAGCCCTTCAGCCAGTCTATCTTGTTCTTCTTGAAAAGAAATTCGATGCCGCCGGTGTTCTGGCTGATGGTCTTGGCCTTGTAGGACAGCATCTGCGCCCAATCCACCGAGGGGCTTTTTCCCTTGAGGCCCATCTCGGCGAAGTTGGCCTCGGCCTCGTGGAGCATGTGGGTGGCATGCAGCAGCGCCTTCGACGGGATGCAGCCCACGTTGAGGCAGGTGCCGCCCAGGGTTTCGCGGCCCTCGACGCAGGCGGTCTTGAGGCCCAGCTGGGCGCAGCGGATGGCGCAGACATAGCCGCCGGGGCCGGAGCCGATCACGATGACGTCGTATTGGGCCATTTGGGGTCTCCTTGGGGTCTTTGCGGGTGATGCAACCTGTGCACCGGGACGTGCACAGCGCGTGCACCGAAAAGTGTCAGGTCAGGGTTGCGGTCGGGGTTCAGATGAGCGTTGCGAGGATCATGGCGAAGCTGGCGAACCAGGCCGCGGCGAAGAAGACCGTGCGCCACGGGACCCAGCCGAGCGCGTAGGCGGGCACATAGAGGATGCGGGCGACGAGGTAGGTCCAGGCCATGGCGGCGGTGAACGGGGTCGCGGCACCGGCGAGGCTGACGAGGGACACGGCGATCGCGAAGAGCAGCAGCGCCTCGTTGTGGTTGCCGTAGGCGCGGGCGAGGCGGCCGGTGCGGGTGGAGACCTGCTCCATCAGCGGCTTTTCGAGCCGGTCCGGGTCGCGCGGACTCAGGGTCTTGCCGATGCCCAGTTCGCGGTTCGCGGGCACGGCGAAGAGCGCCAGTTGCACGCCGTGCAGCAGGGCGGCGAGGGCGAGGACGGTGAGTTCAGCTGTCATGGACAGCCTTTTCGCGCGTCGCGTCGAGCCATTCAAGGCAAAGGGATTCGGCCTCGGCCACGCCGGGCAGGACGCGCAGGCGGGCGAGTTCGGCCTGCGTTGCGGGCCAGTGGCGCAGGATGGTGCGGTCCTCGATCTCGTTGCGGTTGGCGCGCCTGTGCCATTCGGAGCCCACGCGGTACTTCTGGTGGCCGGTGGTGTTCTCGCCCCGGCCGCGCGCGCGCTTCAGCGCGAAGAGGTCGGGGGATTTCACGCCGTAGTGGTTGATGCCCGCGTGGGTCTCGGCGCGGTCGGCGCGGGCCACGGGGAAGAAACGCACGCGGGGGCGGTCGGAGAAGAGGTTGTCGTTCGCCAGCGGCTCTCCGGCGGCGTTGACGAGGCGCGGCTGGCCGGTGGGCCGGGTCGGCATGTGCGCCCAGGCGGCGGCGAAGGCGTCGCGGCGGAAGAGGCATTTGACGTAGGTCTCGTCCGGGGCGGGCTGCGCCTCGCGCCGGGTGAAATGGGGCAGGGTGGCGCCTGGCCAGGCGGCGTGGCCGGCGTCGCCGAAATTGCGCCAGGCGAGCGCGATGCAGTCGGCCTCTCCGGCGAGGGTGAGGAGGTCGTCGACATGGCCTGACCCGAGGTGGACATTGAGGAACTCGTCGGCGTCGATGTGGAGGACCCAGCATGCGGCCTCGTGGGCGAGATGCGCCATGGCCAGGCGGGCGGCGGAATGCTGGGGCGGGCTGCCGAGCGGGACGACGTTGCGCAGGTGGATGACAAGGCCGGCCGCGGCGAGACGGTCGAGCAGGATGTCGGTTCCGTCGGAGCAGTCGTTGGTGCAGATCACCGCGCGGGGAAAGCCGATGACGCGGTGATAGGCAAGCCACTCGAGGAGATGGGCGCCCTCGTCCTTCATCGAGGACATGAGCCAGGGGCCGGTCACGGGCGCGCCCTCGCTGGGCCACGGGAACGCGCCCGACCGGTCATGCGGCGGCGTCGAAGTGGTAGGCGACCTCGGCAAAGCGGTCGGTCGGGAAGGTGAAGAGCAGGGTCAGCCCCTCGGCCTCGGCGGCGCTCCAGGCATGGGGCGCACCGGCGGGGACGAAGAGCGTGTCACCCGGCGCGAGGGGCAGGCTGTTGCCCTGGAGCCGGGCCTCGCCGGAGCCTTCGAGCACATGGATCGTCTCGGGTATGTCGTGGGTGTGCATGTTCTCGCGATCGCCGGGCTCGAGATAGGCGATGCCCTGCACGAGTCCGCGGCTGGGGCCGCCATCGGCATCGACGAGGATGCGGTAGGTGACGCTCCCGTGGCGGTCGTCGTCCCAGTGCTGGAGGTCGGGGGAGCCGTCGGGAATGTGGACGGGATCGGTCATGGTGTGTCTCCGGGTTGGGGTGCGATGGGAGACAACGGGGCGGGAGCGGCGAGGGTCCGGGCGCTGGGGCGCGACACCGGGGCGCGGGGGACCCGGGGCGGCGAGGTGAAGGCCGGCCCGCGCCGGATGGAGAAGCCGGGGGCGGTGGGTTGGAAACCCACCCTACGGGATGTGGGGGCTGGTCGCATGGAGGCCGGGCGGGGGAGGGCCCCCGCCCCCTTTGCTCAGAGGTCCATCAGGAGGCGGCGCGGGTCCTCGAGCGCCTCTTTCACGCGAACGAGGAAGGTCACCGCGCCCTTGCCGTCGACGATGCGGTGATCGTAGCTGAGGGCGAGATACATCATCGGCCGCGCGACGATCTGGCCCTTCACGACCATGGGCCGCTCCTGGATCTTGTGCATGCCCAAGATGCCCGACTGCGGCGGGTTCAGGATCGGAGAGGACATGAGCGAGCCGTAGACGCCGCCGTTCGAGATGGTGAAGCTGCCGCCCTGCATGTCGGCCATGGTCAGCTTGCCGTCGCGGCCCTTGACGCCAAGCTCCGCGATTTCCTTCTCGATCTGCGCGAAGCCCTTGAGGTGGGCGTCGCGCACCACGGGCACCACGAGGCCGGTGGGCGTGCCCACGGCGATGCCCATGTGGACGTAGTTCTTGTAGACCACGTCGGTGCCGTCGATCTCGGCGTTGACGTCCGGCACCTCGTTCAGGGCGTGGCAGCAGGCCTTCACGAAGAAGGACATGAAGCCGAGTTTGACGCCGTGCTTCTTCAGGAACAGGTCCTTGTATTCGTTCCGGAGGTCCATGACGCCGCCCATGTCCACCTCGTTGTAGGTGGTCAGCATCGCGGCGGTGTTCTGGCTCTCCTTCAGGCGGCGGGCGATGGTCTGGCGCAGGCGGGTCATCTTGACCCGCTCCTCGCGGTCGGCGTCCTGGGGCGTCGAGGGCGCGCGCGGGGGCGCTTTCGGCGCCTCGGCCTTCTCGGGGGCGGGCTGGGTCAGGGCCTTGAGCACGTCCTCCTTCATGATGCGGCCGTCGCGGCCGGTGCCCTTGACCTTGCCCTCGTCGAGCCCCTTGTCGGCCATCATCTTGGTGGCGGAGGGGGCGTTCTCGACGTCGGTGCGGCCGGAGGCCGGGGCGGTTTCGGGAGGGGCTTCGGGGCGCTCGCGGTCACCGTAGCCGCCGGCGACCTCATGGCTCTTCTCGCCGCTCTTCGCCGGGGCCGCAGCGCCGCCCGTGCCGGTGGTCATGACGGCGAGCTTGCCGCCGGCCTCGACCGTCGCGCCTTCCTCGGCCAGCACTTCCTTGAGCGTGCCGGCGGCGGGGGCGGGGACCTCCACGGAGACCTTGTCGGTCTCGAGCTCGCAGAGCATCTCGTCGGCCTCGAAGCTGTCACCCGGCTTCTTGAACCAGGTGGAGACGGTGGCCTCGGTGACGCTTTCGCCCAGGGTGGGCACCATGACGTCCATGTCCTCTCCGGACGCAGCCGCATCCGGCTCGGCCTTCGCGGCATCGGGCGCGGGGGCGTCGTAGGGTTCGGGCGTGCCGGCGCGGGGCTTGACCTCGGTCGAGGAGCCGGCGTGGCCGGCCTCGACGATGGACGCGAGGAGGGCGTCGACGCCCACGGTGTCGCCTTCGGCTGCGACGATCTCGCTGAGCTTGCCGGCGGCGGGGGAGGGGACCTCCACCGTCACCTTGTCTGTCTCGAGTTCGCAGAGCATCTCGTCCACCGCGACCTCGTCGCCGGGCTTCTTGAACCAGGTGGCGACGGTGGCCTCGGTGACGCTTTCGCCCAGGGTGGGGACGCGGACTTCAACGGACATTGGTGGTCATCCTTCGATGGTCAGCGCTTCGGTGACGAGCGCCTCTTGTTGTGCCTTGTGCTGGGATGCGAGGCCGGTGGCGGGCGAGGCCGAAGCGGCCCGGCCGACATAGCGGGGTCGGGTGTGGGTCGCGCCGATGCGCGAGAGGACCCATTCGAGGTTCGGCTCGATGAAGGTCCAGGCGCCCTGGTTCTTGGGTTCTTCCTGACACCAGATCATCTCGGCGGACTTGAACCGTTCCAGCTCCCGCACGGCCGACTGGGCGGGGAAGGGATAGAACTGCTCGATCCGCATCAGGTAGACGTCGTCGATGCCCTCGGCGTCGCGCTTCTCGAGAAGGTCGTAATAGACCTTGCCGGAACACATCACGACCCGGCGAATCTCCGCGTCGGGCTTCAGCGCCGTTTCCGAGTTGCCATACTGCGCGTCGTCCCAGAGCACCCGGTGGAAGGAGGAGCCCTCGAGGAACTCGTCGGCCTTCGACACGGCGAGCTTGTGCCGCAGGAGCGATTTCGGCGTCATCAGGACGAGCGGCTTGCGGAAGCTGCGGTGCAGCTGGCGGCGCAGGATGTGGAAATAGTTCGCGGGCGTGGTGCAGTTGGCCACGATCCAGTTGTCCTGTCCGCACATCTGCAGGAAGCGCTCGAGCCTGGCGGAGCTGTGCTCTGGCCCCTGTCCCTCGAAGCCGTGGGGCAGCAGCATGACGAGGCCGGACATGCGCAGCCATTTCGATTCGCCCGAGGAGATGAACTGGTCGAACATGATCTGCGCGCCGTTGGCGAAGTCGCCGAACTGCGCCTCCCAGAGCGTGAGCGCGTTGGGCTCGGCGAGGCTGTAGCCGTACTCGAAGCCCAGCACCGCGTATTCGGAGAGCATCGAGTCGATGACCTCGTAGCGGGCCTGGCCTTCGCGGATGTGGTTGAGCGGGTAGTAGCGCTCTTCGGTGTCCTGGTTGATCAGCGCGGAATGCCGCTGGGAGAAGGTGCCGCGCGCGCTGTCCTGGCCGGCGAGGCGGACGGGATAGCCCTCGGTCAGGAGGGAGCCGAAGGCGAGCGCCTCGGCGGTGGCCCAGTCGAAGCCTTCGCCCGCGTCGAACATCTGGCGCTTGGTCTCGATCAGGCGCTCCACCGTGCGGTGCATGGAGAAGCCGTCAGGCGCGCGGGTCAGAGCCGTGCCGATCTGGTCGAAGGTCTCGCGCCTGATCCAGGTCTTGCCGCGCTGGTACTTGCCCTGCTTCATCCGGTCCATGTGGGACCAGCGGCCGTCGAGCCAGTCGGCCTTGTTGGGCCTGTAGGTCTTGCCGGCCTCGAACTCTTCGTTGAGGTGGGCCTGGAAGGCGGCCTTCATGTCCTCGATCTCGCCCTCGGGGATGAGACCGTCCTTGACCAGACGTTCGGTGTAGAGCGTGAGCGTGGTCTTGTGGCCCTTGATGCGCGTGTACATCACGGGGTTGGTGAACATGGGCTCGTCGCCCTCGTTATGGCCGAACCGGCGATAACAGATGATGTCGAGCACCACGTCCTTGGCGAATTTCTGGCGGAACTCGGTGGCGACCTTGGCGGCGTGGACCACGGCCTCGGGATCGTCGCCGTTCACATGGAAGATCGGCGCCTCGACCATCAGCGCGATGTCGGTGGGATAGGGCGAGGAGCGCGAAAAATGCGGCGCGGTGGTGAAGCCGATCTGGTTGTTCACCACGATATGCATGGTTCCGCCCGTCCGATGGCCCCGGATGCCGCCCATCTGGAAGCATTCGGCCACGACGCCCTGACCGGCGAAGGCCGCGTCGCCGTGCAGGAGCAGCGGCAGCACGGCGGTGCGATCGGCGTCGGAAAGCTGGTCCTGCTTGGCGCGGGCCTTGCCCAGGACCACGGGGTTCACCGCCTCCAGGTGGGAGGGGTTCGCCGTGAGCGACAGGTGCACCGAATTGCCGTCGAATTCCCGGTCCGAGGAGGCGCCGAGGTGGTATTTGACGTCGCCCGATCCGTCGACATCCTCGGGCTTGAAGCTGCCCCCCTGGAATTCGTTGAAGATCGCGCGGTAGGGCTTGCCCATCACGTTGGCGAGCACCGACAGCCGCCCGCGGTGGGGCATGCCGATGACGATCTCCTTGATTCCGAGCGCACCGCCGCGCTTGATCACCTGTTCCATCGCGGGGATCAGCGCCTCGCCGCCGTCGAGGCCGAAGCGCTTCGTGCCCATGTATTTCACATGGAGGAACTTCTCGAAGCCCTCGGCCTCGACAAGCTTGTTCAGGATCGCCTTGCGCCCGTTCTGGGTGAACTTGATCTCCTTGCCGTAACCCTCGATCCGCTCCTTGAGCCAGGCGGCCTGTTCGGGGTCGGAGATGTGCATGTACTGGAGCGCGAAGGTGCCGCAGTAGGTGCGCTTCACGATCTCGAGGATCTCGCGCATCGTCGCATGTTCGAGACCCAGAACCTTGTCGATGAAGATGGGCCGGTCCATGTCGGCCTCGGCGAAGCCGTAGGACCGGGGATCGAGCTCGGGATGGGGCGTCTCCTGCCGCATGCCGAGGGGGTCGAGATCGGCCACGAGGTGACCCCGGATCCGGTAGGCGCGGATGATCATCAGCGCGCGCACCGAGTCGAGCACGGCGCCGCGCACCTGCGCCTCGGTGATCTGCGCGCCCTGTTCCTCGGCCTTGGCGACGATCTTGTCCCTCGCGCCCTTCGCCTCCCTGGGGTCGGCGGGCCACTGGCCGTCGAGCGCGGCGGTCAGGTCATCGGAGGGTTGCGGTGGCCAGTCGGCGCGCGCCCAGGACGGGCCGGCAGCCTCTGCGCGCGCCTCGGAGGGGGCGTCGCCGAGGCTGGCGAAGAAGGCGCGCCAGCTGTCGTCCACGGCGCCGGGATTGTCGGCATAGCGGGCGTAGAGCTGCTCGATGTAATCGGCATTGTGGCCCTGCAGGAAGGAGGAGGCGTGAAAGACGTCGTTGGGCGAATGTTCGGTCATGGCGATACCTTCGGGGATGGGGCCGGCGTCACGAGGTGGGGGGCGGTCCGTAGGCGTTGGGGCCGGGGTCCGATTTGCGCACGAGGAAGATGAGGAAGACGATGGCGATCACGAAGCCGATGATCCCGACGAGCGAGGACCAGGCCATCGCGCCCATGCCGGGCATCTCCGTCGGCATGCCGGTGCTGGGGTCCATCTCCATGGACACGGAGGGCGTCACCAGCCGGGCGAAGACGTTGTAGATCGAGGGGATCAGGAAGTACCAGCCGGGCTTGCCGATGTCCTGCATCCGGCGCCAGCCGACGCCCAGGGTGGGCAGGAAGAGGGCAAGGGCGTAGACGATCGGCAGCAGGGGCACGAAGGAGACGACGATCGCGCCGAGGACATAGGCCAGCATCCACCACCAGAATTCCGAGCGGGAGGCCCGGCCCGAGAAATCGAAGTATTTCTGTGTGGCGACGGTCTTGACGGATTCGGTGAATGTCATCGTTTCTGCTCCTGCTGGGCGACCCTCTCGGGGCCTTTGTCCGGCGCTGGTCCCGCCGAGGGACGGATCCCCGCGCACGGACTCCGGTTACCATAAATCAGGGCGTGCGACAGAACGCTCCCGCGCGGTGTCGCAGCCGCACGGGGCATGGGGGCCGGGGCCGCGGCCCCGCGCATCAGACCGGCCCGCCAGCCATGAGTGCCGCGGCGAGGATCGCGGCGAGCATCCCGATCAAGACGAGAAAGGTGCGCGTGCAGAGCGGGGAATGGGACTCTGCCCGTGCGTCCGGCTTGGTCTCCATGGGTCCCTCCTCTTACCCGATGGCCTTGAGCACGGCCTCGCCAAGGCTGGCGGGACTGTCGGCGACGACGATCCCTGCGGATTTCATCGCCTCGATCTTGTCCTCGGCGCCGCCCTTGCCGCCGGCGACGATGGCGCCCGCGTGGCCCATGCGGCGGCCCGGAGGCGCCGTGCGGCCGGCGATGAAGCCGGCGGTGGGCTTCCAGCGGCCGCGCTTCTTCTCGTCGGCGAGGAACTGGGCGGCTTCCTCCTCGGCGCTGCCGCCGATCTCGCCGATCATGATGATCGACTGCGTTTCGTCATCTGCGAGGAACCACTCGAGCACGTCGATATGTTCCGTCCCCTTGATCGGGTCGCCGCCGATGCCGACGCAGGTCGACTGGCCGAGGCCCACGTCGGTGGTCTGCTTGACGGCCTCGTAGGTCAGGGTGCCGGAGCGGGAGACGACGCCGACGGAGCCGCGGCGGTGGATGTGGCCCGGCATGATGCCGATCTTGCAGGCGTCGGGGGTGATCACGCCCGGGCAGTTCGGCCCGATGAGGATGGAGGCGCTGTCCACGAGAGCGCGCTTGACCTTCATCATGTCGAGCACCGGGATGCCCTCGGTGATGCAGACGATGACCTCCATCTCGGCGTCGATAGCCTCGAGGATCGAGTCGGCGGCGAAGGACGGGGGGACATAGATCACGGTGGCGTTGGCGTCCGTGGCGTGCTTCGCCTCGTGGACCGAGTTGAAGACCGGCAGGTCGAGATGGGTCTGACCGCCCTTGCCGGGGGTGACGCCGCCGACCATCTTCGTGCCGTAGGCGATGGCCTGCTCGGTGTGGAAGGTCCCCTGGGAGCCGGTGATCCCTTGGCAGATGACCTTGGTGTTTTCGTCGATCAGTACGGACATTTGGTTCGTCTCCGTAGGCCGGGCCTCGGCCCGGCATTTCGCGTGATGCCGGGCCGAGGCCCGGCCTACGATTATCCCTTGACCGCCTTCACGATCTTCTCGGCGCCGTCCGACAGGCTGTCTGCGGCGATGACGTTCAGGCCGGAGGCGTTGAGGATCTCCTTGCCCTTCTCGACGTTCGTGCCCTCGAGGCGGACCACCAGCGGGACCTTCAGGCCCACCTCCTTCACCGCCGCGATCACGCCTTCGGCGATGACGTCGCAGCGCATGATGCCGCCGAAGATGTTGACGAGGATGCCCTTCACCTGAAGGTCGGAGGTGATGATCTTGAAGGCCTCGGTCACCTTTTCCTTGGTCGCGCCGCCGCCCACGTCGAGGAAGTTGGCGGGCTCGGAGCCGTAGAGCTTGATGATGTCCATGGTCGCCATGGCGAGGCCCGCGCCGTTGACCATGCAGCCGATCTCGCCGTCGAGGGCGATGTAGTTGAGGTCATACTTGGAGGCTTCGAGTTCCTTCGGGTCCTCCTCCGTCTCGTCGCGGAGGGCGAGGATGTCCTGCTGGCGGTAGAGCGCGTTCGAATCGAAGCCCAGCTTGGCGTCGAGCACCTTGAGGTTGCCGGTGTCGGTCACGATGAGCGGGTTGATCTCGAGCATCTCCATGTCCTTCTCGACGAAGGCCCTGTAGAGGATGCCCATGAGACCCACGCATTCCTTGACCTGCTTGCCCTCGAGCCCGAGAGCGAAGGCGATGCGGCGGCCGTGGAAGGGCTGGTATCCGGTGGCGGGGTCGACGGAGAAGCTGAGGATCTTCTCGGGGGTGGAGGCGGCGACCTCCTCGATGTCCATGCCGCCTTCGGTGGAGCAGACGAAGGAGATGCGGCTGGTCGTCCGGTCCACGAGAAGGGCGAGGTAGAGCTCGCGCTCGATGTCGGAGCCATCCTCGATGTAGATGCGGTTGACCTGCTTGCCGGCGGGGCCGGTCTGGTGGGTCACGAGGGTCCGGCCGAGCATCCGCTTGGCCTCGGCCTCGGCTTCCTCGACCGACTTGGCGAGGCGCACGCCGCCTTTCTCGCCCGCGTCGGCCTCCTTGAAGGAGCCCTTGCCGCGGCCGCCCGCGTGGATCTGAGCCTTCACCACCCAGAGCGGGCCGTCGAGTTCGCCGGCGGCGGTCTTGGCTTCCTCGGCGCGGAAGACGGCACGACCGTCGCTGACCGGGGCGCCGTAGGAGCGCAGGAGCGCCTTCGCCTGATACTCGTGGATGTTCATGGCTGGTCCCTCGACACCTGTTCGCGTTTGACGCCTTCAAACACGGGCCCCGCGGCCCATGAAAGGACAAAGGCGCGCAGGCCCGGGAAAAACCGACATTTGTGATCACATGGTCAAAACCAGTGATCACAAAACCGGTATACCGAGGCATACCGCGGCCGCCGCGCCGCGAATCACCAGTGTTTCCGGGGGACCGGTTCAGTTGAGCACGATGGCGAAGAGAACGCTCTGGCCCTGCACGAGCTGGTCGAAGCGACGAAAGGCCTCGCCGCTCATGAGCGGGCCGGTCTCGACGTATGGCAGGAGGGCCGAGCCCTGGATCAGGGCGATGATGTCGATCTCGGGCGGGTCCTCGAGGATCGCACGCAAGTTCAGGCCAGCGCCGTCGCCGAGCCGCCAGTAGGGCAACAGCCGCTCGCCGCGCAGGACGAGTTCGATTTCCTTGAGGACGGCCTGCCACGACTGGGCAGTGCCTGCGGGAAACTCGAGGCCGAGCACCGAGGTCTGCCTGTCGTTCGGAATCCATTCGCGGTCGTTGTCGGTCTCCGCGGAGACGCGGGCCCAGAAGACCCGATTGTCGGCGGTCATCTGCTGCAGATGGTCCAGAGCCGCGCGGCTGTGCGCCGGGTGGGGCCGCTGTTCGATGGCCCCAAGCACGATGGCGGCCAGATCGATGAAGGTGCCGAACTGGGCGTCCCTGGCGGCGAAGCCCCCGACCTCGGAATTGATGCGGTCGAACTCGGCGGCGCTGGCGAGGACTTCTGTAATGGCTGCGGTCGGGGAAAGGGCGCGGACGATATGCGACCAGGCCGTGATCTGATGCGCGTAAGCCGAGAGCCAGGCCGCGTCGGCGGTGTCGAAGCGGATCTCGGGCGGCGGGAGCGTGTCGTTCAGCGGCATCCCGAGGGTCCAGCCTATGATCTCCGGCAGGCTTTCGCCCGGACCTGCGGTTCCGCTGCCGTCGATGTCGAGCCAGAGATCCCCGATGTCGACGATCACCCCGACGTCGTCGTCGTCAGCGATCGTGTCGAGGGCAGCGATGGCGCCGGCCATGTCGCCCTCGATCTCGGCAAAGAGCCGGTCGATGGCGGCCGGGTCGAAGGTCTCGGGCGCGGGATTGGGCGGGATCGGCAGGCGCAGGACGGGCAGCATGTCGAGGTCGGGGCTGATCCCGTAGCGGTACCGGAGCTGGAGCGCGCGTTCGATGCTGCGCAGGAAGCGGACGCCGCCGAGGGCGAAGCGGTCGTCGGGCGAGGGCGCGGACAGGCTGGCGAGCCGGCTTTCAGTCGCCGCGAGACCATCGGCGGCGAGTCGTTCGGTCAGGGACTGAGCGCTCGCCGACGAGAGCGGGAGCAGGATCGCGGCGGCGAGGGCGAGAGGGCGGAACATTGGGCGGCCTTTCCTGTCTCCGACAGGGCCAGATTGCGCGCTTCGGCCGAGCCGCACCAGTCCGGAACGACAAGGACCCGCGCAACTGCGCGGGTCCTGTATTCAGCGAGAACCGGATGAGGATCAGGCGAGGCTTTCGTCGATACCCTTGCAGGCCTCCACGAGACCCTTCACCGCGTCCACGGACTTGTCGAACATCGCCTGTTCGTCCTTCTGGAGCTTGATGTCGATGACCTTTTCCACCCCGCCGGCGCCGATGATCGTGGGCACGCCGACATAGAGCCCTTTCAACCCGAACGCGCTGTCGACATAGGCGGCGCAGGGCAGGAGGCGCTTCTGGTCCTTCAGATAGGCCTCCGCCATCTCGATCGCGGAGGTGGCGGGGGCGTAGAACGCGGAACCGGTCTTCAGAAGCCCCACGATCTCGGCGCCGCCGTCGCGGGTGCGCTGGACGATGGCGTCGAGCTTGTCCTGGGTGGTCCAGCCCATCTCCACGAGGTCGGGCAGCGGAATGCCGGCCACGGTGGAATAGCGTGTCAGCGGCACCATCGTGTCGCCGTGGCCGCCAAGGACGAAGGCGGTGACGTCGCGCATGGAGACGCCGAATTCCTCGGCGAGGAAGTGGCGGAAGCGCGCGCTGTCGAGCACGCCCGCCATGCCGCAGACCTTCTCTCGGGGCAGGCCGGAGAAGACCTGGAGCGCCCAGACCATGGCATCCAGCGGGTTGGTGATGCAGATGACGAAGGCGTCGGGGCAGTGGGTCTTGATGCCCTCGCCCACGGCCTTCATGACCTTGAGGTTGATGCCGAGGAGGTCGTCCCTGCTCATGCCGGGTTTGCGTGGCACGCCCGCGGTGACGATGCAGACGTCGGCGCCGGCGATGTCGGCGTAGTCCTGCGTGCCCTTCAGGGACACGTCAAAGCCCTCGACGGGGCCGCTCTCCGCGAGGTCGAGCGCCTTGCCCTGGGGCACGCCCTCGGCGATGTCGAAGAGGACGATGTCGCCCAGCTCCTTGATGGCGGCAAGATGTGCGAGCGTGCCGCCGATCTGTCCGGCGCCGATCAGGGCGATCTTGGGTCTGGCCATGGTTGTTCACGTCCCTCGGGTTGTCTTTCTCGCGCCCGGGCCTAAGGCCTTGATCCGCGGCGCGCAAGCGGGGCGCGAGGAGCGCGCCAGGGGACGGTGGGAGTGTTATCGCTATCATCGCGGGCAAGGGCTTGAAAGCCCGACATCCGGAACCGGAGATCCCGTGCGTTTCGTTTCTCCGTTCTCCGTCCGGCCGACGCACTTTGCGGCAGTCCCGACCGCCACGCCGGCCCGGCAGCGGGGTTCGCGCGGGGGTGGCGATTCTGGGCCGTGTCCTTCCGCGGGGGGGTGGCGGTGGAGCTGCGTCCGGGGCCCATTGCCCGATGCCCGGATGCGCCTCCGGCCTGGCGATACGGAGAGCCGGGCTCAGGCCGGCTCGTCGATGTTGGGAAGGGCCTCGGCGACGTGCTGATAGTGCTCGCCGGAGGCGACGAGGCAGGTCGGGCCGCCTGGGCGGGTAACGGTGATGGTCCAGCTTCCGCTGTCGGAGGCGAAGACCTCCACCACGGTGTTGTTGGCGGCAAGGCCGATGGACTGCCGGCTCTCGCCCCAGCGTTCGGCCAGACGGGCGACGATCACGGCGTGGTCGGCGCAGACCGCGGCCTGTTGCGCGCGGGCCGGTGCGGCGGGCGCCAGGACGGAGAGGGGCAGCGCCGCGGCGAAGACGAGGGCGTGTGCGATGCGATGCGTCATGGCGTCACCTTTCGATTGGGTCGATTGGGCGGGTCCGGCCCGCGTGGAGACGCGGTGGATCGGCCCTGCGTCGCGGACCCAGTCTGGAAAGCAGACGCAAAGACCGGGTTAATCCGCCGCGCCCGGAGCTGTTGCGCTGCTGGATGCTGCGCTGCGGCGTCTCGCCTGTTGCGGAAGCGCCTGCCCTGTGGGCATGGTTCCGGCGACAGACGGACGAGAGACAGAGACATGCACGCACGGCCCTTCCGATCCGCCCTCTATATTCCCGGCTCCCGGCCACGGGCGCTCGACAAGGCGCGGACCCTTCCGGTGGACGCGATCCTTTTCGATCTGGAGGACGCGGTGACGCCTGCCGAGAAGGCGACCGCCCGGGAAACGCTGGGCCATGAGCTTGGGGCTGGGGGCTATGGCGACCGGGTGCGGATCGTGCGGATCAACGCGCTGTCGACCGAATGGGGCGCCAGGGACGCCGCGGCCGTGGCGGAGATGGCCTGCGACGCGGTGCTGCTGCCCAAGGTGAACGGCCCGGGCGACGTGCAGGCCCTGACGAAGCTCGTGCCGCATCTGCCGGTCTGGGCGATGATGGAGACCCCGGGCTGCGTCTTCGAGGCGAGGGCCATCGCGGCGCATCCGGCGGTGCAGGGCTTCGTCGTGGGGACGAACGATCTGGCGAAGGACCTGAACGCGCGCGTTGGCGCGGGCCGGGGCGAGCTGATGGCCGCGTTGCAGATGTGCCTACTGGGTGCGCGGGCGGCGGGGATCGTGGCGATCGACGGGGTTTACAATGCCTTCAAGGACGAGGCGGGGCTCCAGTCGGAATGCCGTCAGGGGCGGGACCTGGGCTTCGACGGCAAGTCGCTGATCCATCCCGCGCAGGTCGCCGTCGCCAACGAGATATTCGCCCCGTCGGAGGAGGAGATCGCCCTCGCGGAACGGCAAATCGCGGCCTATGAAGAGGCCGAGGCGGCCGGGCAGGGGGTCGCCGTGGTGGACGGCAAGATCGTGGAGAACCTGCATGTCGCGACGGCGCGTGCGACGCTGGCCCGGGCGGCGGCGATCCGCGAGCTGGATGCGGGGGCGGATGCGACGGTCTCCGCCGGGGGCTGAAGGGAGGGACGCGTGGTCTGGCTGATTCTGGGAGTTGCCCTTTGGTGGGCGGCGCATTTCTTCAAACGCGCGGCGCCGGGGCCGAGGGCCAAGCTTGGCGATGCCGGCAAGGGCGGGGTGGCGCTCGCCCTCGTCGTGTCGCTGCTGCTGATGTGGTGGGGCTACCGCACCTATTTCGGTCCGGTCTGGTGGGGCAGGTCCGCGCCGCTGGTGGGGGTCAACAACCTTCTGATGGTGGCGGCCTTCTACATCTATGCGAGCGGCGCCACGCCGCCGGGGCGCCCGAGGAACCGTGTCGGTACGATGCTGCGGCATCCGCAGCTGATCGGGTTCTCTCTCTTCTGTGTCGCTCACCTGGTGGTGAACGGGGATCTGGCGTCCTTCATCCTCTTCGGCGGGCTCCTGATCTGGGCGCTGACGGAGATCGTGGTGATCAATCGGTTGGACCCCGCTTGGGAGCGACCGGCGTGGGGCGGGGTGAAATCCGAGGTGCGGATCGCGGTGATCGCGGCCGTGATCTTTGCCATCGTCGCGCTGATCCACGGCTGGGTCGGCCCTTGGCCGTTCGGGTGACGCCATGACGACGCTTTACCGGTTCCTCACCGAGGACGACACCTCCGCCTTCTGCCACAAGGTCTCCGCGGCGCTGGCCGCGGGCTGGCAGCTGCACGGGCCGCCGCAATACGCCTTCGATTCCGCCAATGGCGTGATGCGCTGCGGGCAGGCGGTCACGAAGGAGGTGGAGGCCGATTATACCCCAGGTTTGAGGCTGTCCGAGCAATGACGAAGACCAACCCGGGCCGGTTCTTCGAAGATTACGAGGTCGGCGAGGTCATTCGCCATGCGGTGCCGCGGACGGTGAAGATGGGAGAGAGGGCGCTTTACCATGCGCTCTATCCGGCGCGGCATGCGCTCCATTCGTCCGACGCCTTCGCCCAGATCTGCGGCCTGCCCTTCAGCCCGCTGGACGATCTGGTGACGTTTCACACGGTCTTCGGCAAGACCGTCCCGGACGTGTCGCTGAACGCGGTCGCGAATCTCGGCTATGCGGAAGGGCGCTGGATCACGCCGCTCTGGCCCGGGGACACGGTGACGGCGACGTCCGAGGTGATCGGGCTGAAGCAGAATTCCAACGGCCGGAGCGGCATCGTCTGGGTGCGCACGACGGGCCGCAACCAGCACGGCGAGACGTTGCTGAGCTATGTGCGCTGGGTGATGGTGCGGCGGCGGGCGGAGGGACCTGCGCCGGAACCCGTGGTCCCCGAACTGGCCGCCGCGGTGGCGGTGGAGGACCTCGTCGTTCCCGAGGGATTGAATTTCAAGGGCTACGATTTCGGGCTTGCAGGGGAGCCGCACCGCTGGGGCGATTATGCCGTCGGAGAGGTGATCGACCATGTCGACGGGGTGACCGTCGAGGAGGCCGAACACATGATGGCGACCCGGCTGTGGCAGAACACCGCCAAGGTGCATTTCGATGCCACACTGCGCGAAGACGGGCGGCGGCTGATCTATGGTGGGCATGTCATCAGCCTCGCACGGGCGCTGAGCTTCAACGGGCTGGCGAATGCGCAGATGATCGTGGGTCTGAACGGCGGCGCCCATGCGAACCCCTGCTTCGCGGGCGATACGGTGCGGTGCTGGTCGGAGGTCCTGGACAAGGCCGAGACGGCGGCGCCCGGCGTGGGGGCGCTGCGGCTGCGGCTGGTGGCGGTGAAGGACGGCGGAGAGTCCGCGCCGACGCTGAAGGGCTCCGACGGGAAATACCTGCCCCATGTGTTGCTCGACCTCGACTACTGGGCGCTCATCCCGCTCTAGACTTGTGCGTTTTCGCGCGGAGCGGGTGCTTTTCGGGACCTTTCGCGCGCTGAAGATCGGAGTAGCTGTCGCGTGTCCGCCCCCGGGACGGGGCTCATCAGCCAAGGGATGATCGATATGGCTTCGACGACTTCTTTCTCCGACGACCGCTCCGCGTTCTTCGACCTGCCCGCCGCGCATTGGCTTCCCCGCCTCGCAGTGGCCGGCGTGTTTCTTTACCATGGCGTGACCAAGTTTCCCGGCCTTGCCGAGACCGCCGCATTCATGGGGATGCCTGTCTTCGTCTGGGCGCTTGTGGCCATCGGCGAGGTGGCGGCGGGCCTGGGCCTCCTCTTCGGCGGTGCAGTGACGACGCGTGCGGGCGATCTCGCCACCCGCGTGTCCGGCGCGGTGATCGCGGTGATCATGGTGGGTGCGATCTGGCTGGTTCACTGGGGCCAGTGGAGCAACATTCCTTCCGAAACCCATCCGATGGGCGGCATGGAGTTCCAGACGCTGCTGCTGGCCCTTGGCCTCTACTATGTGGCGCGCGGACGTCACGCAGCGTGATGGCATAGTTGTGATCACATCCTTTCGGGGTGTGATCACAACCACCGTTTTTTCGCCGACTTGCGGCAAGAACACGCAGGTTCGGGGCCGCTCGGACCGTGACAAGTGCCCCGAACTAGGTAAGAACGCGTTGAATGCCACGGCATACAATGGCCGTGGGAGCAATCGCAGGAGGCATCCCATGGCCGACGTGAACAGGGGCAACCGTCCTCTCAGCCCGCATCTGACGGTCTATCGCCCGCAGCTGACCTCGATCACCTCGATCTTCACCCGCATCACCGGCAATGCCCTGATCGTGGCAGGGCTGATGATCGTCTGGTGGTTCGGCGCGCTGGCCACGGGACCGGAGGCCTACGCGGTGGCGAACGGCTTCGTCACCTCGTGGTTCGGCGACCTCGTGATGCTGCTGTCGGTGCTGGCGCTCTGGTACCACACTCTGGCGGGCGTGCGGCACCTGATCTGGGACCAGGGACACATGCTGGATGTCGAACGGTCCGAGAAGTTCGGCATCGGCATGATCGCGGGGTCGGTCGTGCTGACCCTGCTGACCGTCATCATCGTCTGAGGAGCGCGCCATGCCCTACATCACAGACCGCAAGCGCGCCATGGGGATGGGCTCGGCCAAGACCGGGACGGAGCATCACTGGCTGATGACCGTGACCTCGGTGGCGCTGCTGCCGCTGACCGTGCTTTTCGTTTTCACCTTCGGCCGCGCGCTGGGGCTGCCCTACGAGGAGGCGGTGGCCTATTATGCTCGACCCTGGCCGTCGCTGGTGGCGGTGCTGTTTCTCGCGACGGGCTGGTACCACTTTCGCCACGGTGTTCAAATGATGATCGAGGACTACACTCACGGCTTCACCCGGACCGCGCTGATCGTGGCGATGATCTGCGTGAGCTATGCCGCCCTGGCGGCGAGCGTTCTCGCCGTCGCCCGCATCGCGCTCTGAGAGGAACGACATGGCCGCTTACGACTACCAGACCCATGAATTCGACGTCGTCGTCGTCGGCGCCGGGGGCGCCGGGCTGCGAGCGACTCTCGGGATGGCCGAGCAGGGGTTGCGCACGGCCTGCATCACCAAGGTGTTTCCGACCCGGTCGCACACCGTGGCCGCGCAGGGCGGCATCGCGGCGAGCCTGGGGAACATGGGGCCGGACAGCTGGCAGTGGCACATGTACGACACCGTGAAGGGGTCGGACTGGCTGGGCGACACGGACGCCATGGAATATCTCGCCCGCGAGGCCCCGAAGGCGGTCTACGAGCTCGAGCATTACGGCGTGCCGTTCAGCCGGACCGAGGACGGGAAGATCTACCAGCGTCCCTTCGGCGGACATACAACCGAGTATGGCGAGGGCCCGCCGGTGCAGCGCACCTGCGCCGCAGCCGACCGGACCGGCCATGCGATCCTGCATACGCTCTACGGCCAGAGCCTCAAGGAACAGGCGGAGTTCTACATCGAGTATTTCGCCATCGACCTGCTGATGGGCGATGACGGCCAGTGCGAGGGCGTGCTGGCGTGGAAGCTGGACGACGGCACGCTGCATGTCTTCGCGGCGAAGATGGTGGTGCTGGCCACGGGCGGCTACGGTCGCGCCTATTTCAGTGCAACGAGCGCCCATACCTGCACCGGCGACGGCGGGGGCATGATCGCGCGCGCGGGCCTGCCGCTTCAGGACATGGAGTTCGTCCAGTTCCACCCGACCGGCATCTACGGCGCGGGCTGCCTGATCACCGAGGGGGCGCGCGGCGAGGGCGGCTACCTCACCAACTCCGAGGGCGAGCGGTTCATGGAGCGCTACGCGCCCACCTACAAGGACCTCGCATCGCGCGACGTGGTCAGCCGCTGCATGACCATGGAGATCCGCGAGGGCCGCGGCGTGGGGGCCGAGAAGGACCACATCCACCTGCACCTGAACCACCTGCCCCCCGAGACCCTGCACGAGCGTCTGCCCGGCATCAGCGAATCGGCGCGCATCTTCGCCGGCGTCGATGTGACCAAGGACCCGATCCCGGTTCTGCCGACGGTCCATTACAACATGGGCGGCATTCCGACGAACTACTGGGGCGAGGTGCTCAACCCGACGGCGGACGATCCCGACCGCGTCGCGCCTGGCCTGATGGCCGTGGGCGAGGCGGGCTGCGCCTCCGTGCATGGCGCGAACCGGCTGGGGTCGAACTCGCTGATCGACCTCGTGGTCTTCGGCCGCGCGGCGGCGATCCGGGCCGGCAAGGTTGTCGATCCCTCGACCTCGGTGCCGATCCCGAAGAAGGCCGCCATCGAGAAGGCGCTCGACCGCTTCGACGCGCTGCGCCATGCGGACGGGGACACGCCTACCGCCGAGCTGCGGCTGGAGATGCAGAAGACGATGCAGTCCGACGCGGCCGTCTTCCGCACCGACAAGACCCTGGCCGAGGGCGTGGAGAAGATGGAGGCTGTCGCGCGCAAGATGGATGGGATCAAGGTCACCGACCGGACGATGATCTGGAATTCCGACCTGATGGAGACGCTGGAGCTGACGAACCTCATGCCGAACGCGCTGGCCACGGTCGTCTCCGCCGAGGCGCGCAAGGAGAGCCGCGGCGCCCACGCCCACGAGGATTACCCCGACCGGGACGACGAAACCTGGCGCAAGCACACGCTGGCCTGGGTCGAGGGCACGAAGACGACGCTGGATTATCGTCCGGTGCATCTCAATCCGCTGACGGGCCACAACGAGGGCGGCATCGACCTGAAGAAGATCGCGCCCAAGGCACGGGTCTACTGACGATGCCGGTACGCGCCATCGCCGGTCTGGCTCTTTGCGCGGTGACGGCTTCCTGCGGCCCGCCGCCGCCGGTTTCGCCGGAACGGGCGGCGGAGATATGCAGCGAGCGCGCGCGGGCGGCGGCGGGGCCAACGGGCGCAGTCCGGGTCGGGGCGAACTCACGCACCGGCCTCGAGACCGGGGTGTCCGTGGGCCTCAGCGGGGATTTCCTCCGCGGGCGCGATCCGCAGGAGGTATACCGCACCTGCGTCGTCGAGCTTGTGGGCGGGACACCCGCCGTCAGACCGGAGTTGGGCCAATGATCCGTTTCGCCGCCCTCGTTGCAGCAATCGGCGCGTTCGCCGGCTGCGAGCAGATCGCGCGCACCACCGATGTGGTGGCCGAACGCACCGTCGGCTCCCCGGCGCGGCTGGTTCTGGAACCGGCCTATGGCCAGCGCACGGCCGATTGCGTGATCTCCGGGGCCACGCCGGGAGAGCTGACCGTGATCGCGGCGGACGCCACCTCCATCGAGGGGCCCGCGCCCGACGTGGCGGCCCTGATCGACGACATCCGCAGGCGCCCTGACGTGTCCGCCTGCATCGCCGGCACGGCGTGAGAGGAAAGGAAGACGGACATGGTCGAATTCACCCTTCCGAAGAACAGCCGGATTACCACCGGCAAGACCTGGCCGAAACCCGAGGGGGCGAAGCGGCTGAAGACCTTCAGGATCTACCGCTGGAACGAGGAATCCGGGGAAAACCCGAAGATCGACACCTACTTCGTCGACCTCGACACCTGCGGGCCGATGATTCTCGACGCGCTGATCAAGATCAAGAACGAGATCGACCCGACATTGACCTTCCGCCGGTCCTGCCGGGAGGGGATCTGCGGCTCCTGCGCGATGAACATCGACGGGATCAACACGCTCGCCTGCATCTACGGCATCGACGACGTGAAGGGCGACGTGAAGGTCTATCCGCTGCCGCACATGCCGGTGGTCAAGGACCTGATCCCGGACCTCACCCATTTCTATGCACAGCACGCGTCGATCATGCCGTGGCTCGAGACGAAGACGAACCGCCCGGCCAAGGAGTGGAGGCAGTCCATCGAGGACCGCAAGAAGCTCGACGGACTTTATGAATGCGTGATGTGCGCGTCCTGCTCGACGGCCTGCCCCTCCTACTGGTGGAACGGCGATCGCTACCTCGGCCCGGCGGCGCTGCTCCATGCCTATCGCTGGATCATCGACAGCCGGGACGAGGCGACGGGCGAGCGGCTCGACCAGCTCGAGGACCCGTTCAAGCTCTACCGCTGCCACACGATCATGAATTGCGCGAAGACCTGTCCCAAGGGCCTGAACCCGGCGGCGGCGATCCAGCACATCAAGAAGATGATGGTCGAGCGGACGGTCTGACGGGCGCCACGGTCCGCGCGCTGCGGGCCGACGACCGGAAATGATATCCGCATTGCCTGCCCTGACAGGTTGACGGACGGCTGACCCGTAGCGGAATGCCGTGTGACGCCCCCGGGCGCTACTCGGTGCCGGCGAGGGTGCCGCCCACCTCGCGAGGGGCGAGGCGGGCGGCGCTGTCGAAGAGGCTCGCCATGGAGACGCTCCGTCCGGCCCGGGAGAGAGGCAGGCGGGCGATGCAGGCCAGCTCGGCTGGGGAGAGGGATCCGCGCGGCGGGGAGGAAGGAACCGCCCGGAGGTGCCGCATCATCTTCGACAGAATGGACATTTCGGTACTTTCCTGCATCGTGACGCGATCATTCCCGCGATGACCGAGGGGAAACATGACATGGATCAAATCGCGAGGTTGACAGCTTGACGCAGCACAAGGAGCCGCCCGACGCGGCGGCGCGGCGCGCTGTCGCGCCTGTGATCTGTTACCCGACCGCGACCCTGCCCGAGCCGCCGCTCGAGGCCTGCCGCGCGGCATGGTCCTCGGCGCGGAAGGCAGGCACTGTCCGGGTACCGCCCCGCGAGGCGCGGGTCGTCGAGGTCCCCGCGGGGGGATTCCTGCGGATCGTCTGCCCCGAGCGGCCACAGGTGGGAGATCTGAATCTCTTTTCCGCCCATGACCTCTCCGAGCGGTTCTATTCCGGCAAGACCAGGGCGCTTCACGGCTCCCACGTCACCGCGGGCGACCGGCTCTGGTCCTGCTTTCCCTGGCTCAGGCCCATGGCGACGATCGTCGAGGACACGCTCGCGTGGTACGGGATCGACGAGCACGGCGGTGCGGTCCATGACGTGATCGGCACACGCTGCGACCCCTATACCGGGCGGCTGCTGTCCGGGACCGACTATCATCACTGCTGCCACTCGAACCTGACGCGCGCCCTCGCCGCCCATCTGGGCGTGCCGGTGGCAGAGGCGGAACCCCATGTCCACGACGTGCTGAACGTCTTCATGTGCACGGGCTTCACCCGGGACGCGGGCCGGTACTTCATGAAGGCGAGCCCGGTGCGGGCGGGGGACCACCTGCTCCTCTTTGCCGAGATCGACCTGCTGGCGGTGCTGTCCGCCTGCCCGGGCGGCGATTGCGGCGCCAGGCATTCGAGCGACGACGCCGCCTGCCACCCGCTCGATCTGGAGGTGTTCGTCGGGCCTCCGCCCGATGGCTGGCGCCCCCCCGAGCCGAACGCCTATGGCCGGAGCCACGGCGCGGGATCGTGACCCCCGTTCTGTCCTCATCTGGCCTGAAATACTCCCTTTCCGCCGGCGGGCGGCACGCCCGCCGGCGGATCGGCCCGGCGCAGCCGGGCCGAAACCCGTCAGGCGAAGGCCGCGCGAAGGGCGATGCCGATCATGTCGGCGAAGCTCCTCTCGCGGTCGGAGGCGGGAAGAGCCTCGCCGGTGCGGAGGTGGTCGCTCACTGTCAGGACCGCGAGCGCGCGGGCTCCGTGACGGGCGGCGACGGTGTAGAGTTCCGCTGCCTCCATCTCCACCGCGAGCACGCCGTGACGGGTCAGTTCGGCGTCGAGGTCGGGGCGTTCGTCATAGAACACGTCCGACGAATAGATTCCGCCGACATGGGGCGTCACGCCGAGCTCCTCCGCCGCGGCATGGGCGGCCGACAGCAGGCCCCAGTCGGCGCAGGGGGCGAAGGCCATCTCGCGGAAGAGACCGCGCGACGGCGTCGAGATGCTCGAACAGGTCATCGCCAGGATCACGTCCCGCAGCGCGACGTTGTCCTGCATGGCGCCGCAGGAGCCGACCCGGATCAGCGTCCTGGCCCCGAAATCCCGGATCAGTTCGTTGGCATAGATCGAGAGAGACGGCATTCCCATTCCGGAGCCGTGGATCGTGACGCGATGTCCGTTCCACGTTCCGGTAAAGCCCAGCATTCCGCGCACCTCGTTGACGCACTCCGCGCCCTCGAGGAACGTTTCCGCCGCCCAGCGGGCGCGATAGGGGTCTCCGGGCATAAGCACCGTCTCGGCGATCTGCCCGGGGGAGGCCCCGATATGCGTCGACATCAGGCGATCTCGAATTTCGAGAGATCCTCGCCCTTTTCCTGTGCGGCCTTGATCCAGTCCGGCCGGCGGCCCTTGCCCGTCCAGGTCTGGCTCGGGTTGTCGGGATTGCGGTAACGCGGCGGATTGACCGTTTTCACGCGGCCGGCTTTCGCCGAGGCGCCGCCCGTCAGTTCCGCGAGAGAGAAGCCGTGTTCCCGCGCCGCGCGTTCGGCGGCTTCGAGGGCGGCCTTCTGGTCGGACTTGTTCAGGCGCTCGATCTGCTTGTCGATGTCTTTCCGAAGTTTCTCGAGGTCCTTGCGGTCCATGGTCGACAGGTCAATGCTCATGTCTTTTCTCGCATCCAGTTGTTTGGCGGAAACCCCTATACCGCTTACATTCCCATGTCATGAGAATTATCCGGCCGAATGCAAGTGCATTCGGCCGGGTCCTGCGCGAGGCAACAACCGGCGTTGCGCGGAATTCGCGCGGTGTCGGGGCCGCGGGCCCTATTCGGCGGCGACTGACTCGGGATCGGCAAGGGTGACGATGTCGGCCATGATCCGATTGAGTTCGAAATCCTTCGGGGAATAAACCCGCGCGACACCCAGCGCCTTCAGCCTCCGGGCGTCCTGCTCGGGAATGATCCCGCCGACGACGACCGGGACATGACCCAGCCCGGCCGCGCGCAGGCGGGCCATCAGGTCTTCCATGAGGGCCATGTGGCTGCCGGAGAGAATTGAGAGCCCGATGACATGGGCCTGTTCCGCGTCCGCGGCCGCAACGATCTCGGCAGGGGTCATGCGGATGCCGCCGTAGGCGATGTCCATGCCGCAGTCGCGGGCACGGGCAGCGATCTGCTCCGCGCCGTTGGAATGGCCATCGAGGCCCGGCTTGCCCATAAGGAACTTCAGCCTGCGGCCCAGAGCGTCGGAGACCGCATCGACGCGGGCACGCAGCTCCTCCAGTCCCTCGGTGCGGTTCGAGGGATTGGACGACACGCCGGTGGGGCCCCGGTACTGGCCGAAGATCTCGCGGGCCACATCTGCCCATTCGCCCGTGGTGACACCGGCCTTCGCGCAGGCGATAGAGGCGGGCATGATGTTCGCCCCCGAACGGGCGGCCTGCCGCAGCTCGGCGAGGGCGCGGCGCACGGCCTCTCCGTCGCGGGCTGCGCGCCAGGCCTGAAGACGGGCGATCTGGTCGGCCTCGGCCTCGGGGTCGGCCGTCATGACGGCCTCGGGACCGGAGGTGAGGGGCGAGGGTTCGCCGGACTGAAAGCGGTTGACGCCCACCACAACGGTTTCCCCCCGTTCGATGGCGGCGATGCGGGCGGCGTTCGACTCCACCAGCCGTGCCTTCATGTAGGCAATGGCCCGCACCGCGCCGCCCATGGCGTCGATCGCGGCGAGTTCCGCGCGGGCGCCGGTCTTCAATTGCTCGACCTTGCGCTCGACGGCGGGATTTCCGTCAAAGAGATCGTCGTATTCCAGAAGGTCGGTCTCGTAGGCGAGGATCTGTTGCAGGCGCAGGGACCATTGCTGATCCCAGGGGCGCGGGAGGCCCAGGGCCTCGTTCCAGGCCGGCAATTGCAGCGCCCGGGCACGGGCATTTTTCGACAGGGTGACCGCGAGCGCCTCGATCAGGATGCGGTAGACGTTGTTCTCCGGCTGCTGTTCGGTCAGGCCCAGGGAATTGACCTGGACCCCGTAGCGGAAGCGGCGAAAGGTCGGGTCCTCGACGCCGTAGCGTGTGGCGCAGATCTCGTCCCAGAGATCGACGAACGCCCGCATCTTGCACATTTCGGTCACAAATCGAATGCCGGCATTCACGAAGAAGGATATCCGTCCGACCATCTGCGGAAAATCGGCGGGATCGACCTTTGTCCGGAGGTCGTCGAGTACGGCGCAGGCGGTTGCCAGAGCGAAGGCGAGTTCCTCTTCGGCCGTCGCACCCGCCTCCTGCAAATGATAGGAACACACGTTCATCGGGTTCCATTTCGGCAGGTGCTCGCGGGTATGGGCCGCGACATCGGTGATCATCCGCAGGCTGGGTTCCGGCGGGCAGATATAGGTCCCGCGCGAGAGGTATTCCTTGATGATGTCGTTCTGGACAGTGCCCTGGAGCTTCGAGATGTCCGCGCCCTGTTCCTCCGCCACCGCGATATAAAGTGCGAGCAGCCAAGGCGCGGTCGCATTGATCGTCATCGAGGTGTTCATCTGTTCGAGGGGGATCCCGTCGAAGAGCATCCGCATGTCGCCGAGATGGCAGACGGGGACGCCGACCTTTCCGACCTCCCCCCGGGAAAGCTCGTGGTCGCTGTCGTAACCGGTCTGGGTAGGCAGGTCGAAGGCCACTGACAGGCCCGTCTGCCCCTTGGCGAGGTTTCCGCGGTAGAGCGCGTTGGAGGCGGCCGCCGTGGAGTGGCCGGCGTAGGTGCGGATGAGCCAGGGCCGGTCGCGGGTCTGGCGGTCTGTGCTGTCGGTCATGGCCGGCCTCAAGGAAAATGCGACGCAAGATTATTGCTTGCATGGACCGGTTATTGTCATTTTGTGGCCCTGTCAACGTGCCGCACTGCGGCGACGGGCGCCGTTCGCTCCTTGTCCGGGATCGCTCGTCCGATGGCGGATGCAGGGACGACGCGCCTCACTGGCCTGACGCGCTCCCGCGTGCGAGATTTGCGCCATGACCGCGCCTGTGACCCTGCCGCTGTGGCTGTTCATCCTGATCCTGACCTTCGCGGCGGTGACCTTCGCGTCGCATTTCCTGTTCCCGTCGGTGCGCTGGTTCCTGCGGCGCCGGGCGGAGCGGATCGTGGCGGAGCTGAACAAGCGGCTTACCCGGCCGATCCAGCCGTTCAAGCTGGCCGGTCGCTACGACCTGATCCAGCGGCTCGTCTACGACACGGAGGTCAATCGCGCGATTCTGGCCCATGCGCGGCGGAATTCCGTGCGGGAGGACGTGGCTTTCGAGACCGCGCGCCGCTACGCGCGGGAGATTGTCCCGTCCTTCTCCGCGACCGCCTATTTCGGCTTCGGCACGCGGCTTGCCCGGTGGCTGGCCCGGTCGCTCTACGATGTGCGCCGGATGCAGGAGCCGGCCTCCGTTCTCAAGGGCCTGCCCGAGGACGCAACGGTGGTCTTCGTGATGAACCACCGGTCCAATATGGATTACGTTCTGGTGACCTATCTCGTCTCGGAGCAGACGACACTGGCCTATGCCGTGGGCGAATGGGCGCGGGTCTGGCCGCTGTCGGCGGTGTTCCGGGCTATGGGCGCCTATTTCATCCGCCGCAGGCACCGCGGGACTCTATATCGGCGGGTGCTGGAACGCTATGTGCAGATGGCGACCGAGGCGGGGGTATCGCAGGCGATCTTTCCGGAAGGGGGGCTGAGCCTGACCGGGGCCACCGCCGATCCGAAACTGGGACTGCTGACCTATCTGAGTCATGGCGAGGCGGCGGGCAAGGTGGTCTTCGTCCCCGTGGCGCTGGCCTATGACCGGGTGATCGAGGACCGGGTACTTATCCGGGCCGGGGAGGCGGGCGAGAGGCGCTTCGGCGTGCCCATCACCAAGGCCGTGAGCGCGGTGCTGACGCATCTGTGGCAGCGGCTCACCCTGCGGTTCCGGCGGTTCGGGGAAGCGGGGGTCAGCTTCGGCACGCCGCTGGTGCCGGATGAGGCCTTGCGCACGGATGTGACCGCGCTCGCCACCGAGCTTCTCCGGCGGGTGGACGCGACGATGCCGGCGCTGGCCGTGCCGCTGGTGGCACGGGCAGCGCTGGGGGGCGCGCGGGGCGCTCAGCTGCGTGACGCCGTGGGCGAGGCCGTGGCCGACCTCGATGCCAGGGGCGTGCCGCGGACGCCGGGGACGGCGGAAGAGATCACCGCGAGCGGCCTTGGCCGACTGAGGGAACGGCGGCTTGTGGCGGAGGACGGTGCGCCGGTGCGCGATGGTCCGGCGATCCTGAGGTTCTATGCCGCCTCGATCGCCCATCATTTCGGCGAGGCACCGGAGATCGAGCGCCACCGCGAAGACATCGCCGCGGCTCCCGAGCCGGCAGAGCAATAAAGTTACAATATCGGGACGCACGGGGTTGCTTTGTTGCTGTCCCGATTCTACCTCCTTGGGAAGCGAGCGCTGATTCTGCGGCGCAGCGAGAGATGAGGAGTGGTCGCATGGAGGCAGGAATGGCCCTTGACCGGACCGGCGCGTCGGACGCCGTGGAGAAGAAGGACCTCTACGAAATCGGCGAGTTGCCGCCCCTCGGTCATGTGCCGCGGCAGATGTACGGCTGGGTCCTTCGGCAGGAGCGCCATGGTCCGCCGGAGCAGGCGCTGAAGGTCGAGGTGATCGACACGCCCGAGATCGACAGCCACGAAGTCCTCGTTCTCGTGATGGCCGCGGGCGTGAACTACAACGGCGTCTGGGCCTGCCTGGGCGAGCCCGTGTCGGTGTTTCGCGGGCACGGCGCGCCCTATGCGGTGATCGGCTCCGATGCTTCCGGGATCGTCTGGAAGGTTGGCGACAAGGTGAAGACCTGGAAGGTGGGCGACGAGGTCGTCATCCACTGCAATCAGGACGACGGGGACGACGAGGAATGCAACGGGGGGGATCCGATGTTCTCGCCGTCCCAGCGGATCTGGGGCTACGAGAGCGCCGACGGGTCGTTCGCGCAATTCACCCGGGTGCAGGCGCAGCAGCTGATGCCGCGCCCCAAGCATCTCACCTGGGAGGAAAGCGCCTGCTACACGCTGACGCTGGCCACGGCCTACCGGATGCTCTTCGGGCATCACCCGCACGAGCTGAAGCCGGGGCAGAACGTGCTCGTCTGGGGCGCGTCGGGGGGCCTCGGGTCGTTCGCGATCCAGCTTGCCAACGCGGCGGGGGCGAATGCGATCGGGGTCATCTCGGACGAGGACAAGCGCGAGTTCGTCATGGGGCTCGGCGCCAAAGGTGTCATCAACCGCAAGGAGTTCGCCTGCTGGGGCCAGGTGCCAAAGGTGGGAACGGAGGACTACGCCGCGTGGTTCGCGGAGTGCCGCAAGTTCGGCAAGGCGATCTGGGACATCACCGGCAAGGGCGTGAACGTCGATATCGTGTTCGAGCACCCGGGCGAGGCGACCTTTCCGGTCTCCACCTTCGTGTGCAAGCGCGGGGGCATGGTGGTGATCTGCGCGGGCACCACGGGCTACAACTGCACCTTCGACGTGCGGCACATGTGGTCGCACCAGAAGCGGCTGCAGGGGTCCCATTTCGCCCATCTCAAGCAGGCCGCGGCGGCGAACCGGCTGATGGTGGAGCGCCGGCTCGACCCCTGCATGTCGGAGGTGTTTCCCTGGGAGGACATCCCCAAGGCGCATACGAAGATGCTCAACAACGCCCACAAGCCCGGCAACATGGCGGTGCTGGTCCAGGTGCCGCGGACCGGCCTCCGGACCTGGGACGACGCCCTGGCCGAAAGCCGGCGCTGAACGGCGCCTCCGGACGAGTGTCGAGGGGGTCCGCCGCGCCGGGCCCCCTGCCATTTCTGGGGGAGCCCATTGTGTGAATGGTTTCGTTAACCCCTTGCTGCTACTTTAGGTTGGTAACGATCTGTTAACTTCTGCCGGAGATTGTCCTGATGGGAAACAAGTGGATTCTCGATGTCCTTGCGGATCTCAAGGCCTTTGCAGAGGCAAATGATTTGCCCCGGCTGGCCGACCAGATCGAGTTGACCTCGATCGTCGCTGCTGCGGAGATCGTCGCGGGACCCGACCCACGAAAGGGGGACGCAGGCGATGCCAAAGGGGTTGGATCACATACTCGAGAGACTGCAGGCCGCTGGACGGCTTGAGGATCTCCAGTCCATCGTTGAGGCGCTCCGCGACCTCTGGCGGGTCGATCACTGCGTCTATCACTGGGTCAGCGCCGACGGGCAGCAGTACGGCTGCGGAACCTACACCAGAGAGTGGTGCATCCGGTATGTCGTGAACGATTACCTGCGGACCGATCCGGTCGTGATCGGGTGTTTCCCGCGCGCGCATCCGATCGACTGGAAGCGGCTGGACTGGTCGTCGAAGGCAGCGAGGGCCTTTCGCGCCGACAGCATCGCCCATGGCGTCGGGAACCAGGGTTTCTCGGTTCCGATCCGGGGTCCCGCGGGGCAGTTCGCGCTGTTCACCGTCTCGGCCGACCGCGACGATGCCGGATGGGCGGAGTTCACCCGCGCCCATCAGCGGGATCTGATCCTTGCGGGGCTGATGATAAACCAGGCGGCGCTCGACCTTGCGGGACAGAGGCTGGCCGAGCCGACCCGGGCGCTGAGCCCGAGGGAGACCGATGCGCTGACCTTTCTGGCCATGGGCTATGGCCGGGGGCAGGTGGCCGACATGCTGGCCATATCTGAGCATACGCTGAGGGCCTATATCGAAGGCGCGCGGTTGAAGCTCGGCGCGCTGAACACGGTCCATGCCGTCGCCCGCGCGGTGGCCGAGGGGCTGATCGTGACCGGCGGTGCGGCGAGGTCGGCCAAGGGTGGCTGGCCACGGATCGCCGAGAAGGACGTCGAGCGGGATTCGCTGCGCAGCGCCTGACCAGGAGGCTGGCGGAGCGCGGGCTTCGCGCGCCTCCATCTATCGTGAGCTCTGTCATCGGCACGCTCGGCCGGGCTGAAGCCGGCCTGCCCGTGGGGCGGACGAGATGATGCCAAGGGCTCCGTCGACCTTCGTTCAATCGCCGTACGGTGGGCTCGGGTTCAGGTAACCCTGTCTCGCCACTCTCTCCCTCCGAAGCCCCAGCGCCCGGAGGGAGAGGCTCATGTTGCGTTATGTCCATGCCGACGATCTCGAGGATCTGCCGCACCTCAAGGAGACCATGTTCCGCGACAGGGCCGGGCAGTTCGCCGAGCGGCTGGGCTGGGAGGTCGAGGTGGACGACCGGGGCCATGAACGCGATGCCTACGACGCCGAAGACCCGCTCTATGCGATCTGGGAACGGCCGGACGGGAGTCATGGCGGCTCCATCCGGTTTCTCCCCACCTTGGGCCGGACGATGGTGAACGACCACTTCCTGCACCTGATGAACGGCGTGCCGCTGCGGGCGCCGCGGATCTGGGAATGCACGCGATTCTGCCTTTCGCCCGGCGCGGAGGCGCGGGTTGCGGCGGCGCTGATGGTGGCCTGCGGCGAGGTCTTCCACGGCTACGCGCTCAGCCAGCTCGTGGGTGTCTTCGATGCGCGGATGGTCCGGATCTATCGCATGATCGGGGCCCCCCCGAGGATCCTGGGCGCACAGGGCGCGGGGCGCGAGCGGATCGCGGTGGGTCTCTGGACCTATGAGGAGGCGGACAAGGACAAGGTCTTCGCCAGGGCCGGGATGACCGAGGTGCAATCCCGGGACTGGTTCGCGCGGTCGCCGGCCGCGGCGCGTCGGGATCGGTCGCGGAAACGCGTCGCCTGATCCGGCGGCGGCCACTGGCCGCTGCGCGCGGGCGCGAGTAGGGTCCGGCCCATGTCCGTGCCCGCCCTCACCTTCTCCGACGATCAGGCCCAGGCGTGGGATACCATAGCCGAAGCGCTGACGGCCTCGGGTGTCGATCTCGCCAACGACACGCTGATGCCGCCTGCCGAGGGTCAGGAGAGTGTGCTCGCCGTGATCGGCAAGGCCGGGTCGGGCAAGACCATGTTGCTGGCCGCGCTCTACCGGCAATTGCGGGAATTGGGCGTCGATGTCGTCTCGGGAGACTGGGAGGGGCGGAAGCGCAAGGACCGGCGGACGCTGGCGATCCTCGCGCCCACCAACAAGGCGGCGAGCGTGCTGCGCAACCGCGGCGTGCCCGCGACGACGATCCACCGGATCATCTACACCCCGGTCTACGATCCCGAGTTCGAGAAGATCGCCGAATGGCTCGCGGGCCAGGGTGACCGCCCGGAGACCGAGGCCATGGGCGAGGCGGCGCTCGACCGGGCCTATGCCGCGTTCCAGACCCATGGCTCGGTGCCTGCGGCGCTGGCGGCGGCGGGGCTGAGGGGATCGGACTTCATCACCGGCTGGAAACGGCGGGAGGAGCCGCTCGACATCGGCTTCGTCGATGAAAGCTCGATGCTGGATGCCAAACAGTTCGAGGACCTCAAGGAGCTCTTTCCGACGCTGCTGCTGTTCGGCGATCCGGCGCAGCTGCCCCCCGTGCAATCTACCGGTGGCGGCATGGTCTTCGACGAACTGCCGGAGAAGCGGCGGCTGGTGCTGCACCGCATCCACCGGCAGGAGGCAGACAATCCGATCCTCGATCTTGCCCATGCCCTCGCCGATCCCGAGGTGGATTTCCATCGCTTCGAGCGGCTGGTCGGGGAAGCCGCAGCGAAGGATCCGCGCGTCGTGATGGCCGAGCGCGTGGAGGCCGACCTGATGGCGCGCTCTCCGGTTCTGGTCTGGCGCAACAAGACGCGGATCCGGCTGATCCACGCCTTCCGCGCGGCTTACGGCGCGCCGGTGGACGAGCTTCTGGAGGGCGAGCCTCTGATCTGCGACGGGATCGAACTTCCGCTGAAGCACCGCAAGAAGCGGCTGGATCTCGAGGCGCGGGGGCTGATCAAGGGCGCGCAGGTGATCTACCTGGGACCCGGCAAGCGACCCGGCTTCAGCCGCCTGCACGTCATGGGCGCACTGGAGCCGCGGCTTTCGGCGGCTTCGATCGTGAAGATCGAGAAGGAAGGCGAGGAGGAGCCGTTCATCCCCTTCGCCGCCACCATGGGCGCGACCTTCCTCCATGGCGCCGCGGTGACCATCCACAAGGCGCAGGGCAGCCAGTGGGACACGGTGCAGGTCTTTGCGCCCGATATCTACGCCGCGGCGCAGATGGGCCGGGTGGAGGCGGGCCAGCCCCTGTGGAAACGGCTGGCCTATGTCGCCGTCACCCGGGCCGAGCGAGAGCTGCGCTGGGTCGTGCGGAACCGGCTGGCGCGCCCGAGCCTGCCACTGACGACCGGGGACCTGACCGTGACGGCGGCGCCCCTCGCGCTGACGGCGGAAGAGGAGTGAGGCCCGACTACTGCAGCGCGCGGAAGGCCGCCGAGGCGGCCCAGCCGGCGGTGATCGCGATGAGCAGGGACAGCAGGCCGTAGAGCAGGGGCTGGTTCTGCGCCGTCTCGTAGATCAGGCGCTCCAGCCCGACCTTGCGGACCGTGATGACGCCTTCATGGATGTCCACCGTCTGGCCGTTCCGGGTCAGGAAGACGCGAACGGCATAGGGGCCTTCGGTCAGGTTCGCGGGCAGGGAGATCGACGTCGAGAAGAGCGTGTCCTCGGATAGCTCCACCCCGCCTTCGAGCAGCTGATAGGAACCGGCAACGGAGCGGATGCGGACGAGGGCCTCGCGGAAACCCTCGGGGTCGGAGATGCCCTCGGTCTCGCCCACGGTCCGGATGGCGTGCGTCACGCTGATGCGCTGGCGCAGATCCTCGGTCCACGTCAGCGCATCCCGCAGGGGCGCGCTGGTCGCCACGGCGTAGAAGCTGGGTGCGAGGTCTACGGACATCGCCTCCACGTTCATCCAGATGCCGAAGACGCGGTCCTTGCGGCGGACGGTGAGCGGCTCGCGAGGGCCCTCGACGGTGACGACCACCTCGAGACCCGCGGTATCGGGCGGCGGCGCTTCGCGCTTCACGGCGCCGAAGATGAGGATGTCGGACCCCTCGAAGGTCGCGGTAATGGAGACGTCGTCACGCGAGAGGCCGAGGACCACCTCCTCGGCCCGGGTGGGCAGGGCGGCGAGCAGCAGGACGAGAAGGAGGGCCGCGCGGATCATCCGACCCCCGGCGTGTCGAGCGCGAAGGGTTCGGCGGGCGGGAGCACGAGGCCGAGGGCGAGCGTGGCGCAGACGGCGAGGACGAGAAGGGCCAGCAGGATGCGGAGCTGTTCGGCGCGCATCCGGCCGGACAGGCGGGTGCCGACCTGGGCGCCGACGACGCCGCCGAGGATCAGGATGACGGCCAGCATCATGTCCACGGTCTTGTTCGCCGTGGCGTGGAGGAGCGTGGTGTACGCGGTCAGGAAGACGATCTGGAAGAGCGAGGTGCCCACGACGACCTTGGTCGGCATGTGCAGAAGGTAGATCATCGCGGGAACCATGAGAAAGCCGCCGCCCACGCCCATCACCGCCGCGAGGACGCCAACGGCGGCGCCGATCAGGAGCGGCGGGATGACGGAGATGTAGAGGCCGGAGACGCGGAAGCGGAGCTTCAGCGGAAGTCGGTGGGCGAGGCCGTGGCGGCGGCGGGGGGCGGGGCGGCGGGAGGGATCGCGGCTGCGGCGGAGGGCGCGGAGGGATTCGGCGAACATCAGCCCGCCCACGGTGCCGAGGAAGAGGACGTAGCAGAGGTTCACGAAGAGGTCGATCTGGCCCAGCTCGCGCAGGCGGGCGAAGAGCCAGACGCCGAGCGAGGAGCCGATCAGGCCGCCCGCGAGCAGGACCGAGCCCATCCGGAGGTCGACGTTGCGGCGCCGGAAATGGGCGATCACGGCCGAGACGGAGGCGGCGACGATCTGGTTCGCGGAGGTGGCCACGGCGACGGCGGGGGGAATGCCGACGAAGAAGAGGAGCGGGGTGATCAGGAAGCCGCCGCCGACGCCGAAGAGGCCCGACAGGATGCCGACGAGACCGCCGATCCCGAGGAGGAGGAGCGCGTTGACCGAGACCTCGGCGATGGGCAGGTAGATCTGCATGGTTCCGAGGGTGCCCCGGCGCGGCGGGGCGTGCAACGGGGGAGAGCCGGGCGGGACGGATGTCGAGGCGCGCCGCGGGCGTCCACGCGTGGACGGGGTGGTATCTGTCTGGAATCGCTCCGGGATCTCGAACACCGCTTCGCGGGACGGTGCGTTTGCCGGATTTTCGGTCTTTCGTGCAGGTGGTGATCTGAAGGGGCGCCTTCGGCGCGCAGCCTAGCGCCCGGTCCCGCCTTTGGCGGGGCCGGGCAGGAGGGGGCGCTGCCCCCTCCGCCCGAAGCCCGGAGCTTCGGGCGCCCCCGGGATATTGCCGGCCAGAAAAATGCGGGAGGAGGGGACCCGTGGCGGAGGGGGCACCCGGGGGAGAGGGAGCGGGCTGGTGTGGGGGGCGGACCGGAGGGGGCGGGCGCTGTGCCTTACGGGCGGGCGCGGCGGGTGGGATGGGGTCCCTTCCACACCATCCACTCTGTACAGACCCCGACAGAGGGGGGTGGGTTGGAAACCCACCCTACGGATCTGGTGAGGGGTGGGTTGGAAACCCACCCTACGGATCGGGGCTGGGCGGGCAGGCCTCGCCCGCGGCGATGCGGGGGAGGGCGGCGCGCAGGACGGTCTCGAGCTTGGCGGCGCCGAGGGGGGCCATTTCCTTGGTGTGCTCGTGGCTGATCGGCTCGTCCGAGAGACCGGCGGCCATGTTGGTGATGGTGGAGATGGCGGCGCAGCGCAGGCCGAGGAAGCGGCCGAGGATGATCTCGGGCACCGTGGACATGCCCACGGCATCGGCGCCCAGCATCCGGATCGCGCGGATCTCGGCCGGGGTCTCGAAGGAGGGGCCGGAATACCAGGCGTAGATGCCCTGGTGCATCCCGGTGCCCGTGTCTGCCGCGGCCCCGGCGAGATGGGCGCGGAGGGCGGGGTCGTAGGCGTCCTTCATGGGTACGAAGCGCGAATCCGTCGCCTCTCCGATCAGGGGGTTGAGGCCGGAGAAGTTGATGTGGTCCGTCAGGCACATGATCGAGCCGGTGACCATCCCGGGATCGAGGGAGCCCGCGGCATTGGTGGCGAGGAGAGTCTCGCAGCCGAGGGCGCACATCACCTCGAGCGGCAGGCGCATGGCGTCGGCGCGGCCTTCCTCGTAGTAATGGGCCCGCCCGCCGAGGACGGCCACCCGCACGCCCTCGAGATCGCCGATCACGAGGGCCTTCGTGTGGCCGGAGACGTGACCGCCGGGGAAGCCCTCGAGATCGGCATAGGGGATCGTCACGCCGTCGACGGCGGCGGTCAGGTGGCCGAGGCCCGATCCGAGGATCAGGGCGATGCTGGGCGGCTCCGCCCCCGCGCGGTCGCGGATCAGGCGGCCGAGGTCAGCGCTCCTTGACATAGGGTTCTCCGCCCGCGCGCGGCGGGATGGCGCGGCCGACGAAGCCCGCGAGAATGACGACAGTGAGGATGTAGGGGAGGGCGTCCATGACCTGCACCGGGACCTCGACCACGCCGAGGTCGATGTTCTGGAAGCGGATCGCCACGGCCTGAAGGAAGCCGAAGAGCAGGCAGGCGCCGAGCGCGTACCAGGGGCGCCATTTCGCGAAGATGAGGGCCGCGAGGGCGATGTAGCCGCGGCCCGCGGTCATGTCCTTGGTGAAGCCCGCCTGCAGGCCGGTGGCGAGATAGGCCCCGGCGATGCCGCAGAGCACGCCCGCGATGACCACCGCGGCGAAGCGCAGGCCGACGACGGAGATGCCGGCGGTATCGACCGCCTCGGGCGCCTCTCCGACCGCGCGCAGGCGCAGGCCGAAGCGGGTGCGGAAGAGCGCCCACCAGGTGAGGGGCACGAGGGCGAGGGCGACGTAGACCGGCAGGCCGTGGCCGGAGATCAGCTCGGAATAGAGCTGCATCAGCGGGCCGGCCTGGGCGATGTCGGAGGAGGAGGTGAGCGCCCCGGGCAGGATGATCGGCTCGAACCGGCCGCCAGCCATGAGTTGCGGCGTGCGGCCGCCCTGGGCGAACCAGCTTTGGGCGATGACCACGGTGAGGCCGGCCGCGAGGAAGTTGAGGGCGACGCCGGAGATGAGCTGGTTGCCGCGGAAGGTGATCGAGGCAAGGCCGTGGATCGCGGAGAAGACGAGGCTGGCGCCGATGCCCGCCAGCAGGCCGAGCCAGACCGATCCGGTGACGGCGGCGACGGCGGCCGACAGGAAGGCGGCGACCAGCATCTTGCCCTCGAGGCCGATGTCGAAGATGCCCGCCCGTTCGGAGAAGAGCCCGGCGAGACAGGCGATCAGGAGCGGCGTTGCCTGTCGGAGCGAGCTGTCGAGCACCTGGAGCGTGGTCAGGAAATCCATTACTCGGCGGCCTCCGCGCTGGTGGATTTGCGGTCGGGCTTGGGCACGTCGGGGCGGCGGCGGAAGGTGAGGAAGATGCGCTCGAGCGGCATCCGGATCATGTTGTCGAGCGCCCCGGTGAAGAGGATCACGAGGGCCTGGATCACCACGATGAGCTCTCGCTGGATGTTCATCCAGAGCGCCAGCTCCGCCCCGCCCTGGTAGAGAAAGCCGAAGAGAAGCGCGGCGAGGAAGACGCCGAAGGGGTGGCTGCGCCCCATGAGCGCCACCGCGATGCCGATGAAGCCGGCGCCTTCGGCCGCGTTCAGGACGAGGCGTTCGGCTTCGCCCTGGACGTTGTTGATCGCCATGCATCCCGCGAGGCCGCCGGAGATCAGCATGGAGACCATGATGATCCGGGTGGGGTTGATGCCCGCGTATCTCGCCGCGGGCTCGGACGAGCCGAAGGCGCGGATCTCGTAGCCGAGGCGGGTGCGCCAGATCAGCGCCCAGAGCCCGATGCAGGCGGCGACGGCGACGAAGAGCGTCACGTTGGCCGGGGCCGCGGAGGACCAGTCAATGCCGATCACGGAGAAGACGTCATGCAGGGTGGGCAGGTGCGTGGAGTCGGCGAAGCGCGGGGTCGCGGGCTCCTGTCCCGGCGCCTTCAGCGGACCGACGAGGGCCCAGTTCAGGAGGGCCGCGGCGATGAAGTTGAACATGATCGTGGTGATCACGATGTGGCTGCCGCGCTTTGCCTGCAGGTAGGCCGGAATCGCGGCCCAGGCGGCGCCGAAGGCCGCGGCCATGAGCATGGCGGCCACCAGCGCCACGGTCCAGTGCGGCAGCGGCAGGTAGAGCAGGATGATCGCCACGCCGAGGCCGCCGACGAGAACCTGCCCCTCGCCGCCGATGTTGAACATGCGGGCATGGAAGGCGATGGCCACCGCGAGGCCGGTGAACATGAAGTTGGTGGCGTAATAGAGCGTGTAGCCCCAGCCGTAGGTGGAGCCCAGCGCGCCCTCGATCATCAGCTCGAGCGCCTCGAGGGGGTTCTCGCCGATGGCGGCGATGACGATGGCCGAGAAGATCGCCGCGAGGATGAGCGAGATCAGCGGCACCAGGATCGCGTCGGCCCAGGCGGGCATGCGGTCGGTCATGTCGGTCTCCGGGTTGCGGGGCCGTTCATCCGCCCTGACGGGCGAACTCGCCCGGGGCGCGTCATCGGACCTCTCCGTGGCGCTCGGCGAGGTTGGCCTCCACCTCCCTGTGGCCGTGGGGGGTCGTGGTGTCGGTGATGCCGGCCATCAGGAGGCCGAGCTCGCGCTCGTTGGTTTCCGAGGGCAGGCGCTCGCCCATGATGCGGCCGTCGAACATCACGGCGATGCGGTCGGCGAGGCCCATGATCTCGTCGAGTTCCACGGAGACGAGCAGGATCGCCTTGCCGGCGTCCCGGAGGGCGACGATCTGCTGGTGGATGAACTCGATGGCGCCGATGTCGACGCCGCGGGTGGGCTGGCCGACGAGCAGGAGGTCGGGATTGCGCTCGATCTCGCGGGCGAGGACGATCTTCTGCTGGTTGCCGCCGGAGAAGCTCTTGGCGGTAAGCTGCGGGTTCGGCGGGCGGACGTCGAAGCGGCGCATCTTGGCCTCGGTGTCCTCGCGGATCGCGGCGTTGTTCATGAAGAGCGCGTTCTTCTGGTAGGCCGGGTCGTGGTGGTAGCCGAAGGCCACGTTCTCCCAGGCGTGGAAGTTCATGATGAGGCCTTCGCGCTGGCGGTCCTCGGGGACGTGGGAGATGCCGCGGCGGCGGCGGGACTGGCCGTCGGATTTCGCGCCGGTGAGGTCGATCTCCTGGCCCCGGATGCGGACATGGCCGGTGCCGCGTTCGTAGCCGCCGAGGACTTCCAGCAATTCGGACTGGCCGTTGCCGGCGACGCCGGCGATGCCGAGGATCTCTCCGGCCCTGATCGAGAAGGACACGTCCTTGACCCGGTGCACGCCCTTGTCGTCGGTGACGTTGAGGTTCTCGACCTCGAGGATCGTCTCGCGGGGCTGGGCGGGGGTCTTCTCGACCTGAAGCAGGACCTTGCGGCCGACCATGAGCTCGGCGAGCTGCGACGGGTCGGTGTCGGCAGTGGCGACGGTGGCGGTCATCTCGCCGCGACGCATGACGGAGACGGTGTCGGTGATCTCCATGATCTCGCGCAGCTTGTGGGTGATCAGCACGATGGTCTTTCCCTCGCGCTTCAGTCCCTCGAGGATGCGGAAGAGGTGGTCGGCCTCGGCGGGGGTCAGCACGCCCGTGGGCTCGTCGAGGATCAGGATGTCGGCGCCGCGGTAGAGCGCCTTCAGGATTTCCACGCGCTGCTGCATGCCGACGCCGATGTCCTGGATCAGCGCGTCGGGATCGACGGAGAGCTCGTATTCGCGGGCCAGCGCCTCGAGCTCGCGGCGGGCGCGGGCGAGGGAGGGGCGCAAGAGGCCCGAGTCCTCGGCCCCGAGCACCACGTTCTCGAGCACGGTGAAGTTCTGCACCAGCTTGAAATGCTGGAAGACCATGCCGATGCCGGCGGCGATGGCGGCCTGGCTGTCGGGGATCTCGGTCTTCTTGCCGTTGATGAAGATCTCGCCCTTGTCGGCCTTGTAGAAGCCGTAGAGGATCGACATGAGCGTGGATTTGCCCGCGCCGTTCTCGCCGATGATGCCGTGGATCGTTCCGGGCATCACGGCGATGGAGATGTCCTTGTTGGCCTGCACGGGGCCGAAGGCCTTGGAGATGCCCTTCAGTTCGATGGCGGGGGTCGGGGTCATGGCGGGCTCAGGCGGCAAGCGTGGGCAGCGGGGTGCCCAGCATCACGAGGGTCCCGCCGTCGAGATCGACATCCTCGGCGGGCGTGGCCTCCGGAAAGGGCTCGCCCCGGTCCGCCAGCGTGGCGAGGAACGCGTTCACGATGGCCGCTGCGTCCCGGAGCGCCTCGTCGGGAGAGGCCCCGCTCGCGTTCACGGCGAGGTCGGGAACGAGGCATCCGCTCAAACCCGCCGTGTCGGGCGGGAAAAGTATCGCAGGATAGACGATCATCGGGCCGTCCCTCCTTTCAGGGTCACGCCGGTCTGTTTCTCGATCTGGCGAACGATGCTTTCGGCAATTTCACGCTGCCGCGATATCACGGATACGCGCTTGCCGTCTCGCAGAACGATCGTGTGGTTGCTCCCCTCCTCGAACGTCAGGCCGGCTTCCGTGAGACGCTTCATGATATCGCGGCGTTTCCAGTTTCGGGCTCTCGTTCAAGGACGAACGGGCCGCGCCGGGATGCGGCGCGGCCCGCGATGCCGGCCGGACGGCCGGCCCGGTCAGAAGTCGACGGCCGGGCAGCTTTCGTCCGACGTGTAGTCGTGGATCAGGAGCTCGCCGTTCGCGATGGCGTCGGCGGCCTCGTCCACGCTCACGCGCATCTCGTCGGTGATGAGATCCGCGTTGAACTCGTCAAGCGCGTAGCCCACGCCGTCCTCTCCCACGCCGAGGACGTGGATGCCCGTCTCGATCTCTTCTGCGCCGGCGGAGAAGGCGTTGTAGACCGCGACGTCCACCCGCTTCAGCATGGAGGTCAGGACCTGACCGGGGTGCAGGTAGTTCTGGTTGGCGTCCACGCCGATGGACAGGATGTCCTGGTCGGCCGCGGTCTGCAGCACGCCCACGCCGGTGCCACCGGCGGCAGCATAGACCACGTCGGCGCCCTGACCGATCTGCGCCAGGGTCAGCTCGGAGCCGCGTACGGGGTCGTTCCAGGCGGCGGGCGTGGTGCCCGTCATGTTGGCGATCACGGTGGCGTCGGGGTTCACGGCCTTGACACCCTGGGCGTAGCCGCAGCCGAACTTGCGGATCAGCGGGATGTCCATGCCGCCGATGAAGCCGACGGTCCCGGTCTCGGAGGCCATCGCGGCGAGCATGCCGACGAGGTAGGAGCCTTCGTGCTCGGAGAAGATCACCGAGCGGACGTTGTCGGCCTCGACCACGCCGTCGATGATGACGAAGGTGGTGTCGGGATAGTCGGCGGCGACCTCGGCCAGCGGCGTGGCGAAGGAGAAGCCGGCCATCACGATCGGGTTGTTGCCGTTCTCGGCGAAGCGGCGCAGGGCCTGCTCGCGCTGGGCGTCGGACTGGAGCTCCACCTCGTTGTATTCGCCGCCGGTTTCCTCGGCCCAGCGCTGCGCGCCGGTATGGGCCGATTCGTTGAACGACTTGTCGAACTTGCCGCCGAGATCGAAGATCAGGGCGGGGTCGGCGAGCGCGGCGCCGGCGCCGAGCGCGAGGGCGGCAGTGGCGCCCATCAGGCGGTGCAGGATGGTCATGGTGGTCTCCCCTTTCGGTCAGTGGCGGACGGGCCTGCGGCCCTTGTCCCTCTGCGGTTGTCCGCAGCCTGACGGCGATTAAGGCCGCTGTGACGCTGGAGGGTCAATAGGTTTCTGGCCGCTGTCGCCCATGGCGCGGGCGAATGCCGCGGGTTTGACCGTTTGCCGCTGCGTCAGAGGCCGCGGGCGAGGCAGATGGCGTCCACCGCGGGACCCGCCGGGCGACGGTAATAGGCGCGGCGGCGGCCGATCTCGCGGTAGCCCTGGGCCGCGTAGAGGGCCGCCGCCGGGTGGTTGTCCGCGGCCACCTCGAGAAAGGCGCGGGCGGCGCCGAGGGTGCGCGCCTCGGCGTGGAAGCGGTGCAGGAGCGCGCGGGCGCGGCCGCGGCGGCGCGCCGAGGGATGGGTGGCGAGCATCAGGATCTCGGCCTCGTCGGCGGCGGTGCGGGCGGCGAGAAAGGCCGCGTCCTCTTCGAGCAGAAGAAGGCCGGGGGTGTTCAGAAGGTCGGCGAAGTCGGCCTCGGTCCAGGGGCTGTCTGTGGCGGCGGCGTGGAGGGCGGCGAGGCGCGCGGCTCGTCCGCCCTGACAGGCGGTCTCGCTCATGGCAGGATCACCGGGGGCGGGTCGGAAGGGGGTGCTGCATCTGCGGGACGGATGTAGAGCGGCGCGGGCCGGTCAGGGGCCGCGCCCGCGGAGAGGCGGGCGTGCAGCAGGCGGGCCATCGCGGCGGGCGAGGGCGGGGCGGCGGCTCGGACGGGAGGCGCGTCGGGGCCGAGCGTGGCGGGATCGACGACCTCGGGCGGACCCGCGGCGCGGCCATCGGCGAAGCGCTGGGCATAGGCGCGGCCGCGGGGGGCCTCGAGGAGAACAAGGGAGGTCGGTGGTGCGAGGGCCATCTCGAAGGCGGTGATCGGGTGCGCGGGGATCCCGAGGGCGAGGGAGAGGCCGCGGGCGGTGGCCACGGCGATGCGTGTTCCGGTGAAATTGCCGGGGCCGGTGCCGACGCCGATGGCCGTGAGCTCGGCCCATCGGGTGCCGGTCGCTGTCAGCAGTTCCTCGAGGAGCGGGATCAGGCGTTCGGCCTGTCCGCGGGCCATGGTCTCCGTGGCGGCGTGCAGGAGCCTGCCGTTCGAGGCGAGGCCGGCCGCGATCCAGGGACCCGACGTGTCGAAAACGAGCGTGAGACCGGCGTTCATGGGGTCGGTGCCGGATCAGGCGGCGACCGGCCGCACCTCCACCACCTCGGGGATGTAGTGGCGCAGCAGGTTCTCGATGCCCATCTTCAGGGTGAGCGTCGAGGAGGGGCAGCCGGCGCAGGCGCCCTGCATGTGCAGGTAGACGATGCCGCGGTCGAAGCCGTGGAAGGTGATGTCGCCGCCGTCCTGGGCGACGGCGGGGCGCACGCGGGTGTCGAGCAGTTCCTTGATCTGGCCCACGATCTCCGCGTCCTCGCCGGAATGCTCGGCATGGCCGGAGGGCCCCTGCGCGCCCTCGATCACCGGGGCGCCGGACTGGTAGTGCTCCATGATCGCGCCGAGGACGCCGGGCTTCAGGTGGTCCCAGTCGGAGGCGTCGTCCTTGGTCACGGTAACGAAGTCGTTGCCGAAGAACACGCCGGTCACGCCGGTCACGCCGAAGATGCGGCGGGCGAGGGGAGAGCTGTCGGCAGCCTCGGGCGAGCCGAAATCGGCGGTTCCCGTCTCCAGCACGGTCTGGCCGGGCAGGAATTTCAGGGTCGCGGGGTTCGGGGTCGATTCGGTCTGGATGAACATGGGCGCCTCTCCGCTGTCATGGGCAGATATGCGATATCCGACCGAAGAAATCAAGATTGCTTGGAATGATTCTAAACCCGGGGCGGGTCAGGTGATCGCCTCGAGCCGCTCGCGGGAGATGTCGCCGGGGACGATGGTTATGGGCACCGGCAGGCTGCCGGCCTGGCGCGAGAGCTGCGTGACGAGGGGGCCGGGGCCCTTCTTGTCGGAGGCGGCGCCGAGGACGAGGATGCCGATCTCGGGGTCGTCCTGCACCTGGGCGAGGATCTCGGGCACGGGCTCGCCCTCGCGGATCACCAGTTCCGGGTCGATGCCCTGCCGGTCGCGCATCCACTTGGCGAAGACCTCGAAATGGACCTCGATCCGCTCGCGGGCCTCGGCGCGCATGATCTCTCCGACGCCGACCCAGTGGTTGAACTCCTCGGGCGGGATCACCGAGAGCACGGTCACGCCGCCGCCCGATTTCGACGCGCGCATGGCGGCGAAGCGCATGGCATTCAGGCATTCGCGGCTGTCGTCGAGGACGACGAGGAACTTGCGCATGGGGCACCTCCCTGCCGGGAGAGTGTGGCGGGGGCGAGGGGCGGTGTCGAGGGGCGGGGAAGCGGGGAGCGGTCGGTCGTGGCGGCTTGGGCGGACGTCCGGTGTGCGGACGACACGAGCACGCGGCGCGTTTCGTCGGATAACCGCTTCTTTCGGCCAGAAGAAATCACCCTGCTTCGAATGCAGCCTGCATCTTTTCGATGTCGATCCTGCTCATGCCCATCATGGCCTCCTGAGCGCGGGCAGCGGCTTCGCGATCCGACGCGCCGAGCATGGTTGCAAGCTCAGCGGGGACCACTTGCCAGGACACGCCCCACCGGTCGATCAGCCAGCCGCAGCGACCTGCTTCGCCGCCATCGTCGACGAGCGCATCCCAGATACGGTCGGTTTCGGCCTGACCCGGCGTCGTGACGGCGATCGAACAGGCGGGGTTGAGCTTGTAGTGCGGACCGCCATTGAGGATGCGGTAAGGCGACCCGGCCAGCTCGAAATCCACGATCATGGGGCTGTCGCCAACGGCTGCGTCGGTCAGCAGACGGCTATCGGGGATGAGAGAGACATAGAAGCGTGCGGCTTCGATGCCCTTGTTCTCGAACCACAGGCATGTGGTCACTGACAGTTTTTCAGACATCTGATGTCTCCCTCGCAGTTTGAGCAGAAGTTCCGGGTAACGCCGCAGATGGGTCAGGCTGTCCCGCGCCCTGTCTGCGTCGTTCCTGGCATTCCAGAAAATACCATAGGGTCGGTATGTTTGTCAGTTGCGGAAGCGGGTGGTGGTGACGGCGACGGGGGCAATCGGCCTGACAGAGGCGAGGAAACGGGGAGGTCGCCCGCACGCCCGATCCGATCCGGTCGGTGCGGAGACAAGACCGCGCCGAGGGTCGGCAAAACCGCTTTACCGGTCGTGGGATCGTACTTAACGTAACGGAAAATATCCGGAAGCGAGGGGTGCCATGGCCGAGTTCGATGTCGCGATCATCGGAGCGGGGGCGGCCGGCATCGGCGCCGCCGGGCAGCTGATGGCCGCCGGGAAGAGCGTCGTGGTCCTCGAGGCCGGCGCCCGCATCGGCGGCCGCGCCTGGACCAGTTCGGACTGGTTCGGGATGCCCTTCGACATCGGCTGCGCCTGGCTGCACGCGGCGGATCGCAATCCTTTCTTCCCGGAGGCACAGGCCGCAGGGTGGGAGCTTTATCATCACGACATGGCGCTCGATCATCTCTACTTCGGGGCGCGCAAGGCGACCCCCGACGAGATGGAGCGGCTCCGGGAGGCCGAGGCGGCGCTCGAGGCCTGCCTCGAGGCCCATGACGGGCCTGACGACCGGCTGTCTTCGCTGATCGCGGATTGCCACTGCCTGAGGGCCCATTCGACCTTCTCGGGGCCCATGGATTTCGGCAAGGACGACGACGAGATCTCCGTCGAGGACTACAGGGCGGCGGCAGATCTCGAACCCAACTACTTCACGAAGCAGGGCTTCGGGGCGCTTGTCGCACATTGGGCTGGGGATCTGCCGGTGCGGCTGAACCATGCGGTGCGGCGGGTCGACTGGTCGGGCAGCGGGGTCGAGGTGTCGGGCGACTGGGGCTGGCTGCGCGCGCGGGCCTGCATCTGCACCGCTTCGCCCGCCGTGCTGGCCTTTGACGAGATCCGGTTCACCCCGACCCTGCCGGAGGACCAGGTCGAGGCGCTGTTCGACCTGCCGATGGGACTGTTGACCAAGATCCCGCTGCAGATTTCGGGCACGCGGCTGGGCCTGAGCCCGTTCGATGACCTGCTGATCGAACGCCATGCGCGGCACGACATCTTCTTTCTGTCCTTTCCGTTCGACATGGACCTGATGGTCGGCTTCGTCGGCGGCGATTTCGCCTGGGAGTTGGAAGCGGCGGGCGAGGCCGCGGCGGTGGATTTCGCCACGAACCGGCTTGCGGAGATCTTCGGCAGTGACATGCGCCGGCATGTGTCGGGAGGGCGGATGACGGACTGGTCCTCGGACCGCTGGGTTCGCGGGGCCTATGCGGTGGCCCGCCCGGGCAAGGCGGCGGCGCGGGAGCGTGCCGGCCGGTCCGTCGGCGACCGTGTCTTTTTCGCGGGCGAGCATCTGGCCGGACCGCTGAAGCAGACCTGCGCCGGCGCCCGGTTGTCCGGGGAAGACGTGGCCGGGCAGGTTCTGGCCGCGCTGGGCTGAAGGCGACCTGTCGCGATTCACCTCATGTTCACGGCCGAGGGGCCATGGTCCCGCCGTGCAGCGGCGAAAGGAGCAGGGAATCGCAGAAGCGGCCGGGTCTGCTCAGCCCGCGCCGGCGGCCCAGTCCCAGTAGAGCGCGCGGGCGCGTTTCGTCACCGGGCCGACCTGGTAGTGGCGGTCGTCGAAGCGGGTCACCGGGGTGACCTTGTTCATGTTGCCCGACAGGAAGATCTCGTCGGCGTCGCGGGCGTCGTCCATGGTCAGGACGGTTTCGTGGACCGCGATACCGTCTGCCTTGAGATTGGAGATGTGGCGGGCGCGGGTGATGCCGGCGAGGAAGGTGCCGTTGGGGATGGGGGTGAAGACCTCGCCGTCCTTCACGAGGAAGACGTTGGCGGTTGCGCTTTCGGCGAGGTTGCCCATGGCGTCGGTGACCAGCGCGTTCTGGAAGCCGCGGGAGCGGGCCTCGGCCAGCATCCGGGCGTTGTTGGGGTAAAGGCAGCCTGCCTTGGCGTTGACCACCGCGCTTTCGAGCACGGGACGGCGGAAGCGGGTGGTGGTCACGGCGACGGAGGCATCCTCCGGGGCCATGGGCAGTTCCTCGAGGCAGACGGCGAAGCCGGGTTCCCCCTCGCCGGGGACGATGGCGGACATGCCGCAGGCGATGCCCCAGTACATCGGGCGGATGTAGAGAGGTGTGTCCGGGGGATAGAGGGCGAGGCCTTCGCGGACGATCTCGACCATGCGGGCGGTGGGGATGTGGGGGGTCAGCATCAGCGCCTCGGCGGAGCGGTTCACGCGGGCGCAATGGGCCTCGAGATCGGGGCAGAGGCCGCGGGCATAGCGCGCGCCGTCGAAGACCGAGGAGCCGAGCCACGCGCCGTGGTCGGCGGCGCGCATGATCATGGCGTCGCCGTCGTGCCAGCGGCCCTCGAACCATGTGCGGATGTTGGTGCCCGTGGCCATGTGTTCCTCCGATCGCTGCGCCGGCGGAGGCTAGTGGCGGGGGAGGGCAAGGTCCAGCGGTGAGGACGCCCGGGCGGGGAAAGCCCGGGCGTCAACCGCCGGTGGGATGTGGACGGGACGCGTCCCGTCGGCGTCGGTCCGCATCGGGAGCGGCCCGGACGACGGGAGCATGGCAGGTGGAGGTTACAGGAGGGTGACGACGGTCAGTCTGCGAGCGCGACGAGGGCGGCGACGTCGAGGCGGTCGTTGACCATGGCGAGATTGCCCCCGGCGTCGCGCGGCCAGTCCTCGGGCGGCTTGTCGGCGTAGAGTTCCACGCCGTTGCCGTCGGGATCGCGCAGGTAGACGGCCTCGCTCACGCCATGGTCGGCCGCGCCGTCGAGGGGGATGCCCGCCTCGAGCACCGCCCTGATGGCCGCGCCGAGATCCCTGCGCGTCGGGTAGAGGAACGCGGAGTGGTAGAGGCCGGTATGACCGGGGGGCGGCGGCGTGCCGCCCGCGCTCTCCCAGGTGTTGAGGCCGATATGGTGGTGGTAGTCGCCCGCGGCGAGGAAGGCCGCCCGGGAGCCGTAGCGCTGGGTCACGGCGAAACCCAGAACGCCGGAATAGAAGGCGATGGCGCGGTCGAGATCGGCGACCTTCAGGTGGACATGGCCGAGGCGGGCGCCGGCTGGGGCGGTATGGTCCTTGCTTTGGGGCATGGCTGCTCTCCTGTTCTACCGGAGCAGATAGCAGGGAGGACAGCTTCGCACAACTTGCGGCGATTGGGGGTAGATATGTGCACTGCCGCGCAACAATTGTCAACGGCCGCGGCCAACCAGTCCCACGATCTCATAGGTCCGCGTCAGCACGGGCGCCGCGATCTCGCGGGCGCGGTCGGCGCCGCGGGCGAGGATGCGGTCGATCTCGGCGGGGTCGTCCATCATGCGACGCATTTCGGCGGCGATGGGGGCGAGTTTCTCCACCGCGAGATCGGCGAGGGCGGGCTTGAAGGCGCCCCAGCCGGCGCCCGCATGGTCGGCGATCACCTGCTCGGCGGTGCTGTCCGAGAGGGCGGCGTAGATGCCGACGAGGTTGCGCGCCTCGGGCCGCTCCGCGAGCCCCTCGAGCGTCTCGGGCAGGGGGGCGGGATCGGTTCGCGCCTTGCGGAACTTCTTCGAGATCGTGTCGGCATCGTCGGTCATGTTGATGCGTTCCATGTCCGACTCGCCGGATTTCGACATCTTCCTCGAGCCGTCGCGCAGGTTCATCACCCGGGTGGCGGGGCCCTCGATGACGGGCTCGGTCAGGGGGAAGTGGTCGACGCCGTAGTCGTGGTTGAACTTCGCGGCGATGTCGCGGGTGAGTTCGACATGCTGCTTCTGGTCCTCGCCCACGGGGACGTGAGTGGCGAGGTAGAGCAGGATGTCGGCGGCCATGAGGGAGGGATAGGCATAGAGGCCCAGCGACTGTTTCTCGGCGTTCTTGCCGGCCTTTTCCTTGAACTGCGTCATGCGGTTCATCCAGCCCACCCGGGCGACGCAGTTGAAGATCCAGCCGAGTTCCGCGTGTTCGTGGACCTGGCTCTGGTTGAAGAGGATCGCGCGTTCGGGGTCGATCCCGGAGGCGAGGTAGCCCGCCGCCACCTCGCGCGTGGCGCGGGCGAGTTCGTCCGGGTCCTGCCAGACGGTGATGGCGTGCAGGTCGACGACGCAGAAGACGCTGTCGGTCCCGGCGTTCTGGGTCTCGACGAAGCGCTTGATCGCGCCGAGGTAGTTGCCGAGGGTCAGGCCGCCCGACGGCTTGATCCCCGAGAAGACGCGGGGGGTGAAGCGGGTCGCGGCCCCGGCGAGGGGCCTGGGCGCGTCATCGGCGGGGGTCATGGGCGGCGCTCCATCGGGGTCCGGACTGGTCTTCGGGGCCGGGGTCGCTTACCCACGGCGCCGGGACGCGTCAAGCGAAGGGCAGGGCCGTGCAGGATCAGTCGCCGTTCAATCCGCTGCCGCCGGTGATCCTGGTGCTGGCGCTGGCCATGGTCGCCGCGGAGGCGGTGCTGGGCCTCGCGCAGTCGGGGTTCCTGGGCGGGCCCCAGGGGATCGGCTGGCGGCTCGAGGCGGTGGAGCGGTTCGCCTTCGCGCCGAGGGTCGTGGAGCTGGTGTTCGAGCGGGGGGTGCTGGCGCCCGAGGTCCTGATGCGGTTCGTCAGCTACATCTTCGTGCACGGGTCGCTCGGCCACGCGGCCTTCGGCATCGTCATCCTACTGGCGATGGGCAAGTTCGCGGGCGAGGTGCTGGACGGCCTCGGGCTTACGGTCGTCGTGGGGATGTCGACGGTGACGGGGGCGCTCGTCTTCGGTGTCGCGGTGCAGCAGAACGTTCCGCTCTATGGATCCTACCCGGCGGCCTACGGGCTGATCGGGGCCTACACGGCGCTCGTCTTCGTGGCGCTGGGCCGGGCGGGGGAGCGGCAACTCGCGGCGTTCCGGCTCATTGGCGTGCTGGTGGCGATCCAGCTGGTCTTCGCCGCGCTCTTCGGGGCGGACCTGTCGTGGATCGCGGATCTTGCCGGTTTCGCGACGGGCTTCGTGCTGACGCCACTTCTGGCGCCGGGGGGCTGGGCCGCGCTGATGCGGCGGATCAGGGCGCGCTAGGCCGGCGGCGCAGGGCGCCCCGCAGTTCGGAGAGCCTGAGCGCGCCCAGCATCTGCGCAGCGGTGAAATAGACCGCGATCCCGAGAAGAACGAGGCCGGCGAGGGCGAGGCCGCGCGGGCCGCCGGGCTGATAGGCAGGCGCGGTCAGCAGATGGACGGCGAAGAGCACGGCACCCATGATCGCGGAGGCGAGGAGGATGCGCGGCAGGCGGCGTTTCAGCCGCGCGTCCGGTTTCGCGGCATCGCCGAGGGAGCGGGCGCGCCGGGCGAGGATGGCCACCATGGCCCAGCCCGCGAGCGTCGTGCCCCAGGCGGCGGCGGAGAAGCCGATGAGCGGCGCGAGGCCGATGGCGAGGCCCACGTTGACGAGCATCGCCCAGAGCGCGGCCCGGAACGGCGTGCGGGTGTCCGAGCGGGCGAAGAACACCGGTTGCAGCGCCTTCTGAAGCACGAAGGCGGGCAGGCCGGCGCCGTAGATGGCGACGGCGAGCGCAGTGGCGGCGGTATCCTCCGCCCCGAAGGCGCCGCGCTCGAAAAGGACCGAGACGAGGGGGCCGGGGATCGCCACCAGGGCCACGGCTGCCGGGACGGTGAGCGCGAGCGAGATCTCGCAAGCGCGGTTGAAGGCGTCGCGCCCGCCCGCGTCGTCTCCGGCCGCGAGGCGGCGGGAGAGATCGGGCAGGAGCACGATGCCCACGGCGATGCCCACCACCCCGAGGGGCAGCTGGTAGAGCCGGTCCGCCAGCGCCAGCCAGGCGATGGCGCCGTCGAAGAAGCTGGCGACCTGGCGGCCCACGAGGAGGTTGACCTGCACCACGCCGCCGGCGAGGGCGGCGGGGGCGGCGATGATCGCCAGCCGCTTCAGCTCGGGTGTGAGGCGGGGGCGGCGCAGGCGGATCGTGAAGCCCGCACGGTGGGCGGCGATCCAGAGCAGTGCGAGCTGGGCCACGCCGGCGACGAGAACGCCGATGGAGAGCAGGGTGCCGTGCTGCAGCGTGTCGAGCGCCGCGCCCTCGGGCCGGGAGATCGCGAGGCTGCCGAGATCGGCGCGGTCGGCCAGCAGCAGCGCGGCGACGAGGATGACGTTGAGCAGCACGGGCGCGGCTGCGGCGGCGGCGAAGCGGCCGGTGGCGTTGAGCACCCCAGAGAGGAGCGCCGCGAGCGAGATGAAGAGGATGTAGGGAAAGACGATGCGGCCCATGGCGGTGGCGATCGGCAGGCGTTCGTCCCCGGCGAAGCCCGCCGCCATGGCGAGCACCAGCCACGGCATGAAGACCAGGGCGAGGGTGGTCAGGGCGATCAGGACGGTGGCGAGGCCCGCGAAGGCGTCGGAGGCGAAGCCTGCCGCATCCTCGCCCCGCTCGAGCTTCTTCGAGAACATCGGCACGAAGGCCATGTTGAAGGCGCCCTCGGCGAAGAAGCGGCGGAACATGTTCGGGAGCGCGAAGGCGACGAAGAAGGCCTCGGCCACCGCGCCGGTTCCGAGGATGCCCGCGATCAGGATGTCGCGTGCGAAGCCGAAGACCCGGCTGAGCAGTGTCCAGAGGCCGACGGTGAAGAACCCGGCCATGAGGCGGATCGGTTTCATGCTTTCTCAAGGTTTCGCGGCAACGATCTTCTAGAAGATCGTTCGGCCCCAGCATCTTCCAGAAGATGCTTCATTCGGCGGCGCGTTCCGCGCCGCGGGCGATGGCCTCGCGCAGGCGGCGTTCGAGGGCCTTCTGGCGGTTCTCGGCGTGGAATTTCAGGCCGAAGAGGTCCTTGACGTAGAAGCTGTCCACCACCTGTTCGCCGTAGGTCGCGACCACGGCGGAGGCGATGTAGACATTCGCCGCGGCAAGCGTGCGCGTCAGATCGTAGAGCAGGCCGGGCCGGTCGCGGGTGTCGACCTCGATGATCGTGTAGATCTCCGACCCGTCGTTGTCGAAGGTGATGGAGGTGGGCACGGTGAAGGCGCGTTCGCGCTTCTTGAGCCTGTCGCGGTCGCGGAAGGCGTCGCGGGCGACCACCTCGCCGTTCATCGTGCGTTCGATCATCGAGCGCAGGCGCGGCAGTTTCGCCGCCTCGTAGGGCGCCCCCTCGCCGTCCTGGATCCAGAAGGCGGCGGTGGCCCATCCGTCCTTGGTGGTGAAGGTGCGCGCGTCCTTGATGTTGGCGCCCACGAGGGCGAGCGCGCCGCACATCCGGCTGAAGATGCCGGGATGATCCTGCATGACGAAGCAGACGCGGGTGGCGTCGCGGTCCTCGTCGGGAGTCAGCTTCAGGCGGATCCCGTCGGCGTCGGCCTCGCGCAGGAGTTCGGCGAAATCCACATGGGCGGTGACATGGAGGCCCTGCCAGTAGGGCGGGTAGTGGCGCGAGGTCTCGGTGCGCAAGGCCTTCTCGTCCCAGTCGCCAAGGGCCGCGCGCAGTTTCCTGCGGGCCTCGGTGCCGCGCTCCTCGCGGTTGATCGCCTCGAGCCCGTCCTCGAGCGCGCGTCGGGTCTGGCGGTAGAGGGCGCGCAGGAGCGAGGCCTTCCAGTTGTTCCAGACGTTCGGCCCCACGCCGCGGATGTCGCAGACGGTCAGCACCGTCAGCAGGTCGAGCCGCTCCTGGGATTTCACCGCCTTGGCGAAGTCGCGCACGGTGGCGGGGTCGGCGATGTCGCGTTTCTGGGCCATGTCGGACATCACGAGGTGATAGCGCACGAGCCATTCCACCGTCTCGCATTCGCGCTTCTTCAGCCCCAGCCGCGGACAGACGGTGCGAGCGATGCGGGCGCCGACGACGGAATGGTCCTCGTCCCGGCCCTTGCCGATGTCATGGAGCAGCATCGCCGTGTAGAGAACCTTGCGGTTCACGCCCTTCTTGAGGATCTTGGAGGCGACTGGCAATTCCTCCTCCAGCTCGCCCCGTTCGATCCGGGCGAGGTTGGAGATCACCTGGATCGTGTGCTCGTCCACCGTGTAGCTGTGGTACATGTTGAACTGCATGAGGGCCACGATCGGCTCGAATTCCGGAATCCAGGCCGAGAGGATGCCGAGCTCGTTCATGCGGCGCAGGGCGCGTTCGGGGTTCGCGTGCTTCAGCAGGGTGTCGAAGAAGATGCGCGCCGCCTCGGGATCGCGGCGCATGCCGTCGTCGATCAGGTGGCGGTTGAGCGACAGGAGGCGCATGGCGTCGGGGTGCAGCAGGGTGCCGGTGCGCACGGCCTCCTCGAAGATGCGCAGCATGTTGAGCTTGTCGGCGAGGAACGCCTCGTCGTCGCCCACGGTCAGGCGGTTCTGCTTGATCGCGTAGGGCGGTTTCGCCTTCTTCGGGCGGGACAGGAGCCGGGTGAGCATCGGCTCGGATTTCACATGAGTAGCCTCGAGGGCCGACAGGAAGATGCGCGTGAGATCGCCCACCTGAGTCGCGTGCCGGAAGTAGTCCTGCATGAACCATTCCACCGCCCGGCGGCCGCCGCGGTCGGTGTAGCCCATGGCGCGGGCCACCTCGACCTGCATGTCGAAGCTGAGCTGGTCCACCGCGCGCCCGGCGATGGCATGGAGGTGCAGACGCACCGCCCAGAGGAAATCCTCGGCGCGCACGAACGTGTCGAACTCCTCGCGCGTGAAGAGGCCGTGGCGCACAAGCTGGGCCGAGTCGCTGACGCCGTAGAGATACTTGCCGATCCAGAACAGCGATTGCAGGTCGCGGAGCCCGCCCTTGCCCTCCTTCACGTTGGGCTCGACCATGTAGCGCTGGCCGCCCTGCTTGCGGTGCCGTTCCGCGCGCTCGGCGAGCTTGGCCTCGATGAACTCGGGCGCGGTAGACCGGAAGAGGTCGGTCCAGAGCTTCTCCGACAGCTCGCGCGCCAGGGCCGCGTCGCCGAAGAGGGGGCGGCATTCCACGAGGCTCGTGCGGATGGTGTAGTCCTGTCGGGCGAGGCGCAGGCAGTCCTTCACCGTGCGGCTGGCATGGCCGACCTTCAGCTTGAGGTCCCAGAGCAGGTAGAGCATCGACTCGATGACGCTCTCGGCCCAAGGCGTGATCTTCCACGGTGTCAGGAACAGCAGGTCCACGTCGGAATAGGCCGCCATCTCGCCGCGGCCGTAGCCGCCGACGGCGACGAGGGCGAGGCGCTCGCTCTTCGTCGGGTTGGGCACGGGATGCGCCCGGTCCGTCGCGAGGCGATAGGCGGTCTCCACGAGGCAGTCGGTGAGCCAAGTGTAGCTGCGCCGGGCGGGGCCGGAGGCGCGGGGGCTGTCGGCCAGGGCGCGGGCGATCGCCTCCATGCCGCTGCGGCGGGCCTCGGAGAGTAGTGCCACGATCTGCGGCCGGGCAGCGGAGAGGGCGGTCCCCGCAGGCCAGAGACGCGCGATCTCCTCCGCGATGCGGGCGCGGTCGAAGATGGCCTCCTGCGGCAGGATCAGCCGCGTTTCGTCGGGGGAGCGGTCCGGGGCGGGGCCGGCCTCAGAGGCCGGCGCCGCCGAAGGATGAGGGAGCTGGGTCAACGATGACGACCTGGTTGTCTCTGATCTGAGCGACGGCGAGGCCCCGCTCGTTGGTGCCGTCGGACCGGAGGCGGAAGATGCCGCTGGTGCCCGTGAACCCCGCGGCCTGGGTGAGGGACGCGCCGGTCAGCGCGTTGGGGTCACCCTGGGCCACGAGCGCGCCGATTGCCGCGATCCCGTCGTAGGCGAGGCCGGCCAGCGGATGGGGCGCATTGCCGTAGGCCGCCTCGAAACGGGCGCGGAAACTGGCCTCCGGCCCCTCTGCGGGCTTGGCGAAATAGCTGCCCTGAAGGGCCGTCTGCGTGGCGGCCGCGGCCAGCGAGTCCCATCGCGTCAGGCCAAGGAACGGGGCCTGCTGCAGCGTCGTGCCGCTTTCGCGGAGGGCGCTCGAGATCAGCGGAAGGTCGGCGTTGATGCCGCCGGTCAGGAAGACGCCGTCGGCCCCCGCCGCGTCGATCGCGGCGGACACTGCCGGCCCGGCCTCCAGCACCGCCTGCTGCGAGGTGACGGGATAGCCCTGCGCGCCTGCGAAGGTCACGCCGCTGCGCTGCGCGGCCTCGGCCACCGCGTCCCGTCCGGCCTCACCCTGGGCGTCCTGTCCATGGGCGACGAAGACCCGGCCGATGCCCTGGGCCGCCGCGTAACGCGACAGGCGGACAGCCGTGTTCTCGAAGGTCGGGCCGAGGATGAAGAGGTTGCCGCCGGCGATGGCGGAGTTGTTGGAGAAGGCGAGCACGTTGACGTTCTGCGCGGCCACGGCGGCGGAGGCCGCGGCCGAGGTGTCGGCGCGCAGGGGGCCGAGGATGATCCTGGCGCCGTCGGCGACCGCCTGCTGGGCGATGGTGGCGGCCTGAGCCGGCGAGGCGCCGGTGGGATAGACCCGCAAGTCGATCTGCGCGCCCTGCAGGTCCGCGATGGCGAGACGGGCGGCGTTCTCGAGATCCCGCGCGATCATCGCGTCGCCCTGGATCGGGGAGTTGCCCGGGACCAGGAGGGCCACCTGGACCGGGGCATTCGGGTCGATGCGCTGTCCGCCCTGCGCGCCGGTGCCGGGCAGCTGGACGGCGCCGCAGGCCCCGAGCCAGAGCAGGGCGGCGAAGGCGAACAGGCGGGCGGCGGGCCCGTGGACCGGACGGTTGGTCATGGGATGGGCACTCCCTCTTGCGACGGGCCCCGGCGGCTGGTTCCTATGGCGGACCGGCCCCGGGGCATTCGGGGGCATCATACCGGCGACTTCCGGAGGGTCTAGGGATGAATTCCGAGCCAGCGCGGCTTGCCGCCGGCCTCTACCTCGTGGCGACGCCGATCGGGAATGCGCGGGACATCACGCTCAGGGCGCTCGACGTGCTGGCGGCGGCGGACGTGATCGCGGCGGAGGACACGCGCACGGCGCGGCGACTGATGGAGATCCACGGGCTGTCGCCCGGGGGCAGGCCCTGCGTCGCCTATCACGACCATTCGACGCCGGGCGACCGGGCGCGGCTGGTGCGGGCAGTGCGCGAGGGACAGGCCGTCGCCTATGTCTCGGAGGCCGGCACGCCTCTGCTAGCGGACCCGGGGTTCCGGCTTGCCGCCGAGGTACGGGAGGCGGGCGGGGCGGTCACGGCGGTGCCCGGCGCCTCGGCGCTGCTGGCGGCGCTCTCGGTCGCGGGCCTGCCGACGGACCGGTTCCTGTTCTGCGGCTTCCTGCCGGCGGCCTCGGCCGCGCGCCGCACGGCGCTGGCGGAAGTGGCGTCGGTGCCTGCAACGCTGGTCTTCTACGAATCGCCGCGGCGGCTCGACGCGGCGCTTGCGGACATGGCCGAGGTGCTGGGAGAGGACCGCCCCGTGGCAGTCTGCCGGGAGCTGACAAAGCGATTCGAGGAGGTGACGACGGGACGGCTCGGGGAGCTCGATCTGGGCGGGATGGTCCGGAAGGGGGAGATCGTTCTGGTCGTCGGACGGGCCGTGGCGGGCGAGGCCGCCGACGATGCCGCGGTCGACGCCGCACTGCGGGAGGCCATGCGCACCCTGCGCGTCAAGGACGCGGCGACGGTCGTGGCGGGCGCGCTTGGGCGGCCGCGGCGGGAGGTCTATCAGCGGGCGCTGGGGCTGGGGGCGGAAGAGGGGGATTAGGGGAATCTTCGCTGTTTCGTGCGACAAGGGCCGGGCGGGATGGATGGAGGCCCAGATGTCGCTCGAAGGATCGTGGTCGGAAATCGGTCGGGGACACGCCGCCGCGCGGCGCGCCGACCGCGGGCGGGTCAACCACGCGGCGGGCGCGGCGGCCGAGGACAGCGTGGTGCGGCACTACACGGAACGGGGCTGCCCCGTCCTTGCCCGGCGCTGGCGCGGCAGGGGAGGGGAGATCGACGTGATCGCCGCCGACGGCGACGCCCTCGTCTTCGTCGAGGTCAAGAAGAGCCGCAGCCATGACGCCGCCCTCGGACGTGTCACCGAACGACAGGTCCGGCGGCTCATGGCCGCGGCGCAGGAATTCCTCGCCACGCGGCCGGGGGGCCTGCTGACCGATGTCCGGTTCGATATCGGGACGGTAGATGCATCGGGGGACGTCCGCATCCTCGAGAACGCGCTTGCCTGAGGCGATCTCGTGAGCGGTCGGCCTGCGCACTCGAGGGGGCGGTGCCCGTCGCGGCAGGGGCCGCCTGGGGCGCGGATACGCTGCGGCCGCCGGCGGTGCGAGGTGCGGCCGCTCGCGATGCGGGGCGGAGGGGGTCTGCGCGGGTCCCGGACCAGTGCGGGACGAGGCCGCGGACCCTCCTGCGCACAGGGTGTGCGCGGCGGGCATCCGCGGCCGAGGGGCGAATGGACAGCGCCCTGGTGCTGGGCCAGATAGGGCGCGAGACAGAGGAGAGCGCCCATGGCCCTGACCGTTGCCGTGCAGATGGATCCGATCGCCCCGATCGACATCGGGGCCGACAGCACCTTTCGCCTGATGGAAGAGGCGCAGGCGCGGGGACACGCGCTGTTCTACTACACGCCCGACCGGGTGGCCTATGTGGAGGGGCGCATCCTCGCCCGTGGCTGGCCGGTGACCGTGCGGCGGGTGAAGGGCGACCATTTCACCCTCGGCGCGGAGGAGGAGCGGGATCTCGCGGAGGTCGACGTGGTCTGGCTGCGGCAGGACCCCCCGTTCGACATGGGCTATATCACCACGACGCATCTGCTGCAGCGGCTGATGCCGGCAACGCTGGTGGTCAACGATCCGTTCTGGGTGCGCAATTTCCCGGAGAAGCTGCTGGTCCTCGATTTCCCGGATCTCACGCCGCCCACCGCCATCGCGCGCGACCTCGCCACGCTGCGCGCCTTTCGGGAGCGGCATGGCGACATCATCCTCAAGCCGCTCTACGGCAACGGCGGGGCGGGCGTGTTCAAGCTCGCCCATGACGACGGCAACCTCGCCTCGCTGCACGAACTCTTTGCCTCGATGAGCCGGGAGCCGCTGATCGTGCAGAAATACCTGCCGGCCGTCTCGAAGGGCGACAAGCGGGTGATCCTCGTGGACGGGGAGCCCGTGGGCGCGATCAACCGGGTGCCGCAGAAGGGCGAGACGCGGTCCAACATGCACGTGGGCGGGCGCGCGGAGCCGGCGGAGGTCACCGACCGCGACCGGGAGATCTGCGCACGGATCGGGCCAAAGCTCCGCGAGGCGGGGCAGGTCTTCGTGGGGATCGACGTGATCGGCGAGTGGCTGACGGAGATCAACGTGACCTCGCCCACGGGGCTTCAGGAGCTGGAGCGGTTCGACGGCACCAACGCCGCGGGGCTGATCTGGGACGCGATCGAGCGGCGGCTCGCGCGCTGAACCCGCGCCGCGCGCGTCACTGGCGCACGGCGCGCCGGGAGGGCGGTCGGGGCGCGCACAGGTCATGGCCGTGCCGGGCGGGCGCGGCCTGCGCGCGTGGGGCGGAGGGAGACCAGATGGCCGGGCCGGTTCATGGCCCGGCGTGCGGCCCGCGCGCGTGGGGCGGAGGGCTGGTGCGGGCCCGGGACGGATCGTCCGGGGCGGCCGCCGCGCTTCCGACCCATGGACCGCGCGGGCGGGGCGGGGTAAGACCGCGCCGCATCCACGACGGCGAGGGTTTCTGCATGTCCGCTTCCGGGTCCCCGAGGCCGATGACCGCCCGCCGCTCCGGGCCGCTGAAGGGCACGGCGGAGGTGCCCGGCGACAAGTCGGTGTCGCACCGAGCGCTGATCCTCGGTGCGCTGGCTGTGGGCGAGACGCGTGTGACAGGCCTTCTCGAGGGGGAGGACGTGCTCGACACCGCCAGGGCGATGCGGGCCTTCGGGGCGGAGGTCACGCGGGAGGCGGACGGGACATGGTCGGTCCATGGCGTCGGCACGGGCGGCTTCGGCGAGCCCCAGAGCGTCATCGACTGCGGCAATTCGGGCACCGGCGTGCGGCTGATCATGGGCTCCATGGCCACGACGCCGATCACCGCGACCTTTACCGGAGACGCCAGCCTGCGCGGCCGGCCGATGGGGCGGGTGACCGACCCGCTGGCGCTGTTCGGCACGCAGGCCGTGGGTCGCGCGGGCGGGCGGCTGCCGATGACGCTTGTTGGCGCGCGCGATCCGGTGCCGGTGCGCTATGTCGTGCCCGTGCCCTCGGCGCAGGTGAAATCCGCTGTCTTGCTGGCGGGGCTGGGCGCGCCGGGAGAGACCGTGGTGATCGAGCGCGAGGCGACGCGTGACCATACCGAGCGGATGCTCGCGGGCTTCGGCGCGGAGGTTCGGATCGAGGAGACGGAAGAGGGCCGGGCGATCATCCTGAGGGGCCAGCCGGAGCTGCGGCCGCAGGTGATCTCGGTGCCGCGGGACCCGTCAAGCGCGGCCTTCCCGGTCTGCGCCGCGCTGATCACGGAAGGTTCGGACGTGCTTGTGCCCGGGATCGGGCTGAACCCCACGCGGGCGGGCCTTTACGAAACCCTGCGCGAGATGGGCGCAGACCTGGTCTACGAGAACCCCCGCGACGAGGGGGGAGAGCCGGTGGCGGACCTGCGGGCGCGGTTCTCGCCCGACATGAAGGGCATCGAGGTGCCGCCCGAGCGCGCGGCGAGCATGATCGACGAATACCCGGTGCTGTCGGTCGTGGCGGCCTTTGCCGAGGGCGTGACGGTGATGCGGGGCGTGAAGGAGCTGCGCGTCAAGGAGAGCGACCGGATCGACGCCATGGCCACGGGCCTGCGCGCGGCGGGCGTGACGGTGGACGAGGGAGAGGACTGGTGGACGGTGGAGGGGCGCGGGCCCGGCGGCGTGAAAGGGGGCGTGACGGTGGCGAGCCGGCTCGACCACCGGATCGCCATGTCCTTTGTCCTGATGGGATTTGCGGCGCAGGAGCCCGTGACCGTGGACGATGCGAGCCCGATCGCCACCTCCTTTCCGATCTTCGAGGCGCTGATGACGGGCCTCGGCGCGCGGCTCGACCACGACGCCGCGCGGGAGCCTGCCGGACCCGTCGCGTGACGGGCGCCTTCACCATCGCCATCGACGGGCCGGCCGCCGCCGGCAAGGGCACGATCAGCCGGGCCGTGGCCGAGCGGCTGGGGTTGCCGCATCTGGACACGGGACTGCTCTATCGCGCCGTGGGCGCGCGGGTGATCGGCGGGCAGGACCCGGTGGCGGCGGCGCGGACGCTCGACGCCTCGGAGCTCAACGAGGCGGCGCTGCGGACCGGCCCGGTGGCGGAGGCGGCCTCCCGCGTGGCGGTCATGGCCGAGGTGCGCGATGCGTTGACGGAGTTCCAGCGCGCCTTCGCGCGGCGTCCGGGGGGCGCGGTTCTGGACGGGCGGGACATCGGGACGGTGATCTGCCCGGAGGCGGAGGTGAAGCTCTATGTCACCGCGAGCCCCGAGTGCCGTGCAGAGCGGCGGTTTCTCGAACTTCGGGCCAGGGGTGCGGAGGTGACCGAGGAGGGCGTGCTGGCAGATGTGCGGGCGCGGGACCAGCGGGACAGCGCACGGGCCGTGGCCCCGCTGAAGCCCGCGGAGGATGCGGTGCGGATCGACACGACGGCGCTGGGGATCGACGAGGCGATCGAGGCGGCCATGGCGGCGATCGCGTCGCGGTGGGGGTGATGGCGGCGTGACGGTGACGGGGCGGGGCCCGGGCAGATGCCCGGCCTGCGGGGGTGACCAAGGCGGTGTTCGGGGCTCCCGGTCTTGCCAAGGGGCGATGGTTCCTCTATAGGCGCGGCTTGTCAACGCGGCGGGACAGTCGCGGGCGAGCCGAGAGCAGGGGCCGGTCATCCGGCCCCGTTTTGTTATCGGCGGCCCGGTCCGCGGCGCTGGCCAACCCACCGCAAGACCGGCGGAGACAACCGCCCGGCCGGAATAACCGAAACGAAGGAAAACCAGAGCCACATGGCGCAAAATGCATCCATGGAGGACTTCGAGGCCCTCCTGAACGAAAGCCTCGAAATGGACACGCCGACCGAGGGGTCGGTGGTCAAGGGCCGTGTCATCGCCATCGAGGCGGGCCAGGCCATCATCGACGTCGGCTACAAGATGGAAGGCCGTGTCGATCTCAAGGAATTCGCGAATCCCGGCGAGGCGCCCGAGATTTCCGTGGGCGACGAGGTCGAGGTCTATCTCCGCAATGTGGAGAACGCCCGCGGCGAGGCGGTCATCTCCCGCGAGATGGCGCGTCGTGAAGAGGCCTGGGACCGTCTGGAGAAGGCCTATGCCGACGAAGAGCGCGTCGAGGGCGCGATCTTCGGCCGCGTCAAGGGCGGCTTCACCGTCGATCTGGGCGGCGCCGTGGCGTTCTTGCCGGGCAGCCAGGTCGATGTGCGCCCGGTCCGTGACGCGGGCCCGCTCATGGGGCTCAAGCAGCCGTTCCAGATCCTCAAGATGGACCGCCGCCGGGGCAACATCGTCGTCTCCCGCCGCGCCATCCTCGAGGAGAGCCGCGCGGAGCAGCGCGCCGAGGTCATCTCGAACCTCATGGAAGGCCAGGCGGTCGACGGCGTGGTCAAGAACATCACCGAGTACGGCGCCTTCGTCGATCTCGGCGGTGTTGACGGCCTCTTGCACGTCACCGACATGGCGTGGCGCCGCGTGAACCATCCGTCGGAGATCCTGTCGATCGGCGAGACCGTGAAGGTCCAGGTCATCAAGATCAACAAGGAGACCCACCGGATCAGCCTCGGCATGAAGCAGCTGCAGGACGATCCCTGGGATTCCGTCGCGGTCAAGTACGCGCTCGACAGCGTGCACCAGGGCCGGGTCACCAACATCACCGATTACGGCGCCTTCGTGGAGCTGGAGCCGGGGGTCGAGGGGCTTGTCCACGTCTCGGAAATGTCCTGGACCAAGAAGAACGTCCATCCCGGCAAGATCGTCTCCACCTCCCAGGAGGTCGAGGTCATGGTGCTGGAGATCGACGAAGCCAAGCGCCGCGTGTCGCTGGGCCTCAAGCAGACCATGCGCAACCCGTGGGAGGTCTTTGCCGAGACCCATCCCGAGGGGACCGAGGTCGAGGGCGAGGTCAAGAACATCACCGAGTTCGGCCTCTTCGTGGGCCTTCCCGGGGATATCGACGGCATGGTGCACCTCAGCGACCTGACCTGGGAAGGTCGGGGCGAGGATGTGATCGGCGATTTCCGCAAGGGCGACGTCGTGCGGGCGAAGGTGCTGGAAGTCGACACCGAGAAGGAGCGGATCTCGCTCTCGATCAAGGCGCTGGACAACGATCCCTTCGCCGATGCCATCGGCGGCGTGAAGCGCGGCTCGATCATCACCGTCGAGGTGACCAAGATCGAGGACGGCGGTATCGAGGTGGAATACGAGGGCATGAAGTCCTTCATCCGCCGCTCCGACCTGTCGCGCGACCGGGCCGAGCAGCGTCCGGAGCGGTTCCAGGTCGGCGACAAGGTGGACGTGCGCGTCACGAACATCGATTCGAAGACGCGTCGTCTGGGCCTGTCGATCAAGGCGCGCGAGATCGCGGAGGAGCGTGAGGCGGTGGAGCAGTTCGGCTCGTCCGACAGCGGCGCCTCGCTGGGCGATATCCTGGGCGCGGCCCTCAAGGGCAACGACGACTGAGACCCGGCGAACGCTGCGTCACATGACGAAGGAGAGGCCCCGCGGTAGCGACCGCGGGGCCTTTCGTTTGAGCGGGCGGGCAGACGCCCCGATTGGCCGGTCAGATGAAGACGAGGCTGTCCGCGAGGTCGGACAGGTCGTCGATGCCCGTGATCGTCAGGCTGTCCGCGCCAAAACGCAGCACGATGCCCGCGTTGGTCTCCTCGCCGAACTGGCGCGCGACGTCGGTGCGCGACAGTTGCGCGCCGCCCCAGAGCTGGCGGTCCAGCTCGATCCGGTCTGCCCCTTCGAACCCGAGGATCACGTCGTGGCCGTAGAGCTTGCGGAACACGAAGGTATCCGCGCCGGATCCGCCAAGCAGCAAGTCGTCGCCGCCGCCGCCATCCAGCCTGTCCTGCCCGCCACCGCCGACCAGCACGTCCTTTCCGCCGCCACCGAAGAGCTCGTCGGAGCCGGGGCCGCCGTTGAGGAAGTCGTCCCCGGGCCCGCCGTGGAGGATGTCGTTGTGGCCGCCGCCCAGAAGCCGGTCGTTGCCGCCGCCGCCGATCAGGATGTCCCTTCCGCCGCCGCCAAAAAGCGCGTCGTCGTCGCCGCCGCCGTTCAGCAGGTCGTTGCCCGCCTGGCCCTTGATCACGTCCTTTCCGGCGTTGCCGAGGAGCCTGTCATCGCCGGCGCCGCCCTGGATGTTGTCGTCGCCCATGCCACCGAGGGCGACGTCGTTGCCGCCGCCCCCGAACATCATGTCATTGCCGCCACCGCCCTTGAGCACGTCGTTGCCGCCGTACCCCTTGAGCACGTTGTCGCCGCCGTTGCCGGTCAGGATATCGGCCGCGGCGGTTCCCTCGAAGACCACCTGGACGGGCGGGGGTGCCGGGGCGGGACCCGGGCTGCCGTCATCGAGCCGGACCGGACCCGTGGTCGATCCGAACTTCTGGGTGGCGACCATGGCGAGATGACCGGAGATCGTGCCGATCTCGAGACCGATGCCGATGTATTCGTATTCCGGGCGCAGGATGTTGCCGCGATGGTCCGGGCTCTTCATCAGTCCGGCGTGGATCGCCCGGACCTCGTCGGAATAGCCGGGCGCCCCGCCGATTGCCACGGCGCCGATGTTCTCGCCGGTCTTGAACCCGTCGGTGACGCTGAACCCGGCGCCTTGCATCCGGGCGAGATGCCCCGTGCCGCCGGCCCCCGTGTGGGAGATCGTCCCCGACTCGATCATCCACTTCGAATGACGCTCGGCCCCGAGGTTCAGGGACATTTCCAGTTGCAGGGGCGCGAGCCCGCGGGACGTCCTTTCGGCATTCGTGAGGTCCGCGAGCTGGCGCTCGATGTCTGTCGCACGGGTCATGAGCAGTCCCTGTATTCCTGTGATCAGCAGGTGAATTTAAGGGACACAGCCGGACCCCGTCACGCCCTCGTCGGCCAAGGACCCGAAGAACGTAGATCGAAGGTGCCGTAATGTCACCCCGCCGAGCGGGACAGGAGTCGGGCCGCGGCGGGATCCGGCCAACCGATGAGCGCCATGCCGCGCAGGATGCCCCCTTGCCTGTCGCGAATCGGTGCCTGCCGCCGACGGCCTGGGGGCCGAGAACCGCGCAGCAGGTAAGGGATGCGGCCATGGTGGGGGCGTTATCGGGCACCACAGGCCGAAAAAGCCTCCGGTCGGAGCATGGGGCGTATTTTCTCCTGACGCCGCTTGCGCCTATAGTCTCGCGGGCCACTGCGCGGACCAGCGTCGTGAGAGGTCAAGGTTGTTACGGGGGGACGGATGATCCGATCCGAACTGATCCAGAAGATCGCCGACGATAATCCGCACCTCTACCAGCGCGATGTGGAGCGGATCGTGAACACGATCTTCGAGGAGATCACCAACGCGATGTCACGGGGCAACCGGGTCGAATTGCGGGGCTTCGGGGCGTTCTCGGTGAAGAAGCGGGATGGCCGTATCGGGCGCAACCCGCGCACGGGGGAGAGTGTCGAGGTCGAGGAGAAGCATGTGCCCTTCTTCAAGACCGGCAAGCTCTTGCGGGACCGGCTGAACGGCAAGTAGAAAGACCCATGACCTACATCAAGTACGCCTTCTGGGGGCTCGTGGCCCTGTGCCTCGTGACCGTCAGTTTCGCCAACCGCGGTCTGGTGGAGCTGAAAATGCTGCCCGAGGCGATCGCCTCCGCCTTGCCGGCCGGACTGGGCTGGCTCGCGCCGGTGGTGCAGGTGCCGCTGTTCGTCGCGCTGCTGATCGGGGTGGCCCTCGGCCTTGTCATCGGGCTGATCTGGGAATGGCTGCGCGAGGCTAAGCAGCGGTCGGAGGCCAGCCGCCGGCGGCGCCGGATCGTCGAACTCGAGCGGGAGGTCGCGCGTCTGAAGGACGAGAAGCACGAGGGCAAGGACGAGGTCCTCGCGCTGCTCGACAAGACGGGCTGAGCATCCGGGTCAAGATCTGCGGGCTGCGCGACGAGGCCGGCGTGGAGGCCGCGGCGGCGGCCGGGGCGGCCTATGTGGGCCTTGTCTTCTTCGGGAAATCGCCGCGCAACGTGGGGCTCGCCGAGGCCAGGGCGGCTGCTCTGGCGGCACCGCCCGGCGTGGCTAAGGTCGCACTGGTGGTGGATGCCGACGACGCGGCGCTGGACGCGATCCTCGCCAAGGTGCCCCTCGACATGCTGCAGCTGCACGGCTCCGAAAGCCCCGAGCGGGTGTCGGAGGTGCGGCGGCGCACGGGTCTGCCGGTGATGAAGGCGGTGGGGATCGGGTCGGCGGAGGACTTGCCGAAGCTCGATCTGTATGCCGGGGTGGCGGACCAGCTTCTGGTCGATGCGAAGCCTGTCGAGGGGGGGCCGCTGCCCGGCGGCAACGGCGTGGCCTTCGACTGGCGGCTGATTTCGAACCGGCGCTGGCCCGTGCCGTGGATGCTGGCGGGGGGGCTCACGCCGGAGAATGTGGCGGAAGCAGTGGCGTTGACGGGCGCGCGACAGGTGGACGTGTCCTCGGGCGTCGAGAGCGCGCCTGGGATCAAGGACCACGCTCGGATCGCCGGGTTCGTGAGGGCGGCGCAGGGCGGGCGGGCTATCCCGAGCCTGCGCAGGTGAAGCTGGCCGCGGCGGCGGGATCGCCGCCAAGATGCACCGCGAAGAGCGGCCAGGGACAGAGCGGCCGCGCACCGGGCGCGAAGTCCTGCGGGATGGCGCCGGGGGGCGCGTCCTGTTCCACCCAGTCGACCAGCCGCGGCAGGAGATCCGGCACCGGGCCTTCGGGGACCGCGTAGAGGCGCAGGATCTCGTCCGTCGCGGGGTCCTCCTCGTGCAGGCGGTCGATCCACAAGGCGCTGCGGAACAGGGAGTGCTCGAGGTCGTCTGCCGGGTGCAGGACGAGGATGCGCCCGCCCTCCGCCCCGAAGGCGACGACCGCTTCGGCATCCGGGGCGCTGTCGGGCAGACGGGCGGCGGCATCGGGGATGTCGAGGGCCGCAAGGAAGGCGAGAGGATCGTCGGTGCCGAGACCGAGGGCCGCCGCCAGTTCCGCGGCGGCGGTGAGGGCACCGGCGGGCGGGCTCTCCGGGGTGCCCAGGCGTGCTGTTCGCCAGTCTCCGTCTCCCAGCGAGGGAGGCCAGGGCCACGGAGCGTAGAGCGGATCGTAGAGATCGGTCCGGGGACCGTCCTGCAGGATCACCAGGGCTTCGAGGCGTTCGGGAAAAAGGCAGGACAGGGAGGTTTCGGCGCAGGCGAGGCGGAACGGGTCGAAGTTTGCCCGGCAGCCTTCGATGTCGAAGACGATGCCGTCCGCGAGGCCGTCAAGGGCGTCGCAGGCCGCCAGAACCGCATCGGCGACGAGGGTCAGGTCGGCCTCGGAGAAAGCCTCGTGCAGCGGGCCGCGCAGGGGGGCGAGAGTCTGGATACCGTGCGCCTCCTGCAGGAAGCGCCGGGCCCCGCCCAAGGCTGGAGAAACGAGGTAAAGGCCATCGTAATCGCCGGGGACCGAGACGGCGGCGGCGAGGGCGGCCAGCGCCCCGGCGCCCGTCCCGGCGGCGTAGACATGATCGGGGAGGCGACCGTAGGCTGCCAGCGCGAGATCGTCGGCGCGGGGCAGGGTCTCTGCCTCGAAGGGCGCCTCGAGCACGGCGGCGCCCCCGGTCAGCAGGTCGTCGCGGGTCAGGGGGGAGGGGTCGAAGAGGTGGAAGAGCCGGCCCGACCAGTCGACGGGGAGGTGCAGGTCGAGAGCCTGCCCGGAGGCCATGAGGACCTGCACCCGGCAGTGGGGCACGGGGTCCGTGCCCTCGACATTGGCGAGGAGGGGCAAGTCGACTTCCGCCACGGACTGGCAGGCAAGCGCCGGCGCGCTTGCGACGAGACCGGGAATGAGACAGCGCAGCAGCATGGACCCTCTTGATCTGGGACGATTTGGTCGCACCCGGCGCGCCCTGTCAAAGGCCGCGGGCAGCAAGGCTTCCCATTTCCATCGCGGGCGGTCCGGTTTATCACGTCCTGCACCAATGAGCCGCGGAGGGCGCAGCATGGCCGAGGACCTGGTCAACAGCTTCATGACGGGACCGGACGAGACCGGCCGATTCGGCCAGTTCGGCGGGCGGTTCGTGTCCGAGACGCTGATGCCGCTGATCCTCGATCTGCAGACGGAATACGAGCGGGCGAAGACGGACCAGAGCTTCTGGGACGAGATGCACGACCTGTGGACCCATTACGTGGGCCGTCCCTCGCCGCTCTATTTCGCGGAGCGGCTGACGGAGCGGTTGGGCGGCGCCAAGGTCTACATGAAGCGCGACGAGCTGAACCACACCGGCGCCCACAAGATCAACAACGTGCTGGGGCAGATCATCCTGGCCCGGCGCATGGGAAAGAGCCGCATCATCGCCGAGACTGGCGCGGGCCAGCATGGCGTGGCGACGGCGACGGTCTGCGCGAAGTTCGGGCTGAAATGCGTGGTCTACATGGGCGCCCATGACGTGGAGCGGCAAGCACCCAACGTGTTCCGGATGAAGCTGCTGGGGGCGGAGGTCGTGCCCGTCACGAGCGGGCGCGGCACGCTGAAGGACGCGATGAACGACGCGCTGCGCGACTGGGTGACGAACGTACGGGACACGTTCTACTGCATCGGCACGGTGGCGGGGCCGCATCCCTATCCGGCCATGGTGCGCGATTTCCAGTCGATCATCGGCAAGGAGACGCGTGAACAGATGATGGCCGCCGAGGGGCGGCTGCCCGACACGCTGATCGCGGCGATCGGTGGCGGATCGAACGCGATGGGCCTGTTCTATCCCTTCCTCGACGACAAGGAGGTCCGGATCATCGGCGTCGAGGCCGGCGGCAAGGGCGTCAACGAGAAGATGGAGCATTGCGCCTCGCTGACCGGCGGACGGCCCGGGGTGCTGCATGGCAACCGGACGTATCTCCTGCAGGACGAGGACGGTCAGATTCTCGAGGGGTTCTCGATCTCGGCAGGGCTGGATTACCCGGGAATCGGGCCGGAACATGCATGGCTCCATGACATCGGGCGGGCGCAGTACGTGGCGATCACCGATGCCGAGGCGCTTGAGGCGTTCCAGCTCTGCTGCGAGACGGAAGGCATCATCCCGGCGCTGGAGCCGAGCCATGCCCTTGCCCATGTCATGAAGATCGCGCCGAAACTGCCGCGGGATCATCTCCTGGTGATGAACATGTGCGGGCGGGGCGACAAGGACATCTTCACCGTCGCGAAGGCGCTGGGCTGGGATCTCTAGCCGAGCGCCCGCGTCGCGTAGAGCTCGAGAATCTCCAGCGGCACGATCTCCAGCGCGGCGCGGTGGGTGGCGGCGAGGTTCACCTGGGGCGCCACACCATCCTCGTGGGCCTGAAGGAAGCGCCCGGCGCAGAGGCACCAGTGATCGCCGGCCTTGAGGCCGGGGAAATTGTACTCGGGTCTCGGGGTCGAAAGATCGTTTCCCACATATTTCGAGAAGGCGAGGAACTCGTCCGTCATCACCGCACAGACGGTGTGGCTGCCGCGGTCGGCGGCGCAGGTATCGCAGGCACCGTTGCGGAAGAATCCGGTGACGGGATCGAGCGAGCAGGGCAGCAGGGTTTCGCCGTGCACGTTCAGGGACGGGTCGGGGGTCATTGTGGCTCTCCTTCGCGTATCGAGGGTAGCGGAGAGGCGGCGCGCGTCAAAGCGGCGCGGCGCGCCAGTCGATCCATCTTCCGTGAAAGTCGATGCGGCCGAGGTCGTGGAGTTCCCCGCCGGGCCAGAGCCTGAGCGTCAGGGCCGCTCCCGGGGTGGCACCGTCGTTCTCCATTGCAAGCCAGGCGAGCGGCGTCTCGGGCGTCGCGCGGGCGCCGGCTGCCTCGATTGCGGCGCGGGCGCGCTCCCGGGTCGAGGTCGGGAAGTACTGCCAGGCGATGGTGTTGCAGACCATGTGCAGCCCTACGTGGTGTCCGGCGAGCCGGTCCTCGATCCACGCCGCGGCGTCGGCCTTGTCCACAACGGGTTCGGCCACGGAAAGCGCGGCGGAGGTCAGGCGCAGCCGCTCGGGCTGGTCGGGCCAGATATAGGAGAGGATGCGCAGGCGGTCCCGAGACGGGTCGAGGGGCAGCAGGTCGCAGCCGCGCCGGCCGGCGATCGACGGAACCGCGCCGCGTGGCGGAGGGGAGCGCCAGTCGGGGGTCAGTGTGAGGGCAGGATCGGCGGCGCCGAGCCGGCCATCGGGCGTCAGCAAGGCGAACCTGTCGGCCATGAGGTTCAGGCCCGCGCTCGCGCCGAGTTCGCTCAGGGTGGCGGGACCGGGCCAGCGGGCGCCAAGCCAGGCGAGGGCGGAGAGGATCGCCGCGGAGCGGCGGACCTCGTTGGTCTGGGGCGGGCTGTCGAGGATACGCCCGATCTCCGGTTCCCGGGTGTGGAGCACCTGGGCGACGGCCTGCCAGAGCCGTGCGTCGGGCACGTCATGAGGCGGGTAAACCGCGGCGAGGGCCGGATCGCCTCCGAGTTTCAGCGCGTGGAGTGCCCCGGCAAGGCGCAGCGGGACGGAATCGCCTGCGGGGCCAAGGTCTCCATCCCAGGCGAAGAGCCGGTCCGTGAGCGGCGTTCCGGGGGACAGCCGATCCGCCAGAAGGCGCAGGAGGCGGGCCATGAAGGGAGAGCCGAGGTCCGCGCAGGAGGCGGCCTGGTATCGCAGGGCGCGGTAGAGGGCTGTCGTCACCGGAACTTGTCGGCAAGACGGCGCAGGGCGCTGCGCGTATCCTGCGGAGGGTCTTCGGCCGGCGGTCCGGCTTTCGGGTCTGGGGACGGCGCCTCAGGTGCCGCCCGGTCCGCGGGCTTCGGTTTCGGCGGCGGGGGCCTGCGGCGCGCGATGGCGTTGAGGAATTCCGGGCCGTCGCCGCGGGCCAGCGCGGGCGCCCCGTCGCCTATGCCGCGGAGTACGTCGTCGAGCCACTCCTCCTCGGCTTTCGGGAAATCATGGAGGACGTAGCCCGAGACCGCCTCCTTCCGGCCCGGATGGCCGATGCCGAGGCGGACGCGGTCGTAGTCCGGCCCGACGTGCTGGTGGATCGAACGCAGCCCGTTGTGGCCCGCATGGCCGCCGCCGGTCTTCAGCCGGACCTTGCCGGGGGCGAGGTCGAGCTCGTCGTGGAAGACGGTGAGCTCGGCGGGGTCGATCTTGTAGAAGCGCAGGGCCTCGCCGACGGACTGGCCGGAGAGGTTCATGAAGGTCTGGGGTTTCAGCAGGACGACGCGACTGTCGCCGAGCCGGCCCTCGGTCACGAGACCCTGGAATTTTGCCCGGAAGGGGGGAAAGCCGTGATCCTCGGCGATCCGGTCCACGGCCATGAAGCCGATATTGTGCCGGTTGCGCGCGTATTTCGCGCCGGGATTGCCGAGGCCGGTGAAGAGGATCATGGGCGCCTTCTAGCCCGTTACGGCAGGCGATTGAAGAGCGCCGCGAGGGCCAGCCCTGCAGGAGTGCGAGGCGGCGGCGCGCCGCCGCCTCGGCTGGCCTTACCGCAGCTCCATCGCCGTCTGCAGGTAGGTGTCGGCGAGATCGCGCAATACGGCCGGATCGCCGTCTTCCGAGGCCAGATGCACCTCTTCGAGGGTCGCGGGCAGCTCGGTCAACGTCTCGTTGATCTTCGCCAGCGCGATCTCGAGGGTGTAGGTATACTGGTGGATCTCCTCCATGTCCGCGACGGTGAGATCGTCCTTCTCGAGGATCGCGGAGACCCGGGCATTGTAGTCGTTGAAGTTGGCCACCGCCTCGGCGAACGTTTCCGAGGGTTCGGCGGCGTAGTGATCGATCTCGTCGGCGGCAAGCGGCCCGGCGAGTGCAGCCGCCAGCGTGGCGGGCAACAGGTATTTCAGCATGCTGTGTCTCCAGTTCTGACATGAACCTTGCGCGCCGATGGGCCAGCCGCAAAGTCTGACAATTATTGTCAGAATTCGCGGCGCGCCGCAACTGGCGTCAAGCCCGGGGAAGTATTGTCATGGGACCGGCGCGTCGGCGGTCGGCACTGCAAGCCGTCCGCGCACACGAAAAAGGGGGCCAGCGGCCCCCTCTCGCAAACCTGCTCAAGCGATCAAGCGTCAGTCTTCGACGGTCTCTTCCTCTTCCTCGGTATCGCCGCCGGAGGAGCGTAGGCCGGAGGGTGCGCTGATGTTGGCGATCACGAAGTCGCGGTCGATCGTGGGCTTCGCGCCCTCGGGCAGGGTCACGCTGGAGATCGTGATGGTGTCGCCGATCTGCAGGCCGGTCAGGTCCACGGTGATGCTTTCCGGGATGTCGCCCGCGGTCACGATCAGTTCGACCTCGGGGCGGACCACGGTGAGCACGCCGCCGCGTTTGATGCCGGGAGCGGCGGAGTGGTTCTGGAAGTCGACGGGGATGAACAGCGCGACTTTGGAGGTGCGGCGCAGGCGCATGAAGTCGGCATGGACCGGCAGGTCCTTGACCACGTCACGCTGCACATTGCGGCAGATGACACGCACGTCGTCCTCGCCCTCGACCTTGAGGTTGAAGAGCGTCGACAGAAAGCGGCCGGCGCGCAGGCGCTTGAGCAGCATGTTGAATTCGAGCTCGATCGCGAGCGGCTCCTTCTCGCCGCCGTAGACGACCGCGGGCACCATGCCGCGACGACGGGCGTCGCGTGCGCCGCCCTTGCCTGTCCGCGCGCGCGTGGACGCGACGAGATCGGGGGTTTCACCAGCCATGGGATGTTCCTTCTAGTTCCCGCACCCCGGTCCGTCCCCGGGGCCCGCTTTTCGAATGGGAGGCTGTGGCGCCGCCCGGTGAAGGCTGGCCCTTAGCGGGATTCCCATCCTTTGAAAAGGTCCCGCATGCGGGGTTTCAGAGGGCCGAGCCGAGCCAGAGGCGGCCATAGGGGGCGAGGCGGATCGTGTCGTCATGCTCCCACGGGACCGGTGCGCCGGTCAGGCGGTCGGCAAGCGGCTGGCCCGGAGCGAGATCGAGGAGATGGCCGGGGACGGAGAGCGGCGTTTCGGTGAAGTTGAACACTGCCGTGAGCCGCCCGGTGTCGGCGTGGCGGTGGAAGGCGAAGAGGCCGCGCGCGCCGGTGTCGATCACCTCGGTGGGCACGTCGCCCGCCAGTTCGGGTGTCGCCTTGCGGGCGGCGAGGATCGCCAGAACGCCCTTGTGAATGCGGCTGGCGGGGCTGCCGTCACCGAGGGCGCGGATGGCGGCCCAGTCCATCGCGGGGCGCTGCATCCAGCGGCCGTCCTGGGCCTTCTCGGGATCGTCCAGGAAGCGGGTGTCGTTCGTCAGGCCCAGTTCGTCGCCCATGTAGATGAGCGGCATCCCCCCGAAGCTGGCGATCAGGGCATGACCCATCAGGATGCGCTCGATGGCGAGGTTGCCCGCCTCCCAGTCGTCGCGCTCCAGCGCGTCCTCGAGCCCGGCGAGGGAGGCAAGTGTGCCGTTGGTGCGCTTGTCGCCGGTCTCCTCGTTCACCTGGAAATCCGCGCCGCGGGCGAAGGAGCCTGGAAAGCGCCCGGCGTAGAAATCGGCGAGAAATCCGCGGTGGCCCGGACCGGTCATGCCGCCCACGGCCTCGGCATCCTCCTCGGTCACGGCCCAGCCGATGTCATCGTGGCAGCGGAGATAGGTGGCGAATTGCGCGCGGCGGATGGTGCGGGGGAAGTGGCGGGAGAGGACGTGGGTCATCAGCCGCGTGTCGCGGGAGGCGAGCGCGGACCAGTACTGCACCATGAGCGAGTTGTGATAGGCGAGATGCGCCTCGCGCCCGGCATGTCGTCCCGCGCCGAGATAGGGGACGAGATCGCGGGGCGCCACGATGGCCTCGGCCTTGTGGATCACGGCGGGCGCCACGATGCGGGTGGCCTGAACCAGCGCCTGCAGGATGTCGTGCACCTCGGGCAGGTTCTGGCAGTTCGTGCCCATGCGTTTCCACATGAAGGCCACGGCATCGAGGCGGAAGACCTCCACGCCCTGGTTGGCGAGGTGCAGGATCGTGTCGAGGATGGCGAGGAAGACCTCGGGGTTTTCCCAGTTCAGGTCCCACTGGTATTCGTTGAAGGTGGTCCAGACCCAGCCCAGCCCCTCGTAATGGGTGAAATTGCCGGGAGCCTGGTCGGGGAAGACCTCGAGGAGGGTGCGTTCGAAGGCTTGCGGTTCCTCGGGGCTGGGGAAGATGCGGTAGTACCTGCGGTAATGGGGGTCGCCTGAGCGGGCGGCCTCGGCCCAGGGATGCTCCTTGGCGGTGTGGTTCAGCACGAGGTCGATGCAGGGGCTGATGCCGGCGGCGCGGAATCTCGCCGCGAGCTTGCGGAAGTCGGCCATGGTGCCGAGGCGGGGGTCGATCTCGCGGTAGTCCATCACCGCGTAGCCGCCATCGTTCTCGCCGGGCCGGGGCTTCAGCAGGGGCATCATGTGGGCATAGGTGACGCCGAGGTCGGTGAGGTAGGGGATGTGTTTCGCCACGTCCTTCAGCCGACCGGCGAAGCGGTCGACGTAGAAGACGTAGCCGACCATCTTCTCCGAAAGGAACCAGTCGGGATCGAGGTCGCGCTGAAGGTCCAGGCGGCGCAGGTCCGCCGGGCGCTCGGCGCGGCGGGTCTCTAGGAGGGCGCGGAGACGGTCCATGAACCCTGCGGCCATGGCCTCTGGGTAGAGACGTCGGAGCGCGTCCGTCAGGTCGCGCTGACCGCGCTGCCAGCGCATGTCGAAGAGGGCGGATTCAGTGACGGCCGAGCGGCCGGGACGGGGGGATTGGGACATGAACACCTCCGGTCCGGAAGTATCGCAGGCCGGAGGCGGCTGTTGAAGGGCCGGTGCGCGCGATGGCAGACCGGCGACCCTCAGTTGGAGAAATCGCCCTCGAAGTCGCGCGGGATGTAGAGGATGTCGCGGCCCACTTCGGCAAGATTCCTATGGCCGCAGAGGGCCATGGAGACGTCGAGCTCCTTGTGGATCACCTCGAGCGCGCGGGTCACGCCCTGCTGGCCCATGGCGCCGAGGCCGTGGATATAGGCGCGGCCGATCCAGGTGGCCTTCGCGCCCATGGCGATGGCCTTGAGCACGTCCTGGCCGGAGCGGATGCCGCTGTCCAGGTGGATCTCCACCTGGTCGCCGACGGCGCGGACGATCTGCGGGAGCATCCGGATCGACGAGAGCGCCCCGTCGAGCTGCCGGCCGCCATGGTTCGACACCACGATGGCGTCGGCGCCGAGGTCGGCGGCGCGGCGCGCGTCCTCGGGGTCGAGGATGCCCTTCAGGATCACCGGGCCGCCCCACATGTCCATGATCCGCTTGACCTTCTCCCAGTCGAGTGCCGGGTCGAACTGCTCGGCTGTCCAGGACATCAGCGAGCTGACATCGGTCACGCCCTGGGCATGGCCCACGATGTTGCGGAAGGTGCGGCGGTGGGTGCCGATCATCTCCAGGCCCCATTCCCACTTGGTCATGAGGTCGAGGATGTTCCGGGGTGTCGGCTTGATCCGGGTGGACAGGCCGTTCTTGAGGTCCTTGTGCCTCTGGCCGAGGATCTGAAGGTCGAGCGTGATGACGAGGGCGGAGCATCCGGCGGCCTTGGCGCGGCCGATCAGGTTTTCGACGAAGGCCCAGTCCTTCATGACGTAGAGCTGGAACCAGAAGGGCGCGGTGGTGAATTTCGCCACGTCCTCGATGGAGCAGATCGACATGGTCGAGAGGGTGAAGGGCACGCCGAAACGTTCGGCCGCCTTCGCCGCCTTAATCTCCCCGTCGGCGCGCTGCATGCCGCAGATGCCCACGGGCGCGAGGGCCACGGGCATCGTCGTCTGCGAGCCGATCATGGGCATGGCGGTGGTGCGGTCCGTCATGTCCACCGCCACGCGCTGCCGCAGGCGCAGGAGGTCGAAGTCGGAAGAATTCTCGCGGTAGGTCTGTTCGGTCCAGCTGCCGGAGTCGCAGTAATCGTAGAACATCTTCGGCGTGCGCCGTTTGTGCAGGCGGCGCAGGTCCTCGATTTCGGTGATCACTGGCGGCATGGCCGGACTCCCCTGGCCCGATTGGTCATGTGGCTTGACCAATACCCTGATTTCGGGGGCGTGCAATGCGGCATGTTGCAATTGGTTCGGTATCGTACTAACTAGTACGAAGTCGCACCAAAAGGAGTCGCGCCATGTCCTTGTCCCGTCGCCGGACCCTTGCCCTCATCGGAGGCGGCACGATCCTAGCCGCCACCGGCGGGGTGGCCTGGGAAGTCACCCGCCCCCTCACCGATGCCGTGGCCCCCTGGGACCTTGCCGGCAGTTATCCCGATCCCAGGATGCGGGCGCTGAGCTGGGCGATCCTCGCGCCAAACTCGCACAACCTGCAGCCCTGGAAGGTGGACCTGTCACGGCCGGACGAGGTCGTACTCTATCCGGACCTCGACCGGCTGCTGCCAGAGACGGACCCGTTCAACCGCCAGATCACCATCTCGCTCGGATGCTTCCTCGAGCTGATGCGGATGGCCGCGCTGGAGGACGGGCTGGCGGTCGAGGCGGAGCTGTTTCCCGAAGGGGCCGATCCGGGCGGGCTCGACGGCCGGCCCGTCGCGATCTGCCGCTTTCGTCCCACGACCGAGGCGCGCGATCCGCTCTTTGCCCAGGCCGCAATCCGGCGCAGCAACAAGGAGCCCTATGACATGGCGCGGCGCGTGCCGACGGAGGCGCTGGCCCGCATCGCCGCCGCGGCGCGGCAAACGGAGGTGGGGGTGACCGACGATCCCGAGACGGTGGCAGCGCTGCGCGAGATCACCGTGCGGGCGATGGAAATCGAGATCGACACGCCTCGGACCTATGCCGAGAGCGTCGAGGTCTTCCGCATCGGACGGCGCGAGGTGGAGGCCAATCCCGACGGGCTCGAGTTCCACGGGCCGGCGTTCGAGACGATGCGCCTCTTCGGCCTCTTCACCCGCGAGGCGGCGGGCAATCCCGAAAGCGCCGCATTCGCCCAGGGCAAGACCGCCGTGCTCGGGCCCATCGCGACGGCCATGGCGCATATCTGGCAGGTCACGCCCGACAACAGCCGCGAAACCCAGATCGCCACAGGGCGGGACTGGCTGCGGATCAACCTCGCGGCGGTAGAGGAGGGCATCGGCTTTCATCCGCTGAGCCAGGGCCTGCAGGAATATCCCGAGATGGCCGATGTCTTTGCCGGTCTCCATGACCGTCTCGCGCCGGACGGCGGAACGGTTCAGATGCTCGGCCGGCTGGGCTATGGTCCCGAGATCGGACCGACTCCCCGTTGGCCGCTGGAGGCGAAGATCATGGCATGACCGATGCGAGGCCAGACAGCGGGAGAGAGCCCGACCCGGCACTCTACTTCCGGCTGTTCAACGAGATCGGCATCCTGAGCCAGCTCAGCCGCGCCAAGCTGGAGACGGTGTTGCCGGAGGGGCTGATCCTGCCGCATTTCGCGGTGCTGAACCATCTCGTGCGGGTCGGCGACGGACGAACGCCGCTGGAGATCGCGCGGGCTTTCCAGGTGCCCAAGACCTCGATGAGCCACACGCTCGCGGGTCTCGAACGGGCGGGGCTGGTGCGGCTTGGTCCGAACGAGAAGGACCGCAGGTCGAAGCGGGTCTGGATCGCGCCCGAGGGACGGGACCTGCGAGAGCGGGTCGTCGGGCGGATGGGGCCGCTTCTGGGCGGGTTCACCTCGGCCTTTCCGCCGGAGCGGGTGGCCGAGGTGCTGCCGCTGCTCGAGGAGATGCGCGCCTGGCTCGACGCGGAGCGGGAGGTCTAGCTGCCGCCGTGGTCCGCGTGGCCGTGGTCCATGGTGCCGTGATCCATCGTATCGTGGCCCATCTCTGCGGGCATCCGCTCCTGGTCGACGGGCACCTCGACGACGATCTCGCCGGCGGTCTCGAAGGTCAGGGTGACCTCGAGGCCCGCGCCGTCCTCGAAGGGAGCCGACAGGCCCATGAACATGACGTGCTTGCCGCCGCGCTCGAGAAGGACCGAGTCGCCGGCGGGGATCTCGAATCCTTCCTCGACATGGATCATGCGCATGACGTCGCCGTCCATGACATGGGTGTGCAGTTCCACCCGGGCGGCACTGTCGGAGGCGGCGGCGACGAGGCGGTCCGGGGAGGTGCCGGTGTTCTCGATCACCATGAAGGCCGCTCCGGCCATGGTGTTGGAGGCCCGTGCATAGGCGTCGCGGATCTCGATGACCGGCTCGGCGGCGGCAGGCAGAGCGATGAGCGCGGCGAGGGCCGCTGCGGGAAACGTGGGACGCATGGCGTCTCTCCTTCGGGAAACTGGGGTTCGTCTCGGCTCTCGGTCAGGCCGCGGAAGGCGGACCGCGAGCGCAAGGCGAGAGAGGCGCCGTGGAGGAGGCGTCGCGCGCCGTCGCGGGCAGGCTGAGCCGAAGGGGCGACGGCGCATGGCCCGTGACAGGGTCCGGCGCAGAGACTGCGGCGAGGGCGTGGAGCGCGCAGTCGGGGCAGATGTGGGGTGGCTCCACCGGCTGACCGGTGGCATCCACCAGCACCGTCACGAGTTGCCCGCCGGAGCAGATCACCATTTCTCCTGCGACCATCACATGTCCGCGCGCGGAGGCGAGGCTCTGCGAGGTCAGGGCGAGGAGGAGCGCAAGGGCGAAGAGAACTGCGGACCGCATGACCGACTGTCTAGCCCGGGGCGATGCTGCGCGAAGCGCGACAAAAAGGCCCGCCGCCATCAGGCGCGGGCCTTTGCCATCATCCCGTGAGAGTGCCTCAGGCGGTCTGAGCCGCCTTGGCGATCTCTTTCTTGACCTTCAGCGCGGCGGGCGACAGCTCGTCTTCCTTGGCGCGTGCAAGATAGGCGTCAAGGCCACCGCGGTGGTCCACGGTCCTCAGGGCGGCCGAGGAGACGCGGAACTTGAAGGTGCGGCCGAGCACCTCGGACTGCAGCGACACGTCCTGAAGGTTGGGCAGGTACCGGCGCCGGGTCTTGTTGTGGGCGTGGCTCACGTTGTTTCCGGAGACGGGGCCCTTCCCGGTCAGTTCACAGCGGCGCGACATTGGCTGATCCTCATCATCTGGGCTGGCGGCGATGGCGCCAAACTGAGAAGGGCGCCACCGGGCGCCCCGAATTCCATGAAGGCGTTGGCTAGGCGATGGTCCCGGTACTGTCAAGGGTCCGCGGGTGCACCCGGGCCGAGCATTCGTTCGATGAGGAGCCTCGCGGCTGCGGCAGGTGTCTCCTCGCCGCGTTCCACCCTGCGTGCGAGGTCGGCCATGAGGCCGCGCACGGGTTCGCGCCGCAGCCGCGCGAGGAGGGCCTGACGGACTTCCTCCTCGAACCAGTGCACCGCCTGATCGGCGCGCGACCGGGCGAGCCAGCCGCTCTCCCGCCGCTTCCGGTGAAGGGTGCGAATCTCCTGCCAGGCGGTCTCGAGGCCCGTGGTCTCGATCGCGGAGACGCACATCGCCTTCGGAAAGCCCTCGGGATCCTGGGGGCGCTTGCGCAGGAGCCTGAGGGCGCCCGCGTAATCCGCGCAGGTGCGCAGCGCCTGCGGGCGCAGGTCGCCGTCGGCCTTGTTCACGAGGATGATGTCGGCGATCTCCATGATGCCGCGCTTGACGCCCTGAAGCTCGTCGCCGCCGGCGGGCGCGAGGAGCAGCAGGAAGAGGTCGGTCATGTGGGCGACCTGGGTTTCGGACTGGCCCACGCCCACGGTCTCGATCAGCACCACGTCATATCCCGCCGCGGCGCAGAGCTGGGCGGCCTCGCGCGTGCGCCGGGCGACTCCGCCCAGTTCGGACTGTGAGGGCGACGGCCGGATGAAGGCGGCGGGGTCCCGCGAGAGGTGCTCCATCCGGGTCTTGTCGCCGAGGATCGACCCGCCCGAGCGGGCCGAGGAGGGATCGACGGCCAGCACCGCGACCCGGTGGCCCTGGCCGGTCAGCATCAGGCCGAAGCTCTCGATGAAGGTCGACTTGCCGACGCCGGGCGTGCCCGAGAGGCCGATCTTCAGGCAGTCCTCGGGGTCCGGCAAGGCCGCGAGCAGGTCGAGCGCCGCGGCGCGATGGTCCGCCCGGCCGCTCTCGACGAGGGTGATCGCGCGCGCCAGGGCGCGGCGGTCGCCCGAGCGAAGTCGGGCGGCGAGGTCGTCTGTCCCGGTCATGGCGCGGGGTATGGGCGTGGCGGTCGCGGCTGTCCAGAGCGGTGGCGTGGCCCGGCGGGACCGGCCCTGTCCGTGCAGCGGTCGACGCATGGAACGGACGTGATGCGGGATCGCGTTGCGCCGGTGTGGTTCCACCCGACGCTCAGGCCGCGTTTTCCTTGGCCGGTTCGGGTCGGGCGGTGTCGCCGCGCTCGGACAGCAGGACGGCGATGAAGCGCGTGGATTCGAAGTTCGACGTCACGATGATGAGGATCGAGGTCATCGGGATCGCGAGGATCGCCCCCGGGATGCCCCAGAGCGCGCTCCAGACCGAGAGGGCCACGAGGACGACGAAGGGGCTCATGTTGAGCTGGCGCCCGATCCAGCGCGGTTCCAGCACGTTGCCGACCCAGACCTGCGCCGCGACCAGCATCGCGAGGAGAACCAGCGTCGTCTGCAGCGAGGCGAACTGTCCCAGGGACAGGATTACCGGGAAGGCCACCCCGAGATAGGAACCGACATAGGGGATGTAGTTCAGCAGGGCGATGGTGATCGCCCAGAACAGGGCGAAATCGACGCCGAGGAGCCAGAGGATCGCATAGGAGATGAGGCCGAGGATGAGGTTGATCAGCGTCTTGACGGAAAGGTACTGGCTGATCTGACCGTTGATGTCGGTAATCACGCGCAGGGTCTTCGAGGCGGTTTCGGCGTCGGTCAGCGCCGCCGAGATCTTGGCCGGGAAGACCCCGCGTTCGCCGATCAGGAAGCCCGCGTAGATCACGACGAGGAACACCGTGATCCCCACCGAGGTGAACCCGCCGAGTGCCGCGAGCACGAGCTGCTGCATGTCGATCCGCTCGAGGGTCACGGCGCGGATCTCGTCCCACAGCATCTGGCTCTCGAGGTCGAAGCGCTGCGCCACCGCCTGGACCATGGCCTCGATGTTCTCCTGGTAGACGGGCAGCGCGGCGGCGATGTCCCGCACGGTACCCGCGACGACCACGGCGAACGCGAGGACCGCGACCGTGAAGGCCAGCAGAACCAGCGCCCGAAGCAGGATCTTCGGCGCGCGGCCGAGGATCGGCATGCGGCCGAGCATGTCGGAGGCGGACACCATGACGTAGACCGAGATCACGGCGGTCACGATCGGCAGGATGATCGGGCGCCCCGCGACGAGCAGCCATCCGACCGCGATCACGAGGATCACGGCCAGGACGAGATTGAGGAAGGGTGCATTCTTCACGGGGAGGTTCACCTGGCGGCGCGGAGCTGTGCCGACGCTGAGAGGAAACGGAGAGCGGGTCAACCTTCCCCTGCGGGAAGTCCGTCGTGAGGTGCCGCGATGCTCTGCCCAGGTCGCCGGGATGTCGCTGCCGCCCTCGACCGAAGAGCGGGGAGAAGACCGTGGCGAGGTGCTCGAGATCGCTGGTGGATTTCATCCTCATCAGCAGGAGATTCTCGCACCGGGAAAGAACGATGACATGGATCTTCTGCGGCCTCGCGCCCGCCTCCGCTGTCCGCGCGTCACGATGGGGTAAGGCCGTGCCCGAGTCTTTGATCCTCGGCGGTCTTGCCGGGTGGATCATTGCATCCTGTCGTCGTCCTGTCGCCGGGGCGGCAGTATCGCAGGTCAGTCGGCGAGGACGCGCCTTTTCAGGGTCTGGAACTCGTCTTCCGTGATGGTTCCAGCCTGTTTCAGGGCGGCGAGCTTTTCGAGCTCGGTCGCAGGCGAGGCTCCGACGAGGCCACGGACATACTCGCGCTGCGCGTCGTGGGCCTCCTTGGCCACGGCCATCTGGTTCTCCTGCATGCGATCGCCGCGGAGGATGATGTAGGCCAGCACGCCGAGCCAGGGAATGAGGATGATGAAGAGCACCCAGAGCGCCTTGGGCACACCACTGATATCGCGGCTGCGGAAGACGTCGGCCAGGACCGAGATGACCACCCAGATCCAGGCGACCATGAGGAACAGCCAGAAGATCGACCAGAAGATGTCGACGAAGCCCAAGGTCTCTTCCACTGATCCGCCTCCCTCGCCCCGGCTGTCACAGTCAGGCCCCGGCCAGCACCGGCTCTCGGAGCCGCAACGGGTTGCCCTGCACGGTTGACGTCACAGCATGCCGCAGGGGAAGAAATGCTCCGGACGTCGCAGTTCGGATCTTTCTCGTGGAGGGGCGGGCGTGCGGAACACGCTGACCGCGATGGGGTGGCTCGACGGAGCGCCTCCGGCCCTGCAGGCCGGGATCGCTCGACGCTGCGACCGGATCAGGTTGCGCAACCCGCAGCGATGACGACCCTGAACATGCGGCCGCTGATCGATATGGCCGAGGCGCTCGGGTTCTTCGATCCGGTGCGGCGTGTCGCGGCCTGTCTTGCCCGGATCGACCGCAGTTCGCCGGGCTGGTCCGGCCGGCTTTTTCTGACCCAGATCCGCCGCCGGCGGGATCGTGGGGGAGGAGCGGCGCTCCTCCCTGTCCAAGAGGGTCAGACGATGTTCTGGCCGGTGGCTGCCCAGTCCTTGAGGAACGCGTCGAGGCCCTTGTCGGTCAGGACGTGCTTTGCCATCGCGTGGATCACCGACGGCGGCGCGGTGGCCACGTCCGCGCCGATCCGGGCGGCTTCGGACATGTGGTTCGGGGTCCGGATCGAGGCGGCCAGGATCTGGGTCTCGAAGCCGTAGTTGTCGTAGATCTCGCGGATGTCCGAAATCAGCTCCATCCCGTCGATGTTCAGGTCGTCGAGCCGCCCGACGAACGGGGAGATGAAGGTGGCGCCGGCCTTGGCGGCGAGGAGCGCCTGGTTGGCGGAGAAGCAGAGGGTCACGTTGACCATGTGACCCTGATCCGTGAGCGCCTTGCACGCCTTGAGCCCTTCCCAGGTCAGCGGCACCTTGATGGCGATGTTGTCGGCGATTTCCTTGAGGATCAGGCCTTCGCGGATCATGCCCTCGGCGTCGAGCGCGACGGTTTCGGCAGAGACCGGGCCGTCGACGAGATCGCAGATTTCCTTTGTCACCTCCTTGATGTCGCGGCCGGACTTCATGATCAGGGAGGGGTTGGTCGTCACCCCGTCGACCATGCCAAGGGCATGCAGCTCGCGGATGGCGTCGATATCTGCGGTGTCTACGAAGAATTTCATCGGGCGGGCTCCCTTTCGCCAGGTGTCGGAAGCGGGCATATCGCAAGCGGACGGGGGCGGGAAGGCGTGGCGGGGAAGGGGCGCGGCCCGAGTTTCGCCACAATCCGGCGATAGGGGCGCGGTCGAAGTTCGGTTCGGGAGCGTCGCGGGTGAGACGGAGCAGACGGACAGGGCGGGAGGGCAGGCTCGCGGAGTTGTGGACGGACCTCGCTGCGTTCGGTCTGGGGGGCGTCCTGGTGGCCTGGTGCCTGCTCAATGCCTGGGTCCTGGGGAACATGCGGCTGTTCGGTTACGACACGCTGGGCTACGCGGGGGTCTTCCTGTTGCTCGCGGGAGTGATCTGGGTCCTGACGCATATCCGCAACCGGTAGGCGCCGCGCCGCGGACAGGGTCGTTGCGGGGCAGGCGCCGGGCAGCGAGGGGTGGCGCCGGGCGGCGTCCGTGACTATCCCCGGACGGATCCCGCCATGTCGAGGCCAGAGGTCCATCCCGTGTCCGAGTTCTTTGCCGAGGGCGAGCTTGTCGGCGTGCTGACCACCCAGCCCATCGACCGGGTGCTCGACTACCGCGCCCCCGAGGGGGGGTGTCTGACGGGGCAGTTCGTCGAGGTCCCGCTGGGTCCGAGACGGGTGCCGGGCGTCATCTGGGGGAAGGGTCGCGGGGATTTCGATCCGTCGAAGGTGAGGTCCGTGGCGCGGGTGCTGGATGCGCCACCCATGACGCCGCACATGCAGGAGTTTCTCGAGCGGGCGGCGGCCTACACGCTGACGCCGATGCCGGCGATGCTTCGGCTGGCCACCCGGGCACCGGGGCTGGGCGATCCGCCGTCGATGCGCAAGGTCTACCGGCTGGGACAGGACGTGCCCGACCGGATGACCGCGGCGCGGGAGAAGGTCTTGGCAGTGCTTCGCGAAATGGGCGGCCTTGCCTTCACGCTGGGAGAGCTGGCGGAGCAGGCGGGGGTCGGGCCGTCGGTCATCAAGGGGCTGGTGGCGCAAGGGGCCGTGCGCGAGGAGGACAGTCCGCGCGATGCGCCCTATCCGCGGCTCGACCCGGACAGGCCTGGCAAGGTGCTGACCGGGGACCAGGCGGCGGGCGCCGCCGCGCTGCGCCGGGGCGTGGCGCTGGGGGGCTATGGCACGACGCTGCTCAGGGGCGTCACCGGATCGGGCAAGACGGAAGTCTATCTGGAGGCGGTAGCGGAATGCCTCGCACGGGGCAGGCAAGCGCTGGTGCTGCTGCCGGAGATCGCACTTTCGGCGGAGTTCCTGGACCGGGTCCGGGCGCGGTTCGGGGCCTTTCCGGCGGAATGGCATTCGGGCGTTACCCTGACCGAGCGCCGGAGGGCCTGGCGCATGGTCGGAGAGGGCCGCGCGCAGATGGTGGTCGGCGCGCGGTCGGCTCTGTTCCTGCCCTTCCGGGATCTCGGGCTGATCGTCGTCGATGAGGAGCACGACACCTCCTACAAGCAGGAGGACGGAGTGCTCTACAATGCGCGGGACATGGCGGTGCTGCGGGCCTCGCTTGCGTCGGCGCAGGTCGTGCTGGCATCGGCCACCCCTTCGCTCGAAAGCTGGGCCAATGCCGAGGCCGGCAAATATGCGCGGATCGACCTTGCCGCACGGTTCGGGACGGCGGTCATGCCGAAGATGGCCGCCATCGACATGAGGACCGAGGATCTGCCAGCGGGCACCTGGATCTCCCCGACGCTGAAGCGGGCGGTGACGGCGCGTCTGGAGAAGGGCGAGCAGGCGATGCTGTTCCTGAACCGGCGCGGCTATGCGCCCGTGACACTCTGCCGGGCCTGCGGGGCGCAGATCGGCTGCGACCATTGCGACGCGCGGATGGTGGAGCACCGGTTCCTGAAGCGGCTGATGTGCCATCAGTGCGGCGAGACGAAGCCGATTCCCACCGCCTGTCCCTCCTGCGGGGCGGAGGACCGGCTGGCTCCGGTGGGGCCCGGCGTGGAGCGGCTGGCCGAGGAGGTGGCGGCGGCCTTTCCCGAAGCGCGGGTGGCGCTGCTGTCGTCCGATCTCTACGGGACGGCGCGACAGCTGAAGGAGAAGGTGGCGGAGATCGCGGGGGGCGGAGCGGATATCGTCATCGGCACCCAGATCGTGGCCAAGGGGCACAATTTCCCGCTTCTGACGCTGGTGGGGGTGATCGACGCCGACCTCGGCTTGCAGGGTTCGGACCTGCGCGCGGCGGAGCGGACGTTCCAGCTGATGCGGCAGGTGGCGGGGCGGGCCGGGCGTGCAGATGCGCCGGGCGAGGCGCTCCTCCAGACCTTCCAGCCCGAGCATCCGGTGATCCGGGCCATTCTCGGCGGCGAGGAGGAGGCCTTCTGGCGCGCCGAGGCCGAGGAGCGGCGGCAGGCGGGTGTGCCTCCGTTCGGACGGATGGCGGGGATCGTGCTGTCGGGAAGCGACGTACAGGACGTCTTCGACCTCGGCACGCATCTGGCGCGCAACGATGCGCCGCTGCGGAAGGTGGGAGCCACGGTCTACGGTCCCGCACCCGCGCCCATCGCGCGGATTCGCGGGCGGCACAGGGTGCGGCTCCTGGTGAAGGCGGACAAGGGCGTGGCCTTGCAACCGGCGCTGGCGGCCTGGGCGGGGCAGGTGAAGCCGCGGGGTGACACGCGGCTTTCGATCGACATCGATCCGCAGAGCTTCTTCTGATCGGCATTGTCCCGCCGCGACATGGGCGTGTCGCATCGGGACAATGCCGCGCCGCGGCAAGTCGGGAAGCGACATCCGGCTGAAAGGATGTCGTTTCTCCGCGATCCTCCCGCACGCGAATCGGTCACGGCGGCATCAGGCACGACACCGCGGGAGGCCCCATGGACGAGAGCTTCGCAGAGACCTTTCCCGACCCGGTGCCCGAAGCCGCGAACGCGCCCCACGCGCCTTCGGGCGCCGTGCTCGTGGATGCCGCGTCCCTGCCGCTGGAAGAGCAGCCGGGCTATGGCACGGCCCGCTGGAGGACGCTGTTCGACGCCGACAGAACCGCGACCAGCGAGATGGTGGTGGGAATTGCCGAGTTCGGCCCCCATGCCACGCTCCTGCCGCACCGCCATGCGCCGGCTGAGGTCTATGTCTGCATGTCGGGCGAGGGCACGGTGACAGTGGACGGGGCGGAGCATGTCCTCCGCGCGGGAGTGGCGCTCTTCGTCCCGGCGGATGCGGAGCATGGCGTGGTGGCGGGGCCCGAGGGGCTGAGCTTTACCTATGTCTTTCCGCGAAGTCGGTTCTCGGAAGTCGAATACAGGTTCACCGCCTCCGCCGTGGCCTGACGCCCGGCCGGCTGCGCCTGCCCGCGTCGCCCATCGATGCGGCTCACTCGCGGAGCCTCTCGATGAATCGCTCGTGCTGTTCGGCCAGGGTCATCTGTGACAGCGGCGGAGACAGGAGCCGCACGAGCAGGGCATCGACCTCCTCCCGCCCCCAGGGCCGAGGGGAGCCGGTGTCGACAACCTCCGGCGGAACCCAGCCCGGAGTGTCGGTGACGGGCAGCGCGTCCGGGTGCAGCCCGGTCAGATCTTCGACGATCCGACCCGTTCCCGAATCGTAGAGAACGCAGGCCTCCATGTCGGTCTCCCACCGGCACGCGTAGCCCGCCGACAGCAGGATGTGTCCTTCGATGCCGATGCGGTAGACCATGTGGCAATGGGCCGTAGAGCCTGCGTCGCAGGCGCTGTCATATGCGCGGGCAATGACCGCGAGCGCCTCGACAAGCGTGGGGTCCGCCGACTGCAGGACATGATCCGCTGCGGCAGATCCCCCGGCACTGCAAAGTGCCAGGACCAGCGCCGCGGGCCGGTGGCCCATCAGTTGCGCAGCGTCTGCATGAACTGCTCGTGCCGCTGGTCCATGATCGCGCTCTGCTGGTTGCCCCACTCGAGGCGCGACTGGCCCCAGTTGTGGATGTTGGTCATCCGCTCCTCGTGAGTCGCGCCGAGCGGGTTGCCGCCTCCGCCGAGCTGGGCCTGCTGCATCTGCATCATGTTGTTGTAGGCCGCCTGCGTGCCCTGCTGATAGAACCAGCAGGCCTCCTGGTTCCCCCGCATGCATTCGTATCCGGCGTTGAGCAGGTAATGCCCTTCGCTCATGGCCATCTGTGCGAGTTCGCAGCCCATCGGGTTCCCCATCTGGCAACCCTGCTGGTACATGCCGACGATGGTGTTGATCATGCCCACCACCTGCGGATCGGCGGATTGCATGTAGTGATCGGCACTGGCCGCCGTGCCGAGCCCCGCGAGGGCAATGGCCGCGAGTTTCAGGGTCCTGAGCATCTGTCGTCTCCCACACTGACGCTGCGACAGCATACGATATCTTCCGAGTCGCGCCAAATCGCAAATCCCTGCCGGTGTGGTGCGGCGGCACCGACGGGCGAGCGCGAGATCGGCGTACCGGTCATCTTCGTCGTCACGACGCTGAACACCGATGGCACCTGGGCCCATCTGCAGGGCAGACCGGTCAACCCCGACGGCAGCCCCATCGACTGGTCGCGGACCAATGTCGGCCGGGAGATGGCCGGGGACATGATGAGCGATGTCGCCATGGTCCTGACGCGCAAGGTCGGGGAAGGCTGGGGCGTGGTGGATCAGGTCTTCGGCCCGACAGACCGGCACCGGGTCGGATGAATGGAAAACATCGGCCGTCCGGAGAGCCTGTTCCATCCGCAGGACCCGTGTCCGCGGATGGGTGCCTGACAACCGACAGGGGATGTCGCGGAGCGACGCCAGGCGATCTCGTGTCGGCGCAGATCGGCCCTATATGGAAGGAAAGCCATCAACGGAGCAGGCCGATGTTCGGATTCATGTCGAAGTCCCTCGAGATCCCCACCGCTGCCGAGGCGCTGCCGGGCCGCGATACGCCGATTCCCACCGCCGAAACGCATTTCGTCTCCGGGCGGCCGCTGACGGCCGATGTGCCCGAGGGCATGGAGGTGGCGATGTTCGGCATGGGCTGTTTCTGGGGTGTCGAACGAATGTTCTGGAAGCTCGACGGCGTCTGGCTGACGATGGCGGGCTATGCCGCCGGGCCGACGCCGAACCCGACCTACAAGGAGGTCTGCTCGGGCCGCACAGGCCATAACGAGGTGGTGCGCGTGGTCTACGATCCCTCGAGGATCAGCTACGACGACCTGTTGCGGGTGTTCTGGGAGGGGCATGACCCGACGCAGGGCATGCGGCAGGGCAACGACCGGGGAACGCAGTACCGGTCGGGCATCTACACCTATACCGAGGCGCAGAGGGCGGCGGCTGAGGCGAGCCGGGAGGCGTTCCAGCCGCGGCTCGACGCGGCGGGGTATGGTCGGATCACGACGGAGATCCTCGACGCGCCGCCCTTCTATTTCGCCGAGGATTATCACCAGCAGTACCTGGCGAAGAACCCGGGCGGCTATTGCGGGATCGGCGGGACCGGGGTGACCTGCCCGATCGGCACCGCAGCCTGACGCCGGGCGCGGCACGCTTGTCCCGGGGGGCGGGGCTGGGTAAGCGGGCCGCGCATAGCCTTGCCGGATGACCCCCATGACCACCTGGACCGCCCTCACCCTTCTCGACGCCGAGACCGGCGCACGCGGTCTCGGAGAAGCGCTGGAGGATCTGGAGCCTGCGCCGACGGGCGTGGGTGTGTTCGAGCTGGAGGATGGTTCGGGACTCTGGGAGGTCGGCGCCTATTTCGACACTGCCCCCGACGAGGTGGCGCTGGCGCTTCTCGCGGCGGCACATGGAGCGCGGAGGTTCGCCGTTTCGGAGCTGCCAGAGACCGACTGGGTCGCCAAGGTGCGGAGGGACCTGTCGCCGGTTGAGGCGGGACGCTTCTTCGTCCACGGCAGCCACGATGCCGACCGGGTTCCGGAGGACCGGGTCCCGCTGCTGATCGAGGCCTCGATGGCCTTTGGCACCGGCCATCACGGCACGACGCTGGGGTGCCTCAGGGCGCTCGACGCCCTCGCGGCCGACAACCGGAAGACGGCGGTGCTCGATCTGGGCTGCGGCACCGCAGTGCTGGCCATGGCGGCGGCGCATCTGTGGCCCGGCGCGCGGGTGCTCGCCTCGGATATCGACCCGGTGGCGGTCGAGGTCGCGAAGGCCAATCTGGAGGCGAACGGGTTCGCCGGGCGGATCGAGGCGCTCGAGGCCGCAGGCTTCGACGCGCCGGCGCTGGCCGCAGCCGCGCCCTTCGACCTGGTGATCGCCAATATCCTGAAAGGACCGCTGATCGACCTTGCGGGGGCCATGGCCGCCGCGACGGCGCCGGGCGGACATGCGATTCTGTCGGGGCTACTCACCAGCCAGGCCGAGGAGATCACCGCGCATTATGTCGGCTTCGGATACGATCTGGCCGAGCGCGCGGACATTGGCGAGTGGTCGACGCTGGTCCTCGTGCGGTAGGGGTATCTGCCCAGAAATTGCCTCATTTCACCCGAATTACGGCAGACCATCGCGATTTCTGCCATCGGGAGGCCATCTCCATGTCCACAAGTCAGTTACAGCCCTTTCAGGCCCGGGTGCGCCGGATCGAGCGTCGGCACAATCGCATGACCGCCCACGGCGCCGCGCCGAGGGTCGGCAAGGACGGGCTGATCGTGATGCGGCCGAAACGGGCGCTGCCGCGGCCGGGACTGAGGTCCGTCCTGCTGATCGTGGCATTCGCCTTCGGGTTCAAGGTCTTCGCATATTCGGCGCTCGGACCGGACGGCTACGGCGACCGGCTGGCCGACCTGACCGGCGGGGATGCCGTGCGGCAGGCGGGGGCCTTCGTGATGCAGCCTGATCCGGCGACGGTCTGGGTTCACGAGCGGTTGATGGAGTTGCGCGCGCTGATCCCCGCGGACTGAGTCCCGGAGAGATGCTCAGCGGGTGCGGCGGCGGCCCTCGGCGATCACGTCCATGTCGGCGTGATCGAGGCCGATGTCGGCCAGTTCATGGGGCGACAGGCGAGACAGGGCCTTCTGCGTCGCATGCCGGTCCTTCCAGGACTGGAGCGCCGCCATTAGCCGGGCAAGGGCGCGGCCGGGACGGAAGACACCGCGGGAAGCGGCTGCAAGGCGGGTCGTGTCGTAGAGGGCCATGGGAGGCGTTCCTTGCCGGTCCCGGGGGGCGGCGCGTGTCGTTCGATCACATCGGTTAGCGAAAAACCGTGCCGCGAAGAAGCGCGTTTTCGGCAAGGGTCCCATGCTTGCGGCGCATGTCACGGGAGCGGCACAAGCTGCTGGAAAAACGACATGTTCCGGGCGATGCGCGGTGGCATCGGGGCGTGTAGCCGCCGCTCGGGGACCGCGGGCGGCCGCGGACGGCCGATGCGGCCAGCACCTTTGTCGTGGACGGTGTTCGCGTTTTGTGCTTTCCTGCGGCAAAACAACGACGGGCAGGGGCAAGGATGCGGGTGATCGGGATCGACCCCGGGCTGCAGCGCACGGGCTGGGGGGTGATCGAGGTTCAGGGCTCGAAACTCAGTCATGTGGCGAACGGCATCTGCCTGTCCGAAGGGGAGACGCTGGGTGAGCGGCTGTTGTCGCTTGCCGTGGCGCTGCGCGAAATCTTCGCCCGCCATGCGCCGGAGGCCGCGGCGGTGGAGCAGACCTTCGTCAACCGCGACGGAGCGGGGACGCTGAAGCTGGGGCAGGCAAGGGGCATCGCGATGCTGGTGCCCGCCGAGCGCGGGCTGGCGGTAGGGGAATACGCGCCCAACGCGGTGAAGAAATGCGTCGTGGGCGTCGGCCATGCCGACAAGCGGCAGGTGGACCACATGGTGCGGCTGCACCTGCCAGGCTGTGCGCCGAAGGGCCCTGATGCGGCCGACGCGCTGGCCGTGGCGATCTGTCATGCCCATCACCTACAATCGGCACGGGCGCTGGTGCGGGCGGGGGCGGGGCGGTGATCGGGCGGCTCTCGGGACGACTCGATTACCGGGCGGCGGATCACGTCCTGATCTCGGTCGGGGGCGTGGGCTATGTCGTCTACGTCTCGGAGCGGGTCCTGGCGACGTTGCCCGGCCCGGGGGAGGCGATCACGCTGTGGACGGACCTGCTGGTGCGCGAGGACCTGTTGCAGCTGTTCGGGTTCACCACATTGCAGGAGAAGGAGTGGCATCGCCTTCTGATGAGCGTTCAGGGGATCGGGGCGAAGGCGTCCCTCGCCATTCTGGGCGCACTGGGCGCGGAGGGGATCTCGCGCGCAGTGGCGACGGGGGATGCGGTGTCGATCGCGCGCGCCAAGGGCGTGGGGCCGAAGACGGCGCAGCGCGTCGTGCATGAGCTGAAGGACAAGGCGCCGGCAGTGATGGCGCTGGGCGGCACGGCGACGGCGGCGCCCGCGATAGCGCCGCCGGATGTTGTGGAGAGCGACGGACCCGCCCCTGTCGCGGCGCCGGGCGTGGGTGCGGGAAGCGGGGCGGCGCAGGCGGAGGCTCTGTCGGCGCTGTCGAACCTGGGCTACGGGCCGGGAGATGCGGCGCGCGCGGTGGCGGAGGCGGCGGGCGAGGCGCCGGAAGCGGGGACGGCGGAGCTCATTCGCGCGGCCTTGCGGCGGCTCGCGCCGGCGGGATAGGGGCCACACATCCGCCCCGGGCGGGGCGGTCTCGTGAGGGAAGAAGGCAGCGGCGATGCATGAGCCCGATCCGGACCTGAGGCCCGAGCGCCAGCCCGGCGACGCGGACCGCGCGCTGCGGCCGCAGGCGCTGGACGAGTTCATCGGTCAGGCCGAGGCGCGTGCCAACCTGAGGGTCTTCGTGGAGAGCGCCCGCAGGCGGGGCGAGGCGATGGACCACGTGCTGTTCCATGGCCCGCCCGGACTGGGCAAGACGACGCTGGCACAGATCATGGCGCGGGAGCTGGGGGTCGGCTTTCGCATGACCTCGGGACCGGTGCTGGCCAAGGCCGGCGATCTGGCGGCGATCCTGACCAACCTCGAGGCGCGGGACGTGCTGTTCATCGACGAGATCCACAGGCTCGCGGCCAATGTGGAGGAGGTGCTGTATCCCGCGCTCGAGGATTACGAGCTCGATCTGGTGATCGGCGAGGGCCCTGCGGCGCGGACGGTGCGGATCGAACTCCAGCCCTTCACGCTGGTTGGGGCGACGACGCGGCTGGGGCTGTTGACGACGCCGCTGAGGGACCGTTTCGGGATCCCCACGCGCCTCGAGTTCTACTCGGTCGAGGAACTGCACGAGATCGTCACCCGGGCGGCGCGGCTTCTGGGGGCGCCCGCGACGAATGACGGGGCGCGGGAGATTGCGCGGCGGGCGCGCGGGACGCCGCGGATCGCGGGGCGGCTGTTGCGCCGGGTGGTGGATTTCGCGGTGGTGGAGGGCGACGGCACGGTGACGGCGCAGATCGCGGACCGGGCCTTGACGCGGCTTGGCGTGGACGGGCTGGGCCTTGACGGCGCAGACCGGCGGTACCTGCGGCTGATCGCGGAGAGCTACGGCGGCGGGCCGGTGGGCATAGAGACCCTGTCGGCGGCGCTAAGCGAGAGCCGCGACGCACTGGAGGAGGTGATCGAGCCCTACCTTTTGCAGCAGGGGCTGATCCAGCGCACCCCGAGGGGACGGATGCTGGCCGATGGTGCGTGGCGGCATCTGGGGCTGGCGCGTCCGGCGCAGCAGGGAGGGCTCTTCGAGTGATCCTTACCTCGCGGCATAGGCGGTGAGGGCGGCGGACGTGCCCTCGCGCCAGATCATCGAGAGCCAGTCCGCGAAGGGGGCCGCGAAGGCGGGGGCCTCGGCCAGGTCGCCGTAGATCGCGCGCTGGGCCAGCCATGCACCGGGCGTGCCACGGGAGGCCCTCGACGCGGAGACGAGACTGTCCCAGTGCGGATCGTTCGTCTCGATCACCGTGCCGTCCTCGCGGGTGCCCGCGCACATGCGCGCCCAGAGTGCCTCCACGAGGGCGAGGCCCGACACGGGCCCCCCGGTGGCGAGGGCATCGCGCAGGATCGGCAAGAGAAAGCCGGGGTGGCGGGACGAGCCGTCGAAGGCCACGCGGCGGGTGGTGTCGCGGATGCTCGGGTTGGCGAAGCGGCGTTCGATCAGGGCGAGGTAGCCTGCGGGGGTCATGCCGGGGACCGCCTCGACATGGGGCAGGATCTCGGTGAACTGGACCTTGCGGAACATGGCGGCGATGGCGGAATGGGCCATGCAGTCGGCGATGGTCGGCACGGAGAGGAGTTCGCCCGCATTGGCGAGAACCTGGTGGCCCGCGTTGAGGATGCGGATCTTCATCATCTCGTAGGCGTGGACATCGTCGGTGAAGGTCGCGCCGACGCGGTCCCAGTCGGGGCGGCCTGCGCAGAATCTGTCCTCGATCACCCACTGGCGAAAGTTCTCGTGGGTGACGGGCGCATCGTCGTGGATACCGATGTCGCGGACCAGGGCCAGTTCCGCGGGTCCGGTGGCCGGCACGATGCTGTCGACCATGGAATTGGGGAAGGCGCCGTGGGTGTCGATCCACCGGGCGAGGTCGGGCTCCTGTAGTCGGGCGAGGCCCACGACGGCCTGCCGCAGGATCGCGCCGTTGCCGCGCAGGTTGTCGCAGCAGAGGCCGGTGAAGGGCCCGTGCCCCGCCGCGCGGCGCAGGCGGAGGGCCGCGACCATCGCCCCGAAGGCGGTGCGGGGCTGCCCGGGGTGCGCTGCGTCATGGGCGATGTCGGGGTGGGCAGTGTCGAGGCCGCCCGTGGGGTCGACGTAGTAGCCGCCCTCGGTGACGGTCAGGGACACGATGCGGATGCGGGGGTCGGCCATGGCGTGGATGAGGGGGGCGTTGCCCTCCTCTATGGGCAGGTAGTCGATCATGGCGCCCGTCACCTCCGCCGAGCGGTGTGCGGGGGCGAGTTCGATCAGGGTCGTCAGGCAGTCCTGCGCCAGAAGCCTGTCGCGCAAGGCGGCGTCATGGGGTCGGACGCCGGCGCCGAGGATCGCCCAGTCATGGGCGTCCCCCTCCTGCATCAGGCGATGGAGATACCAGGCCTGGTGCGCACGGTGGAAATTGCCGAGCCCGATATGAACGATACCGGGCGTGAGGCGCCCGCGGTCATAGGTCGGGCGCAGGATCTCGCGGGGCAGGTCGGAGAGGGTGGCGTCGGAGAGGCGGAGTCCGGACATCAGCTCATCCATTGGCCGCCGTCGACGTTGTAGCATTGCGCGACGATGTACTCGGCCTCGTCGGAGGCGAGGAAGACCGCCATGCCGGTGAGGTCGGACGGGCGGCCCATCCGGCCGTAGGGCACGCCGGCGGCGACCTCGCGTTTCTTCTGGCCGGGGGCCTTGTTCTCGTATCGGGCGAAGAAGGCGTCGACGCCGTCCCAGTGCTCTCCGTCCACCACGCCGGGGGCGATGGCGTTCACGTTGATGCCGTGGCGGATCAGGTCGAGGCCGGTGGACTGGGTCAGGCTGATGATCGCGGCCTTGCTGGCGCAGTAGACGGCGACAAGCGGTTCTCCGCGGCGGCCCGCCTGGCTGGCCATGTTGATGATGCGGCCGCGGATGCCGCGGTCGATCATGTGCCGGGCGACGGCCTGAAGTGTGAAGAGCGCGCCGGAGACGTTGATGTCGAAGACGCGGGCATAGTCCTCGCGGGTGATCTCGACCGTGGGGGCGGCGGAGAAGATGGCGGCGTTGTTGATCAGGATGTCGATCTGGCCGAAGGCGTCCGCGGTCTCGGCCACGGCGGCGTCGATGCTGTCCTGCCGGGTCACGTCCATCTCGACGGCGATGGCGGCGGCGCCGATCGCCGTGGCGGCGGCGCGGGCGCGGTCGATGTCGATGTCGCCGATGGCGACGCGGGCGCCCTCGCGGACATAGGCCTCGGCGAAGGCACGGCCGATGCCGCGTGCGGCTCCGGTGATGAGGGCAGTCTTTCCGTCGAGGCGACTCATGTGATGCGCAGGCCTTGCTTGTCGAAGCGGTGGAGCTGGTCGGGATCGGGGGTGAGCCAGACCTCGTCGCCGTGCCGAACGCCGACCTCGCCGCCGACGCGGACGGTCACGGGGTCGGGGATGCCCTCGCAGGCGACGTGAAAGAAGGTGTCGGAGCCAAGATGTTCGGACACGCCGACGCGGCCGTGCCATTCGCCTCCGCTGTCGGAGACGGCGATGTGCTCGGGGCGGATGCCGATGGTCTCGGCGCCGTGGCGGGAGGCGATCTCGCCCGACACGAGGTTCATCTTCGGACTGCCGATGAACCCCGCAACGAAGGTATTCCGGGGCGAGCGGTAGAGCTCGAGCGGCGTGCCGACCTGTTCGATTTGCCCGGCGCGCAGGACGACGATCCGGTCGGCCATGGTCATGGCCTCCACCTGATCGTGCGTGACATAGATCATCGTCGTGCAGAGACGGTTGTGCAGCTCGCTGATCTCGAGCCGCATGCCGACGCGAAGGGCCGCATCGAGGTTCGACAGCGGCTCGTCGAAGAGGAAGGCGGAAGGCTCGCGCACGATGGCCCGGCCGATCGCGACGCGCTGGCGCTGGCCGCCCGACAGCTGCCCGGGGCGGCGGTCGAGGTAGTCGGTGAGGTTCAGCACCTCGGCGGCGGCGGCGACCCGGCGGTCCTGCTCGGCCTTGTCGAGACCAGCCATGCGCAGCGGGAAGGCGATGTTCCTGCGCACGCTCATGTGGGGGTAGAGCGCGTAGGACTGGAACACCATGGCGAGGCCGCGCCTTGCGGGCGGCGCGTTGGTGGCGTCCTTGCCGTCAATGCGGATCTGCCCGCCGGAGAGGTCCTCAAGCCCCGCGATCATCCGCAGCAGCGTGGATTTCCCGCAGCCCGAGGGGCCGACGAAGACGACGAATTCGCCGTCCTCGATCTGGAGATCGAGAGGAGGAATGACCTCGACGTCTCCGAACGCCTTGCGGACTTTGTCGAGCGTGATGCGTCCCATGGGTCTCGTCCTTGTTCTGGCCTGCCGCGTAGCTGCGTCCGGGCCTATTTCACCGCGCCGAAGGTCAGGCCGCGCACGAGTTGCTTCTGGCTGAACCAGCCGAGGATCAGGATCGGCGCGATGGCCATGGTCGAGGCGGCGCTGAGTTTCGCGTAGAAGAGGCCCTCGGGGCTGGAATAGCTGGCGATGAAGGCGGTGAGCGGCGCGGCGCTCGCTGCGGTCAGGTTGAGCGTCCAGAAGGCCTCGTTCCAGGCGAGGATGACGTTGAGCAGCACCGTGGAGGCGATGCCGGGGATCGCCATGGGCGTCAGGACGTAGAGGATTTCCTGCCTGAGGCCCGCCCCGTCCATCCGCGCAGCCTCGAGGATCTCGCCGGGGATTTCCTTGAAGTAGGTGTAGAGCATCCAGACGATGATCGGCAGGTTGATGAGCATCAGCACTAGGATCAGGCCGATGCGGGTGTCGAGCAGGCCGAACTGCACGAAGAGCAACGAGATCGGGTATAGCACGCCGACCGCCGGGAGCATCTTCGTCGAGAGCATCCAGAGCAGGATGTCCTTGGTGCGGCGCGACGGCACGAAAGCCATGGACCACGCGGCGGGTACGGCAACCAGGATGCCAAGGAGGGTGGAGCCGCCCGCGATGATCACCGAGTTCCACAGGAAGCGCATGTAGTTCGAGCGCTCCTGCACGACGGCATAGTTCTCCAGCGTGAAATCGAAGCCCCAGAAGAGCGGGGGATTCGCGATGGCCTGGGCCTCTGTCTTGAAGCTGGTCAGGATGGTCCAGTAGATCGGGAAGAAGATCAGCAGGCCGATCGTCCAGGCCACTGCGGTGGTGGCGATCTTGCGGGGGGTGGAGACTGCGCGTGCCATGGTCGTCCCCTCAGCGGTCCAGGTTCTTGCCGACGATGCGCATGAGGAACAGCGCGATGATGTTGGCGAGGATGATGGCGTAGACGCCGCCCGCCGAGCCGAGCCCGATGTTCTGGCTGTCCACGACGCGCTGGAAGATCAGGTAGGTCAGCGTCCGGGTTCCGAAGGAGCCGCCGGTGGTGACGAAGATCTCGGCGAAGATCGACAGAAGGAATATGGTCTGGATCAGGATCACGATGGTGATCGCGCGCCCCAGATGCGGCAGGACGATGTGAAGGAAGCGCGACAGCACCGGCGCGCCGTCCATTTCCGCGGCCTCGAGCTGTTCGCTGTCCAGGGACTGGATCGCGGTCAGCAGGATCAGCGTGGCGAAGGGAAGCCACTGCCAGGACACGATGATGATGATCGACTGCACCGAGGCATCCGACATCCACGATACGGGCTGTGCGCCGAAGAAACGCCAAAGATGGGCGAACATGCCGTTCACCGGGTCCATGAACATGTTCTTCCACACCAGCGCCGAGACGGTGGGCATGACGAAGAAGGGCGCGATGACCAGGATGCGGACGACCCCCTGGCCCCAGAACGGCTGGTCGAGGAGAATGGCGAGGAGGATGCCGAGGGCCACGGTGATCACAAGCACGCCGCCGACGATCATGAGCGTGGCCTGCACGCTGGGCCAGAAGGAGCTGGAGCCGATGAAACGGGCATAGTTCTCGAAGCCGACCCAGTCGAGGCCCCGCTCCAGCGAGTCGCCGCGCATGGGCAGGTACTGCTTGAACGAGAAGAAGACCGTCATGGTCAGCGGCACCAGCATCCAGCCGAGCAGCAGGATGACCGCGGGCGCCATCATCAGCCGGGCCGCGGAGCGTGAGTGACGGGTGGCCATGGGCGTGCACCTTTCCCGGAGGCAGGAACGTTCCGCGCGACGCGGCGGCGGAGGGCGGTCCGGGGGCGGGCGGGTCCGCCCCCGGACGTCATGCGGGGAAAATCAGCGGTAGCCCGCCGCCTCCATCGCGTCGTTGGTCAGGGCCTGGGCGTTCGCCAGCGCCTCCTCCACGGTCTGCTGACCGGCGTAGACCTCGGCGAATTCCTGGCTGACCTCGGTGGCGATGCCCGCGAATTCCGGGATCGCGACGAACTGGATGCCGATGTAGGGAACCGGATCGACCGTCGGGTTCGTCGGGTCGGCGGCGTTGATCGAGTCAAGCGTCATCGCGGCGAAGGGCACTTCCTGGTAGGCGGGGTTCTCGTAGAGCGAGTTCCGCGCGCCGGGGGGGACGTTGGCCCAGCCCTCGTTCTCGGCCACGAGCTCGATGTAGTCCTTCGAGGTGGCCCATTCGATGAACTGCTTGGCTGCGTCCTCCTTCTGGGTGCCGGCAGGGATGGCGAGGGCCCAGGCCCAGAGCCAGTTCGACCGTTTCTCGACGCCGTCGGCATTGGGCGCGAGGGCGAAGCCGACGCTGTCCGCGACGGAGCTGTCGGCTGGATTGGTCACGAAGGAGGCGGCGACGGTGGCGTCGATCCACATGCCACAGCGGCCCTGCTGGAACAGCGAGAGGTTCTCGTTGAAGCCGTTGGTGGCGTAGCCCGGAGGGCCGAAATCGTTCATCAGCTCGACGAAGAAGGTCAGCGCCTCTTCCCACTCCGGCTGGTCGAACTGGGCGTTCCAGTCCTGATCGAACCAGCGCGCGCCGAAGGAGTTGCCGGCGACGGTGATGAAGGCCCCGCCCTCGCCCCAGCCGGGCTTGCCGCGCAGGCAGATCCCGTAGACCTCGTTCTCGGGGTCCGTCATCGCCTCGGCGGCCTGACGGATGAACTGCCAGGTCGGCGCATCCGGCATCTCGAGTCCGGCCTGTTCCATAAGGTCTGTGCGGTACATGACCATCGAGCTTTCGCCGTAGAAGGGCGCGGCATAGAGCGTGCCATCATGGCTCAGGCCGCCACGCATCGCGGGCAGGATGTCGTCGACGTCATACTCTTCGGACAGGTCGTCAAGCGGCACGAGCCAGCCGTTCGCGCCCCAGATCGGGGTTTCGTACATGCCGATGGTCATGATGTCGAACTGACCGCCGTTGGTGGTGATGTCGGTGGTGACGCGCTGGCGCAGCACGTTCTCCTCGAGGGTGACCCACTCGACGCCGATGCCGGTCTCCTCGGTGAAGAGGTCGGTGTAGCCCTGCATCCGGATCATGTCGCCGTTGTTGACGGTCGCGATTGTGATGGTGGTGTCCTGGGCCGCGGCGGCGGTGGCGAAGGCGACGAGCGCAAGGGCACTGGTCGCGCGAAGCGCGGTTCTGGGTGACATCCGTATCCTCCCTGGTCTGGATGCTATGTCCGGAAAAGCTACGGGCGTGCGTTGCCTCGCGTCAAGAATAATCTTTGCGCGTGTCAAGTTTTGGGGTCAGGCGGAGGCCCTTAGAATCAGGCGCGCAGGGATCAGCGTTTCGGTCCGGGTCGAGAACCTGCCTCCCGCCTCGATCAGGGAAAACAGCGTTTCCATGCACTTGTCGGCCACGGCCTCGTATTCATGTGCGGCGGTCGTGAGCGACGGGCAGGTGAAGCGGGAGAAAGGATGGTCGTCGTGGGAGGCCACGCGTAGCGCGCAGCCGTCGCCGCGGCCGACGCGCAATCCGCGCTCGTAGCATGCCGACAGCAGGCCTATGGCGAGTCGGTCGTTGCTGCACAGAACGGTATCGGTGGCGAATCCACCTGAGTCGAGAATCTCGTGTGTGCCGCGCCGTCCGATCTCCTCGAAGGCCCAGCCCTCGCCCTCGATCTGGACGACGCGGGGCTCGTGGCCGGCCTCCTCCATGACGCGCAGATAGGCGTTGCGGCGCTTGTTGGCGTTCGGGTTGGCCGGCGTGCGCATCTCGAAGAAGCAGGGCGGCGCCCCGGTTCGGCAGAGGTAGTCCACGGTCTGCTCGACGAAACTGTGGTTGTCGGAGCCGACGAACGCCTCTCCCATGTCCTCGATATTGCTGTCGAAAAGCACGGTGGGCACGTCCCGGCAGAAGCGAGCGACCGCGGCGCGGTCCGAGAGGCGCCCGAGCGGCGCGAGAAAGACGCCGGCCGGTTTCAGTGCGGTGAGGCCCTCGAGGATCTCGTTCTCGAGCTTCATCTCGCCATGGGCGCTGTAGAGGATCGGGGCGAACCCCGCATCGATGCAGCGACGCTGGATGATCCGTGCGATCTCGGCGAAGAAGGGGTCGGCGAGATAGGGTACGACGATCCCGACGTTCTTCGTGAGGCTGCGGTTCTGGTTCACCGCGTAGATGTTGGGGCGGAAATCGTAGCGCTCGAGCGCGGCCTCGATCCGTTCCCGCGTGGCGGGGCGGACGCTGGCGGGGTCGTTGAAGTATTTCGACACGGTCGGCCGGGAAAGGCCGCTGAGGGCGGCGAACTGCTCCATGTTCCGGATCTTGCGCTGGCTCATGGTCCTGTTCCGCGTGGCCGCTGGGGCTCTTGGGCTGAAAGAAACCCACGAAATATTGCGCGGGTAAAGAACTTTGTCCCCCGAAACGGGCCGATCCCGGTATTTCCTGTGGGGCAGGGCCTTCTATGGCTCGAAAGGCGGGGGACGGGAAGGCATCCTGCTGGCGGCTTGCACATCCCGGGGCGGTCCGCACAGTCTGCGGTGAGGCCGGATCGGGAGGATTGATGGCGCACGGCGGCAGGTTTCTGGTGGACACCCTAGAGAGGTTGGGGGCGGAGAGGGTGTTCTCCGTGCCCGGCGAGAGCTTTCTCGCGGTGCTCGACGCGCTGCACGACAGCCCGATCCAAAATGTCGTCTGCCGGCAGGAAGGCGGGGCGGCGATGATGGCGGAGGCGACCGGCAAGCTGACGGGGTTGCCCGGACTGTGCTTCGTCACGCGGGGTCCGGGCGCCACCAACGCGAGCGCGGGCGTGCATGCGGCGCGGCAGGACTCCACGCCGATGATCCTGTTCGTCGGGCAGATCGCGCGGGGCGACCGGGACCGGGAGGCGTTCCAGGAAGTGGACCTTGCCGCGATGTTTGCACCGCTGGCGAAATGGTCGGCGGAGGTGCGGGAGCCTGAGCGGCTGGGCGAATACGTCGCGCGGGCCTGGGAGGTGGCTCTGTCGGGCAGGCCCGGGCCGGTGATGCTGTCGCTGCCGGAGGACGTGCTGTCGGCGAAGGTGGAGGGCGTGACGGTTCCGGGGCCGGTGGTGCGGGCGGGGGCGGACTGGTCGGGCGTCGCGCAGGAGATTGCGGCGCGGGTCGACCGGGCGCAGCGACCGCTTGTGGTTGCGGGCGGTCCGGGATGGTCGCACCGCGCGGCGGGCGATCTGGCGGCCTTCGCGGAGGCGCGGGGCCTGCCCGTCGCCACGGGCTTTCGGAGACAGGATCACTTTGACAACCGGCATTCCCATTATGCAGGGGACCTGAACCTTGGAGTGAACCCGAAGCTGGCAGCGCGACTGCGGGACGCGGACGCGCTGCTCGTGCTGGGGTCGCGGCTGGGGGATATCGAGACGCAGGGCTACACGCTGCTCCCGCCGGGGTCGCATCCGGGGATGATCCACGTACATTCCGACCCGGACGAGATCGGGCGCGTGTACCGGCCCGGGCTCGGAGTCGTGGCGCGGGCGCCGGAGGTGCTCGAGGCGCTGGCGGCGCTGCCCGGGGGGGCGGACCGGGGCGATTTCGTCGCGGAGGCGCGGGCGGAGTTCGAGGACTGGACCCGGCCCAGGGAAACGCCCGGCGAGGTGAAGCTGGAGGCGGTGATCCGCTGGCTGTCGGATCATCTGCCCGAGGATACGGTGGTGACGAACGGGGCCGGGAACTACGCCGCCTGGCTGCACCGGTATTTCCGCTGGAAGCGGTTCGGCACCCAGCTGGCGCCCACTTCGGGGAGCATGGGCTACGGCTTTCCCGCGGCGGTCGCGGCGTCGATCGCGTATCCGGGACGGGCGGTGGTCTGTCTGGCGGGGGACGGGTGTTTCCAGATGACGCTCAACGAGATGTCCACGGCGGTGCAGGAGGGCGCGACGCCTGTCGTGATCGTGGCAAACAATGGCCAGTACGGCACGATCCGCCTGCACCAGGAGCGCAACTATCCCGAGCGGGTCTCGGGCACGGCGCTGGCCAATCCGGATTTCGCGGCGCTTGCGCAGGCCTACGGCGGCCACGGCGAGGTGGTATCACGGACGGAGGACTTTGCCGCGGCCTTTGGTCGGGCGAAGGAGGCCGGAACCGTGGCGGTGATCGAGCTGCGGCTCGATCCCGAGGCGCTGTCGCCGGGAGCGACCCTGAGCGGGGTTCGCGGCCAGTGATCTTGTATATACAAATGATAGGCATTACTCTGCGGATTGCCTGACCACAGGAGGGACGAATGGCAGAGGTGGAGAGCGTGCGCGGCGTCGGAAAGGTTCTGGCGTTTCACCTGCGGGAGAAGGGGATCACCACGGCAGAGGCGCTGGCCGCGACGCCGCCCGACGACCTTGTGACCGTGCCGGGGATCGGCGCCTCGCGGGCGATGGTGCTCGTGCTGGCCGCCCGGGAGGCGGCGGGGACGCCCGAGGCGCCGGCGAGGGACAAGGCGGCGAAGTCCGTGCAGGCGGAGGCGCCCGTCAAGGCGGAAGAGGCGCCGGCGCCCGCGACGGCGCAGTCCCCCGCAAAGGCCGGGAAGGCGGCCAAGCCGGAGAAGGCCGCGAAGGCGAGGAAGGCCGAGAAGCCTGCGAAGGCGGAGAAGGTGAAGAAGGCGAAGAAGGCCGAGAAGGCCGAGAAGGCGGAGAAGCCGGCCAGGGCGGAGAAGGCGAAAACGCCCGCCAAGGCGGAGAAGGCCGCCAAGAAGGACGCCAAGGCGAAGAAGAAGGACGCCAAGGCGAAAAAGAAGGACAAGTCCGGCAAGGCCGCGAAGAAGACCGCGAAAAAGGGGTGACCGGCAGCGTCTTTTCTCCGCCATCGCGGCGGGTTAAGGGCGCAGGGTGACGATTACCGAGACATACGAGGCGCGGGTCGCCGAAGGACAGCTCGATCCCGATCCGGCGCAGCGCGCGGTGCTGCCCGAACTCGACCGCGTCCGCGAGGAGCTGTTGCGCCCGGTCAGGCGCGGCCTCTTCCGCAAGGCCCCCGAGCCGGTGCGCGGCCTCTATCTCTGGGGTGGAGTCGGGCGCGGCAAGTCGATGCTGATGGACCTTCTCGCGGAGGAGGTCGACGTCCCGCGGGAGCGGCGGCATTTCCATGCCTTCATGCAATGGGTGCAACATCGCATGAACGTGGCCCGCCGGGAGGGCGTGACCGATGCGATCAAGCCGGTGGCGGAGGAGCTTGCCGGGCGAATCCGGCTTCTGGCGTTCGACGAGATGCAGATCACCGACATCGCGGACGCGATGATCGTGGGACGGCTGTTCCAGCGGCTGTTCGACGGGGGCGTCACCTTGGTGACCACCTCGAACCGACATCCGGACGACCTGTATGAAGAGGGGCTGAACCGGCATCTGTTCCTGCCCTTCATCGAGATGATCAAGACGCGCTGCGTGGTGTGGGAACTGGCCTCGGAGACCGATCATCGGCAGGGCAAGTACCACGGCGCACAGAGCTATTTCCATCCGAACACGCCCGAGGCGCGGGCGGCGCTGCGCGACATCTGGGATCGGCTGACGGGAGGCGTAAGCGAACCGCTGATCCTGAAGGTGCACGGGCGAGAGGTGGAGGTTCCCGCGTTCCACAACGGGGTCGCGCGGGCGACGTTCTACGATCTCTGTGCGAGGCCGCTGGGACCGGCGGATTACATCGCGCTGGCGGAGGCGACGCGGGTGCTGATCCTCGAGGACGTGCCGCAGCTGTCCTCTGCGAATTTCAACGAGGCGAAGCGGTTCGTGACTCTGATCGACACGCTCTACGAGGCCAAGGTGAAGCTGTTCGTCTCGGCGGCTGCGCGGCCCGAGATGCTCTACATGGAAGGCGCCGGGTCGTTCGAGTTCGGGCGCACGGCGAGCCGTCTGGAAGAGATGCAGACGGCGGTCTGGGCGGGGGAATAGGCCCGGCAGTTACTGCCCGCCAGAGATCAGAAGGACGGGATCAGGAGGGTCGTGCCGGGCCTGAGGCCGTTCTCGAGCACGGCACGGTTCGCCGCGGCGATCCGGGGGGCGAGGTCCGGGTTTCCATAGAGCTTGGCCGCGATGCCCGCGAGGTCCTCGCCCGGTCCGGCGGTGTAGGTCGCAGGACGTGCCGCAGGTGCGCCGGGCGCGACGGGGGTGGCGGTGCGGATCAGGTGGCCGGCGGCCTCGGCCTCGGCGAAGGCGACGGCGGGATCCGGTCCGGCCAAGGGCGCACCGGCAGACGTCGCGGCGGCGGTGTAGGTCGTTATGCGCGCCTCGTGGCGGTCATGGGCCAGCAGGGCAAAGCCAAGGGCGGCGACGCCCATGGCAAGCAGCGCGGGGGCCGCGGGGGTCCGCATAAGGGAAAACGGCCGGAGGGCCGGCTGGTCCGTCATGAAATGCTCCTGCTCGCTGCCTGTTGGCCAGGTCAGATGCTGTGGTTCTTGCCTCAACTGGGCCGAAATGTAGCAGGTCGAAGGCGGCTCTGTCAAAGTGGAAGGGGCGGGCGCCCCCCCCCACTCCTTCGGCGGCGATCGTTTCTGAACCGACGGGAAACCAGGCTCCGGAAACAGAAGGACGGGCCTGAGCCCGCCCTCCCGCCCTGCCAAGACGGGGACTTCCCTAGCCGGGAAGAATGAGGATCTGCCCGGAGGTCAGTTGACCGTTTCGGGCGAAAGTGCTGGCGTTGGCCTCGCCCATGCGCATCGAGGCTTCGGGCGAGCCATAGTGACGCTCGGCGATCGAGCGGATCGTGTCGCCGGCCACGGCGGTATGGGACCGTGCGCTGGCTGCGTCACGGCGAGATATGTCGAGCATGCCGCGAGCGGTCATCAGCCGTTCGGGCACGCGGAGCGCAGTGCGGGCGCGCTTCACCTCGAGTTCGGGAGCGGATGCCCGGGACGGTTGCAGGGGCGGACGATCGAAGCCCATGACGACGGCAGCGGAGAGGGGGATGGCGGCGACGGCGTGACCCGGGGCGGCGCGGGTCATGACCGGCCCGTCCGGCCGGTGGGCGGGTCAAGATCTGCCGTGGGCGACCTCAACATCCTCAGCTTCCTCTCGAACGCCCCTTGGGTAGGGGGCGGTTCCGTTCTGCTTACAAGATGTAGAGGACAGGGTGATTCGCAGTCAACAGGGAGTTGCGTCCGCCCCCGCTCGGCCGCCCACATTCTCGCGGAGGACATGCCCGGCAAGATAAAGGGACCCGCAGATGAGTATGCGGGACCCGGGCTCGGCGGCGGCCAGATCGCGGAGCGCGGCCTCGAGTGAGGGGGACTCGACGATCCGCTTGAAACCCGCGCGGCGCCCGGCCTCCGCGGTTTCTCCGGCGCTGAGGGTCGCGGTCTCTCCCGGTATCGCGAGGGCGGTGAGACGTCCGGCCCGCGGCGCGAGGGGGCGAAGGTAGCCTTCGGCATCCTTGGTGCGAAGCATCCCGCAGACGAGATGGGTAGGCCGAGCCGGCAGGGTGGCGAGGGTATCGGCCACGGCCTGTCCGGCGGCGGGATTGTGACCGCCGTCGAGCCACAGCTCGCAGCCCGCCGCCCAGTCGACGACTCGTCCCGAGACGAGACGCTGCATCCGGGCGGGCCATTCGGCGCGGGTGACGGCGGCCTCGCAGGCGGCTTCGTCCGCGCCGAGATGGCGCAGCGCGGCGAGCGAGGTGCCCGCGTTGGTGATCTGGTGCGGTCCGGGCAGGCGCGGCAGGGGCAGGTCGAGAAGACCGGTTTCGTCCTGAAAGATCAGGCGGCCGCGTTCGGCGGAGACATGCCAGTGCTGGCCCGCGGCGATGAGTGGCGCACCGGTCCGGGCGGCGCGATCCTCGATCACCGCGAGGGCGGCGTCCGATTGCGGGGCGACGATGCAAGGCGTGCCGCGCTTCAGGATTCCGGCCTTCTCGAAGGCGATTTCGGGGACGGTCTCGCCGAGATACTGCTGGTGGTCGAGATCGACCGGCGTGATGACGGTGAGGCGGGGAGCCTTCACGACGTTGGTGGCGTCGAGCCGACCTCCGAGGCCGACCTCTATCAGGCACCAGTCCGCGGGGGTCTCGGCCATGGCGAGAAGCGCGGCGCAGGTGGTGATCTCGAAATAGGTGATCGGCTCGCCGCCGTTCGCGGCCTCGCAGCGGTCGAGGACGCGGGCGAGGTGGTCCTCGTCGATCAGTTCGCCCGCGATGCGGATGCGTTCGTGAAACCGCGCGAGATGGGGCGAGGTATAGGCATGAACCCGGGCGCCGGTGGCCTCGAGCCCTGCGCGGATCGTGGCAAGGGTGGAGCCCTTGCCGTTGGTTCCTGCGATATGGACCACGGGGGGCAGGCGGTCCTGGGGGTCGCCGAGGGCGGCGAGCAGTCGCCACATGCGGTCGAGCGTGAGGTCGATCACCTTGGGGTGCAGCGACATCAGCCGGGCGAGGAGGACGTCCGAGGTTTCGGTCATGGGGCGCTCGTGGAGGGGTGGAGTTGACGGCCGGCCGGGGCTCAGTCGCGGGAGGCGGCGTCGGCTGGGTCGGTCACGGCCTCGGACCGGGAATTGTCCCCGGGCGCGGGCAGTTCACCCTTCACCGCCGGGTCGAGACCCAGCAGCATCCGGGTGATCGAGATGAGTTCGTCGCGCAGTTCCCCACGCGGGGTGACGCGGTCGAGCATCCCGTGGTCGAGCAGGTATTCGGCGCGCTGGAATCCCTCGGGCAGTTTCTCGCGGATGGTCTGTTCGATGACCCGGGGACCGGCGAAACAGATCAGTGCTCCGGGCTCCGCGATCTGGACATCGCCGAGCATGGCGTAGCTGGCGGTGACTCCGCCCGTCGTCGGGTGGGTCAGCACGACGATGTAGGGCAGGCCCGCCTCCTTGAGCATCTGCACCGCGACGGTGGAGCGGGGCATCTGCATCAGCGAGAGAATGCCCTCCTGCATCCGCGCGCCGCCGGCGGCGGAGAAGAGGATGAGCGGGCGTTTCATCTCCACCGCCTTCTCGGCGGCGGCGATGATGGCGTTGCCCACGTACATGCCCATGGAGCCTGCCATGAAGGAGAAATCCTGCGCCGCGGCCACGATGGGCGTGCGGCCGATCTCGCCGGTGGCCACGAGCATCGCCTCGGCCTCTCCGGTGGCCTTCTGCGCGGCACGAAGGCGGTCGGGGTACTTCTTCTGGTCACGGAAGTGGAGCGGGTCGACGACGGGTTCCGGCACGGGAACCTGGCTGAACACGCCGCCGTCGAAGAGGGCCGCAAAACGCGCACGGGGCGACAGCGGCATGTGATGGCCGCAGTTCGTGCAGACGTTTAGGGCGTCCGACAGTTCCCGGTGGAACAGCATCGTGCCGCATTCCTCGCACTTCTTCCAAAGGTTCTCGGGCACTTCGCGGCGCGAGAAGATGGAGTTGATGCGCGGGCGGACGTAGTTGGAGATCCAGTTCATCGGGACCCTTCTGCCGGCTCGTGGGTTGCAGATATTCGGGCGGGGGTGTGAATGCAATCGGCCCCCGGCCTGCGATGTCATGCAAGGGAGGGACACGCCATGCGCCCAGGTCACATTCTGCCGGTTTGCCTCTTGATCGCGGCCTGTGCCGCGCCGCCGCCGGTGATTGTGCCCGCCCCCCCGCCGCCTGCGCCGGAGCCCGTCCCGGCCGCGGCGCCGGAGCCGAGCCCCTCGTCCTCGCAGAGGCGGACGCCGCCGCCGCCGCCGCCGGAACCCGCTCCCGGTCCCGAGGGAGACGCGGAGATCCTCGATATCCCGCCTCTGGACGAGAGCGAGATTCCCGAACCGGGCGGCGAGGGGACGAACGTCGAGGAGGTGGCCGCTCCGGAGGAGAGCCCTCAGGAGCCGCCCGGCGAGGGGACGGGCGAAGGAGCCGGCGATGCCGATGGCGCGGCCGGTGGCGGCGAGGAAAGCGGTTCTGCAACCTTGCCCCAGCCCGATCCCGCGAGCGAACCGGCGGACGAGGGCGTGATTTCGGCGGGCTCGGACCTCTAGCACACGGCAAACGGCAGAACGGCCTTCCGCAACGCGGGCCGAGCGGCTAGTGCTGTGGCGGCTGACGCCGCTTCCCGGCGCGTCGGCCCTTGGCCAGGGAGGAGAAAGCCCGATGTTTCGTTTCGCCAGCCTTGCACCGGTGTGCCTGATCCTTGCGGGATGCGCCGACATCGCGCTGCCCGACCTCGGGATCACGATGCCGGGGGCGGCCGAAACGCCGGCGGTGCGCGACTTTCCGGTTCAGGATTCGGCCTGCGTCGGTGCCGTTCGGCAGGAGGTGCGGGTGGTGGATGTGCGCATCGAGGAGCGCACGCCCGCGGCCGGCGAGACGGTGATCTACGAGCTTGCCGTGGGACGGGACGGCACGCGCTGGACCTGCACCGCGAGCGCGGCCGGAGAGGTCACCGCCGTGGGGCTGCTCAGGGGACCGGAGCCGACCCCGCCGTTGAACGCGACCGCGCCGCGACCCGCCGCACCGGTTGCAACGCAGCCTGCCGCGCCTGCGCCGTCGACCGGCGCAGTCTCGCCGGCGCCCGCGCCCGCGACAGTGACTGACACACCTGCGGCAGTGCCCTCGAGCGGCCCTGTGATCCTGCGGGAGACCGAGTCGGGTCCGGCCGTTCTGCCGACGCCTGATCCAAGGTCGACCCAGCCGACGGAGCCGTTGCCCGCGTTCAACTGAGTGCATCGACGGGGGCGAAACCGGCGAAGCGGTGAACCGGCGCGCATGAACGCGCGCCGTCAGTTTTCCTTCAGCAGGCGCTGCTTCTGACGCTGCCAGTCGCGCTTGGCCTCCGTGGCGCGCTTGTCCTGGGTCTGCTTGCCCTTGGCGGTGGCGATCTTCAGCTTCGCGATCCCCTTGTGGTTGAAGTAGAGCACCAGCGGCACAACGGTCATTCCCTGGCGCTGGGTGGCGTTCCAGAGCCGCGCGATCTCCCGCTTGTTGGCCAGGAGCTTGCGCCGGCGGCGTTCCTCGTGGGGGAACATCGCCTCCTTAAGGGGGGCGATGTAGGCGTTCACGAGCCAGAGTTCGCCGTCGTCGACCGCGACATAGCTGTCGGCGATGTTCGACTGGCCCGAGCGCAGGGATTTGACCTCCGAGCCGGTGAGCATGAGGCCGACCTCGAGATCGTTCTCGATCGCGTAGTCGTACCGCGCGCGACGGTTCTCGGAGACGACCTTGTAGTTCTTGTTCTCGTCAGTCTTTGCCATCGGCTTCAGATATGGAACCCGGGAGCTATAGCCAAGAGACGATCTGCCAGCCGATCGCACCCGCGCAGAAGGCGGCACCGAGGAGGGGCACCGCTTTCCACATGTCGGGCACGCCTTCTGGCTGGCTCTCGCGCTTGAGCCGCCAGAGAGCGAGGTTCACTAAGAAGAAGACCACGAGGATCGAGAGCGAGGTCGCGGCCGCGAGGTTCTTCAGGGGAAAGAAGAGCGCGAGCGCGAGGACGATCCCGAGCGTCAGCAGCGTGGCTGGAATGGGTGTCGCGGTGGTTCGGTTGACCCGCGCCAGGAGACCCGGTGCGCCGCGGCCGTCGCGTCCGAGGTCCAGCAGCAGGCGCGAGGCGGCGACGATTTGCGTAAGGCCCCCGTTGACGATGACGAAGAGGGAGGCGATCGCGAAGGGCAGCCCGGGCCAGCCCTGCCGTTCGACGGCGGCGACGAGCGGGGCCTCTGCCGTGGCGATCTCCTCCACGTCACCGCTGCCGGTCACGGCGGCGGAAATGCCGATGTAGAAGAAGAACACCACGACGAGAGAGGCGATCATGGCGGCGGGAAGGGTGCGGCGGACGTCGCGGACCTCCTCGGCAGTCTGGGTCATGTCGCCGAAGCCGATGAAGGAGTAGATCGCGAGGAAGGCTGCGGCGAAGACACCCGAGATCGCGCCGGTCTCCATGTCCGTCGCGGCGGAGGCGATGGCGGAGGGGGAGGACAGGAGCCCGTCGCGGGCGATCCAGAGGATCAGCAGAAGGGTGGCCACGCCGATGATCGTTGTGACGGTCATGAACCAGGCGGTGTGCTTCATGCCCGCGATCGCGACAACGCCCAGAAGGACGATGAGGCCCGTGGTGGCCATCCAGTCGGGCACTTCGGCGAAGCTGTTCACATAGGAGACGAAGCCCGTGGTGATCGTGGCGCCGGAGACGATGTTTGCCACGGTGAGCACCCAGCCTGTGGCGGAGCCCGCGCGGCGGCTGTGAAAGGCCTTCTGCACATAGTCTATGGGCCCGCCCGCGGTGGGGATGCGGGCGGCTATCTCGGCATAGCTGAGCGCGGTGAAGATAGCGACGAGGCCCGCCACGGCATAGGCCACGGGAGAGAGGCGGCCGGCCTCGGCGATCACCTCGCCGATGACGACGAAGATGCCGGCCCCGAGGATGGTGCCCGATCCGTAAAAGGTCAGGCCCCAGAAGCCCATGGAGCGTTCGAGCCCGCTTCCGGGGCGCTGGTCTGTCGTCTCGGACATGGCGATGGAACGTCGCGTGGAAGGGGGCGGTTCCGGGCCGGCGTTGCGGTTTATCCTGCCACGGCTTTTCAATGCAGGTTGCCGACGTCATGGTGCGGCGATGATCCTGCCGCGCCTGTCCAACGCCGCCGCCCGCGCCCATTTTCTCGACCGGCACGGGCTCGCCGGTGCGCCGGCGGGCCCGGGGCGCGGAGACGACCTTTCGGAGGTCATCCGGGCGCTGGGTTTCGTCCAGGTGGACAGCGTCAACACGCTGGCCCGGGCCCATGACCTCATCCTTTGGTCGCGAAGACCGCGCTACCGGCCACCGCAACTGGACCGTCTGCTGGCCGGGCGGCGGGTTTTCGAGCACTGGACCCACGACGCCGCGGTGCTGCCGATTGAGGCCTTCCCCCATTGGCGCCTGAAGTTCGACCGGGACCGGGCGCACCTCGACCGTCGCTGGCCCAACTGGCGGCGGGAAGGCTGGCACCACCGGATGGACGACGTTCTGAAGCGGATCGCGGCGCATGGCCCCTTGACCTCGGCCGAGGTCGGCGAAGGTGAGGAGAAGGGGCGCGGGGGCTGGTGGGACTGGCATCCGTCGAAAACGGCGCTCGAGTACCTGTGGAGGTCGGGGGAGCTGTCGATCACCCGGCGGGAGGGGTTTCGCAAGGTCTACGACCTGACGGAACGGGTGATCCCGCCCGAGTGGCTGGACCGGAGGGCGGAGCCGGGCGAGACGGTGGACTGGGCGATGGCAGGTGCGCTCGACCGGCTGGGATTTGCCACGACGGCGGAGCTGAGGGCGTTCCATGACCTCGTGACTCCGGCCGAGGCGAAAGCCTGGGCGGAGGCGGCGCTGGCCGAGGGGCGGATTGTCGAGATGGAGGTGGAGACGGCCGAGGGCGGTGTGCGGCGCTGCCTCGCCCGGCCCGGGTTGGCGGAGGCTCCCGTGCCGGAGGCGGCGGGCAGGGTGCGCGTGCTCTCGCCGTTCGATCCGGCTCTGCGGGACCGGGCGCGGGCGGAGAGGCTCTTCGATTTCCGCTACCGGATCGAGATCTTCGTGCCGGCCGAGCGACGGCGCTACGGCTATTACGTCTTTCCGGTCTGGGAGGGGCTGCGGGCCATAGGGCGGATCGACATGAAGCGCGAGGAGGGCTGTCTGGCGGTCCGGGCCTTCTGGCCGGAGCGGGGCGTCGGCATGGGGCAGGCGCGGCGGCGGCGTCTGGTGGCGGAACTCGAGCGCGTCGCGCGGCTGGGGGGATGCGGGGACCTGAGGTTCGAGGCGGGGTGGGTGCGCGGCTGACGCAGGTGGGCGCGCGCCTCTGGACTTGCAGCAGCGGACAACCGCAGGATCACGGCAGCCCGGAAAACGCGCCGTTTCCATCCCGAAAACGGCCTCAATCCCGCGTCATGGTCAGGCGCGGATAACGGCGGAGGACGGGCATGGCGCTCGACGGTGTTTTCGGCGGCCTGATCGGCCTCAACGGGTTGGCGCTGGTTCTGGCGCTGTTCCTGATCGTTGCAGTGCTGACGGCGGTGCGGATCGTCCCGCAGTCGGAGAAATTCGTGGTCGAGCGGTTCGGCCGCCTGCATTCGGTGCTGAGCCCCGGCATCAACGTGATCGTGCCCTTCATCGACCGCGTGGCGCACCGGATCTCGATCCTCGAGCGGCAGCTGCCGACGAACACCCAGGACGCGATCACTTCGGACAACGTGCTGGTGCAGGTGGACACGTCCGTCTTCTACCGGATCATCGAACCCGAGAAGACCGTCTATCGGATCCGGGACGTTGACGGGGCGATTTCCACGACCGTGGCGGGGATCGTGCGGTCGGAGATCGGCAAGATGGAGCTCGACGAGGTGCAGTCGAACCGTTCGACTCTGATCCTCGCGGTGCAGGACCAGCTGGCGAACCAGGTTGACGACTGGGGCATCGAGGTGACGCGGGCGGAGATCCTCGACGTCAATCTCGACGAGGCGACGCGGGCGGCGATGCTCCAGCAACTCAACGCCGAACGCGCGCGGCGGGCGCTGGTCACGGAGGCGGAGGGCAAGAAGCGCGCGACGGAACTGGAGGCGGACGGGCAACTCTATGCCGCCGAGCAGGAGGCCAAGGCGCGGCGGATCGAGGCCGAGGCGGAGGCCTATGCGACGGCCATCGTGGCGGATGCGATCACCGAACACGGACTGGAGTCGGCGCAATACCAGGTGGCGTTGAAACAGGTCGAGGCGCTGAATAAGCTCGGTGGCGGGCAGGGCAGCCAGACGATCATCGTTCCTGCCCAGGCGCTGGAAGCGTTCGGAAATGCCTTCAGGTTCTTCGGGAGGGGTACGTGATCGGCGGGATCGTTCTGTGGAACGCCTGGTGGGCCTGGATCATCTTCGGCCTCATCCTCGGCATGCTGGAGATGCTGTTGCCGGCCTATGTCTTCATCGGTTTCTCGGTGGGGGCGATCCTGACAGGACTGGGCCTGTGGGTCGGGATTTTCGGCGGGTCGCTGGCGTGGACGCTGGTGACCTTCGCAGCGGTTTCGGGGCTGGCGGTGGTGGCGCTGCGACTGACCTGGGGCGCGCCCACGCGCAAGGCGAAGGTCTGGAGAACCGACATCAACGATTGAACGACTGACGTCCGGGTTCGGAACGGAAAGACCCCGGCCGGAGGAACAGCCGGGGTCTCTGCCGGAGGAGGGAGGAGCTCCGGCGCGGGATCGGTGGGACGGCCGACCCCGGGGACGAGGAAAAATCAGTAGACGGCCCGCAGTCCGGGGCTGTCGGACATGGCGCGGGCCTGGCGCTTCAGGGCCTCGCGCAGATCGGCCTCCGGCATGTCGAGCGGCGCCGCGACCTGGCAGGGATAACGAAACGTGCGCCCGGCGCGATGGATGTCGACACGGGCCTCGAATGCCGCGAGAGCGGCGTTGTAGCGGATAGGTCCGATTTCGGTACGGCTCATGGTCCGGCCTCCTCAAGGGCTGTCACCTGCGTCGGTGTCGCGTCCATAACAGCGCCGGGGCAGGTTTGGTTGCACCGCTCACGACAAAAATCGAAGAATTTCGCTTTTCGGGGTGGACAGCCTGTCGGGCGCCACGACTCAGGGTCGGGTCAATGCGTCCCGGATCGAGCGCGCAGCCGCGGCCGGGTCGGCAGCCTGCCAGATCGGGCGCCCCACCACCACATGATCCGCGCCGGCCGCTATGGCGGCCTCGGGGGTGGCGATCCGCTTTTGGTCGCCGGGGTCGGACCCCGCGGGACGGACACCGGGCGTGACGATGAGCCGGCCCGCGGCCTCGGGCAGGGCACGGATCGCGGCGGCTTCCGCCGGGCTCGCGATGACCCCATCGGCCCCGGCTTCGAAGGCGCGGGCCGCACGTTCGGACACGAGGTCCCCGACCGCCCCGGCGCGGATCATGGCGTTGTCGAGGTCCTCGCGGTCGAGGGAGGTCAGGATGGTCACGGCGAGGATCTTCATGTCGGACCCGGCGGCCCCTGCGCGCGCCGCGCGGACCACATGGGGGTCGCCGTGCACGGTGAGGAAATCGAGGTCGAAGCGGGCAAGGCCCCGGACCGCGGCCTCCACGGTCGCGCCGATGTCGAAGAGCTTCATGTCGAGGAAGATGCGCTTGCCATGCTCGTCCTTGAGTTCGCGCGCCAGCGCGAGGCCACCCCCGGTGAGCATGCCGAGGCCGATCTTGTAGAAGCTGACGCTGTCTCCGAGACGGCCGGCAAGGGTCAGGCCCGCATGGGCGTCGGGCAGGTCGAGGGCCACGATGAGGCGGTCGTCTGCGGTCTCGGTCATGGCGGTCTCCCTCGGCTGTGGCGGGGGGGTGCCCGGTGCCGGGTGTCTCGTCAAGCGCCCCGACAGATTCCCCGATGCGGGGGTGGCCGGCCGTGGTATGGGAGGGCATCGTGGGGGGAGGGCGGTCATGACCCGCATTCTGGTACTGCTGGGAACGAGCAAGGGCGCGTTCTTTCTGGAGAGCGACGCGGCGCGAGAAGATTGGGTCCTGCACGGCCCGTTCTGCGAGGCGACGGATCTCAATCACGTCAAGGGCGATCCGTCGACGGGTGCAATCTACGCGGCGGGCGGCAACCCTTGGTTCGGGCTCGACATCTGGAAGACTAGCGATCTCGGTTCGAGCTGGACGAAATCGGCGGAGGGTCTGTCTCTGCCCGGCGAGGAGGCCCTCGATTCGGTCTGGTCGCTGGGGATCGGCGAGGGACGCATCTATGCGGGAACCCGGCCCGCCGCGCTGTTCGAGAGCCGGGACGGTGGAGAGACATGGCACCATCTCGAGGGATTGCAGGCGCATCCGTCCCGGCCCGAGTGGCCCCCTGGAGGCGCGGGGCTGACGCTGCATCACATCGTGACAGATCCGGCGAACCCGGAGCGGCTGTGGGTCGGGATTTCCTCTGCGGGAACCTTCTATTCCGAGGATGGCGGGGTGAGCTGGCGGACCCGCAACAGCGGCATCAAGGTCGTGGGCTGGGAGAAGGGGGACGTGACCTATCCCGAGTTCGGCAATTGCGTGCACGGGCTGGCCTTGGGCCCCGGGGGGACGATGTACCAACAAGGGCATCAGGGTATGTACCGCAGCGATGACCTCGGCGCGGAGTGGCAGGACATTTCCGCGGGGCTCCCCTCGACCTTCGGTTTTCCGGTCGTCGCGCATCCGCACGATCCGGAGACCGCGTGGTTCTTCCCGATGAACGGCGACATCAAGGGTCGTCATTGTCCGGACGGCAAGGCAGCGGTCTGGCGCACGCGGGACGGCGGTCGGAGCTGGGAGGACCTGCGAGAGGGGCTGCCGCAGGAGCATTGCTACTTCACCGTCCTCCGGCAGGCGATGGCGGGTGACGGGTTGGATGAGGTCGGGATCTATTTCGGCACGAACTCGGGATCGGTCTATGCCAGCCGGGACGGGGGTGCGCGCTGGTCCTGCCTGCGCCGCGATCTGCCCATGATCCGCTCGGTGGAGACGATGATTCTGGCGTGACTCCGCCGGTTGAGAAAGGTCTTGGAACGTCGCGGCCTCCGCCGGGTTCACTTGCCGATCAATTGGCAAGGAGTGAACCCATGGCGAACGAGCGAGACAACCGGCGCAGCGATGTGCCGAAGAGCGGCGGCAACACCTCCACCATCATCGGCGTGGTCGTCGTCGTGATCGTGGTGCTGGTCCTGGCCTTCTGGCTGTGGCCGACGGGCGATGGCGACATGATCGACGAACCCAATGTCGAGAGTATCCGGCAGGGTGAGGGCACCGATCCGGAGGGGGTTGCCGACATTCCTGGCGAGACGGGCGTCGGCGACGACGAGTCCGTGATCCAGAACGGCGAGAATACCGAACTCGATCCGATCACCGACCAGACGCTCGAAGTGCCGGACAGCGAGGGTCTCGACACCACGCCGGGCGAAGCGCCGGAGGGCGCCGAGATTGCGCCGAACGAGCCTGACACGCTGGAAGCGCCGACCCTCGAGGACGAGGCGCCAGCGGTCGAGGACGACGCTCCGGTCGTCGAGGAAGACGCTCCGGTCGTCGAGGAAGACGCTCCGGTCGTCGAGGAGCAGTAATTCTCTCCGGGCAGGCGTTCACGCTGCCTTGAACGCCTGCCCGCATCTCCCCACATCCTGTGCCGAAGGCCGGTAAGGACTGCGCTGCGTGGCGGGCGGTCCATGGGTCCGGTGCTTGAAGAGGAGAGATGGCGATGAACTTGGACAAGTTCACGGAACGGTCGCGCGGCTTCGTACAGGCGGCGCAGACCATCGCGATGCGGGAAAATCATCAGCGGCTTGCGCCGGAGCATTTGCTCAAGGCGCTTCTTGACGACGAGGAGGGTCTCGCGGCCAACCTGATCGGCCGCGCGGGCGGGTCCGCCGACGCGGTACGGCAGGCGCTGGATCTGGCGCTTGGCAAGCTGCCCAAGGTGTCGGGCGAGGGCGCCCAGCTCTATCTCGACCCGACAATGGCGAAGGTCATGGACGAGGCGGAGAAGCTGGCGAAGAAGGCCGGCGACAGTTTCGTGCCCGTGGAGCGGCTACTGACCGCGCTAGCCATCGTGAAATCGAAGGCCAAGGAGGCTCTGGACGCGGGCGCGGTGACGGCGATGGGCCTCAATTCCGCGATCAACGACCTGCGCAAGGGCCGGACCGCAGACAGCGCCTCGGCCGAGGACAGCTACGAAGCGCTGAAGAAATACAGCATCGACCTGACGGAGCGCGCGAAAGCCGGGAAGATCGACCCGATCATCGGGCGCGACGAGGAAATCCGCCGCGCGATGCAGGTGCTGAGCCGCCGGACCAAGAACAACCCCGTGCTGATCGGGGAGCCCGGCGTCGGCAAGACCGCCATCGCCGAGGGTCTTGCTCTGCGCATCGTGGACGGCGACGTGCCGGAAAGTCTGCGCAACAAGCGGCTGCTGGCCCTCGACATGGGCGCGCTGATCGCGGGCGCGAAATATCGCGGCGAGTTCGAGGAGCGGCTGAAGGCGATCCTGAAGGAGATCGAGACCGCGGCGGGCGAAATCCTGCTGTTCATCGACGAGATGCACACGCTTGTCGGTGCTGGCAAGGCCGACGGCGCGATGGATGCAGCCAACCTCATCAAGCCGGCGCTGGCGCGGGGCGAGTTGCACTGCATCGGGGCCACGACGCTCGACGAGTATCGCAAGCATGTCGAAAAGGACGCGGCGCTCGCGCGGCGGTTCCAGCCGCTGATGGTGGAGGAGCCCACGGTCGAGGACACCGTCTCGATCCTGCGCGGCATCAAGGAAAAGTACGAGCTGCACCACGGCGTGCGGATCGCCGACGCGGCGCTGGTGGCTGCGGCGACGCTGAGCCATCGCTACATCACCGACCGCTTCCTGCCCGACAAGGCGATCGACCTTGTCGACGAGGCGGCGAGCCGTCTCAGGATGGAGGTGGACAGCAAGCCCGAGGAGCTGGACCAGCTCGACCGGCAGATCCTGCAGCTTCAGATCGAGGCCGAGGCGCTGAAGAAGGAAGACGACCAGGCGTCGAAGGACCGGCTGGAGAAGCTGGAGAAGGAGCTGTCGGATCTTCAGGACCAGTCCGCGCAAATGACCGCCAAGTGGCAGTCCGAGCGCGACAAGCTCGAGTCGGCCCGCGACCTGAAGGAAAAGCTGGACCGCGCTCGCGCGGACCTCGAGATCGCGAAACGGGAGGGCAACCTGGCGAAGGCGGGGGAGCTCAGCTACGGGATCATCCCGCAGCTCGAGCGGGAGTTGGGCCAGGCCGAGGCCGCCGAGGACGAGGGGCTCATGGTCGAGGAGGCCGTGCGGCCCGAGCAGATCGCCGAGGTGGTGGAGCGCTGGACCGGCATTCCGACGTCCAAGATGCTGGAGGGCGAACGCGAGAAGCTCCTGCGCATGGAAGAGGGCCTGCATGCCCGCGTGATCGGACAGGAGACGGCCGTGCGTGCCGTGGCCAATGCTGTGCGGCGCGCCCGCGCGGGCCTGAACGACGAGAACCGGCCGCTGGGTTCGTTCCTGTTCCTCGGCCCCACGGGCGTGGGCAAGACCGAGCTGACAAAGGCCGTGGCGGAGTTCCTCTTCGACGACGACAGCGCCATGGTGCGGATCGACATGTCGGAGTTCATGGAGAAGCACTCCGTGGCCCGGCTGATCGGCGCGCCCCCGGGCTATGTCGGATACGACGAGGGCGGCGTGCTGACCGAGGCGGTGCGGCGAAGGCCCTACCAGGTGATCCTGTTCGACGAGGTCGAGAAGGCGCATCCGGACGTGTTCAACGTGCTTCTGCAGGTGCTGGACGATGGGGTGCTGACCGACGGCCAAGGCCGGACGGTCGATTTCAAGCAGACGCTGATCGTGCTGACCTCGAACCTCGGGTCCCAGGCGTTGAGCCAGCTGCCGGAGGGGGCGGATAGTGCCCAGGCGCGGCGGGACGTGATGGACGCGGTGCGCGCCCATTTCCGGCCGGAGTTCCTGAACCGGCTCGACGAGACGGTGATCTTCGACCGGCTGACACGCGGCGACATGGACGGGATCGTGACGATCCAGCTGCGTCGGCTGGAGAAGAGGCTGGCCCAGCGCAAGATCGTGCTGGAACTGGACGAGGGCGCGCGGAAGTGGCTGGCCGACGAGGGCTATGACCCGGTGTTCGGCGCGCGGCCCCTGAAACGCGTGATCCAGCGGTCGCTGCAGGATCCGCTCGCGGAGATGTTGCTGGCGGGCGACATCCTCGATGGCCAGACGCTCCCGGTGACCGCCGGGTCCGAAGGGCTGATCGTGGGCGACCGCGTGGGCAGCTCGAACCGCGGGCGGCCCGAGGACGCGGTGGTGCATTGACCGGTCCGGATGGAAGGGCTGGAGGGGGTTCGCCGGGTGGTGGACCCCCACTTCGCGCGCCGGGTTGACCGAAGATGCGACCAACCGGATACGAGCCGCTCCATACCCTGAAGCCGGTCACGACCGATGTCTGGGTGGTGGACGGGGGTTGGATCCGGTTTTATGGCCTGCCGTTTCCGACCCGGATGACGGTGATCCGCCTGGCGGATGGCGGCCTTTGGGTGCATTCGCCGGTCGCCGACCGGAACGGTGTCGCTGCCGCGGTCGCCGGTCTCGGCCCGGTGCGGCACCTGATTGCGCCCAACTGGATTCACTATGCCTGGATTCCGGACTGGCAGTCCCAATTTCCCGAAGCGGCGACCTGGGCGAGTCCCGGTGTCGCGGATCGCGCGAGGAGCCGGGGCATGAGCCTCGCGGTCGATGCCGTCCTCTCCGATGCCGCGCCTCCGGTCTGGGAAGGTCAGATCGACCAGCGCCTGGCGGACTCAGGCCAGCACCGTGAGGTCGTGTTCTTTCACCGGGCCAGCCGGACGCTGATCCTCACGGACCTGATCGAGAATTTCGAACCCGCCAGGATGCCGTGGTGGGCGCGACCGCTGCTGAAGTTCGGACGGGTGTGTCACCCGGACGGAAGGATGCCCCGCGACATGGCGGCGACGTTCCGGCGGGACCCGGAGCATCTGAAGGATGTGGTCGAGACCATGATCGGCTGGCAACCCGAACGCGTCATCCTTGCCCATGGCCGATGGTACGAGCGGGATGGCGTGGTGGAACTGCGGCGGGCCTTCCGGGACCTTCTGTGAAGGTTTGTGAGGTTCGGGTGAAACCCACCCCATCCGGGCACGATATCCGCTCTTCTCAGCGGCGCCCCTCTCGCAGCCAGGCGGCAACGACAAGGCCGGCGGCAAGGAGCAGGAACAGCCAAGCGGGCAAGAGCGGCGAGATTCGGATATCGGCGGTCAGGTAGGCCTCGCGCGGGGTGATGCCGAGCCAGCCGCGGCCCGAGGCGGGGCGCCCCTCGCGAACCGTACGGATGTCGGGAGCACCTTCGGACATGGCGAGAATCGCGCCGTTCGGGCCCTCGACGAAGGGCTCCAGCGACTCGGCGGAGGCGATCGTCTGCTCGAACTCGCGTGGCGCGGAGGGCCCGAGGGCGATCACCGTCTCCTCGGTGCCGTCCGTCAGGCGGTAGAGGCCCATCTCTGGCGCTTCCCATGTGGTCGTGAACCGCCCGGGACTCACCTCTTCCAACGAAAGCTCGGTTTCGGTGCCGTCGGGATGGGTCACGGTGACGGATCCCACGTCCTGTCCGAGGCTGCGGCGGGTGATGCGCATGGTCTGGCCGGTGGCCTGGGCGACGAGCGCCTCCTCCTCCAGCTCGGGCTCCTTCATCATCCAGTGGGCGAGCCGGCGCAGGAGTTCCAGCTGAGGCCCGCCGCCCTCGTAGCCTCGGTTCCAGAGCCAGATGTGATCGGAGGCCATGAGCGCGACGCGCCCCTCGCCATAGCGGTCCAGCAGCAGGAGCGGGCGCTCGCCCACGCCCTCCATCAGCACATGGGCGGAAGGGGTGGCCTCCACCTCGATCTGGCGGAACCATCGGCCCCAGGCCGGCGGGGCATCGTCGTCGGCGGTGGCGAGGGTCGGAGGCTCCAGCCCCTCGGTGACCGGGTGGCGCTGGCCGAGGTCCGACAGGAGCGGGGTGAATCCCTCCTCGATCACGCGGGCGGTGGGCGCTCCCGGCAGCATGTCCGCAAGGGGCGAGCGGTACAGGCTGTCGGCGCTGGCGTAGTCGGGACCGGCGGCGACCAGGACTGCTCCGCCCGCCTCGACATAGGAGCGGATGTTGTCGAAGTAGATCGACGGGAGGATGCCGCGGCGCTTGTATCGGTCGAAGATGATGAGATCGAACTCGTCGATCTTCTCGAGGAAGAGCTCGCGGGTCGGGAAGGCGATAAGCGACAGCTCGTCCACCGGCACGCCGTCCTGCTTCTCGGGCGGCCGCAGGATCGTGAAATGTACGAGATCGACGGAGCTGTCGGATTTCAGGAGGTTCCGCCAGGTGCGCTCGCCCGGGTGCGGCTCTCCGGAAACCAGGAGCACGCGCAGGCGGTCGCGGACGCCGTTGATCTGCAGCACCGCGGCGTTGTTGCGGGCCGTCAGCTCACCCTCGGCGAATGGGGTTTCGAACTGCAGGACGTTCATGCCTCCATGGGGCAGGGTCACGGGCAGCTCGAGGTCCTCGTTCACTGGCACTTCGAACTCCATGGGCCTGCCGCCGTCGACGGCGATGGTCAGCGGCACGGTGGTGGTCTCCGGCGCGGCGCCCTGATCCTCCACCCGCAGGGTGAGGGTGACAGGCTCGCCGAGGATGGCGAAGGCGGGGGCGTTCGTCAGCACCAGTCTGCGATCCCAGTCTTCGGGCTCGCCCGAAATCAGCGCATGGAGTGGCGCAGGGAAGCGTTCCGGCGCGCGCGCGGCGTCGTGAAGGCGGCCGTCGGTCAGCAGGAACAGGCCCGCCACGCGGGCCTGGGGTTCCTCGGCGAGGGCCTCGGCGAGGGCGCTCATCAGAAGCGTGCCGCCGTCGCCCTCGGTGTCGCCCAGTTCCACGACGCGGAGTTCGGTATTCTCGAGTGCAGCGATTTCGGAGCGGAGGTTCTCGAGAGCGGCCTCGGTCTGATCGGGGCGGCCCGCGATGCGCTGGGAGGCGGAGCGGTCGACCACGGCGATCACGATGTCCGACAGCGGCTCGCGCTCCTCCCGCTGAAGCGAGGGGTTGGCGACGGCCGCAAGGAGGGCGACGGCAGCGAGGCCGCGCAGCCACCAGCCGGCGAGCCTGCGCCAGACGGCCAGGGCGATGGAAACCGCCGCAAGGGCGATTGCGGCCCAGAGCAGGACAAGCGGGATCAGCGGATCGAGAATCAGGCTGCCGGTCACGAGACTTCCTTACTGGTCATCCGCATCACTGACCGAGCCGGTCGAGCAGGGCGGGCACATGGACCTGGTCGGATTTGTAGTTGCCGGTGAGGACATGCATCACGAGGTTGACGCCGAAGCGGAAGGCCAGCTCGCGCTGTCGCTCTCCCGCCATCCCGCGGCCAACGGGGTACATCCACGTCCCGTTCGGGCCGATGGCCCATGCCGCCGCCCAGTCATTGCCGCCGATCACGACCGGGGTCACGCCGTCGTTGAGATCGCGGAAAGGCATGCCTTCGACCTGTTCGGCATCGGGTGGAGAGGCCTCGACCCAGACCTCGCGGCCAGGGTGGCGACCAGGGAAATCCTGCAGCAGATAGAATGTGCGGGTCAGGACATGGTCCTGCGGCAGGGGTTCCAGCGGCGGAATATCGAGGGGGCGGGCGATGGCCTGAAGCTTGCGGCCCTCGGGTGTCGCGGCCCCGAAGCCTGCGATGTCGCCGTCGCGGGTGTCGAAGACGATCATTCCACCCGAGCGAAGGTAGCGGTTGAGCTTGTCGTAGGCCTGGCTCGAGGGGAGCTGCTGGTCCGCGGTCACGGGCCAGTAGAGAATGGGGAAGAAGGCCAGTTCGTCGGTCTCGATATCGACGCCGAGGGGCGCGGCGGGCTCGATCGAGGTGCGACGGAAGAGCGTGTCGGACAGGCCTCGGAGGCCGGCCTCCGCGACCCGGTCAATCTCGGCGTCGCCGGTGAGGACATGGGCGAGCACGACCTCGGTCGTGGCGCGCAGGGCGAGGGCGTCCTCGGCGAAGTCGGTAGCGATTTCCGGCCCCGGTGCCGGCGCGGGGGTCTGGGCGAGGGCGCCCTCCGGCGTCAGGGCGAGGACGGCCAGCAGGGCCACCGCGGCGGATGCGGCACGTGGACCGCGCAGGCGACCGGAGAGGGCGAGCGAGGCCAGGATGTCGGCGAGGAGGAGTAGCAGGGCCGCGCCGAGAAGCCAGCCCTTGAGGTCAGTCTGCCGGGTCACGTCCAGTCCTTCCACGGTGATGCGGGGAGGCCATGAGATTGCGGAGAGGGTGCGGTCCGCCGCGATCACGTTGACCGCGATGCGGCGGTCGTCGCCGGCGTAGAGGCCTGGGGGCAGCTCCGGGCCGGGCGCGCCCTCGGCCAGCCGTTCGCCGGGCACGCCGGGCAGAGCTCCGGCATCCTCGACGCGGCCGAAGGCGGTCAGGACCTCCTCTGGCTGCCAGACGGTCCCTTCGAGTTCCGCCGCCTCCGGTGTGGCCGGGCGGGTCGACACGGCGAGGCGCTCGAGCATGTCCACGAAGAGGCCCGAGAGCGGCAGGGTGGACCATTCGGCATTGGCGGTAACGTGGAAGAGCACGACGGCGCCTTCACCCACGTCCTTGCGGGTGACGAGGGGCGTCCCGTCGGCGAGTTGGGCGATCACGCGGTCGGCGAGAGTCGGATCGGGCTGCGCCATGACCTGGGCATTCACCGTCACGTCGTCCGGCACGGAAAGACCGGCGAAGGGGCCGTCGTCGGGGAAGGGGGCCAAAGCCTTCGGCTCGCCCCAGCTCATGGCGCCCCCCACGGTGCGCCCCCCCGCGCGAAGACGCACAGGCAGGAGCGGGTCCTCCTCGGCGCGGCTGACATCCGATGCGGCGAGTCGGGGACCGGCGAAGCGCAGGAGAAGGCCGCCGGTCTCCACCCATTCCCGGACGGTCTCGGCCTCGCCCGGCGCGAGGGTGGCGACATCGGCGAAGACGATCACGTCGGGATTGGCGAGGAGCACGTCCGTCAGATCGCCGTCGATCAGGTCGGCGGTCGGGGCCAGCGCCTCGTTGAGGTAGTAGAGCGGGTCGAGCAGTTCGAGCCCCTCGCGGTCCTCGCGCCCGGCAATCAGGGCCACCTCCCGGCGCTGGAGGGCGTCGTCGGTGAGGGCCACGGCACCGGCGGACCTAAGGCCCTCGATCTCGAAGCGGGTGACGCGGTTGCGCAGTTCGGGAGGCAGCACGAGCCGTGCCTCGGTGGACGCGTCGCCCGGCTCGAACCGGGCGGTCGCGGAGGCGAGGCGGCGTTCGGCACCGGCGGGATCGAGGCCCATGGCGGCGATGGCGACATCCTGGGCTGTGTCGACTTGCGCGCGCAGGACCGGAACGGTCACCGTACCGTCCTCGAAGAGCGCAGGGGCGAGGGCGAGGACGGGGCGCGGGCTTTCGAAGACGGTGACGGTGCCGCGGGCTTCGAGGCTGTCCAGCAGGCCGGAGCGGCTGTCACGGGCAAGGCCGTCGGAAAGCCAGAACGTGTCGAAGTACCCCTCGAGGGTCTCGGCCCAGGCCAGCGCGGCTTCGGCGTCGGGTTCCCAGGGCGAGGGGTCGAGTGCGGGGAGACGCTGGGCCACGGCGTCGGCGGCCTGGAAGGTCACGCCGTCGGGCGGCAGATCGGTGAGCGAGACGAGGGCCGTCGCACGACCGTCCCGGCTTGCTTCCTCGAGGGCCGCGGCGATTCGGTCGGTGCGGCGGTCCCAGTCCCGCGCGTCGGCCCATGTGCCGTCAGTGAGGATCAGCAAAGGACCGCTGCCGGAACGTTCGGCCTGCGGGTTGAGCACGGGGCCGGCAAAGCCCGCGATCACCAGCGCCACGGCGAACATCCGCAGGAGCAGCAGCCACCACGGCGTGCGGTCGGTCTGGCTTTCGTCGTCGGTGAGGCCCAGCAGCAGCGCCACGCCGGGAAAGCGGCGGCGCACCGGCGCGGGCGGCACGGCGCGCAGGAGGATCCACAGGATCGGCAGGGCGATCAGGCCCAGCAGAAGCCAGGGCGCCGCGAAACCTATGGGGCCGAGGGTCCACATGCCGATCAGACCCGCCGTTCCAGAGCGGCATGGAGCCACAGGAGGGCGCCCGCGGCACTGTCGCCCGTATGGTGGGTGTGGAACTGCCAGCCGGTCTCCCGGGCAAGGGCCGAGATGCGGTCCTTTCGTTCAGCAAGACGGTCGAGATAGGCGCGGCGCAGATCTCCGGCCTTGAGCGTCTCGTGCCGGAGCGCGCCGGTCATGCTTTCGAAGATGGTGCGACCGTCGAAGGGGAAAGCCTCCTCCTGCGGGTCGAGCACCTGGAGGATGGCGCCGCGCACGCCGCGGTCCGCGGCCTTGGTCAGGGCGGCCTCGACGGGGTCGATGTCGCCCAGGAAATCGGAGATGAACAGGGCGCGGCTGTGGGGGAGCATCCCGTCGGTTTCCGGCGTGCCGTAATCGCCCTCGTGATCCTCGGAAAAGAGCGCGGCCATGCGCAGCAGCTGGGTCTCGCCCCCCCGGGGCGGCAGGCGCAGACCGGTCAGCCCGACGCGCTCGCCCGCGCGGATCATCAGGACAGCTGCGGCCAGCGCAAGGACGCGGGCGCGCAGCGCCTTGGTCGGTCCGTCCTTGAGGGACCCGAAGGACATGGAGGCCGAGAGATCGACCCAGAGGATCACCGATTGCGCGATCTGCCATTCCCGTTCGCGCACGAAAGTGGCGTCGGACCGGCCGGAGCGGCGCCAGTCGATCATGCGCGCCTCGTCGAAGGGCATCGCCTGCCGGTACTGCCAGAAGTCGTCGCCTACCCCCGAGCGCCTGCGCCCGTGGGAGCCCAGCAGCACCGTGGTCGCAAGGTGCTCGGCCTCCGCGAGGAGCGGCGGGAAGGGGGCGGCGAGATCCTCGGCCGCTCCACGCAGGAGATGGGGATTGCTCAAGCGGCGGCCTCGACGCGGGTGACGCGGCTGGCAACCTCGTCGATGACGCGGGAGAGCCTCTCGCCCCGCGCGCGGGCTGCGAAGGAGAGGGCCATGCGGTGTTGCAGGACCGGCCCGGCCATGGCGCGCACGTCCTCGGCGGAGGGCGAAAGGCGGCCGTGGGTCAGGGCCTCGGCCCTTGCCACGAGCATCAGGGACTGGGCGGCGCGGGGGCCGGGACCCCAGCTGACGGAGCTCTTCACGATATCGGGGGCGGTGCTGTCATGGGGACGGCAGGCGCGCACGAGGTCGAGGATCATCTCGACCACGGCCTCGCCCACGGGCATCCGGCGCAGGAGGGTCTGGGCGGCGAGGAGTTCGTCCGAGGTGAAGACCTGTTCGGACTCGGCCTCGCTGACACCGGTGGTCGCCAGAAGGATGTCGCGCTCGGTGGCGCGCTCCGGATAGGCAACGTCGATCTGCACGAGGAAGCGGTCGAGCTGTGCCTCGGGAAGGGGATAGGTGCCCTCCTGCTCGATCGGGTTCTGGGTGGCGAGAACGTGGAACGGCTTGCCCAGGGGGCGATGCTCGCCGGCGACCGTCACCTCGCGCTCCTGCATGGCCTGCAGGAGAGCGGACTGGGTGCGGGGGCTGGCGCGGTTGATCTCGTCAGCCATCAGGAGCTGGCAGAAGACCGGCCCCTCGATGAAACGGAAGGCGCGCCGGCCGTCCTGGTCCGTGTCGAGCACCTCGGAGCCGAGGATGTCGGCCGGCATCAGGTCGGGGGTGAACTGGATGCGGCTGGTATCGAGGCCCATGACCTTGGCGAGCGTCCCGACGAGGCGGGTCTTGCCGAGGCCAGGCAGGCCGATCAGCAGGCCGTGCCCGCCCGACACGAGGGTCGCAAGCGACAGGTCGACGACGCGCTCCTGCCCGATGAAGCGGCGGCCGATGCTCTCGCGCGCCTTGATCAGCTTTTCGCCCAGCGCCTCGATCTCGCCCACCAGGGCAGCATCGTCGGTCATGGCAATCTCCTCAGGGTCGTCCTAGGTGGGATCAGGACAACAGATATGGCGACCGGCCCCAATGGCAAAATGGGAGGGCGACACATGGATGTGACCGTATCCGCCGACAGCTTGGCGAAATCCGCCCGGGCTGCCGCGAAAAAAGGCCCGCCGCCTGTGGACAAGTGGGATCCGCCGTTCTGCGGGGATCTCGACATGCGGATCGCGCGGGACGGAACGTGGTTCTACCAGGGCACCCCGATCGGGCGTCCTGCACTGGTGAAGCTCTTCGCGTCGATCTTGAGGAAGGAAGGCGAGAGCTACTTCCTCGTGACCCCGGTGGAGAAGGTCGGGATCTCGGTGGAGGACGCGCCCTTCGTGGCGGTCGATTTCGAGGAGACCAGGGAGGGCCTTCTGTTCACCACCAATGTGGGGGATCAGGTGCTGGCCGGGCCGGAGCATCCGATCCGGGTGGAGCGGGACCGGGAGACGGGAGAGCCGGCACCCTATGTGAACATCCGCCGCAACCTCGAGGCGCTGATCGACCGCAAGAGTTTCTATCGCCTGGTGGAACTGGGTGACACGGAGACCCACCAGCGAGAGGACTGGTTCGGGCTCAGGTCCGGCGGGCGGTTCTTTCCGATAATCCCGGCGAAGGAGCTGTAGCGGGCCGTGCGGCCTGCTGACACAATGCTGTCAGCAGGGCTGTGGGAAGGTCGGACATCGCCACCGACAGAGGAGATACGAGCGATGACGACTCAGGAGTTGATGGCCGACCCGGATGCGACGATGCCCGGAGCGGTGCCGATCGTGTGCTGGACGGAGATCCCAGTGACGGATCTGGAGCGGGCCTGCGCCTTCTACAGTGCGGTTTTCGGCTGGACGATGACGATCCGCGACGAACCGCCGAACCCCATGGCCTTGTTCAACGACGACATGGGGACTGCCGGCGGGCATCTCTATCCCGGCAAACCGGCCGGACCTGCCGGTTCCGTTGGACCGACGATCCATCTGTTCGTACCCGACAGCGTGGAGGCCGCGGCCGAGCGCGTCGCGGCCCATGGCGGCTTGGTCACGGGGCCGGTGATCCCGCTGCCGCCCCACGGGCGTTTTCAGTACGCGTCGGACCCGGACGGCAATTCCATCGGCCTCTTCGAGGCGCTGGGTCCGGCGGCCTGACTCCCATGCGCCGCGCCGACCGGCTGTTCCGGATCGTCCAGTGCATGCGGGGCGGGCGGCTGGTGACGGCCCGGGGGCCGGCGGAGCGGTTGGAGGTCACGCCCCGGACAATCTACCGGGACGTGGCCGACCTCATGGCCTCCGGCGTGCCAATCGAGGGTGAGGCCGGGGTCGGCTATGTGCTTCGGGAGGGCCATCATCTGCCGCCGCTGATGTTCACCGCGTCCGAGGTCACGGCGCTGGTCGCGGGTGCGCGGCTGCTTCGCGCGTGGGGCGGGGCGGAGATGGCCGCCTCCGCGGAGGAAGCGCTGGTGAAGATTGAGGCGGTGCTGCCCGAGAAGGCGCGGGCGCAGGCGGCCCGAGTGTCCGTCCATGCCTTCGGCCTGCCGGAAATGTCGCCCCGCGTTCGCGAGCTGATCGACGTCCTGGAGACCGCGACCGAGGCACGGCAACGGCTGAACCTGGACTATGCCGACGCCGGAGGCCTGGCCTCGCGCCGGGTGGTTCGGCCACTGGGGCTGTGGTTCTGGGGCAAGGTCTGGACGCTGGTTGCCTGGTGCGAGCTGCGGAGCGATTTCCGGATGTTCCGGCTGGACCGAATCCGCGAGGTCGTGCCGGGGGAGAGGTTCCGCGAGGAGAAGGGGCGGACGATGCGGGACTTCCTCCGCGCGGAGGCCTGCGAGGAAGCGGTGACTGATAGAGGGCCGGAGACGGGGGAACCGTGACCGCATAGTGCCGTGTCAATACCGGCGGCGCGGCAGGTGGCAGGACCGCCCGACACACTTGGCGGTGCAGGCCGGGCTGAAGCCCGGCCGGCGGGATATGGCCGTTGTCAGCGGGCGATCGATTGGGCAAGGCGCATGAGGCGGACGGCTTCGGTGCGGTAGCCGAAAGGATCGTCGCCGCGGGCGGAGTTGGCGAGGTCGATCGCCTCGGCATAGCTCCAGTCGCCGAGGTAGTCGGAGCCCCGAAGCAGCTCGCCGAAGCCCGCTATGGCGGCGGCGAAACGGGTGTCGTCATCGGCGGTGAGGTCCGTCGCGATGGGGGCCTCGATCAGGCGGGAGGCGTCCTCTCCCGGGGCCTTGTAGCGCAGGCGCAGGAAGCCGAGTTCCTCGTCGGACGCTGGCGCATCGGTCTCGGCGGCGGAGTAGCGCAGGGGGTCGGTCAGGCGGGCGGGAGAGCCCGTGGGCGTGATCTCGTATAGGGCCGTCACCGAATGGCCCGCGCCAAGCTCGCCCGCGTCCACGGCGTCGTTGTTGAAATCCTCGCGGCGCAGGGCGCGTGTCTCATAGCCGATGAGCCGGTATTCCGCCACGGCGGCCGGGTTCCATTCGACCTGTATCTTCACATCGTCGGCGATCGGAAAGAGCGCGCCGGTGAGCTGGTCCACCAGCACCTTCTGCGCCTCGGAGAGCGTTTCGATATAGGCCGCCGTGCCGTTGCCGGTCTGCGCCAGCGCCTGCATCGTGGCGTCGTCGAGATTTCCGCGCCCGAAGCCCAGCACCGAGAGATAGGTGCTGCTGTCGCGCCTCTCGGCGATGAAGTCCTCCAGCGCTTCGGGGTCCGACAGCCCCACGTTGAAATCGCCGTCCGTGGCGAGGATCACGCGGCCGACCTCGCCGTCCCCGGCCATCTCGGCGGCGGTGGCATAGGCCTGTTCGAGGCCGCCCTGGCCGTTGGTGGAGCCGCCCGCCGTGAGCTGGTCCAGCGCGGCGAGGATCGTCTCGCGTTCGGAAGCGGGCGTGGGATCGAGCACGCGGCCGGCAGAGCCCGCGTAGGTGACGATGGCGACCTCGTCCTCGGGGCGCAGTTCCGACAGCATGAGGCGGAAGGACTGGACGAGGAGCGGCAGCTTGTCGGGACTCTCCATGGAGCCCGAAGTGTCGATCAGGAAGACGAGGTTGAGCGGCGGGCGGTCCTCGACGACGGGCAGAATGCCCTGAAGGCCGATGCGGACGAGTTGCGTGCCTTCGTTCCAGGGTGTCTCGATCACGCCCAGATCGACGGCGAAGGGCGCCTCTCCCGCGGCGGGGGCGGGGTAGTCGTAGGGGAAGTAGTTGATCATCTCCTCGATGCGCACGGCCTCCGCCGGGGGCAGGGTGCCCCGCGACAGGAATGAACGGATCACCGACCAGGAGGCGGTGTCGACGTCGATGGAGAAGGTGGAGACCGGCTCCTCGGCGGTGACCCTCAGGCCGGAGGAGTCCTCGTTGGCAAAGGCCTCGGCGGAGTCCTCGGGGAAAGGCATGACCTCTTCGTATGCGATGCCGTTGCCCGCGGCCTCGAGGCGCATCGGCGCGGCGGGGGCGACGCGGGCCAGGGGCATCGGCGCGGATTCGGCCATGGGGGCCTCGGCGATGCTGGCAACGGGGGGCGGCGCGGCGGCGCTGTCGGACTGGTCCGCGAGGGCGGCCGGATCGGAGACGACGCTGGTTTCGGCCGGTTCGGACTCGGCGGCGGCCTGCCCCGACGGGGCGCTTTCTGCCAGCGTGGCAGGCTCCGGTGAGGCACCTGCGGCGGAATCCTCCGGCGTGCGGGGAGCGGGGATTTCGGCTACGTCGAGCGCTCCGGGCCGCATCAGCTCCCGGCCCTCGGGCGTCAGGAACAGAAGGCCCGCGGCGACGAGGGCGGTGGTGGCGACGAGGCCGCCGCGTGGAGAGAGACGGGTCATCATGGTGCGTGCTCCTGCAAAGAGGCCCTTTCGGGCGGGTGCAGGTCTGTGACGCGGGTCCGTGGCCGATCCTTGGGGCGCGGTTGCGTGAAATGTCTCGAACGTCGCCTGTGCGCGGGCAAGGGCCGCGGTCCGCGCATTCGGGTCGGGCGCTGGGGTCGCGGCACGCAGGGCCTCTTGAAGGCGTTCCGTCTCGTCCGGGCGGGTCATTCCGCCTCCTCTCTCTCTTTCAGCGCGCGCAGGCGCTTCTTAACCTCCGACATGCGCCAGCTCACCGTGCCCTCGGACACGCCCAGGATTGCGCCCGCCTCCCGGTGGCTCAGGTCATCGAGCACGAGGGCCGCGGTGTCGCGCAGTTCCTCAGGCAGGGCGCGCATGGCGGTGGTGAGCCAGTCGAGGCGGTCCTGCTCCTCGCGCCCGGCCTCGGTGCGCGCGAGTTCCCAGTCGCCCCATCCGTCCGTCGCCTTCATGTAGGTGGCCTGGCGGCGTCTGCGATCATGGGCGGCGTTCACCGCGACGCGGTAAAGCCATGTCGTAAGGCGGGACTGTCCGCGAAACGAGCCGAGTTTGGCCGGCAGGGCGGCGCAGATGTCCTGGGTCAGGTCCTCGGCCTCGGCTCGGCTGCCGGTGAGGCGGAAGGTCAGGGCGAAGAGGCGGTCGTAGACCCGCTCGAGCAGGGTTGCGAAGGCCTGTCCGTCGCCTCCCGCGGCCGCAAGGGCCAGGTCCTCGTCGCTCGTGTTCATGCGCATCACGGTTGGTTCGACGCGGGGCGGCGGTCAATCCTTGGCGGGGGCACCCGTTCGACGCACGGGGCTTGACGCCGGGCGCGCCGACGGCGGTAAGGGAGCGAAGGGAGGACATCCATGACCAGCCAGGCGGAGCATGACGACGCATGGGCGAACGCCGCCCATATTCCGGGGGCGGAGGGCTATGTCGCGCGCTGGGCGGAGGCGGCGGAGGCATTCCGCGAGCTCCATCCGCCGGAGGTGCTGCGCCATGGCCCGGGCGCGCGGCGTGATGTCGATCTGTTCCGGCCCAAGGGTGCGACGAAGGGACTGGTCGTCTTCGTGCACGGCGGCTACTGGCTGCGGTTCGGGCCAAGGGACTGGTCGCATCTGGCTGCCGGGGCGCTGGCGGAGGGCTGGGCGGTGGCGCTGCCGGGCTATGACCTTTGTCCCGCCGTCAGGATCGCGGAAATCACCCGGCAGATCGCGGCGGCGGTAGACGTGGCGGCGGAGGCAGTGGCGGGGCCGGTGCGGCTCGCCGGGCATTCGGCGGGCGGGCACCTTGTGGCACGGATGGGGGACGAAGGGCTGCCGCTCGCCTGTCGTGGGAGGGTAGCGCGGATCGTGCCGATCTCTCCGGTGGCGGATCTTGCACCCTTGATGCTGACAAGCATGAACGAGAGGCTGCGGATCGACGCGGCGGAGGCGCGGGCGGAAAGCCCTGTCCATCAGCCGCGCCCGGACGTGCCTGTCCATGTCTGGGTCGGTGCGGACGAGCGGCCGGTCTTCGTTGCGCAGGCCAAGGCCCTCGCGGAGGCCTGGGAGGCGGAGCTGACGGTCGAGGCCGGGCGGCACCACTTCGACGTGGTCGAGGGGCTGGAGGGTGCGGACTCTGCCCTGCTGCGGGCGGTGCTGGGTTAGGGTCCGGCGGCAGGATCCGCAATCGTGACCGGGACACATTTTTCGCCGCGATGGCGTGGCCCCATGCCTTACCCGAAACGCGCCCGCCAGGCGGGCAAGAGGTCGCCCGGCTCCGATGCTGCGAGCCAGACCGCGCGGGCAATGGCGCGGGCGAGGCAAAGTGCCGCGCCGTGGGCGAGGCGGACCGGATCCGTTTCGGGGCCGCTGCCGGTGGAGAGGGCAAAGACAAGGTCTCCGTCCATGGCGGTATGGGAGGGCACCAGCGCGCGGGCCATGCCGTCATGGGCGGCGATGGCGAGGCGGGTACAGCCGGACTTGTCGAGGCGCGCGTCGGTAGCGACCACCGCGATGGTGGTGGCGCCGTCGAGTTTTGTCCTGGGCCAGTCCGCAGGGGCATCGGCGGCCTGACCGAGCCCGCCGAACTCGGCGCCGATCTCGAACGGCGCGGCCCAGAAATGCGGGCCGTCGCCCACAGTGGCGGACCCCAGCGCGTTGACGGCCACCAGAGCGGCGACGGTGGCCTCTCCCACCATGAGCGAGGCCGAGCCGAGGCCGCCCTTGAGCGTGGCCGTGGTGGCGCCGGCGCCCGCGCCTGCGGTCCCGAGGGCGAACTCGGTTCCCGCGGCGGCCAGAGCCTCCGCGCCGAGACGATGGTAGGGCAGGGGGCCTGTCGTGTCGCCGCCATTGGCGAGGTCGAAGAGGATCGCTGCGGGCACGATGGGGACGCGGTGGCCGGCGACCTCGAAGCCCTTGCCGCGAGCGGCGAGAGCCTCGGCCACGCCCTGCGCCGCCGCCAGGCCGAAGGCGGAGCCCCCGGCGAGAACGAGGGCATGGACCTCCGACACGGTCTTGTCCGGGGCGAGGAGGTCCGTCTCACGTGTGCCGGGGGCGCCGCCCATGACATGAACCCCGGCGGCAAAAGGGTCGGAGGAGGTGACGACCGTGACGCCGGAGCGGCGGCGGGGACAGGCGGCGTTGCCGACGAGAAGGCCGGGCACGTCGGTCAGAAGGTTCTTCGGTCCGGTCTGCATCTCGGGAAGGATGCCGCAATCACCTGACCCGCGCCATGGGCACGAGAGCCGCTTGACGCAGAGGCGGCGCAAGGCTTCAGTCCGAACGCCGCGCGATGGCGTCGCGCGGGCCTGTCCGTTACCCGTCCTGTACGCCGGGACCTTCTTTTGTGAGAGGAGGTCTCTGATGGACCGACCCAAGCACTACAGGTTCAGGAACGGCGACAAGGCTCCGCTGCCCTTTGCCGCCGAGGAATACGAGGTGCGGCTTGCGGGTCTGCGCGCCGCGATGGAGCAGGTGGGCGTCGAGGTGGCGCTGTTCACCTCGATGCAGGGTATCGCCTATTATTCGGGCTTTCTCTACTGCTCCTTCGGGCGGCCCTATGGTCTTGTGGTCACGCCGCAGACCAGCGTCACGATCAGCGCAGGCATCGACGCGGGCCAGCCCTGGCGGCGGTGTCATGGCGAGAACCTCGTCTATACCGACTGGGCGCGGGACAATTTCTGGCAGGCCGTGGCCCATGTGGCGGGCAGGGGCCGCGTGCTGGGCCATGAGGGCGATCACCTGACGCTGGCGCGGATGGCGGAGCTGGAGCAGGCCCTGGCACCCGCGCGGCTCGTGGACCTGGCGCCCGCCGCGATGCGGCAGCGGATGGTGAAATCCTCCGCAGAGATCGCGCTGATCCGGAAGGGGGCCGCGGTCGCGGATCTCGGCGGCTATGCGATCTGCGATGCCATCCGGGAGGGCGCGCGGGAGATCGACGTGGCGATGGCCGGGCGCGATGCGATGGAGGTGGAGATCGCGCGGCGCTTTCCGGATGCGGAATACCGCGACACCTGGGTCTGGTTCCAGTCGGGGCCGAATACGGACGGGGCACACAACCCGGTCACGTCGCGGGCGCTGCGGCACGGCGATGTCCTGTCGCTGAACTGCTTTCCGATGATCTCTGGGTATTATACCGCGCTCGAGCGGACGCTCTTCCTGGGAGAGCCGGACGCCGAGAGTCTTGCCCTCTGGGAGGCCAATGTGGGTGCGCACGAGCTCGGGCTCTCCTTGCTGCGACCCGGCGCCCGGTGCTCGGACGTGACCCATGCGATCAACGCCTTCTTCGAGGAACGGAACCTGCTGCAATACCGCAGCTTCGGATACGGGCATTCCTTCGGAATCCTGTCCCATTACTACGGGCGCGAGGCCGGGCTCGAGCTGCGCGAGGACATCGACACGGTGCTGGAGCCCGGCATGGTGGTGTCGATGGAGCCCATGCTGACGATCCCCGAGGGCCAGCCCGGCGCAGGAGGCTACCGCGAGCACGACATCCTCGTGATCGGCGCGGTCGGGGCGGAGAACATCACCGACTTCGCCTACGGTCCGGAGCACAACATCATCTGATGCCCGGGCAGGATGGGGGAGGATCACCCGTCCTGCCCCCGCCTGTCATGCACCTGTAACGAGGAGAGGCGATGACCCCGTCGGAGACAATCCAGACAAGGGGGACCACATGTCATTCCGCATCACCGCCGCGAGCATCGTCGCCTTCGCCGCCGCCATGCCGGCCTTCGCCCAGAGCTTCGACCGGGTCGCGAGCTTTCCGACCGCGCTGAACTCGCCCGAGGCGGAGGAATCCTCTGCCGAGATCATCACCGCCACCGCTGATGGCATGACGCTGATCTACAGCGACAGCCCCGCCGGGGTGATCGGGATGATCGACATCACCGACCCCACTGATCCGCAGCCCATGGGCGAGATCGGGCTCGACGGAGAGCCGACCGCGGTCTCGGCGCTCGGCGGCACGGTCTTTGTGGGCGTCAACACCTCGGAGAGCTTCGTCGAGCCGTCGGGGCGCCTGGCGCATTACGTCGTCGCCACCGGGGAGCTTGCCGGGGAGTGTGACCTGGGCGGCCAGCCCGATTCGACCGCGGTGGCACCGGACGGATCCTTCGTGACCGTCGCGATCGAGAACGAGCGCGACGAGGACGCAGGCGACGGCCGGGTGCCGCAGATGCCCGCGGGCTGGGTCGCGATCATCCCGCTCGACGCGGACGGCATGATGCAATGCGACGCACAGATCCGCGCCGACGTGACGGGACTTGCGGAGATCGCGCCCGAGGATCCGGAACCCGAGTTCGTGGACGTCTCCGAGGCGGGCGAGATCGTCGTCACGTTGCAGGAGAACAACCACATCGTGGTGCTGAACGCCGCGGGCGAGGTGCTCAGTCATTTCTCCGCCGGCGCGGTGGATCTCGAGGGCGTGGATGCGCTGGACGACAACGCGCTGTCCTTCACCGACAGCCTGACAGGCGTGGTGCGAGAGCCCGACGGCATCCAGTGGATCGACACCGACCATTTCGTGACCGCCAACGAGGGTGACATGGACGGCGGGTCGCGCGGGTTCACCGTGTTCCGGAAGGACGGGACCGTGGTCCACGAATCGGGCCCCTCGTTCGAACATGCAGTGATCCAGATCGGCCACTACCCGGACGGCCGCTCCGACGCCAAGGGGGTGGAGCCGGAAGGCATGGAGTTCGCGGTGTTCAACGGCACGCCCATGCTCTTCCTGCTGTCCGAGCGCGGCTCGGTCACCGGCGTCTATGACATGACCGACCCGGCGAACCCGGTCCTGGTGCAGCTTCTGCCCTCGGGCATCTCGCCCGAAGGCGTGGTCGCGATCCCCGAGCGGGGCCTCTTCGCGGTTGCCAACGAGGTCGATCTGCGCGGCGATGGCGGCATCGGCGCCCATGTCATGATCTACGAGCTGGGCGAAGACGCGCCGTCCTATCCGATGCTCACCTCCGCCGGTGCGGAGGAGCTGATCGGCTGGGGGGCGATCTCCGGCATGGTCGCGGGCGAGCCGGGCACGGTCTACGCGGTCAACGACAGCTTCTATGTGGGCAGCCCGACGATCTACACGATCGACGTGACACAGAGCCCGGCCCGGATCACGGACGCGATCGCCATCGATTTCGGCGACGTGAACATGGACATGGAGGGCATCGCCCTCGATGGCGAGGGTAACTTCTGGGTGGCGACCGAGGGCAACCTCGAGAACGAGCGGTACAACGCCTTCTACCATGTCACCGCCGCCGGCGAGATCGTGCGCGAGATCCGCATCCCCGAGGAGCTCGAGGCGGTGCAGACCAATTCCGGTTTCGAGGGCGTGGCGCTGATCGACGGCGTGCTCTGGGGCGCCCAGCAGCGTCCTTGGGCGGACGATGCCGAGAACACCACGAAGCTCATCTCGTTCAATCTCGAGACCGAAGAATGGGGTGCTGTGGTCTATCCGCTCGAGACGCCCGAGACCGGCTGGATCGGCCTTTCCGAGATCACGCTGCACGGGGATCACGTCTATCTGATCGAGCGCGACAACCAGATCGGCGAGGCGGCCCGGGTGAAGCATATCACCCGCGTGCCGGTGGCCGAGCTTCAGCCCGCGCCGCTCGGCGGCGAGTATCCGGTTGTGACGAAGGAAGTGGTCCGCGACGTGCTGCCGGATCTGTTGCAGACGAACGGTTATGCCCAGGACAAGGTCGAGGGGCTCGCCATTTTCGAGGACGGGACGGTCTGGGTGTCGACGGACAACGACGGCGTGGACGACCATTCGGGCGAGACGCTGTTCTGGTCCTTCCAGCTGAACTGATCCCGGCCGCGTCCGGAAGACGGGAGGCCGCGCCCGATGGCGCGGCCTTCTTCGTCCGGCAAGCGGGTTTGCGTTGATCCCGACCACGGTGGCTCGGTAGTGTGACGCAGGGGCGCATTTGCGGCAGCGCATTTCTCCATGAGGGGCCAATGACCGATTTCGACAGCCAGATCCGCGAGAGCCAGAGCCAGGTGGCCGAGGCGCAATCGAAGATCGCCGAGCTCACGAGCCGCATCGAGATGGCGCGGCAGAAGATGGCGCAGGGCGAGGACATCGCCGTGGACATCGAGAACGCCACGCTCGAGGACGTGCACGCCCATACCGAGCTGATGAACGCCAACATTGCCGAGCTGATCATGGGGCTCGACGACGTGACGGCAGGCTTTTCCAAGGATTTCGACGAAATGAGGTCGAAGACCGGCTGGGAGAGCGTGGTCGGTGTGTTTGCCCGCGGCAAGGCGGAGCAGATGCGGCAAGAGCGGATCCGCACCGCCTCGATCGACGACAAGCTGCAGGACCTGATCGCCAAGTCCGACACGATCACGGCGCTTCTGGAGGGCCAGCTGGGCGTGCTGACCGAGCAGAAGGACAAGGTGGAGGGCAACCTGCAGACGACGCTTCAGGAGCGTGAGGCGGTGGTGGCCGAGCTGGAGACCGTGCGCGAGACGATCCAGAAGATGGACCCCGAGATCATCACGCTGGAGAACAGGATCGCGGTCGAGCAGGACGCGGGAGAGCGCACCAAGCTCGAGACGGAACTGGCGGAGCTGAACACCCGCTACAACGCGCTGGTGCGCGACGAGCAGGTGAAGCTTGCCCGGTCGCAGACGCTGGAGCGCTACATCGAGAAGGGCAAGACCTGGATCGACAGCCTGCAGAACCAGGCCGCGACGCAGATGGTGCTGATCAACAAGCTGCAGACGGACACGAAACAGCGAGTGGTTCTGTATGACGCACTGACGAAGTCGCTGAAGACCGCCCAGCAGCAGGATGTGGCGCACCGGATCAACGAGATCGGGGTGAAGACCGATCAGGAGGCGCAATCGGCCATGGCGGCCATCGGCTCGGCCACCAACGCCCGGATGGCGGACATGCTGGAGGCGCACGAGGATCACATGGTCTTCGCCCGCGAGGTGCTGGAGCAGAAGGCGAAGGCCGACGAGCGCTTTGTGCGGCGGTTCCAGAAGATCGTCGAGAAGCACGACAGCAATCGGTACGGGGCCTGAGACGCGGCGTGCCGGACGAGCGGACATCGCGCCCCGCCCCCTGCGTTCCGCCGGGCAGATCATGACGGACAGCGCGCTCGATCATTTCTCGCTTCAGGATACCCGCGTCACGCGGCGCTACCTCGAGAAGTTCGGCACGATCACGGGCCATCTGGGTCGGGTCGCCGGGCAGATGGAGGCGGAAGGGCGACTGTCGCGGCCCGAGGTGGAGGTGCTGGCGCGCTATCTCGTTGGGTTGTCGCTGACGTTCCGGGCTCTGGGGCACAAGTACCTCTTTTCGGGCCGCGCCGCCCATGCGGGGCACCTGACCTTCGACCGGCGGGAGTCGGGCTTTCCGGTCTTCCACGAGCTGCTGACCATGGCCAACGATGCCGCGCAGGCCGGAAAGCACCTGTCCGGGATGCGGGGCGTGGAGGCGCTGAAGGACGAGATGGTGCGGACCATCCTGGGCGATCTTCAGATCCCGACGAAGTTGCAGTTCGCCCTGAGCCAGAGGCTCTATTACGAGGAGCTGGCGCGCGGCGGTCTGTTCTGGGCGCGGAACGATCCGCAGGCGGTCTGGCAGGGCACAGACGGGGCGCGGCGGCGGTTTCTCGTTCATTGGGCTGTCTACGACAGTCAGGTGAATCTGCCGCAGATCTACCTGATGGAGCTGGAGGATACGGGCCGCACCGGCCTGCCCAAGGACGAGCGGCGCTGGCCCGAGGTGCAGAGCCACCTGATGGCGCAGGCCGTGGCGGGGCTGAAGCTGCTGACCATCGCGCGGGGCTTCGACGAGGATTTCGACGACCTGCACCCGAGGCGGCTGCGGCGGTTCCATGTCGGGCCCATGTATTCCTCCAGCTTCACACGCCAGGAGGGGCCGCTGGGCCGCATCCTCGACGCCGCCAAGGCGCCGCCGGGCGAGGACTGGGCACTGGTCTGGACCGAGGAGGAGCTGGTCGCGGACCGGGCCGAAGCGGTGCCGAAGGGCTGGTTCGGCACGGTGGAGCGTCAGGTATTCGCCCTCGATCCCTTCGTGGGACGCGGGGCGGAGACGGGGGCCACGCGCACGGAGCGGGCGATCATCCTGCCGCAGCGGCCCTATCAGGCGCTCGCGGAGCTGAACCCCCCGGGTTTTGCCGATGTACGCAAGTTCGTCGTGGGCGCCGGCGGGCGCGTGCTGAGCTACAGGTGAGGGGATAGGCCATGAGCCGGACCGGGGATGCGATGGAGCTGAGGGAAGAGGCGATCCGCGCGCAGTACGGCGCGGCGCTGGCGATGCTCGAGGGGCTCGACCATGCGCCGCGGGTGGCGGCGGCTCGGGAGGCTGGTGCGGAACGCTCGTCGGGGGTGGGGACGCGGCGGGCGTTCCGGTCGACGACGCCGGGGCTGGCGGCGCGGCGCACGGCGCGGCCCGACGGGGTGCATGTGCGAGAGCGGATCGAGGGGCTGGGCGAGGACGGGCTCATCTCGCCGCTCTGCGCCACGGCGCTCAACGTGCTGCGCCGGTCGCTCGCGATTTCGCTGGCCATGGGAGAAGAGTACGCCGAGAGGGCCGGGCTCTCCGCCCTGAAGCGAGCCAACCTCGAGGGGCGGCTGCCCGGCGAGAAGCGGGCAGCCTTCTCGGAGCTCTTGACCGCCGAGGCGCTGGTGGTTGCCCAGGTCTTTGCCTCTTCGCTCGCATTCCACCTCGCGGAGCATGGCAGCGCCGAGACGGTGGAGCTTGGCGGAGTCGAGGAATTCCTGACCGACAACGCGCAGCTCATGCTGCATGGGCTGATCTGGGAGCTGGACGGCGAGATCGCCGCGCGCGCCGACAGCGAGGTGCGGCTGGTGGCGGTGCTGCAGGCCTTTGCCGAGCTGGTGATGGAGAAGGCTGCTGCGCGGGCGGCGACCGCGGGGCGGCTCGAGCCCTTCGCGGCGGCAAGCTGGCGGGTGGAGGCCTCGGGCTTCACCGTTCAAGGCTTCGCGCCCGCACGGGCGGCGAAGTCAACGACCCTTACCATGACCTTCAAGGAGCCGCACGAGGTCGTGGGCAACCACATCGCCAAGTACCAGGCGCTGCGGCTGTCGAAGATGCTGATGGCCTACGATTTCGAGCGGCGGATGAACCCCTTCGCGGAACTGGGCGGGTTCATCTTCACCTTCATGGGCGACGGCAAGCCGGGCACGGGCAAGACCACGCTGATCCAGATGATGGCGGGGCTGATCGCCGGCTATTGCGAGACGGCGGGCTACACGTTCCGCTATCAGAACCTGTCCACCGACAATATCGACAGTTACCAGGGCAAGTCGGGGCAGAATGCAAAGGCCTTCATCAATTCGATCATCGACCCGAACGTGATCGGCTTCGGGACGATCGACGATATCGACCAGCTTGCCGGAAAGCGCGGGGACCGGCAATCGAGCGCGGGGCAGCTCGAGATCACCGCCGTGCTGATGGAGAGTTTCGCGGGGGCGAATACGGTGGTGCGGGGCAATTGCACCTTCGGGATGTTCTCCAATTACCCCGAGAACGTGGACGATGCGCTGCGGCAGAGGGCGGGGGCGCGGTTCCTCGTGGACGGGCCGCAGACGCGGGAGGATTACATCGACATCCTGCACCTCCTGATGGGGCGCAATCATGCGATTCCTCTGGGCGAGCATGAGCTCTATGCCGCGCAGCAGATCGAGCGGGCGGTGGCGCGGTCCTACGAGGCGCATTCGCGGCCGCAGGAGGCGGGGCTTATGGCGGTGTTCGACCGGGTGCAGGACCGGATCGGGGAGCTGGATACCATCGCGAAGCTCGGGACCTATCTGAAGGCGATCCAGGAGGCGGACGAGAGGTTCACGGGACGGGCGATCAAGAACATCACCGACGCGGTGAAGGTGCGTGCGATGGATTTCGAACTGCCTGACGAGTGGATGGAAGAGCCGGAGCTGTTCCTCTTCAAGGGGTACGAGGAGAAGACGGCGATGATCGAAGAGCTCAGGCGCCCGATCACCACGGAGATGGTGATCCAGGAGATCAACCGCTACGCGGATTCCGAGTTCCGGTACGCGGACACCTCGGACGAGCTGGCCATCGAGGCGATGGTGCGGGATTTCGGCCGGCAGGAGGAGGCGAAGCGGCGGTATCTGGAGGAGAAAGGGTGAACGTCAGCGCCGGCCTGATCCTGCCCGCCATCGGGCTGATGATGCTGGGCTGGCTGGTGCCGAGGGTGCTGGCGCTGGTGTTTCCCGAGGGGGTGAAGCCCCTGTTCGCGCTGGCCTTCGTGGCGACAATCCTGATGGTCGTGCTGTCGATGGCGGTCTGGCTGGGCCTCTACCTCTGGCAGGGGCTGACGGTGGCGGAGTATTTCGCGCCCGGGGCCTGGGGCGCCTTGTGGCATCTGATGAAGCTGGCCACGGCCTCGGCGCTGATCTGGGGGCCGGTACTGGTGCTGTCGGTGGCGGGGCTGCCGAGGCACTGGGTGGAGGAGACGTGGTGAGTCGTATTGTCCAGGAAATCCAGGAAAAATCTGGTCTCGTTGGCATATCTCCAATTATCATTCTTCTGTTGTCGCAACCTGCTATGGGGCAGGGTTCCGAAACTGAAGAGGAGGCATGGAAATCGTATTGGGCTTGTGTAGCGATACATGAAGAAGCAGTAGCAGGCGTTATTCAGAGCTTGGCTGAGGGAGCTGAGTTAATATTAGAGTCGCTGTGCAGCGATACAGCTACTAATCTCGCGAACACGATGGTTAATGTGCGGGAGGGCGTTCTTCCAGATGCGAATGCCCTTGTTAAAGCCTATGAAACCTATCGGTATGTTGTTGCGCGAGATACAAGAGAACGGCTCTACTATGTAAAGCTGAGGGCTAGATGATGGTGACCGGTTCATGAAGCACCTCATTGAGCGCGGGCTGATGTTCGGGAACCTCGTGCCGGTGCGCGCGCCGGTGCTGGTGGAGCGTTATAACCGGGCGCTGAAGCATCTGACGGGCAAGACGACAACGCTGGAAGATTTTCATGTGGATATCTCCGGCTACAGCCCCGAGATCGGGGCGGAGCTGGGCGATCCGCTCTATCTCAACCACCACGGCGTGAACCGGCAGTTCATCCTGCTGACGACCGAGCAGAAGCGGGCGCCGCTCCTCGAGGCGCAGTTCTCCACCTGCCGGGGCATCCTACGGCAGTTCATCGAGCGAAACGAGGCGCAGCTCTTCGCGCTGACGGCGAAGGATGCCGTGGCGGGCGAACTGGTGAATTCCGTGTTCCGGGCGGAGACGGCGGCGGACCTTCTCGAGATCCGGCGGATCACGGTCGAGGCGGACACTACCGCGGGAACGGTGCGCACCGCCGAGCGGCTGGGAAAGCTCGTGGACCGGTTCCGGCGAGAGGACGGCGCCTGGCACGACGACGTCCTGATCGCCGAAATGATAGGGCTCGCCCGGGAGACCGGCGACATCATCCGCAATCCGGTGCGGCTCGAGGCGATGACCTTCGAACAGGAGAATTTCTGGACCGCGCGGTTCGGAGGACTCTACGTGTTTCGCGGTGTGGCGGAGCCGGCGGCGATCGCGGCCGGCGGCCGGACGGCGATTGGGTCCCTTCCGATCACAAAGACGCTCGATCTGCGCGACCGGACCGGCCTCGCCACCTTCCTGCAGCGGAACGGTCTGGCCGAACCCATCGTCAAGGCGCGCGGCATCGACGCCTCGGGCATCCTGCGTCAGAAGATGGATTTCGTCGTCGCGGCGACCGCGGCCGACCGAGGCGAGGATCTGACCGGGGCTACGCGGACGGACCTGCGCCGCCTGGGACGGCGTCACGCCGAGAACCTGCCCGAGGAGTACAAGGCGCTGGCGGCCCTTCTGCGCTGGGCCGAGGCAGGCGGGCCCTGGCCGCGAATCGACTCCGACCATCCGGCCTATTTCTACACGTTGCGCGCAGCGAACGTGCCCGACGCCGATCTCGTGAACCGGCTTCTAGCGGAACTATCGCCGCTGGACGTGCGGCAGCTCTTCATCTGTCACAAGGAGGGATTCTACGCCGCCTATGCCGGCTGGCCCGAGGCCAAGCAGCGCTATGTAGCGGAATTTCTGGAAACCGAGTATCAGATCGACAAGGCCGGGACCCGCGGCGCCCTCTTCGGCCACGAGCCGGCGATGGAGGAGCCGCAGGACACGGGTCCGCCTGCCGGCGCGCCGGAGGACCTGGTGCGGCGCGTAGGACCTTGGGGTGCCGTGGGACGCGGGAGGTGACGCCATGCAATTCGTGCGACTGATCGTGATCCTCGCCGTCGTCCTGACCGTGTTCTACGTCTGCATCTCGCTCTACTCCCGCTCCGTGCGGCGCGAGAGGCTGGAGGAAACCTGGGACGCGGCGCCCCAAGGCGACGCGGGCGCCCGCCGAAGGTTCATCGAGCAGGGGATGGCAGATTACGAAAGCTCTCTCCGGAAGCGGCTGATCCTGCTGGTCTACGTCATCCCGATCTGTCTCATCTCCCTGATCATGTATCTCGTCAACTGAAGGCAGCCCCATGCGAAACATCCGGCGGGCGCTCCGCATCACCTTTCTCGTCGTGCTGGCCCTGTTCCTGCACTACGTCCTGCCGCAGCAGGACGTGGCGCGGATCGTCGGCACCGAGATCATCCGGACAGACCTCTCAGGCGTGAACCGGATCTTCTACGCCCAGGCCGATGCCGGGGGGCAGCAACTCGACACGCGGGACCTGCGGCTGATCAACACGGTGCGAAAGCGGACCTACCTCCTCGGCTTCGTGCGGGGCGGCGACCAGACCATGGTCTACCGCAACGAGGACACGGGCTGGATCTATCCACCCTATTTCAAGTTCGACTCGTCCGATCTGCAGGCCGAGGCGAACGACATGACCTCGACCTCCGCGAATCCCGAATGGGTGGTGATCACCCATTACGGCTGGCGCATCCGCTGGCTGACGGTGTTCCCCAACGCCATCTCGATTCGAGAGGCGCCGGGGCCGGATTACCGCCCGATCCCGTGGGTGAACCTGCTGGTGCTCGCGGGGCTCGTGGCGCTCGGGTTCTTCCTGCGCGCGATGTGGGCGCAGTTCCGGGAGCGCACGCTCGACCCGATCGCGGATGCGGCCGGAGACCGGATCGACCGGGCGCAGGCCGGGGCTCAGGAGCGGCGCGGGCGGTTCCGGCGGTGGCTCGACAGCTGGAAGTCCTGAGCCTGAAGCCAGGTCGTGGTTCGCCGCGGGCTGCGCCCGCGTCGATCCGCTTAGGAGGGCGCTGCCCTTCCCAGACCCCTCCGGGATACTACCGGCCGGAAGAACGCGGGGCGATGCGCGGCCTATTCGCCGTAGGGGACCCAGACCGTCTTCACCTCGGTCGCGGCCTCGAGGAACGCCCTGTCGTCCGCGAGGTCGATCATCCGGCCATGGTTCACCCAGGTGCGCTTGAGGTTGCCCGCTGCGCGGCGCTCGATCTCGGCTGAGAGGGGCGCGCCGGAGAAGGACCAGACCGCATCCACGTCGAGATGGGCGGCGGCTACGGGGGCAAGCTCCTCGTGGGCGCCGGTGAGGATGTTCACCACGCCCGGGGGCACGTCGGAGGTCTCCAGAACCTGATAGAGGTCCGTGGCGGCCAAGGGGAAGGGTTCGGAGGCGACGAGCGTGATGCGGTTTCCCATGGCCATGGCCGGACCGATCAGGGAGACGGCGCCGAGCAGGGGTGTGGCGTCGGGCGCGAAGGCCACGATCTTACCGACCGGTTCGCGCAGGGCGAGAGCGAGGCCGCGGAGAGGAACGCCCTTTGCGGTGCCGTCGAACCGGTCGGCCCAGGCGGCCCAGGTGAAGAGGCGCCGTATGGCGTGGTCGACCTCGGTCGAGCCGTCCGCGCCGGTCATCTCTTCGAGGCGCGCGGCGAACTCGGTCGCGCGGGCGGAAAGGTTCTCGGCGAGGTAGTAGAGAATCTGCGCGCGGGCGTGGCCGGTGGATTTGGCCCATCCGGCGGCGGCGTTCATCGCCTCGACGGCGTTGCGGATGTCCTTGCGGTTGGCCTTCGGAACCTCGCCGACGACCGTGCCCGACGGGCCGAAGACCGGGGCCGAATAGCCGCCGTCGGGCCGGGCCTGCTTGCCTCCGACATAGAGCTTCGCGGTGCGGTCGAGCGGGGTGGTGGTCGCCCCATCGCCCGAAAGGGCCTCGATCCGCGTCAGGCGGTCGGGCGAGTCCACGGGCCGCGTGTAGGCCATCATGCCCTCGACTCCACCTTCGCGGCCGAAGCCGCTTTCGCGCACGCCGCCGAAAGGGGCCGCGGCGTCGAACATGTTGGTCCCGTTTACCCAGACCACGCCTGCGGCCAGCTTGGGCGCCACGTCGAGGGCGAGGTTGATGTTCTCGGACCACAGCGTGGCGGCGAGACCATACCGGGTGTCGTTGGCGAGCTGTACGGCCTCGGCGGGCGTTCGGAACGTGGTGGACACCAGAACCGGCCCGAAGATCTCCTCCCGCATCAGCGGGGCAGCGGGCGAGAGGCCGGTGATCAGCGTGGGCGGATAGAAACAGCCGGTCTCGGGCAGTGGTACGGCGGCGCGGTAGATCTCGCCCTCCGTACTGGCGTCGACGAGGCGGGTGATGGTGTCGAGCTGCACCGGGTCCACGATGGCGCCCACGTCGATCGACTTGTCGAGCGGGTCGCCGATGCGCAGCTTGTCCATCCGCGCGCGAAGCTTGTCGTGGAAGCGGTCCGCCACGGTTTCCTGCACGAGAAGCCGCGAGCCTGCGCAGCAGACCTGGCCCTGATTGAACCAGATGGCATCCACCAGCCCCTCGACCGCGCTGTCGAGATCGGCATCGTCGAAGACGATGTAGGGGGACTTGCCGCCGAGCTCCAGAGTCAGGGACTTGCCGGTGCCGGCCGTGGCCTCCCGGATGCGGCGGCCCACGGCGGTGGAGCCGGTGAAGGCGATCTTGTCCACGTCCGAGCCTGTGATCATCTCGCCCACGGCGCCGTCGCCGGTGACGATGTTCACCACGCCCGGGGGCAGGCCGGTCCGCCGGCAGATGTCGGCGAAGAGAAGCGCGGTGAGGGAGGTGTATTCGGCGGGCTTCAGCACCACCGTGTTGCCCGCGGCCAGCGCCGGGGCGATCTTCCACGCCAGCATCAGGAGCGAGAAGTTCCACGGGACGATCTGACCACAGACACCCAGGGCCATGCGGCCGGGCAGGGCCGATTCCATCAGCGTGGCATGGCCGGCGTGGTGGTAGAAGTGGCGCGCGACGAGAGGGATGTCGATGTCGCGGCTTTCCCGGATCGGCTTGCCGTTGTCGAGAGTTTCGAGCACCGCGAAGAGGCGGCTGTGCTTCTGGATCGCGCGGGCGATGGCGTAGAGCGCGCGGGCTCGGGCATGGGGATCGGCGGCCCATGCGGGTTGCGCCGCCCGTGCGGCGGCCACGGCGCGGTCGACGTCATCCTGGCTGGCATGTGTCACATGCGCGAGGACGGCGCCTGTGGCGGGGTTCTTCGTCTCGAAGGTCTCGCCGGGGTCGGTGAAGGCGCCGTCGATGAAGCAACCGAAGCTGTCGCCCATGTCGACGAGCCACGCCAGCGCTTCGGCGGCGCTCTCGGGGGCGGGGCCATACTCCATGGTCTCGAAGATTTCCTTGACGGTCATGGGCGTGCCCCTGTCCTCATCTGGCCTGAAATACTCAATGGATCACGCCAGCGCGTGGCGCCACGAGGCCGAGTAGGCGCCTGTGACGTGGTGCTCGAGCTGGCGCTCGATGTCCCCCAGAAGCGACGAGGCGCCGAAGCGGAAGAGGTCGGGGCGGAGCCAGCGGTCCCCCAGTTCCTCCTTGATCAGCGCGAGGTACATCAGCGCGTCCTTGGCCTTCGAAATGCCGCCCGCGGGCTTGTAGCCCACGCGGATACCGGTGCGTTCGTGGAACTCGCGGATGGCGCGGATCATGACGAGGCTGACGGGCAGGGTGGCGTTGACGCTTTCCTTGCCGGTCGAGGTCTTGATGAAATCGGCACCGGCCATCATAGCCACATAGCTGGCGCGGGCGACGTTGCGCAGCGTGCCCAGCTCCCCGGTGGCAAGGATCGCCTTCATGTGGGCCGGGCCGCAGGCCTCACGCATGGCGCGCGTCTCGTCGTAGAGCGCCTGCCAGTCCCCGGTGAGGACATGGCGGCGGGAGATCACGATGTCGATCTCGCGCGCACCCGCCGCGACGCTCTCTCCGATTTCCGCAAGGCGCAGGTGCCACGGCGAGAGACCCGCGGGAAAACCGGTAGAGACGGCGGCCACCGGGATGCCCGTGCCCTGAAGCGCGTCCACGGCGGGGCCTATCATGTCGTGGTAGACGCAGACCGCGCCCACGGTCAGGTCGGGCAGGCCAAGGGCATCGAGGAGTTCGGGCGCGACCGGCCGGCGGGCCTTCGCGCAGAGCCGGGCCACGCGACCCGGGGTGTCGTCGCCCGCGAGCGTGGTCAGGTCGATGCAGGAGATCGCGCGGGCAAGCCAGGCCGCCTGCCAGTCCTTCTTGATCGACCGGCGGCCCGGGAGGGTGGCGGCGCGGCGCTCGATGGCCGAGGTATTTGCGCGCGCCGAACGGACCCAGGCCATGTCGAGGGGCATGGGTTCGTTGCGGGGGTCGTGGACCGACGGCAGGGTGCCGGTCCGGTCAGGGGCGGTGGTGTCCAAGAAAGCCTCCGGCAGTCGGGCGAAGCGTCGCACCGTGGTCTGCCTTTGGCAAGGTTTGACCCCGCGGTCAAATCCCGGTCCCGCGAGGTCAGCCGGGCTGGATCAGGTCGCGCTGATGGGCGCGGCGGTATCTTTGCGGCGTGATGCCGTGATGCTGCCTGAAAAGCTTGTGGAAATGGCTGAGGTTCGGGATGCCGCAGTCGCGCGCGATCTCCGACAGGCTGTCGGAGGTGCCTGTAAGTCGCTGGGCGGCGTAGGTCATGCGCTGGGCGTTGACGATCTCGGAGGGCGACTTGCCGAGAAACTTGCGCGCGGTACGGCTGACATGGGGATGGGCGCGGCCGGCGATGCGGGCGAAACCGGCCGCTCCCTCGCGGAAGACCCTCGGGTCCTCCACGGCGGCACAGGCCCGGGCGAGCCACTCGGGCGCGCCGACCGGGACCATGCTGGCCCCGTCGAGAAGGGAGGCGAAGAGCGGCAGGAGAAACGCCTCCGCCTCCAGCGCGTCACGGCGGGAGCGTTCGAGTCGCAGAGCGCCCTGGTTCAATTGCGCCAATTCTCGGATCGACCGGGAGACCCGAACGGGCTGGGGGCCGAAAGACCAGAAAAAGCGGCCGGCGAGCGCCGGATGCCGATCCGCAAGGCTGTCGATGAGGCCCGGATCGAAGACGAGCAGCACCGCCATCGTCTCCTCCGCCCGGGCCTGGAGGGCGTGAGAATCATGGCTGCGCAGGAAGACGACCTCCCCTTCGGCAAGGTCCATCCGCGCTTCGGGCAGGTGCAGGCGAACGGTGCCGTTCTGGACCCAGAACAGCACGGGAAAATCCCGGCTGATCAGCCCCTTGGGTCGCTTCGGCTCGACGGTCGCGCGCACCATCTTGAAAGCGGCGCCCGCGGGCAGGAAGTCGGTGGCGCTCAGGTCTGCTTGAAGCATGGGGCTGCACCCTGGTTACATCGGGGAAGCTGGCGAATTTGCTGCGCTGCGGCAAGGGGCAATGGCCGGAATTCGGATGTCAACGGCCCGGGAGCACGGCTGTTGCCCGAAAACTGGACAGACCTGGCCGTCAACTCGGCAGAAATCCGGTGCGTCGCGCGGCGACGCGCTTTCCGGTTGCAGAAGCCGGACAGCGGCGGTCCCTGGGCTCAGGTGCCGTCCGGTTTCACCGCCGGACCGGAAATCGCCCGGAGCGCATCCATGCCGCTCTCGCCGAGGGGCACGGCCGCGAAGGGACCGCCCACGCGGGTCTGGGCGAGGTCGGTCGGGTCGGGTGTGTGGCGCGACAGCAGGGTCGCCGCGTAGTTCTCGGCGTTGTCCTGGGGATGATAGCCGAGAAAGCCGACCCTGGCGTTCGACAGAGGCGCGCGGGCATTGGCGGAGACACCATAGGCGATGGTGAAGCCCACGACGGGCGTCTCGATGGACCGGGTGACCAGCTGTACGAGGTCGCGGTGGCTGAGCCACGTGCCGAGGCTGCGGGCGTTCTGGGGTTCCGGCGTGCAGGACGCGATGCGCAGGCAGACCGCCTCGAGACCGCGCTTCTCCCAGTACATCCGGCCCATGTCCTCGGCGAAACACTTTGCGAGGCCGTAGAAGGTATCGGGTCGGTGGGCGGTCTCGGTATCGACGCCGGACCAGGTCTCGGCCATGCCCACGGCGTGAATCGAACTCGCGTAAACCACGCGGCGGGCGCCGGCGCGATACGCGGCCTCCCACACATTGTAGGCGCCGACATAATTCGGGCCCAGAAGCTCCTCGAAGGGCTTCTCGTCCACGACGGCGCCGAAATGGACGACCATCTCCGCCCCCTCCATCAACGGCGCGATCTGGTCGAAGCGGCCGAGGTCGGCGACGGACCAGGTCTCGTTGGGCATCAGCGTCTTCGGCTGGTCGAGGATATCCGTGGAGACAAGGCTCTCTGCCATCCGGGAGAGCGGCGCGCGCAGGACGCTGCCGAGGGCGCCGTGGGCTCCGGTCAGGACGATCTTCTTCAGGGTCATGGCGGGGCTCCGGGATCAGATGACGGCCCGTTCGAGGAGCGGGCGGTTCGCGGCGACACGGTCGATGGAGAGGGGCGAGAGGTCAAGGGACCGGTAGCCGCCATGGACGATCAGTTCCGCGATGCCGCGGCCCACGGCGGGGGCCTGTTGCAGGCCGTGACCGGAAAAGCCGTTGGCGGCGAGGAGGTTGGGGCATTCGGGATGGGGCCCGAGGAGCGCGTTCTGGTCGAGGGTGTTCCAGGCGTAGTGTCCGACCCAGGAGCGGCGCAGGCGCAGGCGCTCGAAGGCGGGAACGCGGGCGGCGAGCGCCGGCCAGACCTTGTCCTCCCAGAGGGACGGGTCCTCGGCGAAGTCGCCGGGATCGACGGGGCCGTCCGTCCACGGCGCGCAGCCGGCCATGTATCCTGCGCCATCCTGCCGGACGTGGATGCCCGAGGGGTCGATGGTCAGGGGCAGGGGTTGGCCAAGGTCCGCGGCATCGAAGCAGTAGGTATACCGCTTGCGCGGCTCCACCGGCAGCGCGAGGCCTGCCATGGCGGCGGTCCGGGCGGCGCGCGGACCCGACGCGTTGACGATCCAGCCGGGGGAAAGGCGCGCGCCGGAGGCGAGGGTGAGCGCGGTGACGCGCCCGGCGGCCGTTTCAATGGCGGTCACCTCGTCGGACAGCCACCGGACGCCCAGGTTCTTCGACTTGCGGCGGAACCAGTCGAAGACGGTGGCACCGTCGAAATAACCCTCGTCCCGCGTACCGTGGGAGCCGAGGAGGAGATCGTCCGTCGCGTAGAAGGGGTATTCGGCGGCGATCTCGGCGGAGCTCAGGAGGCGGGTGCCCGCGCCGAGCCGGGTCTGGAGCGCGTGGGCCGCGCGCAGGGCTTCGGCGGCGGGCGCGGTGGCCGCAAGGTAGAGATAGCCGAAGGTGTGAAAGGGGATGTCAGGGGCCTCGTCATCCTCCATCCACTCCCGGAATCCGCGGATGAAGGCGGCGGCGAACCGGGAGATGAGGACGTTGATCTCGGTGCCGAACTGCTGGCGCAGGCAGGAATTGGTGTGGGTCGTGGAGGCGAATTCGTAGCTCGGGTCCCGCTCGATCACCGTGACGGTGCCGGTGAAGGCAGGGTCGCGGGCAAGCCACCATGCCACGGAGGCGCCGATGATGCCGCCACCGATGATCGCCACATCGGGCTGCTCGTCCGCCGTCACCGGCGGTCTCGCATGGTCGGGGACCGGGTCATGACGGGCAGACTAGGCGCGCGGGCGGCGGCTGTCACGCCGCCCGCGGCCGGGCCTCAGGCCTTCAGCGTCAGGACGCCCTCGTGCGCGAGGTAGGCATAGCCGTTCGGCGGCAGCGACAGCGTGCCTGCGTCGAGCGAGGCATGGTGCGGGCCGTCGAGCCGTGCCGGGCCGCCCAAGGCCAGGCTGTGGTGCTCGGGCGAGAGGTTGAACACGCAGGTGAGGGCGCCGTGCCCGTCCGCGCGCCGGAAGGCGAGAAAGGGTTCAGGCAGGTCCAGAAAGTCGGTCGTGCCCCGTGTCAGGGCGGCCGAATGCTTGCGATAGGCGATGGCGGCCTTGTAGGCCGCGAGCACGCTGTCGTTCTGGGCCGCCTGACGGTCCACCGCGCGGTCGGCCTGAGGCGCCTTGACCGGCAGCCAGGGCGTGCCGGCAGAGAAGCCCGCGCTCGGGGCATGGGCCTCCCAGACCATGGGCGTGCGGCATCCGTCCCGGCCCTTGACCTCTGGCCAGAAGCGCAGGGCGGGCGGATCGGTCAGTTCGGAATAGACGAGCTCGGTATCGGTCTGGCCCAGCTCCTCGCCCTGGTAGATGCCGATGGTGCCCGGAAAGGACATGAGCATCGCCACGGCCTGTTTCGCCAGCGTGTCCTGGTCGCGGGCGTGCTCCTTCCAGCGGGTGACGTGACGCACGACATCGTGGTTGGAGAAGGACCATTTCGGCCAGCCGTCCGGCGCGCCCTTCAGGAAGCCGGCGATGCAGCGACGGAAGTGGTCGGCGGTGAATTCGGGGCTGAGCATGGCGAAGCTGTAGGCCATGTGCAGCCGGTCGGTGCCGCGGGTATATTCCGCCATCACCTCGATGGATCGGTCGCCGTCCTCGCCGACCTCGCCCACCATCATGATGTCATCGTAGCGGTCGCAAAGGCTGCGCATCCGCTCGAGGAAGGCGAGGTTCTCGGGCTGGTTCTTGTCGTGCAGGTGACGCTGCCACGGATATGTCTCTCGCGGCGTCTTCGCGAGGTCGTCGCGCGGGAAGTCGCCGGGCGGATTGTCGGGGAACTCGGCGTTGTGGAAATAATAGTTCACCGTGTCGAGGCGGAACCCGTCGAGCCCCCGCTCGAGCCAGAACTCCATCGTGCTCAGCAGCCAGTCCTGGACCTCGGGATTGTGGAAGTTGAAATCGGGCTGCGAGGTCAGGAAGTTGTGCAGGTAATACTGCCGGCGGCGCGGCTCCCATTCCCAGGCCGATCCGCCGAAGACGCTGGCCCAGTTGTTGGGCGGGCTCCCGTCGGGCTTCGGGTCGGCCCAGACATACCAGTCGGCCTTGGGGCCGGTGCGGGACGCGCGGCTTTCCTCGAAGAAGGGATGCGCCGAAGAGGAATGGGACAGCACCTGGTCGACGATGACCTTCAGCCCGAGGTCATGGGCCGTCGCGATCAGCTCGTCGAAATCGGCGAGCGTGCCGAACAGCGGGTCGATGTCCGTGTAGTTCGACACGTCGTAACCCATGTCAGCCATGGGAGACGTGAAGATCGGGCTCAGCCAGATCGCGTCCGCACCAAGCTCCGCCACATGGGGCAGGCGGCGGGCGATGCCCTGCAGATCGCCGACGCCGTCGCCGTTGTCGTCCTGAAAGCTGCGGGGGTAGATCTGGTAGATGACGGCGTCGCGCCACCATTCGCGGGTTGCCATGGGCGGTGCCTCTTTGCTGGTCCGATTCGGGTCTGGCGACGCTTAGCACCGGGAGGGAGCGGGTGAAACGCCGGGGTTGCGAGCGCTAACGGCACGAGCCGCTCGCAGTGCGCTAGTGCCCGGGATTCAGGCAACGGCTGGGCTCAGCTGCCGCGGTAGGTGGAATACCCGAACGGCGAGAGCAGGAGCGGCACATGATAGTGGGCGCGCTCGGACATGGAAAAACGGATCGGGATGATGGAGAGAAACCCGGTCGGCTGGCCGGTCGCGGTGAGATAGGCACCGGCGTGGAACACCAGTTCGTACTCGCCCGTCTCGAAGGCAATTTCGGGCAGGATCGGTCCGTCGGTCCGTCCGTCCGCATTGGTGACCTTCTCGGCGATCTTCTCCGGGCCGCCGTCGATGCGGAACAACTCTATCGGGAGGCCAGCCGCGGGACGACCGCGGGCCGTGTCCAGGACATGGGTCGTGAGGTATCCGGACATGCCGCCTCTTTCAGTCGCGTTCTTCCGCCATTCGGCAGGGCGGCGAGCCGAATTGCAACCCCCGCGCTTGCCTGCACGCCGCCCAGGACGCATGAAACGGGCATGGACAGATATCCCCGCGACACCTGGGGCCACGGCCCCAACCCGCCCGATCCGCGCTGGCCCGATGGCGCGAAGATCGCCGTTCAGATCGTCATGAACTACGAGGAGGGCGGCGAGAACTGCGTGCTGCACGGTGATGCGGCCTCGGAAGCTTTCCTGTCTGACATTCCGGGCGCCCAGCCATGGCACGGGCAGCGGCACTGGAACATGGAATCCCTCTACGACTACGGAGCGAGGGCGGGGTTCTGGCGCCTGCACCGCTTGTTGTCGGGGCGCGGGGTTCCCGTGACGGTCTACGCCGTGGCGAGCGCGCTTGCGCGGTCGCCGGGTCAGGTCGAGGCGATGCAGGGGGCCGGGTGGGAGATCGCCTCCCACGGCCTGAAGTGGGTCGAGCACAGGGACATGCCCGAGGAGGAGGAACGCGCGGCCATCGCCGAGGCGATCCGGCTGCACGAGGAAGTCACCGGCGAGCCACCGCTGGGCTGGTACACGGGCCGGTCGTCGATCAACTCGGTCCGGCTCGCCGCCGAGACGGGGCGTTTCGCCTATGTCGCCGACGCCTATGACGACGACCTGCCGCACTGGATGCAGATCGGGGGGCGGGACCAGCTGATCGTGCCCTACACGCTCGAGGCGAACGACATGCGCTTCGCCACGTCGCCGGGCTGGGTGACGGGGCAGGACTTCGGGCAGTATCTGTGCGATGCCTTCGACGTCCTGCTGGCCGAGGGCCGCGCGGGGCGGCCTGCCATGATGTCCGTGGGGCTGCATTGCCGCCTGGTGGGGCGGCCCGGGAAGATCGCGGGGCTGATCCGGTTCCTCGATCATGTCGCGGCCCATGAGGACGTCTGGCTCGCCCGGCGCATCGACATCGCGCGGCATTGGGCCGAGGTCCATCCGCCGGTGACGCGGGACCGGCCGTCGAGCATGGATCGGGACTCATTCGTGGCGGCCTTCGGCGGCATCTACGAACATTCGCCCTGGATCGCCGAGCGCGCCTGGGCGCTGGAACTGGGGCCTGCGCATGACCATGCGGCCGGGCTGGCCAACGCGCTGGCGCGGGTTTTCCGGACGGCAACACACGAGGAGCGCCTCGGTGTTCTCCGCGCGCATCCGGATCTCGCGGGCAAGCTCGCTGCCGCGAAACGGCTGACCGCGGAGAGCACGGCGGAGCAGGCGAGCGCGGGGCTCGACGCGCTGACGGATCAGGAACGGACGCGGTTCACGGACCTGAACGACGCCTATGTGGCGAAGCACGGGTTCCCCTTCATCATCGCGGTGCGGGATCACGACAAGGCGGGCATCCTCGCGGCCTTCGAGGCGCGGATCGCGAATGGGACGGACGTCGAATTCGCGACTGCCTGCCGACAGGTGGAGCGGATCGCGCGGTTGAGGCTCGAAGCGCTGAGCCTCTGACGGCCTCAGCCGCCGGACCCGTGTTCTATGGTATGCGGTTCGCGGAGAGTTCCGTGACCCGTCCATCCTCGATGACCAGTTCGGTGAGGGAGAGGGGCTCGATCCGCTGGGCGAGGATGTCGTAGACGCGGCCGCCCCGGGCGCGGTGCAACTGGGTCAGGATCGGGCCAAGGTGGGCCACCGCGACGATCGCGGCACCCGGGTGCGCGGACGTGAGCCTGTCCGCAGCGGCGGTCACGCGGGCCGCCACGTCGTTCCAGCTCTCACCGCCGGGAGCACGAAGCGCTCCGGGCTCCTCCCAGAAGCGGGCGGAGAGATCGGGGTCGCGTTCGGTGACGGCAGCATGGTGGAGGCCGTCCCACGCGCCGAAATCGAACTCGCGGAACTGCGGTTCGTGGGGCAGGCGGTTCCGGGCTCCTGCGAGGGCATCGGCGGTTGAGCGGGCCCTCAGGAGATCGGAGGAGATCACCAGCGCCTCGGCGGGCAGGGCGGCGTCCAGCCCGGCCAGCGCGGCGAGGTCGGTCAGATCCGCGGCCACGTCGCGGTGGCCGGTCATGGTGGTCTGGTGGGTGGGGCCGTGGCGGACCCAGAACCAGCGGGTCACGGAAGCGCGCCCTTCAGCACCAGAGGCAGGCCCGCGATGACCTGCACGACGAGGCCGGCCTCTGTGGCGAGAGCCTGGTTGAGACGGCCCTGTGCGTTACGGAAGGTGCGGCCCATGGCGTGTTCCGGCACGATTCCCTGTCCGACCTCGTTCGAGACTACCACGACGGGGGCCGGACATGCCGCCAGCGCGGCGAGCATCTTGGCGGGGGAGGCGGAGAGGTCGGCATCCACCAGCAGCCTGTTCGACAGCCAGAGCGTCGCGCAATCGAGCAGAACGATGTCCTGCGGGGAAACTCGGGAAAGGGGGGCGGCAATGTCCTGCGGCGCCTCGACGGTGTGCCAGCCCGTGCCGCGTGCTGTCCGGTGGGCCTCGATTTTGTCCGCCATTTCAGCGTCGAAGGCCTGGGCGGTGGCAAGATAGACGCGCCGCCGCCCGGTGCCGGTGACCAGCGCCTCGGCGAAGGCGGACTTGCCGGAAGCCGCGCCTCCTAGAACCAACGTGAGTTTTTGCAAGGGTTTCTGTGCAACCATGTGTGATCCGGGGGCGTTCCGGCCGCGTAGACATTTCAGAAGTTGGCGAGAGGCCAAACCATTTTCTCGGGGGTAAGTCGATGGCACTTGACGCGATAGCCGATCAGCGCCTGTCCCGCCGCGCGATGCAGGCGGAACTTCTGGATGCGGAGACCGAACTGAAACTGGCCTACGCCTGGCGCGACCAGCGCGACGAACAGGCGCTCCATCGACTGATCACCGCCTATATGCGCCTCGCCATCTCCATGGCTGCGAAATTCAAGCGCTACGGCGCCCCGATGAACGACCTCATTCAGGAAGCGAGCCTCGGCCTCATGAAGGCTGCGGACAAGTTCGACCCCGATCGCGGCGTGCGGTTCTCGACCTATGCAGTGTGGTGGATCAAGGCCTCGATCCAGGACTACGTCATGCGCAACTGGTCCATGGTGCGCACCGGCTCCACCTCGTCGCAGAAGTCGCTCTTCTTCAACATGCGCCGCGTGCAGGCGCGACTGGAGCGGGAGGCCGCCGCGACCGGGGAGTCGATCGACAAGCAGAAGATGCGCGAGATGATCGCGAAGGAAGTGGGCGTGCCGCTCCATGATGTCGAGATGATGGAAGGGCGCCTGTCGGGCTCGGACTATTCGCTCAACGCCACGCAGTCGGTCGACGACGAGGGCCGCGAGTGGATCGAGGCGCTTGAGGATGACGGTCCGCAAGCGGCCGAGACGGTGGAGAACAGCCACGACACGGAAACGCTCAGGCAGTGGCTGTTGAGCGCTCTCAGCACGCTCAATGAGCGCGAGCGGTTCATCGTGCGGGAGCGGAAGCTGCGAGACGATCCGCGAACTCTCGAAAGCCTTGGCGACGAGCTTGGCCTGTCGAAGGAGCGGGTGCGGCAGCTCGAGGCGGCGGCCTTCGGAAAGATGCGCAAGGTGCTCGAGACCCAGTCGCGGGAAGTTCATAACTTCCTCGGGTGATCCGCGCGGCGCTCCTCTGTCTTTGGGCGCTGCCTGCCGCGGCGCAGGACATTTACGTCCTGGGCGAGCTGCATGACAACCCGGAGCATCACCTGGAACAGGCGCGGCGCGTGGCGGTGATCGAGCCTGCGGCCTTGGTGTTCGAGATGCTGACGCCGGAGCAGGCCGCGGCCGCGGAGGGGATCGATCCGCTGGACCGGCAGGCGCTGGAAGAGGCGCTGGGCTGGAACGGTTCGGGTTGGCCCGACTTCGCCATGTATCATCCCGTCTTCGCCTCCGCGCCGGAGGCGGTCATCTACGGCGCTGCCGTGCCGAGGGAGCTGCTCTCCTCTGCGATGGAGAGCGGTGCCGAGGCCGTGGTGGGGCGGCCGGGCCTGCTGCCACCGGTCTCGGACGAGGAGCGGGCCGAGCGGATCGCGCTGCAGGGGCGGGTGCATTGCGGGGCGCTCCCCGACGAGATGCTGCCCGGCATGGTCGAGGCGCAACGTGTCAGGGACGCGGGGTTCGCCCATGTGGCGCTCAAGGCCTTCGAGGAGACCGGCGGGCCGGTGGTGGTGATCACGGGAAACGGCCATGCTCGGACAGATTGGGGCGTGCCGGCGTCGATCAGGGGGGCGCGGCCGGACGTGGAGGTGTTCGCGTTGGGTCAGTTCGAGGGGGCCGCGGAGCAGGATGCGCCCTACGACGAGGTGGTCATCGCCGCGCCGGTGGCGCGGGGCGATCCGTGCGCGGCGTTCCGCTGAGCGGGGGCGTTCACGCGTGGACAGCACATCAAACCTTTGATGTAATTTATTTTGTCAGAATTTTGTGAAGCGTCGGCGCCCATGGCGCGCACCCTTGTCTCATTCGAAACTAGGATCCTCTGGCAGGCATGCGAGACCCGGACGCTCGAGCGTGAGAGCCTGTTGCATCGCAGGGGCCCGGCCGCCGACCGACCTTGAACCTGAACAGCTGCCTCGGAGGGCCACGGACGCGGCCGATTCGTGTGGAAGGTCTTTGCTGTCCCGGGGTAGAGTGATCTACTCCGCGGCGCGGAGGGGCGCGTCGGTCCGGTCGTGAACGATCGTGCGGGTGGGAAAGGGGATCGGCACGCCGGCGGCGTCGAGGGCTTCCTTCACACGGCGGGTCATGTCGGTCTGAAAGCCCCACGCATCGGCATTGGCGCACCACACGCGGACGAGGAAATCGACGGAACTGTCGTTGAGAGTGGCGACCTGAAGCCAGGGCTCGGGCTTCGCCAGGGCGCGGGGATCGGCCATGATCGTGTCGCGGATCACGCGCTCGGCCTCGGCGAGATTGGCACCGTAGCCCACCCCGAAGGTCCATTCCACGCGGCGCTGGTCGTAGCTCGAATAGTTCGTGATCGTGTGGCCCCAGACCTCGGAATTGGGAATGATCGTCTGCACGTTCTGGAGCGTGGCGAGCTCGGTGAAGTTGAGGGAAATCGACTTCACCGTACCCATGATTCCATTGACCACCACGAAATCGCCGATCTTGATGGGGCGGAAGAAGATCAGCATCACGCCCGCTGCGATGTTCGAGAGGGTGCCCTGAAGGGCCAGGCCGATGGCGAGGCCGGCGGCACCGATCAGTGCGACGATTGAGGTCGTCCGCACGCCGAAGGTGTTCAGCACGAAGATGAAGGTGAAGGCGATGACCGTGTAGCGCAGGATGTCGCCGAGAAAGCCCATCAGCGCCGGGTCGAGGGTCGGATTGCGGGAGGCGAGGCGGGTCACGCGGCCCTTGGCCCATGCCGCGAGCCGGAAACCCACGAAGAGGATCAGCAGCGCGGCGAGGACGCTGCCGAGAAGGGAGGCCAGAAAATCCAGCGTCAGGAGGTCGCCGAGGGTTACGCCCTCCCAGATCCGCGTTGCGAGTATGTCGTCCATGCGGCTGTCCCCCGACTGTCATGCGCCTGAACGCCGTTTTCTAGGGCATTCCGTTGCGGGAGGCCACCGCCGGACCGCGGCGCGGCGGGTCAGTCCGCGGCGAGCGCGTCCATCCTTCGGCCGAGTTTCGCGTCGAGATCCGAGAGGCCGCCGGTGTCGTGGGTCGTCAGCCGCACCTCTACGGTCTTGTAGACATTGGACCATTCCGGGTGGTGGTTCAGCTTTTCCGCCCAGATCGCGGCGCGGGACATGAAGCCCCAGGCCTCGACGAAATCCGCGAAGGTAAACGTTCTCGACAGAGCCGTGCCGTCATCCGACAGGCTCCACCCGCTGGCGAGCAGGCCCTCGCGGTCCACGTCCTTCATCGGTTCGCTCATTGCTGTTCCTCCACTTGCGCCTTGCGAAATGGTCCGTAGCCGGTGAGCACCTCGATCTCCTCGTCGACCGAGCGGCGTTCGGCCACGAGATAGCGGGCGACGGCATCACGGAATCCCGGATCGCCGATCCAGTGCAGGGAATGGATCGGGGTGGGCAGGTAGCCGCGGGCGAGCTTGTGCTCGCCCTGCGCGCCGGCCTCGACAGTCTCGAGGCCACGGGCGATGGCCCAATCGATGGCCTGATAGTAACACAGCTCGAAATGGAGGCAGTCGACGTGGCGCGAGCAGCCCCAGTAGCGGCCGTAGAGCCTGCGCCGGCCGATGAAGTTGAGCGCGCCGGCGATCGGCGTGCCGCCGTCGAGGGCGAGGCAGAGCAGGATGTCGTGGCGCAGCGTCTCCTGCGCGATCTCGAAGAAGGCGCGGGTGAGGTAGGGCATGCCCCATTTGCGCGACCCCGTGTCCTGGTAGAAGCGCCAGAAGTACTCCCAGTGGCTCGGCTCTAGCGCGTCGCCCGTCAGGTTCACGATTTCGCCACCGAAGGCGCGGGCGCGCTCGCGCTCCTTGCGGATGGTCTTGCGCTTGCGGCTGGAAAGGTCGGCAAGGAAGGCGTCGAAATCGGCATATCCGCGGTTTTCCCAGTGATATTGCTGGGTAGTCCGCCTGAGAAGGCCCATCTCCTCGCCGGCCATGGCCTCCGCTTCGGTGCAGAAGGTGGCGTGGAGCGAGGAGAGTTCGTTGTCGGCGGCGATCTGGACGGAGCCCTGGACGAGGGCGGCCATGCCCTCGACCTCCTGCCCCGGGCGGGTCAGGAAGCGCCGGCCGGTGGCAGGGGTGAATGGTACGGCGATCTGGAGCTTCGGATAGTAGCGGCCGCCCGCGTTCTCATAGGCATGGGCCCAGTTGTGGTCGAAGATGTACTCGCCTTGGCTGTGGCCCTTGGCGTAGAGCGGCGCGCAGGCGATGAGCGTGCCGTCACGGTGGGCAGTCAGGTAGCGAGGCTGCCAACCGGTGCCCCGGCCGACGCTGCCGCTGTCTTCCAGCGCCTTGAGGAAGCGGTGGGTCGTGAACGGGTCTTGGGGGGGACCGCCATCTGCGCATTCGGGCGCGGCGCAGGCGTCCCAGTCGGAGGGGTCGATCCCGGAGAGGGACGCGTGGGCCGTGATCTCGATGGCGGAGCCGTCCATGATTCAGGAGTTGGCGCGAGGGGGCGGGCGGTCAAGGGCGGCTCCCCCGCCCTGGGGCGTGTAGCCCTCGAAGGTGATGGTATGGGCGTGGCGGCGGGCGGCGGTTTCCTCCTCAGGGGAGCGGACCGTCCAGCAGAGGATGGCAAGACCGTTGCCCGCCAGGTCGGAGACGCGGGCGCGGGCGAGATCGCGGTGATCGTGGCTGATGAACGACGCGCCGGTTCGCAGCGTGTCGGTCATGTCGCGTAGAATGGCGAGCCGCCCCGGGGGGACGCCGGGCCAGTCCGCTGGATCGAAGGCGCAAGTGGTCAGGCCCCGGGGGATGTCCGGCGCGGCAACGGCGAGGGCGGCGACGCTTTCGGGGTTGAAGGACATGAGCGCGACGGGGCCCTCGTAGCCGCGGAGGGCGGCGGCGGTGGCCTCTTCGAGAGCGCCCACGTCGGGCCCCAGGGCGCCGTCCTGATCCTTTACCTCGATCAGGAGGGGGACGCGGCCCGCCACCTCCTCCAGAACCCGGGCGAGCGTGGGGATCGTGTCGTCGGAGCCGAGGAGGGACAGGCGCGAAAGCTCGGCGGCGGGACGGTCGGCGATGGGGCCGCGCTCGGCGGTCAGGCGATCGAGGGTCGCGTCGTGGAACACCATCGGCACGCCGTCGCCGGAGGGCTGAAGGTCGATCTCGATGCCGTAACCCCCGGCGATGGCGGCGCGGACCGCCGAGAGGCCGTTCTCGGGCCGGCCGGCGCCCCTGTCGTGGAGCGCGCGATGGGCGATGGGCCGCGCGAGGAACGCCGGGGGGAGCGGACTCATGCGATGCGGAAGATGCCCTCGATCTCCACCGCCGCGCCGAGGGGCAGGGCAGCGACGCCCACGGACGAGCGCGCATGGCTGCCCACCTCGGGGCCGAGCGCCGCGACCATGAGGTTGGAGCCGCCGTTGACCACCTTGGGCTGGTCGAAGAAATCGGACGCGGAGGCGACGAAGCCGGTCAGCTTCACCACCCTGTCGATGCGGGCGAGCGAGCCGGTGGCGGCGCGGACCTGCGCAAGGAGCATGAGCGCGCAGTGTTCGGCGGCGCGGGCCGCCTCCTCGACGCCGATGGTCTCGCCGAGACGGCCGGTGATGACCTTTCCGTCCGCCATGGCGATCTGTCCGGAGACGTGCAGCAGGTCGCCTGCGAGCACATAGGGCACGTAGCTGGCGAGGGGGGCCGTGGCCTCTGGCAGGGTATGGCCGAGGTCGCGGAGCCGCGCCTCGATGGCGTCGTCGGTCATGGAATGGGTTCCCGGAGGTTGCGTCGGCCGGACGTTAGGCGGCGGCGGTGCGGGTCACAAGGGGGCAGCCCGGATCAGACCTCCCGGAAGACCCTTGCGAAATAGTCGGTCAGCGGTTTCACGAGGTAGTTGATCGGGGACCGGTCGCCGGTACGCATGTAGGCCTCCACCGGCATGCCGGGGATCAGCACGGTGCCCTCGGGCAGGCGGTCGATCTCGCCCTCGTTCAGCACCACCTCGACGCGGTAGTAGCTGAGGCCCGTCGTCTCGTCCTGAAAGGCATCGGCGGAGCGGGTGATGACCTGGCCGAAGACTTCGGGCGTGGTCCGCATGTCGAGGGCGGAGAGACGCAGCGCCACCTCCTGGCCGACATAGACGAGGTCGATGTCCGTCACCTGCACCTGGGTGGCGATGACCAGCGGGCGGTCCTGGGGGACGATGTACATCACCGGATCGGCGGGCCGGATGACCGAGCGCGGGGCGAAGACGGTCTTGCCGTAGATTACCCCCGCGACAGGCGCCCGGATGTCCAGCCGGTCGAGCTGCCGCAGGAGGGCGCGGCGGCGCTCTCCCAGTTCGCTCTCGTTGTACTGAAGGTCGCGCAGGCGGGTCAGGGCCTCCTCGCGGCGGGTCTCGTCGATGGCGAGGATCTCGAGGTCGAGCTCGGTGATCCGGCCCTCGGCCTGCGCCTTGGAGGCGGCGAGCTCTCCGGCCCGGCCCAGAAGGTTCGCGGCCTCGCGCTCGAGCGCGAGCACGGTGCTGGCCTGGATCAGGCCGTTCTGGAGCAGGCTGCGCTTGTCGGTCAGCTCTTCCTCGATCAGCTCGATCTGGCGCTCGACGGAGCGCTGTTGCGCTTCGATCCCCTCGATCTGGTCGGCGATCTGTTCGCCGCGCTTGGCGAGCTGCTCCTTTTCCGCGTCGGCATTGGTGCGGCGGATCTCGAAGAGGCGGGCCTCCTCCTCCATCACCGAGGCGATGTCTTCGGACGCGTTGGCGATCAACTCGGGGTCGAAGGTGATCTCGCCCGCGCCGTCCCGTTCGGCCTCCATGCGGCCTCTGCGGGCCATCAGCTCGAAGAGCTGGCCCTCGACGACGGTGAGTTCCGACTGCAGGTCGTCGGGATCGAGGCGGATCAACAGATCCCCCGCGTCGACCTGGGCGCCTTCGTCCACCAGGATGGACGAGACCACGCCGCCGTCGGGGTGCTGGATCACCTGGCGGTTCTGGTCGACCTCGATCTGGCCGGTGGCAATCACCGCGCCGGAGATGCGTGCTGCGACGGCCCAGCCGCCGAAGCCGCCCACGAGGATCACGAGCGCCAGGATCCCGACGATCATCGGTCGGCGGGCGGACCAGCGGGTCTTTTCGGATTGGGTCATGTCACTCCTGCCGGGGTCTGCGCTTTCTGGATGACGTCATGGTTCTGCACGATCTCGCGCAGGACCTCGTCCTTGGGGCCGAAGGCGCGGCGGGCGCCGTTCTCGATCACCAGCAGCAGGTCGCATTCCTGGATCGCCGCCGGGCGGTGGGCCATGATCATGACGCTCCGCCCTTCGGACTTCAGGGCGCGGATCGCCTCGTTCAGGGCGAGGCTGCCGTCGTTGTCGAGGTTGGAGTTCGGCTCGTCGAGCACCAGCACCACGGGATCGCCGTAGAGCGCGCGGGCGAGGCCGATGCGCTGGATCTGCCCGCCGGAGAGGCGGCCGCCCGAGGCGGTGATGCGGGTGTCGTAACCGTCGGGCATCCTGAGGATCATGTCGTGGGCGGCGGCGGTCTTTGCAGCCTTCACGACGGCGGCGGGGTCGGGCTCGGCGGCCATCCGCGCGATGTTCTCGGCGATGGTGCCGTCGAAGAGCTGCACCCGCTGGGGCAGGTAGCCGATCAACTGGCCGAGGACGTCGGGATCGTACTGGTCGAGCGCCGCGCCGTCGAGGCGGATCTTGCCGCCGGCGGGATGCCAGAGACCGGTGACGGCCCGCGCGAGGGTCGTCTTGCCGGCGCCAGAGGTGCCGATCACGCCGACCGCCTGACCCGGCTCGACCCGGAAGGAGATCATCCGCAGCACGGCCTGGCTCTCGCCGGGGGGCAGGACGGTGACCTGCTGGGCCTCGAGGATCGCACGGGGCGTGGGCAACGGCGTGCGCGGCATCTCCTCGGGGATCTCTCCCAGCAGGACCGAGAGGCTGTCCCAGCCTTCGCGGGCGCGCTGGAAGGCCGCCCACTGGTTGATCAGCATCTCGACCGGCGCCAGCGCCCGCCCGAGCAGGATCGAGCCCGCGATCATCGCGCCGGGGGTCAGTTCGCCCAGCAGAACGAGATAGGCGCCGAGGCCGAGCATCGCCGATTGCAGGAACAGGCGGAAGGTCTTGGTGGTGGTGCTGAAGGTGCCGGTCACGTCGGAGGCTGAGATCGTGGCCTCGAGCGAGCGGTCCCGCAGCGTCTTCCAGCGGGTGAATGCGGCGTTGCGCATGCCGAGCGCATGGACCATCTCCGCCTCGGTGCGGATCTGGTTGCCCATGAGTTCCGCCTGAAGCGTGGCGCCGTTGGCGTCCTCCATGGGGCGGCGGCTGAAGAACTGGTTGGCGAGCGCCACCGCGATCAGCACCGCGCCGCCCGCGAGCGCGAGATAGCCCATCCACGGATGGAAGATGAAGATCCCGAGGATGAAGACCGGGGCCCACGGCAGGTCGAAGACGGCCATCAGCGCGGGTGAGGTGATCAGGCGCTGCACCGACTCAAGGTCGCGCAGGCCCGTGCCGGCCTGTTTCGGCACCCTCGCCGAGGCCTGCGCGCGCAGCACCGCGCTGAACACCCGCCGGTCGAGCCGCGACTGGAACCGCGCGCCCACCCGGCCCATGATCCGGCTGCGCGTGTAGTCGAGAATGCCCATCATCCCGTAGAGAAAGGCCACGAGCACGCTCAGCGCCACAAGCGTCTCGAACGAGCGGGAGCCCAGCACCCGGTCGTAGACGTTGAGCATGTAGAGCGGGCCCGTGAGCATGAGCATGTTCACGAAGAAGCTGAAGATGCCGACGAACCAGTAGAGCGCCCTGCTTTCCTTGCGGGCCTCGATCAGTTCGGCGCGGCCGCGGGCCGCGGCCTCGGTTCGGGCGATGCTCATCTGCGCTGGATCCTCTCCGTCGCCGTGTCGTAACGGCATCATAACCCGTCGCGGGTACCGAGGTCTTGTGTTTCGCACAGGCTGTGGCAACTGTGAACGCCCGAGTGTTGCCTTGCCCCCGCGCCTTGGCGTACCCCCACCGACGAAAGGCAGGGTCCCGATCATGGCGATTATCCCCCGAGTCCTGCGCGCCCTCGGCGTCGCCGCGATCCTGTCCGGAACGGTGGCCTGCTCCGTGGCACCTCCGGGGGGCGGCATCCACGATCCCTACGAGCCGGTGAACCGCCAGGTCCATGCCTTCAACACCGGTCTCGACAGGGCGGTGGCGCGTCCGGCCGCCCAGGTGGTCAGGGCCGCCGATCCCGCGTCCTTCCAGTGGATCGTCAACTTCTCCGACAATGCGAGTCTGCCCGGCATGGTGCTCAATGCCACACTCCAGGGCGACGGCGAGGCCGCCGCGGTCAATGCGGTGCGGTTCCTGATCAACACGACGCTGGGCTTCGGCGGGTTCATCGACTGGGCCGGGCCCATGGGCTACCAGGAGCGGTCCACCGATTTCGGCCAGACACTTGCGGTCTGGGGCGTGCCCGAGGGCGCCTACGTCGAACTGCCTCTGCTGGGCCCCTCGACCGAGAGGGATGCGGCCGGCGAGGTGGTCGACGTCCTGCTCGACCCGCTCGAGTATCTCGGCACCCGGCCACAGCGCCGCTGGAGCCTGCCGGCGCGCGTGGGGGAGGTCGTGGTGGAACGTGGCATGTTCAGCGACACCGTCGACTCGCTGCTCTACGACAGCGCAGACAGCTATGCCCAGGCGCGGCTCGCCTACTTGCAGAACCGCCGGTTCGAGCTGGGCGAACCACCGCCGCCCGTCGTGCAGGGCGATGCCGAGTCCGAAGCCTATGTCGATGATCTGCTGGAGGATTTCTACAGATGACAGTCACGCGCCCAACCCGACGCGCGCTGCTTTGCGGCGCCGCTGCCGTAACTGCGGCGGGCCTTCTGCCTGCGCCCGCCATGGCCGTTGACCGCGATCAGGCCGCGGCGCTCGTGAACCGGCTGGTGGGTGAGATCAACGCGGTGATCGCCCGCGGCGGATCGGAAGAACAGATGTATCAGGCCTTCGCCGGCATCTTCGACCGCTATGCCGACGTGCCGCGGATCGCAGTGACGGCCCTCGGCCGGACACCAACCCGGCCGACGCAGGATCAGCTCCAGCGCTACGTGAGCGCCTTCCGGGTCTACATCGCGTGGAAATACGGCAGCCGGTTCCGCGAGTTCATCGGCGGGCAGATCGTGGTGGAGGACGTCGGCCGCCCCTACGGCGATTTCGTCGACGTGCGGTCCATCGCCTATCTGCGCGGCGAGGATCCGTTCCGGGTGGATTTCAAGATCTCCGACCGCTCGGGGCGGCTGCTGTTCGAGGACATGGTGATCGAGGGGATCAACATGCTCGATCAGGAATCGACCGAGATCCGCGCCATGCTGGCCCGCCGCGGCGGGGACATCGAGGGGCTGATCGCGGACTTGCGCTGACGGCGGGACGTCGCTCCCGGCCCCGGGGGCCGGATCGCCCCGCCCGCCGTCCCGCGGCGGCTGCGGACCCTGGCCTCCTGCGCCGGGTCCGGCGTGGGAGCGCGGAGCGCCGCCCTTCGTGCTCCCCCGGATACCTTTTGCCAGAGAACGGAGGTGGACGGCCCTTTGCACCGCTGCGGAGGCCCGTGGCTACTGCTGGCCCATGATGTCGATCAGCGCGTCGCGCAGGGCCTGCTCGACCACCTGCCCCGCCTCCTCGGCGGCCCGGCTCTGGGCCTCCAGCCGGGAGCCCGTGCCGCGGGGCGGCAGCATCGGCAGGGGCGTGGGCGTCATGCCGTCGGTGATGCGGATCATCGTCTCGTGCCAGATCTCGGCCGGCAGACCGCCGCCGGTCACGCCGGTGAGCGGCGTGTTGTCGTCGTAGCCCATCCAGACGCCCACCACGTAATCGGCGGTATAGCCGATGAACCAGGCATCCCGCGCGGCCTGGGTGGTGCCGGTCTTGCCCGCCACCTCCCAGCCGGGGATCCGCGCCTTCTGGCCGGTGCCGCTCTCCACCACGTTCCACATCATCCAGGTGGTCGCGAGCGCACTCTCCTCGCGGATCACCCGCTCGCGGATGCCGCCGGTGGCGGCCATGACCGGCTCGCTCTCGCCCATCACCTGAAGTTCCACGAGACCGTAGGGCAGCACCGCGGAGCCACCGTTGAGAATGCCGGCATAGGCGCCGGTCATCTCGAGCAGGGTCGATTCGGAGACGCCGAGGGCCACGGCAGGCCCCTGGGCTATGTCGCTCTCGATGCCGAACTGGGTCGCCACCTGGGCCACGAGGTCGCGGCCCACGGCCTCCGACAGTTTCACCGCCGGGATGTTGAGTGAGTGCGTCAGCGCCTCGGTCAGGGTGACGTTGCCCCGGTAGTTCTCCGAGTAGTTCGAGGGACACCACTGGCCCGATCCGGTCACGTTCATGCAGAAGGGCGCGTCCTGGATGGTGTCGAGGGGGGAAAAGCCCATCTCGACGGCGGTGGCATAGATGAACGGCTTGAAGGCGGAACCGGTCTGCCGCAGCGCCTGGGTCGCGCGGTTGAACGCGCCCGCAGCCTGCAGGTCGCGGCCGCCGACCATGCCGCGCACGGCGCCGTCGGCCGACATGACGACGATCGCGGCCTGTGCCTCCGAGCCTTCGCGGACGCTTTCCGAGAAGACCCGGGTCAGCGCCTCTTCGGCCGCGGACTGGATCGCGGGATCGAGCGTGGTGCGGATGACCACGTCCTCGGTGGTGTTGCGGGTGTAGAATTCGGGGCCCGAATCCATCACCCAGTCGGCGAAGTAGCCCCCGGCGCGGGCCTCGGCGGCGCGCGAGAGGCGCGCGGGGGCTGCGCGGGCCTCGGCGGCCTCGGCGGCGGTGAGGTAGCCCTGGTCCTCCATGAGGCCGATCACCAGGCTGGCCCGGCCCTGGGCGCGGGCGAGGTTCGAGGTGGGCGCATAGGCGCTCGGCGCCTTCAGCAGACCCGCGAGCATCGCCGCCTCCGCCGGGCCGACCTGGGCCGCGGACTTGCCGAAATAGCGCTGGGCGGCGGCCTCGAAGCCGCGGGAGCCCGCGCCGAGATAGGCGCGGTTGAGGTAGATCGTGAGGATGTCCTCTTTCGAATAGCGCACCTCCATGGCCATGGCGAAGACCGCTTCCTGGACCTTGCGCCAGAGGGTGGTGCGGCGGCAGTCGGCCTCGTAGGCGGTCTCGTTGTCCCATAGCGCGGGATCGAAGGGGCGGCCGAGGCAGAGAAGCTTGGCGGTCTGCTGGGTAATGGTGGAGCCGCCGTGCCCGTCGAGGGGGCCGCGGCCCTCGCGCAGGTTGATCCGCACGGCCGAGGCCACGCCGCGCGGGGAAATGCCGAGATGGTGGTAGAAGCGGCGGTCCTCGGTGGCGATCACCGCGTCGTGCAGGTCGCGGGAGACGGTCGCGGCGGTGACCATGCCGCCGAACTGGTCGCCGCGCCAGGCGAAGACCTCGCCGTCGCGGTCGAGGAGGGTTACGGAGCCGCGGGTGCGCTGGTCGACGACGTCGGTGATGGGCGGCAGCCGGGAAGCGGTCCAGAGCACGGCGATGCCGACGATGACGCCGACCGCAAGGCCCATCCGCCAGCTGACGCCCCAAACGAGGCGCACCACCCAGCGGAAGAGGCCGGTCACCATCGCGACGATCCAGCCAAGGGGGCCGCGGGGACGGCGCGGGCCGCCGCCCGCCCCGCGCCCACGCCTTGCCGGGGCGGACGCCGCTTTGGCCTTGCGGGGTGGCGCGGCGGGGGCCTTCGTGCGGGCGGTCTTGCCGCCGCTGCCGCCGCTGCCGCCGGTCCGGCGCGGGGTCGAAGCTGTGCGTCTGTCCGCCACCAGGGGCGGGCTTTTCCTGCCGTTTCCGCTCATAGGTGTCCGTCTGCCCGTCTTGCCTGTCCTGCCCCCGGCGCCGTCCGACCGGCCCCGGGCCAGGGTTTCTGTCGTCGCGCCTCGTCCGGGCGCTTGGTCCGCCTCGGCGCCGGTCCTGCGCAACCGACGCCGGTCGGGCCCTCCGGCCCGTCGTTGCCCCTATGTAGAGGCGCACGAGTCGTCATGCCACGCTTTTCTGAGCGCCTAAATCATAGGCATGAAGCCCAATTTGTGCAATTTATGTGCAGAAGCGTCCGGTCCTGTTCGGTGGCAGGGGCGGTGACTGCTTGTCCAGCCCCCGCCCTCGTCCCCTCTTGTCGTCCCAGCGGCGTCCCCCCGGGGTGTGCCGTTCTGGGGACCACTCGCAAGGGGAAGATCGTGAAACTCATCATTGCGACGATCAAGCCGTTCAAGCTGGAGGAGGTGCGCGAGGCGCTCACCGCCATTGGCGTACGCGGTATGATGGTGACGGAAATCAAGGGCTTCGGCTCTCAGTCCGGGCACACGGAAATCTACCGCGGCGCGGAATACGCCGTGAACTTCGTGCCCAAGGTGAAGCTCGAGATCGTGGTGCCCGCCGCCATGGCGGATCAGGTGGTCTCGACCATCGCGTCCACGGCCAAGACCGACAAGATCGGCGACGGCAAGGTCTTCGTGCTGGATGTCGAGAGCGCGCTGCGCGTGCGGACCGGCGAGACCAACGACGACGCGCTCTGATACTCGCGCCAACAGGAGAAACGGGACAATGGACTACATCAAGATCTGGCTGGCGGCGCTGATGATCGCGCTGGTGGGCCTGGTGACGGTGGCCCCGGAGGCCGCGTGGGCCCAGGACGCCACGACCGAGGAAGTCGTCGAGGAAGAAACCCCCGCCGAGGAGGCGCCGGCCGAAGAGGCCCCGGCCGAGGACGCGGTGCTCGCCGAGGAAGCGCCTGCCGAGGAAGAGGACGGCGCGACCGCCGGCGTCGACGCTGCGAGCGACACCATCTTCATCTTCAACTCGCTGCTGTTCCTCATCGGCGGCATTCTCGTGTTCTGGATGGCGGCCGGCTTCGCCATGCTGGAGGCGGGTCTCGTGCGCTCGAAGAACGTCACGATGCAGCTGACGAAGAACATCTCGCTCTTCTCCATCGCGGCGGTCATGTACTACCTCGTGGGCTACAACCTGATGTACCCGCTGGGCAGCTGGGCGATCGGCACCGAGGAGTCGGGCGGCTACTTTTCCGCGCTCTTCGGCGTCGCGGTGCTCGAGGCGGTGGGCGTCGGCCGCGATGCGGCGGACGACTATGGCTATGCCGCGACCTCGACCGACTTCTTCTTCCAGCTGATGTTCGTGGCCACCGCGGCCTCCATCGTGTCGGGCGCGCTCGCCGAGCGGATCAAGCTCTGGCCGTTCCTTCTGTTCGTGGTCGTCCTGACCGGGTTCATCTACCCGATCCAGGCCGCCTGGGACTGGGGCGGGGGCTTCCTCGAGGTGCAGTACGGGTTCTCCGACTTCGCCGGCTCCACGATCGTGCATTCGGTCGGCGGCTGGGCGGCGCTCACCGGGGCGATCATCCTCGGGCCGCGCCTGGGCAAGTACAAGGACGGCCGGGTCAACCCGATCCCGGGCTCCAACCTCGCGCTTGCCACGCTGGGCACGTTCATTCTGTGGATGGGCTGGTTCGGCTTCAACGGCGGCTCGCAGCTTGCCATGGGCACCGTCGGTGACGTCGCCGACATCGGCCGGGTCTTCGCCAACACCAACGCGGCGGCCGCGGGCGGCGCGATCACGGCGCTGATCCTGACGCAGCTCATGTACAAGAAGCCCGACCTGACCATGGTGCTGAACGGCGCGCTGGCCGGCCTCGTGTCGATCACTGCCGAACCGCTGGCCCCCACGCTGGGCGCGTCGCTGCTGATCGGTGCCGTGGGCGGCGTGATCGTGGTGTTCACCGTGCCGCTGCTCGACAAGCTGAAGATCGACGACGTGGTGGGCGCCATCCCGGTGCACCTCTTCGCAGGCATCTGGGGCACGCTCGCGGTCGTCCTGACCGGCGGCTACCATGGCGAGGCTACCCTGGGCGGCCAGCTCATGGGCATCATCGTGATCGGTCTCTTCGTGATCGTCACCTCGGCCATCGTCTGGGTGATCCTGAAGGGCATAATGGGCCTGCGCGTCGATCAGGAGACCGAGATCAACGGTCTCGACATGGGCGAGCTGGGCATGGAGGCCTACCCGGAGTTCTCGAAAGGCTGATCCTCCTTCCTGTCGGTCTTTTCGGGCAAACTGGACCCGGGCGCTCGCGCCCGGGTTTTTTTGCGCGAGCGCTCGTCCGCCCTCACGGGCAGTCTCGCGAGGGGGCACGAGAAAGGGCCGCGGTGTGCCCGCGGCCCCGGAGCTCCGAAGGGAGTATTTCAGGCCAGATGAGGGGGGCGGGTCAACCCATCCGTTTCGGCGCGCCGGTGGCCATGTCGGTGCCGATGTAGGGGAGCTTCGCCTCTTTCCACGCGCCCATGCCGCCCTCCATGTGGGCGATCCCGGAGACGCCCTCCGAGAGCGCCTTCTGCGCCATCTTCAGGGATCGCGCGCCCGAGCCGCAGTGGATCACGACCGTCTTTCCCTTGCCGCCCGGCAGGGTCGCGGGGCGGAAGAAGGCCATGGGCATGAGCATCGCGCCGTGCACGTGCTCGAACATGTATTCCTGGGGCGTGCGCACGTCGATCAGGGCGATCTCGCCGGCCTCGAGGCCGTGATAGACCTCCTCGGGGGTCAGCACGCCCACGGGGCCTGCGTCTGTCTCGACGGTCTTCATGGGCATCTCCTTCAGAAGCGGTTGGCGGGGATCTTGAAGTAGGAGCGGCCGTCGGCTTCGGGTTCCGGCAGGCGGCCGCCGCGCAGGTTGACCTGGAGCGCATGGAGCATCCGGTCTGGCAGGGGGAGCGTGGCGTCGCGGTCGTCGCGCAGCCGGCGGAAGTCGGCCTCGGAGGTGCCGCCGCCCATGTGCTTGTTGCGGGCCCGGTGCTCGTTCACGGTCGCCTCCCAAGCGGGGTCCGTGCGGTCGCCCACGGGCGGGTAGTCGTGGCCCACGAAGAGGCGGGTGTCGCCCGGCAGGGCGAGGATGTCGGTCAGGGACTTGTAGAGCACCGCCGAGGAGCCGCCTGGGAAGTCGGCGCGGGTGGTGCCGGCGTCCACATGCATGAAGGTGTCGTGCACGAAGGCGGCGTCGCCCGCCACATAGGTGATCGAGCCCAGCGTGTGGCCCGGGGAGAGCATCACGCGGACCTCGAGCTCGCCCAGGGCGAAAGTCTCGCCGTCCGCGAACAGGCGGTCGAAGTCGCGGTCCGGGTCCAGCTCCGTCTCGAGGTGGTAGATCTCGCGCCAGAGGGCGGCGATCTCGCGCACCTTCTCGCCGATGGCGTTGGGGGCGCCGGTCTGCTCCTTCAGCCAGGCGGAGGCCATCAGGTGGTCGGCATGGGGGTGGGTGTCGAGGACCCAGGCGACGGTCAGGCCCCTTTCGGCGACGTAGTCGAGGATCTCCTGCGCGCTGTCGGTCCGGGTCCGCGCATGGGCGGGATCGAAGTCGAGCACCACGTCGATCAGGGCCGCCTGTTTCGTGGCCGGGTCCCAGGCGACGTATTGCACCGAGCCGGAGGCTGGGTCGTGAAAGCCGGTGACGGCGGGAGAGCCGGGACCGGTGGAGGGGGAGTGGCGGCGGTACATGGGGTCTCTTTCGTCTCTATACATTTGCATATTGCAATGTATGACCCTGCGCCCCTCCTGCAACCCCCGCCCGGCGCTACGCCTTCTCGGCGGCGACAATGGCCTGCGCCAGCTTCGGCACGGTCTCGCTGTTGAGGCCCGCGATGTTCATGCGGCTGTCGCCCACCATGTAGACGCCATGGTCCGCACGGATCCGCTCCACGACCTCCGACGGGAGGCCGAGGCGGGAGAACATGCCACGGTGACGGGCGATGAAGGCATAGCGGTCGGAATTGGTGAGTCGCGCCAGTTCGCCGGCGAGCTGGTCGCGGAGATCGAGCATGGAACTGCGGACCTCCTCGAGCTCGGCCTCCCAGTCGGCGCGGAGGTCGGGATCGGTGAGGATCATCGTCACCACCCGCGCACCGTGGTCGGGCGGGAAGGAATAGGTCTGGCGATTGAGGAAGTTGAGGTTGCCCTGGGTGGTGGGCGTGTCGGACGCATCGGCGGAGATCGCCATGAGCAGGCCCGTGCGCTCGCGGTAGACGCCGAAATTCTTGGAGCAGGAGGCCGCGATCAGGCATTCGGGCATGGCCGAGGCGATGGCGCGGGTGGCGGCGGCATCGGCCTCGAGCCCGTCGCCGAAGCCCTGGTAGGCGAGGTCGATCATCGGAACCGCCCCGCGCTCGGTGAGGATCGCGATCACCCGGCCGACCTGCTCGTCCGTCAGGTTCGCGCCGGTGGGATTGTGGCAGCAGCCGTGAAGCAGGACGATGTCGCCCGAGGCCACGCCCTCGAGATCCGCGATCATGCCGTCGAAATCCACCAGCGCCGTCGCCTCGTCGAAATAGCGGTAGGTGCGGGTAGGCATCCCCATGAACTTCAGGATCGAGAGATGGTTGGGCCAGGTCGGGTCGGAACACCAGACGGTGGCATCCGGGTTCGCGAGCCGCGCCAGTTCGAAGCCCTGACGGCAGGCGCCGGTGCCGCCGGGGGTGGCGATGGCGGCGATGCGGTCGCGCGCCACGGTCTCGCCAAGGATGAGGCCGATCATCGCGTCCGCGAAGGCGGGATCGCCCGCGAGGCCGGTGTAGGCCTTGGTCTCCTGCGTTTCGACCAGGCGACGCTCGGCCTCCTTCACAGCGCGCATGACCGGGGTCACGCCCTCGGCGTTGCGGTAGACGCCGACGCCGAGGTCGATCTTGTCCTCGCGCGGGTCGGCCTTGAAGGCCTGCATGAGGGCCAGGATCTTGTCCGCGGGCTGGTCCTGAAGGCGGTCGAACATCATGCCTCTCCGGTGGCGATGGGAAGGTCGCTCATGCCCCACTCGGCCCAGGAGCCGTCATAGAGCGCGTGGTCGCGGGCGCCGATACGGGCGAGCGCGAGGCTGAGGATCGCGGCGGTGACGCCCGATCCGCAGGTGGTGATGACGGGGCGGTCCGGGTCGATGCCCCGGGCCTCGAAGGCGGCGCGGAGGGCGGAGACGTCCTTCATCGTACCGTTCTCGTTGAGGAGGCTGCGGTAATGGACGTTCCTCGAGCCGGGGATATGGCCCGCGCGCAGGCCGGGACGCGGCTCCGCCTCCTCGCCGCGGAAGCGGGCGGGGGAGCGGGCATCGGCGATCTGCCAGTCGCCGAGCTTGGCGGCGGCGGCCACTTGCGTGACGTCCTTGACGAGGTGGTTCTGGCGGGTCGCGGTCATGTGGCGATCGCGGATCACCGGGGGCAGGTCCTCCACCTCGCGGCCCTCGGTCTGCCACTTCGGCAGGCCGCCGTCGAGCACGGCGACGTCTGCCTTGCCCATCAGGCGGAACATCCACCAGATGCGCGGCGCGGAGAAGATGCCGGCGCCGTCGTAGACGACGACCTGGTGACCGTCACCGATGCCGAGGCGGCGCATGCGGGACATGAACTTTTCTACCGGCGGGGCCATGTGGGGCAACTCGGAGCGCTGGTCGCTGACGTCGTCGAGATCGACGAAGCGCGCGCCGGGAATGTGGGCGGCGGCGTACTCGGCGCGGGGGTCGCGGCCCATGTCGGGCAGATACCAGGAACCGTCGACGATCCGGAGGTCGGGACTCGAGAGGCGGTCGGCAAGCCAGTCTGTAGAAACGAGCGTGGTCGGATCGTCGGACACGGGACGCGGAGCCTCCTCGGACGTGGTCGGACCTGACTAGCCCGCAGGCCATGGGGAGGCAAGGTCGGCAACGTGTGGCGGGGCGCGCGGTCCCTCATGAAGGAACCCGGAGCGGAGAAGGGCGGACACGGCAAAGGCGCTGGCCCAACACAACGGAAAATGGCCCCGCCGGCGGCGGGGCCCGTCCTGCGTCCGGAGACGCGGGTCGATCACTCGGCGGGGGGGAGGAGCACGCCGTCGATCACGTGGATCACGCCGTTCGAGGCCTCGATGTCGGCGGTCACGACGGTCGCGTCGTTCACCATGACGGTGTCGCCGTCGATCGAGATGGTGATCTCGGCGCCGTTCACGGTCTCGGCGGTCATGCCGTCGGACAGGTCACCCGACATCACCGAGCCGGCGACGACGTGGTAGGTCAGGACCGAGGTCAGCGCGTCGGTGTCTTCGAGCAGACCTTCGACAGTTCCCTCGGGAAGGGCGGCGAAGGCGTCGTCGGTCGGCGCGAAGACGGTGAAGGGGCCTTCGCCCTTCAGGGTCTCCACGAGACCGGCGGCGTCGACGGCAGTGACGAGCGTGCTGAAGCTGCCCGCTTCGACGGCCGTATCGACAATGTCCATCTCCTGGGCGAAGGCCGAGGTGCTGAGGGCGGTGGCCGCGGTGGCGGCGAAGAAAGTCGTGCGAAGCATAGTGTAGTCTCCCATTACGTTCGGATGCCGCCGTCTGGCAGCATCGCCCTCACTACGTCCGGAGAGCGATCCGGTTCACCGGCTCATTTTCGCAAGGGACGCTTGACCTCTTGAGCCTTCCCGCTAAGCCGCGACCTCTCGGAAATTCCAGTAAAGAAGATGTCAGAACTGGTCACGCGGGCGTCATGTCCGGTGCCTGTTTTCCGGTCGTCCGACCCAGCGCGGACCGGCCCTGACCGGACCGGGCCTCCCGGCTCCTGTCGCAAGAATACCCGCGTTGCGCGGCAATGTGACAGTTGTTTCCGTGAAACCGGTCAGATTCACCATAGATCAGCGGCAACCAATGCAGAGGAGGCGCGCTATGGCCCATCGCTGGACGAACAAGCTTACCCGTGCGGACGTGACGCCCGAGGCCGTCTGGCTGAACCGGCGGCAGATCCTCGGCGGGCTCGGCCTCGCCGGAGCGGGCATCGCGGTCGGGTCGGGGGCGACGGCGCAGGCCTCGCGCGCCGAGCTGGAACCCAACAGCTGGGAAGACATCACCACCTACAACAACTTCTACGAGTTCGGCACCGGCAAGGGCGATCCGGCGGCCAATGCCCACCAGATGGTGACGGAGCCCTGGTCGATCCGCGTTGACGGGCTGGTCGACAATCCCGGCGACTACATGCTGCAGGACCTGATCGGCGGGCTGACGGTCGAGGAACGCATCTACCGCCTGCGCTGCGTCGAGGCCTGGTCGATGGTGGTGCCTTGGAACGGGATCGAGCTTGCGGACATCCTCGACCGCGTGGGCGTTCAGGACGGCGCGCGTTACGTCGCCTTCGAGACCGCGGTGCAGCCCGAGAACATGGTCGGCGTCCGCCGCCGCGTGATGCCGTTTCCCTATGTCGAGGGGCTGAGGCTCGACGAGGCGATGCATCCGCTGACGATCATGGCGACGGGCATCTACGACCGGCCGATCCCGAACCAGAACGGCGCGCCGATCCGGCTGGTGGTGCCATGGAAATACGGCTTCAAGTCGATCAAGTCGATCGTGCGGATCACCCTGACCGAAGAGCAGCCGCCGAACAGCTGGAATACGCTACAGCCGCGGGAGTACGGCTTTTATGCCAACGTGAATCCGAACGTGGATCACCCGCGCTGGAGCCAGGCGGACGAGCGGGTCATAGGCTCGGGCGGCGGGGGCCTTCTGGGGAACCTGCAGGTTGAGCGGCGGCCCACCGAGATGTTCAACGGCTACGAGGAAGAGGTGGCGGGTCTCTACGAAGGGATGGACCTGTCGGTCTTCTATTGATGGGCGTCGCGGCAGGCATCAACGGCGCTCTGCGCCGCGTGCCGGCCTGGCCGGTCTATGCGCTCGGCTTCGGCTGGATGGCATGGCTCTTCTATTCGGGCATCGTCGGCCGCCTCGGCCCCGAGCCCGTGGAAACGCTGGAGCATCGCTACGGCGAGCTGGCCCTGCAACTGCTGGTCGCGGGCCTTGCCGTCACGCCCCTGCGCCGCTTCACCGGGATCAGCCTGATGAAGTTCCGCCGCCAGATCGGCCTGATGGCCTTCTATTTCCTCGTGGCCCATGTGCTGGTCTGGGCGGTTCTCGACGTGCAGAGCCTGGGCCGCGTCTGGGCCGACATCGTGGAGCGTCCCTACATCACCATCGGCATGGCCGGGCTCCTGGCGCTGATCCCGCTCGCCCTGACCTCCAACAATCTCGCCATCCGCAAGCTCGGGCCGCTGCGCTGGCGACGGCTGCACCGGCTCGTCTATCCCGCGGTGCTGCTCGGGGCGCTGCATTACATCTGGCTCGTGAAGGGCTTCGAGATCGAGCCGCTGGTCTACGCGGGGATGATCGTCGGCCTGCTCCTTCTGCGCCTCGATCCGGAACGCGCCCGCGCGGTGCTGCGGCCCAGCGCTTCCTGACGGCGGGCACCTTCTTGGCGAACCGGTTGGCGCCGGTTCCGTCGGGCGACTCGGGAGTTGATTCTGCAGGGCGCCGCGCCGGTCTCCGCCCGCTGAGGGGAGGAACTTGGGGGTAACCCTGTGGGTAACACAAGATGTAGGGCAGCCCCTGTTCGCAGACTGCTAAGAATGTTGCCGGAGGCCAACCCGGCGCCTCCCAGATCTTGCGCTAACGCCTTGAAAATCTGGCAGAAACGAAGCCTGTTACAAAAAGTGCATTTTCGGGGAAGAAACCTCTTGCGGGTTTGGTTTGGTATCCGTAGATAGCGCTTCACCGGCGGCGCTGAGGCGCGGCTGGGGCGCCAGACGGGGCGGCGGCGGGAGCCGGTGCAGACGAGGCGGTGACATCAGGGGCAT